>CP070731.1:2594911-2606817 GCA_020347545.1 Flavobacteriaceae bacterium | reverse complement strand
GCGTGAAATTACTTATTGATTCAGGAGGGGGTGACTCCTTGTGGCTATTTCCTCATTCCAATCCTGACATTGTGATTGGCGACAATTATTTTGAAGATTTTCTGGGAAGGGGATTGAGCGGCGATATCACGGGTAAACGAAGCCGGATTAAAAAATTGAAAATTGGAAGTTTTGAGTTTGAAAATGCCACAGTTTCCTATCCCGATTCTACCTCCATAGTTAGAGTTCATGCCAATAAAGATCGTAACGGTACCCTGGGGGCAGAAGTCCTGAAAAGATTTCAGGTAATCATGGATTATTCCAATAACAGAATCACCTTGAAGAAGATAGGCAGATACTTTAATGCACCCTTTCTTTATAATAAAAGCGGCATCGAACTGGTTTACGGAGGTGAAATTCTTGTTAAGGAACATCGGCAGTTCAAACGGGTTGAAACCAATCAAGCGCAGGCAAAGAATATTACGGATATCTTTTATACCTATGGATTGACCTATAAGCCCAGTTATAAGATTTCCAATATTCGACATGGATCTCCTGCACATCTGGCCGGACTACTCGAAAATGATATTATATTAGAGGTTAACGGGAAGCCGGCTTACTCTATTGAAATGGAAGAAATCATCTATTTATTCTCATCAAAGGACGATAAGAAAATCAAATTACTTGTTGATAGAAGGGGAGAACACCTGAGGTATGAGTTTTACCTTAAAAGTATTCTATAAAAAAAGCCCTTTAAAAAAGGGCCTTTAATTTAATTGGATTCTGAGACGATCGCTTTTTTCTTTTGAAGATCTCCTGATTGTTGTTCAAGCACTCTTCCTTTTATTTTTAGAACCACTTGAGGCTCATAGGCATTTGAGCTTATTGTAATGGTTTTTGAAAACGGTCCGATTCTATTGGTTGCGTATTTTACTCCTATTTCTCCAGTTTCTCCAGGCATAATTGGTTCTTCTGGTTTTGTTGGGACAGTACATCCACAGCTTCCTTTAACATTCGAAATAATCAAAGGTGATTTTCCGATATTTTTAAATTTGAATACACGATTTCCGTCAGAATTTGCAGCAATTTCACCATAGTCGATCACCCTGGTCTCAAATTCAAATACAGGGCCAGTGTAATCTTTTTTAATTTCTTCTTTAGTCTGTCCGTTCACAGGAATAGACATTACTCCAATAAATAATAAAATCAGTATTTTTTTCATGATAAATAATTTGCGCTAAAATTAATACTTTTTGCAATAAATCTAACTTTAAATCACCCTATTTATTGCTTAAAATTGTAATTTTGCACACTATTTGACAAAAATTTAACATATGAATATTCCTGCAAAATACAATGCGCAATTGGTTGAAGAGAAATGGTATCAATTCTGGATGGAAAATAATTATTTTCATTCGGAACCTGATGATCGTGAACCTTATACCATTGTCATTCCTCCTCCGAATGTCACAGGGGTATTGCATATGGGGCATATGTTAAATAACACGATTCAGGATGTTTTGATTCGTCGAAAAAGAATGCAGGGATATAATGCCTGCTGGGTTCCTGGAACGGATCATGCATCTATAGCCACGGAAGCCAAGGTTGTGGCTAAATTGAAAGCTCAGGGTATTGAAAAATCTGATTTGAGTCGTGAAGAATTTATTGAGCATGCCTGGGACTGGACAAGGGAGCACGGGGGGCTTATTCTGGAGCAGTTAAAAAAACTAGGGGCATCCTGTGACTGGGAACGCACTAAGTTTACCATGGATGAAGACTTGAACAAAGCCGTTAACAAGGTATTCATCAAATTGCATAATAAGGGCCTTATTTATAAAGGATACCGAATGGTAAACTGGGATCCGGAAGCAAAAACTACTTTGAGTGATGAAGAGGTTATTTACGTTGAAAAGCCGGGTAAGCTGTATTATGTCAATTACGCCATAGAGGGCAGTGAAGAAGTAGTTCAGATCGCTACAACAAGGCCGGAAACCATTCTGGGAGATACGGCAATTTGTGTTCATCCTGAGGATGAAAGGTTCCATCATCTTAAGGGCAAAAAAGCCGTTGTTCCTATCGTTAACCGTTCGATTCCCATCATTGAGGATGAATACGTAGACAGGGAGTTTGGAACAGGAAGTTTAAAGATCACTCCGGCGCATGATCCCAATGACAAGGAAATAGGAGAGAAGCACAATCTTGAGGTTGTGGATATCTTCAATGATGATGCAACCTTGAACGAGCATGGACTTCATTATGAAGGAATAGATAGGTTTAAGGTTCGGAAGGAGATCGTAAAAGAACTTGAAGAAAAAGGTTTTTTGGTGAAGACCGAAGATTATATGCATAAAGTGGGGACTTCAGAAAGGACCAAAGCAGTCATTGAGCCAAAGATTTCTGAACAGTGGTTCCTTAAAATGGAAGACCTGGTGAAGCCGGCAATCGAAGCCGTTTTGAAGACTGAAGAAGTGAAACTGGTTCCCCATAAGTTTGTGAATACCTACAGGCACTGGATGGAAAACATCAGAGACTGGAATATTTCAAGACAATTGTATTGGGGGCATAGAATTCCAGCTTACTATTATTCCCAAGGAGCCGATGATTATGTGATTGCAGAAAGTGCGGAAGAGGCTCTGACCAAGGCGAAAGAGAAAACAGGAAATAACAAACTAAGGGCCGAGGACCTTAAGCAGGACGAAGACTCTCTGGATACGTGGTTCTCATCATGGCTATGGCCAATTAGTGTTTTTGACGGAATCAATGATCCTGAGAATAAGGATTTTAAATATTATTACCCTACCAATGATCTGGTTACAGGGCCGGATATTCTTTTCTTTTGGGTGGCTCGTATGATCATTGCGGGTTATGAGTTTGCCGAAGAGAAACCTTTTGAACATGTTTATCTGACTGGTCTGGTACGCGACAAAAAGAGAAGAAAAATGTCTAAATCTCTTGGAAATTCGCCGGATCCGGTTGAGTTGATGCAGTCTTACGGAGCTGACGGGGTAAGAGCAGGTATACTAATGAGTTCAGCCGCAGGGAATGATTTACTTTTTGATGAAGGTTTGATGCTTCAGGGAAGAAATTTTGCCAATAAAATATGGAACGGATTCAGACTGGTGAAGGGATGGGAAGCAAACCCTGAAGCCATTCAGTCCGAATCATCTAAAATGGCAATTGAATGGTATCAGGCAAAATTCAATAAGACTTTGAAATTCGTGAATGAGCAGTTTGAACAGTACAGGCTGTCAGACGCGCTGACGGCGATTTACAAGTTGGTATGGGATGATTTCTCTTCATGGTATCTTGAAATGGTTAAACCGGAATACGGCCAATCAATGGATCAGGATACTTTGGATGCCACTGTTAACTTTTTTGAAAACAACATTAAAATTCTCCATCCGTTTATGCCTTTTATTACAGAGGAGATCTGGCAATATTTTAAAGAGAGAAAACCGGAGGAGGCTTTAATTATTTCAAATTATCCTGCGGAGGGTGAATTTGATGAAACGATTTTAGAATCTTTTGAAGTCATAAAAGAGATCATTTCTGCTGTGCGTAATTTGCGGAAACAAAAGAATATTTCCTTTAAGGAAATGCTTGATCTGTCTATTTTGAAAAAGGAAACCATTGAAACCGGATTTTACGCTTTAATTAGAAAGATGTGTAATATTTCAGAAGTAAGTGAGATCGATGAGAAAATTGAGAATGCGCTTACTTTCAGAGTCGGACCCAATGAATTCTTCATTCCTTTCACAGAGGAAATCGATGTAGAAGAAGAAAAATCCAAATTGGAACAGGAACTGGCCTATCACAAAGGATTTCTTGCATCTGTTCAGAAAAAACTGGCCAATGAAAGATTTGTCAACAATGCGCCGGAAAAGGTAATTGAAATGGAGAAAAAGAAGGAGGCCGATGCTTTGGCCAAAATCAATATGGTAGAACAAAGCCTCGCTTCTCTGTAATCTTTAATTTGTTAATTCGCGCTTGTTACTATTTTAGCAGCTATGCCCACAACGTCCCAGGTTTTGCTAACCCCATCTGGTCCCGTGTGCAGTTCTAAACACGCTTCATTTATTGATTTTACTGCTTTTTGAGCCTGCCAGGTGTTTAGGTTCATCGTAGCACTGACATTGATGGTATCCTTATCAACTTGGTAGGTAAACGGAAGATCTTTTGTTAGTCCATTCATTGTGAAAGCTATACTTCCGTTGCTTTCATCCTCTATTTGAAATTTACCTTTTAATTGCATGGAGTTTTCCAAGACTGCAAAAAAGAACCTTTTGAGTTTCCCGTCTCGAATTGTATCTTTTGAATAGATACTCGATACCGGGATTTCAAATTCGAAATCTTCCAAGGCTTCAACTCCTGTAGCTCCTTTATTGGCGTTTAAAACCTTGATCTCTTGAAATGTTCCATTAACGGGGACTTTGTCAGTTGTCTTGTAAGCGGTCCAGGTAACAGATGATAATTCTTTATCAACCGTAATCTCAGCCTTATCATCTTTTAAAATGTCTTTGGAATCTTTTTTTTCCTTTGAACAGAAAGTTAAGGAAAAAGCCATAAACATGACAAGTGAAAATTGTGCGATCTTTTTCATTTTCTTAGTTTTAATTTAGTAGTAAATCTATTTATTCAACTTTTTCACCGGTATATTTTTCAACCAGTTTAATATATTCTTTCTTCGCATCATCAGCCGAAATATTGGCTATCTGAAAATAGGCATTTAATTTAAAAGCATTGCGAACCATATCATTTCCAGAGGGTATTACCATGGAATCCTTGGTGGTTGCATGTTTGTAGTAGGAATAAAATTGGAGCATGATATCTGGAGGTAACTTTTTTGTCATTGCCGAAGCAATATCAAAAGCCTTTTTAAATCTTCTATCCAGATCATCCATTATTTAGAGGCCAAGATGGTTTCACCACCTTTCGTTTTTTGGTCTAGTTTCACTTCAATCTTCATGTCCAAAGGTACAAAAATATCTATTCTGGAACCAAACTTGATAAACCCTGCATCTTCTCCCTGGATAACCTGTTTGTTTTCTTTCGCATAGTTTACAATTCTGCGGGCCATGGCTCCTGCTATTTGACGGTAGAGAATTTCTCCGGAAACTTTGTTTTCAACTACAATTGTTGTCCTTTCATTTTCTTCAGAAGATTTAGGATGCCAGGCAACAAGATATTTTCCCGGGTGGTATTTACTGTATTTGATTACTCCGGAAACAGGATACCGGGTTACATGGACATTCAGGGGAGACATGAATATCGAGATCTGTCGTCTTTTTTCCCTGAAGTATTCGTTTTCCACAACTTCTTCAATAACTACTACTTTTCCGTCGGCAGGAGCTATAATACAATTGTCGTCAAGAACTGTATTTCTTTTAGGGTCCCTAAAAAACTGTAGGATCAGAATAAAGAACACCAGAAAAAGAATCATCAGGGATTTTTGAATCCAGTAGTTCGCGATGAAATTATCAACTAATAAAATTCCGCCCACAACAATCAGGGCACTTACCAAAATAATCTTGAAACCTTCTTTATGAAACATTAGGTAGTTAGAAATAGATAAATAAAAATGAATGGTGTAGCAAAGATAACACTATCCAGCCTATCTAGAAAACCTCCATGACCGGGTAGCAAGTTGCTACTGTCTTTAATTTTGGCCTGTCGCTTGAACATAGATTCTATCAAGTCTCCCAAAACGCCAAACGTACTTACTAAAATGGCAATCGTGAACCATTGAAGAGGCTGTATGCTAGAGCAATATCTCGCAACCCAAAAACCTGCTATAAATGTAAAAATAAACCCTCCCAGAAATCCTTCCACGGTTTTATTGGGTGACACCCTTTCTATGAGCTTATGCTTTCCAAAGTTTTTCCCAATCAGAAAGGCAAAAACATCATTACTCCAAATGAGGATGAAGATGCCTATGATGATCGAAGTGTCAAAGCGCCCTTCAAAATTGAGGTAAGGGATCTTGATCAAAAGGGAAAAAGGAATTATAATGTACATCAGGGTCAGAAAATTCTTTCCAAGATATTGTATTCCAACTTTTCTTGAAGAAACCAGGGCTAGAATGAAAGAGAAGTATACGGCCGTCAAAAAAACCGATAAAATCAATTTCTCAGAAGAGTCATCTTCAAAAACGACAAGATTATTGTTTGAAATCACGGCTGTGAAAAAAGAGGTAGCCCCCAGAAGATAAGGGTAAATACTTTTTAGCTCTATGATCTGGATAAATTCATAAATACAGAGCATCATGAAAACCAAAAACAAACTATAGAAAAAAATAGCGCCCGAAGTGGTTGAAGCAATCACAAGACCTACGTAGAGAAGGCCAAAGACAATACGTTTGGTAAAGTTGTTCATGAATTTATAAGTCTTCTAGCAGCAACAAATATAAAGTTTTGGAATTAGTATTGCCATAACTCATAAAATCAGTCTCAGTTTTATTTACAATAAAATCTTTGATGGAACTTATAATTGTTGGTGAATTCTTTTCGGACCTGTTCCTGATTCCTGAAATTCCGTCTCTTGAATCTTTTACGATTTGACTCGTTCTTGCGTAAACTATAAAATTATTGGGGAGATCTTTTAATTTTTTATCCTTTAATTGTCGAGACGAAAACATGATGCTTCCGTCATTGGCAATTAAACATTCACAATAGGTTATAAACGGTAATGATGGGATAATTTTGCTGGTCTTCGCACTTTTTATTTTGGTAAGCAATTCTCTCAGTTCCTCATTGAAGGAAATTACGTTGTTCCACTGATTTTCTTCAAGAACCTGCCGCAGGTTTCGTTCAACTTCATCGGGTTCCGAACAATATAAAAATTTACCACCTTTATGGATAAATTTTTTCACAAAAAGCTCATCGATAGAGAGTTCCTCATCACCCTCGACTTTCTTTTCGATTTCCTCTTTCTGCGAAGTTTTAACGATATTTTTAAAAAACTTATTGAAAAAACTCATAATCAAATAGTATTGTCCAAATGTACAAAAACACTTTGATTATTTTGAATTTTCCTCAGCAATTTCCTCTTCAGAACTTTCGTTATCCTTTGATTCAGAAGTTTTTTGATTTTCCTCTATTTGCTTTGAAAAAGGCCTCTCTCCAAAGATCTTTTTGAGGTCTCCTTCAAAAATAACCTCTTTCTCCGTAAGGATCTCAGCAAGCTTAATAAGTTTGCTCTTATTGTCTTCGAGAATTTTTATGGCCCTCATGTATTGCTTTTCAATTATTTTAGAAATTTCCTCATCAATAGTTTGAGCCGTGAGTTCACTGTAAGGTTTTGTAAATCCATATTCATTCTGGCCACTTGAATCGTAATAAGTAATATTTCCTATTTTATCGTTCAATCCATATATACTGACAATTGCCCGTGCCTGACGTGTCACTTTTTCCAGGTCATTTAAGGCTCCTGTGGATATTTTGTCAAACATCACTTTTTCAGCAGCTCTACCACCCAGAGTTGCACACATTTCATCAAGCATTTGATCCGTCTCAACAATTTGCCTTTCTTCAGGAAGGTACCAGGCCGCTCCCAGAGACTTTCCTCTTGGCACTATGGTCACCTTTACCAGGGGAGCCGCGTGTTCCAGCATCCAGCTTACCGTAGCGTGTCCGGCTTCGTGATAGGCAATGGTTTTCTTTTCTTTATCAGTAATGATCTTATTCTTTTTTTCAAGACCTCCTACAATTCGGTCAACCGCATCAAGGAAATCCTGATGATGCACACTTTTTTTACTTTTTCTTGCTGCTACCAATGCCGATTCATTACAAACATTTGCGATATCAGCACCCGAAAACCCGGGTGTTTGTTTTGATAAAAAGTCAAGGTCAACATCCTTGGCAAGTTTTAAAGGCTTTACATGCACCTCGAAAATTTGCCTTCTTTCGTTTTTGTCAGGAAGATCAACATAAATTTGTCTGTCAAACCTTCCGGCTCTCATAAGCGCCTTATCCAAAACATCTGCTCGGTTTGTTGCAGCGATCACAATAACATTTGTGTCGGTGCCAAAACCGTCCATTTCAGTAAGTAATTGGTTTAGGGTATTTTCTCTTTCATCGTTTCCTCCGGTGATACTGTTTTTGCCTCGGGCACGACCAATAGCATCTATTTCATCAATAAAGATGATCGACGGTGATTTCGCGGCCGCCTGCTTAAACAAGTCTCTTACCCTTGAGGCTCCAACTCCCACAAACATTTCAACAAAATCAGATCCTGAAAGTGAAAAGAAAGGTACTCCGGCTTCACCGGCCACAGCTTTGGCAAGTAAGGTCTTACCTGTTCCCGGAGGTCCTACCAAAAGGGCTCCTTTCGGTATTTTTCCTCCCAGTGAGGTGTATTTTTCAGGATTTTTAAGAAAATCAACGATTTCCTGAACTTCTTCTTTTGCTCCCTCTAGTCCTGCAACATCTTTAAAAGAAGTTCTGACCTTGGCATTCTCGTCGAAAACTTTGGCTTTCGACTTTCCAATATTGAAGATCTGACCGCCGGCTCCTCCGCCACCGCCACCGGACATTCTTCTCATAAAGAAGATCCATAGCCCAATGATGAAGATAAAGGGTAACCAAACCAGGAACGAATCAAAAAAGCTTGTCCGGGTTGTATTGTCTTTGTCAAAATCGAGATCAAATTCCGTACGAGCCGCTTCCAGGTTTCTTTCAAAATTCTGCAAGTCCCCGAAATCGTAAATATAAACGGGACCTGTTTGCCCAAAAATACTCGGGCTTTTAGTCTTACTGTACTTATCTTTAGTGTTTAAGGCCTCACTCTTAATCGTAAGCTGAGCAATATCACCGTTTACGATAAGAATTTTCTCAATGTCATTGTCATTCAGAATTTCTTTAAATTCGTTTTGAGTGAGTTTGTTACTTGCCAGATCAGAGCTGTTAACCAGTTGATATCCAATTAGCAAAGCAAAAATAATTCCGTAAATCCAATAAAAATTGAATTTAAAATTAAATTGCTTAAAAGGTGAATTATTATCCTTATTTGTATCTTCTTTTTTCATTTGATAAGTTTAACGTTGACGCTTTTAATAAGCGTTTTCAATGTTTGTAATTTTGCCGTCACCCCAAAGTTCCTCCAATTTGTAGAATTCTCTGACATGCCTTTGAAACACGTGAACAACCACGTTTACATAATCGATCAAAATCCATTCTGCATTACTATCCCCTTCAACGTGCCAGGGTTTGTCTTTAAGACTCTTGCTAACATTTTTTTGAATAGAGGCTGCTATGGCACTAACATGTGTGTTGGAAGTCCCATCACACAAAATAAAGTATTCACAAACAGTATTTTCAATTTCTCTTAGATCAATTATTGAAATATTTTCTCCTTTTACGTCTTCAATTCCCTTTAAAACTTCAGTGATCAAAAGATCCGAACTAACTATTTTTTTTGCCATTAAATTGTTTCAAAATTTCTTGCAAATGTATCACATTTTTGTCACTTTAGATGTTCTATAATTGCAATATTACACATGTATCTATTCAAACTTGATGCCACAGATTCAACAAATTCTTATTTAAAGCATTTGTCAAAAAACAAGAAATTGGGTAAATGGACAGTTGTGACAGCGGAATACCAGACCAATGGAAGAGGTCAAAAAGGAGCTGTGTGGGAATCAGAACGAGGTAAGAATCTGATATGCAGTATTTTAGTTAATTTGGAAAATGTGAAGGCAGAAGATCAGTTTATGCTGAATTGTGCAGTATCCACAGGGATCCAGAATTACTTAAAAAGATATAAATTACCTAAATTAACTGTCAAATGGCCTAACGACATAATGTCAGTCTCTCGAAAACTAGGAGGTATTCTTATAGAAAACACCCTGTTCAAAGGCGAGATTAGTCAAAGTATTATTGGCATAGGAATCAACGTCAATCAGGAATCATTTTCTCAGGACCTACCGGATGCCGTCTCGTTAAAACAATTGACAGGTTCGGAAACGGACCTCGAAATTTTCTTACAGGACCTGTTGAATTCCATTCAAAATAAGTTTGAGCTAATTTTTGAAAACAGATATGATGAGTTGAAATCTTTGTACGAAGCTGATCTCTACAGAAAAGACAAGGTCCATACCTTTAAAAACTTCAAAGGAGAGCAGTTCTCAGGAATTATAAGAGGTGTTAACCACCAAGGAACACTTCGGATTGAAAGAGAGAACGGCGCAATGGATACTTATAATTTTAAAGAGGTGACTTACCTTTAGCCACTCCTTTTATTGCTGTCCGATATTTCCGATAAGGGTATCAATAAATTTTTGAAGGGGTTTTTTCACCATCATCGCAACCATGGGATTAAACTCTCCGTCAAAAAGCAACTGGACATTGCTCGAATCATCTGCATTGTCTTCAATATCCGCAGTCAAATTAAATGGGAACTTTTCATTGGCTGAACCGAGTACGATTTTTTTTGGAGCTTCGGTTTCTTTCATCTGCAACTCAATTTCAGGCATTCCTTTCAGGGCGAATAAAAAGGAAGATTCCCCAGCTTCAAATTTATCTATATTGGCAGGCATTATGGTTTCAAAGTTTTCAACCTTTGATAAAAAATCAAAAATTTCCTGACTGCTTTTTTTTACGTTTACTTTCGGGCTTTCTAAATTCATACTAACTTGGGTTCCATTCTCCCGGATCTTCTCTCCAGGCTTTTAAAGTTGTGACTTGTTTTGAACTGATAAAATTGGTGTCAAGAGCTTGTTCGATTAAATGTTCATAATCGCTCAGAGTGGTGAGGTCAAGATGAGAATCTTTAAAATTTTTCTCTGCAACTGGAAAGCCATAATTAAATATGGCTACCATTCCAATAACTCTCGCACCTGCTTCTTTCAAGGCTTTGACCGCATTTAAACTACTATTTCCGGTAGATATGAGATCTTCGACGACAACTACATTTTGACCGCTGTCCAAAAATCCTTCAATCTGGTTTTTCCTCCCGTGTTTTTTTGGTTCGGGCCGAACATAGATAAAAGGTATTCCCAATTCTTGTGCCACCAGAACACCTATTGCAATGGCTCCGGTTGCCACCCCTGCAATAACATCAGGTTGCCCGTGTTTTTCAAGGATTATTTTTGCCAGATTCTCACGAATGTAATTTCGGATCATTACGTAAGACAAGGTAATTCGGTTGTCACAGTAAATAGGAGAATTCCATCCTGAAGCCCAGGTAAATGGCTCTTCCGGTTGCAATTTTATCGCTTTTATCTTTAAAAGCAATTCAGCTGTCTTTTTTGCTGTATTTTTGTCAAAAATCATAGTGCAAATGTATACAATTTTTAAGAATGAAACTTTAATTATTTTAACTGATGAAGTAAATACATCTGATGAAGGGTTTCATTTTAACTGGGATGAGCTAAGCACTAAAAAGACCTTATTTAACTTACTTTCAGAGGGTTTAAACAAGATAATATTCTATCATTCTGACCTGAATTTCATGTGGCAGGATTTTAAAGAAAAGTTCAAAATTATAGAGGCTGCGGGAGGGATTGTCAAGAATCGGGAACAAGAGGTTTTATTTATTTATCGCAATGATAAATGGGACCTGCCTAAAGGCAAAATTGAATCCGGTGAAACAAGATCGGAAGCAGCTTTAAGAGAGGTAGAGGAAGAATGTGGTTTCACCAAATTGGAATTAGGAGAATTCATCTCTACGACCTATCATTTGTATACGGAAAAAGATGAGGAAATTCTGAAGGTTTCTTTTTGGTACGAAATGTTTTCAGATCAAACTGATCTTGTGCCCCAAATTGAGGAAGGGATCACTGCATTAAAATGGGTTCGAGAGGCTAATTTTGATTCCGTTTTAAACGATACCTATCCTAATATTTCCTTACTAATGAAAATGTATGTTGCTTTAAATCAATAATATGAGATTCTTAGTATTCGAAAGAAGAGAATATAGTATATTTGCCG
>CP070731.1:2579289-2594811 GCA_020347545.1 Flavobacteriaceae bacterium | reverse complement strand
ACTGTTCAAAGCCACAACTGAGAAAAGATTGAATGAATTTGATCTGGATATTGACGGTAGATCCGCAACCACGGTAATGCTGGTATCCGGAGGTTATCCGGAATCTTATGAGAAAGGGAAGGAAATAAATGGGCTTGAAGAGATTGACAATTCCATAGTTTTTCATGCGGGAACAAAAATCTCTGATAATAAAGTGGTTACAAGCGGAGGGCGCGTTTTAGCCGTCACCTCTTATGGGACTGATTTTAGATCAGCACTGAAGCAGTCTTATGACAATATTGGTAAAATTCATTTTGATAAAATGAATTACAGAAAGGATATAGGATTCGACCTTTAGGGTTTGGGTTTTGATATTGATCCCTAAGCTTGTATCTTGGATCAAAATATAGTGTTGAATCAACCTATTAAAAATAACAAAATTCTTGTTGCCCCTTTAAACTGGGGACTCGGACATGCTGTTCGTTGCATTCCGATTATAATTGCATTAAAAAATGAAGGTTTTATACCTGTTTTAGCCGGAGACGGGGATTCCCTTTCTTATTTGCGACAAATTTTTCCCGATCTGAAAAGTTACGAGCTTCCCTCGACGAGCGTTGAGTATACTTCAAAAGGGAGCCTGTTAAAATATAAATTACTTCAACAGGCGCCGTTTTTATTTAAGACGGTATTAAAAGAAAGGAAATGTGTTGAGGAGATACATAGAATTGAAGAGCTGAGCGGGATTATTTCTGACAACCGCTTTGGAATACGCCTGGAGAGCATTCCAAGTATTTATATCACACATCAGCTAAGAGTCCTTAGCGGATCTACGAGCAGGCTTACTTCTAAACTCCACGAGAACATCTTTTCAAGGTTTGATGAGTGCTGGGTTCCGGATTTTGAAAATAATGGATTAGCGGGACGATTATCGCATCCAATGGAGAAAAATACGAAGATTCGATTTATAGGCCCTTTGAGTGGTTTCAAAAAGCGTGATGAAGAAAAAAGAATCGACATTCTGGTTGTTCTAAGTGGCCCCGAACCTCAGAGAAGCATATTGGAGTCCAAAGTTAAAGAAGAACTGTCAGGGTATAACGGAAAGTGCCTTATTGTTAAGGGTCTCATCGAAAAAAATCAGGTTTTTTCCAGGGATAAAAACCTTACACTTGTGAATTTTATGCTTCGATCTGAGCTCGAGCGCACTGTTTCGAAAAGCCATCTTATAATTTCAAGATCGGGATATACAAGCATCATGGATTATTACAAGATGGAAAGCAAGGCTTTCTTCATACCCACACCGGGTCAGTATGAACAAGAATATCTTGCGGAATATCTCAGGGGAAAAGGTGTTGCAGATTTTTCCAGGCAATCGGAATTCACATTGGATAAGATAAAAAACTTAAAAGCATTCGAGGGATTCAGGCACAAAAAAACATCAAACCCTGACTTTGATAAGTCCCTGTTTGATGTTTTTAGAAAATCTGTTAAATCTAAATAAAGGACAGCTCAGCAGGGTCAACCTCTTTTACAGCCACAACCTTATTCGATTTGTAAGTAATTTCTTTCACGGATTCTTCGCCTACCATATACCATTTGCCTTCTTTCATTCCGTTTTTATAAAGAGCAACGATTTTGATCTTTCCCTTTTCGTTGTAATGGATCCATTTGTCGTGGAGTTTGTCATCTTTAAAAAAACCAACTTCTTTCACCATACCATTATCGTGATAATAGGTGGCTTTTACCAAGTCACCCTGTTTTTCAAAGGTTGGTTCTATATTTTGTGCCGTGGCAGTCATTGTCATCAAGACGCATATAACGAGGCTTGCTAGAATCTTTTTCATAATCTTCAAGGTTTTATTTAATAGGGTAAAACTACAAAATTAACACAAAATAAACAATAAGTTTACAATAACTTAACATTGGAAAACCAACGATTATTGTGTTTTAGATTGAACTCTTAAAAAAATATTGAGTTAAACAGCTTTGTTTAAAGTAAAAGAAAAGATGGAACCCTTTCCGGGTTCGCTCTGAACAAAGACCTCCTGGTCATGGGCCTCTACAATATGTTTAACAATGGCAAGACCCAACCCTGACCCTCCCTGATCTCTTGAGCGGCTTTTATCTACACGATAAAACCTTTCGAATAATCTTGATTGATTTTCTTTTTGGATACCTACACCATCATCTTCAAAGTTAATGATCATCTGATGAACCGAATGGGGTTCAATACTCACCAGGGTACTTCCTCCCAATTTGCCGTATTTAATGGAATTCGATATCAAATTGATGACTACCTGCTCTATTTTTTCTTTGTCAGCCCGAACCATAATGGGAAATTCGTAGGGCTCCTTAAACGCTATTCGGATATTTTTTTTACTGGCTTTTAATTCAAATAATTCAAAAACATCTGAAAGGGTTTTTACGATGTTAAAATCATCCTGTTCCAGTTTCATCCCCGATTCCAAACGAGCGATCATGTCGAGGTCCTTAACAATATAAGTCAGTCGTTCGATACTTTTATTCGTCCTTTCGAGGTATTTCCTCCTTAACTCAGGATCATCTATTGAATCATCCAGAACTGTCAGTAAATAACCTTGTGCCGTAAATAGGGGAGTCTTCAGTTCATGAGAAACATCTCCTAAAAAATCCTTTCTAAAGTCATCCCGGTCATGTAACTGCTCGATCTCCTGATGTTTGGTTTGTGCAAATTTTTTAATCCTCTGGATAAAGAGTTCAAAATCCAATTCGCTGCTTTGGTTTTTAAGAACAGGCTCATTGTCAAAAAGGTTGGATTCATAGACTCGTTGCAATTGCTTATAAATAAATTTCTTCATCTGAGATAAAAAGAGCAGACATATCAAAATGAAGTAGATAATAACAGCCAGGAGGATCTGAAATGTACCGGGATCGATAAAAAACAAAAAAAGGGTTCCAACAAGAAGAAGGGTAAAAATGGCGATCAGCCCTGTCTTTAAGGCCTGCTTTTGCAGAAGCGATAATTTCATTCCCAAATATACGGGAACTAGTGCTTAAACTACAAATTTATAACCAACTCCTTTTATGGTTCGAATGAAGTCATCACCAATTTTTTCACGAAGTTTTCTTATATGAACATCTATTGTTCTGCCTCCTACGATCACATCCTGACCCCAAACGGTTTTTAGAATAATCTCTCTGTTAAATACTTTATTAGGAACGCTGGCCAGTAAACAAAGTAATTCAAATTCTTTTCGGGGAAGAGTAATTTCCTTTCCGTCTATTTCTACAAAGTACTGGTCCTTATTGATGGTAATACCCTCAAATTGAAGGATGTTCTCTTGTTTTAATTCCTTAGAACTTAAGCGTCTGAGCAACCCTCTGACCTTACTTACCAGAACTTTTGGCTTAACGGGTTTTGTAATATAATCATCTGCCCCTGCTTCGAATCCAGCAACCTGAGAATAGTCTTCTCCACGCGCTGTAAAAAATGCGATGATTACATTTTCAAGTCCCTCAATGTTCCTGATCTTTTCACATGCCTCCATGCCATCCATTTCAGGCATCATGATGTCCAACAGGATCAAATGGGGTCGAATTACTTTAGCATTGACAACGGCTTCACTTCCATTGCTGGATTTAAAAACCTGATAGCCCTCCTTTTGAAGATGAAAGCCAACAATTTCTAATATATCGGGTTCATCATCAACGAGTAAAATCTTTATCGATCCATTATCCATAAAAGTATTCTTTAGAGATTAATTGGTGCAAAAATAGGCAAAATTGGCCCGTTTCCAGGTAGTTAACAATAACTTAATATAGTAACCTTGAGTATTTGTTTTATTGATTGAGTTTTAAACAGCACTTAACATTTCTATAACATAAGAAAGTCAATTTTGCATTGAAAATTTTAAGTCAATTATTCTAACAAAAACTAAAAAATGAAAAAATTAATTCTACCTACCTTATTCGCAGCTTTTGGATTTCTGGCAAGCTGCAGTGACGAAGCCAGAGATACATCTACTTGCTTTAACGGTATTCAAGACGGAACAGAGACAGGGATTGACTGTGGAGGACCTGATTGCGCTCCATGTCCAACATGTGACGATGGTATTCAAAACGGAGGAGAAACGGGGGTTGACTGTGGAGGACCTGATTGTGCTCCTTGTCAAGGCTTGATTGTAAAGTCCGGAATGTTGACCGCAAACGAAAAATGGACTTCAAACAATATATATCAATTATCAGGAAAAGTTGTAGTAGATGAAGGGGTGACCCTGGAAATTGAACCGGGAACCATAATCAAGGGACAGCAAGGAATAGGATCTTTGGCCTCGGCTTTGATCGTAGCCAGAGGAGGTACAATTATGGCTATGGGAACCGCTGATAACCCAATTGTCTTTACTTCGGTACAAGATAATATATCTATAGGCCAAAAGGCTGGTACCAACTTAAGTGAAGCTGATCAGGGTCTTTGGGGTGGAGTATTGATCCTTGGATACGCCCCGGGGTCATTTAAAGGTGATGTTAAAGAGGTTCAGATCGAAGGTATTCCTGCGGGAGATACATATGGTTTGTACGGTGGAGAGGATCCAGAAGATAACTCAGGTATATTCCAATACGTATCGATCCGTCATGGTGGAGCCTTAATTGGAGAAGGAAACGAAATCAATGGTCTTACCTTAGGTGGAGTTGGAACAGGTACCGTAATCAACAACGTAGAAGTTGTTGCCAATGTGGATGACGGGGTAGAATACTTCGGCGGAACCGTAAACACAGAAAATATCTTGGTATGGGCACAGGGAGATGACGGATTGGACATCGACCAGGGATATCAAGGAACAATTAGCAACTCTGTGGTGATTTTAGGCAACACTTCCGACCACGGGATGGAAATTGATGGTCCCGAAGGTTCTTCTCCCGGAGAATTCACTCTGAACAATATTACCCTCATTGGAAATCCAGATACACCAGGAGGAGAATACGCGGATTACAGAAGCTTTGCCATGGGAGCCTCCAATAATATCTATGCTTATGGATTTAAAGAGGCTGCGGATGTGGAGTTGGATAATAATGGTGTGTCACAGAACTACCTGGATGGGATATTGACCTTTTCAAATTGGGAAATCGTCGGATTTGACAACTCGATCTTTGTTGAGAAAGTTGCCAAAGACGATAATGACCAACCTATAGAAGAGAAAATCATTGTAAACCCTGACTTTACGGAAAGAGCGGCTGAATGGACAACTCAGGTCGAGCTGGGAGCCAATACTGTTGGAGCAAATCTTGGAGATTTCAACTGGACTTATGCAAAGGGAAAGGGCGCATTCTAAAGAAGATAAAAAAACGAATCACGCAGTCATTTGCTCACCTTGACGCAAGGTGGGCAATTGGTCTGTAAAAATGGAAACAAAACAAAAGAAACGAACAGTACTAATCAATTATGAAAAGAGTTATTTTAATTTTATCAGCAGCATTGCTATGGACATCAGGGATGTTGGCCCAAACAGGGGAATTGTCTGGTAAAGTAATCGATAAGGAGTATAATGATATACTTCCTTTTGCAAACGTCATTGTCAAAGAGAGCGGAACAGGTACTACAACAGATTTTGAGGGAGCTTATTCCTTAAAATTAGAACCAGGAGTATATACCGTGGTATTTTCATTTATTGGCTATGAAACAGCCGAAATCTCGGAAGTTGTGATCAAAGAAAATGAGCTGACTGAATTAAATGCCAGCATCGGGCCATTGAGCAATGAGCTGGAAGAAGTTGTCGTAAAAGCTACTACAAAAGAAAATACAGAGGCTTCTTTACTAAATGTTCAGAAGAAGTCAGTTAACCTTTTAGACGGAATCTCAGCACAAACCTTTAGTAAGATCGGGGCGAGTAATTCAGCAAAAGCTGTGAAAAGTGTGCCCGGAGTATCGGTTCAGGGGGGTAAATACGTCTATGTTAGGGGTCTTGGAGACCGTTATACCAAATCCATTTTAAATGGGGTGGATATCCCGGGACTGGACCCAGACCGTAACACGATTCAAATGGATATTTTTCCTACGAACGTTTTGGACAATATTCAGGTGGTAAAATCATTTACTGCTGATTATCCTGCGGATTTCACAGGAGGAACGGTTAATATTATTACCAAGGATTTTCCCAATAAGGAAGAATACAGTGTTTCAGTTGGTGCGGAGTATAATCCGAGTATGCACTTTAACAAAAATTATCTTGGTTCTGCCAAGAGTAATTCGGAATTATTGGGGTTTGACGGTGGCCTCCGCTCAAATCCAATCCCATCGGATGTGAACATACCACCTCCTTCTGCTCAAAATCCTGCAACCTCCTACTGGACCTCTCAGTTTAACCCTGAAATGGCGGCAAAAAGAGAGACAAGTTTTATGAATACAAATCTGGGACTAACGGCAGGAAACTTGTATGATGTAGGAAAAGGAGGAAATAAACTGGGTTATCAATTTGCTGGATCTTATCGAAATGATTATATCTATTATGAGGATTATAAAAATGGGAACTGGAGAAAATTTGCCGACAAGTCCATAAATGAAATGGATCCGGATAAATTGCAGAACGGGGACCTTGCGAAAAACAATGTACTTTGGAATGTATTGGCCGGGCTTACTTTTAAGACGGACAAGAGCAAGTACAGGCTCTCTGGGCTACACATTCAGAATGGGGTTTCAACTGCCGGTAATTTAAGACAGGAAATCTTATTCTCTGATGCCGTGACCATCTTTAAGGACAACCTTGAGTATACGCAAAGCCAGATAACCAATATCCTGTTAAACGGAAAGCATTCAAACGATGACGGAACATGGAACATCGAATGGAAGCTTTCTCCAACCCTTTCAAGAATCAATGACAAGGACATACGCGTTGCGCCATTTGAATATGACTCAGATACCGGAGATTATTTTCTGAGCCCCAGTTCAGCCGGGAGTCCGTTACGAATCTGGAGAGATCTTGAAGAGGTAAATATGGTAGGAAAGCTTGATCTTACCAAACGACACGATCTTTTTGGAAAAAGCGCGCGATTGCTATTCGGGGGTCAATATACTTATAAACAGAGAGACTTTACCATTCAGCAGTACCAAATAAGGTACCAGGGAGGTACAGGTGTGGAGTTTGAAGGCGATGCGGATGAAATTTTAAACCCCAGAAATATCTGGACCGTAAGCACCAAGCGAGGAACCTTTGCGGAAGGAAACTTCGAGCCTGCAAATACCTTCGATGCAAATATGAATGTTGCAGCCGCCTATGTATCAGAAGAATTTCAGATCACTGATAAGTTGAAGTCGATTATTGGCCTTCGATTTGAAAAATTTGACCTGTACTATACAGGAACAAACAACCAGGGAGATGTTGTGTTAGACAATGAAAAGATCCTTGACAAGGCCGACTTATTCCCTTCAGCCAACTTCATTTATGCTTTAAATGACGAATCTAATTTAAGACTGGCCTATGGTCGCACCACGGCCAGGCCTTCTTTTAAAGAAGCATCAATCACACAGATTTTTGATCCTATCTCAAGTACTACGTTTAATGGAAATATCGACCTTCAGCCAACTTATGTGGACAACCTTGACTTAAGATGGGAACGATTCGGTGAACAGGCACAAATGTTTGCCGTAAGCTTGTTTTACAAGAATTTTAAGGATCCGATCGAATTGTCTTACTTCCTGTCGGCTTCTGACCAGTTCATTCCCGTGAACACGGAAAAGGCACAGGTTTATGGAGCTGAATTTGAAATGCGAAAAAACTTCGGTTTTATTGGAGGTGACAGTTGGGAAGATTTCAGTTTCAATCTGAATTTCTCTTTGATTCAGTCTGAACTTGAAATGTCTGATGCCGAATACGAAAGAAGACTTTTAAGTGCTCGGGACGGAGAAACCATAAGTGATACCAGAGACATGCAAGGACAATCTCCTTATCTGGTGAATTTTGGATTAAACTATTCGAATGAAGACAACGGATGGCAAACCAGTTTGTACTACAATGTGCAAGGTAAAACCCTGCAAGTGGTGGGTACGGGTGACGTACCTGACGCTTACACCATGCCATTCAATAGTTTGGATTTCATTTTGAACAAAAGCTTTGGAAAAGAATTTAGTTCAAACATTAGCCTATCGGTCAAGAACCTGCTCGACAGTCAGCGAGAAGTAAGATATCAGTCTTTTGGAGCAGAAGATCAGATTTTCTCAAGCTTCAGCCCGGGAACCGGTATCTCTTTGGGATATTCATACAGATTTTAGGAGTTTATTCAATAAATATTTGGAGAAGCAGATAAAATTGCAATTAAAACCTTAAATCAAACCCTTGTAATTCGAAATGAGAATGGCAAGGGTTTTTTCTTTAAAGTGCTTTAATCCAATTGCATTGTTCCAGGTATAGGCTATATTTCCATTTTTAAAGAAAGCTCGAACCAGCGCTCTTCTTTTTCTTCAAGAGACTGGATAATTTCCTGCAGCTTTAAAGAAGATTCCTGAATTTGATCCGGATCGATCTCATTGTTCGAAAACCGATCTTCAATTTCCTTCTTTTTGCGTTCCAAATTGGCGATATCCTTCTCCAGTTTGCCAAACTCCCTTTTTTCTGTATACGATAACTGACCCGCCTGTGGTTCGGCTTTTCGGCTATCCTGTTTCTTCACCTTTTCACTTCCTTCAGAAGGCTTTGAATCCTCATAAATTCTGTAATCTGAGTAGTTGCCAGGGAAATCTGTAATCGTGCTGTTTCCTTCAAACACAAATAAATGATCAACGATACGATCCATAAAGTAGCGATCATGAGAGATGACAACCAAGTTCCCCGGGAAGTCGAGTAAGAAATTTTCAAGAACCTGTAAGGTAACAATGTCAAGATCATTTGTGGGTTCATCCAAAATGAGAAAATTCGGATTCTGGATCAAAACCGTGCAAAGAAACAGACGTTTTAACTCTCCACCGGAAAGTTTCTCCACAAAATCATATTGCTTCTTTCTGTCGAACAGGAACCGCTCCAGCAGTTGGCCTGCACTTATGGCACGACCCTTCGCCAGGGGTATATAATCTCCAAATTCTCTGATGACTTCAATGACCTTCTGACCTGGATTGATCTGGATACCGGACTGAGAATAATAGCCGAACTTAATGGTATCTCCAATAACAATTTTACCTGAATCCGGCTGCAACGATCCTGTAATCATATTGACAAAAGTGGATTTCCCTGTGCCGTTCTTTCCTATGATGCCAATTCGTTCTCCGCGCTTGAATACATAATCAAATTTGTCAATCAGAGGCAGATCATCAAAACTTTTCGAAATGTGATGAAGTTCAACCACTTTGCTCCCGAGTCGTTCCATTTGAATCTCCAGCTGTACCTGATGATCTTTTCTTCTTTGATGCGCAACCTTTTTTATTTCATGGAAATCGTCGATTCTTGATTTTGACTTGGTGGTTCTTGCCTTGGGCTGTCTTCTCATCCATTCCAGTTCCTTTTTAAAAAGGTTCTTTGCCTTACTGATGGTACTTTGCTCGGCCGTTATTCGTTCTTCCTTTTTCTCCAGAAAATACGAATAATTGCCTTTGTAGCGATAGAGTGATCCGTGATCCAATTCCAGGATTTCATTGCATACCCGATCCAGAAAATATCGGTCATGAGTTACCATGAACAAGGTGGTATTCGTTTTTTTAAGATACTGTTCCAACCACTCGATCATTTCGAGGTCAAGATGGTTGGTGGGCTCATCTAAAATCAGGAGTTCTGGCTGGTCGAGTAAAATTATAGCAAGGGAAAGGCGCTTTTTTTGCCCCCCCGATAAGGAGGCAACTTTTTTATCCAGGTCTTCCAGCTTCAGCTTAAAAAGTATTTGTTTGTATTGAGTTTCAAAATCCCAGGCATTATTCTGTTCCATAAGATCAAAAGCCTTTTGATAAGCCTCTTCATTCTCCGGGTTTTTTAAGGCGTTCTCGTATTGCTGGATTATTTTAAGAACTGTATTATCAGAATTGAATATGGACTCCTCAATGGAAAGCTGTTCATTCAGATCTTCTTTTTGAGAAAGGTAACCTACTTTCAGGTCATTTCGAAGAATGATTTGTCCGGCATCAGGAGAATCTTCTCCTGCGATAATTTTAAGAAGGGTAGTTTTACCTGTACCGTTTTTCGCAACAAACCCTATTTTTTGATCCTTATTGATCCCAAATGAAAGATCCTCAAATAGAATACGGTCACCAAAGGATTTGGAAATTTGCTCAACGGAGAGATAATTCACTTAATTAATATTTTGACGATTTAGTTAAATAAGTATTGAATCAACAACACTCAGTAAAGCTGCAGGCACTATCCCTTAAACTGTGAAACAAAATCTTTTTGATATTGATTCCATTGTTCCTGAGTGCTTATGGTCTCGTGGTCATCATTGTAAAACAATTTTAGGTATAATTCCAACTGGCCAGGGGTCTTGTATCCCGGAACCGGTAAAAGTGTTTCACCCTTTTCATTAAAAAAAACTATTGTGGGATACGCAGTTATTTTCAATGCGCCCGCCAATTGATGCTGAGCGTTTCTGCCCCTTCTTGAAGGATCGAAGTCCGGGTTTTCAAAAGTGTATCCCTGGAAATTGATCTTTTTATTTCCTTCAGCATTGAATTTTACAGCATAGAAATTCTGATTGACATACTTAACAACATCTGGGTTCTGGAATGTATTTTTATCGAGCATTTTACAAGGGCCACACCAGGTCGTGTAGACATCCATCATGATCTTTTTTGGATTGACAGCCTGTGCCTCAACAGCCTCTTCCAGGCTCATCCAGTTGATCTTGGCCTTTTGAGCCTGAACGGAAATGCTTAAGACAAACACAGCTAATACAAAAACTATCTTCTTCATTTTGTTCAAATTTTCATCGCTTTAGTAGCTATGATCACTACAAAATTACATAATCAAAACTAAAAAGTTTGTTAAAACATATATTAAACAAACTTCTTTGAGTTCGAATTATTTTACGCCATGCATTAATTTTTTGAGTACCGGATTCAATAAAATTGAAATAAACCCAACCCCAATAGGCACTAAAGTAAAGATCAGGAAGAACGTACTTAAGGAATATTGTTCGGATATTTTATCGATCATTCCCCCCATGGTCCCGGCTGCCTTTTGTCCAATTGCTATGGCCAGATACCAGATCCCGAACATAAACCCGATCATTCTCGGAGGCACGAGCTTGCTCAGGTAAGATAATCCAACCGGTGAAAGGCACAATTCTCCCATGGTATGTAACAAATAAGCAAGAACCAAAAAGATCATACTTACGGAAGCAGTTTTTGCCCCCTGCGGAATATTGGCAGTACCGAATGCCAGAATTGCAAATCCTAAACCGAGAAGTATCAATCCAAGACCGTATTTGACTGCCGCACTCGGATTGTATTTGCTTTCCCACCACTTTGAAAATAAGGGTGCCAGACTGATGATAAAGAAGGAGTTGAGAATTCCGAACCAACTCGCGTCGATTTGATTCCCTTCCTGAGAAAATTTATCCGTTAATCGATAAATTACCAGTCCCCATACACCTATAAAAGCAATGGCCAAAATAATGTTTGAAAATGGAATTTTGATATAGGTCTTTTTAAATAAGAGAAACAATACCCAGGTGATAATAATTAGAGGAACGGTGGTTAGAAGACCATCAACGATTTTAAATATGATGGCCGAAGTTCCGATTAGATCTCTGTTGGTGTAATCTCTCGCAAACAATGTCATGGATCCCAGTGATTGTTCGAAAGCTGCAAAAAAGAATACAGTGAACAAACCAAAGATTGCTACCGCGATAATTCGATCTCTTACAATCGGTAAATATCGGGAAACCCTCGTTACCAATAAGACCAGGAATAATACCAAGGCACCAAGGACAACCACATTGGAACCGCTTAATCCTCCGATTTCGAAGGGAAGTAAATTAATTCCTTCAATAAGTTCCAGTGGGTGATTGAACAAATACAGAAGACCACCAATGGATGATAGAACGATCAAAACCAGATCAAATTTTGTAAATGGATTCAATTTTTCATCGGTATCTTTTTCTTCAACCTTTTGGGTTGACTTACTTTCAATCTCCCTTACTTTACTTGGAGATTCACCTATAGACCCAAACAAGTCTTTTGCGAGCCAGAACTGAAGCATACCCAAAAACATGAAAATACCTGCCAGACCGAATCCCCATGACCAACCAAAATTTTCGGCAAGATAACCGCAAAGCATCATTCCGAAAAAGGCTCCTGAGTTAACACCCATGTAAAAAATGGTATAAGCCCCGTCTTTTTTTGATTCTTTCCCCTTATACATGGAAGAAATTATGGAAGTGATATTTGGCTTAAAAAAACCTGTACCAATGACTAATAACCCAAGGCCCAAATAGAGTGACCATGGTGTTTCAATTGCCATACAGGCATGCCCAAGGGTCATGATAAAACAACCAATGACCACGGCCCATTTATATCCTGTGTATTTATCGGCAATGAACCCACCAACAATTGGTGTGAGATATAGCAAAGAAGCATAAGTCCCAATAAGAGCGAGCGCATTTTCTCTGGGCCATTCCCAACCCGGATTGTCACTGATCAATGGGGCGGTTAAAAACAGAACGAGAAGGATCCTCATTCCATAGAAGGAAAAACGTTCCCACATTTCAGTGAAAAATAAAATAAAAAGTCCCGCGGGATGCCCTAAGACCCTATGCTTAAAAAGTTTTTCTATATCGGTGCTCATAAATAAAATGTTTGAATATTAAAAAAACCCCTTAAAAGAATTGTTTTCTTAAAAGGGGTAATATGATCAATTGTTTGCTGTGGCTACTTTTTCTTCCTCGGTAATTACATGTTCATCATCTTCAGCTCCATGTGTAAGTTTTTCGAGTTTTTTCCGGAAGACCAATACCAGGCCTCCAAATAATATACAGAAGGTGGCAATTCCGGTAAAAACGGTGAATTCTCCGAGTCCCTCAGCCGATTCTCCGAGCAACCCTGCCAGTTTATTTCCAAGCCCGGTCATTGCAAAATAGATTCCCATCATCAGTGACCCGTACTTAAGTGGTGCCAGTTTTGTAATGTATGAAAGTGCCACCGGTGAGATACAAAGTTCACCTATTGTATGGAACAAATAGGCCAGTACGAGCCAGTACATGGCAGATGAACCTGCACTTTCGAATTGTGATGCCGCAGCTGACATGAAGAAGAAACCCGTTCCCATAATGATCAATCCGATGATCATTTTAAACAGAGAGGTTGAAAGTTTACCTTGTAGTTTTTTCTTCGCCCAGTAGGCTGCCACCGTTGTACCAAGAAAGATGATAAACATGGCGTTCAAAGACTGAAACCACGATGCGGGTACTTCCCAGCCCATCAACATTCGGTTTGTTTTTTCTTTTGCATAGATATTCATCAGTCCTCCGGCCTGTTCAAAGGCACCCCAAAAAATGATAACAAGTAAAAAAGAGATCATAAGAACCACGATCCTGTCTTTTTCAATTCTGGTGAGCGGTTTTTTCATTGCTTCCTTCTCAGCCTTATTCTCAGAAACCCCAAGGAAGTTTCCTACATTTTTCAAATATTTTTGTCCGACCAGGTATTGCAATAAACCCAGAGCCATACCAATACCGGCCAATCCGAATCCATAATGCCATCCGTGTACTTCCCCTACATAACCCACAATTAAACTTGATAAAAATGCTCCAATATTAATTCCGATATAAAAAATGGTAAAACCTTTATCTCGTCTGATATCTCCTTGTTTATAGAGTCCGCCCACCATAGTTGAAATGTTCGGCTTTAGCATTCCCACTCCGGCAACGATAAGTCCTAGGCCCGTATAAAACGCCCAATACTCTTCAATAGCCAGAATACTATGGCCTGCAACCAGCAGGATTCCACCATATAGGACTGACTTTTTTTGACCGATAAATTTATCAGCAATCCATCCACCGGGAATCGATGCTACATAAACCAGCATGGTATACCATCCGTATAATGCCAGTGCCTCACCGTTTGACCATCCCAGGCCCGGGTTGGCATCCGTTGTTGCCTGAACCAGATACAATACAAGTATTGCCCTCATTCCGTAGTAAGAGAATCGTTCCCACATTTCAGTAAAAAACAAAATATAAAGTCCTACGGGATGTCCAAATAACTCTTTTTGTTCAGGCGATTTTGCTAAGGATGTCATAAAAGGAAGTTTAAATTAGTCGATGATATTTTGATTTTGTTGAGAAGGCTCTCCCAGCGAGCGATCGATAAATGTAGTCATTTTTTTGAAAAGATGAAGCCTCGTGTTTTTGCCCTTATAAATTCCATGCGCCCTGTCAGGATAAACAAAATAATCGAATTCCTTGTTTGCTTCTACCAGGGCGTTGACCATCTGTATGGCATTCTGGACATGAACATTGTCATCTCCCGTACCGTGGATCAGCAGGTAATCTCCCTGAAGCATATCGGCAAAATTCACCGGAGAATTCTCATCATATCCTGAGGCATTTTCCTGAGGGGTTTGCATATATCTTTCGGTATAAACCGTATCGTAATACCTCCAGTTGGTCACCGGCGCAACAGCAATGGCCATCTTGAAGACATCGGCTCCTTTTGTTATAGCCAGGGAACTCATGAACCCTCCGTAGCTCCAGCCCCAGATTCCGATTCGGTTTTCGTCAATATAAGGTCTTTTCCCCAACTCTTTAGCCGACTCAATCTGATCCTCAATTTCATATTTTCCCAATTCTTTGTAGGTGACTTTTTTGAAATCTCGACCTCTGAATCCTGTTCCACGACCGTCAACGCATACAACGATATAGTCTTTTTGAGTGAGCATCATATGCCAGTAATCATGCCTCCAGGCATTATTCCACCTGTTGACAACACTTTGAGAGCCCGGCCCGGAATACTGAAACATCAACAGCGGATATTTTTTGTTGGGATCAAAATTAACGGGTTTGATCATCCACATGTTGAATTCCCCGTTTTTGGTTTTTAATGTGCTGAATTCTTTGACCGGTAAATTGTATTCGGTTAATCTTTCGGCAAGGTTCAAGTTATTTTTTATTTCCTTGATTTCATTCCCGGTTTTAGCGTCAAAGAGCGTATACGTTGTAGGGTTGGTAGCGCTCGAATACGTATTGACAAAATAATTTAAACTGTTGCTGAACGCAGCCGAATTTATCCCTATATACTTGCTAAGTTTCTTCTTTTTCTTCCCATTAATGCCTACAGAATAAATGCTTCTGTTTATGGAGCCTTCTTCGGTGGATTGATAAAAAACCTTATTGGAAGCTTTGTCGAATCCATAATAACTTGTGACTTCCCAGTTTCCGGAGGTAATCTGGTTCTTAAGCTCGCCCTTACTGCTATAGTGATAAAGGTGATTGTATCCGTCTTTTTCACTTTCCCAAATAAAGCTGTTATCATCAAGAAACGAGAGCTTGTAATTTTCATCAACATAAGCCTCATCTGTTTCACTGAGAAGCAGCGAGGTGTTGTTGCTGTCTGCTTCAAAAGAGATAAGGTTCAGATGGTTCTGATGTCTGTTCAGTGTT
>CP070731.1:2567761-2579189 GCA_020347545.1 Flavobacteriaceae bacterium | reverse complement strand
GAGGTGCGTCTCATAATTGTTCTTCATGGAAGGAAAGGTAGATGGGTCTATCCAGCCACCTTGTTCCAGGCAAACAACTTTAACACCTTTTGCCGATAAACGCCAAGTTAAAGCTGCCCCGGCAGCTCCTGCCCCAATAACCAAAACGTCTATATCCTCACCACTCATAGAATTATATTTTAGTATACCTTGGTGGCATTCCTTTTACCTTATTGAGTAAATTCTCATCAAACGCATCCATTTTAGGACCGGATGATCCTGTTGGATAGGGTTCATACCCGATCAAATTATAAACCTTTTCATTTGTATAATAACTTTCATATGTAAAGTCCTTTAATACACCAAATAATTCAGGCTTATTCTGCTCAAGAGAGGTTAAAACTTTAACACGTTCTTCTTTGGCAGACGAAGGGAAATTATGATCGCTTAAAAGATCTATTTCATGAATCAAGGCCACAAATAAAGGTTTCAATTCAGGAAGTTCTTCAAGAATATTTAAAATATAATGAATTCCTTTAACCTCTGAAGCCGAGGGCATGGATTCACTTGCCGGAATAATTTCATCCATGGCATACTTTAAAGTTTCCTGATCCGAAACATCAAGTCCTGCAATCATCTCGGAATTTTTGGTCTTATCACAGGATACTGGAATTGAGAAAGCGCCTGAGGCCATAAAAATCTGAGCAGAGACTATTGCCTTGCTGAATCTTCTTCTTGACCACTGATCCTGAGTTTTCATAAATGGATTTAAAGTTCTTTAACGTCAAACCGGGGGAACCTGACTGATTAAATATACTAAATTTTCAGATTAGCAGTTTTCAGCCCAATCCTTATACTCAAAATAAGAGCAGTCAATTTTTAATTTTAAATACTATTTTATGACAATCATATCCCCATCATTCGCGAAGTGCACCGGGCCATCATACCCTTTTAATTCTCTATTGTAAAGGTTTTTGATGATCCTGAAATCCGGAGCAGGTGCAAAGTGATAAAGAACCAGTTTTTTAACATTCGCCTGGTAAGCCAGTTCCGCTACCTCAGAAGGGCTGGTATGGTAGTTTTGAATATCATTTACAATGATTGAATTTCGAATCATCCCCCTATCCTTAAGCATCGTTGCCTGCTTTCCCAATAGTGACATCAGCATCACATCATGGAACAATAAATCGGCATCCTTAGCCATTTCTAAAAGCAAATCATTTTTTTTGGTGTCACCACTAATGACAATTTTTTTACCCCGATATTCTATCACATAACCTACGGCGGGTTCAATCGGATCATGATCAACGTCAAACGCTGTTATGGTAATTCCATCCTTATTATAAACCAGTGCCTTCTCCCCTTGTGAAATATTAAATTCATTGGAAATGGCATTTGCCTTGGAAATATCCATGATCTCTTCTCCATGATGATCAACTCGATATCGATTTTCAATATGCAAGAACTGATCTATAGCATTCATAATGGTATCAAGCCCCTGAGGACCGTAAACATTGAGATCAATTTCCCGGCCCAATACCCAGGACCTGTTGATCAAATTAGGTAAGTCCATAAAATGATCGGAATGCCAGTGTGTTATAAAAACCCCATCGAGTTGATCAAGCGGTAATCCAATATTTTCGGCCTTTTTCACCACTCCTGCCCCAACATCAAACATAAAAAAATGTCCGTTAAGCAGAACAGCTATTCCGGTTTGAACTCGCTCGCCCGGCATTGGGGAACCGGTACCAACGGTAAAAATGGTAATGCTTTCATTGTCTTCCAAAAATTCAGGAGTCTGCCCCAATCTATCTATTTGCCAATTGATTATATACGGAACCATTTTCTCCGGGAAAAAAGTAACACCCAGCCATCCAGCTGCTATTATTAGCGTGATAACAGCCAGAATTGAAACAATATGTTTTTTAAACTTTATTTTCATCGGTTTTTTTTTAATTATAATTCAATATTCAACAATTAAAATATAATTGAAATCCAATCCTTCTAATCAATTTTTAATTTCGTCATATAAATTTTGCTTAAGCCGTTGTTGCTTTCATTTATATAGTTTTGGAATTCCGAAATGTCTTCGAATTCCCTTGGCATCAGGTTATTTCTTTTGCTGGTAAAATACAAGGTCCCGCTCTCCTCATCATAAAAAGGACAGTACTCCATATATTTCGTGTTTATCGGCAATCCGATATTCTCAGCCTTTTCCCAGTTTCCATTACCATCCTTTTTGGATATATAAAGGTCACCACTGCCATACCCCCCTGGTGCATTGTATTTTGAAAATAAGAGAAAGTCTTCTTTTTTGGAGATAAAGGCATTAAATTCATAACCGTCGCTGTTAATATTTTCATCCAGCATTACCGGACTCGAATAATTGCCATTTTCCCAACGACAAAAATAAATGTCATCTTTACCCAGGCCGGCAGGAGATTCCATTGTAAAATACAGGTTATTGTTATCACTCAGAGTTGGGTAAAATTCATTTAATTCAGAATTCACGGGCTTCCCTAAATTGATTGGTTCAGACCATGGGTCAGCTTGACTTTTTCTTTCGACATACCAGATATCAAAGTCTTTCTTTTCCTGAACATTATCATTCAAGGGCCTGTCGGAGGCAAAATACAAGCGTTTACCATCCTTTGATAAGAACGGTTCCATATATAAATACGAATCCGAAAAAGGCAGTAACTCCGGATCCGTCCATTCACCGTTGACTTTTCTTACAGATACAATCTGAGAAATCTCTTGAAAGGGGCTTTGAATAGAGAAAAATGACTCGTTCCCGTCTTTTGAAATACATAAATCGCGTACACTGAGAAATTGATTTAAAGAAGGGTCAAATTGAACAATTTCATTGCCTCCCTGGCCAAACAAATATCCGGATGAAATGATCAGGGCAATTAATAGTTTTATTCTTAGCATAGTTATTATTTTTAAACTAAAGATTCATCTACGGGCCAAACTTTCATAAGTATGCTATGGTTGAATCTCCAGTGCATAAATTACTCCGTCATTACTTCCAAAAATAATAAGTTCAGACCCGGTTAAAACAGGTGAAGAAAAAACACTGGATGAAGTTTCAAAATGAGTAACAAGCTCCCCGTTGGAGCGCTTTAATACGACGAGTTCACCTGTATCCTTCGGATCATACGAATTCCCACCTCCATAAATAACAAAATCCTTGGTTACCACGGCCTTTCCATAAATGTTTTTTGACCTTTTGGTTTTCCAAAGGACTTTTCCATCCTCAGGATTGAATGCCAGCATAGCGAAATTGTCCGAGCCACCCATATACAGAGTGTCTTTAAATACGGCAGGATCGCCAATGATCCATCCCCCGGTAGGATCATTATAGGTCCATTCTTTTTGACCGTCGGATAAGCTCAAGACATTAAGGGCAGGGTTTCTGGCTCCAAAAAAAAGTTTTCCCTTGTGGCGCCTAAATTCAGTGGCTATTCCGCCAAATGTAGCATAGGGTTTTTCGCGATATGTATTCTTTGTCCAAACAAACTTTTTTTCTTTGAGTTCATAGCAATAAACAATACCGTTCCAGTCACCAAAATACAATTTATCTTTTGCTACCATTGGGCTCGATCGGATTGGTGCGTTGTCCTTGGCTGCAATTGAGAATTCCAAATTCCCGGTTCTGGAATTCAAACCAATTACCTTTCCATTAGAGCACCCAACATAGATTATGCCTTGATGAAAAAAGCCTGAAGATCGTTTATCATCAAACGGGTCCAGTTTGTACAAATGTTCATTCCCTGAAGCATCGGTAAATTTTTCTGCAGGAAACTTCAATGAATAGCTCCAAACCTCCTTACCTGATTTCTGTTCGAGAGCATAAAAGACATTGGCCGACTCAAAAAAAACCAGCTCTTCATATAATAAAGCGGTCGCCTGAATGTTTCCTCGAGTATCGAATTTCCATTCTATTTTACCACTTTCAATTTGAATCGCCATGAATGTACCTGTTTCATTCCCCACAAAGGCTAATTGATTATTTACAACGGGCCCCGCAAGTATTTTTCCTGATGTCTCCACCTTCCATTTCAAGTCCAGAGTCTGGGCCTGGAAATCGTGAATAGAATAAATAATGAATAATAAATAGATAAGGTTTTGTGGAACTTTGAATTTTCTAATTTTCATAGAATTTGTTTAAAGAGGTTTATTATGAGGAATTTAACCGAGTTTCGGGTTACTTTGATCCGTTGTTTGATTTTTCAATGACACCATCCATTCCTTTTTCCGCCTTTAAAATGATTTTCCCGTCTTTATGAGAATCGCTAATTTTTGCAATACTAAGATCCTTATCTGTTTCGTGCCATAGAACGATTCTGTCTCGAATCCCATTTTTCTCCTGCAAATCGGCATTAATCGTCATAAAGGCAATATTTGGAGCAGCATAGAGATAAATGGCCTCTCCTCCATGCTCTCCTCCATAATCCATTCCAAGGCCAATGCTATTGTCAGTATCACTGAATCCATATCCTGACCTTTCTTCACCTTTACTGTCATTGAAGAACAAGGACCAGCCCTCATTATTACTTCTTCCAAAATATTTTCCACCCAAAAAGAGTTTCCCGTGGGGCCCTAAATGGATACGATCCATTCCGTTTTCATCCATAAAGACCAGTCCTGATAAGGTATCGCTCCGTTTTCTGCCGCTGTTGTCAACAGGAAATCCTATGGCCATTCTCGAATTACCTTCATTATCATGAATAACGATACCTCTGGCATGAATGATATCTTGCATTTCATCCGCCTTTTTATCCGGATTTGTGTACATTACAACCACAGCAATTAGTAATACCAGAATAAAAAAGTTCTGAATCTTCTGTTTCCTTTTGAGTTTATCAATCTGTTTCTGCATGGATTTTTTTATCATTATTTTAAATCAAATATTTTGAATATTCCATCGTATCCGCCTTTTAACATTTTACCTTCCATAGCAAATTGCTCCGGTACCACAGTTAAGCCAATTCCTTCTACAAAGCGATTCATAAAACTCCAGGTGCAGGTCAATTAAAGGTCTTTCGATACCGGTGTTGAAATTTGCAAAGGCATGAGGTACTTTGTCCTGTTCCCCTATAGATTTAAAAAATCGCATGAGGTATATAGTTTATGGTTTAAAAATTGAATGTTTAAAGTTAGCTAATTTGCATCATTAATTTCGATCCAGTAACCATCCGGGTCCTGAATAAAAGTCTGTCTTACCCCATCGGGTCTTTTCTGAATGAAATTTTTCTTTGCTCCACCCAAACTATAATGATCCACACCTTTTGAGGCCAAAAGCTTTAAATACCCATCTAAATCATTAGTTGAGATAGCAAAATGATTAAAATTGCTCGGCTTTATTTCCACACCTTCAACTTCTCCCACATGAAGTTCTAAATTATCACCAAGAGATAAAAACATTTGATTTTCGGGTAACCAATCCGCCTTTAAATCTTTTAAACCTAAAATTTCAGTATAAAATTCTTTACTGGCCTTAAAATTAGTCACCACCAGGGTGGTATGTTGCAGTGTTAAATTGAATGACTCGGAAATAGAATTGCTCTCATTAGACCCTGAGCTCATACTTTGAGCGCTTATCTGTAAGTTAATTGATAATAACAAAAGAGTTATTAATTTAATTCGGAAAGTGAAAAAGGATAAATTCATTGCGGTTTGATTTAGTCGGCACCAGTTTTTGGATTAAAATAAACTGAACCTGGTGTGACATACAATATACGTATTTATCTCAACCATAATATATATTGATCCACATCTTGATAAATGATACGTTCTCAATTGGTCTCAACTGGTATAAAATTAGGCTCGATCAAGTCTTTAATGTGATTTGCCACATTGCTTCCGGCCATTGACCCGTAGTTACTCAATACAATGACATAAATGTCCTGTTCAGGATAATATGCAAATCGACTTCCTATGCCCAGGTCAACACCATCATGTCCAATTGTAGTCGCCTTTCCACTGCGGTTCATGGCAAAACCATAGCCATATTGAGAATCCGTATCGAGATCCTCGCTTGAATATCGCGTGGCGTGAACTGAAAACATTAATTCTTTGGTTTTACCGTTAATGAGTACTTCCTCGTTGATATATTTAAAATACCTGTAAAGATCCGAAACACTGGAATGAATACCTCCTGCACCACCTACCATTGAATATCTCGAAGGGTCAGCCTCAAATCTTTTCCCTAACCGAAAGTTGTGATCCTCATCATAATAGCTATAACCTTTGGCCTTATTAGCACTTTTATTGATGCGATCTATATCGGCAAATGAGTTAACCATGCCTGCCGGTTCAAAAATGTATTTTTCAATATATCGGGCATATGAAAGTCCGGAAACCTTTTCGATCACCGCACCTAACAGATCGAATCCGTCATTAGTGTAGTCATACTCATTTAATACCTTAAAATTAGACCGTCTCCCTTCGTTCATATGATCCATAAATTCCAATTGGACATTGATAAGTTCGTTAAAACTTTTTGCTTTTTTTGTAGCCTCATTAAAAGGTTCATAATCATCAAATTCGATACCTGAAGTATGGGTAAGTAAATGATGAATCGTTACCTGATCTGCAATATCCTTAGGATATGAAGGAATAAATTTACTTATGGGGTCCGAAAATTTTAGCTTTCCAGTTTCAGCCAGTTGCGCAATGGCGATTGCCGTAAAGGTTTTGGTGGTTGACGCAATCCCAAAAGAAGTTTCAAGATCATTTCTTTGGTTCAGGGTTTTATCTCTCAATCCATAAGCCCCCTGAAACAGTATCTCATTTCCTTGTGCCACCAATACATTCCCGGAGAACAGATCTTTTTGAACAATAACATCCATATATTCCTTTAAATATTGGTTCAATTTTTCTACCGGCATTGGGGAATATGGAGGAAGAGGGCCCACCGGACGAATTCCTCTTACTACCGGATTCAGAGTGATCTGATCTATGGAATCATTCATTACAATGATAAGCTGAACCCAGTTCTTTGAATCTTTTCCCCGAAACCATATTCCCGGAGAATCTTCAATCAAATTTTTATCGGCTACTTTAAAAGGTTCCAGCGTACCGAATTCAGAGTAAACCTTGGCCCAGTGTTTTATCTTTTTCTGAACACTTTCTTCTGGATAGTATTTACGGACGAATCCTTCAAGTTTTTCTAAATCGTACTCGTCATAAACTTTAATGAGTTCTTTAAATACCTTCACCGACCTATGTTCCGGCCATTCAAAATCATAAGACTTTTGAGGCATAGTAAAAGGCATTAGTGCAAAATACAGATAAATCACGATTTTTGATATCGAAAATATTGTTGTCATAAAATTTGGAATAATAAGGTTAAAAATTAAACGATTAAAATAATGCCCCTAGAAGACGAGAATAGTTAAGCTATGTTGCAATGGCATTAAATTGAAAGGAAAAATATGACAGTGAAGATCTTTCGTAATGGAAATTTATTACGTTTAAGTTGAAAAAAAAACTTTTAAGGCTGATAGCGGGGATTATAGTTTTGGCCTATTCCGGTTTTTCTTCTTTTATTGGTATCCAGATTTCTTCCTCCGATTCCGGATCATTATTTTTATAGTTCAACCCCAATACTTCAAAATGAGGTCTGTCATCAACTACATACTTTGAAGCTGGAAACCATTTTGAAAAAATGTATTCGAATATGGAATGATCTGAACTTGAACCCTTATGATCAAAAACCGCGTAAAGTCCTTTTTCAAGGGTAAATGACTTCAATCCAAAAGGGACAGTCTCAAAATCCTTCACTTCAACCGCAGCCCACTTTTCGAACTCCCGGGACGGATTGAATTGGTCGTAATAGAAAGGAGGATAGATCTGCATTGAGAGCTTATCTTCAGAAACTCTATTTTGTATTTCCTTAATCCTTGGCCCAAACTGGCCCCAAAGCTGTCCGGTTTTATTGGCAATGAGACTCATCTTCAAGTTTGCACCAATCAACCTTTTCGTCTCTAGTTTTTCTATTCTTGGATTCATTTTTTTTCTATAGTCTTTATAAATTGCTTAATTGCTGCGAGAACTGCAGGGCCATTATCATTAAGCGTCGAATGACCTGTTCCGGGTATTAAAACAAATTTGGCGTTGGGAACCATTCGAGTAAAATTCATTACAGTTTCAGGCCGGGCTTCATCAATTTCTATTGAGGCTTTACGGTTTAATGGAATGGAAAGGTAATTAATTTTTAAATATCAGATCATTTGCGATTTACTCTGTTAAATACACTAATTCGAGATCTTCTATGGTTTTGCGAACCGAATCCCGATAACTCAACTTTTTTTCCAACCTGTATTCTTTCAATTTGCCAACGATAAATTGGAGATAAATAAATTTTCGGTTTTTACCATAATCTTCAAGTAAAGCTTTAACGCCTTCATTGTTTCCCATGAATTCATTCATTATAACCTCGCCGGATCTCACAAAATGTTCAATCATGCAGGTTTCCCAATTAGAATATCCTTGAACTACCATGTCAGATTTAATGGGCCCAAAAAGGCTTTCCGTTTTTGTTAATTCAATGGTGTTTTCCAAAACCACAGGGTTCACAAAGGAATGTCCATATTCATGAATGGCCAGGTTGACAAAGTTTTGACGATTGCCAAAATCATAATTTTCAGCCATGGGGCCGAGAATAAAGGTTGCCCTGTTCCTGTATTTATCCTTGATTCCCCATCCCGCGGACCAAAGCGTCAAACTTGGAACTATTTCATATTGTTCAAACGTAATGCCATAAAAGTTTTCCATATTCTCAATCAAAGCTCTCGAAGGCATTAATTGCCTTAATTCTATCAAAGTTTCTTCCCTTTGCATTGATAGGTTTTCCCAGACGGAATCAAAGTGAGACTGTTTATAAAATGCATTTATTTGATGGACTAAATTTCTAATTGTTGCTATTTCGTCCTCCGAATCGAATCCCAACTGTATTGCCCTATCCTCAGATAATATGTAGGAATTATCCAAAGGAAACTCTGGTAAGAAATACATTAAATTGATCAAAGTTGAATAATCTATATTCCCTGCAAGACCAAATAATTCGGTTAGTTTTTCATTGGTTCTATCTTCGGGAAATTTGTTTATTTCAATAGAAACCGGATGGTTTGGATCATTGTTTGAAGGATCTCCGAGTTCAACGATGTAGCCTAAAAACTCAATGTTTTTTTTAAACCCAACTTCAGACGGATTTGCCTGGGCATTAAGATAAATACTTAGTAAAATTGTTAAAAGTGATGTCATAATTCTCATGATGATAAAATTTTTCATCAAATAAATTACATTCTCCTCGTGATATCGACCTGAAACATGATTTCGGAAGTATGAAAACACGTTTCTGGCCCTATTTTCTATAACAAATTCAATTTTTTAGGTATTCAGATGGAGATTTCCCGGTATAATTCTTAAAAACTTGATTGAAAGTAGACTTTGAACTAAATCCTGATTCCAGTGCCAGTCCCAACAAGGTTTTCGAATCTTTTTCGCTAGTCTGAGCCTTGGATAAGAAAGATTTTATTCTGTATTCGTTTATAAATTCCTTGTAATTCTTGTCATGATAGTGATTTATTAGAAACGAAACATAGCGTTGGGGCAGATTCAATTCTGAAGCCAACTCTTTTAAAGGGAAATTGGGTTTTAGATAATGTTGCTGTTCCTTTAATGTTAACTCCAATAACTCCAGGCTCTTCTTATCGTTGTAGTTAGGGAAATTATGGTTTTTATTCCCAGGTGTCAGGGATGGGAAACTTTGGTTTTCAAGAAAATTCAATAAGGCAAATCCAAGAAACATAAACGTAAGGGTGAATTCAATAAAATTAAAATACTTCCACCCGATGAAATTAAAAATGATCCACATGATGCAAATTAAAGTAAGACTAAGCATGAGCAATAACAATCTTAATTGACTTAAAAATGTCTTGTTTCCCTTTTTAATTGATCGCAATGGATTCAATTTGAAATACTTTTTCCAAAAATATCCGATAACCAAGAGAGTTCCAACCATGGGTAAATAATCAGAATACCAGATCCATAAATTATACTCCATCAAAGAAATCGACATGGATCCAGACCAGATTTCAATGGCATACCCAATGATTGCAGGAAAGAACAAAAGATAATGCCAGGATTGAAATTGAAAATTATCGTCAGTACTGTATTTAACAAACATCCACAACGCCGGAGGAAAAATTAAATAATTGAGAAGTTTCCAATATCGAATAGGATCTGTGCTATTTACATAACCCGATTGAACACCCCAGGAGAAAAGTATCTCTATCCCCATCATAAAAACAACCAAACCCAGAAAAAAATCAGCCTTATTACCTCTAAAGATCTGGCTCATCATTATCAGGCTGATCAAGATTCCAAGGATCGAAGAAATCAAAAAAGTATTTTCTAATAGATTATTCAACTCCGTTGTCTTAATTGGTTACACTTAATTATCCTTTTAGTCTATCGCCCGTCAAATTTTAATAAGGTATTCATATTAATGGATAGACATTAGCTTCTTCCTCAATTTTTTTGCGCGTTCGGATGCATCTGGATCTATTTCAAAAACATATTGATCAATCTTGGCCCCAAGCGTTTCTTCTAAACTTATGGTCTCATTGTTTCTTGAAATCGTAATTTCATACGGTTCTCCAACCTTGCTTTCCTTAATGGACTTCATGATCTTCATGTAAGTGTTCCCATCAATTAATTTAATACCATTGATACTTATTATTACATCTCCAGCCTTAAGATCTGAACCTGTGTATTCATCGAGTAAAGAGGTGACTATCCCCTCGCCTTTACTATTAGGCCCTATGGATATACCCATAGAAGGAATATGGTCTGGGTTCTCTCTTTTGGGATAATATTTTAATCCCACGACCTTTGCGTCTTCCTCAAAATTAAACGGGGTATTATTTTTGATATGACTCTCAATAAATTCCTCAATGTCAGGATAGGTTAAGGTAACCAGCTCTTCAAAAAAAGTTTCATTGTCAAAGGGTTCACTTTTCCCATATTTTTTGATAAGTTCCAAATACAATTCTCTCAAACCTATTTCACCATTGGATAATTGAATCAGTCTGATATCGAGCATGGCGGCCGTCAGGGCACCAAGTTGATATATGTTTCCATATTGTTTTTTGCCTTCATCGGTTGGCCATTCCTCACTTATTCGGGTTAAACTGTATTCGTCACTATAGTTCTTACTTCCGTTTATTTTATCAGAGAGGTATTGAAGATATTCCTCAAAATCTACACTTCCATTTTTCATTTGCATCGCAAAAGATGCCCATTCTGTCACTCCTTCATAAAGCCAAACGTGCTGATCCTCAGTCACTGGCCTTGAGTAATCTACATTTGCCAGTACTTCACTTCGTAAATGTAAAGGGCTTAAGATGTGCATGAATTCATGTCCAATGATATTTTT
>CP070731.1:2552720-2567661 GCA_020347545.1 Flavobacteriaceae bacterium | reverse complement strand
TCGCCGTTCTCTGCATATATCAGTTGAAAGTAATCAGACAAACATGCAGATAAATAAAACTGTACGTCTGGATTGTCGTCAACGATCAATATTAATGGAGATTTGTTTTCGACTTCCTTATTTTTCTTACTGTAGTTAACAGGAAATGTGTTAGATACTTTCTGAGGTTTAATATGATCTAAACGAATATTTCCAATTATTGCTTGATTCGTTACAGGCAGACGAATGGAAAATTGACTACCCACATTTAGCGTACTCGTTACATGAATTTCACCATGCATGAGATAAACTAATTCACGAGTAAGAGCAAGTCCGATTCCGGATCCAATATCATTAACTGACTCGGCATTCTTGCTCTTGTAAAATCGATCAAAAACATGATTTAGGTCTGTTTTACTCATTCCAATTCCGTCATCAATAACATCCAGTTGAAAAAATGGGGCTCCTTTTATCTCGAGCTTCTCCAACTGAATTACAATTTTACCTTGTTTTGGAGTAAATTTTATTGCATTGGAAATCAGGTTGGATATTACTTTTGTCAGTTTTTCAGCATCAAAATCCATGATCAGGTTATCAATCCCCTCATTCATCAAAAATTTAATTTCTTTCTCCTTAGCCATGTTGCTAAAACTGTCGAAGATGTATTTTACAAAGGATACAATTTCGGATTGTTTCAGTTCAAGTTTTTCCTCCTTTACTTCCAATTTGGTAAGGTCCAGTATGTCCTTGACCAAGTCCAGTAAGTAAGTGGTATTCCGATCGATTACTTCAAGATAATTCTTTTTCTTTATTCTTGATTCCGATATTTCCGGCTCTTTCAAATTTTGAGTAAGCCCCGATATAATCATCAAGGGTGTCTTAAATTCATGGGTGATATTAGTGAATAAATTACTCCTGGATTCACGTAGTTCTTTTAATCTGATATTTTCATTAATAGCAAGCTTTTTAGTAAATAGGAACCAGTAAAACATATAAAATAGCGTACCTGCAAAAAATAAGTATAAAACATAGGCCCACCAGGAATTCCACCATGGTGGTGTAATATTTATATTCATAACAACAGGTTCTGATTTCCATTGTTTTCCTCTTGAAAAACCATTGACTAAAAGGGTATATGATCCCGGAGATAAATTCAGAAATTGAATTTCTTCATTTCGTATTGGATTCCATTCCCGGTCTAAAGGATATAATTTATAGGCTAGAGTTGTGTTTTTGTTCACCCTGAAATCAACGGTACCAAATTTCAGATAAAAAGGGAAATCATTATGTTTGAAATTCAATGAATTTAAAGAGGATTGTGATATGTTTTGATCAAATTCGATAACTTCATGAACAGAATCCTTGATTCGTATTTCATACACATAAATTGGTTGTGGAATATCCATCCTTTCAATGTGTTTAGGTGAGAAATATGTTATTCCTTTTAGGCCCCCAAAGTAGAGGTTACCAAGGTTGTCCTTGAACTTTGAATGCAAATTAAATTCGATACTTTGAATGCCATCTTTATCATCGAAATGATTGAATTCATTCGCTTCAGGATCAAAACGGATCAGTCCGTTATTTGTTGCCATCCATATACGGTTCTGGTTATCTTCGAGGACGCTGTAAATAATGTCATTTGGGAATTGATTTTGCCGATACCAGGATTTGAAATTACCATCATCAGTCATTACACTCAAGCCTGCTCTGCTTCCCGTCCATACCTTTCCCTTACTGTCAATAAGTATGTCATAAATAACGTTTTCACCAATTAATTTATTAGAATTTTCCTTTTTAAAATTTTTCCAGGATTTATTGTTCTCACCTTTTTCAGGATCACCAAGATAACTTAGGCCCTGATCCGTGCCAACCCATATTCCATTTGCTTTGTCAATGCTTATCTTGTATGTAGTGTTGCTCGCCAAACTTCCTGGATCAAAGGGATCGTGTAAAATTTTTTCAATTTGAAATTTTTTATCGGAATGATAACGGATGTTAAAAATTCCATCGGAAGCTGTAGCCGCCCATAGTACTCCATTTTTATCAATGGCAATATCTCTGATAAAATTTGAACTAATGGAATTTGAATCTTCAGTATTTTTACGTATCGAGTTGAATATTGGAAAATCAGGATCAAATGTAGCCTGGTCTATAAAACTTAGACCTCGGGTAGATGCAAACCATATTTTATTATTGATGTTATCTTTAGCAATTCCTCTTATCGTTCCCCCAACAATTGAATGGGGAAGTTTTATATCTTCCTGAAAGTAATAGGCCCTGTCTTCCAGGATCAAGTTCAAACCACCATCAGATGTACCGACCCAATATTTCCCTTTTTCTTTTAAAAGGGAGAATACAACATTATCATTTAAAAGCGTGGAAAAATGCTTTCCTTTAATATTCATTGAAATATTTTTGAAGAAGGAAGGAGAAAAGCACATCATGTTCAATCCATTTGCAGTTCCAACAAAAAGTTGATTATTATTTTTTAGTAAGGACTTGACAGTCCCGTTGCTGAGCCCGTCGTGTTGATTGTTGGACTTATGAATTTTATTTACTACTTTATTTTTTTTATGGTTATAAAAATAGAGCCCATTGCCTGTTCCGGTCCATATTGAACTACGATCAAATTCTATAATCGATGAAACATAACTTGCTTCTGTCTCTCCTTCTTTTTCAAGAATTATTTTGTTAATTTCTTTACGCTTCAAATCGAATTTAAACAGCCCGTTATCAGAACCTATAAATAATTTATCATCTATTAGATGCATAGACATGGTTTTGTTGTGGAATGGAAATGCAATTTCATTTTCTGAGTTTAGCGTTTTGATATGATCAGAATTCGCAACCCATATCCTTCCGGTTGGATCCTTGTATATTTTGAGTATTTTAGAAGTAGATTCTGTGACTATAGAATCAAACTTTATCGATTCCCGGAAATCTATTTTAATAATACCTCCTTGTTCCAAAGCAACCCATAATTTAGAATCAGGCCCTTCAATAATTCCGATTATTGTTTTATTGGAAAGATCAAATTCCGGAAATATAACTTTACTGATTTTTTTTCGTGAAGCATGATAGATATTTAAACCATTTCTGGCGGTCCCAATCCATATGTTTCCTTTACTATCTTTAAATAATCGGGTTATGAAATTACCCGAAAGGCCTAACGTATCATTTTTTGAATATTTATAATGTTTAAAAAGTTTTCCGTCAAATCGATTGATTCCCTCTTGTGTAGCGATCCATAAAAATCCGGAATCGTCAAAGACCATATCGTTGATCGTAACTTGTGACAAACCATCTTCTAATCCATAATGTAACAAATTGAATGGAGTCTTTTGACTTTGAGTTTTTAACGGAAGAAATAAGAGAAGCAGAAAAAAAAGTACAAAAGATATGGCATGGATGCCTAAATGAAAATGGTAAGGCAGATGTAAATTTGTATCCTTATGATATAGGTTAGAGACCATAATTCAGTATTCAACCAATATGTGTAACTTATAAAATATGATTATCAAATCATTCTAGTAAAGTTAGTTTATAAAGTTGGCATCTGAAAGTGATATTGGACGAATTGTCAATATGTTAGTGCCAAATAAGGAATATTTTTACCAAATTTTTAAAAGTTAAAAATAAAGGTCAATTTTTAGTAAATGAGGGTATTCTATACAAGTACCTATTTATTTAGCGGATAAATTGTTTATTATTGTGGAGGAGGAGGGGGAGCTGGTGCCGTCGGCGATTCATTATTTATCGAAACACCATGCTCTATTTTTTTAAGCGTAGCTTCAATAAGAGGTAAAGTGGCATCTCCGGTCCTTTTGGCTAGTTTAACTCCTTCAGTTACTACATTTAAAGCTTTTTCTTTCTTGCCGGCAATAAACAAGGCTTCTCCATAACTGTCATAAGTGTTCACTGATTGTGGGTACAAAAGCATGGCGAGCTCAAAGACGTCCAGTGCGTTTTTGACCTTCCCCTCCCGAAGCAAATTATAACCTTTCGCATTCAAATAAGATTCTTCAGGCACATACTTGCTATTAATAAGTTGACTGTATCTTTCATAGTGATTAATCGCTGCCTCAGCATAGCCGATTTTGTCAATTTCCGTTTCAAAAATTTTATAGAGTTGATGTAAGGCAGCCAGATCTATTCCGTTGAAGACCTGTTCTTTGGAAAGATTCCAGTGGGTATATACAGTAAGAGCATTACCTATGGATTTCGAAAGCCCTTTAAGCTGGTCTGATACCAGGGAAAAACTTACCCTGGAATTCAAGTTTCTTAGGCTGTCAACCATTGTAAAATGCAATTGATTTGACTCAATTCCCACATCGCTTATGTTCATTTTGTCTTTTTGGTTTGGGCTATAGAATGAGAACCCTAAACTCAGTTTCTCATCTTTTTCCTTTATGTCTAAAATCATTCCAAGATAATCAGAACCATAAGTCGAGTTACCGTACCATTTTCCGGATAAGTTTTTGTTGTTAATTTCATCTCCAACGGGTAGTATGGGAATGTTAAAATGTGGTTCAGGCTGCTCCAGGTCATAAAATCCTTGAATTTCCCATGCTTGTTTCACCGAGTTCCAGCTCTCCTTTTGAATTGCACGGGCATCAGCTGCAGGGATGTCGACCAGAGAAGTGATGAGAGCAGAAGGATTTCCTGAGCTAGATAATCGATATCCTGAAATATCTCCTGATAAGCCTTGAGGATCTTCGTTGAATAACGTTGCAAAAATTGTGGTTGCCACTAAATACGATCCGTGAGCTGAAGGGTGGGAACCGTCCCTGGCGTAAAGATCGAATTGCGTATTGTCACGAACTTTGTCCCATACCAATCCTACAGGAGCAATTTTTGCCTTTAACTCTTTAGCAATTGAAGAATACGCATAGGTCAACAGCTCCTGTTCGTTGGGCTGGCTTTTGACCGACCAGGTCATAAAAAAAACCGTTTGTGCTCCTGACTTTTTTATCTCCTCATCAAATTTTTTGGCATATTCAAAAAAGAGGTCGGTTTCGCCAAAATAGACATCATTATCAATGATTACGGGCATTCCCAGTTTGCTCTGTTCCTGCAGCACCACATAGTTCCAGGAACCGGATCTGATTGCTTTTTGTGCTTCTCCAGATTCCCAGTGCCGCTTAAGAGTCATACCTCCCTGACTAACCAGTTTAACCTGTATGGTTTGATTCGGAAATTTTTCCCTGGCTAACTGTCTTACCAGCTCAGGAGAACTGTTGAAGTAGGTATAACTATTTCCGATAAAAAGAATTCTTGTAGTATCTGAAGGTTTGTATTGAGAAAAGCTAAGGGTAGAAAAGAACAGAAAAAACAGGAAATAGAAATTCTTCAACGAGGACATTCAGATAGATTTTAATTTCGTCAAAAATAGGAATAAAATTATAGGATCATTTGTTTAGGGTTAAGAATAAGATTTGTCTTACACATTCAAAATTGATTACAATCAAGTTTAGACGTGATGACCGTCAACTATTTCCAGAGGTATCTTAACTAATTTTGGTTATAGAGTTCTTTGTATAATTCAAAAGCTATCAGTATGAAATTGAAACTTAATATTATTCGAAACAAATATTTGTCTGTTTTAATGATGACACTGATTTTATTTCAGTCCATGGGATGTAAATATTATAAAGTTGATGAGGTAGGCAAAAATGAATATGTCAACATTCTGAATATTGGTGAGATCCACAAGTATTTTATAGTTCATGCAGGAGACGGGCTATATGCACTGAATGACATTGAAGCCAATGAGTCAGTGGTGTCAGGTACCCTTGTGAATACCGAGGAAAAAGTGTTTTATAATAAAGAAAGAGAAAGGAAGCGAATCAAGGAAGAAGAGAAGAACATTGTAAACGAGGTTCATTTGTATTTAGGAGATCAATATCAGGACATAGAATTGGGTGCGGTCGAAATTCCACTATCGGATATATCAGAGATTAGAATTATAGATCGAAACACCGGAAAAGAAATCGGAGTTTATGCACTGGTTGGTATCGGAGCTATTGCAATTATTTCTGCCATTGTAGCTTTAACTAAAAGTTCCTGTCCCTATGTATATGTCTACAATGGTGAAAATTTTGTATTTGAAGGCGAGGCCTACGGTGGTGCCATCGGGAAAAATCTGGAAAGAACTGATTATATGCCCTTACCCTCCTTAAAAATTAAAGATAATAACTACCGAATCAGGATGAGCAATGAACTTCAGGAAAGGCAGTATACCAATTTGATTGAAATGATTGTCGTTAAGCATGAGGAGGATGAAAGGATATTACTGGATAAAGAAGGAAACCCGCGATTGATCAGTAATTTAAAAAAGGCTAATGCTGCCTATTCCTCAAACGGTGAAAATATTATTCCATTGCTGGCAAAAAAGGATGACAAGTTTCACCTGTTTAATGATGAAAATTATTCAAAAAATAAGATCGTGTTGCAATTTGAAAGACCGAAAGAGGCAACACAGGCAAATCTTGTGATCAATGGTAAGAATACCCTTTGGTTCGATTATTTATTCGGAGAATTCCTTGAAAAATTTGGCGGGCACTATTCAAGTTGGATGGAAAATGAATTTCAGGCCTCCACTGAAATTAGAATGCAAAGAATCATTGATAATGATTTTCCACTATTCATCTCTATAGAAAAAAACGGGGAATGGCAAATGGTCGATTATCTTTTGACCGTAGGTCCACTGGCTTCAAGAGACTTCGTTATTCCCATTGATATTTCAGATTATTGGGGTGATAAAATTCGTGTAAAACTGGAAACAGGATTTATGTTTTGGGAGATTGACTATGCCGCAGTGGGATTTGGTGAGTCCAAAATACTTGAAAAAAAGATACTAAAACCCTATTTGGCAACAGGAACCGGATCTATGGACTGGAAGTATGAACTTGAATATTCGGACAATTTATATATGGAACAGGAAAATGTTGGGGATGTGACAGAGATCGTTTTTGCAGTAACCGACGATCTGCAAAATAATCCGCACAGTACTTTTCTTAAAACAAAAGGGTATTACGAATTGATAAGAAACTTTAAAGGTTTTCCGGAATGGTCCAATTTGAACGAATTCAAAGTTCCCGGTCATTTTTCTGATTTTTCAAGAGAACGATTTTTAGAGGTGACAAACAAAGATTATGACATTGCAGTTAATTCAGTGGAACAATAAAGGATTATGGAAACTCAAAATATTCAATACGGTTTTAAAAGAGGAAATGATTTGCCGGAATCCTCGGTTCTTGTCTCTGAATCAGAAAAAAAAAGAATAAGAACAAAGGTCTTTCTCCAGCTGATCAGACTGATGAACCAATACACAAAAAACCCGATCAAATCACTTAGGTTATTGTTACGGTTTAAGAAAAAATATCAAACTGTTTTTGGGGATGCAATGATGTCTAAAATTGCCCATGTGGATAACAGGTATTATTATCGGCTGGGATCCCCGGGTTTCCCTTCTCTGGCATCAGAAAAAATGTTCAAAAATGAAATTTCAAGATTAATATCCCATGAATCGGAAAAAGGACTTCGTACCCTTATTATGGCAATCACTAAAAAATGTCCTCTTAAATGCGAGCACTGTTTTGAATGGAATAATCTGAATCAAAAAGAACAATTAAGTACTCAGGATCTGATCGGAATTGTTCGATCGTATCAAAAATATGGCACCACACAAATCATGTTTAGCGGAGGAGAGCCCATGCTGAGAAAAAAAGATATTGTCAAGATTCTGGACAGGTCAGAACCCGGAACCGATTTTTGGGTCATAACCTCTGGACTGGGACTTAACAAAGAAAGTGCACAATTGCTAAAAAAACATGGGTTGACAGGAGTTATGGTTAGTTTAGACCATCATGAAGCTGAGAAGCACAATACCTTCAGAGGAAATAGTAATGCTTATCAATGGGCAATCGATGCTGTTTCCGGTTCCCGTGAAGCAGGTTTGGTTACTGCCTTGTCGCTTTGCGCAACCAGAAGTTATATCCAGGGAAATAATTTGCCTAATTATATGGATCTGGCCAAAGATCTTGGGGTTTCCTTTGTTCAATTGTTAGAGCCCAGAGCGGAAGGAAGATACCAAGGACAGGACGTTATGCTCAATGAAAGTGAAATCAAAACTTTGGATGGCATATATTTGAAATACAACAATGAGGAAAAATACAGTTCCTATCCCATAATTAACTCTTTAGGCTATCATCAACGAAAAGTGGGTTGTTTTGGGGGAGGAAACCGGTTTTTTTATATCGATACCGATGGAGATGCTCATCTTTGCCCCTATTGTGTTGGGAAAACCCATAGTGTTCTTGAATACCCTCCCGAAGAACTTATAGGCAAAATGAAAGACACATCTTGTCATGTTTTTGAAAACAGTGTTCTTTAATTAAAATTTCGAATAATACCCTGTTGCAGAGTTTCTTATTAACATTTAAACTTTTCTACTCTAATGTTCCCATGATAGGACATTACAATTTTCTCTGCTTACTTCGGAAATGAACCTTCTGAATAATTATCCAAATGAATATCCCAGGAATAGTGGTCGAACCTTAATTTATATCCTTTTAAATCCTTCTGAAGATAATCTTTCAAGATTTTCCTTATTCCTTTTTTACCTCCAAAATCATTGTGAAACCAGAGAAACAGACGAGTAATTTGAACTTCTCTTTTTTCATGGTTGATTTTTGTTTCAGATTCGAGAAACGAACTTGTAGCAAGATCGAGTTGATGATTTAAATCTTCTTCGGAATAAAATCGAATAGGGGGACAGCTTATGGCACCGCAGTTTAAGGCAAAATGGATACGAAAATCAATCTTATCTACAGCTAGTTTTTTTATAATTGAGGAGGTAAAGATATTGGGGAAATAGCCCAAAGAGTATTTGTATCTGAATTTTCTGAGGATACCGTGTTCAATGTGATCCAGGCTAAAATTATAGCCTGCGATTTGTATTTGTTTTGAGGTATAGATTTTAGGGCTGGTCAATTTGTGGGTCTTACTCAGAATCTGGTAAAAACTGTTGTAAATGTTGATCCAAAACACCTGTTTTAGGGTGTCATTCATTAATTGCTGCTGTAAATCTTTCATCGAAATATTAGCTATTTCATCAAGAATTCCAGACACGGGTGCTCGATTTTTTACGAGCAGCAAAAGTTCTCCTGATTTTTTAGTGAGAGAAGAGGTCATACATCAATATTGGGTTTTCCCCTTTCGATCAGAAATAGGATTACAAAGAATTTCACCTGAAACCTAAAGATAAGGAAAATGTGAATTAGTTAACGAAGTGATCAGGAGGATTGGGAAAAGGCCCGAAAATTCACCTCTGCTACCTCACCATTTTGCCAAAATGAATTAGAGATATTTCGTTAGAAACCTGAAAAAATTTCCTTTGAATTCATTAAAGAGATTCCTTTGAATTTCGATTTTGTATCTCAACAGTTCATGTTTGGATACAAAATCTTTGTTTAAGACATCTTGGTCCTTTTTAAAATGGTCGGCCATATTGGTTTCGTGTAAATCAATTTGATTTTTTATGGAAACAATGGCTTCGTTATGCACGATGATGTGGTTTTGAAATTTTTCAACTTCAGCCAACACATCTTTATCGGTCCATCTAATAACAACTTCATCGAGCCTGTTTTGAAAAGACATCAATTCGTCTTCCCAAAAAAGAAGTTCTCTATTCCAGTTTTCATGTTCAAAATGTAGGTCACTGTTAAAAATAAGTTCTTTTTTCATAATAAATTAATTTAAAATTAATATCTATTGATGCTGTTTTTTGTGCTCATTAGAAAATTTCTTCCTTTTACCCATGATGTTTTCTAATTCATCTTTTTCCACTACTTCTTTTTTAATTAAGAGCTGTGTCAGGGTTTCAAGTTCTTCCCTGTGATCTAAAAGAAGCTTTTTGGTTCTTTCATAGGCTGTGGTTATCAGTTTATGTACCTCTTCATCAATTTTCTGGGCCATATCTTCGCTGTATGGTTTCACAAGTTGTTGCTCATTTTTTCCTGTGGAATCATAAAAACTTATGGGGCCGATTTCTTCATCCAACCCAAAATAGGCGACCATGCTGTACGCTTGTTTGGTAACTTTTTCCAAATCGTCAAGTGCTCCGGATGATACATCGCCAAAAACAATTTCTTCAGCAACTCGACCACCAAGTGAGGCGCAAATTTGATCAATGAACTGGCTCTTGGTTACAATTTGCCTTTCTTCAGGCAGGTACCAGGCAGAACCCAGCGATTTACCCCGAGGGATGATAGTAACTTTCATAAGCGAATCAACATGTCTCAAATGCCAACTGGCAACTGCGTGTCCCGCTTCATGGTAGGCAATAATTTCCTTTTCCTTTTTAGAAGTGATTTTATTTTTTCTTTCCAACCCTCCTACGATCCTGTCACGTGCCATTAAGAAATCTTCCTGATGTACATGGTTTCTCTTTTTTCTTGCCGCGATCAAAGCAGCTTCATTACAAATATTAGCGATATCGGCACCTGAAAATCCAGGGCATAGACTGGCCATTTCTTCAATATTGATGTCTTTCGCCTTTTTCAAAGGCCTGATATGAACTTTGAAGATTTCAATTCGCTCATCTTTGGAGGGGAGTTCTAAATAGATATGTCTGTCAAACCTGCCGGGCCTTAACAGGGCTTTGTCCAGAATGTCTGCCCGGTTTGTGGCGGCAAGAACAATGACTCCGGTATTGACACCAAATCCGTCGAGTTCAGCTAAAAGCTGATTTAATGTGTTTTCTCTTTCATCATTTGCCTGAAAAAAGTTGGCTCTGTTTCGTGAACGTCCAACAGCATCTATTTCATCGATGAATATGATACTTGGCGTATTTGCTTTGGCTTGTTTAAAGAGATCTCTTACCCGGGATGCTCCGACCCCGACAAACATTTCAACAAATTCAGATCCTGACAAGAAGAAGAAAGGGACTTTTGCCTCTCCCGCCACCGCCTTGGCCAATAAGGTTTTTCCTGTTCCGGGAGGGCCAACAAGCATGACGCCCCTGGGAATCTTTGCACCCAACTTAGTGTAGTGTTCAGGGTTCTTAAGAAAGTCCACAATTTCCATGATCTCGGTCTTGGCCTCTTTCAAGCCTGCTACGTCGTCAAAAGTAATGGTGCTTTTGGTTTCCTTGGTGGTAATCTTAGCCGTTGATTTTGTAAAATTGAACAGGGCGCCGGTTCTACCCTTGGAGGCCATTCTACCCAATAAAATCATCCAGAAGAAAAAAATCAGCGCAAAGGGCAAAATCCAGTAGAGAATATTGGTCCAGTCAATCTGATTCACGTATCTGACAGGAACCTTGTCTTCTGACAAAGCACTGGCCTGGGCTTCTTCGAGTTTTTTTTCAAATCCTTCAAGTGATCCAATCTGAATGATGTAATGGGGCCCCGAACTGTTGAGATTAAATTTATTTTGCAGTTCCTGATATTTTGAACTGGACAATTTTTCTTTTTTGATATATATGTTGGCCACAGTCTGGTTGATCACTTCTATTTTTTCAACATCATTCTGAATCAACATCTCTTGTTCAAATTCCAGCCAACTTATTTCTCTTGGACCGGAGCCATATCTGGTGAACAACAAAGAGGCCAGTATCATAAAAAGTATCCCATAAAACCAAAAGAGAGGCTTTCTTATTTTTTTAAGATTCGGCGGTCCCTTAGGGTTTGAGTTTTGTTCCGATTTATGTTTGTTTTGATCTGGCATCTCGATCTTTGAATAAGTTACAACGAAGAAACTTCATCCGTATAAAATTATGACATAAAAAGACCCTATGCATTTACCATGGTCATCAAAATGATTGACCGTGGTCAATGAAGGCTATTTATGAATTCATCATTCAAGGTATCGGATTCTGGATTCGTCATAAATTTAGGTTTCTTCAGTTTTTTGGAATAGAGGCCGTTGGACGACTTTCGAACGTTAATAAAAATCTTGATAACTAATTAGTTGCGCTATAGATCCGAAAAGGTAAGTTCGTATTTTGTGGCAGATTTTTGCCTGATATAATTTAGGCTATTTTAACACTAACAAGAAGATCGATGAAAAAAGTACTAATGATTTTGATGCTATGCATTCCTTTTGGACTGTATGCACAGGAACTTCAGGATATAAACAGCCTGGAAAATGATTTGTTAAATAGTGATTATGCAGATAACAGTGAATTTTTTGAAAGAGAGAATGAATCCGAGCCTGGATTTGTAAGAAAGGAGAAGAAATTTCTGAACAGCAACTGGATGCTTGCCAATGAAAAATTATTCAGAGACAATGAGTTTGATCTGGATGAAGGGATGGTAACGTTTACAAGTGATAAAAAGACCGTATTTTTTAGTGTAAACAGAAAGATAAAAAAAGGCAAAGACGAAAATAAGCAGGGAGTAAAAACCAAAAAATCCGTGCATCTTCAATTGTTTAAGGCGAGTGTCAATGAGGATGGCACATGGCAAAACCTGGAGATGCTTCCTGTTAACGGTAATCGTTTTTCAACTGGACAACCTGCCTTGAATAATGATGATTCCGTATTGTATTTCGTATCGGACAGACCTGAGGCTTTGGGAAGGACAGATATTTTTAAAGTGGACCTCAACGAGGACGGAACCTATGGGGAACTTGAGAATTTAGGTCCGACGATCAATAGTATTGAACGTGAAATTTTTCCTGAAATTGATTCACAGAATGTCCTCTATTTTTCATCTGATGTTCATTCTGAAAATGGAGAACTGAATGTTTATGCGAGCAAGATTTTTGAAGACAAGATGTCTAAGCCTATTCAATTGGATGTAGCAAAAGGTGCTGGAGTTGACGCATATGCTGATGCCTACAATGAAATTTCTCCTGAGGAGGCTGATCAGATAGAAAATGTAATGAATATAGGGCTCAATCCTTCGCCACAAAATCAAGCTACACTTAATGAACCCATCACTGAAAACAATTCTCAAAATGAATCAAATTCGATTATGGAAGTTCTGGAAACAGAGGTTGTACCTGAGAATAAAGAATCCTTAAAGTATGATTTTGAAGGTAATAAAAAGGTTTTTACGGTTCAAATTGGTGCCTTCAAAGGAAAAGCACAGGAAGAAAAATTTACACGTGTTTCCAACTTATTTGATCATGCCTATCAGGATGGATTCCAAAGATATTACTCCGGGATATTTAATTCGCATGAGGAGGCACTTGACCATTTAAAAACCTTAATAAAAGAAGGTTATGAGGATGCCTATATCGTCAGGTTAAAAGGTGAGGAAAGATTCTGAATTCATACATCAGAATAAACACACAATTTCCAGTGATATAATTACGATTTACCCGAATTGATCAATACGTCCTTTTAAGATATTCTATCTCAGGAATCTATTGTTGATAAGCTTGGCCCGTCCATCTTCTCCAGCCCCATGGATTCAAGTGAGGCCTTTCTCAGGGGCTCAATCGTATCGTTCAAGGTTTGAAAACCAAAATCAAGACCCGCTATGGTTCGAAGTGGCCTTTGTCCTGCAGGGGTATTGATCAGTTTGTCAAAAATATCTACCACAATCATGGGATCGGTTGGGGCATCTTCATTTTCAAATGCTCCTTCGACCTGTTGCCCAAAACCTTCGAGAAAATCATTTACGTGTTGATAGGCTGATCCGATCTCTTCATTGGAAGGTGGTATTACGTTTCCGAAAAAGTTTGTTGCAAAAGGGCCTGGTTCAACAATTACAACATCAATGCCTAATGGTGCCAGCTCATAACGCATGGATTCACTAAATCCTTCCAGTCCCCATTTACTGGCATGATATACACCAAATCCGGGGAATGCTCCTCTTCCTGCGATAGAACTCACCTGAATGATAAGTCCTGAATTCTGACTTCTCATTCCGGGGAGAACGGCCTTTGCGACCCTTAACGTACCAACTATATTGACATCCAGTTGATCAAGGCATTGTTGAGAGGTAAAGGCCTCCAGTGGGCCACCATAGCCAAGTCCTGCATTATTTATAAGGACATCGATTACAGGAAGTTCAGAAGTAGCATTTTTTACGCTTTCATCGGAGGTCACATCCAGTTCAATGACATTAATCGGGTTATTTTGAGATGATCCGTAATTTCTTAATTGTTCTGCAGCTTCTGCATTTTTACCGTTGACGTTTCTCATACTGGCATGTACTTTAAAACCTTTATCTGCAAAATGTTTAGCCGCTAAATATCCAAATCCTGTGCTGCAACCTGTTATCAATATATTTTTCATGTTATTATTTTTTTAGAATTACTTGATTTATCTATTTATAAAGATAAATTCAGGATCGCTTCCAGCCAAAAGGCTTAGGACGAGCATACCTGATTAATGTCCCAATCGGTCTATTGTTTTATCCAATAAAAAAACCTTCCGATTTAGAAGGTTTTTTATTGATTACCACTGGCCTATACGAACCCGAAGACCTGAGCGTACTAAATTGACACCACCATTGGTTTCTTGAAATGTTTTCCACCCGGCCTGACGTGCGGCCTTTTGTTCTTCAGTCAATCCCATATTGGCACCTCCCATAGCGCTCTTGAAATCTTTAAAACCTACTACGGCCCAGTGATTTTCGCCATGGGGAGAAATGCCTGAGGCAAATCCACCCATCATAATCACCCTGCCCGTGGCCTTATGATCATTATGAAATTTATTTAAAGCTGTTTCAAAGGCCTGAGAATCTTCAACATCAAGCAAATAATACTGTTGAATTCTGTAATCGCCTTCAGTATCTCCATAGGAAGCTTTTAGGGTTCCCATTCTGGCTCCGGCACCATCTTCAATATGATGATCAAGTCGAGCGCCGAGCAAGTCCCAGGCATCTCCTCCATCAGCTGCATACATACCGCCTACTGCATCTAAAGATCCGTGAAAAACAATCATATGCGTCGCATTGTTTTCTTCATCATGGAAATGGTTGGCATACAAAGAAACCGTTACACC
>CP070731.1:2538000-2552620 GCA_020347545.1 Flavobacteriaceae bacterium | reverse complement strand
TTTCCATCTACATAGGCATATTTTGTATCAACCTTCAGGCAGGATAAAATCCAACATAGCATAAGTAGATATAACCAGTATTTCCATTTCATAAGTATCATCTAAGAGAATTTATGAATTTTCAAGCTTTTGCATTTCTTGGAATTTCAATTATCCTTGTTCATTTAAAGGGCTGTTAGACGGTTCCCAAACTCTGTAACTCTGTCCCAATTGGTATATTCAATTTCTGCATCCGAATTGGTCGGCCCCTTAGTCATCCACATTATAAATTGAATCATTATCCTATCAAAAAACGGATACTTCTTATAATCTAATTTTCCAGCAAATACTTCAACCCTTGTTGGTGTCCCCTCAATGGATTTGAAAAATTTAATCACATATGGGTTCGTATCGGGTTTGTTCTTCTCTGATTTTCTCGCGACCAGATTAACGGAAAAGAAAGCTGTTTTTATAGCATCAAGTTGCTCCTTATTTGTATTTATAAAATCAATTACTTTTTTATCATGGACCCCATATCTGATACTGGCTCCCAGAATTAAACGGTTATAATTGACTATGTCCTCATTAAAATCTTCTATCGAGAAAAGTTCAACTTCTTGCTCATTTTGTTCAAATACTTCCATAAGCTTGTTACAAATCTTTAAGGTTTGTCCATCAACAGAAGCGTATATAATTGCCGTATTAACTTTCATCTTATCCTATTTTTTTGGATGGTATGGAAAAATCCTCCCGTTATTCAAATTCACCTTGGTCCACATCTTTTATAAACCTGATCAGTTCACCAAAATAAGTTTCGGGGTCATCAAATTGTGATAAATGGCTACCATTGGTGGTTACACTCCTTCCCTTTTGAACCTCTGATGCCATCCATTCCATATATTTCGGATCCATGGTATCGTATTTGCCACCAAGCATCAATGCAGGTACTTTAATTTCTTTAAGTCGTCCGGATATGTCCCAGTCTTTAAGTGTTGCATTACCTGTCATTCCAAATTCACTATGGCCCTGCATAAAAATATAGATATTCGGATTTAAATGATCAAAAAGCAAGTTTACGGATTTTGGCCATTTTTCCAATGGTATTCTTAAAATATGTTCCGTGTAATAATGATTCATCAAAAGTTCGCTGTATCTCGGATTGTCAAAATCATTATTCGCCTCCATATCCATTATTTCCTTTAATACGTCAGGATCCATTTTCGGGCCCAAAACCTCATTGGCATATTTGGTATATTCAGGAGCACTTGCCATCATGTTCGAGACGATCAGACCTTTTAAATTATCCTGATACTTTAAAGCATATTCCATTGCTAATATCCCTCCCCAGGACTGACCAAGCAGATAAAAATTATTCTTATCAAGATTTAAGGCTTTACGCACCTGCTCAACTTCCTCAACAAAATGTTGGGTAGTCCAGAGGGTTGAGTCATTGGGTTTGTCACTGTAATAAGAATCCAGTTGATCATAATATATGTATTCTATTTCTTCGTTAGGCAGATAGCCTTCAAAATTTCCAAATTCCTCGTGTGTTCCGCCAGGGCCTCCATGCAGTAATAAAACCCTTATCCTCGGATTGTTACCCATGCGTTTTGTGTAAACGTTAAATGTTCCCTTCGTTGTTTCGACAGGAATCATTTTTATTCCTCCTGTGCTTTGATCATCGCTTTTCGAATAATCTAAATAACCGCTTTTTTCCTCATTTGTAATTTTCCCGGTCTGATTCTTTGTGCAACTTATCATCAGGACAAGTAGGATCAGAAATGGTTTGACTAATTGTTTTATCATTTTATTCTTGGTTTGTAGTTAACATATCTGGCAATTAATTCTTTGAGTTTCTTGCTCATGTCATCAAGAAACGTTTCAATTTCTAAAACAAACTCTTCATTCTTTTCTAAGCGATTTATCGTTAAATGGATAATTACTGAATCAGGGGCAGGCGGACATCCTGTTGTTATCGTCCAGCAGAGGGCATTGGGGCATTCTACTAACTCAAATCGAATTCCACCATTAATCAGGCTGCGCCTTAAGGTAAACTCTCCCCAAATCCCACCTATACTGGCCTCATTCTCCCCCGGATCTTCTAAATTAAAAATTTCAGTACTGAATTCCTCCAGATTACTAAGTTTTATTTGATTTTGCAAACTTTCCTCTGAAGTGCTTGACTTGATTATTCTGAAAAACTCCATGACTGATAATTTTATTTAATGCATTTGTTCTTGCTAATCGTTTCCTTCAAAATCTTTCACTCATGTTTCTGATTTATTCGTGATTGTAAGGCTGCTTTCAATTGTCCATTAGCACCATGAAGTCAAAGATATCCTGCTCATTCTTTTTCTCCGGTCCAGGGAGCCGTAAATTCTCGATCGGGACAATAAGTGATACCATAAACCTTTCCATTCTCTATGTATCCAGAATGATAATATTCATTACTCTGATCGGCAGTCGAAAAAGCAAAATAAACCTTAGGCCAGTAATCATTGATAAGAGATTCTTCTATTTCACTACCGTAAAACGTCCCCGTAAACGAGTTTTCATCAATACTTGAAACAACAAAATTTTGAAAATAGGCCTCTGCATCGGGAGTAGGCCTTAAATCGATTTTCCAGTTTCCAATGAGTTCATTTTTCGATTCAATTGAATTTATTTCTTCTTGGGCAATGCTTAAAACAGGCAGCACCAGTAGTAATACGCAAACTATTATATTCCTTTTCATAAGGCTCTAAAGGTGAAAAAATTATACAAAAGGCATAGCTTAGATTTCGTTGTGAAAGACATATGAGTTCTTAACCACCAAATCAAGCCAAGTAAATATACAACAAACTACTATTATCTGATCGATAAGGCCCGCTGGGATGCATTAACAAGCTAAATTATTTTCTCAATGATCTCACTGGGTTTAAACCCTATTCTGTGTGCCTGAACAACCAATTTACTGCCATTAGGGAGAATTAGCGGGTCCTGATAGACCTTCCACGCCTTTGGTATTTTACCATTTTTTTCAATAATCTTATACCCCAATGACGCACCTTTGGTAGAACAACTAATCACAATTTTTCCTTCTGATAATGTAATTAAGGGCTTATCCGTAACAGGTTGTGTGGCTTCACCTTGCCAAAGCTGACTGATCAGTTCCCTTTCCGGCAAATTAGGCTGATCTCCAATATCTTTAATCCAACGGTCCATCTCTGCACGTAATTCCTTCAGTTTTTCAACGTAAGCAGGATCATCTGCCAGATTATTCAACTCATGAGGATCCGATTTACAATCATATAATTCTTCAGGAGTTTTTTGTTCTCGAAACCAGAGTGCCTGAATGCTGTCAAGTTCTCCCTCATCTTTCAGCCTTAAAAGTTCCTGCATGGTAGGAATCCGTTCCCTGTATTGAAGTGGTAAATAGTACCCCTGCTCGGGCCTGAAATTTCGAATATACTTGAACCTCTCATCCCTCACTGCACGAACCACATCAGTGAGTTCATCAAAGCGATCGGCTGCCGCATGAACGTATTTTCTTTTTTCTTCTGCTTGATACTCTCCCAAAAAGGCCTTCCCTTGAAGATGTTCTGGAGGTTTGATCCCGACCAGGGAAAGCAAGGTGGGAGCAAAGTCGACAAAACTGGTCAATTGTTTTTCTTCAGTCCCTGATTTTTGTTTATTTGGAAATCGAATAATCATTGGGGTATTAAGACCCGAATCATAAACCAATCGCTTTTGTCTGGGCATGGGTCCTCCGTGATCTCCATAGAAAAAGATGATCGTATTATCCATCAAACCATCCTCCTCTAACTGTTTCAGCACGGCTCCTACTTGCCTGTCCATCTCAGCAATATTGTTATACATCTTCCACAGATCCCTTCTAACAACATGATTATCTGGTAAATAAGGAGGGACGGGAAATTGAGTATCCTTGGGCACGTGTATCGTTGTTTCCTCCTCTGAAGTCAATTCATTCCATCCAAAATCAGGAACATTAGAGTCTCCTGACACATAGTGCCGGAACTCCCTCTTTTTAAATCCATAGGGTTCAAATAATCCTGATTCATGAGTTTGTGCAAAATTGAATACGGAAAAAAAAGGTTGGCCTTCCCCACGATTTCTCCAATGTGCAAAATGACCACTTTCGTCCCAAGCTGTCATCGGTTCCTTAAACTGATAATCTGTCTTGTTATTATTGGAACAGTAATAGCCTTTGCTTCTGAGTATTTCACTTATCATTCTGATCTCCGGTGGTGGTATAGCCTCATAGGCTGGAAGACCTGTGATTTCCATATTCGTTGATGTTCGCATGTGACTTGCTCCAATACTAGTAGGATACATCCCCGTTGCGATCGCCGCTCTGCTTGGGGCGCAAACTCCTGATGGAGAATACATACTGGTATATATCACCCCCTCCGATGCCAAGCGGTTCAAATTTGGGGTTGGCGCAGTAGAGTCTCCAAAAGGAGCAATATAAGGCCCCATATCTTCAGTTACCAACCATAAAATGTTTGGCTGTTGAGGTAGTTTCAATAAAGGACTTTCTTCACTATACTCTATTCGATCTGATTGGCAGGCCACAAGAATCAAGAATAGCCAACACAATATCTCATATTTGGGCTTTGGAATCATTTTCCTTCATCAATTATTAAGTACATGGATTTCTGCATTTACTGGATAAAATAAACTTTCTTGATCTTGTTTTCTTCTATATGATAAATAGCTACGGCCTCAAGGATCCTGTCTCCAAATTGGACACGTTCCTTATCTATAACAATATTACCCTGAATAATTCTTTCCTTTAATTCACAATGCAGATTAGGCGTTGCGGCAAACATACCGGCATAACGTTCCCTCATTATATCTTTACCTTTATAGAGTAGCTTATCCGGATAGGAATAGACTTCAACATCCTCGGCATAAGGCTCTAAAAAAGCTTCTATGTCTCTGAAATTATAGGCATTTAGCTGCCTTTGAGCCAAATTTGCAGGGGTTTCCTCGAGCAATTCTTCCAGATTTAAAACCATACCGTCATTTATAACAAGGTTAATTTTTGCAATATTATCAATTTCCTCAACGGGGTTGGCATCTAACAAAACAAGGTTAGCTTTTTTACCTGGGCTAATAGTGCCAAATTCAGCTTCTTTATCGAGAATTTTTGCTCCGTTAAGTGTAGATGCTGTCAAAATCTGCCAGTTACTCATTCCACTTTTTTGCATGGCCTGTACTTCTTTCAAATAAGACGAGGCATGCAGTGTACCAATGTTCCCGGCATCAGTTCCTGTCGCAATAATTACTCCTGCGTCCGACAACAGTTTTAGATTGGCCATCATGGTAGCTTTTCTTTGGCTCAGACGATCTTGTCCTGATTTAGAGTTGGCTCCTTTTTTATAAGCATTGATGAGTAAGGTATCTGATAAATGTTTTCCATCCAACAAAGATCCGAGCTGATAAGGATCAGCCTGGTAGAGTTCGTGCTTGCTCATTTCCAAATTCTGGCCAAAAGTATTATGGTAGCCCTCATGCACTACCAAGGTAGGGCAAAGAATCGTTTTTCGGGCCTTCATTAATTCCACAAATTCCTCACTTAGAATTTCATCATCAACGCTATGGACTAAAAAATCGGCACCATTTTCAACAGCCAGTTTTGCCGTAAATTCTTGGGTTGCATGTACTGCAACCTTTAAATCGTTTTTATGGGCCTCATCAATGATGGCCTTAACGATAGGAAGATTTTTTTGAGCACTCTCCTCAATGCTTAATCCATCAGCTCCCGCTATATACCAGATTTTGATAAAATCCGGGTTATAGGATAACTGTTCCTGAACCCCTTGTATCCCTTCTTCAACAGACTTTGTGAGGGTGAAAGGCTTATCCTTTCCCAGTTCTTTATAAACTTCCGGTTCATAGGTTGTAAGAAGAGGCCCTGTCATAAAAACTGTAGGTGAAAACTTTTTATCAATGAAATCCTTTCTCTGCTCAAGGAAATTATAGGTTGCTCCCACATCAATTACCGTGGTAATCCCATTTTTAAGATAACGCCTCAATTTGGTTTCCATATCAGATTTGGTCAAGGCTATTTCCTTTTCATAGCTCTTATACTTTCTTAAGTCAATGGCATCCGGTCTTGTGTAAATACCTCCGTTTTGAAAGAAATGAATATGTGCATCAACCAGTCCAGGGATCAGATATTTCCCCAAACCGTCAATTACCGTTGCATTCTCAGGAAATTTTTTCTTATTACTCTTATAGATTTCTAAAATCTGACCATCCTCAATTACAACGGTTTGATTCTTGACCAATTTTTGCTTCTCTACGTCAGCCAGCGTAACATGAGTAATGAAGGTTTGTCCGTTAAGAGAAAAGGATAAAATCAAAAATGCAATACGTAAAAGGGGGTATTTTGACATGTATATCGTATTTATTTGGTTCAGTATTTATTTGTTGTAGTTTGTATTTGTTTTGCCTCCGAAAGCATTTTTTAATCTATTCTTCTCAGTTCCACTCTTTGAACATTTAAAAAAGAATAATTCTTAACTCCTTGTATTTCACCTTCTTCTTTTCCCGATGTAACCTCAAAGACCATCCGGTCATCGAACAATTCAGTACTGGACGTTAGATAGATATCGTTCACTTTAAACAGGCTATACAATTTATTATTTAGGTTATACATCCTTAACTTCACTCCATCTCCCTCGTCGAGAAAGTAAAAGCCCCGTTCCGGATCATCCACAACCAGTTTATAATCCTTAACCATGGGTCTTGTAGGAGACAGGTATTCTGTTTTCCAGACAAAATTACCCTTGATATCAGTTTTGGCAGCCGTGAACTTTACTTTTACACTGTCGCGCAGGGAACCCTGGTTGAAGATATACATCATTCCCTCCCACACACCGAGGCATTTTTCAGGAAAAATTGTCGATTCAGAAAGCCCTGTAAGACCTTGTTGTGAATTTGAATGGGAATCCGTTTTGTCTTGCTCCTGAGCATTACTTAGAAAGGGATAGAAAACAAATAAAATAATAAACAAGTTCCTCATATGGTGTAAATTCAAAATTTATTGACTGTCCTGGAGAACTAATCTTTGTAAAAAAACTGTCTTAAAAATAATTTCATAAAGATCTCAATTGCTGTTCTAGAAAGTGTCAAACTAGTTTTCGTCAAGTTACAAAAAAGTTCATTGAATTATTGATTGCTGTAATTTCATTTATTTGATCTAAATTTAGCGATGCTTTAAAATTTTAGACTGAATGTTAGGTGTATTAGTAGTTTTTTTCCTGTCCTGGCTAATCCTTTGGATAGTTTTCAAGGAGCACATAACTGCCTTAGGAATTTTACCTAATGCAAGAAGATTAAAAGAGTTTTCCGTTGGTTTACTTCTCATGGCGGTTTTCTGTGCGATCAATCTGCTGGGTCAATCCTTTTTTAAAGAAGTAAGTTATGTTCGAAATCCGGACTATGGATTCATGGAGAGCTTAAATGGAACATGGTGGACCTTTAAAGCGGCCTTGTTTGAAGAACTGATATTTCGTGGAGCAATTTTATATATCTTGATCAAAAAAATTGGAGTTTACCGGGCTTGCATATTGAGTGCCATTGTTTTTGGTATATACCATTGGTTCAGTTATCAGATGTTTGGCTTAGGCATTATTCCCATGATTTATGTTTTTCTTTTGACAGGAGCCTCAGGTTGGATGTTTGCCTATGCCTTTGCCAAAACAAAATCGTTGTATGCCCCATTAGGCCTTCATTTTGGCTGGATTGTCATTAGTATTGTTGTTTTTTCTGATGGCCCCCTCGGAAATTCACTTTTCATAGTTAAAGGAACAGCTGTTGAATTAGGAGGTTGGGAGCAACTTTTATTTTTCCTTTGGCAAACCGTAATCATACCCGGAATGATCACTTGGTACCTTGTAAAGAGATATAGCTCACCTCAAGCTTAGTCACATTTTTGACTCTATCCCGTAGGAATTAAAATTGCGATCTTTAAATAGCTCTGTTTCGGGAGGATAAAATGTGAAAAGGGCAAATAAAATCACTAATCCTGTTAATATGATCAGGCCCAATCCGTTGAGAAAACCTGAATTTTTAAGCAGATACAAATTATAGCCAACCCACTGGCATAAAAGAACTCCAAGTACATAAGATGTAATATCGAGTGCAATTATATTTCTGCCAAGCAACGTTGTGTATGCGTAATAAACCGTCAGAACCGTAAAGGAAATTACCAACACCCCGACGGCTTTAGCTATAAAATAATTATTGACAAATTTACCAACTACAAAATATTCAACCACAGAAAACGAGATCAAGGCCCATAGTCCCAGTTTAAGGTGCTCCCAAACACTTTCATTGACAGGTGCCATGATGGCTATAAGTAAAGACCTATTGGTCCAATGATACAAGTCATGGTAAAAAACCCCAAGTAGGACGATTGCGAAAAACCCAGTGATGCTCGATACTTTTAACTTATCTGTAATCTTCCCCATACCCTTTAAAATTAATCCATAGTGAACGGGCAATTATGATTTAATATTCCAGATAAGATCATTGTCATGTATTGGTATTACTTTATTGTGGGATTCTTTCTAAAGATATACCCAAAACCGATGGCGAAAATCGAATAAATTATGGTAAGCGAAACAAAAATAGCTGAATGTGTTTGCCAACCCGACAAAACTTTGACAAAGGCAATTGCTCCTACTGCAAAATGCATAAAATTTCCAATGGCTATGGGCCTGTTATAAATCCCTCCTATTAATGTTTCCTTTGCCATCCAATTCAGTAAGGCAAAACCCAGGTACAAGGCACTCATTATTTTCAAAAAAAGTACCGTAACCCTATTTGATTCAATGTTTAAGTATTCGGCAACTTCATCCGGCAAAAAAGAAAGTAGAACTCCAATACCTGCTAAAAACATGGCACTTGAAGTCATTATAAATTTTGTTTTCATTTTCTATATTTAAAAAATCAGCCCTTAATTAACGCTCAGATAAAACCGCGGAAGGAGGGAAAAATAAATCTTCAAAAGAAAGTTTTTGATGGATAAGTCCTTGTTCAAACGCATACCTGCAAATAGTTTCAAGTACTTTTCTATTTGCTTCATAACCATAAGAGTAAAAATTATTTCCCATGACGCTCTTTGTTTCTTCATACTCTTGTCCGTACCAAGGCAAAGTGTCATAGGCCCAACCCAATTTCATCATGTGTTGGTAATTCAATGTTTTCGCCTCAGAATACGCATTAAAAATAGAGGAAGCCAGCCAAGGATTATTCTTCAATAATCCCTTTTTCACGGCTACAGCATGCATAATGGGAAAAATCCCTGTTTTAATGAAATAATCCTGTTCAATTTTTTTGGAATCCTTAAATAATCGAACAATCTTGGGATTTCCCTTGATAAAAGCCTTGGGTTGAGCCGCATGAAAAAGGGCATCAACCTCACCCGTTAAAAGCAGGTCAGACTCGTCTTTACCTGGCGAACCATTAATCATTGAGATACCTTCCGGCAAAACTTGTTCCTGTGCTGACATTTTCCCTGAAACCTCAGCGGATGAGTCCTTGTTTGCAATAACCCATTGTACATCTTTAGGACTGAGACCATATTCTTCTTGAAGCATCCCTCTAATCCAAGTGAGAGAAGAAGAGGAATACCCTGGGGCCCCTATTTTTTTACCTTTTAAATCCTCTGGTTTCTTGATGGGACCCTCAGCGTGAATAAATATACTCTTATGACGAAACATTCGTAAAGGAAAGATAGGTAACAGTATATAATCCCTGAATTGATTATTGGCATGAGCAATGATAAAAGGAAGAATTCCAATTTCGGTAACATCAAAGGTTTGAGGTCCATTAAACGCATTGATGTTCATATCCCCTATGCCACCTGATTTTATCATTTCGTATGTGCAGCCTTTTATTTCGACTTTCTTGTCGTATAAAGGCTTTACTCTTTGATAATCATAACCCGTCATTTTCAAATGAAGCTTATTTGATTTTTCTGCTTCAATTTCATCTATATTGTTTACTATATCAAAAGAACTCAGGGAACCAATCATGGCCGAGCCCAAGGCTGTATTTTTAATAAATTTTCTTCTTGATTCAGATGGTTTAAAAGACATGGAATATTTTTTCGTTTGCATAAATATACAAAACTAATTGCATAAAATATTCCAGGTTCAGAGGTTCTACAAGGGATTAAATCTTGTCATTATTTTATGCTCAATAAACGTATTTAAACCCTTTTTCAAAGCATTCGGAATTGATTCGTTTTCCATCCAGGTATGGATACCTCCCAGATAATTCATTCCTAAATAATTCGCACTTTCTACAAATGGCATCTCAAACCCCTTTTTTAATTCAACACCTGAACCGCAACTCACCATACCCATTGATTTTCCCCTGAGCTTCCTTCCAAGTTCCTTTTCTGATTTTAAGCAGTCGGATATTCGATCAAAAAAGATTTTCATGATTCCACTCATCGAATACCAATAAACAGGTGTTGCAAAAATTATAGTATCATAATTTTGGACTATCTCTTGCATTAAAGGAAGAAAATCATCATTCTTATTTTCAAAATTATAATCAAATGCTCCAATATTTTTTGATCTCAAATCTATGATCGCAAATCCTGTTTTTTCTTTAATGAAATTGACAATTTTACCTGTGTTACCGTTACTTCTTGAGCTTCCTTGAATTATTACACCTTTTACATTCATCTTATAGCTTTTAATTTTTAAGCAAAACTATAAGGTTTAATTGGCTTATCAAATAAGGGGTGAATTTTGCCCCATTATAATTTGTCTCCAAATTTTGAAAGTTCCTCAAAAACAGAGGAAAGTTGAACGCCCAAATCAGTAATTGAATATTCTGTTTTTTTGGGAAATTCGTTATAGTCCTTTTTTTCAACAAGTCCATCTTTAATCATTTCCCCGAGCTGTTGGGTCAACGCCCTTTTCGAAGCCTCCGGGAGACCTTTCTCAATATCACGAAGTCTCAAATTAGTTCTTAAGAGCTCACTTAATATAGCCGGTTTCCATTTACCCGATATGACGTTGAGCGTCTTTTCTATTGAGCAATCATTCTTTAGGGGCGTTTTACGTTGGTACAAAATTTTCTGTCTTAAATGGTTTTAAATCATTCTTTTGCTTTCCAAATTCTGGATTTAGATTTTTTATCCGATGGAAAGTCTTCGGGAATCTCTTGTGTCATTTCCCCGGTAGCAGCCCATTCAGCTCCTCGCTGAAAGGTAGTCATGAACCCGACGCATTCCATGGAATAGTCAAAATGTCCCAAGGTTGTGTGAAAAATTCTGCCTTTACCATAATCTATAACCATCAACATAGGAACATTCCAACCTGACCCATCTAAAACCGGTTCCCAGGTCTGTTTATTTTTCTCAGGATCTGCATAGGCAGTGGCAAGAATTGTAGCATTTTCAAATGGTCCTCGCATGCGGTCATACATCTCATCCTTTGCGTGAAGCCAACTCTCCGGCAATCCTTTCATGATCGGGTGTTCCGGCTCCCTTGTTTGAATCAAAAATTCGTGCTGGGCCCCGTGCGATCCGGCGAAACCATCGGATGAATCAATTCGAACCTCACCTTGATCATCATAATAGGCGTAAGGTCCCGAAGAACTGTCCCTTCCACCCCAGGCTCCCAGCCCAATCATTTTATTGAATTCAACCCATTCCCCCCAAGAATTATTCGCGGCAAGTACAACAACCAGCCCCCCGCCTTGTTTCATATATTTTTCAAATTTCCTTTTTAAATTATCCGACCATGTTCCCGCTTGAAATCCAAAATTTGAGACGATCAAGTCGTATTTTTCAAAGTCAATATCAATATCAGCTGTTTGCAGAGGATCCCTGGAAACAAAACGTTTCGATGAATCCAATGGAAATTCCTCAATGTATTTTTCAAGGGTTCCCGGCCGTGATTGATCATACTTTATACCGAGCCAGACCGAATCGGTCCGTTGGACATCCACCACAAAAAGGTTCGTATCCTCAAGATATTGCTTCATGATCTGAGTTGATTTTGGCCAGATGTAATGATTGTTCTGACCGTCCATTATCAATGCCTTGAGTTTTGGGGCTTCTGAGGAAATCTCTTGGGGCTTTTCTTTACAGCTCGATACCATAAACAAAATTGCCAGTACCCCAATGAATCCTAAGTTTTTACTTCTCATAATTTTCCTGATTTAATTTGTCTATCCGCATAATCTACGGCTCTTGCAGTCAAAGCCATGTAGGTGATACTTGGATTCTGGGTGCCTGAACTTGTCATACAGGCGCCATCGGTAACAAAAACATTTGACACCTCGTGCATTTGATTCCACTTGTTCAATACACTTGTTTTAGGATCCTTACCCATACGTGCTGTTCCCATTTCATGAATACAGGCACCCGGTGCGGTTACACTGTTGTAGGAACCTATATTCTTGCACCCGGCGGCTTCAAGCATTTCAATGGCGCATTTAACCGCATCCTTTCGCATTTCAATTTCATTTTCCCTTAATTCCGCATCAAAAGTGATCGTTGGAATCCCATATCTGTCTTTTTTCTTGAAATTGAGAAACATCCTGTTGTCATGATTGGGAAGTATCTCTCCAAAGGCAGCCATAAACAAACGATAAGGACCAGGTTTAAAAATGGCTTTTTTCAGTTCCTCTCCATAAGCTTCTGAAGGATTGTTTCTCGACCGGTATATTTCTCCCTGATAACCAAATCCCCTCAAGTAAGACTCTTTCCTTGTCTCTTCATTGATATTGGTAAATCGGGGAATATAAAACCCGACCGGTTTTCTTCCTTTATAGTAGGTATCTTCCAGTCCTGGAATTTCTCCAAAAACACCCATACCGTAATGATGGTCCATGATGTTATGCCCTAATTCTCCGCTTCCATTTCCCAAACCATCGGGAAAGCTTTCTGAACGGCTGTTTAGTAAAATCGCTGTCGTCCCCACGGTACTGGCATTACAAAAAATGATCCTGGCATCATATTCGATTTCCTCTTTTGTTTCCGCGTCAATAATCCTGACACCAGAGGCTCTTTTTGAATCCTCATCATATACAATTTCAGCTACGATGCTATGGGGTCTTATGGTTAAGTTACCCGTTTCCTCTGCCACAGGTAGAGTTGCTGAAACACTGCTGAAATAAGCTCCATATGGACAGCCCCTCCAGCACCTGCTCCTGCTCTGGCACTGGCCTCGAAGGCCTTTATGCACCTCAGGATTGTATTCAGAAAGATTTGCAACTCTGCCCGGGGTTACCACTCTTTCAGGATACACTTTGGCCACCTCTTCCCTAAAATACTGTTCTGCACAATTTAGAGGAAAAGGTTTGAGAAATTTACCATCAGGAACCTGTGACAACCCCTCTGCCTGCCCACTCACGCCAACAAAAGTTTCAACCTTGTCATACCAGGGTTCAATATCCTTATATCGAATTGGCCAGTCCACCCCGATCCCTTCTTTTATGTTTGCTTCAAAATCAAGGTCACTCCAGCGGTAACAGTGCCTTCCCCACATAATGGAACGCCCGCCCACATGGTGTCCTCGAATCCAGTCAAACCGCTTTACCTCATCATATGAATAATCACTGTCTTTGTTGATCCAGTGTTTATTTTCCTGGTGAATCCACCAGTTAAGCCTGTTCTGCTGAAAATAATGCTTTTCCTTTTCGGCATGAGGAACCACATTTTGGTTGGGCAATTCCCAGACGTCCTTGGTAGCAGTTGGATAATCCCCGTGCTTTACCATTCTACCCCTTTCAAGTACCAGCGTTTTATAACCTTTTAAACATAGTTCCATGGCAGCGTAACCACCACTGATCCCTGAACCAATAACAATCGCATCGAAAGTATTTTTATCGGATTTGTTCTCACTCATATGGCCCAGGCTTTTCCACCTACCGATTCTAAAGGAATACATGCTTCATACATTCCCGGAACAGGTAAATAATTCAAATATTTTGTAGCTATTTCCTTTGTTGTCAGGTAATAGGCAACCGCTTGTTGTTTTATATCTAAAAAAGCATTTCTTGCCATTTTATCATCTTCCGTTTCAGAAGTTATCAATTGCTGAATTTTGGATGTATCAGTCCTGAAGTCCATATAACCTGTTAAGGCATTGAACTTTTCTCTGAATGATTTTTGCTGATCAGGACTGTAAACGGTACCAATCATGGTATCCATGATCTGATCCACCCCGACATCATTGGCCGAGGGGCTATCTGTTTTCGGCAAAATGACATCCAGTATTTCCCTAACAAATGAAAATTCCCTGTCACTAAAAAAGTACGGCGTAAAAACCGTTTCCTTGACCGGTTCTACTTTCTTGCATGCCGTAAGTAACGAATTTGATAGCGGAATGGACAGAACCGCTCCCGTTGAGAGCGATATCATTTTTATAAGTTCCCTTCTTTTCATGTATATATTCTTTCAGAATTGATTAAAATGCGTTTAGATACGCCAATTGTTTCCTTCGTCAAGATACTACATATATTTCCAAATTCTAAATATAAGAATAAATGGTCTTCTTAAACCAGAAGATCTCCTAAAGCGTTATAGTAGTGGCGCAAACATTAGAGCCAGGCTCCAATGCTTGCGCAATTAAAAGTCTTAATTATTGAAAATGCTTTC
>CP070731.1:2533381-2537900 GCA_020347545.1 Flavobacteriaceae bacterium | reverse complement strand
AAACAGGTACCCTAAAAAAGGAGTAAACTTGAAGTAGCCATTTCGGGGAACAAATCCCACTTCTGCCCTGAAATCGTCAGCTACATATTCTTGCTTTAACCCGAAATTCCAGTTTTGGCTTTTATATTCAATATTGGCCGCCTGCGTAAAACCGTTACCATCGTCATCCGGCGAGAAAGACTTAAAAACAAATGCTTTACCCGTCCATAAGTTGTTATAAGAGGCAAGGTTATATTCAAATCCTAAATTCCTGTTGTACTTAGTATATAATTCATAATACTCTTCAGATTCTTCGGGATAATTAAAAGATTCTTTGTTAACAAAAAGAAAGCCGATACTGGATTGGCTAAATACTTTTCTCTGAAGTGAAACTGCAGCGAAATTCTGATTTGGTAATCCGATTGATTCATCATTCGCCGTTTGCATATCCATGGCTCCGATGCGCCAGTTTTCATCCAAATTACCACTCAACCTTGCTCCTGCTATGATCGGCACATCCAAACCGATTCTTCTTGAGAAAAACGGCCTGATATTAGAATACCCAAAATTCGCAAATAAATCGGCATTCTCTAAAAAGAATTGTCTTTTCTCAGGGTAAAAAAGTTCAAAACGATCGAGGTTAACAATTTGCTGATCTACTTCAACCTGTGAAAAATCGGGGTTAAGGGTCAGGTCAAGATTTAAAGATGATGTGACTGCAAACTTAACATCCCCTCCTATTTTGGTTTCGTAGTCCGTATTATTTTCATCCAGGCTGGTTACATTAACGTTTCCCAATACATAGGGTATTAGCGAAAAATTGATTTTTGGCGCCGGTGGTGGTTCATCCCATACCAGTACTCCTGAATAGGCCAGAGATGCCGTTGGGAATTGCCTGGGTATTGGAGTCCAGCTCGATTTTTCACTCGATTTTAAATCAAGCCTGCTAAAATTAATACCCCATTCGGTTACTCCTTTTTTATAGCGAATTGATTTAAATGGAACTGCCATCTCAAATACCCACTGGCGTTCATTTCGCTTCACTTCTGAAATCCACTTACTGTCCCAGTTCAGATCCACTTTACCCCCGTTATTCATGGTTCCGTCCCATTGTGCTCCTGCCGCATTCGCACCGAAGGAAAATCCGGTGGTCTGGTTGTTGAACGGATCCATAAAAATTAAGAAATTATCATTCTTTCCAAATTGAAAATCACGTCTCAGCGATTCCACGTAATAAGGCCCGGGAGGGGTATTGTAAAAGACAGCAATCAAATAAAGGTTTTTCTCATCATAAGCCATTCGAACCTCAGACTGTTGTTCTGCTCTACCTGTATCTGCCGGTAAAACCATGAAAAAATCTTTGGCAACATCGGTTTCCTTCCAGGCTTCCTCATCCATAACTCCATCCACGGTAATCGCTGAAGTTGCCTTTTTTATATGTAAGCGATAGCCGGCATTCTTTTTTTGGGCCTGTATTGTAACTGAAACAAGGCCTAAGAATAATAAGACACTTCTCAGGGATAAAATGAATTTAAAGAATTGGGAAAGATACATGGACCCTTTATTGATTTCGCCCTAAATATAGCCATGTTCTCTTTCCATAATCATGACATATGTAAGCTTTTTAAAAAGATTTTCGATCTGCTAATAATTTGAATCAATTCTTTGAATAATTATTCCAAATATACCGGATCAAGGTCTTTTGTTACCCTTTTAACGAGTTTTCCCACAGTCAGTCCTTGTACCAAGATGGAGAAAACCACAACAACATAAGTCATTACCAAAAACAGGTCGCGGTTCATGTCTTGGGTCAAGCCAAGGGCCAGGGCTATTGAAATACCCCCACGAAGTCCTCCCCAGGTCATGATCAGATTGGTTCTGGGAACAAAGTTCAATTTCTTTTCAAAGAATTTTACAGGCAGGATAAGAGAAATATATCTGCAGACCAGCACTACGGGAACAGCAATTAGACCCGCCACAAAATAATTCGTTTCAAAGGATAGCACCAACATCTCCATTCCGATCAGCACAAACAAAATGGTATTCAATAAGATATCGATCAACTCCCAGAATTTATCTACGTAATTCTCTGTTATTTTCGACATTGCAGAATTCCTTACGGTATCATTCCCCACGATCAAACCTGCTGTAACCATCGCCAGAGGAGCTGAAAAATGCAGTTTATGCGCAATCAGGGTACCTGACATCACCGTTGCCAGCGTAATGATGACTTCAATATCATAATCGTCAATGGACTTCATTAGCTTAAAGGTGATCCATCCCAGTAAAAACCCTAACAAAACGCCTCCTACTACCTCCTGGCTGAATAGTTTGATTACATCCATGGCTTCAACATGGTCACCTCCCAGTTGAGCTATTTTAAAAATGGTTAAGAATACAACAACGCCTACTCCATCATTAAAAAGAGATTCCCCAACAATTTTAGTCTCAAGTTTTTTGGGCGCTCCTGCCTGTTTTAAAATGCTTAGCACAGCAATGGGATCCGTTGGAGAAATCAGGGCCCCAAAAAGCAAACAATAAACAAGCTTTACTTCCATCCCTAAAACAGGCAACAGATAGTAAATGCCAAAACCAACTAAAAAGGTAGAAAACAGTACGCCGATCGTGGAGAATATCAGTACGGGCCACTTCTGCACCTTAAGCTGGTTGAAATTAGTATGCAGAGCTCCTGCAAAAAGAAGGAAACTAAGCATAATGTCAAGCAAAACTTCTTTAAAATCTATGTGAGTAATTATGTACTTCTCAGCATCAAGCAAGGTAGAATTGAAATAACTGATTCCAAAAACTCCAATGGTAAAAAGAATCGTAATCAGCATTAACCCTATGGCATTAGGTAATTTTAAGAATCTTACATTGAGGTAACCGAAAATAGCAGAAATCGTTACCAGTACAGAGATGATGAAAAAATAATCCATGAATAAAATATATTTGAAATTGCAAGATATAGAAAAGGATCCATTAAAAATGTTTCATATTTTAGAGAGCTGTTAGAAAATCATTGAGAACATTAAACTTTATAAAATGAATCGGAATCAAATCAAGTTAATTTCAGTTTCAGTTTTGGCCTTTTTCACATTCATCTCATTTGCCCAGGATAAATATGGTGGACTGGCATTGTATACCCTAAGAACTGATATGGAATCGGATGCAAAAGAAACCCTGAAAAAAGTGGCGGACATAGGTTATAAAAATATCGAGGCAGCCGGATATAATAATGGCAAATACTATAATATGTCTCCCGCCGAATTTAAACAATACGTTGAACAATTGGGCCTTGTTCCTGTAAGCACCCATCAGTCAACTGTCACGCTTGACAATGCGGAAACTATGTTTGCAGACGCGAAAGCTGCTGGATTTGAATATTTTGTAGTACCTATTCCTCCTATGGGTTTGTATGAAAAGGATCCTGTAACTCAAACCAGGGGAATGAAAGGCGGGGCTGAAAATTTATCCAAAATTTTGGCGGAACTAGGAGAAAAATGTCATAAGGCCGGGCTTAAACTGTTATACCACAATCATGATTTTGAATTTAAGAAGGACAAAGACGGCGTGGTAACGATTGACTATTTACTTGAGCACAGTGACCCGAAATATGTCAATTTCCAAATGGATCTTTACTGGGTCACGAAGGCCGGTGCCGATCCTTTGGCTTATTTTGAAAAATATCCCGGTAGATTCAAATTATGGCATGTCAAGGATATGGATGAACAGGGAAGGTTTGCTCCGGTTGGTAAAGGCACCATTGATTTTACCAGAATTCTAAAGGAGAAAGACCTTTCAGGAATGCAATATTATTTTGTAGAACAAGACAGGACCTTTAAAATGAAACCCATTGAGGCAATTCAGACAAGTCATACAGCACTGAAAGAAATTGGATTTAAGTAAATCAATTCGGGCCTATTTCCTCATCAATTAAGGTTTTTAGATTTTCAATCTGGTTTAGAATTTTTTGATACACCGCGTCCTTTTCATTCATAATGTGAATCAGCATGGAAAATAGATTTTGAAACTCATAGTTGAAAACGGCTTCAGGCTTCATTAATTCTCCTGTTGAAAATTTCAGTACCGGATTAATGGTTTTGACAACATGATTGATCATGGCGTCATAATGAATGGATTCCATTCTATTGACATATATATAATATTCTTCCAATTCTCTTACGCCATTTACAATATCATGATTTCTTAGAATCTTAATTTCCCCGCTGTTGACCATTGTTTCATAAATATTTCCCTGCCTGTCAAAATCTGAATACTGGGTCGTATTACGTATAATGATGCCAAGTGTATCCAATTTACTTTTATCGTTGGAATCAATGATATCATAGGCATAACGAAATTCCTTCATAAACCCTTTGTTGAATTCCATCTGTTCCTGAATTAATTCCTGATCATCGTCAATCCGATCCCTGATATTATCGTAATATTGAACTTCGATGTTTCTATTGATCCTATCCTCGTTCCAGTTGTCTAATTGAAAGGCCAGGCTGATTCCAATGACGACCAGTAGGATTTCACC
>CP070731.1:2520552-2533281 GCA_020347545.1 Flavobacteriaceae bacterium | reverse complement strand
TTTGTCGTTATTTTAAGCAAAGAACAAATAAAACATATATCAATTTCCTGCTCGATATCAGGATAGAGAACTCCTGTAAACTTTTGGCCAAAAATTCCGATCTGAGCATTGCCGAGATATCCTATCAGTGCGGATTTAATAATCTGACAAATTTCAATAGAAAATTCAAATCCATAAAAGGAATGACACCATCCGATTTTAGGAAAAAAACAAAATGAAAAATCCCAAAATAAAATTCGCCAAATAGCAGGGCTATTCGGCGAAAATTAACTTAACAAAAACAAATTACTTATTATAAGTCAGATTATTAAATGTTAAAAATTATTGGAGTGTTACATTAATCCAACCTGATTTATTTGATCCGAAATTTAGAACTTCCTGCTCTTATGAAAAATTAATTAAGGACGAAACTATCATTTTACTTTTCGAATGATCAATTCTATTTACCGAAGAAAATTTTAAATTGTTTTGAAGTTAATTTTTTTGAGTGGTCTCATTGAAAAAATTCCTCTCTAATTTTTTTTGGAAGCCCCCCAACAACAAGGTCATAGGAATGATCGATCAATTCCCGAAATAAATTATCAGAAAAAGATCCATCCACCGTGAGGGTGTTCCAATGTACTTTGTTCATGTGATAACCTTCATTGATACTACTGTAGGACTCACGCAATTCCAGGGCCCTGTCCGGGTCGCATTTCAAATTCACCTTTAATTCAGGAGATTCAAGGCCCGTTAAGGCAAACATCTTTCCGCATACTTTAAAGACAAGTGTTGTCTCATCAAAAGGAAATTCTTCGCTTACCAGTTGTTTGGAGAGGCAATACATTCTGAATTCTTCTACATTCATATTTCATGATAATTTAGGATCATACAAATACCAGGGCCAATTTTATCTGATCGTAACTAATTTCTCCCTTTAGGATTTCAAAAATTGGTTTCAAGCTGATCCTTTCTCCTCCACCTGTTCCTTTTAACAATTGATTTCTTGCCTTTTTCACCTTGTTCATGACGCTTCTATCCGGCTTAAATCGAGACAGTTCCGTTTGGGGATACATTTCAGAAATTTTAATGAGATGTGTGGAAACGGTACCCATGGTCAAATCCCTTTCAATCATAATGTCCTCCAGGGAATATCCTTTGTCTATGAGCTGTTTAGTTATCAGATAGGTAGATTTTTTAACAATTTTCTGCCCTTTTTCCAATCGGTCAAGATTGTGTTTGATTTCATCCTTATTGAGTACTCCACCATTGGCTTTAATAAAGCCTCGGGCTTCCTTTTCAAGACTTCTGGTATCGTAAATCAGTTCTAATTCTTTTGACAATTCCTGAAACCTCTGATCGGCCCTTAAGGCAAGTCTGTCCACCTGCAAGGCTGTTCCGTTAAATCCTCTCAATTCCAGCCCTTCCAATCTTTTTACTCGAGATAAGGCGACATAGCCTTGTCCTTTTTCAAAAGTTTTGCTCAGATCCATCACTGCGCTGTCCAGGGTCATTCCCTGACTCTTGTGCACCGTAATGGCCCAGGCTAGTCTTAGAGGAACCTGTATATAACTGACTAAAAGCTTCCCTCCTTCATCTTCAATTCGCCAATCCTCCGGAACTGCGGTAATTTCATAACCATTGCTCAATTGAATTACCGGGTAGCCTTCATCATCATAACGCAGAACGGTTCCAATCGTACCGTTCAGATATCCTTTCTCATAATTGTTTTTGACGAACATTACTTTTGAATCTTTCTTTAATTCCAGCACCTCGGGAGCCATTATCGATTTTTTAATTGTTTCGGCAAGCTTAAGATTTCCTTTCACTTTTGCCCTGAATATCTTTTTTCTTCCCTTAAGTCCTTGAATGTGTGTGGAATTAATTCTGTCAACATCTATATTGTGGGTGTAAAGCGTCGTGGGTTCCTCCTCCTCCAAAGGCTTGGAACAAGACTGGAGCATTGCTACGGAATTTTCAGATACGCTTCCGGTTCTTATCTCATTAAGAATATTGTTCAGCTTACTGTCGGTTTGCCTAAACTGATCCGTCAGGTAGCAGATTGATAAATTCGCATCCAACCAGGACTGAGACATAAAACAAAACTTTTCTTTATTTGTTTCTCCGGAACTTCCGATCGGGGGAAGCTGAAAAAAATCACCACAAAGAACCAACTGAATTCCTCCAAATGATTTATCGGTTTTTCTAAAATACTGAAGCACTTCGTTGACCAGATTGAACTGCTTTAAATGAAGCATTGAAATTTCATCAATAATCAAGACTTTGGTCTTGTCAATATGCTTTTTCAGGTACTTTTTTTCTTTCAATGCTTTCAAGTTTCGCTGACTAAGGCTATCCTTGATCCCAATACCTGACCAGGCATGTATCGTGGTTCCTTCAAGATGTGTTGCCGCAATTCCTGTGGAGGCCGTTATGGATACCGGTATTTTTCGAGCTTTGAGGTATTGAATGTATTTGTTGAGAACGTAGGTTTTTCCTGTTCCGGCGGAACCGGTTAAAAAGACATTTCTTCCTGATTTCAATATGGCTAAGGCCTGTTCCTGATTCACTGATTCTTATTATTCACGGATCAGTTTTCCTGTTCCAGTTTGTTCATTAATTTTTCCTGTATTGCAATTCCTTTGTTGTTTTTTGCAAGTAAAAGATCCTGATAGTCTAGGGTCCATCCTATGGTTTCCACAATATTCTGGATTAGAAGAACCGCTTCCAGGGCTTCGCTTTTGGCCGTGTCAAACAAACCACTCTCAGGAATTTTCAACAATACATATTCCTTTGCCTGAGAGTTAACCTCCGTCAGATCAGAAGAGTCAAATTTATTGAACAAGCCATCTTTTTTGTCGTAGTATTTAAGATCCGTTTCCAAACTCAGAATCTGAGGGTCAGGAAAGTCAGTCAACCTGATAACTTTCTTCTCGTTGTTGGCATCCATTTTTATCTTGGAGAGATCGAACCCTACATGTGCCCTGGCATTGATCAGTAAAATTGCTTTTTTCTTACTGGAAACCATGCTCATGAATCTTTCCTTGGTATTCTCATAATGGTATATTTCTGCAAACTCTCCCTCAACGGTGATAAGTTTCCAGACCTTTCTGATCTTTTCCATAAGAATCGCCGACTGCGCATTGGTAATATCTTTTCTTTTCTGAATTTTGATATATTTTAACACCCAATAGGTAATTATTGCTCCAAGAAAAAGTCCGAGTAAAGCTTCCATATCATCGAATAAGCGTTAAAAATACTAAATAAATCATACTTTGATCAAAAACATATCCGAAGCAATTCCATCGGCCAGAAAATATTTTTCAGGCTTTAAAATCAGGTGATTTTCACGATTGTAAAGACTACCTGTTTTAAGATGTTTTTCGGCCTGCTGCATAAGCAGGTTTTTATAAGTCTCACCAAAATTTGAAACGATATCCTCAATGGATATCCCCCAGATAGTCCTTATTCCGGTCATGATCATTTCATTGATCCTATCTTCTACGGTTAATTTTTCAATTTCACTCGGCAGCTCACCTTTTTCAATTGATTTCATGTATCTGGCGTTGTTGGCCACATTCCAGCTTCTTTGGGTTCCATCAAAGGAATGGGCAGAAGGTCCGACTCCCAGATATTTTGCCCCTTTCCAATACGAGGTATTGTGTGTGGAGAAATATCCCTTCCTTCCAAAATTTGAAATTTCATACTGGATAAAGTCCTTTGCACCGGTCAGTTCCTGAAGTAATTTAAAATGTTTTTCCGCCAGTGCTTCCGATGGGGCCTTGTATTTTCCTTTTCGAATAAAATGATCCAGGGCAGTTTTGGGTTCAACGGTCAGTGCATAACTTGAGATATGTTCCACTTTAAAATCGAAGGTATATTCCAGGTTTTTCACCCACCGTTCTTCACTGAGCTGGGGTATTCCATAGATGAGGTCCATGCTTATATTATCAAACCATTTTGAGGCATATTCCATTGATGCCATAGCTTGCCTGCTATTATGAGCCCTGTTCATGTAGCTGAGGTCCTCATCAAAAAAAGACTGTACCCCAATACTTAATCGATTCACAGGAGTACGACTCAGTTCATCCAATTTGTTCTTTGACAGGTCATCGGGATTGGCTTCAAGGGTGATCTCCGGAAATTCAGTTACTTTAAAATTCTTTCTGATTAAATTTATAACTCGTTCGATTTCAGAAGTATTCAATAAGGAAGGTGTCCCTCCTCCAAAATAAATGGTTTCAATGGTATCACGGATTTCATTCTTTCGAAGTACCAGCTCCGTTTCAATGGCCGACAATATCGAATCCTTGTTCTTAAGTGAAGTTGAAAAATGAAAATCACAATAATAACATGCCTGCTTGCAAAATGGTATGTGTATATAAATACCGGCCATAAGTCTAAGAATAAATCCGGGCCTAAGATACAAAGTAAGTTACACTTCTACTGTTTATTTGAGCGCATGAAGAAGCTCAGGTTATTGGGTTTTTTCAATACTTCTATATTCTAATGCAAGTCTGATTTTTCCTGTTTTCTGATCGGCTGCCCGCATCTCTTTGCGGTCAATAGAGACATCGCTGCCCGCAAAATTAAGTGGAATCCTGATGCGGTCCATTTCAAATGAAACGTCCAATTTGGTTGGAAGTATAGCCCGGCTATCCGGGTATGTGAGACTCAGTGTATAAGCACCGTCTTTTTTAGTGTTGATTTCGGCCCATGTGATGCGTTGCTTCCGGGTATCTATATGCAAATTCGCCACACTAAAATCTGCCTTTTTATCTGTTGGTAAAATAGAAATTGCCAATAGCAATGTTGACTGCCCTTCTACTTCACCTCTGTCTACTACCATAAATGGATACTCAAACAGCTCACTAAACGACAAGTCCAATCCACGTTTGGGAATTAGTACAAAATCTTCAGATTTGATGACCAAATCTTCACCCTTTTTAAAAATTGCCAGTGCTTCCTTATCTGGCATATTAATAAATGAAATATCCGCATGTAACTTTATATCTGCTTGAAAGGTTTCAATACTATCCAGTCTGGATTTAACGAAAAGCACCTGTTCTTCAGCCGATTGGGAAAAGCCATTAGCAGCAAATAAAAACAGTAAAAGTATTCCATGTAGTTTCATCCAATGTCTTTTTTCTGAAATAAATATAACCCCACAAGCATCGTCACTAAAATATAAAGACCCATTAAGACCGAATTGAGTACAATCCTGTTCCATTCAATGTCATGGTTAAAAAAATATTGCCAGGTATTGTTCAATTTAAAAAAGGCTATCTGGTTCCAAAATTCATTACCTAAGTCTATTTTCAATAATAATGTAGAAACGATCAAAAACAACGCAGCAACAATCCAAGTTTTAAAACTTTCTTTCAGCAATACGGCAAGTGTTAAACTTACCACAGAAAAGAATACCAAAGAAAGGGTTCCGAATAAAAAAGCATACACCAACTTATTGAAGGCATCATCGTGTTCAAAAAAAGTGAGTCCGTTGGTATAGACCACTAAGTCTCCTTTTCCAAAAATTCCGTAGGACAGTATAAAGGATGTTAAGGCCAATAGTAGCACTAAAAAAATGGTAAATAAACTGGCAACGATATATTTCGCTAATAAATATTTCCACTTCACAACAGGTTGCATAAGCACCGTTTGTAACGTTTTTTCTTGATATTCGGTTGTAAGCATGCCAGATACAATTATCATACAGAGCAAGGGTACATGAAACCAAAAGGAGTTGAGTATAAAGTATATGATCAAGTTCCCGTTAAGCAGTTTACCTTGAAAGTAGAATGTATCCATTAAATTGGCCAACACAATATCAATAATTCCTGCGCCTTGATAATAAGCACTTAACAGAACAACCACTTCAATAAAAAAGAGGGCCAAAATTGCATAATAGGTGCGGCTTTGACGAAACAATTTATAGGTTTCAATATAAAGTAGTCGCATCATTTCTCCTTTGGATTAAATAGTTGTTGCAAGTCAAGCACAGGCCTACAAGAAGTGATTGCTATTTGCTGCTGTGATAATTTAAATATGATTTCAGAGATTTCCGTAGCCGATGCCGAAATAGTCATACAGTCTCCATTCGAAACCGTGTCATAGTCACTTAAAAAAGATGCTTTATTAATATCGCTTCCACATAAAGTATAACTTTTAGTACAGGCAGAAAGGATCGTGCTCGTCTCACCGGTTTGAATAATTTCCCCATTATGAATTATTGATAACTTCATACAAACCGTACTTAAAACATCAATGATGTGAGAAGAGATTATTATTGACATTTGAGTTTGTTGTTTAAGGTCAAAAATGAGCTGTTTTAAGGCTTCTATACCTAAAGGATCTAAACCTGAAAAAGGTTCATCCAACAACAAACAAGTAGGATTATTAAGAAGGGCAACAGCAATACCCAAGCGCTGTTTCATTCCCATAGAAAAATTACGAACCGGATCTGTTCTGTTTAAAGGTAAACCAACTTGTTCCAAGGAAGCATCTATAGCGATTTTTGAGAAGTCTGCCCCTTGCATTTTTGCAAATAATCGCAAGTTTTCATGTGCATTTAAGTAGGGATAAAGTGCTGGCTTTTCGACAATTCCTCCGATCTTTTTTGCACCGTCGCCAGATACCTCAACTTTTCCACTATCGGCAGTAACTAATCCGAGTAAAATTTTAAACAAGGTAGTTTTACCGGCTCCATTGGCACCAACCAAACCTAAAATTTCTCCCTTTCCGCAGGAAATGCTAGTGTTATTAAGGGCTCTTACTTTACCATACTTTTTATGCACTCCTTCGCAGTAGATCATGCTATTTGCGATTTGAAGATAGCCCGAAAATCAAATTTAGGTTCGTAATAATCTTCCAAAAAAGTACGGGACCAAAACATTTTTTTGAACAGAAATAAGGGCTCCTTTACCATAAAATAAGGTATGTAATGATACCATTTTACACCAAAATCACGATAACATTGTTGCACCTCATCCTTTATCCCCAATTCTTCCGCAGCCGTTTCCGCAGCCATACGCTGACATTTCGAACCTACATAAATAAGTGTCATTTTCTTATTAAAACCATGGATAAAAAATTGATCCTTTATACGTTTATAATTTTGGTAACGCGACCAGCCATCCATAATGACCAAATAAATATGCACAAACGAAAATAAAAAAAATGCAGTCCAAAACACGATCCAAAAAACTGATCCAGAACGAATTGATTTAATGAGCTCTATGCCATAGATCCATGATTCTATTATAAATAGTATCAGTGAAGCATACAATAACCTACCTACTCTTAAATAGGAAATGATTGGGCTAGGCTGTATGGGTAAAACTGTCTTATTCAAGTAAACAAATATATAATTTCATGAATTAAAATTAAAATAAAACTAAATACTGTAGCCTAAAAATGCTTTTGAATCAATAGGAATACTGACCAAGTTGAAACGATCGCGACACAAATGTATCAACCGATCCGTTTTTCGTTTTGCTTCACGAAGGAGCCCCAACCGGAATAGCTTTTCCCAGTTTGCTGTTTCCCATCATTGTAAAAATGACAAACTGCCGCCGCCAGCCCATCAGTAGCATCGAGATTTTTCGGAAGCTCTTTCAATCCTAAGGTGCTTTGCAACATTTTCGCTACTTGTTCCTTAGAGGCGTTTCCGTTACCGGTTATCGCCATTTTGATCTTTTTAGGGGAATATTCAGTGATGGCGACTTCACGGGATAGCCCTGCGGCCATAGCCACTCCCTGAGCCCTTCCCAATTTTAACATGGACTGGACATTTTTGCCAAAGAAAGGCGCTTCAATGGCTATTTCGTCCGGATGATAGGTGTCGATAAGTTCAATGGTCCGCTCAAATATCAGCTTAAGCTTGGAGTAGTGATCGCTGTATTTTTTAAGCATCAATTCATTGAGCTGCATAAAATGCATTTTCTTATCAATGACCTTGATAAGCCCATACCCCATTACTGTTGTCCCCGGATCAATTCCTAAGATTATTCTTTCCTTTGGCAATGTAAATTGTTTTGACAATTGAAGTTAAATATCAGAATGATATTTTGTTTCTTTGTGTAAATGTACAATATCTTGCAAAAATACTTTTCAAGTTTTCTTTTTATCGCAAAACTCCTGATCCTTTCAGGTGCCTATTATGTTATTTCTCAACGACTTTTTAATGGGGAAAATTTTAATGGTAACCTGTGGACAAATCAAATCGATGGGTTGGGTACGGCCGGAATCGCATTTTTTGTGCTGATTGTCTCATTAACCTTTATCAACTGGTTGCTCGAGATCGGAAAATGGAAGTTTTTAATGAGCAGTCTTCAAAAGATTTCTTTTTCTGAAGCTCTCGAACAAAGTCTTGGATCTCTTACCGCTTCCCTGATTACTCCTAACAGGATCGGAGAGTATGGTGCCAAAGCAATCTATTATTACAGAAAACAACGGCCCGGGGTCATGATCAGAAATTTTATAGGGAATGCCACTCAGATGACGGTTACGGCCATCTTTGGGATCTTCGGTGTTTTTGTATTTTATGACGATCTGCCACTGGAAAGTTTTCGAACCTCGGAAATCTATATTCCCCTTGTTCTCATTACGGTTTTACTAAGCTTTTTACTTTTTTGGATTTTTCAGAAAGCGAATCGGCTTTCCTGGTTCGGTAAATTGAGGAGCTTGTTTAAAATACCAAATCAGGTTTATGGGAATGCCCTGATTTTTTCAATCTTGCGCTATCTGGTTTTTTCGCATCAGTTTTATTTGTTACTGCTCTTTTTTGATGTAGACATTGCCTATACCGTGGCTCTTCCATCCATCTTCTTAATGTATTTTATCGCTTCCGCAATTCCCGGGTTTGTACTTTTTGACTGGCTGGTAAAAGGTTCTGTTGCCGTAACCCTTTTCGGATATCTTGGAGTTAGTGAAATTGTCATTTTAAGTATCACAGCCACGATGTGGATTTTAAACTTTGCTTTTCCTGCTATGATCGGAAGCATTTTTGTGATCAGATTTAGTCCACGTACCTTAATTCCGAGTGAAACTAAGTTCGTCAAATGATTATTGCGGGGTTTACCATAGCTGTTATTTACGGAATACTCATTTTGTATTTGAGTCAGGGTATTGACCGCCTGCCATCGCTGGAACTTAAAAAACAAGCTCATTTTAACGAGTTTTCGATCATAATACCTTTTAGAAATGAAGCACAAAACCTTTTAAAACTTCTTGGGAGTCTTGCAGCTGTAAAATATCCTGAAGACAAATATGAAATCATCCTGATCGATGATAATTCAGAAGACGATTCGGTTGTCCTTGCTCAGGAATTTACCGGTGACCATCCTGAGCTCAATGTTAAAATAATTAAACTGACAGAAGAACATCGGGCCCCGAAAAAAGCAGCGATACAAAAAGGAATTGATGCATCTTCCTTTGAATGGATTATTACAACGGATGCCGACTGTTCCGTTCCTCGAAAGTGGCTTTTGGCCTTTAATCAAATGATCAACACAGAGAAGGCAAAGATGGTCGTAGCTCCGGTAACTTATGAAGAGGGTATGAGTTTCCTGCATCAGTTTCAAGTTCTGGATTTTTTGAGTCTGCAAGGAATCACAATGGGTAGTTTTGGGCAATCAGATAAGGGGATCATCCTAGAGCCTTTTTTGTGTAATGGCGCTAATTTGTGTTACAGTAAGGAAGGTTTTAATGCAGTTCATGGATTTAAAGGAAATGAGCATCTTGCAAGCGGAGATGATGTCTTCCTTATGGAAAAAATTCAGGAAAAATATCCGAATCAGGTTTGTTTTTTAAAATCCTATGAGGCGCTGGTAAAAACTTCAAGCCAAAAATCATGGCGGGCACTCCTCTCTCAAAGGATCAGATGGGCCTCAAAAACCACCGCATATGATTCTTTAAAAGTAAAGATGATCGGTCTGTTGGTCTTTGCTTATAGCCTGTTACTGATCATTTTCTTTTTTTATGGTATTGCCGGAAAGATCTCATGGAGAAGTATCGGTTTGATTTTTCTAATAAAATTCAATCTGGATTTTCTTTTGATCTTTAAAACCTCAAAGTTCTTCAAACAGACAGATATCTTGAGGTCCTATTTTATTTCCTCCTTTATCCATCCATTTTATACGGTCATAGTGAGTGTCCTCTCACTAACTAAAAATTACCGCTGGAAGGAGAGATCTTATCGTTAAAAATTACTGTATGGGACTCACCACTATTGGAAGGGTAAACATCGAATTCACAGGAATACCCCTTTTCAATGAAGGTTGGACCGTTGCAGGAAGCGCTGCGAAGCTCTTAAACAACAAACTATCGATCTGGTCAAGATTGTTTTGCAGACTTTCGGGTTTATGAATCTCGACAATGGAAATTTTACCATTTGTATCTACCAGTACCTCAACCGTAAGGGTATCTCGGGATTTTACAGCCGCCTGAAGCATTTCTTTGCCCATTATTCTCTGCAGTCTCCGGAGCAATTCCATCTCAAAACATAAATTCTGCTTTTCACTGCTGTCACAGTTATTGCAATCCAGGAACAAAGGGTAGACATCTACCTCGTTGTAATCGATAATAGTGTCAAGAAGAACGGTATTTCTTAAAGCCCTTTTTTTAGGCGATATAAAATCACAGGAATACGATACCAAAATAATGGATATGATAATAATCAGCCTAGAAAACATTGTATTCGCTTATACCTTGTGAATGTACAAATAAATTTGAAAATCATGGCTTATTGTACAAAACTTGAACAAATTGTTAATACTAATTGGCAATTGAAAAAATAGCTTACATTCGTGTATGGATTTATTATTGACGCTTTTAGGATTGTTGCTCGTAATTCTTGGAATAGCAGGGTCTGTTCTTCCGGTTTTACCCGGCCCCATAACGGGCTGGTTCGGATTGCTTTTACTCTTCCTGACCTCGGCTGTTCCGATGAATTATTATATCCTTGGAATAACTTTTTTTGTAGCCCTGTTGATCCTGATTTTGGATTATATCATTCCGGGGCTGGGAGCAAAGAAATTTGGAGGTTCTAAAAAAGGTTCCACCGGGGCAACACTTGGCCTGATAATCGGACTGATTCTTCCTATTCCGCTCGGGTTTGTTATCGGGGCTTTTGTCGGTGCACTCATCGGCGAATTGATGCATGATCCCAGGGACATCAAAAGAGCATTAAAGTCAGCTTTTGGTTCATTTGTTGGTTTTTTGGCCTCAACAACAATGAAGCTTTTTACAAGTTTGATTTTCTTGGTATTCTTCGTATATGAACTGATTGAATACGGGTCTCAAATAATGTCATTTTAAATTACGGCTTTCTGTTTTTTAATTGTAAATTTGATATAAACAACCATTTCTGATCAAGCTGATGTTTGTTAGAATCTAAACTCGGTTTTTAAATGACTTTCCCTTTTTTTGCAGGACTATTAGCCTCAATTCTTCACGTTATCATGGGGCCCGATCACGTAGCGGCTGTTATGCCATTCATCATTGAATCCAAGCGTAAGGCCTGGAAAATTGGATTGTTTTGGGGGGTCGGACATATTTTTGGCATGTGGTTGATAGGCTCGTTGTTTTTATTTTTTAAAGAACTCATACCTGTAGAGGAAATATCTTCCTATAGCGAACAGCTGGTGGGCTTAGTCCTGATCATTATCGGGGTCTGGGCCTTTTATAAAATTTTGAAACCTAATCCGGATCACAGCCATTTGCATGTGCATACTGAAGATGCACCATTTATCCATAAACATCATCACGATCACAGTCATAATCCAAATCATGAACACACACATCAAAACAAGGATTCAAAAGCTGAAAAACAAGGTTATCTCGCTTCATTCTGGATAGGAGTATTACATGGCCTCGCAGGAATTGCACATTTTATACTCTTCTTGCCAGTTCTCGGTTTTAAAGATAATTTTGATGGCGGATTATATATAGTAGGCTTTATTTCAGGAATACTTGTGGCGATGACACTGTTTTCTTTGGTTCTGGCCAAGGTGATCGATTTTGCAAAGAATGAACACAATCAAAATCTTTACAGGGGAATTCGGTTAATGGGAGGAATCTTTGCGCTGGCAGTGGGAATCTACTGGATTCTGGGGCAATAAATTTTTTTATTGCTTTTGATCCATATCATGTAAATGATAAAAGATTTGTCCGAAGGCGATGTTTTCATCATTGGGTGACAGATCCCGGTTCAGATAAAGTTTCACTCCCTCAGGCACAAGGTCAATCATCATATCTACCAGGGTTGTATTTTGAAACACCCCGCCACTGCAGGCAATCTTTTTAATTTGATGCTGATCTGCAAGCTCAAAAATCAATCTTGCCAAAGTGAACAGAAAATTCGAGATGATATTCCCGGAGTCCTGCCCTATGCAATAATCTTTGTAGATTCCGTTCCAAATCTCCTGAGTAGGAATCGGGCCCTCTCTCAGGTTGTTGGTATACGACTTTAAATTATCTAAATCATACCCATCAATTGCATTTTCCAGTAAAATAGCCCCTTCTCCTTCGTAGCTGTTAATATCACAAAGCCCCAAAAGAGAAGCTACTGCGTCAAAAATCCTTCCTACTGAAGACGTCTTCAAGGTGTTGCGCCTACTTAAATTTTTATAAATTTTCAATTCCTGGTCCGAGAATTTCGAGTGTAAAAAATCGGCGTTTTGATCTTCATTCAATGAAAAAAGTGATAGTCTGGGTTCCCTTGACATCTTATCTCCTGCCAGCCAATTGAAG
>CP070731.1:2514142-2520452 GCA_020347545.1 Flavobacteriaceae bacterium | reverse complement strand
CGGACCAGGCTATTGCTGCTGGTATTGGATACGATGAAAAAGGGCGCGCTCGTGCAGGAATGGGAATTGATATTGCGGATGTTTCAAATGATGAGAATCTTGCAATTGCCATAGGAAACTTCTCTCAAGAACCCTTGTCACTTTATACCCAGACAGTTGGCGGATTGTTTCATGACCGTGCAGGTGTGGCACAGTTAACACGTGCCTCTTTATTACAGTTGACCTTCGGGGTTCTTTTTACCGATCTCGATAACGACGGGTTTGTAGAACTTATCACTGCGAATGGTCATATCGAACCCGAGATTAACGGAGTGCAACAGAACATCACATTCAAACAAAGCCCACAAATCTTTTATAACGAGGGTGGCAAATTCCTAAACATCAGTGATCAGGTAGGTGAATCATTTAAAGCTCCTGTTGTTGGAAGGGGGATTGCAACTGCAGATATTGACAAAGACGGGGATACGGATGTATTACTGACCGTAAATGGAGGAAGTCCCAAATTGTTCCGAAATGACACTGAATCAAAAAACCATTCTATCACAATTCAGCTCAAAGGAAAAAAACCGAATCAATATGCCTTTGGTGCTAAAATTACTTTATGGAATAAGGGTGTAAAGCAGAACCGTATGCTTAGAACTGGCTCTTCCTATTTATCTCAATCAGACATTAGCAATGTAATCATGGGGCTTGGTCAAAATGAGAAAGCCGACAGTATAAGGGTGACCTGGCCTGGTTCAGGTAAGAAAACCATCATCAAGGAATATAGATCAGGCTCTCCTCTTGTCATAACAGAATAAATGCTGTCGCATTTTGGTGTTTTTCGTTTTCATTTCCTTTTGAAAGCAAGCTTTAGGATCAACTTCGTAGAAAAAGCTTTAGGATTAACTTCGTTGATCCTGTAGTGGGGTCGATGCCAAAATAAAACCCACTAAAATGCTATCGCATTTTGGTGTTTTTTGTTTTCATTACCTTTTGAAAGCAAGCTTTCAACGGAAGAAAACAAAAAACCCCTTCAAACTGAGTTTGAAGGGGTTTTATTTTGTCGGGGTGGCAGGATTCGAACCTGCGACCTCCTGCTCCCAAAGCAGGCGCGATAACCGGGCTACGCTACACCCCGAAAAGTTACCGATTTTTTCAGGCTGCAAAGATAACACTTAATCTTACATATTCAAGAAAAAAAGATCAATCTTCAAAAGCCAGAGAAAAAATTCTTTGTATAGCATCCTCTAACTCGATCATATTGATATTACGGCTCCTTCTGAGATATTCCTTTCCGTCGATAAACAGCAACAGCGTTGGTTCCACAAAAACCTGATGGCTGGCAGATATTTCAGGAGAAATATTCATGTTTATAAAGCAAAAGGCTATTTTATCAAATTTTTCATCTAACAATTGACGAACCTTTGGCTCAACTGCCCCACCAACCACACAACTATCTGTTGCAAAATAAAAAAGTATGCCTCTGTTAGCTTCTAATATTTTCTCAAACTCCTGCTTATCAGATACATTTGTCATTTGTCGGTCATTTGTCAGTTTAAAGGTACTTTTACGTCAAAATATTCAGGTCAAAAATAAGGATTAAAAATCGTTATTAGGGTATTGAAAAAAAAGATCATGAAACGTATCCTAAACGTTTTGATTTGTATATTTTTGTTAGCTGAAAATGTAAAAAATAGAAAATGGAGGGCAATATTGAAAGAATCAAATGTTTGATTATCGGATCTGGACCAGCAGGATATGCAGCAGCCATTTATGCGGCTCGTGCAGATTTGAAACCGGTTGTTTACACCGGGATGCAGATGGGAGGACAACTTACTACCACTACGGAAGTTGATAATTATCCTGGATATCCCAACGGTACTGACGGAACGGCGATGATGGAAGATTTTAAGAATCAGGCGGAAAGATTTGGAACTGATGTTCGTTTTGGAATGGCTACCAAAGTTGATTTCAGCAAAGAAGTTGGAGGAATTCACAAAGTTACAATCGATGAGTCAAAAGTGGTAGAAGCCGAAACTGTGATCATTTCAACGGGTGCCACCGCAAAATATCTTGGACTGGAAAGTGAACAGAGATTGATAGGTGGAGGAGTTTCTGCCTGTGCTACGTGTGACGGATTCTTCTACAAAGGACAGGATGTGGTTGTAATTGGTGCCGGAGATACCGCGGCTGAAGAGGCTACTTATTTGGCAAATATTTGCAGAAAGGTCACGGTTTTGGTAAGAAAGGATTATATGCGGGCTTCAAAGGCAATGCAACATCGGGTAAATAAAACAGAAAACATTGAAGTAATGTTCAATACGGAACTGGATGAAGTTCTCGGAGATCAGACTGTAGAAGGTGTTCGAATTTTCAACAATATTACTGATGAAAGGACCGAATTGGATGTAACAGGAGTATTCGTGGCCATTGGTCACAAGCCGAATACGGAAATTTTTAAAGGAATTATCGACATGGATGATGTTGGATACCTTCATACAGAAGGGAAATCAACCAAGACCAATATTCCAGGTGTATTTGCTGCCGGGGATGTACAGGATAAAGAATACAGGCAGGCAATTACTGCTGCGGGAACAGGTTGTATGGCAGCCTTGGATTCTGAACGTTATCTTTGGATCCCTTCAATAAGAAAATCCACTAATATTAAAAAAAGCCTGAGTTTTTCTCGGGCTTTTTTCGTACAGATAAAACGTTTTCGTAAAATTCCTAAGGAAAATGGCTGTGAAATCAGAGATAACGTAACTTTGTCTTTTTAATTTAGTATTGAAATTATGGCCGATTCTAGGACCGCGTCGATGCGGTATTTAAAAAAATTTCAGCATGTTGTTGATATCCAGCAGAAAATTATCTATTTCCTTTTAAGCATAATTTTTGCTTTTGTTCTGACCTATTGGCTAAACGAACCCGAACTGGATCAAGCTCAGATTTATGTGCTTTTTCTATTGTTCCTCTCTATCGGGTTGTGGGTGACGGAAGCGGTACCTCCTTTTGCGGTGGGATTATTGATTTTTGGATTTCTCGTATTTGCACTGGGAGGATATTACGCCGAAATAGATCCTGATAATGCCTCAAAATATGTTGCAAAATACGTTGAAACCTGGTCCAACAGTGTTATTTGGTTAATGCTGGGTGGTTTTGTAATGGCCGAGGCCATGCAGAAAGTCGGGCTCGATAAATCACTTTTCAAAATGACCATTTCTAAATTTGGAAGCAAACCAAGAAATGTTCTTCTGGGAATCATGCTGGTCACAGCCATATTTTCAATGATCATGTCTAACACGGCAACAACAGCCATGATGATTGCTGCGGTCATTCCTTTTATCAATACACTTGACAAAGATTCCCCTCTATCTAAAGCGCTCTTGATAGGTATTCCTGCAGCTGCTTCCTTAGGTGGTATGGGAACCATTATTGGATCTCCTCCGAATGCGATCGCTGTAGACGCCATGAACAATCATGGAATAGAATTCGGGTTTCTTGAATGGATGATCATCGGATTTCCGGTTGCTGTAATTATGGTGTTCCTCTTCTGGAGTTTCCTTATCACGAGATATGTCCCTAAAGTTTCAAAAATTGATCTTACATTTCTGGACAGCCTTGAAACAAATTCAAATTCAAGAATTTTCAATATAAAGCGAAAAATTGTTTCCGGTGTTCTCCTACTAACTTTGACCTTGTGGCTCACGGGGAACATACATGGAATTCCTGCTTCTGCAGTTTCTTTACTACCAATTATGCTGTTGACAATGTTGGGCATTGTATCGGGTAATGATGTAAGAAAGTTGCCTTGGGATACACTTATGCTGGTAGCCGGAGGATTATCTTTGGGACTCGCAATTCAGGAAACAGGATTGGCAGAGTATTATGTTAGTTTGTTGAGTAATTACGACTTGAATCTATATGCGCTGATGATCGTATTCTCACTTCTTACGGTAATTCTTTCGAACTTTATGAGTAATACGGCAACAACAACCATACTAATTCCTATCGCCATTATCCTTGTGTCATCAAACCAGATAATTCTGCCATTGGTTATAGGTCTTAGCGCCTCAGCTGCTCTGTTCCTTCCTATTTCAACACCTCCTAATGCCATTGCTTTTAGCACAGGTAAACTGGATCAAAAAGATTTTAGGGCGGGAGGATTTTTTGCCGGGCTGATTGGCCCTACGGTCATAATTTTGATGGTACTGTTAATCAGTGCCATGTATACAGGGAGCTAATAAATCTAAAGTGAAAACAGCATACTGGTAAAATCATTATACTGCTTTCTTATTGTTCTGCCCATACCAGTCTATGGCCAGAAGTATAGCAATTCCTATCAGGATGTATAATATGGCCATCCAGGTGGTTAGATCTGAAAAATCAGGCATGTACCTGATATAGTTTTCAACAATCTTATTACCCAGACTATCGTAAAGGTATTGGCCCTCTTCCATTTTGTAGACCTCTCTTTTCCATGGCCAAACATTCCCCAGGGAACCTCCGATAAAGCCAATGATCAAGGCTGTAATAATCTGATGCCATCGTTTGAGGAGAAATCCGAGAATATGTGATGTGACCACCAATCCAAAAATTGAACCTAAACCAAAACTTGCAATAATTTTCAAGTAACGCATCCTCACTTCATTATAAATGAAATCAAAATTAAAGGTAAATACATCCTGTATGGTCTTATAAAGTTCATTGACGGCATCCACAAGAAGTAAAACATAATTCCCCATTAATATCAGGATAAAGGATCCTGATAAACCCGGAAGCGTCATACCTGAAACCCCAATAATACCACAGAAAAAAACAAACCATAAATTATCGTTTTCCTTGGCGGGATTCATAAAACTTATGGATACCCCTATGGCGACACCTACCGCCATTGAAATAATATTGGCCCGTGAAAAATCATTAAAATCTTTTGCCACATAGTAAATTGATCCCAGAATCATTCCAAAAAAAGTAGCCCAAACATACAATTCAAAATTCTGTATCAGGTAATCGAGAACTCGTGAAACCGAAAAATAACTGAAGGTCGATCCCGCAAAGACCAATAACAAAAACCTTCCATTGACATATTGATAAAAGCTCTTGAATCTACCATCGATCAAAAGCTTAAAAGCTTTTCGATTTATTTTCTGAAGAGAATATATGAGTTCCTCGTAAAATCCGGTAACAAAAGCAACAAGTCCGCCCGATACCCCCGGTACTTTATTCGCTGCACCCATGGCAACTCCTTTGATAAAGAGTAAGATTTTATCTCCTATTGTCCTAGTATTCTCAGCCATCTAATCGTTCCTTTTAACAGCAAGTTTTTCCAAAAGGATTATAAACAAAAACCCGGACAAGGCCAGTAAAAGTGCCCATAAAACCTGTGGATCTCCCTCATAACTGCCGGGTAATACACTTTTCTCTTTCAATATTTTGAGCTTTCCATTGATCATTTCAGACTCCAATATCTCTTTCCATGGCCAGATTTTATTTAACGATCCCAATATAAATCCAGTCAAAACAGCAAGTGTCAAATTCTCATAGTGATCGAATAACCATTTTAATACACGTGAAAATGATAATAACCCCACTATGGCTCCTGACATCAGAGTTATGATAAGTAACACATTCTTTTCGTGAATCGCATCAAGCACCGGTTTATACATTCCAAGTAATAGCAAAATAAAGCTGCCTGAAATGCCTGGTAAGATCATGGCACAAATGGCGAGCGCCCCAGAGATAAAAACATAGGGATAAGATGGGTTTGCATCCTGCGGAGTCAAGGTGGTGATAAAATATGCGGTCAAAGCTCCTGCAATCAGCAACACGATGGTTCCTAATCGCCATTTATCTATTTGTTTGGCTACATAAATGATACTGGCCAGAACCAAACCGAAAAAAAAGGACCAGATCAATATGGGTTGATTTTCCAACAAGTGTTTGATCACTCTTGCCAGGGAAATAATGCTAATGCCAATTCCTATGACAAGAGAAAGCAGAAAGTTTCCATTCAAGGCGCTCCACATGGAAACGAAACCCTCGTCTTTTAAAAGTTTCAGGGTTTTTAAATTCACCTTACTTATTGAATCAATCAATTCCTCGTAAATACCTGAAATAAAAGCAATTGTACCACCGGAGACTCCAGGGACAACGTCAGCAGCTCCCATGGCTACACCTTTTAATCCAACTACAAAATATTCTTTAAAGGTTCTTTTTGCCACATTAAATTTCTAAAAATTAAGTGCCAAAGATAACCAAAATTAACCTGAACGCTAAGATTAAATTTAGCCTTCAAATGAGCGAAAAAAATAATGAAAATTAGTCCTTG
>CP070731.1:2491631-2514042 GCA_020347545.1 Flavobacteriaceae bacterium | reverse complement strand
CTTACGCCAAGGGAAACAAGGAACCCAAAAGAGCTGATTATTTAGCTAATCCTGATGTAAAACCAGAATCTTTAGATGATTTTGAACTGGGTTGGAATTACAATGCGGATAATTTCAGGCTTAGAACCAATATCTATTATATGAACTACATCGATCAGCTTGTGCTTACAGGAAATATTGATGATGTAGGAAATCCTATTGCAGAGAATATTGGAAAAAGTTACAGACTTGGACTCGAAGTTGATGCAGTGTTTAGATTCAGTGAAAAACTAACCTGGCAGCCTAATCTTGCACTAAGTACGAACAAGAATATTGACAAGTATTATGAATTTGACGGTGAACTGGTAAATTTTGGAAACACAGAACTTTCATTTTCTCCGAGTGTCATAGCAGGAAGTAATATTAGATTTGAACCCATGGAGAAACTACAGTTTAGTTTGCTTTCAAAGTATGTTGGTGAGCAATATATGAGCAATATAGAACTTGAGGGGTCAAAGCTCGATGCGTATTTTGTTAATGATTTTCAAGTCAGTTATGAAATCGTTACCAATAAGTTGTTTAAATCGATTGTGTTCAGTGGTTTGGTAAATAACCTTTTTAACGTCAAATACGTTTCTAACGGTTATTTTTATACCTATGATGACACCTGGTCTGACCCTGATAATGTGACAACAATTACGGGAGCCGGATATTATCCACAGGCTGAAATCAATTTTCTCTTAGGGGTTAACCTAAGGTTTTAGAAGTACTATGACCACAGGGGAAATGCGCCAGAAAACAGAAGAATAAATCTTATCGGGAGCGTGGATTTTTCATCAGGGAAAAGAAATGCTCCAGATACCTCTCAAGTCACCTTCTTTAAATCCGACAGCAAGGTCATTGGGATAAAAAGATTTTATAATGGAGTCTGCATTTTTCGACAGTTCTTTGTCAACGGTTCCATGACACATAAGGCACTTTTTTTCAACCAGTATGGGTGCATAGTAGTGGGGCTTCCCTGATTGGTCGATTTGAACGATCGGTTCGGGAGAAGCATTTTTCTTTATCCGGGAAGAAAACTTCTTCAAAACCTTCAGTTCCTCTTCACTAGGATCATTTAATGGGTTTCTGGTTTTAAGACTTGTCCTTTTTATGGATACCTTTTCAGCTTCAGAAATTTTTGAAGTTAAAGGCAAGGCGGCAGTATTACAATACTCAACTGCCAAAGGGATTCCACCTTCTTTCATTTTTGACGTGAGGTTCCCGGAGAGCTCTGCAGTTGTTTTTTGTACAATCTGATCTCCTCTTTCTTTAAAGAGTTCAGCTTCTTTCCTGGTCAAAGTTTTAGAACATGAAAATAAAGCCATGGACAAAAGCAGAAGAAAAACATATCGGATCATTTCACATCATGTTTAAGCGGTTATTTTACAGTTTTAAGCCCTTCATCTTCCCAGGCTGTAATTCCGCCTTTTAGGTCATAGATTTTTTTAAACTCCATACCTTCAATCATCTTTGCCGCACTATTACTTCTACCTCCTTTTTTACAATAGAGGTAAATCTCCTGATCTTTTGGCAGAGCAGCAATCTGTTCTTTAAAATCATCAGATCCAATATTGATATTGATTGAGTTTTCAATATGCCCTGAGGCAAATTCTTCCGGAGTTCTCACATCAATAAGCAGGATACCATCGTTTACTTTATCAAGTTCTGATGCAGATATCAAGGAAATTTTTGACTCGTTTTCCTGTGAACCGTTCGATTGATTTTTTTTATCCTGACCGCATGAAGCCGTCATCCCAGTAAAGATCAAAGCAATTAAAAGAAATATTTTTGTGTATTTCATCATTCATCAAATTAGATTATAAATACAATAATACAAAAAAAGGGAGTGTTTAACTCCCTTTTGGTTATCACTTAGATCATAACTACAAGAGTGTAGTAGGACAAACGTAATCGGTCATAGGAGCATCAGTTTCTTTTAGATCTTTGAATCCACCTCTTACATCAGTTACCTTTTCAACGCCATTGGCTTTGAAAATTGAAGCTGCAACCAAAGATCGATATCCACTGGCACAGTGCAGAAAGTATTCCTTTTCAGTATCTATTTCTGAGAAATTATCATGAATAAAATCCAATGGAAAATTTTCTACTCCCACAACGTGTTCTGATAAATACTCTGATTCTTTACGAACATCCACAGGTTTTTCCATTTCACCTTTGGCGAGTTTCTCCGCAAAAAGATGCGCAGAAATAGAGCCAATCGTATCTACTTCGAAACCATGGCTTTTCCAATTTGCAATTCCTCCTTCCAAATACCCAAGGGTATTATCGTAACCAACTCTTGAAAATCTTGTTACAATTTCATTTACCCTGTTTTCACTATCTGCAATGAAAATAATCTTTTGATTAATGTCTTTGATAAGCGCTCCAACCCAAGGTGCGAAACTGCCATCAATACCAATGTACCAGGCTCCTGGAACCGTTCCTTCCTCAGCATATAATTCTTTACTACGCGTGTCTACAACAAGAACATCTTTCTGTTCACTCATCTCTTTAAACGTGGCTGCATCAAGAGGAGTCGTCCCTTTGTGAAGAATGTCTTCAATACTTGTATTGATCGTTTTGTTCATTCTTACATTATTAGGGAAATACTGTGGTGGTGGTTTTAGACCGGTTGTCACCTCATCGATAAATTCCTCTTTGGTCATGTCTGCACGGAGTGCATAATTAGTTTTCTTTTGATTACCCAGGGTGTCAAAAGTTTCACTACTCATATTTTTACCACATGCGGAACCGGCGCCATGATTTGGATAGATAATGATATCATCCGGTAGCGTCATAATTTTATTTCGCAATGAGTCATACAAGTAACCGGCCAGATCTTTTTCTGTCAGTTTACCTTGTTTAACGGCTAAATCTGGTCTTCCCACATCACCGATGAACAGGCAATCACCTGTACATATATAAGGAGTATTTCCTTCTTCATCAGTGATCAGGTATGATGATGATTCCATGGTATGGCCAGGGGTATGTAAAAGTGTTATTTTACCTTTTCCTAACGGGAATTCTTCCCCATCCTTAGCATTGTAAATATCGTATTCTGCAGTCGCATTTGGACCAAAAACTATTTTTGCTCCAGTTTTTTGAGCCAGGTCATATTGCCCGGAAACAAAATCTGCATGAAAATGAGTTAAGAACACATATTTAATTTTTGCATTGTCAGCCTCCGCCATTCTTAAATAAGGTTCAGTTTCTCTAAGTGGATCAATGATCGCAGCCTCTCCATTTGACTCAATATAATAGGCCATTTCCGCAAGACATCCTGTAAATAATTGTTCAACTTTCATCATTTTTTATTTTAAATTTACTCAAAGTTAAGCAAAGGAATGTTATCATATGTAACTCTTGTTACCAGAATAATTCTCTATTTTAACGATTCGATTGCTTCGTATACTGCTGATAACTATATCGTTTGGGTAACTCAAAGCAGTTTTCTTTATAGCAATCAACAGCTTCCTGTATACTCATAAAGCAATGATCGTACCGAATTTTTTTCATCAGTTTTGACTTCACCAAAGTATCTCTTACGGGACCTTTTAATCCCGAAAATACGATGGTAATACCTTTTGCGGTAAAATAATCATGAATCTCCTCGAGCGCATAAATTGCACTACTGTCAAGTGCATTCAGGCTTTCTCCGTCAATTACCAGAAGCCTGAGACCATCTCCTTTTTCTGAACAGAATTCCTTTAATTTATCTTTGAAGTACTGGGTGTTTGCAAAATACAATTGGGCATCAAATCTCACAATAAGAATTTCTTTGTGAACAATCACGTCACTAAAGCGTTTGACATTTCTGTAAAAATGAGTGCCGGGCACATTCCCCAGAACCGCTATGTGGGGTTTTGTTGTTTTGTAAATAAGCATGACCAGAGACAGTACAATGCCAAACAGAATCCCTTCTTTAATACCTATAAAAATGGTGACCAATAAAGTACTGTTTAAAATGATAAGGTCTCTTATATTATAATTCAATATTTTTTTTGGCATCGAAAAATCCAGCAGGCCATAGGCAGCGACGATTATGATTCCGGCCAGTACGGCTTTGGGAAGATAGAAAAATGCCGGTGTAAGGAACAGTAATGATAAAGCAATGACCATTGCCGCAAATAAGGAAGATAAAGGTGTCTTTGCTCCGGATTGATCATTTACTGCGGACCTTGCAAAACCTGCTGTTGCAGGATAGGTCTGAAACATAGAGCCCACCATGTTCCCGAAACCAAGAGCGATTAATTCTTTATTCGCATCAACTCGATAGCTGTTGTGCTTTGATTCGATTGATTTAGCGATTGAAATGCCCTCCATAAATCCAATAAGTGCAAGTGTTAAGGCCAACCCTGAGATTTCATTCATCAGATCAGCATCAAAGGAAGGGATGACCAAATGAGGCAGGCCGGCTGGGATCTCACCGAGTATAACGACCCCTTTTCTGTCCATATCAAATATGTATACGATAAGAATTGAAATCATAACGGCTATCAGTGCGGCCGGAATCCGGTTATTCAACTTTTTTATTCCCGCAACCAAAACGATTGAGAAGATACCGATTAAGGCAGAGTAAAGATGAATTTCACTGAATTCGTTAAAAACAGCTTTTATCAATTCCTGAAGCCGGTTGCTTCTGCCAACTTCAATACCGAGTAAATTACCGATCTGATTCATTCCTATAATTATGGCAGATCCTGATGTAAAGCCGCTGATCACCGGTTTTGAAAGGAAATTTACAAGGAAACCCATCCGGAATACCCCAAAAATAACCTGAAAGAAACCAACCATAAAGGCAAGCAATACAGCTAAGACAATAAAATGATCTGAACCGATCGTTGCCAACGTGGCAATCCCTGAAGCTACGATCAACGAGTCCATTGCTGCGGGCCCGATGGCCAGTTGTCTTGACGTTCCCAAGAAGGCGTATACCAGTTGAGGTATTAAAGCCGTATAAAGCCCATAAATAGGAGGGAGTCCTGCGATAATGGCATAAGAGATTCCTTGAGGAATAAGTATTACTCCAATGGTAATACCGGCAAAAAAGTCATTTTTTAACCAGCTCAACTGATATTCTTTGAGCCAGTGAAGAAAAGGAATATGCTTTTTTAAACGCATAAGAAACTAGAAATAAACGAATTGGAAGGTTATTATAAATTTAAAATTGTAGAATTTAACATTCGTGAAAGATACGAACTTTACAAGTCTCACAAATGTTTTTATCCAACTTGGAATAAATATCGCTGATAGCGGAAGGTTTGTCCGGATAAAAATTTTCTTCACCAATTTCTTCTCGAAAGCCTCCCTTTTTCAGGATTTGCTGACTGACAATTTTTAGGCCACTAAAATAAAGGCCCCCTCCTCGATCCTGCCATTTTTTTGCTTCGTAGGCCAGCCAACTTGCTCCGGACAGATCAATAAAGTTAATTCCTTTGGCAATGATCAAAACATGTTTTACTTCACCTTTTTCATAAAGATTGGAAAAGAATTCGGAAACGACCTCCAAAGCACCAAAATAAATGGAACCATCGATCCGAACAATTTTTAACTGGGGACATTCCTTTACTTCGGGATTTCTAATGATATTTATAAATCGATGGGCCTTGGTAGTTCCCAGAATAGCAATATTAGGTTTGGCTGTTTTTTCGAGATAGAAAAATAAGGAAAGCCCTATACCTGAAAACAGTGCGGTCTCCAATTCAAAAAATAATGCTCCGAACATGGTTGTGCCTAATACTATTATTTCGCGACCACTGCTTTTTAGTACCTGATGAATATGATGAAAATCAATAAGGTTGTAACCAACCAGAAGAATAATCCCGCCCATAGCCGATTTTGGAAGGTATGAGGCATAAGGTGAAAAAAGCAAAAGAACGATCATCAAGAAAAAGGCAGCAAAAATAGCAGACAAAGGTGTCTTTGCCCCAGCCTGATAATTAACACCTGATCTTGTAAAAGATCCTGATCCGACATAACTGGAAAAAAAACTTGCGATCATATTTGACAGTCCTTGCCCTTTGAATTCCTGATTTCCGTCGATCCTTTGGTGTGATGAAAGCGCAATTGACCTGGCGATCGCAACGGCTTCAATAAGTCCCAGTAAAGCCAAGGTTAATGCCCCGGTACTGAGTTCCTCAATATTGGTAAGAGAAAATGCGGGCATTCTAAAAGGGGGTAAATTTGAAGGAATTGTACCGATGCTTTCTATCCCATTTGCTTCTCCTCCCAGAAGATATGCCAATATACTTCCAAAAACCATTGCAATAAGCATATAAAATCTTGAAAGAGGACGAATTAGTTTCTGGATGATGATGGCAATCAGCATAGTTCCTATGGCAACCGTAAAAACGTACCAGTTGGTTTGTTCAATGTTTAATACGATTGTTTTCAGAATAGTATAAAACGAACTTCCTCGTGGAATTTCCAGACCGAAAACATGCTGTAGCTGCTTAAAAGCGATCAATACCCCGGCACCGGCGGTAAAACCGATGATCACTGAATGTGATACAAAATTCACGAGTTTCCCCATTCTTGCCAGCCCCATGGAAAATTGAATCAATCCGGCCATAAAAGTAAGTACGAGGGTGAGTGATACATAGGTTTCAACCTCGGTCAAAGGGTCTGCCATTTCGCTTACCGTTGCAAAAACCACAATGGAAATGGCAGTGGTAGGCCCTGAAATCAAATGATATGAAGATCCAAACAAAGCAGCGATAATTGGTGTTATCATTGCTGTGTAAAAACCATAAACAGGAGGAAGCCCGGCGATAATGGCAAAAGCAACAGCCTGGGGTATAACAATAATGGTTCCGGTCAGACCAGCGACCAAATCATCTTTCCAAGACTTTTTTGCCAGTGGTAACCATCCGAGAAATGGAAATAAACGTTGTAGCATTATTCAGAATTACCGATAACCTATAGACAACAGCTCTTCTTTTTAAGAAGCAAAACGGTCCCTTACCTAAAGAGATTCCCAATATGGAAGGGACCTTTATTTCTGCTGTATATATTTAGAGGAGAGTCTTAGCCCTCCTTTTTTTATCTTTTTCTGAGGCCTTTATATATTCTCTTCATTGAAAAGCTCGATCAGCGCTTCACTTGATGGCCTTGGTGCGCTTGGAGTAATGATTTTACCCTCAGGATCCACAAGGATAAAGCGAGGAATACCGTTGATTTTATAGGCTTCCACGAAATCAGATTTCCATCCTTTCGGTGCGAATAACTGAACACCACTTAATTCTTTTTCCTCTACCATTTTTCTCCAATCTTTGTTGGCCTGTTCCCAGGATCCTCCGTGGGACCTGTCGTCATCAATAGAGACACTTACAAAGGCGATATTTTTGTCATGGTACATTTTTTCAACTTTTTTCAAAGAAGGTATTTCTGCCTTACATGGACCGCACCAGGTAGCCCAGACATCAATGTAAACATATTTTCCTTTTAGGTCTGAAAGAGAGGTTTTACCACCTGCATAATTTTCGTAATCTGTGAATGTAGGTGAAACGGCTCCTTTTGGCAGAGCTTTTTTCATAGCCAGGTCGTCATTGATATATCTTCTGTAAGAATTCAGCATCGGCTGGATTGTTTTGATACTGTTATTTACAATTGAAGTATCAATCGCCTTGTCAGAATTATAAAATTCTGTCAGTTGACTTTCTATTGCTGAAAATTTTTGTTCTCGTGAAACTGAGTCCATCGCCATTAAGGCATCAAGATCTAATAATTCTTCCTGAAGCAGTGCTTTTTTAGCTAAGAAGTTACTGTGTTCTGCTCCGGTACCTGAATACTTAACTGTTTCATCAAACATTTTGGTGTCCAGTGAAATAACCAGGTCAAATCCGTTTTTTAGAAAGATGGAAGTAGATTCCCCTCCGTCATAAAAACGATATGTTCCTGTTTCAACCTTGAGTGTGTCTGAAAAACTCCCGTTTTCATCTACAGGAATAGTTTTAGAATAAGTCCTGCTTCTGATCACTACAGAATCACTATTCTTATCTGTGATCTGTCCTGATAGTGTGACGTAATCTTTTGGTTCATTTTGACAGGCTGCAATGAATAGTACAGCCAGTAAGTATGTAATTTTTTTCATTAGTAAGCTTTAAATTAGAATTCTAAAGCCAAATATAGAACTAATTATAGATTTAAGATTTATTTTTCATCAACTTTTAAGTAGTAAGTAGATTCATCCGGTGGAAATGCTCGTTTGAACCAAAGAGGCCTTCTTAAACCGCCGGGACCAGGAGCTGGCCTGGTCATCGACAACCACTCTTTATAAACCTGATGAGATTTATTGGTATCGACAAAGATATCACCGTAGTTGTCATCAGGTCCGGGTTTTTCGATTCTTACCCTTTGATGCCAGGTATGCATGCCACTTATAGGATCCGGATGCACGGCATGGGTTATATTTTGATGAACTCCCCCGTCTTTCCAAAAGATCCTTTTTGAATCCTTATCACCAGAATCAAAGGGCTTTATTCCTCTTTTTGTGGTCATTTTCCACTCTCCCTCGGCAGCGTTTTCAATGTTTACAGTGTTTGTTGCCCATCGGTTCCCAATTGTATCCTGTTCTCGACGCCATCTTCCTATATGGTGGGAACAAGCTACAACACCTGGTTTCATTGACTGCGTAACCCATACCTTATCGACAAAGTAACCTATATCCGTGTTCATTTTTACCAGATCACCTGTTTTAAAATTCCATTTTGCCGCATCATCAGGATGCATCCAGATCGGGTTCCTGTTTGAGATCTCCACCAGCCATTTGGCGTTTCCTGACCTTGAATGAATCAAAGTAGGCAACCTGAAGGTAGGGACCAGGACATATTCACCTTTCGATTTATCCAGTACCTCATTATGAATATGGCTTTTTATATATTGCGGAATCGCATACTCGGGCCAGTTCCAATCTACCATGGTCTGAGAATAAAATTCATTTTTACGAGAAGGTGTGGGGAAACCAACCATGGCTTTACCTTTTATCATCACACCTATATCTTTACCATTCTTACGGATGACCCCTGTGTTTTTATCAACAACAGAATCTTTGAGCTGATCTTGAGTCAATAAGGTTTCATTCTTTTTATAGGATTCTCCTTTTTCAATTTCAAAAGCACCATATTTTGACATGTATTGGAACTCGGTTAGCCCTTCTTTTTTGGCAGCTTCCGTTAATCCTTTAATACGTTCAAAAATATACTGGTAATATTCTTCAATTGTTATTTTTTTACCGGGTCGGTATGGGGATTCAAAATGTTTTCTGATTCCCATGCTTCCGTCCGGGTCGATGCGCCAGCTCAGTTCGATCCAAAACTCGTCTTCCTCCCACACTTCTCCTGGATTTGCTTCATAGGTATATTGGACAGGCGAGCCGTTTCGGCGAGCTGCCTCCCTTAAAACCGGTTGCCTAAAAGCAACCCAAGTGCCTCCATGAGTAGCATAGGAATTGATATCATGTCTTTCCGCTGCCAGACCCATTGGTAAAACTAGATCGGCAAAAAAAGCAGTTTCATTCCAGGTAGGAGTTAAGGCCGTATGTAACCCGAATTTTGTCTCATCCATAAACATTTCCATCCAGGTAAAACCATCAGGATAAGTCCAAACAGGGTTGAAGACCCGAGAAAAATAAACATCCATTTTTCCTCTTCCTTCTTTCAGGAAGTGCGGAAGCAACTGACTCATTTCAAAAAAGGCCAGGGGATATTCCTTGGGAAAGTGTAATTCATTCCATTTTTTTTGTGGTTTAGGAGGATTGGGTACTTCGGGTTTAAACTTATTCCATGAATTAGGAGAGGTCCCTCCTTTTGCTCCGACGGCCCCAGTGAGCACCGTCAGAAAATGAAGACATCTTGCAACTGCCCAGCCTCCAAGGTTGGACGCTCCTGCGCTTCTCCAGTTGTGGCTGGCAAAACGCTCTCCCGCCTCACCAATTTTAACCGCTATTTCCCGAATCATGTCTGCCTTGACACCAGATTCTTTTTCCGCAAATTCAGGGGTAAACTCTTTGTATTCTTCTTTCACCGCCTCGATGAAATTCTCAAAAACAACTTCTTTATCAGGATGTTTAGCTGCTAAATACGAACCCCAGTTGGTCCAGTTTTCGAGATATTCTCTGTTGTAAAGATCCTCCTGAAGAATGATCAGGGCCATTGCCAACAAAACTGCTGCTTCGGTTCCCGGATAGGAGGGTAGCCAATAGTCGCTCATTGAGGCCGTATTTGATAATCTGGGATCCATAGTGGCGAGTTTCGCGCCTTTCATTTTTCCCTCAATGATCCTTTGCGCATGTGGGTTAAAATAATGTCCGGATTCAAGATGTGCCGAGATCAAAAGTATAAATTTGGCCTCAGCATGATCAGGGGAAGGCCTGTCGTAACCATACCATATATTATAACCAAAACGAGCTCCGGAAGAACAAATATTAGTATGAGAATTATGGCCGTCAATTCCCCAGGAAGGCAAAACCCAGTTCATAAACCCTTCATGACCCGGTCTTCCAACGTGATAGGCAATCTCATTGTGCCTATCTTCTTTTAAAGCTTTTCTGATTCGTTCGGCAATTGTATCCAGCGCCTCGTCCCATGAAATTCTTTCCCATTCTCCATCACCTCTTTTACCCTTCCTTTTCAAAGGGAAGAGTATTCTGTCCGGGTCCGTAATCTGATTAATTGTTGCCGGCCCTTTTGCACAGTTTCTGCCTCTGCTTCCGGGATGATAAGGATTGCCTTCAAATTTTTTAATTTCACCTGAAGACTTATCTATAAAAGCTGTTAAGCCACAGGCACTTTCACAGTTGAAACAGGTAGTAGGAACAATTTGATAATCTGTTTTTTTCTTTTTAGGCCAGACTTTTGGATCATACTCTGTCCAGTTATTCCATTTTTCCGGAGGTGGAAAATTCTCGTACATGGCAGCAACTTCTTCATCACTGAAGTGACGCATGTCTTTATCGTGTTCTTGATAACCTTCTTTGTGAAGATCCGGAATAAGGCCAATTTTCTCTGCCAGATTTTCTATAAAAGATGCCTTCTTATAGCCCATGTTTTTAATTTAAAAGGTTTAAAATACTTCTATCTACAGTTTCTATGAGTTCATTTAAGCAAGAGGTATTCGCTGAGGTGCCTCCACCCATATTTTTTCTGTAATATAAATTCCGATAAGAATCAGAACCCCTGCAACTGCCATAGGTATTGCGCCGGGGACAAACAGGATCAGCATTAGAGGTGCAATGTTTCCAATAAGAACTGTTCCAATCCAAAATAGTCCGCGGTACTGTTCTTTCAGGATCATATTCACTACTTTTTTTGCAGCCTTTGTCGGATGTGAAATGGTTAGTTCACTCATTAATGTCAACAAATTGATAACCAAAGAAATTGCGATCACTCCCCCTAGAATTTCCATCCATATTTCAGGCTGTAAGACCAGGGCAAGTATCGTAAAAACGGCAGCTCCGGCAAGGATACTGTGAATCAGCATGTGGATAGGAAGGGTTGGACTTTGCCAAAAATCCCGGCCCTTTGCCTGAGCGAAAAGGAAAGCAGTATAAATGGCTAAGATCACACCGAAAACTGCTGTCAGCCCAAGAATAAGAAATTCCGGGATGTTCCATTCAAAAAAAGTAGCCACGCCCCAGATAGTCATCAGCAAGCCAAAAATGGAAATTGTATAACCTCCTTTTACCAGCCATGAATTCCATTGAGGGCGCAAAAGAACATTCAGAAATCTATCCGGACGATCCAGATCCATCACAAGAAATAATCCAGTCAAACCAAGAAATCCAAGAGAAAGCCCTACAGAAATCAACTTTGTTGTAGAAGAAATGTCATAACCAAAAATTAATGCCAGCAAAGGGATCAGAAATGCTCCTGCGGCGATTGCTTTAGTGGTAACATACGCCGATACTTCCCAACCCCATAGAATTCCCTTATCGGGTGTGTCGTAAACACGTCTGGCTTTACCATTCAGTACATCTATATAATTTGGATTTTTCGTTTCTTTTTTCTGATAAGCTGCCTGAAGATCATTGTCTATACTCATTTGTAAAAGGTTAATATCATCATTGGTATACATAAGTTTTTCAGCAGCTTTCGCATAATGACCGACTCCTCTTGCCTGAGAATTCCAAAGTCCCGGGCCTGATTTGTCCGTGATATCAGGATCTAGAGACTGGTAGTCACCATTGATGTAAAACAGGTTAGGGATGGTTCCTTTTTCGGGTTTTCTTACCATGACCTGTTCCCTCGCAAGCAAGGTTGCAATTTCAGTATGTGGATTTTCCATATCACCGGCAATGATAGCGTGTTCAGGGCAGACGTCTACACAGGCCGGTGCCCGTCCAACTTCAACTCTATGTGCACAATAATTGCATTTTGCAGCTGTTTTGTTGTCTGGGTCAATGTAGAGGGCATCGTAAGGGCATGCCTGCATACAGGATTTACATCCTATGCAACGGTTATTGTCAAAATCAACGATTCCATCTTCTCTCGTATAAAGAGCCTCAACAGGGCAGATCTCCACGCATGGGGCATTCGCGCAATGATTACATCGCATCACAGAAAAAATTCTTCTGGTATTCGGAAAAACTCCTTTTTCTACTTGTTTTACGTAGGTTCTGTTAACCCCTATGGGAACATCGTGTTCGCTTTTACAGGCAGTGGTACAGGCATGACAACCGATACATTTTCTGTTGTCAATAATAAATCCGTATTTCATATGCGCAATGTCTTCTTGTTAGTTTAAACTTCTGAATAAGAAGGAATAAAGAACGAGTACGAGGATCGATAAGGAAGGTCCGGGTACACTTACTCAAATTTAGTGAAAAGCCTCGGTTGGGTTGTAACATTAGTTACTTAAGTTACATTAAAGTATATCCATTTCCACTTTTCATTCGATAGTGTTCATTTTTTCCTCTAGATTGTATTAACTATTTTTGTCAAAACGGAACCATGAAGATTAAGATACTGTTCTTTGGTATGTCCAAGGACCTGGCTGGAACGAACAGCATGAACATTCAGATAGAGAAAGAAATTACGGCTAAGGATGTCAGAGAATTACTTTTAAGAAACTATCCATCATTTAGTTCGATGGATACTTTTTCGATTGCGGTCAATGAAAGTTATGCAGATGACGGGTTCAAAATAAATGATAATGATGTAATTGCGGTCATTCCTCCAGTTAGCGGAGGATAAAGAATTATGGATAACAGAATTTTTATTAAGCTCACCGAGGAATCTCTGTCCCTTGACGAATGCCACAAATTTGTACAGGATGATGGTTGTGGTGGTCTTGCCTTTTTTGTGGGAACCGTTCGAAACAATACGAAAGAAAAGGAAGTTGTCCGGCTTGAATTTTCAGCTTATGATCCTATGGCAATAAAAGAGATGAGGATAATCGCAGAAGATGCAGTAAAAAAATTCGGAATACATAAACTGGCTTTACATCATGCCAAAGGAGTCTTGTCAATTGGTGAAGTTCCCGTAATAGTAGCTGTTTCCTCTCCACACAGAGAAGCAGCATTCAAGGCCTGCCAGTACGCCATTGATACCTTAAAGAAAACTGTTCCTATTTGGAAAAAGGAATACTTTGAAGACGGAGAGGTGTGGGTCAATGCTCATCCCTAACTAAATAATTTCCATTTTTTTGAGCAGAAATGAGGCATTCATGTTTTTGCAAACCCCTTCTTTCAATTTATAATCAAAGAACAATTCCTCATTTTGGATGCTTGCGTCAAAGTATTTGTTTTGAACCTGATCGAATTTTTTTTCAATCTCACACAAACTCAGGTCATGCGTGGCAATTATCCCGGAGGATCCGGAATGCACCAGTTTTTCGATAAATTTGATCGATCCAAGTGCCTTGTCTTTGCTGTTTGTTCCTTTTAGGATCTCATCGAGGATAATAAAATACGATTCTGTTTTCATGGATTCCACGATAAATCGCAATCGCTTTATTTCAGCGTAAAAGTAAGAGTCGTCATCCTTTAGAGAGTCACTGGTTCTCATGCTTGTAATTAATTTAATTGGACTGTATGCCATACTTTTTGCACAGACCGGAAGCCCAACATTTGTCATCACCAGTGCCAGAGACACCGTTCTTAAAAAGGTACTTTTACCGGCCATGTTAGCCCCGGTGATAATATGAAATTCTTTTTCTTTGATGTCATAGTCATTTGAAACGCGCTGATCTTTATGTATTAAGGGATGACCCAGTTCACTGGCCTCCAAAATTTGATTCGTTTTAACAATTGAGCTGAAATTATGATCAGGATGATTAAAAACATAATTCGATAAAGAGATCTGAGAATCATAGTAAGCAATTACTTCAAACCATTGATCAACCTGATGCCGGTATTTTGAAATCCAGGCATCTATTCTGTTCGTATTTTTTATGTCCCATAAAAGAAATCCATTTCCGAGAACTCCAAAAAGCATGTTATTTCTTTGATCAAAAGCATCAAGAATTTGTGAAAATTCCTTAAAAATTTCTGAAGCTTTCTTATCGGAGGAATGTATTTTACTTTGTTCCTCCCTGGCGAGTAGGGCATTTATTTCAAGGGATTCAATCTGGCCGAGTAATGTTTCGTATTGCTTAAATGTATTTTTGATCTTGCCTGAAGCCGTATATAATGAATTTATTCTTTTGATGAATGGTAAAGTGATTATCAATCCCGCAAAAAACCAAATTACCAGTAGGTAAAAAAAGTCCGGGGAAAAAGCTGTGAGCATGATAAATATGAGAGAGAGTAAGCTAAAAACCCGTGCTATTATCTTCATGTAACCGGGAAGAAAAGCTTTATGACTCTTTATCCAGGAGATGATAAGCTCAGGATGGGTTTCATTCTTGACCATTCTGGCTTTAGCAAGAAAATTTTGCCTCCAGGAAACTTTTTGCGCCAGTTCCTTTACGACCGATTGTTTGAACTCAATTTGATCTGTGCTGTTTTCAAGAAGTAAGGAGGCAAGTTTGATTTTCCCCGATGGGGTTGAGGTTCGGTTCATGAATTGAAAAAAAGAACCTTTACCAAAAAGATCAATGTCGTTACTGTAGAAATGAGTCGAATCTGAAAACTCTTCGCCTGAAGGGAAGTGATGAAAATTCCCTTTCAAAAATTCAATTTCTTCAAGGTTTATATTTAATAAATGTCTGGATAATTTACATTTATTCTTCAGCTTTTGGTATTTGAGTACAAGCATCAGAAAAAGGATTGAGCCGCACCCGAGAAGAATCAAAAGTTCCACAGTATGACCAACCACATAATAACTTGAAATTAACAGTGAAAAAAAGAGACCGATCCTTAAAAGTCCGATAAATTTTAATTGTGATTTTAGTGTTTTTCCAATGTGTTCCAATCTCAGTTTTTCAGACTGGTAAAAGGTTAATGGTTTTGTCATGTCCGACATCAGTTTTCTGGGCCTTTATTATTTGTCACAATCATTTAAACAATTTTACATGAATCTGTCAATCCCACCTTTGAGACTTAGAACTTTCATTTGAGGAAATTCTTTTTTAATAAGTTTGGTTGCTGAATAACTGGAGATACCTTTATGACAGACCACTACAATACTTTGATTTTTAAAGGGTTCTAACTTCTCGATTTCAAATTCCTTTAAGGACATCCTGAGATCCACCTCAAAAGGATGTCTTACCTGCTCGTTTTCAATTACCGAGATTATTTTTAAATCTTCTGATGATAGTCTTTCCTTCAGTTCGAAACCTTCAATTAGCAATGACCTTTCCTGAACTTCACAGGCCGAATCAAAATAGGATTCAGCCTTGAAGAGGTTGTTGATTGATGATTTTGAAAATGAAGGCTCGAGGTTCATTTTATATTGGGAATTATCAAGCGTATTGTAAATAAGAATGCTGTTGGTTAGAGGCTCTCCCAATCCCGTAACTATTTTGATTACCTCGTTGGCCTGCATCAGGCCTATGATTCCGACAATTGGATTTAATGTGCCTATCTCTGAACAATTCGGGACATGTTTTTTTGGCATTGCAGGAAAGGCATCCCTCAGGTTAGCGGTCCTCCCTTTTTTAGTGGCTGCATTAAACACTCCAACATAACCGTCATGTTTGTATAATGATCCGTAAACCAGTACCTTTTCATGGAGAACACAGTAATCATTTAATAGGTATTTTGTTGATAAGCTATCCGTACAATCAACTATTATAGGGAACTCAGATAATTGAGAGTGAATAGAATCTTTTGTCAAGGCCAGGTTGTAGGTACTTATTTTTACGAATGGGCTCAGGGAGCCTATATGTTCGGACAAGGCTTTGGCTTTGCTTTCTCCCACTTGACTTAGACTATAAAAGACTTGTCGATGAAGATTACTTTGATCTATCTGATCATAATCAATAAGATGAATATGACCAATGCCACTTCCCGCAAGATATACGGCAGCGGCGCTTCCTAATCCGCCACAGCCAATGATGGCAATTTTAGCTTTATTAATCCTTTTCTGACCCTTTTCTCCTAATTCAGGTAAAGTTGTCTGACGAATAAACATTTTCTTTTTTTCATCCTTCATAACCTAACAACTTATTTCTCTAAATCCTTTTTAACCATGGAAAACTCCTCAGGGGTGTTAACATTAACGATGTAATCATCATCAACTTCAACAATTTTTACATCAGAATTAATAAGGACTTTTCTAGGACATGAAATTCCCATAGCCATGAATTGTAACATAATAGAATAAGCCCTGGGTTCCCAAATTGTTATGAGCGGCTCCGGAAAGCGTTTGTTTTTACCCTTTATCGCGGTGGCAACTTTACTGGGATCTCTTTGATTAATCAAATGTCTTATCAGTTTTTCATCGGCATAAGGAAGATCTGTTGCCAAAACGAGCCATGCATTATTCGGATCGTATTGAAATGCAGAACAAATCGCACCAAAAGGACCTAAGCCTATGAATTTATCTGTAATGATATTACCTTGATTTATTTGCTGTTCCTTTCTGACCGATAAAAAGGACTTTAAATCAAGTTTCTCCAACATTTCCATAGAATACAAGCGCTGAGATTTTCCAAAGTAATCTAATAAGCCTTTGTCTTTACCCATTCTTTCACTTTTCCCACCGGCAAGAACCAATCCACAGAGGGGAGCAATACTGTCTTGAATCAATTTCTCAACATGTGAACTTATATTTTCCAGATCATGTATAGAATAGGTTTTTAACTTTTCAATATTCGGATGCTTTTCTTTCAGAAAATCAAAAACTCTGGATCCGTGATTTAAATTGATCAGAAACGCAATGTCATTGATCTGATCCAGTCTTTTTAAAATCGAAGCCTCTTTTTCCGGATCGAGGATCAATATTTGTTTGCTACCCGGATAATGATTCCCATTAATAAAAACCAGGTCATAGTCCGAGAAAAGTATTTTATCCTTGTAGGGGTTTTTTTCAAAATCTGAACAGGTTTTAAGGTCACCAGAGGAATGAAACACATATTCATCATAAACAGGAGCCTCAATATTTTTGTCATGAGAGGCATCTGCATAAGCGATCCTGTGATTGGAACCTATTCTTGAAGATACTTCTTTTACAAGTTCTTTGATCAGGGAGCATTTTGTTCCAAGAATAGACAGCTCGAAGGAGCCTATTTCTCCAAATTTTCGACGGTTTAGCTTTGCGTGTTTCAGGTGTTTTTTCATTGACTAATCTCAGATTATAAGTTGCATCATTTTGAAATAGCTAAAATAATCAATATAGATTACTTGAACGGGCACCTCTTTAATCTTTCTTTTTTGGAGAAAAAGAACATCTAATAAAAAAAATATTCACTAACTTAGAGCAACTTAAGTATAGAAGACAAATTAATTCCCCCTCAATATGAAATCTTCCTTTACTAAACACGCGTCTTTTATTTTATCCTGTTAAAGGGTTGACCTCAATTTTAGGTTGACCAACACTTCAGTATCCTTTATAAATTTTCAAAGGGAGGTTTTATAAATTTCATTTTTTCTTTTCCCTTTGAATTATTCATTCACAGTAAAATATCAATCTCATGAAAAAAACATTACTGCTGTTTTTGATTGGTTGCTTTTGTTTTGGACTTTCATCTTGTGATGATGAAGGTTATGATACAATTTTAGAACCTATCAATATGGATGTAAACAAAATTGAAACCATTCCGGTTCATATTGATAAAACCGACGGAGACTGGTCAGGGTTTTCATTTAAAAACAGCTTAAGTATTATCACACCTGAGACTCAGGAGTATCTCAACAAAATTCAAAGAGTTGAGATCAAACAATTATGTTATAAAATAACTAATTTCAACGGCGATGCTCTCGGTGAGGTGCAAGGAACGTTTCAATTCGATAAGGACATTAGATTAGATAATTCTTTCGTTGTAAAAACCGTTGCAGATGATCAAACAATTTATTACGTAACAGATACAGAAAAATTAAACAGGATTTCGGAAGTCCTCAAAAACAACAAAGCCATAAATATGGTCTTTTCAGGAAGCGCAATTTGTGATGAGGCTCCCATGGACTTTATTGTTGAAATCAGTTTTGAAGCTAAAGTACAGATAGATCCGATCTATACAGATTTATAAGTTTAATTTGAGTTTCACCTGAAACTGTATTCGGATCAATCTAATTAAAACTGGCAGGATTCTTTCTGCCGGTTTTATATTTCTACAGGCTGCGGCGTATATCCGATTTACCTCCTCTTTTTTCAAGAAGTTTTACTTCTTTTATCATCATCTGTTGAGAAATAGCCTTGCACATATCATAGACTGTCAAAGCAGAAACACTGGCTCCAGTGAGAGCCTCCATCTCAACTCCTGTTTTACCTTCCATTTCTACGGTGCAAAGAATTCTGATTTCCTCTACAGTAATAAAATCGATATCAATTTTAATTCCGTCAAGAGGCAAGGGATGACACATTGGGATCAGATCAGCGGTTTTCTTAACCGCCTGAATACCTGCAATAACAGCTGTTTGAAAAACGGGCCCTTTTTTGGTTTTTATTTCATCCCCATTCAGGAGTTTAACAATATCTTTTCCCAAGTACATAAGGGCCTGGGCGGTAGCCTTTCTTTTGGTAATTTTTTTACCGCCAACATTAACCATTTTCGGCTTATTGCCCTCATCAATATGTGAAAATTTACTCAAAGTTTCTCTTTTTAGTGTCTATACTGGATAATTGGAAATATTTCTCCTTTTTTAAATAAATCCTTATCGGCCGGCAACTCCAAAAAAGCATCATTCAAAGTCAGATTAGCCAAATCTCCGGAGCCATTTCCGGAAACCGGATTTGCCATCATGCGTCCTTCTTCATTGTTGATTTTAACCTGAAGAAAATAGGTCAGCTCGGGTTTGAAGGTAACATCATCTCCTAAAAAAGCATGGTCCCTGTTCGTATAATCAAGCCCCTGACTTTTTAAATACCAGGGCATGAAGTATTTTAAACAACTTACAAAAGTTGAAACCGGATTTCCCGGAAAGGCAAAAATTGTGGCCTTGTTTTTTTTTCCAAACCAAAAAGGTTTGCCGGGCCTTTGCTTTACTTTGTGAAAATATTTTTCGACTCCCAATTCATCAAGTACCTCTGGAAGAAAATCGAACTTACCTTTACTTACAGCTCCACTGAACATCAAAACGTCAAATACATTCAATAAATGAGTTATTTGACTTTTTAGAAGGGCTTTGTTGTCGGTTATATGAAAAATAGATGCCTCTAAATTTTCATTTTGCAACAGGGCAGACAAAGTATGAACATTGCTCTTTCTTATTTGATAAGGTTCCGGGGTCTGATCAACGTTTACCAATTCATCGCCTGTTGAAATGATTGCAATTTTTGGATTTCGCGCCACTTTGACCTTATTTTTTCCTACAGTTGCCAATACGCCAATTTCTGCGGATGAAATTTTTGTGTTTATTGGTATCAATTCCTCACCCTGTTTCCTGTCCAATCCTTTTTTATGGATATTCTGGAAATACCTGATCTCATCGATTTTCACCTTTGCAACAGAATTTTCCAGTGAAATGAGTTCATAAGGAATAACTGCATCGGTACCCTTGGGCAGTATCCCACCGGTCATAGCTTCTATGCAGTTGGCCTCGTTTTCTAAACTTAATTGTTTGCTGCCTGCAGGCTGGATATTTTCAATGTGATATTCTCTTTGACCTGAATTGAATATTTTGGAGTTTAGCGCAATGCCATCCATGCTAACCCTGTCAAAAGGGGGAAGGTCCCTATCGGCCTTAATCGATTCTTTTAATACTCTTCCTAAAGAAAGGTTGAAGTCAACTTCTTCGATGCCAAAATCTTCAGTCTGCCCCAGCACGATTCTGAGCGCCTCAGAGACAGTAATAAGAGATGTTTTTTTATCCATAGTTCATTATCCTCCAATAGTTGACATACTCTCTGAAACATTTTTACTTTTTCTATTCGCTTCGGCTACAAAACCATTTTCAGGTTTCTTTTGCACAGTTGAAATAAAAAGATTTTTCAAATCTTCATCAGAAGCACCAGCCCTTACAAAATCTTTTAGATTAAAAACGCCGTCGTCAAATAGGCAATTTTTGAACAATCCTGTAGCCGTAATCCGTATCCTGTTGCAATCGTTGCAGATACTTCTTGTAAATGCCGGGATAATGCCAAATGAACCTTGATAAGTTTCAATTTTAAAATTTCTGGAAGTCGAAGAAGGATCAGATTCAAGGGTTTGAATGCCTTGAAATTCTGACCTGATATGATCAAGAATTTTATTGAAATCCCATAGTTCATCCACTTCCCTTATTCCTTTGCCGTTAAAAGGCATTTCTTCAATAAACCGGACCGAAACATCTTCGTTCTTTGTCAGTTCAACAAAATCAATAATTTCATCGGTATTTACTCCAGACTGAACAACCACATTAAGTTTTAAATTGATGGAACTTTTCACAAGATCCTTATAGGTATGCTTTACTTTTTCAAAAACATCTCTTCGCGTTATTTTGAAGAACTTTTCCCTGTTTAAACTATCAATACTCAAATTAACCGAATTGATATTAATTTTTTCAAGCCGGTCTATATAGTTTGAAATCAATGCACCGTTTGTGGTTATATTGATTTCCTTCAATTTATCATTAAATGACAGGGACTCCAGAAAACTGACAAAATCTTTTCTGACAAATGGTTCTCCTCCCGTCAGTCTTACTTTGTCTACCCCCATTTCACTCAAAACACGGGTAATGCGATACATTTCTTTGAAGGTCAACAATTCCTTCCGATCAACAATATCAATCCCTTTTGCCGGCATACAATACCGGCATCTCAAATTACATCTGTCAGTTACAGCTAACCTCAGGTAAGTAATTTTTCGTCCGTATTGATCAATTAATTGATTCATAAAGAATTCAGCAATTCAGCGGTTAAATTTACAAAAAAAGACTTTAGTGTATAATCCGATTTGTGAGATTATTCAGTACCTGATTCAGAATTAATGAGGAAGACGATGCTTGACTGCGTGATAAAGGAAGGCTCCCAGATGGGCACCGAAGAGCACGACCAAAATGGCAACAACACCTTTTCCTAAAAGTATATACATGGGTCCTGGGCAAGCACCACCAAGGGCCCAACCCAATCCAAAAATAATCCCACCAATAAGGTTTCTTGAAATTCCCTTTTTCTTAGGTTCAACCAAAACAGGTTTTCCATAGAGGGTTTTAATCTTTTCGTTTTTGAATAAATAAATCAATACCACTCCAATGGCCACCGCTGATCCTATTACTCCGTACATATGAAAAGACTGCAGTTTAAACATTTCATAAATGCGGAACCATGAGATGACTTCAGCCTTACTCAGCGTGATTCCGAATAAAATTCCTACCAGTAAATATTTAATATATTTCATCTTGCACGATTTAAAAAATGTAAGGTAAAATTAACCAGGTCATGATCAGCCCTCCTATAAAGAATCCTCCAACCGCAATGAATGACTCAACGGACAAGCTGCTTAATCCAACGATTCCGTGTCCCGAGGTACATCCTCCGGCATATCTGGATCCAAATCCCACAAGAATACCGGCAATGATCAGAATCAGGAATCCTTTAACTGTGAATAGTGCGTCAATGCTAAATATTTCATCAGGCAAATAGGTTGATCCGGCATTTTGAATGCCAATTTCAGAAAGCGCAACTACAGTATCCGGATTTATGGCGACCCTGTCATCTGGAGTAAGCCATTGATCAGTGATAAAACCTCCAATTATCAGACCAACGACAAAAGTCAGGTTCCACCAATTTTTTTTCCAGTCGAATTTAAAGAAATCAACAAATTTACCTGCACCTCCCATGGCACATACTGTCTCGAGGTTTGAGGATACTCCAAACTTCTTTCCGAAAAAGAACATCAGAAACATACAAAATGCAATAACGGGACCAGCTAC
>CP070731.1:2488058-2491531 GCA_020347545.1 Flavobacteriaceae bacterium | reverse complement strand
ACCTCAAAGAAGGTAGTATTATAGAATGGAAATACACCATAAATTCTCCTTATAACTGGTCCATACCCGATGTCATATGTCAGTATAACGTTCCCATTGAAAATCTGATCTGCAAGGTTCAAATTCCTGAATACTTTGTTTTTAATCACTATCCCAGCAGGTATTTCCCCATTAATGTCATTAAAACACGTACTCAAAAAAATTATATGACACAATCAGGGCCTGTAAGTATACCTGAATTCGTTTATGAAATTAGAAGAGAGCATATTCCTGCTTTGGTAGATGAACCCTATGTGAATAATATTAACAATTACAGAGCAAAGGTCAAATTTGAAATTGCCGCTTATAATCCTCCCAACGGGGTAAGCAAATTATACAATACCTCCTGGGAAAAAGTAACAAAAACGATCTACGAAAGTTCAGGTTTTGGTGGTCAACTCAAAAAAAACAGTCACTTTAAAAATGACCTGGAAAGCCTTCTTGCCGGCGCACCGAATAAAAATGAAGCGTTACTTTTAATTTTTGACTTTGTTAAAAACAAAATCAAATGGAACAACTACAACAGCAAGTATTCCAGTGCCGGAGGAGTCAAAGAGGCCTATAAGGATGGAATCGGTAACGTTGCGGATATCAATCTAACCTTAACGGCGATGCTTAGAGCCGCTGAATTTAATGCAAATCCTGTATTGGTTAGCACCAGGTCTCATGGTATTCCCATCTTCCCAACAAAAAGGGGATTTAATTACGTGATAACTGGCGTTGAAATGAATGGAAAGGTGATACTGCTTGACGCCAGTGAAAAGTACAGTCAGCCAAATATTTTACCTCGAAGAGATTTAAACTGGGAAGGCCGACTCGTAAGAGAGGATGGTACTTCGAGAACAGTGAGCCTTTATCCAAACACCTATAACCAAAAGGTCGTAAAATTAAATGCAAAAATGGATCCTGAAGGAGGTATGGGAGGTATGATGATCACCACATATAAAGGGCTAAATGCCCTGGAGTACCGATCTGCTTTTAACAATCAAAAAGAGGATGATCTTATCGCTGCTCTCGAGACCCAAAACGGAAATATTGAGATTGATCAGATTCGCATCAAAAATCAGGAAAAATGCTTAAAGCCTATTTCTGAAATGATCAAGTTTACCAAAGATGATGCGGTGGATATTATTGGTGATAAAATCTATGTGTCCCCTATGCTTTTCCTGACTATACATGAAAATCCTTTTAAGCTGGAGGATAGATTGTATCCCATAGATTATGGATCACCCTGGAAAAACCAAACCATGATTCAATTAGAGGTTCCTGAGGGCTATACGGTTCAGTCAAAACCTCAGGATATTTCCTTATCGCTACCGGATCAGATGGGTTCATATGTTCTTAAAACTGAATTAAGAAATAACATGATTCATGTTACTTCCGAAACCAGATTGAATGTGGCAGTTATTGCTCCAAATTATTATAAAACGATAAAGGAATTGTACAAAAAGGCCATAGAGAATCAATTGGAGAAAATCATATTGATCCAGCAAGGTCCTTAAAAACAACAAGAATTTGAATGAAAAAAGAGCGGTAACTCCGCTCTTTTTTAAATTTTATAAGGTGTAGGCATAGCCTAAGGAAAAGACAAGTCCTCCAACATGACTTTTTCCATAGACCTCATCCTTTTGGATCGGACGTGCTCCCCATGAGCCCCTGAAACCTATAAATACTTCGTGCTTTTCATTGATCCTGCGAATCAAACCACTTCCCGCATGAAATCCAACATTATAGGTATTCAATTCTTCTTTTGTGTCCGTATCGGCGTCAAAATCCTGTGGAGGAACAGGAACCCAAAGTGGTCCCGAAGAAGGATCGGAAGGGTCATGAATCGGATTGAAAACTCTTAATGGATCTGTACCCTGAGCATCTAAAGTAATCAAACTGGTCCCACTGGTTTTCTGTGTGGAACTCATAAGGAATCCCACATATGGCCCAGCCTCTACATAAAATCTCCAGGTGTCACCCCAACCGAGTTTACCAAGAAGTGGAATCTCAACATATCGCAATTCCGATACATTCTTAAAATCGGCATATAGTGGATTCGTATCTGTCACAGGTGCTTTCCCCTGTAGGTGAAGCATATAATTCAATTCTACAAGAGAACCAAAGTCTTCTAAAGCAGCAGTAGGAATAGGTTGCAGACCCGTTCTTTCCCCACCCCTTTGGGTAAATAAAACTTCCAGTTGAAGGGAAAATAAGTCTGAAACGGGGTATTCTACAAATACACCAATATCAACTCCGGAGGAAGACTCATAATCTTCGGTGTAAATATTGTCCGATTCATCTGTAATTCTTCCTATACTGTAACCTGCTTTTGCACCAATTTTAACTTGTGCCATTATGGTTTGAGCGAAAATGATAAGGAATAAAAAAAGTACTAATCTTGAGTTAATAGTTTTCATATGAACTTGGTTATTGATTTAATTTTGGGTTAATTACGAAAGACGAGCCTCCGCTAAAAGCAGATTAAATATATAGAAATAATCCATAAATCATGAAATGTAATCAAATAAACTTTAATGAAAGGCCGTATTTTCAGGAGCAATTGCAATCAGAATCACAGTCTTTTTTATGCTTACCTCCCTTAGGAATAAACCTTCTAATCAAAATTAAAACGGCAACGAAAACCAAAATATAGATGAGAATATCCTGAATCATAGATTTTAATTTAAAAGGGAAAAAGTGATAAACGATGCGACATAGGCAATCAAGCCCATTCCTACAAGCTGGATAACAGGCCATCTCCAACTGTTGGTTTCACGCTTGACAATGGCAAGGGTACTTACACACTGCATGGCAAAGGCATAAAAAATCAGCAGAGACATCCCAACCGGTAGATTGAAAAGCTTTTCACCCGTGGTTTCATTGATCTCTTCCGACATTCTTTGCTTAATGGTAGATTGCTCCTCATCATCATTTCCTACACTGTAAATCGTGGCAAGAGTTCCCACAAAAACTTCCCTCGCTGCAAATGAAGAGATCAAAGCGATTCCTATTTTCCAGTCATAACCTAGTGGTCGGATCGCAGGCTCTATACTTTTACCCATTACGCCAATATAGGAGTTCTCAAGCTTGTAGGAAGCGAGTGCCTCATCGTAACTGGAATTACTTTTCTCCTTAGAGACATAGGATGCTTTAAAATCGTTATCCGCATTGTCGAATGACGCTGGACCGTTCGAAGCCAAAAACCATAAAATGATTGAAATTGCCAGAATAATTTTTCCCGCTCCGAAAACGAAGGCTTTGGTTTTCTCAATTACTGTAAAAAATACATTTTTCATTGAGGGTAATTTATAATCAGGCATTTCGATAAGAAAAAAACTTCTTCCTTCTACCTTCAGCGTTTTGTGTAGAATATATCCTGAAACAATGGCCATCAGAAAGCCTATAAGATACAATCCCAGCAAGGTTAGTCCCTGCAGACTGAATAT
>CP070731.1:2485175-2487958 GCA_020347545.1 Flavobacteriaceae bacterium | reverse complement strand
GACAATGTCATGTGATCAATGATAAAAAAACCAAAGATATAGGTACGTTCAAAAGAGCAACAAAATAGTTAATTCTTATGCGAAGAAGTATTCCTTTTAAAATATTAGCCATCATCATAGTTATTCTATTTGTTACTTCTTGTAAGGGAAGAAAAAAAGAGTATCATAATATTATTGATAAAATAAAGGCTCATAGTGTTGAAAATAGCAGAGATAGTATTGAAGAGCAATCCTTATATGGCTTGAATGAACTCGTAGCTGTTGATGAAAACAACATTCATTTTTATATTAAAAAACGAAAAGGCAGCATCAAATCGTATGCCTGCAGTGAATGTCATAGTAAACCTGTTGAGCAGCTCCAAAAAGAAGGGCTGGGTAAAAAAGCGCACTGGGACATTTCTATTAACCATGCCGATACAAAGACAATGAAATGTACTTCTTGTCACAATGGAGAAGATATGAACAACCTTAAAAGCATTACAGGAGATCCTATAGATTTTAATTACAGCTACAAACTTTGCGGACAATGCCATATCAAACAGCAAAAAGACTGGGTTGGAGGAGCTCATGGTAAAAATATTAGTGGTTGGAAAAGCTCCAGAGTTTCAAAACTGTGTGTAGAATGTCATAACCCACATCAGCCACAGATTGAAAAAAGATGGCCTTCGAGATATAACACGGTAATGGTAGAAGAACGAAAATAAAACTTGACCTTAAAAAAACTTGACCTTACGTATGATAAACAAGGATATTAAAAAATGGTTTTCCCTGGACCTTGGGCAAAAAAAAGAGAAAGCATGTGGATGTTCAGGAGGTTCCTGCTCAGATGAGAGCAATTCAAAGGCCAAAGATGGTATTGACCAGGTCTTCGATGTAAATATGAACAGAAGGCAGGCATTTAGAAAACTTACAGCAGGATTGTTGATCGGCGCAGGAGCAGCGAATGCATCATGCAGCGTCACAGCAAGTGACGGCAGTAAAGAGAAATCTGAAATTGAATGGGAAGAATATTTCAAAGGGAATTATAAATTGATGTCTGAGGAGGAAAAGAACAAAACGGTAGACAGATTAGTACGATCCTATGAACTCAGAACAGGGAAAAAAATTAATATTTCTTCGAAAGACGCGGAACCCGATGTCCTTTTTGGTTATGCTTTCAACATATCACAATGTCAGGGATATATGGACTGTGTCAACGCCTGTGTTGAAGAAAACAACCAAGACCGTGACTCTGAGATGCAGTACATCAGAATCCATGAAATGAAGGACGGAAAAGGGCTGGATTTTGGAGAAGCCGATGATACCTATTACCACGAAGTTCCTGCTGAAGGTCATTTTTATCTTGGTACACAGTGCTATCACTGTGATAATCCTCCTTGTATTGAAGTATGCCCGGTTGAAGCTACCTGGCGCGAAGAAGACGGCCTTGTTGTCATTGATTATGACTGGTGCATAGGATGTCGCTATTGCATGGCAGCCTGCCCTTATGACGGTAGAAGGTTTAATTGGAGTACCCCTCAGGTACCGGAGGAAGAAGTCAATAAAAATCAGCATTATCTGGGTAATAGACTGAGAAAGAAAGGAGTCATGGAAAAATGTACTTTCTGTATTCAAAGGAGTAGAAACGGAAAGAACCCGGCATGTGTTGATGCCTGCCCAACCGGAGCCAGGATATTTGGAAATCTATTGGATCCTGATAGTGAAATAAGATGGGTGCTTGCAAATAAAAAAGTATTCAGACTTAAAGAAGACCTCGGCACAGAGCCAAAGTTCTGGTATTTTATGGATTAATCTCAGTAATTAGAAAAAATGAAAGTATTAAAAAAATTAGTCAAAGACAGTATCGTATATGTAACCCATGGAGGCATATATTATCATATCTGGATGGCCTTACTAACCGCATTGATGCTTTTAGGTATGTTTTGCTATTTTTTACAACTTGATCAGGGATTAAGTGTAACGGGAATGAATGACAGAGTCAGCTGGGGATTATACATATCTAATTTTACGTTTTTGGTCGGGGTAGCTGCCGCTGCAGTTATGCTGGTCCTCCCAACTTATGTACTCGAGGATTTTGATTTTAAACAAGCCGTTCTGATTGGAGAGGGTATGGCCGTTGCTGCTCTGATCATGTGCCTGGCGTTCGTGGTAGCAGATATGGGTGGCCCTGCCAGACTTTGGCACATTATTCCATTCATAGGTGTTTTCAATTTTCCCAATTCGATGTTGACCTGGGATGTATTGGTATTGAATGGATACTTATTTATCAATTTATCCATTCCTTTCTATATTCTTTACCAAAGGTATCAAGGTAAAACTCCTAACCCGAAAATATATATACCGGGTGTCTTTATTTCAGTTTTCTGGGCCTTCGCCATTCATCTCGTTACGGCGTTTCTTTACCAAGGTTTACAGGCTCGTCCGTTTTGGAACAACGCACTTCTGGGACCCAAATTCCTGGCTTCAGCCTTTGCTGCAGGTCCGGCACTCATTATTATAGCTTTGGCTATAATCAGAAAATACACAGAGTTTAAAATTGAAGATAAAACCATAAAAAAAATTGCCATGGTGGTTACCGTGGCTGCACAGATCAATCTGATCATGTTAATATCAGAATTATTTAAAGAATTTTATGCCCCTACGCATCACAGTGAAAGTGCCTATTACCTCTATTTCGGACTTCACGGTAAATCCAAGCTTGTTCCCTGGATCTGGACCGCCATATCAATGAACGTGATCGCTACCATAGCGCTCACATTCCATAAACTAAGAAATAACCTCAC
>CP070731.1:2466641-2485075 GCA_020347545.1 Flavobacteriaceae bacterium | reverse complement strand
ATGGATTCCGGCAATGAATATCAAAGAAACTGAAGATTCCTATGATATCGAAATTGCAGCTCCAGGTTTTAATAAAAAAGATTTTGAAGTATGTATTGAGAACGGTGTGTTAAAAATCGAAGCTGAAAATAGCGAAGAGAAAAAGAAAGAGAAAAAAGATTACACTCGTCGAGAGTTTAACTACAATTCTTTTTACAGATCATTTACTTTACCAGAAAATGTAAATGAAGACGAAAAGATCGATGCGACCTACAAACGTGGTATCTTGAAATTAGTTTTGAACAAAGTTCCTGTAGTGGAAACTACTCCAAAACAAATGATTGAGGTTCATTGATCATTGAAATAGGGAGTTTAGGCTCCCTATTTTAGGTTTTTGTAAAATTTAATTTTCAATATTATGGAATCCGGTATAAAGGAATTGTATCAATTGCACGAGGTAGCAGCCAATTGGTTAAGCGAAATGGAATTCATGAAAGATGAACAACTGTTCCTCGAACACTTGTTAAGTACGCATTTTCTTGACTTAAGTTCATCGAAACTGTATGAGCCAACAAGAAAGTTGATTCGAAGACTGAAAGAAGTTGAAAAATTAGGAGTAGAATTAGTTGAGAAAACAAAAGAACACGACGAGAATATTGCCCTAATGATTGAAAACAAACAGGCATCAAGAACTTCGAAATTGTTGGGCGAGCATGATAAAATTAAAATAGAATACGACAATTATACTTTGAAATTCAGATATGTCAAGAAAAAGATATTTGCTTTGATCAAAGATATTATGATCCATCACAAGCAAAAATTACTCATCAGTAAAACCTGATAATAGTTTAAATTTTTTCCCCCTTCATGAAGAATAAATAGGTTAAATCTTTTAAGAAATAACCTATTTATTTTTTTGTATCTGGAAAATATTTGAATCAAACGGACCCAGATCAATTCTTATTTTCCCCTCTCCCTCAGCAACGGTTAATTCAGGAGATAAATTATCTGAAAGCTGATCTTTCATCTTATAGGTTCCTTCTTTCAGCCCCCAGGCTTTTATAATATCCCCCGGGATGATCAAATCAAGTTCATAATGATTGGTTTCATCAAAATTAGAAACGATGACCAAATGTTCATCCTCGCTCCAGCGCACAAAAGAAAAGATTCGATGATCGTATGAAGGGTTACGGTCTTTATTGAAATAGTGAATTTCTCTATAGTCTCCCATAAGGGCCTCACTTTGAATGGAGAAAGACAGTAGTTTTTGATAAAATGATCGAAGTTCAATTTCTTCAGGACTTAGTAGTCCCCCGTCAAATTTTTTATGATTTGTCCAGCGTTGTAAAGATGGAACACCAACATAATCAAAAATCGAGGTACGGGTAGGAGATCCAAAACCTGCATTTTCAGCTCCGGGTTCTCCTAGTTCCTGAGCAAAATACAAGAGGGTAGGAGAAGTGCTGATGGTTGTGGAAACTACCATGGCGGGCTTCCCTTTTTCCGCAGAACCTGCAAAATCCGGGCTAGCGATTCGTTGTTCATCATGATTTTCAAGAAAATGTAGCATCTGATGTTCAATATCCTGGACTTCCTCCTGAACCTTTGGAATATGATCCGTCCAGCCATGGCCCTGCACTATGTGTTTGATGCTATCATAAAAACCAACTTTATCGTACAAATAATCCATTTTTCCCAAACGGATATAATCGCGATACAGGCTTGGATTATAAACTTCCGCCAGCAACAGCGCATCCGGGTATTTCATTTTAATGGAAGAATTCATAAAGCTCCAGAATTCAACGGGAACCATTTCAGCCATATCATATCTCAGCCCGTCGACTCCCTTATCAAGCCAGAATAATGCAATATCCCTGAATTTGATCCAGGAATCCGGAACATTTTTGTCCTGCCAGAATTCATAATGCGCTTTGTAATCATTCCGATCATAGCCATCTGGAAGACTGTCAAAATCCTTGGTTCCGTCTGGAGCAATTCCGTAATTTATTTTTACAGTTTCATACCAGTCATTTTGATCGGGCCGAGCTAAACGGGAGCCATTCCCGGTCCATTTTGCCGGATTTTCAACAAATTTACCATCAGAAAGAGGATGTGCTTCCCCACCCAGAGGCTGATAATTATCTCTCCATTCAGGAACCTTAAATGATTCTCCATTGATATAGTAGAAATTATTATCCCTTTTATAGGCAACCGAATTGTCGTCATTTTCACCGAAGTCCACTACAGCCTCAGGGTTATTCAAACCTTCATATTTTCTGGCGATGTGATTCGGAACAATATCGATGATTACCTTCATACCCTGATTATGCGTCCGCTCAATAAGCGCTTCAAATTCTTCCATCCGCCGGGCTGGATCTTCTGCAAGATCCGGATCCACACTGTAATAATCTTTTACTGCATAGGGTGATCCGGCTCTCCCTTTTACTACATCCGGATCGTCATTTGAGATTCCGTATGCAGTGTAGTCTGTAACCATGGCATGATGTAATACCCCTGTATACCATATATGAGTAACCCCAAGGTCCCGTATCCCCTTTAGGGCTTTGTCATTGAAGTCATTAAATTTTCCTACACCGTTTTCCTCAATGGTACCCCAGGGCTTATTGGTACTGTTATCATTCCCAAAAAGGCGAGTAAAAACCTGATAGATTACTTTTTTATGTTTGTCATCCTTCATTTCAGGAGATTTTTGATCATTATTTTTTGAACAGCCGAAAAATAAGCCGAATAATGAAATAATAAAAAGAATAGCTGGCTTTTTCATGATAAACTTTATCTAACTTCTTCCAATAAAACGATTGAGTGAGGACTGTTTATTTCAACTGTGCCATTTTTAACCACAACTTTATTCCCGGAATAGGCATCAAACAGAGTTGCTCCATCAGAAAAACTATTGCCAACTGGTATGATTTGTTCTCCCCCTGCAAGGTCCAGCGCCACTACTACGGCATCTTCAAAATCATCCTTTTTAAATTGTCTTTGGAAAACATAAGGAGATTCACTGAGCATCTTGTGGTTTCCAGCGCCAATAGATGGATGTGCAATCCTGAATTTCCCTAATTTTTGCCAGTGTTCCAGTAAAGACTGGGTTTCCGGATTTGAATCGATATCTTCCCAATTCATAAAAGATCTCAAAGTAGCATCTCCTTGAGTTCCCTCGATAATAAGGTTTCTTGCAGATTCGTCCCCGTAATATATCTGTGCCGTTCCCGGTGATAATAGCAATTTGGTTGCTGATTCATAAGTTTTAGCTCTTTCTTTATCAAAAGGAGTGGAATCATCATGAGATGTCAGATAGTTGAGTACCTGAAAGCCCGAAGTATCATTATTGAGCATATTGCTATAGGATGAAAAAATACTTTCATAATCCTTTTCTGCACTTTGCTTGAATTCAAAATTGATCATACTGTCAAAACCATGGTCGTAGTAATTTACCTTAACGTCTCCGAAATCAAAGCTTTTTCCCGTTGAAATAATGTAATATCCGTATACCTCTCCCACCATATAAAAATCGTTGTCATCCAAAACCAATTCAGGATTATTGTTTTTCCAGTCCAGGAAGGCAGAATCACATTCGTTTTTGAACTCTGCCCATACCCCTTCTTCAATATGCCTTACAGTGTCTGCTCTAAACCCGTCAATACCAAAATCTCTAACAAAATCAGAAAGCCATTTTATGATGTAGAATCTGGGAGCCCTGGGGTAACCAGTCCTCTCGAAAAAGGAATCAAGCTCTGCCATTTCCTGCTCATATCTGCCTTCTGTTTTCCATTTGTTTATGAGCGCCTCAGGAAGGTCTACCGGATCATTTGACTCTGTTAGAATGTCAGGAAGGTTTTCTACCAGGGTACAGGTCACTGCCGTTTCGTAGGAATCGAATTCACATTTTGGGCTGGTTCTAACCCATTCTGAAGGCCATACAGGATCTTTTTCAGTAACAGGACCTGTGTGATTGATCACGGCATCCATTACGATCCTAATCTTATTTTCATGGGCAACTTTTACAAGTTCCTCAAGATCCTCCATGGTTCCAAAATTTGGATCCAGGGCAGTCCAGTCTTTTGCCCAATAACCGTGAAAGCCGTAAGTAAATCCTGTTCCTTCATCAGTGCCTCCGTGAATCTGCTCAACCACAGGTGTGAACCAGATCGCATTAATTCCCAAATCAGAGAAATAGCCTTCCTTGATTTTTGCCGTTATTCCTTTAATGTCACCACCCTGAAATCCTCTCATTGGCGCTGTAGGCAAATCCCTGTCAAAGTTCATATCATTATCAGGATCCGCATTGTTGAACCTGTCAGTAAGCAGGAAGTATAAATTCGCGTTTTCCCAAAAGAAAGGTGTTTCATTATTCGACTCTTCTTGAGTCGATTCAGCAGCGTTTTGATTTTCTTTTTTGCATGCCGAGATAGAGACCAGGGTCATTAAACAGACAATCAACAGATTCCTATATATTGTGTTCATATATTAATAATTTTTGTTTCAATTTTTATTAGCAAATAACCAGATAACAGCACTTTCAAATTCCTCTTTCCAAAGCTTTTCATTGTGTTCTCCATACGGGTTCACCCGGGTATGAATATTTCTATCTGGTATGCCCGAACGTATCATTTTTTCAGACATCAGTTTCATTTCTTGCACCATATTATGGCCTTCAAGGCCACCGGACATAAAATAGATTCTAAGTTTTTGAAGTTCAGGATTCCTCTCTGAAATTTCAATTTCCTCATCCACCAATGGGAAAGAAGGTGAAAACACCCCTGCTTTTCCAAACACCTCAGGATATTTGATTGCCGCATAAAACGAAATCAAGCCTCCAAGTGAACTCCCCATTATACCCGTATTTTCAGCTTCCTTAAGCGTACGGTAATTCTCGTCTACATAAGGTTTAAAATTCTCGGTAATGAATTTTATATATTGATCTCCTTCTGCCTTTGTTGTGTAATTCTTAATGTTCCATGCCGAGTATTCATCAATTCTTTCAGCTCCTCCATTATCAATTGCTATTACGATGAGCTCCGGGCCGATCGAATCTTTCAGTTTGTCCAGGGTCTCATCTACTTTCCATTCTCCACTGAAGGACAAGGTCTGATCAAACAAATTTTGCCCGTCATGCATATACAAAACAGGATACTTTTTTTGATTAGTTTCATATCCCTGAGGAAGATAAATCCAAACCCTTCTTTTTTTGTTCAAAGGAAGCATATCATAGTTCTCAGCAAGAACATGGACATTTTTTGAGGCAGTGCTCTTCGCAGTAATGAAGTCATCCCATTGGGAAATGCTCAGGTTTACAGTATCATTTTTTTGTGTAAATGAATAGGCCCTGTTTTCTATTTGCAACCCCTCATTGTCCACCTCCACAGTCGCCCAGCTACCTCTTGTAAACTTATATTCTATGGACTTTCCATCCATTTCATTGAAGGTAAATACATACTTTCCTTCCAAGGGTTTCAGTTTGTATTTGTCTTGTCCGCCTGTCCATCCTTCAAAATTTCCGGATATAAAAATCTTGTCATTTACCGAGGTGTTTTCCGGAATTTCATCAATCACAAAAGTTACCTGACCCGACAGCAAATTGGAACAGGTCATTAGTAAAAACAGAAAAACACAGTGATATGGACAACTCATTTTGAACATGGGTCTATTTTGTCGTCAATACCGTTGCACCTTTTTCCTTTAGGACTAATTTATCCTTCCAAATCATATTCTCCCCTGTGATGATATCGGTCATTTCCCTGTTGTCGAGAACCATTTCCTTGAATCGGGATAAATCCAATTCAACCGGATCATCATTCTTATTAAGTATCAATACCACAGTTTCTTCGTTTAAGACTCTGAACATGATATAGATTCCGTCCCGCGGAGCAAAGTGTACTGTTTTACCTTTGTGTATAGTTTCCGAGTTTTTTCTAAACTGCAATAATGTCTTTAAATAGGCCTGCATCTCCTTTTGGTCTGCATTAAGACCCTCACCGGTAAAAGCATTTACTTCATCTCCTTCCCAACCTCCCGGAAAATCAGTCCTGATAAGTCCGTGATCTCCTGGTTTGGCCGTGTTCTGCATCAGTATCTCAGTTCCGTAATAGATTTGGGGAATCCTTGGCAAGGTTAAAAGATAGGCCATAGCCATTTTGGTAAGTACAGGATCCTCATTGAGTTGTGTGTGAATCCTGTCCATATCATGGTTGTCAGGAAAGATCATAATTTCCTCCGGGTGCGGATAATGAAAATCATTAGCCAGTCCTTCATAGATTTTGATCAATCCTGAATTCCACTGTTCTTTTTCTTTCAGTGCATCTGAAATCGTTTTTTGCATGGGGAAATCCATGGATGAGGTCAGATTAGAGTCGTATCCGTCGTGATTCTGAGCACCTTGTTGCCAGTAGGCCACCAGAAGCGGATTATAACTCCATTCTTCACCCACGATGCTAAAATTGGGGTACTCCTCCATGATGGCCCCGGCCCAGTCAGACATAAAAATTTTATCCGGATATGGATAGGTATCTTGTCTTATGCCACCCAGCTGAGCAGTTTCGATCCACCAAATTGAATTTTGAATAAGATAAGTGGCCATGAATGGATTGTTCTGATTCAAATCCGGCATACTATCGGTAAACCAGCCATTTGTCATTCCTATTGCATCAATTTTAGAAGCATAGATATCCTGATTCGTCGTTCTTTTATGATTGGAATAAGTTGTTTTTTCACCAGCTTCATATTCAGCTTGATAATTCAACCAATCTTCAAAAGGCAAATCTTTTATCCACCAGTGTTCTATACCACAATGATTCGCCACCTGATCCATAATTATCTTAATTCCCCTTGCTTTTGCCTTTTGAGATAATTCAATATATTCTTCCAGGGTTCCGAATCTGGGATCAACTTCATAAAGATCCGTAATGGCATAACCGTGATAAGAGGTATTAGGCATATCATTGGTCAGCACAGGGCAAGACCAGATAGCAGTGAACCCCATCTCATCGATATAATCTAGATGCTCGGAAATTCCTTTTATATCACCACCATGCCTGGAATAGTCACTGTTCCTGTCTATTGCCGCCTCTTTTAAGCCCTCAACAATGTCATTTTCGGGCAGGGCATTAGCAAATCGATCGGGGGTAATTAAATAAATGACATCCGAACTGTCAAATCCTACAAATTCTTCTGAAGGCCGTGTTCGTTTCTTTAATTCGTATTGATACTTGAGTTTTTTCTTTCCTTTGCGCTCAAAAATTATTTGCATGGTTCCAGGTGAGGTTTCCGGAGAAATTTTTAGATCGAGAAAAAGGTAATTCGGGCTTTTTGCCTTATGAATATTCTCAATGTTTATTCCTGCATATTCAATTTTTGGAGCATAATCAGAGATGTTTTCCCCTTTAACCAATAATTGAAGCTCATTGTTTTTAAAACCGATCCACCAGTTTGGAGGTTCAACTCTTTCTATCTGACCAAAGACACTTAAACTAATCAGGGTAAAAAAGAAAAATGCAAGACGTTTCATAAGTATTGAATTTAGGTTTAAAGAATGACCAGATCCTGGTTAAATATGGTAACCTCTTTCCCGGAAACCATGATGTTTACAGGAGTATCGGACTCGTTGTAAAATTTACAGCCCTCGTGGTTTTTGAAAACCTTGATCGTATGATCTCTGTATTTGATTTTAAATGAATACGATTTCCAGTTTTTCGGAATAACAGGGTCAAATGACAATTGATCATTAAAGTTTCGCATTCCTCCGAAACCTTGAACGATGGACAGCCAGGTTCCTGCCATCGAGGTGATATGCAGGCCTTCATGAACCTCATGATTGTAGTCATCAAGGTCCAGCCTTGAGGTTCTCAAGTACATTTCATAAGCCTTTTCAATTCTTCCAATTTTAGCTGCCAGTATAGAATGCACACATGGAGACAAGGAAGATTCGTGAACTGTCAGGGGTTCGTAAAAATCAAAATGTTTTTCCAAAGTTTCCTGGTCAAATAGGTTTTCGAAGAAATAAAATCCTTGAAGTACATCGGCCTGTTTAATATAAGGCGACCTCAATATTCTGTCCCAGGACCAGTTTTGATTGATTGGTCTGTCAGCCTTTGATAACTGATCTGTCGGAATAAGTTCTTTATCGAGGAATCCATCCTGCTGAAGAAAAACATCATATTTATTACTGTATGGGAAATACATTCGATCAGAAACTTCAGTCCAGTTGGCTATTTCTGTTTCGTCAAGACCTACTTTTTCAATAATGCGGACATAATCTTCTGGATATTTATCTTTTATCTCCTCCAGGTTTTCAAGCGCATATTCAAGGCACCATTTGGCAAGATAATTCGTATACCAGTTATTGTTGACATTGTTTTCATATTCATTGGGTCCTGTAACGCCCAGAATCACGTACTGATCTTTATCGTTGGAGAAGGTAGCTCTTTGGGCCCAGAACCTTGCAATGGCCAAAATTACTTCCATCCCGTGAGTCACTACATATTCATAATCTCCACTGTAATTCACATAATTGTAAATGGCATACACCATAGCCCCGTTACGGTGGATTTCCTCAAAAGTAATTTCCCATTCATTATGACATTCTTCACCATTCATAGTCACCATTGGATACAAAGCGGCACCATTTGTAAATCCTAATTTTTCGGCATTTTCAATGGCTTTGTCCAATTGGTTATATCTGTAGAGCAGCAGGTTTCTGGCTACATCCTTATCTTTGGTACTCATGTAAAAGGGTATGCAATAGGCTTCAGTATCCCAATAGGTACTTCCTCCATACTTTTCACCCGTAAATCCTTTTGGACCTATATTCAGCCTCGAATCATCCCCTGAATAGGTTTGATTTAGCTGGAAAATATTGAAGCGGATAGCTTGTTGCGCCTTGATGTCGCCAGTGATGGTGATGTCAGCCGTATCCCATATTTTATCCCAGGCCCTTTGCTGTTTTTCCAAAAGCTGATCAAAACCAATTTCGGCTGCAAAAGACAATTTGTTTTTAGAGACATTGTAAAGTTCAGAATTCGGATGATTCATTGATTGAGTGTATCCTCCATACTTTACAATAGAAAAGGTGTCTCCGCTGTTTACCAGAGTTTTATAAGCGTAGCTTATACTTTTGTCGGTAGAAGAAGACTCTTTTTCAACATCAATAACATAATCGTTAAGAATTAGCTCGATCTTCATTCCGGTACAAACCTGAAAGCCAGTTTTCAAGGTTTTCGAGATGATAAAAGCTTCATTATCTTCTTGTTTTTTATCAAGTATCTCCCAGAAGAATTCATCGTAATTGCTATCTTCATTCATGATACCTGCATCCAGATAAGGATCAAATTGAATAGTTCCCTGAAAGTTGATCGGAGTAACACTGTATTTTATCACTCCAACTTCCTGCAGATCCATGCTGAGAAACCTTGTGGAAACGATCTTAACCATATCCCCGTCGTCGAATTCAGCAATGAATGACCTTGTCAATACACCATTTCTCATGTCGAGTTCACGGGAAAAATCAATAACCTTACAAGTATTTAGATCCAAGGTTTTACCATTGACATTAACTCCGATACCAATCCAGTTGGGCGCATTCAGTACCTTGGCAAAATATTCAGGATATCCGTTTTTCCACCACCCAACCCGGGTTTTGTCGGGATAATAAATTCCTCCTATATAACTTCCCTGAAAAGTGTCACCGCTGTAGTATTCCTCAAAATTGGCACGTTGTCCCATGGCGCCATTGCCAATGCTAAAGATACTTTCAGAAGCCGTAACATGTTCCTTGTTGAACCCTTCTTCAATTATTTTCCAGTCATCCGGTTTTATATAATCTAAATTCATAGTATTTTATTTAATCGATTAATTTCTGAACGAAATCAAGAGTTAATTCATTTGTATTCTTCAAATTGTAATCAGCCTTTTCCAGCACCCCAGGATCACCGATCCCAATGCTGGTCATTCCGGCCCTTCTAGCTGCTTCAATACCCGCTTTGGCGTCCTCAACTACTATACAGTCTTCGGCTTTTACTCCCAGCTTATCAGCCCCTATCAGAAATACTTCAGGATCAGGTTTGGCTGTGCTGACATCATTTCCGTCAACAATTGCATCAAAGAGATCCAGAAGATTCAGGGTCTCGAGAATAAGTCTGGCATTTTTGCTTGCAGATCCCAAGGCAAAAGGAATCTTGTTTAGTTTTAAATAATGCAATACATCATCAATACCTGGCAAGATTTCAGAATGGTCCATCTTGGAAATGTATTTCAGGTATTGTTCATTTTTTTCATGAAGGAATTTTTCTTTTTCTTCAGCCTCCAGGCTTACATTTCCAATGTCAAGGAGAATTTCCAAGGAACGAACTCGGCTCACACCTTTAAGAAGTTCGTTTTGTTCATGGCTAAAATCAAAGCCTAATTGATTTGCCAGTTCACGCCAGGCTAAATAGTGATACTTTGCCGTATCTACTATTACACCATCCAGATCAAATATAAAAGCCTTACTACTCATTCCAGTTATTCTGTTTATAGTGAAACACGATCATCTACATCTTTTACTTTTGAGACCAGCGCAGCGGCAATGAGAAAAGAAACACCACTTATTATCAGGGCATAAATAGGATTCCCGCCATAAATATATTTTACTATGGGGCCTCCAATCAGAGCATTTATGATTTGAGGAATCACTATAAAAAAGTTGAATATGCCCATGTAAACTCCCATTTTTTTAGGGGGAATGGATCCAGCTAAAATTGCGTAAGGCATGGCCAGTATACTTGCCCAGGATACTCCAATGGCGATCATGGAAAGTATCAACCAGTTTTTGTCAGGAGCAAAATAAATTGATATTAAGCCCAATCCGCCAATTATCAATGACACGGCATGGGTTCTTTTTCTACCTACTTTTTTAGCAATAGCAGGTAAGAAAAAGGCATAGATTGCAGAAACCAAATTATAAACACCAAAAAGAATCCCTACCCAGTCACCGGCATTCTGATAATCGTTACTGTGGGAATCTTCAAGTGGAAGACCGTAAATATGATGTGCAATTGCAGGAGTTGAAAACACCCACATACCAAATAAACCGAACCAGGAAAAGAATTGAACCCAGCTCAACTGTCTCATGGTTAAAGGCATATTTTTAAAATCTGTAAAGATATTGAGCAGACTTGATTCTTCCACCTCCTCTTCCTCTTCCTCGGCCCCGTTGATAAGGGCCATTTCTTCAGGAGAATATTCTTTAGTGGTTATTACCGTAATTAAAATACTCGTCACAAGTACTGCTGCACCAATAATAAATGACAGCATCAAACTCAGAGGAACCTTACCAGGTTCTGCCGTATTTGAAATACCAATCCAGTTTGTCAACACATAAGGCAACCAAGATCCTAATACAGCACCAATTCCAATAAGTACCGTCTGAACACTGAAACCCAGGGTTCTTTGATCACTCGGTAAAACATCGGCCACCAAGGCTCTGAAGGGTTCCATCGCCACGTTAAAAGATGCATCCATAATCATCAACATCCCTGCCCCAACCCAAAGCGCTGGCATAAATGCAGTAAACATATCAGCATTTGGCATTAGGATCAATCCTATAGATGCCAATAAAGCACCCGTAAGAAAAAAGGGCCTTCTTCTTCCTAATTTTGTCCATGTACGATCACTGTAATAACCGATTATGGGTTGAACAATTAATCCTGTTAACGGGGCCACAATCCAAAACCATGAGAGTTCATGTACATCAGCCCCGAATATTTGTAATACCCTCGAAGCATTTGCATTTTGAAGGGCGAAACCCATTTGAATTCCAAGAAACCCGAAACTAAGGTTCCAGATCTCCCAAAAACTAAGACGTCTTTTTTCCATAATCGATTTAGATTTAATGTGAAATTTATTTAAATGCATTTCGCAAAACGCCCACAAAGGAGACTTTCCTAAAGGAGTTTATCCATTTCAGGGTCAAAATGTCACTAAATAAATTGTTTTCAGATTTGGCACAGGCCAAACCCAATTGTGAAGTATTAAATAATTAGCAAGTTGTGAAATATTTACTAATAAGGGTCAAATATATAAAATTTATTTCTTAATTCTGAAGCTGAACCTTTTTTGTTGAGTTTCTAATTTTAAGATCAGTCTGAATTAAGTTTGTTTTATACTGATAATGAGCTTCTTGAGAATCAATTTCATCAAGAAGTAATTCTAAGGCTTTTTGCCCCATCGATCTTCCATGTTGTGCAACGGTGGTTAAAGAAGGAGAGGTAAATTCGGAAATAAGGCCATCAGTGAAACCAATTACTTCCACATCTTCGGGAACTGAATACCCGAATTTTCTTGCCACCTTCATCACGGTAGCCGCATAAATTTCATTGACGGCAAAAATACCATCCGGAATATTATTTCCTCGAAATAAGAATGATAGCTGATCTTCTATTGATTTTTGATCATCGATAGTTACTATAAGCTCGATATTTTCGGGAATCTGAAATTCTTTAAGAGCTTTCAGGTAACCTTCCTTTCTTTCAAGGCCAACGGTAACATAATCGGGAGTGGTGACAAGGGCTATATTGCTACATCCGTTTTTAATTAACTGTTCGGTTGCGAGAAATGCGCCTCCCTTATCATCAGCAATGACCTTATTGCACTCGATTTCGTCAACTACCCTGTCAAACATGACAAGAGGAATTCCATTATTGATCAATTCGGTAAAATGCCTGTAGTCTTCCTTTGACTCGGTTTCCTTTGCAACAGAAGCAATGATTCCGTCAACTACACCATTCGCAAGCATATCTAGGTTGAGCACTTCCTTTTCATAGGACTCATTTGAAAGACAAATCATCACATTGTAACCTTTTTCATTCGCCAGCTTTTCAATCCCGGTAATTACTTTGGTAAAGAAATGATGCACGATTTCAGGAATAATAACACCTATTGTTTTGGTTTTCTGGTTTCGAAGATTAAGAGCAAGACTATTTGGTTTGTAATGGTAATATTTGGCGAATGCCTGAATTTTTTCCTTAACCTCAGAGCTTATCTCATGGCTGTCTTTAAGTGCCTTGGAAACCGTTGATATGGAAACGCCAAATTCTTTGGCTATTTTTTTTAATGTAATTTTTTGTTTCATACTTTATTAAAACCTTGAAGAAGGCAAAATCTACAAGATGACAACATCTTTAAAATCCTTGTTAAACCAATGCAAATGAACTCAATTAAATAGTCCGAATTAACATTAATACTTGTTGATAAAAATAGGAAATTTTAATCGGTGAAAAAAATCTTTTAACTCCCTCGATGCCAATTAGCTAATTTGATTACCTTATTTTAAGAATTTGTGAAAATTTTCCCCGATTATTTAGAATTTATTAACGACTTGGAGACTGTCCGAAAATTCACTCTAACGTTTTCGTAAGAAAACTTATTAACACGAAAACGTTTTCGCAAATTTTTTAATGTATTAATTTTGTGTTAAATCGCTGTTAACGAATTAAATTCGTGGCGTGAGATATTAAATAACAGCAAGTTTAATTACAAATCATAGTGCTTAATAACTAAATTCATTTTTATGAAAAAAATTAGACAATTAATCTTTGCAATTTTATTTTTATTGCCAATGATGATTTCCGCTCAGGAACTTATTAAAGGTAATGTAAAAGATGACCAAGGAATTGACCTGCCGGGAGTATCTGTTATGATACAAGGTACAACTCGGGGAACAGCCACAGACTTCGACGGGAATTTTGAACTCGAGGTTGAGGAAAACGCGATTTTAGTATTCTCTTATGTTGGATATTCCAATGCAGAATTACCTGCCACAGATAACATGCAGGTTGTTTTGATGGAATCAGCAGAGAGTTTAGATGAAGTTGTATTGATCGGTTATGGACAAACAACCAAGAAAGATGCAACCGGTGCGGTTGAAAAAGTAAGCGAAAAAGAGTTTAATGTTGGGGTTATCGCTTCACCTGAACAATTGATCACGGGTAAGACAGCAGGTGTGAATGTTACACCTCCTAGTGGTAGACCAGGTGAAACTGGAGACGTTAAGATCAGGGGTGGTATTTCATCTTTGAGCAATAACAGCCCGCTTTATGTAATTGACGGGGTGCCGATTGACCAGAAAGGCCCTGCATTAAATTCGATTAACCCCAATGATATCGAAAGTTTTAACATTTTGAAAGATGCCTCAGCAACTGCGATCTATGGATCGAGAGCGACAAACGGGGTTATCATCATCACAACGAAGTCCGGAAGAATGAATTCAGACTTTAGAGTTGAGATTGGAAGTTATGTATCTGCCGGAGTAAAATCGAACACTGTAGATGTGTTAAAACCAAGCCAATTCAGAAAAGCGATCAATTCTCTTGAGAACCCAGATGCCTCTGCTTTGGTTACAAACGAAAGTACGAACTGGCAGGATAATATCTATCAGACGGCTTTTGGAACCGATAACAACATTACGATTTCAGAAGGGTTTGATAACAGTTCTTATCGAGTTGCAGTTGGATATATGTACCAGGAAGGAATTTTAAAAACAGGCAAATTCACAAGACCAAGTATTGCCATGAATTTCAGACAGAATTTGTTTGATAATTCACTTAAGATGGATTTCAATCTTCGAGGGTCCTGGGTTCAGGATAAATTTGCAGACCAGGGAGCCATTGGAAATTCAGTGAGTTTTGATCCAACAAAACCAATTTACAGTGGAGTGCCAGAATATGGCGGGTACTGGGAATGGCTGGATAATGACGGAAGTCCTAACAACCTTGCTCCAAGAAACCCTGTTGGTCAGTTGATGCAGAATTATGATAGCGCAAATACCCAAAGATATCTGGGAAATGCGAAGTTTGATTATAAATTCAACTTCTTAGAAGGCCTTAGTGTGGTATTGAACCTCGGTTTTGATTATTCAGAAGTTCAGGGACAGTTCATTGTTCCTGCGGAATCTGCCAGTGGATATAACTCCCTGGGATCAGTTAGAGATTATTCTGAAATGAAAAGAAACACCCTTGCGGATGTTTACTTGAATTATCTTAACACCTTTGCAGACAAGCACAAAGTTGATGTGATGCTGGGACATTCTTTCCAGGATTTTTATCGTGAGAACTCAAACGTTACGACAACAGGATTAGGAAATGTGACAGGACGTCCAAGAATTGTTTCTTTGAATGCATTGGAATCCTATTTTGCTCGTCTCAATTATACATTTAACGAAAAGTATTTGGTAACATTTACGTATCGTCGTGATGGGTCCTCAAGATTTGCCCCTGAAAACAGATGGGCGAACTTCTTCTCTGGTGCCCTTGCATGGAATATTTCAGAAGAGGCATTCCTTCAGGATTCTGAAACTGTGTCAACTTTGAAATTACGTCTTGGTTTTGGACAAACAGGACAGCAGGAGATCGACAGAGATTTTGGTTATTTACCAATTTACACTCCGGGAGACAACGGTGTCAGATATCCATTTGGAGGCAGTTACCATTATACTTTGCGTCCTGAGGGATATGACAAGAACATCAAATGGGAGGAATCTGATACCTACAACATTGGTTTGGATTACGGTTTTATGAACGATGTAATCACAGGTTCGATAGAGTACTTTAAAAGAGAGTCATCGGATATCTTGAGTAACATTGCTCCACCGGCCGGATCAAACCTTACCAATGATTTGTATACAAATATTGGTGATTTGTCAAGTCAGGGGGTTGAATTTACCTTGAATGCGGATATTTTCCAGAAAGAGAACTTTACATGGAATGTTAACTTTAATGCTACCTGGTTAAGTAATGAGATCAAGAAACTGAACAATGTTGATGATCCTTTATCACCTGGTATTGCTCAAGGTGGTATCAGCGGTGGTGTTGGTAATACCATTCAAACTCATAAAGTAGGGCATCCTCAATTCTCATATTTGGTTTTTGAACAGGTTTATGATGAAAGCGGAAACCCGCTGGAAGGAGTTTATGTAGACCAGCTGACTGTTGATACGAATGATGACGGTATCGCAGATGCAAGAGATGGGGTTATTAATGACAGTGATAAGAGAATCTATAAGAACCCTAATCCTGATTATCTTTTTGGTTTCTCATCTTATATGAATTTCCATAATTTTGACTTATCATTTACGCTAAGAGCCACCCTTGGAAATTATGCCTACAATAACGTTGCCTCTTCAAGGGGTTATGAGGGAGCTTTATATGAATTAGGAACTTTAAGGAATGTTCATTCGGACTATCTGGCAACGGATTTTAAAACCCAGCAGTTCTGGTCTGATTATTATATTCAGGATGCATCATTCTTGAAAATGGATAACCTTTCTTTAGGATATACCTTTGATGACCTTAAAGAAGGAGAAGTTGGATTGAGATTATATACAACTGTACAGAATGTATTTACCATTACTGATTACGACGGTTTGGATCCTGAAATCAGTGGAGGAATTGACAATAATTTTTATCCAAGACCTCAAACATTCTTACTTGGATTTAACATTAACTTTTAAAAGCATTGATGATGAAAATATTTAATAATTTAAAATTAAAAGTAGGTATTGTCGCTTTAGTGCTTGCATTTGGATTTGTATCCTGTGAAAGTGATTTAGACAAACAACCTGTAACTGAACTTACCGAGGGTCAGGCTTTTGCTGATCCCGAAGCTTATACAGAGTTTCTTGCAAGAGTTTATGCTGGTATTGCTGTAAGTGGGCAAGAAGGTCCAGCCGGTAATCCGGATATTCAAGGAATTGACGAAGGATTTTCAAACTATTTAAGACAGTTCTGGAAGCATCAGGAGTTGAATACGGATGAAGCAATTATTGCATGGAATGACGGGACTATTCATGATCTTCATAACCATGTTTGGACTTCTTCCAATGAGTTTATTCGTGCAATGTATGACAGGATTTATTTCCAGATTGGAATTGCCAACCAGTTTTTAAGAGAAACTACAGATGAAAAATTGGATGAAAGAGGTGTAGACGGAACCTTAAAAGGGGAGATCCAGACCTACAGGGCAGAGGCTCGATTTATGAGAGCATTGAGTTACTGGCACGCAATTGATTTTTATGGAAATATTCCCTTTGTAACTGAAGAGGACCCGGTAGGAAACTTCTTCCCTGAACAAAAAAGCAGAGAGTTTGTTTTTGACTGGTTAATATCAGAATTGAATGAGATTGAACCATCAATGGTTGGAGCTCGTCAAAATGAATACGGAAGAGCGGATCAGGCAACCGTTTGGATGCTTTTGGCAAAATTGTATTTGAATTCTGAAGTTTATACAAATACTCCAAGAGCTTCAGAAGCAATGGCGAATATCACTAAGGTAATTAATGCCGGGTACACCTTGCATGACACCTATACAGAATTGTTCCTTGCGGACAACGACATCAATGGTTCTCAGAATGAAATCATCTTCCCAATCCGATTTGACGGAATAAATACAACAGGTTATGGTGGAACTACGTTCCTTACACATGCTCCTGTTGGAGGAAAAATGAATGCAGCCGATTTCGGAATCAACGGAGGTTGGGGTGGTATCAGAACTACGAAGAACTTCGTGTTCCAATTTGGAGATTTGGATACTGATGCCCTGAATGAGGCCATAGGACCTGCCTCAAGATGGGGTCTGGTAGGAAGTGCTACACCGAATGGTTGGGGCCCACCTGATATGGTCATGCATGAATCTGCTACAGATCAGTATGCCATTTACGCACAGCTGGTTGCCGGGGAAATAAAATTCAGAATTGACAATGACTGGCCAGGTAATTTAGGTGACAATGGTGCTGATGGCACTCTGGAAGTAGACGGTGCAAATATTGCCATTGCCAAGGATGGAGCTTATTACATCACCTTGGACAAAACAAATAATACCTATACGATTACGGAAACAGGAGACAGCAGAGCCAACTTCTTCACTGAAGATCAGACTTTGGAAATTGAAGATCCATTTAATTTTTCAAATGGTTATGCCGTTGAGAAATTTAAAAATATTGATGTGAACGGAAACCAGGGATCAGATGGTTCCGGTGATTTTGTTGATATTGATTTTCCAATGTTCCGATTGGCAGATGCCTATTTGATGTATGCCGAAGCCTTTTTAAGAGGTGGTGGAGGTAGTGCTTCTGAAGCCGCAGCATATGTCAATATGCTTAGAGAAAGATCCTATGGTAGTACAGCAGGAAACATAGAAGCCACAGATCTGACACTTGAATTTATTCTTGATGAAAGATCCAGGGAATTGCACTGGGAAGGACACAGAAGAACTGACCTTGTTCGTTTTAATCAGTTTACTGAAAATGGAGTTTGGCCTTGGAAAGGTGGTATCATGGAAGGAAAAACCACTGAAAAATGGAGAGATGTATATCCTATTCCTTCAGCTGATATCATCGCGAATCCTGGCCTGCAACAAAACGAAGGTTATTAATTAATAAATAGACATATATCATGAAAAAATATATAAAT
>CP070731.1:2461233-2466541 GCA_020347545.1 Flavobacteriaceae bacterium | reverse complement strand
ATTGTTCCCACACCAACTTCAGAAACAAGCTTTACGTTGATTCGAGCTTCCCTGTTGGCATTCTTCAGGTCAAATATGAGCTGAGAGAGGTCCTCAATAGAATAGATATCGTGATGGGGCGGAGGTGAGATCAGCCCTACATAAGGTGTAGAATTTCTGACTTCGGCGATCCACGGGAATACTTTTTCTCCCGGAAGCTGCCCTCCTTCACCAGGTTTTGCTCCCTGGGCCATTTTAATCTGTATTTCCTCAGCATTTGTCAGGTAATTACTTGAGACCCCAAATCGACCCGATGCCACCTGCTTGATGGCACTGTTTCGGCTGTCACCATTAAGATCTTTTCTAAACCTGTTAAGGTCCTCACCACCTTCTCCTGAATTACTTTTACCACCAATACGATTCATGGCAATGGCAAGATTTTCATGAGCTTCCTTACTTATGGACCCGTAAGACATTGCACCGGTTTTGAATCGTTTAACGATCTCTGTCCATGGTTCTACCTCCTCGATCGGGATAGGATCAAGGTTTTGAAATTCAAACAGTCCACGAAGTGTCATCAGATTCTCATTTTGCTCATTGATCATATCTGAATACTGTTTGTAGCTATCAGTATTATTCGTACGAACTGCCTGCTGAAGTTTGGAAACTGTGGTTGGGTTGAACATGTGTTTCTCACCTTGTCTTCTCCACCTGTAATCTCCACCAATATCGAGTTTCAGGTTATTTTCAATCTTGTCGTTAAAAAAGGCATTTTTATGTCTCTTTGAAATCTCTCTTTCTATTTCATACAATCCAATACCCTCGATTCTAGAGGCTGTATTTGGGAAATATTTATTTGTAAACTTGCTGTTCAGTCCTAGTATTTCAAATATTTGAGAGGCCCTGTAAGAATGTAGAGTGGAAATACCAATTTTATTCATGATCTTAAGAATCCCTTTGCCGATAGCTTTATTGAAATTATGTACCGCTTCTTCAGCATCAATCCCGGAGATACTTCCGGAATTTACTTTTTCTCGGATAATTTCATTTACCATATAAGGATTGATGGCACTCGCTCCATATCCAAACAGGGTGGCAAAATGATGTGGTTCTCTGGGTTCCGCAGATTCAATGATGATCCCGAATTTTGATCTCTTCATTGCATTGTTCAAGGAATGATGCAAATAGGAACAGGCGAGTAATGCTGGAATTGGGCCATCCGCCTTATTAGCGCCTCGGTCGGTAAGAATCATGATATTGTATCCTTCATCTACTGCTTTTGAGGCTGTATCAACAATATGATCCAAGGCTTTTTCCAGTGCATTCAATCCTCTTTTGATATCGTAAAGCATTGGAATTTCCATTGCCTTGTAATCGGGATGGTCGATGTTCTTTATTTTATCCAGGTCATCGTTTGAGATAACCGGATTCTGAATTTTTAATTTTTTACAATGATCCGGAGCAACATTGAAGATATTTCTGTCTTCTCCAATCGCCAGACTTATATCTGTAATGATTTCTTCTCGTATACCATCAAGAGGCGGGTTCGTAACCTGAGCGAATAGTTGTTTAAAATAGTTATAAAGCAACTGATGTCTTTCCGAGAGAATAGCCAAAGGGGTATCCGTTCCCATCGAACCAATAGCCTCTTTACCTGTTTTACTCATTGGAGCGATAATGGTATCAATATCTTCGAGTGTATAACCGAACATTCGTTGCCTTGTTTTGTACGGTGTGAGTTCTACAGGACACTTATTTCCGGTATAGGGAATATTGGCTAAGGGCAACAAATTCTCATTGAGCCATTTACGGTAAGGATGCCTTTTCGTAACTTCATTTTTAACTTCTTCATCTTCAATAATACGTCCTTCATTCATATCGACCAGGAACATCTTACCAGGCTCAAGCCTTCCGTGGCGAACTACATCTTCAGGTTTAATGTCAAGTACCCCGATTTCAGAGGACATGATAACATAACCGCTTTTGGTCACGGTAAATCTCGAGGGTCTTAATCCATTTCGATCCAAAAGGGCCCCAATGTAATTTCCGTCCGTAAAGGGTACCGAAGCCGGGCCATCCCATGGCTCCATGATACATGAATTGTATTCGTAAAATGCTTTTTTGTCATCGGGCATGGTACTGTCTTTTTCCCAGGCTTCAGGAACCATCATCATCATAACTTCAGGAAGGGAACGTCCTGTCATCAGCAACATTTCGACCACCATATCCATGGATGCGGAATCCGATTTTTTCTCCAGAATAATCGGGTAGAGCTCTTTAATTTCTTCTCCAAACAGATCACTTTTCATTAATTCCTGTCTGGCCTTCATTCTGCTCACATTACCTCTGAGGGTATTGATCTCGCCGTTGTGACACATAAACCTGAAAGGTTGTGCCAGATCCCATGAAGGAGCCGTGTTTGTTGAAAATCTTTGATGCACGAGGGCAAGCCTTGTCACCAGATCAGGATCGGAAAGATCAGAATAGTAATTTCTAATATCTTCAGGGATCAACAGACCCTTATAGATGAGCGTAGTGTTTGAAAAACTTGGAATATAAAATTGTTTCGCATGTTTTAGCTTTGAATCATAGATATTGTGTTCTGCTATTTTTCGGGCAGCATAAACTTTTGCATTGAATTCCAATTTGGATAGATCCTTTCCGTTTTTTCCAACAAATATCTGCTTAATGTAGGGCTCTGTTCTTTCGGCAATCTGACCCAGATGCTCGGGGTTTACCGGAACCTGTCTCCAGCCCAGCACTTCAAGTCCTTGATTCCTGATTTCCGATTCTAAAACTTCAATACAGTATCGATGTTGGTTAACTCCTTTTGGCAAGAAGATCATTCCCACGGCATATTCTCCTTGCTCGGGAAGTTCAAAATCACAGTTTTTTTGAAAGAACTTATGGGGGATATCAATTAAGATACCTGCTCCGTCACCTGTTTTTCCATCGGCGCTTACAGCTCCTCTGTGTTCTAATTTTATAAGTATTTCAAGTGCATCATGTATAATGCTGTTCGTCTTTTCACCATTCAGACTGCAGATAAAACCTGCTCCGCAATTGTCATGTTCAAATTCAGGTAAATAAACCCCCTGTTTTTCGTACGCCATAATTAGTAAATTTTCACAAAAATAGCGAAATCCATAGATAAAAATCAAAGAAAAGTGTTAAACCAAAGAAGAAATGCAAATTCTCAATTTTACCGTTATAAAAAGTGTGGATATGTTAAAATCATCTTTAAATATTGATGATTTCTAAACGGTCGAATGGCTCATTCAGGTCAATATATCTCTCAAACAGGGCTCAAGTTCGGGATGATTAAACTTGAATCCGCTGTTGATAATTTTTTGTGAAGAAACCCTACTTCCGGCTGTTAATAGTACTGCACGCTTACCTAAAATTGTTTTTAAGACAAATTCTGGAATGTTCGGCAACAATATGGGTTTATTAAGGGTTTTTGCAAGTAATTTAGAAAAAGCACTGTTGCTGACGGGATGAGGTGAACAGGCATTATAGGGGCCTTTCATTTCCGAAGATTGAATTCCCAGCAAAATCATTCGCAAGAGGTCTACTACATGTATCCAAGGAATAATTTGTTTTCCGGAGGCCAGTACTGCACCAACATTATAGTTAAAGGGTAGCGCCATTTTCTCCAGGGCACCGCCTTTTTTCATAAGAACAATACCGATTCTAAATTGAACCGTTCGAATACCGAGATTCTCAAACTTTCTGCTTTCCTCTTCCCATTTTTGACAAACCTGAGCAACAAAATCTTCCCCTGGAGGATCATCTTCAACATAAATGTGATCTGAATTGATTTGTCCGTAATACCCTACGGCAGATGCTGAAATGATGGCTTTAACCTTGTGGTCAACTGTTGAGAGTGCCTTGTAAATGAGTGAGGTCGTTTTTATGCGGCTTTCGAGAATCTCTCGCTTTCGTTCAGATGTCCATCTGGAATCGGCTATTCCCGCACCGGCAAGATGAACAATATAATCACAGTTTTCGAGGGCTTTTTTGTCGATCAGCGCGTGTTTGTAATCCCATAAGTAGGTGGTATACCTTGAGTTTTCGTTTTTTCTTCTGCTCAGGACGCTGACTTCAAAATTCTGACCGGCAAGAAAGTCACATAACTGACTTCCGACTGCACCCGTACCCCCTGTAACCAGAACCTTTAACGACATCTTATCTTTATTTGAGAAGCCCTCTCGAAATTACAATTTTCTGAATTTCAGAGGTTCCTTCATAGATCTGTGTAATCTTGGCATCCCGCATCAGGCGCTCAACATGATACTCTTTCACAAAGCCGTAGCCACCGTGGATCTGAACTGCTTCAACGGTGTTTCTCATAGCCATTTCAGCTGCGTATAATTTCGCCATCGCTCCAGACTGATCATAATTTTTATGTTCATCCTTATCACAGGCTGCTTTCAGGCAAAGAAGCCTGGCAACCTCTATTTCCGTTGCCATATCCGCCAGTTTAAAGGCAATTGCCTGATGTTTGCTAATTTCCTTGCCAAAGGCCTTTCGCTCTTTCGAATACTGAAGAGCCAATTCATAGGCTCCCGAAGCAATTCCAAGGGCCTGAGCTGCAATGCCAATTCTCCCGCCGGCCAAGGTTTTCATTGCAAATTTGAAACCGAATCCGTCTTCACCGATTCTATTTTCTTTAGGGACCTTTACATTATTAAACATCAAGGAATGGGTGTCTGAACCCCTGATACCTAATTTATTTTCTTTGGGCCCAATAACAAACCCTTCCATGTCCTTTTCAATGATGAGGGCATTGATGCCTTTATGTCCTTTTTCTATATCAGTCTGGCAGATGACCAGGTAAACACTTGCCGTTCCTCCGTTCGTGATCCAGTTTTTGGTACCATTCACTATATAATGGTCGCCTTTATCAATTGCGGTTGTTTTTTGTGACGTAGCATCACTTCCGGCTTCCGGTTCACTCAGGCAAAATGCACCGATGATTTCACCTGTAGCCAAAGGGACAAGGTACTTTTGCTTCTGCTCTTCTGTTCCGAAGGTTTCGAGCCCCCAGCAAACGAGAGAATTATTTACAGACATCACAACTGAGGCCGAAGCATCTATCTTGGAAATTTCTTCCATGGCCAGCACATAAGAAACGGTATCCATACCCCCGCCCCCGTAATTGGGATCTGTCATCATGCCTAAAAACCCGAGTTCGCCCATTTTCTTGATCTGTTCATGAGGGAATTCCTGTTTTTCATCTCTTTCTATAACTCCGGGAAGTAATTCATTTCGGGCAAAATCACGAGCTGCATCCCGTATCATTATCTGTTCTTCAGTTAGGGTAAAA
>CP070731.1:2456961-2461133 GCA_020347545.1 Flavobacteriaceae bacterium | reverse complement strand
ACACCGATGCTAGCCTATATGAGATTCGGAGAATGGAACGAAATTTTAACGATTCCTGATCCTGGAGATGAATATACATATCTCAAAATGATATGGACATTTACAAGAGGAATAGCATTCACCAGAAAAGGAAACCTAAAAGAAGCTGAAGAGGAGCTTAATGTGTTGGAAAACAGAAATAAAGATCTTGGTCATGAAAATATTTCAAAGGTTGCATTCCATGTACTTGCCGGAGAAATAGCAGCTTCATCGGGAGATCTGCAACAGGGAATCGAGCAATTAAAACTGGCTGTTGAGTTTGAAGATCAGCTACCCTATGATGAGCCTTCCGTTTGGTATGTACCCACCCGTCAGGTACTTGGGCGTTTGTTATTGTTAAAAGGCCAATATGCTGAGGCCGAAAAGATCTATCGTGAAGATCTTGCCTATTATCGCGAAAACGGATGGTCTTTGATGGGCCTTTACCAAAGTCTTAAAGGACAGAACAGAAGCAGGGAAGCCGAAGAAGTATTAATTTCGTTTAAAAACGCATGGAAATATGCTGATATTGAGATTGAAACTTCCGTTTTATAATCGAGCTTAAGTGAATTGAGCCTAAAAATAGTTGCCTTTAAATGATCATTGACTTATTTTTGCCGTTCACTAATTTGATTCGTACCTAATTGTCGGATCATATGTTTATTCTTCATGATCAAAAAGAGTGTTTTAGTAATAATGCTAATGGTTTCATTCGAATCCATTGCTCAATGTGCCATGTGCAGGGCAGTTGTTGAGCAGGGGGGAGAGGAAGTTGCTGAAGGTATTAACTCTGGGATCGTCTACCTGATGGCCTTCCCTTATTTACTCATTGTGGTGGCTGGGTTTTTGTTTTACAGAAACTGGAAGAAATCCTCGGTTGGATAATTTTGTAAATATTGTGTAACAAATTTTTTAAGACCTCGTCTTATAAACAAAATTAAAATATCGAAACTTCATCTAATATGAAAGCACCACTTAGCTTTATCTTTTTGCTGAGCTTTATTTTTTCCGCTTATGCACAAGAATCAAACCCGAATGTAAAAAAATGGACGCTGAGAGATTGTGTCAATTATGCCCTTGAAAATAATATTACTGTAAAACAGTCTGAAAATAATATAGCCCTGGCGGAAGTCGATAAACGTGGAGCCATAGGAAATTTCATTCCAAATCTTAATATGAGTAGTTCCGCAGCCTGGAATTCAGGTCTGACTACGGATGTTACAACAGGGGTATTGATCAATCAAACGACACAAACCACTAACGGAGGAATCTCTTCAGGAGTCGCTATTTATAGAGGATTACGTAATCAAAATGAACTTAGAAGGGCGGAATTAAGCATTCTTGCCAGTCAATATCAGCTGGACAAAATAAAGGATGATGTTTCTCTATTCGTTATTAACGCTTATTTGGAAGCGCTTTTTAGTAAAGAAGCTGTAAACGTTGCTATTCCTCAGGTGGAGATTTCCAAAGAACAGTTGGCAAGAACAAAACAGCTGGTTGAGGCTGGAACGCTGCCGCGTGGAGATTTGCTGGATGTGGAAGCGACCCTGGCCAACGATGAACAAAATCTTATTGTAACTCAGAACAGAGTGCAGTTGGCTCTCATTGCTCTTGCACAGCTATTGCAATTAGAAGATTATGAAAACTTCGATATTGCCAATGAAGAAATTGAAACACTTCCTTTAATAAATCTGGCGGATTACTCTGTAGACAAGATTTATGCCAAGGCCCTTGAGACGAGAAATGAGATCAAGGTTGCCAAAACCAATATAGAAATTGCCGAAAAAGATATAAAGCTGGCAAAAGGAGCTTTGCAACCAACTTTGTCAGGATTCTTTAACTGGAATTCAAGATATTCGAACAGAGATATCATCACCGGTTCAGAAATAGATCCGAATAATCCAACACGAGTGATCGGAGTTGTAGAAACAACCGGTGATAATGTGGTAGCTCCGAATTTCACACCGGTAACAGGGCCTCCGCTTGATTTCTTTGATCAATTCGATCAAAATAAGGGTAGTTCCTTTGGATTGTCATTGCAGATTCCGATTTTTAACGGTTTCAATGCCTCAAACAATGTGAGAAGAGCAGAAATAAATTACGATCAGCAAAAGTATCAACTTGAACAGGAAGAACTTGATCTTGAAAGAATTATACATCAGGTGTATGCTGATGCCGTAGGTGCCCTGAAGTTGTATGAGGCAACCAAAAGATCCCTCGAGGCAAGAGAAATTTCATTTAACTACGCACAGGAAAGGTTTGATGTAGGTGTATTGAATTCGTTTGATTACAGTCAGATCAAAAACAGACTGGTTACAGCCAATGCTGATTTTCTTACGGCAAAGTATGATTTTATATTCAGGGTCAAACTCCTGGAATTCTATTATGGAATTCCGGTCGAGAATTTATAATTAATTAGACGCAACTTTATTGGCAACGATTCTCAACATAGAAACTGCAACTAAAAACTGTTCGGTGAGTTTATCGAAAGGGGAAAATATTCTTGCCATAAAGGAAATAAATGAAGGAAAGTTTTCTCATTCGGAGAAATTACATTCCTTTATAACAGATGTAATCGACTCAGCTGGAATGAGTATGAAGGATCTGGACGCCATCGCCATAAGCAAGGGGCCAGGTTCTTATACCGGATTAAGGATTGGTGTTTCTACTGCGAAAGGCTTGTGTTATGCCCTGGAAATTCCTCTAATTTCTGTTCCGACCCTTGAAATTATAGCGCTTCGGATTCCTTTGGAACAAAATGAATTGGTCGTGCCCTTGCTCGATGCGAGAAGAATGGAGGTATACAGCGGTGTATTTGACCATAAGTACAATCAGGTTAGAGCTACTGAGGCAGAAATTATTGATGCCTCCTCATTCAAATCATATTTGGAAAAAGGCAAGGTTTATTTTGCCGGTGACGGGGCCGAGAAGTGTAAAGATATGATCCAGCATGTCAACGCTGGTTTTGTTGATGGGGTATTTCCCTCTTCCAAAGAAATGCCGATCATTTCGAACAAGAAATATCTGGCCAAGGAGTTTGAGGACCTGGCTTATTTTGAGCCATTTTATCTTAAGGACTTTATTGCGGGAAAACCCAAGCAATATTTTAAATAACAGAAAAGAACTGTCCTATAGAAGGAACTGCTCTTCTAGAAAGAACTGCTTTTCTAGAAAGAACTGTTCATCTGCCCCAGAGCCTGTGATGTTTCAGAAACCGGAAGTTTACAGGCACCGTTTATACACACATAAATAGTCGTTTCATTTTCATTGAACTTATATTCCAGAAGAGGAAGTTTGCTTTCGCCCTGGCTACCTATAATCATCTTGTTTGGAATATATTCCTGATGCAGAGCTTTCAATTTATCAAGTGCCTGAGGGCCTACAATAGCTACTTCGTAATATTCTCCAATGTAGTTACTGTAAAGGTTTAACCAGTTCGAAGCTCCTGCACCATAATTGATAGCCATTTCCTTGACATTGTTTAACATGGTGATGGCATTTTCTGTATAATATTTATTTGCATAATAGTGACCCAGTTTGAACAGGTTATTGGCCATAATTGAATTCGAAGAAGGAATCACATTGTCGTCTGTTTCTACTTTTCTTGTGATCAGCCCGGTTTCCATGTCAGAAGTAAAAAAGAACATTTTACTCTCTTCATTGAAAAAGTGGTCAAAACTATAATCCGTTAACTGTTTTGCATTTTGTAACCATTTTTCATCCAGGGTCACTTCATATAAGCTTATAAAGGCATCCGCCACCGTGGCGTAGTCTTCCAGGTAAGCCTCTATATTACTCTGATCGTTTTTGAAATTTCTATAAAGGCCTCCGTCTTCTTTGGTCATTTTTGTCTGAAGGAACCGGGCGTTTTTAAGTGCTACCTTTAAAAATCGGTCCTCCTGAAAAACACTATATGCGTCAATATATCCTTTTAGCATAAGGGCATTCCACGAGGTAAGTGTTTTATCATCGAGACGGGGACGATCCCTTTTATTTCTTTCCTCAGCAAGTATTCCCTGCCATTGTTTGAGTTTGATTTGAAGTTCAGCCTCCTCTATATCATTTTCCATGCAGAATTCGGCATTTGATATGGAACGGATCAAATGGTATTTATCATCTTCCCATTTTCCGTAACCATTTATATTGTAGTATTT
>CP070731.1:2449179-2456861 GCA_020347545.1 Flavobacteriaceae bacterium | reverse complement strand
ATACAAATTCTCCTTTTTCAATTTCAAAGGATACTTTGTTAAGGGCTGTTGATTCTATTTCGTCAGTTCTGTAGACTTTGCTGAGGTTTTCTAATTTGATCATAATTCTTGTATTATTTGATTTCTATTGTTTCATAATTTTTAAAGTCTTGGTAAGTGGAAGATATAAATCGCTATCCAGGCTCCAGTCCTTCCAGGACCTGATAGTACCCAGGGTTATTATTACCAAGTTTGATAAATCTTTTGTGTGCTTCTCCCTGATTATCGAGGACAAAAACATATTGACCTCCTGAGGCCTGAAAATAATTTCCTCTTGGAATCATTACGGATTGCTGTGCTTTTGAAAGTTCGAGCCTGACCTGTACAGACTGCCCGATGGTAATTGCTTCGGGGACTTCACCAACAAATACCAGTTCAATTTCAAATTGCCTGTTATTAACTTCAGGAAGAACTTTTTTAACTTTTAAATCGATCAATTCGCCATCAAAAGAAAATCTTGCCAGTTGCCCGGGTTTAACGGTACTTAAATAGTATTCATCAACTCTTCCTTTGATCTTAAACCCTGACTGAATATCTATTTTGGCCACAGTTTGATTTCGCCCGTAAGATTCGCCGATTACAGGATCAAATGATGACAACATCCCGCTGACCGGAGCACGAACCAACATTTTTTCAATGTTTTCATGTATCATCTCAAGGTTACGCTGCATCATTTCAATGGATTTATTGATCTGTTGAATCTGGATTTTATTGTCAAGACTGCTTTTTTTCACATTGTTACTTAAAAGATTTCTTTTTTCTTTTTCGTAGCGATAGCTTTCACGGATGTCAATAAAATCATTCTTTGCAATTACATCTTTGCCGTAGAGTACCGAGTCCGTTTTGTAACGTCTGGTAGTTTCTGCGAGGCTATTTTCACTGTCTATTAGCGATTCGTCCAAATTTCTTTGATCCTTTTCAAGAGAAAGCTTTAAATTTCTCAAGTTGTTTATCTGTTCCACAATTGCTGTCTCTTGATTGAGATAGCCCAAGGTTGCGGTTGGATTGCTCAAATGAATTAACGGAGTTCCTTTTTCAACATATACCCCGTCTTCAACAAAAATTTCCTTTACAGATCCTCCTTCAAGGGTATTGACCAGTACCAGGTTAATGGGTTCAATATCACCATCGATTAATATCATGTCCTGAAACTGACCTTCAATAACTTCCTTAACTGTAATTCTGGAGGCATCTGCCTTAAACACTTTTTTATTAAAAGATTTAAATCCAAAAAAAGCCAGGAGCACAAAGAGAATGGAACCAGAGATATAGACGATCTTCTTTCTGGTCCATTTCTTTTTAACAATCTTCTTATCCATACCAAGTTGTCTCATTTTTAGAGAGGTTGCTTTTAAAGTTTATAATTTCTGTAGTTTGCCCACTGAACTCTTCTGCTATTTCTAAAGAGTAAGTGTAATTCGTGACTTCTACTTTCTGTCGTTGTGTTATATAATATAGTTTTCATATCTTTTAATTTAAGGGGTTTGAATTTCAATTTTACATTAGAATTGCCTCGAGAGCATTAATTATGCTTATTACTATGTTTATTAAAATACCAATCATAACTTTTGAATTTTGGGGTTGCTTTATTTTATTCAATCTGTATGCCACAACTTTTAAAAATCGTAAAATGCTATAAATCAGGATAATAAGATTTTTATAAAAATTTAAAAGTGTTCATTTTCGGACAAACAGTTGTTCGTTTTCGAACATTTTGTACTTTAGTGCGTCTAATTTGTGACGTAAGTAAAATGGCTAAAACAGACGCGACAATACTGATTATTGATGATGATGAGGATATTCTTTTGTCGGCTAAGCTGCTTTTGAAAAAACATTATTCAAAAGTTCTTATAAAAGATACACCCAAGGAGCTAAATCAATTGCTGTCTTCTGAACCCATCGATGTCATCGTTTTGGATATGAATTATCGGATCGGGTTTAATGACGGAAAGGAAGGAATGTACTGGCTGAGACATATCTTGGAAGTCAGGCCGGAAATGGTTGTGATACTGATGACGGCTTATGGAGAAGTGGAATTGGCTGTCAATGCTATAAAAAAAGGTGCTTTTGACTTTATTCTTAAACCTTGGACCAATGAAAAATTTCTTGCCACTATTCAGGCTGGCCTTAAGCTGAGTAAAAGCCGAAATAAAGTAAGCCTCCTGGAGGGTGCAAAAGAGGTTCTGGAAAAAGACATTGATAAAAAGTTCGGCCCAATAGTAGGGAAGTCAAAGGAGATGACAAAGGTGATGGAGGTGGTTGACAAGGTGAGTATTACCGATGCCAATATCCTGATTTTAGGAGAAAATGGAACCGGAAAACAACATTTAGCAAGAGAGATTCACAAAAGGTCCAACGCTAAAGAGGGGCCCTTTGTACATGTCGATCTGGGGGCCTTATCTGAAAACCTTTTTGAAAGTGAGCTTTTTGGTCATATGAAAGGTGCATTTACAGATGCTCATGAGGATAAGCCCGGAAGATTTGAACTGGCAGAAAACGGAACCATATTCCTGGATGAAATTGGAAACCTGCCTTATAATTTACAGTCTAAATTACTCACGGTTTTACAGGACAGAAAGGTTTCAAGAATTGGTGAGAGTCTTGAAAGGCCCTTTAATGCACGTTTATTATTCGCCACCAACGCGCCTTTAAAGGACTGGGTCGATCAAGGCAAATTCAGGCAGGATCTAATGTTCAGGATCAATACGGTGGAAATAGAAATTCCTCCTCTAAGGGTTCGGCCGGAAGACATTGAAGAGTTTATTTTTCACTTTCTCGATATTTTTAAGCGGAAATACCATAAATCAAACCTGAGTATCGAGAAGGAAGCAGTTGACTTATTAAAGGAACACAGCTGGCCCGGAAATGTGAGAGAAATTCAGCATACCATTGAACGCGGAGTGATTATGTCCGACGGGAATGAAATAAGAATTACAGATTTTAATCTTTCATCTTCTCCTCCTGCAACGGACTCACCGGTTCATGAAATTGAAAACCTCAATATTCATGAAATAGAAAAAATGCTGGTGGAGAAAGCACTTGATAAGCATGACGGAAATATTTCAAAAGCGGCAAAAGAACTTGGTCTGACCAGAGCAGCATTGTACAGAAGACTGGAAAAATTTAATTTATAGGGTTTAGAATGATTAAAAGATTTACCATACAGGTCACCTTGAGAATTTTTATAATTCTTTTGTTTTGCGTACTATTCTCCTATTTTCTTGTAAGAAATTTCTGGTTCAGCAGTGCGGGATTAGCTGCAATGATTGTTCTGCAGGTTTATTTTTTGATCCGATATGTTAACAACACCAATTATTCACTGGTCAAATTTTTGGATGCTTTAAAAACAGAAGATTATTCGGTCTATTTTTCACCTACAAAAAAGGGGGATTCTTTTTCTAAGGTATATGATGATTTTAACCTGATCATCAAGATTTTTAAACGAAACAAAATCGAGAAAGAGGCGCAGTATAAATACTTCAAATATATTCTGGAACATGTGAACCTTGGAATTATCTCTATTAAAAAGGAAGATTTATACAACCATCATTCAGCTTCTGAAATCTTATTTCTCAATAAGGCTGCCTGTGAAATTTTGCATCAACCCCAGCATAAATACTGGCACAGGATTGCATCCAGTTTACCGTGGCTGGACAAGGAAATCAAAAAACTGGAAAATGGAGGCAAGTCTCTTGTTGATTTTGGAGATGATATTCAGAGAAAACAGTTATCACTGGAGGTAATGGAAATACAGTTACTGAATGCACCTTACTTAATTATCGCATTTCAGGATATCAGATCTGAGATTGAACAAAAAGAAATAGAAGCCTGGCATAATGTAATCAAAATTCTTGCGCATGAAATGCTGAATTCTTTTACTCCTGTAAGTAGTTTGGCCTCTACAATTAAAAGCATAACAGAAACAGAAAATGGTTCTGCAATTGATTTGAGCGATCTGGATAATGAAGATATCGAAGATATCAATACAGCAGCATCTACCATAAAGAAAAGATCTGACGGACTACTTGTTTTTGTTCAGGATTACCGCACAATTGCAAGTGTTCCGACTCCTAAATTGGAAACGATCAATATTAAAAAGTTTCTATCCGAGATGCAGTTACTTATGGCCTCGGCATCAAAAGAGTCAGGCGTTGAAATCAGTTTACTTCCGATTCCTGCCAATGCGAGTGTCAATATGGATAGAAAGCTAATTGAACAAGTGATTATCAACCTGATTAATAATGGAATTTACGCCCTGAACGGGATTCATAATCCATGGATAAAATTGAGTTGTCTGGTGGAACAAGACAAAACCATCATCATGGTTTCAGACAACGGTAAAGGAATAGAGGAAAAAATAATGAATAAAATTTTTATTCCATTTTATACCACTAAAAAAAATGGTTCAGGGATAGGTTTGAGTCTTTCTAAAAACATCCTAAAAAAACACGGAGGCAACCTCCTTGTGAGTTCTGAGCCGGGAGTTAAAACTACATTCTCATTGATTTTCAAGAATTGATAAGTGACTATTTTATGGTCTTTAATATTGATTTTTAATTCGTTAAAGTTTTTATAAAATTGTTAATTCGTCATTTTGGAGTGATCAGAAAATATAAATTTGCTGAAAAGGTCCCTCTGAAATGAAGTATATTATCATTGCATTTTTCTTGTTTTTCACCTTATCCTGTTCGAAGAAGGAGAGGGTAGAAGCAAATGCCCGAAGCGTTGAGCAAAAAGAATTACCGGAGAATGCTGAGATTGAAATCTACAACTATGATGAGCTGGAAAAGGTCCTGAAATCAGAGGAAGATATGCTACTCGTAGTGAATTTTTGGGCTACCTGGTGCAAACCTTGTATCGAGGAGTTACCCTATTTTGAAGCCATCCAGAAGAAACATAAATCGAGTGTCAAAGTGATTCTTGTAAGTCTGGATTTTCCAAACAAACTGGATAGTCAGCTTAAACCATTCCTAAATAAAAAACAAATAGAGTCTCAGGTGATTTTGTTGGATGACCCCTATGAAAACGAATGGATTCCCAAGGTGGATACTACCTGGAGCGGTGCTATTCCTGCTACCCTTCTGATTTACAAAGGGGAAAAAGCCTTTTATGAGCGGTCATTTACTCAGGAAGAACTTGAATATGAACTATCAGAATTTATTAAAACCTAATATTATGAAAAACAAACATTATATCTTGTTGTTGACTGTTATTTCCCTCTCAACAATCATATCAGTATTCGCCTTTTCAGGTATCAATGCAGGAGTCACGGATTTTATTTTAACTTATAAAATTGGTGATAAAGCAGATGATTTTAGGCTAAAGAATGTTGACGGTAAGATGGTTTCTCTATCCGATTTTAAAGAGGCCAAAGGATTCATTGTTATTTTCACCTGTAATACATGCCCTGTTTCCGTGGCCAATGAAGACAGGATTATTGAACTAAATAATAAGTACAAGAGCAAAGGATATCCGGTTATTGCGATTAACCCGAATAACCCGGAAGTATCAGGGGGAGATAGTTATGATCAAATGAAAGTTCGTGCCAGGGAGAAAGGATTTGACTTCCCTTACCTATTCGATGAAGGCCAAAAAGTGTATCCGAAATACGGTGCTTCAAAAACTCCACATGTTTATGTTCTTGAGAAGCAGAACAAGGACCTGATCGTTCAATACATTGGTTCAATTGATGACAGTGCAAGAAATGAAGGCAGTGTAAAAACCAAATATGTTGAAAATGCAGTAGATGCCTTATTGAAAGGTATGCCAGTAGAGACCGCGAGTACTAAAGCAATAGGATGTTCTATAAAAAAATAGCCAAACGATCCATAGATAAGAAAAGCCCATTTTAAAATGGGCTTTTTTAGTTTAACCTATATATCCAGATTCTCAATCAAACGGTCTTCAACGAGATTTGGAAGTGTAACTTTAAGATTCGGTGACCTGTCCATTTCTCTTTGGATGGCAAACAAAGCTTCTTTATTTCTGGCCCAGCTTCTTCTGGCAATACCATTATTTACATCATAGAACAACATGGATCGAAGTTGCTTTTCTGCCTGTTGGGACCCATCTAATACCATTCCAAATCCGCCGTTACTCACTTCTCCCCAGCCCACTCCACCACCATTGTGAATCGACACCCAGGTAGCACCGCGGAAACTATCTCCAATGACGTTGTGTATGGACATATCCGCCGTAAATTGACTTCCGTCGTAAATATTGCTGGTTTCCCTGAAAGGTGAATCTGTTCCGCTGACATCGTGATGATCTCTACCAAGCACAATAGGTGCAGAGATTTTTCCCTCAGCAATGGCATCGTTGAAGGCAGAGGCAATTTTCGCCCTTCCTTCGGCATCGGCGTATAGAATTCTGGCCTGAGATCCTACAACCAATTTGTTTTTTTTAGCATTTCGAATCCAAATGATGTTGTCATTCATTTGCAACTGAATTTCTTTGGGAGCATTTTCCTGGATTTTTGTCATTACATCTAAAGCAATCTGATCAGATTTATCGAGATCTTCAGGTTTGCCTGAGCTGCATACCCACCTGAAAGGGCCAAACCCATAGTCAAAACACATGGGACCAAGAATATCCTGTACATAAGTGGGATAAATGAATTCTCCCTCTTTTTCACCCATAATATCAGCTCCTGCTCTTGAAGCTTCCAGAAGAAATGCATTACCATAATCGAAAAAATAAGTTCCTTTTGCGGCATGTCTGTTGATGGCTGAAGCCTGTCTTCTTAACGACTCCTGAACCATTTCCTTAAACCGATCCGGATCCTCACTGATCATTTTGTTCGCAGCCTCAAAACTAAGGCCCACGGGATAGTATCCACCAGACCAGGGGTTGTGCAGAGAGGTCTGATCGGACCCTACATGAATAAAAATATTTTCTTTATCGAACCTTTCCCATACATCAACCACATTACCGTGAAAAGCAATCGATAAAACTTCCAGTTTTTCCTTGGCAATTTTCACTCTTTCAACGAGTTCATCCATATCGTCGATAATTATACTGGCCCAGCCTTGTTCATGCCTTTTTCGAGCAGCTTTTTCATTGACTTCAGCACAAATAGTAATACAGCCTGTTATATCCCCGGCTTTGGGCTGCGCCCCGCTCATTCCTCCAAGGCCCGAGGTCAAAAAAACCTTGCCTTTTGTAGATTCACCTTCCTTTAGAATTTTTCTAAAAGCATTCATCAGGGTGATAGTGGTACCATGGACAATTCCCTGTGGTCCTATATACATAAAAGACCCTGCGGTCATCTGGCCGTATTGAGTAACGCCAAGGGCATTGAATTTTTCAAGGTCATCCGGTTTTGAATAGTTGGGAATCATCATTCCATTGGTCACAACGACTCTGGGAGCCGATTTACCCGAAGGGAATAAACCCATGGGGTGTCCCGAGTATATATGCAAGGTTTGTTCGTCCGTCATCTGACTCAAATATTTCATACAGAGCAGGTATTGTGCCCAGTTTTGAAAAACAGCACCATTACCTCCGTAAGTAATCAATTCTTCAGGGTGCTGAGCCACTGCAGGATCAAGATTGTTCTGAATCATAAGCATTATGGCGGCCGCTTTTTTCGATTTAGAGGGATAGGCCTCTATCGGCCGGGCATGCATTTCATAATCTGGTTT
>CP070731.1:2442217-2449079 GCA_020347545.1 Flavobacteriaceae bacterium | reverse complement strand
CATCAGGTAAATTCATCAGATCGTCAATTACGGTATACCGCGTGTAATATTCTTTTAAAATACTTGTGAACCGATGCTCATTCTGATCTATATAGGCTGATTTTTTACCACAAACCACATAGTACAGCCCTTCAGAGGCCTTCAATACAGGTAACAAATTCCTGACGCGATCCGCAGAAAGGTGTATGGATCCAAGCTCAATATTTCCCTGTCTGATGTACCCTCCGTTTTCTGCCACGATGGTGATCTGTTCTGAAATAACCTCTAATTTTTCATGGATACTTGTGTATTGCCTTCCGCTGGCCGCCACAAAATGAACGTTATGGGACTGAAGTTCATCAAAGAGCCGGAAGAATTCACTACTCACCTGACTTTTTGAATTCAACAAGGTGCCATCCATATCTGAAACAACCATTTTAACCTGAGAAAGATCCATAAACAAGTAAAAAAATTACGAGCGTAAAAATAATCTTATTCATTGATTTACACTCGGTAATCCATCTTTTTTTTAGGCGAAAGGAATGAAATCATAACGCTCATCAACAATTTAATTATTATTCAGCTAAATAGTCTGACAATCAAAATAAAGAATTACTTTTGCACTTTCTAAAAAATGTATATGCAATCAATCAGAAACATAGCAATCATTGCTCACGTTGACCATGGTAAAACAACCTTGGTGGATAAAATAATTGATCAGGCCAAAATTCTTGATCAAAGAAAGGAAAGAACTGATCTCCTTTTGGATAACAATGACCTTGAGAGAGAAAGAGGAATCACTATTTTATCTAAGAATGTTTCCGTGAACTACAAAGGGATAAAGATCAATGTGATCGATACTCCTGGCCACGCTGATTTTGGTGGAGAAGTAGAGCGGGTATTAAAAATGGCGGATGGGGTATTGTTGCTGGTTGATGCTTTTGAAGGACCTATGCCACAGACTAGATTTGTATTGAGTAAGGCCCTTGAACTTGGCTTGATGCCAATCGTTGTTGTCAATAAGGTTGATAAAGAAAACTGTACTCCTGATTTGGTCCATGAAAAAGTGTTTGACCTGATGTTTGCTTTAGATGCCACCGAAGAACAATTAGAGTTCAATACAATTTACGGTTCGGCCAAAAACGGTTGGATGAATACCGATTGGAAGGAGGAAACGGATAATATCATCCCGCTTCTTGATGCCATCATTGAAAATATTCCTGAGGCCCCTTATCGAGAAGGATCTCCACAAATGCAGATCACTTCACTGGATTATTCTTCCTTTACGGGCAGAATAGCCATTGGAAGAGTATTTAGAGGAGATTTGGAAGAGGGAAAAGATTATTCCCTGTGTAAGGCAGATGGTTCGGTAAAAAAAGTGAGGATCAAAGAGCTTCACACATTTGAAGGCTTAGGTAAAGCCAAAACCTCAAAAGTGAGAAGCGGTGATATATGTGCCATTACAGGTATTGAGGGATTTGAGATCGGGGATACGATAGCAGATATTGAAACTCCTGAGGCCTTACCGAGGATTGAGGTGGATAAACCTACCATGAGTATGTTATTTACCATTAACAATTCTCCTTTCTTCGGGAAAGAAGGGAAATTTGTCACTTCACGTCACCTGAGAAAGAGACTCTTTAAGGAAACAGAAAAGAACCTGGCATTGAGGGTAGAGGAAACGGATACAGAAGACAAGTTCATCGTATATGGAAGAGGAATCCTGCATTTGTCGGTACTTATTGAAACCATGAGGCGAGAAGGTTATGAGTTACAGGTTGGTCGTCCAAAGGTGATATTAAAAGATATTGATGGAGTAAAAAGTGAGCCTTTTGAGACCTTGGTTATCGATGTCCCTGAGGATTTGGCAAGTAAGGCCATAAACCTTGTGACCTTGAGAAAGGGAGATCTGCACGTGATGGAACCGAAAGGGGATCTTCAGCATCTCGAGTTTGATATTCCGTCGAGGGGTTTAATCGGTTTGAGAAATAAAATTTTAACGGCAACCCAAGGTGAATCCATTATCAACCACAGATTGAGAGGATACGATACGTTTAAAGGAGAATTTAGTGAGGTGTCAAATGGAGCCATTGTGTCTTCTGAAGCCGGGAAAGCAACCGCATATGCCATTGACCGACTTCAAGACAGAGGAAAGTTTTTTATTGACCCCAACGAAGAGATTTATAAGGGACAGGTGGTTGGAGAGAACACCAGACAGGAAGATATGGGTGTAAACTTGATCAAAGGAAAAAAGCTGACCAATGTTAGGTCATCGGGTGCTGATGACGCTGCAAAGATCTTTCCTAAAATTGATTTCTCGCTTGAAGAATGCATGGAATATATTCGTGACGATGAATATCTTGAAATTACACCGTTGAGTTTAAGAATGAGAAAAATAGAATTCAGATAGAAAAAGAGTTTAGAATTTTGATGGCATGAGTTTTGCATCACTAATATTTTGTTAAATATCACGGCCTTCTTAATTGATTTTTTTTAAAATTGTAAATTGCGCGACAAAATGATGAAAATGAAATTGAACTATTTATTTGTGTTATTGCTTGCATTAGGGATTTATGCATGTAGTGATGATGACGAACCAAAAGCTTCGGATCACGATCCGGTGGCTCAAGCCCTGATTGACGATGCAGTTTTAGTCGAGTTTCTTCAAACTCATTATTTGACCGAAGAAATGGAAATCGATACGATTACCAATGGAGAAACACCTTTATACGATATCGTGACTACTGATGAAATAGAGTACAATGATATTGATTATAAAATGTATTACTATGTGAACAGAGAAGGAACGGGTATTCAGGCAAGCAGAAATGATTCTGTTCAGATTTTGTATCGAGGTTTTATGCTTGACAGTACGAAGTTCGATGAAAATACCAATTACACAACAAACAAATCTTGGTTTCATTTGCCTCAGACAATTCCTGGTTTCAGGTATGGTGTAAGTTATTACAAAGAAGGTGAAAAGGTTATTAATCCTGACGAGTCTTTTGGCTATGAAAATACAGGTAACGGGGTGTTTTTTATGCCTTCTGGACTTGGATATGCCCATATCGGATCAATTTCAATTCCTCCAAACACGCCCATCTATTATTTTATCGACCTTGGTAAGGTAATTTTTGCGGATGCGGATGGAGATTTTGTAACGAACAATGATGAGGACATAGACGGAGACGGAGATGTAGTCAATGACGATACTGATGGTGATGGCATTCCGGATTATCGAGACATTGACGACGATAATGATGGAGTACCTACCTTTCTTGAAGATGCCAATGAAGACGGAGATCCGAGGAATGATGATACTGATGGGGACGGAATACCTGATTATCTGGATTCAGACAGTTGATCACTCAAAAATAATAGAAAAAAGGTTGTGAAGTTTCACGACCTTTTTTTATTTATCCAGCATTGAAACCAGAGCTTCAATAACCTGGTCTGCTTCTTCCTTGTTGTTAAATTTACTAAATGAGAACCGTACTGAAGTAAGTTTTGCATCTTTCTCGTTAAGTATGGCTCCAAGTACATGAGAGCCTTTACTGCTTCCACTTTGACATGCGCTTCCTCCTGAGGCCGCGATTCCTTTTAAATCAAGATTAAACAATAACATGGGCATCTCCTTTGGAAACCTAACGTTTAAAATGTGAAAAGCAGATTTATCCCGGTCAGCAGACCATCCATTATATTTGATTCCGGGAATATTGGCATTGAGCTTTTGAATAAAGTATTGTTTTAATTCCAAGATATACTTTTTATCCTCTTCAAAATGATCTAATGCCATAGATAATGCTTTGGAAAGGCCAACAATGCTATGCGTATTTTCGGTTCCCGCCCTTAATCCCATTTCCTGTTCTCCTCCATGGAGCATAGGCTCAAACTTATGGGCCTTATTGATAATGGCAAAACCCACTCCCTTTGGGCCATGAAATTTATGAGCACTTGCAGCGATAAAATCAATTGGTACCTCTTTTAGATCGATAGGGACATGTCCGATTCCCTGAACGGTATCTGAATGAAAAAGGCTATTGGTCTTTTTACAGACAGCAGACACTCGGGATGCATCCAGAATGTTACCTAGTTCATTATTGACCAGCATAAGGCTCACCAGTGTTTTGGTTTTTCCCGTATCCAGCAAGCTTTCCAATTCTGTATAATCAATTTCGCCATGTGAGTCCACAGAAAGATATACAATCTCAATATCGAATTCCCGACCCAGGGCTTCAATCGTATGCAACACGGCATGATGCTCCAGGGGTGAACTGATAATTCGTTTCACACCCAGTTCCTTCACGGCATTGTAAAGCACCATATTATCAGCCTCACTCCCTCCTGCGGTAAACACCACTTCTGAAGGTGAACAATTGAAGTATAAAGCAATCTTTTTTCTTATTGTTTCCAATTCAGCTTTGGCCTTTCTTCCAAATCCATGAGAAGAAGAAGGATTGCCAAAATTGCTTAGCATATGATTAGCCATTGCTTTGACCACAGCGGGGTCAAGCGGGGTCGTGGCTGCATTGTCAAAATATATTTTTTGCATGTTACAAAAGTAATTATTTTATTAGCAATAGTATTTTAAAATCCGCATAAAACCTTACTTTTGTGCATCTTTTGAATCGTAAATGTTTATAAAAATTTGACTTTTCTAAAAATGAAGAAGTTGTTTTTGTTTGTTGTAATTGCCTTGGCGTTTTCTTGTAATGACGGGGATTTGGATATTTCAAGTTTTGAATTTGAAGATGAGGTAAATATTTGTGGTACAAATAAATATACGCTTTACAGATTGAGTACCAATGAACAAAGAGAGGCCCTAATCGTTACCTTAACCGATCTTCAAATCAGAAAAGACGAAGATCCTGTGCTTCCTGTTAACGTTAGTGAGAATGGTGATTATACGGTGACTTACAGACTTTTTGATGATCAGTTAAGCGGGAATTATTTCTGTGCGTCCGTTCCCCCAATAGAGCCCGGAGTATTGAAAGACTGGAGAGGAGTTTCAGGTACAATTTTTGTGGTCAATGAACCTGTTTACGATACAGATGGGGAAACAGTAACAGGATGGAAACATTATGTGGTTCTGAATGATGTGGTCTTAAGAGTTGATGATCAGGAACTAAAACTTGATGAGACTTTTGTTTATGGTACGGCAGAAACAGGACCGGCCTCTTAGATTTTATTCCTGTTTTGAAAGAGAAGTACTTCAGTTGCTCCTTGTCCATATTCAGTATAAGAGGCATCGTGATAAACCACAGGGTATTTGCTGAGTAAGTTGATCAATTCCTTTTTAAGGACCCCAGCCCCTCTACCATGAATAAATATCACTTTTTGTTGTTTTTTTGCCAGGCTTGATTCAAGGGTTTTTCTTGCTGTTTCCAATTGAAGGGATAACTTATCAAAGTTGCTCATTCCTTTCTCCGATTCGATCAGTTCATGAATATGCAGATCGACTTCTGTAATGAGCGTTCCTTTTTTCGATCTGTATTTTGGTTTCTTTTTATTACCCTCACCTTCGTTTTGATGATGAATCGGCTGAATCATATTATTCCATTCTTTCTTATGAACCAGTTCTTTTTGCTCAAATTTATACAGAAAACCATCTTCACAGGAAATCGTAATGAAATCCTTTTCTATCTGGACAATCTCCCCATTCAGGGTGTCATTGACAACACTTACCTTATCGCCTATATTAAATGGAACCTTGGATTTCATGAGGCAAATATATACTTAAAAAATTGTATTTTTGATCGCTTTTCAAATACTAGCCACATGGGATTTATCACTTTCCTTGAAGAAAATATGCTTTCTTGTCAATGGAAGGAAATGGGAATGGAATGCGCAGGATGTGGATTTCAACGCTCAGTCATTTTCCTCCTTAAGGGAGAGTTTATAAATGCTTTTATGATTTATCCCGCTATCTATACCTTACTGATCATGTTCGTATATCTCGGTCTCCATCTGAAGTTAAATTTTCAAAAGGGACACCAGATTCTGAAATGGCTTTTTGTTTTAAATGTGGCGATCATACTTTTCAATTACTTTCTTAAATTTTAATATTATGTATAAAGAAAAATTACCTTACTCACGAAGCGCCTTAATACTTGGAATCAGCTCTATCATAACGGCTTGCTGTTGCTGGGGATTCATAGGGGTTATACTTGGAGTTATAGGGCTCAGTAATGCCAATAAGGCAATTCGAATTCATGAAGAAGACCCCAATGTATTTGACGGGGTAAATAATGCACAAACCGGAAGAACCACTTCCATAATAGGAATTATTATTGGCGTCCTGTTAATGTTATGGCACATATATACCTTCAGTACAGGAGATTACGAGATCCTTTTTGAAGAGTACAATAATATGATGGATGAGTATTGATTTTAAAGTGTAATTAAGATATATTATTTATCTAATTTTGCGATATGATAATAAATGATTCTAACAGACATAAAGGCCTGCGAAATCAGTTGGTTTCCACTATTAAGAGAAAAGGAATAAAGGATAAAGCGGTACTGAATGCCATAGCAAGAGTTCCCAGACATCTTTTTATGGACTCCGGATTCATAGATTTTGCCTATCAGGACAAACCATTTCCTATTGGATCAGATCAAACCATTTCTCAACCCTATACTGTGGCGTTCCAAACTGAATTACTGGATGTTAAACCAGGTCAGAAAATACTCGAAATTGGAACCGGTTCAGGGTATCAGACGGCAGTGCTCATAGAATTAAAGGCTGAGGTGTACAGTATTGAAAGGCAAAAGGAACTCTATACCAGGGTGAAAAAGTTTTTGCCCAAGGTTGGGTATGTACCTAAAAAGATTGTTTTCGGAGACGGTTACAAGGGGCTTCCTGAAGATGCTCCATTTGATG
>CP070731.1:2425493-2442117 GCA_020347545.1 Flavobacteriaceae bacterium | reverse complement strand
TGGAATTCAGACAAATAAAAAGTGTAAAAAATAATAGAATTGATTTTTTCATAAAGGGGGTTTTATGAGTAAAATTAATATTATTTTCTTTTCATGACTCTTTTTACGGCATCAATTATTGCCTTGTCATTCAATTTGTATTTCTCCATCAGCTGAGCCGGAGTTCCGGATTCTCCAAAACTATCATTTACGGCAACAAATTCCTGAGGTACAGGATTATTTAATGCAAGGACTCTTGAAACACTTTCTCCCAAACCTCCCATAACATTGTGTTCTTCAGCCGTAACGATACATTTGGTCTTGGAAACCGATTTTAAAATCGCTTCATTATCTAGTGGTTTGATTGTGTGGATATTGATGACTTCGGCACTAATTCCCATAGATTCCAGGGCTTCTGCAGCCTGAAGAGATTCCCATACCAAATGGCCGGTAGCAACAATAGTAACATCATTACCTTCTGTAAGTTGAATTGCCTTCCCAATTTCAAATTTTTCATTTTCCGGCATAAAAACCGGAACCGCAGGACGTCCGAATCTTAAATAAACAGGCCCTTCATAATCCGCTATTGCAATGGTGGCCGCCTTGGTCTGATTGTAATCACATGGATTAATTACAACCATCCCTGGAAGCATCTTCATCATTCCAATGTCCTCAAGACTTTGATGTGTAGCACCATCTTCACCCAGGGTTAAGCCCGCATGAGATGCACAGATTTTTACATTTTTTCCTGAATAGGCAATTGATTGTCGAATTTGGTCATAAACCCTTGCAGTTGAAAAATTTGCAAATGTTCCCGTGAAAGGGATTTTACCTCCAATTGTAAGCCCTGCTGCGATTCCCATCATATTGGCTTCCGCTATTCCGACCTGAAAAAACCTTTCCGGGTTTTCTTTTATGAACTCATCCATTTTAAGGGATCCTACGAGGTCGGCACAGAGTGCTACAACATTTTCGTTTGTTCTACCCAATTCCGCAAGTCCGGCACCGAAGCCTGAACGCGTATCAATTTTTTTCGTGAAGGTGTATTTTTTCATCAGTTTTATGGCAAATGACATTTTTATAATGCGGCAAAAATAACAATTTAAATTCTTATAAAGCCGTTTTGAAATAGATTATTATCGATTAAAATTGCCTTAGGGTTTCATAGAATTTTTGAACCGGGAAACCCATCACGTTGAAGTAACTTCCCTCAATATCAGTAACTCCTATGTATCCAATCCATTCTTGAATTCCGTAACCACCCGCCTTGTCAAAAGGCTTGTAGTTATCAACATAATAATTGATTTCCTCTTCATTTAGTTTTTTGAATGTCACCCTGGTAAGATCTGAGAAAACAATTTGATCTTGCAAAGAGGTCAAGGCAACAGAACTAATAACTTCATGGGTTTTGTTCGATAGTGACTGAAGCATTTGTACTGCCTCCTCCTTACTTTTTGGCTTACCAAGAGCATCGTTTTCATGCCAGACAATGGTATCAGCAGTTATCAGTATTTCGTTTTCTTTAAGTTCTTCCTTAAAAGGTTCCGCCTTTTGTAAAGCGAGGTATTCACTGATTTGCTTCTTTTTTAAACGCTCAGGGTAGATCTCTTCCGTTTCTTTAAGGCGGGTTTCAAAATCCAGTCCTAATTCCTTTAAAAAGAAACTTCTTCTGGGAGACCCTGAACCAAGTATTAATTTCTTACCGCTTAAGATTGAATTGAGCATTTTTATAAAGTTAATATTGAAAGCATACCTGTCAACATTATTGTTTTTAACACTGAACTAAGTAAGCTAAAATCTTGTTTCTCCTTGGAAAGGTATAATTTGCTAAAGAAAAAAATCAGCGGAATAAGGACCATAATCATGGTGTAGTAGGCAAGAATCTGTTCCGTCTTAAAAAATGTAAATATCAGATAACTCAGTCCTGATGTCAGCAAAAAACCGATAAAAAATAGTATACCCTTGGTCTTTTTAAGTCCCAATACAATGGGTAGTGACCTTGCTCCAATATATTCATCACCTTTTATATCTTCCACATCCTTCACAATTTCCCGCATTAAAGTCAGCACAAATCCAAATCCGCCATAAATCAGGAAAACGTAAAAAATTCCAATTTGTGACTCAATATTGTAGCCGTTTGTTGCAGGGGCTATATCAAAAACCGCGGGCATCAGAATGCACAAAAAAATGATAAGGGAAACAGTGATGTTGCCTATTATGAACATTTTTTTCAGGTACTTGGCATATTGATATAAGAGTAACGAGGTAAGAACATAGATGATGAAGTAGGAGGTATGCCCAATATAATAAGACAGATACATTCCCAATAACAGACCAATCGAATTAAAACCTAGAAAGAGGTAATGTGCTGTGTCTCGGGTTATTTTCTTGTCGATAAATAGTTTTTCAGGTTTATTTATAATGTCTGCCTTGACATCGTTCAGGTCATTGATAATATATCCGGCAATTGCCACAAATACCGAAGAGAAAGCAAGAAGCCCGAAATGCAGATCATCCAAAGAAACTTCAATATTGTATTTTCTAAAGAGAAAGTATTTAAAAAGATATTGAATTAATACAATCATTAAGACATTCTTCCATCTAAAAAAATCTAAATAATCTTTAAACGTCATGAATAATTTTTCTTTAATCTATCCAATGATTTTTTGTGATCCCTTTCTTTAAGTACCTGGCGTTTGTCGTAGAGTTTTTTACCTCGGCAGAGTCCAATTTTAAGTTTGGCCCAGCCCTTATCGGTAATGAACAGATTGAGAGGAATTATTGTCAGCCCGACATTCTGGACCTCTTTACGTAATTTTTTTAACTCGTTTTTATTGAGTAAAAGTTTCCTTTCTCCTTTTGATCTGTGATTGTAAAAACTGCCAAAACTATATTCTTCAATAAACATATTGATCACGAAGAGTTCTCCTTTTTCATTGAATTCACAAAAACTTTCTGTAATCCGGGCCTTGCCTTGTCTGATCGACTTAATTTCTGTCCCGGTCAGCTTAATGCCCGCGATATAGGTATCGAGAATCTCGTATTCGTAGCGCGCCTTTTTATTCCGAATATTAATATTCTTTTGCATTGAGCAAATCTAAATAAAAAATATGTTTTTGAGCCTCTTGGCGCTTAAATGATGTTTGAAGAAATGAATGGGTTGGGTTTTCGTATCGGCTAGTTGATTCCTGTCCATTCAATCTTAATAAAACCAGAGTTCAATAGCTGATCCAGATCCTGACCTTCGATCTGATCTGTTTCTACCTCGTACATGACAACAAGATTGTTGAGCAATTCCGATTTTAACCTGCCGGATTCGTCAATTTCTATTCTTGCATTGTAATCGGAAGTTCTGAATAACGGAACCTGGTCGTAAACAATAGGATGCTCAATTTCCGGCCCGGGCATAATTATTTTCGCATGGATATTGTCGGCGTTGATGTTAAAAACATGCGAACCTAAATCCTTAATAATTATTGTTCCTGAAATTTCCTTGACATCGTTTGTTGTGCAGGACGAGAACGTCAACATACATATAAATACAGCACAACCTAATAAAATCTTCTTCATAGCCCCTTATTTTTTTAGCAATTGTTATTATTGAAACTTATAACGCTAATTAATAAGGTTTTATTATAATTGAGCTAATGTTTTTATTACGCTGAATTTCGACTTGCATTTATATTTCCAAACAGTGATCTCGTAATTATTTTTTCATAAACGTCCAATAGATTTTTGTCCGGGTTTTCAAGTGCGTTCAGGTCTTGAACTTTTTTCAATGCATATTGCTGAATTGTTAGCAAGGGTAATACGATAGATTCTCTCACCTCTATGGATGACTTGCTGATAGGATAATTTTGCATCAGTTCAGATTGATTTGCAAGCTTTAGAACCAATCGTTTGCTTCTGAGGAATTCCTCGTAGATCAGCGTCCAGAATTCACCGAATTCAGGATCCTTCTCCATGTACCTTGTTAGCTCAAAAAATGATTTTTTCATCGCCATCATGCTGTTGTCAATAAGACTTTTGAAAAACTTGGAATTGTTGTAAAAACTAACCACCTTGTCAAAATTTCCTTCTTCTTCAAATTTTAACAAGGCTGTTCCAACTCCAAAGAATCCAGGTACATTTTGTTTCAGTTGGCTCCACGAGCCTACAAAAGGTATTGCTCTAAGATCACTGAAATTAAGTTGATCTGATGATTTTCTTTTAGATGGACGGCTTCCAATATTGGTCTTTGCGTAGTATTTCAGGGTGCTTATTTTCTCTAAATAGGAAAGAAACTTATCGTGATTTTTAAAATCGCTATAAGCCTTATAACTGATCTCGGCGAGTTCGTTCATAATTTCCCTTTGCTCCGGGCTTAAGATGGTCTTTGCACTGTCGAAGAACTGATTGCTCACACCAGAACTGATCAATTGTTCCAGATTGTACTGAGCCGATTCAGGCGTTCCAAAATTTGAGCTGATGGTTTGACCCTGAATAGTGAGTTGTACCTCTTCGTTTTCTATGGTCGGACCCAATGAAGCATAAAATTGATGAGTTTTCCCTCCACCACGTGCCGGAGGCCCTCCACGCCCGTCGAAAAATATGGCTTTGATATTGTATTTTCTGGAAATTTTGGTCAATTCTTCTTTTGCCTTAAATATGGACCAGTTTGCCATTAGATACCCTCCATCCTTGGTGCCATCTGAAAATCCCAGCATAATGGTTTGCTTGTTGCCGCGACTCCTTACATGGGCCCTGTATGCCTCATTAGTGTAAAGTTCCTCCATGATTCGAGAGGAGTTGATCAGGTCATCCACGGTTTCAAAAAGTGGAACAACGTCTACGGTCAGGTCTTCTTTGAATGCAGTCATTTTCAACATGGCAAATACCTGCATTACATTCAAGGAACTCTGATTGTTACTTATGATGTACCTGTTGGCTCCTTTTTCTCCGTTTGTGTTCTGAATCTTTTTTATGGCTTCCATAGAACCCAAAGTCTTTACCACCAATTCATCCTCGAATTCACCAGGACTGATATCCCCTTCAATGGTCGATAATAAATTCATCTGAGACATTTCATCCAGTTCGTGATAATTGGCAGGAAGGATCCGTTCTCCGACGCTCATGAGATGATCTGCGATCTTGGTGAACACCTGATGGTGTATTCTGCTGTCTTGTCTTATATCAAGGGTTGCAAAATAGAACCCGAAAATTTTACTTTTGTGAATAAGATCCTTTAATTCCGTTAGATAAAGGGACTGATAATCGTTCACTAAAAGCTTCTTGATCTCTAAAAGTTTTGATGAAAACTCCTCATGTGTGGTGATGATCTTTTCAGGATTTATAAAACTCCTGTACAGTTTGTTTTCTATTTCCAGAACGATATCGGATACCTTTCTGAAAGTCAGTTTGCGTCGAAGTTTTCGGATGTCCCTGTAATAACTTCTGATAATCGTCTGTCTGAGCTTTTGAGCTACTTGCTCCGTTATTTCAGTAGTAACAAATGGGTTTCCGTCTCTGTCTCCACCAGGCCAGAATCCAAGGCTGACAAATTCGTTATTCACTTCTTTTCCCTCATATATATTACTTTCGATATAGTTAAATATGCTGGCAGCTGAGTGATAAAAAATGTTTTCGAGGTACCAAATTAAGTTCACCGCCTCATCCAGCGGTGTGGGCTTCTCAGCTTTTAAAAATGGAGTTACCCCGAGCTGGGCCAGCAATTTTTTAATATTTACAAGATCATTGTTTTCAATGGCAGTTGTTAAATCTGTTATGATACCTAAAACAGAACCAGGATAAAATTGGGTTGGGTGAGCAGTTAATACAATTCTCACCTTAAAGTCTTCAAGGTATTGTTGAAGGGCTTCCTTTTTATTTTGTGAAAAAGCCTCTTCTTTGGCATTTCTCAAGGTTCCTTTTCCGTCCATATTATGTGTGATCGGAAAGGCAGCATCTTCCACAGCATCAAATAAAACCACTTGTCTTTCAATGTACTGGATGAATTTGAAAAGCAGATTGATTTGCTCTTTTTGATCAATATTATCTTGGTATTTAAGAAAAAACCTGTCAATAATCTCTATAGGGGTAAGGCCTTTGGCAAAACCTTTTTCACATTCACTTTTAAGCAGAGGCATAAGGACCCCCGTGTTGCTGATATTGTCAAATGGGAGTGTGATAAATATACTGTTATAGATTTGATACTTGCTGAGTATATTTTCGTTGAACCGTTTTGTTTTAGGTTGTATATCCATAGAAATTCGTAATAAGCCTTGCAAATTTAGTAAGAAATGGAGGATAATACTATTTTGATAAAAGATTTACAGACTTCCTAATTTCGAAATTGATAAATTCAATTTATTTGAATTTAGAATGTGTAAAATTCTCAATTCTCAAGTTCTGAATTGTAATCGAAAAAAAAACCGGCAAGGGTACCGGTTTTCACATTAGTCAAAAATTTAAATTAATTGTTTCTAAAAACAAGCTGTTCGTCAAAAGCGTCCAGTAAAATAGAACTTTGAGGAGAAATATTTCCGGCAAGAATTTCTTTGGAAAGCGAATTCAGTACCTCTCTTTGGATCACACGTTTTATGGGTCGCGCACCAAACTGGGGATTAAATCCTTTTTCAGCCAGGCTTTCAATGGCCTCATCTGTAGAGGATAATGAAATATTCTTTTCTTCCAACATTTTTGACAGGGCCTTGATTTGCAGTTTTACAATCTGCGTCACTTCTTCTTTGTTCAGAGGCGTGAACATGATGATTTCATCAATTCTGTTCAAAAACTCAGGTCGTATGGTTTTCTTTAATAATCCAAGCACATCTATTTTTGTGGTTTCCAGAACAGATTCCCTGGCATCCATATCCATATTCTCAAAGTTTTCCTGTATAATATGGGCCCCCATGTTTGAGGTCATAATAATAATTGAATTTCTAAAATCCGCTACTCGGCCTTTGTTATCCGTCAAACGCCCCTCATCCAATACCTGAAGTAAAATGTTAAACGTATCAGGATGTGCTTTCTCAATTTCATCCAGTAGAATTACTGAATACGGTTTTCTTCTAACGGCTTCGGTGAGTTGTCCTCCTTCATCATAACCAACATAGCCTGGAGGTGCTCCAATTAACCTGCTCACGGCATGCCTTTCCTGATACTCACTCATGTCGATTCTGGTCATTGCCGATTCATCATCAAAAAGGTAATCTGCCAGTGCCTTTGCGAGTTCAGTTTTTCCTACTCCTGTTGTACCCAGGAATAGAAATGAACCGATAGGTTTTTTGCTGTCCTGCAAACCGGCACGAGATCTTCTTACCGCGTCGGATACCGCTTCAATGGCCTCATTTTGACCTATGACCCTTTGATGCAGCTCATCTTCAAGATGAAGGAGCTTTTCCCTGTCGCTTTGAAGCATTTTCTGAACCGGAATCCCAGTCCATTTAGCAACAACTTCAGCAATATCCTCACTGGTTACTTCTTCTTTGATCAACGAGTTTTCCTGGTTCTCTTCCAGTTCTTTTTGATATTCCTGCAACTTCTCTTCTTCAATCTTGATCTTTCCATATCGGATCTCAGCTACCAGTCCGTAGTTACCTTCTCTTTCAGCACGTTCGGCGTCAAGCTTGAATTTTTCAATATTCTCTTTGGTCGACTGAACCTTGTCCACGATCTCTTTTTCACTGGTCCATTTTGCATTGATCTCATTTCTCTTTTCTTTTACATTAGCCAGCTCTTCTTTTAAAAATTTCAGTTTTTTTGTGTCTTTTTCTCTTTTGATGGCTTCAATTTCAATTTCGAGTTGCATGACTTTTCTATCAAGGACATCGAGTTCTTCGGGTTTGGAATTGATCTCCATACGCAACTTCGAAGCAGCCTCATCCATAAGGTCAATTGCCTTGTCAGGAAGGAACCGGTCGCTGATATACCTTTGAGAAAGTTCAACGGCTGCAATTATGGCACTGTCTTTAATTTCAACCTTATGATGTGTTTCGTATTTGTCTTTGATACCGCGTAGTATAGAGATAGCACTCTCTGTATCGGGTTCGTTAACCGTGACTTTCTGAAACCTTCTCTCAAGGGCCTTGTCCTTTTCAAAATGCTTTTGATATTCATCCAGAGTAGTCGCCCCAACAGCTCTTAATTCACCTCTGGCCAGAGCGGGTTTCAGGATATTTGCCGCATCCATGGCACCCTGTCCGCCACCGGCGCCAACCAACGTATGGATCTCGTCAATAAAGAGCACGATTTCCCCATCAGATGAAATGACCTCTTTAACCACGGATTTCAATCTTTCCTCGAATTCTCCTTTGTATTTTGCCCCGGCAATCAAGGCTCCCATATCGAGAGAATAAATTACTTTATTTTGTAAATTTTCAGGAACATCACCTTTGACAATTCTATGTGCAAGTCCTTCAGCAATAGCCGTTTTACCTGTACCGGGTTCTCCGATCAGGATAGGATTGTTTTTGGTTCTTCTCGATAGAATCTGTAAAATCCTGCGAATCTCTTCATCCCTTCCAATAACTGGATCAAGTTTACCGTCATTGGCTAATTGATTTAAATTCATTGCATATTTTTCTAAAGAGTTATAGGTTTCTTCGGCACTTTGAGAGGTTACCCTGTTGCCTTTTCTGAGCTCCTCAATCGTATTTAGAAGATCCTTCTCATTAATGCCATTGTCCTTTAAAAGCTGGGTCGTATCTCCTTTGGACTTTAAAATGGCCAGCAATAAATGTTCAAGAGAAACATATTCGTCTTTCATGCTTTTCGCAATGTTTCCAGAATCAATCAGCATTTTATTGGTCGATTTTGACAGCATAAGTTCTGCCCCTTCAACTTTTGGAAAACTCTGAATGATATTTTCAAGTGTTTTATTGAAAAGTTCAACATTGACCCCAAGTTTCTTCAGAATAAATGGAGTTACATTTTCATCAACTTCCAATATGCCCTTTAAAATATGAGCATTTTCAATTTGTTGCTGCTCCAGGCCTTGTGCAATTTGCTGAGCCCTTTGCACTGCCTCTTGTGATTTTATAGTGAAATTATTAAAATTCATTTGTCTGTTCTTTTTATTCGTTTAAAGTGTTTCAAAACATATTCCAATCGTATCTACACATCATAAAAGTGTCAAAATGACTGTTTTTAAAGGAATTAGCTGACTTTTCGGCATAAAAAAACTCCTGGGTTAACAGGAGTTTTACTTTAATACATTTTATCTGATCCTTACAGGGCCAGGCCGTTTAAAATTTCTCTAAGACCCGGGTCTGATGGCCTTGGTGCATTTGAATTTATAATATTTCCTTTATCATCCAGCAAGATGAACCTTGGAATTCCTCTTATGTTGTAAGAGGTTACAAAATCTGAGTTCCAGTCGTTATCTGCAAGCAACTGAATTCCTCTAAGATCTTCATCTTCGATCATTGTAAGCCATTTATCCTTATTTTCCATTTTATCTATGGAAAGACTCACAAAAGCAATATTCTTACCTTTGTATTCCTCGTCCATTTCTTTTAAGTAAGGAATTTCCTTTTTACAGGGACCACACCAGGTTGCCCACACGTCAATGTATACGAACTTCCCTTTTAGATCTTCCAGAGAAACATTTTTGCCAAACTGATCAGGGTAGTTAAATCCCGGAGAAGGATCTCCTTTTTTGAGCCCTATCAAGGCTTTGTGTTCATTTTCATAATTGTCTTGAAAGAAAATGATCATTTTGTTGTTGGCATCCTTTTCCATTTGAATCACATCAGGGTCCAGTCCTTCAGTTTCTTTAAGCATGGCATCCATTCTGGCTTTGAGGTATTTTATACTCAGGTCAAATTCCTCCTTTTCAAGTTCAAAGAACTTGTTGTAATTGGCAAGTTCCTCATCTTTAATGAATTGAATTTTTCGTTTAAGATATTCATTTGTAATCGAACCTTCTCCTTCAAATGAAATCGATTCCGGAAACTTTTCCATATCGATACCAACTTCCAGTTCATAACCATTTTTAAGATATAAATAGGCTTGTTTGTCTCCGATGTTTATACCATGAAATCCGTCAGTTATTTTCAACGTATCATTAAAAGTCCCATTTTCAGAAACTTGAATTGTTTTACTGAAATTTCTTCCCATAACAACCAAGCTGTCAATTTTCCCGTTACTAACTTTTCCCTCAAGGCTCAAATAGGCATTGGGTTCTTTCTCGCAGGCCAGTAAACTTAAAGCAACTGCAAAACTTATTAATCTTTTCATTAAGTGTCTAATTTGTTAAATCGTACAAATTTAGTTTTTTCACTTTGATTTCAGAAAGGTCTTTTGTTAAACATAGTTTAAAATTTGACAGATAGGCAAAACGAGGAATACTGTTTATAACCAATTAAATAATCTTTTTTTTTTGATTAAGATATTGGATTGAGTTTATTATTTTTGCCCAGCTAAAACAAAGAAATATGCCAACTATCAGTGAACTTAAAGATTTTTCTACACAAGTAAGACGTGACATACTAAGAATGGTTCATGCCGTTAATTCAGGACATCCAGGAGGATCTTTGGGTTGTACGGAATTTATGACTGTTTTGTATCAGGAAGTAATGGATTATTCAAAGAACTTTAATATGGATGGAGAAGGTGAAGACTTATTCTTTTTATCCAATGGTCATATTTCACCGTTGCTTTACAGTGTACTTGCAAGAACAGGATTTTTTCCGGTGTCTGAGCTGGCATCATTTAGAAAAATCGATACAAGGCTGCAAGGTCACCCTACCACTCATGAAGGCTTGCCGGGAGTAAGAATGTCAGCAGGATCTTTAGGCCAGGGCTTGTCGGTGGCGGTTGGAGCAGCAACAGCAAAGAAACTCAATAATGATGACCACCTGGTTTACAGCTTGCACGGTGACGGTGAGCTTCAGGAAGGGCAAGTGTGGGAAGCGGCAATGTATGCAGCAGGTAAGAAAGTGGACAATCTGATTTCAACAATAGACTACAACTTGAAGCAGATTGACGGAGCAACTGATGATGTGATGCCACTCGGAGATCTGAGAGCCAAATTTGAAGCTTTTGGATGGATAGTTTTGGAAACCGAGAATGGTAATGATATTGAAAGTATCCTTGAAGTCTTAGAAAAAGCAAAAGCAGAGACAGGTAAGGGCAAACCGGTTTGTATCTTAATGCATACTGAAATGGGTAATGGTGTAGATTATATGATGGGTACTCATGCCTGGCATGGAAAAGCACCGAATGACGATCAGCTTATAAGCGGACTCGATCAGAATCCTGAAACCCTGGGGGATTATTAGTAGTCTAGCTACTGTAAAAGGTAGGCAGTTTTAATTTGAATTTTACCGAAATCAGCCTGACAGCAATAACCATAATTGTTGTTAAGATATGAATAAGGTCTCGATCGATCTGGTACTTGTTGAGTATCAAATAAGTTGTAGCACCAATGATACAGGCGGTTGCATAAATTTCTTTTTGAAAGATAAGGGGGATCTCATTGCTAAGCGTGTCTCGTATTACGCCTCCAAATGTGGCGGTGATCATTCCCAGTGAAACACAAATTATGGCGTGAAACTCGTTTTGTAATCCTATTTCCGTGCCGATTATAGTAAAGATTCCAAGCCCAATTGCGTCAAAAAGGAACAATGATTTACTTAAATACCCTATTTTTTTTCTAAAAATTATCGCAAACAATACCGAAAACAAGATGACATGGATATAGTTCAGATCCTTCATCCAGGTAATCCCGTCTGCATTAATGAGCATGTCCCTTAAAGTTCCACCACCAACGGCGGTCACAAATGCAATGATCAATACACCAAAGGTGTCCATTCTTTTCTTTATGGCGAATAGCGCACCTGATATGGCAAAGGCTGCCGTTCCCAAAAGGTCTAGAAAGTCAAATGTTGTCATGGAATAACCAATTAGTATTATTGCGAAGCAATGGTCTTGTAATTTTTATATCGGTCAAAGATATCCTTTACATAGTTGTAAGGTTCATAACCTCTGGCATAACCGTAATTGACTACAGGGTCATTGTAAAATTCAGGTTTGGAAAGATTTAATACAAAATAATCGACCCCGTTATCCCAATTCAATGAGTCCTGCCCGCGTTCAATTGCCAACTTCTGAGCATCTTTGATATGGCCGTATCCACAATTATAAGAGGCAATGGCAAATTTGATCCGCTGAATGGAATCAGGTATCTGATCCCAGTATGAGTACATTCGTTTAAGATATTTAGTACCTCCTCTAATATTTTGTTCAGGATCATAAATATCATTTATGCCCATTTCTTTTGCCGTTGAAGGCATCAGTTGCATCAGCCCACTTGCTCCTGTCCATGCAGTATTACTTGATTTGAACATTGATTCCTGATAGATCAATGATTTTACAAAAATCCAGTCCCATCCAAGATCCTTTGAATATTTTTTTACAATCTCGTCATATTCACTGAATTTCCCTGTTTTACCGGTGTAGTATTCACTGTCAAGTCTTTTGTGAAACTGGCGCCTGTTATTAAAATACTTGTCATAGATCATATTGTAATCCGGTTTTCTTTTTATTGTAGCGAGTCCTTTATTGATGATTTCAAGAAGTTCCGGAGATGTTTTTCTTACTGCCCAGGCAATTCGCTGGGATAAACTAACGGGGGTATTAATATCAATATTTGGGAAATAGCTTTTGTGAATGGAGGCTTTATGATTGTCAATTACCGAATATTTTATTGTTCCCTCGGATACCATCTTGATGATTTGCTCGTCAGATAACTCACCTGGGAGGACCTTGATGTAAATAGAATCTCCAAGTTCATTAGATAATTCCTTTATTCTGAGGTAATAGGAGGAGTTTTTCCTCACCGAAACCGTATCGTTGATAAGATCAATAACATCTGTTGCCAACGCTTTTCTGATATTATCTTTGGTCATTTTCCTCCAGTTATCAGGCTTTTTTTGAATCAGGGACTGATGGGTTATCAAATAAGGGTCCGTAAAACTGACATCTTCTTATCGTTCCGATGTGATCGTATATCCCAAAGCGATGATATCACCTTCACCGCGATTCAGCATAGGAATAACAGAATCTACGTTTTTCGCAAGAACGATTTCAAGCCCAACCCCCAGATGATCAGCCAGTCTTTTAAATATTTCATATTCAAAACCCATTGTTTTCCCCTTGTAAAGAAAGTAACCTGTTGGGGAATAGCTGGTTATAACCCTTAGGACTCCGGAGTCGATTATTTCGGGTAAGTCCTTGTAAACGATCTCATTAGAAGTGACGCTTTTTTTTGATATTTTCTTGTCACCGGAATTACATGACAAGAACAAAACGAGAAAGCTTATAAAGATCAGCATTAAATTTAATTTAACTTTCTTTAAGAACATCTTATTTTTATTCATTTTCCATTTGCATTTAAATTCGAATGGCTAGGGTTTTAGCCCTGATTTTTGATTGGGCCTCAAAGTTTAGCGGTCCTTTTTAGCTCTTGCTTAGGCTCTTGAATCAAATATAGGAAAATAATTGAGAGTTCATGGGGGCTAGTTAAAAGCCTTAGGACTTCTAACTTTATTTAGGCAAGGAATCAAATCGATTTTTCCTTAGTATAAAATGTTGCCAAACAATACTGAAGCAGTAAAAATAGGAGGTTTGCTTAAAGGAAAGTGCACTTCTTTTTGCAAGCATTCTCCTTGAATACCAATAAAAACTAAAATGAGCTCTCATGACGGCCCAGGTATGTATCGGCCGGAGTTCGAGAATAAATTTTAATCCGGCAACCGCATCCAAAATGAGTCTTAGAAAGATAACCAGAACTACATAGCGTTTGGGTACATTTTTAGTGATTGTAAAGAGGCTGTTCCTGAAATTAAGAAAGGTTTTTCTGGGATTGGATTCTCTGAGTGTCGCACCTCCAACATGATAGACCTCCGATTTACCCACATATTTTATTTTGTGGCCTTCATTTTGGACCCTCCAGCACAAATCAATTTCTTCCTGATGGGCAAAATATTGTTCGTCAAAACCACCAAGTTGGTGATAAATTTTCGATTTTATAAAGAAACATGCTCCTGAGGCCCAAAAAATGTCAGCAACATCATCGAACTGGCCCTGGTCAGATTCCAGCTCCATAAATATTCTTCCACGACAAAAAGGATATCCCATAAAATCCACAAATCCACCTGCGGCTCCGGCATATTCAAATTTGGATTTTTCTTTGAAATCGAGAATTTTAGGTTGAATAATTGCGGTTTCCGGAAATTTTTCGAATGTGCTTTTAACCGATTTCAGCCAATTTTCAGTAACTTCTATGTCTGAGTTCACAAGTGCATAGATGTCGGCATCAATTTCTTTAAGCGCATCGTTATAGCCTTTGGCATAGCCGCCATTGATTTTGTTCTGAATGATTTTTACTTCAGGATAATTCGCTTTCACATAATCAATGGAATCGTCATCTGAATTATTGTCGGCCACGTAAACTTCGGCATCATCAAGACTGAACTCAACCATGGAAGGTAGAAACTTTTCAAGCAGTTTCCTTCCATTCCAGTTTAAGATGACAATTGCTATTTTCAAGGCAGTGTATAAATTGAATTTAGGAGTGCAAACATAGCTTTTTTCAACAATCAAAACTATAATTCCGACAACTTTTAAGAATAATCGGGAATTTCCTTTAAGAATCTGTATTCTTTGGCCTTATGATCCATTTGACAGTAAAAATGCTGAAGTCCATTTGTCACAATCAAAAACTTCGCATTCAAGGTCATATTGTATCGGGCAATCTGATCAAAGGCCTGCTGTGTGATCTGAACCTGAGGAGCCTTGCACTCCACAATAATGTGAGGTGAGCCTGTTTTGTCAAAAACTACAATGTCCGTTCGTTTGGTCATGTTATTGACCGTGCATTTTTTTTCAACGGCCATTAGCGATAAGGGATAATTTTTATCCTCGTTCAGGTAGCTTAGAAAATGTTGCCTAACCCATTCTTCTTCGGTAAGAATAAGGTCTTTTTTTCTGATCTTATCAAAAATATAAAGCTTATTTTCTTTACTTTTGATGCGAAAGGAATATTTGGGCAGATTCAGATTTATCATCAGGTAAAAATAAGAATCTTTGTCAAATAATGCTACAGTTTAGCAGATGAACAGACTTAAACAGATCGCCGAAGAAATCAGGTCAAAAAACACCAAACCCATTTATTTTTTAATGGGAGAAGAGGCCTATTATATAGATAAGATCTCTGATTTTATTGAAAATAATGTTCTTACGGAAGAGGAAAAGGGATTTAATCAGATGGTTCTGTATGGAAGAGATGTGACAATAGAGGATATTATTGCCAACGCGAAGCGGTTTCCAATGATGTCTGAAAAGCAGGTGGTCATTGTAAAAGAGGCTCAGGATTTGTCCCGTACTATTGAGAAGCTGGCTGATTATGCTGAAAACCCTCAACCTTCAACTGTTTTAGTGATTTGCTACAAGTACAAGACCATAGATAAAAGAAAAAGACTTAGTAAGATAGTTACACAGAATGGTTGCCTGTTCGAGAGCAAGAAATTGTATGAGAATCAGGTCAGTGACTGGATCGGCTCTGTTCTTAAACAGAAGGGACACCGCATAGAACCGAAAGCTGCTCATATGCTGGTAGAATTTTTGGGTACGGACCTTTCTAAAATTGATAATGAACTGGAAAAGTTATCTTTGGTGATAGGAAAAAAAACCTTGATAACCCCATTGCATATCGAACAAAATATAGGCATCAGTAAGGATTTTAATAATTTTGAATTAAGAAAGGCAGTCGGGGATAAAGAAATTCTCAAAGCCAATCAAATAGTTCAATATTTTTCTCAGAATTCGAAGAGCAATCCTCTTGTTATGACGATTTCATTATTGAATAGTTTTTTTACCCAATTGTTGCTCTATCACGGTTTAAGGGATAAGGGAAAAATTAATGTAGCCAAAAGCCTTAGGATTAATCCTTATTTCGTACCTGAATATCAGAGAGCGGCGAGGAATTATCCAATGAGGAAAGTGGCACAGGTAATTGCCCGATTGAGAGAGGCAGATCTTAAAAGCAAGGGTGTTGGGGCTGCAGCTTTACCTCAAGGTGATATTTTAAAAGAGCTCCTATTTAAGATCATGCATTAGAATAAGTTGGGTTGGAATGAACTTTTGAAATCAGCTCGCGATATAGTTTCTCGGCCCGAATATCGCGCTTCCAACTCTGATCATATTGCTTCCATGCTCCAGTGCCAATTTATAGTCACCACTCATTCCCATGGAAAGAACCTTTAACTCGTGCCCCGTTTTGTTTAAACGGTCATAAAAGGTTTTTAAACTTTTGAACTCCTCGGAAACAATCTCTTGATCTGAAGAAAAACTTGCCATGCCCATTAGGCCTTGCACCTTGATGCTGGTCAGTTCTGATAATTCTCCACTTGCCAATATATTTTCAATGGCCTCAAATGAGAGACCGAACTTGGTTTCTTCCCTTGCAATTTTTGCCTGCAGCAAACAATTGATTACTCTATTGTGTTTTTTAGCCTGTTTGTCAATTTCCTTTAAGGTTTTCAAACTGTCAACGCCATGTATCAGACTGACAAAATGTGCCATATATTTCACCTTATTTCGTTGTAGATGGCCTATCATATGCCATTCGATATCTTTAGGCAAGGCCTCGTGCTTGTTCACC
>CP070731.1:2398630-2425393 GCA_020347545.1 Flavobacteriaceae bacterium | reverse complement strand
CTGGAGTTGATGTCAAGATGCTTTATTTGATCTCTGGGTACCACAAATAATTCGCCTGAGAAATTATAGGAATGTGGGAAGTAAACCGCAACCTTTCCCTCAGCCCTTATGATATCGAGATCTTCTTCGGTAACAAAGCCCAGTTTTTCGAGATCTGAATTCAGATTAACCCTGACCAGTACGGGTTGGTTGAATTTTTTCTCTTTACCCACAAATGCTGAAAAAAGATCGTTCAATGCTGAGTAGATAAAATTGAGCAAAGGGACTTTATCAATAATTTTTCTAAATACCTTCTTGAGTGGTTGGGCGATGATGGTTCTTCCCAGAAATCCTATAAAGATCAAAAAAATCATAAGCGACAAAAGGCCCAGTCCCGGGATCTCAAAGTCAAAGAATCGGTTCAATAATTTTTGAGATAATCCGTCCACAAAATTGAATGAGGCATAAATGAGGTATGCTGTAATTCCCAGAGGAGCAATATATAGCAGTCCTTGAAGGAGATAATTGATCAATTTTTTCATGTTTTCTTAATTTGAAGTTTGTGCTTTATTCGGCTGTCAAATTACGAAGAATAGATGGTATAAACACTCAGATATAAGCTCACAGTTATCGCTGTAATCAGAGATGTGGAAAAAGGAAATAATTCAGGAATTCAGAATTAATGCCTTAATTAATTCAGGAATGATAATTTTCTTTCCTTAAATTAGCAATAAAATTAAAAAATTCGTAATTAAAGCTTTTTGCTCCATGGATAAAGAACTTTCTTCAATACATTATGATCAGTATCTTCAGCTGCAAAAGATTCTTCAGGCGCAGCGGCTGAGGAGTGAAGAATTTAAGAAACCTGCACACGATGAAATGTTATTTATCATCGTTCATCAGGTATATGAACTTTGGTTCAAAGAGATTCTTCACGATCTCAATTCTGTAATGGAGCTATTTAGTGAAGGAACTGTGGAAGAAGCTCAGATAGGAGTTGCTATTTCTAGATTGGACAGAATTGTAAAGATTCAGAAGATTCTGGTGGATCAGATCGATATCATAGAAACCATGACTCCGCTGGATTTTTTGGATTTCAGAAATTATTTGCTGCCGGCCTCAGGCTTTCAGAGTTTTCAGTTCAGGCAGCTTGAAGTATCTTTAGGTTTGAAACGAGAAAGCAGAGTTTCCTATACCCAATGTGCCTATTCAGGTGTGTTTTCAGATGAAGAACAGGAGATATTGAATAATCTGGAGGCATCGGATTCCATGCTGGATCTGGTCGAAAAATGGTTGGAGCGAACCCCTTTTCTTCAGTTTGAGAGATTCGATTTTCTTGAGGAATACCAGAATTCAGTGGTAAAAATGCTCAATAGAGAGGAAGAAGCGATCCAAAGTGCAGATTACATTTCAGAGCATGAAAAGAACTTACGGATAAGAATGCTGGGTGAGACAAACACTTATTTTAGCTCAATCTTTGACAGGGTGAAGCATGAGGAGAAGATCAAGCAAGGAAGTCTCAAACTTTCATACAAGGCAACAATCAGTGCCTTGTTGATTAATTTATACAGGGACGAACCCTTGTTAAGGCAGCCATTTATGTTTCTTCAGAAACTTATCGATATGGATGAATTATTGACAACCTGGAGAAATCGTCATGCTCAAATGGTATTGAGGACACTTGGTCAGAAAATAGGAACCGGGGGCTCATCCGGGTATGACTATTTAAAGACAACAGCCGAAAGCCACAGGATCTTTTATGATTTGCACAATGTTTCAACTTTACTGATCCCGAGATCCTTTCTTCCCGAATTGCCGGAAGAACTGAAGCAAAAACTGGATTTCAACTTTTCAAAAAACAATAAAAAATAATCGCTAATGAGGCTGGAATTCAAAATCGATTATAAAACCTATGGCTTTGATTCAAATTCTTTTGAAGATATATCCATTCCGCTGAAATTCAATTCAGAACAACCCAATGCTTTTGGCGTGCCCAAAGCAACTTCAAAGGCTTTCGAATACGGACCTGTTTCAGGGGATACCAGAAAAGGGGGGTCTTGTAATTTTGAAGAGATTCATTTGATTCCTCATTGTAACGGTACACATACCGAATGCATTGGTCACATTACCCATCACAGGTATTCAATTCAAAAGCAGCTAAAAGATACCTTTATCCCGGCAACCCTTATCACTATTGATCCTAAACAGGCCTTGAGTTCTGAGGACAGCTACAGGCCGGATATAAAGGCAGGTGACCATTTCATTACTGCTGGATCCCTTAAGCAAAGATTGTCTTCCAGTTCTAAAAGTTTTTTAAAAGCTTTGATTATAAGGACAGAGCCCAATGCCCTGTCAAAATTGCATCGATCCTATTCCAATGAAAGGGCTGCTTTTTTTTCACTTGAAGCCATGAAGTTCATTTCGGATTTAGGCGTTGAGCATCTGCTCGTGGATCTTCCATCCGTTGACAGGTCCAATGATGAGGGTAAATTATCGACACATCATATTTATTGGAATATGAAGCAAGGATCTCATGAGGTATCCCAGGACAGTTATCTTTACAAATCCATTACCGAGATGATTTATGTCCCGGATACAATACGGGATGGAAATTATCTTCTGAATTTGCAGATAGCATCTTTTGTTTCAGATGCTTCACCAAGCAGGCCTCTTATTTTTCCCATCGAGGAGTTAACCCAAGTTTTAAAAGATTAAAATGGAATATCAGAACAGCAAAGAATTTGCATTGAAAATGGATCAGGAGGACCCCTTGGCTTCGTATAGAGATCAATTTTATTTTCCCATGCATACCGATGGCAAGGAATCGATTTACTTGTGTGGAAATTCCCTGGGATTGCAACCCATGACAACAAGAACCTACATTGAAGCAGTTCTTGATGATTGGAAAAACTTGGGTGTCAAAGGCCATTTTGAAGGAGAAAATCCTTTCGCGACGTATCATGAGGATCTCGGGCAGAAGATGGCGGCCATTGTTGGAGCGAAAAATGAGGAAGTGGTTGCCATGAACAGCTTAACGGTTAACCTTCATCTGATGATGGTCACTTTCTATAGACCTGAAGGAGATCGCAGAAAAATCGTAATCGAAAAAAATGCATTTCCATCGGACCAGTATGCGGTCAAATCTCAATTGGAGTTTCATGGTTATGACCCTGCCGAAACCCTGATAGAAATAGAACCAAGAGAGGGGGAGGACCTACTAAGAACCGAAGATATTACCGATTTAATTGTCCGCGAAGGAAATGAAATTGCCCTGATTATGCTGAGTGGCCTTAATTATTATACCGGTCAGGCCTATGATATGGAAGCGATCACAAAAGCAGGTCATGATATGGGTTGCCAGGTAGGATTTGATCTTGCGCATGGTGCTGGGAATTTAAAATTGTCACTTCATGACTGGGGAGTTGATTTTGCGGTCTGGTGTACTTATAAATATATGAATTCAGGGCCGGGAGGAATTGCCGGATGTTTTGTTCATTCAAATCATATCAAAAGAAAGGACCTGCCAAGATTCACCGGGTGGTGGGGAAATAAAAAGGAAACAAGGTTTTTAATGGATGATACCTTCGATCCTATCGAAGGTGCCGAAGGATGGCAAATGAGCAATGAAACTGTACTTTCCATGGCGGCGCTAAAGGCTTCTCTTGAAATTTTTGATCAGGTGGGGATGGATAAGTTAGTTGAGAAATCAAGGCAATTAACCGGTTTTCTGGAATTTTTGATTGATGGGCTCCAAAGCGATCGCATTCAGGTCCTCACACCAAGAGATACAAAAGCAAGGGGGGCACAGCTTTCTATAAGAGTCCTAAACAGTGATAAATCACTTTTCAATGCAATAAGCGAAAAAGGGGTTATTGCTGACTGGAGAGAGCCTGATGTCATTAGAATTGCTCCAGCTCCGATGTACAATAGTTTTATTGATGTGTACCGATTTGTTGAAATCCTAAAGGAATTGGTAGTTTAATTTAAGGGGGACTATATTTTTTTAACATTAGGTGAATGATATTTATAACCTTGAAAAATGATTTTTCAATTACCTAATGAAAGTCATAGTTTAAGGATTGGCCAGGTTCTATTTTTGTGAGATAAAATTTTAAAACATGGAAAATCATAAAAATTGTCTTGTTTGCAATAAAGGGCCTGAAGAAATTCCTGTGACTCAGTTTTATTACAAAGAGTCTAGTTTCTTCATCTGCTGCCAGCATATTCCGGTATTGATACATGATCCTCAGAAGCTGGTTGGATTTTTACCTGATGCTGATAAGATACAAGGAGTATAAAAAAAGCCCGAAAATATTTTCAACTTTCGGGCCTTATTGATCGTCTAAATTCCAACTACTCTCCCAGGAAGGGGTATCTGTAATTTGTTGGAGGTACGAAAGTTTCCTTCAAAGTCCTATTGGATACCCACCTCAGTAAATTCCATACAGATCCTGCTTTGTCATTGGTCCCGGATCCTCTGGCTCCCCCAAATGGTTGTTGTCCTACTACTGCACCAGTTGGCTTGTCATTGATGTAAAAGTTACCGGCTGCGTTTTCCAATTTACTGGTCGCTGTTTCGATCACATAACGGTCCTTGCTGAAAATGGCACCAGTAAGTGCGTATTCTCCGGTTTGATCCACTAAATCAAGTACTTCTTCCCACTCCGCATCTTCATAAATATAAACGGTGATGATCGGTCCGAAAAGCTCCGTACACATGGTTTCATATTGTGGATTTGTCGTAACAATTACGGTAGGTTCTATAAAGTATCCTTTTGAACCGTCATATCCTCCTCCTACAATAATTTCTGCATCACTGTCTTTTTTTGCCTGGTCCAAATAACCTGATAATTTTTTAAAAGCTCTGTCATCAATTACCGCATTGATAAAGTTCCCTGTATCTGCAGGAGATCCTATTTTGAAAGAATTGACATCTTTTATGACCGACTCTCGGATATCGTTCCACAAGCTTTTTGGTAAATAAGCTCTTGACGCTGCAGAACATTTTTGACCTTGATATTCAAAGGCTCCTCTTGAGATGGCAGTTGCCACTTCCTGAGCATTCGCTGAGGGATGGGCCCAGATAAAATCCTTTCCACCAGTTTCCCCAACTATCCTTGGGTAAGAACGATAATGTTTTACATTTTCACCGATCGTTTTCCAGAAATCATCAAAAACAGGAGTGGAACCTGTAAAATGAACCCCCGCAAAATCTTTGTGATTCAACAACACATCTGTAATGGTACTCGAATTACCGGTTACCATATTGATTACGCCGTCTGGCAGACCTGCTTCCTTGAACAATTCCATAATAACATTGGCAGAATATACCTGTGACCTTGCCGGTTTCCAGATAACTACATTACCCATCATGGCCGGAGCAGCAGGAAGGTTCCCTGCAATTGCTGTAAAGTTGAATGGGGTAATGGCATAAACAAAGCCTTCAAGGGGCCTGTATTCCATTCTGTTCCAAATACCAGGAGCCGATTCAGGCTGGTTACTGTAAATTTCAGTCATAAACTCCACATTGAATCGCAAAAAGTCAATCAATTCACAAGCCGAATCAATTTCCGCCTGCATGACATTTTTTGACTGAGCGATCATTGTTGCTGCATTCATTTTATATCGGTATGGCCCGGCCAGCAATTCAGCAGCCTTTAAAAAGATCGCAGCCCTGTCTTGCCAACTTGTTTTTGCCCATTTGATTCGTGCCTTTGCAGCTTCTTCCACAGCCAATTCAATATGTTGTTTATCTGCTGTATGGTATTGTCCAACACAATGCTGATGGTCGTGAGGAGGATGAATATCTATCGTTTTTCCTGTTCTGTATTCTTCACTACCGATATAAAAAGGAATATCTACCTTTTCATTAAACATTTTATTGTAAGTAGCTATTAAGTCTTTGTGTTCTTGTGTACCGGGAGCATAGGAGTTAACCGGCTCATTCACAGCTTTTGGCACTTTAAAAAATCCGTTTGACATATATTTTAAATTTATAATGGAATAATTCCGTTTTTAGTGATGGCAAAGGTACGAATTATGTAAGATTTTAAGACTCCTGTATTGGCTAAATGTTAACTTTGTAAAAGATGAAAGCTATTATTGATTAATCCGCATTATTTATGTGCACTGTTACTTTTCTTCCATTGTCAGAAACTGATTTTGTATTGACCTCAAGCAGAGATGTCGGATTCAGAAGAGCAAGAGCTGATTTTCCATCAACAGTTATAAAGAATAACGTTTCGTTGCATTTCCCAAGAGACGGAAAAGCAGGAGGGACCTGGATCGGTACGAGCAGAGATAACAGGTTGATATGTCTTTTAAACGGAGGGTATAAAAATCATAAAAGGCAGACGAGCTATAGAAAAAGCCGGGGACTGATTGTTATTGAACTACTTGCAGCAGAAAATTTTGAACAGAGTTGTAAAGAAATCGATTTAAATGGGATAGAGCCGTTTACATTGGTTGTCGTATTGTGGGACAAAAGCCGTCAGCTCTTTGAATTTGTTTGGGACGGTTCCCGAAAACATTTAAAAGAATTTGAATGGAAGGAATCAATATGGTCCTCATCAACTTTGTACGATGAGGAGATGAGAACCGTGCGAAGAGGATGGTTCAATGAGTGGTTAAGTAAAAATGAAATTACGCCTTCGGGAGTACTAAAATTTCATAGAACTGCAGGAAACGGACAGCCCGAATTAGATATATTCATGAAACGGGAAAATGTTGGTACGGTTAGTCTGACGCAGGTTGTTAAAACGGAAGGAAAATCCTTGATGAAGTACTTTCCCGAGCGATCAGATGAGAAAGGCAAGAAAGGAAATAATAATCCCCCCGATGAGTGACATAATCAGAAATGCTGAGTTTAAAATGAAGTATTTGATTATAGTTTTAAATCTCCCTTGCTGATAAAATTGCCTCATGGATTTGTATAAATGGAGCATAAATGTAAGAAGGAAAATTACAATTACCAGATTTGAATCGGCAAACCTGTTTACAATCAAAAAGAGCAGTAAAAGCAGGAAGAAAACAGTTTGTACGTGAAATACGAATACAAGGTTTTCGGTATAATTATATTTCCTGCGTATGTAGATCAATGATACAATCAAGGTAAACATTGGAAGCAGTAAAAATAAGGCTACCGATACTCTTGAAAGGACTCTGTCTGTTAGTTGTGATCCATAATTTTCAGGATCCTCAACGGCCTCATTCCAGTCTGTTGATTTCGAATAGAGAAATACGTTCCAGTAGCTTTTTTCATAACCAAGTCTTTCCAGAGCTGAAGGAGCTGATTCTTTGGGATGCTCTTTTTGATGGTCCATAAGCGTTTTGATCTTATTGAAAAGTTTGCCCGCCCCGCTATTATCAAGTTTCTCGTTGGATTTTCGAATCAATGATAATGGTATCTGGTAGTCAAGGCCTCTGCTGGTAAAAATGCTATCAATTCTGTTAATTCCTTTTTTCTTGAGCACTCCTTTTTTTGATATCTCTGCCCAGCCATCCGTTACCTGAATCCAGTTGCGGACCATTACGTCTTTATCTTCATAGGTCAGCTCTTTGGCTTTATCATCAATTGCAAGGAGTATTTTTTCCATTAAGGAATCTTTTTCCACTGAAGAAACTGAGTTGTTCTCAAAGGGTTCCGTTGTCTTAGAATTGGACATCAGCGAGTCGATGAATACAAAAAGTAACTTTTCTCTTTGGGCATTGATTTCTGTTTTTTTGAATTCTATTGAGTCAGTATTTTGACTGATTTTGTCAACTCCCAGATTGATCAGAGAAAGGGTAGTGGAATCAACAGGTACATTTTGCTTTCTTAGCTCATCCAGTGTTTCCGATGTGATGCTGTCAAGGTTTGTTGTAATCTCATCCCGTTCTATTTCGCTAAGAACTTTCGAAGGTTCGTCAGAAGATGGCTTGAATTTGTCGATGGTTCCAAAAATACCAATGACGAGAAAAAATAAAATGGAGATATGCAGATACAGTTGAAACGGGTTGACATATTTCATGCGTTTGCCATTCACATATTCTTTTGTAACAAATCCAGGTTTGAACACAAGAGGAATAACTGTTTTTAAAAAACGATTGTCGAAATCAAAGAACCCCGATAAATATTCAAAAAAATACTGTTTTACACTCAGTCGATTCGTATCGTTGACTTGTCCACATCTACTGCAAAAATTATCTTCGGTAGTCAGTTGCGTTCCGCAATTTAAACACTCATTACCACGAATATTATTCGTAAATCTTGTAATTGACTTCATGAAAAGGCAGTTTCAACAAAAAATAAAAGTAAGCAAATTAATTAAATGTCGCAGGAAGCATCAGCTGAAAAGTTGGTATACTGACTCTGAACTTCTCTGAGGTAGAGAAATTAATCATACTGTAATGACCGTTCATGGAACCTATTGGTGAAACTAAAAAACAATGAGATGAATAAGTATAGGTTTCTTTGGGCTTCAAGATAGGTTTTTTGCCCACAACACCTTCACCTTCAACAACCTCTGTACTATTAAGGGAATCGAAAATATTCCATTTACGACTTAGAAGCTGTACTGTGTCAGAACTTTGATTTTCTATGGTGATACTGTAACTAAAGGCATAATAGACCCTGGAACTTTGATAGCGGTTGCCTTCAAAATTTGATGTAATTGAAATTTTTATTCCTTTTGTAACTTGTTGAACCATAGCTTTTCAATGCCATATGAGACGGTACAAAGATAAGAATAATTTTAAAAAATATGTGACTTCCCATTTTTAGTATCTATTGCAAAATCAGCGATGCTTCTATTACTTAAACTATTTAGCATTTCATTTCGCAAAGGAGCTGCCAAATGATGAATCGAACAAGGGCTGGAATCACTGCATTGAGGTAGTCCAATTAAACAGGAATTAAAACTTTCGGGTCCGTCAATACATTCAATAACTGACATTAGGTTTCCTTTTAATTGGTCCTTATTCAAATAAAAACCTCCTTTTGGACCTTTGGCTGAGGTAATCAGCCCTTCTTTGGATAAATTTTGGAAAATTTTTGCAAGAAAGGGTACCGGAACCTTGATTTGATCACCTATTTCTTTTGACCCGTATTTCCTTTGTTCTGAGGCGTTTACTGCTAGAAAAATAACTCCTCTTATAGCATATTGACTTTGATTACTAAGCATACAACAAAGATAAAAGATAAATAAGTCCTTTATATGATAAATGTCATCTTTTTAGTAATATCAGTTACATAATTTTGTAATTCTTAGAAAAGTACACAAGAAAACTAACTTAATTATTTACAGAATGAAAACTCGAATATCTTTATTGGCACTTTTATTAATGTTTTCCTTTTCTTCTTGCAAGAAAGCAACAACTGAAAATCAAGGAAGCGGTGATGCAGTGACCGAAACTAAAGCTCCTTCAGGTCAAGCGGCCGTTAAGGATGGAGATTCAGATGCTAATGCGCTTCAGGTGGCCAAATCATTAGATGATTTTAGTACCCTTGTTGCGGCCATTGAGGCAGCAGGTGTAGAGGATGCCGTGGTCAATGTAGGACCCTTAACAATTTTTGCTCCATTAAATTCGGGCTTTGATAAACTTCCCGAAGGTACGGTAGAGACATTGGTTCAACCAGAAAATAAAGCCAAGCTTGCTTTTATTCTTACAAATCATGTGGCTCCTGCCAATTATCCGATTAATCAATTAAAGAAAGAGGCCAGAAAGGGAAGAAAGTTATATATGGCTTCAGGAAAGTATCTTGAGGTAGAAAACAGAGATGGAAACATTTTCGTTGGCGGAACTCAGGTCCTAAAAACAGTGCAAGTAAGTAATGGCTGGATTCATGTAATAGATGATGTATTGGTGCCAGCTGAATAAATATTTTTTAAAACGTAGAAATGAAATTGAAACTAGTAATTGTATTGGTCATGGCTCTTGCCCTGGCTAGTTGTGGTGGCGAGAAGCCAAAAAAAGATGTGTCAGGGGCAGAACCTGCAGCGGAGAAAGCCACGGAAGCTGTCGCTGATGCTGATCCGATGGCAAATAAAGGGATAGGCCCTATTAGCAGTGTGACTCTTGGTGAAATTGATCAGGCTATGGTAACCGAAGGGGAAACAGTGTTCAAGGCAAAATGTACAGCCTGTCATAAAATCAGCAAAAAATTCGTAGGACCCGCTTTGAAAGGTGTAACTCAAAGAAGGTCTCCGGAATGGATCATGAACATGACCTTAAATCCTGAAGAAATGATTGCCAAAGACCCGATAGCCAAACAATTACTGGCAGAAGCAAATGGAGCCCCTATGGCAAATCAGAATATAACTGAGGAAGAGGCGCGTGCCTTATTGGAATATTTTAGAACAAAAAATTAATCAGACTTTAATCTTAATTATAAATTATGAAAACAATACTTAAATATTTTATTACCCTTACAGTACTGACATCATGGTTGGTATCCTGTGGGGATATGAATTCAGGAAAATCTTCCAGCCAGGGAGCATTGTCTACCAATGCGGCTGAGAAAGTTTATGTCGCACCAGGTGAACATGATGACTATTACGCTTTTATTTCTGGTGGATTTAGTGGACAATTAGCGGTTTACGGACTTCCTTCCGGACGTTTATTCAAGGTTATTCCGGTTTTTTCAGTAGATGCTGAAAAAGCATGGGGATTCAATGAAGAAACAAAACCTATGTTGAATACTTCTCATGGATTTATTCCTTGGGATGATTCACATCATCCGGATATTTCACAAACAGCAGGTGAGCTTGACGGAAGATGGGTATTTATCAATGGAAATAACACCCCAAGGATTGCCAAGATCGATTTGACAACCTTCGAAACAACTGAAATTATTGAAGTACCCAATTCAGCAGGGAACCACAGTTCTTCCTTTGTAACAGAAAATACTGAATATGTGGTAGCCGGAACAAGATTCTCAGTTCCGTTTCCTCAAAGAGACATGCCAATTTCTGAATATAAAGGGAACTTTAAAGGAGCACTTTCTTTTATCTCTGTTGATCCTGAAGATGGAAGAATGGATATAAAGTTCCAGATTATGATGCCAGGTTTTGATTACGACCTGTCTCACCCTGGTCGTGGTGCATCTCATGGATGGTTTTTCTTCTCTACTTATAATACAGAGGAAGCGAATTCATTGCTGGAGGTTAATGCTTCACAGAATGACAAGGACTTTATTGCAGCCATCAACTGGAAGAAAATTGAGGAATACGTGAATAATGGCGGGGGTAAAAAAGTTCCTGCAAACTATGCACATAACGTATATGATGATAAAACACATACCGCTACTTCAACGATGAAGAAAGAAGTTGTGGTTGTTGATCCTACAGCGGTTCCGGGAGCGGTTTATTTTATGCCTACTCCAAAATCTCCGCATGGTTGTGATGTTGATCCTTCTGGTGAATACATTGTAGGTAGTGGTAAACTTGCTGCGGAATTGACGGTACATTCCTTTAGCAAAATGATCAAGGCCATTGAAAATGAAGATTTTGACGGAGATGCTTATGGTATTCCTATTTTATCTTATGAGTCTACTTTGGCAGGTGCGGTTAAAAACCCTGGATTAGGGCCTCTTCACACTGAATTTGATGGTAAAGGAAATGCCTATACAACATTCTTTATATCATCTGAAGTTGTAAAATGGAAATTAGGAACATGGGAAGTTCTGGATAGAAAGAAAACATTTTATTCTGTTGGTCACCTAATGATTCCTGGTGGAAATTCAAGAAAGCCTTTTGGTGATTATGTCGTTGCCATGAACAAGATCACAAAAGACAGATACCTTCCTACCGGGCCTGAGGTGACCCAATCTGCCCAGTTATATGATATATCAGGAGAGAAAATGGAACTGCTACTGGATTTCCCAACTGTTGGAGAACCTCACTATGCTGCAGGTATAGCAGCTGATATCGTAGCGAAAAATTCTAAAGAATTCTTTAGACTTGAAGAAAACGAGCACGAGCATGCGGTGAAAAGTGAAGCTGAAACCAAGGTAGTCAGAAATGGGAACGAGGTTCATATTTACATGACTATGATCCGTTCTCACTTTGCTCCAGATAATATTGAAGGAATTCAGGTAGGCGACAAGGTGTATTTCCATGTGACCAATCTTGAGCAGGATTATGATGTTCCTCATGGTATTTCAATGATTGGGGCTAATACCTCTGAATTGTTGATTATGCCGGGACAGACAGAGTCATTCGTTTGGGAAGCAAAACAAGAAGGAGTATGGCCATTCTACTGTACTGATTTCTGTTCAGCCTTACACCAGGAAATGCAAGGATATATCAGAGTTTCTCCAAAAGGTTCTAATGTACCGATCTCATTCACATTAGACGGAGATCCTGTTGATATAGAATAATATAAAAATTGAGGTTAAGTTAATTATTGTAGAAAACGGACAGGAGGTTTTATTAACTGTCCGTTTTCGTTTTAAATTTAATAATCATATCAATGCTAACAAGCTTTACAAAAGGAAAAAAATCCTTCGAAAATCTCCATTTTAGAATCAAGAAATAATGAAAAAATCCAAATTATTAATGATCATAGGCCCTTTGCTGATGCTTGGTTTGTTTGTGTTTCCGCTTTGGAATATTACCTTGGAAGCCCCACAATACCCTACACCTTTGGGCATGAATATGCATATCAACAAGTTCTCAGATGTGCATGAATTTGATATCAAGAATATCAATTTGATGAATCATTATGTGGGAATGAAATATATTCCCGAAACTATACCCGAATTCACAATATTTCCAATCGTTATCGGTATCATGGTAGTTTTAGGAGTTTTAATAGGTTTATTTGGTAATTATAAATGGTATTTAGCCTGGTTTATTCTAATGTTCGTTTTGGGAGCCGCAGGGATATATGATTTCTATTTATGGGAATATGATTATGGACATAATCTCGATCCAAAGGCCATCATGAGTTTTAAGAACCCGGACGGCAGCCCGATGGGGTTTCAACCTCCGCTACTGGGAACCAAGAACATTCTTAATTTCGTAGCACATTCATATCCTCGAACAGGGGCTTATATGATGTTTGCTGGAATGTTTATGACTTTGGGAGCATTTTTTATAGGAAAGAAAGAAGCCAGCGAGAACAAATAAAGAGGCTTTGTAATTGAACAATCTTTCCAAAGGAAAATTTATTAACTTGGTCAGGATTTGACCTAATTAACTAAAAGAATCATGAAAAAAGTATTCATTACTGCTTTTGCTGGAATTCTATGCCTGTTTTTTTCCTGTGACATTGCACCGGAAGAGATCAACTATGGAACGGATGCATGCTCGTTTTGTAAAATGACTATCGTAGATCAGAAACACGCTTCTCAATATGTAACCAGGAAAGGTAAGCAGTTTAAGTTCGATGCGATTGAATGCATGGTCAATGAAATTTCGGAAAAGGGAATCGAGGATATTGGTATTTTACTTGTTGCCGATTTTGAAAATCCAGGTAACATGGTTGAGGCAGTTAAAGCGAGCTATCTTATCAGTGAAGCCATCAAAAGCCCTATGGGAGCCAATCTTTCGGGTTTTGCATCTCAAAAAGCGGCGGATTCCACCCAAAAAGAGAGCGGAGGAATGGTATATAGCTGGGACGAATTACTTCATAAATTTGACGCTGAATAAATGAAAAAGAGACTGATCTTAATTCTAGGATTATTTTGTTTTCTAACTTCCTATGGAAATCAGATCGAGGTTTGTAAAACCTGTGAGGTGACCACAATCAAAGAGGCTATCGAAAGGGCAGAGGAAGGGGATGAAATAATAATTCAGTCAGGTATTTATAAGGAACATGGTATAGAAGTTAAAAAATCTGTGCATATCACTGGTGTGGACAGGCCGATAGTTGATGGAGAGTTAAAAGAAACGATCTTCAGTATTTCAGCGAAGAACTTTTCTGTCAAAGGCCTTAAAATCATCAATGTTGGGAAAAGTTACACTAAGGATTTTGCCGCTATTCTTGTTTCAAAATCAGAAGACTTTGTAATTCATGACAATGAATTTAATGATGTATTTTTTGGAATATTGATCGAAAAATCAAAACGCGGTAAGGTTGACAACAATTTTGTTCAGTCCAAATCAGAATCACAGGCGAATTCGGGCAATGGCATTCATTTATGGCATTGTTCCAAAATGGAAGTTACCAACAACATGTTGACGGGGCTGAGGGACGGAATTTATTTTGAATTTGTCAAGGAAAGTGAAGTTTTTGGCAATAATAGTTATAAAAACCTTCGCTATGGTTTGCATTTCATGTTTTCGAATGACAATGCGTATTTTGACAATATTTTTAAGGATAACGGGGCGGGAGTTGCCATTATGTTTTCGAAGTTTATAAAAATGTACGATAACCGTTTTGAGCACAATTGGGGAACGGCTTCCTACGGGCTTTTGCTAAAGGAAATTTACGATGCCGAAATTGAGCGGAACGTTTTTGAACAAAATACAGTAGGAATTAGTGTTGACGGCTCAACCCGAATCAACTATACCAATAATACATTTTCCAGAAATGGATGGGCCGTAACAGTTATAGGAGCCTGTTATGAAAATGTATTTTCAAGAAATAATTTTTTGAACAATGCATTGGACTTGAGCTATAACAGCAAGATCAATACCAATAGGTTTGAAAATAATTACTGGAGTGAATATGCAGGATATGATCTTGACAGAAACGGAGTGGGTGATGTGCCCTACAGGCCTGTAAAGCTATTTTCTTATATTGTGCACAATACCCCTGAAACGATCATCCTGCTGAGAAGTATGTTTGTGGATATTATCAATTTTTCTGAAAAAGTATCTCCGGTTTTTACTCCCGACAACCTTATTGACAGCAACCCGTTAATGAATCGAACCTATGATTGAAATAACGAATTTGAACAAAAAATTTGGAAAACTGACAGTACTTGACGGTCTGGATCTTGAAATAAGCTCCGGAGGGATTTTCGCTGTTCTCGGACCCAACGGATCAGGGAAAACTACCTTGATCAAAAGTGTCCTTGGAATGGTCATCCCGGATGAGGGAGAAATTAAAATAGACGGGAATTCGGTTCTTGGAGGCTGGGCTTACAGAAACGATATTAATTACCTGCCGCAGATTGCCAATTTTCCTGCTAACCTGAATGTACGGGAACTGATTAAAATGGTCAAAAACTTGAGACCCAAGGAGGCAAAGGATAAAGATCTCATTGCGCGTTTTGGTCTTGAACCTTTTCTCGATAAAAAACTCGGTAATCTTTCGGGAGGAACAAAACAGAAGGTGAACATATTACTCACCTTTATGTTTGAAAGTGATTTGATCATTCTCGACGAGCCAACCACTGGGCTCGATCCTATTTCCTTAATTCATTTAAAGGAAATAATTCGCAGCGAAAGGTCTAAAGGAAAGACCATTCTGATCACGACCCATATTATGAGCTTTGTTGAAGAAATTGCTGATGAGATTGTTTTTCTTTTGGATGGAGAGATATATTTCAAGGGCAGTTCTGACGATCTCAAAAAAAGAACAAACCAGGTTGATCTGGAGCACGCAATTGCTAAACTGATTTCGAAGGACCTATGATAAAGATTTTAAAATACAGTTTTTATGACTTGATGCGCAGCCGTTGGAGCTACGTATATTTTGCTTTTTACCTGGCGCTCGGTTTTATTTTACTCTTTTTGAACAACGACGTGGATAAGGCAGTGATTACACTTATGAATATCATCATCGTATTAACACCTTTGATAGGGACCATTTTTGGTGTTATGTATTATTACAATTCCAAAGAATTTACAGAGTTACTGCTGGCACAACCTATTAAAAGAAGCACCATTTTTACCGGGCAGTATTTGGGAATTTCAATTTCCTTAACCCTGAGCCTTATTCTTGGACTGGGAATTCCCTTTCTTTTGTACGGTCTTTTTATGTCAACCGCGATATTCGAATTTGGCTTGCTACTGGTAGTGGGAACCTTACTTAATTTTATTTTTGTTGCCCTTGCCTTTAATATTGCATTATCCAATGAAAACAGGATAAAAGGATTTGGCTATGCCATATTGATGTGGTTATTTCTTGCTGTAATTTATGATGGAATCTTTCTTATTTCTCTTGTAATTTTCAATGAATACCCACTTGATAATTTTGCTTTATTCACAACCATGTTCAATCCAATTGACTTGTCGAGAATATTAATATTGCTAAAGCTCGATATATCGGCTTTATTGGGTTATACGGGAGCTGTCTTTAAGAAGTTCTTCGGTACCAATATTGGACTGCTTATTTCATTAGGTGTCATGATGCTGTGGGTTTTGTTTCCTGTTTGGAGAATTCGTGCCAAGTTAAAGAAGAAAGATTTTTAACATGATTAATTCTGTTTTCCTCCTATGATGGGATGACCGGCGTTGATCCAGTTGAAAAACCCTTCGTCAATGACCGCCGTATTTTTAAATCCTTTTTTTCGCAACATATTGATGATTTTATCAGAAGCTGCATGTGGGCAGGAACAATAGGCTATGATCCAGGTTTCATCATTCGGGAGCCCTTCGTCGACTTTATCTTCAGTGATGTAATAGGGAATTGGCACGGCCCCGGGTATATGGGCATTGTGCCATTCGGAGGTTGTTCGCGTATCTAACAAGACCAATTTTTTGCCCGCTTTTAAGGCCTTTGCAACCTGCTCCATGGGGACATATCTTCCTTCTCTCAAATTGAATTCAGGTTGAGCACCCTCTGGATTGGTCACGTATTCACCTGGCTTTGGATAAGGTGATAATTCTTTGGGTTCAGGACTCCAACCAGAGGTCAGGCTTCGGATGTAAGATGTAAGATCATTTATCTGCCCATCTGAGAGCGCCTCTTTAAAGGAATTCATTTGAGTGTCTTCCCGTCCGTTTACAATTGCATACTTGATGTATTCATCTGTGGCAAAAGCTAAAAATGCAGGATTGCCCAAGGCCGGGGCAGTGATTCCTTCTGCCTTTGTACCATGGCATTCTGCACAATTTTGTTTATAAAGATCTGATCCGGCAAGGGGGTCTCCTTTTATGGGTTCAAGTGGCAAAGAAATGGTTTCCACGCCTGATTCGTGTTTCAGCCATATCGCAAGCGTAAAAATGTCTTTCATGGTCAGTGGCCCTCCAGAGTCACTTAAATAAGCCGCCATCGCCGTATTTGGCCTTCCAAAACCAATAGAACTTGCCAGGAAGTTCAACGGCATGGTTGCCATAAGCGATTTTGATTTCAAGGAGGGTGCAAAGTCAGCTGCGTTCCCTTCCCGGTCCTGTCCATGACAGAGGGCGCAATATTTTTGATAGTTCTGTGATGCTTTTTCCGCATCAATTTTTGTAAGCGGAGCGTTTCGTATTTGGGCGTTGGCTGAAAGAATGCAGCAACTAAACAGCATCAAGAAGTAAAATCTTGATAAGACGGGGTGATTACTGGAACTGGTCATAGGAGCAAAATATAAAAAAGTATGCAATATTACTAGAGCCTTTTTAATATCTTTGGAATCGTTTAAAAATAAAGCAAAAAATGGAAAATCAAATATCAAAGCCAAAGGATCAACTTGGAATTAAAAGTTATCAGGCTGTTTTTATTACAAGGGTTTACAACTGGATGGCATTAGCCCTTTTTATCACCGGATTGATAGCCTATTATACGGCCAGCAGTCCACAGTTGTTTAATGCGATTGTAGGATCTCGTATCTTGTTTTTTGGACTGATTATAGGCGAGCTGGCCCTGGTTGTATATTTGAGCCGTGCCATTCAAACAATGAGCCAGAATATGGCCATTGGGGCGTTTCTTCTTTATTCGGTACTCAATGGATTGACCATGTCAGTTATATTCATGGCCTACACTTCCAGCTCGATTGCAACTACGTTTTATATTACGGCAGGTACCTTTGCAGCGATGAGTGTTTATGGTTATACCACCAAAAGAGATCTTACAAGTATTGGTAATATGGCCTTTATGGCCCTGATTGGAATCATTATTGCATCGATCGTAAATATGTTCTTGCAAAATGAGATGATGTATTGGATCATCAGTTATTTAGGGGTAGCTATTTTTGTGGGGCTTGTGGCCTATGATACCCAAAAATTAAAAGAAATTGGAAGCAGAGGATTTGTCAATGAAGAGGGGATGGAGAAGTCAGCTATAATGGGAGCGCTTTCACTTTACCTTGATTTTATTAACCTGTTCTTGTTTTTACTTAGAATTTTTGGTGATAGAAGATAAGATGTCGGCCACTGATTGCAATTAAGCTGCTTTTTAAAGGAGAATTATGGGAAACTACAGACCTAGGAAAAGACTTGATGTCAAAGAATACGTCAGGGGAGTTTTGGAAGGTAACAGAGTTTTGTTATCGAGGGCAATTACCATTGTAGAAAGTAATCTGGCGAGTGACAAGATCCTTGCAAAGGATATTATTCAATCCATATTACCCAGTTCAGGAAAATCAATTCGAATCGGAATAACGGGAGTTCCTGGAGTAGGAAAAAGTACTTTTATTGAAGCTTTTGGGAAGTATTTGATTACTCAGGGTCATAAAGTGGCCATACTCTCAATTGATCCGAGCAGTCAGAGGTCTAAAGGAAGTATTCTTGGAGACAAGACTAGAATGGAAGAGCTGGCCCATATGGAGGAAGCCTATATAAGGCCCTCAGCTTCCGGAGACACCTTGGGCGGGGTGGCCAATAAGACGGGAGAGACGATGCTTTTATGTGAGGCCGCAGGCTATGACGTGATACTTATAGAAACCGTAGGAGTGGGGCAGTCTGAGACAGCTGTTCACGGAATGACTGATTTCTTCCTTTTGCTTATGCTTGCTGGGGCAGGGGATGAGTTGCAGGGGATAAAAAAAGGCATCATGGAGATGGCAGATATGCTTGTTATCAATAAGGCAGATGGGGATAACGTGAGGAAAAGCCAGATGGCCAGGCGTCAATATGAGAATGCCCTTCATATATTTCCACAATCCGAATCCGGATGGACGCCCGTGGTGACCACTGCATCTGCATTAAAAAATACAGGGATAGCCGAAGTATGGGAAAAGGTGCTGGAATTTAAAAAACGGGTAACAGAAAACGGGTACTTCAATACAAATCGCAAGGAACAACAAATTCAATGGATGTATAACAATATCCACGAGGAATTGAAAAACCTTTTTTACAATTCTGAACAAGTTAAAAAATCTTTGATCCAGCTTGAGAAAGATATCATTCAATCAAAGGTTTCACCGGTGAAAGCAGCGGAAATAGTAATTGGGGAGTTTAAAAAGACACTCTAATGAAAGAAAAAAGGGCCTTTCAAACAGGGCCCTTTTTTATCTAATCATATTATGGAATACAATTCATTTTCTAATCATTGGAAAGATACATTTTCATGATCTTTATTGCAGATTCTGCAATGACTGTTCCGGGCCCGAATACGGCAACCACTTTTCTTTCGAACAAATAGTCGTAATCCTGTGCCGGGATTACACCTCCGGCAAAGACCATAATATCCGATCGGCCAAGTTTGTCCAGCTCCTCGATAAGTTGAGGAATCAAGGTTTTGTGTCCGGCAGCCAAACTCGAGGCACCGACAAAATGAACATCATTTTCAATAGCCTGGCGCGCTACTTCTTCCGGAGTCTGGAACAAGGGTCCCATATCAACGTCAAAACCAAGATCAGCAAAACTGGAGGCTACAACTTTAGCCCCTCTGTCATGCCCGTCCTGACCCATTTTTGCGATCATTACCCTTGGTCGCCTTCCTTCCAGTTCGGCAAATTCATCAGCTAATTGTTGAGCTTTTGCAAAAGTAGTGTCATCACTGACCTCTTTTCTGTACACACCACTGATCAATTTTGTATCCGCCTTATGTCTTCCAAAATGTTTTTCCATAGCATCTGAAATCTCACCCAATGTGGCAAAATTCTCAGCAGCCTCTACGGCAAGTTCTAAAAGGTTCCCATTGCCGGATTCAGCACATTTTTCAATGGCTTTAAGTTTTTGGTTCACCAGCTCCTGATCTCTTTGTGATCTTAGTTTCTTTAATCTCGCAATCTGTGATTCTCGTACAGCCGTATTATCAACCTCAAGAATTTCAATATCCGATTCTTCCTTGGTTTGGTATTTGTTTACACCAACAAGTATATCCTGGCCGGAATCCAAACGCGCTTGTTTTCTGGCAGAAGCTTCTTCGATCCTCATTTTAGGAACACCTGTTTCTATGGCTTTGGCCATTCCACCTAATTCTTCAACTTCTTCAATGAGTTTCCAGGCCTTTTTGGCGATTTCCTGAGTGAGGTATTCTACGTAGAAGGAACCGGCCCATGGGTCAACAGATTTGGTAATCTGGGTTTCTTCCTGAATAAAGATCTGTGTGTTACGAGCAATACGCGCCGAAAAATCAGTAGGAAGAGCGATGGCCTCATCCAGGGCATTCGTATGGAGAGACTGTGTTCCTCCAAGACCTGCTGCCATGGCCTCAATACAGGTTCTTGCAACGTTATTAAATGGATCCTGCTCACTTAAACTCCAACCTGAAGTCTGGCTGTGCGTACGAAGAGCCATAGACTTTGGATTCTTTGGATTGAATTGTTTAATGATCTTCGCCCATAGCATTCTGGCTGCTCTCATTTTGGCAATTTCCATAAAATGATTCATCCCGACCGCCCAGAAAAATGATAATCGAGGGGCAAATTCATCGATCTTTAAGCCTGATTTCAGTCCTGTTCTGATATATTCCAAACCGTCAGCCAGCGTATAGGCAAGTTCAATATCCGCAGTAGCTCCGGCTTCCTGCATATGGTAGCCGCTAATGGAAATTGAATTGAATTTAGGCATGTTTTTGGTCGTATATTCAAAAATGTCACCAATGATTTTCATGGATGGAAGCGGTGGATAGATATACGTATTTCTTACCATAAACTCCTTCAGGATATCGTTTTGAATCGTACCACTCAGTTTGTCCAGGCTTACTCCTTGTTTTTTTGCAGCTGCTATATAAAATGCCATGATAGGAATGACAGCTCCGTTCATAGTCATGGAAACCGACATTTTATCCAGAGGAATCTGGTCAAATAGAATTTCCATATCAAGAACAGAATCAATGGCTACTCCAGCTTTACCTACGTCTCCTGTCACTCTTGGATGATCTGAATCATAGCCTCTGTGCGTGGCCAGGTCAAAAGCTACTGAGAGCCCTTTTTGACCTGCAGCAAGATTTCTTCTGTAGAATGCATTCGATTCTTCAGCGGTTGAAAATCCTGCATATTGTCTTACCGTCCAGGGTCTTGAAACATACATCGTACTGTAGGGACCTCTTGTAAAAGGAGGAAGTCCGGCAGTAAAATTCAAATGTTCGGCATTCTTTATATCTTTTTTGCTAAAATTTTTCTTTACGGGAATTCCTTCCGGAGTCATCCATGGAGATTCCTTTTCAGAACTATTTTCTTTTACTTCAATATCTGTGTTGATTGTCAAATCAGAAAAATCTGGTCTCATATCTCCAAAGGTTTAATTGTTCGTGAAATCTTTTGCTGAATCTCCGTCAGTGTCTTGTAAATATCAGCCTTCATATGGATGAATCCATCTAATCCTTCTTCTAACATTGATTGCTGAATGTCTTTAGGATATCCGGCCAGAAGTAAAATTTTATTTGGATTCCTGTCACGGAATGTCTTGATAAACTCCAGTCCTGTAGATTCATAATCAGGATCAGAACTACAGATAACTACAATGTCTGAGTCCGAAACAGAAGTTTTCTCAGCAGCTTCTTTGTGGTCCTTAAAACTTTTTTCATCCAGTATTTCGAATCCTGAAACTCCCATATAATCAAAAGCAAAAGCTGCTCGGGCCTTTCTCATAATCAATTGTCCATAACTCGCAATTTCAACAACAGGCCTAAACCCTTTTTCGGAAACAAAGTGCTCGGTATTGTATCTGATTTTCTCAATCTGAATTCCCGCTCTTTGTGGGCTCAGCAATTTTGAATCCCCAACTTCTCCTTTCGAACTCAAAACCTTTTCAGAAATGGTTTCCATAAGGTTTGGATATTTATTTACCCCCACCATGGCAACTCTCCTCTGTGAAAGAAGTTTGATTTTACTCAATCTGATTTCAGCAATTTGATTCTGAATGGTTTCATTTTCGATATTTGTGATGAACCCTCCTTTATCTTCTACAGACTTAAATAAATTCAATGCATTTTCAGCCAGTTGAAGGCTTACTTCTTCAATATAATAAGAGCCATCCACAGGGTTCGCTACCTTGCCAAAATAAGATTCTTCCTTTAGAATTGTTGTAATATTCCCGGCTATTCTACTCGAAAAATCGTTGCTTGCCTTGAATTCATGATCATAAGGATCTAATTCAATGCCATTCACATTACCCAGCAGGGCCGACATAGCCTCTGTGGTGCTTCTTAACATATTGGTATTGGCATCAGTGATTGATTTCGACCATATTGAGGTTCTTGCCGACAATTGAGAGGTGAACTCCTTTACGTCGTATTTTGAAGCAACGTTAGCCAGCAAACTGTTGAACACTCTGAATTTGGCAATTTCAACAAAGTATTCTGAACTAACGCCCAGAATCACATGCAGATTGTCAAAAACCTGCTTTGCAGTTATATCCCTATCATTTAATTTCTCTATCAAAGATACTATTGAATTAAGGGTATAGGCCATTTCCTGAACCTGATTCGATCCTGAATCTTGATAAATAGTGCTGTTTAGAGAAATAGCTTTAAAGTTCGGGTATTCTTGGAATACATTTATAAGTGATGCTAATTCGGAATAAACACCTTCTTCCAAAACACCTTTTGTAAGGTAATTATCATACACATCCAGGTTGACATAACCCTTAATGCTTGATACCTCTGAAGAAAGTGTCCCAAGGTAGGACTTATATGCCGACATAATTGAACCGGCCTCTCCTTTAATATCGAATGAAACTGTGACCTTGTCCAACGCCACATTTTTGAGTAGGGAATCGAAAGAGATGGAACTGTTCAATTCAAAAATAAGCCCGTTCATTCCTTCCTGAACCGCCTTAATGGCCATTTGGTTGGCAATTTTCGCATCTTTTACATCAATTCTGCGGAAATTAACTACCTCTTTACTGTTGACACCTGTGTTGCTCAATAATTCATTTTGATCACCAGGCGTATAGAATGGCTGAAGATTGATCCCGTTCAAATTTTTCCAAACGAGTCTCTTATCAAAATCAGCACCCTTAAGATCAACATTGGCCTTGTCAATCCATTCTTGCTTTGTTGGAGGAATGAATTCCTGAAACAGCATTTTATCTTTGCTATCGTTGTTCATAACCTATATTTATTTTCTATAATTGATTTATTATTTAGCTCTATAAAAATAATGATTATATACTGACGAGCGTACCACCGAATCTCTCGTGAATTGCTTTATTCAATTCTTCCTGATGATCCGGGTGAGCGACATCTCTTAAAGCTTCAGCTCTTTGTCTTAAATTCTTTCCGAAAAGTTCTGCAACTCCATATTCAGTGGCGACAAACCTGGCATGTGCCCTGGTCGTAACAACTCCGGCTCCTGGTTTTAATGAAGGTACAATTTTTGAAACCCCTCTTCCGGTAGTTGAAGTTATGGCAATAATAGGTTTACCCCCTTGAGAAAGGGCGGCCCCTCTCATAAAGTCCATTTGGCCCCCAACTCCTGAGAACATTCTCAATCCAATGGAATCGGCACAAACCTGACCTGTTATGTCAATTTCGATAGCAGAATTGATAGCCGTTACTTTTGGGTTTTGTCGGATGATGGCTGTATCATTTACATAGGCGATATCTCTCATTTCAATTTCTGCATTGTCATCCATAAAGTCATAGAGTCTTTTGGTACCCATGGCAAAACCTGAAACGATTTTATACGGATTTACCTTTTTCTTAGCTCCTGTTACAATACCTTTCTCCACCAAATCCACAATTCCTTCTGAAAACATCTCAGTATGAACTCCGAGGTCCTTATGATTGTTCAAATAAGTCAGAACCGCATTTGGAATACCGCCGATTCCCATTTGCAAAGTAGAACCGTCATCTATAATTTCCGCGATGTTTTTCCCGATTCTTTTTTCGGCATCTGTAGGATCCACAAACTTCATTTCCTGAATTTCTTCATCCACCATAACACAGGCATCAAAATTATTCAAATGGACGATGCCATCACCAAAAGTCCGAGGCATATTTTTATTGATTTGAGCAATTACTGTTTTACCCATTTCAATGGCCGAAACAACAATGTCAACCGATACTCCCAGTGAACAGAATCCGTGCTTGTCAGGTCTTGAAACATTGACCATAACAACGTCAAGATTCATATATCCTTGTCTAAACAAACTAGGAATATCACTCAAAAATATGGGAATATAATCTGCCGTTACACCTATCATTTTTCTTATGTTCCCCCCAATAAAGAAGGCATTTGTATGAAAGCTTTCTTTTAATTCTGGAGCGGTATATCCACACTCTCCTTCTGTATGTAGATGAACCACTTCAACATTTTTTAATTCCTTTCCTCTGGCTACCATAGCTTTAACCAATATCTGTGGAGTGGCTGCTGCACCCTGAATTAATACTCGGTCTCCGGATTTGATCAACTGAACAGCTTCATGCGCTGTCATTATGTTAGGTATTTTCATCTGAATTGTTTTAATCGTTTTTTATTAATTAGTTCGTTTTAGTTATGATAAAAAGCTAAGGATGATACCGGCTGCGATAGCCGAACCGATCACCCCTGATACGTTGGGAGCCATAGCGTGCATTAAAAGATAGTTATGCGGATCCGATTTCAAGGCTTCCGCATGCACAACTCTTGCACTGTCTGGCACTGCTGATACACCTGCTGCTCCGATCAACGGGTTTATTTTGTTGTTACCTTTTAAAAATCTATTCATGAATTTTGCAAAAAGCAATCCTCCCATGGTGGCAATGACAAAAGAAACAGCACCCAGCCCAAAGATAAGCAAGGAATCCTTGGTTATAAAAATATCCGCCTGTGTTGAGGCCCCTACAGTAACCCCAAGCAATATGGTTACAATGTCAATTAATTTTGTTCTCGCCGTATCCGCAAGCCTTTCAGTTCTGCCCGATTCTTTAAGTAAATTACCAAAGAAAAGCATTCCCAATAGAGGTAAAGCACTTGGTGAAATAAATGTGGTCAATAAAAGTGCAACAACAGGAAAGATCATCTTTTCTTTTTGTGAAACCGCTCTGGGAGGTTTCATTTTGATCTTTCTGTCTTCCTTCGAAATAAGCAATCTCATCAGAGGAGGTTGGATCACAGGTACGAGAGCCATATAGGAATATGCGGCAATCGCAATTGGGCCAATCAGGTTTTTAACCGTTGTTCCATCTGCAAGGATATTAACTCCATTGGCAAGTTTAGAAGAAAGGAAGATCGCGGTTGGACCATCTGCTCCTCCAATAATACCAATGGCACCAGCCTCGGGTAAATTGAACCCCAGATAAAGAGCACCGAGAAAGGTGGCAAAAACACCTATTTGGGCTGCTGCTCCGAGGAGCATAAGTTTGGGATTGGCAATCAGCGACGAGAAATCTGTCATGGCACCAATTCCGAGGAAGATCAATGGAGGATAAATCCCTTTGACTACCCCAAAATATAAGTAGTTTAACACGGAACCACTTTCGTAGATTCCCGTCTGATTTCCTGCAACAAAAGGAACATTTCCAATAATTACCCCGGCTCCGATGGGAATGAGTAAAAGAGGCTCATAGTCGTATTTAATTCCCAGGTAAATAAATATGATTCCAATTAAAATCATGATAAAATTTCCTGCGGTAGCATTTGCAAATCCTGTAAAGCCGTAGAACCGTTTTAGTCCTTTAAAGGCTCCGGATACAGAATCGTTGTAATCATCACCAGCCTCTTGTGTGATAAAGTCAAGTGAAGCAAAGTCAAGAGGTTCAGCAAAACTGCCGACACTCATCACAGACTGCAACAGTAACAACAATGCAATGGCTCCAAAAATGGTTAATAATCTTTTCATAGTGTTTTTTTATTCTAGTTCGATCATTAATTCATTTTGCAATACATTTTGACCTACGCTTACATGTAAGGCAATTATTTTTCCTGATTTTTCAGAAGTGATGTTGTTCTCCATTTTCATGGCCTCCAATTGAATGAGACGATCTCCTACTTTTACGGTATCTCCAATCTTAACATCAATCGCCATGATTACTCCGGGAATTGGTGCAACAATTTTGGTCCTCTTGGATGCAGGATTAACTTTTAAGGGTTCTACAGGTCGCTTAGATGCTGAACGTACCAGGGTCGGGGTTTTTGTTTTTTTGACCTCTTCCTTAAGTTTGACGTCATATTTCGTCCCGTTTACTTCAAGTTCAATATGATTTCCTTCATGCGATAAAAGTTTTACCTTGTAGTTGTTATCGTGGACTTTAAATTTGAATGATTTCATTTTTTTAAATTTTCTGTGAGTTTAAGTCATTTCGATCCATGGTTAAAGCTTATGATGGATACCATAAATCTTTGAACTCCAGGGAGAATATGACTTTTCAGCCTTTTTTATTGTAAGTATAGGGTTCTCAAAATCATGCTGTTCGTTGAGGTACATATGTATGGCAGCAGCGATTACTGCTGCTTCTTCTCCCGTGAACTTATCATTGCTGGCAATAGGGATGTCCTTTATCTTTTTATCAGGCCCTTTGGTAATGATCTTGTAGATGTATAACATTACCGGAAGTCCGAATTTAAAAAAGAGAGAGAGCGTCAATAATGCGGAGAAGACAATTACAAGTCCCGAG
>CP070731.1:2385573-2398530 GCA_020347545.1 Flavobacteriaceae bacterium | reverse complement strand
CATATATGCGCATTGCAAAGATTACTGGACGATAAGAATAAGTCAAAAATGGAATTTTTCAATGTGGGAACGGGTAAAGGGAGCTCAGTTCTTGAGGTGATCAAGGCATTTGAAGAAGCGAACGGAACAAAAGTGAATTATAAGATTGCCGACAGACGCGAAGGCGATATAACTGCTGCCTATGCGGATACGGAGTTGGCTAACAAGGAGCTTGGCTGGCATGCCAAATTAGGACTAAAGGAGGCACTTTCTTCTGCATGGAAATGGCAGTTGAAACAATAGTAAGAAGATTCTGTATAAAGTTTAAAGCGTAACATTGATGAGTAAAACTGAAAGGAAAATTTTGATCACAGGGGGTGCGGGTTTTATCGGTTCCCATGTGGTAAGGTTATTTGTAAAAAAATACCCGGATTATAAAATTTATAATCTGGACGCATTGACCTATGCAGGGAATCTTGAAAACATTAAAGATGTTGAGAATGAGCCTAATTATGAGTTTATCAAAGGGGACATTAAGAACATTGATTTCATCAATTCATTATTTGAAAAAATAAGGTTTGATGCGGTTATTCATTTAGCGGCTGAGAGCCATGTAGACAGATCAATCACTAACCCGAATGATTTTATTGAAACCAATGTACTGGGTACCGCAAATTTATTAAATGCCTTCAAAGAAAGACATAAAAGGAATTTTGACGGGAAATTGTTTTATCACGTTTCCACAGATGAGGTCTATGGTTCATTAGGGAAAACAGGACTTTTTACTGAGACTACACCTTATGACCCCCAATCGCCTTATGCTGCTTCAAAGGCGGCTTCTGATCACTTGGTTCGGGCTTATGGAAACACATATGGATTGCCTTTTGTCATTAGCAATTGCTCTAATAATTACGGTGCCAACCAATTTCCTGAAAAACTGATTCCACTCTTTATTAACAATGTTAAACATTCAAAACCCTTACCGGTTTATGGAGATGGGAATTATACACGGGACTGGTTGTTTGTTGAGGACCATGCAAAAGCCATTGATGAAATATTTCATCGTGGAAAAATTGGGGAAACCTACAATATCGGAGGATTTAATGAATGGACGAATTTAAATTTGATCAAGCTGCTTTGCAAATTGATGGACGAGAGATTAAGCAGGCCAGAAGGAAGTTCTGAGAAACTGATGACCTTTGTCAAGGATCGAGCGGGTCATGATCGTCGTTATGCTATTGATGCGAGCAAATTGAACCTTGAATTGGGTTGGGAACCATCGGTTACTTTTGAAGAAGGCCTGGCACTAACTTTGGACTGGTATCTGTCAAACGATGAATGGCTCGAAAGCGTAACCTCAGGATCCTATCAGGACTATTATAAAAAGATGTACAGTTAGATTCACAAAAAAGTTAGAAGTCAAACTTGTATTTTACGCCACCGAGAATCTGGAGGCCCTGCACTTTAAAATTCGTGTAAACCTGATAGTTATCGCTTAGTATATTATTGACATTGACGAATATGTCAAATTTGTCATCAATGGTATAAACACCATTCAGATTGATATCGAAATAAGCTGCATTCGTAACCCTGATATTTGTATCAGGAATGATGGAAAGCTCATCCTTTCGATCTGTTGAAAAGAATAAATCTGCCCCGGCCCTCCATTTTTTCCTTGTATACTTGGCGAGCAGCGTTGCTTTTACTAATGGTAAATTCCAGGCGTGTTCTTGATTTTTCAGGCTATAGGAATTAAAGTCAATATTACCTCCAAATTTAAATTCCTGAAACAGATCAAATATGATTTCACCATTGAAATGAATAGTATTCACATCATCATAAACAACCTGAAAGGAGTTACCGGCTTCATAACCCTCAGTTACCTCATTGGAGCCATCCGTAAGTGAAGGGTTAAGCCTGAAAAGAGCTTTGTTCTCTTCATTTATATAAGCCGCCTTCAGGTTAAATCGAATTTTTGAATTTAACAAACCTTTGATTCCTGCATAGGCATTATACTGTTGATTGGTTCGTTGAATATACAGGGTTGGGGAAACAAAAGGGTTTTCGGACACGAAATTCTTGTAGCTGTTTTGATCAAGGTCACCAATAACCCCGGCATAAGCGATAAAAGCTTCTTCACTTATATTATAGGAAGCAGTTACATTTGGATAAATATAAAATTTACTTCCTTCAAAATTGTTTGTAATACTGTAATAAAGTCGAGCTCCTATATTTACTGTAAGGTTGTCTCTTAAAACTTCAAAATTCGGGCTGAATCCAATATTAAAATAGGTGTAATCTATTTTGTCTAATTGAAAAAAATCATTTTCAAACTTTCCGTTTAACAGTTCAAGACTAATTTCTGAGTACATGAGTTCCTGGCCAATTGGAAAATCAATGACTGATTTCAACGCAACATGATTTTCGCCACTTTTATATTTATCAGCAAATCTGCTTACCGAAACATTTCCTGAATGGAAAAGCGCGTCCACAAATTCTATGTTCCCGCTGAGAAAAACATCTGTATAAGATTGTCTTTCATCTATCGAGTTGATGGTTGACTCCGAATATGAAATTTCATCGGAAAGCCCATACCAGTTATTCGATAAATGAGTCAAACCTCCTTTTACTTTCCAGTCAAAAGTTCGCTCGGACTGCTTGTAATAAAGGTCGGCCTCAAACCTTTTGAAATCATCGTTTAATACAATTCCGTCAATTCCCCCTCCTGAGGAATGATAATTCAGGAACCCTCCGAAGTCATTGTATTTAGAGGAGTTGCTATGGGCAAATATTTCTATTAACGGGGTACTGTAACTACCGTAACCAACAGAGATGAAATTATTGTAAAAACGTTCTTTAGGAACCCTTCGAAGCGATTTGGCCTTTCCCTTTGCTGGTGTGAAAGTCGATGCCACAGGAACCGAATTGATCGAATAAGTTATTTCTTTTTTGCCTCCTAGATCTACACTGTCAATTTTTGGTTCGATATTTATTTTATAAGCCTCAGAAACGGTTGGGGAAAAGGGTTTTACCACATTGACCTCTTCCGTGGCAATCCTGTCCTTTTTCTTTTTTTGAGAAAATACGGTACCACTAATCATAAATATTATGAAAAATAGGATGATTCTGATCATTGGATAAATTCTGATTTTACTTATTCTTTTTCAATTATTACCGAGGAATTGGTTTTTGCTTCCTTCTCTTTAATTTTGATGAGTTCACTTCTCGAATCCTCAACGATATCATCAAATTCTGAAAACTTCTCAATGACGCTTTCAAGTATATAAGTGGCCTGATAGGCATCTTCCAATTCGTAAAAATTCTTTGCCATAATTACAAGACCCTTTCCTCCCCAATACCTGTATGGTGAAAAATCTGAGGCCAGTTTTTGCACTGAAACATTAGAGAGCTTGTAATTGCCTTCCTCATGCTTAAAAAAAGCATCATAATAAATTGCTTCGGCCTTTAGTTCTCCCGTGGCGTTTTCTTCAACCTGCTTGAACGCATCCCTGGCTTTTTCAAGATCACCTGTTTCAAAGGCTGATCTGGCAATTATTATCTGAGCGTCAGAAATAATTTTAGCATCTGTTTTCGGTTTTGCGGTAATTTTTTCAGCATATTCAACTGCCAGCTCAAAATTCTTCAAAGCGTAATTTCCTTTCATTAAGTTGCTTTGAGCAAAAGTGATATTGGGTTCTTTTTCAGCTTCTTTTTCCAAACGATTCAACCATTGCAAAGCCTCTTCCCAGTTTTCTTTCTGAAGATAGAATTCTGCAACCTTGACCAAGGACCTTTCCGTGTAGGGGGTCTTTTCTTTGTCAAGAATAAACTGGTAGTGAGGAATAGCTTTCTCATCCTCATTTAACCTGCTTAATACATCTGCCAAATAGAAATGAGCGGTAAGGGCGTTCGACCCTGTTGGAAAGCGATCAAGATACTTTTGAAAAGATTCTACTGATTTTTCGAGGTTGTTGCTTAAATAGAACTGCTCAGCTGAAGCAAACATGGCATTATCAATTTCCTCGTCGCTAACATTTACAAAGTCCACATTTCTTATGAATTGTTCATATTCATCCACACGACCCTGTTGTACATAAATTTGTTTGGCATTTGCAACGGCTTCTTTCGCTTCTTCTGTACCGGGATAATTGTTCACCACCATTTTATATTTTGCAAGCGCCGGATCATTTTGATCATTATTAAAGTATACCAGCCCCTGTTTCAGCAAGGACTTGGGAACAAGCGAACTCATCGGATAAAATTCCACAACCTGGTCATAGGCATCAAGGGCATCATCTGTTTTATTCATTTTCACATATGAATTTCCCAATTCATAAAACGCATCATCCCGAAGTGTTGATTTGAGGTTTGTTTCAATAAAACTGTCCAAGGCCTTTATTTTTTTCTCAGTATCTCCCATATACCCATGACAAAAGGCGATTTGTAACTGAGCATAGTCTACATCACTTTCATTTGCTGAAATGACCCTTTCATAAGGAGGAATCGCTTTAAAGTAATTGCTTAGTGCAAAATAGCAATCTCCCAGCCTTAAGTAACTATCGTTGACCAATTCAGAATTTTCAGTTAAGGCGATGAATTCATTGAAATGGCCTCCTGCCTGACTGTAATCTTTCATTTGAAAGAAGGTATAAGCCATATGATAGAGCAATGTGGAATTTTCCTCTGTTTCCTTAGCTTCATTCAAGTCTGCAAAATTTTTAAAAGATTCAAGCGCCTCATCAAATTTATTCAATCGATAGTACGATTCACCTCTCCAAAATACCGAACGAGCCTTGTAAACAGAATTTTCTGAAGTTTCAATGGCAAGATCAAAGTTTTTAACCGCCTCTGAATAATTTTGTGCTTTAAAAAGCTGGGTACCGTATAAAAATGCAACTTTATGGTAAGCATCGTTATTTTTGGAATTTGAATTTTTCAAATAGTTCAATGCGCCTTGATAATCGTTGGCATTCAAATAAGCACTGATCAAATAATCCTTAACTTCAGACTGATCAAAATCATCGGGATAAGCTGCCAAATATTCCTGAATGACTTCTGCAACACTTTTGTAAGGATTGCCTATTTCATAACTTAGTTTTGCATAATTCAGCCAGGCATCCTTTTTTATTTTTTCATCAAAGCTCATTTGTTTGGCATTTCTAAATGCATTGAGAGCTTCTGGTTTTTTATCACTTTTTAAATAACATTCTCCAAGATGGTAATAAGCATTTTGCGAAACTGCATTATTCCCATCAATTATTTTAGAGAACCAAGTCATTGCCTCTTCATATTCCTTTTGCTGATAATAGGCGTAACCAAGGAGATAAAAATCTGTGTTGTTCCATTTACCTTTTTTACCTTCGTAATCAAGAAGATAAGGTATAGCGTTGTCGAATTCGTTCAGATTAAAGTAACTTTCTCCAACTATTTTGGAAAGTTCAGATCGCTGGATTCCATTCGATTTTTCGAGGAGCGGTTTAGCAGCATCAATGGCTTCTTGGAATTTACCTGTTTTGAATTTAATATTGGCCATATAGTATGGTATATCATCGTCAAAATTTTGATCATCTGCTACCTGGTTCAGGTATTTGTCAGCTTCTGCGTAGTCGTCTTCCTGATAAGCCATATATCCATAATAATACTTGGCCTGAGACCCAAACTTCTCTGAGTTCAAAAGTCGGGAAAAGTATTTTCTGCTGTTCGCAAAACTGCCTACCGCAAACAAGGCATAGGCTTTTTTAAAGTTGAATTCTTCTTGATTGTAAAGAGTGAGGCTGTTTTCATTTATTTTGTTAAACCATTTTAAAGCATAGGCATAACTTCGGTTGTTGAAGTAATAATTTCCTACCTCCAGAAACGCATTATTTCTTTTGGTACTTGTAGGAAATTTCTCAAAAAAAGAATTCATCAGATCATCTCCGTTTTTTTGCTTCAACCGAATGGCACAAAACGCCTCGTAATAATAGGACCGGGCTTTTAATTCAGAAGCCTCGTCAAAAGAGGTTTTAATTTTTTCGAATACCAGCTGAGAAGCCACATAATCTTTACTCTCGTACAGTTGCATGGCACGATTGAAATCAACCAAATCATGGGTGTAAATTATTGACTCCTGGGATATCCCTTTGAAAGATGAAAACAGACAGAGAAAAAGGATTATTTTTGGCAAATTCATTGCGTGAGAATCGAGATAAAAATCAAAAATAGTACTTAGATTATTTAGCTAACGTGAAATAAAAAATAAATTGCCAAATTGTTGATTAGTTGACCAGATTGTTGAAAAGTAACAATGAATTTGGAAGTTTTAACGTTACTCATTTAGCAGCGAACTCATAAACTGGTTAAAGTCATCCACAAATTCTTCATAATAAATACCGGTTGCAGGGCCAGAGAATCCCGTGTGTATTCGTCTCACTTTTCCTTTTTTATCTATGATTATTGAAGTTGGAAATGAAATAACTTTGTTCAACATTGGCAAAGATTCCGATGCTGATTTTGTAGAAGAGGTTCCGGCAATTACAAAATCATAGGGTACATTCATTTTAGCCTTCATCGTAAGAACTCTTTCTTTTGCATATTCGAAGTCAGGTCTTATTTCGTACGCCAGCCCCAGAATTTCAACTTCTTCTGAATTGTTTTTTTTGTACCAGTCCGACAGGAATCGCGTTTCATCCATACAATTTGGGCACCAGGTTCCCAGGATCTGAAGAATAACTACTTTGTTCTCAAATTTTTCATCGCTTAGAGAAACCATGTTTCCTTCCAGGTCAGGAAATGAAAAATCAATTTCATCATATCCTTCCTTGAGATAAGTCAAACTATTTGCATCAGGTAAGCGGGCGCTGTCATTTCTCATAGAAACAAACGTTTTGTAGCTTGTTTTCCCTGACCAGAACTCACCCTTTAGGATGCTGTCATTTTCTTTGCGCACTTTAAATTTATAAATGTGATTTCCATCAAAGCTGTACAGGTGCATTGTATCTTTTTCAACATAACCATCTAAAAATCTGTAATCACCCGTTTTACTCAGAAAAGTTCCATTTAATCCAGTGGAATCAGATTCAAAAATGCCTATTGCCGATGTCTTTTTGCCATTTTTATCCGTAAATGTAGTTTCCCAGGTCCCATCGAATGCATCAGATACCGTTATATTATCGAACCTTCGAGGTTTTCCATAGGTGGCTCTGAAAGGTAACACGTAGCCGTCAGCGTAGTTTTTGCTGTACGATCCTGACAGTTTTTCCTTATCAATCTCTGCTTTTATGCTAATGTCAAAAATATGCATGTCGAAAAAAAGTGAATCCCCAATTATGTCAATTCGGTCAATCTTCAGTTTTTCCATTCCATTAATAAGAAGGATCTCATAGGCTCCTTCATCTTTTTTGACTTCAAAGTTAAAAGGGATATTGTTTCCCTGTGCCGTAATTTCCCCTCTCCACACTCCTGATTTTAATCCTAATTCAGGCCTGGGCTCTTCACAGGATACCAGAATTATTAACAGTAGGAACAGGCTTAAGAATTTGAGTACAAAGTATTTTACAGAATTATTGTCCTTATGCATAGAATTTGAAATTAAGATACGCGTTTCTCTAATATATTTTTTAAGACGCTAATATGGGCCAATCCTCTCAATTTTCCTTGATTTAAAAGTTAAAAACTTTGTTAAAAGATGATTAAATCATTCAAAAGCAACTTTATTATTTCAAATTTATACATTAAGTTTGTTCCTCTTAAGATTTCATCGTCATAAAAAAAAAGAGTCTGTTGAAAGGGTCTTTATCACTTCAAAAAAAGTAAAATGCTTCAACTTAAGAATGCAAACATATTTCAAAGAGAAAACCTAATCCTTTCGGACATCAATCTTGAGATTAAAAAGGGAGATTTTAATTATCTGATTGGAAAAACAGGAAGTGGGAAAAGTAGTTTGATGAAAACTCTTTATGGAGACCTCCCTTTGCAAGATGGGACCGGATCAATTGTTGGGTTTGACCTTAAGAAACTTAAAGAAAAAGAGATTCCTTTTTTAAGACGTAAAATAGGAATCGTATTTCAGGATTTTCAATTGTTAAATGACCGTTCGGTCTATGAAAATTTGCTTTTTGTTTTGAAAGCTACAGGATGGAAAGGCAAAAATCAAATGGATGCCAAAATCAATGAAGTTCTGGAAAAAGTGGATATGAAAACAAAAGGGTTTAAGATGCCTTACCAGTTATCAGGTGGTGAACAACAAAGAATCGCCATTGCGCGTGCCTTACTGAATACACCTGAGATGATTCTTGCTGATGAGCCTACCGGAAACCTCGACCCTAAGACCTCTGTTGAAATCATGAATGTTCTGGAAGAAATAAACAAGGCAGGAATTACGATACTGATGGCCACTCATGATTATGCTTTGATATTGAAGTTCCCGCATAAGACGATCAAATGTGAAGGAGGTAAGATTTTTGAAGTCGTTTAAGTGTGAATTAAATTTTTAAGGGTTTCCACATTTCTCTTATTGCTGTACAATTCAAGTTCTTTTTTTCTTTGGTCTAATATCTCCTTGGTAAAATTAGCATCGATTATTTTAAGCAATTCAGTAATAAGCTGTTCAGCGGTGTTTGCCTCAATGCAAAGGGAATTCAGGCCTGAACCGTCTATCATTTTTTGATTCCCAATAACATGCCTGCTCTGAAATAGAGCATTCAATAATTTTAGTTTAACACCCGATTTATTGGATGTAAAAAACACATTTACCTGAGCCCGGTGGAACAATTCATTGAGTTGGGCATCGTTTTTCAGTTCAATAAAGCTAAGGTTTCTGTATTCGTCAATCAGGGAAAGAAGCTTAGCATTATCAGTTTGACCTGCAATGATAAAAGGAAAATCAATTTTTTTGAAAATCTCGATCAGAAAAAATGCGGTTTTGATATTATCTTTAACCTTCAGGTTTCCATGGTATAGTCCAAAATAGCCTTTTTTTGAGAGTTCATGCAATTTGTCATGAGAGTGAAATGCCGGTAGAAATACTACTTTTTCTCCAAACTTTTCCTTAAAATAAGCAGTTTCCGAGATCGAAATAGGCAATATCAGATCCGCCTTATCCAGGATTTTTTCATAGCGTTTCAAGCGTTGAACTTCAATCCAGAAAAATAATTTTTTTATCAAATTGATCTCTGATTTCATAAGTTCCCGATAATATTCATGCTCAACATTATGCATCCGTACCAGACGCTTTCGATCTTTAAAAAGACCCTTTTTAATGAGCAAGGTAGTATGAAGTCCTTCGAAGAGAATCGGAGCTTTTACCTTTTTCAGGTTCTTTATCAATTCCTCGCTTTTTCTTGATTTTACAATATACGGAAGAATACCAAGTGCGTTTGTTAACCCCGTTTTTCTCTTATAGTAAAAAACTTCCTTACAATATTTGGTCAGAACTGGTTGGGAATTCCTACCATAATGGAAAACGTGCAGGTAAATGTGATATCCTTCATTTGACAATTGTTTTATTCTGTAAAAACTATCAATCACACCCCCATAATCAGCAGGATAGGGCACGTCAAAGCAGATGACATGAATTTTTTTACTTGACATTTTCGACAACTTCTTTCAATTTTATTTTCTCCTTGTTCCAATTCAATTGGTTTGCCGCATATTCGAGATATTTTTTAAATGAATTTTTGTTTTTGACAACGCGTTCAATAGCTGCAGCCAATTCATTAGGATCTCTATTTTTAAGCACTTCTCCAATTTTGTATGAAGATACTAAGTTCTTCAGTAATGGGAGGTCAGTAACTATAACAGGAATCCCTCCGTGGATATAGTCAAAAACCTTATTGGGGAGGCAATATCTGTAATTAAGCCCTAAATCTTCCTCCAGGCTTAAACCCACATCGGATTGTTTTGTAAGCTCTCTGAGTTCTTCCGGCTTCAGTTTCCCTTTAAAAATTATTCGATCTTCTAGGCCAAGATCATGCACTCGATGTTTTAAATGGTCGGCAATATCTCCATCACCGGCAATAAGAAATTGATATTCCGGTAAAAATTGCATGGCATCGATCATCAACTCAACCCCCCTTCCAAGGTTCAATGCACCCTGATAGATGATTCTTTTAGGACCTAAATTTATTTCAGGAGCAGTATAACCTTTTTTTTCAATCGGGACAGGGACGTTTCTGATGACTTTGACAGGAACTCTGTATTTTGAGGTGTAATAATCTGCAATTTTTTTATTAACGGTGATGATATTTTTTAGCTTCGGAAAGATTAGTTTTTCCAGTTTTAACCAAAAGGACCTGACATGATTGCGCGAAATTAACTCAGGAACCTCTGTGAATAATTCGTGACTGTCATAAATCAATGGCGTCGCGGTCAATCGACTCACCAGAAAATTAGGTAAAAGCGTGTCTAAATCATTGGAAAAGAGCAGCTGTTTCCGGGAAAACAGCAATTTCCAGAATAACCTTATGTTAAGATCAGCATAAAATAAAAACCCTCTTTTAAAAAAAAGTGAAAATCTCTTTATTTTAAAGGGTTTATCAAGGGGCGCTTTATTATTAATGATTCTTCCTATCAACAATATTTCAAACCCCATTTCGTTAAAACATTCACAGGTTCGATGGATACGCTGATCCGTGGTCAAATCGTTGGAAGCGGATATAATTACTCTGTTCAAAGAAGATAGGATTAAAGAATATTAAAATCAGCGATATTAGGTGACAAAATTAGAGTCGTAAATATATTAAATATTATATTTGTTCGTTGAATCAAAAGAATTTAAACTGCTATTGTTAACAAATGTTTTAACCTATGAGTGTGAGTCAAAATGAGGTGAAGTGTGAATGGTTTGCTATTTTCACGAAGCCAAGATCGGAGAAAAAAGTATATGAGAGGATGCAACAGCAGGGAATAGAGGCTTTTCTACCTACTGTAAAGACAGTAAGACAATGGAGTGACAGAAAGAAAACCATTGAACTCCCCCTAATACCTTCTTATATTTTCGTTCATATGGAGGAAAAAGACCTCTATAAGACACTTCCAATACAAGGAACGGTAAGTGTGCTTAAGCACTTGGGAAAACCGGCTAAAATCAGGCCCTTGGAAATAGAAAACCTGAGGATTTTAAGTGGTACTTCAGAGGGGCATGAGGTTTCAAATTGTATAAACGTTACTGCGGGTGACGATGTGGAAGTAGTTAACGGACCTTTTATGGGCCTTATAGCCACATGTATCAAGGAAGGCAACAATCATAGAGTCGTGGTAAAAATAGATTCCCTGGGAAGCTGTTTTAATGTTAATATTCCGTTGAGTTTTTTGAGAAAAATTGAGAAAAAAGAATTTGTAAAAGTTTAAAATATGAACATTACAGTTGTTGGTTCAGGCTATGTAGGCCTTGTAACGGGAACATGTTTTGCGGAAATGGGAAACAGTGTAACCTGTATCGATATTGATCAGGGCAAAATAGATAAATTAAAACAGGGAATCATACCGATTTACGAACCAGGGCTGGAGTCAATGGTGTTGAAAAATGTGGAAAACAAAAGTTTGCATTTTAGCACCAAACTTGAGGATGGCTTAGAAAAATCGAAGGTAATTTTTATCGCTGTAGGTACCCCCATGGGTGAAGATGGTTCCGCAGATCTTCAATATGTGTTAAGCGTTGCCAAAGAAATTGGGCAGAAAATGACAAATCCTTTGGTAGTGGTGGATAAATCAACTGTTCCTGTAGGTACTGCTGATAAGGTTAAAAGTGTAATTCTCGAAGAACTTCATTCAAGAGAATCCGATATTGATTTTAGTGTAGTTTCAAATCCTGAGTTCTTAAAAGAAGGAGCCGCTATACAGGATTTTATGAAGCCGGACAGAATTGTGATTGGAGCAGAGAATCCGGAAGCCTTTGAGGTTATGAGAGATCTATATGCACCTTTTACACATAATCATGATCGCATGATCGAAATGGATGTTCGCTCAGCGGAAATGACAAAATATGTGGCAAATGCCATGTTAGCTACTAAAATCTCTTTTATGAATGAGATTGCCAATATTTGTGAATTGGTGGATGCGGATGTCAATCAGGTTAGGGTCGGAATAGGATCAGATTCAAGAATCGGCTACAGTTTTATTTACCCAGGAAGCGGATACGGGGGCTCATGTTTTCCGAAAGATGTGAAGGCCTTGAAAAAAATTGCGGAGGACAAAGGGTATCAGGCAGGTTTGATCGCTTCAGTTGAGGAGGTAAATGACAAACAAAAACTTGTTATTGCAGAAAAGATCATAAAACGATTTGGGGAGGACCTTTCAGATAAGACTTTTGCACTTTGGGGATTGGCATTCAAACCCGGGACCGATGATATGAGAGAGGCTCCGGCAATCTATATCGTTAAGGAATTGGTTAAAAGAGGAGCTCTTATAAAAGCTTATGATCCAAAGGCTATGCATGAGGCAAAAAGTTTTTATTTAAAGGACACTCCTAATGTGAGTTATTTTAATTCTAAATATGAAACGTTGAGAGAGGCGAATGCCATGATTTTACTAACGGAATGGAAGGAGTTTCGTTCTCCTGACTTCGAAGAATTAAAATTGAATCTGATAGAACCGATAATTTTTGACGGCAGGAACCAATATTCTCACTTAAGACTGGCATCAAAGGGGTTTGAATATTATCAGATTGGCAAAAAGCCTGAATTATTAAATGATCAAGAGTCCTAGAACAAAGTAGAATGCATTTGTTGAATAGAAATAAATAAGTATATTCGTTCTGTAAAACCCCTCGTTATGAAAAAAATTATATCCTTTATTTTATTAATTGGTTTATTGTTTTCTTGTGCTACCAAAGATGATGTAGTCTATTTTAATGGTATGGATAGCTCCGACAACTCCATTGGACTGGACAGTTACTCTCCTACATATCACATTGATGATGAGCTTGTAATTGTGGTCAATGCCCTTGATGCTGAAGCTGCAAGGCCTTTCAATAAGGCATCAGTCAGTGTTTCTCAGGAC
>CP070731.1:2382689-2385473 GCA_020347545.1 Flavobacteriaceae bacterium | reverse complement strand
AGAACCTCCTCATCCGCAATCAAATCTGGCAAAAAATTCGTGATACTATACTCATAATTCCATTTATTATGCCCGGGCATGAAAAATTCCCGCGCTGGGGTCCCATGTGCAATTACCGGATCACTTTTTCCCAAAAGGTCAATCGTCTTTCTACCTGAGTAGTAAGGAATCTGACCCGCACCGTGAACAGCTATAATAGCACGTTCATCTGTGTTTTCTCGGATAGCAAGACCTACCTTTGTAAGTCGAATGTCTGAAGACAAACCGGGCGCATTGTAGATTGACCATTTAAACCAAGGCTTCATACTAATGATAACCAAAGTAATCAAACCAACCAAGATCGCAGCCTGCATCGTTTTGCGGGACCCAACTAGTGGCTGTTTTGCAGTTGCGAGTAAAATTCTTTGTATGATTCTTTCAACCACAACACCATATACTACGAACAAGAATGGCATCCCCTGTGTAATAAAGCGGTTAGCCCCATCAACATACCAACCACCATTCACTGGCTCTGCATAATCTCCTCCGACATAAATAGAATAAGCAATTTGAACCAAGAACATAGCTAGCAAGAACCAGGTTTCTTTTTTACGCAAATCTTGAAAGAATATAAGCCCAGCTAGAGCAATGAAAAACAGTGTAAATATATCTCTGGAAGCGTATTCAACAAAAGCTTGAAAACCAACATTCACTCTTTGAGCCAGGCTGACTCCTTCCACCTTCAGGTAGTAAGTATTCGGCAGCAAAGAACCAAAATAAGTTAATTGAAATAGCAGAACAGATAAGATGCTTAAAATAAAAAAGATCAAAATCAAGGATTTGGGGAAGAGGTTACCTTTAATCCAATCAAAAGTGCCGTAAAACACAAAAAGAACGATGAGAAAAACCTGGAAAATGCTATCAAATCGAACCAAAATGGTTACAAAAATAATGATTCCAATAAACCACGACTTATTAAAACCAAGAGGTTTTGATGGCCTGATAACCAGGTTTGCCAAAACAAGTATAAGAAGCGTTAATAGTCCAACTTCCATCCCTCTTAACGACCAAAATACCAGAGGATAATAGAATCCAGTTACCAAGAGAACAATCATTGGAGCAGCTACAGAATTCGGATCAATTTTTTTGCAAAGAATATAGGAAGAACATGCAACTCCTATCAGAATAAAACCTCCTGTGATCATTACTAACAGGGATATCTTCGATTCCGGGACTGGCAGCTTATGCAAAGCCGCCATATAAACGGTCCATCCCAAGTTGGTAAATCCTTGTATTGGCTGCTCGCCAATATTCCAAACTAGCCCAAACCCATTGGCAAGATGTTTTGCATACCGCATGCTGATCATTGCATCTTCGATCAAGGTAAAAAATCGAATGTTATTTACATAAAAAGAAGAACGAATAATGAAACTCGAATAAAATATAAGGGCGCTGAACAAAATAAAAATAATGAGTTGTTTTTCATTCTTTTCAATTTTGATTTTCAATGTATTTGACATTCATCACCTAATTAGATAATAACCGTTGGGAATTGTAGAAGGTTATCTTTGTAAAAATTATATACATAATTCCGGATTTACATATTACCAAGACCGAACCCGAATTCTATTGGACACTGCTAAATATTTTTATCTATTGATACTATAAACCAAGATAGACGAAAACTTTATATGTTTGAAGGCTGCCCTAGCCCGGGAATGTTGAGATTGGGACACGAATCTCAACACTGGAGAGAAGTTTGATCACGATTGAGTAAGGATTGTTTCAGAACGCCACCGCACCTGGCCCTTCATTGCCGAGCTGAAGCAGGAAAAATTGGAATAACAGGGAATTTGCTGACAAGTTGGAGTATGAAATCTCACAAGAGGTGAGTACGCGAGCCTGTCTATGGATGACAGGCTCAGTTTTTTGATATGCGTAAATTAAGAAAGTAGGATTATGATTATTTAAAAATTTTAAAGCAATCGGGAGATCTAGAAGATGAAGATTTTGGATTCAGAATCAAATTTGGTCTTTTTCTTCATTATAGGTGGGACAATTATTTTATACATAATATTATCTCTTCTCAACAAGGCAAAAACAAAAAAACCTAGTTCCATTAACTTTAACGATTACCATCTAAAAGAGAGCCTTCTAACAAAAAACGAGATGGAATTTTATAAAACCTTGAAAAAAGTTATCAACGAAGATCTGATAATATTATCAATGGTTAGGTTGGCTGATATTTTTTCAATTGAAAAGGGAAAAGGTTACCAGGCATCTCTAAATCGGATCAATTCCCGACATGTTGATTTTTTACTTTGCCATAATAGTACATTAAGACCAGTTGCTGCTATCGAGCTAGATGATAAAAGTCATCAACGATCAGATAGAATCAAAAGAGATGAATTTGTGAACCAGTTGTTTACTAATGCTGGATTACCGTTATTGCGATATCCATCAAAATCTTACTATACTCAGGATGATGTTAGCAGCAAATTGAATCCAATTCTTTAAACGTTTTATGATTGTTAGCGATAAAAATGTTCTTATCGTCAACCTAATAATATTTTAAAACCATTATCTTTACTTTTGACCATTGTATTGAGACAGACCTTCGATATCAATGAGCATACTATCATTTCGGACCCAAATCCCATTATCCAAACGAGAATATTCAGGCTTATTTTTCAAAAATTCAGTTATTAGAACCTCCTCATCCGCAATCAAATCTGGCAAAAAATTCGTGATACTATACTCATAATTCCATTTATTATGCCCGGGCATGAAAAATTCCCGCGCTGG
>CP070731.1:2367593-2382589 GCA_020347545.1 Flavobacteriaceae bacterium | reverse complement strand
ATTCAGGTGTACACTTCGGACACCTTACAAGAAAATGGAATCCAAACATGGCTCCTTATGTATATACTGAGCGTAAAGGGATTCATATCATTGACCTGTACAAAACTGCTGCTAAAATTGACGAAGCTGGTTCAGCTTTGAACAAAATTGCAGCTTCTGGTAGAAAAATATTATTTGTCGCTACCAAAAAACAAGCAAAGGATATCGTTGCTGATAAAGCAAAAAGCGTAAACATGCCTTACATTACTGAGCGTTGGCCTGGTGGTATGTTGACCAACTTTGTTACGATCAGAAAAGCTGTTAAAAAAATGGCTTATATCGATAGAATGAAAAAAGACGGGTCTTTCGAAGCTTTATCTAAAAGAGAAAAATTACAAATTAATCGTCAAAGAGCAAAACTAGAAAAGAACTTAGGTTCTATAGTTGACATGACACGTTTACCTGGCGCTATCTTGATTGTGGATATCAAAAGAGAGCACATCGCTGTCGCTGAAGCACAAAAATTAAACATTCCAATTTTTGCCATGGTAGATACAAATTCAGATCCAAGACCGATTGACTATGTAATTCCATCAAATGATGATGCCTCAAAATCAATTGAAAAGGTTCTTTCATACCTGACTAATTCAATAAGTGAAGGATTGTCTGACAGAAAGAAAAGCAAAGAGCAGGAAGTAGCGTCAAAAGCTGAAGCAAAGCAAGCTGCTCCCGCAAAAGAGGCTGAGACTGCTAAAGAAGCTGCTCCGGCAAAAGAAGCTGCCCCTGTAAAAGAGACAGCTGAAGCGAAAAAGGAAGAAAAATAATTGTAGAACTTGTTATCTGACGATAACGATTAAACATAAAAAAATGACAAAAATAACAGCTGCTGAAGTAAACAAATTGAGAAAAACCACTGGTGCTGGAATGATGGACTGTAAAAAAGCCCTCGTTGAAGCAGAAGGTGATTTTGATTTGGCGATCGAAATTTTACGTAAAAAAGGTCAGAAAGTTGCTGCAAAAAGAGCCGACAGAGAATCTACTGAAGGTGCTGCTGTAGCCGTTGTTAATGAAGACCGCACGGAAGGTGCCGTAATTGTATTGGGTTGTGAGACTGATTTCGTTGGTAAAAATGAAAAATTCGTTAATCTGGCTAAGGAATTAGCTGAAAAAGCACTTAACAGTAATACAAAAGAAGAATTATTGGGTGCTGATTTTAACGGTATATCAGTTCAGGAAAAATTGATCGAACAAACGGGTGTAATCGGAGAAAAAATTGAGCTTTCTGCTTTTGAAAAAATCTCTGCTCCATACGTAGGTTCCTACATTCATTCTGGTAAGATTGCTACAATCGTTGGTTTGTCTGCAAAAGTTGACGGAGCTGACGAGGTGGCAAAAGATGTAGCCATGCAGGCTGCTGCGATGAACCCTATCGCTTTGAATGAAGCTGGAGTTGATCAGACAGTAATTGACAAAGAAATTGAAATTGCAAAAGATCAACTACGTCAGGAAGGAAAGCCAGAAGCAATGCTTGACAAAATTGCTCAGGGTAAGATCAAAAGATTCTTTAAGGACAATACCTTGGTGAATCAGGATTTCATTAAAGATGGTAAAATTAGCGTTGCCAAATATGTAAAATCAATTGGTGATGTTGAAGTTGTAGATTTTAAAAGAGTAGCCTTAGGTTAATCTCTAAAATACATACTTTTTAAAAGGCCCGGGAATATCCCGGGCCTTTTTTTATCCTGTTTATATTCCTGTTATTTTACGGCTGTTTGTTGAATTTATCATCGGTAATATTTATTATATTTGCACATCTCACATCATAAAATCTATGAAATACAAAAGAATTCTTCTAAAGCTAAGTGGTGAAGCCTTAATGGGTGATAGAAACTACGGTATTGATTCCAACAGGCTGGCCGATTATGCCGCCGATATAAAAAATATTGTTGACAAAGGGGTGGAAGTAGCCATTGTAATAGGAGGAGGCAATATATTCAGAGGTCTTGCAGGTGCCAGCAATGGAATGGACCGTGTTCAAGGAGATTATATGGGGATGCTTGCAACTATCATTAATGGTCTTGCTCTTCAGAGCGCTCTGGAAGAAGCTTCCCTGCAAACGCGATTATTGACTTCAATTGAAATGAAACAAATCGCAGAACCATTTATCAAGAGAAGGGCAGTAAGACACCTTGAGAAAGGACGGGTAGTGATCTTTGGAGGCGGAACCGGAAATCCTTATTTTACAACGGATACTGCTGCTGTATTGAGAGCGATAGAAATAAATGCCGACGTGATCATCAAGGGTACTCGTGTGGATGGAATCTACACGTCTGATCCTGAAAAAGATTCGAGTGCCATTAAGTTTGAAAATATTACCTTTAAAGAAGTCATGAACAAGGATCTGAAAGTTATGGATATGACCGCTTTCACATTGAGTGAAGAAAATGACCTTCCTATCATTGTTTTTGATATGAACAAAAAAGGAAACCTGATGAAAGTTATATCAGGTGAAAATGTAGGAACCTTAGTCAATTCTTAAATCTTTAATATCATGAATGAAGAAGTTCAATTTATTGTAGATTCAGCAAAAGAAAATATGGATAATGCTATCCATCACCTCGAAGTAGAATTCCTTAACATCCGGGCCGGAAAGGCAACACCTTCAATGCTCAACGGGGTGAAAGTTGAGTATTACGGGGCCTTGACCCCGCTAACCCAGGTGGCCAACGTGAATACCCTGGATGCCCATACGATAACGATTCAGCCTTGGGAAAAGCAACTGATCCCTGAAATTGAGAAAGGTATTTTGACGGCCAATTTAGGTTTTAACCCGATGAATAACGGGGAAAGTGTAATCATCAATGTACCGATCCTTACAGAAGAAAGAAGAAAGGAACTTGCCAAACACGCTAAAGCCGAGGCCGAAAATGCAAAGGTGAGTGTTAGAAATGATCGTAAAGAGGCGAACCACGAATTAAAAAAACTTGATATTTCTGAGGATCTTTTGGCCAATGCTGAAATAGATGTTCAGGAACTTACCGATTCCTATATCAAAAAGGTTGATGCCTTGTATGTCAAAAAAGAAAAAGAAATTATGACGGTCTAATCCCGTGATTGCATTCACTTATTGATCAACCATTTTGTCAAAAATTTTCATGATAATGTTGAGGATCATTGACGGTTTGAAGGGAAAATATATTTAATTATGAATTTTTGGCAGGTAGTTTCAAGGTTTATTCTAAAACAGAGGATTTTTATTCTTATTGTTTTGGCAGCTGCCACGGTATTTCTGGGTTCAAAAATTCAGAATATTAAATTCTCACATTCCGAAGCCAATCTTCTTCCCAAGGACCATATTGAAAATATCAAGTATGACAACTTTCTCGACATCTTCGGGGAAGAGGGAAATATGATCATTCTGGCGGTTCAGGACAGCAGTATTTTCAAGGTGGATAATTTTAACAAGTGGAATGACTTCTCCCATATGTTGGATTCATTTCCTGAAGTGGACTTTTCTATTTCAGTTGGAGATATCAAAAAATTAAAAAAGGATAAAAAAAATCAAAAATTCTTTGTAGAACCTCTTTATGAAAACAACCCTGTAACCGACGAAGAAGTAGCTGTAATCAGGAACGAGCTCTTCGACAAATTGCCGTTCTTCGACAACATTCTTTTTAATAAAGAGACCGGTACGGTTCAAACAGCTATTTACCTCGACAAGGCCATAGTCAATACAAAGAAAAGGGAACGATTTGTTTTTGATGTATTAAATCCTTCCGTGGAAGCTTTTGAAAAAGAAACCGGATTGGATGTAAGAGTCTCCGGTATGCCTTACATCAGAACTATGAATGCCCAGAACATCATTGATGAAATAGGAATATTTGTCGGCCTTGCGCTATTTATTACTTCTCTGATTTTTTGGTTGTTCTTCAGGTCTTATCGTGCCACTTTTATTACGATGACCGTTGTGAGTATTGGGGTGGTATGGGCCCTCGGTTTTATTGGATGGTTTCAATACGAAATTTCAGTGCTCATGGCACTGATACCTCCTTTGATTATTGTTATCGGAGTTCCGAATGCCATCTTTTTGATCAACAAATACCAGCAGGAAGTTAAAAAACACGGTAATCAGTCAAAATCCCTGCAACGCGTAATTTCTAAAATTGGTAATGCAACCCTGATGACCAATATCACCACTGCTTCCGGATTTGCCACCTTTATTTTTACAAACAGTCAGCTTTTAAATGAGTTTGGTATAATTGCTTCGATCAATATACTTGCTATTTTTATTCTGTCGCTTCTGATTATACCCATCATCTACAGTTTTATGCATAAGCCCAAGGACAAACACCTTGAGCATCTCGAGAGAAAATGGATCGATGCCATTGTTAACTGGATGGAAAATACGGTTCGGCATCACCGCATAGGAATTTATATATCCACCGTTATCATTATTGTTACAAGTATAATAGGAGTTTATATGATTCGGGTTTCCGGTAGTTTAATAGAAGATATGCCCAAAGGAAAACAATTCTATAAAGACATTCTCTTCTTTGAAAAAGAGTTTGGCGGCATTATGCCATTGGAGATACTGATCGACACCAAAAAGAAAAAAGGTGTTATGAACCTGTCTACGATGAAAAGAATGAACAAACTGGATGAGGAAATCAATGAGATTCCTGAATTATCCAAATCCATCTCGATTCTGAACATGGTAAAGTATTCGAAGCAGGCCTTTTACAATGGCAATCCAAAATATTATCAGTTACCCACCGAACAGGAGAAAAATTTCATCCTGGCCTACACTAAAAATTCGGATGCCACCTCTGAGCAATTAAATGATTTTGTCGATTCCACCGGCCAGTTTGCAAGAATGACAACCTTTATGAAGGATATTGGAACGGACAAAATGGAGAACATAGAGAGGCGAATACAGGAAAAAGTGAATCAGGTTTTTCCAAAAGAACGATACGATGTATCGCTAACGGGCAAGGCGCTTGTATTTTTAAAAGGAACCAATTATCTGGTTAAAAATCTGGTGATCTCACTATCGTTGGCCATATTTTTGATTTCTCTTTTTATGGCCTGGATGTTCCGTTCTTACAAAATGATCATCATATCATTGATCCCGAACATTCTTCCATTACTTATTACTGCAGGATTAATGGGGTATCTGGGTGTTCCGATTAAGCCTTCTACCGTTTTGGTATTTAGTATTGCCTTTGGTATTTCAGTGGATGATACCATTCACTTTCTTGCCAAATACAGACAGGAACTTATAGCGCATAAATGGAATGTTCGCAAATCAGTTTATGCTGCCCTTAGGGAAACAGGAGTAAGTATGTTTTATACCTCGGTGGTTCTATTCTTTGGATTTTTGGTCTTTACGGTTTCAAGTTTTGGAGGAACCATAGCCTTGGGTGGACTTGTCTCTGTCACACTTCTCTTTGCGATGGTATCGAATTTGTTACTTTTACCTTCATTGTTATTGTCTTTGGAATCGAAGATCGCCAATAAAAAAACATTTAAGAAACCTGCAATTACACTTATCCCCAAGGAGGATGAAGAAAATTAAATAATGGAATTACTATGAAAGGAATCATTCTTGCCGGTGGAAGCGGCACCAGATTACATCCCCTGACACTTGCTGTCAGCAAGCAGTTGATGCCGGTTTATGACAAGCCGATGATCTATTATCCGCTTTCTGTTTTAATGCTCGCGGGCATCAAGGAAGTGCTGATCATCTCAACACCTCATGATTTACCTTTATTTAAAAGGCTTTTGGGCGATGGCAAGAAACTTGGATGCCGTTTTGAATACGCCGTACAGGAAATTCCAAACGGACTGGCTCAGGCTTTTGTCATAGGAGAATCTTTCATCGGAGATGACGATGTTGCCCTAATTTTAGGGGATAATATTTTTTATGGTGCTGACCTTGAAAGAAGATTGACACAAGCTTCAGAATCTGAAGGAGGGGTTGTTTTTGCTTATCATGTTAATGATCCTGAAAGATACGGGGTCGTTGAATTTGATGAAAACAGAAAGGTGGTTTCTATTGAAGAAAAACCGGAACATCCTAAATCAAATTATGCGGTTCCGGGTATCTATTTTTATGATAATTCAGTAGTCCACAAAGCCAAAAATATAAAACCTTCACCCCGTGGGGAATATGAAATCACGGATATCAACAAAGCCTATCTGGAAGAAGGTAATCTCAGGGTTGTAACCCTGGGAAGAGGCACGGCCTGGCTGGATACAGGAACTTTTAACTCACTTATCCAGGCACAGCAATTTGTTCAGGTGATCGAAGAACGACAAGGGCTTAAGATCGGATGTATTGAAGAGATTGCCTTCAGAAAAGGTTTTATTGATGCTGAACAGCTAAAAACAGTGGCTGAACCTCTTTTAAAAAGTGGATATGGCGAGTATCTGATGGAAATTTTAAAATAAATATACTTTCCCAATTTTAACGCTTTGTGTATCTTTGCCTCCTAAAATTTTGAGGATGCAAAACTTAAGTGTAGCAGAGCTTTTAGAGGCAAAACATATATTACAGGAAGTACAGGTAAAAGGATGGGTAAAAACGTTCAGGAGCAATCGCTTTATTGCCCTTAATGACGGTTCTACCATAAAAAATATCCAGTGTGTCATCGATTTTGAAAAATTTCCTGAAGAAGATTTAAAACAAGTCTCAACAGGTGCAGCACTTGACATCAAGGGTATACTTGTGGAAAGCCAGGGCAAGGGCCAGACCGTGGAAATTCAGGTTTCGGAGATTGCAATACTTGGAGGATCCAACCCGGAAGAATACCCGATTCAACCAAAAAAGCACAGTATGGAGTTCCTTCGTGAGAATGCTCACCTGAGAATTCGCACAAATACCTTTAGTGCGGTGATGAGAATCAGATCAGTTTTGTCTTTTGCCATCCATCAGTATTTTATCAATAACGGGTTTTACTATTTTCATGCCCCGATTATTACAGGGTCGGATGCAGAAGGTGCAGGAGAAATGTTCAGTGTTTCAACACTTGACAAAAAGAACCCTCCTTTAAATGAGGAGGGAGAAATTGATTTTAAGGAAGACTTTTTTGGTAAGGAGACCAATCTTACGGTATCGGGTCAGCTTGAAGCTGAATCCTATGCCATGGCTCTTGGGAAGGTCTATACCTTCGGCCCTACATTCAGAGCCGAAAATTCAAATACTTCCCGTCACCTTGCTGAGTTCTGGATGGTTGAACCTGAAGTTGCCTTTAACGACCTCGACGCCAATATGGATCTGAGTGAGGACTTTATCAAGTACATACTTGGATATATTCTGGAGCATTGTCAGGATGATCTTGAATTTCTGGAAAAAAGATTATTGGATGAAGAAAAGACAAAACCTGCAGCTCAAAGAAGTGAAATGGCCCTGCGTGAAAAATTAAAGTTTGTCATAGAGAACAACTTTAAAAGAGTGAGTTATACAGAAGCTATTGAGATTTTAAAGAATTCCAAACCGAATAAAAAGAAGAAATTCAAGTTCCCTATCCATGAGTGGGGTGCAGATCTTCAAAGCGAACACGAAAGATACCTGGTTGAAAAACATTTCAAATCCCCGGTAATTCTTTTTGATTATCCTGCCAACATAAAAGCCTTTTACATGCGTTTAAATGACGATGGGAAAACTGTGAGGGCCATGGATGTGTTGTTTCCTGGCATAGGAGAAATTGTGGGTGGAAGCCAAAGGGAAGAAAGACTGGATGTCTTGAAAGAAAAAATCAAGGCTCTGGATATTGATGAAAAAGAATTATGGTGGTATCTGGATCTAAGAAAGTTTGGTACAGCCGTTCATTCCGGTTTTGGCCTCGGTTTTGAAAGAATGGTCCAGTTTGCAACCGGTATGGGCAACATAAGGGATGTCATTCCATTCCCAAGAACACCTCAAAGTGCTGAGTTTTAACAGGTATTGATAAGATGGCCTGATTTCTTGAGCCTCACACTTTTTTTGTAACTTTAGCTGACAGTTAAAACTTGTATGTTAAAACAGAATTTACAGCAAAAATTACAGCAAAAACTATCACCTCAGCAAATTCAGTTGATGAAGTTGATTCAATTGCCTACGCAGGCATTTGAACAGAAGTTGTCACAGGAAATTGAAGAAAATCCCGCGTTGGAAAGCGGTAAGGAAAGTGTTGATGAATTCCAGGAAAACGGGAACGAATACGATGATACAGGAACTGAATCCATAGAAACTGAGATCAATATTGACGACTATCTCAGCGATGATGAGATCCCCAGTTATAAGTTGCAGTCAAATAACTACAGTACTGATGACGAAGACAATCGAATTCCTTATTCCGGGGGCATAACCTTTAACCAGCATCTCAGTAATCAGCTGCATACTTTTAGCCTTGACCCCCAGGAAGAATTAATCGCCGAGTTTATGGTGGGTTGTATTGACGATAATGGGTATATCCGAAGAACGATAGATGATATTATAGATGATCTTGCTTTTTCTGAAAATATCTATACCTCCCAAGAGGAGGTCGAAAAGATTCTGGAAGTGATACAGCAACTGGATCCTGCAGGGGTTGGTGCCCGTTCCTTAAAAGAATGTTTGTCTTTGCAATTAAAAAGAAAAGAAGAAACCAAAGATCGAAAGCTGGCCCAGGAAATTCTGGACAATTCTTTTGACCAGTTTGTGAAGAAGCATTATGCTAAAATGGCCCAGAAATTCAATATTACCATGGAAGAATTAAAAGGAGCCATTAAAGAAATAGAGCGCTTAAACCCAAAGCCCGGAGGGGCGTTTTCGGGAAATCAGACCATAATCGAGCACATCGTACCAGATTTTACGATTCGAATCAATGAAGGTAATCTCGAATTAAGCCTCAATGCAAGAAATGCTCCTGATCTTCATATTTCGAGAGAGTATGATAACATGCTGAAAGGGTATTCAGAATCGAAAGAAAAGTCAAAATCCCAGAAAGATGCAATTATGTTCATAAAGCAAAAACTGGATGCGGCTAAATGGTTTATTGATGCCATTAAACAACGTCAGCAGACACTGATGATTACCATGACAGCGATTATGAACTATCAGAAAGAGTTTCTATTGACCGGGGACGAGCGGAAATTGAGGCCAATGGTACTAAAAGATATCGCCGATCAGATCAATATGGATGTTTCTACGGTTTCAAGGGTTGCCAATAGCAAATATGTGGATACACCCTATGGAACAAAACTTGTTAAGGAATTCTTTTCTGAATCCGTAAAAAATGAACAGGGTGAAGATATTTCGACCAGGGAGATCAAGAAAATTTTACAGACCGTAATTGATAAGGAGGATAAGAAGAAACCCCTTACCGACGAAAAGCTATCTAAATTATTGAAAGAAAGTGGCTATCTTATCGCCCGAAGAACTGTGGCCAAATATCGGGAACAACTAGATATTCCCGTGGCCAGGTTAAGAAAAAAGATTCTTTGATTTATGTTTATTTACAAGCTGGTTTCCTACATACTACATCCACTGCTGTTTTCATTTTTTGGCAGTTTTTTATACTTATACCTCACTCCCAAGCATATTGTTAAGCAACAGGAATATATCATTCTACTTATTGTTTTTGTCAGTACGTATATTGTTCCCATCCTTCTTCTGGCTTTGTTGAAAAGAGTGAAAATGATCGAGGATTATCATTTAAGAACAATTGACGAAAGAAAGTTTCCAGTTCTTTTCTTTATCATGCTTTCCTTTCTTTTAGGAAGGGCAATGCTGGGAATTCAAATTGCGGATCTACTGGCCTTTTCCTTTTTTGGCGTTGCGTTCGCTCTGAGTTTTACCTATCTCTTTTTTAATATCAATATAAAAACCAGTCTTCATATGTTGGGGATTGGCGGTATTATTGGATTCGTCATGGTGATGAGCTATGAATACCATCTTAATTTTACTTCCTTATTATCAGGATTGTTCTTAATCGCGGGACTGATTGGGGTTTCCAGGCTCGGGCTCAATGCACACAGGCCAAAAGAAATTTATCTGGGCTTTTTACTGGGTATGATCTCCCAATTTCTTAGTTTTCAGGTGTATCAGAATATATAAAATATCAATCCCAATCGGATATCGTTTACATTGATATCGTAAGGGTTATCTGGAGTATTGTTCAATAGATCGTTTAGACCGTAATACACATGCAGGTTCCATTTGTTGTACCCTGCTGAAAATGTAAGCCCGTAGATAAACTCATTGATCTCAACGATGTCCCTGATATCGTAATCATATGCCTTGTCTGAACTTGTCTTATTCGCAAAAATATAGGCAATTTTAAATCCGGGATAAAATCTCCAGAATTTGTATTTAGAGGCGGTAGACCCTCTGAACCTCAATTCCAGGGGAAGTTCTGCAGTATGAATATTAATTTTATTGTTCAGTGTACTCTTTTCGATGGGAGGAACTATCTCATCCAGTCTAATGTTGAAATAATAATTGGTAAAACCATAGCCCAAACCTGCTCCCAAAGCAATATTCCGCCTTTTATTTAAAGGAAAATCCTTGATAAAACCCAAGCCGACTCCAAACGAGAATCCTGACTGATTTATGGGATCAGGAGTGTTGAGTAACTGAACGTAAGTAAGATTAAAATAAAGCTGGTCTTCAAGGTATTTGTCATCAACAAACATGTCTTTATTCTGTGCCTGAAGAAAACCGATAAAAAACAGAAACAGTATGGCTGTCTTAAGCATAATACCTCATTGAAAAATCAAAGGTAACTTTTTTAAGGAAGAATTCCCAAGCAAAAAGATCGACTAATTTAACAAATGGGGTTCCAGGTTGATTTGAAGCTTCTTTGAAAGAATCTGTCGTAATTCTTCAGCAGTTTCAGGCTCTATTAAATTCAACGCCCTGACTCCACATAATTTTTCAATTAGTTCAGCTCCGGCAAATGTATTTGTGGCAATACCACTAACAATATCGGGCACCAGTTTAAAACTCTTCATCACACCATAGACCGCGTACGGATCTGAAGCGCATAAAATATTACATTTAACACAGTCTTTCAATTCCTCAAAAGCAATATCACCATTATAAGGTTCAAGTGGGGAGGCGCCCAATTCAATTACTGCAACATCAGCTTCAACTCCTTGTATTCTGCTTAACAACTGTGTAAGTTTCTTTCTGAATTTCTCTCTGGGATAGATGGTAGACGGTAATCCAATATCCACAAAATCAAAAATATGATTCGCTCCAACATCCTTAAGCGAAAGTGTATCCCGGAACCTACTGGCTCCTGTCAGTTTACCAGCAACAATTTTAAGCCCGGCCCGCTTCAATTGATTTACAATGATTCTGGCCACGGTTGTTTTACCCGCTGACATCGATGTCCCGACAAGAAGAATGACAGGCATTTCGAATTTTCTGTAGGGTACAGTTTGCACATAATCGTCCATTTTACATATTTTACCTTCCCTCATTATATGTCCAACATACTTGATTTCAATAAGTTCAGGGAGGCGAACAGATTTAGAGGTACATTTCCCTATGAGGCCCCCTCCCGTAAGAAGGTGCATGATACCATCCTCTTCCACTTCTCTCCAGGATCCCGTGGCCTCGAGAGTTGCATACCTTTCTCCAAGCGCCCCTGTAACCAGGTCCTCTTTCATAAAACGTCTCATTCTTCCATTGATCAGCTCTATTTCCATCTGATCATTTCCGGTTTTGGTAATCTGTCCGACTATGTAATCTCCTGTTTTCCATTTAAACTTCTCCAATTTCTTAACTTCAAACGGGTATTTGTCCAAATCACCTATTCTCAGCATCGAAGAAAAAATATATTCTGAATTCATAATTTATGCTTTTTGGGGTGAAACACTAATTTCTTGCTCTATATCTTCGTTTGCCAGCAGCATGGCTAAAAGTGTAGTTCTTTCTATAAGCTTTTCTTTGAATATAAACTCGTGTCTTGCATGGGCTCCGTCTCCAACCGTTCCCAGGCCGTCGAGGGTTGCCGTGTAAAGACTTGTCGTATTGCCATCTGATCCTCCTCCGGCCGTGGTCTCTTCAAGGCTCAGTTCCATACTTTGTCCTATTTTTTTAGCCAGTTTCCAAAGCTTTTGATTTCGTTCGGTTCTTTCCATCGGAGGCCTTCCAAATCCTCCTTCAATTGATATTTCCGTCCCTTTGTGTTTTGGCCGAAGGCCCAGAATCTTCCTTTCGACTGACCGGGCATCCTCCAGGTTATATACTCTTACATCAACAACAGCCTGACTCTCTTCTGCAATAACATTCGCTGATGAGCCTCCCTGGATCATACCAACATTCACGGTAATACCCTTTTCAAAATCATTCAATTGAAACAAATTCTGAATCTGATAAGACAATTCAACGATGGCACTTACGCCTTCTCCGGGATTTAGTCCGGCATGAGCCGGTTTTCCTTTAACCTTGATGATAAATTTCCCGATCCCTTTTCGCGCTGTTTTCAATTTACCTTCAAATCCTAACGGGGGTTCTAAAATAAAGGCTCTCTTAGCTATTTTTGAAATTCTGCGGATGGCCGAAGTAGACTCAAAACTCCCTATTTCCTCATCAGAATTGATCAGTATTACCGGGCACAGATCCATTTTGGCCTGAATCTCCCTCAGTGATTTTAGAGCAAAGATCATTTGCGTTATACCAGCTTTCATATCAAAAATTCCCGGTCCAGCTATTTTTCCGTTTATTTCCCTAATTGGCATGGATTCGATCGTGTTCAACTTCCATACCGTATCACAATGACCCACCATGAGTTGAATTCCCCTTCCCTCTTTCTCAACAGGTCTTGCAAAAAGGTATCCACCCGTTTCTTTTCCAGGAAGCAAAATTGTATAGAATCCGAGTTCTCCCAGGGTCTTTTCCAAGATCCTGAGTAATTGAATTTGCGAATTTGAATCCCTCGATGGAGTTTCACAGGCAACAAGGCGCTTTAAAAAAGCTATCATTTCATTCTGATGCTCCTTTAAATACTCATCAATATGTCTAGCTATAGATGTTTCCATGCCAAACTATTTAATTCCTTATCGTTTGAAATCCTTTGGGTACGGGTAGCTCAAGGTCTTCTTAATGCTCGCAAACCTTCCCGGGGCTATGTAAGCCAAAAGGGGATTCTGGTAAATTTGATTCTGCTGTCCTTCATCCGATACGATTATATAATCCTTGTCCACCCAGGCCGATTCTACTTTACCACATATCAAACTGTAATCATCAAATCCATCAATGATCTTATAGAGCAAGCAGTCCAAAATCACATAGGAATCCTTTAAATAAATACTTGTCCCTGTTTCATTATAGATTGTAGGGATCTGATTGGTTATTTCCTCAGAAAAGTCCTTAACGGAATCTCTTGGCATAGCTGCCAGAGAAGACATTAAAATCTGATCGGGTTTCACAAAACTAACTGAAAACCTTTCATAATCATTGATGTTGTGATATGTTTTGTGTCGGGGAGTGCAGACAAATCCAAAATAATCTGAAAAACCTAAAGGGGTGACCATATGTTTTGGAGCAAGATCGAATCCGTTCTCTTCCTGCGTTCCAATAACCACCAAGGGAGCAACGGCATAAAAATGATCCCAGATTGATTCTTTAACGTCTAGGGAGATAAAGTCTTTAAAAGGTTCCTTCACTTGCATAATACGTCTTCATTTAATGATAAACCCTATCTTCTAAAGTTACTAAAAACCAAGGTGAAATCCAATTATTTAACCTTCAATTTATGTAGCAAAAAAAATGCGAACCTTTTGGTTCGCATTTTTAACAGGTTCAATTAGATTAAATCCTGCTATTTTTCGTTATTCTCTTCTGAATCTTCCTTTTTATCGGCTTCCACCTTTTTCTCTGACACCTTTTCAGTTTCAACCACAATGGTCTTTTCGTCTTTCACAAGTTCCTCATCAGATGTTTCGCTGATCACCACCTGCTCAGTAAGCTCAATCGATTCCATATTGTGAGCTGTAATGGTTTCTGCATCCAGTGCAATACTTGGAGCAATCACTAGGGCCACAACCGACATCAATTTTAACAAAATATTCAACGAAGGGCCTGAAGTATCTTTGAACGGATCTCCTACTGTATCACCAACAACCGCAGCTTTATGAGCACCTGTTCCTTTTCTTCCTTGTTCCTCGATCATTTTTTTGGCATTGTCCCATGCACCACCGGCATTCGATTGAAAAATCGCCATCAATACTCCCGCAGTGGTCACTCCGGCGAGCAGCCCACCAAGCATCTCAGCACCTCCTATAAAACCGATCAGTACCGGAACAGCAATAGCCAAAAGTCCGGGCAGGACCATTTCCTTGATCGAGGCCTGAGTCGAAATTTCAACACATTTTTCATATTCAGCAACCCCGTCAGCCGCGTCAAATGTCTTTCTGTCTTCTGCTGAAGCCTTAGTCATATCTGAATCATACTTTCTCATAACTTCCAATGCAGCATGTAAAGCCGGGATATCTCTAAATTGTCTTCTCACTTCTTCAATCATTGCCATGGCAGCACGTCCCACAGCATTCATAGACAAGGCAGAAAACACAAATGGAAGCATTCCTCCTACTAGCAAACCAGCCATAATTTTTGGTTGAGAAACATCAATAGCCGTAACGTTGGCTGTTTTCATAAAAGCGGCAAACAGAGCCAAAGCAGTTAACGCAGCAGAGGCAATTGCAAAACCTTTTCCAATAGCAGCCGTAGTGTTTCCAACAGCATCAAGTTTGTCTGTTCTCTCTCTAACTTCCTTTGGCAATTCAGCCATCTCGGCAATACCACCTGCATTATCCGAAATCGGCCCGTAGGCATCAACGGCAAGTTGAATTCCTGTATTGGCAAGCATCCCTACCGCAGCAATTGCGATTCCGTATAAACCTGCAAAATGATGGGATACAATAATCGCAACAGCAATTAAAATAATAGGAATCGCTGTAGACATCATTCCCACACCTAAACCGGCGATAATGTTTGTAGCAGATCCCGTTTCAGACTGCTTTACAATCGAGAGAACTGGTTTAGT
>CP070731.1:2361684-2367493 GCA_020347545.1 Flavobacteriaceae bacterium | reverse complement strand
TGGTTGAAATAAACAAAGAACTTGAAGGCATAAAATCAAAACGCAAAAGGAAAAAGAAAGTAAAGCAGATTCAGGAGTTTATGGAAGGTGAATTTGCCGGACAACTGAAAAAACTCACAAGGACCGAAGGTCGGATCCTCATCAAACTTATACATCGGCAAACTGGTGAAACCATGTATGAACTGATCAAAGAATACAGAAGTGGATGGAAGGCCTTCTGGTACAACTCTTCAGCAAATATGTTCCGATTGTCACTTAAAAAGGAATACAAACCTAAAGAAGAGGCCCTTGATTTCATTGTAGAGGATATTCTGCAACGATCTTTTATTAACGGGACTCTGGATAAGAGAGAACCAAAAATACCGATTGATTATTACCAATTACTCAATCAATATCACAACATTGATATTGAGCATGAGCTTAACCTCTACATTGATAAATATTTAAAGTAATCAACCTCCGGGCAAGGTAGACGCATTCGGATCCATGTCATGATCTTTTTTATCAAACGCATCCATAATCTTCTTGACCTCATTCTCAATTTTAGCCTTATCCTTCATATAATTAGGAGCCAGTGATTCCTGACCCGGGAACTGTTCTATCATCATAGTCGTTGACGGGAACGCAAACTCAACCCCCAAAGCAGCGGCCAAACGTACGATACCCAAATGAAGGATATGCTTGGATTCCTGTTCCTGTCCCCAGTCAAGGCCTTTGAAATAAACATTGACCATAATGTTCAAAGACGAGGCGCCAAAGGAGATAAAACTTACGTTATAAGACTGGCTTCTTGTGGAAGGATGGAGGGCAATAATTTCCTTGATGCCATCAACAAAAGTTTCGATCAAATCAGGTGGTGTATCATAACGTATTCCCAGTTCTGTTGTATACCTCCTGAAAACTCTTAATCCCTTATTATTAATATCGGCTTCAGAAATTTTACTGTTGGGAACTTGGAAAAGTGTAGTGTCAGCGGCCCGTATTTGCGTTGATCTTAGGCCCACCTTTTCAACCGATCCCTCTACCCCTGCAAATTGCACCCAATCGTCAAGTTGAAATGGTTTATCCAGAAAGATCACCATGGTTCCAATTAAATTCTTGACCGAATCCTGGGCCGCAAAAGCAACGGCAACCCCACCAATGGAAGCTCCTGCAAGTACAGTTGTAGGATCTACTCCGAAAACCGTAAGAATGTGCAAAAACCCTATCAAAATCACGATTCCTTGAAGCACCTTGTTCAAGATCGGGGCAAGTTGTTTATCAAGTTTTGTTTTTTTCTCAGGATTATGTTCGTGGTAAAAATTCAAAATGGTTTTCAACAATTTGAGCACCACAAAAATCCAGAATATCGTTTCCGCAATTTTAAGCCCTGTTAAGAAAAGGGCATTAAATTTTACCATTTGCAGCGATGGAATCACCTTCTGGATAAACCTTATGATAACAATAAAAACAATGGGTTTGGCCAGCTCATGCAAAACAGACATGGTCTTTGAATCGGAAATGTTCTTGAAGAAAATCCTTTGAAGCAACCTGAGAATGAAGAACATAACAGGCTCCAGGATAAAAAACAATAAGACAGAAATAATCAGGGTAATCAGAAGAGCTACCGGCTTCCAAATCAAGACATCATTCACTGTGACGGTAAAAAACTCGGGAAATTTCTTATTGAACCAGGTAAACTCCAATGGAAAGGTCTTACTGTATATTTTTTCAAGATTGTCAATGGTCTCCTGTGAATAATACCATTTATTGTTATACTTTTCAATGTAAACTTCAGGCAACCTTACCGGAAAAGGAGCATATCGGTTGGCATTATGCTTTAGGGTTCCTGCTCCAACATCAAGACTATCCACGTAATTTGGATCAACCGGTATTTTAGAAAAATCAAGAATCAATCCATTCCCATCGTAAATTTCCTTGATCCTTTTGGCTATAAACTGTGCCTCCGCTCGATTTTTTCCTTTTACCGTAGTGGCCGCCTTTTCGAGATCATAATTCTCTGGCAATAAAAAATAAATATGGGTATATAAAGTGGCGTTTGGTGTACTAAGGTCTGCTATTACGGTTTGTTGCCCGTACCCTAAAAAGCTCGCAAAAATAAACAGAAAGACAATTTTTTTCATGACAGTTGATTTGGTTATGGCTAATTTAACAATTAATAGTTACTAATTACTAATTAGCCTGCCCAACTATCGTGTAGGTTTCCTCTTATTTTTCCAGACACTTTTAAACTCTGAAGTCTGATTTTTCGACTTATGTTTTTGACCTTTTTTAAAATGTGCACTTTTTTCGGCGGGTAATAATCTCGAAACCAAATCGGATCTTCCAACGCGTTGAAGTGTATTTCTGATCCATTGTTGATTTTCCCTTTTGTACCAAAAAAAGAACCTGTGTTGTTCCTGTTTTTCTTTTTTTGATTTTGGAACATAGGTCTTTTTCAAAGTGTAAGGATGGTATCCGCTATAATAAATAACCGTTGCCACTGTCATTGGAGTGGGTGTAAAACCCTGTACCTGTTCCAATTGAAATCCCATATCTTTGGTTTCTGCCGCTAAATTGGCCATGTCCTCGAGTCGGCTCTCCGGATGGTTGGAAATAAAATAAGGGATCAGCTGAAGGTTCAAATTCTTTCGCTTATTGATTTTATCAAAGGTCTTTTTAAATTTATGGAAATACGAGAATGATGGTTTCCTCATCAGCTTTAAAACGGGATCAGAAGTATGCTCAGGGGCTACTTTCAATCTACCTGAAACATGATTGGTAATCACCTCTTCTGTATAATCATCCAGCTCCGTAGGATCGGTATTCTTGTTAAATTCCGGCACCAGCATATCGTAACGTATACCACTTCCGATAAACGACTTTTTAACCCTTGGATTTTTATCTATGGCCTGGTAAAGATCCGTCATAGGTTTGTGGGAGGTGTCCAGATTATGGCAGATTACAGGTGAAATACAAGAGGGGGCAACACAATTATCACAAATGCTCTGGACCTTTCCTTTCATTTGGTACATGTTGGCAGATGGCCCACCGACATCGGATAAATAACCCTTAAAATCAGGCATTTTACTCACTATATCAACTTCTTTCAATACGGACTCCTTACTGCGGCTGGCAATAAATTTTCCCTGATGCGCTGAAATTGTACAAAAACTGCATCCTCCAAAACATCCTCTGTGGGTGTTGATGGAAAACTTGATCATTTCATAGGCAGGAATAGGGCCTCTTTTATCATATTTTGGATGGGGCAGCCTGGTAAATGGCAGGTCATATGAGGCATCCATTTCCTTCTCTGTCATGGTGGGAAACACCGGATTAATGACGAGCCATCTCGAACCAGTTCTTTGCAAAATCCTTCTGCCTTGAATCTTGTTGGATTCCTGTTCGATCGTCTTAAAATTTGATGCAAATGTCTTCTTGTCCCTAAGGCAAGCTTCATGTGAATTAATCTCCACATCGTCCCAATTCTTATTTTTTGGCAAAGGCTCCCATTCTTCCTGTAAAAATGCAGTTTGCCTTATGGTTTTTATCGAATCGAAAGGCACTCCTTTTTTAAGAAGATGTACCAACTCTCTAAGGGGTTGCTCTCCCATTCCGTAAACAAGAAGGTCAGCCTTTGAATCTTCAAGGATGTTTGGTTTTAAAGAATCACTCCAGTAATCGTAATGAGTGACACGTCTCAAGGAAGCTTCTATTCCCCCGATAACCACCGGCACATCAGGAAATTTATCCTTTAGGATTTTACTGTAAACCGTGGTGGCATAGTCAGGCCTGAAACCTTTGTCACCGTTCGGCGTATAGGCATCTTTGTCCCTTCTTCTTTTGCTGGCCGTATAATTACTCACCATAGAATCCATGGCACCAGAAGTCACGGCAAAAAACAAGTTAGGAGTACCCAGTTTTTCGAAATCCTGAAGGTTGTCGTTTACGTTGGGTTGAGGAACAATTGCCACTCGAAGACCATAACTTTCAAGTATTCTTCCCAGTGCCGCAGGACCAAATGCCGGATGATCAACATAAGCATCTCCACTGAATATAATTACATCCAGATCTTCCCATCCCCTTATGCTTACCTCTTTTTTTGTCGTAGGCAACCAGTCACTCAGCCTGTGATTTTCCATTTTGCAAAGATAGTGCTAATAAAATAATTCTATTGATCACTGTTTTTGATCAATTGAAAATAGAATCTGACGGCATTTTCAAACTCAACAACCGAGATCCTTTCGTTCAGCCCGTGAAAGGATTTAATATTTGATTTATTGATCCTGACAGGAAGAAAGCGATAAATATTTTCCGAAATTTCATTAAAATGCCTGGCGTCTGTAGCACCTACAACCAAATACGGACTGACAATCGTTTGAGGATAGATTTCAGCAATTGTCTTATGAACGGTTTTAAAACCAAATGCTTCCGTAGAGGACACTTTTGATGGCTCTGTATTGAAACCGGATTCCTTAACTGAAATCCTTTCATCGTCAATGGTCTTCTTAACGTGATCAATTACCTCCTGAATACTCGAACCGGAAATAATACTAAAATTTACGATTGCCTTAGCACTGAGTGGTATGATATTATCCTTTACTCCGCTGTTGAAAATGGTAGGAGCCGTTGTTGTTCGTATCAAGGCATTTCCTGAAGATGAAGCTTCATAACTTTTAAGTATCAAGGGTTCGAATAAATTCGAATTGGCAAAAGCCATTCTGTTGAAAAAAGGCATTTCGGGCCCCAGATATTCAACGAACCCTTCTATAGGCTTGCTTATACGGGCCTTAAAAGGATTGGCCTTCAATTCGGAAATTGCCTTAGACATGACATCTATCGCTGTTTCCTTTCCAGGCATTGAAGAATGCCCTCCTTCAAGTTCCACGGAAAGTTCTATGGAAACGGACCCCTTTTCAGCGATGCCTATCAATGCCACATCTTTTTCCAGTCCCGGTATCATACCCTGTGTAATACTGCCTCCTTCATCCAAAATAAACGCCGCTTGTACTCCTTTTTCTACAAGATGATCTGCAATTGCTGCCGCACCTTTATTGCCTCCAATTTCTTCATCGTGCCCAATAGCAATATAAATATCTCTGGATGGGCTATAATTTTGGCTCAACAATAATTCAACTGCTTCCAAAATTCCAATGACCCCTATCTTGTCATCGATACTCCCTCTTCCCCATAAGGTATCTTTGATTATATTCCCTTCAAACGGCAGCTGTTTCCAGAATTTCAAATTGTCCTCAATTACAGGTACCACATCAAGATGCCCCATCAGAATTATGGGTTTTTTTTGAGGCTGGGTTCCTCTCCAATGATACAGGTGACTGAATTTATTAAAGACTTTATGCCCGAGCAGGGAATCGGCAAGTGGGTAGTTCTTTTTCAAATACTCGTTGAACCTGACGAACTGCAATGAGTCAAAATCTGAAATATCTTCCGGAGATACCGTCTTTATTTGAATTGCCTGGGAAAATCGGTCTATGGCCGAGTCACTGATCTGAATTTTTCCCACATCGGCAACACCTAATTGTTTTGAGCTGAGGGTAAAGGTATTTATTAAAATATAAGCAATGAATACTGACAAAAGAGATAATACAGTAAAAAACAGCAATCGATTTTTTTTCATATCATTTTTTAAAAGGACCATTTGAACCTGACAAATATAGCCGTTCCTGAATTAACCAAAGCATTGCCTTCTGAATCTTCAACCTCATCCATGCTGTAGTATTGTCCTATTCCCGCCAGCTCCATTGAATTCGAGATGGAATAGGTCAGTGTTGGGCCAACATATAAAAAATTTCCTTCAGGTCCGTACATG
>CP070731.1:2346372-2361584 GCA_020347545.1 Flavobacteriaceae bacterium | reverse complement strand
GCAGAAGGTCAAGAGGTTTTTCCCTGTTGGATGCCATTATTCTTAGCAATGCCGGTCGAGGAGGTTTTGGCAGCCGTGGTGGTTTCGGAGGAAGTTCCGGAGGCGGCTTTGGCGGCGGCGGTTTTGGTGGCGGTTTTGGCGGCGGAGGCTTCGGAGGTGGTGGAGCCAGCGGAGGCTGGTAACCACCTTAATAATTATTTTTTACGCATGTAAATTATAATGGGCACCCCGGTAAAATTGTAGAGTTCCCTCAATTTATTTTCAAGAAAACGCTTATAGGGATCCTTTACATATTGCGGCAAGTTTGCAAAAAAAGCAAATTGCGGTGTTGGGGTAGGCAATTGCATGCAATATTTAATCTTGATGTATTTTCCTTTATAGGCAGGAGGAGGGTTGTGCTGAATGATCTCGAGCATGGCCTCGTTCAATTTACTGGTCGGAATTTTTTGTTTTCGGTTGTTATAAACTTCAACTGCTGTTTCAATGGCCTTGAATATCCTTTGTTTGGTAAGCGCTGAAATGAAAACGATAGGAACATCTGTAAAAGGAGCCGTTTCTTTCCGGATCCTTTCTTCGAACTGTTTGGTGGTATAATTATCCTTTTCAACCAAATCCCATTTGTTCACCAGGATGACAATTCCTTTTTTATTTTTTTCGGCAAGCCAGAAGATGTTTTGGTCCTGGCCCTCAAATCCTCGGGTAGCATCAACAACAAGAACACATACATCGCTGTATTCAATGGCACGTACCGAACGCATTACAGAGTAAAATTCCAGATCATCCTTTACCTTCGACTTTTTTCTGATTCCAGCCGTATCCACCAAGTTAAAATCAAATCCGAACCTGTTGTATTTGGTATCGTTAGAATCCCTGGTCGTTCCTGCTATATCTGTTACGATATAACGATCTTCCCCGATCAAAGCATTGATAAAAGAAGACTTTCCGGCATTGGGCCTTCCCACTACCGCAAACCTCGGTAAGTCATCTTCAATTTTATCTTCTTTCTCAGGAAGCGCTTCTACAATGGCATCAAGTAATTCTCCCGTTCCGCTTCCGTTTGTACTCGCGATGGTAAAATAATCGCCCAATCCTAAAGAATAAAATTCAACCGCATCAGCGGCTCTCTTCGCATTATCTACTTTATTAACGGCCAAAAATACCGGCTTTTTAACCTGTCGTAACAGGTGCGCCACTTCTTCATCCATTCCCGTGACCCCTGTTTCCACATCCACCATAAAAATAATGGCATCTGCCTCATCAATGGCCAGTTCTACCTGCTTGTCGATTTCAGCTTCAAAAATATCATCACTTCCTACCACATAACCTCCTGTGTCAATCAACGAAAACTCTCTTCCGTTCCAGTCCGTTTTCCCATAATGCCTGTCCCTGGTTACACCACTTACGGCATCGACAATTGCCTCTCTTCTTTGAATCAATCGATTAAAGAGAGTTGATTTACCAACATTTGGCCTTCCGACAATTGCAACAATGTTTCCCATGCTTTCTTTATAAAATCGGTGCAAAGATAAGCTTATAAACTCGAATCGTAAAACTCAGGGAGAGATAAGAAAAAAAGTATATATTTACTTTAAAAGCCTACTGATGAACGATCCTATTCACGATGATGAATTGAACAGAATTCTTTTAAAGCCAAGATTCAGGATAGAACTTGATGCCTCCATAGAGGAGGTCATTCAGCGATTCCGGGAAAAGCTTTCTGAAAAAGATTGTATTTATGGCAGTAAGATCGTCGATCATCATATCGTTATTGACGTCCCTTCCGACGAGGAACATTTCTGGTCCCCGCAGCTTCATGTGGAGGTAGAAAAGGAGCAAGAGAAAACCATAGTGAAGGGAATTTTGGGGCCCAAACCTAAAATCTGGACATTTTTTATCTTTCTGCACTTTGCAGTGGCAGTAACTTTTTTCGTTTTTTTTGTGATTTTTTATTCCAGATGGAGCCTGGATCAGGACTACGAATTTTATATGGTCATGTGTTTGCTCATGCCTGTTTTATGGGTGGTTTTGTACTTTTCCGGGCAACTGGGCAAGAAATTCGGTTACAAGCAAATGGTAGGGCTGCATAATTTTCTGATCAAGGCCTTAAGAGAGTCAAAATAAAAGACTCGAGCCAAGAGACACTAACGAAGGGACACTATCGAAGCGACACTAACAAAGGAATATGAACTAAGAAACACAGAAAAAGAAACTCAAAAAGTTTGTTAAATTTTGGGCTTAATTGACTTGAATCGCCTCTACTTTCAGTTGAGCCTTTCCTCAAGAATTATTTGCATTTCCGACTGTAATTCTTTTGCTTTTTCCCTTGATATAGAGGCAAAATCTTTTTCAGCCGAAGCATAGATGATTCCCCTGGAAGAATTGATCAAAAGGCCAATGTCACTGTTTAGCCCGAATTTACAAACGCCTTGAAGATCTCCTCCCTGAGCACCTACCCCTGGAACCAGAAGGAAGTGGTCGGGAACAATTTTTCTGATCTTTTGAAAGTATTCCGGCCTGGTGGCACCCACAACATACATCAACTGCTCACTATTTTTCCATCCTAATGAGGTCTCCAGAACATTTTCATAAAGAGTCCTGCCATTTTTGTCTTCATTCACCTGGAAATCCAGGCCTCCCTTATTTGAAGTCAGGGCCAGCATGATGGTAAACTTGTTTTCAAAAGCCAGAAAGGGTTCAACGGAATCGCTACCCATGTAAGGCGCAACCGTGACAGAGTCAAATTCCATGTCTTCAAAAAATGCCTTGGCATAGCGCGTCGAAGTATTTCCGATATCTCCTCTTTTCGCATCGGCTATCGTAAAGACCGACGGATAGTTCTCATTTAAATAATCAATTGTTTTTGCAAGGCTTTTCCATCCTTTTAACCCGTAAGCTTCATAAAAAGCCGTGTTAGGTTTATAAGCCACAGCCAGATCGTGTGTGGCATCAATAATTGCTTTATTGAATTCAAAGATCGGGTCTTCAGTATCGAGTAAATGCGGGGGTATTTTATCGATATCAACATCAAGACCTATGCACAGAAATGATTTTTTAGCTTTGATCTGATGAATAAGCTCTTTTTTCGTCATTTTTTTGAAAATTGATTGCAGCAAAAGTAATCAATTTATCAGTTTAGGTTATCTTTGTGCCTCATTTTAATTTCAATCAAAAATTCAATTTAATGAGAACTAAAATTGTAGCGGGAAACTGGAAAATGAACAAGACCTATCAAGAGACGAAGGCCTTGGTCAAAGAATTAAAACATGCTGTCAAAGAAATTAGTTTAGACAACACACGTGTTATCATAGCACCAACTTTTGTTAATTTGCAAAAGGCATCAAAAATGACAAAGAGTTCAGCTATTGAGGTAGCGGCACAGAACATGCATCAGGAAGCAAACGGAGCCTATACAGGTGAAATTTCTGCTCAAATGCTAAAAAGTGTCTATGTAGATACCGTGATTTTAGGACACTCGGAACGAAGAGAATATTTTGGTGAGTCGGATGAACTGCTGGCATCCAAGGTAGACGCAGCTTTGGCAAATGATCTTGAGGTAATTTTTTGCTTTGGGGAGGTACTTGAAGACAGAAAAAGCGGAAATCATTTTAAGGTTGTTGAAAGCCAGATTAAAAATGCGCTGTTTCATCTTGAATCAGGAGCATGGTCGAAGATCATATTAGCTTATGAACCTGTATGGGCAATTGGAACGGGTGAAACCGCCACACCAGATCAGGCTCAGGAAATGCATGCCTTTATAAGAGAACTGGTTGCTGAAAGATATTTAAGCGATGTTTCTGAAGAAGTTTCCATTCTTTACGGAGGAAGTGTAAAACCGGGTAATGCCGAAGAGATATTTTCAAAGAATGACGTTGATGGCGGATTGATCGGTGGAGCAGCTTTGAATGTTGATGATTTTTCTGCGATCATCAAAGCAATTTAGAAATAGTATATTTTTTATAAATGAATCTGTGATGTCTTTTTTAATAGAAGATGTCACAGATTTTTTAACTTCACCCATATGAACTATATCGGATGCTTTTTTACAATAGAATCGGGCTCCTTACCAGCTGAGACTGGTATAGAAATCCTGATCGCAGAGCTTGGTGCGGCCGGATTTGAAAGTTTTACGGAAAAAAGCAACGGGCTTGTGGCGTATATTCAAAAAGAGCAATGGAATCCCGAATTATTGAATGATATCCGGATATTAGATTCAGAAGAGATTAAATTCTCGTATCAGGTCAAGGAAATAGAACAGGTGAACTGGAACGAGGAATGGGAAAAGAATTTTGATCCTATCGCAGTGGACGGGGAGGTCAGTATCAGGGCTCCATTTCATGAGAATCCTGGTTTGAAATACGATATTGTGATCGAACCCAAAATGAGTTTTGGCACGGGTCACCATGAAACCACACATTTGATGATCAAACATTTGATGCATCTGGACCTTAAAGGAAAAACGGTTCTTGATATGGGTTGCGGTACGGGTATTTTAGCCATCTTCGCTGAAATGCGCGGCGCCAAATCTGTTGATGCCATTGACATTGATTCCTGGTGCTATGAAAATTCTCTTGAGAATGCCCAACGAAACAAGTGCACATCCATCTCTGTATTTGAAGGAGATTCGAGTTTGCTCAAGCCCAATAGTTATGAGGTGATCATAGCCAATATCAACAGAAATATCCTGCTTAATGACATGGCAATTTATGCTGAAAGCCTGAAGAAAAAAGGAACATTACTTTTGAGCGGATTCTATACCGAGGACATTGAAATTATCAATGCAGCCGCAGCCTCTCAGGGGTTGAAAATTGTTGAGAAGCTTGAAAGAAATAATTGGGTTGGATTAAAATATGTAAATTAGCAGCGGATTATAATACAAGTATCATGTTATTTTCATCGAAAGAGAAGATTCAGGAATCCCTGGATGTCGCAGAGCAGGAAGCAAAAAAATACGAAATTGTTCTATTCAATGATGATATCCATACCTTTGATTTCGTCATTGATTCGTTGATAGAAATATGCGAGCACAGCCTGGAGCAGGCAGAACAATGCACGTATCTGGTTCACTATAAAGGTAAGTGTGCCGTAAAAACAGGTGAATACGACGAATTGAAACCCAGGTGCACCCGATTACTTCAAAAAGGCTTAAGCGCCGAAATCGTATAGGTCCAGGTTCACCGATCCACAATTTTCAAGACATTTCTCTAAAAGACACTCCCAATTACAAAGGTATGTTGCCGTGTTTTCGTTTTGGGCCTTCTGTTTTTTTGTTTTCAAGCATAGAAAAGGCTTTGATCAGTTTTCGCCTTGATTCTTTGGGTAAAATCACTTCATCGATAAAACCTCTTCTTGCCGCACGATAAGGATCCGCAAATTTAAACGCATATTCTGCTTCCTTTTCTTTCCATTTGGCTTCCGGGTCTTCGGCTTCGGCAATTTCCTTTTTGAAAATGATCTCACTCGCACCTTTGGCTCCCATCACCGCTATTTCTGCCGTGGGCCATGCAAAATTCATATCTGCGCCAATATGTTTGGAATTCATAACATCATAAGCTCCTCCATAGGCTTTTCTCGTAATCAGGGTGACACGAGGCACCGTTGCTTCGCTCAGGGCATATAGCAGTTTAGCCCCGTGAACAATGATACCGTTCCATTCCTGATCGGTCCCGGGGAGAAATCCGGGAACGTCAACAAGGACCAAAAGAGGGATATTGAAGCAATCACAAAAACGTGTAAATCGAGCCGCCTTTTTTGAACTGTTGACATCCAGCACCCCGGCAAGACTCATGGGCTGATTCGCAATTATTCCTACACTTCGTCCTGCAAGCCTTGAAAAACCTACCACGATATTATCAGCATAATCTTTATGTATTTCATAAAATGAGTCTTTATCGCAAATACCATATATTACTTTTCTGATATCGTAGGGCTGATGTGCATCATCAGGAACGATTCCTTCAAGTTCTTCCCTTATTTCATCTTGAAGCTCATAAGGAATTTTAGGGGTGGTCAACTGGTTATTCTGAGGGATATAACTCAGTAATTTTTTAATTTCATCGATGCAGGCCAGGTCATTGGGCGCCGTAACGTGGGTGACCCCAGATTTTGTGGAATGTGTTGAGGCACCTCCAAGTTCCTCTGAACTCACCTCTTCATTGGTTACCGTTTTAACCACGTTCGGGCCCGTAACAAACATATAACTGGTTTCCTCTACCATGATGGTAAAATCAGTCATGGCAGGAGAATATACAGCACCACCCGCACAGGGCCCCATGATGGCGGAAATTTGTGGAATCACACCTGAAGACTGAACGTTCCTGTAGAAAATATCAGCATATCCGCCCAGGGAGCGGACCCCTTCCTGTATTCTGGCGCCACCCGAATCATTAAGTCCGATGACAGGCGCTCCTACTTTTACTGCCAGATCCATGATCTTACAGATTTTCTCGGCATGGGTTTCAGAAAGTGCACCACCAAAGACTGTAAAATCCTGTGCATAAACATAGACCAGCCTTCCATTAACCGTACCATATCCTGTTACAACTCCGTCTCCAAAGAAAATTTGCTTTTCCATTCCGAAATCAGTAGATCTGTGGGTGACCAACATGCCCACCTCTTCAAAGGAACCTTGATCAAGGAGCAGCATAATTCTTTCTCTCGCCGTCAGTTTCTTTTTATCGTGTTGTTTTTTAATCCTGTGTTCTCCACCTCCCAATTTGGCTTCCGCCATTTTTTCAAGGAGATCTTTTTGTTTGTCTTTCATGTTGTGGTCAATCAAGGGTTCTTAAAATATTCTTTTCCTCATCATACAATTTTAAGGCAAGAAGCGCCGCCCATCTGGCTTCTTTGCTTCTAATTCCTTTTATGGCATCGGGGCTGAAATGTGTTTTGACAAAGTGCGTGTCAAAATTTCCCTGCACAAAGGCTTCATGCTCACAGACAAATTTTCCGAAAGAAAGTGTTGTTTCCACTCCTTCAATTCGATACATGTCAATGGCCTTTATCATCAGTTGAATGGCCTCATTTCTATTTTTTCCATAGGTAATCAGTTTGGAGATCATCGGATCGTAATAAATTGGGATATCCATACCTTCGCGATATCCGTCGTCAAGCCGAATGCCATCTCCTATCGGTGTTTGATAAACAGAGAGCTTGCCCACATTAGGCAGAAAATCATTCTGTGGGTACTATGCATAAACTCTTAACTCCAGGGAATGACCCTTAAATTCGATTTCATCCTGGTTCCAGCTCAGCTTTTCGCCTCTTGCAATTTTTATCTGCTCTTTTACAAGGTCAAGCCCGGTTATAAATTCAGTTACGGGATGTTCGACCTGTAAGCGGGTATTCATTTCAAGAAAATAATAGTTTTTCTGGTCGTCGAGCAGGAATTCAACGGTTCCGGCCCCTCTGTAATTACAGGATTTTGCCACCAGAGTGGCAGATTCTCCCATTTTTTTTCTCAGTTCAGCATCCAGAATACACGAAGGCGCCTCTTCAATAACCTTTTGGTGCCTTCTCTGGATACTGCATTCCCTCTCGAAGAGATGCACGATGTTTCCATGATTGTCGGCAAGGATCTGAAATTCAATGTGCCTTGGTGAGGTGATGTATTTTTCGATAAAGACCGAACCATCTCCAAATGCAGAAAGCGCTTCACTGATAGCTCTTTCCATTTGTTCTTCAACTTCATGATCCGAGTTGACAATTCGCATTCCTTTTCCTCCTCCGCCCGCCGCAGCTTTTATAAGAATCGGAAAACCAATTTCTCTCGCAATTCTTTTTGCTTCCTCCACATTGGTAACGGCCTCATCAATACCCGGAACCATCGGAATATCATATTTTTTGACGGCCTCTTTCGCTGCAAGTTTATCTCCCATCATTCTGATGGCCTCATGACCCGGGCCGATAAAAATCATTCCGTTTTTTTCAACCGCTTTGGAAAATTCATCATTCTCACTTAAAAAACCATACCCGGGATGGATGCCATCAACATTCAGCTCCAGGGCCTTTTCGATAATTCTCTCACCAATGAGGTAACTTTGGTTCGAAGGATTTTCTCCTATATGAACGGCTTCGTCGGCAAATGTAACATGAGGAGCATTTCTGTCAACTGTTGAATAAACCGCCACAGTTTTAATTCCCATCTCCCTGACAGATTTCATGATCCGCAGTGCTATTTCACCACGATTGGCAATCAATACTTTTTTCATACGTAATGGTTTAGGAATACTTATTCGAAATCAATTAAAAGTTTATTCTTGTCAACGGCTTCACCCTCTTCGACAAACAACTCCTTGATAACAGTATCTTTTGGAGAGGTAATGGCATTTTCCATTTTCATCGCCTCCAGGATTAGGAGGGTATCCCCTTCTTTGACTTTTTGACCCGTTTTGACCTTGATGTCGATGATACTGCCGGGCATCGGAGCTTTGATGGAATCGATTACTTTAGTGGAACCCGAAGAGTAACCCATTTTTTTGATCAGATCATCAAGAGGATGGGGAATTGCGATTTCATAAAAATTCGAGTTAATCTGAATCTTGTATTTCCCTTTCAAAAAGTCTTTTTCAATGACTTTGGCAAGTACAGATTCATTGTCAAAAATCAGATGGAGCTGGTCATTTCCATGATCGAGAACATCAAGGTTCTCAATTTCTTTTTGATCAAAACAAAATTCCTGAATATTGTTAACCAGAGCTTTAGAAGAATTATTCATAGTGGCACTGTTAAAGGAAGACTAAAGGTAGTAAATAAATGCATCAAATGAAAAGCTAATATAAAGATATTTAGGACGTTGGAGCTTTTATGGCTTTTAAACAGGGGGCGTATTATTTGTGTAAAATTAACCTTTAATTAAGATTATACTAACCAAGGTGTTAAAATAGTATAGAAATTGATTAAAAAAGTTGTTCTTTTTATCCTTTCCATGTTTTTATTTTGTAGGCAAAATATAAAACTAGTGTCATGAGTATTAAAAAACAATTTTTAAAAAGCAAACCAGTTTGTAAAGTGACTTTTTCTTTAACTAAAGAAGAAGCTTTAGATGCTGAAAAAGTTCAATTGTTGGGTGATTTTAATGATTGGAATGTTGCAGAGGCGATAGATTTGAAAAAATTCAAAAACGGAACCTATAAAACAACATTAGATCTTGAAACCTCAAAAAGTTATCAGTTCAAATATTTGATTGATGACACAAAATGGGAAAATGATCACGCAGCTGACAGCTATGTGAACAATGGTATAGATGCACAAGACAACTTTGTTGTTGAGATATAATCGAATAACTTACCCCTTTCTTTAGTGAAGTAAGCAATCTAATGCTTAATATTTGCACGAGCGGATTCATGGAGCTTTTCATGGTCCGCTTATTTTTTTGAATAAAAAGAAAAAGGCCTCTTTCTAAAGAGACCTTTTGATAACAAATTCATCATTTCCTAAACTCACACCTCAGGTTTGTTTTACCTTTCCTAATTAACCCCTCAATGGAAATTAACCTGACATCTTCATTCATGATGAATTTTAAGCACTGTACTGATCATTAATTATCAGCAACTTTTCTTTTTCAAATCCGATACTTACTAATTTTCTCAACCAGTTGATTTTCGTTTTCATTCAATGTTGCCCCTTTTAATGAAACCAACAACCTGGATAATCTTTCCTTATCCTCAAAGGGTACAACCTCCGCTTCATGGTCAATCTGATCGAGAAGAAGTTTCAATTCTTTAACAGCTTTCAAATTCTTTTCTTCTACATTGATTCTATTCGTTACTTCAATTTCAATATCGGTTAGTACTTTTTGAATCATCACCTTATTTTTGACAAAGGTAAAGCCGTAACAGACAATATCAGACGACATTGCGTGTCTGAAAATGAGATTTCAATTCCACACATTTTTTCATATTTTTACTACATGCCACATCGAATGAAGAAATACAATGTAATTGGAGAATTATTAATTGATTACAGAAAGATCAATAAATTGTCTCAATCGGAATTTGCGAGCCGTCTCAATGTTGATGTCAGGACAGTGCAGCGATGGGAAAATGCTACTACTTTGATCAAGCCGGAAAAAGAGGAAGACATCATCAACGAAACCCTTTTGCCCTATCAGCTGGTCAGGAATTTAAATGCTTCCGTTCCTATTCCAACTTATTATGATTTCAATCTGAGAAAATACTCACTGTCACAGCTTACCAACAGGTTGCCCGATGCCCAGTGGATCAAAAGCCATCTGGATGTAGCAACAAAACGAATACGGGCCCTGGATTACGAGATCGATATTGATTATATCGTAAGGTATATGAGGTTTCACAAGACCATAAGCAAATCATTGAGAGGAGTCATTCAAGAAGCGGCAAGATTGCTTCCTGAAATGAATCTTATTATCACGGATGATTCCGGTTATTATTCGGGGCATTCACTTGTTTTTCCTTTACGACCCGAAGCGTATGAAAAATTACGGTCCCGCGAGATGAATGAACAGGACCTGACGGTGAAGGACCTGATTCATCACAGAAAACTCGATCGCCCTATATTTTTTGGTTTTGATATTACTGCAGACAGTAATGACAATATCTATTATATAAGTAACCATTTGATGCGGTTTGTTCGTGATAAACCGAATCAGGAGTATTTGTTCTGTTCCATTCCCTTCCGATATGATAATTTAGAGCTAAATGAACAACTTGGCCTTAAGATCATCTGGGAAGGAGAAAAAGGTAAAAACGAATATGGAATTGAGGTCTACCCTCGTTTTCAGGAAGGAAGTTTCAGGAACTTTTTGCATGAATAGAATAAGTAGTAAGAACCTAAATGACAGGAAGAATCTAAATGTTGGGAAGAATCTAAAGGATTGGAGGAACCTAAGTAAAACTGGAATAAGATTAACTTTTTTAAAAATAGTCCCAACCCATCGAATATCGAATGCACTTAACCTAATTATTAGTAAACCTTTTATCCCCCTGATTTACTATTGAACATGATGTCCGACGAGATTGGGACGTCCTCAATTGATTACTCTATTAATGGTGTCTAACCTATTATTTTGGCAAATAAATACTAAATTATAATCAATCTTTGTTTATTAACAATAACTATCAATCTCACTACAAAGATAAATTCAACCTCTCTGTGGATTCACGACATTCGGTGTCTGTTAACAAACTTTAAGATATCCCTAACACTTTTTTCCAGGTTTCAAAAGCCTAATTTTATCTCTTATTTCAAGTCGAGTTCAGTAACTTCGCAGTATGGAAAAAATGACCGTTAATTCTATTGAAAAGGAATTCAGAAACTATATGCAATTCTGGATCAAAAATATGATCAACAAGGAAAGGAACCTGATTTGCCCTGAAATAGCTATATCAGGTGCCTGCAACTGGAAAGCCGAGATGGGCAGTATGTATTTAAGCAGGGTGTTGTATGGGAGCAGTAAGGCATATCAAAGGCTGGGGGACAATGAATATAAAGATCTGGCGGCTCTTTCCTTTAAGTTATTGATGGAGTTTAAAAACCCGAGCGGAGGATATTACTGGGCCAGGACATACAATATGCAATGGGTCTCTGACGAGGAGAATGTAAACATGGCACAGGCATTTGTCTTATACGGACTTGCCGAATATGAGAAAATTAATGAGTCCCCAGAGATCAGGCAGTTCGTTGATGAACAGGTTTCCTTTATAAATGAGAAATTGATTTCAGGAGTGGACCAGGGGTTTATTGATGGGTTAAATGAATATTGGGAGCGGGGAGATTCCATTACCCGATCATTTGCCACTCATTTTCATACCATGGAAGCACTGGTCAAGGTTTATGAAAATCGAGAGGATGTAAAAATTAAACAACAAATCATCAAGTTGCTTCATTTAATTCTGGACCGTTTTATTGATGAAAAGGATTATTTCTGTATACACAGACTGACTGAAGACTGGAAGTTGATTCCGGATGAGAATTGGGCAGGGCATAATGCAGAATGCAGCTGGGTAATTTGTGAAGCGGCAAAAGCGATAGGTGATAAAGAATTGATGCAGCGTACAGCATCCATGGCCCTATTAATGATGGAAAGGGTGGTTATGTCAGCCAGGGATAAAAATAATGGCGGGTATTTCAATATTTTTGATAATCAGGGAAATCCGGAAGCCGTAAAGTCGTGGTGGCCTCAGGCGGAGGTTGCCCTTGGCTTGATAAATGCTTTTAAGAAAAGCGCTGAAAACAGTTACAAAGAACTTGCCGAAGAACAGATATCCTATATCCAGGAAAAATTTATCGATAAAAAAGGAGAGTGGTTTGCCTCACTCGATCAAGAGGGAGTACCGGATTCGGGTACTCCTCTTATATTTTTCTGGAAGTCAATGTATCATACCGTAAGATATTATGATTATCTGATGGCTTAGTCGAATAAAAAAGTTGTTTGAAAATTGGTCTTGCCCTGAGGTGATAGAGATGGGTTAAAACCAGAAAACCCTACTGCTTGTTAGGGTTGCTGATCTCGGGGATGCCGAGTAGTATATGTGGAAATTTGTTTTTGCTTTGAAGCATTTTCGGGAGCTGTAATTAAGATTTAACGGCATAATTCCTGTGCTCTGACCATCTTATTCTTTTGCTGTTTCTGAATAGTGTAGTTCTCATAATTTTTGATTTTTTTAGTTTGTGATTAGGTTTTCTTTTATTGTTTTGATTAGGTCTTTTTTTGATTAAGCTTTAATGGCGTAATTTCTGTGTTCTGACCATCTTATTCTTTTACTGTTTCTGAATAGTGTAGTTCTCATAATTTTTAATTTATATCGTTTGTGATTAGGTTTTCTTTTATTAGGTCTTTTTTTTTGATTAAGCTTTAACGGCGTAATTTCTGTGTTCCGACCATCTTATTCTTTTACTGTTTTTAAATATTGTAGTTCTCATAATTTTAATTTTTAAATCATTGGTTATACTTATAAGACTGCATAACTTCGAAAAGGTTACAGTACTTTGTTTAACATAGTACTATTTTAACAATTTTTTAGGATCATAAAAAATTAAATAACACAAAATCAATTAGTTACAAAATGTTAAAAATTTCAAAATATTTAGAATTTTTATAAAAGTTTAAGATTTTGGGAGTGGAAATCTTGTTAATCTGACCGATTTTGATGCCATTTTCAGGTGGGCAAACCTGCTTTTACGATTTAAAATTGAAGATTTATGGTTATCTTAGAAGGGAAAAATTTTAATAATCATGTTTAAGAAAATTGGAAATACTGACAAGATTTTGCTTTTAACAGCAATTGTCAGTCTTGTTTTTGCAGAAGCAATGTGGTTCAATGGTGAAAGAGAGGGAGCAATATTTGTAGGCTTATGGGTTCCTTCTATTCTTGGATTCGCCATTTTGTTGAAACTAATTAAAAATGAAAAATGATTGAATATATTCCATATTTGGCAGCTGTGGTTACTTTCTTATTTGGAATTGCATTTTTTATGTTTCTAAAAGAGATAAGAAGGAAGTAAATTAAGAGCAAACGTAAGTGATACGCATTTTACATCATTCCCTTTGATATGTAAAGGGAATAAATTTAATGCTTTTATTGCTGCGCCATGAAATGTAAACAGGTTCAATGTGAACCATGGAATAAAAAAAGACCGTAATTATTACGGTCTTTTTTACTTATGACATGTGAAATCTTAGAATTCAAGATCGGTTACCAGATCAAATTCGTCATAGATCGCTTTGTCTTTAAGATCATCAAAGAAACTAGCCGATCCATATTTTACGCCATACAGGGTCCTGTCAATTTTGAGACTGGCCGTAGCCTTGTTCCCATAAACTGATATTTCAAAGGTAACTGGATTAGTTTTGTCTTTTATAGTAAGGTCACCTGTTACCTCATATGAATTTTTACCTGTGCTTTTAACTTTGTTAAAAACAAGTTTCGCGGTAGGATAGGTTGCCACTCCAAAGAAATCATCGGATTTCAAGTGCCCCTCGAGTTTTCCTTTGTATTCTCCTTCAAGGTCGGTGTTTTCGATGGAGGCCATGTCCATGATAAATTCGCCACCAATTAAAGCTCCTTCTTTAAATTCAAGCGATCCTTGCTTCAAGGCGATAGTTCCTACATGTGAACCGGTTACTTTATATCCTTTCCAGGTCACTGAACTTGTTTCTGTCTTAACTACTTTTTTACCATCTTCGATTGTTGTAAATGCAAATGTGATCGTTGCAATTATAACTGCTGCTATGATTGTTTGTACTCTGTTTTTCATGATTATTAATTTAAAAGGTTACTATATTATTTTTTTTATTTCCGCAATACAATTTTTCTTTGATCACAAGTCCTTCATTCCAGTCATGAACAACTACCTGTGTGTAAATTCTTTCACCAAATTCTGTGTGTTCATCATTTAATTCCCATTCTACCATTGTTGTTTTCTCGCCTATGGTCACTTTTAATGGTTTGGCACTTTTCAACTCAGTGATATTATTTTGTTCAAGTTCAAGCAATCTCCTGTTGGCAACTTTACCCCTCACCGGATCCTCATCATTAAATTGCATGATTACTTCCTGATGATAAAATTTATCAAATGCTTCCAGCTTTTCTCCCTGCATGATCATATCATTCAGATCACTCACTTTCTCGATCAACAAATTCATTTTTTTCTATTTAAAAGAACATTACAAAGATCAGACAGCATCGTTTGATAGAAAATAAAACAGTTTATTAAATCATGTTAATCTAGTTTAACATTCAGGTATAAAAAAAAACAGAGACTTAAAAGCCTCTGTTTTTCAGATCGATTTATGACTGCTTTAGTGTTCAATTAAAATTCCAAATTTACCCATCTGGTAATCACGCATGGCCTCCAGTATTTCGGTTTGTGAATTCATAACATAAGGCCCGCTTTGGGTTACTTTTTCATCGATAGGTACACCACAAAGTAAAATAAACTGTCCATTTTCTTTAAATGTCATTTCTATATGATCACCATCGTGTTCAAATACAGCCAAATGTTCCTCTTCAAGCAAACCATATTTCGTCAGGGTCAAAGTACCCTTTACGAGATAAAGCATACTACTGTAACCATTCGGAATTTTAAGCTCTTGTGTTCCTCCTGCCTTACCTTGGCCCCAGATGACCAACAGTTCCGATTGAGGAATGATCTTTCCTTTGAGATCGCCATAGGTCCCGGTAATAAGATTATTATTAATCTTTTTATCTTCAGAAGAAAACCGGGTCATCGCCTCC
>CP070731.1:2340247-2346272 GCA_020347545.1 Flavobacteriaceae bacterium | reverse complement strand
AATAGCCAATGATTTCTCAAAGCTGGGAATTTCATTTATTGCTATTTCCTCAAACGATATTGAAAAATATCCTCAGGACGGACCTGAATTAATGAAGGAAAATGCAAAAAAATTCAACTATCCTTTTCCTTATTTGTTCGATGCAACTCAGGAAGTTGCCAAAACTTATGACGCAGCTTGTACGCCTGACACCTATTTGTTCGATAAAGATTTAAAACTGGTTTACAGGGGGCAAATAGATGACTCCAGGCCAAAAAACGAAAAGCCGTTAAATGGTAGTGACCTGAGAAATGCCATGGATGCTTTACTGAACAACAAAGCGATTCCCGAGCCCCAAAAGCCAAGTATGGGATGTGGTATCAAATGGAAATAGGTTTTCCACAGGCTTAGATTAACGCCAGCCTTTTCTACGCAATAAATTTTCGATGTGGGCATAATGGTGTTTGCTATGCCAGGCATAGATACCAATATTTTTTTCGAGAGAGATCTTTTCTTTGCTTTCGGGATGAATAAATACTCGTTTCAGGTCCTTATCGGTGAGCCTTTTCAGCAAATAGACCCACTTGTTATGAAGACTATTCAAAGCATTCAGCGATAATTCGACAGGGGCCTGGTAATCATCAAGTTGAGCCCATCGATCCTCAAAATAAGCCTTAATGAGCGGGCTGTCTTCTGTAAGCGCCCATTTAAATCTGATATAGCTGTTGTAATGACTGTCAGCAAGATGATGCACAACCTGTCTGATGGTCCAGCCTCCCGGACGGTAAGGTGTGTCAACTTGATCATCAGTCAAGGGGGTCGTTAATGCTTCAAGCCTTTTTGGAAAACCCTCGAGAACCTGTATCCATTGCGTAACCTGTTCCCTTGAAATTGGTTCTGATACGGTAAATTTTCCAATTGGATATTTTAGGTCCTCCATGAACTATAACTATGCTTAAAAATTTCCGTGAAGGGTGATCGTGGGCCCGGTAAAGTCCATGTTAAATTTCCCTTTCCAGTTGTCTTCAGTTACTTTGGCATCAAAAAGTAAAAAACGATAATCTATACCAAGACCAAACCGATCAACAATTTGATATCGGATACCTGGTGAAATATTCCAGAGTCCACCGGAATACTTGTCAATGGTTATGCCAAACCAATCGGTACGGGCAATAAGTGCCCATTTCTCATTAGGTGCCCAATGATACCAAAAGCCAAGGTTAGGTAATGGTATCAAAGCACTCACTCTTGACTTTCTGAATTCACCATCGATTTCTTCATTATTCGATTTAATATTTCCTTCAATAAAGGCACCTATATTCAGGGCATGTACTCCGAGTCCACCTCCTAAAGAGTGTTTTTGTCCTGAAGAGATAAGTCTTCCAACAAATACCCTGTAAAGAGAAAATTCAACTCCTGCCCGAACATTTGATCCTTTTTCAAAAGTAAATTCATCAAATACAAGGGTCGTGTCCAGGGTTGCTTTAGCGGCATTATTGATACCAAAAGTTTCTGCAGTCAATCTCCATTTTTTATTCCAGCGCCATTCAAAGTTCACAAAATAAGTAGTTTCATTATCATTGAGACCCAGTGTCTCATTAAAATCAATTTCGTCATCCGGAGAGGAGGCATCTGCTCCGAGCTTGATATTTTTGGATGGGAAAAATGCCCCTGCCTCAATATAAAATTTGTCCGTCAGGATCGGGTTTTTCGCTTCCTCCTGAGAGAAGATTTCGGCATTCATGCCGAAAATGAATAATATAAAAATAAAGTATTTCATGAGGGGAGTTTTAAATATAATTAAAGTTACAACAAATCGGTTTAAAAAAAAAGCTTCTCGTTGAGAGAAGCTTTTTTTAACGGGTTGTATTTTGAACTATTTGACATCCATTAATTCTACATCGAATATCAAGGTTGCATCAGGGGGGATAACTCCTCCGGCACCTTGTGAACCGTATCCTAAATGAGAAGGAATAACCAGCCTTGCTTTATCTCCAACCTGCAGGAGTTGAAGACCCTCATCCCATCCTTTTATGACCTGTCCAACACCCACGGTAAAATCTATGGGTTGCTTGCGCTGATATGATGAATCAAACACTCTTCCATCAGCAAGCTGTCCTTTATAGTGAACAGAAATCTGTTTACCTTGTGTGGCTTTTGCTCCGTTTCCTTTTTGAATGATTTGATACCTTAAGCCGCTTTCCGTCTTGTCAAAGCCTGCAGCAATTTTATCTAATTCAGCCTCCATTTTTGCTTTCGCCTCTGCGATTCTTTTTTCTCTTTCTCCTTCAAAAGTTCTGAATGCTTCTATGGCATTAAAGCTTTCAGCCTTGTCTCCAACTCTAACAATCTCGACGGCATCCATGATATCGTCCTGCGCAATACTGTCAACAACAGATTGTCCTTCAATAACGTGGCCAAAAACCGTATGCTTATTGTCTAACCAGGGTGTAGGGACATGTGTAATAAAGAATTGACTGCCGTTCGTGCCAGGGCCAGCGTTAGCCATGGAAAGAATTCCAGGTTTATCATGTTTCAAATCGGTGTGAAATTCATCTTCAAAGTTATAACCAGGATTACCCGTACCTGTTCCAAGAGGACATCCTCCCTGGATCATAAAATCTGGAATGACCCTGTGAAACTTAAGGCCATCGTAATATTTTTGACCTTGAGGTTTAGCAGAGTTTTCAAGATTCCCTTCTGCCAAAGCAACAAAATTACCTACTGTACCTGGTGTTTTTTCATATTCCAACTCCAAAAGAATATCTCCTTTTGAACTTTTTATTTTAGCGTATAAACCGTCATTCATGTCGTATAATTTTAAATTCCTGCAAAGATAATTTAATTATAAGGAATCAGCGCGGGAAATTTCGGGTGTTTCTGGATTTTTAAGGAAAAATTAGCATTTAAAGGCTATATCTCTATAAAATAATACTTGTTTTCATTCGTTATTATGTAATAAATAAAATGCATTACCATGAAAAAGATCGGATTTATTATCATTGCTCTGTTGTTGAGCCCATTTACATTTGCTCAGTTGCAAGAAGAAAGTTTTGATGGTTCTGAAATACCTGAAGGATGGTTTTATGAAATTAATTCAGAAGCCGCAGCCTGGCAATTCGGATATACCGGGGTGATGCCGCACAGTGGCCCAACCATTGAGTCAGAATTTGTGAGTGGTGCTGCTCTCTTCAACGATACCAATTTTGGTAAGAGAACTGATGATAAGACCAGTTTAACAACACCTCCTGTCGATCTGTCGAATGTTAGTGAGGCTCAGATAGAAGTTACCTATAACTTACAGGTAGAGGAGGAGAAGGGCGAGTTTTCGATAGAAGTCTTTGATGGACGAAAATGGAAAGAAGTCTTTTTTCAAGATACATCGTCACCTAAAAATACCGGAATGAATGAGGTTGTACTTGTTGAGGTGAGTGAATTTGTAAATGAAGATTTTCAGGTCAGGTTTGTTTATGATGATGAAGGCCATGAAAATACGCAGGGACTGGGAATTGATCATTATGAATTGATCGATTCAACGAAAGAAAACCTTGTAAGTGAAGATGCTATAGGCGCGATTAACGTTTTGAATTTACCTGAGACCATTCTTGTACTTGAAAGTAATGAACTGCTTGACAGGGAGAATATGCTTAAGGATTTATCTGAACACTTGGAAGAAACAGAACTTACGACTGATTCCATTATGTACAGCTTAAGTGAGTTTGAGGATGTAAAAGGAATATTCAGGGTACAGGAAGAAACCAATGTAGGTTCTTACAAAGCCCTTAAAAAATAATTATAGAGTATTTTTAGATTTAATTTGAAAGAGCCCCCTTGCGTTTTGCAAGGGGCTTTTTTTGCTCCATTCTATGTGATAGGCTAATTCAGAATTAGACCTTTCTGCGGGTCGTAAAATCATCAATAAAGGCTTTTACAACAAACTACTTTCAGGATTAAAGGATAATCATCCAGCTAATGGATAATCATCCAGCTAATGGATAGCCGTTAATAAAGGATCTACAACGAAGTATCAGGTTTTGCAGTAAACAAAAGACCGCCATGAAAAAATTTTTTCCAATAGCGGTCCAAAAAAAAGGGATCTTTAGGGGCCCTGTTCATCAATAACGGGCCATATGTGTTAAATTCTGCTCCTTCTGAAGTCAAAGGCAGTATGAGAAACCATTAAAATAATTGATTGATTAAGGGGAAAAAGGATTATTTGCTTCCTAACAGTCAACAAAATTCGAATCATGGTATTCATAGACAATTTTTAATAGCTAACCTGAACCTCTTCCTAATGAAGGGGGCAGAATCATGCGATATTATCGCGTGTTATTTCGTTTGGAAAAATTGTTAATTGAGGGAAGTTAGTTGTCTCATCTAATGATACAACTTATGCTTAAACGCTAGAATTAATAATTTATTTTAAGTGCCATAGAATTATTACTTTTACGCACAGAAAAATGATTGGTTTTTATCTTTTTCGGATATTAATAAGCAGCTAATTGCAATGATGAAAATCCAGACTTCCTCCTCATTTGATCAAGAAAAAGTACTTGAGATAATCACATCTTTTGATCAATCCGGCAAGACCTATTGGGAGAAAAGAAATACCATTAAGGTATTTGATTCAGGACAAGGGAAATGGAATGTCAAATCTTTTCAGGTTCCCCATTTGATCAATAGATTTGCTTATAAATATGTTAGAAAATCAAAAGCGAGACGCTCCTTTGAGCACGCTGAAGTTTTACTGCGTAAAGGGATTTTGACTCCAACACCTATTGCTTATGTTGAATATTCAAATATTGTTGGTCTTACGAATAGTTTCTATGTTTCAGAGAATCTTGAATATGATTTTAATTTTGAAAAAGTCATAGAACCCAATTTTCCTGACCGTGAGAATGTTTTGAAGCAATTTGCCCGATTTACTTTTCAGCTTCATGAAAACAAAATTCATCACTTTGATCATTCAAAAGGAAATACACTGATGTGTGTCAAGGAAGATGGATTGTACGATTTTTATCTTATCGATCTTAACAGGATGCGATTCGAGGAAATGAGTTATGAGATGAGAATTGACAATTTCAACAGGCTGTCACTCACCGAAGACATGATAGAGATCATAGGAAAGGAATATGCCTCTTTAATTGGAAAGAATCCGAAGGAAGTAACAAACGACATAAGAAAATCTTGTCAAAAGTTTTATGAGTATACGCTTCGTAAATCACGTTGGAAAAAAAGAATTGGCCGAAATTAATCTCTGGCTCTTCCCATCAAATAAAAGTCAGCTAATACCATAGCACTCAAAGCCTCTACGATAGGGACCGCTCTTGGAACAACACAGGGGTCATGCCTTCCTCTTCCCTGCATTTCAACTTTATTGCCTTTAGAATCAATAGTATCCTGCTTTTGGATCAAGGTTGCCACTGGTTTGAAGGCTACCCTGAAATAGATGTCCATACCGTTGGAAATTCCACCTTGAATTCCACCGGAAAGGTTGGTTTTTGTACTTCCATCTTCGTTAAACAGATCGTTGTGATCACTTCCTTTCATTTTTGCCCCACAAAAGCCACTGCCATACTCAAATCCTTTAACAGCGTTTATGGACAGCATAGCCTGGCCGAGAGCCGCATGAAGTTTATCAAAAATAGGTTCTCCCAGTCCAACCGGAACATTTTGAATCACACAGGTAATGGTTCCACCTACCGTGTCACCCTGCTTTTTGATTTGACTTATATGTTCTATCATTTTATCTGCAGTGACAGGATCCGCACATCGAACCATGTTCTTTTCAATGTTGTTAAAATCCAGATTTTCATAGGGTTGGTCTATAAAAATTTCACCAACAGATGAAGTGAATGCCGTTATTTTAATGTCTTTAATGATTTCTTTGGCAACCGCTCCTCCAACGATCCAGTTTGCGGTTTCACGAGCCGAACTTCTACCTCCTCCACGGTGATCCCTTATCCCGTACTTCTGATCATAAGTATAATCTGCGTGAGAGGGCCTGTAAACATCTACATTATGAGAGTAATCCTTGCTTTTTTGA
>CP070731.1:2325253-2340147 GCA_020347545.1 Flavobacteriaceae bacterium | reverse complement strand
TTCAACAGAAGCATTTTCAGGTTTTATCCAAGGCTTTGACTTTGGATCATAGACTTGGGGAAGTTCCTTAACACAAACAGCCGAATGAATACATTTTGCCGGCTGCCAGATAATAGTCAGCTCCTCCTTTTTATACTTTTTTGTTATATCCTTTTTTTCCATAATTCAAATTTTAATGTTTAAATTCACACCTGTATGCTCTATTCAAGTTGACTCTATTCAAATATAATATTAATCTATGAGTTACTTGAACAGATTTTAAGATCATCATCCTGGATTTTATGATTAGGTTTTTACTTACACTTTTTCTTTTTTTAATCTTTTCAGTAGTTTCTGCTCAAGAAGAAGAACCTGAAGATGCAACTGTTAACCGTCAGTTTTGGCTTGATTTCAACACCAGGCATAGTTTAGATTCATTACATGAACTCAGTGGGTTTGTTGGCTACAGAAGTATTTCACCCCACCTTTTTAATAAATACTTAGTGGTTCCAACCTATAATATTATACATACGAAGAGCCCTAAATTCATGAACCTTGAAAAACCTTTTATCAGCTCGTTTCATCTTGGTGCGGGTTTATATTACACGGATAACAAATTCGAGCCCGACAATTTTGAATTCAGATTGATGCAGGGCTTAAAATTCTTTTTACCTTCAATTGATATGATTCCATTAAAGAATTATATCAGACTTGAAGAACGTTTTCAAAAAGCTTTTGACGGATCAAGTTGGACTACTTCGTTTCGATTCAGGTATAAAATATCAACTGTCATCGAGTGGAAAAAGCATCTCTTTTCATTTAATGAAGGGCTTTATATTCCTATAAACGTGGAATTCTTTTTTAATTTAAAAAAAGCAGACCGATTTAACGATGTAATTAGGATATCTCCGGGCCTTGGTTATAAATTCAATGATGATTGGAAAGCTGAATTCTATGTATCTTATCATCACAGTCAGAACACAACTGAAGATGATGATTCAACCAATGATTTTGTGTTTAGATTAAGAATCTATAAAAAATCGATTAAGAAAAAACATCCTGTATTTAATACCAAGGAAGAAGACCTGAAAGAATTGATCGAATAAATATTTACTTTATTTTTTAAAAACCTTTATGAAGACTGAAGTTCTCTAATGATTGCATTAGCTTCCTCAATTCGGCCCAATTCCTTTAAAATAAGGGCATTTAAGTATTTTACATCCTGATTGGACGGATCAATTTTAAGTGCCTGCCTCACTTCTTCCAAGGCTGACTCAAACTCCTTATTCTGGTAATAAAAAGTAGCTAGATTATACATGGAACGAATATCCTGTGGATCAAGTTCAATGGCCATTTTAAGATCCTCAACACCAATTTCATTATTTCCCAGTTCAAAGTTTAGCAGTGCCCTCAAATAATAAGGGCGTCCTGCATCAGGTTGATAATCCATCCAGGTGTTTAGAGTTTCAAATGCTCCTTCTGTATTTTGATTCAAGCTATACGCGGTGGCCAGATTAGTGTACACCGGAAATAATAAACTATCCATCTCCAATGCTTTACTATAATGTTTTATAGCTGATCTGACATCATTGTTTTGCATAAAATAATCTCCGAGTTGCAGCCTTCCTGTAGAAAAATCAGCATTTGCAAAAAGCATATATTCAAACTCTTCATTGGCCTTGTGTAAATTCAGTTTGTCCGTTTCACTCCAACCATCGCCATTAAAACCGATGAGTAGTTGGGCAGATCCAATTCTCACCAGTTTGGCCTTGTCGGTTAAATGCTTCTGAGCAATCGCCAGCCGGTCCTGTGGAGCCATACTCCTGAATTGCATCAGGGCGTGATACCTAACAACCGCAGAGGAATCATTCAAGGCCGTTAAAAGAGATTTTATTTGATCCTCTCCCGAAAAAGTTAAATTTCCAATTACCGTTGATCTTGCTATGAACGGATAATTGAGATCATTGATAAACTCATCTAACTTTAATCTGTCCTCTTGTGAAATCTCATTTTGATGACTCAGCAACAGATAATCTGAAAAATGCGGAGCTCTCTCTTTACCATACCATTTCTCCACCCAACTCGAGGCCCATTCCTCCGACTGATCCTGATGACATTCGTTACAGGCGTTTGGTGTACCATAGGCCACACTCTGGTCCGGTCTTGGAATTCTAAAACTATGATCCCTTCTAAAATCATTACCCATGTAATACCTTCCTGTCATGTGACAGTTGATGCATTGTGCCGATTCAGAATTCATTTCATGAAAATGGTGTGATTTACTTTCGTATTTTTCGGGAACATGGCATTGCAGACAAAGTTTGTTTCCTTCTAATTTTAATTTATTCGAGTGTACATCATGACAGTCACCACATTTTATACCCTGCATGTGCATCTTACTTTGAAGAAAAGAACCATAAACATAATCTTCTTCTAAAATCTGTCCATCCAGATGATAATACTCAGAAGAAATGTTTTGGATAAGATACTGATTTTCAAATAAGTTACCCGGAATCAAATTTTTAGTAAGCTTCATTCTACGGGCATGACAAGGAGCACACATATTGAGTTGAGACTTTTGATCATCACCTAAAATCATATGCATCTCGCCTTTCTTTTGATTGGAGTTGGCCCATTGAACATGCTTTTTACCGGGTCCGTGACAACTTTCACAACTCACATTAATCGATGAGTATGTGGTGTGAAAGGAATCTTTCTCTACAAAATAGCTCTTTTTCAAGTTAGTAGAATGACACTCGGCACACATGGTATTCCAGTTTTGGGCGCCTCTGGTCCAATGCAGCCAGTCTGTAATGGTTATTTTATCACCTGCGTACTGATGAAACCATTTGTTCTCCAACGTATCCCAAGTAACTCTTAATACTTGTTTCTTGCCGTTTGGAAAATCCACAATATATTGCTGCAACGGTGTTATCCCAAAAACATAAGCCAACTTGAACTCAGCCTCAGAACCGTCCAATTCCTTAACCTTAATCATGAAACCCTCTGCCTTTTTAAAAAACTCATAGCTCACTCCGTCAATGGTGACCTTCACATCATTAAAATCGCCAAGAACAGTTGAATCGGAGACTATCTGCATCGCCTTATCATGATGAGAACCTTGCCAGGTCTCATATTCAGAATCATGACATGAAATACAACTGGCATCACCTAAATAACCTTCACTATCTGCATGTGATACATCACTTATTTCCCGATAGGCTTCGTTTTTTGATTCCTTTTCACAGGCGATCATCGTCATCAAAAAAAACAGAATAATTTGAAAAGAAATTTTCATTTTCTAAAGTTACAGTGGGATCGCTAAAATAGAGCATTCACGAAAAAAGACCTAACAATATGACAGGTCTTTTTAAAAGTATAAGGAGCCTCTTAAAATATTTTAAGCGGTGAAATAATACCGATGGCAAAACGCCCCGTTTGATAATCAACCAGTCCTACTCTCGATTCAGCATAACTTGAATAATTATAGAATCTACCCACATAAACCGCAAAGAATTTCAGATTAATATCTGACCAGGGGTAGAATTCAATTGAAGGAACCACCCCATATCCCGTTCGCCAGTTGTCCGTTGTTTTTTCCGGATCCACGTCACTAAGCCATTTTGCCTGATCGATAAATCCGGTGAAACTCGCCCCCCATTTTTTGGCAAAACGGTAGTCGATCTTCGTCCAGTGACTGTAATACAAAGTATTCTCCAAAGCCCATGGATACAGATCATCAGGAACATCCTCACTTATGATCCCGGTCCTGTCCAGGTCTTCCTTACTCCATTTAAAATCATAAGCAATGGTCCATTTATCCAGTTTTAACTGGTTTCCGAGGGCTATATAATTCTTAAAAGTATCTTTAGCCTCGTTGAATAAGGAATAGGACCACAGGGTGGTAAATTTCCCATCCAGAAATTTCCCTCTCCAATTGACCACGGCAGCCAAAGGAATATCAGAGCCTTCCAGCCCCGGATGACCTTGATAGAGCTCTTCAAAGGACTGGGTTCTTGAATTTAGGATCTGAAAGGAGAAACCGTTTCTCTCTGTCGCCTGCCAGTAAGCACCGACTCCCGTAAGGAAATTATCTGCTTTCTCTATGATGTCAGAATATTCATAAACATAAATAGGATTCAAATCAAATTCAATTCCTCCCCAGTCAGCAAAAGTTTTTCCAATTGTCAACTGAACTTTTTCGGACACATCAAATCGTACAAAGGCAAAATCCACACCCTTTATGATCTTATCTATGGATTGAGGTTCAAATGTACTGGTATAGCGATGTCGGAAACGAAAATATATTTTTTCATGAACATATCCTTTAAACTCCAGTCTGAACTGCTCTACCCTGAATTTTGTTTCCAAATGTTCTCCTTCATAAAAATCACTTCTTAAAGCCATTTGCAAATTTGCAATCATGTCTACATTCTTTAAAAGCGACTGCTTTCCTGTTGGAATTAAGCTTCGGTAGGTAGAGACAGTGTCTGCCTGCCTGTTTTGAGCAAAGATGGAAGGCAGGACAGAACTCAGTATCAGGGTCAATATAATATACTTAATTTTCATCTGTTGATTTGATAAAATGTTTTTCATTTCTGTCATTATCCAGGAGGTTTAATATGTATAAAAAAGTTTCTGTATGTCGTCCAGACTCCTATCCTTTAAAAGTGCCAACATCAATAATACCCTAGACTTTTGTGCATTGAGTTCATCCGAAGCAATTGTTTTGTTTTCGTCATCATTAATTTCTGCATTTCGCAACACATAGCCTGTTGGTACTCTTGTGCTTCTCACAACCACAATGCCTTTCTCAGCTGCATTTTTACAGGCCTTAAGTGTGGCTGCATTCATGTTCCCATTGCCAACCCCTGCTATAACTATTCCCTTGGCTCCTGCCTCAATTGAATAATCAACTAAATCCGCCGGGGTATCTACTCCTGCATAAATGATGTCAACTCTGGGTAAAGAAGTAACACCGTCAATACTGAATTCACTTTCAATTCCGAATATTCCGTGCGGTTTACTATAAAATTCATGTTTACCATAAATCACGGCACCGGTTAAGCCATGCATCGGTGACATAAATGTTTGTACAGAGGTGGTATTTGTTTTTGTAACCCCATGGGCAGAATGAATCTGATCGTTCATCACGACCAATACACCATAACCACTTGCATTTGAATCTGCAGCTATGGCAACGGCATTGTATAGGTTTAACGGTCCCTCTGCACTTACTGCTGTCGAGGGTCGCATAGAACCAGTGGTTACCACCGGTTTATTACTTTTCACAACAAGATTCAGAAAAAAAGCGGTCTCTTCCTGAGTATCGGTCCCGTGGGTAATCACGATACCGTCAACATCATCCTGACTTAAAAGTTCATTTACTCTCCTGGCCAGTTTCAACCAGATTTCCACGCTCATATCCTGAGAACCGACATTTGACAATTGCTCTCCGGTCACATGGGCAAGATCCTGAATTCCCGGCACCGCTGAAATCATTGTTTCAATACCTACCTTACCTGAAGTATATCCTGCCTGGGTTCCTGTTGCCGCAGAACCTGCAATCGTTCCTCCTGTTGCAAGAATTACAACATTCGGCAGGTCTTTTTTTTGAGCCTTAGAGAAACTAAACGTAAATAAAATGACCAAAAGGGATAACAGGTTTCTAAAAATTGAATTTCTCATCATAATGTACTTGGTTTAAACTAAGGGTTTCTATAAAATGGTTTCTATTTTATGTAAATTGGGTTATCATCAAAGCTATGGCAACCGCCGAAAATGTCGTCACGAGCCCTGGTATCATAAAACTATGGTTCAAAAGATATTTCCCAATTTTAGTCGTTCCCGTCTGGTCAAAGGAAATTGCGGCCAAAATGGTACCATAGGTCGGCAGAAAAAAGAATCCATTAACTGCCGGGTACAGAGCGATCAATAACTCAGCATCCAATCCCAGAGCCAAACCCAATGGCATTAAAGTCACAACGGTTGCCGCCTGGCTGAACAACATAATCGACATGGCGAATAAACCAAATCCAAAGACCCAGTGATACCCTTCGATCAATTGAGATATCCCATCTACAAGGACCACTTTATTTCCTTCAAAAAATGAAGATCCAAGCCATGCAATTCCCAGTATTGAAACTATGGCAACAACACCACTTTTCATAACACTCCCTGAAACTGCTTTTTCCGGATCAGCTTTTAAAAAAATCAGAATCAGTGCCCCTACAGTTAGAATCAATATCATTATTGTAGGCCCCATTGCTACACGATCCGCTACCAAAGCTCCATCCTTTATGATTTCATTTACAGGTCTTAGTTCAGGAAACATTCCAAATACTACGACCAACAATATTGCGGAAAAGAACAATGCTATGGATACTTTTGCACGCTTTACTGATTTTTTTTCAAGAGATTTGGAATTTGCTAATTCTCTAATCTTTCCTTCTTTTAATCGCTGAAGATAAACAGGGTCCTCCGAAAGTTCTTTGCCCTTTTTATAGACCGTTAGTGAACCAATGATCACAGCAATGATTGTGGATGGAATTACAATTAAAAGTATACGGGGTAAAGAAACCCCTTCAACTGCCAGAATACCCATCATGGCAACTGTGGCCGCTGAAATGGGTGAGGCCACAATACCTTGCATGGCCGCTATGTCAGCCATCGCAATAGGTCTTTCAGGTCGGATTCCCGACTTACGTGAAATTTCAGCGATTACAGGCAATAAAGCATAAATTACATGCTGTGTACCCGCTGATAAAACCAGAACATAGGTCACAATGGGTGCCACCAGAGTAATATTCTGAGGCCTCTTCCTCATTATCTTTTCAGCAACCCCGATCAAATAATCCAGGCCGCCTGCTGCTTCCATGGTGGAAAGGGCGGTTATCACGGCAAGGATCATTCCTAAAACAATAATCGGTGGGCTTCCAACCGGTAATCTAAAGAGGAAAATAAAAAGAATCAGGCCGATCCCTGCCAGGGTACCCATTGCAATACCCCCAATTCTGGAGCCAATGATTACAATAGATAAAAAAATGATCAATTCGATCCAAAGCATTATCAGGGAAGGTTAAGTTATTGACTCATAAATATAAGCATTCCCCTTAAAACAAAAAACGACATGCCAGAGTGTCTACTCTATATCTCCAACTGGATAGTGTGGTAATTCTTTGTTCTTCTTCTTTCTTAAATCAGGAGAGAAATAGAAGAACAATCTTATGGTATGGTTCATATCGTATTGATACCCGCTATATTTTTGCTGAAAAACCATCATATAACCTGCATCAAAAGACCAACCTTTTCCCATTTTATGATTTATCCCTATGAACAATCTGTTTTGGTCAAAGGTGTTATAAACGATCTCTTTTCCAAAATGAAATAAAATTTCATCAGAAAGGACAAGCCTGGGTTTTTTCTCATCTTCAAAAACTCTGATTGCAGCTGAGAATAAAAATCTGACACGGTTTGAAAAACGAATGCGATTTACGCTTCCATCCGGATTCAGCACCTCGTGCCATCGCTGTTCATTTCTGATCCTTTGTAAAAATTTTGCTCGGCCGTTAACGCTTCTCCATAGCAATTGTTGATAAATTCTATTTTCTATGGCATAATTAAACCCTCCGTCCAAGTCTGGTTGCGCCAGCCAAAGGCGAGCTCCCCCACCGGCAAGGGAAATTTTATCATTAAACCAATAGACTCCACCCAATCGAAGAAAATAGAAATTAGGATCTTTTAGGAAATCATTTCTTCTTACATGAAAATCTCCCATTGCACCCCAGTGATCACTGAGTCTCCATGTAGAATTGACACTGGTCCAAAACTGTACCTGATTGTTTATTTCTTTTTCCGTTTGAGCCCGTAAATTCAAACCAATAAGCAGAAAAAATGATATCGTAATTAGTCTTTTCATAAGGGGAGCAAAAATACGAATTAGGTGAAGATCTATATAGAACATTCCTAATAATCTAAGAAAACGTTTTCGAGAAAATTAAATTGAAATTACATGATTCTTAAAACTTAATCTTAAAGGAATAAAGCAACAAAAAAAGGCCTAAGTCAGGAAACTTAAGCCTTTGTAAAGTATAGAATTTTAAAAATTTATTTCTTCAATTGTTTTGCCACGGCATCTGCATATTTTGGAGCCACTTTAGAAGCTGACTTAGGATCAGTAATATCAATCGCTATAACACCTAACAACTGCTTACCAGGTTCAAGATCAAGGTTGTAAATCACCGTTTCAAGGTTGTAAGTTTCAGAGGTGTAAGTTCTTGTTTCGGATGGAACATAAGTTCCTCCGTATCCATAACCATATGGAGAATAGACGCGTCCATAGTAACCACCAAATCCACCATAGTAGCCACCGTAGTAAGATGGGTAATAACCTCCGGAAACATATCCTCCTGTTTCAGAGGTCACTATTTCCTTGCTCATATCCTTCAAAACCGTCAATACAATGCCTTTATAACCTTCATTTTTGATGATTTGAACCCGTTGAGCTATTTGCTCTTCCGTCAATTGCTCATTTTGCTTCATGGAGGGGAACTTTTTATAACTTTCCGTTGCATCCACTCCTCCGGCTCTTAATCTTTCAGCAATTTCCTGTTCAAATCTTTGTCTTCCGACCATATCATCAGATCTTGCTATCACTAATATTTTCGCGTCCGCCAATGAATTGATTTCATCTGCTTTCCAAGAATCCACAACTTTGATACCGGAACAACTTGAGGCCATCAATACGATTGACATCAACATTATTAATTGTTTGAATTTTTTCATACTTCTTTAAATGTAATTAGGTTTTTAAATAACAGTTTTACAAATATATAGTATTTTTTGCTGAAAGTACCGCCCTTATGAATTTTTAAGCCGACACTATAAAAGCCTTAAATGAGCGTGAAGCGTCATCCTTGAAACCATTCAATACCCCGTTAAATAAATTTTAAATTCACTTCCTTTTTTTAGTAAAATAATGTGAAAAATGTTTGGAGGATTCTAAACCAAATAATACATTTGCAAACCAAAATTTTTGTTCTTTCAAAAAGATTATCGGAGAGGTGCCAGAGTGGTAATGGAGCAGATTGCTAATCTGTCAACGGGCAACCGTTGCCTGGGTTCGAATCCCAGTCTCTCCGCAAAATTTACCGAAAATATTTTTTCGGGGTGTAGCGTAGCCCGGTTATCGCGCCTGCTTTGGGAGCAGGAGGTCGCAGGTTCGAATCCTGCCACCCCGACAGATCAAAATCCTTTTGAACTTCCGTTCAAAAGGATTTTTTTGTTTCCCTGCGCGTCGAAAACTTGTTTTCGTTAGCGGACAGAAACAAAAAATGCTCAGCTGCAAGAGCAGTTGAAAGGATTTTGATCTGTACGACACCCTCACTCAGGATCAACGCAGTTAATCCGCCGAAAACTCAAAGTCATGGTAAAGGACAATAAAAAAAGATACGAGGTACTAGCCAGGGTTCAGCTTTTGAGTCACTTACTATTTCAGGATCAAGCACACTTCAGCAATATTCCATTTCGTAAACTGAATCAAGTACTTTCCTTTGCCCAATATTCTTTTGTTAACAGTATCCGCATCATAATGCACCAACCGTATCCGGAGCTAGTTGTCCTACCCCTGAAGGACTTTCGAGGAGCACAGCATCAAGGTCCACCCCTTCAATGGGCAGGATCACCTCTTCTTTAGGGTCCCATTCTATACGCCTTCCCAGTTTCCATGAAAGCCCTGCCATATGTGCAGACATAGCCTCTTCGAAGCCTTCTTGTATTCCACAGCTTACGTTTCCGCCATTGCGGATGACACTCAGCCATTCCCGCATGTGGAGAAAGGTGGAATCCACCCGTTTGCCATCAATATAGGTCCACATTAAACCCTTATCGGCAAAGTACTGAGAGGTTGCAGAGGAGACCCCGTCAATTGCTGTTTCAGAAGGATCATAACTGTAAATTGGGGTTTGCGGAGTCATGTTACGGGCACCTAACTGTTCGGCATAGCGCGTAGATCCGGAATCGGGCCAAATGGTTAAACGGTTGCCAAGCTCCATGGAGGCATCATGTCCCGTGAGCATGGTCGGCCGGCTGAATCCGTTGCCCAGGGAAGCACTGTAGGTAAAGGTCATTCCCCTTTGATTATTGGGATTTTGATTGTTACCTGTGCTAAAGTCAGGGTACTCAAAATTCACCTGCAGTACATCGGGCACATTACGTCCATCCCTATGTGTATAAATACCTCCTGAGGCCATAACTGACTGAGGCATCCCCATTTTAAGGACGCAGTTCAGTCGATCGTAATCATGGGTGAGCAGGTCACCGGAAAGACCTGAACCATAAGCCCACCATTTCCTCCAACGAAAAAAGTGGTTCTTATTAAAAGGTATTTTAGGGGCCGATCCCAGAAACTGCTCCCAATCAATAGTCTGTGGATTGGCATCCGGATGAATAGCATAGTTCCACGCCCCGTTATCATCATTTCGGTTGGTGTTGGTTGTGATGAGGGACACATGTCCCAAAATCCCATTATCCACGATGTTCTGGGCCGTTTTAAAACTCAAGGTCTGGCGGTGCTGGTGCCCAACCTGGAATACGGCCTTGGAATTACGGACAGCTTCCCTTAATTCGTAGGTTTCGGCAATCGTATGGGTCATGGGTTTTTCCACGTAGACATGCACGTTGTTCCGCAGGGCTTCAATGGACATGGGAGCATGCCAATGGTCCGGAGTGGCGATAACCACGGCATCCACATCCCCGCTGAGGATCATATCCGTGTGAGTGGTGTATCGCTTCACAGTCTGCTCAGGAGTGCTGAAGGACCGGATGGCCTTTTCGGCACGGATATCGAAGACATCACAAACCCCAACAATCCTTACGTTTAAGGGATCCTGCTTTTGAAAATCTTCAAGTGCAGTAAAAGGTCGATCTTCCTGCCGGGCACGTTCTGCAGCCGCCTCCATGTCGGCAATCCATTCGTCAGTGGCATATCCCAGGGACCTGCAGAGCTGTTCTCCGCGAATTCCGAAACCGATAATCCCCAAGCGGACCGGTTCTCCTGTAATGGCGGGAACGGGAGATGGTAGTGAAGGCTGTATGTTCAACTGTTCCAGCAATGCGTCCCGCTGTCTTTTTTTTCCAACGGTCCCATAGGCTCCTGCCCACCACACTGCTCCCAATACAGGGATGCTTCCTAATCCTAAAAGTGCTTCTCTTCTTGTCCAACTCATGTCAATTCGGTTTTAGTGTTTGCTTTGTTCTTTGAAAAAAATCGGGAAAGGCCAAAAATGGCTCCTGTGGGGCAGTAGAATAAAACCAGGCATACCACCGCTTCGATGAGGTTCTTGTTCACGATCCAGTAACTCCCCTCCGTATTGATCTGGGCCATACCCGGCCAGGAAGGGTGTGCCAGGTAATACAGCAACAGCAGGCCTGCGCCCACCAGAGCACCTGCCCTTTCAAATATACCCAGGATGAGTGTAATGCCGACAAAGACAAGGGCTGCCCAATTTAGGGTATCCACCCAGGGAAGTAGAGCTTCCGAGGTCATTGCCTGGAATACAGGTCGAAAGGGTCCCTGAGCAGTCGCCAGGTAACCTAGACTGGTCCATTCCGGATTGTACACCTTGACAATTCCCTCGTAAAGAAAATGCCAACCCACAAGTATTCGAAGGAGGGTAATACTCTGTTTGAGTCCCCACTTTTTGGATGTTGAAGACATATCGATCATGTTTGATTTTTAAAATAATGTAGCCGTCGCTTATATATTCCCTTAAAAAAAGAGCCTGACAAAGGTAGCTCATACAGTCTAAAAATCAATGACAGAAATCAGTAAAAAATGCTTTTTGATCATTGATGTTGGATCGTTAACCAAACGCCAGGGTTCACTTGATCTCAGTACACTTAAAATTTTATGGCAACAAGAATTTATGGTCTATGTTCCAAAGGCATTAAAACTCAATCTTCTCTTCTACTTCACCAAGCAGTCATTTTCTGTAATTCACGGACCTTGGGCTTATCCAGGTCAAATGTTTTAAGGCACTCAAATAATAAGAAACAAGATTCTTTAAGATCAATATATTCACTCTCAACTTGGGTTTAAAAAAGAATAATAATCCTAGAATCGAGAGAAAGATTCGCTCGAGAAGAAAACCTGTGATCATCAAGAAATGAAGTAAAAAAGCCTCTATTCCATTAAAAAGACGCGAGATATAAACATGCTTTGAAATAATTACTTCGGTCTTGGTAAGTGCTTTTGTTTTTAAATTGATCCTTGAAGTCCCCCATGCATATGCAGGATTGAAATTTTTTTAGAAATACCTACCTTACCACCTTTTTCATTTATTCTTTTACAAAAATCCACATCTTCCAAATAAAGCCAGAAATCCTCATTCCATCCGGACACTTTCTCAAACCAGCTTCGGTCGGTGAATATCACTGAGCCGGAAATCCAGTCAGGATACACCAAATCTGAATCTGCATCACTGAACCGATCCAGGTACTTTTGTCGATTTATTATTCTGTCAAAACTTCTGAAAACTCCAAAAAACCGGGAAAACGAAGGAAACAGCCTCTCCTGTTTTTCAATTCTTCCATCCTCATCTTCCTGTACACAGGACAACAAAGCGATTTCGGGATTCGATTCATAGGTTTCCTGCAGGGACTGTAAGGTGTCCTTTTTAATGATCGTATCAGGATTTAGGAAAAGCAAATAATTACCTTTTGAGTTTCTTGCTCCCAGATTACATCCATTGGCAAACCCAAAATTACCGTCATTTAAGATAAATTGAAAGTCTGAAAATTCTTTTTTAAAAGCGAGTAATTTCCCATCATTTGAATCATTATCGACCACGATAACTTCAAATTGGACTTCATCGTGATCAATTTGCCCCAGGGACAAAAGACATTTCTTCAATGCTCTCCAACCTCTGTAATTAACTATAATTATTGAAATCATCCGAAAAGTTTAAAAAAAGAGTCTTCACTTTCGTGAGCACAAAGAAACAAGTTTCTTGGTTAAAATGATCAACAATAATGAATTAATTTATACGGGACTATCCATGTCTTAAAAGACAAACAGGTTGCAGAATACAACATCTGGAAACCGTTATATTAAAATATTAACAAAATTTTTGTTTAACTTTTTTGCTTTATAGTTAAACAAAACATATCTTTGACTAAAATTAAGAGATATGGCACGCAAGAAAAAAATTAACAAAGAAGACATCTACACATTTTACATGAACTATTATCTTGAAAATGGTCGAGCTCCATCTTCAGCCTATGAACTGGCAAAATTGCATAATTTTGATGAAAAGGACTTCTACACTTTTTTCGGAAATTTGAAAACAGTTGAAAAATCAATTTTCGATTCCTTTTACGATCAAACACTTTTACTATTGCAAAATAGTGAGGATTTTGAAAGTTTTGACGTCAGAAATAAATTGCTGAGCTTTTACTACACTTATTTTGAAATACTCACTGCCAACAGGAGTTTTGTGATGGCTCTTGCATCTAAAAGTACGTTCAAATACGACCTGTTGAAGTTATTATCTTCCACAAAAAGGAAATTCTCATTTTTTGTTCAAAGACTGGAAATTGACAAATTTGACCTCAAGGATACAAAACTGGATGAGTTTATTGACAGATCCATTGAAGAAAGTCTGTGGGTTCAATTCGTAGTTTGTTTCAAATTCTGGCTTGATGATGAATCCGCCTCATTGGAAAAAACAGACATTTTTATAGAAAAATCAGTAAACACAGGCTTTGATCTTCTTAATGTAAAACCCTTGAGGAGTATCCTGGATCTTGGTAAGTTTTTATACCATGAGAAAATACACATGAATTAATGAATACTATTGACAGAATACCCGTTGGAAAAGTAGAACGCGCCACCAACCTGGTTCAGACCGGAGCAAAAGTTGGGGTGAACTACCTTAAATACTATGGAAAAAAACTAACCTCTAGTGAAAAAGAAGCAAGAGCGAGATTAAATGAAGACAACGCTGCTGACATTTATGATGGATTAAAAAAGTTAAAAGGAAGTGCGCTTAAAGTGGCTCAAATGCTCAGCATGGAAAAAAGCATCATGCCGCAGGCCTATGTGGAAAAATTCTCATTATCCCAGTTTTCTGTACCTCCATTATCCCCGGCTCTGGTTGTTCGAACTTTTAAAAAATACTTTGGCAGGTCACCACACGAGGTATTTGATGAATTTAATTCCAAATCCGTTAATGCAGCGAGTATTGGACAGGTTCATCAGGTCAGAAACAATGACAAACTGCTCGCGGTTAAAATTCAATATCCTGGAGTTGCCGGAAGTATAAGCTCCGACCTGGCCCTGGTCAAACCAATAGCCATTAAAATGTTCAATATTCAAGGTAAAGATTCGGACAAATATTTCAAGGAGGTTGAAAATAAACTCATTGAGGAAACAGATTACAGACTGGAACTAAAACAATCCTTAGAAATGGCGAAGGCATGCGGTCACATTCCAAACTTAAAGTTTCCTGATTACTACGAGGAATTTTCATCTGAAAAAATCCTTACTATGGATTGGATGTCAGGGGAGCATTTGTCTGAATTTGTACAGCATGAGAATGATCAATCGGACTTAAATGTTTTGGGACAGGCCTTATGGGACTTTTACATGTATCAAATTCACAAGCTGAAAAAAGTTCACGCAGATCCTCATCCCGGTAATTTTCTGGTTTCAAAAGATAAAAAGCTAATTGCGCTTGATTTTGGTTGCATCAAACAAATTCCTGATGACTTTTACAATCCATATTTCGAATTGGCTAATAGAGAAAATCTGTCAAACCCGGTATATTTTAGAAACAAACTATTTGAACTTGAAATTCTGTTGGAGGATGATTCAAATGAGGAAATTGAATTTTTTACTGCTATGTTCCACGAATTAC
>CP070731.1:2310648-2325153 GCA_020347545.1 Flavobacteriaceae bacterium | reverse complement strand
GTTCTGGAATATTCATAGCCCTTATGTGCCCCAGGAGTACTCTGGGCATACGTCGAGGTTTGATAAATAGGCGGCATAACAGCCCCCGTACTTGGATCATGCTCCTGATTTCCGTGAATCACTTTTGTATTAAACTTCATAGATTTGATTTAAATCACTTTTAATAAGGCCAATACAATTCCAAGATGTATTCCATCGTGAAAGGTACTGAAACTAATTACGTCTTCAATATTTGTTAATTCAATTCCTGTGCTTGTCTTATAAGTATCCATTTGATCGAAAATCCCTTTTTCATAATCGTCACTTGTTTTTTCCATGGCTGATACCAAATGATCCTTCACATAGTCAATATCCGATGGGCTTACTTTTTCAGTTGCGATACTGCCCTTACCGTATTTATCGACCAGCTCGGAATCTATCATTAAGGCCTTGCCCGATAGCTTATAAAACAATAACTGCTGGGTTATTAAAAGATGCGCAATATTCCAAAAAATTGAATTGTTAAACCCCGAAGGAATTTTTACCAGATCCTCATAGGATTTACTCTTGAGAATCTTTAACATCGATTGTCTTGTGAAAATAGCGGTTTCAAATAATTTTTCCATAACTTTAAAATTGTTCAAAAATAAGTAACTTTATTCTTAACAATTGATTAAGTCACAATATAAATGAAAAAAATTTACTTCCTGAAAACATGTGACACCTGTAAAAGAATCATTAAGTCACTTTCAGTCGAGGGATTTACCTTTCAGGAAATAAAATCCGAATCCTTAACAAATGATCAATTGGATGAGCTGAAGCGACTTTCGGGTAGCTATGAGTCTTTGTTTAGCAGAAGAGCAAAAAAGTATAAAGCTATGGGGCTTAAAGATCAACTTCTTGATGAATTAGACTATAAACAATTAATCCTTAGTGATTACACTTTTTTAAAAAGGCCCGTCATCGTAGATGGCGACCATATATTTATTGGAAGTGATAAAAAAAACCTCAGTGCCTTAAAAGAACATTTTGAGTCCAAACCATAAATTAGGTATTCCTCAAACCAATTATTATTTTTCCCAAAGATGAAACTGAAAAGAAAACATAAGGTCGGCTTAGGAATAATTATCTCGTTGGCACTGATTTTACTCCTGGGAAGCATTATAATATCAAGGGTTTTATCGAAAAAAGTAACCGATTTACTGGAAAAACAAAACATTGAGAACTTTTATTTCTCAATAAGCAGAACAAAATTTAGTTTATTCGACCGTTCCGTTGTCTTCACCGATATAGAGCTGAAACCTACTGATTCAGCTTTGGAAATGCTCAAAAACAGAAGCCTGGAAAGGAACAATTTATCTAAAATTTCAATTTCCAGACTTAAATTCAGAGGCCTGCAATTAACTCCTCTATTGCTCTCGAAGGAAATCAGAGTCAACAAACTAATCATTGATGATCCGATGATTCAGTTGTATTCGAGTAATTCAGAATCAAAAAAACCCTTAGACAAAAAATCTTTTGAGCTAGATTCCATAGAATTGAAGCAAATTGAAGGATTACAAATCGATCTTATTAAGTTTAGCAATCTCAAGATCAAGTTGATCGATATACAGACTGACAAGGTTTCATTTGCCAACAAGCCCCTGGACTTTGAAGTTTCAGGGTTTAAACTAAAAGAAGTGTCACCGGATTATTTCAAGGTTTCCCCAATTAATGAACAGCTCGAGATAAGCAGGATTCATGTTGATTTCCCAAATTCAAAATATGCTTTTTCAGCGGGAAGTTTACGCTATCATTTTGGCGAAGATCAGCTTCAGATCAAGGGCTTGAAATTCAAACCAATGGTTAATAAACTCACTCTGGCAAATTCCTATATCTATAATGATGAAATCTATGACCTCAGCATCGATGAGGTAAAGGTTTTCAATTTAAATACCGTGAGTCTCTTGGAGAATGAAGGGGTATTTATTGACAGCATTCAGGTTTTCAATGCTGATCTCGAAATTTATAAGGACAAAAGAAAGCCTTTTGATCTTAAAAAAAGGCCACAATTACCTCATCAATTTCTCAAGACCCGTAAACAACCTTTTTTAATACAAAAAATAGCAGTTTTCCAAAGTAAATTGGGTTATGAAGAAAAGCTTGATCACGGTTTTCTAATGCGAGTCACCCTTGATGATTTGAAATCAAACCTATTCAATATCACATCCATCAAGTCATTACGCGAAGTTCCTCTTAAAATTGATTTAACAGGCAAATTAATGAATAAAGCCAGGCTCAATATAGATATGATATTACCATTAAAAGACGGAAACAATACATTCTTTTTTAGTGGTTATATGGGGCCTTCCAAACTTAACTATTACGATTCTGCATTAATTCCGGCTTTAGGTCTGAAAGTACTTAATGGAAGTGTTGAAAGTTTACAATTTCAAGCTTCAGCGAACAACTATAACTCAAAAGGTACTTTTAAAATGAAATACAAAGATTTGGAGGCAAAGGTTTACAAGGCGGACCATTCAGAAAAGAATAAATTTTTAAGCTGGTCGGTCAATAATCTTTTGCATAAATCCAATCCTGGAAAAAACGGCGAATTAAGAGAAGCTACAATGAAATTCGAAAGGGTCATCTATAAAGGGTTTGGAAATTATTTGTGGAAAACGCTTCAAAATGGAATCGTAAATACGATTGCTCCCTTCGGAATGACCATTGAAAAAGAAGAAGCTAAGAAAAGAAGAAAGCTTAAAAGAAAAGAAAAACGAGAAAAAAAGAAGCGGTAACTAAAGAAATTTTCTTTCAATTAGACCCTTCAAACGTTCTTCAAGATCCTCCTTTCCTTTCCAGTTATAATTTGGTTTCACCTGATACTGAAAGTAATTAAACGCCTCTTCTTTTGATTCACAATCATTTAAACGCGCAAGGACCTTATTGAAATCCGATTGACTAAAATTAAACAGTTTATTGACGAAGGCAATTCTGTCATTCAGGCCCACCTGGATACTATTTCCCAATAGTTTGTCATTCAATGAAAGTTGCTTTGACGCTTCCTTTTTTACCTGGAACATATTCTCAGTTTCATCAAGGGAAATCGTGTCTTTAAATTCTGCTTTTTGACTAAAGTCCTCCTTAATTTCTTCAAAAGTAGGAACAAACAAATCACTCAGGCTCGGCGGTTCCTCCTCTTGATCAGTAACAGATTCGGCCTGGACGGATTCCGCCTCTTCGGTCCCACTGACGTCATCCATAATTTGTTCAGTGGCCAAATTTAAATCCACCCCTGTGTCGGTCGTTTCTTCTTCAGCAGATTCTTGCTCTGAGGATTCTTCTTCAACAGTTTCTTCCTCTGAAGATTCCTCTTCAGTGGATTCCTCTTCAAGAACTTGATCCACTTCTTCAAAAACCGGTGACGTTTCATTTAACCGGAGGTGATTCAATATTAAAAGTTTTTCGTACAGTGATCTCGACAATTCAAGGCTTGATTCCAGATCATTCAAGGCTTCTTCATTCAATATCTTTTCAGCAAGAGCCTTAAGCTCATCGATCAAATTATCTTTCATAGTTGCAAATTTTTGCAGGCAAAGTTCGCTTTGCGAGAAAGATACGAAATTAACTTTTTCAAAAGAAAATACTACTAAAGAATTTCATTACTTTTGTTACGGAATTAAGGATAATTTTCTTATTATATCAGGAAAAGTTCTCATATGTTTTTAGAAAATACAGTTAATCATACAGAAAAATTTGGGTGGATTGAAGTGATCTGTGGTTCGATGTTTTCTGGTAAGACGGAAGAACTTATCAGAAGGTTGAAAAGAGCCCAGTTTGCAAAACAAAGTGTTGAGATTTTTAAACCTGCCGTGGATACAAGATATTCTGAAGAAATGGTAGTATCTCATGACGAGAATGAAATTCGCTGCACTCCGGTTCCTTCTTCAGCAAACATAAGATTACTTGCAACCAATATTGATGTTGTTGGCATTGACGAAGCCCAGTTTTTTGACGATGAAATAGTTCATGTTTGCAATGATCTGGCCAATCGCGGAATACGAGTGATCGTGGCCGGCCTTGATATGGACTTTAAAGGAAACCCTTTCGGTCCTATGCCGGCACTGATGGCAACTGCCGAATATGTTACAAAAGTTCATGCAGTCTGCACAAAAACTGGAAACCTGGCTCATTTTAGTCACCGAACTGTGCCGGACGACAGATTAGTCGTACTCGGGGAGGTTCATGAATACGAGCCATTAAGCAGAGCAGCTTTCTTTAAAGAAAGACAAAAGGAAAAAGAAGCTGAAAAGCGAATTTCAAAAGAAGCTAATGAATAACAGCCCAACGGTCCTGGAGATCAATCTTTCCTCTATTGAACACAACCTGAATTTTTTTCGTTCTGAATTGAATCCGGAAACTAAGGTCCTTGCGGTTGTAAAAGCATCGGGATATGGTTCAGACCCCATCCTGATGGCAAAAGCTCTTGAGAAATTACAGGTAGATTATTTCGCAGTAGCCTATGCTGATGAAGGAATCGCATTAAGAAACTCTGGAATAACCACTCCAATTCTTGTACTTCATCCTCAGCTCCAAAACCTCGAAATTATATCCCAAAATAATCTTGAGCCAAATTTGTACAGTAAACGAATGCTGAATGAATTTCTAAAACTCGCCAATATCCTTGGGCTGAAAAACTATCCGGTTCATATAAAGTTTAATACCGGATTGAATCGATTGGGTTTTGACACTTCTGATATTGATTACGTCTGTGAAAAGCTTAAGGAACAAAATGTTGTTCACGTCAAAAGTATTTTCTCACATCTTGTTGCTTCAGAAGATGAAGAGGAGAAGGAATTCTCATTGGGTCAGATCGAAAAATTCAAATCAATTTGTTCTACTTTTTCTTCCAGAATGGGATATAATCCTATACGGCACATGAGCAATACCTCGGGGATTCTCAACTATCCTGAGACCCATTTTGATATGGTCAGATTAGGACTAGGGCTTTACGGTTTTACCAATCTAACTGAAAAAAATTCCAACCTTAAAAACGTCTTGACTCTTAAAACGGTTATTTCTCAGATTCACGACATTAAAAAGGGAGAAAGTGTTGGGTACAACAGAGGGTTTCATGCCGAAAGAAATATGAAAACGGCAACACTCCCCCTTGGTCATGCTGACGGGTTTTTCAGAAGCCTTGGTAATGGGAAAACTTATGTTTCAATAAACAATAAAAAATCGCCGGTTATAGGAAATGTCTGTATGGATATGATCATGATCGATGTGACGGATATTCCCTGCAAAGAAGGAGATGAAGTGATCATTTTTAACAGCCGGGAGGACATACTTCAAATGGCAGATCATTCCGATTCCATAAGCTATGAAATTCTAACTGCCTGGGGGAATAGGATCAAGCGTGTTTTAAAATAGTTTTTTTAGTATCTTTAGTTCAAACAAACACAAATCTTAAAGTCATGCTAAAAGAATTCAAAGAATTTGCCTTAAAAGGCAACCTGATCGACATTGCAGTTGGTTTTGTTATGGGTGCCGCTTTCAAGAGCGTTGTAACTTCGTTTACCGGCGGAATTGTTTCACCACTTATTGGACTGGTATTCCAATCAGATCTCAAAGATCTCAAATGGATCATACAGGAGGGAGTTGCAAATGCAGAAGGTGTCGTTGAGGGTACAGTAGCCGTACTATACGGTGATTTTATTACCAATGTAATTGATTTTATTATTGTCGCATTTGTAATGTTCATAATTGTAAAAGCGGTCAATAAATTAAACAAAAAGAAAGAAGAAGCTCCTCCTGCGCCTGCAGGACCGAGTCAGGAAGAATTGCTTGCCGAGATCAGGGATCTATTGGCAAAAAAATAGGAGCTGATCAGGCTATGGTTATTTACTGCCTGAAAAAATGAAAAAAAAATGCCGGGAGCTCTTAAGAGCTCCCGGCTTGCTTTATAAAAAGAAACTCTCCTTTTCTAATCAATCATTGTGGAAAGACGATCTGCGATCTTGCGATCATTTGAAAGTCTTGGAATCTTATTTTGACCTCCTAACTTACCAACCGACCTCATATATTGATCAAATCCGTTTTTTTGAACTCGCCTGATGATCAGGCGCTGAAGAATATTTCCTTGTATTAGATCAAAATAATATGAATTTTGACGCTGCATTTCTTTGTCAATTTCGTTTGCAAAACCTTCCATATCCTCAGGCTCTTTTTCAAACTCGATAAACCACTCATGATAAGGCAGGGCGCCGTTTTCAGGGTTTACCTGCGGAGCAACTGTAAACTCCTTAACCAAAGCACCCGTAAGTTCAGCGGCGCGCTGAAGCGATTCCTCAACCTCCTTTCCTATGACGTGTTCCCCAAAAGCCGAAATAAAATGCTTTATCCTTCCTGTAACAACCACCCGATAAGGGGAGAGTGAGGTAAAGGCTATGGTGTCCCCAATATTATAGCTCCACAAGCCGGCGTTCGTGGAAATTATAAGAACATAATTCACTCCTAGCTTCACATCTTTGATAGAGATTCTATCAGGGTTCTCATTGAAAAAATCGTTTGCCGCAATGAACTCATAAAAAATACCGCTGTTTAACAGGAGTAACATTCCCTTATCGGAATCGGATAGCTTATGTTGCCTGTCCTGGTAGGCGAAAAATCCCTCAGATGCGGGGAATAATTCAATAGAATCAACTTTTTTCCCGATAAGATCTTCCATGTTGTGCCGATAAGGCTCGTAGTTGACTCCTCCATAAACAAACAGTTTAAAATTTGGGAATATTTCAGAAACCTTCTTCCCTTTTTCCTGAATCAGTTTTTCGAAATACATCTGAACCCAGGATGGTATTCCACTGATCAGCCGCATATCTTCAATTACGGTTTCTTTGACAATGGCATCAACTTTTGTCTCCCAGTCTTCTATACAATTTGTGTCCCAGGACGGTAACCTGTTCTTTTGTAAATATTTAGGCACATAATGAGCCACTATTCCTGACAGTCTCCCAGTTTTAATTTTTTCCTTGTCATCAATTTCGGGTGAACCCTGTAGAAAAATCATTTTCCCGTCTACAAAATCTGCGTTTCCGGTTTCAGCAATGTACAAAAGAAGCGCCTCTTTTGCCGCTGCAATCTGGTAGGGCATGGACTCTTTAGAAATAGGAATATATTTTGCTCCTGAAGTAGTTCCAGACGTTTTTGCAAAATAAATAGGCTTTCCTTTCCAAAGCACATCCTTTTCTCCTGACCTTATACGCTCTATATAGTCTTTTAAACCTTCATAATCTCTAACCGGAACCTTCTTTTTGTATGATTCATAATCCTTTATTTCATAAAAGTTATGATCTGTGCCAAAGGCAGTATTCCGTGCAGAACTTATAAGGTCTTGGAATACTTTTTCCTGAGTGTGAATGGGATTTTTCGCCCATTTATAGACTTGTCTGGCAATGATCCGGGCGTATATTTTTGCAAAAAAAGATTTAACCACTTATTCAAATATAAATGCGGGATTGAAAACCCCCGAGATTATTCAAAACTTATATAATTACTCGGATTGACGGGGTATCCATCATTCCATAATTCAAAATGTAAATGAGCCCCGGTAGAAAATGTTCCTGTGGAACCAGCGCTGGCAATAACCTCACCGCTTTTTACCAACTCTCCCTGTTCCTTAAAAATGGAAGCATTGTGCTTATAAACAGATGTAAATCCCTGACCGTGTTCCAAAATAATTACATATCCGGTATCAGCGGTAAACCCCTGAAAAATTACCGTGCCATCAGCAACGGCCTTTACCGGAGTGTCTTCATCTACAGCGATGTCTACCGCCAAATGCTTTTCCTGATCATCGTAAAGCTGGGTGACCTCGCCTTTTATCGGAGATGTAAAAACAATATCGGTATTTCTTTCAGCCTGCTGAAACACGCTAAACCTATCTTTTTGCTCAACCTCTTCTCTAAATAAGGAGTCGACCGCAGAAGGAGCAAAGTCTATTTCTTCAATTTGAAACTGCTTTAAGACCGAGTCTTTATCAAAAGAAACCCTTTTAATTTCTCCCTTAAGAACCTGTTGAATATTTTCAATATAAAGGTCGTTTACCGAAAGAGCTTTATTCAAGGAATCCACCTTATAAACCAGACTTGTGGCTTCCTTTTGTAATTCAGAGGATGAGTACCCCTGAATATACTCTTTTAAGGGTGTCAGTGTTATAAAAACGATTGTAAGACTGATCAGCACAATAGAAAAAACCGCACCCAGTACAAAGGCATTTAAACGATTCAATTTGAAAGAAAACCGTTCCTCAAAAGTATCTTCATTAAGCACCACGAAACGGTACTTATAGGTCAACTTTTCTTTTAACTTTTCTTTTTTGCTTTTTCCCATGCCTGATCAATTGCACAAATATACAATGTTTTTATGTTAAGAATTGAGATAAGAAGGCTCCTGTTTCTTAAAAATTACTTGCGGATATTACTTGTAAAAGTTCATTTCATCTAAGTAGGACCAGGCTCTATGTGGCATCAAGGGCCTGACATTCTTTCCTTCCTTTATGGCTTTTCTTATTGCCGTAGAAGATATTTCAACAATTGGGGCATCAATAAGATGGACTCGTTTATGGTCAATAAGTTTCGGTATGGTGGTTGAAGCTGTTACCCTGGGATAAACATATAAATCATGATATGCCAATATTTTATCATAATTCTTCCATTTTTTAAAGGAATTCAAATTATCCCTTCCCATGATCAGGTTAAAGTGATGTTCAGGATATTTTTCTCCTAAATAAAGCAAGGTATTAATGGTATAATTCGGTTGAGGAAGTCCGAATTCAATATTACTTGGCTTTATTTTTGGGTAGTCTTCTGTGGCCTCTAATACCGGCTGATATCTGTGGTGATCATCCAAAAGGCTCTGCTTTTTTTTATGGGGATTGTGAGGGGTAACTATCATCCAGACTTCATCAAGATCTGAATTCTCCACAAGATGATTGGCAATGATCAAATGCCCGACATGGATCGGGTTAAAACTTCCAAAAAACAAACCTATTTTCATTTTTTTCTCAAAAATGATTATGATATGAATCGATCAATTACCTCTTCTGCTTCCTTTTGAGCTTCAGAAAGATTATCATTAACAAGTATATAATCAAACTTATCAGCAAATGACATTTCCTTTTTGGCTTTTGCCAGACGGACCTGTATTTTCTCTTCAGATTCAGTCTTTCTGCCTCTAAGTCTCTTTTCCATGACCTCCAGGGACGGAGCCTTGACAAAAACAGCCAGGGTTCTTTTCGGAAATTTTTCCTTGACCCTCAAGCCCCCGATCACATCAATGTCAAAAATGGCATGCTTGCCTTCTGACCAGATGCGTTCTACTTCCGATTTAAGTGTTCCGTAGAAGTTATCTTTATACACTTCCTCCCATTCCACAAAATCATCATCCTCAATATGTTTTTTAAATTCTTCAGGACTTAAGAAATGATAGTCTTTTCCATCTATTTCCTCACCTCTTCTTTCCCTTGATGTTGCTGAAACAGAAAAGTCCAGATCCTCTTTTTTTGCTTCTAACAAATGATGAACGATTGTTGTTTTCCCCGATCCGGATGGAGCTGAAAAAACAATAATTTTTCCATTTTCATTTTCCATACTTATAGTACATTTAGCAATTGCTCCTTAATTTTTTCAAGCTCATCCTTCATTTCAACCACCACCTTTTGCATGGGTGCGAAATTGGCTTTTGAGCCAATGGTATTTATTTCTCGTCCTATTTCCTGGGAAATAAATCCGAGTTTTTTACCATTTGAAACTTTCACTTCAAGCTCCTTTAAAAAATAATCCAGATGATTAGTCAAACGCACTTTTTCCTCGGTGATATCCAATTTTTCCAGATAGTAGATCAACTCCTGTTCAAAACGGTTCTCGTCTACATTCTGTTCGAGTTCTTTAATTGATTTATTGAGTCTCACCCTGACCTGATCCAGACGGTCTCCATCCAAATCAATTACTTCTTTCAATTTGGTTTTCAATACTCTTATCCTGGACTCGAAATCATTCTTTAGTTCATTCCCTTCAGACACTCGGTATTCCTGTAAAGCTTTAACAGCTTCCTCAATACCTCTCTCTATTTCCATCCATTCCTGCGGGTCAAGCTCTTCTCGTTCTGTTTTTAAAACATCCGGCAGGCGCATGGCAATGGCCAGTATATCTGCTTCCTTGTGTATCTCCTCCAACTGTTTAATATATCCGCTCACGATTCCCTTGTTGATCTTTGTCGATGTTTCTTCGGCTGTGGTTTCGATGTAAAAAGACATATCGATCTTTCCACGAACCAAACGGTTGGCAAGAAGCTTTCTTACCTCTATTTCCTTTTCCTTGTAAATCCCGGGAAATCGGGCGTTAATATCGAGATTTTTACTGTTTAAAGATTTTAATTCAAGACTGATCTTTTTAGAATCCAGTTGAATGATGGATTTTCCGTATCCGGTCATCGATTGTATCATCGTTTTCTTTTAATTTCAGCAAAGTTATAACAAAAATATCGTCTCCTATTGGATTAAGAGAGATATTAAATCTAGTCGAAACGTTCTTTCGGTCTGAGTGTCACCAGATATACTCCGGTAAAAATCAATAAAGTTGCAAGAATTTTAATAAAACCAAGTTCGTCACTTCCCACCATAAGCGCGTAGATACTGGCTATGACCGGTTGTAAGTAGATAAAGATACTTAAGGTAGTGGCTTTTAGCTGTTTTATGGCAAACAAATTGAACATATAGGTCAGGAAACTAGTGAAAAGAATTACAAATCCGATTCTGTAGTAGATTGATGACGGCATACTGCCCCAATCAACCATATTGAGTTCAGAGATCCCAAAGGGGATTACCATAAGCAGGCCAAACAAATAAAGCCATTTGGCAAGTGTAATTGCGTGATATCGTTTTGTGAGGTTTTTGATCAGGATCAAATACAGCGAATATGAGGTGGCATTCAGAAAAACCAGGGCATTGCCCAAAGTGGCATTTGAAGCGACGCTATTGTCCTTTCCAAATACAATTAAAACAACCGCTCCCGTAAGTCCGATAAAGATGCCAAGTATCTTTTTTTTGGTAGCCTTTTCCTTTATAATTATCGAGGAAAAGATCAAAACAAGAATTGGCGAGGAAACCATGATTACCGAGGCATTAATCGGTGTGGTCAAATTTAATCCTTTAAAAAAACTGAGCTGATTTAACGCAATTCCAAAAACAGCTCCCATAAATAGTCTCGGGTAATCCTTCAGTTCAATTCTTTCCCTGCTGATGAACAGTCCAACAGTCCAAAATAAAATTGTAGCCCCGAGAACTCTGAGCAGAATGAACCCGAATGGCTGAACATAGTCTGGCATTACTTCCTTGGCAACCGTAAAGCTCACCCCATAAATCAAGGCTGCTAAAAAGGCCAAAAGGAAGGCAATTTTTCTGGAATTCATTGTTTTGTGTTTCTAAGACTATGAAATAATCACCTCTAATATCCCGTAAAAAAAATTAACCACGGGATCGATCCGTGGTTAATCTATTTAAGCGGGAATTCTTCTATTTACCTTCAGCGTATCTTTTGTTTACCTCATCCCAGTTGATAAGATTAAAGAAAGCTTTGATATAATCAGGTCTTCTGTTTTGATAATTCAGGTAATAGGCATGCTCCCAAACGTCAAGCGCAAGAATGGGAGTTCCCGAGCAACCCATTTCAGGCATCAAAGGGTTATCCTGATTTGCCGTTGAACAAACCTCTACCTTGCCTCCTTCATGCACACACAACCAGGCCCATCCCGATCCAAATCGAGTGGCAGCAGCTTTTGAAAAAGCATCAACAAAAGAATCAAAAGAACCATAAGCTTCATTGATCGCGTCAGCAACTGCTCCGGTAGCAGCACCACCTCCGTTTGGAGACATCACTTTCCAGAAGAGGTCGTGGTTGTAAAAGCCTCCTCCGTTGTTTCTGACGGCAGCGTTTGACATATCCAGATTTTCAAGAATATCCTCTATTGATTTCCCTTCCAGATCAGTTCCCTGGATCGCATTGTTAAGATTGTTGGTATATCCGTTATGGTGTTTTGAATGGTGGATTTCCATTGTCATAGCGTCAATATGAGGCTCTAAAGCATCATATGAATATGGTAATGTTGGTAATTGAAATGACATAATATTATTTTTTGAAGTTATTTAATTTTTATCAAAGATACGCATTACAAAGGGCTGTTGTCAAACGAATCAAATAGAAAAAATTTATTTTTTTATAACCAGCCCCTATTTATTGGTCCGTTCTCAGGCTGTGAAGATATTCAGCCACGGAACTATGGGAAACCGTTTTACCATTAAATGCTTTGGTAATAACTTCTTTTTCATGCACATTAGCTTCCAACTGATTTAAAATATTCAGCAGATGCATCTTCATATGGCCCTGCTGGATACCTGTAGTGGTAAGGGCTCTCAGTGCCGCAAAATTCTGAGCAAGCCCGGCAACCGCAACAATCTGCATCAGTTCTTTGGCCGTTGGATTTTGAAGGATTTCCATTGACAGTTTCGCCAATGGATGCAACTTGGTTAGTCCGCCTACTGTACCGAGAGACAGCGGAAGTTCGATCGAAAAAATAAAGGCCCCATTTTCTATCCTGGCATCCGTAAGGCTTCTGTATTGCCCGCTTCTGCAAGCATAGGCATGTGCACCTGCAGCAACAGCACGGAAATCGTTACCTGTGGCCAATACCACAGCATCGATCCCATTCATAATTCCTTTATTGTGGGTTACGGCCCTATAGGGCTCTATCTTCGCAATATCCACCGCCTGTACAAATTTTTCGGCGTATAATCTTGAGTTTTCCGGAAAGAAGTCTTCTACCTTGCAACTCACTTCCGCCCTTACAAGGCATTCCGGAACATAATTTGACAAAATGCTCATCACGATCTGAATTCCTTCTTTTTCAAACGAAGCAGCAATGGCCTCCAGGCATGAGTTTATAAAATTGGCACCCATTGAATCCCCCGTTTCAAAAGTAACATGAAGCTGAAAATAATCGTCCATGGACTCCCTCTTATCTTTCAGCTCAATAGCCACTATCCCACCACCTCTTTTTCTCATATTTGTTGTTATATGATCGGTGGCTTTTATAAGATCCTGCTTTACGTACTTAAAGTACGTATTTAGCTCTTCAGGATTTCCCTTGTACATAAAATGAACCTGACCGACCTTTTGAGTGGAAATCACATGTGCCTTAAATCCGCCACGATCACTCCAGAATTTTGCAGTCAGGGCAGCGGCTGCCACCACAGAGCTTTCCTCTATGGCCATCGGAATCGTATAGGTCTTACCGTTAATGACAAAATTAGGAGCTATGGCATAGGGTACATAAAAGTTACTGATTGTATTTTCAATAAACTCATCGTGAAGCTGTTGCAATTTATCGTCCTTATTAACATATTGCTCTAATGTTTTGATTCCTGACTCTTTATCAATAAAGAAATTTTCAGCAAGCCAGTTAATTTTATCCGCTTTGCTAAGTTTTGAAAACCCTTTGACCAATTTTGACATAATTGTATTGTTAAGACCCTACAAATATAAACAATAGGCAGAGGAAAAAAGTTGTGGATTTAATTTAAGGATTTTCCTAAGAAAATGAATGAAACACAACAGGTGAATATTATTTTTTGAAACTTTCTTACATATCAAAATTTGTATTGAAAGACTCTCACTTCACTTTCTTCGTAATTATGGTGAATGACCATCAGATTATGCTAAAAATCAGAATTCAAGTCATATATTTTTAGTAAACTTGGCAATTATTTCAAAAATATCCATATGAGAATTCTTCTGGTTTTCCTGCTTCTGCTGATTCAACCCTTATATGCACAAAATAAAGAAATAACCCTGGAGGACATCTGGGTCAATAATACCTTTGGCACGGAATCTCTGGAATCTTTTCATTCGATGAAAAACGGTGACTTTTATACCATTCTGAATCACAATTCATACGGAACTTATCTGGATAAGTTTGATTACCGAACCTTAGAAAAAGTTGAAACCTTGGTTTTAGGCAAGGACCTTGAAGGGCTTAAATATTTTGAAGACTACACCTTTAGTGATGACGAAACAAAGTTGATTATTGGAGTAAACCTTGAGTCAATTTACCGCCGTTCGAAAAAAGGAAAGTATTACGTTTATGATCTGAAAAGCAAATCACTTGAATTGATCTCGGATCAAAACATACAGGAGCCCACTTTTTCTCCGGACGGAAATCATGTTGCCTACGTCTATATGAATAATCTCTTCGTTAAGGACCTCGCTACCAAAGAAGTCAACCAAGTAACTACTGACGGGGAAATCAATAAAATAATCAATGGTATCACCGACTGGGTTTATGAAGAAGAGTTTTCAATAGTAAGGGCTTTTGAATGGAATTCTGATTCAAGTAAAATTGCATTTATCAGATTCGATGAAACAGAAGTTCCTGAATTTTCAATGGATGTTTATGGCCAGGGGCTCTATCCGTCTCAGCAAGTCTTTAAGT
>CP070731.1:2303298-2310548 GCA_020347545.1 Flavobacteriaceae bacterium | reverse complement strand
GTTCTCACGCCAGGTAAAATATGTATACGACTGTGAGTATCCCTGTTTGGCAAGTTGTTGCATTATTTTTGGCCTTGTAAATGCCTCGGCAAGAAAAATAACATCCGGATATTTTTGCTTGACCTGGTTGACGATCCAGTTCCAGAAATAAAATGGTTTGGTGTGCGGATTATCAACTCTAAAAATGCGTATGCCACATTCTATCCAGTAATATAATATGTCCAGGCATTCTTTCCATAATCCTTTGAAATCCTCAGACTCAAAATAAATGGGCAGGATATCCTGATACTTTTTTGGGGGGTTTTCGGCATATTGAACCGTTCCGTCCGGTCTCCATTTAAACCATGAAGGATGATCCTTGACCCATGGGTGATCCGGAGCCGCCTGCAAAGCGTAATCCATCGCAATTTCAACACCCAGTGAATTTGCCTCTTTAATTAATTCTTTAAAGTCTTCGAGACTGCCCAACTGAGGATGTATATCCTTGTGACCTCCTTCTTTTGAACCGATTCCCCAACAGGATCCTACATCTCCTTCCTGAGCATCTGTTGTATTATTTTTTCCTTTTCGGTTTACTTCCCCAATGGGATGCACCGGAGGAAAATAAAGGGTATCAAAACCCATTTCAGCAACTCTTCCCAACAAAGGAATGCATTCCTTAAAGGTTCCGTGCTTATTTTCTTCTTGTGAGGATGATCTTGGAAAAAATTCATACCAGGTACTGAACAGTGCCTTCTTTCTATCTACATAAACAGGTAATTCTTCAGAGGTATTGGCCAGTATCTTAGCCGGATAGTTCTCAAATATTTCCTTTAACTTTTTCGATTCAGATGCAGCAACAGCTTCCTTGTAATGACTTTGGCTGCCAAACAGGGATATAAGATCTTTTAAATATTTCTTTTCTTCAGTATTTGCCTTTTTCATCACCTCTTTGAGATACAAGACCCCTTCGGATAATTCTGAACTTACGTCCTGGCCGTCTTCAATCTTTCTACTGATACCGTGTTGCCAGTTAAGGGCATAATCTACCCAACCTTGAATTTTATAGGCATAATAGCCTTGCTTTTCAACTTTAAAGGAGCCAAACCACTCATCATTATGGCCGGGATACATTCTTGTCTCTTGCCATCTTCTGTCACTTTGATGCTTATAGAGTATGGAAACCGCCAACACATCGTGCCCGTCGGCGAGCACATCTGCCGAGACATCGATCAGCTGACCTACAACTCTTTTAATATAATAGGTTCCCCCGTTAATTTGAGGAGATACGCGGTCAATTACTACCCTTTGCTGTTTTTGCATGCCTTTAATTCTGAATTAAATTACATATCCTTTTTCAATGACAGCTCCTTTCTTAATTACGACAATTCCATCCTTAACACAGTATGTTTCAGTTTCTCTGTCTTTTTGATGAGGGCCTCCATTAATCCTCACATCATCTCCTATGCGGCAATTTTTGTCAATAATGGCGTTCTTTATAAAACACCGCTCTCCAATACCCATCAAAATTTGGGTATTTTTCTTTTCAATATCATCCAGGGTTTCATACCAGTCATTACCCATCATGTAGGTATTAATCACGGTAGATTCATTTCCGATTCTCGAACGGATTCCAATGACCGATCTGTCTATTTTTGCCGCATGAATGATACATCCTTCACCGATGATACTTCTGTTCAAGGTAGTACCCGAAATTTTTGAAGTCGGCAGCATCCTTGCCCTTGTATAGATTCGTTTGCCTCTGTCATATAGATCAAAGGCCGGAATATCATCCGTTAATCCAAGATTCGCCTCAAAAAAGGAATCGATATTTCCTATATCCGTCCAATAGCCTTCATACTGATAACTGACCACCTTATGTTTATCGATTGACTGCGGAATAATCTCCTTTCCAAAATCATTGGTATCCGGATTATTCATCAATTCTATAAGTAAATCCCTGTTAAAAATATAGATTCCCATCGAAGCAAGGTAATTCCGTCCTGCAGCCTTCATATCACTGCTTACTTCCGAAGTCCAGTCCGGCAAGAGGCTTGAATCTGGCTTTTCAATAAATGAGGTTATTTTATTCTTGTCATCCGATTTAAGAATTCCAAAAGATGTTGCTTCTTTGGCGTTCACAGGAATTGTGGCAATAGAAATCTTCGCTTTACTTTTAATATGCTGTTCCACCATCAGGTTGTAGTCCATTTGATACAATTGATCCCCTGATAAAATCAAGGCATATTCAAATTCATGCCTTAGGAAATGATGCATGCTTTGTCTTACAGCATCTGCCGTACCCTGAAACCAGGTATCACTCATCGGGGTTTGTTCAGCTGCCAGAACGTCTACAAATGCCTGGCTGAAAAAACTAAAATGATAGGTATTTTTTATATGTCTGTTGAGGGATGCGGAATTAAATTGAGTCAACACATACATTCTTTTAATTTCTGAGTTGATACAATTCGAAATTGGAATATCGACCAATCTGTATTTACCTGCTATCGGTACAGCAGGTTTAGAACGACTTTCTGTAAGGGGGTAGAGTCGAGATCCCTGTCCTCCTCCGAGGATAATTCCTAAAACTTTTTTAGTGAACATATTTAATGGGTTAAAGATTTGTATAAATTTAAATATTCTTGCGCTGATTTATTCCATGAATGGTCAATTCGCATACATTTTTTTCTTATTTCAAGCAGTTTTTTCTTGTTCCGATATAATTCCATTGCTCGGTTAATTGAATCCGTTACATCTTTGACAGAAGGCTGAACATGACATATTCCAAAACCGCCATCTCCAATATCTTTAACCGTATCATTCAGTCCTCCTGTTCTTCTCACAATCGGTATGGTGCCATATCTTAGGGCGTACATTTGATTTAAACCACAGGGTTCTATTCTTGAAGGCATGAGAAGAAAATCTGATCCGGCATAGATCTGATGGGCAAGAACCTCATCAAATCCTGTGATACAGGCCAGATCTGATTTGAAATGAATAGTCAATGAACTTAATTCCGAGGTGATTTCTGCTTTTCCTTCACCTAATATCAAAATACTTATATCCTTTCGGAGCAAAGCTTTATAAACAATTCCCGGGAGTAAATCAGCTCCCTTTTCAACCACCAGCCTTCCGATAAACGAAAATAGCGGCTTTTCCGGGTCAAGGGAAAATCTCCTGCATAAGTCAACCTTATTCTTCTCCTTCCCTGATGTGAGATCAGTTTTAACAACAGATGAGCCTGACAGCCTATCCTTCATTACAGTAACGATTTGTACAATCCTTCTACTTGTTTTGCAATGGCAATCCAGTCAAAATAATCTTCAACCCTTTTTCTTCCCTTTCTGGCCATATTTTTTGCCAGTTCCTTGTCATTTATCAGCTTGTTGACACCGGCTGCCATGTCTCTTGAAAATTTATCAGGATCAACCGGCTCAAAAGGTGCTACATCCTGCTGCTCTAAAGGAACTAATATGCCTGTCTCACCATCGACGACCACCTCCTTGATTCCACCAACCGCACTAGCCACAACTGCCGTTTCACATGCCATGGCTTCAATATTAATGATTCCAAAGGGTTCATAAATCGAAGGGCAGCAAAATACATCAGCATGAGAATACAATTCGATCACCTCCTCTTTTTCCAGCATCACATCGATCCAAATGACATTGTCTCTATCCTTTTTAACTTCGTTCACGCTATCCTCCATTTCCTTCGCGATCTCAGGTGTATCAGGCGCACCCGCACATAACACTACCTGCGTGTCAGGATCAATATATTTTATGGCATTTACCAAATGGATGATTCCTTTCTGCCTGGTAATTCGACCCACAAATAAAACAAATGGTTTATTTGTATCCACTCCGTATTTCACCAAGGTCTTGTCCGTTTCAGTCAACACGTATTCCTGAAGGTTGATTCCGTTGTAAATTACTTTTACTTTTTCAGGATCAACATTAAAATTTTGCAATACATCCACCTTGGTCTCCTCTGATACCGCAATAATAGCGTCAGCCATTTCAATTGCCGTCTTTTCAACCCAGGAAGAGGCGTCATAACCCCGGCCCAATTGCTCTCTCTTCCATGGCCTCAAAGGCTCAAGAGAATGTGTCGTTATTACAAGAGGTATCCCGTAACAAAGTTTTGCCACAATACCCGCGAACTGAGCATACCAGGTATGGCAATGAACCACATCGGCATCAATCTCTTCGGCATTCATGTGAATACAGGTGCTCAAGGTTTTGAAAACGGCCTTCAACTTATCATTGGATCCGTCAAAAACAGCATTGTCATACGGGAAGCCTTTTACAGATAAGTTCCCATCCTTCTCATCCTGATCCCCAAAGCATCGTACATCCATCTCCATCAGTTTTGCCAGTTCACCAGCGAGGTATTCAACATGTACCCCTGCTCCACCGTAGACATAGGGTGGAAATTCCCTTGTAAAAAAAAGTGCTTTCATTATTTTGTAGCTTTGATTGAATAATTCTTCACCAGATTCGGGTCCAGTTCAGGATTCCACACCTCAGTGTCTATACCATTCAGGATTCCGGAAAATTTATCACTCTCATCGTTTATCAGTTTCTCAAGACCGTTTGCATTTGATTTTAGATCCTCCAGGTATCCCTTTGAAACAGTTGTGACCCGCCATGAACATTTTATGGCCGTGGCAAGAGGGTTAATCGAGCCATCCCAGTCTATTATACCCATTTTCTTAAGATCAAATTCAGGGAAATACCTCAGTTTATCATAACCAAATTGACCCTGATACTGCGCATTGTGAATCGTAAAAATCGTAGGGATTTCCTTTAGATCCTGATACGCTTTTCCATGAGACATTAAGAAGGCCATAAAACCAGCCTGATGGTCATGGGCATGAATGATATCCGGCTTCTTTTCAAGACTAAGCAACCACTCGAGAACAGCAAGTTGAAAAGCCAGAAATCGTTCAACGTCGTCATCATAAGAATACACCTGAGGCCTGTCAAACAGGCCATTAATCTCAACGAGATAAACAGGGAATTCCAAAGGTTTTAAAGGGGTTAAAATTTGAAAATCATAATGAAGTTTCCCAAGTTTTAAGTGCGCCTGATAAATGGAATCAAAATCGTTTGAATCCTTAAATTCATTGTCATAGAAAGGCATGATTACTTTTGCTTCGACACCATTTTTGTTCTGGTATTTTGGCAATGCCCCAAGGACATCTGCTAACCCACCCACCTTGGCTATAGGGAAACACTCGGCGCTTACGTGTAGAATTTCCATAATTATTAACTGACAAAAAAAGTTATACCACTGAAAAACAATGGTATAACATTATTGGTTTGATTTTTTTAATATATAAATAATTCTTTTATTCTAAAAAGAATGAACCTTTAAATTAATCTTCCTCAATACTTCAATGGCAAATTTAACAGATCATATTTTTTTTCATTAACAAATTAAATAATTATGAAAATAATGTTAATTCGATGAATATATCAAATTTCTGTTAACAAGAGCCCCTTTATTTATCAATTGACTTATCTCCTTTTCTGATCGATTGATAAGAAGGATGTCCGGTCTGCCAAAATGCAAAACTGAATATATCGCCGAATTCCTGAAAAGCTTTTGATTTGGAATCACTTCCATGTCCAGACTCATAATCTACTCTGAAAAGAATTGGATTATTAGAAGAATTTGCGGCCTGTAATCTCGCTGCAAATTTTCCCGGCTGCCAGGCAATGACTCTTGGATCATTAATTCCTGCTGTAACCATTGTAGAGGGATAATTAGTTCCATCTTCAATATTCAAATACGCATCCATCTCCACAAGGGCTTTAAACTCAGACTCTATTTTAAAGGATCCAAATTCCGGAACATTAACCGGTCCGTTTGGTTCCAACTCAGTTCGTAACGCATTCATAACTCCAACCGCAGGAATCGCAACCCCAAAAAGGTCAGGACGATCTGTCATGGCTCTTCCAATTAAAATACCACCGGCACTTCCACCAAAAATAGCCGTTTTCTCAGGAGAGCTGTACTTCTCATTATGTAAATATTCGGCGCAGGCAATAAAATCTTTCCATGTGTTGGGTTTGGTTTCTTTGAAACCTGCTTTATGCCATTCTTTACCTAATTCACCTCCACCTCTGACATGGGCAATTGCAATCACTCCTCCTTCACTCACCCACGTGAGAAACATCGGAGAGAAAAATGGATTAATAGAAACCCCATATGATCCGTAACCATACATCATAAGTGGTGAATCTCCATCTTTTTTTAAGTCCGAATTATACACTATCGATAAGGGCACCTTTACCCCGTCATGTGAGGGGACCATTACTTCTTTCACTTCAAAACCATCAAATTCAGGGTATAAAACCTTTGAAGACAAAGACTCTTCCTTAAAATCCTTGCTCTCCGGAAAATATTTGAACCGTTCATTCTTTTTTGTCCATCCATTAATGTTGACCCAAACCTCGTCATGATCCACATCCTTGGTTTCCAAAGTCGCTCTACCCGCCACAAACGGAAGATCAAGTTCTTCAACTTCTTTACCATCTAACGACATTCGGTATACCTTTGCTTCGACCCCTGCCTTAACCGTAGTGTAATAATAACCTTTGCTTGTAATCCTAAACGATTTCAAAACTTCATCCTCATTTTCTTCTATGAGGACCTCGGCATTTCCAAAATCTGAATTTTCCAAAGGGGTTTTCAATATCCTGTAGTTAGGCGCCCCCTTAGGTGTCATCAAATAGTAATTCTTTGAATCCGTGTAAAGAGATTCAATTTGATCGTCTCTTGAAACCAATTTATTCCATTTTAAACTGCCAGAATTAAAATCGTTTTTATCAGCTACAAATATCTTCTCACTTCTTTCTACTGTCGATGCATAGCAAAAGATTTGATCACTGTCCTTATCATAAAACAAAACAGGGATTTCTTCAGATGTTATCCCTAATTCCGGAAACATTTTACCTGAAAAAACAACCTTATCATTCGAAATGTCAGTTCCTATTTTATGATGATAAACCTTTGTATCAAGTTGCCTGTTCATATCAGTAACGTCATCAGAATTCAATTTTCCATAAGTGAAACTATTCTGATCCTTAAGCCATGCAAATGAGAAGCCCCAACAAGTTGGTATTTCCTCTGGATACAATTCTTTTTCTTTAACATTTATAACCAAAAGGATAGAGGATTCAGATCCGTTTGCAGCAATGCTCAGGCCTAACTTAGAACCATTTCGATTAGGAACTATACTGCCAATGACATATTGAACGTCC
>CP070731.1:2289311-2303198 GCA_020347545.1 Flavobacteriaceae bacterium | reverse complement strand
AGAGAAAACCATTGCGAGATTGAAAGAGATCAAGAAAGAGGTTCAAGACGGAGGTAATTTTAAAATGAAAGCCATACTTTATTCAGATGATCCCGGAGTAACACAGAACAGCGGATTTTACACCATTGAAAGAAACAGCCCGTTTGTAAAGGAATTTAAAGAAGCAGCATTTAGTCTGGAAGAAGGTGAAATTTCAGAACCTTTTAAATCTGACTTTGGATATCACATCATGATGTGTGAAAAAATTAAAGGTAAGCAAAGAGATGTATATCACATTTTAATGCAGCCAAAAGCGGATGATGCTGCCGCTGAAAGTGTAAGGGATTCTTTGATCAAGTACAGACAGCAGATTCTGAAACTTGAGATTCCATTTGAAGAAGCTGTATTAAAATATTCCCAGGACAAAGATACCCGATTGAGTGGAGGAGTCCTTATGAATCCTGAATCAGGTGATACACATTTTGATTTGACCAGGATGGATCCTGATCTTTATGCCAAAGTCAGCAGTTTAAAGGAAGGGGAAATAAGTGATGTGTTTTTGGATGAAACACCCCAGGGATTAAAAATGTACAAAATTCTATTGTTGAAGAGCCGAACAGAGAGCCATACGGCAGACCTTGTTCAGGATTATGTGAAGATCATGGATCTGGCACTTCAGAAAAAGAAAACAGAATCTATTGAAAAGTGGTCTGAAGAAAAAATTGAGGATACTTACGTGAACATCAATGATTTTTATTCAAAATGTGAATTTAAGAGTAACTGGAGTAAAAGTCAATAAGCATGTCTGATGTTGCTAAAATAGATAACCTTGTTAAAAGCTATTCCCTTTTAAAGGAAGAAATAGGAAAGGTGATTGTTGGGCAACACGATGCCGTGAATCACGTTTTACTTTCGGTTTTATGTGGTGGGCACTCTTTGCTGATAGGTGTTCCGGGACTTGCAAAAACACTTTTGGTCAATACAGTGGCCAAAGCACTGGGACTGGATTTTAAACGAATTCAGTTTACACCGGACTTAATGCCTTCAGATATTTTGGGAAGTGAAATCCTGGACGAAAGCAGACATTTTAAATTCGTTAAGGGACCTGTTTTCGCCAATATTATTTTAGCCGATGAAATTAACAGGACTCCCCCAAAAACTCAGGCAGCACTTTTGGAAGCCATGCAGGAAAAATCGGTAACTGTGGCGGGTCAAAGTTTTGATCTGGATTTACCGTTTTTTGTTTTGGCGACCCAGAATCCCATTGAACAGGAAGGTACTTACCCGCTTCCTGAGGCACAATTGGATAGATTCATGTTTTCGATATATCTGGATTATCCTTCATTTGAGGAAGAGGTATTTGTGGCCAAAAACACCACGAACGATGAGAAGTCAATAATCAATCCGGTATTTACCAAACGCGATATTATTGATTACCAGCATCTGATTAGGAGAATTCCGATAGCAGACAATGTGGTTGAGTACGCTGTACGCGTTGCTTCACGCACCCGACCCAACAAGGATGATGCTCCGGATATAGTTAAAACTTACATTGATTGGGGAGCGGGCCCCAGGGCATCTCAAAACCTTGTACTGGGAGCCAAGGCCTATGCTGCTATTCATGGAAAATACTCTCCTGACATAGCGGATGTGCAGGCGGTGGTACATGGAATCCTGCATCACAGGATTGTAAAAAATTACAAGGCTGAAGCAGAAGGTATTTCAGAAACCCAGATTATTAATGCCATACTGTAGTTTGGCGCCTGAAAAACAGTTTATTAGGATTACTTTTTCTTATTGACCAAATAATATTTATTTGCCCTTTGTTTAAACAATAATTTGTTTGTATATTTGCACGCCTTTTGAACGAAAATCAGATTTTCAAAAGGTGAAGAAAAATAAGTATTCATTTCTCTTTGCGTTCTATTCGTTAAAAATCTGAAGAACAATAAGATACAAGGTATAAGACATTATGTCGAAACTACAGGAAAAAATTGATTTATACACTGGCGCTGCCGAAAAGCTAGGTATACAATTAGATGCGGATCTTTTTAAATTAGTATCAAAAGGACTTGGTCCTTCCATCTACAAAGACGACGCAGAATTGGTTTCATCATCAAACAAGGATGAGCTAGAAACTATAAAAAAGAACTTTCTAATCAAAAAACTTGGACTCGAAGCAAACGATGAGGTGCTTGATGCTGCAATCGCAAAAGCGATTGAAACATTGGGATCAGGCAACAAGAAAAAGTATCGTGCGCTGTTTTACTATTTGTTGGTGAAGGAAACAGGTTCAGAATCTTTTTACGAAGCCACCAAAGAGGCTCCTGTAAAGGAAGAGAAGGAAGCTAAATCGGAAAAAGCTAAAAAAGAAGTTGCAAAACCAAAAAAAGAAGAAAAATTGGAAGAAAAAGTAGCAGAAAAAGTTGTTGAAAAAGTTGAAGAAACAGCGAAACCAGTTGCAGAAAAAACAGAAGCAGTTGCTGAAAAAGCAGAAGTAGTTGCTGAGCAGGCTGAGCCAAAAGTGGATGCGGGAAAATTCCTTGAGGATTTTGACTGGCAGAAATATGAAGAAGGAATTGAAGCTGTTGATCAGAAAAAATTGGATGAGTTTGACAGTGCCCTTGAAAACACTGTAGGATTTGTTGAAGAGCGTCAGGTAATCGATGGAGTAGTTGTTAGACTTACAGATCGCGAGGCGATCATCGATATCAATTCGAAGTCTGAAGGAGTTATTTCATTAAATGAATTCAGATACAATCCGAACTTAAAGGTTGGAGATACTGTGGAAGTAAAAGTTGACAAGTTGGAAGACAATACAGGTCAATTGGTACTTTCTCACAGAAAAGCAAGAGTGATCAAAGCTTGGGAGCGTGTGAACAAAGCTCACGAAACTCAGGAAATCGTTACAGGTTACGTTAAATGTAGAACAAAAGGTGGTATGATCGTTGACGTGTTCGGAATTGAAGCGTTCTTGCCAGGTTCTCAAATTGACGTTAAACCAATTAGAGATTACGATCAGTTTGTAGATAAAAACATGGAGTTCAAGGTTGTTAAGATCAATCACGAATTCAAAAACATTGTTGTTTCTCACAAGGCCCTTATTGAGGCGGATCTTGCAGAACAGAAAAAAGAAATTATTGGTCAATTAGAAAAAGGTCAGGTACTTGAAGGTGTTGTGAAAAACATTACTTCTTATGGTGTATTTGTTGACCTTGGAGGTGTTGACGGATTGGTACACATTACAGATCTTTCATGGAGCAGGATCAATCACCCAAGTGAGATTGTTGAATTGGATCAGAAATTGAATGTTGTAATTCTTGATTTGATGATGAGAAGACCAGAATTCAACTTGGATTGAAACAATTGAGCAAGCACCCATGGGAAGCATTGGATGAAAACCTTAAGGTTGGAGACAAAGTTAAAGGTAAGGTAGCCATTATAGCTGATTACGGTGCGTTTATCGAAGTCAGTGAAGGTGTTGAAGGATTGATTCACGTTTCTGAAATGTCTTGGTCAACTCACTTGAGATCTGCTCAGGATTTTGTAAAAGTAGGAGATGTAGTTGAAGCCGTTATTCTTACACTCGACAGAGAGGAAAGAAAAATGTCTTTAGGTATCAAACAATTACAGCCGGACCCATGGACAGACATCACTAAAAAATACCCTGTAGGTTCAAAACACACAGGAACGGTAAGGAATTATACTAATTTTGGTGTATTTGTTGAATTGGAAGAAGGAATTGACGGATTGGTTTATATTTCAGATCTGTCATGGACGAAAAAGATCAAGCATCCGTCTGATTTTGTAAAAGTTGGTGACAAGCTTGATGTTGAAGTTCTTGAACTTGATGTTGAAGGACGTAAACTGAACTTGGGTCATAAGCAAACTACTGAGAATCCTTGGGATAAGCACGAAGAGACTTATACCGTTGATTCTGTTCATACAGGAACGATCAAAGAGGTAAATGACAAAGGTGCTATTATTACTTTTGAAGATGGAGTTGAGGCTTTTGTTCCTGGACGTCACATGGAGAAAGAAGATAGAACTAAATTGGTAAAAGGAGATACTGCTGAATTCAAAGTTTTGGAATTCAACAAAGAGTACAGAAGGCTGGTTGTTTCTCACTCTGCTATATTCAGAGCAAGGGAAGAAAGAAATATCAAGGCGGCTAACAAGCAGTCTGAACAAGCTGAAAAAACAACTTTAGGAGATATTTCAGGTCTTGCCGATCTTAAGAAAAAAATGGAATCTGGTAAATAATCAGAACCTCATTTGAATTATTAAACCGTTCTTGTTTTGCCCTGCAAAATTTGAACGGTTTTTTTATTGTCGGATTTTAGGTAAAAAGTATATTTGTAACATTCAAAAAATACCAAATGACTTTAATAAAATCTATTTCCGGAATTCGCGGAACAATCGGCGGAAAAGTCGATGATAATCTTACTCCTTTGGATGCTGTGAAATTTGCGTCTGCCTATGGTGTATGGCTCTTAAAAAGAAACCCTAAAGACAAAAAATGTAAAGTAGTGATTGGTCGGGATGCCAGAATATCAGGTAAGATGATTAGCAGCCTTGTTTCCAACACGCTCGTCGGCCTTGGTATTGATGTTGTTGATCTGGGTTTGTCAACCACCCCAACGGTAGAAGTAGCCGTTCCACTTGAAAATGCTGATGGAGGAATAATCGTTACTGCCTCTCATAATCCTAAACAATGGAATGCTTTAAAATTACTCAATGAAAAAGGTGAATTTCTGGATGCTGAAGAAGGAGGTGTTATTTTAGAACTCGCTAGCACACAGGATTTTGATTATGCGGAAGTTGATCAGCTGGGGAGCTATTCCAAACTAAAAAATTACTTTAAAAAGCATATTGATGAAGTGCTGAATTTACCTCTCGTAGATGTGGAAGCAATCCGCAGTGCAGGCTTCAAAGTAGTTGTAGATGCCGTAAATTCTACCGGAGGACTGGCGATTCCCCAATTGCTGGAAGCATTGGGTGTAGAATGCATTAAACTCTATTGTGAGCCAACCGGACATTTTCCTCATAACCCGGAACCGCTCCCGGAGCATCTTACGGAAATTTCAAAACTTGTGGTTGAAGAAAAAGCAGATCTTGGAATCGTAGTTGATCCGGATGTGGACCGTCTGGCGATTGTCAATGAAGATGGTAGCATGTTTGGTGAAGAGTATACCCTGGTTGCCTGTGCAGACTATGTTTTGTCTAAAACCACAGGAAATACTGTTTCGAACCTTTCTTCATCACGCGCCCTTAGAGATGTTACCGAAAAACATGGTGGAAAGTACGAAGCCTCAGCTGTGGGAGAAGTCAATGTGGTGAAACTAATGAAGAAAAATAATGTAGCCATTGGAGGAGAGGGTAACGGAGGAATTATATATCCTGAAGCACACTACGGAAGAGATTCTCTTGTAGGGGTAGCTCTATTCTTAAGCCATTTGGCACAATTAAAGATTTCTTGTAAGGAATTAAGGGATTCTTATCCTTCTTATTTTATGAGCAAAAATAAAATTCAGTTGACACCTCAGATTGATGTGGATGCTATCCTGTCCGCGATGAGTAAAAAATATTCGGATGAGGATATCAGCACCATTGACGGGGTGAAGATCGATTTTGAAAAAGAATGGGTACATTTGAGGAAGTCGAATACCGAACCTATTATTCGAATTTATACAGAAAGCGGTTCACAAGAGGCCGCTGATGAGCTGGCATTGCGCTTTATTGAAGAGATCAAAGAGATTGCCGGGCTTTAACTTCTAATTTAATATGGTGATGAGTTTAGAGAAGTATTTTGATAAGTTTCGCCAACAGATTATTGGACTGAATGAAACTTTCGTAACTCCTTATGGAGAACAGAAGATGATTTATGCAGACTGGACGGCCAGTGGAAGACTCTACCGGCCCATAGAGGAGAAAATGCTCAATGAGTTTGGGCCATTTGTGGCAAACACACATACGGAAACTACTTTTTCGGGATCAGCAATGACCCTGGCCTATCACGAAGCCAGGCAAATCATTAAACGTCATGTAAATGCGAGTGAAGATTGCGCACTGATTGCAGAAGGGACCGGAATGACCGGAGTGATCAATAAATTTCAACGCATATTGGGTTTAAAGGTTTCTGAAAATTTAAGGGAACTTTCTGATGCAATACCCGAAGAGAAGAAACCTGTTGTCTTTATTACCCATATGGAGCATCATTCCAATCAGACTTCCTGGCTGGAAACCATTGCTGATGTTGAGATCATTAATTGTGACAAAGAAGGCCTTGTTGATTATGAAGATTTGAATCGTTTACTTGATCAGTACAAGCACAAGGAAATGAAGATCGCTTCAGTAACAGCATGTTCAAATGTAACAGGGATTCAACCAGATTACCATCGTATTGCCAAGATCATGCACCAGCATGACGGAGTTTGTTTTGTGGATTTTGCCTGTTCAGCTCCTTACGTACATATTGATATGCATCCTGAGGACAAAGAAGCCTCTTTGGATGCCATATTTTTTTCACCTCATAAGTTCCTGGGAGGTCCCGGAACTTCAGGAGTACTGATCTTTAACAAATCCCTTTATAAGAATATGATACCCGACAATCCAGGCGGCGGAACCGTAAACTGGACGAATCCTTGGGGTGAACACAGGTATCTTGATGATATTGAAACAAGAGAAGACGGTGGGACTCCTGGCTTTTTACAAACCATAAAGATTGCTCTTGCCGTTCAACTCAAGGAAGAGATGGGTACTCAAAATATTCATGACAGAGAGAAGGAGATCATCGATATCGTTTTTGAAAAACTTTTACCAATTGATAATCTAAACATGTTGGCTGAACAACACAGGGACAGGCTTGGGGTTTTTTCATTTTATATTGATGACCTGCATTATAATCTTGGTGTAAAACTGCTTAATGACCGTTTTGGAGTGCAGACTCGAGGGGGGTGCTCATGTGCAGGAACTTACGGACATTTCTTACTTCATGTAGACCAGCATCAGTCTCATGAACTCATGGAGAAAATGGAGCAGGGATGCCTTATCGAAAGACCGGGATGGATTAGAATGTCCATACATCCTACAACTACGGATGAGGAAGTGCGATTCATTTGTATGGCCATCAAAGAAGTTGCCGAGAACTTTAAGGAATGGTCAAAAGACTATACCTATGATGCTCAGAGCAACGAATTTATTCACAAATCGTTTACTCCGAGTGAAAAGGAACTGGTAAAACACTGGTTTGATTTATAAGGTATTCTCTTACAGGAAATTGATATGAACAGTTACATTGCATTACTTAGAGGAATTAATGTTTCAGGAAAGAATGTGATGAAAATGGCTGATTTGAAGAATGCTCTTTCTCCCTTGAACCTTGAGTATCTTCAAACCTATTTCATAGATGTTAAAAAACTATATTACATCAATCTATTTGGAAGTTTGAGTTCGGAAGATTTTGATAAACTTATTGAACGGGATAGGTTTAGCGAAGAAATGGTTCTGGGGAAAACAGGTCAAATTATTTATGTACTTTACAACAATGGCTACGGCAGATCAAAACTTACGCATCGCTATTTTGAAAATAAACTCAAGGTTTTTGTGACAGCAAGGAATCATAACACGATGACAAAACTAGATTTTTTTCGGATAACCTAAAGATCATCAAATGATATTTTAATTTTCTTGGTCCTTATTAAGCCTCATATGCTTAAATCTTTTATGGCTCCAGAAGTAATAAGAAGGCTCTCTGGTTATATGAGCCTCCAGTTTTTTCATGAAAAGGTCTGTGATGCCAAAGTCAGGGACTTCCCTTGGATTTTCACTTAAAATCTCCATTTTGGTCTCATAAAAGCCTCTTCTGATTTTAGTGGTCTCGATATACATTACGGCATAGTCATATTTTTTGGCTAGCATTTCAGTTCCCGTAATGACCGGGACCTCGACTCCGAAAAAATTGGACCAGTGATAGGCCTTGTGTAATTTTGGCGATTGATCTACCAGCATTCCATAGACATATCTTTCGCCTGTGGCATCATTTTTAGCCAGTTGTTCGATCAATTGCTTTGTTGGGACCAGCGTGGTATTAAATTTACTTCTTGACCGAACAATATAGTCATTGAAATATTTGTTCTTGACCTTTTTATAGGCAGCAAAACCATGGTGTTCCACTCGCAGGTTCAAACTAAACAACCACTCAAAGTTGCCATAATGCGAGCTCATAAGTAAAATATTCTCATGCTTGTCCATAAACTCTTTTAATTCCTCCGGATTGGTAAGTTTGAATCTTCTTAGGATTTCTTCATTGGATATACTAAAAGTCTTGATCATTTCCATAAAGATATCCAGGAAATGGTGGAAAAATTCTTTTCTGATCTTCTTTAGCTCAGCTTCAGGTTTGTCCGGAAAAGCAATTTTTAAATTATTCATTACCACCTTTTTTCTATACCCAAGAACATGATAGAGTATAAAAAAGAGCCCATCAGATAAAAGGTATAATATCCTGAAAGGAAGTATCGAGATCAAAACGATAAACGGATAGACAAAAATATAAGCGATGAGTTGCAGCATAGCGGCGCAAATATCAAGTAAAAAACTGATACTGACATGCATTTTCTCAAAAACTATTTCAAACGGAAAGTATACTAACTCTGTTTTGGTTTCTTACCCATGTGCTTGAATCTTCTATGGGTCCAAAAATAAAATTCCGGGGCTTTCCGAATTTGTTTTTCCATTTCCGCCACATATTTATCCGTTAGTCGATAGAGTGGGGCCGATTTCGGATTGTTTTCAAGCAGTATAAAAGTAGACTGATATACACCCCGTTTGACTCTTTCAGTCTGAAAATAGAAAACAGGCAGGTCCAGTTTTCTGGCTATGGTTTCAGGTCCAATGACAATAGGAACCTCAATATCCATAAAAGTACCCCAGTATTTGATCTTCTCCCATTTTGGGGTTTGATCAGCAAGAAATCCATAGGCCTGAATTTTACCATTTTTCAGATTGGTCAGGATCTCAGGATAAAAATCCTTGGTAGGGACAAAATTCACACCAAATTTATTTCGAGTCCGTTTAATGAGTCTGTCAAAATACTTGTTTTTAAGCTTCTTATAAACAACGCTCATATTGTAACTCAGACTTTTTTCAACAATAAATGAAACCCATTCCCAATTAGCATAATGGCCGGAAAGAAAAATAACACTTTTGCCTTGCTGGTAATATTCATCCAGAAGTTCAGGATTTGTAATGGAAAGTCTTTTTGAAATCTCTTTTTCTGAGATCGTAAAAGATTTGATGAGTTCCATAAAAACATCAACAAAATGTTTGAAGGATTCTTTTTCCAGAACAAGGCGTTCTTCAGCAGATTTTTCCGGAAAACAAAGCTCTAAATTATGTCGAACTACTTTTTTTCTATAGCCTACGATATAATAAAGAATCAGATACAGGAAATCAGAGATCCCAAACAGCACTCGCATGGGAAGCATTGAAATCAGCCATAATGGCGGGTAGAGCAGAATATATCCCAATAATTGCATCATTTCAATTTGAGTTCAAATATCGTGATATTTTTTATTTCCATACCATAAAAAAAATGCCTGCCTCTTTCTATTTCCTTTTTAATTGATAAATTCGTAACCAGAAAATTTGAATGTTTTCAATTCAATACTCGAATTTATTGTCCATGAATACAGCCGTTATCGTTATCATTGTCGCCAATGTTGTTGTTTCCCTGAAAGGATTTAGTGACAGAATTTTTTTTGAACGTTTTAAGTTTCAGATAGGGCCAATTGTAAAAGGTGAAAAGATTAGGCTCCTTGCCTCAGGCTTTTTACATGTGGATCAGTCACACCTATTCTTTAACATGTTGACGCTGTATTTCTTTGCTGACCCTGTGATTAAATACATTGGGGTGCCCAAGTTTCTGGCGGTGTATTTTGGTTCCTTGCTGGCAGGAAACCTCTTTGCACTTAGTTTTCATAAGAAAGAGCCTTATTACAGTGCGGTTGGAGCTTCAGGGGCAGTCATGGGTATTGTATATGCATCGATCATGCTGAACCCAGGAATGAATCTTTACTTATTCTTTATCCCAATACCAATTCCAGCTTATATTTTTGGAGTGGGATACCTTTTGTATTCAATTTTCGGGATGAAAAAACAATGGGGAAACATAGGTCATAGTGCCCATATCGGTGGTGCCATCGGAGGATATATTCTCGCCATTATTTTCTACCCGAGTATTTTGTCGGATAATCTTTTGATCGTTATTCTGCTGGCGATTCCTATAATTCTGATGTTTATTTTCAAGGATAAACTTGAAAGGGGGTAGACGGTTTGTAATTTCTCAGCGTTTATAAATTTTAATTTCCTTGTTTTTACTACATTTGCCGAACATTTCTAAAAATAGAAGTGAGGGGTCATTTTAATGAACTTATTTGATGTAGAAAGATCCCTTTTGAAGAAATATACAACAATGGAAGAAAAAAAATTCGATCTTAATTCTTTGATAGGTTTCGTGCTGCTTGGTGCGATCATGATATATTATTTTTATACCAATCAGCCCACTCCCGAGCAAATAGAGCAACGGAGAGCAGAACAGGTTCAGGACTCGATTAATCAGTTGAGCAATGAATCGCAATCAACCAAAACGGCTCAACCCGATGAATTTACTCAGGCCCCGGTTAACCCTTCTGACACACTGGCTTATGAAGCAGCCAGGAACAGACTGGGAATATTTGCTTACAGTGCAGGCCTGCCTTCAGCTACAGATACCGAAACCATTATCGAAAATGAGCTTGTGCAAATAAAAGTGGCCAACAAAGGGGGCCAGATCACAGAGGTGTTATTGAAAAATTACAAAACTTTCAACAAACTTCCGCTGTATGTCATAAAAGATCAGAATGCTTCTTTTAATCTTTCGTTTGCCACACAGGACAACAGAAACCTTCAAACCAAAGATCTTTATTTTGAGCCAACCCTGACCTCCAACGGAGACAATCAGGTTTTGTCAATGAAATTGAAAGTTGCTTCAAATCAATACCTGGAATATCGTTATGAGTTAAAACCTGATGATTATATGCTGGATTTTGCAGTTCGAACACAGGGAATGGAATCAGCGATCAATACAAGTCAGGCAGTAAATCTGGATTGGCAGTTGAAAAGTTTTAGGACAGAAAAAAGTGTTAAATACGAAAATCAATATACGGACCTTCGCTATTTGGAAAACGGCACCTTTGAATATATGAATGCCATGAGCGAGGAAGATGAAGAAGATGTCAAAGACGTGAACTGGATCGCTTTTAAACAACAGTTCTTTACTTCAGTTCTTTTGGCTGAAGATAAGTTTGAGTCTGCGAAACTGATTTCAAAGAATCTTGTCCAAAATGAGGATACGGATACCATTTATACCAAGCAGTACCGCGCCCTTATTCCCTTACAGGCGAAAAATGGGGAGCTTGCCTATAATATGAACATGTATTATGGCCCTGTTGATTATGCTGTGCTAAGCAAGTATAAAGGCAAGCAAATGGATCGTATTGTTAGTTTGGGTTGGGGTATTTTCCGATGGATCAACAAATATGTATTTATACCTGTTTTCAGCGTTTTAAGTTCGTTCATTGGCAGTTATGGTATTGTGATCATATTGATGACCATAGTGGTTCGGATCATCATGTCTCCGGTAGTGTACAAGTCCTACCTTTCAAGCGCAAAGATGAAGGTCCTAAGGCCCGAAATGCAGGAGATTAATGACAAATGGAAAGGTAAGGAGAATGCCATGAAACGTCAGCAGGAAACCATGGCCCTTCAGCGTAAGGCAGGTGTAAATCCTTTAAGCGGGTGTATACCGGCATTGATTCAAATGCCCGTTTTCTTTGCACTTTTCAGGTTTTTCCCTGCAAATATAGATATCAGACAGCATGGGTTTTTATGGGCCGATGACCTTTCAGCCTATGATGAAGTACTGCAGCTTCCTTTTAAGATCCCATTTTACGGAGATCACGTGAGTTTGTTTCCCATTTTAGCATCCGTTGCCATTTTCTTCTACATGCAGATGACCCAAAGTCAGCAGATGAATATGCAACAGCCTCAACAGGAAGGTATGCCGGATATGCAGAAAATGATGAAGATGATGATGTGGTTCTCACCCATCATGATGATGTTCTTTTTCAACAGTTACGCCAGTAGTTTGAGTTTGTATTACTTTGTGTCTAACTTGTTGACCATTGCGATAATGCTTGTGATCAAACACTTTATTCTGGATGAAGACAAGATTCATGCACAGATTCAGGAGAACAAAAAACGTCCTGAAAAGAAAAAAAGTGCTTTCCGTCAACGTCTTGATGACGCAATGAAGCAGGCACAGGAACAACAGGAAAGGCAAAAGAGAGGAAGGTAATCGAAGGGTATCCTGAAGATAACCCTGTCAGCCAGAAAGGGGGGATGTTCACGAAGTTTAAATTTCTTCTCGAGACATCTTCTTTATAAAATTCTCAAAAACATCTGCACCATCGTAAAGGGAATGAATATGCAAATGTTCATCTTTTCCATGAACACTGCGCACTTCTTCCGTATCAAATATAATGGGTAAGGTTCCATAAGACGGAATGCTTTTGGCTCTGAAAGAACCCAGGTCGTTTACATTGGGCATCATCATACTGATGGTCTTCGCCTGTGGATATTTCCTCTGGATAGCCCCTGAAAGATTTTTATAAAATATCGTGTTTGAGCTGCTTATTTCATTGGAGGGCATTTTCTTGATAACCTTGATTTTGATGTTATCATTCTTAAGCCTTTTTCTGATCATTCCAACAAACTCGTATTCGTTGGTTTCCGGCAGTAACCTGCAGTCAAGTTGAGCTCCGGCCTTTGAAGCAATTTTGTTTACAGACTGACTGTTGCTGTAGATATTGGTTAACGTAATCGTATTGGTAAATAATGAAAATAATTCGGGATGTTTTCTCAACTGGGGAGTAAGAGCCGGCCGAAAGAGCTTAGGATGTCTCAGAACAATTTTTTTTCCACCTTTGTGATGTTCTGCCATATCTTTTAAAAACTGGACATTCACGTCGTTGTAAACAGCTTTTGGCTTTTTGCGCGTCAAACGTTGCAGGGCATCAACCAATTCTTTATTCGCATAGGTGAGGGGGGTGATCGAGCCGTGCCCGTTGGTTCCATGTTCCAGGGTTAACTCCAGCCAAAGCGGTTTTTTATGTACCACAGAAATTCCAAAAACCTGCTGCTTGAATTCACCTTCCATTAAACTGGTCAGTTCAGACGGGCCTTCTCCTAATACGGCTACCGGATTCAAAACAGAGAAATAATTCTTGTGCACCCAGGACACGCCACCATCGCATTGTGTTTCTTCGCAGGAAACAGCCAAAAAAGTAAAATTGTAGTTGCTGTTAAATACCTTCTCATCCTTCATGGCTTTTATGATACCATAGAGTTGCATCATGGCGGCACCTTTGTTGTCAATGGTCCCCCTTCCGTAAATAACGCCATCTTCTATGTTTCCGCTAAATGGTTCTCTTAATTCACTTTTACTTTCAGGAACAACATCGATATGATTTAAAAATATAATGTTGGGTTTTTGGGTGCTTAACGGGAAAACAGAGGCGGCAAAATTATATTGCCCGTCTTCCGATCCAAAATCAGTGATGTGAAGGTCGTTGTTACGGCATATCTGCTTGAGAAAATCACCAGCTTTTTTTTCATTCCCGCTTACTGAAGGTATTCTGATGTATTCCTGCAATATATATTCAAGAGCAACATAGGTCCCATCTATAGATTTAATGCCGGTTTGCTGTGAAAACAGGCAACATTGCGTCATAAAACATATAGCAATTATCAGGGGCTTCATAGATTATGCAATATAAAAAAACTTCTTTTGATTAGTGCGAATTCAAA
>CP070731.1:2281541-2289211 GCA_020347545.1 Flavobacteriaceae bacterium | reverse complement strand
TGTCAGACCAAATCCCGAATTTGGTTTCCTCCTGCATACAGGTATATTCAACAAAAAGCAGATCATTCACCTCAAGTTTTCTGAAGGAATCAGATTCCTTAATAAATGAATATAAATTGATCATAAGCCTAGTTTTTTATCGGTTTAATAACAACCTCGAAACGGGCTTCTTTTTCCTTTTCGGCAATCAAGAACAACTCTTTTCCCAGTTCCTTTTGCCCGGTATAAGGATAAGCCGTTATAGGTTCAATACATAGCATATTGGGAACTTCGGTCCAGAGCATAAAATTTCCAAACCCTTTTGTTTTTATATCTATATGCTGTCCCTTTTGTTTGATAAGTCGAATCTGATCTTCATTCTTTACCTGATACGCCACAGATCCAACATCCAGTACCTCCTGAAGCCTGATCCGATCCTTTCCGTATTCGATGAATTCCGAATTTTCACCCGATAATCTAAACGCAGGATGATAACCGAGCATATAAGGCATATCTTCTTCCGCTTCAATCTCAAAACTAACAATTAGTGCCTCATCTGTAAGTTTAAATTTTTTGCGAAAGGTGAAATCGAAGGGCCAAAAAACATAATCAACACTTGATTTTTCCGGATATTTTGAATTCTTCAAATGTGTACCTTTTTCATATATTTTCTCAAAGGTAATTCCATCTTCCCGGACATCTACTGCCTGATAGCTCATTTCACGCAGTAGGCCATGTTGGTCCTGTAAGGCATACCCTCTAGAGGTGATTACCTTAAAATTATTGTCAGCAGTTGGGCCTATTACAGGAAACATCTCAGTGTCTGAGTTTCTCCATCCCCTGTCTCCTTTCTGATGGATCAATTCTTCGCCTAAATGGCTGTAGCTCACTAATTCTCCGAGATCTGCGACCACAGTGCTTTCTTTGTCGGGACTTGTAATTACGTATTGATCCATTCAACTCATTTTAAACAAAGATACTTTACAAAATTCATTTGAAAGAAATTTCATGCTATTTGGAAAGAAAACGATACCATTCATCCTAAATGATTTTACAGAAAATTCAAAGATGTCTATTTTCGAAAGTAAAATAAGATGATTTAGTTTTTGCATTCTAAAATATCATTTAAAGAGGTTTGAAGTGGGTCTCGGAAATGACGTTCTTAGTTATTATCCCTACTGTCAAAATGAAAATTTATAAAATCCTCGTGCTCTTTTCCTTAATCGGAAATTTCTTATTCGCTCAAGATCAGAAAAAAGCTGACAGTTTGATTTTGCAATATCGCTCTGGGGCTTATAATAACTCTAATGAGCTAGAAATACTTACTAATATCACAGAATATGATACCAACTACCTCCGAGTATTGCAATACGCTGAATTGATCATTCAGAAGGCCGCTGAGGATTCCATATTCGAATATCTTTATGCCGGACACCTGCAAAAGGGAAATGCACTTACAAAACTTGGAAACAGCGTTGAGGCGATTCAATCTTTTTTGAGCGCTGAAAAATACGCATGGCGCTTGAAAGATCAAAGACGGGTCGCCAGCACAATGACGGCCGTTGCAGGGACCTACTCTACTATGGAGAATTTTATTGAGGCCGAATCCTATTATAAAAAAAGTATTGAACTCTTCAGGTCCCTGAAGGATTATGGAAAACTCGGAACCGCTCTGGTCAATTTGGGAGATCTCTATATCACAATGGAAAAGTATTCCCTGGCAACTGATGCAACCAATGAAGGTTGGGAAATATTTAAACGCAAAGGGTTTAAATTGGGAGAAGCCTATTGCATGGGTAATACCGGGATGATACAAGCAAGTCTTGGACATGACGATTTGGCTGAGGCCAATATCAATAAAGCGATTATCATACTGGATCAATTTGAAGACTATTACCCCATTGCCGTATACCTGACTTACATGTCTGATATTTATTTCCGAAAAAATGAATGGGAAAAAGCCTATTCTTATGCCAAACGGAGTCTGGAATTGTCTGAAAAGTACAATTTGCAGGAACAAATTGCCAATGCTAACCTAAAATTATCGGTTCTCTATGAGCATGTCCAGGATTATAAGGAGTCAAATGAGTACTTAAAAAAATATTACAGTTATCGTAACAATGCGCTTAGTTTTGAGAATATATCCAAAGCAGCCAATCTAAAATTAAATCATGAGCTCTCATTAAAACAGACCGAGCTCGACCTGATGACCGCGAAACAGTATAATCAGAGAATTTTGGTTATTTCCAGCTTCATTGCGCTCATTTTGATCCTGCTATTGCTTATAGGACTTTTGCATCGAACTCATTTTATAAAAAAAACGAGTACTATCATTAAAGCAGAAAGAGACCGGTCAGAGAGCCTTCTGTGTAATATTCTTCCTGAAAAAACCGCAGAGGAGCTCAAAAGAGTTGGAAAAGTTCAGGCCAAGCATTTTGAAGCCGTAACTGTTATGTTTACTGATTTCAAGGCATTTACCTTGCATTCAGGCGAATTATCTCCCGAGGAATTGGTAGAAAGCATTGATTTTTATTTTTCAAAATTTGATGAGATCATGGAGAAACACGGCCTTGAAAAAATCAAAACCATCGGTGATGCCTATATGTGTGCCGGAGGTCTCCCCTTTCCTTCCCCTGATCACGCCCACCGTATTTTAATGGCGGCTTTTGATATCAAGGACTTTGTACATGAATCTAAGATATCAGATCCTTATAACCTAACCCGATTTGATGTACGTATAGGAATAAATACCGGTCCTGTTGTAGCGGGCGTGGTTGGCACAAAAAAGTTTGCCTATGACATTTGGGGAGATACGGTCAATATTGCATCACGCATGGAATCAAATTCTGAGCCCGGAAAGATCAATATTTCTGAATCTACCTATAAAATCATAAAAGATCAATTTTCTTGTACGTATCGTGGTGAAATTGAAGGTAAGTACAAACGTATGATGAAAATGTACTTTGTTAACGGAAAACTTGATCAGTCTAAGCATCAGGTAAAACTTAACCTTGTTCATGGATAAAATCTGATTCCCAGCTATATTATCAACTTAAATATTTGAATTTCAATTTGTTTTAAACAATATTGTAGGTCATTGATTCGTTTTATATCATACTTTACCAATAATTGCTTAACTATGAAAACGATAAATGACCTGATTAAGGAATTACAGAAACTGGATCCGAAACAGAAAAAAATGCCCTTTGTACTCTATGATTTAGAGCATAACCAGGAGTTTAATATCATTGAGGTTGAAGTTTCAGACAAAGACAGAATTGATTTGAATCTGATGTAATACGACTATTTTACGATCCGATCACTGGCATGTGATTCGTCTGTATTATCTTTAGCGATGAAATTTAAACTACACTTCAATTGATACGAATTTTGATTCGAGTTTTTCATCGATCGTTATATACGCTTTATTTTCTTATTTCAGTTGTCCCTGTATGGTCACAGACTAAAATAGATACGGAAAAGGTGACAAATTATGTGCTGGGTGTAAAAGATTCCTATAACCTTCCAGGGGTGGCGGTGTCCATAACGGATATCGATTCCACGTTATATCTCGAACATTTTGGAAAGATTAACGGCAAGGAACAGCTATTGATCGGGTCGTGCAGTAAATCATTTACGGCTCTTTTGATCTTAAAACTTCAGCAAAAAGGACTATTAAATATTGATGATCCTGTGGTTAAATATCTCAGCTGGTTTGAATATGCAGATAAAAGCCAATCTGATAAAGTCCGTATTAAGGATTTACTTCATCAAACCTCGGGTATACCTTCCATAATGGGAAGAATTACCATTAAGGAAGACAGTGCAGGATCGACCCAAAAGGAAGTGGAAAGCATGTTGTCTGAGCTGTCTTTTGAATCTTTTCAAAAAGAATATCAATATTCGAACATCAATTACCGTTTACTTGGGTTCATCGTGGAGCAAGTTTCCGGGAGTCAATACGGTGAAGTACTAAAAAAAGAAATTCTTCAGCCCATAGGATTAGCCCATACCTCAGGATCTGTGCTTGATCCCGAGAGCAAAGGTTTTCCCAACAGCTATAATTATTTTCTTTATTACCCCGTTATTCCTTATGAATCATCTTATTACAAAGACCAGATCCCCGAAGGACACATAGCCAGTAATGCCCAGGATATGTCCATTTATTTGAGGGAGCATTTAAAGGGATATTTAAATGATTCAGGCAAGGTCATTGATCAGAAACTTTCCAATTCTCTTTTTACACCCAATAGCGAACCCTCTTCAAATTATGGTCAGGGATGGTTCGTCAGCAACAGGGAAAATAAAAAGATTGTATATCATACAGGGCTAACAGAAGGATTTAATACCTGTATGATTATTGAGCCTGACACCGAAACGGCCATCTTTGTGGCCATTAATTCAGGAGTTGATACGGCTTTTGAAATTGCTTCGGGTATTTCAAACATATTGGTTGGCAAAGAGCCAAAGTCCTATTCCAAAACCTTTTTTTACCTCATAAGAAGTATTCCCATTTTGGTGCTTGTGCTCCTTGTAATTCTAATCCTGCAACTCAAAAAATGGAGGGCCCTAAATTTCAGGATGGGTTTAAGCAAAAAGCTCCTGCCGAATCTTCTGTTAATACTGGGAATTCTTTTTGGATCGCTCTGGGTCATTATTTTCCCCGTTATGTATCAAACCACCCTTAAAGTAATCATTAATCATGACCCCAGCAGCGGAATAAGTTTGATTTTGATTGCCCTTTTAATAATTTTAATGTCCTTGATTAATTACTTTAAGAAGCAATCGCCCACTTCATTACTTTGAATTAATAGCTGATTGTTGTAACTTTAAAGGTATTCTAAACCTTAGAAGACGCAAATGAAGATGTTTAGGTTGTTAATAGTATTTCTATTATTCTCTCCTCTTATTCTCTCTTCTCAAAATGACTACCTGGAAGAAAGAGAAAGAATGATTGCGGACGATATCAAGCCAAGAGGGGTTACGGATAAAGCCACGTTGAAGGCCCTGTATGAAGTTCCACGACATTTATTTGTGCCTCAGGAACTGTGGTCGCAGGCTTATCGAGATGGGCCCTTACCTATTGGATACGGACAAACCATTTCTCAGCCTTATATCGTGGCGTTTATGACGGAGGCAATAAAACCCAAAGAAGATTTTAAAGTACTTGAAATTGGTACAGGGTCTGGATATCAGGCAGCGATACTGAGCAGGATCGTTGACAGTGTTTACACCATTGAGATCATTGACGAACTTCACCAGAGGTCCAAAAAACAACTTAAGGAACTTGGTTACAACAACGTCATAACCAAAAGTGATGACGGCTATTTCGGTTGGGAAAGCAAAGGCCCGTTTGATGCCATAGTGGTAACCGCGGCAGCGGAATTTGTGCCACCACCCCTTATCGCCCAGTTAAAAGATGGCGGCCGGATGATCATTCCCGTTGGCACCCCATTTTCAACACAACAACTACTAATGGTAACAAAAAAAGGAGGTAAAACAAAATCCAGGAACCTTATGTTTGTGCGTTTTGTTCCTTTTACCAGAAGATCGGAATAATATTTAATTCTTGACTTCTCATCTATGAGTGATAAACTCACATACGATAAAAATACGGTCAAGCTGGCCCTTTCCGTAGCCGTTTTATCGGCAGCTATTGTTGCTTACGAGATTCAACTGATGCATTTTTTTACCATTGTGCAATGGCATCATTTTGCCTACATGGTTATTTCCATTGCACTGTTGGGCTTCGGTGCCAGTGGAACCTTGCTCTCACTCTACAGAAATTATTTTTTAGATCGATCCAAATGGATGCTACCCTTTTTTATGATCAGCAGCGGTCTGATCATGAGTGTTGCCGTACGTGTATCTCGAATGGACTTTTTACTGTTTGATTCCTACCTGCTCTTTGTTGATCCCTCCCAGTTTGGAAGGTTACTGGGAAGTTATCTTTTATTTTTCCTGCCCTTTTTTATGGGTTCCATGGCGCTCGGGCTCATTTTTGTAAAAAAAGTAGCACAGATCGGAACCTACTATTTTGCTGATATGTTTGGTTCAGGGTTTGGAGGAGCCCTTGGCGTACTTTTACTCTGGTATCTCGGCCCTGCGGACCTTCCCTGGGTCATCGCCTTGTTACCGGTCATAGGGGGCCTGCTTATCATTAATAAATCAAAGCGTTATCCACTGATCGCCTATAGCGTTTTGGTGGTATTGAGCTGTATTTTTCAGGGATACCGTTCTTTTGACATAAAGACATCCCAGTTTAAAAGTATAAGCTATGCCTTGAACCTTCCGGATGCCGAAATTGAGTATGAAACAAGCAGTCCTTACGGGCTGGTTCAGGTAGTAGCCTCTCCTATGCAGCGCTATGCCCCCGGTTTGAGCCTGAACTATTCGGAAGCCATAAACCCTTCCAAAGTGGTCTTTAATAATGGTAACTGGTTTGCGGCCCTTCCTCAGAAAACGCAGACCCAACAAGCCAGTGTTTTAAATTACACCACCATGGCCCTGCCCTATGGTCTGGAAAATCCAACTGAGGTTCTTATTTTTCATGCTGGCGCGGGTTTTGAAGTTGCGCATGCGATTGAAAACGGAGCCTCTCGTATTTATGCTGTTGAACCTAATGAAAGTGTAACGGAATTGATCAAAGGCCCTTATGCCCGGCAAACGGACTCATTATATTTCAAAGAAGAAGTAAGTCTTTACAATACCACGCCAAGGTCCTTTCTCAAGCAAACTGATCAAACTTTTGATTTGATACAGTTTCCTTTATCAGGATCCTTTGGGGGTTCAGTGGGCCTCAACGCCCTTCATGAAGAAAACCTGTTCACCGCAGAGGCCTTGTTAGAAATGTGGCATAAATTAAGTCCAGAAGGAATGATTGCATTTTCCTCCTATATCGATCTTCCCCCAAGAATCACCCTAAAAAATGCCGCTTTGATCTCTGGCCTGCTGGAGCAGCTTGAAATAACTGATCCTTTGCAACATGTGGCGGCAATCAGGAGTTGGGCCACCCTTTCCTATGTGGTTAAAAAAACAGCATTGAATCAAACTGATATCCATAAAGTCATCGAATTTTGTGACCAGAATGGTTTTGATCCTATGCTGCTTCCGGGTTTTAAGTCCACAGAGGCCCATAACAGTTTTGAAAATGAAGAAACCTTTGAACTCATAAGAGGGATGTTCGGGCCAGAGAGGGATCAGCTTATTGAAGCAAATGATTTCAATATAAAAATCCCCTCTGATGACCGACCCTATTTTTTTCAATTCCTCAAATTAAAAAATATCACTGACCAATGGGAAAAACTAGGAGAAAGAGCAGCTTTCTTAGAACTGGGATACCTTATCGTCCTGGTAACCCTGTTACAGGTTTTTATACTGGCAATTGTGCTGATCATGCTGCCTCTTTTTAAACTTGGCTTTAGCGGAGGGGCGAAGGCATGGGTCCTACTCTATTTTTCGGGCCTTGGGTTGGGGTACATGTTCCTCGAAATCGTTCTGATCAAACACCTGGTTCGGTTTCTAGGACATCCCATTTATGCCGTGGCAGCCGTGATCAGTGTTATGCTGCTGTGTTCTGGTCTTGGCAGTTTGTACTCGTCCCGGTTTAAGCTCAGTAAAAAAGTGGTTCGCAACATCACCGCCCTGATCAGCTGTATCATATTAATTTATGTATTCCTGTTTGGCTTTAT
>CP070731.1:2274015-2281441 GCA_020347545.1 Flavobacteriaceae bacterium | reverse complement strand
AGTGGGCTGCCCAAGGGCGTTGTGAATATTCTAACGGGTGCAGGTGAAACAGGAGCTGCGATTGTGAATCACTCAAAAATTGATAAAATCGCGTTTACCGGATCAACGACTGTTGGAAAATACATTCAGAAGGCCATCGCCGGTACCTCAAAAAAACTGACACTTGAATTAGGAGGCAAGGGAGCTAACATTATTTTTGATGATGCCGCAATTGATCAGGCCGTGGAAGGGATCATTAACGCCATATTTTTTAATCAGGGACATGTTTGCTGTGCCGGATCACGTTTGTTCGTTCAGGAATCTGTTGCCACAGATGTTCTTGAAAAATTAAAGAGCCGCATGAGTACCCTTATTCTCGGAGATCCTCTGGATAAGAATACGGATATAGGAGCCGTGAATTCTGAAAAACAGTTAAAAACGATTGAAAATTATATTAAAATTGGTTTAGAGGAAGGAGGAGAAATCCATCAGGTCCAATGTGATATTCCCGCAAAAGGAAACTGGTGTGCTCCTACCCTTTTTGTCAATGTTTCACAGTCTCACAGAATTGTTCAGGAAGAAATTTTCGGGCCCGTACTGGCCATTCAAACATTTAGAACGATTGACGAGGTGATTGAAAAGGCGAATAACACCCCTTTTGGTTTGTCGGCAGGAGTCTGGACAGAAAAAGGGTCAAAAATATTCTATTTAAGTCAAAAACTTAGAGCCGGTGTTGTTTGGGCGAACACATATAACAAGTTTGATGCAACCTCTCCCTTCGGCGGTTACAAAGAAAGTGGCTTTGGTCGGGAAGGCGGGCTTCACGGTTTAAAACCTTATGTAAAATTTCAATAAATATGAGCAGATTAGACATCCATAAAACCTACAAATTATACATAGGAGGTAAATTTCCGCGAACTGAGTCCGGAAGGTATTATCCGGTTCACAATAAAAAATCAAAACTAATAGCAAACATGTGCCTTTCGTCAAGAAAGGACTTTCGAAATGCAGTGGTAGCGGCAAGAAAAGCACAAAGTTCCTGGGCGGGAACTACTGCACTCAATAAAGGTCAGATCTTATATAGAATTGCTGAAATGCTCGAAGGGAGAAGAGAGCAATTTGTCGAGGAACTGAAGATACAGGGACAAAGTGCAAAAAAGGCAAGAGAAGAGGTAGAACAATCTATTGACCGACTGGTATATTATGCCGGATGGAGTGATAAATTTCAACAGATTTTCAGCAGTGTCAACCCGGTATCCAGTGCTCATTTCAATTTTTCCTGCACAGAACCCATGGGAGTATTGGCTGTAATTGCTCCCGAGGAGCAGGGCTTACTCGGTTTGATATCTGTTATTGCTCCCGCGATAGTTGGAGGAAATACGGTAGTTGTATTGGCAAGTCGATCAAATCCCTTGAGCGCCATTTCTTTTGCTGAGGTCTTAAACTCGTCGGATGTGCCCGGAGGTGTCATCAATATTTTGACCGGAGACAGAAGTGAGTTGATTTCTCATATGTCTTCACATATGGATGTAAACGCCATCCTCTACAGTGGTACTGATGAAGAAGAGATCAAAAACCTGAGTGAACTGGCCAGCGAGAATTTAAAACGGATTGTAGTTTATAAAAAGAAGGACTGGTCCAACGAGAACAATCAAAGCCCATATTTCATCGAGAAATCGCTTGAGATAAAAACCACCTGGCATCCTACAAAAATTTAATTACAAAAACTTATGAAAAAGGAAAATGAAGATTATTTCGCTCATGAAACGGCAGTAATTGACCAGCCATGTAGAATTGGAAAAGGAACTAAAATATGGCATTTCAGCCATATCATGTCGAATTGCAGCCTTGGAGAGAATTGTAATATAGGACAAAACGTGGTGGTTTCTCCTGATGTACATTTAGGGAACAATGTTAAAGTACAAAATAATGTTTCCATTTATACAGGTGTTAATTGTGAAGATGATGTTTTTCTGGGGCCTTCAATGGTTTTTACAAATGTGATGAATCCAAGAAGTGCAGTGAACAGAAAAAGCGAGTACATGAAAACAACCGTTCGAAAAGGGGCAAGTATTGGTGCCAACGCTACCATTGTTTGCGGAAATGATATTGGAAAATATGCCTTTATCGGAGCAGGAGCGGTTGTTGTTAAAGAAGTAAAACCCTACGCCTTGGTTGTTGGAAATCCTTCAAAACAGATAGGATGGATGAGCGAATACGGTCATCGATTGATTTTTGACGAAAAAGGATTTGCCACCTGTCCTGAAAGCAATGAAAAATATGAATTAAAAAATGACCTTGTTCATAAAATAAATTAGATTTGCAACGTTAATTAAGTACCCAACACGGCATTGTTCCATTGTAGCTTTTTTTATGAAAAATATTATTTTACTTTTTTCTTTTTTGATCATCACTTCTTTTTCAGTTCAGGCGCAATTGTCTAAACCTCCTGTTTATAATGGATGTGAAGAGGTTCAAATCGACGAACTGGATGCTTGTTTTAGTGAAAAGTTGAAAACTGATGTAATCAATGAGTTTAAAGTTCCTGAGAATGTTGAGAAGGAAGGTTTTAAAGGAACAGTGAATGCAATTTTTCTGGTGAATAAAGAAGGTGTATTTGAAGTCCTTTATGTAAATTCTGTTTATCCTGAACTCGAAGATGAGGTGAAACGAGTGTTTCAAACGCTTCCAAAAATTCAGCCTGCTACTTTTAACGGTAGAGCAGTTGACGAACGCTATCAATTCCCAATTTCCATTCCTTTAAGCGACAACACAAAAAAAGTAGTGGTAGTTGAAGAGAAAAAAGAAATAGAGCAAGAAATTCCAAATCTTGAAAACACACTCTTCCCGGAATTTCAGAGTGAATTGAACATTCCCTTTGTGCACCAGGAATATGATGATATCATTTATCATCTGAACAAAAGTGAAAACACCCATACTTCTTCAAAGCCCTATTTATTTAACGAAGTAAAACCCTATATCGACCTGGAAACCAAACGGACGAAAATGTTGAAAAAAAGGGAAACCTGGGGAGGAAGAAAATTACACAATGAACACCTTGCCCTGGTTAAAGGAAAGGATTTCTGGTTTACTTTGAATCCGGTATTTGACCTTCAGGTTGGTAAAGACAACTCTGACGTTGACTACACCTACAACAATACAAGAGGTCTTCAAATTCAGGGTTCAATCGGTAAAAAATTGAGTTTTTCAACTTCTTTTTATGAAAGTCAGGGAAGATTTGCTGATTATGTGAATGATTATGCCAAGGTAAGAACTCCTCCGGAAAGTTATGGAGTAGTACCTGGCCGAGGCAGGGCCAAGAAATTTAAAGAAGATTCCTTTGATTACCCGGTAGCAGAGGCCTATTTAAGTTTCACTCCGAGCAAGTTTTTTAATTTTCAGTTTGGTAATGGAAAGAATTTTATTGGAGACGGGTATCGTTCTTTTTTCTTATCGGATGTTGCTTCCCCTTACCCGTTTTTAAAGATAAGTACTACCTTTTGGAAGATCAAATACACCAACCTCTGGATGTGGATGGATGACGTACGACCTTCGGCTGTAACCAATGATTCAAATTTTAGAAAATATGTGGCCATGCATCATTTGAGCTGGAATGTTACCAAAAGATTTAATATAGGATTATTCGAGTCGGTGATAACCAACGAAGAAAGTAGTCCAAATGGATTTGATATCTCATTTTTTAACCCTATCATATTTTATAGAGCTGTTGAATTTAACAGGGGTTCCAGATCGGGTAATGCCAATATTGGCCTCAATATGAAGTACAGGGTTAAAGACAACATATCGGTTTATACTCAGTTTTTAATCGATGAGATGACAACCAGCAGAGTATTTGACGGAACCGGTTATTGGGGTAATAAATTTGCCTTTCAGTTGGGAGGAAAGTATTACAACGCCTTCAAAGTTGACGGATTAATGCTTCAGGGCGAGTTTAACTGGGTAAGGCCCTATACTTATGCCCATGGAGATACGAAATTAAACTCAGGTCATTATAACCAGCCTCTTGCTCACCTATGGGGGGGAAACTTCTATGAGGTGATAGGAATTGCGCGTTATTCAAAAGAACGCTGGTTTGGAAATGCCAAACTGATCGCTGGTAAAAAAGGTTTTGATTTCGAAGATTCAGATATTAGTTACGGTGGTGACATCTGGAGGTCCTATGATGAAAGAGTTTCAGATGAAGGGAATGAAGTTGGCCAGGGTAACTCCACAAATATATTCATTGCAGATTTTCAGGGAGGTTATGTTTTGAACCCTGTTACAAATCTTCAGATTTTCGGAGGGGTAACCTTTAGGAATTTCTCGCCCGACCAATCAGGGGATGTGATTTCAGAAAACAACACCACCTGGTTTACCATTGGATTAAAGTCAAGCCTTTTTAACTGGTATTTTGATTTTTAATCATCTGTCCTTTACCTGGTATATTCGTTGAGGAAAAATCTACCCAAGATCGCAGGCAAATTTGTAGAGGAAAAATTTACCCAAGATCACAGGCAAATTACCTGGGAAACATTCAATATTTTTGGAAAACTAATCTAGAAATAGAAGCCTAACCCTATTTTAACAGCAAAATTTGTGGCTCCCGGTCTATCCCTATAACTGCCTCTGTATTCAAAGTCGACACGGAGGAGCTTAAAGATATTCCCTATGCCAAAATGGTATTCCCAATAGATGTTTTCCGGCGCCACATATATAATATCTGAAGCATTAATATCCCTGTTCTCCTGTGAAATTCCACCAACAACCCCTCGAACCCCAATAATCTCACGCCATTGGAGATCCCTGATCCATGGGATTTTTGCAAATATCTTTCCATTAAAATTGTGTTCAAGGTGCAGGGAAACATATTCGTCGGTTACAAATTCGTAATAATCCAATAGGTCAAACAACTTCCTCGAGGTAAAAAAGGTCTGGTTACCAGGTACAATATTTAGCAATTGCAAGGGAACTGGATTAATGGTTTTCCCTATTTCAAAGGTTGAGGTCAAGCGGCCAAATAAGCCTAATTGCATGGGCTGCTCATAATAAAATTGCAGTTTATGGTAATCAAAATCACTATTAAACACACCTTTTATACCTCTTGTATAACTGACAAAAAACGTGGGAAACCTGCCGCTGTTACTCACGGATCGCTCTACTCCGAAGCCATAGGCTTTTCTTTTGGGCGTATACTGAACCCCAAAACTCACATCAACCTGTTCTATACTGGACTGGATCTCACCGCTCTCATCGTAATAATCAACATTAAATCTTGAAGGGTCTGCAGACTCAAGAGTCTTATAAGTTGTACCTAAACGGAGTTCCAGATTTTTAACCGGTTCCACGTTAACTTTAAAATTGGTCAAGTCAATATTCGAAAGCTTCGAATTATCACCCCTTGTAAAAATCGAAGTTGTTGCAAAGCTTCGTTCAAGGACTTCATTTGCCGTGGTCAGGCTTACCCCCAGCTGCTCTATATCCTTTCGGGTTCCCAAAGACAAAACCCATCTGTCCCTTCCATTGAACAGATATTTACCCTCAATTCCATACTTGAATTTCGCATCCATAAATCCATAAGCAAGATAACCTTTAACGCGCCATTTATCATTCTGGCTGAAATAGGTTCGCGCACCTGCCTTGAGCCTTAGCCCTTCGATATCGTTGTAACCTATTGTGGAAAAAACAGGGCCAAAATCCCACCCATGTGTAAAATTCCAATACCCTGAAGCCAGGATTTCACCAATGGTATTTATTTGCTGGAATCTTTTTACTGTCTGCAAGGTATCCAGCATTTTATAAATACCTATCTCGTTTTCCGTTAATTGCTCCTGTCTGTTCTTCTCCCAGAAATCATCAGGCTGATTATACATTTCTTCGTTATCCTGAATCTGCTCCTTATAAAACTCTTCCGGTCGCTTTACGTCAAAAACATGATTATCGAATAAGGTCGTTCGCTTTCCGTAGACCCCTTTGGATTTATCCTTCTGATTTAAGGCAAAATCCGTCATTATATAGTCTCTTTTCAAGAGAAACACGGAATCGTTCAACACCTCATATTCCTGTTCAATATAAATATCCTTCACCCAATTGACATTGGCATTTTTTGTGGCGTACATTTGAATTTCCTTGATAGCATACGTGGTATCGCTTACCCAGAAATCCCCTTTAAAGGTCAATTCATTCTTTCGTCTGGGATAAAACAAGATATTATAACACCATTTATTGTCAATATAGGCACTGTCCGTAAGTACATAATTGTAAACATCAGGGCCCAGTTTCGACAGAGGGCTCGAAAACTTTTTATCAAAGAATAATAGATAATTGTCATAAATATCAAAATCTACATAGAGCTGCTTCAAAAATGAAATCAAGGCCTGGTTATCTGAATATCCCGAATTCTTATTGGCGATCATGATACTGTTATTTTTCCTGGGATAAATATTTTTTCCGTAGGTTTTATAAACAGACTCGTTGATAAATATGGGCAAAAACACCTTTCCGGTAATCTTGGAGGTATCAATTTGATCAAAAACCATCTCCATACCCTCAAAAACCTTTCTTTCCATAAGTTTTTCGTCGATGTTGTTCAGATCAAATTCGATTTTTTCATAACGATCGAATTCGAAGCGATCGTACATATTCAAGCCATTTCTTCTTTTTTGAGCCCAGATCTTCTTCAACAGATCAATTGCAGGATTATTCTTTTTTCTGATTCGACCCGAATAAACCCTTACCTCTTTTAACTGATCTCTTGCCTCATCCAATACTATTTTTAGTTCATAATTAGAAGCAGAAACAGCTACCGTTTTTGTCTCAAAACCAACAAAAGAAACTTCCAGCTCTCTGTAATCATTTGAAGACTCAAGGTAAAACTTACCATTCTCATCTGAAATCGTACCCTCAGTAGAACCTTTAAAAATAATATTGGCAAAAGGGACAGAAGCTCCTGTATTGTCAACAATAAATCCCTGAACTTTTGTTTGAGCCTGAGTTCCCAAGGTAAAGAAAATCAGTATGTACAGTAACTTTTTATTCATTTTATTGGGCAACAAAAATCCTTTACATCGCAAAGGAAATTTAATGGTCAAAATTATCAATTTGATTGAGACTTGGTAGTAAAATCTTGGGGAATTTTCTAAAATGAAACATTTAATCTTAAAGACTGCTCATATAACGTTTAGGAGTAGCACCAAACTTCTTTTTAAAAGCCGCAATGAAATGGCTGGGAGTACTGTACCCAACTTCAAAACTAACTTCGGAGATATTATACTTTCTCGTTGAAAGTAATTTTCGGGCATATTCCATCTTATAATTTAATAAATACGCAAACACGGTTTCTCCGTAAATATGTTTGAATCCTTCTTTCAGATGCTGCAAGGGGAGATTAATTTGATGGGCCAATTCCGTTAGGCTGGGCGGCTCAGTCATCCTCTCAATAATGATTTGT
>CP070731.1:2264508-2273915 GCA_020347545.1 Flavobacteriaceae bacterium | reverse complement strand
GTTTTGTGTTTTTTGTAAATTTCGCTCGAAATTAACCAATTCTTGTAAATTAGAGAAAAAGCCTAAAATTTTAACATTTCTTTATCATTTGCCCTGACCAGGATAAACGTTTTATCAACTCCTTTTATATTGAGTTTTACGATATTTTGTTGCTCTTCAAAAGCTTCCAATAAAATACTGTTCTGTACCGAAATAGAACTGATGTCTGTTATGTTTTCCAATTCCAGATAAAAGAAAACCTCATTATCCTCATATTCCTTTCCAAGATAATTATAATCCTTTTGTTCTCCATTGATCCAAATATTGAATTTGTTTCTAAGGTAGGATTCCATATAAATCCCGGCTTTTTCATGCTCATTTTTCGATGCCAGTTCAAGCTTTTCACCTGTTCTTATTTCCACGGCATCTTCTATATCATCCAAGAAACATCGCATTGTAATTTGAACGGCCTTTTTTTCTTCTTTGAATTCGATTTGTGTCAGACTAACATAGTGTTTGTGAATTGTAAACGAAAATAAGGGCAAGGTTAGAAATGCTATCAGAAAAAAATACTTACGCATAGTTTTAAATTTATTAATTTAGTTTTTGCAAAGGTAAGCAGACATTTAGTATAATTAATAATTTTCAAAGTATAGTTGATCTCACCGGAAGAAATAATTCAACATTACAAGCGCGACAAATTGTTGTTCGAGACGATCAAGCAGTTGGATATTCAAATAAAGCCCGAACCGGATATTGATATATATCATTCACTTCTTGCATCGATTGTTTCTCAACAATTATCAACAAAGGTTGTCAAGGTTATCTGGAGTCGCTTTACAGGACTTTTTGTTGATGGCTATCCCGAGGCTGAAAGTTTGTTGAGCAAAGAACATGAAGTGCTACGTGGAATCGGATTATCCAATAGCAAGGCGAATTATGTTAAAAACGTTGCCGAATTCAGTTTGAAGAATGACATGAGTTTTGAGTATCTCGAGCAAAAACAAGATGAAGAAATAATTGACTATCTGAGCCAGATCAAAGGAGTGGGACGATGGACAGTCCAGATGATCCTGATGTTTCCCATGGATCGTCCTAATGTTTTTCCCGTTGATGATCTCGGGATACAGAATGCGATGAAAAAGCTTTATGGACTGGAACTCGAAAAGAAAGAATTGAAATTAAAAATGAAAGAGATTGCCTCGGTGTGGGATCCCTACAGAAGCCTTGCGAGCAAGTACCTTTGGAAGTATCTCGGTACCTGAGCACAGGAGTTAACCGACTCGATCAATACTCCTCAATCGTATTTAGGGATTCAAAATAGGGTTCTTTGTTTTTGAGAAGGATATCTATTACTTCGATCATTCTTCCCTTGTCATACAAGTTGATTATTCCCAAGGGGATACAAAAATTGATATAAGTATTGATATGTTCTTTCTGGATCTTTACGGATTTAATAAAAAAGTCATCCTGAAATTGTTCCCGCAGCTTCTTTGAAAAACTTAGATTTCGTGCATCCTCCTTATCCTGCTCGATCAGTGCTTTTAATTTCCTGTCTCTTTTTCTGTTACCCGATACGATGTTGTAGACATCGTCAATGCCGCCTGGTTTGAAGAGAAGGGCTTGTAAGATGACAACAGCGGTACTTTTCTGACTGTAATGGTTGAGGTTGCGCTCCAGCTTATTCAAAGGTTTTTTGCCCGCATTGGGAAGTCCAAGTTCTTCTGACATATCTTCGTATTGTTTGACAATTACCTCATCCAGTTCGTTGGTGAGTTCAAGTAGGTTTATCATTATAAATTTATCGAGAAGATGGCCCTGATTGACCAGGATGATTCTTTTTTCAAACTGTATGTCTGAAATGATCAAGGTATCATTTACGGCTGCTGAAATTTTAAACCCGCCCAGCCTGTTCGTTATTGTTCCTTTACGAGAATTCTTATTGATAATATGGACATTTTCGAGCGGAATAGTATCGTTCAATACCTTTCCTGAGATGATTTCTCTGTTCTCCTGGCCTGTGGCCAAAAAGCAAAGAAGTAAAAAGAACAGAAGTGGTGCCCGATTCATCTTTCAAAGAAACGAATCTACAGCTTAAAAGAAAACCCAGGGAATGATAATCTTTTGTTAAACCGCATTATTCCTTAAGTTTGTAGAAAAATCAACATGAAAAACCTTATTGTTGCAAGTACCTCTACAATTTACGGAAGTTCTTTTCTTGAATATTTGCTCGAGGAATTACGAGAACACTTTCAAGGGATACAAACCTTGTTGTTTATTCCTTTTGCACGTCCTGGCGGTATCAGTTATGATGCTTATACGGATCATGTGAGAGAAGGACTTGAAAAACTGAAAATAGAGGTGAAAGGGCTTCATGAATTCGAAGATCAGATCAAGGCAGTAGAGGAGGCCGAAGGGATCTTTACAGGAGGAGGCAATACCTTTGTTCTGATCAATGAGCTGCAGAAAAAAAACCTGATTGAACCACTTGCCGAAGTACTTCGTAAGGGGGTTCCCTATCTGGGTACCAGCGCGGGGAGTAATATCGTTGGCCCAACTGTTAATACAACAAACGATATGCCCATTGTTCATCCGCTTTCTTTGAAAGCTTTAGGATTGATACCTTTTAATATTAATCCGCACTATCTGGACCCCGATCCGGATTCCAGGCATAAGGGAGAAACAAGAGAGACCAGGATTAAAGAATTTCACTGCTTTAACGATACAACAGTAATTGGTTTGCGTGAAGGAAGCTGGATTTCGGTAAAGGGAGACCAAATGATCTTAAAAGGAACCCATGCCGCGAGAGTGTTCATAAAAAATGAAGAACCTTTTGAAGCTGATCAGGGGTTCGACCTGAGTCAGTTGCCTTAAATCAGCCCAGGAACAACGCTCCAAATGCCCCAAAAACAATTAGGAACAAATAGAACACTGTAAGTACAATGAACAGTATTCCTATGAATTTATAGTGAGATTTTAGTTTTTTTAGACCAAAGGCCAGCAGATTGTGGTCATCTTCTAAAATTGCCTGCTTTGTTTTTTGTCCGAATTGAAAAAGAAAAAATACCGGGATAAAATAGATACCTGCTGCAATCAGGTAGAAAAAGGAAAAGAATTTGGGAGACAAACCTCCTAGAGATCCTTCCGGCAAAGTTGCCATGATACCACTTATCGAGAAAGACATGATCACCAGCAAGCCAATTACGATAAATCCGAAAATGGCTATAAAATTTGCCCATTTGGAAGCCTCCAATAAATATTTTTTTGCATTTTCACTTAGTTGCATAGCTTGGGTTTGTAAAATTCAACATTATGCAATTTTACGAATTGCGCCTTAACTACGCAACATATTAAAAGGAATTTAAAACTGATAAATTATGGCGTTAATATTCATTCCGGCTCCGACTGAAGCAAGAATAACAGCGTCACCTTTATCGATTTTATGATCTTCAAGGTTCCCATGCAAAATAAGATCCAGCAAGGTGGGTACAGTAGCAACTGAGCTATTTCCTAATTTATTGATACTCATTGGCATAATTCCTTTGGGTACGGGCTTTTTAAAAAGTCTATAAAACCTTTTTATTATGGCCTCATCCATTTTTTCATTCGCCTGATGAATAAGAATTTTTTTGATTTTTTCTATTGGAAGCCCGGATTCGTCCAGCACCGTCTTCATAGCAGCCGGGACTTTATTCAGCGCAAATTCATAGATTTTTCTTCCGTGCATTTTAAGAAACCGTGCTTTTCCGTTACTATCCGGCTTGTTGGATTCTCCAAAATAGATATAATGCGATTCATCCGTGGTATAGGTCTGACTGGCGTGACTTAAGATTCCCTTGTCTTGATCTTCATTTTTCTCTATGAGGCATGCTCCGGCACCATCCGAATAGATCATGGAGTCTCGGTCATGTGGGTCTATGATTCGAGAAAGAGTTTCAGAACCGATCACCAGGCACCTTTGCGCCATTCCTGCTTTTATGAAAATATCTGCCTGAATCATTCCTTGAACCCATCCCGGACATCCGAAAATAACGTCATAAGCTACACAATTAGGATTGTCAATTGCCAGTAAATGTTTCACCTTGGAACCAATACTGGGTAGCATATCGGACTGGTTTGATCCATGTAACAAGTTTCCAAAATTATGGGCCACAATGATCTGATCGATAGATTCAGGATCGATTCCGGCTGCATCTATTGCTTTTCTTCCAGCTATTGCTGCCGCATCACTGCTGCTGAGCTCCTTAGATAAATACCTTCTTTCCTCAATGCCGGTTATATCCTTGAATTTTCTGATAATTACTTCATTATTGTCTGTTAAAGGATCTTTGTTATCCGCATAAAACTCATTCGACATAAAATGTTCATTGGGTTTTACTAAATCTGGAATATAACTGCCGGTACCTGTTATGATGGTGCCCATATTGATGTGGTTTAAAAAGGCTATTTTGCCTCAAAGATATGAAAACATATTATGCATGCATAATAAATGCAGGCTAAACTTTCAAAAACTATAGCTGTGAAAGTTTTAATTCCATAACTGTTGCTATTGATAATGCTCTGTTTTTTATGGTTTCAGCATTTGCTCCCTTGAATTTGGCATCTACTGCTTTATTAAAAAGTAAGATCCATTCCTTAAAATGCTCCGGCTGTATCAGAGTGATTTCGTTTATGGCGAAATGGGGTCTCATTGCGTTTTTAGTATATGTGCCCGAATAGAAAAGGGTATTATCCCAAAAATCGACAAGAGTTTGCAAATGTGCATCCAAGGAATCCGAATCTTTGAACTTCAAAAAAAAGTGGTGAAGCACCTTGCTTTGGAAAAGAAACCCATAAAAATCGGTAACTATAGCTAACAGATCTTCTCTTGATTCTATATCGCTCATCAGGATAACATGGAATTATCAAACATCCAGGGCAACAGGTCTTTTATCGAGTTTGATTTAACGATTTTACCTTTTTCCCCTGTAAAGAAAATTTCTATATTCTCTTTTTGCTTGGTTTCATACTCCGCAATGGCTTGCCTGCATGCTCCGCATGGCGCTACGGGACGGTCAACCACTGTTTTATTTGACTTTGCTGAAATAAATAGCTTCTTTATCCTTCCATTGGGAAGGGAGGCCATTGCCGTCCAAATAGCTACTCTTTCAGCACAAATTCCCGAGGGGTAGGCTGCATTTTCCTGATTGTTGCCTGTAAAGATTTCACCATTTTGCATCAAAACAGCAGCACCCACACTAAACTGAGAATAGGGTGCATAGGCTTGATCCCTTATTTCAATCGCTTTAAGCAATAGTTCTTTCTGAATTGAAGACAGTTCATCCGCACTTTCGAAGATCGTGAAATCGGCTGTTATTTTATGATCATGCATAGCTTTTTTTGGGTAGCCAAATTAGTTTCAATAAATATAGCTTATTCAGGCCTAAAATTCAAGTAAACTGATTAGGCGCCAAAAAAAGACATACGTATAAATGATTTTCTAGAAATAAGCGTAGGAATCACCCAGGTTTATTGTCAATGAAAATCTCAAGGTACTTTCCAAAGGATTATTGACGTCAGAAGCATTGATCAAATAAGAAACATCAAGCGTAGTACTTCGAAACTTGAATCCTGTTCCAAGTGTGAAGAACTGTCGGTTCCCCTTGTTGGCAGATTCGTGAAAATATCCTGCCCTTACAGAAAATACCTCATTGTAGAGATATTCCCCGCTGACCGCCCAGATAAATTCTTCCATTTCCTCCTCAAATCCTCTTGGGGCATCATACCAGGATTGCACCATACCTGTAAGAAAATTCACATTGTCATCTCTTCCCGCAATGATTTCTCCCGTGGCATTGTCACGAATCGGTGGGGTAGGAACCAATAACTTGTTCAATTCCAGGTTGGCGGTAATCGTATTTGAGTTATCCAGGATAAAATCAAATCCACCTGCCATCTTTAAATTGGTTGGGATAAAACTCTCATCACCTCCCAGAACCAGCTCTACTTTTGGCCCAATGTTCGATATATTCACACCGGCTCTCCATCTTCCATTAAAATTGTTGTAATTTTTCTCCTCACTTTGGTAAAACATGGAAACGTCAACCGCAAATGTGTTGACGGTTTGAATTTCTGAATTATCAACCCTAACGGCCAGATCGGAATGAATAAAACGCAAACCAACCGCCATGGAAATTACTTCACTAAGCTTTAGTGAATAAGCTCCATCAATGGCAAATTCGTTTGGGTTTTCGGATCCCAGGGAAATTCCTGAACCATCTGTTAATTCTATGGATCCCAGTGAAAAATAGGTAAGGCTCGTCGCCCATGCGCTTCTTTCATTTATTTTGTTGGATACAAAAAGACTCGTTAAACTCACATCATTTGTCAGGTTACGAAGCCAGGGGGTATAATTAAGTCCTATTTGCCACTGTGATTCTGAAAATGCATATTTGGCTGCATTGTAATGCAGTGAACTTGCATCCGCAGAGGTAGCACCTCCCATATCAGCCAGTCCTCCGGCACGAGCATCAGGGGCTATCAATAAAAATGGGGCTGCAGTTGTAATTGGATTTACGTCGTCTTGAGCGTAAGAACTGAATAGTCCTAGAAAAGTGGCGATGGCAATTAGACTAATTTTTTTCATCTAATGATTTTGATTTTAGGGATTTAGATCTAAATTGTTATTGTAAAATGACAAGTTTTTCAAATTTTTCGGCTTGCGCCGTCGTGATTTGAGATCTAACATGAAGCTTGTATACATAAACGCCCTTACCAATTTTGTTGCCGAAATCATCAAGACCATCCCAGGATAAATCTCTGGAGAGAAGTCCGTCTGATTGCACAGATCGGTGAAGGGTTTTTATGAGTTTACCTGAAACCGTAAAAATTTGTACCTGAACGTCTAAAGGTTCGTTTGGTTTGTTGTGATTAAACCAAAATTCGGTATAATTAATGAACGGATTCGGATAATTCAATACATTACTTAATATTAAGTCATTGTCATTGACTACAATAAAACTTAACGTTGATTCTGATGGATTATTGTATGTATCCCAACATTTAAATTTAATTGTGTGCAATCCGGGTTCTAAATCTCTGAAAGGGAACTTTACTTTACCTTTTTGAAAGTTGTCCAACTCCGTTTCATAATAGTCATTCAGCACATACGGATTATTATTGTCATCATCCAGGATCGCAATAATATCGTGGTCGACAGCAGTTATTGAAGTATTGATTCCTGATTCATCCTCAAGAATGGCGTAAAGGACCGGAGACTCGCTGGTATTACCACCGTCCACGAAGGATTCGTCATTCATAAAAAGCCTGATGTCGGGTCCCTGAGAATCTTCGGGTGCATTTTCATCAATTCCTCCAATAGTAATGCTCAGGTCAGCACCGTTTCGGTCGGAAAAATTATTTTCCGAGTACAAGCTTATCTTGGCATTGCCATAGGCGATTCGAATATCTTTGGGTACGATAAAATCAAGCACAAACTTCCCGCTATTTACTGAGGACCGGCCACTGAATATTTTGCTCTCGATGGCAGTGAATGGCATCTTTTTTCCAAGATTATCGTTGTCAAGGGTGGTTTTGTTCAGGGGTTTGTCATAAATAGTGGCGCTCAGGGTTCCGTTAAAGTCATTTAAAGGTTGATTGTTTTCATCTGTAACTCTTCCCTCGATCTGAATTCTCGAAAGGGCTTTTAAAGTATCCCGTTTCTCACTAAGATCTATACCGTTCATTTTTGTTATCTCGATGTTAGGTTTTACCTGAGCCATTTTCATTGCCGGATCACCAAAACTATACACAAAAAAACGCTGGGAAGTAAAGGATTCGTGTTTGGTGTACATCAAGGCCTCTGAGATACTGTAATCCTGACCTTCAAAACCAAGTAGGTTTTTGATCAGGTTGCGGTTAAAAACCTCTCCAACACTGATAAAAATTTCGCGGGTCGTTGAGATCAGGTGTGAGGCGCCACCGCGTGGATTCCATAAGGTGTATTCGCCTGCGGTTGGCCTTATGGGATTATCAAACCTGGCGAATTCACAGGTCACGGTTATCAACAGGGGAAGCGTTTCGGAATTATTCCAACTTTGAATTTGAGGCACTTCCAAAATTCTTTCTTCCGCCCAGCCGTTAACTCCTCCATGTCCGAAGTAATCGATCATAAGAGTTCCTGTTTCAAAGGTATTATTTATTGCTTCATTCACCGTTGGATATCTTTCGCCGCCCGCAGTTGATTCCTGCTGATGGGCATCTGCATAAATCTTTTTTATATTAAAGGATGGTTTTTTTTCTTCTATTTCTTCCGTAATCAGATCCAGTGCCTTTTGAAGAACAAACTCACCGGAGTTATCCGGGTCATCGGCTATAAAGGTCAATTTGTTCCTCCAGTTCCCGAGTGATTCCGTGGCGTAATAGCTTAGGGTTTTGTCTACAAGATCTCTCGCTTCCTTTAGAGTGGATACAGGAAACCTTCCCATTGCAACATCCTGTATATCTGAACTCCTGAGTTCGCCTTCTGTCGGATCCATCATGCCAAAATAATCATCAGTCACATAAGCAGTCGCCAGATTGAAACTCTCATAAGATTGAAATGCCGGTACAATATTATTATTGTCAGTTATTCTGTCCTTAAAATCAAATGAAGCATCTCCGAAAAGGCAAACATACCTGATCCTGTCCTCATTACTAGAAGCATTCAGATATAAAAAGCGAATGAAATCACGAATTGCGGTCAAATCTGGGGAACCGGATCCGAATTCATTGTAAATCTCATTTAAATCAACAACGAGGGCATTAAAACCTGATACCTCGCTGTGATACGCTGTGAGTCTTTCAGCTTCAGATTTGAGATATTCGGGAGCGATCACGATATAATCCAAATCCTTGAGACCATGAAGATTCTGATTGGGAACTGCATTGTTATCAATTACTTCCGGAGCGTAATAATCTTCCGTTCCATGGACAACGAAATAACCCTTATGTCCCTCTGTTTTGAACATAAAATTGTTCCCAGAATCCTGATTTTCGATATTCTTGGGATTTAACGGGTCGCTCAGATCCCAGACCTGAGATACATTTGAGGCGTCTGATACGATATACTCAAAGATGCTTCCCGGATCAGAAGCTTCTGAATTTCGAAATGTGAATTGACGTCCCCTAGCAACGAGTTCACATTTTCCGATAACTTCAATGAAATCCAGATAAGCTCTTGATGAAGGATTTCCCGAATTGTTATAATTGATGCCAATCTCGATCTGATCGCTGTTTATGGCTTTAAAGGCTCTTCTGTCATCTGAAGAAGCTTTTGTGATGTTGTTGTTTGAAACAGCCGTATAGCTCAATGACATCAGGGCCTGATTGTTTACTGTGACATCCATGGAGGTATTGCTCGTTGATGTTGCTACACCTCTTACCCGGATACTTAATTCTTCATCAGGGAG
>CP070731.1:2258933-2264408 GCA_020347545.1 Flavobacteriaceae bacterium | reverse complement strand
TCCTTCAAAAGAATTTATTGTAGCTACAGAGGCAGGAATCCTTCACGAAATGCAAAAAGAAGTACCGGATAAAAAATTATATCCTGCACCTGCTGTTGAAGATAATACCTGTGCCTGCAGTGAATGTCCGTATATGAAAATGAACACGATGAAGAAGCTGTATTTATGTATGGAATATGAACTTCCTGAAATTCATGTTCCTGAGGAAATTCAGAAAAAGGCGCTGATACCTATTCAAAGAATGTTAGAAATTTCCTCCAGATAGAATGAGCATTATTAATTCGGATATTTTGATCTTGGGATCCGGTGTAGCAGGATTATCCATTGCGATTAAATCAGCAGCCGCGATGCCCGATAAAAGAATTATTGTTGCCACAAAAGCTGAAGAAAGTGAATCAAATACCAAATATGCGCAGGGAGGTATAGCCGCAGTATGGGACAAATTGGATTCATTTGAAGATCATATCAAAGACACTATGGTTGCCGGAGATTTCATGAGTGATCGTGAAGTCGTCCGGATGGTCGTTGAGGAAGCCCCTGATTGTATGAAACAACTCATTGAATGGGGTACTGATTTTGACCAGAATAAAGAAGGACAAATCGATCTGGGAAAAGAAGGAGGGCATTCAGCAAACAGGATTCTTCATTATAAGGATATTACGGGCTGGGAGGTGGAAAAAACACTGCTTGAACAAGTAGAAAAGCTGAAGAATATTCAGGTATTGCCTTATCATTTTGCAATTGACCTCATCACTGACCACCATATCGAAGGAAAGGACCCGAAGGGAGCTATTTCTTGTTATGGGGCTTATATACTCAATCAAAAAACGAACAAAATAGACACCTATCTTGCTAACTCGATTGTGTTGGCTACAGGAGGTATAGGGCAGGTTTATGCCGCAACTACCAATCCTGTGATTGCAACAGGGGATGGTATTGCCATGGCCTACAGGGCGAAGGCAAAAATTTCTGAGATGGAGTTTGTTCAGTTTCACCCTACTTCGCTGTATCAGCCGGGCCAAAGTCCGTCTTTCCTGATTTCAGAAGCTGTCCGTGGCTTCGGTGCCTACTTAAGAAACAAGGCGGGGGATCGTTTTATGCTTGATGTTGATGAAAGAGCAGAACTCGCACCAAGGGATATTGTATCCAGAGCCATAAATTCTGAACTGATTTTTACAGGAGATCCTCATGTATATTTAGATTGTACCCATTTGGACATGCCTGAATTCAAAAAGCATTTTCCAAATATATTTGAAAAGTGCCAGAGTCTTGGAATCAATCCGGAAAGTCAGTGGATCCCTGTTGTGCCGGCTGCTCATTATCTTATGGGTGGAATTGAGGTAGATAAGTCAGGGCAAAGTTCCATAAGAAACTTGTTTGCATGCGGGGAATGCTCCAGAACTGGACTTCACGGGGCGAACAGGCTGGCTTCAAATTCCCTTCTTGAAGCCTTGGTGTACGGGAATAATATTGCAGAAGAAATCATAAAAAACAGGTCTCAATTTGGGTCGGAATTGATTCCCAGGATTCCTGAATGGAATGAAGAAGGTACCATGGTGCCTAAGGAGAATGTTTTGATTTCTCACAATAGAAAAACCATACAGAACATCATGACGGATCTGGTTGCCATCGTCAGGTCGAATGAACGTTTGGAAAAGGCCATAGATCATTTGAACTATCTTTATCAGGATACTGAAAAGGCTTACGAAAAATCAAAACTGTCTCCGCAAATATGCGAGTTGAGAAACCTCAATGCCGTAGCCTATCTCATTGTGAGTCAATCTATGGAGAGAAAGGAAAATAAAGGAGCATTTTTTAGCCTGAATAACATCGAGGTGGAAGAATAGTGATCTCTTCCGAATTACTTTTTCTTTCGATCTTTTGAGATTTTGATGGTCTCAAAATCCGGAGTTTTTGTCATGGAATCAAGTACCTTAAAAATTCCTTCAGGAGGAAGGGTGAGTTTTCTTTTTTTAAGATCGAGCCATGCGGCATAAATTTCTATTTCAGCTGATAAACTGCCATCTTCCCTATAGATTCTGTGAAGAAACTTGAATCTCTCTCCTGATTTCGAACATCCTTTTAAAAGGACCTCAACTTTTATTGTCTCGCCAATACCAATTTCCTTTAAAAAATTGGTATGTTCCTGAAAAAGTACCGGTCCAACATTCAGCCTGTTCATTTCTTCAAGCGAAAGTCCGCTTGCACTGAACAAGCGGACTCTTGCTTCGGCAGCATAGTCGTTATAAGCGCTATGCCGCATATGATTATTTGGGTCAAAATCTGCCCATCTCGTAGGGAACTCAAAACTGAAACTCATTCAAAAACGATTTCTTAAGCTAAAAGTTCCGCAATCCTACGAACAGCTTCTTTTAACTCTTCCTGAGAAGCGGCGTAACTTATACGTATACAATTCGGGGCGCCAAAGGCTTCTCCGGTAACTGTAGCCACATTCGCTTTTTCAAGCAAGAGCATCGCAAAATCTGATGAGTTTTCGACTTTGGTCCCGGCGATGGTTTTTCCAAAATAGTAAGAGACATCCGGGAACACGTAAAACGCTCCTTGAGCAACATTTGTTTTTATTCCCTCGATCTCACCCAACAAACCGAGAATTAAATCCCTTCTTACCTTAAACTCATCGACCATATACTGAATTCTCGAAACCGGTTCGTCCAGAGCGGTAATTGTAGCACGCTGAGCAATACAGTTGGCTCCTGAAGTTATTTGTCCCTGCATTTTATTACAGGCTTTTGCGATCCATTCGGGAGCACCTATGTATCCAATACGCCATCCAGTCATAGCAAAGGCCTTGGCAACGCCATTTACAGTAATTGTTCGGTCGTACATGCTTTCAATGGCTGCAAAACTAAAATTTGGGGCACCATAGTTAATGTGTTCGTAGATCTCGTCAGACAAAATAAAAATTTGCGGATGCTTTTCAAGAACTTTGGCCAGGGCCCTGTACTCTTCCTCAGTATATACCGTACCACTTGGGTTGTTCGGTGAATTAAAGAAGATCATTTTGGTTTTTGGCGTTATCGCAGCTTCAAGTTGCTCTGGTGTAATCTTAAAATCTGTATCAATAGACGTAGGAATTTCAACATATTTGGCTTCTGCAAGTATGCTTATTGCTGAATAGCTAACCCAGTAAGGAGCCGGAAGGATGACCTCATCTCCGGGATTAAGTAAAACCATTGCTACGTTTGCAATTGATTGTTTTGCTCCGGTTGAAACAACGACCTGATTGATATTATAGTCCAGGTTGTTGTCTCTTTTGAATTTTCTGCAAATTGACTCTCTCAGGTCCGCATACCCATTCACAGGGCTATAGGAGTTGTAATTGTCATTAATTGCTTGGATTGCAGCCTCTTTGATGAAATCTGGTGTATTGAAATCAGGCTCTCCCAAACTAAGGCTGATGATGTCTTTTCCTTGTTCTCTTAATTCCCTTCCTTTGGCAGCCATAGCCAAAGTTTGCGACACGGGTAAACTGTTGATTCTGTCGGATAATAGTTGTGACATTTTAAAACTTTATGATTTATGATTTATGCGAATTCTGGATGTTTTCCCAACTTGTCGAGCTGTTTAAAATGGTCTATAAAGGCTCCGATCATTGTCTTGTATTCATTATAGGGAAGATTGAATTCTCTCGTCGTTTTTCTAACGATTTCTGAAATCTTTTTGTAGTGAATATGAGAAATGTGCGGGAAAATATGATGTTCTACCTGGTGGTTTAATCCCCCGGTAAAGAAATTGACAAGATTATTGTTGATTGCGAAATTTGAGGTTGTATAAAGTTGGTGAATGGCCCAGGTATGCTCCATAACCCCATTTTCATTCGGAGTTGGCATATCGGTATTTGGCATCACATGTGCAAGTTGGAATACTACACTGAGAATCATTCCTGCCGTGTAATGCATGATAAAGAATCCTATTAATACCTGCCACCAGGGTACGTCAATGACCATAATCGGCAATACGATCCAAAGGCTGTAATACAACAGTTTTGTTATCACTAAAATCGACCACTCTTTTGCCGGGTTCGGAAATTTACCATACGAAAGTTTTCGCTTCAGATAACTGTGCATTTGTTTAAAATCGGTAGTTATGGCCCAGTTAATGGTCAGTAAACCGTATAAAAATATCGAATAATACTTTTGGAATTTATGAATCTTGAACCATTTTGCATGTTTTGAAAAACGAATGATTCTACCTGCATCTATGTCTTCATCCAATCCCTGAATGTTTGTGTACGTATGGTGCAGAACATTGTGCTGAACCTTCCAGTTATAGACGTTTCCGGCCAAAACATAAATACTGCTTCCCATAATTCTGTTTACCCATTTTTTACTTGAAAAAGATTCATGGTTGGCATCATGCATAATATTCATTCCTACACCTGCCATTCCCACTCCAATCGTGATGGTCATCAGGATCATCGCCCAGATTGGAAGCTTCACGGTAAGCAAGATCACCATCGGAGCAATAAAAAGCGTAAACATCACGATTGCTTTGCTATATAATTTCCAGTTCCCGGTTTTCTTTAAGTCGTTTTCTTTGAAGTAGTTATTAACTCTTTTATTCAGAGTTTTTATAAAGTTGGTCTTATCTCTTGTAACAAATTTTATCCCTTGCATATAGTTCCTTTAATTTTTGTTAATGTAACAAAATTCAGTTTGCAAAGCTAACTGTTTTTTGGCGAAATATTGTTAAAAAAGAGCCATATTCTTGTCAAATTTTTATACTAAATTTTGTATTGTTGTGAATAATTCAACAAGCCTTGGGGAGTCGTAGAACAATCAACAAAGATTAATTGTATTTTTGTCAAAAAGTTATCATGAACAGGATTATTGAAAATTTTCCGGAATTAAGTGAAAAACAGTTGGAACAATTTTCAAAACTCGGCGATCTTTACAAGGAATGGAATGCCAAAATCAATGTGATATCCCGAAAGGATATTGACTCCTTGTACCTAAAACATGTTTTGCATTCGCTGGGCATTGCCAAGGTTCAGAGATTTTTACCATCTTCCAAGGTACTTGACGTGGGGACTGGAGGAGGTTTCCCGGGTATACCTCTGGCCATTATGTTTCCTGAAACGGAGTTTGTACTTGTTGATTCCATTGGAAAAAAAATCAAAGTTGTTGAAGGAATTGCGTATGAACTTGATCTAAAAAATGTTACAGCAATTCACGGAAGAGCCGAAAAGGTAAAAGGAGAGTTTGACTTTATTGTGAGCCGTGCCGTGACAAGAATGGATGATTTCGTTAAATGGGTCAGAAAGAAAATAGCGAGAAAGAACAATCACGAATTAAAAAACGGAATCCTTTATTTGAAGGGAGGAGATTTGACCGAGGAACTCAAAAATTTTCCGAGTGCCCGGCTTTTTGATTTGCACGAATTTTTTTACAATCCCTTTTTTGAAACCAAAAAAGTAGTACATATTCCAATCAAATACAGACTTTAATCGTGTTT
>CP070731.1:2245493-2258833 GCA_020347545.1 Flavobacteriaceae bacterium | reverse complement strand
TTAGAAAACAAAAAATTTATTAATATTAACAAATCTTAAAAATGAAATTAGTAAAGACGGTAATGATGGTAGTGGCTGTTTTCCTGATCGGAGGAACTGTCACTATGCATGCACAAGACAAGTATGGTAGCGAACCAGACAAATGTAAAACGAATCTATCTCTTTTTCATGAGGCTGTGAAAATGAAAAACTATGAGGCCGCATATGAGCCTTGGAAATGGTGTGTGGAAAATTGTCCTCAGGCCTCAAAAGTCATTTACAGCGACGGTATCAAAATGACCGAAGCCTTTTATGATCAAAACGCAGGTTTGATGAAAGTTGAAAAAGGTCAGAAAATAACTACAAACGATCACATCTTTAAGGTTGACAAGCAATATTTTGATGTTTCCAATGCGAATAAGGAAGTTTTACCGGAAAAAGCAAGAGATGTAATTTACGTCTACGAAATGAGGGTAAAACATTTCCCGGATAATTTGGGAAAGGTTTACAGCGACTGGGCAAACTTTTTGTTCAAAAGAGGTGTAATTGAATATTTGGAAAATGGAGACGAGATCTTTGACAAGCTTGGCAAATCATTCAAAGCAGATCCTACCGGTATGAGTGTAAAAAATCTTGGTAAGTACTTCCAGACACTTACTGACTTAAATAAAGATACAAATCCTCAATTCGTTTTTGACACTTATGATGACATTATGGAAGCCATTGGAACAAAAATGGAGGGATACTCCAAGGACCTCGATGCTTTGAATGCAAAGGAAGCAGGCGGGAAACCACTCACAAGTAAGGAGAAAAAGAAAAAGAGAGCAAGAGAGGTTAATTTAAGAGCCTTGGGTCAGGTAGAAGGTTACCTCGACAACACACTGAGTGAAGTTGCTACCTGTGAACGACTAATTCCTCTTTACAAAGACAATTTTGAGAAAAACAAAGGAAATGTCAGCTGGTTAAAAAGAGCTGTATCACGTTTGAACCAAAAAGAATGTACTGACAACCCTCTTTATCCTCAAATGGTTGAAGCCTACGTTAATGCTGCACCTTCATCAGATGCGTATGTATTCTATGCCGGAATCCTTATGGATAGCGGAGACAGTAACAAAGCCATTGAATACTTTAACAAAGCGATCGATCTTGAAACAGATAATTATAAAAAAGCAAAATACTACTACAGAGTTGCCTTGATCATGAAGAAAAAAGGATCGAGATCCCAATCAAGAAACTATGCGCGTTTGGCTATCAAGGAAAGACCGAGTATGGGAAGTGCCTACTTGTTGATTTCAAACTTGTATGCAGCAAGTGCAAATACTTGTGGAACAGACGAAATTTCGAAAAGAATGGTATATGTTGCTGCTGCGGACAAGGCAAGACAGGCAAAAGCGGCTGACCCGGGAATTACCTCAATGGCGAATAAATATATCAAGAGTTATATGGCCAGTGCCCCTTCAAAAAAACTTGTTTTTACCGAAGGGCTTGAGTCTGGCACAACTCATAAAGTCGGATGCTGGATAAATGAAACTACCAGAATACCATAAGTGTATTTATGAGTACTAAAATATCATACCGTTTTCTAAACATTGCTACTATGCTCATAGTAGCAATGTTTTTTTCTTGTGGTAATGATATTAAGGAGGTACAGGATTTTCTCGCCGAAAAAAACCTTCCGATTGGTGCGGCAAAGAACGTTTATCTGGTCCATACCGACTCCGGAAAAGTTAAAACGATATTAACCGCTCCGTTGATGCATGATTTTTCGAACCGCGAGAATCATCCCTATACCCTGTTCCCGGAAGGAGTACGTATAGTAAGCTTTGATGCCAAAGGAGATTCTGTGATCTTAACGGCCGGATATTCAGTAACCTTTAACAACACGAATATTTCCGAAGTGAAAGACAGTGTTTCCATTGTTAATCCTGCAGAAAAAACAAAATTATTCACCAGTCAGCTTTTCTGGGATTCAAATGAGCATTATATTTATACTGAAAAAGACTTTACCCTTATAACTCAACTTGATACGATCCATGGCCGCGGTTTTGAATCCAATGAAGATCTTAGCAAGGTAAATATGAAGTCGATTAAAGGCAGTGTTTATGTCAATGAATAACCCCAAGTTATGTCAAAATATTTTAAATTCTTTGAAATCGCCTATCTCATTATCGCCGTTGTTTTTATAGTTGAAACGGTGTTGCGATGGAATTCCGAACCGAATAAAGCTTATATTTTCCTGGCCTTCTCAGTTCTGGCCGTCTTCATGTATTTTTTTAGAAAGAAGTACAGAAAACGTTTTGAAAAACACGAGAAAAAAGAATGATCCTCAAATTGGTCATCATATTGAGTTCCGTATTGCTTTCTGCTTTTTTTTCAGGGATGGAGATCGCCTTTGTTTCGTCGAACAAAATGCATCTTGAACTGGAAAAGAAAAAAGATACTCTTCTGGCCAAAATATTGAGGAACCTCACACAAAAACCTTCCAAGTTTATAACCTCCATGCTAGTGGGCAACAACATTGCCTTGGTTATTTACGGATATTTTATGGGAGACATTCTGATGAATTTTTTTAAGGATAGTATTCAAAATGAATTTTTGCTGCTTCTAACACAGACTTTTATCTCCACCATAATTATCCTGGTAACTGCTGAGTTTCTGCCTAAGGCGGTTTTTCGAATCTATGCAAATGAATCAATGAAGATTTTTGCCCTTCCGGCCTATTTCTTCTATTTGTTGTTCTATATCGTATCACGATTCATAACAGCGATTTCAGATTTCTTCCTTCGTATTCTTTTCAATATTCGCGAAGATCAGGTTCAGCTGGCATTTACAAAGGCTGAACTGGGACATTATATAGATGAACAACTTGAGACCGCTGAAGATGAAATTGACTCTGAAATTCAGATTTTTCAGAATGCGCTCGATTTTCACAACGTAAAAGCCAGAGAGGCAATGATTCCAAGAACGGAAATTATCGCGGTCGAAGTTCATGACGCTCCCAAGAACCTGAAACAACTCTTCATTGAAACAGGTTTGTCAAAAATCATGGTATACAACAACTCTTTGGATGATATAATAGGATACGCCCATTTTTTTGATCTCTTTAAAAAGCCCAAAAACATCAGGTCAATCCTTTTGCCAATAGAGATCGTTCCTGAAACCATGATGATCCATGATATTTTAAATGATCTTATTCTAAAGAGCAAAAGTGTGGCAATCGTACTTGACGAATACGGCGGAACTTCAGGCCTTATCACCATTGAGGATATCATTGAAGAACTATTCGGTGATATAGAAGATGAGCACGATACCGTTACCTTATTGGAAGAAAAAATAAATGACAGGGAGTATAAGTTCTCAACAAGGCTTGAGGTTGACTATATCAATGAGGTATACAGCCTGAATCTGACCGAAGACAGTAATTACGAAACACTTGGCGGGCTAATTGTAAACCATACCGAAAACATCCCTTCGACAGGTGAAATCATTGAAATTGAAAACTATCAATTCACAATCCTCAAGGTCAGCGCCTCTAAAATTGAAGAGGTTTATTTAAAAGTTTTATTTCAAGACACATAGCCTCTTTTTTAAGCTAAAAAATTAGTCCTATTCTCCTTTCATTATTAAAAGGTAAATTGTATTTTCGCAACCTAAAAATTAATAATAGAAAAGAAAATGGCTGTATTATCGAAAATTAGAGAGAGATCATTATTTTTAATCATAATTATTGCACTTGCTTTATTTTCATTTGTTTTAAGTGGGTTATTCGATGGTAACTTATTCAATAAGACTGCTACCAACATAGGAGAAGTAAATGGTGAACCCATTTCAAGAGAGGAGTTTGCTCAACAGGTTGAACTTTTCAGAAACAGATCAAACGGAAGATCTTCAAACATGCAGAACGTAAATAATGCATGGAACTCCCTGGTCAGCGAAAAAATATATCAAACCCAACTGGAAAAATCGGGAGTGGTTGTTGGCGAAAAAGATGTTTGGGACGCTATGGTGACTCAGATTTCTGCTCAAAACAGTCCACAATTTTCAAATGAAGCAGGAATTTTTGATCCTGAAAAACTTAAAGAATACATCGCTACATTGCAAGATAATTCTGAAGAGGATGCCAATGGTGCAGCTGCCTGGATGGGTTGGATCAATTATGAAAAAAGTATTAAGAAAAACCTTGAGCAAAATACCTATAATGCCCTTATAAGAGCTGGATTAGGAAGTACTTTGAGTGAGGGTGAGCGCGAATACTTTATGCAAAATACCAGTGTGGATGTCGATTATGTATATGTTCCTTTTTCAAGCGTTCCAGACAGTCTTGTTACTGTGACCGCTGATGATATGAAGGCTTATATAAAAGAAAATCCAAAAACCTATACTGTTGAAGAATCAAGAGATATCGAATTCGTTCAGTTTAAAATTGAGGCTACTCAGGAAGATGAAAATGCCATCGAGGCCGAGTTATTGAATATGATCGAGGATCGTGAAGAATACAGTACAGCTGCCAAGACTAATGTAACCGTTCAAGGATTTCGAAATGCTGTGGACATGTCGGAGTTCAACGCTGAAAATGAGTCTGACACACCTTATGACCCATCATTTTATAACAAATCAGGATTGAATAAGGTAGCTGCTGATTCCATTTTTGACCTTCCTGTTGGAGAAGTGTTTGGACCTTATAAGGAAAATGAGATGTTCAAATTGTCAAAGGTTATGGAGGTGAAACAACTTCCGGATTCTGTAAAGGCCAGCCATATACTAATTCCGTTTTTAGGTTCAGCTACTGCGGATCCTTCAGTAACACAGACTGAGGAAGAAGCGAAAAAAATCGCTGACAGTGTTCTCGCGGTCGTAAAAAGAGACAATTCAAAATTTGAATCACTTGCAAAAGAAATGTCAGTTGACAAAGTAAGTGGTGCCAAAGGAGGAGATTTAGGATGGTTTGTTTACAGGACCATGATTCCTGAATTCAGAGATTACACCTTTGAAAATTCAGTAGGTGACATGGGAGTTGTCAAATCGCAATTTGGGTTTCATATCATTCGAATTGACGGTCAGAAAAACAAACAAAAAAATGTAAAGTTGGCTACGTTTTCTAGAAGAATTGATCCTTCTGATAAAACTGAAAATGACGTTTTCGAACAAGCTGAAACATTTGCTTCAGATCTTACCTCAGGAAGTGAAATGAAAGAATTGGCCGATTCTCAAAACTTCCAGATCAAGCCTGTTCTAAGACTCGAAGTTTTTGATGACAATATTGGCGAATTAGGTTCTCAAAGGCAAATTGTCAGATGGACCTTTGAAGAAGGTACTGAAGTGGGTGACATAAAACGTTTCGATCTTGAGAACGGATACGCTGTTGTAAAATTAACTTCCAAAAACAAAGCCGGACTTTCAGGGAAAGGAAGAAATGTAAGAAATATTGTCCTTAACCAAAAGAAAGCGGAACTCATCAAGGAAAGATCTACAGGTTCTACACTTGAAGAAATTGCAGAACAAAATAAAGTGGCCAAAAGAAGCAGTATGGCGGTTTCGAACAGCAGCCCAGTATTTGCCGGAGTAGGCCGATTTGTTGATATTGCAGGTGTTGTGACCGCGCTGGATGAAAATGAACTTACCAAAAATATAGTTGGAAAAAATGGAGTGGCATTTGCCATAGTTACTAAAAAAACCTTACCTACAGAACTTCAAAATTACAATGGTAATAAAAAGAACATTGAAAGAGCTCTAAGTGGAAGAAGTCTGATGATTTTTGAGGCTTTAAAAGAGAATTCTGACATTGTGGATAATCGTGCTGTTTTTTACTAAGAAAACGTTCTGTTTTCCTCGTAAATACTTGACACTTTGTGCTTGAAGCTGCAAAAAAAAAATGCTTAAAGTGCGTTATTTGACAAGTTTTTATATATTTGTTAAATATTACTTAAAATTTAAGCTTACTTAACAATTAAAAAGATTAATTTAAAATTGATTACAATGAAACATTTAAAAAAAGTATTATTAATCCTATTAGCTGTTGTTTTTGTAAACAACGTTAATGCTCAGGATAAGGATGATCGCTGGGTTATAGAGTTGGGTGCGAACGCAATTGATCTATATCCTACTGGTGCTGATGATCCTCGTACTGGAGGTATGTTTGAAGATTTCTTCAACACGGAACACTGGAACAGCAATTCTTTGCTTAACCGTTTGAGAGTTGGTTACTACGTTGGAAGCGGATTCTCTGTGGGATTAACAGGTTCTATGAATTCAATTGAGAAAATTGGAGATTTCAGTACTAATGGTAAACTTTCATTAATTGCTGCAGACCTGGATATCAAATTTAACTTCGTAAGGGAACACGGATGGTTCGATCCTTACATTCTTGCCGGTGGTGGTTACACTTGGTTAGAAGGTGATGGTAATGGTACTGCCAATGCTGGTCTTGGATTCAACTTATGGTTCAATGACTGGTTAGGTTTCAACATTCAATCAAAATACAAGCATTCTTTCGACGAGGACGAACTTCTTCCTCACTGGCAACATGCAGCTGGAATCGTCTTCAAATTTGGTGGTGTTGACACTGATAAAGATGGAATCTATGACAAATATGACGCATGTCCTGAAGTTGCTGGATTGGAAGAATTTAATGGTTGTCCTGATACTGACGGTGACGGAATCCAGGATTCAGAAGACGCTTGTCCAAACGAGGCTGGTTTAGCTGAATTCAATGGTTGTCCTGATACTGATGGTGATGGTGTACCAGATAAAGATGATGCTTGTCCAACTGAGGCTGGTCCTGCTTCTCTCAACGGATGTCCTGACAGAGATGGTGACGGTGTAGCTGACAAAGATGATCAGTGCCCGGATGTTGCTGGTCCTGCTGAAAACAATGGATGCCCATGGCCAGATGCTGATGGTGACGGAATCCCAGATAAAGACGACGAATGTCCAAATATCGCTGGTGTTGCTGAAAACAACGGTTGTCCAATCGTTTCTGCTGAAGTTCAAAAAGAAATCACTGATTTGGCAAGAGCTATCTACTTCAAAACTGGAAGTTCTAAATTCACTGATGAAACTTCAATCAGATTGGAGCAGGTAAGTAAAATTGTAAACCAGTACAAAACATTAAGTTTTGAAGTTGAAGGTCATACTGACAACACTGGTAGCGATGCAATCAATGAAAAATTATCTCAGGCTAGAGCTGATGCTGTAAGAGACTACTTAGTTGAAAATGGTTTCCCAGCTGATATGATCACTGCTAAAGGATTTGGTTCTGCCAACCCTATTGGAGATAACGGTACAAGACAAGGAAGACAGCAAAACAGAAGAGTTGAAATCTTCTCTGAGTACGCTGAAAGATAATCTATCCTCAAGTCTAATAAATGAAACCATCCGTTTAACTACGGATGGTTTTTTTATGGATAATGATTACATTTGAGCATGCAATCTTTTCTCCATAAGGTGGTGTCAGAAGTACTGGCACAGAACAATTCTCATTCAGATCTTAGCTTCGTATTACCGAACAAAAGATCCGGAGTATTCCTCAAAAAAATTTTAAAACAAAAAGCCGCTTCAAATAGCTTTCTTCCAAAAGTCCTGAGCATTGAAGATTTTGTTAAAGATATTTCAGGTTTTGAATCACTCGATTCGATCAACCTGTTGTTTGAATTTTATAAAGTTTACAAAGAGCATACTGCTAAAGAAAATCTAGATTCCTTTGACAACTTTTCAAAATGGGCCCCGATCCTGATACAGGATTTCAATGATCTTGACAGTAATCTTTTAGATTCCGAACCAATTCTCTCCTACCTGAGTGACACAAAACGTATAGAACACTGGAAACTTGATGGGGCCGGAGAAAGTCAGATGATTGATAGCTACCTTGCCTTTTTTGATAAGATCATCATCTACCATAGGGAGTTTACCAAACACCTGATTCAATCAAAATCAGGATACCAAGGTTTGATCTACAAGATTGCATGCGACAAGTTAAGCGCTTTTATTTCTAAAAGAAAAGGAGTCAAATACGTCTTTGCCGGATTTAATGCACTCAACAAGGCCGAAGAACATATTATCCAGGAATTACTAGGGAATCAATTGGCCGAAATCTATTGGGATCACGACAATTTCTATCGGCAATCTAATAATCAATCTGAGCAGTTCTTCAAACGCTATGAAAAAACCTGGAATTACTATAGATCAAATGAGTTCAAATGGAAATCTGACCTTATAAATTCATCTAAAACAATTCATTTACACGGACTTCCCAAAAATATCAGTCAAATTAAGCATGTTGGTTCTATCCTTAAAGAACTAAACACAAATGGTTCAATTGAAGATACCGCCATTATTCTTGGAAATGAAAAACTCTTGCCAACCTTGCTGAATTCTATTCCTCGAGAAATTAATACAGCAAATATCACTATGGGATATGAATTGCAGAACGTTCCCTTAAGCTCCTTTTTCCATGCTTTATTCAAGTTGCATCTGAATCAGGCCAAACTCAATAAAAAGGGTTCATTTTACTATAAGGATCTATTGTCTTTGATTAACGACCCCTTGCTTAAAGAATCCCGTGAATCGCTACCGGAATTTGAGGAAAGACTTAAGACCCTTATCAACAAGGAGTTGTTCATTTCAGAAGAACTTTTAATGGAAATGGTTCATGATTCCGTTGATCTGTCAAACTTGTTCCAACTTTTGTTTTTAAACTGGAATAATAATGTAGATTTATTGTTGCAAAAAATAATCTCAACTATTAAAATCCTGAATCAAAACCAGGTCATCACACCCTTAAGAAGAGAACATCTTTTCAGATTTTACAATATATTCCTTGAAATCTCGAATCTCAATGATAAATTCAGATTTATTGAGAATTTAAAAACCTTATATCAGCTTTTCCAGCAGATTCTTAAAACAGAAAAATTATCATTCCAGGGAGAACCTTTGGAGGGCCTACAAATAATGGGGTTACTTGAATCCAGAGTACTCGATTTTGATACCCTGATCATTACATCTTTAAACGAAGGCTATTTACCTGCGTCAGGCGGAAACAATTCCTTTATTCCACTTGACGTAAAACTAGAGCGGAAAATCCCGACCTTTTTCGAAAAAGATGCTATTTTTTCCTATCATTTCTTCAGACTCCTCCACAGGGCAAAAAATGTGTACCTGATTTATAATAATATTACCGACGATTTTGGCTCGGGAGAACCGAGTCGTTTTATAAGACAACTTAAGGTCTCTAAGGAGCTTGGACTGCTGGATAAGGTCAAATTTAGAGAAGCTGTCATTCATCCTCAACTGAATCATGACCCCCTTGTACTGTCCAAAATAGATAAAACAGAGGAACTAATAGAAAAACTAAAAAGAAGCGCTGAAAATGGATTTTCTCCAAGTGCATTGATGAATTATATAAGAAATCCGCTTGATTTTTATAAACGGTCCGTACTTGGGATAAAAGAATTCAAAAAAACTGAAGAAACCATTGCGGCAAACACATTCGGAACAATCGTTCACGATACACTGGAACAGCTTTACAGCCCCTATTTAAATTCGGTGTTGAAACCGGAACTCCTTAAAAAAATGGTTGCTAATGTTGAAAATGAAGTTGAAGATCAATTCAAAAAAAACTATTCCATCAAAGCCATCAAATCGGGGAAAAACCTTCTTGCATTCGAGATTGCGAAACAATTTGTACTTAATTTTCTCGATTACGAATTAAAACAGGTTCAAAAAGGAAGAAAAATAATCCTTAGGGGGTTAGAAGTTAAAACTGAAATGATCCACTTCCATGCCGGTTTAAACCTTCCAATCAAACTCAGAGGTAAAATTGATCGAATTGATGAAGTTGACGGGGTGTTGAGGATCATCGATTATAAAACAGGAAAAGTGAACCTGAATCAATTGAAACTAAAAGATTGGGGCCAGTTGTGCCAAGATGACAAATATTCAAAAAGCTTTCAGGTGCTAACTTATGCCTATATGTATTTGAATTCGATGAAATCAGATGTGGACCAGGTTTCTATTAAGACCGGTATCGTATCGTTTAAAAATCTGAATCAGGGCTTTATGCCCTTTAACGGCAAAGTGTTAACTGAGGAGGTTTTTGAGGCTTATAAAAGAGAGCTCGATAAATTATTCCAGGAAATATTTAATATTGAAATTCCTTTTCAGGAAAAAGAACTCCCGGTGTTTAATTTTTTAAAAAATTGATAATGAAAAAAATAAAGAATCTGATCCTTGAAGGAAGGCATAACAGGCCCATTTTGATGGATTTATTTTACAAAGAAAATCAAATCAACAAAGACGTGGTAATTTTTTGTCATGGTTATAAGGGCTATAAGGATTGGGGTGCCTGGGACCTGGTTGCTGAGGAATTTGCAAAAAACAATTACTTTTTTGTAAAAATGAATTTTTCCCATAATGGAGGTACCGTTGATCAGCCAATCGATTTTCCGGACCTTGAAGCTTTTGGGCAAAATAATTTTTTAATTGAATTAGATGATCTGGACACGGTTATCTCCTGGATTCATTCTGAAGAAAAATTTAACGCGGAGAAAAATCAAAACACTATTTCTGTTATCGGGCATTCTCGAGGTGGCGGAATAGTTGCTCTTAAAGGGGCCTCCGACAAGCGAGTTAAGAAAATTATCAGTTGGGGGGGAGTTTCAGATTTTGGAAGGCGATTCCCTGAAGGAGAACAACTGGAACTTTGGAAGGAAAAGGGTGTGGCCTACATAACAAATTCAAGGACGAAGCAGGAAATGCCTCATTATATTCAGTTTTACGATACCTTTAAAGAAAATGAAGCGAAACTTAAGATACAAACTGCAGTTTCCAATTTAGATATACCCTATTTAATTATTCATGGAGATGAGGATGAAACGGTACCTGTGATCGAAGCCCGAAATCTAAGCTCCTGGTCAAATAATAGCAGCTTAAAAATTATTTCGGGAGCAAACCATACTTTTGGAAGCAGTCATCCCTGGGAAAACGCAAGTATGCCTGACCATTTATCTGCGGTTGTCCAAGAGACTTTCAGCTTCTTGAACCCTTAATGTGATTATTTCGATTCGCTGAATAAAAAAACTACAACTTCATGTTTACAATCTGCATAAAAGAGAACTAATAGACAAATACAACAAGTAATTATTTTTTAATTATAAACGCAAGAGTATTTTGGATGTATTGTTTCTCTTTGAAGAGATACTAAAAAAAGGGTCGGTAATTTAGACCCTTTTTTGATTTTTTTACTTTCCGTTTTCGTAACTTTATATAAACATATTAACCCCCTAAACCTTTCACCATGAGTTACCTTAAGCTTTTTTTTGTTTTCTTATTTATCAGCACTTTACCGGTAAGTTCCCTTCAGGCTCAAATTCTTAAAAAGTTGAAAAAAAAGGTTCAGGAGGCTACAGAGGAAGTCGTTAAAGAGAGGGAGGAAGAAGAATCTGAAATGGCTTTGGATAGCATGATGAGAGAAGATCAAGGCAAGGAATCAGATTATCAAGTGCAGCCAAACGATATTTTAGGAGCTTCCTCTGAAAATATAAACGTTGAAGACAGCTATTCATTTGATACCAAAGTAAGCTATTTGATGACCATCGAAGAGAATGGTAAAACTTCAGAAATAAATTATGAGATGTGGTTTCCATCCGAAGGAAATTTTATGGCAACAAAAATTGTCAGTAGTAATGATCCGGAAAACAAAGATCTGCCAACCTCGGTAGTCTCAATTTTCGATGATGATAACCAGGCCATGATTATGTTGATGGAAGAGCAGAAGATGGCACAAATGATTTCTATGGACAAGATCAAAGGAATCGCTGAAAAAGAAAATCAAGCTGAAAAATTAGAAACTGAACTCCAGTCCATCAAACCAACGGGAAAAACCAAAAATATCCTTGGATATTTATGCGAAGAATTCGAATCGGAGGATGAAACCAGCAAATTCTCTTGCTGGGTAACAAAGGAGTTATCGCTTTTCCAGGAAAATATGTTTTTCAATATGATTCAGACCCTGGGAGGAAATACGTTTGAAAGCATTCCTGAAGATGCTCAGGGATTGATGATGGAGATGTCTTTCGAAGACACTTCCACGAAAGAAAAAGGGAGAATGAAAGTGACGGCAATCGAATCTGTTCCAAACAAAATAAATATGTCCGATTATCAAGTTATTAACTTTCGGCCTATAGTTTTGACTATTACGTACTTAAAATACTTTTTAACGGTCGTGTTAAAAACTTTCAACTCAATGTGAATAACTAAGATTTTATTTTCGGGCAAAATGTCAAATCTTTGTTTCACAAATTTCCCAAAGTATTTATAATTTTTTCAATCAACAATAAAACCATTATGTCAAATATTGAGCCTATTCTTCGTGAGAACAAAGACCGATTTGTTATTTTTCCAATTCAACATAACGATATCTGGGACTGGTATAAAAAACAGGAAGCTTCCTTTTGGACCGCAGAAGAAATAGATCTTGAACAAGACGTAATTGATTGGGAAAACAAACTAAATAGTGACGAAAAATACTTTATCAAACATATTCTTGCCTTTTTTGCTGCTTCTGACGGTATTGTAAATGAAAACCTTGCTGAAAATTTTGTCAGTGAAGTTCAGTATACCGAAGCCAAATTCTTTTATGGGTTTCAACTAATGATGGAAAACATTCATTCCGAAGTTTATTCCCTCCTCATTGATACCTATATAAAAAATGAAAAGGAAAAAAATGAGCTTTTCAAAGCCATTGAAATTTTTCCGGCCATTAAGAAGAAGGCCGAATGGGCACTTAGATGGGTGGACAGTGATAGTTTCGCTGAGCGCTTGATCGCATTTTCCGCTGTCGAGGGAATTTTCTTTTCTGGAAGTTTTTGCTCAATCTTCTGGATGAAAAAAAGAGGTCTTTTACCAGGTTTGACCTTTTCCAATGAGTTGATCAACAGAGATGAAGGTCTGCACGCAGATTTCGCCGTTTATTTGCACGAGAATCACATAGTGAATAAAGTGCCTAAAGAGAGAATTACGGAAATTTTAGTTGACGCCTTAAATATTGAGCGCGAATTTATTACTGAATCACTTCCGGTTAGTTTGATAGGCATGAATGCAAATCTGATGACACAATATCTGGAATTCGTAACAGACAGATTATTGCTTGAATACGGCTGTGAGAAAGTATACAATGCTACAAATCCTTTTGATTTTATGGAAATGATCTCTTTAGAAGGGAAAACCAATTTCTTTGAAAAAAGAGTATCTGAATATCAAAAGGCAGGTGTAAAATCAGGAGGAACGGGTAGCATTTCGTTCGATGCTGATTTTTAATCAATCATTTCTTTAGGATTTTATGTTTACAATTTTCTGTTTATAAGCAG
>CP070731.1:2224788-2245393 GCA_020347545.1 Flavobacteriaceae bacterium | reverse complement strand
GTCATCAATTGTAATTTTCTTCATTTTGGGATAATGCATCGAGGAAGAGTTGTCAATGATAATATGACTTCTTAAGTTGGTTTCCTCTTCGTATCGTTTAATGAACAATTTTTCGGTCTTTGCAAAGAGCTTCCAGTCTATATGCCTTGTGCTCTCACCCTTATTATAAAGTCTGTGTTCGGCAAATTCTACCGAAAACCCATGAAAAGGGCTTTTATGCATACCGGTGATAAATCCTTCAACCACCTGTTTGGCGAGCAATTCAATATTGGGAATCTCCCTGATCTGACTTAAATCGACTTTGGTCATGATTCAAAAATAAGGAGAAATGTTTAAAAGCGGTTATAAAAAAAGGTCTGACCCTCCCGGTCAGACCTTTTATCTTTTATTGAAAATGTTCTTTTATAAAAGAGCGTTCAGTTTCTCTGTATACACATTCTTCGGTGCAACACCAACTTGCTTATCAGCTACTTCTCCTCCTTTAAAGATCAAAACCGTTGGAATGTTTCTTACACCATATTTGGCAGCAAATTCCTGATGCGCATCTACATCAACCTTGACAATCTTTGCTTTATCGTCAAAATCCTTGTCCAACTCTTCCACGATCGGAGCCAACATTCTACATGGTCCACACCAAGCTGCCCAAAAATCAACCAATACAGGTTTGTCTGAGTTCAACACAACCTCTTCAAAATTAGCATCTGTTACTTCTATTGCCATAATTTTATAGTTTAAATTTTTCTTGTCATTTAATTAGAGCACAAAAATATGAAATTATTTTTCCTTTGCGACCAATTAAAAATCTATTTTTCTTATAGTGATATTTACATAATTGATTCATTTTGGGAATTCCTCAAGATTAAATATAAAAAACCGGTTTAAAAAACTTCCCTGGCGATTGCCTTTATATTGTCTGATTTTCCCATTGAATAATAATGGACCACGGGTACTCCGGCTTTCACCAGTTCCTTTGATTGTTGAATCGCCCAATCGATGCCTACCTGTCTGACCTCTCTGTTATCTTTACATTTCTCTATTTCACTTACCAGCGCATCCGGAAGATCAAGACTAAAGACCTGGGGTAAAATACTTAAATGCCTCTTTACGGCTACTGGTTTAATTCCAGGAATGATCGGCACTTCGATTCCCATCGCCCTGGCTGCCTCGATAAACTCAAAATACTTTTGATTGTCAAAAAACATCTGGGTTACCACGTATTCAGCACCAGCCTCCACCTTTTCTTTTAACCTGCGAAGGTCTGCCTGCATACTTGGAGATTCCATATGCTTTTCGGGATAACCCGCCACACCAATGCAAAAATCCGCTTTATACGTTGCTTCAATAATATCATGAAGATAAATTCCTTTGTTCAGATTATTGATCTGCGTAACGAGTTCTGAAGCATACTTATTTCCTTCATTGCTTGGCATAAAATAGGCCTCATCTTTCCGTGCATCTCCCCTTAATGCCATAACATTATCGATTCCAAGATAATGACAGTCAACCAATACATATTCCGTTTCTTCCTTTGTAAATCCTCCACATAGAACATGGGGCACAGTATCTACTTGGTACTTATGCATCAGCGAAGCACAAATACCAACGGTTCCCGGCCTCATACGAGTTACTTTACGTTCCAGCAAACCTCCTTCTTTTTTAATGTATACGTGCTCTTCACGCGAGGTCGTGACATCAATAAATGGAGGTTTAAACTCCATCAAAGGGTCTATATTATCATAGAGCTTTTGAATATTTTGTCCCTTCTGAGGGGGTACAATTTCAAAGGAAAAAAGACTTTTTCCTTGTGCATTCTTTATATGTTCTGTTACTTTCATTCTTGTTAAAATGATAAATTGGGTTGCAGCCACTTCACAGCCGCTTCCTTTGTAATTCCTTTTCTATTTGCATAATCCACAACCTGATCCTCCTTTATCTTACCCAGGCCGAAATATTTGGCTTCAGGATTGGCGAAATAATATCCAGATACCGCCGCGGCAGGCCACATGGCTCTACTTTCAGTTAGCTTTACCCCGATGACCTTTTCAACATCCAGCAGTTCCCAGATTGTATCTTTTTCCAGATGATCCGGACAGGCGGGATAGCCTGGTGCAGGCCTTATTCCTGTATAGGCCTCCTTAATTAAATCCTGATTATCAAGATTTTCATTTTCTGAATAGCCCCAGTGTTTTATCCTGATCTTTTTATGAAGATACTCGGCAAAGGCCTCTGCAAACCTGTCAGCTATGGCTTGAACAAGAATTGCATTGTAATCATCATGTTCTTCTTTGAATTGGCTCGCCAGTTCTTCGGCTCCAAAAATGGCAACACAAAATGCTCCTAAATAATCCTGAACCGAATCAACCGGGGCAACAAAATCTGATAAGGCATAATTTGGGACACCTTGCTTTTTATGCAACTGCTGTCTCAGGGTTCTGAATCGAACTATTTCTTTCTTGTTTTTACTTATCAAAATATCATCCTCATCCACCGAATTCGCCTCAAAAAGCCCGAAGATGGCCCTGGCCTTGAAAAGCTGTTTTGAGATGATCTTTTCGATCATTTTCTGTGCATCTTCGTAGAGCTGTGTAGCCTGTTGACCCACAACCACATCTTTAAGGATTTCAGGGAATTTTCCGTGCAGGTCCCAGGAAATAAAAAACGGTTGCCAATCAAAAAAGGGCAACAATTCTTTTAGACTGATTTGCTTCAGCGCTTGAATTCCCATCTCTTTGGGTTTTTTGATCGAAGTATTTTCCCAGTCAATTTTAAACTTGTTGGACCTGGCGTCTTCCAGACTTACATAACGTTTGGTTTTTCCTCGTTTCAAGAACTTTTCCCTAAAAGCCTCATAATCCTTTTTCAAATCCGCCACATACTGGTTCACTGAACTTTTATTGAGAAGATCTCCTACCACAGTCACGGCCCTTGAAGCGTCATTAACATGAATTACCGCATTTTTATATTCCGTATCTATCTTAACAACCGTATGCGCCTTTGATGTGGTGGCTCCGCCAATTAACAAAGGAATATCAAGTTTTCTTCGCTCCATTTCTTTCGCCAGGTAAACCATTTCATCAAGTGAGGGGGTAATGAGTCCGGATAAACCAATCGCATCTACATTCTCCTTTATCGCGGTATCAATAATTTTCTCTGGAGGTACCATCACTCCCAGATCTACAATTTCATAATTATTACAACCCAAAACCACACTGACGATATTTTTCCCAATATCATGAACATCACCCTTTACAGTTGCCAGCAACACTTTACCCAAAGACTTTTGAGTCTCACCTTTTTCTGCTTCAATAAAGGGGTTCAGATAGGCCACTGCCTTTTTCATGACACGTGCCGATTTTACAACCTGTGGCAAAAACATCTTGCCCGAACCAAACAGGTCACCCACAACGTCCATTCCTTTCATCAGTTGACCCTCAATAACCTCAATAGGCCTTTCTACGGATTGTCTTGCCTCTTCAACATCTTCAATGATAAAACTATCGATTCCCTTCACCAGGGCATGCGTAATTCTATCCTGTAAGACTCCTTTTCTCCATTCCTGATCCTCAACCTCTGTCTTTTTAGTTCCTTTGACGGTCTGCGCAAATTCCAGCAGCCTTTCAGTTGCATCTTCTCTTCGGTCCAGCATCACATCCTCAACATATTCGAGCAGATCTTTTGGAATTTCGTCATAAACCTCCAGCATGGTCGGATTTACAATTCCCATATTCATACCCGCCTTAATGGCGTGATAAAGAAAAACTGAATGCATGGCTTCTCGTACCGTGTTATTCCCTCTGAATGAAAACGAAACATTACTCACTCCTCCGCTTACATTTACATTCGGCAGATTTTCTCTGACCCACTGTGTGGCTTCGATAAAGTCGATGGCATTTCTTCGATGTTCATCCATACCGGTGGCAACCGGAAAAATATTCAGGTCAAAAATGATATCCTCACTGGCAAATCCAACACGATTGACCAGGATATCATAGGATCTTTTGGCAATCTCAATTCTTCTCTCGTAATTATCTGCCTGGCCTACCTCATCGAACGCCATTACAATCACTGCGGCCCCGTATCTTTTGATTCTGGTGGCTTCCCAGATGAACCTTTCTTCTCCTTCTTTAAGAGAAATAGAATTGACAACACATTTCCCCTGAGCAACCTGAAGCCCTGCTTCAATAATCTCCCATTTGGAACTGTCTATCATAATTGGAACCCGGCAGATATCCGGTTCTGCAGCGATCAGGTTCATAAATCTGACCATAGCTGTTTTACCATCGATAAGTCCGTCATCCATATTGATGTCGATGATCTGTGCCCCTCCGTCAACCTGATGCCTCGCAATATCCAGTGCCTCATCAAACTTCTCTTCTTTGATCAAACGCAGAAACTTCCTTGAGCCTGCAACATTGGTTCTCTCTCCAACATTGATGAAGTTGCTGTTCTCATTCAGCACCAATGGCTCAAGCCCTGATAGTTTTAAATATTTTTTCTTTTCTCTTTTCATTTTTCAAACATGATTCCAAATCAAGATTTCTTCCTGATTTTGCTTCTCATTCATCTTTAACTTTCTATGGCTTCTGTTTGTCTGGGTTTATATCTGGCCGCAGTCTCAGCTATGGCTCTGATATGCTCAGGCGTAGTTCCGCAGCAACCTCCCACAATATTTACCAGATTGCGTTGCATATATGCCTCAATCTGTCCTGCCATTTGCTCAGGGCTTTCATCGTATTCTCCAAAAGCATTGGGAAGTCCCGCATTGGGATGCGCCGAGATGGCAATATCGGTTTTAGGTGCGATGGCTTCGAGGTGGGGTTGCAGCAAGTTTGCTCCGAGGGCACAATTGAACCCAATAGTGAACAATGGAATATGTGAAACCGATATCAAAAATGCTTCTGCTGTTTGCCCAGATAAGGTCCTTCCACTGGCATCCGTAATAGTTCCGCTTAGCATAATTGGAACATCAATTCCGCGCTCTTCTTTAATCTCTTCAATGGCATATAAGGCGGCTTTTGCATTCAGGGTGTCAAATACCGTTTCCACCAGCAACAAATCCGCTCCTCCATCCAAAAGCGCTTCTCCCTGCTGTTTATAAGCAAGCCTTAATTCATCAAAGGTTACCCCTCTAAAGCCCGGATCATTGACGTCCGGAGACATGCTTGCCGTCTTATTTGTAGGGCCCATGGAACCTGCCACAAATCGTGGCTTGGACGGATCCTTTGCTGTATATTCCTGTGCTGCTTCTCTCGCCAGTCTTGCCGATTCATAATTCAATTCATAAACCAGATTCTCCATGGCATAATCGGCCATGGCTATGGTAGTTCCAGAAAAGGTATTGGTCTCTATAATATCTGCCCCGGCCTCAAGGTATTTCCGGTGAATCTCCTTGATGGCATCCGGCTGCGTCAAAGACAAAAGATCATTATTCCCTTTTAAGAGTACTTCAAAGTCTTTGAACCGTTCGCCCCGATAATCTTCTTCTGTAAACTTGTAATCCTGGATCATAGTACCCATCGCACCGTCTAAAATCAATATTCTTTCTTTTAAAATTTCTTCTAATTTTTCTCTCATATTCCTCTTTTACCCCATTTGATAAAATTCCATATTCTTTCGTGAAAAAAGTATAAAAACATTTTGGTAAAGATTTCAATGCCGCCAATGGATACGGCTGTTTTTATTTCTCCCGTAAGGAAATAGGAGATCACTATGGTATCCAGTGTCCCCAGGGTCCTCCAGGTAAATGCTTTAACTATACTCCTTCTTTTTGTTTCTCCTCTTTTGTAATATTTATCATTTTTGGAACGAAATAAAATCATGATACTAGTAGTTTAAAGCCTGTGACAAGTCTTCTACAATATCTGAAATATTTTCCAATCCTGTTGATACTCTTATTAATCCATCGGTTATTCCTACGATCTGTCTTTCCTCTGCCGACAGTTTACTGTGTGTAGAGGTAGCAGGGTGCGTTACGATGGTTCTCGTATCCCCCAAATTTGCTGACAAAGAACACATTTGAATCCTGTTTAGAAAGTCCTGTCCTCCCTGTAAGCCTCCTTTTACCTCAAAAGCGACTATATTTCCACCTTTCTTCATCTGCTTCACGGCAATGTCATATTGAGGGTGGGATTTCAAAAAGGGATACCTCACCTTTGATACTTTCTCGTGCCCTTCAAGAAACTCGGCCAGTGCCAATGCATTCTCACAATGCCTGTCTACCCTTACACTTAGCGTTTCAAGACTTTTAGATAATATCCACGAGTTAAAGGGTGATAAGGAGGGGCCTGTGTTTCTTGAGAATAAATAAATTTCTCGTATGAGATCTGTTTTGCCAACCGTGACTCCACCGAGAACCCTTCCCTGACCGTCAATCAGCTTGGTTGCCGAATGCACCACCAGGTCCGCTCCAAATTTGATCGGCTGTTGTAAATATGGGGTTGCGAAACAGTTGTCTATTACCAGCAGAATTCCGTTCTTTTTGGCAATTTTTCCGAGATATTCCAAGTCGATGATTTCCAATCCCGGATTCGTAGGGGTTTCCGCATAAATGATCTTCGTATTAGGCCTGATTAATGATTCAAGACTTTCAGCCTCATTGATGTTGAAATAACTGGTTTCAATACCCCATTTTGGGAAAAACTTGGTAAACAGCGAATGTGTCGAACCGAATACCGAGCGTGCTGAAAGGATATGATCACCGCTGCTCAACAAAGCTCCAAAAGTGGAAAAAATTGCTGCCATTCCTGAAGCGAAGGCGTACCCGCTTTCTGCACCTTCCATAGCCACTATTTTGTCTACAAATTCAGTGTTGTTCGGATTTGAAAAACGACTGTAAATGTTCTTTTCCTTTTCTTCCGCAAAGGAAGCCCTCATGTCTTCGGCATCATCAAAAACAAAACTTGATGTCACATACATGGCACTGGTGTGTTCAGAAAATCCTGATCGTGGAATTTGCTGCCTTATTGCTTCTGTTTCAAACTCTCTCTTCTTTGTCATAATATCTCAGCTTTTAATGCTGTTTTTTAAATATCGTCTTAAACGGCTTTTTCCGTTAACCTCAATATATCGCCAAATACACCTCTGGCGGTTACCTTTGCTCCTGCTCCGGCTCCTTGAATTACCAAAGGTCTCTCACCATAAGACTCCGTATAGATCTCAAAAATAGAATCCGATCCCTGAACCTGTCCAAGGGAACTCTTTTTAGATACCGAAACTAACTTTACTTCGAGTTCACCTTTGCTCTTTGAAAGATCTCCTGCCAAAACTCCCACATACCTCAGTACATGATCCTCCTCCTGAGCGTCTTTAACGTCCTGATACTCGAGGTCCAGATCTTTGAGTTTACTCAAAAAATCTGAAGCGCTTCCATCACGCAGATGCTCGGGAATCAAATTCTGAATTTTAACGTCTTCAAATTCATTCTCAAGATCGAGTTCACGGGCCAAGATCAGTAATTTACGCGCAACATCATTTCCGCTCAGGTCCTCCCGTGGGTCAGGCTCGGTAAATCCCTGGTCTACGGCCTCCTGCAAAATGTCACTAAAATTCTTATCCTCTTCGGAAAAATTATTGAACAAATAGCTCAGAGATCCTGAAAACACCCCGTTGATTCTGGTGATGTTCTCTCCGGAATGATGTAATAATTTGATGGTATCGACCAATGGCAATCCCGCTCCGACGTTGGTCTCGTAGAGATAGCTCTTTTCGTTTCTCTTTAAAGCTGCTCTTAGTTCTTTGTAAAAAGCGAAGTCTACAGTATTACCAATCTTATTGGACGAAACCAGATCAAATCCGTTCTCTACAAGGGGAATATAATTTTTTATAAAATCACGGTTTGCGGTATTGTCTACCGCGATCAAATTTTCAAGATGATTGTTCCGTGCAAAGCCTATCACATCATTGATGGTAAATCCTGAATCATCCTGTTTTAACAATTCCTGGTTCCAGTTTTGTCCAACTCCATCCTTATTCAGCAACAATTGTTTTGAGTTGCTTAAAGCGAAAATATTAATGTTGATGTTACGCCTTTTTAAGATGTCTTTTCGGCTCTTTAAAATTTGTTCAATCAAAGTTCCTCCAACGAGGCCTACTCCAAAGATAGCCACGTTGATATTGGTGGAAACCCCAAATATCCGCCCATGGATGACATTCACGGCCTTATTAAGGTCTTTATCTTCCAAAACAAGACAAATATTGTCTCCCGTAATCGTATTGTTGATCAATATGGGATTTATCTTGTTGATCGACAAAGCATTGTATGATTTATGAAAACTTGAAAGGTTCTGGCCGATGATAGATACTATGGAAAGGTCTTCTTTTACATAAATCCTGTTCACATCTTTCATTTTGATGTCATGTGCAAACTCTTCTTCAAGAATTTCTTTTGCCAGAAAGGCATCGCTTGAACTCACAACGAATCCGATACCTCTCTCTGAAGATCCCTGTGAAATGATGCTTACATTGATTCCGCCTTTACCAAGGGCGGTAAAGATTCTTGCATCTACACCGATTTTTCCCAGTAATCCCCTTCCCTCAAGGTTGATCAGGGATACATTATTTTGGACCGTTACGGAACGGATTCCTTTGCTGGTGGCATGTGACTTGATCAGTGTACCTTTATTTTCCTTATCAAAGGTATTGAGAAGTCGTAAGGGTATATTTTTTTCAACCAGGGGTATAATGGTCTTGGCATGCAGGATATTTGCCCCAAAACTCGCCAGTTCATTGGCTTCCTGATACGAAAGTTCCGTGATCATCTGAGCATTTGAAACAAGATCCGGGTTCGCGGTATAGATTCCATTAACATGTGTATAGCTCTCCAGTTCCGCCGCATCAAGAAAATTGGCAATCAGTGAAGCTGAATAGTTACTGCCGTTTCTTCCAAGCGTTGTGGTTTCTGCTTTTGAATTTGAGGCAATAAATCCTGTGATCAACTGCAATTCATGACCATTTTTACCAAAGTATTTTTTGAAATTATCCTTTGAAACTTCCTCCAAAACATGGGCCTCGCCAAAACTACTGTCTGTTTTAAGCAAGGTTCTTGAATCAACAGCTTGTGTCGGGATTCCCCTTTTATTCAGCAGGTGGCTCAACATTTTCACTGAAAGCACCTCTCCCTGAGCAAGTACCCTGTCTTTTATTTTATCGCTGTAATCTCCTAATAAAGCAACCCCTTCAAAGATCTCACTCAAGAGATTGAATTCATGATCAAAATTGATATCTGCCGAAGGAGAAATCTGGTATTGCATAAATGATTCGAGGCTTTCTTTATAATCCTCTCCGGATTTTGATTTCTCAAGAATGGCTTCCAGATCATCGGTTGAGTTACCTCTTGCCGACAAGACTACAACGAATCGATCTTCTTGCTCAACTTTGTTTTCTATGATTTCCAAAACCCTTTCAAGCCCGTTGCCGTTCGCCAGGGATTTACCTCCAAACTTCAATACCTTAATCCCTTTGTTCTTCAAGCTTTTCCGCTTCGGTTGCTTGAAAATTGGTGTCAATATTTTTTCCATTTGTTCAAACTCGATCAAAAATGCATCATGTCCGTGAATCGATTTAATTTCCTCGTAATTGTTTTCCACACCGGCTTCGTTTAAGAGCTTTTGTGTTTCCTTGTTCTCTTTGGGAACAAAAAAGAAATCTGAATCAACACCTACCTGAGTCACGCGTGCCCTGATATGGCTTGCCACCTCATTAAAGGTCCCTCTGTCTCTGGTAATATCAACAGAACTCAACAAATGATTCATCATCTTATAAGTGGGCAGCGAAAAGCGGTCTTCAAGTTTCCTTCCATGATGGAGCAACCAACTTTCCGTGTTGAAGTTTCCCTGCTCCTCGTTTCTGGTCCTGTTGAACTTTTCTTTAAAAGAATCTGCAGTCCTGTAAAATAACATGGCCATCATACGGGCATCATGAACCGGCTTACTTGAATTCGACAGAATCTGTTGCTGTGTTTTATTATGCGCCAATATCCAATCGGAAGCTTTCCAGTCTGAAGCCACCGGGATAAGGTTTTCGATCAACTCCGGGAAAAGCACTGCCATTTCCCAGGCTATTCCGCCTCCCAGAGAACCACCAATAACCGCGTATAAATTATGAACTCCGATCTTTTCAAGGCCCAGGCCGAATAACCTGGCTATATCTCTTGCCGTAAAGTCTTCATAATTGTCAATTCGATTCGCTTCCACCTCGTCATATCCGTTCCCGGGAATGTTAAATGCAATAACTGAATACCTGCTTGTGTCAATCAAACGACCAAGTCCTATGAGTGACTTCCACCATCCTTCATCGCCGGCAACATTTGAATTTCCCGTAAGGGCATGATTAACCAACACCACAGGGGCCTGGCCAAGGGGCAGCCCAAATAACTGATAAGACAAGTTGAATTCAGGATAAAAATATCCCGATTCAGTGGTATAATTTTCTATTTGTATGTGAAGTAACTGTTTCAATTTCTTACTTTTTTTAAATCATTTTGTTTTGATACCGCCATGAGACGGGTATCAATTTTTGCAATGGATCAAAAGAAATTGTGATAAAGAAAAGGTCTGGGTTCAAATATTCATGAGTTATCTTTCCGAATCGGGTAGAATGTAGCACCTTCTTGCAGGTTTCGTAAAACTTACAAGGGTTGCTAAGGTTTCATAGGGTCTAATCCCTCCACCTTTCTTTATAACAAAAACTATTTTAATGAACTTTTTGCAAAGAAACATATTATTTTGTTTCTGTACAACCACTGTTTAATAAAACTTACCGACCCTTGAAAGCCGGTAAGTTTAAATCATTATACACTCTTAAATGCATTTTCAAGATCCGCCTTTAAATCATTGATGTTTTCAATTCCTACAGATAATCGAATAAGGTCCTGGCTTACCCCGGCATCGGACTGCTGCTCTTCCGTAAGCTGCTGGTGTGTTGTACTCGCCGGATGAATGATCAAGGACTTGGTATCACCAATATTGGCCAAAAGTGAAAATATCTCGGTTGCATCCGTAAATTTTTTGGCAGCTTCAAATCCTCCTTTGATCCCAAATGTCACAATACCGCTTTGTCCCTCAGGAAGGTATTTATCTGCAAGTGATTTGTAAGGACTGCTCTCAAGGCCGGGATAATTTACCCAGGCCACCTCATCTCTTTGCTCCAGCCATTTAGCCAGCTCAAGTGCATTTTCACTATGCTGTTTAATCCTTACCGGTAATGTCTCCAGCCCCTGTATGATCTGAAATGCATTAAACGGACTTAGTGCACCTCCAAAATCTCTTAATCCTTCCAGGATCAATTTAAAAGTGTAGGAAGCGTTTCCGAGCACCTCATGGTACTTCAGGCCATGGTAACCGGCAGAAGGTTCGGTAAATTCGGGAAACTTTCCATTGGCCCAGTCAAAATTACCTGCATCCACAATTACTCCTCCAAGTGAATTACCCTGTCCTCCAATATACTTGGTCAGGGAATGGATAACGATATCGGCTCCATGTTTGATCGGATTTAAAAGGGCGGGAGTCGCAACTGTATTATCTACAATAAAAGGAACTTTCGCTGCTTTAGCATGGCTTGATATGGCTTCCAGATCAAGAACATCAAGTTTCGGATTTCCCAGAGACTCTACGAAAAAAGCCCTGGTGTTCTCCTGAACCGCCGATGAAAAATTTTCAGGATCTGAGGCATCCACAAAAGTTGTTTTAATACCTAATCTGGGCAAAGTCACATTCAATAAATTATAGGTTCCTCCATATAAACTGCTACTGGCCACTATATGATCTCCTGCTGTTAACAAGGTCAGTAATCCTGTTGAAATGGCTGATGTCCCTGATGCGAAGACAACCGCCCCTATACCACCTTCAATGGCCGCCAAACGGTTTTGAAGTATATCATTGGTTGGATTGTTTAATCGGGTATAAATAAAACCTAGCTCAGCCAGAGAAAATAGATTGGCCGCATGATCCGTATCGTTAAAGACATACGAGGTTGACTGATAAATAGGAACCGCTCGTGTTCCGGTTGTCTGGGTCGTATCGTGTCCTGCGTGAAGTGCTTTTGTTGAAATTTGTTGATCGCTCATAATATTTTTTTTAATTTCTTTAGTGTCTAATTTTTAAAAAAATGCCCTTTTTGCCTTGGTATTGCTAAGCGGGCACAAAAATAAGTTATTTTTTATTAATGTATATAGCAATACCTTATCATTTTGTTAAAGCACATCATCTCGTATTTTTTTGTTGTTCATCTTCAATTTTATTCGGTTCAGATCAAAAAAAAACCTCTGAAAATATTTCAGAGGTTTTTATATATGATCGATTAAAATTATAGCATAAAAATCCTCCGCGTAAATCTACGCATCATCATTTCTGCCATATTTAATTTATAATTCTTCATTCTATCTTTCGAGCTAGCAAATATAGAAATTATTTTTAAACTGATCTTTAAAAAAATAAGTTGTAAAATTTTCATTGGTTTTAAATTCACCTTTTGTTGATTTTATAAGATATATTTTACTTAAATTTGCACCCATAAACAGAGGAAAAATTTGAACTGATTGCAACCTCTTGAAAAAATGCTAAAGCAGTATCTCTACTTTAGCCCCAGGTTTTCAATTCAGTTTTTTCGTATAAAATAAAATATTATGTCTTATTTATTTACGTCTGAATCCGTTTCAGAGGGGCATCCTGATAAAGTTGCCGATCAAATATCGGACAACCTTTTGGATAATTTTTTGGCTTTTGACCCGCATGCCAAAGTTGCATGTGAAACACTCGTTACAACCGGCCAGGTGGTGTTGGCAGGTGAGGTGAAAACAACAACCTATATTGATGCACCGATTATCGCCAGGGAAACCATTAAAAAAATTGGTTACACCAAAGGAGAATATAAGTTCGAAGGTGAAAGTTGTGGAGTGATCTCTCTTATTCACGAGCAATCTCAGGATATCAATCAGGGAGTTGACAGAGGGCCTGAAGAAGAACAGGGAGCTGGAGATCAGGGTATGATGTTTGGATATGCGACGAACGAAACGGTAAACTATATGCCTCTTGCATTGGATCTAAGTCACAGATTACTGAGGGAACTAGCCGTAATAAGGAGGGAAAACAAAGATATTAAATACTTAAGGCCTGATGCAAAAAGCCAGGTGACCATTGAATATTCAGATGATGGGGTTCCACAAAGGATAGATACAATTGTTCTTTCTACACAGCATGATGAATTTGATGAAGATGAGGCTATGCTGGAAAAAATTAAAAATGATATCATTGGCATATTAATCCCCCGCGTTGCCGCTGGTCTTCCGGAATCCATCCAGGCCTTGTTTAACGATCAGATCACATACCATATCAATCCTACAGGTAAATTCGTTATCGGTGGTCCTCATGGAGATACAGGTTTAACAGGCAGGAAGATAGTCGTAGATACCTATGGAGGGAAAGGTGCTCACGGTGGAGGAGCTTTTAGCGGTAAGGACCCCAGTAAAGTGGACCGGTCAGCCGCATACGCCGCAAGACATATAGCAAAAAATATGGTAGCCGCCGGAATCTGTGATCAGATGCTGGTTCAGGTATCCTATGCTATTGGTGTGGCCGAACCGACTTCAATTAACGTGGAGACTTACAATTCCTCTAAAATTGATAAAACGGATGGGGAGATATCTAGAATTGTGGAAGGAATCTTCGATATGAAACCTGCTGCAATTGAAAAAAGGTTAAAACTCAGAAATCCCATCTACATTGAAACTGCGGCCTATGGACATATGGGAAGAAACCCAAGAACCGTTACTAAAAAGTTTTCATCTCCTTATTCTGGAGACAAAACCATTGAAGTAGAGTTGTTTACCTGGGAAAAACTCGACTATGTTGACAAAATAAAGGAGGCCTTCGGATTATAGTAATTGGCTCTGATCTAAATTTGTTTGTTAAATCTAAGACCTATGAAAAGAATTTCCTTCTTGCTGCTTTTCTTGATATGTGTATCGGTTGAAGCACAAGGGCTTAAAACTGAATTCAAAGGAAAGTTTGACTTGGAAGCCGACAATTTTGTTGGAATCGATGAATTCCAAAATGTTTATTATATCATTGATAACGTCCTGTATAAAAAAACTGAAAAAAAGATTTTTTCCTACAGTAACCCAAAGTTGGGAAGCATCCATAAGGTCAATATTCAAAATCCTTTTAAGGTGATTCTTTTCTATGCGGATTTCAACGCTGCTATGCTGCTGGATAACAACCTGAACGAGCTGAGCCAGGTTCTGGATTTTACCAAAGAAACCAAATTCAATAATGTTTCCTTCGTTACCGGTTCTTCACAGAATAATATTTGGCTTTACGCAGATGATAATAAACTTCATTTATACGATTATAAAAGAAATACGGAATTGCTTCAGACCCTGGCACTGACCTTTTACAACCCTGAATTTAAACCTAAAGACCTTGTAAGCAGCTTTAAAAATGTTTGGTTGCTTGCAGATATAGGGGTATTTGAATTTAATGAGTACGGAGTTTTTATTCGTGGTTATTCGTTAAAAGATACTTCTCGAATTTTTCCTTTCCAAAAAGGATTTATCTATGAAACAAAAGGGGGATTTTTTTATAACGACCTGACTCAGGTACTACCAGTAGAATTTAATTTCGAAGGAGTTTCAGAAACGATCTTTATCAATAGCTCCAAAATTTACGTCTATAATGGCACAGAAGTTTATGAATACCAAATAAAGAGCTGAAAATATCCACAATTAAAGGAAATAAGCCATATTTTTTTTAATTTCGCTTTCCATTGCTTTTTAACTAAAATCAAACTACGAAACCTATGCATATTGCTATTGCCGGAAATATTGGAGCAGGAAAAACGACATTGACCAGTTTATTGGCGAAACACTATAAATGGGAGCCTCATTTTGAGTCAGTTGCTGAAAATCCTTATCTCGATGACTTTTACGGATCAATGGAAAGATGGTCTTTTAACTTACAGATTTATTTTTTAAATAGCAGATTCAGGCAAATTCTTGAAATTCGTGAGAGCGGAAAAAATATAATTCAGGATAGAACCATTTACGAAGATGCCCATATTTTTGCTCCAAATTTGCACGCTATGGGATTGATGACCAATCGGGATTTTGGCAATTATGAATCTTTGTTTGAATTAATGGAAAGACTGGTCTCTCCTCCGGACCTAATGATTTACCTAAGAGCAAGCATTCCAACACTAGTCGGTCAAATACACAAGAGAGGAAGGGATTTTGAAAATACCATAAGCATTGACTACTTAAGTCGCTTAAATGAGCGTTATGAAGCCTGGATAAGTACCTATAAAAAAGGAAAATTGCTAATCATTGATATTGATAATCTGAACATTGTGGATAACCAGGAGGACTTGGGTTCAATCATCGATCGAATCGACGCTCAGATTCACGGCTTGTTTTAGTTTTCTAAATTCTCAATCTAAATTGAGGCAGGAGCTTTTCAGCATCTATATAAAATAAAAAAACTCTCATGGTTGATGAGAGTTTTTTCGTTTATAAGCTTAACTAAACTATTTTACGTTGTCCATAACATCTCCCTTTAAAGTGGAGTAATTTATTTTTAACGCATTGATGTTTCTCAATTCCTCTTTGATATCCGTAATTGTTCCAACATTTGATTCTATATCTGCCTTTATCGAGGTAGTAAGCAAAGGAATCTCATCTTCAGGATGTGTTTCCCTCTCAGCAAAAATAAAGTACTTCACGTCTTTCACATCAGCAATACGATCATTCAGTTGAATCTTGTCTCCTTTCTGATCCTTCACTTTACCGACATAAATATAACTGACCAAACTTTTGCGTTCCAACTTCTTGACTTCAGTCGCCTTAGGTAGTTGAGGCTTCTTTATTTTCAATTCAGTTTCACGCATCACCGTGGTAACCATAAAAAAGAATAAAAGCATAAATACAATATCCGGTAAAGATGCTGTAGAAATACCAGGCATTCCTTTTTTCTTCTTTTTAAACTTCGACATAAGAATTTACTTTGTGGGTTCAGCTTCAGATATGATCTGAGGATATTTACCCTTAATTATTTTTATTCTCTCCTTCAAGGTTTCATTATTAGGATTATTACCCTGATCTTTTAACATCTGAGTATATGAAACCCCGTACATCTTCTCTGACAACCTGTTTCTTAAATCCGTGTAGGCACCTACCAATTCATTCTGAACCGAAATGTAAGTTCCATAAGAAGTTCCTCGATCACTTTCAAGCGATATGACCGCCTTGTTCGGGTGATCAGAGGATGCGGGATCTTTAGAGCCTTCACACCAGTCACATTCTGCAGGTTCTGCTCCGTCAATAGGATTTCCTAATCCCCCACCATTATCAATAAACTTCCTTGCTTCTTCACGAATCTGATCGATCGTCATAAACGTTTCGCCTTCAACCAAAATATCATTGTTACGGTTCACCGTTACAACAAAAACGTTTTTTTCTTTCAATTTTGGAGGTTCCGGGGCATCTGGCGGTTGTTTTTCAGGCAACTTCCTGCTAATTCCAGTGTCCACATCCATCGTCGTAGTTACGAGAAAGAATATGAGCAACAAGAAAGCAATATCGGCCATTGACCCAGCATTGATTTCCGGTACATCTCTTTTTGCCATAATATTATTTCGTTGAAACTAATGATTTAACAAAATCCCATAAAAAGAAGCCTAATCCTATGCCTCCTAAAATCATTGAATACCAGATTCCGGTACTCACCCATTTAGAGACAGGACCAGCCTCACCATCTTTGATCACATTCCCTGAAACATTTGTTACCGCAGCATCTGATGACATCGCATAAGCAATCATCAGCAACACTGCCAAAGCGGCAAGTGAAATCAAAGTCTTTTTCAAAAGCTTTGGCTGTCTAACCAAATTCCATAATGAGAAAACTATTGCAATAATCGCTGTGATTATCAGGATCACCCTCGCGAAGGATACAAAAGGAGAAACAAGGCTATTCTGTAACTCTAAACTCTCCTTAACAGCATCATCGCCTTCCATAATTATCCTTACCAGGAAGTAGATGGCAATTAAGCCGATCAGCCCTGAAACAAGTGATAATATTTTTGATATCTTACTGTTCATAGTTATCTTATTTATTTCTGATCAAAAGATCGACCAATTTAATAGAAGCGTCTTCCATATTGTTCACAATACTATCTATCTTAGAAATGATATAGTTGTAAAAAATCTGAAGAATAATCGCCACTACCAAACCAAATACTGTTGTCAAAAGTGCTACTTTAATACCACCCGCAACAACCGCAGGAGAAATATCACCAGCTGCTTCAATAGAGTCAAATGCAGAAATCATACCAATTACTGTTCCCATGAAACCAAGCATCGGAGCCAGAGCGATAAACAGAGATAACCAAGAAACGTTTTTCTCAAGTAAACCCATTTGAACACCACCATAAGATACAACAGCTTTTTCTGCAGCATCAACTCCTTCATCCATTCTGTCTAAACCTTGATAGAAGATCGAGGCAACAGGGCCTTTTGTATTTCTACACAATTCCTTAGCAGCTTCTACACCACCGGAAGTCATAGCTTCTTCTACACTATTAACTAATTTATCTGTATTGGTAGTTGCCATGTTCAAATAAATGATTCTTTCAATGGCTATAGCCAAACCTAAAATCAAAGTTACCAATACAATCCCCATAAAGAAAGGACCACCTTCAATAAAACGCTGTTTCAAAACTTGATGAAAAGTTTTTTCAGCAACTGGTTCTGTTTGTGCGTAAATGTCTTGTACTGAGCTCAAGAACATCAATCCTGTCATTGCAAGGATAGTAAATACTTTTTTCATTTTTTTAATGTTTGTTATTTAAATTTAGTTAACGGGTTTAAAGATATAAAAATTTTTGGAACATAAGCACATCTTCCGCGGAGAGAAAGGGATTCGAACCCCCGTTACGATTTCTCATAAACACGCTTTCCAAGCGTGCGCCTTAAGCCACTCGGCCACCTCTCCAAAATGTCAAAATTTTATATGGGCGGCAAGTAACAAAAAAATATTTACTTGTAAAAGTTTTTAGCTTAAAACTAGCTCATTTCACCCCTCATCTGACTCTCAAATTTCTGTTTGAATTCTGATACCGGAATCTTCTGGCCCACCATTAATTTCAATTTGGCTACGGCTGATTCCGAAGTGATGTTTTTTCCGTTAATGACACCTATGCTTTTCAATTTGGTACTTGTTTCATAGAGCCCCATTAAAACCCCTCCGCTGATGCATTGAGTTACATTCACAATCGGTATTCCTCTTCGAATCGTTTTGTTGAGAATTTCAAAAAACCAGGAGTCCGTTGGTGCATTGCCGGCTCCGTATGTTTCCAAAACGACTCCCTGAAGATCCGGATAATTCAAGATATATTCCACCATTTCTTTTTGAATCCCCGGAAACAGTTTTAAAATAACCACATTGGCACTTAGATCTCTTTGAATTCTCAATGGAAGATCACTTTTACTTCTTTGGAGAAACTGCCTGTTAAAAATCAAATGAACCCCACTTTCACCCAAATTAGGGTAATTAGGCGATTGAAAGGCTTCAAACTGTTCAGAACTTACTTTTGTGGTTCGGTTTGCCCTGTACAATTTGTACTCAAAATAAAGGGCCACCTCCTGTACGACAGGTTCTTCTTTTTCAAAGGCTGAAGCAACCTGAATGGCTGTTATCAGGTTTTCTTTTGCGTCTGTTCTTAAATCTCCTATCGGAAGTTGGGAACCTGTAAAAATCACTGGCTTTCTTAAATTCTCCAGGATAAAGCTCATTGCAGAAGCCGTATATGACATGGTGTCAGTCCCGGTCAGAACCACGAATCCGTCTGTTTCCTTATAGTTTGACTCGATAATATCTGCTATAGCGATCCAATAGTCAGGTGACATATCTGAGGAATCAATAGGCTGCTCAAAAGCCTTTGTCTTAAGGCTGCATTCGAGTAGGTTAAGTTCTGGAATCTTGGTTTTTAAATTTTCAAAATCAAAGGGTCTTAAAGCATTGGTCTCATAATCTTTTACCATACCTATGGTTCCCCCTGTGTATATAATCAGTATCTCCGGCACCCTTTTCTCCATAAAATTTAAATTAGCACGCTTTTTGATATAAAAGTATTAATTAAAACTTAAGATAAAATAGTTATGAGTGGTTCTTTTTTATTGATCATATTAATCGGACTTTTGGGAATGCTTGTTCAGGGAAGGCTCAAAAGTAAGTTTAAAAAATATTCGAATCTCCGTTTGCAGAATGGAATGAGCGGAAAAGAAATTGCAGAAAAGATGTTGGCAGATAATGGAATTTATGATGTCCAGGTCATATCTACTCCCGGCAGCTTGACCGATCATTATAATCCCCAAAATAAAACCGTCAATCTCAGTGAAGCGGTATATGCAGAACGAAATGCAGCTGCGGCGGCTGTTGCGGCTCATGAATGTGGACATGCCGTTCAACACGCGAAGAGTTATGCCTGGCTTCAATTGAGATCAAGACTGGTCCCGGCCGTAGGAATCTCTTCAAAATTGGCATCTTTTTTATTGATCGCAGGAATTTTCACCGTTGAGATTTTTCCTCATTTACTTTTGTTGGGGATATTGCTCTTTGCTTCTACTGTCATTTTCACTATTGTTACCCTTCCGGTAGAATATGACGCAAGTAACAGGGCTCTGGCCTGGCTCGAAAACAAACAAATGGTTACAAATGAGGAACATGATGCCTCGAAGGATGCATTGAAGTGGGCGGCACGGACCTATGTCGTGGCGGCTTTAAGCTCAATTGCCACCTTGCTGTATTATGTCAATATATACAATAGTAGAAGTTAAATCTTTAGTAGAAGTTAAATCTTTATCTGCCGGTCAATTTGCTGATCAAGGGATATAAATGTTTCGGTTCGGGCAACGCCTTTGATGTTTTGGATTTCATGGTTTAATACCTGCATCAGGTGTTCATTATCACGACATAGAATCTTGACAAAAATGGCATAATTTCCGGTGGTATAATGACTTTCGATAACCTCATCGATCTCATTTAGCCTCTTGATGGCTTCTTTGTATTTACTGGAACTATCAAGGAAAATTCCTACAAAGGCGAGTGTTTTATATCCCAGAATCTTTGGATTTATGACAAATTTAGAGCCTGAGATCAAACCGGAGGCCTCAAGCTTTCTCAATCGTTGATGAATTGCTGCTCCCGAGATCCCCACTTCACGGGCAATACTTAATATCGGGGTTCGTGCATCTTCCATTAACTGATTCAGGATCATTTTATCAATTCCATCTATTTTAACACCAGTTTCTTTCATTTTTAAAATTTTGCAATTCTCTGCTTACAATTTTTTAGCAGCAATCTTAATTTACAAGAAATTTAGTATAAAAATAAAAAAAAAGACATGAATTCATCATGTCTTTTCTAATTATAATATTAATTTGTTACTTAGGAATCTCCCTGAATCACAAATTCTTCCATAAAAGCGGTGGTATAATTCCCGGAAACGTAGTCAGGATCATCCATCAACTGTCTGTGAAACGGTATGGTTGTTTTTATACCTTCAATTACAAATTCGTCCAGTGCCCTTTTCATCTTGCTAATCGCTTCTTCCCTTGTCTGTG
>CP070731.1:2201274-2224688 GCA_020347545.1 Flavobacteriaceae bacterium | reverse complement strand
GTCGTTTGGAATTGCCGGGTAACCGAGATAACCCTCTTCGGCACCATCTGGCGGTAACAGGTAAGGAATCGTTCTCCAGGCTGTTCTTCCTTGAGGCGAGCCATCTAAAGTGAGTTTCATACCTCCAATACGATATTTATTATAGTAATTTCTGGAATTCCATTTTGTATTCATCAGTGTATCAACGAACATATAGTCTACGTAACTTACCACGTCTAGCTTTAATTTATTCTCCTCTGCTTTACCAGACAAAAGGGCATGATTTTCTAACATGGCTCTTCCTTCTTGAGCCGTAGTGTATCCATAAGAAAGCGCCATATTTTGTCCCGAATCAAAAAATAATTCTGCTGCTTCTAGAGTTTTTGGGGTTAAAGCCCTTGCATAATACGGGATAGCAGCAAGTTCTTCCAGAACTCCGTTGGGTTCATTTCCGTTTTCTCTTCGAATAAGCCCTCCTTCAGGATTTTTTGTCTCTGCAGTAATATTTAATAGTTCTAAACCTTTAGAGTTTACAGCAGCGAAATGGCCTGAGATATGAATGATCATGATCGGGAATTCAGTAGTTACCTTATCCAAGTCATGTTTCGTTGGGAAACGCTTTTCCTCAAGAACACTGTCGTCAAATCCAGCTCCAAAGATCCAACCCGTTAATGCACGGTTTTCGGGAGTGTTCCATTCTTTCAAAATATCAATAAGTGCAGCAATATTGTTAGCACCGGCATCTGGCGGAGGTAATATTTGAGCGCCAATAGCTTGTGCAGAAAAGGTGCCAAAGTGAGCATGCCCGTCAATAAAGCCTGGAAGCATTGTTTTGCCCTGTAAGTCTTCCAGTTTCGCTTTACCTTCAAATTGTGCTAGAGCCTCAGCCTTAGTACCTGTAAATATAATTTTGCCCTCACTTTGCACAACCGCCTCTACATAGTTAGGGGCATCTCCTTTCATGGTCAAAATATCTCCTCCAAAATAAACCGTTTGCTGGAGTTTATAAGGAGTGGCCTCTGCATTTTCAATCTGTGAAGAAGTTTTACCAGGATTATTGCATCCGGATAGAATAAATAAAAAAAGTAATACTACATGCCTAAATGGTGTCATTATTTCTGTTTTTTTAGTTGAAGTAGTTGGTCCTTTAAGGACGATATGGAATTCCTAAAGATACATCTATTAGTCTATATATCCAACCAATGTAGTAGGTAATTAGATTATGATTGTGTTGTATGGACAATCCTGAAAGGCTGAAGAAATCAGAATAGTGAAAAATTATAAGTGCTAAGTTTCCTCAAGAATTTTGATAGCTTCATCATCTGAAATTTGGCCAAAATCCTCATAAAACTGGCCTATTCCAAAGAAATGTACAGGTTGATACGGGCACACAATCTTGTCAATTAGGTTTGATTCAGATAACATATTTATGGAAGATGCAGGAGCCACGGGAATGGCTAAAATAATCTCCGAGCATTGCTCCTGTCGGATAAGTTGAATGGTTGCAAGCATGGTATTACCTGTGGCAATTCCGTCATCAATCAAAATTACTTTTTTACCTTTTACACTCAATGCTTTCTTTTTTCGATGAAACATTTTTTCCCTTTTGCCCAGCATTTTTCTGATCCTTTTGGTCTCATTTTCAATATAGGTCTTGTCCACTGAGAACGCATTTTCTCCTAAGACCCTTTGATTTTTGCTGACCGCACCTATGGCATATTCCTTGTTAGTTGGATGGCCAATTTTTTTGACAAGAACAATATCCAAAGGAAGTTCAAGAGTCTTTGCGACAATTGCCCCCAGAGGAACTCCTCCCCTTGGTATGGCAAGAACAACCGTTTCTGTTCCTTTAAAATCTTTCAGCAGAGATGCAAGTTCATATCCTGCCTGGGTCCTGTCTTTGAATAATACTGTATCCTTCATTTTATTTGGACAAATGTGTTGAGATACCTTTTCTATTGAGCTCATCGGCAACAAAATTAATACTGGAGCTGTGCCTTCTACTTTCGCTGCCATGTGAAAATATGACAATTCCTGTCGAAGAAGAATGAGGGGAAAGATTTCCAATTAAACGGACTTTTCCCGTGTCAATTAATATCTCATTAAATATCTTGTTTGAAATCATAAATAGCCATTTGGAAATTTATAGATGAATTAAATATAGGCTGACCTATAGAGGATTGAAATTAGAAGTTTTCAGATAGGCTTACAATGATGAAAATCATCAATCCAGTTGATGAAGGTCATTACGCAGGATTGGAATCATTCGTAACTTTTCAAAGTTAATTTAAAAATCCAGTGATATGTCAGTTTTAAAAGTAGTAGAGATTTTAGGAAACTCCACCGAGAGCTGGGAGGATGCGGTAAATCAGGTCCTCTTGGAAGCTTCAAAAACGATTAAAAACATCAAATCCGTTTATATTCAGGATATGCAGGCCATGGTTAAAGACAACAAGGTAAGTGAGTACCGAATTAATGCCAAGGTGACTTTTGGAATACTTGATGAGTAGTAAGAGAAAGGGTTATTTAGCAATGGGATCAGAAGAAAATTTCAGGAATCCCCTGTAAGCACCAATGTAAATACTGTTATTGGGGCCAAAGGTGTAGGTCGCCCAAATGTTGTTGAATACTTTCCTGTCATAATTCTTGAGACCCATTGAAAACGACTTCATGAGGAAGAAAATATTATCCTTGAATTCTCCTTTTTCAAATTCAGGCCGAATATAGAACACCTTTCTTCCTGTTTCGTAATCGAGAGCCGTCAACTGCCAGTCATGATGGCCATCACTCGATTCCTCCTGTCGGTTGTAAACATAGATAGCACCAGTTTTTGTTGACATTTTGGGAGTAGCTGTTTTGGGGTCAACATGTTCCGCCGGCCAGTTCTCAACCTTTTCAAATTTACCTGATTTGGGATTTAAATCATAACGATCAATTCCGCCTGGTGTATCATTGAAATCAAACGGATCAACATAATTGTAGGTATTGCCGATAAACAAACTGTTCCGATAAGCCACAACGGAGTTCTCGCAGGCGCTGCTGTCTTTTTCAAACAGTGGCAGTCGATTTACGAGTTGGCCGTCTTCCTGAGAATAAATGTTCAAATTTATTTGCCCTTGGTCATTGTCTGCAATGATCACGAATCGATCGTCCATAAGGGTGGGTGTTGTCCCACTTCCATCATTAAGTTGCCCCTTTTTTTGCGTTCCGTCGTTGGGATAGATCTGATCACCAATGGTACGGAAGGTTTTTTCCCATTTTGGGTCCATCTCAATTGTTTTGGTTTGGTTGTTGAACCTGAACTTATAGAGAGCTATGTTTGACACGATATAAATTCCATCAGGACCTACCGCAAAAGAATTTTGAATCTCTTCACGTGTTTCGGGGTCCAACATGAAGAACTCCCTAAACTGCCTTCTGTATTCTACGTCAGACATCCCCTCTTTATAGAATTCAAGGTCTTCCAGGCGGTCATACTTTTTGCCAAAAAAATGCTCAATTTTTCTTAGCAGACCGAACCCTCCTATGTAAAAGGAATAGGTTTTAGGACAGAGCCCTTTATTTTGATGGTCTCCTTTCCTGAAGTTTTTCAAATCGATAACACCGATTACCCCCATTTTGGAAGTGTACCAAATATTACCCTCGGCATCAGGCATCACTGCAGTGAGTTTATTACGACCTTCTTTCGCCTTGATTCCCTCAACAAGTAAGTCTCCCTTCTCAATTTCTTCCAGAATGTCATATTGGAGCATTCTGCCCCTGTCAAATTTTCTATTCTTGATAGGGATATAGAAAATGCTGTATTCGGGCCCTGGAATTATAACTTCATTTTCCTTGGAAAGGAAGAAATACGCTCCACCGGATGTGTTTCGGAACAAGGCCATTCTGGCTTTTTTACTTGCCAGTTCCATCGCCGAATGACCACGACCGGGGATTTTTATGGCGTCAAGTACTTTGATTTTGTTTTCTATATCCAGTAAAAGAAGCGTTGTATTTGTCCTTCCAAAAGATAAAGTGACCATGGTATTTTCATCTACAAAAGCAAATGAAGGACACATGCCCGAGAACTCTTTTCCTTTTTCTCTTACCTGGAAATACTGAACTGATGCATTTTCAGGAACTGGCCCCTGCATATTGCTGATGTCTGAGGCATAAGAATCCTCGTGCATGGCGCTTGGCAGATTATCTTTCATAAAAGGATGATCCCATTTTTCCAAGGGAGGCAAAGGATCGGGATATTTCAATTGCTCTTCTCTATGTTCAAGCCATGAAGGATACCAGCCCGCATTAACTTTGACCATGCGGGTCTCGGATTTAAAATCGGTTTCTTCAATTTCAAAAGGGTTGCAGTACTGCCCAAAGAGGTTTGCCGTGATAAAAAAGGCGATCAAACTGTAGGGAATAAGGAAATTTCTCATTAGAACTTGTTTTAATCTTGAAATGTGGTTAGTCCAATGCTAAAGTTACAACTGCTAATAAGAGTAAAGGATGATTAGAATCAATAAAAGGATTGATTAGAATCAATATTCCGTATTCATCCACCGGTCCAAGAAGGTGAATTATACAATAATAAGAACCCTAAAGAAAGGCATAGGGTAATAGAATAATCGCGAATAGCATAGGGAATAAAAGCAGAATTGTCTTGAAGTCTGTCAGGTTGATATTAATTACTTTTTTTCCAGTAAATTACTACCTGCTTTTTTCCCCATTCTTTGGCCTTATCAGTGTTTTTGCCCATATAGATATCAATTCGTTTAGTCCAGCGCGCGTTCATTTTATCTAAAACCTTGTAAGTTCCTGATAATCCTTCAATTTTCACTTTGGCATTATGTGTTAGACCGAGGGGAATTAAGTCTCTGGAGACTGCAATAGCCTTCATTCCTGGTTTTATTTTATCCCCCCAGGCAGTCAGACTAGGGTCCTCGGTAGTGGTCTGTTCGGGAAGCGAGTTGTAAGCTGTCGCTGTGACCTGCAATTTGTTAAGCTGCTCCGGATTCTGATTATACATTTTCTCTAATGAAGCGTTCTTACTATCGCTGCAGGCATAAAACATTAAAGCTAATGTCAGCCCTAATAGGAGGCGATTGAGATACCGCTCTGGAATTCTAAAATTAGTTGACTTATAAATGTTCAATTTTTTCATTAGCACAAGTATTAATTAAGTTATTTTAAGTACTGTAAGAGAGTGAAAGGGTCTACTAGTAAAAATAATACAAAACGGTCTAAACTTTTAAAATTAAACGCAATGATTTAAAAGATAAAAATTGCTATTTATTATTAACTGAACGATTCGCTTCACGGGGCGCTAGGGACTACCTTCCTGTAAATAGAATCTATAAATTGCTTTACAACCGTTTGATGCATTTTCATAAAAAAAACCGCTCAAGTGAACTTGGCGGTTTTTATAAGAATCTCGGAATTTTTGATTATTCTATGCTAACATTGAAGGTAGCTGTGATATCGGTCTCTCCTCCTGCATCTGCCAAGCCAGAATTTGGTTTCATTGGTTCATGGCGCAAAGTAAAGGTCAATGATCCTGTACTGGCGTTAGCGGCATTCAAAGTAAACTCGGTTCCCAGTGGGTGTCCGTTACCGTCGAAATTTGTAGCGAAAGTTGTTGCATCAAGTGCCCCTCCAACGGTATGGAAAAACTGATGCTCTTCCGCTTCCTCTTCAACTTCTTCCGTGATGTCCTCTGGGGGGTTTACAGTTTCATTTAGTAACTCAATACTACCCTGGTAGGTAGTCCCCGTGCTAAAAGGTCCTGATACTGTAATTACCGGAGGATTAGGTCCGTCGCCGTCTAAGTCAACCGTCTTCAGTACCACATTCGTTCCTCCACCTTCCGGGATTAAGGTAACAGTCATTGTTGTGATCAATTCCTCTTCGTTAACGGGAGGAATATCATCATCGTCGTCATTACAGGAGATAAGTAATGATGAAAAGAAAAATATGGCTGCTAATAATTTTAAAGTTTTCATTTGTTTTATATTTTATGGTTTAATAATAGAATTTTAGATTTAATAAAAAGTTTCTCCCCAGATCATCTGCATAATAACGCAGGCGGTTGAGGTAATCTCTGTAGGAAGTATTCATCATGTTGGTGATGTCAAGGCCTACGGTGAATTTTGATTTGTTTGTCGACATTAAGGTGATGCTGGAACTGAAGTTCAGCAAATGATAAGCACCCGGAGGTGTGCTCACATCAACCAATTCAGTCGTTCCCGTTTCGGGTATATAAACTTCAAAGTTATTGTCCGGGTATTCATTTTGCTCGAAAACATAATTGCTTTGAAGTGAAATTCTCAGGTCCCTTATCTTGGGATTTTGATAAACGATCTCGTTTTGAGTGTTTGCCGGAGGCATATTGATCAAGGCCTCATCCTGAATTCGGTCATATCCTTTTAAAAAGGAAAACTGATGATTGAATCGGAAATTCTTCGCAAAGAGATAAGACAGATCCCAGTCAAAACCGAGCAGTTGAGCATCGGTTTGTCTGTATTCCCAAACCTGGAAGGTCCCACGAATCGTCTGCTGAACCCCTGTGGGTTCGATCACGATAAAGTCCTTTATGGTATTCACAAAAGAATTGACCGAAATGTTCAGGACCTCATTTTGATACTGATAAGAAAGAGACAGATTATGTGCAACCTCAGAATTGAGGGCCAACTCACCTATTTCGATTCGCGAGGCTGAATGGTGTAATCCTTCACTGAACAGTTCTGAAGGATTTGGAGCCCTTGAAGCCATTGAATAATTCAGGAAGAGCTTTGAGCTGTTATCAAATGAATAGGTTGCTCCCAGTGTACCTGACAAATTGGGATAGTGCAACTGAGGATTTGTCAAAATCTGATTGCCTACTTCTCTGACCTCGAATTCGGGAAATAACACATCATACCCCTTAGATTCCCAGAGTGAGGTCTTGTAGAATTTCAATGCATCCAGATACGAATAATCAAAGCGGGCACCTGCTTCAAACATCCAATTGTCCCTAAACTGATAATCAACAACAGCATAAACACCAAAGTCATACTTGTCATAATCAGGGATCAATCTTCTTACACCAGTACTCGGGTCGGCAAAATTGTTCTGATAAGACCCCATAAGTCCTGTTTTTAATCTAAGCTCTTCATTCAGATATGAATCAAGGTCCAGCGTCAGGGAGTGGGTGTCAAGTTCCAGATCGAGCGATGCTTTATCCTTGTCGTCTCCTCTCCTTATGTCGTACTCCAACCTGTTGTTTCTTTGAAAATCATAATGCAGGCTCAACTTTCCGAGTCCATCAATTCGCTTGAATCCGTTGATTCTGGCAACCTGATGTGTTGCGTCCTGCTTCGGCGGATCAATATCATAGGTAAAGGGCTCAATGATCAGAGGAACGTCGCTGTTAATCGCCCTGACCAGATCCTGGGCACTTGATAAATGAGATGCCCGCAAAATACCTATTTCAGTTTTAAAAATACTGTAATAGGCCTCGAACCCTTGGTCATAACGATTTAATCCAATTGTAAAAGATCCGTTTCCTTCAATTATACCGGTATTGCTTAAGACATAATCCGGAGCCTCAAAGTCACCAAATCGTTTGAACGATCCCTGAACCGCCCCATACCATCCCGTATGAGAGGTTTTTGTCAGCTGTGTAGCGACAGATAAACCACGTCCGTTCGTGGCACCGGTGAGCAGTGTTTTTCCAAATAAACTGTCGACAACCGGAGCAGTAGGAGCCTCCGCCACTATAATACCACCAACCGCATCACCACTGTACTGCAAGGCACCAGCCCCTTTGATCAGAGTTAGATTACCCACCGAATTGATATCAATGTTAGGAGCGTGCTCCGCACCCCATTCCTGGTCTTCCATTCGAACTCCTTTGTTAATGATGACCACCCTGCTGCTGTGAAGCCCATTGATCATGGGTTTAACTACAGTACTTCCCGTGTTTAGTGAACTAACACCGCTCAAACTATTCAAGGCATCACCAATGGAACCACTGCTAAAACGCTCCAAATCCTCTGTGGACACCTGATTTTCTAACAGTGTTTCGGTGTTCTCTCCAAGGCTTTTACCTCTTAGAACGATTTGATCAAGTTCTTCCAGATGATGCTCCATTCTGAACCTTTTAGTCGTGTCACCCGAAATCTTTATCGTGAATCCTTGAGTGAGACAGCCAGGATGAGCTATCTGCAATGAGTATGTTCCATTGCATAAATTTGAGATTTTGAATTCTCCATCCAAATCAGTTTGGGCGTATATTTCAGAACCAGCCACAATAATCGTTGCACCCGCAAGTACAGATCCGTCATGTAAATCGGTAATAATTCCGGTAAGTGTGTTGTCACATTTCTGTGAAAACACATGGGTGACTGCAAATAGCAGCACCAAAAGGGCGGTATTTCGCATTCCTATTCATAATTAACATCAATATTTATTTTGTTTAACTAAGAATAGTGGACGGAGGGCCGCGAAGAGGGTTTGAATTAAAGGTTAATACACCAAACTGAAGCCTAGGAAGATCCTCAGATTGTAAGATCTCATAATCCGGAGAAACTATTTCCGAATTTTCAGGGAGTTTAGAATCGAATGGTACGAATTGAATAGTACAGATTTCACATTTTACCGGGGTCTGATGAACATGATCTCCCTTGTCGTCACATACGAAATGCTCATGGACACCAAAAACATGAACAAACTGAATGGCTGTCGGCAACATGAAAGCCATAAATAGCGCCAATGCCGAAACTAATTTTACAATTTGTCTTTTTCTACTCATCATGAGTGATCCTCTGAAGGATGCAAAAATAGATAAAAAAATTAATACTTGCACAATTTGGAAGTGAATGGTTCAGCCGGTTATTTGTCACTTTAGATGGGAGAATAAAATCCAAATATGGCTATGTACCTTTCATTTGAGATAGTAAAGAATGGCTCAACGGTAAACCCGTAGTCCGGTAAGTGTATCACGTAATTTTCCAAACTGAGGAGATCGCTATCAAACCAATGGTATGTCGAGGGTAATTTTGAATCATAATAATTGTTGAAAACCTAAAGACATAAAACCATGAAAAAAATAGCAATATTCTTAATCATCACAACAATGACCTTAGTGTCAAAAGCGCAGACAACAGATCCGCTAAACAGTAACTACCTGATCAATCAAGGTGTATCACTTACATACAATGGCGGCAGAAGTTTTGTAATCATGCCAAAAATCACAAATTCTGTCTCTTATGAATTATTTACATCCATCCAAGCTCCCCTAATGCCCATGAGGAATTCCAAATTTTAGTCATAGTTTCTACTTTACCCTCATCGTCCATTTTCAGAGCATACACATATTCTGTGTTTGTAGTTTTGTTGCTCGGAGGGATAGGTCCTCCATCTCCGGAATGTGTACCTGTAAAGGTGGCAAAAAAGATAGCTGTGTTATTGGTTTCATCATAAGCAGAAGCGTGCAATTTATAGGAGCAACCAGGCATTGTAACTGTGCCTAATCCTGCTAACCAATTAACATAATCCTCGACTTTTGTTACATCAGTCAAGGGCTCACTTTGAGCATTAAATTGAGCGTTTTCTGTTACGTAATCTTTACAAGCATCCCAACCTTTTGCAGATTCGCAATTGTGGAAAAATGTAGTTGCGTTTTCAAAAGCTTTCATAGTTTATAATTTAAATGAATGGTTAATTAATACTTTAATATGAAGCAATTTTTTTATTCTTATTTTTTCCTGTCGTTGTTATCAAATTACCGCTAACTGGATATTTACCAGATATAAAAGGTGTTAATACAGAGGGAACTAACATCAGTAATTAGTACTTTTTTAATTCAATACTTTTGTTTCTTTTTGTATTACAAGGGTTTTTTAGCAACAGGGTTCTTTTGAATTGAGTTGGACTAACAGCTATGGTATGGACCCTTTAAAGTCGGCCAAGTTCAGGAGAATTTAGCTTCCTGGTTATCAATCATCTTCCAATTAAGAATTTACTTTTTCAGCATGTGCTCGGGCATCCAGTCCAAATGATTCTGTCACATTTTGATACCAGGTTTCATCATCGGCTGCATTCCAGTCTGTCCATTGTTCATCGGTCATAGAAGCGCGCCAATCGAGAAACGGAATGGCATCGGGCCCAACAGGATGTCTTAAGTCCCAGTCTTTGCTTTGAGCAAGACTCAGCATGGTGTCGGCCACCAAGCTCGGAGAAGTAGGGTTTTCAAGTGAGGCAGCAAACATGCCACCAAAGCGATACGCCTGGGGGTAATTTGAATTGCGTTTTGCATGCTGAATATCCTTAGCCATATCTGTATTAATAATTCCAGGTTCAACGATCTTCACCCTGATCCCGAAGGGCTTTACCTCCTGTGCCAAAGCTTCACTTACTGCCTCAAGTGCAAATTTAGAAGCCGCATATGGAGCCAAAGGTGAAGAAGAGATACGTCCTGCTACGGAGGCTACATTGATAATGGAACCTGAGCCTCTCTCCCGCATTTTTGGCAACACTGCCTGAACACATCTGATCACACCAAAATAATTGGTCTCCATCACTTGTTTAAAAACCGAGATATCCATTTCTTCGATGGCTCCGTGTCTTTCGATTCCTGCATTATTGATCAAGACATCCAAATGTTCAGTTTCCTTATAAATTTCTGAAAAACAATTTTTAACCGACTCATCCGAGTCAACATCCAATTCCAGCAACTTCAAATTCAGGGCTTCCTTGTTGGCCAAATTACTCAATTCAATGGCTCCGCTCGGGTTTCTCATAGTTGCATACACTTGATACCCTGCTCTGCCGAAGGCCAGGGCAGTTTCAAATCCTATGCCTCTGTTGGCACCGGTGATCATAACTGATTTCATATTTTCTAATTTAGGATTTTAAAATGATTAGATTCTATTATAAAGAAATTGTATAAATCACAATCGACAAAACGGAGTTGGACGAGGAGTTGGAATTCTTGTCCGAAGAACAGTGATTGTTTATCCGCCATTTCTGAATCTTTCTAAATTCATGATAAATAAAAACACTTAAAAGTAAATTAAGAGCAGTATATCCTGTTGAGATTAACATACGTTAAGCTATGCTCGCTGTCTATTTAAATAATTCCAACAGGACACTTGGTTACTCAAATTGTCGATCTAATTGTCAACCAAAAAAATAAAGCCCTGTAAATAGATTACAAGGCTTTCTGTGGAGATGGAGGGATTGGCTTCGCCGGGCCCTTTTGCTCCCATTCTGCAAATAGAATCTGGCAATTGCTTTCAGCAATTAAACATCTTTTCACAAAAAAAGACGCTCGAGTAAACTCGGCGTCTTTTTTTGTTTCAAATCTGTAGTTTGCAGATTCTGTTTGATCGTGGAGATGGAGGGACTCGAACCCTCGTCCAAACAAGCAACTAAAATACTTTCTACATGCTTAGTTTTTATTTGATTGTAGACCTAAAGCCGACTAAAAACCACCTACTTTAAGCTTAGTTTCTTTAGTTTCGAAAGACCAGCGAAACAATGATCCTTCTAGGTTTACTTTTACGATGCCTCTAATCAGAACGCCGTATACCAGGGCTTTCAAGAGACATTTAGCTTTTCCGCCTTGCGGAACGAGGCTCTATCCTACTGTGATTCAGATTAAGCAGCTAAAGCGTAATTATCTTCGCCGTTTAAAAAGTTGAAATCGATTTTTACGAGTGCTATTTCATGGCTCGGCATGCTTATATTTTAACTGATCTCGCTGTCAAAACCAGTCATCCCCATATTTTAAAGAACGTTCAAAGAGCAAATGTATAAAATTCAACTTGAATGTTTGTGCATTTGTACAATTCAAAATACCTTAGCGCAAAGACTGTTCCAATTCAGAAAATCAGGAAATTTTGTCAGGTTTAATCAAAAAAAATCAAAAGAATGAAGTTTGGTATCATCAAAGAAAGAAAGAATCCACCTGATAAACGTGTGGTACTTACCCCTAACGCATGTGTTACTTTAAAGAAAACGCACCCTGAAATTGAGATCATCGTTGAAAAAAGTGAAAATAGAACTTTTTCTGATCAGGAATATGCAGAAAAAGGGATTGAGGTGGTTGATGATGTGAGTTCTGCGAATGTTTTGCTCGGGGTAAAAGAGGTACCGATAGATGCTTTGATCCCGAATAAGAAATATTTCTTTTTTTCCCATACCATTAAGGAGCAGCCTTATAACAGGGATCTTCTTAGGGCCATTTTAGAAAAGAACATTGAATTACACGATCATGAGGTCATTACTGATAAAAATGAGATCAGGCTTGTGGCTTTTGGCCGCTATGCTGGTATCGTAGGGGCCTATAACGGGATTCGGACCTTTGGCTTAAGGCAAAAAAGCTTTGCACTTCCCAAAGCTCAGGAGTTAAAGGATCAGTCCGAATTAATTGAGGAATTGAAAAAAATTACGCTCCCCAATATTAAGGTCGTACTGACCGGCAAGGGCAGGGTCAGTAACGGAGCCAAGGAAATGCTGGACGGAATGGGAATGAAAGAGGTTGATGTTGATTCTTATTTGAAAGAGTCATTTGACGAACCGGTTTATTGTCAGATTGATGTGCTTGATTATAATAAAAGAAAAGACGGGAACGTCATTGACATGTATGATTTCTTTGATCATCCCGAGGATTACGATAGTGATTTCATGCGTTTTGCCAAAGTGAGCGATGTTTATATCGCGGGTCATTTTTATGCGGCAGGAGCTCCTTATATCTTTACCCGTGAAGACGCAAAATCAGAAGATTTTCAGATACAAGTTGTTGCCGATATAAGCTGCGATATTGACGGGCCAGTGGCCTCCACCATCAGGCCTTCGACCATTGCTGATCCTGTCTATGGATATGACAGAATTGAAGAAAAAGAAACGGCTTTTTCAGATCCGGGGGCAATTGCGGTTATGGCGGTTGACAATCTCCCAAATGAGTTGCCCAGAGATGCCTCAAGAGGCTTTAGTGAGGGTTTTGTGACTCATGTGATTCCGGCTTTTTTCAATGGTGACAAGGACGGAATACTCGAACGTTCGGCAATGACAAAAAACGGTAAATTAACCGACAGGTTTAGCTATCTTGAAGGATACGTGAATGGAGATTGATTTAGTGTTTAAGATAATTTAGCCTGTTGCTTCGATTTTCTTTGCAGAATCAAACCAAATATTATAGGCAAAATTCCGAAGCCTGCATAAATGAATAACCAATTCAATTTAGGAAGGAAGAAAGATACCAGGCCGAACAGAATCAAAATAAAGGCCATATACATTAGTTTGCTGCTAACAAATCGATTCAGGTTGATCAGGATAAGCCCAAAAAGGCCCAGAGCAACGGGAACAATAATGTGACTCATATTAAGTTTCAAAAGGAGAAACAGAATGATCCAGGACATAAATGTTGGGATCAGAAAGTTGAACCTTTTTTTAAAACCCACTGGGTCGGTATTCCTTTTTACAAGTATGGATATGGTGATCAGGGTGATCAAAAAAGCAAAGAAGGCCCAGCCAAAAATGAGTAATTCAAATAAATCAATGGGTAAGACATTTAGCCCGAATTCACCATAATAATAATTCGAGAATAATTGTTGGGCTACAAAGGTTGCAGCCAAACCATAAATGCCAGTCAAAATAAATAGTTTAGAACGGTAATTCATAGAGCTTCATTCACTCCAAAAAAATAATAAATTATTTTTAATTTTATGATGACAAAAATCGTGTCGTTATGAATTTCATTGTAAATCGCCTTACAGCAAGACTTTTAAAAAGTTAAAAAAATGTTAACCATCAATTGTTAATAATTTATAGAATAGCATTTATTTTTACCTGTCTTTTGTGCTAATTTTAGGTCGCGTTTCAAATTAAAAATACATTTAAAATTATGGTGGAAGAAAAAGTTACAAAGGGGAATTACACTTATGAAGAGGTTCTAAAGAGCTCATTATCATACTTTAACGGCGATGAGCTTGCTGCAACCACATGGATTAACAAATATGCGTTAAAGAAAAGTGACGGCACCTTTTTGGAGCGAACACCAGATGATATGCATCACAGAATGGCCAAGGAATTTGGTCGTATTGAAGCGAAATACAATAAGCAAAAAAAGAAGCCGGAAGGCTTATCCGAATACGGACAAAAGAGGAAAAAGTCTACAGAGGCATACATTTATAGTCTTTTTAAGGATTTTAAATATGTCATCCCCCAGGGAAGTGTGATGTTTGGGCTTGGCAATAAAGAAATTATAGCTTCATTATCAAATTGTGTTGTGATCCCTCCTGTTTATGACTCTTATGGAGGAATTTTCTATACGGATCAGCAGATGGCACAACTTTTTAAAAGAAGATGTGGAGTAGGGGTAGATCTTTCAGAGTTAAGGCCGAAAGATTCAAAAGTTTCCAATGCGGCAGGAACAACCACAGGAGCCGTTTCCTTTATGAATCGTTTTTCAGCTACAACACGTGAAGTTGCTCAAAACGGTAGAAGAGGGGCATTAATGCTTACCATGGATATCGCCCATCCTGATATAGAAGATTTTATTACCATAAAACAAGACCTTACCAAAGTCACGGGAGCAAATATTTCCGTAAGACTTTCAGACGAGTTTATGAAGGCCGTTGAGAATGAGGAAACTTTTACTTTAAGATGGCCCATTGAATCAAAAACTCCAAAATATACCAAAGAAGTTGATGCTCAGCAGTTGTGGAAGACCATTATAAAAAGTGCTCATAACACGGCTGAACCCGGATTGATCTTCTGGGACAGACAGCACCACTATTCAACTTCATCGCTTTATCCAGGTTTTAAGAATTCATCTACAAATCCATGCTCGGAAATTGCCATGCAGGGTGGTGACAGCTGCAGGTTGATCGCAGTTAACCTTTATAATTTTGTTGAAAACCCGTTTACAGAAAAAGCAAAATTCGATCATAAAAAATTCTATCAGGTGGTTTATGAATCACAGCGATTAATGGACGACCTTGTAGATCTTGAATTGGAATCTGTTGAAAAAATACTTCAGAAAATAGAAGGAGATCCTGAGCCTGATACAATTAAGCAAAACGAGATCGAGACCTGGAAGCTATTGCAGGAAACAGGAAGAAAAGGAAGAAGGACAGGATTGGGCTTTACGGCGCTTGCGGATGCCATGGCAGCACTTGGTTTAAAGTTTGACTCCTCTGAAGCCATTGAAGAAGTGGATCAGATCATGAGAAGCAAGATGACGGCTGAGTTTGACAGTAGCATTGATATGGCCATTGAAAGAGGGCAATTTGAAGTATTCAACAGAAATATTGAAGATACGTCTGAATTCGTGCAGATGCTCAAAGAAGAGTTTCCTGACCTTTATACAAGAATGATGGATCACGGAAGAAGAAATATTTCAATAAGCACCGTGGCACCAACCGGTTCATTAAGTATGCTGGCACAGGTTTCTTCGGGTATTGAGCCCGTATTTATGACTTCCTACAAAAGGAGAAGAAAGATCAATCAGGACGATAAAAATGCCAAAGTTGATTTTGTGGACGATCTGGGCGATGCTTTTGAAGAGTTCACCGTATACCACAAAAAACTTGAAGAGTGGATGAAGGTCACCGGGGAAACCGATGAGCGCAAAAGCCCTTATGCGGGAGCAACAGCACCAGAAATTGACTGGGAAAAGCGTGTTGAACTGCAGGCTTTGGTACAAAAGTATACTACTCATTCAATCAGCTCCACCATTAATCTTCCAACAGATGTTTCTCAGGAACTTGTAGGAGATATTTATATGGAATCCTGGAAGCAGGGATTAAAAGGGATCACCGTTTACAGAGACGGTTCGAGAAGTGGAATTCTTGTTGCCGATGATAAAAAAGAGGAAGAAGATGCAGTCTATGAAAAAGAGGTACAGTTCAAGAAAAGACCGAAGAAAATTGAAGCAGACATCGTACGATTCCACAATGAATCTGAAAAGTGGCTGGCTGTTGTTGGATTGATCGATGAGAGGCCTTATGAGATATTTACGGGTAAGATGAAGGATGCCTTTAATGTGCCTCAATGGCTCGAGAAAGGATGGGTCATCAAGAACCGTGACGAAAATGGGGATGCACGATATGATTTCCAGTATATGGACAGAGAGGGCTATAAAATTACCATAGAAGGCTTATCAAGATCATTCGATAAAGAATTCTGGAATTATGCCAAATTGATTTCAGGTATCCTGCGTCATAAAATGCCAATGCCTTACGTGGTTGATCTGATTCAGAACCTGAATATGTATGACGATCACATCAACACATGGAAAAACGGTGTGGCCAGAGCCTTAAAAAGATATGTCAAGGACGGCACCGCTGCTGTTGATAAAAAATGTAGCGAATGCGGTGATCCTGAAGGAATCATCTATTCTGAAGGCTGCTTAAAATGCGTTAGTTGCGGACATTCTAAATGCGGATAAACCTGTAATTCGCAGCTTGGAAATTATTCAAAGGTCAGGTTCAGATAGACACCTCTTGTACCAAGAAAATCTATTGGGCCTGTCCATGGACTTGAATACTGAGGATAATCAATGGGGTTGTCATCATTGACCAACTCGTTACTCATGGCAAATACACCTCTTATCGAGGGCGTAAACTTAAAGAAGTACATGTAAAAATCAACGCCAAACCCTATTTCGTACATGAAATTATGTTGGGACATTCTGAATTCCCGTTCGAAATTGTCTTTACCGTTCTTTTCGTTGCTTGAAAAGTTATAATCGTAAGAAACCCCACCAATTATGTAGGGCCGGATATTGTTTAGTCTGTTTGTACTTAATTTTAATAATAGAGGCAAATGCAAATAGGTTCCTGCCACTTCGCGCTCGGTATCATCAGTAGAATTTGCATAAATAGGCACCCCATTAGGAGCTGCATCCAGGTTAGGATCGATAAAGGTCAATGTCTTGGAATTAGACATCAATCCCGGTTCAAACCTCAGGTTGATATTGTTATGGAGTCTATAGTCGATCACAAATCCGATGTTAAATCCTAAGGAAGCGTCCACGGAAACAAACATGTCTTGTTCTGGAGTAGGATTTACCGGAGAATTGGGATCCTGACCGCTCTGATCAAAATAACTGACTTCAAAACTGTTTTTGTTTATCCCCAGATAATAGCCAAAGTGAAGGGTTCTTTTATCAAAGTTCGGCAGGTATTCAATCCTTTCCTTTTGCGCGTATGCGAATGGAACAATCAGAAAAAAAAGAAGACTTACTATGATGAATTGCCTGTTCATGTTTTATTTAATTGCGTGATATATTGTTGCCACCCCCAAAGTCTGCGGGTATATCTTAGAACTATTAAACCCAGTTTTTAATAATATATTGTTGAATTTTTCACCAAAGGGAAATGCAGCAGCCGACTCTGGCAAATAGTTATAGGCATTTTTGTCCTTGGAGAATAATTTTCCCACGGTTGGAATGATATATTTTGAATAAAACTGGAATCCTTGTTTTACGGGAAACTGTGTCGGTTGTGAGGTCTCCAGCACCGTGAAAGTGCCTCCCGGTTTTAATACGCGATGAATTTCTTTTAGACCTAACTCAAGATTTTCAAAATTTCGAACCCCAAAGGCAACGGTAATGGCGTCAAAAGTATCTTCTTCAAAAGGTAATTTTTCCGAATCACCAATTACCATATCTACGATCTTCTCAAGGTTCTTGTCCCTCACTTTTTGCTTTCCGATTTCCAGCATCCCGGGAGAAATATCGAGTCCCACTACCTCCTCGATCCCTTTTTGGGCCATCATAATGACCAGATCTCCTGTTCCGGTTGCTATATCGAGTACTTTTTTTGCGTTACCGGACTGAACAAGTGCTACCACTTTTTTTCTCCAGCTAATGTCAATTCCAAAAGTCAATACACGATTAAGAAAGTCATAATTAGAGGAAACCTTATCGAACATTTCGGTTACCTGCTGCTTTTTCCCAAGATCAGAACCCTTGTATGGAGTCACGTTTTTTGACATCGCAAAATTTTGGGTAAAGATAGGGATTCGAAAAAACAAATTGTAAGATGGGTCTAAAAATCCAATTTAATTCGCAAAACACTTGACAAGGGCCTGTTTGAGATTGTATATTTGCAAGCATTTTAACGAAAAAAACGTAACAGAACTATGAAATTATCGAATTTCAATTATGAATTACCTGAAGGCTTATTGGCCGAATACCCTTCTGAACACAGAGATGAGGCAAAATTGATGGTATTGAACAGAAAAGAAAATACCATTGAGCATAAGCATTTCAAAGATTTGGTTGATTATTTTGACGAAGGAGATATCCTGGTTTTTAACAACACAAAAGTATTTCCGGCGAGATTATACGGGAATAAGGAAAAGACCGGAGCACGTATCGAGGTGTTTTTGTTAAGAGAATTGAATGCCGAAAGCAGGTTATGGGACGTTCTTGTTGATCCTGCAAGAAAGATCAGGATTGGGAATAAATTATTTTTTGGTGAAGACAGCGGGCTGGTAGCGGAAGTGATCGATAATACAACTTCCCGAGGTAGAACCCTTCGTTTTCTTTACGACGGAACCTATGAGGAATTTCGCAAGAAATTGAATGAAATGGGTCAGACCCCCTTACCAAAATACATCAAGCGTGACGTGGAGCCTTCTGACGAAGAACGCTACCAGACGATCTATGCAAAACACGAGGGAGCCGTTGCAGCCCCTACTGCAGGATTGCATTTCTCAAAGCACTTGTTAAAGAGACTTGAAATCAAAGGAGTAGATCTTAAAGAATTGACCCTTCATGTTGGATTGGGAACTTTTAATCCGGTAGAGGTAGAAGATCTCTCAAAACACAGAATGGATTCTGAGGAGGTATTTATACCGGAATCTACAGCTGATGCGGTGAATAAAGCTATTGACAATAAAAAACGAATTTGTGCGGTAGGAACTACCGTTATGCGATCAATGGAAAGCTCGGTATCGGCCGATTCTCATTTAAAACCTTTTGAGGGCTGGACCAATAAGTTCATTTTTCCTCCTTATGACTTTAGTATTGCAAACTGTATGATTACCAATTTTCATACACCAAAATCAACTTTGATGATGATGACCTCTGCTTTTGCAGGACATGATTTGTTGAAAAAGGCATATCAGGAAGCTATAGACAATGGGTATAAGTTCTATTCCTATGGTGATGCCATGTTGATAATTTAATTATAGAAGATACAGATGAAACGTCCGAATACCCTTGAACGTTGGTTTTCGGGCGTTTTTTTATACCAATGGCTGAGAAAACCGACATAAGATCATTAAGCAAAGAAGCACTGCGGGACTTTTTTATCGAGCATAAAATGAAAGCCTTTCGCGGTAATCAGGTTTATGAGTGGCTATGGAACAAAGGGGCTCACGATTTTAAATCGATGACCAATATCTCCAAGGATACCAGAAATTTTTTAACAGAACATTTTGTGATCAACCACATCGAGGTGGATGATATGCAGCAATCATCTGACGGGACCATAAAGAATGCCATCCGGTTACACGATGGACTGGTGGTGGAATCGGTTTTTATACCGACTCCCACAAGAACTACAGCCTGTGTTTCAAGCCAGGTGGGTTGCAGTTTAGACTGTACTTTTTGCGCCACCGCCCGTTTAAAGAAGATGCGCAATCTTAATCCGGATGAGATCTATGACCAGGTGGTAGCCATTGATCGTCAAAGCAGGGTATACAAAGGACATAAATTGAACAATATTGTGTTTATGGGGATGGGAGAGCCTCTTCTTAACTATAAAAATGTTCTCAAATCCATAGAAATGATTACCTCTGAAGAGGGGCTGGGCATGTCTCCAAGGAGAATCACCCTCTCAACTGTGGGACTGCATAAAATGATCAAAAAGCTCGCTGATGATGAGGTCAAATTCAATCTTGCGGTTTCACTGCATTCAGCGATTGATGAAGTACGGTCCAAAATGATGCCGATCAACGATAAATCCAACCTGGAGGACCTTTTACATTCGCTTCAATACTGGTATGCCAGGACAAAGCGAGTAATCACTTTTGAATACGTGGTGTGGAAAGGGATCAATGATAAAAAGAAAGATATTGACGCTTTGGTGGCTTATTGCAAAAGGGTTCCTTCAAAAGTAAACCTTATTGAATACAATGCCATTGAAGAGGATGGTTTTGTACAGGCGGATAAGGCTGCCATAGACTATTATCAAAGAGAGTTGGAAAGAAATAATATCACTGTCAATATCAGACATAGCCGCGGCAAGGATATCGATGCTGCCTGCGGCCAGCTTGCCAATAAATCTGCTGTTTAAAATTTAAGTTCCACTCCTACCGGACAGTGGTCACTGTGCCTGGCTTCCGGTAAAATATAGGCTCTTTTAATATTCGATTTCAAGGGGGCACTCGCCATGCAATAGTCGATTCTCCATCCCTTGTTATTATTTCTCGCATTGGCCCTGTAGCTCCACCAACTGTAATTGTGAGGTTCTTTGTTTAGATGCCGAAAGGTGTCAATAAAACCACTTTTAATGAAATCATCGATCCATTTTCTTTCCACAGGAAGAAATCCCGAGGTGTTTTTGTTTTGCTTTGGGTTGTGAATGTCGATGGCTTCATGACAAATATTGTAATCGCCACAGATCAGCAAATTTGGCAGTTCCTGTTTTAATCGGTCCACATATTCTTGAAATTCTGCCATATAATTGAGTTTAAAATCGAGTCTTGCATCATTTGTGCCAGATGGAAGGTACAGACTCATAACCGAAAAATGATCAAAATCCAATCGCAGATTGCGCCCTTCAAAATCCATACTTTCAATACCCGTTCCATATTCCACATGATTGGGTTTTACCTTGGAAAGAACGGCAACTCCGCTATAGCCTTTTTTTTCGGCAGAAAACCAATAATGATAGGGGTAAGCAATGTCTTCAAATAACTTCAGGTCAAGTTGTTCCTTTTGAGCCTTCGTTTCCTGAATGCAGATCACATCGGGATCGGCAGCACTTAACCAATCTAAAAATCCTTTTTTCAAGGCGGCTCTTATACCATTAACGTTGTAAGACAGAACTTTCATAATTAGAGAATTTAATAGCGCCAAATATCGCAAAAAAAGTCACACCTGATTCGTAGAATTTACATCATGAAATTAATTTACTCTTGCAGCATGTCCCGCAGTTTTTCTTCGCATTACCTTACCGGAAGCAGTTCTGGGCAAGGTTTTGATTTCGATAAGTCCTTCAGCTTTAAACAATGGGTTTAATCTTTCCCTGATAATACTACGTATCGCTTTTAATTTTTCATCGGGGTTCAATGTGTCGTCGGAGCTAACGATGTAAACAAAAAGTTGTCCCGGCCCTCCTTGTGGAGGTGAAACTGCAATGGCGGCACTTTCTTTTACAAAATCCAGCAAATTGATGACCTCCTCAATCTGTATGGAACTTACCTTAATGCCTCCCAGATTCATCGCATCATCTGCTCTTCCCTGCGCTTTATAATAACCGTTTGAAAGACGCTCAAGTTCGTCCCCGTGTTTGCGAAGTACCTGGCCCTTGTAAAGCGGGTTTCCTTCAAAATACACTTCATGATGGTCTCGGTTAAGCAGGGTTTTGGAAAGACCCAATATGGGCGGTATCAGAAACATTTCTCCTTGATCTGTCTCCTGTCCCTCCTCATTTAAAAGCACGAATTCACCACCAAGAGCCTGAGAAGAAAAAGTACTGGCTATATTGGGTTGAACTACCGTGCTGGTCACGTAACCTCCTCCGATTTCTGTACCTCCGCAGTATTCAATAACAGGCTTGTTGTTGGCAAGCTGCATCAGATATTCCATTTCCTTAGGATTTGAAGCTTCTCCGGTAGAACTGAAGCATTTAATCGAATTCCAGTCAAACGAATCCATGGACCCTGTATTTTTCCAGTGCCTTACAATACTCGGTACAACACCCAGCATTGTTACATTCGCATTCTGAACAAATTTACCAAAGCCTTCTGCCATTGGTGCCTCGTAATACAACGCAACGGCTGCTTTGTTGATCAGGCTTGCAAAAATAAGCCAGGGGCCCATCATCCAGCCTAAATTCGTCGGCCAGCAAACCACGTCATTTTCCTGAATATTATGATGATAATAACCATCCGAAGCACATTTAACGGGTACTGTATTCGTCCAGGGAATTGCTTTGGGTTCGCCGGTTGTACCTGATGAAAACAAAACCGTTATAAGATCCTCAGGGCCCAGGACAACCGCGTCAAAATCCTCCTCCTGGGACAAAAACGAATTAAAGAACACATCTCCGGGCCTAAGAGTACTTTCAGATGCCCCTCCTTTGATCACAACCGCTTTGGGAGCCTTTGCCTGTACCACTTTTTCATACAAGGGTAGGGTTTTTCCCGCCCGGTAAATATAATCTTGAGTAAAAATCAGCTTTGGTTCCGTGATCTTTAAACGCACTTCGATTTCATTTGAGGTAAAGCTGTCTGCAATGGTAACAACCGGACATCCGGCCTTAATTGCCGCAAGATAAATAGCTACGGCTTCATAGGTCATGGGCATGTCGATGGCTATCCGATCACCTGGTTCAAGCCCGGATTCTTTCAGACTGTTTGCGATTCGGTTTGTATAGGTTTCAAGTTCACGCTGACTAACCTTTATTAGATTATCCTCGCCATTCTGGTAAATAATCGCAACCGAATCATCATCACGCTGAAAACAGGAATCAATGATATTAAATTTTGATCCTTTCAGCCAGCTTGCATTTTCCACACCTTGAGAAATGTCAAGAACAGAGTCAAACTTTCGCTTAAAAGTGATGTTAAGATTGGCAACCGTCTGTTCCCAGAATTCACTTTTATTCTGAACGGACCATTGCCATAAACTTTCGTAAGAATCAAGATTATTTTTCAACATCATTTTATAGATGTTGCTGTTTTTTACTACTTCATCATTTGGATACCACGATGCAGTCATAATTTTAGAAATCTATTTCTTCATCCGGATCAGGAAGCTTTTCACCTTCTATTTCTTCCTTTTTATCCTCACCGACCACCTGATCGCAGTCAACATTAATGGTTAACTTTTCTGGTTTTTCGAATTCCTCTTTGCTAACATTCAGTTCCTCGTCAGCATAGTTTCTTTGCATGTACAAGGCCCAGATAGGCAATGCCATTGAGGCCCCCTGACCCCTTGCAATATCTACAAAATGAACAGACCTGTCTTCGGCTCCAACCCATATCCCGGTAGACAGATTGGGAACGAGTCCTATAAACCATCCATCAGACTGATTTTGTGTAGTCCCGGTTTTACCGGCAATGGGATTGTCAAAGAGATAAGGATAACCTGTGGCCACATTATCCGGATAGCTGCCACCTGAGGTTCTAAGCCTGATTCCGGATCCGTATTTGGTAACTCCTTCCATCAGATTGATCGTCGTATAGGCGATGCTCTCGCTCAGGACCTCCTTGGTTTCAGGCGTAAATTC
>CP070731.1:2187317-2201174 GCA_020347545.1 Flavobacteriaceae bacterium | reverse complement strand
TTGGTATACCTTCAGGAAATATAGTTGATTTTCCTCCTGTAACCACAGTGTCTCCCTTGTAAATTGCCGCCTGGATAGGAAGGTCCAGCAATTGAACCACGTTGTAATCATTGTTATCCCAGCTTAAACTTCCGTAATGATCACTGTTTAATAGTTTTGCATTGATTCGCGAATTCACATTCAAAATTGAAAGCACAGTGGCGTAATTCCCTGAAATACTTTTTGTTATACCGATTATTCCTTTGCTGTTAATTACTCCAAGATCCGAACTGATTCCCTGGTTTGATCCTTTGTCTATGGTAAGGTAGTTATTGTTTTTTCTAAAGTTGTTATTGATAACCTTGGCCCCGGTATAACTGTATTTCCGTTTGTATTCAAGGGAATCAATTACGGTCAGATCATGTTGAATAATTTCTTTCTCCTGAAGATTCAAAAGGTTCTTTAAATAAACATTTTCCTCATTAAGCCTTTCATTTTCTTTTTTCAACAATAAAAATTCCTTGAAATTATTAATCTTATTGTAAATCCCACCCGACAGAAAGTTGGCTGAGTTGACAAATTTACTTTTGTGAAAAGAATGACTTTGGATGGTAAAAGTGATCGCTAGAACCTCAAGCAACAAAAAAAGTATAAATAATTTATTCTTGTAAAGGAATGAAATAATTTGTTGCATAATATTTTACAGCTTCTTCTACTTCATTAAAACACTTTTGTATTTCTCAATATCCTTTAAAGCTATTCCGGTACCTCTTACAACCGCTCTTAAAGGATCTTCAGCAACATATACAGGCAGATCCGTCTTGCGTGATAACCTCCGGTCAAGACCTCTTAACATTGAGCCGCCACCTGCGAGATAGATTCCAGTATTATAGATGTCCGCTGCGAGTTCCGGAGGTGTTTGCGAAAGGGTTTCCATCACTGCATCCTCAATTCTTAAAATAGATTTTTCAAGTGCTTTTGCTATTTCCCGGTATGAGAGCTCTATTTGTTTTGGCTTACCACTTAGTAAATCACGACCCTGTATCGAAATATCATCCGGCGGAGTATCTAATTCTTCAGTCGCCGCTCCAATTTGAATTTTTATCTTTTCAGCAGTGGTTTCTCCAATGTACAAATTGTGCTGAGTTCTAAGGTACATGGCTATATCACTCGTGAATACATCACCCGCTACTTTTACAGATTTATCACATACAATTCCACTAAGCGCAATAACCGCAATTTCAGTAGTTCCGCCTCCTATGTCAATAATCATATTTCCCTTAGGCATCATGATATCAATACCGATTCCTATTGCCGCAGCCATAGGCTCATAGATAAGATAGATGTCTTTGGCGTTCATTTGTTCTGCAGAATCCCTTACGGCCCTTTTTTCAACTTCTGTAATCCCCGAAGGAATGCAGATTACCATCCTGAGTGAAGGCCTGAAAAAACGCTTTTTAATAGTAGGAATATTTTTGATAAACTCCCGAATCATTTGCTCGGAAGCTTCGAAATCTGCTATAACTCCATCCTTAAGAGGACGGATGGTTTTAATATTCTCATGAGTTTTCCCCTGCATTAAATTCGCCCTCTTTCCGATAGCGATAATTTTGTTGCTCGTCCTGTCCATAGCGACTATCGAAGGACTATCTACAACAACTTTTCCTTTGTGTATGATTAAAGTATTTGCCGTACCCAGGTCAATGGCAATGTCTTCTGTCATAAAGTCAAAAAAACCCATAAAATGCTACTGTGTTAACTTGTTTGTATTGTGAATGTCACAAATGTAATAAATTTAGCCAATTGAAAAAGCCAAAGCCTTAAAATAGTTCCAACTATTTTAAGGCTTTTTCTAACCGTTAAAAATCAAAAAACGAGGGAGGATTTTGATATATCAGGCAATAAAATCACCTTAGTGTTTAAAATGTCTTGTGCCCGTAGTGACCATGGACATTTTATTTTCGTTACAATAATCGATCGAAAGTTGGTCTTTAATGGATCCACCTGGTTGAATGACCGCCGTTATTCCTGCCTTATCCGCTATTTCAACACAGTCAGGGAAGGGGAAAAAAGCATCACTTGCCATAACAGATCCTTTTAAATCAAAATTAAAATGTCTTGCCTTGGCTATGGCCTGGTTCAATGCATCAACCCTTGAAGTCTGACCCGTTCCGCTAGCAAAAAGCTGCTTGTTCTTAACGAGAACGATGGTATTCGATTTGGTATGTTTACAAATTTTTGAAGCAAACAATAAATCACTGGTTTCTGATTCAGATGGATTGAGCTCAGTGACATTGGTAAGATCAGATACCTGATCAGTTTTGTCATCTTTTTCCTGTGAAAGTACTCCGTTCAGTGCAGTACGGAAATTCATCGAAGGAAGTTTGACTTCTTTTTGAATCAGAAGAATTCTGTTCTTTTTACCCTTTAAGATTGATAAGGCTTCTTCCTCATATGAAGGAGCTATAACCACTTCGCAAAATAACTTGTGAATCTCTTCTGCAGTGGCTACATTGATTGCTGTGTTGGAAATCAGAATACCGCCAAAGGCTGAGACAGGATCTCCTGCCAATGCTTCTTTATAGGCTTCTTCAATGGTTTCTCTTTGAGCCAGCCCGCAAGCATTATTGTGTTTGAGAATTGCAAACGTCGGTGCTTCTCCTTGAAACTCATTCATCAAATTTACAGCGGCATCAACATCCAACAGGTTATTATAAGACAATTCTTTTCCGTGTAACTTGTCGAAGAGTCCATCAAGGTTTCCAAAGAAATATCCTTTTTGATGAGGATTTTCCCCATATCTTAACGGAGTTGAAAGGTTAAAGCTTTCTCTGAATTCAATTTCACTTCCCTCAGCATTCAGGTATTTAAAAATGGCAGTATCATAGTGGCTGGAAACCGCAAATGCTTTTGAAGCAAATTTCTTGCGGTCGCTAAGACTGATTCTTCCTTCATCTTCAGAGATAAGTGAAAGGAACTCATCATACTGATTCATACTGGAAACACAGATAACGTCTTTAAAATTCTTGGCAGCTGCCCGGATAAGGGAGATACCGCCAATATCGATTTTTTCTATGATATCCTGTTCACTTGCCCCGCTCGCAACAGTTTTTTCAAAGGGATAAAGGTCAACGATCACAATGTCAATTTCAGGAATCTGGTAAGACTCCAATTGAGAAAGATCACCTTCATTTTCACGTCTTCCTAAAATTCCGCCAAATACTTTTGGATGCAAAGTTTTAACTCTGCCACCCAGAATTGACGGATAACTTGTCAGGTCCTCAACGGCAACAACTTCAATTCCCAGATCCTTAATGAATTTTTCTGTTCCACCTGTTGAATAGATCGTAACTCCCAAGGAATTCAATTGTTTAACAATAGGTTCCAATCCATCTTTATGGAATACCGAAATAAGGGCCGATTTTACTTTTTTTATGTCACTCATGATTGTTGCTGAAAATTTTTCGCAAAAGTAATAAATAGTTATTGATCAGCAACGAATCTTAGACGGATAATTAACAGATTCATATGAGTTTAAAGTAAAAGGAACATTAAAAGTATATCTTTGGGATGAATTCACGGGAAGCCTTACCGTATATCTATAGAAAGGAAGGTGTCCAAAATATTTGAAAAGGTGAAAAGAGAGGTAACGCTTGGATTAAGATCGAACTGGAGACAATTTATTTTATTGGTTGTCGTGACCGCATTTGTAGGAGGAATGGTTGGGTTGGAGCGAACTATTTTACCTCAGATAGCGGAGGAAAAATTCAATTTACAGATTAAAACCGCCATACTTTCATTCATTGTAATCTTTGGTATTTCAAAGGCAGTAACCAATTATTTTACAGGAGCCATGGCCGATAGAATTGGCCGTAGAAACCTCTTGATTTTGGGTTGGGTCATTGCAATTCCAATCCCTTTTATTTTGATCCATGCATCGAGTTGGGCATTTGTGGTTTTTGCCAATTTATTACTTGGAATAAACCAGGGGCTTACCTGGTCAAGTGCAGTTGTCATGAAAATTGATTTAGTGGGTGAAAAAAACAGAGGCCTTGCCATGGGGCTTAATGAGGCTGCCGGCTATATTTCCGTTGGAGTGATTGCCTTTTTGACCGGTTGGATCGCTTCCAATTACGGTTTGATTCCCTATCCTTTTTATTTGGGAATCCTCTTGTCTGTCCTTGGGCTGTGTTTCTCTGTTTTTTTTATCAGAGACACGAAACATCATGTGTTGAAGGAATCTGTCAACAATTCGAAACAAATGCTTCAAAATATCTTTTGGGAAACCTCCTGGTCAAATAGGAATTTAGGTTCTATATCGCAGGCAGGATTGGTCAATAATCTGAATGACGGTATGGTTTGGGGTATTTTTCCTATCCTTCTGGCCTCCTTGAATTTTAACCTGGAACAAATTGGGATCATTGTTTCGGTTTATCCTGCGGTTTGGGGAATTGGTCAATTGGTTACTGGAAAACTGGCCGATATCCTTCAAAAAAGATCTTTGATGTTTTGGGGAATGCTGCTGCAGGGTGTTTCCCTGCTTTTAATGGTGTTTGCCAATGATTTTTACCAGTTCATCCTCTTATCTACTGTTTTAGGTATTGGTACTGCTTTGGTCTATCCGACTTTTTTAGTGGGAATCGCAGCATATACCAACCCGGTTCAAAGGGCAGAAAGTATTGGGGTTTTCCGACTTTGGAGAGATCTTGGTTATGCTATCGGAGCCATTTTGACAGGTTTGATTGCGGATACATTCGGTATAAGCTACTCGATATTTTTTATTTCTCTTTTAACCCTGGTTTCGGCCTTGATCATCCGATTTCGGATGGATGCGGGTTGATAATTTGCTGAAGGTCCAACTTTGAAACTTCATCACAAATAACTTCAAGTAACCTTTCATCCTCTTCCGAAAAAGGAGACAGATCGTGCGAGTCAATATCGATCTGACCAATATTTTTCCCATGTTGAAAAATGGGCACAACAATTTCTGATTTAACATCGATTCCGCAAGAAATATAATTGTCCTGTTCCTGAACGTCCTGAACAACAAAATTTTTATTGCTTAAAGCCACCTGGCCGCAAATCCCTTTTCCAAAAGGAATATGTGTATGTTCCGTTGGTTTTCCGACATATTCAGACAGTTTTAGTTCTTTTTTTGTCCCATTGATAAAATAGAAACCCACCCAATGGAAATGATCAAAACTGTTGTGTAATAGAATACATACCTCCTTCAGTTTTTCCTGGACCGTCTGGTTACCTGTAATAATTTTATTTATTTTTTTCCTTAGTGTCATTTTTAAAAATCTTTCTTCTAAATTTGGGGTTAAAATTATTTAATCTTTGCAGAAGAATAAAGCCATAATTGTTTTTTTAGTAAAATTTTTTGCCACCTATTTTGTCCTTTTTGGAGTATATTCCTTATATCTTAATCAGACTCAGCAAAAATCGGACGTCTTTGTTTGTTCACCAATTACGGGAAAAGTTGCTGAACATGTTCTTAAGGTTTCTGAAATGCTTGGATATGACGCTGAAATAGAGCAGCATTCCCAAGAGCTTTCAATTAAATTCATATTGAATGGAGTTTATGTTTCAAGAATTGTTGAGGGGTGTACCTCGGTCAGCGTTGTTATTCTATTCCTGTCTTTCATTATTGCCTTTTCAGGAAGTTTTCAAAATACATTGTGGTTTGGTATTTTTGGAAGTATTCTGATATATATAGTCAACATATTAAGAATCATTGCCTTAAGCGTATTGTATCACAAGTTTCCAGAGTATCAGAGGGTTTTGCACGACCTCTTGTTTCCTGCGATCATCTACGGCCTGACCTTTATACTATGGATTACCTGGGTTAAGTTTTATTCGAATTTAAACAAGGCGAAAAATGAATAAAAAAGTTAAAATAGTGGTCATTATCGCGTTGTTTTTTGCTTTGGTTTTGGTCAGGGCATTTGAGAACGTATTGTTTTATGATCCTTTCATAGCATACTTCAAGGATGGATATCTTTATGATCCGATTCCTGTTTTCAGCGGATCAAAATTATTGTGGTCGCTTTGTTTTCGCTATGGCCTCAATATGTTTATTTCTTTGCTCATTATATATGTTGCTTTTCAAAACAAAGGATTTTTAATATTCTCCTTCAAATTCTACATCGTTTCCTTTTTCATTTTGACGATTACCTTTATGATCATTTTAAAAGGGGAGTTGGCTCATGGCTATTTATTTGCTTTTTATGTTAGGAGATTTTTGATTCACCCCTGATTTGTCTTGCTGCTATTACCTGCATTTTATTATAAACAATTAACGGTCAAGGAAATTATTTAACAAAAATTTAAATTTAGCCAATTGATTTATGACCTACATTTGAACTAGGTTTACAACAGATCAAGATGCTACAAATTTTAGATAAGATAGTCGCTTTTATAATTGCAATAGCAATTCTTATAACTTCAGTAATAGTTTAATTTAGTCTTTAATAAGAATTTCGTTGTTGGGGCAACAGGTCATCTTTCAATTATGAATGGAATTGTTAGTTTTGTTTATATTTGCCTCAAAACACATCAGCTTTTATGATTATGGAAAAATTAATAAAATTTAGTTTTGGAATAATGATTTTTGGAATATGCCTTGTTTCATGTGCAGAATCCAAAAAAGGAGAACACAGTAAGGACTCAGAGGTCTCAAAAGATCGTGTCGAACATAATGAGAATGCTGCAGCACAGGATCACGGATATGAAACTGCTATGGCATCATATCAATGTCCTATGAAATGCGAAGGTGAAAAGTCGTATCAGGAAGAAGGATCCTGCCCTGTTTGCAAAATGGATTTGAAGAAGGTTGAGTTAAAACCTGAAGAAGCCGAATCAGGCAAAACCGAAAACACTGAGGAAGGAACTGAATAAGTAAACAAATAAAATATTAAAAAAAGACAGCCTAATGGCTGTCTTTTTTTTTTAGATCTTTGAACAAGCCTTTACGAAGGCAACGAATAAGGGGTGAGGATTTAAAACCGTACTCTTGTATTCAGGATGGTACTGAACTCCTATAAACCATTCGTGTTCGGGGATTTCTACTATTTCCACCAAACCTGTTTTCGGATTTAAACCTGTTGGAATCAGACCTGCCGCAGTTAGTTTTTCAAGATAATCATTGTTGTATTCATACCTGTGCCTGTGTCTTTCGCTGATCAATTCCTTACCGTAGATTTTATAGGCTCTGGAATCTTTTTTTAGTTTACAATCCCAGGCTCCCAAACGCATCGTTCCGCCTTTTTCAGTAACCATCTTCTGATCTTCCATGATATCAATAACCGGATGTGGTGTATTTAGGCTCATCTCAGTGGAATTTGCATTTTTCAGCTTCAGCACATTGCGCGCATATTCGATAACTGCCATTTGCATCCCTAAGCAAATCCCGAGGAATGGAATATTATTTTCCCTGACATACTGAACCGCAGCTATCTTTCCTTCGATTCCTCGATCCCCAAAACCTGGAGCGACGATCAATCCTTGAAGTCCCTTCAGCTTTTCGGAAGCATTTTTTGTATTGATATTCTCAGAATGAATAGGAAAGATGTTAACTTTTAATTTGTTATTCGCACCTGCATGATCCAATGCTTCCAATATGGATTTATAGGCATCCTGTAATTCAATATACTTCCCAACCAAGCCTATGTTTACAGTGCCTTCAGGGAACTTATAATTCTTCAGGAATTCATTCCAACGTGTTAAAACCGGCTTTTTCGAAGCTTCCAGATCAAGCTTTTTCAAAACAACTTCATGTAATCCCTCGCTGAGCATTAAATTAGGCACATCATAGATAGTATCCGCATCAATCGATTCAATGATCGCTTCTTCATCCACATTACAGAATAAGGCCAGTTTCCTTTTTATATCCTTACTAATGTGATGTTCCGTCCTGCATACCAGAACATCAGGACTCACCCCACTTTGCATCAGCTCTTTAACCGAATGTTGTGTAGGCTTGGTTTTTAATTCTTTTGCTGCTGCTAAATAGGGGATAAGGGTAAGATGAATAACAATAGCATTGTGCTTGCCAAGGTCCCATTTCAATTGTCTTACGGCCTCTACATAAGGTAATGATTCAATATCTCCAACAGTACCGCCGATTTCAGTAATTACAATGTCATATTCTCCGGTTTGTCCCAATATTTTGACTCTCCTTTTGATCTCATTGGTAATATGAGGTATGATTTGAACTGTTTTCCCCAAATAATCACCTTTTCTTTCTTTATTGATCACGGTTTGGTAAATCCTGCCCGTGGTCACGTTATTCGCCTGTGAAGTAGGAATATTTAAGAATCTTTCATAATGCCCAAGGTCAAGGTCAGTTTCAGCTCCGTCGTTCGTTACATAACACTCGCCGTGCTCATAAGGATTTAATGTGCCAGGATCGACGTTGATGTAGGGATCCAGTTTTTGTATGGTAACTGAAAATCCACTTGATTGTAATAGTTTTGCTAGAGAGGCAGCAATTATTCCTTTACCAAGAGATGAACTAACTCCTCCAGTAACAAAAATATACTTGGTATTTGGCATGGTGTTTAGGTTTGTGCAAAATTACAAAGTCTACTATTTTTGACAAGAGTTTTCGTTTTTATTTTTGGAGCAAAAAAAAACCATCAATATTAATTGATGGTTTTTGCATATTATTTGATTCAAATTAGTTGATGATCTCATCATTTGTTTTGAATTTTTTGGACAGAACCATTTCCTGATTCTCAAATTTCATATTTTTAATAATGTACTTGTCTGATTCTACGCAACTTGCACTTGATCCTCCACACGATGCTAAGCTCGCTGAAGCGAAAACAAAAATTAATAAATAGGCTAACTTTTTCATAGGGTTTAATTTTAAGTTAATAATCATCAAGGGAGATCACTATTATTAACGTATGAAGTCGTTAATTATTATAAAGGGTTAAAAAATAATTATTCAGACAACTTCTGTAGCGAATATTGAATCATTTTTTCAACGGCCGCATAAGGATCTTTACTGAAGGTCAGATTTGCTCTGTTGGCGATGATGGCATTCATGGAAACTGCTTTGTGCCCCAGCAATTTGGACAGACCGTAAATCACAGAGGTTTCCATTTCTAAATTTGTGACTCGCAGATCTTTAAATTCAAAAGACTGAATTTTTTCATTTAATTTTTCATCCTGAACGGCCAGTCTTAAAACCCTTCCCTGAGGCCCGTAAAAACCTCCGGCAGTGGCAGTAATTCCAGAAAAGATTTCCTCAGAAATCAATGTTTTTTCCAATTTACCACTGTTTTTCACGATATAGGGACGAGATTTAAATTCGGAGTAGCAAGTATGTTTAATAAAGGCGTTTTCAAGTTCCGTCTCAAATAGATTTCTCGATTGATAAGCATGCAGGACGCCATCAAATCCAAGGCCGAACTTACCTAAAACAATGGAATCTACAGGAATATCTTCATGGAGTGATCCTGAAGTTCCCATTCTAACGATATTCAGGCTTGTCAATTCAGGTTTGATCGTCCGGGTATCGAGATCTATATTGATCAGGGCATCAAGTTCATTAAGGACAATGTCAATATTGTCAGGACCTATTCCCGTTGATATTACAGTGAAACGTTTGTTGTTTAACGATCCCACAACCGTTTTGAACTCTCTCTTTTGTGTTTCGAATTCGATGCGATCAAAATGCTTACTTACCTTATCCACCCTATTTTGATCTCCAACAAAAATAATGTTGGGAGCGATATGTTCAGGTTTCAAATTGATGTGATAAATGCTGCCATCAGGGTTTAAAATGAGTTCAGAAGGACCAATTGTTCGCATGAAAATTTAACATTATTTAGTTAACGCAATAAATATTTAAAGCAATTAAATATTGGTGTCAGCCACCAACTCGTTTTACCTGATAACCTTCTTTGATCAAAATGGACATTATTTTATCCCGATGATTTCCCTGAATAATAATTTCTCCATCCTTTACACTCCCGCCCACGCTGCATCTGGTTTTTAATAGTTTAGCAAGCTGTTTAAGTTCCGTTTCAGTTCCTCTGAAACCGGTAATTAGGGTAACCGTTTTACCGCCTCGTCCCTTATTGGAAAAATGGGCTTCCAGTCTTTGATCCCCAGGTGGAATATTTTCTACAACTTCTTCAGCATATTCTGAAAAATCCTCATCTTGATTTGTTGAAAAAACAAATCCTCCCAAGTCAGATAAGTCGTTAAATTTCTTTTTAGCCATTATATCTTTTGAAGTATTTGACAACTCCAAATATAAATAAAATAAGTCCCACAAAAAACAATCCTAAAAACAATAATAGCAGTCTTCCTTGGATTTCAGACCCAGAATTGTCACCATAACGGCCGCCAAAATGATGGATACGGGATTGGAGTAATTCATTTTTTTCGCAATTTATTCCATGCAAAAATGAGTAGTGCCAGAGACTCGAGAGTAAGACCTAAACCAATGAAGATCATGGATTGGGACCAGTCAAAAAAACTTCCTACCGCCCCCACGATAATCAGGACCAAACCAAAAGAAAACATTGAAAGCAATTGATTTTTCATCTACCTATTTTCTGTAAAACGGGATCAGATATGAAATAGTATAATTAAAACTGAACCCGTTGTTGTTGACAAAGACCCTTTCAAAACCTGGGATGTACAGGTTTTTAAAATTTTCCGGTTGTTTGGAGGAAATTAAGGTGTTTCCCCTGAATGAAACTCCTAAAAACACGTTGTGGAGTACCTCTACCTTCAATCCAAGCACCAATTCTGCCCAATGCCCGCTTAAACCATCATATGTCATTCCTGGATCCGTACGTTCCGGCAAGAATGGATCCGCGTTGATCGTGTATTCATTTACGGTCTGGCTAAAGGTGCTAAAACCATAGCGCAATCCCACAACAATCATGTTTTCCATTCCAAGCCAGTTCTTATAAGCGTTATAATCCACTCCCAGTTTAATATACTGGCCCTTTGTAGAAAAATTAAAGAAATCTTCCTGTCTTGTATGTTCTCTGTAACCAAGTTCTGTTGCTAAATAAAAACGGTTATGGACCCTGTAATCCCCAACAATTTCAAATCCTTTCTGATCTTCGTCAAAAAAAGAGTAGATGGGTCTTACAATATCGATACCAACTCTTAAGCCATACCTGTCCTTATAAGTAGCAGTGTCCTGCTCCTGTTTTCCAAGCTGGGCAGTCATGATCTGGTAAGAAAACAGAATTATGATGCTAATGGTAAATCTTAACATGAGCCTTGGTTTCATCGATTATTTGAAGAGGTTCGTTTTTAATTTCAATTCCTTTTATCCAATTGTCCGGATCATCAATCAAAGTGGCCTGTGCTTCATTGTAAATGGTCTTATAGCCACAGGCTCTTGAGATAAAGATATCTTCCTGAGAATAAGTGACGGATAAGGTATCCAGATTATCCTCATCCTCTGTATCTCCTGACAGGTTTAAAATTATTTTAGTACTGTTTTCGGTAACCCTGAGAGGCACAGCAATTGAATCAGTAAGGACGGTCAGTGACTCATCCTCATAATCGCCTTCTATTCCTTCAATATTAACAATCAATGCCTGAACTCTTTTCAATTCATTGGGATTGTTCTCATTATAGAATCTCAGGATCAGTTTAGGCGTTATTTCTTCCAGACAAATCTCATCTCTCTCACAGCCTAAATTGATCAGTATAAGTAAAAGCGCAAAAAAAACTTTTAATTTAAATCTCATAATTTACTTTTTCTTCCTTAAAAGGACAACATTTTCCACATGATGGGTCTGCGGAAACATATCTACTGCCTGGGACTTTTCAATAGTATATTGATCTTTCATAAGCGCCAGATCTCTGGCCTGGGTTGCAGAATTACAGCTAATATAAACAACTTTTTCCGGCATTATGGCTAAAATTTGTTTTACCACTTTTTGATGCATACCGTCTCTGGGCGGGTCTGTAATAATAAGGTCAGGATGACCATTGTGATTTATAAAATCTTCAGTAAATACTTTCACCATATCTCCTTCATAGAAAACGGTATTTTCGATGTTATTGATCCTGGCATTCTCTTTGGCGTCCTCTATTGCCTGTGGCACTGCCTCAACCCCGATAACCTTTTTCGCTTTTGATGCTATAAACTGAGCTATTGTACCAGTACCGGTATAAAGGTCGTATACAATTTCATCTTTTTTGACATCGGCAAAATCTCTTGCAATTTTGTATAGTTCGTAAGCCTGGCTTGAATTCGTCTGATAGAAAGATTTGGCACCAATTTTAAATTTCAGGCCCTCCATTTCCTCAAAAATATGATCTCTTCCTTTAAAGAGGATAATATCCTGATCGTAAATGGAATCATTTCCTTTTTCGTTGATGATATATTGAAGCGAGGTGATGTCCTTAAAGTTGTCTGCAACATAATTCAACAATAATTCCCTCTTTTCAACATCCTCCCTGAAAAACTGAATGACAAGCATGATTTCACCGGTGGAACTGATCCTGATCATAAGGGTTCTGAGCAGCCCTGTCTTATGCCTTGGGTTAAAAAAGGTAATATTGTTCTTTATAGCAAATTCCCTGATTGAATTTCTGATCAGATTTGAAGGGTCCTCCTGCAGATGGCATTTTTTGATGTCAAGTATTTTATCCCACATCCCCGGAATGTGAAAACCCAGCGCATTTTTATCCGTAAATTCCTTATCGCTCTCCAATTCCTCCTGAGTGAGCCATCTCGAATCGGAAAAGGAGAATTCCATTTTGTTTCTGTAAAAATAGGTTTTGGTACAACCTGCAATTGGAGTGATTTCAGGTAGTTCCAAATGACCAATTCGTATGAGGTTATTTGTAACTTCCTTTTGCTTATAGGCCAATTGATCCTGATAATTCATATACTGCCATTTGCATCCACCGCAAATGCCAAAATGCTCACACTCTGGTTCAACTCTTTTTTCAGAATAATGATGAAACTTTATGGCTTTGCCTTCGTAATAAGATTTACGTTTTCTACCTGTTTTGATATCAACAACATCTCCTGGTACTGCATTGCTTACAAATACCACTCTGCCATCAGGTGACTTAGCTACACTCTTTCCTTTGGCTGCAGTGTCGATTATTTCAACATTTTCAAATAAATGAAATTTCTTTTTTCTAGACATGAGGCAAAAGTAAATCATTTTTGCGATTTATTGACCCTGATCCGAACTTGTTTAAGGACTTGTTTTTGGTGATTTTTGTAGTTTTATACGATGATGGAAGCCCAGGAAATCAGAAAGATCATACATATTGACATGGACGCCTTCTTCGCATCGGTGGAGCAGCTTGACGATCCGACCTTGAAAGGCAAGCCGGTAGCCGTGGGTGGAGGGAGTGAAAGGGGTGTTGTGGCTGCCGCAAGTTATGAGGCCAGAAAGTTCGGAGTCCGATCAGCCATGAGCGGAGTTCAGGCAAAAAAGAATTGTCCAAACCTGATCTTTGTGAAACCCAGATTCAAACGTTATAAGGAACTGTCAAAGAATATAAGAAGTATATTTTTTGAATATACCGATCTGGTGGAACCCTTGTCTCTTGATGAAGCTTTTCTGGATGTGACCCAAAACAAAAAAGGAAACCCGTCGGCAACAATAATGGCCCGTGAGATACGGAATAGAATATTTGATGAGACCGGTTTAAAAGCATCAGCGGGTATTTCCAATAGCAAATTTGTCGCAAAGATTGCTTCAGACATCAATAAACCCAACGGTCAAAAAACGATCGCGCCTGAAGAAGTATTAGAATTCCTTGAAAAACTTCCGATTGAAAAATTTTTTGGAATAGGCAAGGTGACAGCATCTAAAATGTATCAGCTTGGAATTTTCACCGGGAAAGAGCTTAAGTCGAAGCCACTCG
>CP070731.1:2184087-2187217 GCA_020347545.1 Flavobacteriaceae bacterium | reverse complement strand
TTTGGAAAGTGATGTCTGAGAAGGATTTTTGATTGAGGAATTCTGTATTTTTCTCTTAAAACTTAAGCGACAGGAGGTGAGTATGCAAAATATTGAAGCGTTTACAGTCAAAGCTTTTGAATTACTTATGATCTTTGCCCAAAAGTTTTTATTGGCGATTATTCCTCAGTTTTCCGGTGACTGGCTCAATGAAATTCGATAAATTAATATAAGGATAACCTTGTCGGTATCAATTTTCACTCTTATAAAGCTTCTGAAACTGTCTGATTTTTTTCTCAACAGGCGATTGAAGAGTAAGTCCGTAGTTGCGGCAGTACTCTGCAATCATTCTATGCGTGTTGAAAATAGGAATATTGAGGAAAATGTTATTAATACATTTATCAATGTAATTTGATTTTAATTTCGGCTCATAAAACGACTTTAAAACCTGAGGAAATATTTTATAAAAAGATGCCGAATCCTGCTCGTAAAGAAGTGCTGCCGGATCTTCACTCAGAGGTGCAGTATCTACAGGTGTGTCAATGCCAAATTTCCAGCCGGTTTTTCCTTCATGGTAACCTTCCATCCACCACCCGTCTAAAATACTGATATTTGGTATACCGTTCATGGCAGCCTTCATACCGCTAGTGCCGCTTGCCTCCAATGGGCGCTTCGGACTATTTAGCCAGGCATGGACTCCGGAAACCATTAATTTGGCTATGGACATATCATAGTTTGGGATGAATACCAGTTTGGCTAAACCTTTGCTCAGTTCATAAACTTCTTCCTGTATATCCAGAATAATTTTAATCAGTGATTTGCCGGGTTCATCGGCAGGGTGGGCTTTTCCTGCAAAAAGAAAATTAACCGGATAGTCAAGATCAGTAATAATTGAAGTGAGGGTTTTAACGTCTTCAAAAATAAGGTCGGCGCGTTTATAGGTTGAAAAACGACGGGCAAAACCAATTGTAAAAACAGACGGTGAAAGAGGAATATCCTCTTCATGCAGATGGGACAGAAAATTAGGAGGATCTATCCAGGTTTCTTCAATTTGATGCCGATGCAAAACAAGCATGTCATTAACATATTGAATGAGTAACTCAGTATCATGCCTCCATGCCTGTTCAAGGTAAGTGCGAAATTTCTTGTTTTTCAGAAAAGACTCTGCTTTTGTAAAGACTGACGGGTCCTGACGCCAACCTTTCAGTTCCGGGAAACTGTCAAAAACTTCTGCTTTTGCTTCACTTATCCAGGTAAGATGATGAACACCATTGGTTATGGCGGTAATTTTATCAGCATATTGCGGGAACTGTTTTTTTGTCACATCACGATGCAGCCTGCTGACACTGTTGACAGCTCTGTTTACCTGCATGGCAAACTCGGTGAAATTATAGAGTGTGGGGTTGTCTTTATCCCCAGCAAGAAGACCAAGAATTTTCTTGCAGACAGTATGGCTTAGACCTGCATAAAGAGATTTATCAAAGCGGTCATGACCTGCTTTAACCGGAGTATGTATGGTATAAACGACCCTTTGAGAAACCTTTTCTGCTGCTTCTAATATATCTGAATCCTTAACTTTTTCCTGATATGAGACCCCGAATTTATGTAAAAGGTGATCGGAAATGAGGTTGAGTACTGAGACAACGCCATGCTGCTCGTTGAGATGTATGGTTGCTGCTGTTAGTCCTAAAATATCCATAAGCGGCATAACGCCGGCCCCTAACATACGACGTTGTAAAGCTTTCATCTGTTCGGAACTGCTATCGTATAGGTGATTGGATGCATTTCGGACCCACTCCGGTGATTCTGGTAAACTGAAATCGAGAAGAAACTCAGGCACGAAAAAATCAAGTTTTTCATTTACCTCAAGTTTCATCCAGATCTGGGCATATGCTTGAACTGTTTTATTTTTTTTCCCGTCAAAGAAGGGTATCTCTACCGTGAGTGGTTTGTTAGGCTGATCCGGGTTTTTTAATAAATAAAGACAGGGCGTTTTTTCAGGCGACCATTCCATCGACCAGCTTATTTGACCGACTTTGGAGTCAACAAGTTGCGAGAAGTAACCTTTTCTGTAAAGTAGTGAGATAGCAGCAACAGGAATTTTACATGCAGAAAAACTTTTCAGGGTGTCACCTGCAAGAATACCAAGGCCGCCTCCATAGTTAGGTATTTTAGGAGGACCATGCAGAGTTTTATAAATAAATGAATTGAGTTCAGGATCACTGCTGTCCGTTATTTCATTTTGTAATAAATAGTTTTTAACTGGATTGAAAACATCCAGGTCCGCTCCAATTTCCATGCTGACATATATGGCTGAGTTGCCGTCTTTAGCATTAAGATTTGACCAGACAAGATCAAAAGTCTTCTGAGAAATACCGAAAAAATTGCCAAAAGGGCTTTTGGCAACCATATTTTTGAGATTCGTTTTCTGTTCAATTAGAGTGTTGTGATAATTATTTTGCATATTATTATAAATTTTCCAATTATTTCGAGAATTTTATTACTTTGTGAGACAAGTATAAGATTACTCCACACACTATGAAAAGCCTTAATTTTAATTATGTATTTTTTTTATAAAATATATTGAATCTATAGTAACTTTTCTATAAGGTGACTTGTAATTTTTCTAAAAGAATTTTGTACTTAGAGAATTTGATGGCTCTGAATATTTTTGCCAATAACAAAGTGTGATTTTATAACATATTTTCAGCAAAATATTAAACACCTAAATGTTACTATGGAAATAGTTGAAAAAATAGACTAAATATAAAAAAGTGACGTTCGAGTTTACTGGTTTTGCCTATTTATAGCTGAAATAATATACCCAAGGGAGGAGAATGATGAGAAAAACATTTTTAATGCTGTTGATGTTGACAATAGCATGCGGGCTTGTATTAAGCATTGGGGGCTGTGCGAAGAAGAAAGCAATTTCCGATGAAGAAATGGGATCAGTTGTTGAAGAAGAGAAAGTTCCGAAGCCTGGCGAACCTGGGTATGAAAAAATATATGAAGAGAGTATGGCTTCAAAACAGGAATCTCTCGATGCCCAAGCAGCTTCAATGGGAAAAGGACACGAAATCCTTGAAGGAAGGACTTCTGCACCATTGCTGCCTATATACTTTGATTTTGATAAATCAAATATCAGACAGGA
>CP070731.1:2175835-2183987 GCA_020347545.1 Flavobacteriaceae bacterium | reverse complement strand
AAAAAAAGTAAAAAGAAATATGTTTCTCATTTTTTCTAAATAAAATGCAAATTTAGCTTATTTCATTGAATTGACTACGACATAAAATGTCTTAATTGGTTTCTTTTTGACAGTCTTTAAAGGGGAGTCCCTTTTTGACATAAAAAAAAGGAGCTGACGATGCGTTAGCTCCTTTTATTACTAAATACTTAATTTAGCTTTATCAACAATAAATGGAATTAGATTTGAACGTGTAATGTTATCGGAAGCGTATAAGAAACTCCAACCGGCATACCTCTTTGTTTTCCGGGAGTAAGCGTTGGAAGCATGTTTACAACTCTCAAAGCTTCTTTTTCCAGTCTTTTATGAGGACCTCTTGCCCTGGCTTCTGAAATTTTTCCTGTTTTATCAATTTTAAAAACAACATATACCTTTTTCTTTCCCGGAGTTAACCCAAGATCTTGAGACAATCCGGTATTGTAGTTTTTACTTATATGTTGTGTAATTTTATCCTGAAGACATTTTTTCTTTTGGGCCTTAGTCCCTTTACATCCTGGGAAAACCGGTGGATCTTCGATAATGGCAAAAGGAATATCCTGTTCAACCTGCTCGTCTTCAACTACTTCTTCAATGTCATCCATTTCAATGACTTCCACATATTCGCTTTCATCAGTCTCAGTGGTTTCAAGGATTGTCTCCTCAATATCCTTTTCATCGGCTACAATTTCTATAACTTCCGGAGCCGGAGGAGGAGGAGGAGGTGGCTTAACCTCTTGAATCCTTTCAGTTATCGGAATATCAATCACTTCCTCTTCCTGAATGTTCATCGCGGTTAATTCGCTTACGGTTCTGTCAAAAGTTTTCCATTCTATAGCGATGTAAATAATCACTAAAGATAGAAGTAAGCCTAGCTGAAAAAAGATTTTACTGTAGGCACCGATTTCGGCTTTCGGGGATTTTTTAGCTAACATGACGGTTAAATTTTAAGTTATAATAAATTTAAAACGAATTGTAATTTTATAACATGACAATTGTCACTTTAATAAAAATTCGATAATATTTTTGAAGTATCCATATTCAATATCGTTTTCGTAATAAAAATTTCAATTATTTTTCAAAAAAGAAGGGTTTGAGTCCGATTTCTTCAAAATTCACAATAGGGATTTTTTCCGCTTGAATTACCTTTTTAAAAATTGAAGTAAAAAGTGTTAAATGGCATATTTTAACGGTAAAAAAATGAAGGAAATTCAGTTTTTTTCTCTTCAAAAAAATCGATTTCGGAAACCTTAAAAAACTTGAAAACACTGTAACATTCCTTTGTCTTTTAGCGTCTATTAATAACAGTAGAACCAAGTTTATCAAAATTAATTGAATCAGGATGTTCGATATAGATCGGTGGCAGGAAATATTTGATACAATCAGAAAGAATAAGTTAAGAACTTTCTTGACGGGCCTCTCGGTTGCGTCCGGTATCTTTATTCTCGTGATTTTGCTCGGGTTTGGACGTGGTATGGAGAATGGTATCAGAAAGGAATTTGAAGGAGATGCAACTAACCTGCTTTACATCTGGACACAAACTACAACGAAAGAATATAAAGGTTTGAACCCAGGCAGAAGGATTAATTTAAAGAACGATAACTTTGATCATATTGTAGCGGCTTATGGAGATAAAATTGAATTTAGATCAGCTGTTTACAGGGTGCCATTTGGAACTACTGTAAATTATAAAAATGAATCAGTAACCTATGGCGTATGGGGAATTCACCCTAATTATCAGCAAATAGAGAATCAAAGTATGATTTCAGGCAGATTCATTGACCAAATGGACCTTGATGATAATACGAAGGTTGCCGTGATAAGCAATAAAATTCAGAGAGAAATGATGTATGATGTGGAGGATCCCTTAGCCGAGTACATTCAAATTTCAGGTATCAACTTTAGAATTATTGGGGTTTATACCGATCCCGCCGGAGAAAGAGAAGAAGACAGGGTTTTCGTTCCGTTCACCACAGCTCAAAATGTTTTTAACGGTCAAGATCGGATCAATAATTTAGCCTTTACGATGAAGCCACAAAAAAACTTCGAATCAGCGGTTAAAGCCTCCTTATTATTTGAGGAGGAAATAAAGCAATACTTAAAGGAAATACATAAAGTTGCTCCGGATGATGATGCCGCAGTGCATGTAAACAATGTGATGGAAGACACAAAACGCTTCTATACACTAACCAACAATATTGCTTATTTCTTTTGGTTCGTCGGAATTTGTACCATCATTGCCGGAGTTGTTGGCGTCAGTAATATAATGATGATTATAGTCAAAGACCGAACCAGAGAAATTGGGATAAGAAAAGCCCTTGGAGCAAAACCGTGGTCGATTGTGGGAATGATTATGCAAGAGTCCGTTTTTGTGACAGCGGTTTCAGGTTTTGCCGGTTTGATTTTTAGTATGGGTCTTCTTGAAATTTTAGGACCCAATGTAAAGGTTGATTATGTGCTTAATCCATCAGTTGATTTTAGGATAGCCATGACAATGGTAATTTTATTAATTCTCGCAGGTGCATTGGCTGGATTTTTTCCTGCCTGGAGGGCTGCAAATATCCAGCCTATAGAGGCTTTGAAGGACGAATAATTTGATAAAATATGTTTGACAGAGATAAATGGAATGAAATTCTCGAGGTACTCACCGCAAATTGGTGGAGAACCCTTCTAACTGCATTTGGAGTATTTTGGGGGATTTTTATTTTGATATTGTTACTTGCGGCAGGAAAGGGGCTTGAAAACGGCATTCGTCAGGACTTTGGCGATGTAGCTACCAACACCATGTTTATGTGGACCATGCCGGTTAGCAAATCCTATAAGGGAATGGCAAAGGGAAGGCGATTCAGTTATGACCTTGATGATGTGCGGGATATCCGGAATAATGTAGAAGGTTTAAGATTTGTATCTCCCAGAAATCAATTAGGAGGATTCAGGGGTGGTGGTAATGTGATAAGAGGATTGAATTCTGGCTCCTTTGGTGTTTACGGTGATTACCCTGAGATCATTCAGCAAGAACCAATGAATATTATAGAGGGTAGATTTATCAATTATAACGACATTGATGAAAAGAGAAAAGTAGCAGTAATTGGACAAGGGGTGAAAACCAGTTTGTATGAAGAAGGAGAAGAGGTAATGGGTACCTATATCAAGATTAATGGAGTGAATTTTATGGTGATCGGAATTTATACCAAGAAAAGTGGTGGCGGTGATAGCGAACGACAGCAAAAACAGATTTTTGTTCCCTTTACTTCCTTCTCTCAAGCCTTTAACAGAGGTGATAGAGTAGGTTGGATGGGTATTACTGCGGTTGATGGAACCCCGATAACGGATATTAAGCAAAGTATTTTTGATATCGTTAAGGAAAATCATAAAATTCACCCGGATGATCAGCGGGCTGTTGGACATTTTGATTTGTATCAACAATTCAGAAGGGTTGAAACCTTATTTATGGCCTTAAAGGTTATTGCCTATTTCGTAGGAATTTTGGTGTTATTGTCCGGAGTAATAGGCGTAAGTAATATAATGCTGATTGTTGTTAAGGAGCGAACCAATGAAATTGGTATTAGAAGGGCGCTTGGAGCTTCTCCTGGAAGAATAAGGATACAGATTTTGACAGAATCCGTATTTCTTACCATCATCTCAGGTATGGCAGGTATTGCGTTTGGAGCGGGATTAATTTTTGTTCTTAATTATGTACTTGACATGATGGATCCAATAGATATGTTTACGAGTCCCAGCGTAAATCTGGGAGTGGTAAGTATTGCCTTGGCCATCTTGATTATTTCCGGATTATTTGCCGGAATGATACCTGCACAAAATGCAATTAAATTAAAGCCAATCGAGGCACTTAGAACTGAATAAATCAATATTGAAAAATTAGAAACATGAAGAAGTCGGTAACCATTATTATTTTAGTATTTATCCTAGTTACTTTTGGAGGTGCCATGTATTACCTCTATTCAAAGAATCTTGAGGATCCTGTGGTGTACAATACAGAAAAACCATCCAATAAAACAATAATTAATAAAACAGTAGCCACCGGTAGTATAATTCCATTGGAGGAGGTCTTGATTAAGCCAAATATATCAGGCGTAATTGAAGAGATCTATGTTGAAGGAGGAGATGTTTTAAAGGCAAATGATTTGATCGCAAAAATCAAAGTTATTCCAAATTTAGCCACTTTGAACCAGGCAAAAAACGCCATTCAAACCGCTGAGATCGCATTGTCAGACGAAAAAAGAAGATTTGACAGACAACAAAGCCTGTATGAAAAAGGAGTGATTTCCAAAGAAGAAATGGAAAGGGCTGAAGTAACTTTTAAGCAGGCCGAGCAATCGTACAACGCAGCGAAACAGAACTATGACATCGTAAAAACGGGATCAACAAAAGGGCTGGGAAATTCGGCAAATACGCTGATCCGGTCAACAGTTTCCGGGATGGTATTGGAGATGCCTGTTGAAGTTGGAAATCAGGTTATCCAAAGTAACAATTTTAATGAAGGTACTACAATTGCCGCACTTGCCGATGTGAACAGGATGATTTTTGAAGGTAAAGTAGATGAATCGGAGGTTGGAAAAATAAAAGAGGGATATCCTCTTGAAATCACAGTGGGAGCCATTGAGAATGCTACATTTGACGCTGTATTGGATTATATTGCGCCCAAGGGAAAATTGGAAAACGGAGCGATTCAGTTTGAAATCAAAGGTACATTGCACAAGGCAGACACTACTTTTATTAGGGCTGGTTTAAGCGCAAATGCATCAATTATTTTAGCGCGTGCTGATAGTGTTTTATCTATAAAGGAAGCTTTAGTTCAATTTGATGAGAGTACAAAAAAACCTTTTGTTGAGGTAAAAACGGGTGACAAGGAGTTTGAAAAAAGAGAAATTGTTTTGGGTATTAGCGACGGCCTTAATGTTGAGATCAAGGAAGGGATCGATGAAAACGATGAAATTAAGGTATGGAATAAAATTAAGTCTATGTAATAGAAAACCGGAACCTTTCAGAGGGATTGGTTCCGGTTTAAAGCTATTTTAAGATAGTTTTTAGTTTCCGCTTAATTTTGTATTTACTTCCCATACTTCATCCCAACTGTTTGAGAAAGTATCATTCATTCCGTCGACAAAGTCCTGCCAAGAATTTTCGCCATGAACTTTTTCAAAGGCAGCTTTGAAATTGTTATCCTCATCATATTCTGCCCAATTCTTCATGAACCCCACAGTTGCTATGTGTCTTCCGATATCATAACCCTGTCTGAACTCATTTATGTATACGCCCCAAGGATTTTCACCTTCCATGGCTTTCACAGCTTCTCCTATTTGACTCATTAGATGCTGTACCTGATGGCCTTCTCCTCTTGCAACCTCATGGTATCTGATATGGAGCACCTTAAATTCGTATCCGCCATCTACCAGCATTTCCGTATTTGATACTTTATCATTCTGTTTCCAGTATTCTCCGGATGATATTTTTCTGACATTAGGCATGACGTTGTCTCTCCAGTCTTCATCATGGCCATCGGCTGAGGGTCTTCCGTCTAAATGAGAAAAATTTAACGGTCCCATTTGCCAGACCATCTTACCTGAATTAGGACCTGTCATCACATTGTAAACCGCCGCTTGGTATGGTCCCTCTTCGCTATGGTATTTTTTGTTGTGATTGGCCATTGCTTCTCCAAGTGCCTTTAATTTGGTGTTATCCGGTGTAATGTAAAAACTCTCCCACATGGCATAGGAATCTTCTTCTTGCGCCTGAACAAAACCTATTGAACCGGTAAGGAAGAGTGTAATTAAAAAGTGAATGGTAAATTTCTTTAACATGATAATATGGTTTTTAATGGTTAGTGTATTCTAGAGGGGCAAACTGAATAAAAGGTTTGATTGGTTGATTCACCAGTTTTTTCCTGTAAAATGATTCACGAATTAAGAAAAGAAGAATTGATTCTGAAAATGATTTAGGACGAAATGACCATTTTATATTTCAAAGATATCTAATTTTTTACCGAAGCGATTTTTAAGAAAAGATTGATGTTTGGGCGGAATATCAACTCAGATTATGGATGAGAAGTCAAAAGGAACTTCAGGAAGGATTCATAAAGATCAGTTTCGAAATACAAGTCTGTAAAAAAAAAAAAATCAGATTTTGGGGCAATTACTACAATTAAACTTTCCTTTTTTCTTATACTTTTTACAACATTTCGTCTTTTTCTTAGGCGAATCCATATCTATACAATTGTAGTCAAATACCGTGTAGTAAGAGGTTGTCGTCATTTATCACCTTTATTTTTATTTAAACTAATTCTAAATAAGGAACAAAAGTAACTATTTTATTCTGTTTTACAACTGATTTAAATCAATTTTTCAATGAATTTTTGATAGTGTAAAAGGCAAGGTTGACCGTCCTTAAAATTTAATCGAAACCTTCCCTAAATGGTCCAAATGGGGCTTTAAGCAAAGTCAATTACTCATTTCATTTGATCCTTTATCAAAAAATGACATTTATCATATTTTTTACATCATTTTATGGTAAAACGTCTTATTTTTGTCAATCATTTCGTTAATATTGAAGAAATAGTTCATGGATAGGTTTTCCTTTTTAAATACTGTACATACCGGGTTTATAGAAGATTTATATCAACAATACCTGAAAGATCCTGATGCTGTTGAACCGAGCTGGAGAAGTTTTTTTCAAGGCTATGATTTAGCAAACTCAGACTATAGCCTGGAAGAGGAGGAACCGGATGTTGAAATTCCACAGCAGGTTTACAAGGAGTTTAAAGTGATAGAGTTGATCAACGGATACAGGACACGAGGGCATTTGTTTACCAAAACCAACCCCGTGAGGAACCGACGAACTTACAGCCCGACACTTGACATTGAGAATTTTGGTTTGTCCAAGGACGATCTTGACTCCGTGTTCAATGCGGGTAGTATTCTAGGCCTTCAACCAACTTCGCTTTCGGAAATAATAAAACATCTGGAACGAATTTATTGTGATTCAATAGGTATCGAATATATGTTTATCCGTAACCCTGAAGAAATTCAGTGGTGGCAGAATAAGCTAAACGAGAATGACAATCATCCCGATTATGAGATCAGTACGAAAAAGTATATTTTATCCAAGCTGACTCAAGCGGTTACTTTTGAACAGTTTTTGCAAACCAAATACGTGGGACAAAAGAGATTTTCACTGGAGGGTGGAGAAACTCTGATTCCTGCTTTGGGAGGCCTCTTTAGAATAGCGGCCGAACGCTATGATGTAGATGAATTTGTTTTAGGTATGGCGCACAGAGGTAGATTAAATACCCTCGTCAATATCTTCAGGAAACCGATTCGGGAACTTTTTAACGAGTTTGACGGTAAGGATTATGATGAAGATGATTTTGACGGGGATGTAAAATACCACCTGGGATCCACCATTAAAAAAACGCTTAAGAGCAATAAACAGATCACGATGAATCTGGTACCTAACCCTTCGCATTTGGAAACTGTTGGAGCAGTTGCAGAAGGTATTGCCCGTGCCAAAATAGATGAAGATTATCACGGGGACTCCTCAAAACTGTTACCCGTTGTTGTTCATGGTGATGCAGCCGTAGCAGGACAGGGTATTGTTTATGAATTGATTCAAATGAGTAAGCTTAAAGGCTATTCAACAGGAGGTACCGTGCATATTGTTGTGAACAATCAGATTGGGTTTACCACAAATTATCTCGATGCAAGATCGAGTACCTATTGCACCGATGTGGCAAAGGTGACACTTTCGCCTGTTCTCCATGTCAATGCTGATGATGTTGAAGCCGTGACTCATGCTGTTTTAATGGCACTTGATTTTAGAATGCGTTTTAAACGAGATGTATTCATTGATCTTCTGGGGTACAGAAAGTACGGTCATAATGAAGGGGATGAACCAAGGTTTACGCAACCTATTTTATACAAAGCCATTGCGAAACAACCAAATCCAAGAGATATTTACAATGCAAAACTGATTAAGGATGGGGTCATTGATGAGTCACACCTGCCTGATCTTATAGAAGAATATAAAAATTTACTTGAAAAGGAATTTAACCGTTCGAAAGAAGATTCGGCATCAAAGGTCAACCCTTTTATGGATAATGTCTGGAGCGGATTTATGCACC
>CP070731.1:2170956-2175735 GCA_020347545.1 Flavobacteriaceae bacterium | reverse complement strand
GCTCCTGCGAGTGGATTTATGAAGCCCGGACGTGGATATGCTTCCGAGGCAAGCCTGGAAAATTCCAGCGTTCATGAAATAAGATTTGAAGGGAAGCCAAATAATGGGAACATTTTTGAAGATTTACACTATCACGATGACACTGACATGGATAACGATTTCAACCTAATCGGTAATCCGTATCCTTCTGCCATTGACATTGAGTTATTTTTTGACGAAAATAATGCTGTCATTGACCCGGTTGTCTACCTCTGGACCCATTCCACGCCTTTATCCACAGAAACAGGGGATTACTCGTTTAATGATTACGCCACATATAACAGAACAGGTGGTACAGGGGTTGGAAATGGCCCCGTTCCTGCGAAAAACATTGGATCCTCACAAGGATTTTTGGTAAGAGCTATAAAGGAAGACCGTATCGTATTTAAGAATAGTATGAGGCTGAAGGATTCGAATGACTTGTTTTTTAAACGACTGAACGACAAAACAAAAAGAAACTCTCCTGAAAAGGATCGGATCTGGCTTAATCTTACAACAAACAAAGGTGGATTTAATCAGCTGCTTATAGGGTTTGTCAATGAGGCTTCGACTGATTATGACAGAGGATATGATGCTTTAAAAAATCAAAGTGCGAATAAAATTGGTTTTTACACTACTCTGAATGAGAATAAACTGGCCATTCAGGCATTGAGTGCCTTTAGTTCGAGTCAAAAGGTGAATTTAGGATTTGACACGCGAATTGACAACAGAACTTATACGATTAGCATTGCCAATACGGAGGGAAAACTGAAAAGGGCTGAAATAATCCTTTTTGACCATTATTTAGGGGTCAGCCATAATTTAAAGGAGGGAGATTACTCATTCGTCCAAAATGAAAAAGGTGTGTTTCCTGATCGATTCAGCCTAAGTCTTATAGCTAATATCGAAGAGGTTACAGAGCAGGTAAATGAGAAAGAGGAGGTGGTAATATCCAATCGAGGCAACAGGTTTACGGTAAGATCAGAATCAAAGTTGCACAGATTCAGAATGTATGACCTGTTGGGAAGGATGCTTCTTAATTATTATCCGGATGACATATATTTTGAGGTAAACAACAGAGAATCAAAAAAAGGAGAAGTTCTCTACGTAGAAATCATTCATGAGGATTTAGCTGTTACCAGAAAAAAAATATACAAGCGATAGCACTATAACTTCTCACCGCATTTGTAACAAAATTTCGCATCATCTTTATGGTTATCCGCAGAACAGGAAGGGCAGGAATTCGTATTCATATCAATATTACTGCTTTTTCCTTTCACCATTTCAACACCCACAATACCCGTAGGTATTGCTATTATTCCGTAACCTAAAATCATAACAAGGCTCGCCATTAATTGTCCAAATGCAGTTTGCGGGGCAATATCCCCATATCCAACAGTGGTCAGGGTTACAATTGCCCAATAAATACTTCTTGGAATACTCGTAAAACCGCTTGGATCACCTTCAATCAGATACATTAATGTACCGATAATGACACAAATGATCAATACCGCAGATATAAATACGAATATTTTATGTCGAGATGCCAGGAGTGCCTTTCCAAGGTTTTGTGTAGCTCCTACGAACCGGACCAATTTCAGGATCCTGAAAATCCGTAACAGTCTTAAAGCCCTTAGCGCAACAAGAGCATGTGCGCCTCCGATAAACAGAGAAATATATTTTGGAATCGTCGACAAAAAATCAATGATTCCATAAAAACTAAAAATATAAGATCTCGGTTTTTTTACAGTAACGACCCTCAGAATGTATTCAATGGTAAACAAAATGGTTATGACCCATTCAGAAATATTAAAGAATTCATGATACTTTGCATCTAATTCCTTGACACTTTCAAGCATCACAAGAATAATACTGAAAATGATGGCAACAATGAGAATGAGGTCGAAATATTTTCCAGCACGTGAATCCGCCTCATAGATTATTTCATGCCATTTGTCTTTCCAATTATTTGTCGCTTGTTTTCTTTTCAAGAACCGGAAGTTTTGGTTAAAGATGGTTTATTTCGGCTACGGAACCTGCCTTTTCCTCATACGCTTTTTTAACCCGAACATCAGAATAAGGGTTCCTTGAGTCACTATTTAAGCTAAAATGGTCCTGGATATGGTAAAATACGCCCATGGCCCGGTCATTATCGTCTTTGATTTTCAGGATTTCTTTAGGGATTAACTTTTTAAAGCTGCTCTGAAGTTTTAATTGTTTTCCAACACTTTGTTCCTCCTTAAGAACTTTGTCTGCTTCGGACCATGTAGTTGTATACTCCTTTATACTTCCGTCTGGGCGATTCACACGAGATAATTCAAATTCTATCTTTGCAATGTGGTTCTCTTTTGCAGTACTGTACTTTTCTTCCAGTTTAAATGCCGGTATATTGGTCATTGTATAGGTTAAATTCTCGCAACTTGCTTTTGCTCCTCTTATTTCATAACAATGGTTTATTACTTCCGACTTGTTTTCACTAAGCCTTAAGGATCCGTTCAGATGTCGGTTATAATTCCAGAATCCGGGAATTATCGCATGAAATTGACTATAAACCTTGGGGATGTCAGACTGAAAATTCCAGCCAACCAAATTATAATAGAATTCAGATTTTATGTCATATTGGTATTCAATCACACTTCCTGGCTTAAGATTTGGGAAGGTGAACGTTACCTCATCAAATCGGTCATTATAACTTTTTTCAAAGATTTGCTCAGGCTCTAAAACTGTTTTTTCGTAAGGAGCATTGTAAGTAATCGCCTTTAGATTTTTTAATCGCTCTTTGTCACCTGAACTACTTTTATACAAATAGATCTTTACAGTGCCATGATTATAACCTTTCTCATTAAAAATTTTAATTCTTTTGTAAATGGTATTGACAAAATAATGGTTGTAAGAACCATCTCCATGAAAACTTACATTGCTGTGTTCATAGAGAACCAATGCATTTGCAGAAGGATCCCGTAGGTATTCCTTCATAGATATTTCTTCTGGTTTGGCTTTTCCGAATTCATAGGGTAGGTTAGTTTGTTTTTGTGCTTGGGCGTTTTGTAAAATTACCAACAAGACAAGGATTGATAGCTTTTTCAACAATTTTGGATTTTAAAGTTTGATTAAAAAATAGAACGATTAAAAGTCGTTAAAAGTATCTTAAAAACCAAGAGAATTGTTCAAAAACGAATGATTTGTTCCACCTGATTCGAAGCGAGGTACTTTTTCACAATTGCATTGTGGCTCAAAGATTTTTTATTGCTTATTATAAGCTGTTTCAATACTTCCAAATTATTGAACTGATGCCTGAGCTCGGCATAGGCGTATCCCTGATACTGGTTATTTTCAATTAAAACAATGGATTTTTCTCCTTCATTTCGGCCTTTATCGATCAATATCATGTTTTCGTGATTGAAAGAGGCCAATTTATAATCAATTTTTTTTGTCCTGTTGAATCTGGGTTTATGTTGTGATAAGGCCTCTTCAAATTTGAGCTGGGTTAGAAGATCGCTTCCTGTAAGCTCAAAAGTCACCGAATTCATTTCCTTAACGAGGGACCTTGATCGACTGGAAGTTTTTAAAAATAAATGGTTGACGGTACTGTTCATGTTCCTTCCTTTACCCACATAAAGGACCTCTCCGTTATATCTGTGAAAGAAGAATAATCCTGAAGATGAAGGTATCTCTTCCAAAAATCTTAACTGTTTATCAGATAGATCTCTTTGATTCCCTTCTTTAATCGTTTTTTTTACAATGAGTTTTTCCTGGTCTTTCTGAAGAAGAATTTCAAAAAGCTTCAAGGTCGCCAATGCGTCTCCATTGGCCCGATGCCTGTCACTTACTGGTATTCCTATCGTTCGACATAATTTTCCCAGACTATATGATTCAAGGTCAGGTATTAGTTTTTTGCTCAATTCAACCGTACAAAGGGTTGGCATGTCAAAATCATATCCCAGTCTTGAAAATTCATTTCGAATCACCCTGTAGTCAAAGCTGCTGTTATGCGCCACAAGGACACAGCCATCCAAAATTTCAATCATCCTCTTGGCTATCTGATAAAATTTCGGAGCGTTTCGGAGCATGTTTTTGTTTATACCGGTCAAATTCACCACAAAAGGCTGAATTTCCCTTTCCGGGTTGATCAGGCTGATAAACGAGTCCGTAATATCTACACCATCAAATCGGTGAATTGCTATCTCTGTAATTCCTTCCTCATTGAATTTTCCTCCAGTCGTCTCAACATCAATAATCGCAAAATCCATCTTTCTGATCCATTTTATTTTTTGTCGGCTGTAATGCGTTCATCCCGGTTGGCAATTTCCCATGCCGTGTAAAATATATATTTTGTTCTTAGCGCCAGCAAGTCAAAGTCAATCTTATCAGCAGTATCAGTTATTCTATGATAGTCGGCATGACTTCCGTTGAAGAAAAAGATAACAGGGATATTGTTTTGGGCAAAATTGAAATGATCCGAACGTTCGTAATAGTTGTTGGGGTCATCAAATTCATTATAGGTATAATCGAGCTTGAGGTTGGTATATTTCTTATTGGTATCCTGCGCCAGTTTATGAAGATCTTTGCTAAGCCTGTCAGAGCCTATGAGATAAATGTATTCTCTCTGGTTTAAATGTTTTTCATCGACACGTCCCACCATATCAATATTCAGGTTTACAACAGTGCTGTCTAATGAAAATACCGGGTTTTCAATATAATATTGAGATCCGAAAAGTCCAATTTCCTCACCTGTAAGGTGTAAAAACAAGATAGATCGTC
>CP070731.1:2162261-2170856 GCA_020347545.1 Flavobacteriaceae bacterium | reverse complement strand
TCATCAAGAAGCGAATTCTTGTCAGGGACCTCTTGACCGGAAAGTAAATGTTGAAACCCTTCCAAAGCATCCAGGGTTTCGTATAAAGGTTCGTCTAAAGGAACATTCAAATGAACAGGGCCCTGTTCTGACTGTGCTATTTTTAGAGCCTTGTTGATCTTAACAGCATTATTTGTCAAAACCTCCTCAGCATCGTCAACATTTTCATGACTCTCTGCTTCCTTCAAACCGGCCTGATAGAAAATATGGTGTCCGAAAACTCCTTCCTGCCTTATGGTTTGACCATCACCGATATCAATGAGCCTTTCGGGTCGGTCCGCTGAAATGATTAGCACGGGAATCCTGCTGTAATAGGCCTCCGCAATGGCCGGATAATAATTTAATAGGGCTGACCCTGAAGTACAAATTAAGGCGACAGTTTTCCGCGATTGCTGCGCCATTCCCAAGGCAAAAAAAGCAGCACATCTTTCATCAACAATGCTGAATGTTTTCACTTTCGGGTGATTTACAAAACCGAGCGTTAAAGGCGCATTTCTTGAACCGGGAGAAATAACAACTTGTTCAATATCATTTTGTACACATGCCTGTATGATCAACTGGGCAAGCTTCTTTTTCGGGTACTTAGGCATTTATACTTTTAAAGATTCTCTACAAAAATACGTGAATTTTCTTGATTCCTAAATCGTTTTTGAATTATTAAAAGGATTGATTCGGATTATTAATGAAAGTAAAAAAATGAATTATTTCTAGAGAACCGACTTCATAACAAGGCTTTTCTGCAGGGTCTCTGACCATTCCGAATCAGGGTCGCTCTGTCCGGTTATACCTCCTCCCATAAATAAGGTTGCCTTAATGCTTTCCCCTTGCGCAAGTTTCATGCACCTAAGATTCACAAAAAGCCTTGAAAAAACTCCGTCAATTCCCTTCTGTTCGTGAGAAACAATTTTTCTTTGGTTTATCTCACCAAGAAAACCGGTATAAAACCTTCTTTTGTGATTTTCCTCGGATCTAATAAATCCCATTGCCTTTGATCTTGGTAACCCGCAAACTGCCGAAGTAGGGTGCAATCTGTCTATAAGTTCCTTTAATTGAATTTTTTCTTCGAATGTTCCCACAATATCGTTGCATAAATGGACTAGGTTCCCCGCTTTTACCGTGTAGGTTTTCCCACTGCTAATTGAAAAATCGCTTAATTCATCTTCAATATGGCGTGTAACGATTTTTTGCTCTTCAATTTCTTTCACTCCCCATTCAACATTGATGTTTCCTTCATATTTTTGGGTACCTGCCAGGGACATGGTTTTAAAATTCCTGCCATCGGTATTCAATAGCGTTTCAGGTGTGGCACCCGCCCACATTCCAATTTCAGGATGGTACCAGATATAAACAAATGCCGATGGATATTTAAACATCATTTTTTTTAAAAGATCCGCAATATCCAGCTTCTTTATTTCAATATCTACTGATCTAGAAACCACAATTTTCTGACATTCTCCTGCATGAATTCTGGCTATGGCCTTTCTAACCAGTTCAAGGTAATACTTCTTATCACGCGATTGAACTGAAGTGTCAAAAGAACTGGAGCTCTCATCAAAGAAAAGATCCTGGTCATTGAAAGAACAATTGAACTGATCACTTTTCTCCTTCGGAAAGATGACTGCATCCTCAGAGGAGTCAAAGGGTGCCATCACGAAACCTGAGCCCTCGAAATCCTGAGTTAAAAACAAGCTGGCATCATCCTGTACATAAGCAAAAACCTTTTTAGATTCAGGATAACGGAAAACAGTAAATGGCAACTTGTTTTCGTGAGCTTCCAGAATTTTTTTCAAGAATCCTTCTATTTCCATCAATCTTCTAAGCTTTTTATGATTTCATCCTTTATCAGATCAAAATTAGTCCAAATTAGGGAATGATTTCCCCGTTTGATCGGAATAAGCACAAATTTTTCCCTTTCAAAAATATTTTTCAAATAAACAGAATTCTCAAAGGGTACAATTTTGTCTTTTTCACCGTGGATTGCCAACACCCGGGATCCACTTTTATTCCAGCGATCCTCAAAATCGGGTAGCTCATCAACATGTCTGAACTTTTCTGAACTTGCCGCTAGCAACACTTTGGGCACAAAGGGCCGGCTCAATTTCCAAAGTGTCAAGTTCATCAACCAGAACATGGGTTCTAAATCCCCTCGTACCGAGGGGGCCAGGGCAACTTTTCTTTTGTAATTTTTATCTGAGGCCATGATTAAGGTTCCTCCATAGGAATAACCAATTAAAATGACTTTAGACAATTTCACATCTTCGAGAACCTTGTCTAAAACAGCTTTCTCCTCCTCGAGGCTATTTAACACCTTACCCTTGTTATTGACCCCATATCCTATTCTATCATAAGCAATTATATTTGCATGATTATTAAGTGTGGAATCCGCCAAATAACGTTTAAAGTCCATAAATGACCCTGGAGATCCGTGCACGAAAACCAAGGTAGGCAATAAGGTATCAAGAATTGGCTTCATTTGAATCCTTCGAACTTTTTCTCCATTGAAATCAATGTAGCTTAGTTCCGGAAACCGATCCAATTCTTCAAATTTTGCGAGTATCTTTTCATCCGATTTCGGATTGATAAAAGAATGTACCAACAAGTAAAACGTGATTAAAAGAATTGCGAATATTCCACCTAAAATTTTGAGGATCCTTTTAATTATTTTTCCGGTCATCTGTCAGCCTTGGTCTTTTGAAGCAGAATACAGGTTAATTTACAAAGAGAAATCAATCGATCCTTTTCGTCAGTTATCCTTATTTCCCAAAGTAAAGTGGTTCTTCCCTTATGCATCAGCCTGGCTTTGGCGTGAACCACTCCTTGTCTGATACTTCTGACGTGATTGGCAGAAATCTCTATTCCCCTCACTTCTCCTTGTGACGGATCCAAAAAATGCAGAGAGGCAGCGCTACCAACACTTTCAGCCAAAGCCACGGAAGCTCCTCCATGCAAAAGACCCATAGGTTGATGAACTCTCTCATTTACAGGCATACTGGCCACCAGGTAGTCCTCTCCCACCTCCGTATAGGTAATATCCAGTGTTTCCATAAGGGTATTTTTATTATAAGCATTGAGCTTATCCAAAACTTTTCTATGGCCCATTTTGTTTTTTAAAAATAAAGATTCTTTTAACAAGGTAAAAGTAAGACATTTGGATTAAAGTAGTATTTTTGCAAAAAATTTAGATTAGGAAATCATGGTGTACAAAATCAGGGTAATTCTAAATACTGAAGAAGATGTAATAAGGGATATTGCCATCGATTCAGGCTCCTCACTGGAGGACCTGCATAATTCGATAACTAATTCATTCGGGTTTACAGGCGATCAAATGGCATCTTTTTACCGATCTGACGATACGTGGGTTCAAGGTGAAGAGCATCCTCTTTTTGATATGGGGGAAGGGCGCGACAGAAAAATTCAAATGAGCGAAATTAAGCTGGAAGATGTTCTAAAGCAGGCTAATGACAAAATGATTTATGTTTATGATTTTTTCAACATGTGGTCTTTTTATGTGGAATTAATCGAGAACGATTTTGAACACAGTAATATAGAACTTCCGGCACTCCTTTTATCTCTCGGCGTGGTGCCAACCAATGCCCCTGAAATTTATTTCGAAAGTGAAGATCTTTCCACTGATGACTTTTCAGAAGAAGAAGGACATGAAGATTTTGACGAAGACTTCGGGGATTTCAGTTTTAATTAGAACGATAAGCGCATTTAAAGCATCTTGATCCTGCTCCTGCTTTAGCGGATAATGTAAGCATTGACACTTTCGTAGTTCCTGACAACGAAATTGAAGACCACCTGAATGATCTCTCCCATGTTTTTACATTCTTTGAAATCTTTGTCATGGGTATAATCAACAAGATCCTTTTTAAGCATTTCAACGTTTTCAGGTGTTGAGATTTGATCGTTTTTCATGCATTCCATCAATCTTCGAATTCTGTTTCCCGTAGCTTTGAGTCTTTTTGCAAGAGCAGATCGTTCTTCTTTTTTGTATTGCTCCACTGACTCTTTACCGAGACTCTCTTCCACCATTTTCACAAAGGCAAAATTATCTTTGAAGAATTGCGGACGGTATACCTTTAATTTACCTTCAAAACTTTGCTGGTCAAAATCCATTGCCCTGATCCGGTACTGCACCTGGTCAAAATCATAGGTTGGAACTATAACATAATTATAGGCTCGCATATCACCCAGCAGTCTTAATGTGGATCGTTCATTGAATTTGACAAACTCCTTTGATAATCTTTGCTTTTCTGCCTTTGAGATTGAATCAAGGCTTTCTTCAATGAACATGTCTCCCGGAATTCCTAAAACATGTTCCTCAATAAGTGTATCCTTATAAATTAAAAAGTTCAAATGATTGGGTGAGAGAAGATGCTCAAACTCAAGGCCATAAACTCTTGAGGCGTCAGCCTTCTTTACATAAATGTATGTGTAGTTATCATTTAATATGTTTCTCACCTTTACCCTGAACGGCTTGGAATTACCGAAAGTACAATAGTCTATTTCATCTATCATCAGATTCTCTAAAATCTCCTCACTCCCGTCTCCGTGTAAAATGTTGTACATGCGTTTCAGGCTAAGATCGATTTCCTTTTGTTCAAATTCCGGGTAATACACCCTGATCCATAAAGTATCTTTGTCGTATTTATCATAAACATTGACCGAGCCTGAAAACCGAAGCAGATCATCGTAAAAAATTGGAATCTTAATACTTCTGTTATAGGTACTCAGATAATTGTACAGTTCCTCGTTAATTGGAAAAGTAGGTTTTTTCTTCGAAATTAATTTCTCATTCATCTTCCTTGATTAAATACATCTGATATCGACGAATTTAAGAAACTTTAGGCGCAGAACCTAACAATTAAGCCTCAAGCTGTATTTTTTAGTAACATTTTAAGAGATGGTTCGTCTAATTTATGTCATCCAAAATATCAGGACTTGGAAACCATATTATCATTAAACAAACTTCACAAGAAATTTGGTCGTATTCATGCGGTCAATGATCTTTCTTTTGATATTCACAAAGGCAATGTCTATGGAATATTAGGCCCCAATGGCAGCGGGAAATCCACTACACTGGGGATCATCCTGAATGTAGTGAACAGAACCTCCGGAAGCTTTAGCTGGTTTGACGGAAACATGTCTACCCATGAGGCACTCAAAAAAGTTGGTGCCATCATCGAGCGACCGAATTTTTATCCGTACATGACCGCAACTCAGAACCTTCAGTTGGTTTGCAAAATCAAAGGAGTTCCCTTTGACAAGATCGACGAAAAATTAAGAGAAGTAAATTTATACGAAAGGCGAAACAGTAAGTTCAAAACCTTCTCCCTTGGGATGAAACAAAGACTCGCCATTGCTTCGGCCTTATTAAACGATCCTGAAATACTGATCCTTGATGAACCTACGAATGGCCTCGATCCTCAGGGAATACATGAAATAAGAAGCATTATTAGATCCATCGCGGCAAATGGCACTACCATACTGCTCGCTTCACATCTTCTGGATGAGGTGGAAAAGGTGTGTACACATGTTGTTGTGATCAGGAATGGAATAAAATTATACTCGGGTCGCGTTGATGAAATGACCTCTTCTTACGGGGTCGTTGAGCTGAGGTCCCAAGGATTTGAAAAAGAAATTATAGAAGTATTAAAAAACTATGACGGAATAGAAAATATCAGCGAAGAGGACGGAAAAATTTTTCTTAAGCTCGGTAAAGAAATTTCCAGCGGAGAAATTAATCAATATCTAATGAAAAATAAGATCGTTCTCTCCCATCTTGTAAAAAGAAAACCAACTTTAGAACAACAATTCCTAACTATAACTAATAACCACTGATCAGGGTAAAGGATCAAGAATCATGTTAAGATTATTAAGCATAGAAATTCATAAATTGAAAAACAGCAGGGCAAGCAAGATCCTGATCTTTGTATATTTTGCCCTTCTTACTTCAATAGCCCTTATTGCAGCCATAAAATTCGATATAGGCCCAATTCAATTTCACCTGGCAGAACAAGGTATTTTTAATTTTCCTTACATCTGGCACTTTAACACGTTTATAGCGGCCTTTTTTAAATTCTTTCTTTTATTGGTTATCGTATCCATGATGGCTAATGAATACAGTAACAAGACCCTGAAACAAAATCTTATCGACGGTTTGAGCAAGAAGGAATTCGTTTTAAGCAAGTTTTATACCGTGGTCCTGTTCGCTTTGATTTCGACTTTATTTGTTTTTGCCGTCTCTATGGTACTTGGTTTAATCTACTCCGATTATAATGAAATCTCTATTATTTTTTCTGATCTGGAGTATCTCATAGCCTTTTTCGTCAAGTTGACCGGTTTCTTTTCTTTCGGTTTATTCTTAGGAGTTTTAATCAAACGATCCGCCTTTGCGGTTGGTGCCATGCTGGTTTGGTTTTTTGCTGAAACCATAGGCTATAATATCTTTAAGTGGAATCTGTTTAAAGGAACTGATGTTGCAGATTACATCTTTCAATTCGCTCCTTTAAAAGCCATGTGGAATTTGATCGATGAACCTTTCTCTAGGTTGAATGCCGTTAAAACACTTGCCAATCAAATCGGTGAGGATATTAGTACGGATTACGGCATACAGTTGTATGAGATTGCCATCGTACTTGGATGGACAGCAATTTTCATATATGGTTCCTACTACCTTTTAAAAATTCGTGATTTATAATTAGTGATTTGAATATCCTATTTTTGCAGTATGCAATTTCAAATAGTTTCAGACTTCGAACCAACGGGAGATCAGCCAAATGCCATAAATGAACTGGTAAAAGGCATAAAGGAAGATGAAAAATATCAGGTGCTTCTTGGAGTCACGGGATCAGGAAAAACATTTACCGCAGCCAATGTCATTGAAAGGGTTCAAAAACCAACGCTGGTTTTGGCTCATAACAAAACCCTGGCCGGTCAGTTGTATTCTGAATTCAAGCAGTTTTTCCCAAATAATGCCGTTGAATATTTTGTTTCCTATTACGATTATTACCAGCCCGAAGCTTTTATACCCACAACAGGGCTTTATATAGAAAAAGATCTCTCCATTAACGATGAAATTGAAAGGATGAGACTAAGTACAACCTCTGCACTTTTATCGGGGAGAAGGGATGTTTTGGTCGTTGCTTCGGTAAGCTGTCTTTATGGTATAGGTAATCCCGTTGAATTTAAAAAAAATGTAATTGAAATTGAAGTAGGACAAAACATTGCCCGAACGCGTTTTTTACATCAGCTTGTGACCAGCTTGTATTCCAGAACAGAGCAAGAAGTCAAGAGCGGAACCTTTAAGGTGAAAGGAGATACAATAACAATTTATCCTTCTTATGGAGAATATGGATTCAGGGTTCATTTCTTTGGGGATGAAATTGAAGAAATAGAAAGTTTTAATCTTATCAGTGGTGAAATCATAGATGAGTTTGAAAAATTAAATATTTATCCTGCAAATCTTTTTGTAACCTCTCCGGATGTTTTACAAAATGCCATCCATGAAATACAGGATGACCTGATGAAACAAGTTGAATTCTTTCAGGATTCAGGGCGGGCTCTGGAAGCAAAAAGGTTAAAAGAGAGAACTGAGTTTGACCTGGAGATGATCAGAGAACTAGGTTATTGCAGCGGGATTGAAAATTACTCAAGGTATTTGGACGGCAGGCCCGCGGGCACAAGACCATTTTGCCTGTTGGATTATTTTCCCAATGACTATCTGATGCTCGTAGACGAAAGCCATGTTACAATACCTCAGGTCCATGCTATGTATGGCGGTGACCGGTCCAGAAAAGAAAATCTGGTAGAATACGGGTTCCGACTTCCTGCTGCAATGGATAACAGGCCTTTGAAATTTGAAGAATTCGAAGCCATTCAAAACCAGGTCATCTATATAAGTGCCACCCCGGCCGACTATGAATTACAGAATTCAGAAGGAGTCTTTGTTGAACAGGTGATTCGTCCTACGGGCTTATTGGATCCGGATATTGACGTAAGGCCCAGTAAAAATCAAATCGATGACCTTATTGAAGAGATTCAACAACGCATTGAAATTGACGAAAGGATACTTGTGACGACCCTTACCAAAAGAATGGCGGAAGAACTGACAAAATATTTGTCCCGAATCCAGATAAGATGCCGCTATATTCATTCGGATGTAGATACTCTGGAAAGAATCGAGATTATGACGGATCTTCGGAAAGGCCTTTTTGACGTTCTAATTGGGGTCAATTTATTGAGAGAAGGACTTGATCTTCCCGAGGTATCCCTTGTTGCTATCTTAGATGCCGATAAAGAAGGTTTTTTAAGAAGTCATCGATCACTAACCCAGACAGTGGGAAGAGCCGCAAGAAATGTCAATGGCAAAGCCATCATGTATGCGGATAAAATTACCCGAAGTATGCAATTGACCATTGATGAAACAAAAAGAAGACGCGAAAAACAGTCATTGTACAATAAGGAAAATGGAATCTCTCCTCAGCAAATAAAGAAAAACATTGACGATTCGCTGACCAAAAATCAACTGGCTACTTATCAGTATGACGAAGC
>CP070731.1:2151671-2162161 GCA_020347545.1 Flavobacteriaceae bacterium | reverse complement strand
AATCCTTTATGAAGTATTATCTACTTGTCATCCTTCTCATTGCAAGTTCATACATGCAGGGCCAGTATTCTATCAAAGGAACCATCGATCCTGACCATGATTACTCTTGGATCTTGCTGTATCAGATGCAGAATGGAGAGCAAAGTTATGTCGATAATGCTGATGTCATAGACGGTCAATTTACTTTTAACATTGATAAAAATCAATCACCGGGTATTTACCGTGCCTATTATCAAATAGAGAACAATCTATACGTTGAATTTATTTACAATAAGGAAGAGATTGAATTTTCCTTTGATCCTAATAATCCGGAAACCACTATATATTTTTCTGAGTCAGTTGAAAACAAAATTTATCAGAATTATTACAAAAACATAAGAGCAAAACAGGAGGAATTAGATTCTGTTCAGGTACTTTATTTCGAATCTACTGATAAAAAAGAAAAGAAAGCCTTAAAAAAAACTTATACCTCGATTCTTAATGAACTCACAACAGTTCAAAAAGATTACGAAATCAGGTCTTCTGACTTGCTTGCCAACCACTTTATAAGAGCAAGTGCGCAACATAACGCTCCCCAACCCATGGATACTCCAAACGAGTATCTGAACACAATTAAAATTCATTTTTTTGATGCCATGGATCTTTCGGATGAGGTGCTGAGTCATTCAACATTTATTTACAATCGACTGAACGATTATGTTTTTTATCTGAATCAGGCCGAAACCCTTCAGAGGCAAAATGAACTGCAAATGGATGCTATTGAAAAAGCAGTTCTCTGGATGGATAATTACGACCAGGTCAAACTCGCTTTCGAGACAGAGTTGCTGGAAGCTTATCTTGACCAGGAAAATGTTGATATGATCAATCATGTCCTTCATGAATATTACCTTAAACTTCCTGAGGATTACCAGGATAAGGAAATGATTGGCAGAATCAATGCATCCATAAAAACTATGGTTGGAGTAAGGGCTCCCGATTTCAGCTGGTCAGAAAACGGAGTCGACACTTCCTTGTATGAACTCTCGGGAACTGATTATTATGTGGTTTTGTTTTTTAGTTCAAATTGTCCACATTGCCAAATAGAAGTCCCTGAGTTTTATAAATTTATCAGTGGTATTCAAAACATCAATGTCGTGGCCATAGGGCTTGAGGACGAAAAAAGAAGCTGGGAAATCATGACAAAGGATTATAGCGAATTCATCAATGTCCTGGATTTAGACAAGTGGTCAAGTCAAAAAGTAAAGGACTATGGGATCACTGCCATCCCAACCTATCTCGTTCTGGATTCGAACAAAAATATCCTTGCGAAACCTGAGGATTTTAACGAATTAAAATCGATGTTTGAAACGAGATGATTTCTCAATCGCATCTTTAAAAAAGGTGAAAAGCATCTTCAAAATGCTCAATTGAAGCTTCGTAAGGATTTTTAACAATGGCGATGATGTCAAATCGAACCTCCAAATCAATTTTATGAGACGTGATGAAATTGTTAGCGGCTTTCATCAAATATCTAATTTTTTGACTGCTCACAAACTGTTGAGGATCACCAAAATGCCTACTGGATCTGGTTTTTACTTCTACCACGACAATCAAATCATCTTTTTGGGCAATGATGTCGATCTCTGCTTTTTGAAAACGCCAGTTTTTCTCCCTGATGTGGTAACCCTTGTTTTCCAGAAATTCAACTGCAATCTTTTCCCCGGTAAGTCCAAGTTCATTATGAGCTGCCATCGGCTCATTTAAATTTAATTCTGGCCCTGTTCTGGTTGGAACTCATGTCAATATAGCTCCCAAGAAGTAATGAACGGTTATCGTCCAGGTGTCCGGCGGGAAAATCAAAAACAACAGGAAAATCAGTTCCTTCTGCTGCTTCCAGAACTATTTCTTCAAGAGATTTTCCAAAAGGATTGCTCTCATTCGGTTTTAATTTAAAATCTCCAACCAATATTCCTTTACACCCATTAAAATACCCAGCTCTTTTTAAGCTGATCATCATCCGGTCAATATGATAAAGAGCCTCTCCCACATCTTCTATAAAAAGTATTTTTCCCTCCATGTTCAGATTAGTGTCAGAAGCCAGCATGCTGTAAACAATTGAAAGATTTCCTCCAACCAACTGTCCCGTAGATTTCCCTGGTCGGTTGTACTTTGAGGATGGAATTTTATACTGTAATTTCCTGCCAAACAAAGCTCGGTATAAAGTCTGAATGGACTCTTTTTGCACAGGATTCTCCAATTCAAGGGTCACAGGCATCTGGCCGTGAATCGACTGAAATCCCAGATCATGCACTTTATTATGCAATACCGTAATGTCTGAAAAACCGATGATCCATTTTGGATTTTCTGAAAACCTGCTAAAATCCAGGTCATCTATGATTCTGACGGTGCCATAACCTCCTCTTGCTGCCCATATCGCTTTTATACTCGGATCATCAAGCGCCTTCTGAAGATCGGATAACCTTTCCTGATCGGTGCCTGCGAATGTATTGTTCTCAGAAAGTAAATGGTTCCCAAAAAACACCACAAGGCCCCAGTGATTTGCCAATTCTATTCCTGCATCTACGGCACTTCTGTCCTTTAATTTTCCCGCAGGTGAAAGAATTATAATGGTATCCCCTTTTTTCAAACTTGGAGGTTTTACCAGGTCTCTCGTGATCATCCTTGACTCATCATTCTGCGAGTGAATCTCATGCCCCAACATAACAAGCAAACAGAGGAAAAAAGCCATTTGTCTTTTCATAAAAAACATAAATTAATTTTTGATAAAAGTATAATTTAAAAACGATATAAGTCCCTTGTATGGAAGATCAATCGGGAAGACTGTGATTAATTAAAATAAAAAGGATCATGTTTTCCCTTTTTCTTACTTTTGTGGTCTTAATTTTATTACATGCAAGATCCCAAAAGATATACAATAACAGCTGCATTGCCTTATACGAACGGCCCGGTCCATATCGGACATTTGGCGGGGGTGTATGTCCCGGCTGATATTTATGCCCGATACTTAAGGTTAAATGATAAGGAAGTTGCATTTGTCTGTGGTTCTGATGAACATGGGGTGCCAATTACCTTAAAGGCAAAAGCGGAAGGAACAACCCCACAGGCCGTAGTGGACAAATACCATGAAATAATCAAACAATCATTTCAGGATTTTGGAATTACCTTTGATAATTATTCAAGAACCTCAGCTAAAATTCATCACGAGACAGCTTCTGAATTTTTTAAGGATCTTTATAAGCATGGAAAGTTTATTGAAGAAACTTCCGCCCAACTTTATGACGAAAAAGCAAAACAGTTTTTAGCGGATCGATTCGTGGTGGGGACCTGCCCTAAATGTGGTTTTGAAGAAAGTTACGGAGATCAATGCGAGAATTGCGGAACGAGTCACAATGCCAAGGACCTGATCAACCCAAAATCCGTAATTACAGGAAATGCGCCATCGCTTAAAGAAACAAAGCATTGGTATTTACCACTCAATGAATATGAGAAATGGCTGGAAGAATGGATACTCCAGGGTCATAAGAAGGATTGGAAAACCAATGTTCTGGGTCAGGTGAAGTCCTGGATAGATGACGGTTTAAAACCAAGGGCCGTAACCCGGGATCTTGACTGGGGAATACCGGTTCCTGTTGAGGGAGCTGAGGGAAAAGTTCTTTATGTCTGGTTTGATGCACCGATTGGTTATATATCTTCAACTAAAGAGTGGGCCGAAAAAACAGGAAAAAACTGGGAGCCGTTTTGGAAGGATAAGGAAACCAAGTTGTTGCACTTTATAGGAAAAGACAATATCGTTTTTCACTGTATCATTTTCCCTTCAATGCTGAAAGCTCAGGGAAGTTATATTCTGCCTGAAAATGTTCCTGCCAATGAATTTTTAAATCTCGAAGGAAATAAAATCTCAACTTCAAAAAATTGGGCCGTTTGGCTTCATGAATACCTGCAGGATTTTCCGGAAAAACAAGACGTTCTCCGCTATGTTTTAACGGCCAACGCACCTGAAACCAAGGATAACGATTTCACATGGAAAGATTTTCAAGCCAGAAACAATAACGAACTGGTTGCCATTTTCGGGAATTTTGTGAACAGAGTGGTTGTTTTGACCAACAAATACTATAACGGAGTTGTTCCAAAGGCCGGAACTATTTCAGAAGCGGACCAACAAGCCATGGATATGATGCATCAGTATCCTGAAATCATTTCAAAATCCTTAGAAAGGTTCAGGTTTCGGGAAGCACTCTCTGAATTAATGAACCTTGCGAGACTAGGAAACAAGTACCTTGCAGATGAAGAACCGTGGAAACAAATTAAAACAGATCCGGAAAGGGTTCAGACAATTATGTATGTAGCGCTTCAGATCGCTTCAGCTTTATCTGTTTTGAGTGAGCCTTTTCTGCCTTTTACAAGTAAAAAGTTAAAGGAAATGCTGGGTCTGGATCAAAAGACTGACTTAAGATGGCAGACGGTGGGACCCGATAAGGTTTTATTACCTGCTGACCATACCATCAACAAGGCCTCGCTTCTGTTTGCTAAAATTGAAGATGCAGAAATTCAGAAGCAAATAGATAAACTGGAAGCTTCCAAAGCGAGCAATAGTGAAGTAACAGTGGAACCTCAAAAACAAACCATCAGTTTTGAAGATTTTACCAAGCTGGATATTCGCATAGGAACAATTCTTGAAGCGGAAAAAGTGCCAAAAACGAAAAAACTTCTCAAACTTAAAGTGGACGTTGGAATTGATACCCGAACCATTGTTAGTGGCATTGCAGAAAGCTTCGATCCGTCTGATATAATAGGTCAGAGAGTAACCGTACTGATAAATCTTGCTCCAAGAAAATTAAGAGGGGTGGAAAGTCAGGGAATGATTTTAATGAGTGATACCCAGGATGGAAAACTCAGTTTTATTGAACCTGTCGGGGATACGGTTGCCAACGGGGAAAAAGTCAGCTGATAAAAAAAATCAATTGCAAAGAACATGAAACAAGGAATTTGTTTCATGTTTTTTTATGCCCTAAATTGAAGTTCTTAAAAAAAGAACCATCCTTGTCAACCTTAAAACTGATTTTTGCGTCTTTATATATGCAAGGCCTTTTGGAAGTATGCTTAAAGTAATTAAAATAAACAGCAATTCAGAATTAATCAAGCAGTCGCTTCAAAAAAACAGAAGGGCCCAAAAATTATTGTATGAAAAATTTTCTCCAAAAATGATGAGTTTATGCGCTTATTACATAAAGGACTTGCAAAAATCGGAGGAAGTGATGTTAAATGGTTTTCTCAAAGTCTTTACAAAACTTCATCAGTATTCGGAGAAGGGAAGCTTTGAGGGCTGGGTTCGAAAAATTATGGTCTACGAATGTATCTCTTATTTACGAAAAAAGAATAACCTTCTTTTCACCGATGCGATTGAATCCTACGAAAGTGTCGTGGATAACGAGATAGAACTAAAGATAGCTGTTGAGGACCTTCAAATCTTTATCAATAAGTTACCCGAAGGCTGTAAAATTGTATTCAATATGTATGTGATTGAAGGCTACAAGCATACTGAAATAGCCAACATGCTGAATATAAGTGTCGGAACCTGTAAGACCCAGCTCTATCGGGCTCGGAAAGCACTACAGGATATGATCTCATCCCAGCAAAAAAAGAAAGTATTATGAAACCGAATAAACACAGAGAGCATCTTCAAAACAGAATGATCGAACCTTCTTCAGGTTCATGGGAAAGGCTGGACGAAAAATTAACAGCTCATGAAAATCAAAAGAAGGCTCGAAATTGGATGATTTTGAAAATTGCCTCATTTATTTTGTTGCTGGTTTCGATTGGAATTTATTATTACCAGCCCCTGCAAAATACCCTTCCTGCTCAGGAAATTGCTTCCCCCGTTTCAAAGGAAGATAGAGAGAGTATTCCCGAAAAAGATGCCCTGACTGAAATCAAAATTTCGGAAAAATCAAGAACTCACGAAACTCAAATTGCCGAGAAATCAATGGTTCCAGAGATTGAAACAGCTGAAAACCCAAACGTTTTTGAAACTAAAAAGAATACTTTGACAGATCGATCTAAAAATGAATTCAACTCCGGGGAGGTTGCCTTTTCACCTATTGACAATGATTTAAATTCCACAGTTGTTCATGATTTTAAGGTGGAAGAAAATGAAGCCATTCCTGAAGAACTATCATCTTCAGAATACTATTCTGCTGAAGATGAACTTTTAGATCAGGAAATAGATCAATTACTGCATCAAACCAAACTTAAGCTCATTGTAAATGGCCAGATTTCATCAAAAAAATACGTCAATACTGATGCGTTATTGAATTCGGTTGAAGATGATCTGGACAAGGATCTAAGGCAAAAATTAATTGAGAAAATCGTCAACACCATTAAAAAAGACAAGGAAGTCGTAACCTCAGAAGAAAACTAATTCCCTAACATATCCAACATGAAAAAAATAGTTCTATTCACATTTCTATTAGGCCAGTTTATGCTTTGTTCTCAAATTTCCGCGCAGGAAGAAGAAGATACAATGCAAGAAAAAAAGGAACAAATAATAAGAGAGGAAAAAGAAGCTTTAAAGAAAAAAGTACTGGCGATAAATGAACGATTCAATGAGGGGGAGATCAATTCAACGGAAGCTGAAAAACTCAAAGAGGAAGCTGCCGAAATACATGCCTTAAATATTGAAAACAAAATTGCTATCCTCGAAAATTCAGTGGCGCTATCAAAAAGAGGAGGGGTTTATAAAGATACCATAGACACCAATGTAGAAGAGGGCAAAGATCCTTCCAGACTTAAGATCCAGGTATTTGACGACGAAGATCAATTGATTGAAATCTCTACCGGACAACAAAAAAAATATGACAAAAGAACGCATTCCAATTTACTTGTTGCCTTTGGATTTAACAACGCTATTATTGAAGGCCAGTCCATTGACAAGTCCCCTTATAAGATGGGTAAAAGTAAATTCTTTGAAATGGGGTGGACATGGACCACCCGATTGGCCGAGAATTCCAATTCTGTTCGCTTCAGATACGGTTTTGCCTTTCAGTTCAATGGATTGAACCCTACAGATAACAAGTATTTTGTCCAGGATGGAGAGCTAACCTATTTAGAAGAATTTCCCGGAAGTTTGACCAAGTCCAAACTTCGAATGGATAATCTGGTTGTACCCGTCCATTTTGAATTTGGGCCCTCACGAAAAATTGACAAAGGAAATTATTTTCGCTATTCTACACGAAAAAAATTCAAATTTGGAGTTGGAGGCTACTTTGGATTTAATCTGAGAACACGTCAAAAACTTAAATATACAGAAGACGGCTCTAAACGGAAAGACAAGATTACCCAAAGCTATAATACCAGTAATTTGATTTATGGTATAAGCAGTTACATGGGGGTGGATGCGTTTTCAGTTTATGTGAAATATGATCTGAACAGAATCTTTAATGAACCAAATAGAAAAGAAAATAATATTTCTGTAGGACTTCGTTTCGATCTTTAAGTAAAAATGAGCAAGGCCCGGAGAATAAATTTCTTTGGGTTTTACACTTTCATTTAGTGTTTATCTTTTTGAAAGAATACCTTTGCAAGTATCAAATCTGATCCATGCAATTACTCAGTTATATTCATTCAAAAACCGAATTACCCCTTAAAGGAATTGAAAATACCATTAAGCTACTTGAAGAAGACTGCACCGTCCCTTTTATTTCACGATACAGAAAAGAACGTACCGGAAATCTTGATGAAGTACAGATCGGTAAAATTCTGGAATTCAAAAACAACTTTGAAGAGCTGGAAAAAAGGAAGCAAGGCATTTTAAAATCATTGAAAGAGCAAGAGGCTTTAACCGATCAGTTGCAGTCTGAGATCGTTTCGGCGGTAGATTTGAATACCCTTGAGGATCTCTATCTTCCTTTCAAAAAAAAGAGAAAGACCAAAGCAGAAAAAGCAAGGCTCAACGGATTGGAACCCTTGGCAAAGATCATCATGAGTCAGAAAGCGGATCATCTTGAACCCATAGTCAAAAGATATATTTCCAAAGAACTTAATGACTCGGAAGCACTCGAAGGAGCCAGGCACATCATAGCCGAATGGATCAACGAAAGGAGCAGCATCAGAAATAAAATAAGATGGCACCTCAGTAAGTTTGCACGGATCCAGACCAAGGTAATCAAGTCAAAACAAGAATTGGAAAAGGCGCAAAAATTCAAAGATTACTTCAATTGGGAAGAAGCCTTAAAATCTTGTCCTTCACATCGCCTTCTGGCCATTCTAAGAGCCGAAAGAGAAGGTTTTATTCGTCTAAATATCAGTATTGACAAAGAAAAGGTTCTCCGAGAGATCAAGGAAAGGGTAATTTCAAGTCAAGGCGACTGCTCTGTACAAATTGATCTGGCTATTGAAGATGCCTTTAAAAGACTGCTTTTTCCTTCCCTTTCCAATGCAATTCTTCAGGCAGCAAAAGAAGATGCAGATGATAAGGCCATTGGCGTTTTTTCGAAGAATCTAAGACAATTATTACTTGGAGCTCCTCTTGGTGAGAAAAAAATTCTTGCCATCGACCCTGGTTTTAGAACCGGGTGTAAAATCGTTTGCCTGGATTCTCAAGGAGGGTTGGAGCACAATGAAACCATATTTCCGCATCCTCCAAAAAATGATTCCAGGAATGCAATAAAAAAAATAAGTTCTCTTGTTGATGCCCATCGAATAGAAGCCATAGCCATAGGTAACGGCACGGCCTCTAGAGAAACCGAAAGTCTTGTAAAAAGAATTCGATTTAACAGAGATGTTGAAGTTTATGTGGTGAATGAAGCCGGAGCTTCGATTTATTCTGCCTCTCGAATTGCCAGAGAAGAGTTTCCCAGCTATGATGTTACTGTCAGAGGAGCAATATCGATTGGAAGAAGGCTTTCAGACCCTTTGGCCGAATTGGTGAAAATAGATCCAAAATCAATTGGCGTAGGCCAATATCAACATGACGTGGATCAGTCTAAATTAAAAAGGAGCCTTGATTCGGTTGTTGAAAGTTGTGTGAACACCATTGGGGTGAATATAAATACGGCAAGTGTCTCCCTTTTAAGCTATGTTTCGGGTCTAGGGCTCAAATTGGCCGAAAATATTGTTGCCTACCGAAACGAGACAGGCCCGTTTGAATCGAGGAATGATATCAAAAAAGTTCCAAGACTTGGTGAAAAAGCCTTTGAACAAAGTGCAGGGTTTTTAAGAATTAAAAATGCAGGCAACCCATTGGATGATTCTGCTGTTCACCCCGAACGTTATTCTCTTATTGAAAAGATAGGAAAGGATTCCGGTCATTCAGTTTCTTCATTAATTGGAAACTCTGAGCTCCTCTCAAAAATCGACCTTAAAAAATACTGCACTGAAGAAGTTGGATTGCCCACGCTTCAGGATATTCGTAAGGAACTGCAAAAACCCGGCATCGACCCAAGGGAGAAAGCAAAGATTTTCAGTTTTGACCGGAATATAAAGAGTATTGAGGATCTGAGAGAAAACCTTTTACTTCCTGGAATTATCAATAATATTACCAATTTTGGTTGCTTTGTAGACATTGGTATCAAGGAAAATGGATTAATACATGTCTCTAACCTTTCGGATACTTTTGTAAAAGATGTCAGTGAAATAGTTTCTCTTCAACAGCAAGTCATTGTCAAAGTTTTGCAGGTAGATAAGGAACGTAAACGTATCCAACTCGCATTGCACAAAACCATTTAAATATGGTTTAATTTTCCAGCTAAGCTTATGGGATTTATAAATATATGTCGGTGACACATGGAAGCATTGGAATAAAAAAATTAAGTATCTTGTTCCTTTCAAACCTCCTCTATATGACCCTAAAGTCCTTTACAAAGCAAATCTCCATTCAATTCCTATTGGGCTTGTGCCTTCTTTTTTTCTGTTCTCATAATTTAATCGCTCAAGATTCGTCAAAATCTTCAGATACGACCTCTGTAGCACAGGAAGCAATTGCCATCGGGGATATTTCGGAGGAATCAGAAAAGCTGGGGCAATCTTATCTGAAATTGAAAGGGACGCTCGAAAAAAGCTCCAAAATATCAGATATAGACTCTATTGTTGTGCAGGCAGCACCTGAAATTCTCAGCCTGGTGGACTCCGCCTTTTTGAAAAGAGAGGATGTTTCACTGAGGGATCTCAAGGTTAGAAAAGTAGAATGGACCAATTACAAATCGATTTTAAATCAATACCAGTCAACGGTTAAAAACAGGTCGGAGGAAATCAGCAGGATCATCAACGATGTTTATAATGATTTAAAAAAATGGGAACTTACGAAAAAAGAGCTTGAAGGAAGAACGGAGTCAAAAGATATAGCTGACAGTTTTAATACTTCTATCGAGGCCCTTAATGAAATCATGTCCCTTGCTCAGGAACGGTTGGACAGTGTTTTTGTTACCCAGAAAAAAATTACTGAACTGGTGCTCATTGTTGACGAAGAAATTGCCAATATCGAGTATGCCGAAAAT
>CP070731.1:2137674-2151571 GCA_020347545.1 Flavobacteriaceae bacterium | reverse complement strand
CCGCAACGGGTGTGAACCATCTAATTTCGTAGTGATTATCTTTTTTTACAACAAAAGAAGTTTCGGAAAGGTTGTTTTCAGCAGCGATTTGCTGCATAAGATTTTCCTCGAACCATTGATCTAAAACACATACTGCCGCCGGGTTACCTCCAAACAGGTGATCCGTAAAAGCATCTACCTGATACATTTTTTGTTTAAACATTTTTCAAAATTTTAACGAAGTGAAACTCAATTGAACTGATCAGGAAACTCCTTTCAAAACGATCATTTTCGTTGTTGCTGCTTTTTGCCTTATTTTTCTGGCTTTTTCATAGGATTCAGAATGCCACCATTCATTTGCTTTCTCCACACTTGGAAATTCAAGTAGTACTATCCTCTCCGGGTTCCAGTCTCCTTCCAGAAGGGATACCTCCCCGCCACGAACCACAAATTTTCCGTCATAGGCAGCAATGGTTGCCGGGGTCAACAAGGTATATGATTGATAGAGTTCCATATCGTGGATGTCAATTTCTACGAGTACAAATGCTGCCATATTAAATCTAATTGATGAGTTGAAAGTCGATGGTGGAAACCACTCTGATAATCTTGATTTCAGGTGTGTTCTGATCCCTGTCATTAATTGAGAACTGACCTTGTCGGGCCATTTTTATTGGCCCTACCTGAGAATTGGAATCTCTTGCGAATTTCTCTGCTACCTGTCTTGCATTGGTGGTAGCCTCTTCGATCATAGAAGGTTTTAACTCATTTAAACCTGTAAAAATGTATTCAATCGGGCGCCACTCGTTTTTTGAACCGAGGACGATTCCTGAGGACATAAGGTTCAATGATTCAGCCAAAGCTTTTTGTAATTTTTTAATATCTTTTGTCCGAACCGTAAATTCTGACTTCGCCAGATATCGGAAACCAACCGAAGGGTTATTGCTGTAAATATTACTTTTCGCATCCGTTATATTTGTCATTCCCTTGGTAAGTTCACCATCGTTAAATCCCTGATCAAGAAAAAACTGATATACCTCCTTGTTTTGGTTTTCAATTTCATTTTTTAAGGATTTTAGATCATTTCCTGTCAATATGGTATTGATCGGCCAAACGGCAAGATCAGCTTGAACTTCTCTTTCAGACAGTCCTTTTACCTGTACAAATCGATTGTGTTCAATGGCTTTTTTATGCATGTTACCAATGAAGAACCCGGATATAATGAGCCCGAATCCAATCAAAAGTGCCGGAATTATCAAATTGTTTTTCATCCTCAAAAAGAATTTAACTGGAATTAGAAATCAGGCTTAAATTTAATTCTTTTCATTCATTATCCGTCTAACTTCTTCGATTAATAATGGAAATGCCGGATAGGTCATCCCGTGATCATAACCATCCAGTTCCATGATTCGAGTATCCATATGCCCGGCCACTTTCATCATCCTCATCATATAGGCGTTTTCTTCATATCTGCCCAATAGCTCCTTTTCTCTGTCTCCTGTTATCATAAGTAGAGGAGGTGCATCCGATCTGACATGATACAATGGTGCCAGTTCGTCAATGACAGGCTGAGTACCTTGGATTCCCCTTTCTTCTCTTACCGTAAAATGAGTTATGGTATGGCCGCTGAAAGGAATAAGCCCTGCAATCTGATTCGCATCGATATCATATTTTGCCAGATAAGATTTATCAAAACCTACCATACTTGCCAAATAACCTCCAGCAGAATGACCGGAAACAAAAATAGAATTCGGATCTCCACCGTAGGACTCAATATTATTGAATACCCAGGCCACCGCGGCGGCCGCATCCTCAATATATCCCGGAGCTTTAACCTTTGGATACAATCGATAATTAACTCCTACTACAGCAAGGTTTTGATTCTTAAGGGCCTCAGGAATTTCTTTTTCACCGGCTTTTAGACTACCTCCATGGAACCATACTATGGTAGAAAAAGATTTAACCTCCTTTGGGAAATAAATATCCAGGACACAGCGCTCTTTTACATAGGAATCCTGGCTCTGACGCGTTTCACTATAATAAGGTATCGATACATCCAATGCGTAAGAGGCATCCTGGGACCATAGGGAGCCAAAACAGAAAGTAAAAACCAGCAAGATAATTGTGTTTGCTAAAGGCTTTTTCATAGTCATTTATTGAAGGTTTAAAATGTTATTATTCATTTAAAAGGTTTGAAAACCATTGTACGAGCTCCTTTTCATCAACAATACTCCAGTTATGCGGATGTCGTGAGCCGTTGTCACTGAATCCCTTATCTGTTGTGATAATTAACTCAGCCTGATCGTGGCCATGAATTTTAAGGGCATTGACAAATGCTGCCAGATCAATAGAATTCATTCCATAATAGTCTTTTCTTCTGTTTTCTATCCACCAATTCACATCAGGCTCCGTATAGGCACGAACGGCTATTCCCTTGAATGAATTCAGTGTTTCTTTACTTTGGAGCGCATAACAAAAAGGGGAATAAGACGCATAGGCCTCAAAATTATCTTTTGGTGTGCCTCCAAGATTATTTTCAAGATAGGAAGATACCCACTTACCTTCATTAGAGGCGATAGGATCAAAGTTCAGTTTTACGGCTTTTACCATTTCATTATGAAATCGAACCATATCCAGCGGGGAATCGCATATTGCCACCGCAAGAGGCTTTAAATGGTTTTTGTGCTTATTTATTGCATCATCAATTACCAGTTTTAAGGCTCGTGTCCCTTCCAGTGACATTCCACAATACATCAGGTTTTTTCTTGGGATGGAATAGTTTTCAATTACCGAATTAAGGTAGCCTCGTATTTCTCTTATTCTGGCTTCATCAAAAAAGAAATCAAGTCTGTTACTGGTGGTTGCATACATTACCGCCAAATTTTTCTTAAGGGCAGCATCGATGAGTTCATTGGTCTGAAGGGTATCTCTTCTTGCATGTGTAAACAGAATCAGTCCTTTAATCGGATTCTTGTCAGGAAGCCACAAGGTATAGCCGGCATTAATTTTATCAATTTGAATACCTGGAGCCAGATCAATGGTTCCCTGAGCAAGGATCTCCTCGTTAATAACTCGCTGCGCCTGGGCTGAAATCCAAAATACCATACAAAATGCAGGCAATACCAGCCAGCGTTGAAGCATACTTTTTGTATTTGAAATCATTCAGACCTGCTATTAAAAATTATTTGATATTGTTATTATGGTAAATTTAAAATTCCCACGTCTAATATAACATGTTTCTTTTGTTTTCAGAGCACAAAAGGAAAGTTCGAAATGTTTTTTACAACAGACTTTAAAGCACAAAAAAAGGGTCTGATAAATCAAACCCCGATCTATAATCCTAAGATTAACCTTGAGTAAATGTTATGTCATATTTAAACTTTAACCGTTAAAAAAAGTAACTCAAACTCCATCGATTCTTTCTTTCGTCACTAGAATCAACCTTACCAATTTTACTTTTCATAGAATGAAAATAAATTCTTCCGTTCATTTTGATTTTGGCTTTCAGCGCTTTTTTTCTGTCGTTTCCGATTCCAAAAGCTTCAAAATCTCTGCTACTGGTCCTGTCAACCAGTATCATGTTTCTACCCTGCAACTCAGCAAGTGCATTACCAATAGAAACATAATCATCTTCGATAAAAGTAACATCGACAAATTTTCCGTTGTCATTGTTACTTAAATGTTCCAATATAGAATATTCAAGTTTCATAGTTTGGGGGATTTGTCATTTAGATACGTGAATGGAAGAGAGGTTGCGTAAAAAAGTAAAAAAAATGGATTTCTATACAAATATCTGGTTTTCAGAGGGGTTTATTTTTGAAAAAACCCGTTTCACAAGAGAAACGGGTTTTTATTTTTTAGGAAGATCTGCATTTGTATTAGAAAGGTCTGTATTGCGGGGCATCATGATCTTTCATCCTTAAATAGGTGATTGCCTGGGCCCTGTGATGTGTGATATGATCACGAATAAAAAGAAAGCCTTGTTCTTTGGTTAACTCGGGTTTGTTGGGTGCAAATCCAAACACAAAAGTTGTCTGGAGGTCTTCATCGCTCATAGATTCAATGGTTGCAATAACTTCGTCGAAACTTTCATTGATGACTTTTATGGTTTCATCCTTCGAGGCTCCAACCATTTTCATCATTTTTTCACCTTCAGCCGGATCAAATTCTACCTTTTCTCCTTTGATAAACATCTTGTTAAGTAACGAAGACGACATGGAGATATGAGCAAGCTGCTCGCCAAAGGTTCTCACTGAATCATGAGGCCTAAATGTATAATCTTCCGCAGGCATTTTTTCCGCAACTTCTAAAGTGTAGGCTTTTGCATTTTTCAAGGTTTCGGTAAAAGAGCTTTTGAATCCTGAGCTTACATCGGGTTTAAGGTTTGTAAAAGCCAGTAATCCAATGGCTACTAAAGAAATTAGCAAATAGTTAATTGATTTTTTCATTTTTTGTCGATTTAAGGTTAATGTATGGAAATATTAAATTTCCTTCATTTCTTAAAGTCGTAGTTTTTGTGTAACATTACAAAATCAATTGAATTTTATATGGATGAACAGATAATTAGGAATAAAGAACTTAATATTTATGAAGCTTTAATTCCTGTGATTGCACTTATTGGAATGCTCGCTTACAATGTTTTTGTTTACGGAGATGACGCCTTGAGTGGATCCAATCAATTCATCCTTTTACTGGGAGCCGCTGTGGCGGCAATTGTAGGATTTTTGAACAAAGTAACCTACCGTCGGATGATCGAAGAAGTTGCCGACAACATCAAATCTACAACAGGAGCTATTTTGATACTGCTGTTTGTTGGGGCCCTGGCGGGAACCTGGCTGATAAGCGGGGTTATTCCAACCATGATCTACTATGGCTTAAAATTGTTGAACCCTACCGTATTTTTACCGGCGACCGTTATTATATGTGCTGTGATTTCCATTGCGACAGGTAGTTCCTGGACAACTTCTGCCACCGTGGGAATCGCCTTGATAGGTATCGGAGGAGCTTTGGGCATTCCCTTGGGAATGGCTGCCGGAGCCGTTTTATCAGGGGCATATTTTGGAGATAAAATGTCTCCTCTTTCAGACACGACAAATCTGGCCCCTGCCATGGCGGGAACTGATTTGTTTACCCATATACGGTATATGGCTTTTACCACCGTACCCACAATTTCGATTACGCTTATCATTTTTATAATCATAGGGTTTACCGTTGAAACTTCTGGGACAGCGGATACGGCTTCGATACTGGCTTCCATTGAGGAATCTTTTCATATAAGTGGGTGGCTGTTTATCGTGCCAGTTGCTGTTATATTGTTGATTATCAGAAAGACACAGCCCTTGATTGCACTATTGGCCGGGACCTTACTGGGAGGGATATTTGCCATCTTTTTCCAACCCGATATTGTTGTAAACGTGGCAGGAGCCGAACAACTGGATTTTCGTGCAGCTTATCAGGGTATTATGAACGCCATAACAGTTGATACATCTGTTGAAACAAGCAACACAGAATTAAACGATTTGTTCTCCTCAGGAGGAATGTACGGAATGCTGGGTACGATATGGCTTATTCTTTGTGCCATGGTTTTTGGAGGAGTTATGGATGCCATTGGAGCGCTTTCAACAATTAGTGCAGCACTTTTAAAAATGGCACATACCGTATTTGGATTGTTTGCCAGTACAGTAGCAACTTGTCTGGCCCTGAATGTTACGGCATCTGATCAGTATCTGGCCCTTGTTGTTCCGGGTAAAATGTTCAAACAGGCTTATAAAGACAGGGATTTAGCTCCTGAAAATTTGAGTAGAACCCTTGAAGATTCGGGAACAGTTACCTCCGTATTGGTTCCATGGAATACCTGTGGAGCATATCAGTCCGGCGTATTGGGCGTAAGTGTTGCTGATTATTTTGTCTATGCCATCTTTAACTGGTTAAGCCCCTTTATGACCCTTTTCTTTGCAGCCTTTAAAATTAAGATCCGACAGCTGGTCAGAAAATAGATTATATCGGTCAGGAAATCGACAATTTGACCTGTTCCGCGCATTTTTCTCCGTCTATAGCTGCCGAAATAATACCACCCGCATAACCTGCACCTTCGCCACAGGGGTAAAGACCTTTTATCTGAACATGTTCGAGCGTAATCTTGTCCCTCGGAATCCTTACGGGTGAAGAAGTTCTCGATTCAGGCGCGTGGACCACGGCTTCGTTAGTCAAATACCCCTTCATGGACTGATCAAATCGTTTAAATCCATCCTGAAGTGCTTTATATATGAATGTAGGAAGTACCTCACCCAGTTCAGTACTCGTAGTTCCCGGGGTATATGAAGTTTTTGGGATATCCGCAGACAGTTTACCCTCGGTAAAATCTACCAGTCGCTGAGCCGGGACTCTTTGTGTTTTTCCACCCAGCCTCCATGCAGTTTGTTCAATTTCTCGCTGAAAAGCAACCCCCATCAATGGGCCGAATTCCTTGTAAGCTTCGAAGTCTTTAAGATCAAGCGAGACCACGATTCCCGAATTGGAAGTTGGTTGATCTCTTTTACTTGGCGACCATCCATTGGTAACCACTTCTCCGGGTGCGGTAGCGCACGGGGCAATAACACCTCCGGGACACATGCAAAAAGAATAAACTCCTCTATTATCAATTTGTTTTACCAGGCTATAGGGAGCAGGAGGAAGGTAATCTCCTCGGGTTTGACAATGATACTGAATCTGGTCAATTAGTTGTTGAGAGTGTTCCACGCGAACTCCCAGGGCAAACGGTTTTGCCTCGATAAAGACTCCTTTATGATGAAGGAGTTCAAAAATGTCCCTTGCCGAATGGCCCGTTGCCAAAATAACTTTTTGGGCTTTGATGATCTGGCCTGACTGGGTCGATACCCCTTGAATCTCATTGTTTTTAATCAGAAGGTCAGTGACTCTTGTATTAAAGAGGATCTTCCCTCCGTATTGGATAATGGTTTCACGAATAGCCTGAATTATTTTTGGCAGTTTATTGGTTCCAATATGGGGGTGGGCATTTACGGCAATATCTTCATGGGCACCATGAGCGATTAGCAGTTTCAGGATTTTGTTGACATCACCACGTTTTTTGGAACGTGTATAGAGTTTCCCGTCAGAATAGGTTCCCGCTCCTCCTTCTCCAAAACAGTAATTTGAGTCTTCATTGACCAGATGATTCTTTGTAATAGCAGCAAGATCACGTCTGCGTTCCCTGACATCTTTTCCTCTCTCCAGAACCAAGGGCTTTAAACCTTTTTCGATCAGTTTTAAGGCCGAGAATAACCCTGCTGGACCCGCTCCAATCACCAGGACTTCCTGCGCCTGGCTGACATCACTGTAGAAAGGAAGTTCAGGAACTTTTTTGACTGGGTTTTCATTGACAAAAACCTGAATTTTCAAATTTATTTTTATCGACTTTTGTCTGGCATCAATAGATCTTTTCAAAATCTCCAGACCGGAAATCTGATCCTTGGGCACAGCAATTTTTTTTGAGACATATGCCTTTAGCATATCCTCCTTATGTGCCATTTCAGGACTCACCTGAATTTGAAGTTCTTTTTGCATAATGATATTCAGGCCTGTTTAGACCAATTAGATCATTTGAATTATCAGATAAAGAAATTCCATACCAGCCCTAATCGAACCACAAAATCACGGTAGGGATAGGTAGGTGCAGAATAATAATTATTCTCCGAAAAACCTGAATTAAAATGTTCCAGTTTAAAAAACACCCTCATGGTCTTTACCCGAAAATTGATAAAGAAATCCAGGAGTGGAAAACCGCCATACTCCCTTTCATTCTGAAGGTAAAATTCATTAAGAACCGGATTAAAACTATTCATCAGGTATTTACTGAAATAACTAAAGCTGACTCCTGTTTCAAGATACATGGGTTTACCCTTAAAAATATGATTGGCGTAATAAAGGGTATTTCTGGTAATAAAGTCGGGTACTCTAAGTACCTCTTCACCGCTTGTTACCTGCTGATAGATGAACTGATTGTCAAGTGCAAATTTACCAAACCGTATTTCTTTGCTCAATTTGATCTTAAAATAGTTAATGTTTTCACCGTATTGTCGCGGTTCCACCTGGCCCGTATCTTCATTTTGAGCAAAATAGGAGTAGTTCCCAATATTCGTCAGATAAGCCGAGGCATAGATCCATTTTTCAGAGTCAAAAACAAAGTCTATACCGTTGATCTCTTCATTTTTAAAATCATTTTGCCAGTTGTAATACTTATAATCACTTTGATTCAATAAAAAGTTGAAGTTAGGCGATCGATTGTTGCTGTAAGCCCTGGCCGTTACCTGAAAAGTACTGTCTGTTTTAAAGCTTGCCATGGCAGAATAAGCGTGGCCCGTAAGATTTCCTGAAATGATCTGAGAGGCATCAACATCAAGATTAAATTTTTTAAACTTTGTATGCCACTCTCCGCCAATCGCAAAACTGTTTCCTTCAAGTTTTGAGTCTATGACCTCATCCGGAGTTATCACCACACTTTTATAACTGTAGTTATAGTTATAATTATTCACCTTGAACCTTACTTCCCCCAGGGTTATCGGGGAGTTCAATGACAGATAAGCTTCATTATAAAATTTTGAATACTTGGCATCATCATCTATCTCTCTGTTAAAAGCCGGGCCAAACATGATGTTCGCAGTACCTTGCTCATACTCATAGTGTTTTCTTTCAAAATTGAACTGATGTCCGATTTTCAGATCCGAAGGGATAGATTTTAAACTGTCTTTCTTATCCCACAATACATAGAAATGGTCGAAATAATACCTGTTCGCTCTTATAACGCTTTTGGCGTCGGTAAAATTGGTCTCAAGCCTTGCCCTGTCCGAAAAATTGGGGTCATTTGATTCAAAATAGAAAAGGGATTCTTCAGTGAGCCCTCCATTTTGATCGTTGTTCAGATCCTGTGCCACGAGATGACCGCGAATAAAGTACCGTTTATTTTTCGTGTGGTAACCCATGGTGATCCTGGCCGCTCCATGATCGGTTAGAGAATGTCTGTATTTACCTATAGAACGTATACTCTTAAAACTCAAAGAAGCATTGAATTGCCGAGATAGGTTAAAGGTAAACATGGCGTCAAGCAAATGCCCTTGTTCAAGTACCGTTGACCACATGAGTTCCGTAGAGGGAGTTGGTACACTATAATATTTGATATCCTCCACTTCATAATAATTGAAGTGCTGAGCCCGTGCGCCGATTTTGGGATAGGTTTCATTTCCCTTAAAGGTGTAAGCAAGGTTGTTGTAGGTTTGTCCCGGGTTGTGAAAAGGCATCAGTTCAAAAGCATCTTTACGTTCTAAATTAAACTTATAATACTTTTTCATGGTAAGCGTGGTGTCGATGTAAGTGGTGTCCATTTTGTAATCAATGACCTTATAATCATGATAATAGGTTTTATCGCTTAACTCTACTTCGACCTCCTTATCATAAATTTTGGCCGTATCACCATAAACGTCAACATATCTGTTGTCAAGGGTATTGAGATTTCCGTCATTTATCTGGCCCCAGATGCCGGTTGTGATCAACAATAAAATTAAAATGGAAAGTTTCCTTAACATGGATAAATTTAATTGATGACAAAGGTAAAATATTTGAGCATATTATTTCATGCTAATTGTAGGGCCTTTATTATTTTTGAAAAGAAGTTCGATTATGTTGGCACTAAAATATTCTTCGTTTGATTTAGAGGCAGGTACGGATGAAGCCGGAAGAGGCTGTCTTGCAGGCCCGGTCGTGGCAGCGGCGGTTATTCTGCCGCCTGATTTTAAACACCCTTTGATGAATGACTCTAAGCAGCTCAGTGAAAAGAAAAGAGAACTTCTGAGGCCGGTAATTGAAAAAGAAGCACTGTCCTATGCCGTAGCTTTCGTTGACCATGAAGAAATAGATGAAATCAATATTCTCAACGCCTCCATCCTGGCGATGCATAAATCCCTGGAAAGCCTTAAACTTGATCCTCAATTTATTGTGGTAGACGGGAACAAGTTCAAGAGTTTTAAAAACATCCCTCATCAAACCATAGTCAAAGGAGACGGGAAGTTTTTAAATATTGCAGCGGCTTCAATTCTTGCTAAGACCTACAGAGATGAATTTATGTTCGGGGCGCATCAGCATTATCCTGAGTACGGATGGCTGAGAAATAAAGGTTATCCTACCTCGGAGCACAGAAAGGCTATCAGGCAATACGGATCATCCCCGTTGCATCGCAAAAGCTTTAAATTATTACCAGAACAATTAAAACTTGACTTATGAGACATTTCTATTTTCTTCTGATTATCGTTCCGATACTATGTTCCTGCCAGAACGAATCCATGAAAGTTAAGGAAGGAGAAACTTTTGAGATCAAATTGAAATCGAACAGAACAACCGGTTATGCATGGTTCCTTGAGAGGGAAGTCAGAAATTCGATACTGGATTCCTTATCGGTTCAATATGTTATTCCTGAAAATGCAGCTACGGGGGCAGGAGGAACTGAAATATGGAGTTTCAGAGCGAGAAGCAAGGGAGAGGCCAAGTTAATTTTTATATACAAGCGGGCATGGGAGAAAGAAGGTGATCAGATGCGCAAGGAAATCGGTGTAAAAGTTGAATAGTTTTATGTCTTAAAATCGTATCATTGCATCGTCAAAAAATGCAGAGAAATGATCAAGAGAAACAAGGCCAGTATTCCGAAATTCATCATACATAAGATAGGCAATAAGTTCAATGATACGAGAAATGTGTTTTCAGAAGAACCGGTAGTGTTTGATGAGGATAGTTACAACCTCATGCTTCCATTTTTACTCAAACCATTTGGAAATCTCACGGAAAGTTTTCGTTTCCATCATCATGCCGATATCAATTTAAACGAGATCAATTCGTATGCGCAGCGACTTTTTAAAGAGGAGGAGTTTTTTGTGGAGGGATCCAAGAATATTTTACTGCATTTGTTTGAACAATCGAATTCGGCACAAATCAAAACAGGAGATGTAATCGTCGCGCTTTTTGAAGATATTGAGTTCAATGAGGTGCAGACAACAGCCCTTGGTATTTTCAAAATTGAGAATAAGACAAGTTTCTTTCAAACTTTTCAGGAAGGTAATAGTTTTGACGTCGTTGTTCAAAAAGGTATAAGCACAAAGAAAATTGATAAAGGATGTTTGATTGTCAACTATCAGGATGATGAAGGAATGGTGGTGCTCAGTGTGGACAATAATAATTATGATGCACAGTACTGGATTAAAAACTTTCTGAATGTGAAATATGCGGATGATAAGAATAACCATACCCAGTCGTATATTGAAATGTGTAAGGATTTTTCGGATGAGGTGCTAAAAACAGATTACAGTACACAGGAGAAAAGTCATTTTCTTGCAAAAACTGTAGATTATTTAAAAGAGAACGACACCCTCAATATTCATGACTTTAAAGAAGAGGTTTTTGAAAAGGAGGAGCAAAAGGATTTGTTTGATGATTACAAGAAATTATTTGAGACCGACAAAGAAGTTCTGATCAGGAATCAGTTTCACGTTTCTGAAGCGGTTGTCAAAAAACAAAAACAGAAATTAAAAACAGAGATCAAACTTGACACCAACATCCAGATCAAAATGGACGTGGAAGCTCCTGACGCCTCTTCAGAGTATCTTGAACTGGGTTATGACGAGGAAAAGAAAATGAAATATTACAAGGTTTATTTTAACGAAGAGACCAGTTAATTATTCATAGAACAGGGTCTATTGTTGCGTTTTTCTTTCTGTAGTTAATTCCGCTTCAAAAACCGCTTCAAAATTCTCTAAGATCAGGTTTTTAACCTCTTCCAGGGGAATTTTTCTGTTGAGTTCTGCTTCTATGGAGGTTACTGCTTTACCTCTTATTCCACAAGGTATAATATGATCAAAATAGCCCAGGTTAGTATTTACATTTAACGCAAAACCATGCATGGTTACCCAGCGTGATGTCCTTACGCCCAGGGCACAGATCTTTCTGGCAAAAGGAGTGCCTACATCGAGCCAGACTCCCGTCTCTCCATCACTTCGAACACCCTTAAGACCATAATGGGCTATTGTGCGGATAATTACTTCCTCAAGACTACGCATATACCATCTGATATCCGGCTTAAAGGTTTCAAGGTTCAATATCGGGTATCCTACGATCTGCTCGGGACCGTGAAAGGTGATATCGCCGCCTCGATTTGATTTAAAAAAAGAAATGCCTTTTTGCTCAAGTTGTTGTTCATTGAGAAGCAGGTTGGAGAGGTCCCCGCTTTTACCCAAGGTATAAACCGGTGGATGCTCAGTAAATAAAAAATAGTTGGGAGTTTCCAGCTTGACCTCTCTGTCTCTGTTGGCCAGTTTGATATCGATAATACCCTGGAACAATTCATTTTGAAAATCCCATGCCTCTTTATAATCCTTTATTCCGAGGTCTTTAAAAACAACTTGATTCATCAGCTGTATTTAGGATTATTTAATATGATCAGCGCACCGATCACTCCAGGTATCCAAGCGCAAAGCGTCAGTATAAAAACGATTACGACACTGCCACACCCCTTGTCAATAACAGCCAGAGGCGGAAATAAAATGGATAAAAGGACTCTCCAGATGCTCATATTAAATAATGATTTGAGATTGCAAAATTCGTTAAATTATTTTGATTACATGACGTTGAAAATAGCTTTTCGTTACAATATATCGTTGAATCCACGTATCTTTGCGACCTATTTTTCAAAAATCGATCAGAAAATGCAATTATCAGAACAGGAAATCGTACGCAGGGAATCCCTGCAGAAGTTGAGAGACCTGGGTATTAACCCTTATCCTGCAGCACAATTTAAAACCACCGCTTCCGTAAAGGAGGTCGTTGATAATTTTGAAACTCTGGAAGGAAAAGAAGTTATTCTTGCCGGTAGAATCATGAGCAGAAGAATCATGGGGAAGGCTTCATTTGCCGAATTAAAGGATGCTACAGGAAGAATGCAGATCTATATCAACAGGGATGAGATATGTAGTGGTGAGGATAAGACCATGTATAATGAGGTATTTAAAAAGCTCCTTGATATTGGCGATATCATCGGAATCAGGGGTGAAGTTTTTAAGACCCAGGTTGGTGAAAAATCTGTTTTGGTAAAAGAGCTGATGGTTTTGTCAAAAGCCTTAAAGCCCATGCCCATTGTAAAAGTTGATGCTGACGGGAAAACGCATGATGCTTTTAGTGATGCTGAAATGAGGTATCGTCAAAGGTATGTGGATCTGATGGTGAATGACCACGTAAAAGAAACTTTTATAAAAAGGACAAAGATCACGAACTCCATGCGTGAGTTTTTTAACGACCGAGGTTATCTGGAAGTGGAGACCCCAATCCTTCAGCCCATTCCGGGTGGAGCAGCTGCTCGTCCGTTTGTGACGCATCACAATGCGCTGGATATACCTTTGTACATGAGGATAGCCAATGAGCTGTATTTAAAAAGGTTGATTGTTGGAGGTTTTGATGCTGTCTATGAATTTGCCAAGGATTTTAGAAATGAAGGAATGGACCGGACACATAATCCGGAATTTACCGTAATGGAACTTTATGTAGCCTACAAGGACTACAACTGGATGATGGAGATGACCGAGGAATTACTTGAAAAAGTAGCGGTAGATGCCAATGGTTCCTCAAAAGCTCAGGTAGGGGACCAAGTGATCGATTTTAAGGCTCCTTATGCCAGAGTACCTATACTTTCGGCAATTAAAGAGCATACAGGTTATGATGTGGCCGGAATGGATGAGGTAGAACTGAGAGAGGTCTGTAAAAAACTTGGTCTTGAAGTAGATGAGACCATGGGTAAAGGAAAACTAATTGATGAATTGTTTGGGGAAAAATGTGAGCATCTCTATGTTCAGCCAACATTTATCATTGATTACCCAAAAGAAATGAGTCCTCT
>CP070731.1:2127178-2137574 GCA_020347545.1 Flavobacteriaceae bacterium | reverse complement strand
ATTTCCCTGAATATCAACTTTTACCGTTGGCGTATTTTCGAGAACTGTAACGGCATTTCCCCCAATATTCGAAATATCTTTTGAGGCGTTGTATACTTTCTTTGTCATTTCATGATCGAGCAGTTTTGAACTTGCAATCAATTCTATTTCTTCAAGCTTCTCGATATTTTGCTCAAGTTCTATGACACCCATCTCCATATCCTGATTGATCGTAAGAACCTGAATTATAAAAGGTTGGAAAGACAAAGATTCAATAATGCAGTAATATTTTGAATCCTGAACAGATAATTCAAATTTACCCTCTTTATCGGTAACATCTCCGGTAAGTTCACCTGTATTGATATCCTGAAGCGTCACCGTTACGAATTGCAGAGGTAGGTGAGTTTCAGCGTCCTTAACATAACCGACAACAAGATTTGCTTCGTTTAGTTCCTGACCTAATAAGCTGGAGGAGAGGAAAAATATGATCAGAATACTAAATAGTTTCATTTCAAAAAGGCGCAATTCTATAAAAATAGGTTATTCCCGAATATTAAAAAATAGTGGTTTCGGGGTATTTTCGGTCATTTACATTTGGCAGGTGATTACTTAAAGAAGATCCTTAATTTTTTCAGGAGGCCTGCCGATCACGGCCTTTTCACCCTTGACAAAAATCGGCCTTTCGATCAGTTTTGGAAACGACACCATGGCTTCAATAACTTCCTGCTCACTGAGGTTTTTATTTTTAAAATTTTCTTTCCAGTCTTTTTCGTTCTTCCTGACCAGTTCAATGGCGGGAATATTCAATTTTTTTATAATATCGGTAAGTTCTTCAACGGAAACGGGTTCCTTTAAGTACTCCCTGATTTCGAAATCCACATTGGCTTCATTTACAATTGCAAGCCCTTGTCTGCTTTTACTGCACCTTGGATTGTGATAGATTTTCATTTTCTACGGATTTGATTGGTTGTGAATTCAAAAATAAAGCATTTTTTGGTTATGTTAAATTATATTTGCCCTATGATGATAACAGATACACACGCCCATCTTTACGTTGAACAGTTCGATGATGACAGGGCGGAAATTATTGAAAAGGCAATAGCATTGGGTATAAAGCGATTTTTTATTCCGGCAATTGACGCCTCCTATTATCAAAGAATGTTTGAACTGGAAAAATCATATCCTGAAAATATATTTTTGATGGCTGGTCTTCACCCTACTCATGTGAAGGATGATTTTCGCATGGAGCTAAAGGAAGTGAAGAAGCAGCTGGATAGTCATAAGTTTTACGCGATCGGTGAAATAGGGATGGATCTTTATTGGGATAAAACCTTTCTGAAAGAACAGCAGGAAGCTTTTAAAATCCAGATATCCTGGGCTAAAGAGAGGAACTTACCCATCGTGATCCATTGCAGGGATGCATTTAATGAAATTTTTGAAGTTCTTGACGAACTCAATGATGAAAAATTGAACGGGATTTTTCACTGTTTTACAGGAGACAGGGCGCAGGCTGAAAAAGTTTTATCTTTTGGATTCAAGATGGGAATTGGCGGGGTAGTGACTTTTAAGAATGGTGGTCTGGATAAATTTATTGGGGAAATACCTTTGGAACATATTGTGCTTGAAACAGATTCTCCTTATCTTGCTCCAACACCTTTCCGAGGAAAAAGAAACGAGAGTAGTTATCTTATAAATATTCTCGATAAACTCGTTGATATTTATGGCTTCAGTCCTCAGAAAATAGCTGAAATAACAACTCAGAATTCTCGCGATATTTTTGGTGTTTAATGACGGAAATGGAATCATACGCAATAGCTTATATCAATACTCCTTTAGGGATTGCCAAGGTGGTGAGAAATGATGAAGGTATATCAGAAATTTCTGTGATTGAAGAAAAGTTACCCCTTACCGAGCATCCTTCCGAGGTGCTCACGGAATGCATCAAACAGTTAAATGAATATTTTGAGGGTCATAGAAAAATATTTACGGTCAGATTAAATCCAGCCGGCACTTCGTTTCAGAAAAGAGTTTGGAAGGAACTATTGACAATACCTTTTGGAAAGACCTCAACATATATGCAGCAGACCTTAAAGCTGGGTGATAAAAAGGCGATCAGGGCAGTAGCAACAGCGAACGGAAAGAATCCAATATGGGTGATCATTCCATGCCATAGAGTTATAGGAAAAGATGGCTCTCTCACGGGTTATGCAGGTGGTCTGTGGAGAAAGAAATGGTTACTTGAGCACGAAAGCCCCATCGAGCAGACAAGTTTGTTTTAGGATTGTTGAAGTTAGATGAATAAATAGATATGATTGATTGAGTTTTCTATGAAAAATATCCTGTCTTTTTTGATTCTTTTTTCCGTTGCTCTGACTTTTGGCCAGGAATCAAATGAAGATATAGCTAAAAAGCTGTTGAAGGTTCGATCTGACACTATCCAAATTGACAGTCTAAGTATCAATCCCGGATATTTTGAAATGTACAGCGGCAATGGAGTGCGAATTTCCAAGGATGTATACGAAGTGGATTATGCAAGGGCACTTTTATGGTTCAAGGATACAACTTTGTTTTACGGGAAAACGATTCAAATAGAATATTTGCCTTACCCTGAGTTCCTGACAAAAACCTATTCGGCTTTTGACAGGTCTTTGATCGTTTCGGAAGCAACCGATGAATCTAATCTTTACAGTTCAAGAACCAACAATAGGGTTAAGAATAATAAACCTTTTGAAGGATTGTATACAAGTGGAAGTTTATCGAGGGGAGTGACTATTGGAAGTAACCAGGATGCCGTAGTAAATTCAAATTTCAACCTTCAGATAGAGGGGAAATTATCTGAGAAAGTAGGAATCAGAGCTTCCATCACGGATAATGAAATTCCCTTGCAATCGGGTGGTTTTACCCAGCGCCTGGATGAATTCGATCAGGTTTTTATTGAGCTCTTTTCGGATAACTGGTCTTTAACGGCAGGAGATATAGATCTTTTGAATACCGAGAATTACCTCATGCGTTTTCAAAAGAAGATATCGGGAGTGCTCGTCAAGGGTAAGATCGAGAAGCCTCTGGCTACTACTGATTTTTTCGCCTCCGGAGCATTGGTGCGTGGTAAGTTCCGGAGTTATAAGTTTGTGGGAATTGACGGAAATCAAGGCCCGTATAAGATTTTGGGCCAGGATAACCAGCAATATATCATCATGATTTCGGGAAGTGAACGCGTATATGCCAACGGAGTATTGCTCAGAAGGGGAGAGAATTTTGATTATACCATTGATTATAATACCGGGGAAATAAGTTTTACAACACTTTACACGGTGACTTCCAACTTAAGGTTCACCGTTGAATATCAACTTTCCGAAAGGAACTATACAAGGTTTCTAACCTATGACGGTGTCGGTTTTAAATCGGAGAAACTTAAACTTGGGGTCAAATATTTTAACGAGACCGATGCCAAGAACAGTCCACTGGATCAAAACCTTTCAGATGAGCAGAAACAGATTCTTTCCGAGGCGGGAGATGACAAGTCAAAAATGGTTTCACCTTCGGAGGTCGAGGCGGAATACAATGAAAACAGGATCCTTTATCGAAAAATAACATTGAACGGGGAGGAGATTTACGAATTCTCAAATGATCCCAATGAAGAATTATTTCAAGTAACATTTAGTTATGTAGGAGAGAATAACGGAGATTACAATTTAGAAACTACCCTGGCAGCAGGTCGGGTTTATGCCTTCGTGCCGGAATTCAATAATCAAAAGCAGGGGTCCTACCTGCCCGTGGTTCAGCTTGTAGCGCCTGAAAAATATCAGATGCTTCACCTCGAGGCAAATTACAACCCGGGAGAGAAGACACTGATTACCTCAGAATTAGCGTTTAGCGAAAATGATCAAAACCTTTTTTCCTCGCTGGATAATGAAGACAATCAAGGATTTGCTGCTAAGGTTTCATGGAACCAGAACATTATTGATAAAGGGTGGAAGCTCAATTCAGATTTGGATTATGAATATTTCAGTAAGGATTTTGCTTCTATTGAGAGGATCCGTAACGTGGAGTTCTCCCGGGATTGGAATATTTTGACCAATGATCTGTCGAATGCAGGAGAGCAACAATTCATAAGAGGAGGATTGGAACTGATGAGAGACAGTGTGGGGACCGTGGAGTACAGATATGAGAATCTAACGCTTGGAGATGATTATCGCGGAGACAGACATAATCTTCAGGCAAATTTAAAAATGAACCAGACATATATTCTTTTCAACGGAAGTAGTATGAAGAATGAGAATCAAATTGAAAACAATTCATTTGATCGTCTTTACAGTTCGCTAACACAAAAAATTTCAAAATATTGGATCGGGGCGAAGTTCAACTATGAAAAGAATCAAATTCAAAATACATCAGATCAGTCTCTGAATATTTTGTCTCATGGTTTTTCAGAAATTGAAGGGTATGCCGGAGTAGGGGATTCCAGTAAGGTGTTCCTGGAGATCGGGTACAATTTCAGGTTAACCGACAGTGTCCAGAATGAAAGCCTTAGCGAGGTCAACAGGTCTCATACCTATTTTTTAAAATCGAGGCTCATACAGAATTCAAATACGGACCTTTCAGTATTCGCGAATTACAGGAACGTACAGAATTTGAATATAGATGATGAGAGTTCGCTCAATGCCAGATTAAGTTATCGACAGCGAATATTTGGGGATTTCATTGGCTTACAGACTTTACTTGAAACAAATTCAGGAACTTTGCCACAGCAGGAGTTCAGTTATGTGGAGGTGGAGCCAGGAAAAGGGTTTTACGAGTGGATCGATTTTAATAATAACGGTATTCAGGAGCTGGATGAATTCGTCGTTGCCCGGTTTCAGGATCAGGCTATCTACGTGAGGGTATTGCTTCCGACCCTATCTTTTATAAGAACGAATCAAAATAAGTGGAGCCAATCGATCAACCTCAATGCAGCAGGGTGGAGAAATAAAGAGGGCCTTAAAAAGTTTATATCCCATTTTAGCAATCAAACTTATTTTTTAATCGACGTTAAAACGAAGCGGGATGCTAATGATTTTACCATTCTTCCCATAGCTGAAGATGAGGAAGATCTTTTGGGTTTGGACCAGAATTTTAAGAACAGTTTATTTTATAATAGAGGTATGCAACGGTATAGTTTTGTTTATACCTATTTGAATTTCAGGAAAAAAACAATCTTTTCTTTTGGAGATCAAGATGTTTCATCGAATACCCACCAGTTCCAGTTTATTCATAAACTTGGATCACACTGGTTGTTCGATTTAAACACGGGATTAAGCAATACGCTGAGTAACTCTATTACTTATTCCAACAGGAATTACAACCTGGATCAATATGACTTCAATCCTAAAATATCTTATTTGTACGATCAGAACACCCGACTAGAATTATTTTACAAGTTTAAAGACAAGGCTAATAAGACGGGAGCGGAGGAGACTTTAATTATGCATATTGCCGGATTGAATTTCAATTACGCCGGTAAGAAGGGGTTTTCCCTGAATTCAAATTTCAATCTATACCTCAATGACTTTGTGGGAAGTACCAATTCACCCGTGGCCTATCAAATGCTCGAAGGATTACAACCGGGAACCAATCTCACTTGGTTACTTGGCATGCAGAAAAGACTTACTTCATTTCTTGATCTGAATCTTAATTATTCAGGAAGAAAATCGGAAAATTCCGACACCATTCATACAGGAAATATCCAGCTTCGGGCTACTTTCTAAGCCAATTGGCCATTGAAACCTCTTTGTTGATCAGACTGCTCAAATCTTCAATGTTCACGCGTTGCTGCTCCATGGTATCTCTGTTTCTGATGGTAACCGTATTGTTTTCTTTCGTTTCGTGATCCACGGTAATACAGAATGGAGTTCCTAAGGCATCTTGCCTTCTATACCTTCTTCCAACAGCATCTTTTTCATCGTAAGCCACATTAAAATCAAACTTAAGCTGATCGATAATTTCTCTTGCGATTTCGGGTAAGCCATCTTTTTTAACTAAAGGTAAAACAGCCGCTTTTGTCGGAGCAAGTACTGCAGGAAGTTTCAAAACGATCCTTTCCGAGCCGTCTTCCAGCGTTTCGTTTTGAAGTGCCGTTGAGAAAATTGCCAGGAACATTCTATCCAGCCCGATTGAAGTTTCTACCACATAAGGCACGTAGTTTTGATTCATCTCGTGATCAAAGAACTGTAATTTCTTCCCGGAATACTCCTCATGTGCCTTAAGGTCAAAATCGGTTCTTGAATGAATTCCTTCCAGTTCTTTAAAACCAAAAGGAAACTGAAATTCTATGTCTGCTGCGGCATTTGCGTAATGCGCAAGTTTATCATGGTCATGGAATCTGTATTTGTCCTCACCCAATCCGAGTGAAAGATGCCACTTCAGCCTTTTTTCCTTCCAGTTTTCATACCATTTCAATTCTTCTCCGGGACGCACAAAATATTGCATTTCCATCTGCTCGAATTCCCTCATTCTGAAAATGAACTGCCTGGCAACAATTTCATTTCTGAAAGCTTTACCCGTCTGTGCAATCCCAAACGGAATCTTCATCCTTCCGGTTTTTTGGACATTCGCAAAGTTCACAAAGATTCCCTGGGCTGTTTCGGGCCTTAGATAAAGATCCATTGCTGAATCAGCAGAGGCTCCAAGTTTGGTGCCGAACATCAAATTAAATTGTTTTACATCGGTCCAGTTTCTGGATCCTGAAACAGGACATGCGATTTCCAGTTCTTCAATCAGGGCCTTTACATCAGCCAGGTCCTCATTTTCTAGAGAACGAGCCATACGGCTCAAAACCTCCTCTTTTTTTGAAAGATATTTTACTACTCTCGGATTAGTAGTGACAAATTCATTTCTGTTAAAGGCATCTCCAAATCTTTTTGCAGCTTTGGTAATTTCCTTTTCTGCTTTGATATTTAATTTCTCAGCATAGTCTTCAATTAGAACGTCTGCTCTGTATCTTTTTTTAGAATCCTTATTGTCGATCAACGGATCATTAAAGGCATCAACGTGTCCCGATGCCTTCCATGTGGTAGGGTGCATGAATATTGCAGCATCAATACCTACAATATTTTCATTCATCTGAACCATAGATTTCCACCAGTACTCACGAATGTTGTTCTTTAATTCAACTCCGTTCTGAGCATAGTCATATACAGCACTTAAACCATCATATATCTCACTCGATTGAAAGATAAATCCATACTCTTTTGCATGGGAGATAACCTTCTTGAATTTGTCTTCTTGATTTTTCATTCGGCAAAAATAATTAATTTATAGTAAGAGCATAAAAAAAGGAAACACATTTTGTGTTTCCTTTTTAAAATCTATTTTAAATCTTTCTTACAATCCTAAGAAAGAGTCATTTAATTCAAGATTCGCAGATCCAACAAGTTTACCTTCAACAAATACTTCAATAGGGTAGACACCCGCTTCGTATTTATCTCCTTTTCTTTCAACCAGCATCACAACATCAAGGTCCGCATTTTCATAATTAACCATGGTCTGATCCGTATATTTAACTTCTGCACCTTCCAGAACCGTAAAAGTTCCTTTTGCATTAATTACCTGACCCGAAGGATTTCTTAAAATAATGTAAGCCTCTTTGTCTCCTGGTTCAGCAATTTCATTTTCCATCAATCTGAAAGCTACCTTAATTGCATCTGTTTTTTGAGCCTTATTCGTTTCGGTGTACTTTCCGTTCGAACGCATTTTCATAGCAGTAACTTCAACATTTTCAACGTTGATAGCACCACCGATCTCAACTTTTCTTGCCAACTCCATATTTTGAGCTACCAATGTATCGTTATAAGTAGTCTGAATTTCAAGTTGGCTGTTGATACTGTCTTTTTCTTCGGTAAGAATATTGTTGGCAAGTTTAAGAGAATCAACCTCGTCGAGTAACCTGTTATTGGTTTTTTCCAAAGCAGCCAATTGGCCACGGTACCTTCTTAAGACACTCGAGTTAATCTGTTTTAGGTTTTGAACCGAATCTTTAAGAATCGCAATTTTCTCTTTTTCAAGAGCAAGCGAATCCGATAAACTAGTGTTTTGAGCAATTGCAACGTCATATTTCTCCTCCATTGCCGTCAGATTTCCAATAATCTGCTCCTTTTCATCTTGCAAAAACTTCACGGCTTCCTTGTGGTCATTATTGTTGTAAAAGGTGTAGCCGATAAGTCCAAACAGCAGAACCGTCAAGGCAATTATCAAAATTTTACTGTTTGAAGATTTAGAATTTTCTTCCATAATTATAGAATTAGGTTTACATTTTAGATTAATCTTAACTTATATAACGTAATAAATCAGAAAAATTGTGTGCAAATGTAATTTTTTTTAGAGTCACGAAAGAATATATACTAACAATTTGTCCTAGATGTTGATAAATAATTATTTACGTACATTTTTGCTCAAGAATTTTCTGGAATTATTTTTTCCTCAAACCTGTATTAATTGCAGTGGATATGTAGAGGAACCCCATATTTTTATTTGCTATCGGTGCATTTCGGAAATACCGCTCACTAATTACAGTTGTCTATGCGATAACCCACTGGAAATTTCATTTAAGGGACGCGTGGACCTCATATCCGGCACGTCTTTAATGTTTTATGAGAAGGGAGGTTTGGTGCAAAAGTTAATGTATGAATTAAAATACAATCAAAAACCCTCTATAGCTTCCTTTTTCGGTCGATGGTTAGGTGCGGAAATGCTGGAATCCGGTCGTTTTGAAACTATTGATATTATTATTCCAATGCCCTTGCACAAGGAGAAAAGAAGGAAAAGAGGCTATAATCAATCGGAATATTTTGGTAAGTCACTGGCTCAAACAATGGGTAAGGTTTATCGTGATAACCTTTTATTTCGAGTTGCTGATACAGCCAGCCAGACCCGTAAAAACAGAGCCGAAAGGATGCAGGCCTCTGATATTGAATACACGATCAATGGAAAAGCTAATCTGATCGACAAGCATGTTCTTATCGTTGACGACATCATAACTTCCGGGGCAACGCTTCAGTCAAGCACCGTTCCATTATTGACGGTGCCGGGTATTAGATTAAGTTTCGCTTCAATTGCAATTACTCCTTAATTGAAAAAAAAGTAAGAAAAAGAACAAAATAGTTGTTAATTTGTATTTTTTTGAGACATGAAATATCTTTATTTGTTTCTTTTGGCAACAGTTTCCGTTTTGGTAAGCTGTGCAAGAATGGGTAGGCCCGAGGGAGGCCCAAAGGACTTTGATAAACCCGTTATGGTTAAATCAGATCCTGAATTAAAAAGCCTGAATTTTAAGGAAGACCAGATTAAAATTTACTTTGATGAGTTTGTCAAACTGGTAAATGTCAATTCAGAACTGATCATTTCTCCACCGTTGAAAAACGCCCCTGTTATTTCCCCGCTTGGAACTCCGAGTAAAAAGATAACCATCAAAATATCGGATACTTTACAAGAAAACACCACCTACACATTTAATTTTGCGCAAAGCATTATTGATAATACCGAAGGAAACATTCTTGATAACTTTAAATATATTTTCTCTACCGGAGACTATATTGATTCTTTGAAGATCAAGGGACAGATAAAGGATGCATTTGACTTGGAAATGATCGAAAACCCGACCATTATGCTTTATCCTGTTGATGATGATTATAAAGATTCAATCATCTTTTTGGAAAAACCTACCTATGTTGGAGGAGCTCTAGACAGTCTGAACTGGGAGATAACCAATATTAAAGCAGGTGACTACAAATTGATCGCTCTAAACGACTTAAGTAAAAACTATAAATTCAATCCCAAGGAGGATAGAATAGCTTTTTATCCGGAGGTTATTTCCATTCCGGGGGACAGTATTTTTGAACTGAAGCTTTTTAAGGAAATCTTGCCCTTTAAGGTGGTTTCCAGACCAAAAGATATTTCCAAAGGCCATGTAATTATTGGCTTTGAAGGGGATTACAAAGATGTTTCCATAAGAAATTTGTCTGCTTCATCAAATGACTTTAAATCGTTTTTCACAAAAGACAGAAGGACGGATACCCTGAATTATTATTTCCACAATTTTGAGCTTGACAGCATGTTGCTTGAAATATCAAAGGATGCGTATATAGACACCGTGACGGTCAGGATCAATGAAGAAGAGATCGATTCTCTGCGTATTGAGATGTCAACTTATGGTGTATTGCATTTGAGAGATACCTTAAAGCTGGGAGCTTCGATCCCGTTGATGAAGATTGATACTTCAAAATTCCATCTGTTGGATAAGGATTCACTCGAAGTTCCTTTACGACTTCATTTAACTGAAAGCAGGAATCAATTGGATTTTGATTTTATAAAGGAAACCAACCAGAAATATGATTTGCTGATTGAACCTGGGGCTGTTGAAGATATTTTTGGGGTTCAGAATGAT
>CP070731.1:2109537-2127078 GCA_020347545.1 Flavobacteriaceae bacterium | reverse complement strand
TTTTGGCCAATACGACCATGTCAGGGTATATGGCAGAGACTATTTTGAACGGCTTCGAAACGCAGGATTCAAGGTTGAAGAAGTTGATTATTCAAAGGTTCTAAATCCTGAGGATATTGATAGATACCGTTTGGCTAAAGGAGAAATTCTTCCTGTTTGTTTTAAACCTTGATCAAGGTTTGCTAAATTTCTTTAATTGCAGAGGCATCAAGCCAACCCATTTTGCCATCCGCTATTTTGATCTTTTTCCAGTTGTCCAATGACTCGAGAATCGTAACTTTTGTACCTTCATGTAATTCAAAATACAATTCACTGGACTTTGTGGGGGCACTCTTTACTTCAACTGCATTTGAGAATACGATAGCCTGAATATTATTATCTATATAATGCTTGTTTCGAAAAGCGAAAAAGACCGCTGTTGTCACCAAAATGACACATAAGCCACTTGTAATAAAATAGAATCTTTTTTTACTTGTACTGTAAGAAAAATGATAAAGCAAGAATAAAAGTGCGAATAAGAAGGCCAGTCCAACTGCTATTTTTGACCAGGTCTCATAATTCAGCCGCAATACAATACCGTCCATGAACTTTTGTCCCAGACTTTTTGGGAGAGGCTCAATGTTATCAAGCGTCATCCTTTTTGCAAATTCCAGATTAAATCGAATATCCTTGTCATTGGGCGCCAATTTTAAGGCTTTCTCATAATAATAAACCGAAGGAGCTACCTGATTCGTTTTGTAATAAATATTGGCCATATTAAAATACAAAGACGAAGATTCCATGTCCTGATCCTCTATTTGCCTGTACAATTCCAGGGCCTTCAAATAACTTTCCTGCTGGTACAATTTATTGGCGGATGTAAAAAGACTGTCTACATTCTGTGCCTTAAGTGATACCCCGGTCAGGAAGATTATCGTAATAAGAACCATATGTACAAATCCTTTCTGCATACTTCTTTGTTTCTTTTTATAGTTGTTTATCAATTTTTGATATTACCGTTTTAGCATTTTCATATTCCTTCTTCATCATGACATCCGTTGAAGGCGTATAACGCGCATAATCACAATTTTCCAGGACTTTGCTGAACTCATTGATGGTGTCCTGATCTACTTTCCTGTCTTTCAGAATTTCCGCAATTTTCTCTCTGGATATTTCAGAGGTTTCAACTTGAAGCTTGGCCTTCAAATAATTGTGTAGTGCCTTCTCCAAAGCGATATAAAACGCCTCTTTTCTTCCTAATTCCTTTTTTGCCTGTGACAAATACCTGCGTGCAAGTCTATCTGCCTTACGTCTCTTGTTTCCAATAATGTCACTATCCCTCTCCTGCTTTTTCTTTCCGATATAAATTCCGAGCGGAATGGATAGTAAAGGCAAAATCATCAACCAATAGAATAAATTCGATTTAAAGAAATCGTCTTCCTTAACAACCGAAACAAAATCTGATTTTAAATGAATATACCGAATATCTCCTTCATTACTGATCACCGATTTTTTATTGGTTACAACGCCTTCTTCAACCGGCTCGGGGCCTTGCAACGCATTGAGAAGAATTGGTTCAGATTCAACCGAATAATACTTTTCTTCCTTCGGATTAAAATAGGAAAAACCAACAGAAGGAATCTTGAACTTCCCTCTTGACTGAGGAACAACGGCATACTGATCGACGACAGACCCGGTCAATCCGGTAAGTGTTGTTTTAATATTTTCCTTGTGTTCCGGCTCGTATACTTCAAGGCCGCTGGAAGTTTCTATACCCGGGAGCTTAACCAGTTTCAGATTCCCCTTGCCTTTTAGTTCAACCTTAATCAGAGCAGATTCATTGGCCTTTAAAACAGTCTTGTTCGGGGTTACTGAGAAATCATAATCCCCAACCGCACCGGTGAAATTAAAAGGTTTGCCCTCCTCCGGCAATTCCTTTACCCGGATAACCTTTTTCCCTGATGTAAGGGTGAAATTCACATCGTTCATAAGCATGTTTCCAAAGAAATCACGCCTTCCAATTGGAACCCCAGCTGTTATTTCCATTTCAAGCGGATCGATTTCAAGCTTACCTGATTTATGCGGAATCAACACCATCTTGCGGACGATTACAAATCGATGAGGCTTTCCTCCATAGGTCCCGTTCTTCGCAACCCATTTTTTCACTTCAATATTCTGGTTCCAGAATCCGTTAAAAGAAGGTGAAGAAGCTTCTCGGGTGTTTTGAACATTTACATTCTTGATGTCAACATATAATTTATAAACCACCGAAATACTTTCACCCACATAAGGCCTTAAATTTGATACTTCAGTGACCAAATGAACATTTTGCTGCGCAACATACCGCGGATCATTCGGGTCCTCGGGAATCTCAATTGCGTCAGAAACCGTAATCCTAACCGTGTTTGATTTGATCTCTTCCCCTTCATAGGTAATCGTTGCTGATGGTATCATAAAAGTTCCCTTGGCGATCGGCTGGATCACGTAGGTATAGGTCAGTTTATATGAAGTTTTTCCATTAATAGAAGAAAAACTACTCGATTGACTGGGTCCTGCAAGTACCTTGAAATTTTTAAAGTCGGGAGGGGTGAAATCATCACCTCCCTGCCTATCAATTGAAAATTCAATTCTCAAACGTTCATTGAGACCGAGTTCAGTCTTACTAACAGCGGTTTTAAACGTCACCTGAGCCATGACGCTTTGCACTGTCAGCAGTATTATCAATGTGTTTAAAAACTTTCGTTTCATTTTATTTCTATAATTTCCGATCTGTCATAACGACAAAATGCAAATTTTATTTACCAGTCTTTATCCTGATTTAACTTTTTCCCTTTTGCTTTTTTGGCATTCACTTTTTTCTGAGTCTTGTTCTCTTCATTGCTCATCGCCTCAAGAAGCTGCTCAATTTGTTGTTGGCTCAGCTGATTGGGCTGAGGCTGTCTTTGCTGCTCCTTCTTATCGCCTTGGTCCTGCTGATCCTGATTGTCCTGTTGATCCTGTTCATCTTCATTGTTATCGCCCTGATTCTGATCCTGATCCTTCTTTTCATCTTCTCCCTGGTCCTCTTCCTTGTCCTTGTTCTCACTATTCTGATCTTGATTCTGATCTTTGTTCTGGTCCTTATTTTGGTCCTGATTCTGATCCTGGTTCTCATTATTTTGCTGTTGATCCTTCAGCAACTTCTGAGCAAGAGCAAGATTATACCTGGTAGTTTCATCTGCCGGATTGATGAGCAGTGAATTTTTATATGCCTCAATTGCTTTAGCGTAATCTTTTTGCTTCATCATAACGTTACCGATGTTATGAAATGCTTTTTCTCTAGTTTGGTTATCGCCCGCACTTTTGGCCACAAGTTCATATTGAGGCAGCGCCTCTTCATATCGTTCCTGTTCATACACTGCATTACCCAAATTATAGCCTGCAGTCCTGTAATTCGGATTTTCCTTTAGCGCTTTTTTATATTTAACCTCAGCATCCACAAATCTTTTTTCTTTAAAAAGATCATTCCCTTTTCTGAGAATTTGTTTTTCAGCCAGTTTAATTTTTACAGGTTCCTGCTTCTCTTTTGACTTATCCTGTTTCTCATTTACATTTTCCTGAGCCAAAATTGCCAAGGGTAAAAAGAAGCATATAAAAACAATATTTTTCATCTTACCTTTCATTAAATAAATTCAACTTCTGTACCCATTTGGTCTTCTTATCCAAAAGAAATACATCCAAAACCAGAAAGATCAATCCTAACGCTACAAACCACTGAAACTGGTCTTTATAGTCAGAAAATTGTTTAGACTCAAATTCCTTTTTATCGGCTTTAAGCAACAGCTCCTCAACATATTCAATGGTTTTAGAGGTTTTATTGCCATAAATGTACTTACCATCTCCATTACTCGCGATGTCCTTCAATGTCTCCACATTTAACTTTGTGATGACCACTTCATCTTTTTTATCCTTCTTGTATCCTTGAAATTTTCCGTTTTTCTTCAGGGGAATCGGGCTTCCTTTATTGGATCCAACACCAATAGTGTAGGTTCGAATGCCCAGGTCTACTATTTCCTTCGCAATTTTACCCGAGTTTTCCTCGTGATCTTCACCGTCAGAAATTATAAACAAGAAGCGGTTCGTTTGAGTATCATCATCAAAAAAAGTCTTTGACAATTGAAGTGCCTCATTGATAGCCGTTCCCTGTGAAGAAACCATTTCCGGGTTTGCATTCTGTAAAAACATCTTTGCTGCACCGTGGTCTGTGGTTATCGGCAATAGAGGATAGGCATTCCCTGCATAAACAATGATCCCTACTCTGTCACTACCCAGTTTATCGATTATTTTTGAGATGATCTGTTTTGATTTCTCCAATCGGTTGGGAGCAATATCTTCGGCCAGCATACTTTTGGAAACATCCAGGGCAAAAACAATATCCACCCCTTGTCTTTTAACCGTTTTTAACTGGGTCCCCATTTTTGGATTTACCATGGCAACAACCAGAAATGACAATCCCAATAATACGAAAACCATCTTCAATACAGGCTTGAACACCGATTTTTGAGGGCTTAATCGTCTCAACAGAGAAGAACTCGCAAATTCCCTTTGCTTTCTTACTTTCCACAACCAGCTGAGCATATAGAATAGCAGAAGTATCGCAATTGCGATAAATAAGTAAAAATATTTTGGTTCTTCTATCTGATACATATTCTAAACTCTAAATAAAACTTCTGTAAACCGTAAATCTCAGCATCATTTCCATTATAATAAGAAAGCCGGCCATCATTAATAAAGGCCTGAACTTTTCCTGATAATTGTAATATTTAAATTCTTCTATTTCTGTTTTTTCAAGTTTGTTAATTTCATCATAAATGGCTTCGAGTTTTTTATTCCCCGTCGCCCTGAAATACTGCCCCTCGGTCTCATTAGCAATATATCTTAGCAGATCCTCATCGATTTCAACAGGTGCGTTTCTGAAAATCAGCTTTCCGTTCAGATCCTTAGCAACCGGGAACAAGGCAGTCCCGTTGGTGCCCAGACCAATCGTATAGACTTTAATATTCAGTTCCTTGGCCAGCTCTGTAGCCGTTTTCGGATCTACGAAACCTGTATTATTGACTCCATCGGTAAGAAGAATTATCACCTTGCTCTTAGCCTTGCTATCCTTTAACCTGTTAACTGCTGAGCCAAGTCCCATTCCTATGGCAGTACCATCTTCAATCTGACCCCACCTTATTTTTCGGATCGTATTTTGTATTATACTTTTATCACTCGTTATCGGCGTTTGTGTAAAACTCTCTCCGGCATAAACGACAACTCCAATCCTGTCATTCGGCCTTTTTTGCACAAATTTGCTGGCCACATTCTTCAAAGCTTCCAAACGGTTCGGTTTCAAGTCTTTTGCCAGCATACTTGCTGAAACATCAATGGCCATGACGATATCGATTCCTCTTGTTGTCTTGGTTCTTTTACTAACCTCTACATTTCTGGGCCTTGCAAGTGCTATGATCAATAAGGTGATGGCCAACAACCTGAAGGCATATAACAAGGGCTTTAATCTTGACCAGATGTTTTTATGTTCAAATCCTACGGTACTGGGAACATGCAGATCAGCAGCATCCTTTTTTCTTACAAAAAAGTACCAGACTGCCATGAGCGGTATCAGCAACAGCAACCAGAGAAATTCCGGATTTGTAAATTCCATATTACTCCCCATCATCTTCCTTTTCTTTTGATTCAACGGTTACGGGATGCAAGGTATCAATGATTCCTTCTGCATCCTCCCTGTGCAGCACAATTTCATTCTGCAATGGTTTTGACTTGGCAAACTTCACGAGGTCAGCCTCCTGAAGCAGCTTTTTTAATTTAACTACAGTTTCCTGAGGAATGTTCAAACTGCTGCTATTGTTAAAATCGGTTATGGTTTCAAGCAGCTCATCCGTAGTTGACTCAAGCGCCGGAATATTCATCTCACGCTCAATAAAAGTTCTGACAATATCGGTAAGTTCAACATAATACATCTTTATCTTGTTCTGCGATATCAATTTTTTCTCATCCAGTTCCTTTAACCTCATCTTCGCTGCCTCGAAAGGTGGAATTCTTGAAATAATTTCTTCCTCAGTAGGTTTGTCCTTTAAAATAAAATACAGGATCAGTCCTATGACCAAAAGCAGCGCGATCAGGCCCCAAAAATAATTGAGATAATCACTGAACAAATAGGGTTCATTCTGAATATCCTTTATGTGATGCATAGGCTGCTTTAAAGTGTCAACCTCCACTGTACCAACATCGATGATGACCTGATCGGTCAGATACCTTTTATTTTTTATAAAGATTTCCTGGCCCGGTACTACATAACTTCCACTGTCAAAGCTTGTCAGGGTATATTTTTTAACCAGTCTGTCCTTTAAGGAATCTATTTTATGGGAGGTCACTACACCTACCCTGTTCAGGCTGTCAGATTCAAATTTTGGAAATCGGACGCCTTCAGTTTCTTCCACAATGATCTCATAGTTGATCTGTTCTCCGATTCTGATTTTGGTGGTATCTATTTTTGTAGCTACCTGGGCCTGACCCGAAATTGAAATCAAAAACAATAAAGCCACAAAAGATAATTTTGTGACGGGCAAAAATCCAGCACCAGAGAATCTCTGCCTAAAATCTTTAACGTTATATGTCTGCTTAATTCCTATTCTCATTATTTCAACTGCATCTCAATCTTTATCAGCCCCTTCGTTTAAAATATCCTAACAACTTTTTGACATAACTTTGATCAACTCTTGTATTGATCACTCCAGAGCCGCTTTTTGTAAACGAATCTTCAAAATAATCTACTGTTTCCAGATACTTTGCTCTGTAATTTATACGTACTCTTTTCGAATTTGTATTCACCAGTACAATCTTACCTGTCTCTGCATCCCTCATCGGCACCATCCCGAGCCTTGGCATTTCGGTTTCAAGTTTGTCATAGACCCTTATTCCTGTTACATCGTGCTTTTTACCCACAATCTTCAGAGCATTGTCATATCCGGTGTCGATAAAATCTGAAAGAATAAATACTATAGCCTTTTTCTTCATCACATTCGACAAATATTTTAAGGCCTGGGTAAGGTCTGTTTTTTTGCTTTTTGGTTCAAATTCAATCAGCTCCCTGATGATTCTCAGAACATGGGTCTTCCCTTTTTTTGGAGGTATGAACAGCTCAATTTCATCGGAAAAAAGCAACAATCCGACTTTGTCATTGTTCTGAATGGCCGAAAATGCAAGCGTTGCACTTATTTCGGTAAGAATATCTCTTTTAAACTGCTCTGTTGTACCAAATGATTCTGAACCGCTGATATCCACCACAAGCATCATCGTAAGTTCCCGTTCTTCTTCAAATATCTTTACATAAGGTTCATTATACCTTGCAGTAACATTCCAGTCAATTGATCTTATATCATCTCCGTACTGATACTGTCTTACCTCCGAAAAGGTCATACCACGCCCCTTGAAAGAACTGTGGTATTCTCCTGAAAATATATGATCAGACAATCTCCTTGTCTTAATCTCAATTTTCCTAACCTTCTTTAGTAATTCTTTAGTATCCACTCACCGATATTCTAATTAAACTTCTCAATCTCTGCAATTATCCGAACTATTCAGATATGTGTAGCATGGTTGCTGATTTTTGAAAAGACTAAGGCACTTCTACCTCATTGACAATTTTATTAATAATGTCAACGGAGGTCACATTCTCTGCCTCGGCTTCATAAGTGATCCCGATTCTGTGTCTTAAAACATCGTGTACCACTGCTCTTACGTCCTCAGGAATCACATAGCCTCTTCTTTTGATGAAAGCGTAACACTTTGACGCCATAGCCAGATTGATACTTCCCCTTGGCGAAGCTCCAAAACTGATCAAAGGCTTGAGTTCATTTAAACGGTAGTCTTCCGGGTATCTTGATGCAAAAATGATATTAAGTATGTATTTTTCGATTTTCTCATCCATATACACCTCTTTTACAGAAGCTCTGGCTCTCGAAATCTGATCAATTGATACGACAGGGTTAACCGCCTCAAAACTCCCTTTAAGATTCTGCCTCATTACCATTTGTTCATCATCCATTTTTGGGTAATCAATAACAGTTTTTAACATAAACCTGTCAACCTGAGCTTCAGGCAAAGGATAAGTTCCTTCCTGTTCAATAGGGTTCTGAGTGGCGAGCACCAGGAAAGGTTCGGGTAATTTAAAGGTTTCATCTCCAATGGTCACCTGATGTTCCTGCATCGCCTCAAGGAGTGCCGACTGTACTTTGGCCGGAGCTCTGTTAATCTCATCCGCAAGCACAAAATTTGCAAAAATAGGCCCCTTCTTGATGGAGAAATCATTTTCCTTCATATTGAAAATCATGGTACCGATAACATCCGCCGGAAGCAGGTCAGGTGTAAACTGAATTCGGCTGAAAGAACCCTTAACTGCCTTAGACAAGGTGTTTATCGCAAGGGTTTTTGCCAAACCGGGAACACCCTCCAGCAAAATATGGCCATCACCCAGCAAACCGATTAATAATCTTTCCAGCATGTGCTTCTGTCCAACAATCACCTTATTCATTTCTAATTGAAGAAGGTCTACAAACGCACTTTCTCTCTCTATTTTTTCGTTGATCATTCTAATATCAACATTCGCTTTTTGTGTATCCATTTATCTTATGAAATTTCAATTTGTTTTTTAGACAACAAGGGCAACAAATCTAAGGGTTAGGTTAGTTTTTTCTTGTTAAAATTTGGTTAAAAGTAAAAATAAAAAAACTCGCCAAAGCAGCGAGAAATCTGAATTAATACTGTTCTTCTTTATTCGGGAAATCCCGAGATTTGACATCTGAAATATAGCTTTTGAATGCATTTCCCATCTCGGTGTAAAGATCGAGATATCGCCTTAAAAATCGTGGACTGAATTCGTGTGTCATACCCAGCATATCGTGAGTCACCAGAACTTGTCCGTCAACACCATCTCCGGCACCAATTCCTATAATTGGAATAGATACACTTTCCGCAACTTCCCTGGCGAGCTTGGCCGGCACCTTTTCCAAGACGATTGCAAAACAACCCAATTCTTCCAAAAGCACTGCATCAGCTTTTAATTTACTCGCTTCTTCCTCTTGCCTTGCCCGTACGGAATAGGTCCCAAATTTATAGATCGACTGAGGTGTAAGTCCAAGATGCCCCATAACCGGAATCCCGGCCGACAGTATTCTTGTGATCGATTCGGAAATTTCCGCACCGCCTTCGAGCTTAACTGAATGGCCTCCCGATTCTTTCATGATCCTAATGGCTGAATCCAATGCCTGCCTTGAGTTCCCCTGATAGGTTCCAAATGGAAGATCAACAACCACTAGGGCTCTTTCTATGGCTCTCACAACCGATGATGCGTGGTAGATCATTTCATCAAGGGTAATAGGAAGCGTAGTTTCATGTCCTGCCATTACATTCGAAGCCGAGTCACCAACAAGAATGATATCGATCCCTGCATGATCAACAATTTTGGCCATTGTATAATCATAAGCCGTAAGCATGGCGATCTTCTCTCCTTGCTTTTTCATTTCCACCAAGGTCTTGGTGGTAATTCTCTTGTACTCCTTTTTCGCTGTGGACATAATTTTGATTTTGCAAAGCAAAAATAGCGATAATTTTTATTTGCTTATTGACCTGTGACAAGTTATTTTCATAGTACTTTTGACGATTTTGACTTTTTTTTGTCAACCACTCTGACCAGATTAGGGAACAGGGCGGGAGCGAAATTTTTGACTGGTTCATAAAGAACCGACTCCTTTGCCTTTTTCTTTTCCATGAATCGTATACCAGAATTGATTTCTTCGTAAACAATCAGAACCACGCTTAGAATCAAGGCGTATTTTAAAAACCCAAAAATGGCTCCAACCAGCTTGTTAAAGAAACCCAGCGCTATGGTTTCTGCTATTTTTGTAAGGGCCCGGCCCAATAAAACCAAAGCAATTAAAATGATGAAAAAAGTTCCGGCAAAGGCCACTACCTGAATCATGGATTCATCCCATGTCACGCTATCCTTCAAAAAATCTCCAAGAAAGTAAGAAAAGTGAATCGCCCCATAGATTCCCAAAACCAGTCCAACCAGGGTAGTGACTTCTAAAAATAATCCATTCATGTATCCCTTAACAGTGCCAAAAATAAGTATGACTCCTATGATGATGTCAATTGTATTAAACTCCATAATTAACTTTTTATAATTGTGATTTCCTTATCTAAATAAATGAGAATTTTTTCTTTAACCTGATAATTCATTTTGCCCAGTACTGAGGCATAATTCTCAACCTGCAAATTATGACTGGCATTGGGCTGCCCTGTTTTGTAATCAATGACAACCACCTTGTCTTTGTCAAACACCAACCTGTCCGGAATCAAAATCTCTCCGGATTCTGTCAAAATTTCTCTTTCATTCAAAATTTTCAGACCTGGTTTGTAGTAGTCCCTTAGTTCAGGATGATGCATAATTGTTCGTATGAGTTGCCCTACTTCCTCCTTTATTTCAAGATCCAATAGCCCTTTACTGATAAATTTTGTCAGTGCATTTTCGACATCTTCCTCTGTTTTGATGGATTCCATTATTTCATGAATCAGGTTTCCGTACTCAATCGCATCCCCTCTTTCAGTATCCCATAGCAACTCTGAATTTGTGACAATATGTATCTGATGGTCCCTCCAACTGCTACTGATAAAATTTTTCTGAATTTCAGCTGGTCTCGAATCTGTTACCTGTTGACCAGTTCTTAAAATGTCCCCGAATTCATAACACAATTTTTCATCCTTCCACATTCCTTGTTCCTTGAGATAATCAATAAAAAGTTCAGAACTGTTCTTCAACCCCTCCGCAGAATTTTTTATTTCAGAGATCACATACAATTGTTCCACGGCCCTTGTCAGACAAACATAAAGCAGATTATAACTGTCCAACTGTCTTTCTTTTTGCTGTTTATCATGGATCTCCTCTCCGTATTCTCCAATGTTCCTGATTGCGGATCCCGAATTCACCAGAATTTTTTCGAACCCCTGATACATTTCTTCATCGAGCTTATCCAACCAGGCTTTTGGGTCCCGGTCTTCATAAAGCACCATGTTGTAGGGATATATCACAACCGGAAATTCAAGTCCTTTCGATTTGTGAATCGTCATGATCCTTACCGCTTTCACATCTTCAGAATTGACAATATTCAGTTTTTCCTTCTTTTCCTCCCAAAAAGCTAAAAATGAGACGTTCTTTTGAGATTTTCTCTGAGTATAATCAAAAACAAAATCCATAAAGAACTGCAAAAATGAATCCGATTCACTGGTCAGCCTGAAACTCCTGATCAACTCTTCTACTCCCTCTAAAATTGAATATTGATTGTAGTTTTCCCTGTCAAATGAAATCCCGTACTCTTTGAGGGCCGCAAAGAGGTCTTTAGCCTTCATTTTTACCATGCTCCTTAAAAATTCGTGCTGTTCAGTTTTCACCTCGAGATGGTAATAAAGAAATTCAAGAATTTCAAATTTAGCATCCTCATTTTCCTCGTCTTCAAATAATTGCAGCATATTGATAATGAAATTTACAGCTGCGTTATTCTTGAGCATCAAGGTTTCAGAACTGACAATTTCAACACCCTTTTCCGTCAATAATTTTGCAATGGCCGCCCCTTCCTTTTTCTTTCTGACCAGGATACAGATCTCACTCGGATCAAACTGTGTCAAAAGTTCTTGAATGGTCTCAAATACCAAATTGGGATACACTTCATTTCTTTCCTCATTATTCTTCAGCGATTCGGTAAATTGCAATCTTACATATCCTCCTTCCTTGCTATTTGTTTTTTGGCTGTTCCCTATCTTGTAAAGCGATCTGTAAGCCTCGGGGTCAAATTGCTGGCCGATATGACTAAAAAAGGCATTATTGAAATCAATTATTTCTTTATGGCTCCTGTAATTAGTGTCAAGATTTTTTAAGATTTTTTCTACTTGAAAAGGATTGGCACCTCCTCCGTTCTTTTCTGTTGACAAGTTGATAAACTGCTCAGCATGACCACCACGCCATCGGTATATTGCCTGTTTGGCATCCCCAACCAACATTAATCCCGTATTTTCAGAGCTTAGGGCGTTATCGATTAGGGGAATGAGATTGTTCCATTGTAATTCCGAGGTATCCTGCATTTCATCAATAAAGAAAAACTTAAATCTTTCACCTAATTTTTCATAGATAAAAGCTGCCGGTTCATTGATAAGATGATCACTGATTAACTGGTTGAATTCGGAATTCAAACGGATATTATTATTGGTTTTGATAGCCTCCAAAGCCTGATTGATTGTCTTGATCACTGCAAGAGGAACCAGGTTCTTTAAAATCATGTCATTCAACTTATATTCCCTGAAAACAGCAAATGACTCCACGTAAAGAGCGGTTAGTTCATCAATAATATTCTCAATGGCCAATTTGGCTTCTTCCTTTTTATTCTTGGTATAATAGATTCCTTTTTCAAGATTTTTCGAAGTGCTGCTTTCGGCGTTAAAATCTTTATCAATGGGCTTTAGCAGTAGTTTCTTGAAAAATTTAGGTAGTTGTGAATAATAAAAATCTGAATGCTCAATTCCTCTTTGATCTATGAGTTCCAGCGCATTTTTACCAATTTCCTTTAGGGTCTCAAGATGTTGCTTCCGGCTTTTTCTCAATTTATAAGACAGCCTTGAAAAGTCTGCAATATTCTTGTTTTTGAGCGCTTCGAGCTCCTTTGAATGATTTTCATTCAAAATCAACTTTGAAACCTCATAGAGATCACGACTGACATCCCAAGATTTATCTTCCAGAGTTTTCTCCTTGGAAAAATCAACAAGTAATTTGGTCAGTTCTTGGTTAATTCCTATTTGCGACAGGACTTCATCCACGGCTTCTCTTAAAATGGAATCCGCATCGAGTTCAACTTCAAAATCTGAAGTCAGATTCAAATCAAAGGCAAATGACTTTATCAGTTTATTCGTAAAACTATCAATGGTTTTAATATGAAAGGAAGCGTAATTCTTGAGGATGTCCTGTAGTTTATCTTTTGCCCTATTTCTTATAACCTTGCTTTCCAGCCCCGTTTCTTCCATCAGCAGGGATAACATTCCATCATGCTCCTGCTCTTCATTTAAAACTGAAAATTCCAAAAGACTTTCAAGAATTCTGTCTTTCATTTCAGTAGCCGCTTTGTTGGTAAAGGTTATGGCGAGTATATTTTGATACGACTTAACATTGGGATCCGTAAGAATAATCTTCAAATATTCCTTGACCAGTGTAAAGGTTTTTCCGCTTCCCGCGGAAGCATTATAAACTTTAAATGTTGAAGGATTGATCACTGAAGCTATTTTTCATAAAAGTAAGTAAAATGATACGATCCTCCTTCCTATACCCCTGCAAAATAATCAAGTTTTTTTTACCCCGTGATTCAAGCCAGAATTCTCCAGATCTGAGCCACTAAAAAGGTGACGACAAACCCTAAAATAACTGGAAGAATGGAAGCTATTGTTGTCCATTTAACACTTTTCGTCTCCTTGTATATTGTATAAATTGTTGTACTGCACGGATTGTGCAACAAGCTGAATAGCATTAAATTAACCGCTGTAAGCAGGGTCCAGCCGCCGGCCCGCAAAATTGTTGCGGTATCGCTGGCAGAATCCAACTCGAACATAACCCCTGCTCCTTCCCCTCCGGTGATTCCCGTCACCAAAACTGTAAGCATAAGTACTGTTGGAATTACAATTTCATTTGCAGGAATGGCAACGATATAAGCCAGAAGTATCACCCCGTTCAACCCTAATAACATCCCAAAGCCATCCATACTCTGAACCGCCCATCCGGCAATGCTCAAATCACCGATATGAATATTCGATATCAACCATATAACCGCACCTGCCGGAGCCGCAAAAACTATGGCTCTCCATAAAACGATCAATGTTCGGTCAATAATTGAAGTATATATGGTCTTCCAAAACCTGGGAGGCCTGTAAGGCGGTAATTCCAGATTAAACGTTGAGACTTCTCCTTTTAAAACCGTTCTTGACAACCCCCAGGAAACCAAAAACATAAATGCAATGCCCAAAATTGCTATTCCAACAACAGAAAGCAGCGAGGCAAGGCTTGAAAAACCAGCTGGCACCACAGCACCGATGAAGATCGTTGCTATTAAGATCTGGGTGGGCCAGCGACCATTGCACAGGGAGAAATTATTGGTAATTATAGCGATCAACCGTTCTCTTGGGCTGTCAATTATTCTTGTGGCCACAACACCGGCGGCGTTGCATCCGAATCCCATACTCATGGTCAATGCCTGCTTTCCGTGAGCACCCGTTTTTCTGAAAAGATTATCCATGTTAAAAGCTACCCGAGGTAAATAACCAAAATCTTCCATCAAAGTAAAAAGAGGGAAGAAAATTGCCATGGGAGGTAGCATTACTGCTATTACCCAGGCAACTGCAAGATAAACTCCATCGATCAAAAATCCGTCCAGCCACCAGGGCATTCCTATCCCGGCTGCCAAATTCTTTAAAGCAGGATGCAAGGTATTCAGGAACAACTCGGCGAGCATTGCAGAGGGGTAGTTGGCACCTTCAATCGTGATCCACAATACAAGCCCCAAAAGCAGGAACATTATCGGGAAACCCCAGATTTTGCTCGTAACGACCTCATCGATTGCCCGATCCATACGAAATCGCTTCCTGCCCGATTCCTTCGTCACGGCATTCTCGGCAATTTCAGAGGCATCGGCATAGATTCCTTCAGCAAGGTTGTCGTGAAAATCCTCCCCTATCTTCCAACGGAGTTCATTGGTCATGGCCAATATTTTATCTATAGATGTATTTTCCATTTTTAAACGAATTCTCCGGTTCTAAGTGCATCAATTATTCTTGTATCTCCCTCCAAAAGCCTTAAAGCTATCCATCTGCTGTTTGGAATTTCAGGAAATTCAGACTCAATCTCCTGACTTAATTTTGTTACAGCCTTTAATATTTTCTCGGGTACATTTTTGATTTGTCTGGGTTTACAGATTAGCTTACCTGAAGCAATTTCATCTATGGTTTGAAGCAATTCAGGAATCCCTTTCTGGTATCTTGCACTTGTTGGAACTACCGGTATTCCCAAGTCTCTTGATAAACTTCGAACATCTATTTGAATATTGTTTCTTTCTGCTTCATCCATTAAATTCAGGCACAAAACTGCCTTATCCGTTATCTCAAGAATCTGTAAAACCAAATTCAAATTTCTTTCCAGTCTGCAGGCATCAGCAACGATGATCGTAACATCGGGTTTTCCAAAAAGAATAAAGTTTCTCGCCACTTCTTCATCCTGTGAGGTCGACAAAAGAGAATACGTCCCCGGAAGATCAACCAGCTTGTATTTTTTATCCGCATAAACAAATGCTCCCTCGGCTCGACTAACGGTTTTTCCAGGCCAGTTTCCTGTGTGTTGACGTAGTCCTGTAAGCGCATTGAACACCGTACTCTTTCCTGTATTCGGATTCCCGGCAATTGCCAGCACATGGTCGAAATTTGAAGTGTTTACACCCAATTTCTTCAAGCTGTCGGCATTATTATGAACGCACGATTCACATGCGGATTCTGATTTTTTACTCATGATTCAATTTTATTGATCAATATTTTAGATGACTGGTCCCTTCTCAGGGCAATGCTGGTTCCTTTTATTTTATAAGCGATCGGGTTCTTCATAGGACTACTTAAGTCTATCCTGATCTCAGCCCCTTTTACAAATCCAAGATCCAACAACCTTCTCCTGTTCTCTCCTCTGCATTCTTTAGACATCCCTGTAATTTTTGCCACTTCACCTTCCTTTAATCCTGAAAGCCTGTAGGTCCCCTCCTCTACAGTTTCTTTTTTCAATTCCGCAACTGTGATATTCGCAGCAACAATAGGTGCCAAAATGAATTCTTCTCCTTCTGCGTGAAAAACGATACGTTCACTGTTCTTCTCATCAACTCGTATCACCGATCCTATGTGTATTTTTTCTGCCAGAATCTGCTTGTATATAACATCAGGCTCATCTTCTATATGTACTATCTTTCCAATACTTTCCACCTGAAGAGAAGAAAGAGGAACCCCATTAATCTCTTTCAGCATTCCTAAAGTGTTCGGTATGGGGTCACCGTGAGGGTCGTACATAGGGTTACCTAATTGAGTGGCAAGAACATCTGTTTCTTCATTACTCAGAACGTGCTCCATCTCCTCTGCCCGGTCATGCCATTCAGATTCGTCGAAGCCTGTTTTTTCCGCGAGATATTTTTCCCATAACCTGTGAACCCTTATGATCCTGAGTGCATATTGCCTGCCTTCCTTTGTGAGACCGATAAGATCTCCGTCCACCTTGACCAGCTCATTAACCGACATTTTATGGATAGCATCGATCACGATACTGTCTTTGAATTTTAAATAATTGGTAAGTGCGGTAATATCCGTTTCCGAACCATAACTTTCCAGCCTGTAAAGTTGCTTTAAAATGTCTTCGATTAAGGTCTTCTCATTAGATTGCCAGTTATTTCTCAATATCCAAAACCATCCCTTAACAGGCCTGAACAAGACGTAAATTAAAATTACGCCTCCTGTAAATAATAATAAAGCTGTTAATGGATTATAGGTCATTATTTCACGTTTTTCAAACAAAGGTTCTCTGCCACACTTTTGGTTATAACCAATCTATGTGTTCTGGTTTCAATATGGAAAGAACCATCAAAGGGTTCAATATCAATCACTTTAATCCGGTCCCCTAAAGCGAGATTTTTCTTGTTCAGGTACTGCAAAAATTCCGAGGAAGAATCCCGAACCCCGACAAAAACACCGGCCGATCCTATTTTCATTGCGGAAATCACTACCGTTTTGTTCAAAATTGTTCTTCCATGGGCATCCGGAATCGGGTCGCCATGCGGGTCCAGTTTTGGATACTTTAAAAAAGCATCTAATTTTTCAATCAAAACTTCAGATTTAACATGTTCCAGCTGCTCGGCGATATCATGTACCTCATCCCATTTGAAATTAAGTTTTTGAACAAGAAAGGATTCCCACAACCTGTGTTTTCGAATTACCTTTAAGGCACTTTTTCTTCCCAGTTCAGTAAGATGAACACCTTGATACTTTTTGTATTGAACAAGATTTTTGGCGGCAAGTTTCTTTAACATATCAGTTACCGAAGATGCCTTCGTATTGGCTTTACTCGCAATAAGGTTCGTACTGACCTCACTGCCCTGCCTGCTTTCCAAGTTATAAATCGTTTTTAAATAATTCTCTTCTGCCTGGGAGTACATGCTATTTTTTTTGCAAATTTAAATATATTTTTAGTTATATCTAAATTTTTCGCTAAAAAACAATATCTGCCCTAAAATTGTCGATATTTTCTGTTCGAAAGGTCTATTTTAGATGCATTAGGTCAAGCATGGATCTTTTAAAGGATTCTAAATCCGCAGAATCAAGGTTGATCTTCAAGGATTCATCAACAAATTCATCTACGAGTTTCAATGGAAAGGCCAATCCTGTTACGATCTTTCTCAGGACAGCAATTTC
>CP070731.1:2100877-2109437 GCA_020347545.1 Flavobacteriaceae bacterium | reverse complement strand
CAAAGGTATCTCCGTTTAAAAGAACTGAAGTCTGGTCAATTCCATCAATGATTCGGTCGGTTGGAATGTATTTTTCGGCGCCTGCAATTTTTGCGAAAGTGGTAAAGAGGTCTGTAACATGAACAATATCGCCCACCAATTGACCTTCTTTAATGGTTCCGGGCCAATAGGCTATTGCGGGAACCCTTATTCCTCCCTCGGTAAAATCTCCTTTACCACCTGAAAAAAGAATTTCGGTCATTCCCCAGCCCGGAGGAGGATTGTGAACCATTGGTCCATTATCCGCCATGATCAAGAACAAGGTGTTTTCTGCAACTCCTTCCTCGTGAAGCGTTTCTTTTACCTTACCCACAAAAGCATCCAGCCGGGTGTAAGCATTAGGGACCTTACCTCCGTTAATCGATGATTTTTGAGGCTCAGGTAACAGGAAGTTTAAGAAATTAGGCCAATATTCCACAAAGAAGGGTTTTTTAGCCTGTGCGTTTTTCCGAATAAATTCCAGGGTTCTTTTTTCCGACTCAGCTTCCATTTTATCGTAACACTCATTGCTGTTACCACACCATTCTTTTGCCAGCTCCCCTTTTTTTCCATCTAAAATCTGAACCCAACCTTTCGGAACCAATCCCGGATCATCAAGTTGATAAGGATCTTCAGGGTATTGTTCGGGGTGCAATCCAAGAATGGCATTTGCGGCATTCCCTTGAGGGTTATAAAGTGATGTGATTTGATTCATAGGCGTAAACAGGGCTTCATCAAATCCTTGATTATGAAGATAACTTTCTTCTATATCTCCCAAATGGCCTTTTCCGAAGTGAGCTGTTGCATATCCTGCCTCTGAAAGTACTTCAGCAATTGTAACTTCTTCACCTGCCATCCCTGAAAATTCATGAGGCATTCCTACTACCCCCATTCCATTTCTGACTGGGTGGCGGCCGGTTAGAAATGCCGCTCTGGTTGGTGTACAGGCAGGTTCAGAATACATTCTTGTAAAGTTGATTCCTTCATCGGCCAGTTGATTCATGTTTGGGGTAGCGTAACCCAAAGCCTTTTGAATATGTGGAAAACCTACTGCACCGAACTGTTGATCATCCCATAAAATGTAGACAATATTCGGAGGGGTACCATGTTTTTTCTCAAGAGCTTGGAGTTTTTTTTCCAGTTCCTTATCCTCGGCATTCCACTGATCCTGATTCTGAGATTTCAAAATGTAAAATTCTGCGTCATGAACAATCTGGTCCTGAGCCAGTAGGCCATTCGCAAAACATAGACAGAAAAATAGCAAGGCAAAGAGATTCGATTTAAATTTCATAGATTCTAATTGAATTAAGTTAAAATTTGGTTTGTGATAGATGATTAATTGTAACATCATCTAAAAAAGTACTCTAATTTAATAAAAGATATATTGATTGAAGGACATATTCCGATAATTCCTTCCTTAGAAAAGGTTAAAACCAAGCAGATCATTAGATTTCAAAATAGATTCTACTATGAATAAATTGATTCAAATCTCCGGTCTAATGAAATTTTTTATATAATCAATTTAGCGTTTTTATTTTATGATAAATGTCATAAAAATTAAAAATGTTCTACTTTAATTTTAATGGTGAAAAATCTGTACTCTCCAATACAGATTTTTTAAACGGTCAACCCAAGAATTGCCGCTCTTAAAAATTCAATGAGTTGATTGGTCTTTATTTTTCTTAACCTGTCCGTATGAAGCATCAATCTATCAATAAAATAGAATTAGAAGATGGTTCAAATATTGCCGTTATAGGAGGTGGACCTGCAGGAAGCTTCTTTACTTATTACGCCTTAGGATTTGCCCAAAGATTGGGTATTCAAATAACAATCGACGTTTATGAAGCCAAGAATTTTGGTAAAATAGGGGCGGGTGGATGCAATCATTGTGGAGGTATTATATCAGAATCTTTGGTCCAGAAGTTATCTGTTGATGGTATCCTTATTCCAAAGCAGGTTATTCAAAAAAGTATCAATTCATATACACTTCATATTGAGCACGGAAAAGCGATTATTCAAACGCCTAGCCAGGAACATCGAATTGTTTCAGTTTTCAGAGGCTGCGGCCCCAAAGGTTGTACAGGCCAACCTGGAAGAAGTTTTGATAATTATTTGCTCGGCCTTTGTGAAAAAAAAGGGGCAAATATTATTCGCAAGAGGGTTTCAGGACTAGAAAGGGGAGAGAATGGTGTTTTAGTCAAATTAGAAAAAGATACCAAAGAGTACGACTTTGTTGTAGGTGGTGTAGGACTGGGAAAAAAAAGTTTGAATATGTTTAAGGAGATTTGTCCTGAATTTGAACCACCTAAGATGACGCGCGCTTACATAGGAGAAATTTCAATGAAAAAAGAGGATATAAGTTCCCATTTTGGCAGTTCAATGCATGTTTTCCTGCTTGATGTACCCAAGGTTACTTTTGGTGCTTTGATTCCGAAGGAAAACTTTGTGACCCTGGTATTACTCGGTAATGATATAAACGAGGAGGTTGTCCATCGGTTTTTGGATGAAGAGAAGGTCAAAACCCTTTTTCCGGATTCAATGGTTTTGAAGTATTCATTACTTTGTAAATGTTTTCCTTTTATAAATATTAAAGAAGCTATGTCTCCTTATTCTGATCGAGTTGTATTGATTGGAGACTCTGCATCTTCAAAACTTTATAAAAATGGAATAGGAGCAGCTTATATTACAGGACGAGCAGCAGCTAAAGCTGCGGTATTTGAAGGGATAGATAAGAGGAGCCTGGAATCTGTTTACGCACCTGTTTGCAAGGACCTGGATCGTGATAATCGGGTAGGTAAGTTTATCTTTTTTATCACGAGGATGATTCAGAAGAACTCCTTATTGAAAAAAGGTCTGTTGAGAACCGTAATAAAAGAGCAAAACAGTGACCGCAGTAAATTTCATATGAGCTTGGCGTTATGGGATGTCTTTACGGGCAGTGAGGGATATAGAAATATTTTCAAAAGATTCCTGAGTTTGTCCCTATTTTTCGCTTATATCAGAAATATTTTTTCTTCGGTGGTCTTTCCTAAAGAATTGCATCAGAAAACCAACTCGAATGGAATTGGTCATCTCTATGGAAATGGAGAAGTAATTATTAAACAAGGTAGCTTAGGAGATTGTTTGTATGTAATACAGGAGGGCAGGGTTGAGGTTGTTCTGGAAAACAATAATGAGGAGGTAAAAATAGCTGAGCTTGGAAAATCTGAATTTTTTGGAGAAATGGGGCTCTTTGAAAGCGATGTAAGATCCTGTACAGTAAGAGCATTGGGAGAAGCACAGATACTAACAATTGATAAAAAAAATTTTTACGAATCGATTCAAAATGATGCTTCCCTTGCCTATAGGTTGTTGGAAAAAATATCACATCGACTCAGGGAAGCGAATAAGAAATTATAACTCAGAGAAATATTAAAGAATCAGCAAAGAAAATTTGGATGACCATGAATAATAACAACTCCTTCAAAATAACCGACCCGCTTTATACCTTGGCCGTTGCCTCCAAATTATCTGAAACACCGGCTCATTCCATAAGACAATATATTGACAAAGGATTGATAATACCTTTTAAGACAGCCAAAAAGAGACATCTTTTTTCAAGGATTGATGTTCTCAAAATAAAAAGTATCAAGAAATATTTGAAAGATCAAGGGCTCAATATCGCAGGGATTAATGCACTTTTATCTGTTGTCCCATGTTGGGCTATTAAATCCTGTGACCTGGATCAAAGATATCAGTGTGATGCTTATCATTCGATTATGGAACCATGCTGGATGGCTTCTAAAAAAGGACCTGTCTGCCAAAATGAGGATTGCCGCATTTGCGATGTTTATATTTTCCCTGAGAAATATTCGAATCCTAAAGGATGCATAAAGGAAATGACCAATAGCTGATTTGTACTTTTTTTTCGGGCAATTCATATTTAAAACGGAAGGCTTTGAATCACTTCATTCTTTCTTCTAATAAGCGTGCTGTCCGCTTTTTTTCTTTGTCTTTCTTTTGTGGAAAACAAATACTTGTATTTGGCCTTGGTGATTTTAAAGTCCATGTCCTCTTCGGTGCCCTTCAGGTCCAATCCCGCTTTAAATGGCATCGGGGATTTTAAAATCGACACGTGATAGTTGTATGTCAGATCGAGATTGTGATGACCTCCAATGGCCACCTTATACCTGTCAACAGTTACTACTGAAGGAAAAATTTCTATCTGTTCATCCTGAAAGATCATAGCAAATTCCAATTTATCAATGATGTTCTTTTCTTTATTCTTGAAGAATAGCATTTTTGCCATTTTTTCGAAAGTCTTACCACTGAGAATCACCAGATCCGTTCCTGATACATGTGCAATGGCGTCAACTGAAGCGGCATTCATATCCAGATTTTTATCGATTGTGGAATTACCTTTCATTCTGGCGTTGACTTTACCTTCAAAGGAATCGACCATGGGTAACAAGGTGTCCAGGACAGGCAACAATTCAGTCAGTTTTGAAAGATCGATATCAAATATTTTAAAATCAAAATCCAAATCGGCAACACCTTTGGTTTTCGATTCATAGGCCGCGGAAGTCGTCATTTTAGCTGCCATAGTTGTCATTTGCAGATTTGACAGGTCAATTTTCTGATCTTTAATCGTGATCACTCCGTAGAGGTCATCGATGTTAAAGTTCTTATATATAACTTTTTTAAAATTACTTTTCAGGCTAAGGTCAAGTTTCTCAGGTACAACAAAGGATTTGGGTTGTTCGACCTTGGTTTCCTTTTCGAGACTTGCCACAACAATTTCTTCAGGCTCTGCTTGGCCTGATTTTTCTCCTTCATTAATGGCCTGGACGATTTCATTGATATTAAGAAGATCTGAACTAACTTGTAGCTCACCTTTTAAGAGTTGATTGTTGAAAAACGCATCCCCGAATTCATATAGTTTGCCAGTGGCTTCAATATCTGAATTACCGATTTTAAGTTTTGCATGATCGAGGCTGATCACACCAGGATTAAAGCTAAATTTTGTTTTTGGCATCTTGAGCAATAAAGGAAACTCAGGGGTGTAACCAAAAAGTTCATTAAAGGTAATATGGCCTGACATGGGCCATTTATTACCTTGTTTTGTGGATTTGAGCCGATAGGCCCCTTCTATTATGGCAAAGAATCTTCCTTTTGATTTTATTCCTGTTGAATCAATTTCGAATTCTGAGAATACAAATGGTGTTCTGGGGTTTTCTGAATCCGGCTCGAGATCAATATTAGCCTTAACATACTTTAGTTTTGCCATAAGCGTGTCACCAAGATTGAACCTGCCATTTTCGATAAGAACCCTTGATCGCATTGTGGCTATTTTAGTGGAATCTCTAAGAGGAGTTGTTGCGAATTTAATATCAAGATGATCAAGATTTCCGGAGGAGTTCGATCTGTCTTTAAATTCAAGATTCTTTATGATAATTTCCCCGGCTCTGACTTTGCTACTGGCTTCGGTAAGGAGTGTACTGTTCTGGTCCTGCTGGACATGAATTGAAGCCTGATCCAATTTAAATAACAGACTATCCGTTTCATTGTGAAAGATTATTCGATCCATATTTAAGGATCCGAGAAGTTCTAGTTTCCCGTAATCCTGATTTTTGATATCATTTAAATTAAAGGAAGCCTCCAGATTAATATCACCTGACCCTTCCAAATTTAGGCTCTTTTTTAACGGAAGGCTTTTTTCTAAAGATTCAAAATCGATTTTTCCAGTTGCTGATAAATCAAGATCTGCATCCTGAAAGAGATTAACTCCGGTTCCGCCAATATTAATCTCAGTACCAACTCCTTTTAAGAGAAACTGATTAATTTTAACGTGAGAACCAGTATGGATTTGAGGAGAGATGTATATTTCAGCATCAACTTCCAGCAAATCAATTTTATTTGGTTTATCACTGTAGGCCAGGGATCCGTTATTGACTTTAAAAGATGTTGTAACAGAAGGTGTTTGCCCTTTTCTATAGATTCCATTAACATCCGCGAATATGGAGACGTCTCCGCCAGCCTCATAATTTTTTGATTTTTCAAATAACGATTCGGGGATCAGATCAACGATTGTTGATAAAGAAGGCACCTTCAGTTCAAGTTCAATGTCCACATCGATCTGTTTTTTTTGCCCGTCAGGACTGAGAGATCCATGGGCGGCAAATTCAATATCATTTATTCCTACGATTGCATTTTTTACATTGATAAGCCTCGTTTTTCTGTTTACATGGAAATCAGTATTGATCAGCATAGTTAACTGATTGGTATACGTATTTCCTTTCTTTCTCAATATGACATTATCACTCTGAGTTTCTAGATTAAAAACGATTTCCGTATTACTGTATTCAGCGGACAGATCCATATCGAAACCTTCTACGGTGATATAATTTTCACTGTAGCGGTCGTCAAAGACGAGTTTCCCGTTAATTATAGAAATTTCCTCAATATCAATTGTTGCATCGAATTTTTCATCCGGTTTTTCGTGTTGCGGGATGCTGTCTTCAGATTTGAGGTCAGCTGGTTTAAGTATATTCCAGTTTACCTCTCCATCCGGAGAAACATAAGCGTTTATTGACGGGTTTTCAAAAGAAAATTTATTGATCTTGATTTTATCTTTTAAAAATGCAATCGGATTAACACTCATTACTCCGTAATCAAATTTAATCAGGGTATCATTTACGGATGCACCCTCTTCAATTGGAAAAGGAGTGTTTGTTTGAATAAAACCATTTTCAAGCTCAAGCTTAAAACTGGGGAAGGTTTTAAAAAAAGTAAGCTCAATGGCATCTATGCTCAGTTCAGCATCGAGATTCTTATTAATTGCGGCAACAACTTTAGGGGTTATTTTATCGGGAGTCAGAACAAATTGAAATACGACACCAATTGCTACAGCGATTAAAAAAATAATCGAAACAACGGTGATCCCAACAAACTTGGAAATTTTAATAATCCATTGTTTCATAGGGTTATAAATTTGAAATCAGAATTGAGGGCGTATTTTTTGCTCCCTCTAAAATAAGAATTATTTAGGTCATAAGTAATATCGGTTTGTAACCGAAATTATAAACGAAAATAGCAAAGTTGAATTTATAAGGGGTGTTTTTTAATTGGCTAAGAAAATTTCGAGGACAGAGAAACCTTCAGAAAAAGTCTGCATTTTCAAGTTCCTTCTTCAAAATCTGTTTTTTTTTTGCAGTAATTAATTCAAAACTTTCCTTTACTAATTTTATTTGTTTTAGGGTTTTTTCCGAACGTTTCTTCGCGCGACTTAATCGAATATCTACAATCAAGGAGCCAATTAAGTAACCGGTTAGAAAAAATAAACCTGAGATCACTACGATCAGAAGCATGTGGCTCCAGAATTCTTCGAAATTCAACATTGAGTCAGCCCGAGTCTCTATAAACCCCAATTCATCAATTACGACAAAAGGAAATTCAAAGTATTCTTTTAAGCCTTGCGACAATGATGCAAATTTTGAATGGATAAATCGCAGGGAGGACATTACATATGCAACGAATGATAATCCAAACCCTACCATCAGGGCATAATCTCTTCGATAAGAAGAAAGCAGTTTATCATTTAGTCCATGCTTGTCAAGATTGCTTTTTCCGAGAATCCATTTTTTGACACTGAATATTCTGCGATATTTATTGACATAAATCTTGGAATAGATGATCCATAAATAAATAATAAATAGAGGTGTCAGAACCACCAGCAATGTTGTGATTGACAATAGAGCAATAGTTACCAATTCGGTTAGAGTTTCAGATTTAAGCACAACAATATCATGATTGGGCTTGAGGTCTGTAGTTTTTTGAATTAGTAATTGATTAATGATGATTATCCACTTTATCATATCATGACTAATTGCATTCAAGATATGACAAGTGATGTAAAATCACAAACCAAAAAGGATGAATTGCACATATTGTTTAACGGAGAGCCCTAAATTCTTTTCTAAGAGAGATGACAGGAAATTCAATTTAGTTGAATCGGGAATCCAATTTTATTTCTGAGTGAAGAAATATTTTCAATGAATTGGGCTGATATTTTGAGTATTTGAATGATATAAATCACTAACTTTAAGAGTGGGATAAAGTCAGATTTAAAAAGGATGTATTTTATGTGTAGATTCATCGCTTACCTCGGTAAACCAATTTTTGCGGACGAGTTGCTTCTCAAGCCTAAAAATTCCTTGATGAAGCAAAGTTATCATGCTCTTGAGTCAGATATGACAGTTAATGGAGATGGCTTTGGAATTGGATGGTATAATCATTTCAGAAGGAAAGAGCCTGCGCTGTTCAGGTCGATTCGCCCGGCCTGGAATGATGAGAATCTGTCCTATAATGCTTCAATGATAAAGACAAACTGTCTATTGGCCCATATCAGAGCTGCAACACAGGGGAGCGTTTCGATTGAGAATAGCCATCCTTTTCAATACAAGGAATTTTTGATGATGCAGAACGGAGGAATACCCCAATTCCATAAAATAAAGAGAAAACTGATCAATCGCCTTGATGAAGAATCTTTCCAATGGATTCAGGG
>CP070731.1:2086844-2100777 GCA_020347545.1 Flavobacteriaceae bacterium | reverse complement strand
AGGTTCAACCAAAACAGCCGTATTGGGGAAATAATCAATTTGTATCGTTTCCGCATCCCCTGTACTTCCCCCGGTAAATGAATAGCTTCCGCAAGCCAGTGGTATAAACAAAAAGATAAAGGTGAAAACCGGTAGAATTTTTTTCATGATCTAAATGACTGTGTTCCCATGCCGGGACTTGTAATTATAAAAGCCGCCTGTAAGGCAAATAAACAATTTAAGCATCGAAATCACAAATTATATTGGTTTATTTTTCTGTAAAGTGTTCTTTCTGAAATCCCTAATTCTTTTGCCGCTAACTTTCTTTTTCCTTTATTTCTCTCGAGGGCCTGTTTGATCATTTCTACTTCCTTTTCCTGGAGAGATAATGTTTCCTCAACGGTTTCTGCATCATCAAAAGACACTATTTCAGGATTCGGCTCGAAGGAATCTCTTTTTTCATTGGAAATAATCTCCAGTGTTGGTGCGTCTTCTTCAGAAGCGCTTTTTCCGTAAATTTTGTCAATGAGGACCTGAGTACTTTTTTCTGATTGCGCTGAATCTTCATTTAATAATTCCTTCGTCAGCTTTTTGAGATCCGTTATATCATTTCTCATATCGAAAAGAATCTTATAAAGAATTTCTCTTTCGTTGGCAAAATCACTTTCCCGCTTGCTCTCTGATACAAGCGCAGGAAGATTTTGGTTATAATCTGGAAGATAGGATCGTAAGATCGGAGCTGTAATGTTTCTGTTTTGTTCAATCACAGATATTTGTTCCGTAAGGTTTCTTAGTTGCCTGATATTTCCCTTCCATTGGTTGGAAACAAGAACTTCGATCGCCTCTTCATCCAGCCTTATGGTGGGCATATTGTATTTCTGAGCAAAGTCCGAAGCAAATTTTCTAAACAAAAGGTGAATATCATCCGGCCTGTTTCGGAGAGGAGGAAGAAAAATTTCCACGGTACTGAGACGGTAGTACAAATCCTCTCTGAATTTCCCTTTTTGAATGGCTTCAGACATATCCAAATTAGTAGCGGCCACGATTCTGACATCCGTTTTCTGTACTTTTGAAGAACCCACCTTAAGAAATTCTCCGTTTTCAAGGACCCTTAGCAACCTAACCTGAGTCGTCAGGGGAAGTTCACCAACTTCATCAAGGAAAATAGTTCCTCCATCTGCTACCTCAAAATACCCGCTTCTGGTTTGAGAAGCTCCGGTGAAGGATCCTTTTTCATGGCCAAATAACTCACTGTCAATAGTTCCTTCGGGTATGGCACCACAGTTTACAGCAATATATTTGGAGTGTTTTCTATGGGAGAGGTTGTGAATAATTTTGGGAATGACTTCTTTACCTACCCCGCTTTCTCCTGTTACCAGAACGGAGATGTCAGTCGGTGCCACGCGCATTGCCTTTTGCAGGGCCAGGTTTAACTGGTTGTTATTGCCAATGATTCCAAAACGTTGTTTAATACTTTGTAATGAATCCATAACATTCTATTTTACGGCGTATCCCAAAGTGTTTATAACCACGGATAGCCAGTTATTTCTTAAGATACCCTTGTTCCGATCAAAGTCGCAGAGGTACAGTCATCTATCTTTACCATGACCAGGTCTCCAATTTTTTCTTCCCCCTTCGGAAATACTGCAACTGCATTTTGTGTATTTCTTCCCATCCAGTGCTCAGAAGATTTTTTCGAATCTCCTTCGATCAAAATTTCCACAGTTTTCCCCACAAATTGCTGCATCCTGTAAAGACCGTGTTTTTGCTGTAGGTTGATGATTTCAGATAATCGCCTTTTCTTAACCTCCATGGGTACATCGTCTTCCATTTTTTTTGCGGCAGGAGTTCCCGGGCGCTCAGAATAGGCAAACATAAATCCAAAATCATATTTGACATATTCCATCAGGGAAAGCGTATCCTGATGATCCTCTTCTGTTTCCCCGCAAAAACCGGTGATCATGTCCTGGGAGATCGCACAATCAGGTATAATTCGATTGATGTTGTCTATCAGTTCCATATACTCCTCCCTGGTATGTTGTCGGTTCATTCTTTCAAGCATCCTTGTACTTCCTGTTTGAACCGGTAAATGAATGTATTTGCAGATATTATCGTATTTGGCCATGCTGTGCAGCACATCAATACTCATATCCTGAGGATTTGAGGTAGCAAATCGAATTCTCATCTGCGGGACCTCCAAGGCCACCATTTCAAGAAGTTTGGCAAAATCAATGGCAGTTGCCTGAGCGATTTCCGAGGCCTTTTTAAAATCTTTTTTCAAACCACCTCCGTACCAAAGGTAAGAATCAACGTTTTGACCCAATAAGGTAATTTCCTTATATCCTTTATCCCACAGATCACAAGCCTCCTTTAAGATACTCTTCGGGTCCCTGCTTCTTTCCCTGCCTCTGGTAAAAGGTACCACACAAAAGGTACACATATTGTCGCAACCTCTTGTAATGGAAATAAAAGCCGAAACTCCGTTGGAATTCAATCTTACCGGGGTTACGTCCCCATAGGTTTCCTCTTTGGATAAAATAACATTGATGGCATCTTTGCCACTTTCTATTTCTTTAACAAGGTTAGGAAGGTCTCTGTACGCGTCCGGCCCAACGACCAGATCAACCATTTTTTCTTCCTCCAAAAATTTGGTCTTAAGCCTTTCTGCCATGCAGCCCAGCACTCCAATTTTCATGTCGGGATTAATACGCCTCACACGATTGTATTTTTGAAGCCTTTTGCGAATGGTCTGTTCTGCTTTTTCTCTTATTGAGCAGGTATTCACCAAAACAAGATCGGCTTCTTCCAGCAACGGAGTGGTGTTGAAACCTTCTTCGGCAAGTATGGAAGCAACAATCTCACTGTCATTCAAATTCATTTGACACCCATAACTTTCAATAAAGAGTTTCTTCTTATTACCCTCCTTATTTTCAGTTACCAGCGCCTGTCCCTGCTTTTTTTCCTCTATGATGTTTTCACTTGCCATTTTCATTTTTTTTGGGGTTGGCAAAGATACAATCAATTTTTGTTTTTATGACATTTTGACAGAAAAAATACGATCTGATAGAATTAAAAAAACACACTGAAAACCTGTTTTTTACGCAGAAAAATTCTGATTTAAAATTTTCTATATACTTTTGCAATCTCGAAATGGGGTGTTCAGAAGAGGTAATATTACCTCATATTTATGCTGAAACCATCATAAAAATGATAAGAATGTCGAAGAATTTAGTCATCGTAGAGTCGCCTGCCAAAGCCAAAACCATTGAAAAATTTTTAGGAAAAGATTTTGTAGTAGAATCGAGTTTTGGTCATATCGCAGATCTGCCGTCCAAGGAGCTTGGGGTTAATGTTGATGGTGATTTTAAACCAAATTACACGGTCTCTACGGATAAAAAAGCTGTAGTCAAAAAGTTAAAAACCCTTGCTAAGAAGGCAGACACCATCTGGTTGGCCAGTGATGAGGACCGAGAGGGGGAGGCTATTGCCTGGCATTTGTTTGAGCAGCTAAAATTAAAGGACGAGAATACAAAGAGAATCGTATTTCATGAAATAACCAAAAAGGCAATTCTCAAAGCTATCGAGAATCCGAGAAGTATCAATTATAATCTGGTCAACGCACAACAGGCCAGGAGGGTTTTGGACAGATTGGTGGGATATGAACTTTCTCCGGTATTGTGGAAGAAAGTGAAAGGAGGCCTGTCAGCAGGAAGGGTTCAGTCGGTAGCTGTAAGACTTATTGTTGAGCGCGAAAGAGAAATCGAAGATTTTGTTCCCGAAGCATCTTACCGGGTGGTTGGAGAATTCATTAATAAGAATGGAAAAAAGTTTAAGGCAAAACTTCCCAAGAACTTTAAAACCAGGGAAGAGGCGGAGTCATTTTTAGAATCATGTAAAGGTGCTGAATTCTCAATTGAAGACCTGACAACAAAGCCGGCAAAGAAATCCCCGGCGGCTCCGTTTACTACTTCAACCTTACAGCAGGAGGCATCGAGGAAATTGTATTTTCCTGTAGCCAAGACGATGGTGGTGGCGCAGCGATTGTATGAAGCAGGTCTGATTACCTATATGAGAACGGATAGCGTCAACTTATCGGATGACGCTAAGAATGCGGCTCAGAAAGAAATTGTTTCATCTTATGGGGCATCTTTTAGCAATCCTCGGGATTATACAACAAAGTCTAAAGGGGCACAGGAGGCTCATGAGGCGATAAGGCCAACCAACATGAGCACAAAAAGTGTACAGGTGGAAAGTGATCAGGCAAGATTATATGAACTGATCTGGAAACGTACCCTGGCTTCTCAAATGAGCGATGCACAATTGGAACGAACCAATGTGCGAATAGCCAACGACAATAATAAAGGAATTTTTACCGCAAATGGTGAGGTGATAACTTTTGAAGGGTTTCTCAAGGTGTATCTGGAAGGAAATGACTCTGAGGAGGAGGATCAGGCAGGCATGTTACCTAAACTATCCTTGAATGAATCACTGGAAAACACCTATATCAAGGCTACGGAAAGATATACGAAAGCACCGTATCGTTATACGGAGGCTTCACTTGTAAGAAAACTGGAAGAACTAGGAATTGGAAGACCGTCAACCTATGCACCAACGATCTCTACGATTCAAAGAAGAGAATACGTGGTAAAAGGATCTGTAGAAGGGAAAGACAGAAGCTATACTGAGCTTACCCTTTCAAAAGAAGAAATCAGTGCCCAGACCCTGACGGAAAAGGTTGGAGCAGATAAAGGCAAAATGGTCCCGACTGATATCGGTAAAATTGTGAACGACTTTTTGGTGGAGAATTTTTCGTCCATCATGGAACTTAGTTTTACAGCGGATGTTGAAAAGGAATTTGATGAAATTGCAGAAGGCAAAGAAAACTGGACGCAGATGATCAAGGACTTTTACACAACGTTTCATGACTCAGTGGAGCATGTATCTGAAACGGCGGATCGTGCCAAAGGGGAAAGACTTTTAGGGATTGACCCTGAGTCGGGTAAAAATGTTTATGCCCGTTTGGGTCGATTCGGTGCTATGGTTCAAATAGGTGAGGTTACGGATGATGAGAAACCTAAATTTGCAAGTTTGCAGGGGGATCAGACTTTGGGCAATATCACTTTTGACGAAGCCATGGACCTGTTCAGATTGCCAAAGACTTTGGGTGAATATGAAGGAGAAGAAGTTGTTGTTGCCAATGGACGTTTTGGCCCTTATGTGAGATTTGGAAAATCATTTGTGTCGCTGGCAAAGGATGAAAATCCAATGTCGGTTTCACTTGACAGAGCCATTGAGCTCATTGAAGAGAAGCGACGGGCAGACGCTCCGATCGCGGAATACGAAAACTTACCGGTTCAAAAAGGAGTTGGAAGATTTGGCCCTTTTATAAAATGGAACGGGATGTTTATTAATGTGAACAGGAAATATGATTTTGACAATTTATCCTATTCCGATATTGTTGAGCTTATAGAAGCAAAAAAGCAAAAGGAAATCGAGAAGGTAGTTCACAATTGGGAAGAAGAAGGAATCCGAGTTGAAAAAGCAAGGTGGGGAAGGCACAACATTTTGAAGGGTAAGATCAAAATCGAATTACCAAAGACGGTTGATGCACAGGCACTTACTTTGGACGAGGTTAAGAACATTATCGAAAAGCAGGCACCGAAAAAAACCGTTCGGAAAAAGCGAACAGCAAAAAAGAAATAGAGTTCAAGCACATAAATGGAAGTCCTTTTGATTGAAAAATTAAAAGGACTTTTTATTTTTTGTAAACACTAATCATATTGAAATGGAAATTTAATTACATTGCGGCGATTTCATCTTTAACAATATCATATGAGTCTGGAGCTTCTCTTACCCGTGGAAGAAATTGCGGTTGCCCATACTGCACTTCAATCTGACCTCTCCCTCGGGAATAATATTAAAATTCACACTAAACAGGAAGGACTGCCTGATTTGGAAAATATTCAAATTGCCATTCTCGGAATAACTGAGGGACGCGGTGCCGTTGATAATATAGGTACCGGAAAAGGATTGGAGATTATCCGAAAATACATTTATCAGATGTTTCCCGGGAACTGGCATATGCAAATCGCTGATCTGGGGAATGTTCCGAATGGTAAGGACATTGGAGATACTTATTTTGTCATTCAGGAGATAATGGGTGAATTACTTGAGAAAGGAATTATTCCTGTGATTATGGGTGGGAGCCAGGATGTTACTTATGCAGGTTACAGGGCCTATGACAGATTGAATAAACCGGTCAATATTGTGTCTGTGGACAACAGGTTTGACCTGGGAGAAATGAATCCTAAGCTCAATGCTCATAATTACCTTCATTACATTGTAATGGACAAGCCAAACAACATGTTTAATTTCAGCAATATCGGATTTCAGACATTTTTCAATTCCCAGGAAGAGATAGATCTGATGGACAAGCTGTATTTTGATGCCTACAGGTTAGGCGAGGTAACAAATGATATTACTTCGGTTGAACCTGTTCTGAGAGACGCCGATATCGTAAGTATTGACCTGGGAGCCGTAAGGATCAGTGATGCACCGGCAAATAACAACGCAGTTCCCAATGGTTTTTTTGGAGATCAGATATGCGCCATAAGCAGGTATGCGGGAATAAGTAATAAGGTTTCATCCTTTGGGATTTACGAATTCAACCCCAAATTTGACCAGCGAGAAAATACCGCTCATCTCGTCGCCCAGATGTTGTGGTATTTTGTTGAAGGGGTAAATCTTAGAATCAAGGAGTACCCTCTGGAATCAGTTGAAAGCTATAAAAAGTACATTGTTTTGGTTGAAGACCAGACTATAAATTTCTACAAAAGTAATAAAAGTGAAAGATGGTGGATGGAGATTCATTACAGCCATAATAATTCAGATAAATCTACGTTAATACCATGTACTTATCATGATTATTTAACAGCGAATAATCAGATAATTCCAGAAAGATGGTTAAAAACCTTTAGAAAATTGAATTAGTACACACTAAACTAGGTTTTTTAACGTTCTTAGGGAACAAAAGAATAGATTTTGTGTGGAATTTTATGTGATTTTTTTAATCAACACACCTATTTAAAAGTTGTATCAATAAGTTTTAATGTAACAATAACATCTTGTTAGAAAAGTAAAAATTATGAAAAAGTTATCCCTAATCCTACTAGTAAGCGTCTTCGGTTTCCTTATCAGTTGTAAATCTGGTAATGACAGAGGTCAGTTAGTGGGCGTTTCGGCAAATAAGAAATTTTTTCCAGAAAAACCATTTGGAATGGTGCTTATACCCGGTGGTGCTTTTACCATGGGTAAAGGTGATGAGGATGTGGCAGGAGCTTTTAGTGCCCCTTCACGAACCGTTACTGTAAGGCCTTATTATATGGACGACACCGAAATCACCAACAGTGAATACCGTGAATTTGTTTTTAGAGTTAGAGATTCTATCCTGAGAACAAAACTTGCTATTTTGGCTGAAGAGGCTGCAATAGGTGGCGGAGCTCCTGTTGAACAAAGCAAAGGTGATGTCAGTGGAATTTCAAAGTACGCATTTAAGCAACAAGATAGTACGGACAATGCCTACTATAAATATATGATGGATAACTACGGAAGTTTAGGAGATATAAATTCTCCCACTGAAGGACGTTACCTGAACTGGGATGTGGAGCTTGTATGGAATACCAATGAATTTCCTGATCAATACTATGCAGAAGCAATGGATAGTCTTTACCTTCCGGTTGACGAAGCTGTTGAGAGAAAAAGAAAAATTGATACCAGAAAACTTAAATATGTTTACCAGACATTTGACAGAGCGAGTGCTGCTAAGAAAAACGGAACGTCGAAAGACTTTCTTAAGAAAATCGAAGTGGCCGTTTATCCGGATACTGCGGTTTGGGTAAAAGACTTTAACTACTCATATAACGACCCAATGCATCAGGATTATTTCTGGCACCAGGCCTATAACGATTATCCGGTTGTTGGAGTAAGCTGGAGTCAGGCGAAAGCTTTTTGTAACTTCAGAACTCAAAAGAGAAACGATTACCTGGCTGGTAAGAAAAAAGGAACAGGCAGAGAACCTAGTTTCAGGTTACCGACTGAAGCGGAATGGGAGTATGCAGCACGTGGTGGATTGGAATATGGTAAGTACCCTTGGGGTGGACCTTACACGATCACTGACAGAGGATGTTTCCTTGCCAACTTCAAACCAGAAAGAGGAAATTACGCAGCAGACGGAGCTTTGTATACTGTTGAAGCAAGATCATATAACGCCAATGATTACGGTCTTTACAACATGGCAGGTAATGTTTCGGAATGGACTGATACAGCGTATAACCCTTCATCTTATTACTTAGGATCTACAATCAATCCTAACGTAGTGGACGATGTAAACCAAAGAAAGGTAATCAGAGGTGGATCATGGAAGGATGTGGCTTATTTCCTTGAAGTAGGAACCAGAGATTATGAATACGGTGATTCAGCGAGAAGCTACATCGGATTCAGAACGGTTCAGGATTACATGGGAACAAAAATGACCGAGAAAAATAAATAAGAATTTAATAAAACGAATAATAAAATAGCTTAATCAATAAATAATTAAAAATCAAGAATTATGGCACAATCTAAAGCAAAAAAGAAAATGTTCAACATGGCCTACGGCCTGGGAGCAGCAGTAGTAATTTTAGGAGCACTTTTTAAAATTGCTCACTTCCCGGGAGGTACAGAAATGTTGACCATTGGGATGATCGTTGAAGCAGCAGTATTTGCATTATCAGCATTTGAACCTGTAGAAGAAGATTTAGACTGGACGAATGTATATCCTGAATTAGCAGGAGGAACAGCAAAAGAAGAAGCAAATGACGCACAGGGATTATTATCTCAAAAGCTGGACGACTTATTGCAGGAAGCTAATCTTGATGCTGAAAAAATAGGAAGATTATCTGATAGTATCAGCAGTTTTGCTGGTGCGGCAGAAGGTATTAAGCCGGCAACGGATTCAATTGCAGCTTCGAACAGATATGCAGAGCAATTGTCTGTGGCTGCCATCGAATTGGAGTCTTTGAACAGTATGTATATCATCCAGAAGGAAAATGCAGAACGTCAGGCTTCTTTGAATCAGGAAACTTTAGATAACGCAGAGCGTTTGAAAGAACAAATGGAATCTTTAGCTACTAACCTTTCATCATTGAACGGTGTTTACGGAGGTATGCTATCAGCCATGTCAAATAGAAATTCATAGAGTTATAATTTTTTTAACAAACTCAATTAATAACCCTATAAAAACTAATTAGAATGGCATCAGGAAAGCAATCTCCAAGGCAAAAAATGATTAATTTGATGTATTTGATTTTCATCGCTATGTTGGCAATGAATATGTCAAAAGAAGTTTTGCAAGCCTTTGGACTAATGGACAACAAGCTGGTTGCGGCAAATGACGCAGCGACAGCCAGGAACAAAAGATCCTATGAGGATCTGGCTCTTAAAGCGGTAGAACAATCTGAAAAGTATGCCGATGAAAAAGAGAAAGCAGATAAAATCAAAGCATTATCTGAGAATTATTATACCTATTTAGAAGCTTTAAAGGAAGAAATGAAGTCTACTGTTGATGATCCAACCGATTATCAAACGATGGATTCAGGAAAGTTTCTGGATGAGAAATTCTTTAAAGGAAACGACGGTGAATACAGAGAAGCCGGACAAGAGTTCTTGGATAATATGAACAACTACAGAAGCGAAATTTCTGCCGTAATTGGAGAAGGTGGCGAAGGTATGAAGAAAGATGTTGATTCAAGATTTTCTACAGCCAAAGTAACCAATAGAGAAGGAAAAGAGAGATTTTGGTTAGACTACAATTACAAAGGATTTCCTTTAGTTGCTTCAATAACTAAAATGACTCAGATTCAGGCTGACATTAAGACAACTGAATCAGAAGTTTTAGGATCGATGTTACAAGGTCAGATGGCGAGTGATGTTTCGATGAATAATTACCAGGCGATTTTGATCCCTAATACACCTGCAACACTGCAAGGTGAGAATTTTCAGGGAAAGATTGTTCTTGGAAGATATGATGGGTCATTAAAGCCTACTAAAGTTGTGATCAACGGAAAGGAAATCACAAACATTAAAGATGGTGGAGCGATCTTAGATTTTCCTTCAGGAAATGTGGGTGAAAACGAGATCAAAGGAAAATTCATCTTTATGGAAAACGGAGAGCCCGTTGAGATTCCAGTTGAAACCTCATATGCAGTTGTTGCAAAGCCGAATAGTGCCGTAATTTCAGCAGATAAGATGAACGTAGTATATAGAGGTGTTCAGAATCCGATTACTGTTTCTGTTCCCGGTGTTGCGGATAACGCTGTAAAAGCAACCGCTCCTGGTCTGAAAAAAGTAAAAGGTATTGGAAAATATGTGATGGCTCCGGGTAAAGGAAGAGAGGTAAAAATTACGGTTAGTGCAAAATTGCCTGACGGTACACCTATTTCTTCAAGTCAAATGTTTAGAATTAAAGATATTCCTGCTCCGGTTGCTGCGGTAAGAGGTGAGTACGGTATGATCAAGATGCCTAAAAGTACATTACAAAAGGCGACTATAAGTTCATTGTTACCAGATTTCGTATTCGATCTTAAGATCAATACAACAGGGTTTAGCGTCAAAGTGCCAGGACAGCCAACCGTTATCGTTAAAGGGAACAAATTCGATTCTTCAGCGATAAGAGTATTGAACAAAGCGAGAAGAGGTGACGTAGTGATCATATTTGATATCAAGCAAAAATTAGTGGGGAACTCAGGATATTACCTGAAGAATGCTTCTCCGGTAAATGTTGAAATTACAAACTAATCTATATAGAATTATGAAATTGAGAAGTTTAATAATAGCAGTAATAGGATTACTTTCTGTTGGATCAATGAATGCGCAGGCAAATTTGCTGAATGCACAGATCCCTGAACAGGTAGGTATGAAAACACCAGAGCAGCTTGCTGCCGATAATGACAGGCCTTTGCCTTACGGTTATATTGATGACAGAGACATCTTGTGGTCAAAGGTAGTGTGGGAATATGTAGACCTCAACGAGAAGATCAATATGCCCTTCTATTATCCGGTAGATACAAGTAATATAAGTTCTTCAAGAAGGTCACTTTATGACACTCTGTTAAGAGGAATTAAAAGTGGAGAGATTATAGATGTATACGATGATTCGTATTTTGAAGATAAGTTAACCCTTAAAGATATTTCAGGTCGATTGGCGAGAATCGACACCTCGGATGCAGGTATTGAAAGACTGAATGCCGGTGAGGAACTTACTGACGAATATGTTGACCGAAGAGATATCACTGCTGGAGATATTGAAGGTTTCAGGATCAAAGGAGTATGGTATTTTGACAAAAGACAAGGTGAATTGAAATACAGATTATTAGGAGTTGCTCCGGTTGCTCCCGATGTAAACTTCATTGATAGTGAGGGTTCACAGGATGAATTGATCGAATTGTTCTGGGTGTGGTATCCTGGAGCACGATATACAACTCATGACATGAAAGTTTTCAATCAAAAGAATTCAGCTTATCCATTGTCATATGATCACTTGTTGAATGCAAGGCGGTTTAACGCGATCATCTACAGAGAAGAGAATATTTATGGTAACAGAGATGTTGCAGAATATATAAAGGGAAATTCACTTTTTCAAGTTTTAGAATCTGATAAACTTAAAGAAGACATTCGAGATAGGGAGCTCGATATGTGGAATTACTAATTACTGAGTTAATAAGAGGAAGGCCCCTGCTGAGAAGCAGGGGCTTTTTTATTTTCAGATACCCCTGTATTATTCTGCCGCCTTTCGTTCTCAATGCCTTATCTTTGATCCCAACAGAAAAAAAATCCTGTATTTTTTGGAGAGATCGGTAGATTATATCATAGTAGGCCTGGGATTGGCAGGTTTGGCCTTTGCGGAAGAATTGGAGGCACAGGGAAGGACCTTTGTGGTTTTTGAAGACAATTCTCAAACCTCTTCACAGGTTGCCGGAGGAATGTATAATCCGGTTATTCTGAAACGCTTCACTCCGGTTTGGAATGCGAAAGAGCAACTGGAAGTGGCTATACCTTTTTATAAATCTTTGGAACAAAAACTTTCGGGTCTGTATGATGAACAGTGGCCGATTTACAGAACATTTAAGAGTATAGAGGAACAGAACAACTGGTTTATAGCTTCTGATAAGCCCGTGCTTCAGGACTACATGGAAGCAGAGCTCGCAGAGGTGGATCAGAAATATATAGAAGCCCCTTTTAAAGCGGGACGCTTAAGGCATACGGGCCGCATCCGGGTCAAAGAATTGCTGGATGCTTACCGAGATCATTTAAAGTCGAAACATTTGCTGAAAGAGGAGCCTTTCAGATATGAAAGCATTATTACCTGGAAGGACTATGTGGAATACAGGGGGTTAAGGACGGGGAAAATTGTTTTTTGCGAAGGGAACGGATTAAAGAAAAATCCATTTTTCAACAAATTACCCTTGACAGGAACCAAAGGAGAATTGATAACCATTCATGCTCCTGATTTAAACTTGAACTATGTGCTGAAATCAGCGGTCTTTATTATGCCTTTGGGAGAAGACAGATACAAAGTAGGGGCCACTTTTAATTGGAAGGACAAGACGAATATGCCAACATCTGAAGGGCGCACGGAATTGGAAAGAAAGTTGAAAACAGTGATCAAATGCGATTATACCGTGGTAGGACATGAAGCAGGGGTAAGGCCCACAACGGGTGACAGGAGACCCTTGGTGGGAGTTCATCCAAGTAACGATAGATTGGCGGTTTTAAATGGCCTGGGAACAAGAGGAGTGATGATCGCTCCCCTTATGGCCAAAAAATTATATCAATTTCTTGAAAACGGCTTGCCGCTCGATAAAGATGTGGATATCAATAGATTCAGGTCGAAAAAATGATTCTCAATTTCTCTTAATTTCCTTTTTTCTGATAATGTACAAACATATTAATGTACAATAATCTTGAAATTCTCATCACAAAAGGATTGGTTATGACCAGAACGATGATTATGGCAATAAAGGCGGGTATCAATTTCAGTCCTAAAAGGTAACAAATAACAAAAATGGCAACAGCCATGGCCACGGTCAGAGCATAAGATACATACATGGCCCCGTAGAAAAAAGAAGGCTCAATCATGTATTTCAGGCCACATGAACTGCATTTTTCATAAATTTTCAGATTATTTTTAAAGGTCAGGGACGCCGGATATTGAAAGAATATTCCCTCATGGCAACGAGGACATTTGTTATGCAAAACGCTGTACAGTTTGGAGCCCTTTTTCAACATTGCAGATTCATAAGTTTCAATTACTTTTGCAAAGATAAATTTATTAAGACAGAATAATGCTGAATGCCCACGATATTACTGTTTCTTTCTCAGGTGAAGAACTGTTTTCCGGAATCACGTTTAAATTGAATGCCGGTGACAGAATAGGGCTGGTAGGAAAGAACGGGGCCGGGAAATCAACCCTATTGAAAATAGTTGCAGGCGAACAAGAATATGACCGTGGTTCAATGGCCTTTGATAAAGACATCAGTCTTGGGTTTTTAAAACAGGATATTGATTTTGAAGAAGGGCGTACCGTAATTGAGGAAGCCTATCAGGCCTTCAAAGAGATAAAAAGCATAGAACTTAAACTTGAAGGAGTAAACAAACAACTCGCTGAGCGAACCGATTATGAGAGTGAATTCTATCATAATTTAATGCATGACCTGGATGAGCTTTCGCACCGCTATGAACTTATAGGGGGATATAATTATCAGGGGGAAACAGAGAGGATTTTGGCCGGGCTTGGTTTTAAGCAGGAGGATCTTCATAAAAAAACAGATACTTTTTCCGGTGGATGGAGGATGAGAATTGAACTGGCTAAATTATTATTACAGCATCACGATATCTTGTTACTTGATGAGCCGACCAA
>CP070731.1:2073409-2086744 GCA_020347545.1 Flavobacteriaceae bacterium | reverse complement strand
TTGCATAAAACAATATCAAAAACGTCATCATCAAAGGGCAGATCAAGGATGTCGGCTTTAATATCGACTATAGGACTATACAGATCAGCTGTGGTATAATCCAGATTTTTCATTTTTCTGAAGAGGGACAGAAAACATTGCTCGGGAGCCATATGCAAAACCTTGAGTGGTTTTTTAAAGAATTCGGTTTCGTTTTTTAAGTAAAGCCAAATCAATCGATGTCTTTCCAAAGACAGCGTACTCGGCGATAAAACATTAGGCCTTTGAACACCATAACCGTAGGGTAAAAATCGTTTAAAACTTTTTCCATCGATTGGATCTGTATAGCGATCCCCCTTTAACCATAAGGATAAAAATGGTCGGGCAACGTAACTTAACTTGATCAAATAGGGTCGTGGGATTGTATTGAGCACCAATTTGAATATCTTCATATCAGCAGCTTATTTAGTCCGGAATTCGAGCTCTTCATCTGTTTCTATTCCCAGAGCCTCGTTGATATACCGGAAGGTGGAAAGTAATTCCGGTTTACCTTTTACAATGGCCACGTCATGCTCAAAATGGGCACTTGGTTTCATGTCTGCTGTTTTAATGGTCCAGCCGTCGCTGTATTGCTTGATACGATGCGTTCCCATATTGATCATGGGCTCAATGGCAACAACCATTCCCTCAACGAATTTTTTACCTTTACCTCTTCTGCCGTAATTCGGCATTTCGGGGTCTTCATGCATTTCTCGTCCTATTCCGTGTCCAACAAGCTCTCGAACCACACCGTAACCGTGAGCTTCAGTAAATTGTTGTATTGCGAATCCAACATCTCCAACCCTGTTCCCGGCTCTGAATTGTCGGATACCCACATATAGGCTTTCCTTTGTTATTTCCAGAAGCTTTTTGGTTTCTGGATCTATTTCACCTACGGCGAAAGTATAGGCATGATCCCCGTAAAAACCATTTTTCAGGGCACCGCAGTCAACCGAGATAATATCGCCTTCTTTCAAAGGTTCATCATTCGGGATCCCATGTACCACCTGTTCGTTAGGGCTCATACATAGTGTATTTGGAAAATCATACAAACCAAGAAATCCGGGAACGGCTCCCTGATCCCTGATATATTCCTCTGCAATTTTATCAAGCTCCAAAGTGGTAACACCTGGCTTGATTACTTTGGCAATTTCTCCAAGAGTTCTGGAAACGACGAGAGCACTTTCTCTCATCAATTCAATCTCTTCAAGGGTCTTAATATTAATCATGTTTCCAAATTATGCGGCAAAGATACTACAAAAAGACAATCACCTGAAATTTCAGTTTTTATCTTTCAGCCTGCGTTCAATACTTGATGAATTTTATTGACAATCTCATCTGTTTCTATTGATTTCATACAATCTTCATATCCGGGGATTATTTTATTTCCATATATCGAAGTTGGAATAAATGGATACTGATTCAGGTCAGCCGTAAGACTGTTTTCCAGGGGCTGTCTAAAAGGAACAAAGCCCGCATATGGATGTGTATTTCCCCAAAGCGTGATTACCGGGACCTCAAACATAGCAGCCATATGTCCGTTACCAGAGTCCATACTCACCATAAGGTCTAAATTACTGATCAGTTCGAGCTCGTGCCGGAATGACAATTTCCCTGCCATATTTAAGCAGCTTTTTGAAGACGAGGCAATTTTCTCCAAAGATTCTGTTTCATTTTTTCCTCCACCAAACAAAAAGATCTTGTATTCTTCATTTTCGAGGCCCTTCAAGACCTGTTTCATTTTTTCAAGAGGATAGACCTTCGTTTGATAGGTCGCAAAAGGAGCGATTCCGATCCACCGGGATTTTTTCTCACCAGTAATTTCAGACACTTCCTTTGAGATCTTTTTTTGTTTGAGAAGTTGTACTTTAGAAAGGTCGATAGGAAGTCCAAGCGACTTGCACACATCTGCATGGCGATCAACAATTGATTTTATCGGCTGCAGTTTTTTTTGGTCATGGGCGACAAGCTTTTTTCGCTCTGCCCGTCCTTTATCAATAGACACGGCGCGAATTCCGCTGATTTTAAATAGATATTTAAGGACTTTGGTTCTTAAAACATCATGAAGATCCGCAACAACATCAATGTCGTTTTTTGATAGTTTCCTAAATAGTTTATAAAGGCCGGTGATCCCCGAATTTAAGTATTCCGGGTCGATGGCATAAAAGTTTATTTTTGGTATTTCTTTGAAAAAGGGCCTGAAAAACTCCCTTGATAAAATTGATATTTTAAGATTTGGATATTGCTGTCTGAGTGCCAGCACAATGGGAACGATCATTGCGACGTCACCCAAAGCCGACAAGCGGAAAATAAGTATGTGTTTAGGAGGAGTTAAATTATTTTCGAGCACGAAGCACCGGATTTAAATTGTCATCATTGTACATTTTCATTTGCTTGTATACTTTCATGTATTTGTCGCCATTTTCAAAATCAGACAATAATTCATCTATCGCTGTGCTAAGATCTTTTTTCTGTTCCATGAGAACCGATAATTTTAAGGAACAATTTTCACGATGAGAATCGGAAGCATCTTCTCTTTCAGCTTCCTCTTTCATATGATATATTTTCAGAGCCAATATGGATAAGCGGTCATAGGCCCAGGCCGGACTTTCAGTATTGATCTTCGCGTTGTCTTTTACAGCTACGTTTTTGTACTGATCTAAAAAATAGCTGTCGATATACTCTACCATATCGGTCCTGACCTGATTGGATTTGTCGATGCGTCTTTTTATCTCGAGCGCCTCGTCTGCATTGATTTCCGGATCGCGAATAATATCTTCTAAATGCCACTGAACCGCATCAATCCAGTTCTTATGGTAGAACAGATGTCTGATATCAGCTTTTTCGTAAGGATTTTTGATGACGGAATTGACGTCGTCTGCAATGTGATAATCGTTGATACTATTATCAAAAATGGTAAATGCTTCCTGTGACCTCATATAAAGTTGATTGGGGTGTGATACTCACCTGATTAATCGATTTTCACTTCTATTTAATTCGTACTTTTCGGAAAGTCATTACCATGAAAAACACGAATTTTTAAAGTATAAAGATAGGGTAAAATTTAGCTTTTAAACAATCCAAACAGGCCCTTTTTTAATTTGTGCTCCTTTGGTTTTTCGGTTTTTAAAAGTTGCTGATAGATTTCTCCCCATCCTAAAAGTCCACCTACGTTTCTATCATCAATAAACACGTCTGCATTTACCTTTCTGCTTATACTTCCATCAAATTTTTCTTCAGGATAACTCTTATTTACCGCGTAGAACTCGAGACCATTTTTTCTACAGAAATCGACTGCCTCCTGCAATCTGTCCCCATAACGATAGGTCCATAGAATTAAGCGATGTCCTTTTTGCTGTAATTCGAGTAAGGTATCAAAAGCGAAAATTTTGGCCTGACCGATTTTTGGGTATGCATCTTCCACAATCGTTCCATCAAAATCAACCGCAATCAGTAAAGAATTTTTAGGTAAAATCTTCATCTTCAAAATTTTTATCAAATCTAACTATAATAAGTGCTTTAATCAAGCAAAAGCCTTTATAAAGACCCGCTCAGCACTATTATTAACGTTAAAAAGAATGTTTTCTTGTTGCTTATACGATAATACGCTTCCCATAAGCACAGGTAAAACTTCATTAAATCACTTCCAACAGGGAATTTCTGGTCATTTCATCCGGTTTGGAAATATTTAACAGGTCTAGTACCGTGGGAGCAATATCTCCCAGTATTCCGTTTTGAATTTTGTTTTCCTTATTTTTTTCGACCAAAATGAGTGGTACAGGATAAATGGTATGTGCTGTATTTGGTGAACCGTCTTCATTGATCATCTTTTCACTGTTTCCGTGATCCGCAATAATGATGCTTGAATAGTTATTTGCCAATGCAGTTGTCACGACCTTTTCAAGACAACTGTCAACAGCCTCTGCAGCTTTCATTGCAGCCTCCATAACTCCGGTGTGTCCTACCATGTCGGTATTGGCAAAATTCAAACAGATGAAATCTGCTTCCTGAGCCTCCAGTTCCGGAACAATAGCATCTCTAATGTCATAAGCGCTCATTTCAGGTTTTAAGTCATAAGTAGCCACCTTTGGCGACGGGCATAACAATCTTTTTTCTCCTTCAAACTCATCTTCTCTACCTCCTGAGAAGAAAAAGGTCACGTGCGGATATTTTTCGGTCTCCGCGATGCGAATTTGTTTTTTGCCGTTTTTCTCGAGTACCTCTCCTAAGGTTTCACTTAAATTATCTTTGGGATAGATTACAGAAACATTCTTAAATGAATCATCGTAATTCGTCATCGTAACGTAATACAGGGGGCGGGTATGCATGCCAAACTCCTGAAAATTCTCCTGAGTCAATACTCTGGTCAGCTGTCTTCCCCTGTCAGTCCTAAAATTGAAGAAAATAATTACATCATCTTCATCGATTTTAGTTACAGGCTGATTATGCTCATCAACCATGACAATTGGCTTGATGAATTCATCAGTCACTCCTTCATCATAACTTTTCTGAATGGTCTCTGCTGCATTTGATGACTTTTCCCCTTCGCCATTGACCATCACATCATATGATAACTTAACTCTTTCCCATCGCTGATCCCTGTCCATCGCATAATACCTTCCACATACACTGGCCAGCTTTCCTGTAGAACCATCCATATAGTTCTCAATATCCTTTATAAAACCAAGGCCTGATTTTGGATCAACATCCCTTCCGTCCGTAAAGGCATGAACAAAAACATCATCGAGGTTCGCATCATTGGCCGCATCCAAAAGGCCTTTGAGGTGATTGATATGGGAATGCACCCCTCCATCAGACAATAATCCCAAAAAATGAACTTTCTTACCTTCTTTTTTGGCGTAATCAAAAGCATCCGTAATGGCTTTTTCCTTAGCTAGGGATCCACTGTTCACCGCATTATTGATTTTGACAAAATCCTGATAAACAATTCTCCCGGCTCCTAAATTCATGTGTCCTACCTCGCTGTTCCCCATTTGACCATCCGGTAAACCGACATTATACCCATCTGTTCTTAAATTTGAGTTGGGATAATTTTTGATCAAATAATCAAAATAAGGAGTACCTGCCTGATATATTGCAGAAACATCTGGATTTTGGGTTTCACCCCATCCGTCTAATATGATAAGAATAACTTTTTTTTCCATCGTTTTTTGGGTATTGAAAATTCAGATGCAAAGATACGTAACAATTAGATTTTGACCGCTGATTTCGCAGAAAATAACGGCAAAACAGTCTAAATTTTACGAATAAGGCGGACATTGAAATCTATCGCCCACGGAGTGTGTTCCAGAACAATCAATTGGGCATTAACCGAACAATTCCCAACTGTTCGACAGAGGCATAAATATAACCGTCAGGCCCTTCCTTAACCGTTCTTACGCGTCCCAGGCCCTCTATTAGTTTTTCTTCGGAAACTACCTTGTTATTGTCAAGCCGAACCAGGTTCAAATATTGAAACTTGAGAGAGCCTACGAGCAAGTGACCTTTCCAGTTTGGATAGGTATCACTATGTATAAAAGTCATCCCGCTTGGTGCAATTGAAGGGACCCAGTAATGAATGGGCTGTTCCATTCCCGGCATCTCTGTTTTGTCAGTAATCTCGCTGCCGTCATAATTTACACCGTAGGTAATAACCGGCCAGCCGTAGTTTTTTCCGGATTCAATGATGTTGATTTCATCTCCCCCCTTAGGCCCGTGCTCATGAATCCATATTTTACCTGTTTTCTTGTTGAGAGCCATTCCCTGCTGATTCCTGTGCCCATATGAATATACTGCTGCTTTGGAGCCTGGAATCTCTACAAACGGATTGTCTGATGGAATTCTTCCATCATCATGGAGCCGATAAATTTTACCACCGTCTCTGTTTATATCCTGAGGATTCACATCTCTGTTTCCGCGATCTCCAACTGAAAAAAACAAATAACCTTCATCATCGAATTCTATCCTTGAACCAAAGTGATGACCTTTTTTTGTATTAGGAGTCGCTTTATAGATTACCTCTTTGTCGATGAGGGTATTATCTTTCAATCTTGCTCTCATGATAACCGTGTTAGATCCCTTATCATCCCCCTCAGTATTTCCCGAATAAGAAAAATAGATCCATCCGTTGTCGTTATAATCGGGATGTAGTTTTACATCCAAGAGCCCCCCCTGATTGTCATAATACACCTTTGGAACATTATTGATCTGGGTTTTTGTTCCATCTTTGAAGAGAATCATTTTTCCTTCCTGCTCAGCGATCAACATCGAGCCATCCGGCAAAAATTCGAAACCCCAGGCAATTTCCAGATCGCCGACATAGGTTTCAGCTTTATAGTTGAAATCATCATTACTCTTGAATTCCGTATTCTTTTGACATTGGATCAGAAATACAGATAAGCAGCAAAGGGTGAGGAGAATTTTTTTCATGATTGTGAATTTTAGTCTAAGTTACGATTTTTCAGAATCTATATTGTAGTTGAACACTTGAATAATAGTTTCTTGGCAATCCTGGATAATAGTACCTTGGAGCATTTGAGCCGAAACCAATAGCATTGATCTGCAGCATGGAGGCATATTTTTCATCAAATATGTTATTTACGCCCACAGAAAGATCCATCTGAAAATGATCCCCGATTCGTTTGACATAACCTGTTTTTAGATTTACAACCTGATAAGCATCTGAATAAACGGAATTATCATCCGTTATTGGAATTTTACCTGTAAACCTGTAATTAAGAAATGTATAGAAACCTGATGGAATATTTAAATGCAATTCCGAGAAAAAGGTTTTATCCGGTACCCCGGTGAGGTCATTGCCCGAATAATCCTGATCGAGATACTGAAAGTCCTTAAACTTAAAATTTTGGTAACTAAAAGAATTTGAATGAGTTAATTGTACTGATTTGTTGTCAACGATAAAATAATTCAAGGTGATTTCCACCCCTTTGTGCAATGTTTTCCCCGCATTGACTCCCACAAACTGATCATCTCCGATTCTTCTTGGGACCAATAAATTATCAATGTCCATCAGGTAGAGCGAAAGCTCGTAGTTGATCCTGTTTTTGAGAAGCTTTCCACGGCTTCCAATTTCGTAATTCCAACCGGTTTCAGGTTTAATTTCAGTATTAATTACCCCGTCCGGTAAAAGGGTTTCTTCCAGTTTGGGAGGAGAAAAACCATGACTGACTGTGGCAAACAACATTCGAAACTTATCCGCTTGATAGGTTATACCCGCTTTTGGAGAAACGATGAGGTCAAAGCTATAGGAACCCGATTTATTGAGTTCATTTTCGTTATAGTTGTCCTTAAGATCATAACCGGTATAATTAAAATTAAGGCCAAGATCAAGAATTAATTTTTCGGTCAAATCATATTTTCCTTCCGTGAACAGATTTGAGTAGAATCTGTTTTCATCAAATTCACTAATGAGATCCCCCTTGACACTTCCGGTTTCAGGTGGGAAATCCCTGTATAGATTTTCATAGGTTTTAAGGAGGCTCTTATCATTGAAGATTTCTATTCCAACGGTCCATTGAAGTTTGCGGTTAATGAAGTTCGAGTTCTTTACATATCTACTTCTCAGGCCTACTGAACCAATAATTTGACTTTGAATGTTAAACGGTCTTGCTTCGTAGGAATCAAAATAACCGCCAAAAACACTACTTACCAACTTTGATTTTTCATTGAAATTATGATCCCATGATAATCCGACGAGTAATTTTGTATAGTCTTCAAAACCTTTGGATCTTGCCCAGGTGAAAGCGGCCTTTTTCGGGTTGTTGACATAATCAGATTCATCCAGTGAACTCGGGATATAAGCCTTCAGGTCAATGAAGTTCCCAATAAGATTTAAAACATTGTTTTTGTTGAGAACATGATTCGATGAAAGGGTTAAATTTTGTCGATTCGTCTTGTTATTCTCTCTGTACCCGTCACTGTTGGTGCTGGAAAAATTGATTTTAGCTGAGTTGGTTTGATTTCCAAGATTAGAGCTTAACCAAAATTTTCCCAGACCATAGGATCCAAAAGTATAGGAGGACTCAATCAAAAATGAATCGAACATTCCCTTGTCAGCAATTAACTGAATACTTCCTCCCAGGCCGGCACCATACAAGCTCGACGACGGGCCTTTTATGATTTCCATCCTTGCAATACCCTGAAGCTCCATGTCCTCAAGTGTTGTTTCCCCAGATCCGTTGGTAAGTGGGATGTCCTCGTAGTATGCTCTGATCTTGCTGGTTCCGAAGAGATTCCTTGAGCCAATTCCCCTTATGGTGATTCTATTGGTATTCAGCGTACCACTATGCATAAATACACCCGGAACACTATTGAGAACAGGCGAGAAATTTAATCCGTCATTACTCTTAATCCGGCTTTCAGGAATAATTGAAATCGATGCGGAAATCTTTTTTAATTCGCTCTGAAAGTGATTTGATTTAATGACTACTTCTCCCAGTTCAAACGGCCTCTCTTCTAATAGAACCGATATAAATTTATCGCTTTCAACAAGGACACTTTTTGAATAATAACCGTTTTTGCTAAAGGAATAGCTTCCGGGAGCATTTACCTGAAAAAATCCATTGACATCTGAAAAGAGTGAATCTGTATTGGAACTATTGCTGATTAAGACCCCTTCTAAGGGCAGCCTGTTGTCTTTGCTCAGTATTCTGCCCTGGAATAACTGGGCCTCGAGATCTGAAGAAAAGAAAAGAAGAATGATCCATATGAAGCAAAAAGGTTTCACAATAGTTATAATTTTAGAAAATGCTCTCTACTTGACGACTGCATTTTTTATATGGTTTTCACCCTTCTTTAAATGATAAACAAATCCGTTTATTACAGCATAAATGACCTCGCCTTCTTTTTCGAGAATAAGGCTGGGGTTACCCTCAAGTTTTAAAGGGCTTTGTGGAATAGTATTATTTTTTGGAATCCGTATATTTTTAACATCGATGATATTCATTGGAAAGGTCGTGAATTTTATTTCAGAGGGCATATTTTCGATGCTTACTGCAGAGTATCCCTGACTGAGCAGCGATTTGAAATCAAGCTCCTTGAATTCTTCAAAATCAGATAGAATTTTTGGATGGGTTTTTCCAATTTTAAAATCGAAGCCTTCTGCGTCCAAATTTGTGTAACCATAATAATTGGAAAGATCTCCAATGTCAGCGACCTTGCCCAGATAGTAAAATTCGCTGTGATCTGCATTTTCAATTTCCTTGTGATTGATGCCCAGATCAACTTTAAATTCCTGTCCGAGATACGAAAATGTAAGGTTTTTAATTTTTAGATCGAGAAATTTTCGATCATTCATTGGTATAGAAAGATACTGATCAAGCGTAGCCGTTTTATAGCTCTCAGATGCAATTGACTCAAAGGCGGAAAGAATGGCTATAAAATTTAATTTTCTGATTTCCAGTTTTTCAGGATCATTGTATTGACCTCCTGACTCGATTAGAATTGTGCTTGTTCCCCATTTTTGAATATTATCTCCAAAGGCTCTTGGCTCGAACTCGTCGTTATATCGCGCCACCTGGCCCCTGATATACCTTTGTAAAACGGTATTCATTTTTACAATGACCCTCATGGCATTACCTCTTGTTTCATTGATGTCTTTGCTAATGTTAAAAGCCGGCGCTAAAAATGAAATTGTCGCTGGGCTATCCGTGTTTTTTGCATTGTAAAATTTACTTTGGTCGTGCAAATTGAAACCAAAATCCGGATTAATGCTGTCCCTTACTCTTTTTAAAATTAGAGATTCAGGAGACTGCAGGTTAAGGGCATCTCTGTTGATATCGATACCAATGGCATTTCTTCTGGAGAACAGTTCAGCCCCGTCAGGGTTGAGCATTGGGATAAAATGGACCCTGATTTTTTGTAAAAGTGACTTGTTAGATTTTAAGTAATTGACAATATCAAAAATGGCAGCTGTGGCTGTAGATTCATCACCGTGCATCTGGGACCATAAAAGTATTTGTGTCTCGCCGTTTCCCAAGCTGATCATTGAAATACTTCTCCCTTGTATTGAATGTCCAAGGCCTGAAATCTCTATGCCTTTTTGGCCTTGAAGTGAATCGATGAGGTTACTTATTACATCGTGTTTGAACCTTCTGTTTAATAATGATTCTTCCTTGTACAAATCATAAGATTCGAACAAGCCTTTGTCAATGGTTTGTCTTTGTCCCAAAAGAGTGAGAGGTAGTAAGACCAGGAGTATGTATTTGATCATGGATATGAATTTGCCTTCCGGCTAATTTAGAGAAAATTGAATTTGAAAATCTCATTATTTCAAGCTTTTTTAGAATTCTTTTTACTTCAGTATAAAGTTCAAAATAGTACCTATATGACGCTTCAAAGATTGAGCTCACCCGATTCTATAATTTTTAAAATCCATAACTTTACAAAAAGCCAAGTTATGCAAAGAGAATATATGTCAAATAGGGTTTTAGATAAACTTCCTTATCATTTACGAGACTTTATTGTAAAACAACCTTATGATGAATATACGTTCCAGAATCAGGCGGTTTGGAGATATGTCATGCGGAAAAACATGGATTATTTATCCAAGGTTGCCCATGAATCCTACATCCCTGGTCTAAAAATGGCGGGAATCTCAATTGAGGAAATACCCAGAATGGAGGGTATGAACCGTATTCTTAAAGATATTGGATGGGCGGCAGTCTCAGTGGATGGGTTTATACCTCCAAATGCTTTTATGGAGTTTCAGGCCTATAATACATTGGTGGTTGCGGCAGATATAAGAACCATTGACCATATTGAATATACCCCGGCGCCTGACATTATACACGAGGCTGCGGGGCATGCACCAATTATTGCGAACCCGGAATACGCTGAATATCTCCGTAGGTTTGGAGAAATTGGGGCCAAGGCCATATCGTCTTCCAAGGATTTTGAATTGTATGAGGCAATCAGGCATTTGTCCATTATAAAAGAGGATCCATCAACGCTGGATTCTGAAATAAGTGAGGCTGAAGAACGCATTGATTTTATTTCCAAAAACATGGGGGATCCCAGTGAAATGGCAGGAATAAGAAATATGCATTGGTGGACTGTTGAATACGGTTTGATCGGGACCCTTGACAAACCTAAAATTTACGGCGCTGGCTTATTGTCGTCTATCGGTGAGAGTAAATGGTGCATGGGAGAAAAAGTAAAGAAAATACCTTATACGATTGCCGCTGCAGATATGGAGTTTGATATCACTAAACCACAGCCGCAATTATTTGTTACTCCCGATTTTGCACATCTTAGTTTTGTTCTCGAAGAATATGCAAATTCGATGGCCCTGAGAAACGGAGGATTAAAAGGGGTTCAAAAGCTGATAGAGTCAAAGAACTTTGGAACGATTGAGCTAAGCACAGGAATACAGATTTCCGGTAAATTTTCGGAGGTTATCGCTGATGAAAATTACAGGCCGATATATATCAAAACAACCGGGCCTACTGCCTTGGCTTATAAGAACAAAGAATTAATCGGACATGATAAAAGCTATCATTTTGAAGGCTTTGGATCACCTGTTGGGAAGCTTCATGGCATCAATCTTCCTATTGAGAACATGTCCCCGACCGATCTTGAGGCCTACGGAATTTATGAAGGAAGAAAAACACGCTTGAAATTTGAAGGAGGAATTATAGTGGAGGGTGAAATAATTACGGGAAAAAGAAACCTTCAGGGAAAGATCATTCTGATTTCATTCAGGAATTGCAGGGTTACTTTTAAGGATGAGGTTTTATTTCATCCGGATTGGGGTATCTATGATATGGCCGTGGGAGAATCGGTTGTGTCGGCTTTTTCGGGAATCGCTGACCCAAACTCCTTTGGACAACAGTTTGAAGTCCCTAAAGAAAAAACGCATAAGATTAAATATTCAGAAAATGAAATGGCCTTGTTTGATCTATATCGACAAGTTCGAGATTACAGGACTCAAAAACGCAACGATGAGAAGTACTTAATAAAGATATTTGACTCCGTCGCGTTGAAATATCCTCAGGATTGGTTGTTGGCTCTGGAAATTTATGAATTGCTCGATGCCTCCATTAATTCTTCGCAAAGAGAAAGGATAGAGAACTATCTTAAACAAAATTTTACAGATCAATCCATACAGCAGCTCATATTGGATGGAATAACGCTGGTCAATAAATCAGAATAAAATCTTAAAGTTGAGAGACTCTAAGTGTATTAACCATCCCTTTGTCATGAACAGGCATAGAAGTCAGGTTAATCACAAATTCACCTTTACTTGCATAGCCTCTTTCTAATGTTATGTTGTTCAGATCTTCAACCGTTTCATCCGTACTTACCATTTTGTCATAAAACTGAGCCTTCACTCCCCAAAGTAAATTCAGTTGGGCAAGTATTCGCGGATTATCAGAAAATGCAAGGATATTTGATTTTGGCCTTCTTGCCGAAATCTGAAACGCGGTGTATCCACTATTTGTAAGGGTTGTTATGGCTGCTGCTTCAATTTCATCAGCAAGTTTGGCAGCATTGCTACAAACCGCTTTTGAAATATATCTTTCATTGATGCAATTTACTCCTTGAACATATCCCTCGATCAATTCTGAATCTTCAACGCTCACAATAATGCTTCTCATTGCCTGGATCACTTCGACCGGAAATTCTCCTACAGAAGTTTCTCCTGACAACATTACAGCATCTGCTCCGTCCATAATAGAGTTTGCCACATCGTTCACCTCGGCTCTGGTAGGAATCTGACTGGTGATCATAGATTCCATCATCTGAGTTGCAATAATAACCGGAATCCTGGCTTCTTTGGCTTTTCTCACAAGCATCTTTTGAATGATAGGAACCTTTTGCATCGGAATTTCAACCCCGAGATCACCTCTGGCAACCATCAAGCCATCACAATACGATGTCAAATGATTGATATTGTCAACCGCTTCAGGCTTTTCAATTTTTGCGATGATCGGAATCTTATAGCTTGACTTTTCCTTGATGAGATCACTAAGTTTCACCAGGTCTTCGGGAGTTCGCACAAAAGAAAGAGCAATCCAGTCTACTTCCTGCTCAATGGCAAATTTCGCATCTTTTATGTCTTTCTCTGTTAAAGCCGGTAGTGAAATTTTAGTATTTGGCAGGTTAACCCCTTTTTTGGACTTTAAGGGTCCTCCTCGAAGGACTTTTACATTGACAATAGAGTCACGGTCTGTATCAATAACCTCAAAGAGTAGTTTTCCGTCATCTACAAGTATTTTTTCACCTTTTTCAACGTCTTTGGGAAAATTCTGATAGGTCATATAAGCCTTTTCTTTTGTCCCAACGCATTTTTCAGTG
>CP070731.1:2062541-2073309 GCA_020347545.1 Flavobacteriaceae bacterium | reverse complement strand
TTGTAGTCGAGATAATAGATTAATTTTATCGATAGCAAATGGCCATAGGGCTGGTCAAGCAATTCGGAAAGGTTTTCGCCGAATGACAGATAGGACCGGTCATTTTCATTTTCAATCGTGTTTCGATACAAAGCTACCAACTCACTGCCTCTTGTGAATTGCCAGACATAGCGGAGGTCGAGGTTCCAGTTGTTAAAATTCACATCGTTATTTTCTTCGTAAGGATGAGGGCTTAAGTAACCGTCGTCATCAAGTTGATAATATTGATCTTCATAGGCCACTGTTGACCAGTAATGCCTGAAGGAAACGCTTATTGAAGATTTGTCATTAAAATTATATTTACCGGAAAAACTATTTTCGATCTGATTGTTTTGCCTCACCCCAAAGATTATTGTTTCATCTTCAAGGGTATCCACATACCCTGGTTGGTTAAAGCTACGATCCAGGACAAATCCGTACCCAAATTCCAGTCGGTCATTCATTCGGAATCGCGGTGAGATTCCGAATTCTACGGACTGTTCTTCAGTACCGTATCGCTTTCTGTATTCCAGACCAACTTCTGCCGCAAGCCTTTTTCTAAAATCCGTTGAGAAAAATCCTTCTGTAGAAAACATTCCATTGCGTTTCCAAAACCTTCCCTCCGTTCTAGGTTCAAAAAAATCAACCCGTTCTCCTAGATTCGTTCCGATTTCCAAACCATATGAATATTGTTTCAGGTTGGTCGCAAAAGCATCTATTTGCATATAATTACCTGTGGAAACACTAGGGTCGAATCTCCTAAAATGCCCGGCAAAAAAACTTACTCTGAAATTATTAAAATGTTCTGTGGGTTTAAAAATCTGATAGGAAACATTTCCCATGATGTCGTTATAATTGTTGTTTCGCTGAAAACCGAGGTCATTTTTATCGTACTTGTCATCAGCAAATCTATGCCTTATGTTGTATCTGATGCTTCCCTTTGTTTTTTCAAAATCCATTCTTGAGGAAAATCCTGTAGTATTCATGTCATTTTCACGAATTGTACTCGTGCTTCCGTCCAGGCGAAACCTATAGGAATTCGCCTTATTGGCAAGGCTCATAACCAAAGAGGTTACATTGGCATCCCGAAAATCTCCTTCCCTTAGAACATTGGTATTGACAATGCCGATGGATGAGTTTTTATTGAATTCCTGATCCACTACAAGGACATTGTAATTTGCAAGGGGTTCTGTTTTGATTTTTGAAGTTTCTCCGGTAATAGTGTCAACCACCGTGGCATAAGTATTTTCTGTTACGGCGTTTAAAACACCTATACCCAATCCTTTTTGAGACCGACCGGTGACCTTAACGGCATTAATCACCTGAACCTCATCCGGATTATCGACTATTTCATCTTCATCGTAATTATCTTGAACATCTCCTCTTCCTACAGGGGTATTACCAATTCTTCTGGAAAAGAATAAGTTTCCTTTATTAAGTAAATCGGCACCTTCAATGAAAAATTGTCGCTGCTCAGAAAAGACCTGTTCAAAAGGGCCAAGATTCAACACAACATTGTCGAATCCTGCCTGGGAGAAATCAGGGACAAGGGTCGCGAAAAGGGTAAAATTATCGGTTATCCCGTATTTAACATCCATCCCGAAATTAAGGCTTGTATCGGTATTGCCATCGAAGCTTTCAAGAATAAATGACCCGAATGGTGAAAAACTCAGTCGGGTAGGGGGATCTATATTTTTCAGCCCTTTGAGGATACCATCGTATTGTGTAAATCTCCCTGTTGATTTATCTATATAGTTCCAAACATAATGTTGACGGCTACTCTCTATACGTCTATGTAAATTTAAACCCCAGGTCATATCCTCTCCGGAAGCAAAACGCAAGGCTGAATAAGGAATTTTCATTTCAACATACCATCCTTTCTCGTCAAAACTCACTTCACTGAACCAAACTTCATTCCAACTAAAATCTTCTCCGTTTGCCGGTGAGAACTGGGCATCGAGTTGCGTTGCTCCTGAGGTCACAAAGAAAGCATACATATTTTGTCCGTCATTGTTGGGGCTTATCCCTATGGCAAAAAAATCTGCTGTTCCAAAGTTGTCCCTTTCGCTCAGTTGTTTCAAGATCTTATCAGGATTCGGATCATACATATAAGCAGCTACATAAATGGCGGAATTGTCATAGATGATTTTCACTTCAGTCTTTTGGTCCTCGGGTTCCTTATCGCCATCTCCTGGTTCAAACATGACAAAATCTTTGGCAATTTCAGCTTGCTGCCAAACCTGTTCATTCAGTTTTCCGTCAATAACAGGTGCTTCAGTCACCCTGTTGGTTATCAGTTCTTTCTTCTCGTTTTGACCATGGATCGTTAAAACCGATATTAAAAAATATAAGAGAAATAATGTTCTCATAAATGAGGAATAGTAGACTTATTTTGACCCAACGAATGTATGCACGGGCAAGGGAATTCTGTCTTAAAGATTTGTTAAACTATTCATGGATATTCGAGAAAAATATGGATGGAACTATAAATATCCGTAGTAAAAAAATTTAGGAACGTGGTTTATTCTATCTCGATTAAATAGTTACTTTTGTAAGTATCAAACATAAACGTCTATTTAATGAACTTACACGAATATCAAGGAAAAGAGATATTAAACAGTTTCGGAGTAAAAATACAACGAGGTATAGTAGCCGATAATCACAAAAAGGCGGTTGAAGCCGCAAAATTACTGGCAACTGAAACCGGTACAGGATGGTGGGTCATAAAAGCTCAGATTCATGCCGGAGGTAGAGGAAAAGGTGGAGGTGTAAAACTGGCCAAGAGTCTTGAAGATGTTGAAAACATATCAAAAGACATTATTGGAATGATGTTGAAAACCCCCCAGACCCCTGCGGAAGGCAAAAAAGTGAATCAGGTGTTGGTTGCAGAGGATGTCTATTATCCTGGAGACAGCGAACCCGAGGAATATTATATGTCTGTTTTGCTCAACAGGGCAACAGGTAGAAATATGATCATGTATTCTACAGAGGGTGGGATGGATATTGAAACAGTCGCTGAAGAAACCCCTCATTTAATTTTTACGGAAGAAATTGATCCTGGAACGGGATTACTTGGATTCCAGGCGCGTAAGATAGCTTTTAATTTAGGTTTGTCAGGAAAAGCCTTTAAGGAAATGGTGAAATTCGTTTCGGCCCTATACACGGCCTATGTTCAATCCGATTCTTCCTTATTTGAAATCAACCCTGTACTGAAAACCTCTGATGACATGGTTCTGGCAGTTGACGCTAAGGTTACCCTTGATGACAATGCGCTGTACAGACATAAGGACTATCTGGATCTAAGAGACTTAAGAGAAGAGAATCCGATTGAGGTTGAGGCCAATGCAGTGGGACTCAATTATGTGGACCTGGATGGAAACGTAGGATGCATGGTTAATGGTGCGGGGCTTGCGATGAGTACAATGGACCTTATTAAGCAGTCGGGAGGAGAACCGGCAAATTTTTTGGATGTTGGAGGAACAGCAGATGCTGAAAGAGTGGAAACAGGATTCCGTATTATTCTCAAGGATCCAAAAGTAAAGGCCATTTTGGTCAATATTTTCGGAGGAATTGTACGATGTGACAGAGTTGCACAAGGAATTGTTGATGCTTATAAGAACATGGGAGATGCCATTAAAGTACCGATTATTGTCAGACTGCAGGGAACCAACGCAGTTGAGGCCAAAGAATTAATTGATAAGAGTGGTCTTGACGTTATTTCAGTTGTTGAGTTTAAAGAAGCAGCGAACAAAGTTCAAGAGGTGCTGGCTTAAGAATTTTCAAATTAGATATAAAAAGACTCGATTTATCGGGTCTTTTTTTTTGATAATACAGCTGCGAAAATGCGATAGAATGTTTTGACAATGAAATAAAATCTCTCGTAAATGGAGAAAAGTACCGGTTTAATTTTGTCTGAATTTCAATAAACGGACGAAATTTTAGTGTTTTGACCTTAACCGTTTTCCACTAACACAAAGAATGAACTAAGCTGGATTTAAAAAATTATTGTATCAAAAGTTATTGCAATAATGATGTTTTAAATACCTATAGTGAGGGTAAATAACTGAAAAACAAGCATTTACTTAGATAAATGATTGAAATAAATAAACTAACCGTTTTCAGGGATATTTCAAATTCCCATTTTTATCTATTGTTTGATACAGATATCCTGACTTACATTTGAACTATGGTTTTCACGTAAGATCATATTCTTTAACAAATAATTAGATTTAATACTATATGAGATAAAATTACTTTCGCACTTTTTGATTGAACCAGAGTTCATATTTAATTCAACCAGAACCGAAACTTATTCTCCTAGCACTAAATCTTCTACTTTACAGTTTTTCCTAATTTGAAATAATAAGCAAAATTGAATTGTCAATTATTAACGTAAATATTTCAATTATGAAAAAGATAACTTTATTACTCGCCTTAAGCCTTATTGGCATTTCAGGATTCGCACAGGAATCTCCTGAATCAAAACAAATAAATTCTGAGTCATTAGAACGTGAATTGGAATACATTATTGTACTCGATGACGTTGTTGTAGATGACAATATTGATATGTTGCTGAATGACAGTACAATAGAAAATGAAATTCGTTTTGATTTTAACAATCACGAATTGGTACATGATGATCCGAACTCCACAGACATTGAAAGTAAATTCATTGATGGTGCCTTTACCTATAATGAATACGCCTATAACTATGAAATTGGAGATACAAAAGGTAATAGAAGCTCTTAGTTAGCAGAGTGCCCAAAGTTATCTTCCCACATTATTTAAACAATCAAATAAAACAACCATTAAACATTAAAACTAAACGCCATGAAAAAGATCGTATTCATTTTAGCCATTTCATTAGTAGGAATTTCTACATATGCTCAGGATACCGAGTCCCGTTCAAAAGAGAAAATAACAAAGTATGTTACAACGTTTCCTAACGGTGATGAAGCAATTACAATTACTGATAATTCAAAATCTACCAATTTAGAGCTTGCCTCTTCAGATAATTTCTACAAATATGAAATTCTGGAAACTTCCAGTCACGAATTGGTACATGGAGAGTCAAATCGAGGAAATGCATGTGCAATAGATAAGTCTCAGCTGGAAGAAGGAACTTATACACTTAAGGTTTATACAGATGATTTTATTATCACCTCTGATATAACAATTGGTGAGAGTGAAAGCTAATAGGAACTAAGGAAATTAAAAAATCATTAAAATACAGATCATGAAAACTTCAATATTAACATTCGCAATTCTTCTGCTAAGCTTTGCAGGAATTGCCCAAGAAACAAACAAACAGTCTGAAAAGTTAACCAAGTATGTTACGACCTTTCCTAACGGAGAAGAGGCAATAACCATTACAGATAATTCAGCGTCTGACAACCTTAAATTAAGTTCAGCTGACGAATTTTATAAGTATGAAATTCTCGAGACGTCGAATCATGAGCTTGTACATGGATCTGACAACCAGGGGAAGGTTTGTAACATAGATAAGAACAAGTTTGAAGATGGAACCTATACCTTAAAAGTTTATACTGAAGATTTTGTTATCACTTCGGATATAACAATTTCAAATGGATTAGGAAATGAGGAACAAAATTCTACCATTCAGTAGACTGCGCTGGAGAACCATGTAAAAATTATATGAAATATATTTTAAAGATAATAATGTTGTTTATAGCCTATAACGGATTCGCTCAAAATGAATCAAAGATCAAGAACTCAAGGATCACAACCTTCCCAAATGGGGATGAGGCAATAACCATCATTAAGGATTCAGATACCAATGTCATAAAATTGATTAGTTCAAGAGATTTTAACGAGTATGAGATGTTAGAACTTTCAAGTCATGAAGCCAATCACCGTTCAGCAAAAAAAAGGGAGATTATCAGAACGGAGGCAGAGGCAAAGATTCGGTATGATCAAAATTATGCCATTGGTAAAACTGAACCGAAAAACAAAGAAAAAAGAAGGGAAGACAAAAAGGATTCTGAGGGGGCATAATCTTATCATATAAAGATAATGAAAGTCAAAGGCAGGAATACGAAGTCTTAATTCAATTAACAGGTAAAACGAAGTAAAATGAAAAATTTGAACACAATTGGAAGTATACTGATCCTATTCACAGGATTGCTATTCAATCTTGAATTGGAGGCTCAACGCTTTAATAATTTAGATATTAACCCTCACGATATAGTTTATTATAGACCTGCAGAACAGACCAGACCTCAAATTAAGGTTGTATACGGGAGACCTGCTGCCAGCGACAATGAGGTATTTGGCACACAGATTCCTTTTGGTCAAATTTGGAAAACAGGAAGCAACGAATCTACTGAAATTAAGTTTTACTGTGATGTAATGTTTGGCAATAAGTTTGTAAAAGCGGGCACATACTCTTTGTATACCATACCGAACAAAGATTATTGGATCGTAATTTTAAATGGAAAAACCGATACCTACGGGGCACACTTTTACGACCCAAAATATAATGTTGCCACTATAGAGGTACCATCAGTAAAGGGTCAGAAAATGGAAAATTTCACGATAGGTTTCCATTCAAAAAATTACGGAACTCAAATGGTTTTGGCCTGGGCTGAAACAAGAGTCAGAATTCCACTTTATACGGAGGAAAGACTCATTTCCAAAATTTAATTATTGATTAATTTGTGTTGACCGTTTTGGTTTTCAGCCATAAATGCCGTAGCGGTCGAATTCAAAAAAAAGGGGATTATTTATTTTAAGGGCAGGTTCTTCCATTAACGGAGGAACCTGTCTTTATATTCGTTCAACTCCATTGTACAGGAATCTTTTTTTCCGAACCATCGATAACGGTACCTGGCAACTAATTGATAAATGGCGTCCCGAAAAGAAATAGGAAGATATTTAAAAACAGTAAACATGTTCCATGGCCTGTTCAGATTTTTACAAATCTCCAAAACTGCTTCGGATTTTTCATAGACTTTATCATTTGTTAAAAGCAGGATAGAATCAGGTTCAATATTTTTTATGTTATAATGTAACAAAATATTTTTTGCAGCGTCTGATTGTAAGGAAGCGAATATGTAATGAGGCTTGGATTCATTTTTTAAAATGAACTTTACAGATCGGTTACACAAATTGCATATACCGTCGAAAAAAATTACAGGGTTTCGTGTAATATCCGGCATCTTGCAAAATTATGAATTTCGCTAAGCAAAGAAATGATAAAGTATGTTTTTAATTAAAATTAAAATAGTGTCTTCTAATGATAGAAATTAAAAATCTTCATAAATCATACCCTATGGGGGATGATTCATTACATGTTCTTAAAGGATTGAATTTACATATAAAAGAAGGAGAATTTGTTTCAATTATGGGTTCTTCCGGTTCTGGTAAATCAACTTTATTAAACATTGTGGGTTTATTAGATATTCATGACGAAGGTGAGTATTTTCTGAATGGACAGTTGATTCAGAATTTAGATGAAAAAAAGGCGGCCGTGCTTAGAAATAAGTTTTTGGGTTTCGTCTTTCAGTCGTTTAACCTTATCACATATAAAAACGCATTAGAAAATGTAGCCTTACCACTTTATTACAAAGGAGTGGGCAGGAAAGAAAGGCAGAAAGTTGCCATGGAGTATTTAGAAAAAGTAGGATTGGGTGAATGGGCAGATCATTTGCCGAGTGAGCTTTCAGGTGGACAGAAGCAGAGAGTGGCCATTGCCAGAGCCCTCGTGACGAATCCAAAAGTTGTCCTGGCCGATGAACCGACAGGTGCACTGGATTCAACAACATCCCATTCTGTGATGGAGCTTTTAAAAGAGATCAATGAAGAAGGGATGACCGTTTTTGTGATTACTCACGAAGAAGATATTGCTGCAGAAACTGACAGAATTGTCAGATTGCGCGACGGTGTAATCATAAGTGATGAAGTAACAAACAGAAAAGTAAAGGCATAATTTATGTTTGATTTAGATCGTTGGAGAGAAATATTTCAAACTTTAGGCAAGAACAAACTTAGAACTATCTTGTCAGGTTTTACTATTGCTTTTGCAATTCTGTTATTCACCTTGCTTTTCGGCATCGGAAACGGGCTTAAGCATTTTTTTGAAGAGGCCTTTGCAGGAGACGCTGTTAATTCTGTTTATATAAACTCGGGCATTACCACCAAACCGTATAAAGGACTTCAAAGTGGCCGAAGAATACAATTCAGGAATGATGACACAAAATTTATCAATGAAAAGTTCGAAGAAGAAATAGCTTTTTTTAGTCCAAATATTCAACGTTTTAATGTTTTAACGGTTTATCGAGGGAATCAGAATAATTACACGGTTAGAGGTGTTTATCCGGATTACTTACCACTCGAATCTGCTGTCATAGAAAAAGGGCGTTTTCTGAGTGTAATGGATCTGAAAAAAAAGTCGAAAGTTGTAGCCATTGGTAGACTCGTGGAACAGGATCTTTTTGGAAACCGAAATGCCATGGGCAAGAATATCAGCATGGACGGTATTTCTTATAAGGTGATTGGGGTTTTCAGTGATCCGGGAGGCGACCGTGATGAACGATTTATTTATACTCCGTTTACAACGGCGCAAGGAATGTACAGAGAGAATGATGAACTCGATTATTTTGGGCTTACTTATAATCCAAAACTCAATGTTGACCAAGCATTGCAGTTTACGAATGTACTGACTCGAATTTTAAAAGAAAAACACAGTGTGGATCCAAGAGATCAAGGAGCCCTAAGGGTTCGAAATTATGCAGAGGGAACCAAAAATGTTCAACAATTCATTCTTGTTTTAAATATCATTATTCTGTTCATAGGCATAGGAACTCTGATCGCGGGAATTATAGGTATCAGTAACATTATGGTCTATATTGTTAAGGAGAGGACAAAAGAACTGGGAATAAGAAAAGCTCTTGGAGCAACGCCGGGTTCTATCGTATCCATGATTATGCAGGAGTCCATTTTTGTAACGGCTATTGCAGGTTATGTGGGACTAATGATGGGTGTATTGGTTTTAAGAGGTATTGGAGATAGTCTGGAGAAATATTTTATTGTAAATCCAAGTGTTGAAAATTATGTTGTGGTTGGCGCGACCATAGTGCTTATTATAGCGGGTACCATTGCCGGATATATTCCAGCGAAAAGAGCGGCGAGAATAAAACCGATAGTGGCATTGAACGACGAGTAAACTCAATTAGTATGAAATTTATATTTGACAGAGACACATGGCAGGAGATATACGGCAGTATTCGTAAGAATAAAATGCGTGCATCCATAACAATTATTGGTGTCATGTGGGGTATATTTCTTCTGATCGTATTACTGGGTGCCGCAAGAGGAATGGAGAACAATTTTAATAAATTGTTTGGAGATTTTGCCACAAACAGTGTTTTTGTCTGGGCTCAGTCTACCAGTATGCCCTTCAAAGGATTTCAGGAGGGAAAAAATATAAGATTAAAGCTTACGGATGCAGATCATATCATGAGTGAAATAGAAGGCCTCGAATTTGTAGTGCCAAGGCATCAAAGACAATCACCTGCCACAAATAATTTTAAAACAGGTTCTTTTGGAATTTATGGCGATTATCCTGAACTCGATAAGGTAGAAAAAAAGGATATGGTTTACGGAAGGTTTATCAATGATACGGATATTGAAGAAAAGAAGAAGGTTTGTGTAATAGAGGAGGAAATTTTTAAGCAGTTATTTGATAAAGACGAATACCCGATCGGACAGTATATAAAGATCAACGATGTGAACTATAAGGTTGTTGGTATGTACAAGCAAGGACAGGTAAGAATGGGTGGCCCTCAAGGAGCCATACATATTCCATTTACAACCTTTCAGCAAGTTTATAACACGGGGAATACCATGGGGTGGATGATGATTACGGGTAAATCGGGTTATGAGATCAAACAGATCGAAGCCGATGTAAAACTGCTTCTAAAGAACCTGCATAAGGTTCACCCTGATGACAACAGGGCTTTTGGTAGTTTCAACCTCGGAAATGAAATAAAGAAGTTCACTGGGTTTTTGACAGGTATGCAATTTTTAACATGGTTTGTGGGGATTGCCACTTTGATCGCAGGAGTCTTTGCCATTGGAAATATTCTCTTGATCACTGTTAAGGAAAGAACCAAAGAAATTGGTATCAGGAGAGCGCTCGGAGCCAAACCCTGGGAAATTAAAAGGCACATTATGCTTGAGTCGGTCTTTTTAACAAGTCTGGCCGGCGCTTTGGGTATTATTTTTGGTGGAATCATTTTGATGATCATCGATTCTACCATCGGTAAAGGCCCGGATTCTGCACTGACCAATCCAACTGTTGATATCCCGGTAATTTTAATTGCTGTTTCCACGTTGATAATTTTGGGAACACTTATTGGAATGATCCCCGCACAAGTTGCAGTGAGCATCAAACCAATAGATGCCTTAAGAGACGAATAATTATAAATCAAATTGAATAGAAAATAATTTACAATGAAAAAAAAGTTAATATTTGGAACTATTATCATAGCCTTAATTGCGGTTCTTGTCTGGCTGGGGAAAAAGAATAGTAAATCTCCCATTGAATATGACACTGAAAAACCTTTCAAAACAAATATTGTTAGAAAAACCGTGGCGACAGGTAAAGTTATTCCTTTGGAAGAGGTTGAGATTAAACCTCAGATCACGGGAATTATCGAAAAAATATACGTTGAAGAGGGAGCCAAACTTCAGAAAGGAGACCTTATTGCTAAGGTAAGGGTGATCCCTA
>CP070731.1:2057894-2062441 GCA_020347545.1 Flavobacteriaceae bacterium | reverse complement strand
GAATGAATGATAAAAGTAATACTCGGATGATTTTGTGCAATAGCCTTATCTACAATATCTTCGAGTTTATCAATTCCATGTTTTACATGATCGTTCTCCGTTCCGGCATGTATCCCATGCGTTTCCCAAATAAAATCGTTGAGTTTTTTCATTTCAATTCTTCCGATTTGTGCATTAATTTATCGCTGCAAACATAAGAATTGCAATGCAGAATAAGCATTGAATTCAACAGAAATTTGAACTATTTAAACCTTTAAAAGGATCTTGTTAAGAATTACTTTACAAACCAATTCAAAATTTAATAAATCATAGGCCACTCAGGAAGGATCAATTTAAAGAATAAGTACTTTGTTTTAATTTCTGATCTTATCCAGTAACTCACTAAGCTTGACAGCCTCTTTTTCGGACAATCTGTTGATATACTTATCAAATTCTGACATATCGATATCTTCAAGGAGTTTCAACCCCTTATCCGATATTTTTACAAAAACCACCCTACGGTCATTTTCGCATCGTGACCGTGCAATCAATTTCTTTTCGCAGAGTTTATCCATTAACCTGGTGGAATTGGGTGATTTTTGAATCATTCTTTCCTTAACCTGATTGACGGCCATCTCTTTTTCCGCTCCCCTTAGAATCCTTAGAATATTATATTGTTGTTCAGATATATTATAGGGTTTTAATATTTCTGATCCAATCTGATCAAGCCAATTTGAGGTGAACTTTATGTTGAGCAAGGCTTTTAATCGTTCACTGGTAAATGAGGCATTTATTTCCTTTGCGAAATCTCCCATAACTAAAGTCTTTCTGATAATTCCGAGGCCAGTCCGCTAATTTTTTCCCTGAGTTCGGGGTTAACTATTTCTCCATTCACAAAATTTTCGTTGAAAGAAGGGAAAGTAGTATGTCCGATAATGTTGCCTCCATTTCGTGGAAATCTGCTCAATGCCAGATCCATAACCGATTGACCTCCTCGTGCTCCCGGTGAAGTGCTCAACAACAACATAGGTTTATTTCTCCAAACTTTAGCATCCATTCTGGATAACCAGTCAAACATATTCTTGAAGGCGGCACTGTAAGCACCATTATGCTCGGCAAGTGAAACGACAAACCCGTCTGAGGATTCTACCTCTGCGTTCAATTTTATCAAATCTTCAGGAAATCCGGCATCATTTTCCGTATCAATGGAGTATATAGGAAGTTTATAATCATTTAAATCGATATGATTTAGTTCCACTGCATCGATCAATTTCCCTGTATATTCCGCTAGTTTTTTATTTATGGAAGCCTTGCTGTTACTTCCTCCGATGGTCATCAATTTTTTCATTTAATTTTCAATTTTCAATTCTTTTTACGGGACAAAGATACAAAATATTTTTATATATTTACCATGGTATATATTTACATGGTATATTTATAATTAATATTAAGACGTATTTCGTATTTTAGCCCTCTAATCAGATTAAAAAGGATGGATCTCAACTTCAATATTAATGAAGACCACAATAAATTGCTGACCTCTCAACTAAGAAAAAAAATTTCGAGAGTACTTAAAGGAGGCGGAAATGAAAGACTAGCAAAACTGCATGCAGCAGGAAAAATGTCCGCCAGAGAACGCATTGACTTTCTTTTTGACCAACCCTCTAAGGCAATTGAAATAGGAGCTTTTGCCGGAGAAGGAATGTATGAAGAACAAGGTGGTTGTCCTTCGGGCGGCGTTGTTGTTAAAATCGGTTTCATCAAGGGCAAACAATGTATCGTTGTTGCAAATGACGCAACAGTCAAGGCCGGAGCCTGGTTTCCTATTACGGCCAAGAAAAATCTGAGAGCCCAGGAAATCGCCATGGAAAATAAACTGCCTATTATCTACCTGGTTGATAGTGCAGGAGTTTTTCTACCCATGCAGGACGAGATCTTTCCGGATAAGGAACATTTTGGACGTATTTTTAGAAATAATGCCATTATGAGTAGCATGGGGATCACCCAGATTGCGGCGGTCATGGGAAGTTGTGTTGCCGGCGGTGCCTATTTGCCCATTATGAGCGATGAGTCAATAATTGTTGACAAAACCGGAAGTATATTTTTGGCGGGAAGCTATCTGGTCAAAGCCGCGATAGGTGAATTGATAGAAAATGAAAATTTAGGAGGAGCTACTACCCATACGGAAATTTCCGGAGTCTGTGATTACAAGGCCAAAGATGACGAAGATGCCTTGAATACCATTATTAATATTGTAGATAAAATAGGAGATTCTGAAGTTGCAGGATTCAACAGGATCGATCCGCTTAAGCCTAAGGATAAAATTTCAAATGTATTTGGCCTGCTTCCTAAAGAAAGGTCGGCCCAATACGATATGAAAAAGATTATCCGCTGCATGGTTGACAACTCCGAAATGCAGGAATACAAAGCAAATTACGGAAAGACACTTATTTGTGCTTATGCAAGGATTGACGGCTGGGCCGTTGGAATTGTCGCTAATCAAAGAAAGGTCCTGAAAAATGCGAAGGGGGAAATGCAGTTTGGAGGGGTTATTTATTCTGATAGTGCCGATAAGGCGACCCGTTTTATAGCGAATTGCAATCAGAAAAAGATTCCACTTGTATTCCTGCAGGATGTAACCGGGTTTATGGTTGGCAGCAAATCAGAACATGGCGGGATAATCAAGGACGGTGCTAAAATGGTGAATGCTGTAAGTAATTCTGTTGTGCCGAAATTTACGGTGATCATTGGAAACAGTTATGGTGCAGGTAATTATGCCATGTGTGGTAAAGCCTACGACCCTAGATTGATTGTTGCATGGCCAAGCGCTGAACTTGCCGTAATGGGTGGAGAGCAAGCTGCAAAAGTACTTTTACAGATCGAAACTGCAACTTTAAAAAAACAAGGCCAGAAAATTACTAAAGAAAAAGAGAACGAAATTCTGCAGACCATTACCGATCGTTATAAAGAACAAATTTCTCCTTATTACGCAGCTGCCAGATTATGGACAGATGCCATTATCGACCCGTCTGATACCAGGCACTGGATCAGTATGGGCATAGAGGCTGCGAATCAGTCACCAATAGACAAGCAGTTCAATCTTGGCGTGATACAAGTATAACAAGTAAACATTTATAAAGAGTATGGGAAGAGCATTCGAATTCAGGAAAGCCCGAAAAATGAAACGATGGTCCGCGATGGCCAAAACTTTTACCCGAATTGGTAAGGATATTGTGATGGCCGTAAAAGAAGGTGGTCCCAACCCTGAAACAAATTCGAGATTAAGAGCCGTAATTCAGAATGCCAAGGCGGCCAATATGCCGAAGGATAATATTGAGCGAGCCATAAAAAAAGCCAGTGACAAGAACACTGCGAACTACAAAGAAGTTCTGTTTGAAGGTTATGCTCCCCACGGAATAGCCATTTTGGTGGAAACTGCCACAGACAACAATAACAGAACTGTTGCCAATGTCCGTGCTGCCTTTAATAAATGCGACGGAACATTTGGAACCTCCGGCTCTGTGGTTTTCATGTTTGATCATACCTGTAATTTCCGAATCAATGCTGAAGAAATGAAAATGGATCTCGAGGAGTTTGAACTTGAACTTATAGATTTTGATGTTGAAGAGGTATTTGAGGATGAAGATGGAATATTGATCTATGCTCCATTTGAGCAGTTCGGAGCTATTCAAAAGTACCTTGAAGAGAATGAACTGGAAATTTTATCCTCAGGTTTTGAACGAATCCCAACCTCGACAAAAAAATTGACTAAAGAAGAACAAGAAGATGTTGAAAAACTTTTAGAGCGTCTTGAAGAGGAAGATGACGTTCAAAACGTTTACCACTCCATGGAATTGAATGAGTCTTAAAGTTTTGCAATTAGTTACTTAATGTTATGAACCGAAGGTATAACTTAGACCAAATCCATAAAACTGCCTTATGGGTCCTGGAAAACTGTAAATCCAGAATTCTTTTATTTGACGGCCCTATGGGTAGCGGAAAGACAACCCTCATAAAGGAAATCGCCTTACAACTCGGGGTAAAAGACGTAACCAGCTCCCCGACATTTTCTTTGGTCAACGAATATGAATCTGATTCTGGGGAAACCATATATCATTTTGATTTTTACAGGATTGAAAGCGAAGAGGAAGCTTATGACATGGGCATCGAAGAATATCTGGACAGCGATGCCTGGTGTTTTATTGAATGGCCCGATAAAGTTGAAAATTTATTACCTTTAGAGACGGATGTTATTCGATTGAAGATTAACGATGATAACAGCCGAACCATAGAAATCAGCTAAAATGCCCAAACAACTATCACCATTCAGTCGAGAAGAACTGATGCCGAAACCTGAAATGCTTGAGGTAAACAAGCATAAAGATGAATTATACATCGGAATTCCCAAGGAAACACATTTCGATGAAAAAAGAATTTGTCTTACTCCAAATGCAGTAGCGGCCCTAACCTCGAATGGCCACAGAATTGTAGTAGAGTCGGGTGCGGGAGATGGAACAAATTACACAGATCAGGAATACTCGGAGGCAGGTGCTAAAATATCGTACAAT
>CP070731.1:2051849-2057794 GCA_020347545.1 Flavobacteriaceae bacterium | reverse complement strand
GCTAAAAAATGCTTTACTTATCTGTGTAAATAATTCATATTTCTGCATACTGAATTCTGAGTCAAAATCAATAATCTGAACCTCTCCATTGATCGCTTTTTTGTTAAATGTCGAATTCTTATAAACTACGTGTTGGAATCCAGCACCTATGTTCCAGTCCCATCCGTTTTTTCTTTTGGTACTTTCAATCCTCAATTTATTCTCTATTTCTTCCGAATTATAATCATAAAGCAATTCTTCAGGAAGCTCAACATTGTCTTTGTATTTAATGGCTTTATTGTTTAAGTGGTTACGGCTGATCACTACATTTTGAAAGCTGTTTTTCGAAAAGTGTTTCCAATTCGCCCCTATGGCATAGTTCCACTGGCTGTTGACCGGAAGGTTACCAAGTATATAATTGTTCCGATCGATGGTTTCCTGGTCGGTTTCTCCATCATTCACATCTTCATTCAGTTCAAAATCATCTATGGCGCCTATTCCAACCAAAGTAAGCTGGTTCTTTTCGTCCAGTTCAAAAAAATGTTTGTACTGAAAATCGTTATATGTAGGTAAAAAAGGAAGTTTTAAAGCCTGAAATAAAAACTGTAAATAAGATCTTCGGGCGGATAAAATAAATGAGGAATTCTCACCTGTAGGGCCATTCAATGTCAAGCCAATATCACTAGACCCAACCATAAAGCTGCCGCCAAATTTCTCTCGGTTGCCCGTGATTTGCTGAAATTCCATCACTGAACTCATTGTATTGCCCCGATTGGCGGGAAATGCTCCTGAGTAAAAATCAACGTCACGTATAAAGTTCACATTGATCATCCCAACGGGGCCTCCAGAAGATCCTTGTGTAGCAAAGTGGTTTATATTTGGAATTTCTATTCCGTCGAGGTAAAATCGGTTTTCGTTAGGGGCACCTCCTCTCACAATAATATCATTTCTAAACGATACCGTAGTGGCCACCCCGGGTAAAATCTGTATTACTTTGGAAATATCTCTGTTCGAGCCTGGATTTCTGTAAATTTCAGTTGCACCTATGGTCTGTTTGCTCAAAGGGCTTACTTGTGATTTTTCAATTCTGTTGGTTTGAATAACAACCGGATCCAATAAGGCACTTTCTTCTGTTAAAGCAATGTCAATGTCTGTAGTTGCTGTTGATCCGATTATGATTTCATAAATATAGACTGTTTTGAATCCTACAAAACTGCAAACAAGGTTGTAAGTACCTGGTTCGATGTCGTTTAATTCATAGTTTCCGTCTTCATCTGAAGTCCCGCCAATTTGAGTGCCTTCTAAAACAATATTGGCAAATGGAATACTTTCATTGTTTATTTCATTGTAAACCCTTCCTCTAACGGATCCGGTCTGTGCAATAATATTTGTGCAAAAAAGTAGGATTAGTGCAAGAAAAAAAAGTTTTTTAGATAACACGTGCAAAAGTTTAATTAAAGGTAATTAGAAAAGATTTTAGTTCATAACATTCTGTAAGAAGAATGGACCGATGGTTGCAATAACCATCGATCCACGCATCCAAAATAAATCAAACTATCAAAAATAGATTATAAACTCGGGGAAAGCGCCCCAAGGTTTAAAACTCTGGGATTAATACTTTATCTACTGCATGAATTACACCATTGCTTCCATGCACATTTACTATGATGATTTCGGCATTATCGTCAGTTTTATCTTCAAGGAAAGCGCCGTTATCATTAAGAATCACTTTTAAAGTCTGTGTATTCAGAGTAGGAACTACCTGACCGTTTACAAGATTATAGCTAAATACTCTTGCTCCTACGGCATGATAGGTCAATATTGTTCTGATTTGATCCTCAGTTAGAGTTGGAATCACGTCGGCAATTTCTTCGAATGCCGCATCAGTTGGAGCGAATACCGTAATGTTTTCGGCATCTATAATCGCTTGAGTAATATCTGCGAAAGCTTCAGAGGCTAATAAGCTCGTTAATACTGTGAATTCTGAGGCATCTCCATTATCTGCCAGTGCCAAGGCAATCTCAACCACGTTTGGTGCTGGAGGGATCAATGTTCTGTCGATTACGTGTACAACACCATTGCTCTTTTCAATATCAACAGCTGTAATCGTAGTCAAACCATTGATCAATACATTCGTTGAGTATCCGAGATATATGTTCTCTCCATTTAAAGTAGCAGCTATTCCGCTTTCAGGTAAATCTCCCGATTTTACAACTGCACCTAATACATGATATGTCAATACGGGTGTTAAATCTTCTTTCTCCAAACCGTCCAAGGATGTAATTCCAGCAGCTACAAAACCTGCGTTAGTTGGCGCAAAAACAGTTAAATTTGGTGTAGTTGCAACTGTTTCAAGTAATTCAGCTTTTCTCAGAGCGGCAGATAAAATAGTAAAGTCATTTTCAAACAACACCGGCTCTGCAATTGTTCCTACAGAATAAGCCACATAACTTGGAAGTAAAACTGCATCTACCACATGTGCCACACCATTAACAGCTTTCAAATCTGCTGCTGTAACATTTGCATTATTAATTTTTGCACCATCTGTAATGTCTACCGTAACAAATTCGTATTCTGGTCCTCCAGGAATTCCTGGTAGGAGCGTGTTTACATCACCATTAGATAATTGATCCGATGTAACTGCACCACCTAAAATATGATAGGTAACGATTTCTTTAAGCAAGCCTACAGGAATTTCATCAATACTTGCTTTTCCTAAAGCTCCTAATACAGCTTCGAAAGCAGCATCAGTTGGCGCAAAAACGGTCAAGTCTTGCGTCGGATCATTGGCAGCAGCCAGTAAGTCTCCCAGTTCTGGTTTGCCGAGAGCGCTTAATAAAATGGTATGATCTGGACTTCCCGCCACAATTTGGGCCAGGGTGTTTGTCACAAAATCTTCAGGGATTAAAACTTCATTTATAATATGTATGACTCCATTTGAGGCCATAACGTCAGCTGTTGTTACATCTGCTGACCCATTAAGAACAACACCATTTGATAAGTCAACATCAATGGTCTGACCTGATAATAGTGTTTGAACTGGTCCACTTGTTAAGTCTCCGGATGTTACATTACCTGAAACTACATGGTATTGCAACAAAGCTGTCAACAAAGAAGGATTTGCTATTACATTATTTAATATGTCCTGGTCCATAGAATTGAACGCTGCGTTGGTTGGTGCGAAAACTGTGAATGGTCCGGGACCAGCTAAGGCTTCGTCGAGACCAGCTGCAACAACTGCACCTGTCAAAGTGGAAAGATCAGGTCTGCTAGAGACAATCTCTACAATGTTTTGATCTTTAGGGTCTATCATGTCGTCGTCGTCATCGTCACATGATTGTGTTGTCATCGTAAAGGATAATACTAATAATAGCATCAGGGCCTTGGGTAAATAGTTTAAGTGTTGGATTAAATTTTTCATCGTTTAATAATTTAGTTATAAAAGTTAAACAAAGATATATAAAAAAATATATAACGTCCAAGAAAAAAATAAAAAAAGTGAACAAAAACTTAAAAAAGTCAATTTTTATTGTTTTTTAAGCGGCGATTAACCTATATTTGTCTAATAATAAATTTTTAAAAGTTGAACATGGTAACTTATTCAGTGGCTCAGGTGGAAGCTTTAACAGGGATAAAAGCCCATACCTTAAGGATATGGGAGAGGCGGTATGATTTCTTGACTCCGATGAGAACCCCTACGAATATTCGATATTATTCGGATGAACAGTTGAAGAAACTATTGAATTTTGGTATTCTGGTAAGAAACGGTTACCGCGTTTCAAAACTTAATAAAATGTCGGATGAGGAGGTTTATGAGGAGGTGAATAAGGTTTTAGCCAGTCCTGATTCAGAGGGTAGTGATGAGATGAAGGGTTTGACCCTGAGTATGTTGGAGATGAACGAAGAGGATTTTGATGACATATTTGAAAGGCAGGTAATCAGAAAGGGTTTTTTTAGGACCATTACTGAGGCCGTCTATCCTTTTCTTCAGTACGTTGGGGTTCTTTGGACTACCAATAAGGCTATGATAGCGCAAGAACATTATATGTCAAACCTGATCCGCCAGAAAATAATTGCTGCTATTGAAAAACTCGCCATTCCACCGAAAGGATCCCCTTCCTTGGTTTTGTTTCTCCTTGAGGGCGAGGAACATGAAATCGGCTTGCTTCTTGCCAGTTTCATGGCAAAGGAAATGGGTTGGAATGTTTATTACCTGGGTCATGGGGTTCCTATTATGAATATTAAAAAAGTCTTGGAAATTGCAGAGCCAAACCTTATGATGACCATGTTTGTTACGCCAAAGATAAGTAAGGTTAATGGTTTCATTTCTTCAATTCTTGAAGATACTGATGTGCCTTTTGTTATCTCCGGTAGCGCTGAAAATCTTGATGCTGTGAGTGATCATGATCAAGTGTTGAAAGTAATGTCTCCACATGATTTTAGGGATCAGCTTGAGAGGGTTCAAAAGAATCTGTAGGGATTTTCGGCGAGATTAAATAATATTCTGCTGGTGAATAGTTTTTTTTTAATTCGATCTACTTGCCATTTTTTTTGTAAATTTAAAGATGTTTCATTTCTGAAACAGCTGTTACTCAATTTTATTTTTATTGGATTTTTGGATGTGGAAAACCACTCAATTCATTTTTTCAGTGTGAATTATGTGCTTTGTTCTATTTTTTTGTAAAAAAAACGGAAAAACTTGTTTTAATTGAACAAAATATTACTTAAACAAAAAAGTTTAAAAAAAATAATTAAAAGTTAGACAAAAATGTTGTTTTTTGTCAAAAATAAAGTAGTTTTGTACTAGATGATGAAAAATATAACCATAATAGGATCGGGATTTGCGTCCATTTCGGCAGCTTGTTACTTGGCCAAAGAAGGATTCAACGTGAACGTCTATGAAAAGAATTCTCAGCTTGGAGGAAGAGCAAGGCAATTTGAAAGAGACGGTTTTAAATTTGATATGGGTCCAACCTGGTATTGGATGCCCGATGTGTTTGAAAGATTTTTTGCGGATTTTGGAAGGAACCCTTCTGACTATTATCAATTGGAAAGGCTTGGACCGGCCTATCGTGTATATTTTGGAGAAAATGATTTTATTGACATCTCTGATAATCTTGAGGAAATAAAATCGGCTTTTGAAAAGGAAGAACCTTATTCATCCGTTGCCTTGACTGATTTTTTAAAAAAGGCGGAATCCAATTATGATGTAGCGATAAAAGATCTTGTCTATAAACCGGGTCTAAGCCCGTTAGAATTGGTCACGAAAAAGACGGTTTTTGAAGTTCCGCAATTTCTCGGAACAATACATGACGTGGCGAAAAGAAAATTCAAGAGTCCAAAATTAAGACAGATAATCGAATTTCCGGTTCTTTTTTTAGGAGCGAAACCTTCAATGACACCGGCCTTCTACAGTTTTATGAATTTTGCTGATTTGAGCCTGGGGACCTGGTACCCTAAGGGTGGGATGAAATCTGTGGTAGACGGTATGATTACCCTCGCTGAAGAATTGGGGGTTAATTTTACAACTGATGCTAATGTTGAGGCAATCCTCATAAATCAAAACAAAGAGGTAGAGGCTGTAAATGTAAACGGAGAGGAACTTCCTGTGGAACTCCTTGTATCGGGAGCGGATTATGCACATACTGAATCCTTAATGCCAGAACAGTACAGAAGATATAGTAAGAATTATTGGGAGAAAAGAGTCATGGCTCCTTCTTCGCTGTTATTTTATGTTGGGCTCGACAAGAAAGTTAAAAATGTCCTTCATCATACCTTATTTTTTGATGTGCCTTTTGATGAGCATGCCAAAGCCATTTATGATGATCCCATGTGGCCAGAGGAACCACTGTTTTATGCCAGCTTCCCCTCTATTTCAGATGACACAATTGTACCTCATGGGAAGGAAGCTGCGATTTTCCTAATTCCTTTGGCCCCGGATCTGGAAGACAGCGAGGAATTACGCG
>CP070731.1:2042398-2051749 GCA_020347545.1 Flavobacteriaceae bacterium | reverse complement strand
GCGAACAATTCCTGGAACACCTCTTTAACATCCTCGTAAAACACGTCAAAATTGTGAAGAACCTTTGTCGTAGGATCGTTTTCATTCCTTAAGATGCACAACAAAAGATGTGCTGTACTTATCGCGTCACTTTTAAAAAGTTTTGCTTCAAGAAAAGTTGTCTTTAGGGCTTTTTCAGCCTGTTTTGTAAGGTGAAGGCTTTTTTTATCATTGACTCCTGAAGAGGTGGAGCCGACTTCATGAAGCAACTCAATTTTTTTTCTCAGGGCCGAAAAATTCAGCTCGAATGTATTCAATATGTCATAGGCTTCGCCTTTTCCTTTGCGTAAAATGCCAAGCATCAAGTGTTCAGTACCTATAAAATCATGTCCCAGTCTCAACGCTTCCTCCTTGCTATAGGCAATTACATCCTTTACTTTTGGTGAAAAATTATCGTCCATTTGCTTGTTGTTTATGATGTAAATTTAGTAGAATTTTTAACTAATTCATTACAAAAGTTATCAGCAACTACTAAGTTCATACTAAGTTACTAAAATTCAACGAAATAATCCGAAGCAATTGTTAATAACTAATCTCAATAAAAATCCCTCCGGGTCTCCCTAAAAATAAGAATAATTGTATATTGCTCCAGCTAAAAAAATACGATTAAAAACGGTTAATAAATATGGCGGAACAAGATAAAATTATTCCAATTAATATTGAGGAGGAAATGAAATCAGCTTACATCGATTATTCGATGTCGGTAATTGTTTCAAGAGCCCTACCAGATGTGAGAGACGGATTGAAACCAGTACACAGAAGGGTATTGTTTGGGATGCATGAATTGGGAATTAAAGCCACGGGAGCACACAAAAAATCAGCAAGAGTAGTCGGGGAGGTTTTAGGTAAGTACCACCCACACGGAGATACTTCGGTTTACGATGCCATGGTGAGAATGGCCCAGGACTGGAGTATGCGTTATGAATTGGTGGATGGCCAGGGTAACTTTGGTTCTCCTGACGGGGATAGTCCGGCGGCAATGCGATACACCGAGGTAAGAATGAGAAAGATCTCGGAAGAGATGCTGGCTGATATAGAGAAAGATACGGTTGATCATCGACTGAATTTTGATGATACGCTTAAAGAACCGACTGTACTACCCACAAGGATACCTAGCTTACTTGTTAATGGTGCTTCAGGAATCGCCGTTGGTATGGCTACGAATATGGCTCCTCACAACCTAAGTGAAGTTGTTGACGGAACAGTGGCTTATATTGATAATCGTGACATTGAAGTTGAAGAGCTGATCCAATATATCAAGGCTCCAGATTTTCCTACGGGTGGAACCATCTATGGGTATGAAGGTGTAAAGCAGGCATTTCTTACCGGACGCGGAAGGGTAGTAATGCGTGCCAAAGCTAATTTTGAAGAGGTAAACGGAAGAGAGTGTATCGTTGTCACCGAATTACCGTACCAGGTCAATGGATCTGAATTGTTAAAGAAAACCGTGGATTTGATCAATGATCATAAAATTGACGGAATCGCCTCGATTCGAGATGAGACGAGCAGAAAGGGAAGAAGGCTGGTATATGTTCTTAAAAGAGACGCCATCCCTAATATCGTACTCAACAAACTATACAAGTATACTGCCTTACAAACATCATTCAGTGTGAACAACATTGCCTTGGTCAATGGAAAACCAGAGGTCCTGAATTTAAAAGACCTTATCGTTCACTTTGTCGATCACAGGCATGAGGTGGTAGTAAGAAGAACAAAGTTCGAACTTGAAAAGGCAGAAGCCAGAGCTCATATTCTTGAAGGGCTGATCATTGCGAGTGACAATATCGATGAGGTGATCAAACTGATCAGGGCTTCCAGTAATGCTGATGAAGCCAGGGAGAAGTTGATGGAGCGTTTTGAGTTGACGGAGATTCAGGCCAGGGCCATCGTAGAAATGAGGCTCAGACAGTTAACAGGCCTGGAGCAGGATAAATTAAGGGCTGAATACGAAGAGATCATGAAATTGATCGAGGATCTTAAAGATATCCTTCAGAGTGAACCAAGAAGAATGGAGATCATCAAGAATGAATTGCTGGAAATCAAAGAAAAATACGGTGATGAAAGAAGATCTGTAATTGAATATGCCGGCGGGGAACTCAATATTGAAGATATGATCCCGAATTCGCAGGTGGTCGTAACCATTTCTCATGCTGGCTATGTGAAGCGCACGGATCTTTCTGAATATAAAACGCAGAATAGAGGAGGAAGAGGTCAAAAAGGTGTTGCCACAAGAACCGAAGATTTTCTTGAGCATCTTTTCGTAGCCACGAACCATCAGTATATGTTGTTTTTTACTCAAAAAGGGAAGGTGTTCTGGATGCGTGTCTATGAAATACCCGAAGGAAATAAAACTTCTAAGGGTAGGGCGATACAGAATCTGATCAATATTGAAAATGACGACAAGGTAAAAGCTTTCGTTGTTACTCAGGATCTTAAGGACGAAGATTACGTCAATAACAATTACGTGGTTATGGTCACGAAGAAAGGTCAAACCAAAAAGACCTCTCTCGAGCAATATTCAAGGCCAAGGACCAATGGTATCAACGCCATTACAATTAAAGAAGGTGATGAGCTTCTGGAAGCCAAACTGACCAACGGAGAAAGTCAGATCATGATTGCTGCCAAATCGGGTAAATCCATAAGGTTTGAAGAAAGCAAGACAAGGCCGATGGGTAGAAATGCATCCGGAGTAAGGGGAATCACTTTAAGAGATGAAAAAGACGAAGTGGTGGGCATGGTATCCATTCAAGATGATGCCAGTGATATTCTGGTGGTTTCTGAAAAGGGATTTGGTAAAAGATCTAAACTCGATGACTACAGAATCACGAACCGTGGAGGAAAGGGTGTCAAGACCATTAACATTACGGAGAAGACAGGTGAACTGGTAGCGATCAAAAACGTTGTAGATGATGATGATCTAATGATTATCAACAAATCGGGAATTACAATTCGCCTGAGTGTTGCCGATCTGAGGGTCATGGGAAGGGCTACTCAAGGTGTTAAGCTCATCAATATCAAAGACAATGATTCAATAGCGGCTGTTGCCAAGGTAAAGAGTGAAGAGTCAGACGTTGAGGAAATGGATGAAGAAGAAATAAAAACTGATGAAAATCATAATAATAATGAGCAAAATGATTAATTTTGCACGCTAATTAATTCTATAATAAAATATTAAAATGAAAAATCAAATTTTGTTACTGGTGGCTCTTTTTATGTGTACGGTAACATTCGCTCAAAAGGATGAAATTAAGGCTGCTGAAAAAGCCATCAAAAAAGATGATTATGCTTCGGCAAAAGCACAGGTTCAAAGTGCTGAGTCTTTAATTGCAAATGCAGATGACAAAACAAAAGCAAAGTTTTACTACCTAAAAGGAGAGACTTTCGCCGGTTTGGCTAAAACAGATCCGTCTGCCGATAACTACAATGAGGCAGCAGCTGCTTTTAATGCATTATTTGATGTTGAGGAAAAATTAGGATCAAACAAGTACACTACAATGGCTGAACCTACCTTGAATACAATGATTTCTGAGGTATCTGCAAAAGGAATAAAGTCTTATCAGGATAAGAACTATGAAGCTGCCAAATCTGAATTGCATCAGGTTTACAGTTTAAGCCCAAGGGATACTGTTTATTTGGAGTATGCTGCCAACGCAGCTTATATGGCGAAGGATTTTGATCTTGCCTTAGATTATTTTACAGAATTAAAGGATTTGGAATATACGGGAATTGCAACAGAATATACGGCTGTTAATGTTGAAACGGGTGAAAGAGAGAATATGGGTTCAAAAACTCAAATGGACCTTATGGTTAAGGCTGGTTCTTATTCAGACCCAAAAGAAGAAACTTCTGAATCTAAACAACCAACAATAATTAAGAACATTGCATTTGTTCATGTTGAAAAAGGAGATACTGAAAAGGCTATCGCTGCCGTTAAGGACGCCAGAGAAGTTGCTCCGGAAGACGTTGCTCTTATTTTAACAGAGGCAAATCTTCAAATTAAATTAGGTAACAAAGACGAGTTTGCAAATCTTATGAGCCAGGCAATTGAATTGGATCCTACGAATCCAACGCTGTACTTCAACCTTGGTGTTATTGCAGGAGAGCAGGGTGAAGCTGAAAAATCAAAAGAATATTACAAAAAGGCCATTGAATTGGATCCTGAATATGCTGATGCCTATATCAACCTGGGTTCTGCGCTATTAGAAGATGATAAGGTTTTGGTAGAGGAAATGAATAAAAGCCTTAATGATTTTGACAAGTACGACGAGATCAAAGCAAAACAAGTTGCATTATATAAAGAGGTAATTCCTGTTTATGAAAAAGCTTACGGCTTGAGACCAGATGATCTGGATACCATCAGAACCCTGATGAGCCTGTATGAAAATACTGAGATGGACGATAAGTTCCAGGCCATGAAGGAAAAGTATGATTCTATGAAATAGTCAAAAAGAAATTACATGAAAAAGCTATTGCATTAATGCAATAGCTTTTTTTTTGCTTTTTATTTACCCAGGTCATAGGTGTATAAATTGCCTCCAAAGAGTCCTTTAAAATTTTCGTCCGCAATAACCAGCGTGGAGTCGTTATAAAATGTTATTGCTTCCTTTTGCGTAACAAGACCAAGATCTATTTCTTTCAAATCTCCTGAAAAGAAATCATCATTTTCCCAGTTCTCGAAGAGCCAGATCTTATTTGACCCTAACAAGGCAAGTTTCTCCCGGTTTGGGCTCAATGCCGCCCCGGTGATCCAGCATTGGTATTTACCGGCTTTGCAGGTTCTAAAACTGCTTATTTTTTGTGCCTTTTGATTGGAGGCATAATCTTCCATTCTGTAAAGATTTGTTAGACCGTCAAAGGGTTTTGTGCGGTTCTTGGTAAAAAGATACAATCTTCCCTTGTAGAAGACAAAAGCTTCAAGGTCGAAATTTTTTAGACTGTCCTTTGGGGTGCCCCGGTTCTGGTCCCTGAATTTGAAACGAATGATCTCGGCTTCTGTCTGGGCCGTTTTAAGATCGATGGGGTTTTCGATCTTATATATGGTAAGGTCCCTACGATCGTTTTTATTATTTCCGAAATCTCCAATAAAAAAGTGGCCAAAATCGTCCTGGGTAAGATCTTCCCAATCAATGTTTTTTGCGTTGATAATGTCAACGGACCGCACAAGATTACCCAAGGAGTCAAGTTGATGTATCTCTGTACTGTTTCCGCTGTCATTGATAGCCCAGAGGTTTCCGTCTTTGTCAAACTCAATTCCGGAAATTTCCCCTAATTTATCATCCACGGATAATAATTTATGACTGTAATTGAGATACACCTTCCACAGGATGATGCTCAAGATCAAAACAGACGCGATTAAAAACCGATGCCGCTTTTTAATTTTCATAATTTAAGCCTTAGGTTGTCAAATTCAACAAAAATAAAATATCAAAAAAGTTGTTTCATAACCCTCAATTTGTGGGTATGCCTGTTTGTGTCAACGTTGTATATTCCACTCGAATCAATTCTGTCAATTCTTACCTTTCCATGACAATGAATGATGTAGTTATTGGCTAAAATAATCCCGCAATGCACAATTTCACCTTCTTCATTGTCAAAAAATGCAAGATCACCTGGTTCACATTCTTCAATAAAACTGAGCACTTCCCCCTGACTGGCCTGCTGATGGGCATCACGAAACAACTGGTGCCCGTTAATTCTGTAGACCATTTGAGTAAAACCAGAACAATCCACTCCGAAAGGAGTTCGTCCACCCCATAAATAAGGTGTATTCAGAAATTTATAAGCCGTGTGAACCAGATCTGATTTTGATTTACTACCGTGAAGGACATCACCCTCAAACTCAAGATTTTGTTCGTTTAATATAAAATGTCCCGAATCAAATTCAGGAAGTACCGCTCCAAGTGTCAGAATCTGAGGTTGATTTTTATGATCATTAAAATAGGTCACCATCTCGTTAGAAAAATGCTTTTTCCCCTCAGAAAGCGATTTAAATTTATCCTCCGTGAGTTCACTTACCTGAAACTTCAATACCCAACCTTCATAAAAATCATAATCTACATGTATCCTGACCCAGTCCGAATCCTCAACAATAACCTGAAAAACCTCACCGAACAATAACTGTGAGACCATTTCACTTTGATCCGAGGGTTCCTTCCTGATCGCAATACAATTGAGATGACAAATTCCGAATTTCATGCAGGCGATTTAAATAAAAATTTGCTTGTCAGATTAGGTTAAACTGATCACCATGGCACTGGCGCCACCACCGCCGTTGCAAATCCCTGCAGCTCCGATCTTACCATTGTTCTGTTTCAAAACATGGATAAGCGTTACGATGATCCTCGCTCCGGAGCATCCCAAAGGATGGCCAAGAGAAACCGCTCCACCATGAACATTGACCTTTGAAGGATCCAGGTTCAGAAGTTTAATATTCGCCAGTCCCACAACCGAAAAGGCTTCATTTAATTCGTAAAAATCAACCTGATCCTGGTTTATTCCAGCTTTATCCAGCGCTTTTGGCAATGCTTTGGCAGGAGCCGTTGTAAACCACTCTGGTTCTTGAGAGGCATCTGCATATCCGTTAATAACCGCCATAGGGGTAAGTCCCAGTTCTGCTGCTTTTTCTCGGCTCATAATTACCAGGGCAGCTGCTCCGTCATTCAACGTAGAGGCATTGGCGGCTGTCACTGTCCCTTCCTTACCAAACGCAGGTCTCAGTTTAGGGACTTTGTCCATTTTGATATTCTTATATTCTTCATCTTCAGAAAGTAAAATGGGTTCTCCTCTTCGCTGAGGGATCTCCACAGAGATAACTTCCTCTTCAAAACGTCCTGATTTCCACGCCTGAGCTGATCTTTTGTAAGATTCTATGGCGAAGGCATCCTGATCTTCACGGCTGAACTCATATTTTTCGGCACAGGCATCACCACAGGTTCCCATATGTTTTCCATCGTATACATTGACAAGACCATCTTTTAAAAGACCATCTTCGATTTCAATATTTCCGAATTTCTGACCTTTGCGTCCTCTCATATAATGAGGAATACTACTCATATTCTCCATACCGCCTGCCACGACAATTTCCGCATCACCGCATTTAACGGCCTGGGCCGCAAAGGCAATAGATTTCATACCTGAGGCACATACCTTATTTATCGTTGTACATGGAACAGATTCCGGAATTCCCGCATACAAGGCAGCTTGTTTTGCAGGTGCCTGTCCCAATCCGGCCTGAACCACATTACCCATAAACACTTCATCCACCATTTTTGGGTCGAGATTGATCTTATTAAGGGCTCCTTTTATGGCGGCCGCTCCAAGTCTTGTTGCCGACACTTCGGAAAGACTACCTAAAAAACTTCCAATTGGAGTGCGAACAGCCGATACAATGACAACTTCTTTCATTTTGTAAATGACTTTTATATTTGATTAATTGCTATTTACCCCAGGGCAGGGCGTGTATGCGAAAGTAAATAATTTTAACGAGATTATCTGATTTAACATTAAATATAAGGCGTTCTTAGAATCTGAAATTTGTAATAATCTTTTCAACGAAGAAAAGGTGAGATCAGATTCTTGTGATTTTTTTTAAACACTGCATAAGTTGTTTAAATAGTGCGGTTTTGAAGTATTATTTTTTACATTTGGGTACGAAATCGATTTGTATGAAGGATATTTTAAACAGTTACTATCAAAATCACTCGTTGGTATATAAAATTATGCTGTTTATCGTAATGACGGTAACCATTGTTTACCTTTTCCCGAAAGGCGGACAATTCAAATACGATATCCAGAAAGGTAAACCGTGGCAGTATGAGAATTTATATGCTCCATTTGACTTTGCTATTCTTAAAACTGATGAAGATGTTCGGAAAGAAATAGAAGAAATTGAAGCGAACAAAAAACTATTCTTTACCATTCGAGAAGGAATCTACGAAAAGGTTGAAGAACAGTATTTGTCCAAAATTCTTTTGATTCAGGAAGATTCAGCAGCAGCCGGATTGGGTAAAAACAGAATCAGAAATTTCGGCCTTGGATTTTTGAAAAAAGTGTATAAGACCGGGTTCCTTAATAAATCGGACAATGAAAAAGTAATTAAAAATACGATCATAACGCTGAGAAAAGGGAATGAGGCAGAAGACATTCTTTCGGATAATCTGTTTACTACGGAAATGCTGGTTCCTGAGCTTCAAAAGTACTTTGACAATACCCGTTACAAGAGATTGGAGCAGAATTTCACTACCCTGTTTTTTGATATACTCGAGCCAAATATATTTTATGATGAAGAATTTACCCAAAAAGTTATCGATGAAGAGGTAAGAGGAATCACTATTAACAAAGGTTTAGTAACTGATGGAGAGAGGATTATAGCTAAAGGAGATGTGGTTGAAGGTGAAAAATATGAAATTCTCATCTCTTTGAAGAGCGAGTATGATTCTCAGCTTTGGAGCAAGTCAAATTATAACTGGATCGTTTTTGGATATACTGTGCTGGTTGCATTGGTTCTGCTGATGCTGATGCTGTTTCTTCAACGTTACAGGAAAAATATCTGGGAGAACAATACCAAGCTGACCTTTATCTTTTTTAACGTAATTCTCATTGTATTTCTGGTGACAATGGTTCAGAAGTACTGGGTCGATTATATTTATGTTGTTCCGGTTATTATACTCCCTATCATTTTCAAGGCTTTTTTCGATGCAAGGCTTGGCCTTTTTGCTCATGTTATTACGGTGTTGATACTTGGGTTCATAGTACCCAATAGTTTTGAATTTATTTTTCTTCAGATCATTGCCGGTATTGTAACCATTTTAACCGTTTCGGAACTGCACAGAAGAGCGAATTTATTTTTTTCGATTATTAAGATAACAGGCGTGTATATTTTGGCATATCTCGCTTTTTCAATTATTCAGGAAGGTAATGCAGAGCAGTTGAAGCTATCTTATTTTGTAATGTTTGCCTTGAACGGGGTGCTTTCTTTTCTTTCGTTGTTTCTTATTCTGATCTATGAAAAGACCTTCAATTTGGTATCCGATGTATCCCTGCTGGAGTTGTCCAATACGAATTCAAAATTGCTGAGAGAATTGAATGAAAAAGCTCCCGGAACCTTTCAGCATTCCATGCAGGTGGCCAACCTCGCAGAGGCATCGGCAAATGAGATTGGAGCCAATGCCATGTTGGTAAGAACTGGAGCCCTGTACCACGATATAGGGAAAATGGTCAATCCAATGTACTTTATCGAAAATCAAAGTACCAATGTGAATCCTCATAATGAACTGCCTCCTTATGATTCAGCGAATATTATTATAGGACATG
>CP070731.1:2039806-2042298 GCA_020347545.1 Flavobacteriaceae bacterium | reverse complement strand
ATGAATTGGAGGAAGATGCAATAGCCGATCCTCTCGAACCTCTGAACCGGATTTTTTTTCACTTCAATGACAAATTGTACTACTGGCTTTTAAAACCGGTTGCCAAAGGATACTCTGCTATAGTTCCTGAGGGGATACAAATTTCCATCAGAAATTTCTTTAATAATCTCAACACCCCGACAAGAGTAGTTAACTGCCTGTTGCAGGGGCAGGTGAAAGATTCTTCTGTGGAAGTAACACGTTTTGTTCTCAATTCTACGGTTGGAGTATTGGGATTTGGTGATTTTGCAAAGGATGTTTTTGGTCTGCATTCAACCAGAGAGGATACCGGGCAAACGCTGGGGGTTTATGGAATGGGTGGCATATTCTATATTAATTGGCCATTCCTGGGACCTTCAAATTTAAGGGATTCATTTGGAATGGTAGGGGATGCATATTTGCATCCTTTCATGTATCTTGATGCCGACTGGGAAGTGCTCGTCGGCGCGCGGGCTTTTGAGAAGGTGAATCAGACCGCGTTAACTTTAGGCGATTATGAACTGTTTACTGAAACCGCTTTAGATCCTTATGCAGCTGTTAAAGATGCCTACCAGCAGTATAGAAAAGGCCTTATAAAAGAATAGAAATTGAAGCTATTACCGGGGAATAATACTGGGTGCGGATACAATGAACAAACATGGTAAACAGATATACAGATTGGTAGTTTTTTTGTTGATGTTGTTAATGGTCTTGTTGGGCCCTGAGAGAAGCCTGGCGTCATCAAATAATGACCCCTTGGTTCAACTCCAGAAGTCAGTAGATGAAATTCTCATGATATTGCAGTCTGAGGAACTAAAGGCTCCCGCCAAGAAAGATGAGCGCAAACAGCTAATTCTTGATGTAGTGAATGAGATGTTTGATTTTCATGCAATGGCAAGAAGTTCTCTGGGAAAAAACTGGAACAATCTGACAGTTGAAGAGCAGGACAGATTTGTAGGTTTGTTCACAGGCCTCATAGAGCAGCGCTATGTAGGAAAGATTGAAGCTTATAACGACCAGAAGGTGGTTTATAAAGAAAAACGTGTCAAAAATAATCAGGCCAGGGTTTACACCGCTATAATTGATAAGGACCTTGAAATACCAATAGACTACAGTTTGAAAATGAGCCAGCAGGGCAAATGGCTTATTAAAGATTTGAGGATAGAAAATGTAAGCTTGATTGCAAACTATCGCAGAGATTTTAATTCCATTATAAAAAAAGAGAAATTTGCTGGGCTGGTAGAAAAAATTTCAGAACAGCTTGAAAAAACAGAACCCCCAAAATAGTTTTCTAGCATGGATTCCAAGAACTACGTCTGTTTTGATGCCCAGACAGAAGATGTCAAAAAAGCTTTCAGTTTCCTTTCTGATGAGGATATTGAAGTACTTTCAAAGTATTTGGAAATGAGAGAGTGGGAATCAGATGCTGTTGTAATGAGTGAAGGGGGGTCTGATGATTATGTCGGTTTTTTGATTGAAGGAAAACTGGCTGTGAAAAAGAAAACTGGATACTGGGATAAACATATTATAATCGCCATTCTTGAAAAAGGTACCATGGTGGGCGAGGGGGCTTTTATAGACAGCAAGCCGCGCTCTTCTACAGTTATTGCCATGGAACCCTGCAGAATCCTCACTATTTCAGTGGAGAAAATGGACGAGCTCGTCTTGGATAATCCGCCGCTTGCCATTAAGCTCATGAAACGTCTGCTGTATATTGTCAGCATTCGATTAAGAAAGGCGGGAGAGCGCATTTCGGAACTGCTTTGATATATTTGTTTTGATTTCAGAGCAAAATATTGATCCTGTCCGCCAGTCGCAAGGAAACCAGACAAAAATCCTATTAATAAATTTTATAGCTCCATGTTTTTAATGACAGGGGAAATCGGTTTTTTTGTCCGTGATATTATTTCACACAATTAGTTAATAAATTCACCGTATACATCCATGATGAATTCAGAATTTGCTGAAAGTAGTAGAGATAAACTGCGTCGCGTTTCAAAGGCAAGGATTTTTGATGGACATCCTTTGAAATTAAGCATTCATGCCATCTTTGTCATGGTCTTGACTTATGTAGCCATAACATCTGTAATCACATTGCTTTTTGCATATTTCTATAAAACGGAAAGTTTTTTGGTTTTTTGGGCGTTATTGCCGGGAGCATTACTGGGTTTTGTTTTATTAATTTTGGAACGCTTTCTTGGGCAGCTTAAAAATTACCTATTCCCTCAAATGGGGAAACTTCTTACAGCCTTTCTTTTATTTTTTGCTCATATCATTGGTTATCTGACGCTCTCATCTGTTGTGGTGAATTATCCAATCGGATATCTCATGGCAACAATGGACGAGATGAATGGTTTGGCGGGAGCATACAGCCTTTTTTCTGTTAATTTTTTTATTGTGTTGGCACTGGTGAGTTGGCAGCGAAATGTGAGGTTGGGGCCTAACAGTTGCTTCTAAAACGATTTTGAATTTAT
>CP070731.1:2037745-2039706 GCA_020347545.1 Flavobacteriaceae bacterium | reverse complement strand
TATAAAATTCCGGAAAGTAACGTCCGTCGCAAAATTTTAGACTTGAGTAAAAATAATATTGGGTTCCGCCAAGCTCTTCCAGATGGATAGAAGATAGTCGAAAACCTTACCAATTAAACTTTACTCTTTACAGTTTCCCGTATGGACGAACAGCGGTTTTCATCTTTTCTTTTGCAGAGAACTCTGCGGCATACTGACGTGCAGATTCATGTGACGGAAAATCCCCTATCCTAACTGTGTACAAGATTTCTCCTGCAGAATCCGTCACAGATAGGATGCGCCCAGGGTATCCTTTTTCTTTTAACAGCTCTATCCTCTTTATTGCATTGGATTTAATACGGTATGCACCAACTTGGACAGAATAAGTCATTTTAACTGTTAGTAGAAAGCTCTTCTCAAGATCCGGTTTGGGAGCAAGTTTGACAGGACTATTTGTTGGAACTTGATCATTATTTTGCAGTTTGGGAGTTTTTATTCTCTGCATTTCGACCTTTTGGGAGGCTCGCAAGGGTGTTGGAACCAATTTGGAAGGCCTCTGGCTTCTGGTGGCTGCTTGCTCAAACCCTTCTTGTTTGATAACAGATCTCTCCTCCACACCTTGATGGAAAAAAGCAATACTCAAGGTAAACAACAACAGGCAACATCCTATAATGGTCAATATTGCCCAATGTCGCTTCAAAACACCGAACTTTTTAAAATCTGACACGTTGGACAGGCCCAGAATTGCCGTCCTGGCAATTTCTTCGGTTACCCCTGAGCGCTTGAGGTTGTAAGCAATAAGAAGTGACCTGTCACATTCAACATTAATCATTCGAGGAATGCCATTGGAAAATCTGTAAATATGCTTTAATGTAGAGGTATCGAACAGAACGCGGGTGCCCTGGGAAGCAATACTCATACGATGGTAAATGTAGGCGCATGTTTCTTCATAGGTCAGCGGGCTGATATTATAGCTGACGGATACACGTTGCCCTATCTGTCTAAGTGCATGTGAATCGAGCATGTCCGCCAACTCAGGTTCACCTACCAGAATGATCTGTAGTAGTTTATCACGAGTCGTTTCCAGGTTGGAAAGTAAGCGAACTTGCTCCAGCACATCTGTTTTTAAATTTTGGGCGTCATCTAAAAACAGCACGACCTTTTTACCTGCGGCCCTCATTTGAATCAGAAACGAATTCAGCGAGTCAATTAGTTCTTTGATATCATCCGTATCGTCTCTTATGCTGAACGCAGAGTTGATCTTTTTCAGCAGCTTTTCAGGACTCAACTCAGGTTTATAAATATATGCGACCTCAGTGTTTTCGTCCTGGCGATCGATAAACGTCTGACAAATGGTCGTTTTACCGACTCCTCGCTTCCCGGTTAAGGAAATAAATCCTTCTCCTTCCAAAACTGCGTAAACCAAATGAGCCAAGGCTTCTTCGTGGCTTTTGCCCAAGAAAAGATAAGCCTGGTTCGGGGCAAGCATAAAGGGGTTTTCCTTGAAGCCGAAAAATTTGTGGTACATCTACTCCAACCTTTTCGGGGCATGGGTATTTTTTGTCTAAATTTTTATCATTTACACTGAGTATCAGACCTCTAACTATGAGATAGCAAACTTTAAATGATTATGGGGAATATTGTTTTTGCTCTTCATCATCTTCGTAGTCTCTTGAATTTTCAACGAGATAGTAGAGCTGTTGGATTGTTATTTCATTTTGCCTTTTAAAATCGTCAAAATCAAAAGAATTGATTTCTTCATATATAAATTTTGAACATTTAAATTGGACCACTTTTTTCGGCCCAACTATTATGATTTGGCCTGTTGAAGGATGTCTTATTTTTCGCTTTTGCTGGTCTTTGACATAGAATTTGCCGAACCCCCTAATCGAAACAATCTCTTCTTTTGATAGTGATGTTGTGATAATATCCAGCAATACATTAACAATATTAAATGACTTTTTTTGTGATAATCCCGTATC
>CP070731.1:2027975-2037645 GCA_020347545.1 Flavobacteriaceae bacterium | reverse complement strand
GAACGAACCCTTGTTATTGCGGATCAAGGAAGTTATGTGAGTTATCTTGAGGGCTGTACGGCTCCTGCGCGAGATGAAAATCAATTGCACGCTGCCGTGGTTGAGCTAATCGCTTTAGATGACGCAGAAATCAAGTATTCAACTGTTCAGAACTGGTTCCCAGGGGATCATGAAGGAAAAGGCGGGGTTTTTAATTTTGTTACAAAAAGAGGAATTTGCCATACCAATTCAAAAATCAGCTGGACGCAGGTAGAAACGGGCAGCGCGGTTACATGGAAATACCCAAGCTGCGTATTGAAAGGTGATAATTCGGTGGGAGAATTTTATTCTATTGCCGTTACCAATAACTTTCAGCAGGCGGATACAGGAACTAAAATGGTTCATTTAGGTAAGAATACAAAAAGTACGATCATTTCAAAAGGTATTTCAGCCGGAAAATCCCAAAACTCTTATCGAGGTCTGGTGCAGGTTGGTTCAAGAGCAGAAAATGCACGGAACTTCTCCCAATGTGACTCTCTGTTGATGGGTAACGAATGTGGGGCACATACCTTCCCCTATATCGAGGCTAAAAATAAATCGGCTCAAATAGAACACGAGGCTACTACCAGTAAAATTGGTGAAGACCAGCTTTTCTATTGTAATCAAAGAGGAATTGATACAGAAAAAGCTATAGCACTGATTGTTAACGGTTTTAGCAAGGAGGTATTGAATAAGTTACCCATGGAATTTGCCGTGGAAGCTCAAAAATTATTGGAGATTTCTCTTGAGGGATCCGTAGGATAAAAAGAAAAAATAGAAAAAAGTCAATAAGATCATTATACAATGTTAAAGATAAAAAACCTACATGCAGGAATAGAGGATAAGGAAATTCTCAGAGGTATTGACCTTGATGTAAAACCAGGCGAGGTTCACGCGATAATGGGGCCAAACGGTTCTGGAAAAAGTACACTTTCCTCCGTAATTGCGGGAAATGAAACGTACGAGGTGATGGACGGAGACATCGAATTTCAAGATGAAAGTATTCTTGAATTGGCTCCTGATGAAAGAGCTCACAAAGGTATCTTTATGTCATTTCAATATCCCGTGGAAATTCCAGGGGTAACAACTACCAACTTCATTAAAACAGCGATCAATGCGAAGCGTAAAGCAAATGGCCAGGAAGATCTCCCTGCGAGAGATATGCTCAAATTGATCAGAGAAAAGTCTGAGTTGCTGGAAATGGATAGAAAATTTCTTTCGAGATCATTAAACGAAGGGTTTTCAGGTGGAGAAAAAAAGCGAAATGAAATCTTTCAAATGGCAATGCTGGAACCTAATCTTGCCATACTGGATGAGACAGATTCGGGCCTTGATATTGATGCCCTAAAAGTTGTTGCCAATGGCGTGAACAAGTTAAAGAATGAAAATAATGCAGTGATCGTGATTACACATTACCAAAGATTGCTTGATTATATTGTTCCTGATTTTGTTCATGTGCTTCACGATGGTAAGATCGTTAAATCTGGTGGTAAAGAGTTGGCTCATGAGCTTGAGGACAAGGGTTATGATTGGTTGAAATAGAAGGACGATTATGGATTTAAAAGAAAAATTAGTAGCCTCATTTATGGCTTTTGAGAATCGGGGAAATGTAGACCTTGACTCAAAGGTTCATGAAATCCGATCAGCAGCAATCGAAAGGTTCGAAAAGGAGGGATTTCCTGACAGAAAAAATGAAGAATGGAAATACACTTCCTTGAAAGCTTTGCTTAAAAATGATTACTCTGTTTTTCCAAAAGCCGAAAGTGCTTTAGAGCTCAAAGATGTCAAACAATACTTTTTACATGAGATTGAATCCTACAAAATTGTATTTATTGATGGGGTTTACAGCTCATTTTTATCGGATACTACGCATGAAATAGCGGATATCTGTATTTTGTCATCGGCATTGAAACAACCAAAATATAAAATGGTTGTGGATCACTATTTTGGTACAGTCGCTGCTAAGAATGATAGCCTTACATCATTGAATACTGCATTTTCCAAGGAAGGTGCCTTCATCAATATCCCAAAAAATACTGTACTGCCAAAACCGATTCAAATTCTTCATTTTTCAACCGGGAATGAAAAAGAAATCATGTTGCAGCCCCGTAATTTAGTGGTTGTCGGGGAAAATTCTCATGTACAGATCTATGAAAGACATCAAAGCTTAAGTGACAATAGTGTTCTGACAAATGCTGTGACGGAGATTTTTTCGCATAAAAGAGCCATTGCTGATATCTACAAGATCCAAAACGACAACAGTGCTGCTTCGCTGATTGACAATACTTATGTTCAGCAAAAAGACAGCAGCATCGTTTCCGTCAACACCTACTCTTTTGGAGGTAAACTGACAAGAAATAATCTTGAATTTCATCAGGAAGGAGAACATATTACTTCAAATTTGAATGGAATTTCAGTATTGGGAAATAAACAGCATGTTGACAACCATACTCTTGTGCATCATAAAAAAGAAAACTGCGAGAGTCATGAATTGTACAAAGGAATTTATGATGATCGTGCAACTGGTGTTTTCAACGGTAAGGTCATTGTAGATAAACTGGCCCAGAAAACGAATGCCTATCAGCAAAATGACAATATATTGATAGGCGATAAAGCGAGTATAAATGCAAAGCCTCAACTGGAAATTTTTGCTGATGATGTGAAATGTTCTCATGGATGTACCATCGGGCAACTTGATGAAAAGGCTCTCTTTTATCTTCAATCAAGAGGGATTCCAAAAAAAGAAGCAAAAGCCCTGATGCTGTTTGCCTTTTGTAATGATGTTGTTGAAAAAATTAAAATTGCCGGGCTTAAGACAAGGATCAACAAATTAATTGCCAAAAAACTGGATGTCAACTTAGGGATGGATATGTAGAGATTCAGAGCCTTGCATTCGTTTCTTTAATGGCTCTTTCATTCTTTTGGTCTATCCATTTCTGACCTTGAAGACGGCGCATGATATTGTCAAGATTCCTCATGATAAATACGTTATAAAAAGCTTTGGACAAGTGCTTTGGATTTCTTGCCAATCCTCTCATACTCATTGAAAATCCGGGAGTAATATAACGCATGTAATGCCAATAACCCTCCGGCATATATAAGGTTTGCCCGTGTTTTAGTTCTGTCTTGAACCCTTTGGCATTTTTTAACGCCGGCCATTTTTCAAAGTCAGGATTTGAAAAATTTATTGACTCGTGGGTGATCAGGGAATGAGGAACCTTGTATAAATGTTTCTTTTCATTATATGGAAACAATATACATTCTTTCCTGCCTTGAAAATGAAAATGCAGAATGTTTGCAAGATCAATATCGTAATGCATAAAGGTATAAGAATCTTCCCCTCCAAAAAAAAGCATTGGTAAAGACTTCAGAAGATGTAATCCTATTTGAGGAAAATTAAAATCACTTTGTAATTCGGGCACTTCTTTAAGTACATTGTATAAAAAAATTCGATATCGGGTAGGCTCCTTTTGTAACAGATCAATGTAGTCTTCCATCTTCATCTTGGCATGTGGCTCATTAAATCCGTCATTATAATCTACTGGCCTGTCGTCATATAAGGGAACCGTTTTTTGCCCCACCTTTTCCTTGAAATAATCGAAATTCCATTTTGAATTAGCCGGCCAGTCATCAATAAGGTTTTCAATAACAACAGGAATCTGAGGTTTCAGATAATTCTGGACAAACTCTTTTTTTGAAATCGTTTTAACGCGTTCTATGGGGAGAAGGTTCAAATCCATCCTGTTTATAATTAATTGATACTGGCTGTTATTCCACTTAAAAAAGTATTCACATCAAACTCAGGCTCATTTACAAGTCCCAGCCGGACCACAACCAGTTGCTTGCTTGGGATAATAAAAACATATTGTCCTTTGAACCCGTTACAGGAATACATATCCAAGGGTACGTCTGGATGATGGCCCCCTGCATTGAGCCAGAACTGCGCCCCATATCTTCCATTTGAAGTATTCGTAGGAGTTGCAACGTATTTTACCCAGGAACTATCTAAAACCTGTTCGCCATTCCAGTTTCCTTTATGTAAATACAACAAACCAAATTTTGCCCAGTCTCTTGTTGTTGCCCACGCGTATGAAGAACCAATAAAACTGCCCGAAAGATCCGTTTCAATTACCATAGATTGCATTCCTATCCTGTCAATGAGATCTTTATACCAAAAATCAAGATACTCCTGATGGCTTTTAAAGCGACTTCTTAGGAGTGGCCCTGATAAGATATTTGTTGTCCCTGAAGAATAATTCCATAGGCTGTCAGGTTTACCAACAAGTTGGTTTTTGATTTGAGAAGCGCCCATATCACGCTCCAGATACAACATTTTAGTGACATCAGATATATTAAAATATTCTTCGTCCCACGAGAGCCCACTATTCATCTGAAGCAGGTTGTTAATGGTGATATTTTTTCTTTCATCCGATTCCCAATCCCTTATACCTGTTCGAGAATTTACATCTAACTTACCTTGATTCTGAAGCACTCCATATATTGTACTTGTGATGCTCTTGGTCATAGACCATCCATGCATTAATGTGTTTTTATCAAAACCTTCGGCATACTTTTCATTTAGAATCTTGTCCTTGTAGATCACAAGTACCGCTCTAGTCTGCTTGAGATTATCTCCTCCCTCGTCAAAAGCGTATTCCACTGCCGAATCTAGCCTTTCATAATCTACTTCGGCAAATATCGTATCCTTTTGTTTCAATTCTCCGTATGGATACGGCAATGCATTGTAGGTAAAATGTCTATCGGGTTTAGGGAATTCTTTACTCGAATCATAACTGTCATTAATCAAAATCGCACCCAGTCCTTCCTTGAATACAGCTTTTCTTTTCATCAATCCGAAAAGTGACGCAGTAACCGACTTTTCCTTTTCATCAATCTGATAACTGGCGAGACTTATCGGAAAAAAGCCGTTGTCCTGATTTGACATACTTAGTTGATCCCTGCCGGCAAGAAACAGGCCGGATGCCATATTTTTACTGGCGTAACCTGTAACAATATTGAGAGCCGGATAGTAGGTGAATCCAAAATAGAGTATCACCAAACAGATCAATACAAGAAGGTACTTCAACCATTTTTTCATTTTTATAAAAAAATTTAATTCGGGTAAAAATAACTAATTTTTAAATTCATTTTCCTCGGCAAAGAGTTCATACTGTCGTATATTTGTATTTTGAATGATTCTAAATAAGCTATGTTAGATATAAATAAAATCAGGGGAGACTTTCCCATTTTACACCGAAAGGTTAATGGAAAACCATTGGTCTACTTTGATAATGCCGCGACTTCCCAAACTCCCAGAGCAGTGATCGATTCCATTGTTGATTATTACAGTAACTACAATGCCAACATCCACAGAGGTGTTCATACCCTAAGCCAGGAGGCAACCAATGCCTATGAAGGAGCCAGACAGAAAATTCAAAAGCACTTTAATGCGGCCAAATCCCATGAGATCATTTTGACTTCCGGAACGACCCATGGTATTAATATGGTAGCAACAGGTTTTACAGACTTACTGAACGCTGATGATGAAATAATTGTATCCGCTCTTGAACATCACTCGAATATTGTCCCCTGGCAAATGCTGTGCGAAAAAACTGGTGCTACATTAAAGGTGATCCCGATGACTGATGAAGGCTCTCTTGATATGGAGGTTTATAAAGATCTTTTATCTGAAAAAACAAAACTGGTCTTTGTCAATCATGTTTCAAATGCCTTAGGAACCATTAATCCGGTTAAACAAATCATTGACATGGCTCATCATTATGGTGCAGCTGTATTGATTGATGGTGCACAGGCAACTCCTCATATTAAGCCCGATGTTCAGGAATTGGACTGTGAATTTTATACCTGTTCGGCTCATAAACTCTGTGGCCCCACTGGGGTTGGAATGATCTATGGGAAGGAGGAATGGTTAAATAAACTTCCTCCCTACCAGGGCGGTGGTGAAATGATCAGTGAAGTTACCTTCGAAAAAACGACTTATGCTGATCTGCCTCACAAATTTGAGGCGGGTACTCCGAATATTGCCGGTGTCATAGCTTTTGGTGTTGCTCTGGATTATATGAACCGTATTGGATTTGATGAAATTGCGGCGTATGAAAACGAGTTGCTGGAATATGCCACTGAAAAACTATTGTCAATCGAAGGTATGAAATTGTATGGTACAGTCCAGGAAAAAGCATCGGTGATTTCATTTAACATTGAAGGTATTCACCCTTATGACATCGGTTCCATTGTGGACAAATTAGGAATAGCGGTCAGAACCGGGCATCACTGTGCGCAACCCATAATGGATTATTACAAGATTCCCGGAACGGTTCGTGCTTCCTTTTCATTCTATAATACCAAAGAGGAGATCGATCTGTTTATAGAAGCAGTTCTCAAAGCGAAATCTATGTTAAGTTAATTTTTAGTCATGAAATATTTGTTCATATTTATTACGCTTACGTTTGTTTCAATGAATCCAGATTCAAAAAGTTCAGGAAATTCGGAATTAATGAAGGAGTGGACGGTTATTAAAATTAAGGGTCTTGAAAAACTGAGCTCCTCTCCTACTATTGCCTTTCAGGTAGAAGATTCGAAGGTTGGAGGGTTTGCCGGCTGCAACAATTACTTTTCTACTTATACTATTTCAGAGAATACTTTAAGTTTTGGGAATACGGGATCTACCAGAAAAATGTGCCCGGATATGAGTGTAGAGGATACATTTTTGCGTTTACTTCCTAAAATAGCTCGATATGAGATCGTAAAAAAAGAGCTCTATCTTTATGACCAAACCGATGAAATATTAATTACGGCTATTTCTCAGTAATAGGAGATTTCCAAAGATTTTGGTCCCGGTTCATATAACTCTATGTTTTTAGTAGGATATTGTTCAGTTTTTACAATTTATTCTTACTTAATGGTTAAACAATATTCATTTTTTGTACGTTTTATTTTAATTTTAGGATAGATTTTGTTAAATTTCTAGGTATCTAACAAAAAACTTATTACAATGAAAAAATGGTCAATAATTGTTTTGGCTGTCCCACTATTGTTTTTCTCCTGTGAGGAAAATGAAGATGTGACAATGGACCAGCAAAGCGCTACGGAAATCGACATGTCCGATTTTTATGTTTACACAGACATGGACACAGAACTTTTTAACAAAGAGAATTCCGGGAAGAAAAAGAATTGCCAATCCATGGTGGTTCTAAATCGAAAGTTGAAGGAAAACCCGGGGCTGTACCAAAAAATGTACAATGTTGAAAAGCACACGAGAAAAACCATTGCAGCCAAAAAACCAACAGGTACTCCTGGCGGAGGAAACGGAAATGGAAATGGCAGCGGGGACGGCGATGGCGGAAACGATCCGGGACCATATACCGGAGCAGTATCAATTCCTGTCGTGATCAATATTTTAGAGGATTTCTCGGGTCAGGTTACCCTGGCTCAAATAAGTTCTCAGATAGATATTCTGAATGAAGATTTTAATAACAAGAATCCCAATACATCTTCGGTTCCTGCAGAATTTGCTGACCGGGTTGCTAATTGTAATATCAGTTTTGGCCCGATTACCATCAACAGAAAAATATCAACTAAATCATCCTGGGGTACAAATGACAGTATGAAAGACCCTAATCAGGGTGGAATTGCTGTGACTGATCCTTCTTCAAACCTTAATATTTGGGTTTGCAACATAGGAGGAGGAATTCTTGGTTATGCTCAGTTTCCGGGTGACCCGGACGTAGCGGGAGATGGTATTGTCATAGGTATCGATTATTTTGGAGAAACTTCGGGCCCCTACGGAGATGGCAGAACTGCCACCCATGAAGTAGGTCACTGGTTGAATTTAAGACATATCTGGGGAGATGGAAGGTGCAAACAAGATGATTTTGTTGCAGACACACCTTCTTCGGACAGATCTAACGGTGGTTGTCCATCATACCCCACGGTTCACTGCAGAACCACTGATATGACCATGAATTATATGGATTATGTTTATGATGATTGTATGTATATGTTTACCAACGGACAAAACGACAGAATGAGAGCGCTTTTTGCTGACGGAGGAGAACGAGTCGGTTTAGTTAATTAAATGAACTTGAAGGGTGTCTTTTTGACACCCTTTTTTATTATGCTAAAAAATCTTGCCTTTATCTTTTTATCATTTTTTGCATGTTTTGGATCTCAGGACAGTGAAATTTTATCTTTTGAATACGAAGCTTCTACAAGAGGGGTGTTAAAGAAAGTGATGATCCGTAAAGACAGCACCTTTGTTTTTGATCAGGAAAATGAGATCAAAACAATTACAAAAAAAGCGGATTGGGTCTTTTTAAAGCAACAACTTGCCCAATTTGATTTGAAAAAACTACAAGTTTTTGAAGCACCAACGGAGCAAAGGTTTTCAGATAAAGCGTTGAGCGCTCATGTAAGTATCATTACCACAAGTCGCTCATATAAATCAACCGAATTTGATCATGGAATTCCTCCTGAAGAAATAGAACCCATCGTTGAGGTATTAACTCGTTATTTATCTTTAGAATAGAGTTGGGTCATTTTTTTCGAAACCTTCATCGATCTTCAAACTATTTTTCTTGGATGCCTGAACTGCCAATTTATCACAACGTTCATTTTGAGGATGGTCACTATGCCCTTTGACCCATTCAAACTTTACCTTATGCTTTTTGTAAACCTGTAAAAAGCGCTTCCAAAGATCCGGATTCTTTTTATCCTTAAATCCTTTCTTTGCCCAACCAAACAACCAACCTTTTTCCACGGCATCCACAACGTATTTGGAATCTGAATAAATGGCAACGTCAATTCCTTCTTTTTTTAATTGTTCCAGCGCGACTATAACAGCCAATAATTCCATCCTGTTATTTGTTGTCATTCTATAACCTTCGGAAAATTCTTTTACATAAGGTTTTCCAACCCACTCCATGATGATCCCGTACCCCCCTTTTCCTGGGTTGCCACTGCAGGCCCCGTCAGTATAAACATTAACCTGCATGAAGTTCTTTTAAAACGTTTTCAATAATAACCGGAAAATTCTCCTGTTCGAGTATATGAATTTTGGCCGCCACATCTTCAGGAGTGTCCGATTCAAGCAGATTAACAGCCTTTTGAAAAATTATGGTTCCCTCATCATAATATTCATTCACGTAATGTATGGTAATTCCGGATTCTTTTTCCTGATTTTCAACCACTGCTTTATGAACATTCATTCCATACATCCCTTTACCCCCGTATTTAGGCAAAAGTGCAGGGTGAATATTGATCATTCTACCTTTGAATTTTGAAATAATGGCTTTCGGAACCATTAGCAAAAATCCGGCAAGAACAATGAAATCGGCATTCTCTGATAAAAAAGTTAAAAACTGTTCACTTTTCATTTCGGCTTTAGAGAATGTTTTTACTGGAACATTCATATTCTCAGCCCTGGCAATGACTCCCGCTTTAGGATTATTTGTAAGTACACAGGAAACCTTAGCCAACTTACTATTTCTAAAATGTTTAATGATATTCTCTGCATTAGTTCCCTACCCGGAAGCGAAAATAATTATATTCATCATCGATTTGATATTTATTGGTTCTCACAAAAAAAAGCATAATTCCTAAATCTGACAAAGAAATTGGGAAGTATTTGTTTGGA
>CP070731.1:2022766-2027875 GCA_020347545.1 Flavobacteriaceae bacterium | reverse complement strand
ATGAAGGTCTTTAAAGATACCTTACAAAAGAAGCAACACAAAACAAAAATCTAAATAATAATTCCCCATATTAGCGTTTTTGTTTCGAAACGGAATTGGGCTTTGTGAAATACAACTTTGCTGCTCTTTTCAGGTTAACTTCGTTAATTTCTATCGGCTTTTCTTCATAATCGCTAATAGATTGGATAATATCAATTATATCTCTTGGGTAGCAGGCACGAAACTCGCTTGCCCCTAAATTAAGACAAAGTTCTCTGAGAATCTCCTCTATGCCAATTTGAAAAGGTATATTTCTTTCGGAAATAAGTCGATATAAAATTTTATCGAATACTTCAGCATCTATAGCATCCGAATGAATTTTGTTTGGTATTCGTCTCAAAAACGCTTCATCTACTAAGTCGTTAGGGTCTAAATTTGTAGAAAATACAACCAAAGTTACAAAAGGAATCTCAAATTTTAAACCGTAACTCAAAGTCAGATAGTCGACTTTTCGATCTAATGGGACTATCCATCGATTCAACAGAATTTCGGGGGACATTGTTTGCCGTCCAAAATCATCAATTACAAGAATACCGTTATTTGCTTTCAACTGCAACGGGGCAGAGTAAACTTTGGTACTTTCTTCGAGCTTTAGATCAAACATATTAGGCTCCAGCTCACCCCCGGAAATTATACATGGTCGGCGGCAAAGTACCCAACGCTGATCAACTCCATTGGTATTGCAATCTAAGCGTTCATGAATAACAGGATCATAGACTACAATAATCTGACCATCAACTTCCACTGCATACGGTATCAAAACAGAATCTTGATATATACGTGATAATTGGCTTGCTACACTGGTTTTACCATTCCCTGTTGGCCCATAAATAAAAATAGGTTTCTGCGAGGAAAGGGCAGGTCCGAGCTGATCCAAAAAACTATCTGAAAGGACCAGCTGTGAAAAAGTCGATTTCAATAACTGGCGATTTACTTTTAGTTCAACCTCTTGGGTTCTAATTGCGTCGTTGTATTTTTTCAAGGACACTGGTGCAGGGCCTGAGTAGTGGCCGACCTTGAAGCGCTTTTCGGCTGTCTCTCGTCCGATTCCTGAAAGCGTAAAATTATAATCGCTTCCTTCCATCCCTGTGATTTCAAAAAACTGTTTTTGCCGCAATTGCTGAAAGATTTCATATAGCAATGGGAAGGAAAGTTTCAAAACTTTTTTTAAGCCGAGAATGCTACTGGAACCTTTTGTATAAAGGTAGCGAAGCATCAGGTCTTCAACGAGGGAGTGTGGGATATCCAAATCTTCCAATTTGTTTGGTGCTTCCGGAGAGAAGATCAGTTTGGTTTCTTGCTGTGTTTCGAAATCAGTCACAATCTTTTCAGTAGCGATAGTATTCATTATTTTCCTCCAAATGCAAATTTTACCTCAATTGAACCAGATTCAGTTGAGGAGATTTTATATTAATGCTGTTGGATGCTGATGCAACTTGTTAGTAAGCGCTAATTCAGTTCAATAAAATTACGTCCGATAATTTGTAGCATGTATAATTTTTTCTTAGCGTCTCCGTTACTTTTAAAAGAAGTAAGTCCGGTTACGCCCTCATAATTAGAAGTTTCTTTCAACCGGTTTTTTAAATCCTTTCTTGAATAGACGTCCGGATTTGATGCGGTTTGAAAAGCGATCATCGCTGTATCATAAGCCAGTCCCTCAATAAATCCGGGGCGCTTTCCGTAGAATTCTTCAAATGATCGGATAAAAATCTTCACCGCATCATTAGCGCTATGTTCGTAAAATACATCGACTAAAATGGCATCCTGTACATAATTCCTCGCCATTGTAATAAGCCTTTGAGAATGCCAAAGATTTGTTCCCATTAAAAGCACCTCGTTGACATCCCAATATTCAAGCTGAGGTGCAATCAGAGCTAATTTTGATACTTCATCAGGGATAAAAATGGCATTGAAATCAAGCACAGCTGTTTCCTTTTTTTCCTGTCCAGTCTTATCTGTATAACGCCTTCTGTGAGGAGCGGAAACTTTCTTAGATACAGGAATTTTTGCCAATAGTTTTATTGGTAAAGAAAAGTCAGTTTGATTCGGTACGTAGGATGCGATGCGAACAACGTCAGCACCGTAATATTTCGCTTTGTTCTGGAACAGTTCCATATATGTTTTTCCATAGGTTGAATTGGGATAGAGAATAGCGAAGCGGTTCACTCCGAACTTATCTATGGCACAGGCAACCAGAGCCTCCACCAACATGTCAGGAGTTAGGAAATTTCTGAATACATACTCCCCGATTTCGGGAATCCCGATTTTTTGTGTCAAAGTGAGAATCGGAATTTTTCTTTTTTGTGCTTCCACAGCCGCATTTGTGCTGGTCACCATGGGTCCTATAATTAGCGAAACACGCCGATCCTCCAGATCTTCCACCAAACTTCGTATTCGCCTTGGATCTGATCTTGTGTCCCGAATGATAAGTTGCAAAGCTGGTTGGCCACTAAGGGAGTTAAAGCGATCCAATGCGAGTCGAATTGCCTTCAACGCCCTCTTTCCGAAAGCCTCATAAGGCCCAGTGAGCGGCAGCATACACCCGATCAAATCACTCCTAAAAGTGGTTCTTTGGTCAATTTCTTGAATCAGGAGTTTCACCTGTCCGGCATTTTTGTCCCTCGGATACTCTTCTAAAAAAGTTAAACACTTTTTTTTAGATTCCTCGTAATTTTCTCTTTCATATTCCAAAAACGCTAGCAGATAGAGAAGATGGCTTTTAACTGAATTTTGGTCTAAGTGCCTCGATATTCGATAAACATCATTCTGACTCAGGTGCTTTACAATATCTTTTAACTTGTCTATGATACTCTCTTTTTGAATTGAATCTGCTTTTGAGAAGGCTAAGTCATAGAAAAAAACGGCTTCTGTCGGAGAATCGAGAAACACATATGTTTCTCCCAGGATTGTATACGTGTGAAACAGAAGATCGTTATTATTGGTTCTTTTTATTATTTTGGATGCCTTGAGAATCACTTCCCGTGATTTATTTTTTCGATGAAGCGCCCGCATGATTTCATAATTTGAAACCGGAGCATAGGGACTGTCCGGAAAGTCGTCGGCCAATTGCCGGCATGCATTCAGTTTCGCAGTCTGATCACCCAGATGCCCATGTATCCACGCGATTCTTGTTAAGACAAGGTCGACAGATGGACTGTCAGGAAATTGACGTAAAAACTGCAAATACACTTTTAATGCGTCTTCATAGGACTGCTGTCGAAATTTTTTTTCCGCAGCCTCAAAAATCGAGGTCCCGATATCCGGATGAGGCTGTAACTTTGGATCAATTTTCGGTGCAGCGCACGCCAAAAGCAATACAGCTATGCTCAGCAGTAGCAAACTGCAGAAATACTTCATTGTAAAATCCTATTGAGTATCATTGCGTCTATGGGAATATCCGACCTTTGTGTTTGTGTGACTATGAATGCAAAAACCATGCAAATTATGCTATCAAGCACTAATTAATTATTTTTCAATAATTTTCAATAACTTAAGCCTGATCTGTTTAAAATCCTAAAAAAAACATGTCAATTTTTTCCTCTTACTTTTTTTGGCTACCACATAATTGTCTTAAAAGCCGAATTTTCTAAAGTATTTACCTAAATATACCGATGTAAAAAAAGGAGATCCATTCTATTGTAATTAAGCATCACATAACTGCATAAAGAGGGTAACGATGACAGATACTGATCTAATTGGTATAAGTCCAAATATAACAAAGATAAAAATGATGATTAACAAAATAGCAGATACAGGTTGTAGCACTCTGGTCTGTGGCGAAACTGGTGTCGGAAAAGAAGTTGTTGTTCGACGATTATGGGAAATATCAGACAAAAGTGAAAAGCCTTTTGTAAAAGTAAATTGTGCTGCCTTGCCGGCTGCGTTAGCAGAGAGTGAATTATTTGGTTATGAAAAGGGTGCATTTACGGGAGCCTCGCATAAATTGCGAGGAAAATTTGAGCTGGCTAATGGAGGAATTTTATTTTTGGACGAAATTGGCGATATGCCTTTGGAGCTTCAGTCTAAGTTGTTGCATGCACTCCAAGATGGAGAATTTATCCCCTTAGGCTCTGAAAAGACGTTTAAAAGTAACGCTTGGGTGATTGCCGCCACTAACCACGACTTGAAGGAAGATATTAAAGTTGGTAAATTTCGAAAAGATTTATACTACCGAATAAGCACGGTAATGATAAACATTGCTCCACTTAGAAAAAGACCGGAAGATATATCACACTTAATTAATTATTATGCTCAAAAATACACTTCAGATCTCAATGAAAATCGGAAACTATCTCTAAGTAATAATATTATTGATAAATTGACTGCATATCATTGGCCGGGAAATGTACGTGAGCTACAAAATGTGATTAGAAGGATAATTGTAATGGGTGAGAATGAGGAGAATATCAAAGAAATAATCCCCAATTTAGACGAAAGCAGACACCCCCTTCCGTATCTTAGCAACAAAAACGAATATCAATCTAATTTTATAGACTCTCTGAGACTAAATAGTGAAAACCATGATCTCTCATCTTTGTCTCTAAAAAAAATAAAAAAAAATGCTTCAAATTATGTCGAAAAAGAAGTTATCTCTTATGTGCTTGAAAATACAGGCTGGAATCGTAAAAGGGCAGCTGAATTATTGAATATCAGCTATAGAACAATATTTATGAAATTGCATGAACTTGATATTATCCCTCCTCACTCAGCCCAGGCCCCCAGTGTATGGACAGCCTGAGAAGAGAGTTAAGCTCAGAATCAGCAGTTTAAATAGGAGAGGCATCAGGCAGCCTCCCAAATGGATGAGGATGATTGTAATAAACCTCATCCGGTGCCAGATTGTCAAGGGCTGGTGAGCACTTGTGGTCGATTGGATTATCAGAAGAGATGATGTTCTGCTTAGTTTGAGCAATCGGTTTCCAACTTGCTGGACACCAGAAAATATTAAATCCGATAATGGTTCGGTGTCCACGGCCAAGGCGGTTCACAAATGCTTGGAGCGAATTAGTGATAAGAAAACCTTTATTGAACTTAGCTGTCCATGAGAAAACGATTATAATTAAAGCTTTA
>CP070731.1:2013046-2022666 GCA_020347545.1 Flavobacteriaceae bacterium | reverse complement strand
TTACCACAGGACTGAGAGGATTGAGTTATGTTGAAGTTGAAGTGACCGGGCCCAATCGTGATCTTCATTCAGGGCTTTACGGAGGTGCGGTGGCCAATCCGATTAACATCTTAACTAAAATGATCGCTTCACTCCACGATGAAAATAATCACATCACCATTCCTGGTTTTTATGATAAGGTCATCGAAGCAACCAAGGAAGAACGAAAAGAAATGGCAAAAGCCCCATTTTCACTTGAAAACTATAAAAAGGTACTCGAAATTGATGAAGTGTACGGTGAAAAAGGATATGCCACCAATGAAAGAAATTCCATCAGGCCCACGCTTGACGTAAATGGTATCTGGGGAGGCTATACCGGAGAAGGAGCCAAAACCGTAATAGCGAGTAAAGCTTATGCTAAGATCTCAATGAGGCTTGTTCCGGATCAGCACCCTGATGAAATAACTGAATTATTTAAAGATCACTTTGAAAAAATCGCTCCTAATGCGGTAAAAGTAAAAGTAACACCTCATCACGGAGGTCATGCCTATGTGACTCCAATTGATAATATTGGTTATCAGGCAGCGAATAAAGCATACACAGATACATTTGGGGTTCCTGCCATTCCACAGAGATCAGGGGGTAGTATTCCCATCGTGGCTTTATTTGAAAAGGAGTTAAAGAGTAAGACTATTTTGATGGGGTTTGGACTGGACAGTGACGCCATTCACTCTCCCAATGAACATTTCGGGATCTTTAATTATTTAAAGGGTATTGAGACCATACCTCTTTTCTACAGCCATTATACCAAGCTTTTTAAAGAGAATTGATCAAAAAACCGTACTTAAAAAAAGATTCCCTGGCACAGCCCATAAAAAAATTGACAAGGAATTAATGTTCTTAACTGCTTTCTAAAGTCAGTATGTACTGTGTTGCCTCTAATTTGGGTAAACAACTGTGTTGTAATGTAACCTGCCATTTATCTGGTAACCCATTGACAAAATATTTTCCTTAAACCACCTGGTTTTAGTCAAACCGTGGTCATCTTCCAGTATGAGTATGGGTCGGGTTCGCTTAATGGTTTGGAGTGCCCCTTTTAAGGCCATTTCTTCATATGCTTCAACATCCAATTGCAGAATTGAAACATCTCTGTTTATTGGAACAACTTGATCAATAGTAACCATTCTGGTGGTCTCGGTCACCAACTTAGAATCTGGAATATCAACAAATTTAGACGAACCACCTAAATCCCTGCCTTTTGAATCTGCAATCTCGATTTCAGCATCTGATTTTTTTTCACCCAGCCCTGCATTGATCAAGTGAACGTTGGAAATATGATTAAGGAGCAAGGTAATTTGCGAGCATCTATGATTTTTAGAATTAGGTTCAAAAGCCCAGACTCGGCTCTCTTCAGCCAATGCTTTTGACAAGGCCGGAAGAAAATCCCCAAAAAAAGTACCTGCATGGATAATATCTCCTCTCCCAACATTTTCGATCATAAATTCAATAGTTTCAGGCTCAAAAACATCTCCTTTTAAAATCTTTTGATTCAACGTTCTGTGCTGGCTATTCAAAGGAACACAATAGGCACCATATTTATTATAAGCGATGGAAACATTGAGCACCTCTTTTATCAACTCAGGATCAACCAGATTATAGTTATTAATTGCTTCTACTTTTCTTCCAAAAAATTTTTGAATTATTCCCATATCATATTTTCAATTTCAATTTCACAGTCAATAAATTATCTTGACTCTCTGCGTGAAGTTAGTTAAAATCTAAAATTTGATAAAATTTAACAAAACTTTATCATAACAAAGACAATATCTGAGCAACATATAGAAGGATTGTTACGTTCTCATTAACTAAACCCTCCTCTATTATGGTAAAAGAATTCTTCTGGATGTGCTCAGGCGCAGATACAGATCTACTTCAGGAAAGTCCAAAATCTGAACAAATCAAGTATGCAGGTATTGGCGGAACAGTATTTTTTACAGCAGTCATGGCATTTATTTCCAGTGGCTATGCTTTGTTCACTGTATTTGACAATATCTATCTCTCCGTTATTTTTGGTTTGATATGGGGATTACTGATCTTCAATCTCGATCGCTTTATTGTTTCAACCATTAAAAAGCGAGATAATTTCTGGCAGGAGTTATTACAAGCTTCACCAAGAATTGTACTCGCCATAATTATAGCCATAGTGATTTCGAAACCTCTTGAGCTTAAAATCTTTGAAAAAGAAATTGACCGTGTATTGCTTGAGCAAAAGAATGAAATGACACTTGCCAATCAAGTTCAGATTTCAAAACAATTTACACCTGAAATTGAGCGTATTGAAAATGAGATTGTTGCAATTCAGGAAAAAGTAGATGCTAAAGAGAAAGAAGTCAACGAACTTTATGACACTTATATCTCAGAAGCTGAGGGGACAAAAGGCACTATGAAACTAGGGAAAGGGCCTGTTTATAAAGAAAAAAGAGAAAAACATGATGCTCAGCTGAAAGAATTACAAACCCTCAAAGAATCAAGCGCTGAAAAGATTCTCGCAAAAGAAAATACACTTAAAGACCTTAGGGAAAAGCAAAAAGGTCAGGTGATGAACAGTCAGCCTATAATAGATGGTTTTGACGGACTCATGGCCAGAATCAGTGCCTTGAACAAGTTGCCTGTGATACCGTCAATGTTCATACTCTTGCTGTTTATGGCCATTGAAACCGCTCCTGTGTTTGCCAAAGTCATGGCACCTAAAGGGGCCTACGACCTGAAATTTGAAGAACAGGAAGACACTTTGAAAGTATGGGTTTCACAACAAAAAAACCAGCGAGAAGCCGTGATGCAAACTGACACCACCTTAAATGAAAAAGTTTATTACGATGTGGCAGAGGATGAAGAAATCTACGAATACAAACGCAATAAAGCCAAAGACATTCTCAAACTTCAGTCTGATTCCTTTTACAGGAAACAGAGAGATGTTTTAGGTTAAAAAACATCTTGATTCAATGCAAATAAACTTATCTTTAGGTCTTTAAAATTGCATATGGCCATTCTAAGCACAGATAGATTAGTTATCGAAAAAGTAACCTTGGAAGATGCTCCATCTTTGATCAAATTGATGAATGATAAGGACTGGATCAGGAATATCGGCGACAGAAACATAAAAACTCTTGAAGCCGCCCGGGAACACATTAAAGAACGATTTTTCAAAAGTTATGATGAATCCGATTTCGGGTTTTACGCCGTGAGGCTTAAAAATGACAAAACCTTTATTGGAGTAGCCGGACTGATTCACAGAGAAGGGCTTGAACACGTTGATATAGGTTATGGTTTTTTGCCTGAATTCAGAGGCAAGGGATACGCTTTTGAAGCTGCGAAATCCATTTTTGAATATGGCTTGAATGAACTGAAAATAGAGAAAATACTGGCTATTGTAAACCCAGCTAATAAGGCTTCTATTCATCTTCTTGAAAAACTGGGGTTACGTTATGAAAAAATGGTGCGATTGCCTGATGAGGATAAAGATATCATGCTGTTTTCATGAACCACAAACAAATTCTGGATCTGGTACTCGGATATTTTTGGCGCCGCCATGATCTTGATCGCAGTAACCGGTATCTTAATTCCATCAGGAAAAAACGGTTTTAAACAAAGAGGCTGGAAACTGGCACTGGCTGGTCTGATTTTCCCACTTATCTTTTTGTTCCTCCTTTCTTAAAACAAAGTCTTCAATCAGTACTTTATTACGCTAAGAACGTATTATTTTATCTAATTTTAAGGTAATATAGGATTAGTTTGAAGTTATATTTATTTTAGTTCAAAAAAATGAATGGGTCCTTTACCATATATAACGGATGATTTTATTGAGTCTCATACTGACTTTGGACAACTGATCAATATTCTAAGATCCGGATTCGCGGAACAGTGTGTTGAAACTCCTATGAGACATCATCACGACTATCCTAACCCAAAGGAAAATATTGATTCTACCCTCCTTCTTATGCCTTCTTGGGAAGCAGGGACAGATTTAGGTGTGAAAATAGTATCTGTAAATCCAAATAATGGTAAATATGATTTACCCTCAATACAAGGCACCTATCTCTACCTTAATGGGCATACCGGAACTTTAAATGCAATTTTTGATGCTAAAGCTCTAACTGCAAAAAGAACGGCGGCGGCCTCAGCCCTTGCAGCCTCCTACCTCTCCCACCCCGAAGCCTCAACCCTTTTGATGCTGGGAACGGGAGCATTATCTGCCAATCTGATAAGAGCCCACGCTACGGTCAGGCCTATACATAAAGTATATGTTTGGGGAAGAAATTATGATAAAGCATTACAAATTGCAGGTTTATTTGAACAGGAAGATATCGAAGTCATTCCCGTTAAAGCGTATGATTCCCATATCCGTGAATGCGATATTATTTCAACGGCCACCTTGTCCAAGGATCCACTGGTTGATGGAAATAAACTTCGAAAAGGTCAGCATCTTGATTTAGTAGGGGCCTATAAAAAAGATATGAGAGAGGCTGATGACGCATGCGTATTGAGATCAAGTGTTTTTTTAGACACGTATCAAGGAGGATTAAAAGAATCAGGTGATATCGTGATACCCCTGCAAAAAGGAATCCTGAAACAGGAAGATATCCAAGCCGATTTATTTGAATTATGCAGCGGTCAGCATCCGGGGCGAAAAAATTCAGATGAGATCACTTTTTTTAAATCGGTCGGGCACGCTTCAGAAGATTTATTTGGAGCAAGATATTACTTTGAACAGTATAAAAAAAGATAGATTAAAGCGATGAAAACTTTCGATAGAATTCAGCAAAGAAAAAGCTATGAACCCCGAAATGAATGGCTTCAGATCAAAACCATTGACATGCATACAGGAGGTGAACCTCTTAGGGTGATCACTGAAGGTTTTCCCGAACTGAAGGGAAATTCAGTGCTTGAATACAGACGTTATTGCAAAGAAAACCTGGACCATCTCAGAACGGCGCTCATGTTTGAACCCAGAGGCCATGCCGATATGTATGGTTGTATTTTAACGCCACCTAACGACGATGAAGGTGATTTTGGGGTTATTTTTCTGCACAATGAGGGGTACTCCACGATGTGTGGCCATGCCATCATTGCCTTGACTACCCTTTGTGTTGAAATGAACTGGATCCAGGTAAAGGAAGGAGAGAATGAAGTGAAAATTGACGCCCCCTGCGGACGTATCAAGTCATATGCACAGGTTAAAAGTGGAAAAGTAGAGGGGGTAAGATTTCATTGTGTGCCTAGTTTTGTGGCAGGACTGGACCGAACTGTTGAAGTCAATGGCATAGGAATCGTAACCTATGACCTTGCTTATGGAGGTGCATTTTACGCTTATGTCGATATGGCAAAAAACAATTTTGATTTCGACCTGTCAAAAGCATCGTATCAAAAATTGATCAAAACCGGAATGGACATAAAAAAAGCTGTGATAAAAAACGATTATTCAGTAGTGCATCCTTTTGAAGAAGATCTGGGTTTTCTCTATGGAACTATTTTTACAGGAGAGTCAAATCATAAAAATATTGACAGCAGGAATGTGTGCATATTTGCTGATGGAGAAGTGGATCGATGCCCAACCGGATCCGGGGTATCAGGCAGGATGGCCATTCATTATCTAAGAAATGAAATAAAAATCGGAGAAAAAATGAGTATCGAGAGTATCACCGATTCTGTTTTCAAAGGATCCGTGGTTGAAGAAATCGATTTTGGCCCGTTTAAAGCTGTAGTTCCCCAGGTTGAAGGGACCGCCCATATAACAGGAATGCATACCTTTGTTATTGATCCTGATGATGCGATGAAATACGGATTCATACTTCGTTAATACATGAACAATACAACGTATACCGACTTGCTGATAAGTACTGAAGAGGCACAAAAAGTGCTTTTGGACCTGTATGGAATTCAGGGTAAGACCCAAAGGCTTCCCGGGGAATACGATATGAATTTTAAAATCACCCTGGAGGAAGGTGCCCGTTATATTCTTAAGATATCAAGACCTGATACAGATTTAGATTCACTCCGTTTTCAACAGGAACTGCTGGATCATCTTCTACACTCTGCAGCCGAATTAAAGGCTCCGGAAACATTTACAGACCTGTCCGGTAATTCCATTGCTTTTTATACGGATCAAAACAAAAAACAAAGAGCCGTAAGGTTGTTGAGCTGGATACCCGGCCGGATTTATAACGAAGTTCATCCCAAAAATTCGAGCTTAAGACAAAGTTTGGGAATATGTTGTGGAAGGCTAAGCGCAGCACTTGAAAATTTTGAGCATCCCTGTGCACACAGGACATTTGAATGGGACCTGTCTAATTCACTTTGGACGGCAGATCATATTGAAATTTTTGAGCCACAGGAGCGAACCATCATCGAATACTTTCAAAAGAGGTTTAAATCATTTCAAGAAGAATATCAAAAACTTCCGAGATCAGTTATTCACAACGATGCAAACGATTTCAATATCCTGGTCAATGAAGATTTAAAAGAACCTCAAGTCAGAGCCGTTATCGATTATGGTGACTCCATTTATTCTCAAACGATCAATGACCTTGCAGTGTGCTGTGCGTATGGAATAATGAATCTGAATGATCCGCTTTCAGGGGCCATTGACATTGTGAAGGGATATCATAATGGAAGGGTAATTCAGCAGAAAGAATTATCATTTCTGTATGATTGTATTGCGATGCGGCTGATAATCACACTTACAAAGTCGGCCTTAAACAGAAGAAAGGAACCCGATAATGAATACCTTCAGATAAGTGCCAAACCGGCCTGGGAGCTTTTACGTTCATGGAAAGAAATCAGCCCTGAATTTGCCCATTACAGTTTTCGACAAGCCTGTGGATATACTGCGCACCCCAATGAAAACAAGTTTAAAAAGTGGTCATCAGGCAAGAAATTTGAACTTCAAAATCTTTTCCCTTCTGTTCCTGTAAAAAACTGTTATAATCTTGATTTAAGTGTCTCGAGCAAATGGTTGGGGCATCTTAGCGACTTTGCTGATTTTGAATATTTTGAATACAAGATAAACAGGCTTCAAAAGAAACATCCGAAAAAAATAATTGCTGGCGGCTACCTCGAACCGAGACTTGTGTATAACACAGAGGCCTATCAAAAAAAAGGGAACGAACGCAATGAAAACAGAACGATCCATCTTGGAATCGATTTTTGGCGTAGTCCAGGGACCCCGGTTCACACGCTTCTTGATGGGGAGGTGATCGTCGCTGCAAATGATGAAGGAGACAAGGAATACGGAGGGCTGGTCATCTTAAAACACAGGGCTGAAGATTTCGAATTTTACAGCCTTTATGGCCATCTTTCGGTAAAAAGTGCCACTTCCTTAAAACCCGGAGAGCTTCTAAGTGCCGGTGATCGGGTTGGTCTTCTTGGAAACTACCCTGAAAATGGTAACTGGCCTCCTCATTTACATTTCGAAATCATGCTGTCCATGCTCGATTTTGAGTATGATTTTCCCGGGGTGGCATATCAGAGTGAAATCAAAACCTGGAAAAGTATTTGCCCTGATCCAAATCTTTTGTTCCAAATCAAATCCCTTAATCCGTACCAAAGTGAAAAGAATCAGGACCTTATAAAATTCAGACAGGAATTTCTGGGAAAAGGAATGAGCCTGTCCTATGAGGAACCGCTTCACATAGTCAGAGGAATGGGCCCTTACCTCATCGATCAACAAGGTGTCATGTATCTTGACACGGTAAACAATGTGGCCCATGCCGGACATGAGCATCCCGCTGTAGTAAAAGCAGGCCAGGAACAAATGGCACTGTTGAATACCAATACACGGTATTTACACAAGAATATCATCAGAGCAACGGAAACTCTTTTATCCACTTTCCCTCCGGAGCTGTGTGTTGTACATTTTGTAAACTCGGGAAGCGAAGCCAATGAACTGGCTATAAGGATGGCCAAAACCGTTACGGGAAAACAAGATATTATAGCCTCCGAAATGGGCTATCATGGAAATACAAATACATGTATCGAAATCAGCTCGTACAAGTTTGATGGAAAAGGAGGTGCAGGTTGCCCGGAGCATACCCATATTTTTCCAATCCCCGATGAGTTCAGGGGGAAATACAGAGGGAAGAATTCAGGAAAGAAATATGCCCGGGAAGTAGACGGGATTATTGAGAAATTAAGAGCTGAAGACAAATCTCCGGCAGCTCTTATTGTTGAACCCATAATTAGTTGCGGAGGACAGGTGGAATTACCAAAGGACTTTTTAAAACATAGCTATAGATCAGTTAGAAAAGCAGGAGGTTTATGTATTTCTGATGAAGTTCAGGTGGGTTGCGGACGTGTTGGGTCGTCCTTTTGGGGATTTGAATTGTATGATGTAGTTCCTGATATCGTAACCATTGGCAAACCGCTTGGTAACGGCCACCCTGTAGCAGCAGTAGTTTGTACCAGAGACGTTGCCGATAAGTTTGCCAATGGTATGGAGTATTTCAATACCTTTGGCGGGAATCCGGTTTCCTGCGCCATTGCAAATGCTGTACTTGAGGTGGTTAAAAATGAGAATCTTCAAAAAAATGCATTGCAAACCGGCGGCTATCTCAAAGAAGAATTAACAAGACTAAGCCAATCTTATCCTATTCTAAAAGATATTAGGGGGCAAGGCTTGTTTTTAGGAATTGAGCTAACCGATGAAAACCTTAATCCATTAGCGGATAAGACAATATACCTGGCCAATAGAATGAAGGACAAAGGTATCTTAATGAGCATTGACGGACCGGATCACAATGTTCTGAAGATAAAACCACCTATGGTGTTTTCCCTTGAAAATGCGAAAAGCCTTATAGAGGCATTATCCTTAGTCCTCGAAGAAGATTTTATAAAACTCTAAAATAATTATTTATGAAAAATATAGTACTCTTATTGACTGCAGTTCTGCTTAGTTCCTTTAACGGAATTGATGTAAAAAAGGATGAAAAAGATGCAATCAGAAAAGTAATGGCTGATCAACAGGAGGCCTGGAACAATTATGACCTCGAAGGTTTTATGCAGGGCTATTGGAAATCAGAGGAATTGAAATTTTACGGAAGTAACGGCGTAACTTATGGATGGAACAACACTCTGGCCAGGTACAAAAAAGCCTATCCTTCTAAAGACTATTCCGGAACCTTAAAGTTTGTCATTAATGACATATCAAAGATTTCCAAGGACGCCTACTATGTCATGGGGGAATACCATCTTGAACGGTCAGTAGGAAATGCCGATGGAATCTTTATGATCATTTTTAAAAAAATCAAAGGTAAATGGAAGATCATTTCAGATACCTCCTGCTAAACAAACAGCTATCGTAATCCTTGGTTAAAATGAATTTTAGCTTTTAGCCATTAATTGTTCAATTTCTTCAATTTCAATTGGCATTTCCTCGGTGAGATTGATATTTCCATCGATGGTGATGAGGTAGTCATTTTCCAACCGACAACCAATTCCTTCTTCAGCAATGTAAATGCCAGGTTCGCAGGTCAGGACCATTCCTCTTTCAAAAGGTCTTGAATATAATCCCACATCATGAACATCAAGGCCAATGTGATGAGCTGTTCCATGCATAAAATACTTCTTATACAAGGGATGATCAGGAT
>CP070731.1:2008704-2012946 GCA_020347545.1 Flavobacteriaceae bacterium | reverse complement strand
GAAAAATTACTGAGAAATGAGCAAGGAAAAGGTGTGCCAATATTTAATATATATAATGTAGGGATATGTTGTTGGACTTAATTGAAAAACAGTCAAATATAAAAGTTCTTGAGGAAATACCAACCCATGACCCTCACCAAAGCAGATCTCATCAACCAAGTTCACACGTCCAATCCCAACTTAAACAAAGCTCAAGCTCGAGAAGCAGTAGAGACTATCCTTCGTATCATAAAATCCAGTCTTGAAAATGGCGAAGATGTCCTTCTGTCGGGGTTCGGTAAATTTAATGTCAAAGATAAATCTAATAGAAAAGGCAGGAATCCTCAAACCGGTGAATCATTGATGCTAGATGCCAGGAGGGTTGTTACTTTCAAACCATCTGGAAAGTTGCGGTCCCGTTTAAACAAGAAATGAAGCTAAAGTAATTATTGGATATATGAACTGAGCTTAATAACTGCAGAAATCAACATTGTTGCAAGGCATCTTTTCTTCTGGACACCCTTGCTTTTGCGTGGAGAATTATCAATTTTACACTTATTTTTGCGGGTCCTTCCGGCATATAGCTATTGTGCCGTAACTGGCCGAAGCTGTTTCTTTTGTGTCATCAGTATCTGTCATGATTGCTATGGCACCAACTTTGGGTGGTTCTTTACCAAAGAAGCGTTTGTAATCCAAATAAACATTCCTCCTTTCAGTTATCCATTTGCCAGTGTCATCCGGGCCGGATTCAACACTGATCATCATATTGTTTGAAGTATAGGGGTTTGGATGTGCCTCGTCTTTCGGCAATTTATTAGCCCAAATATAATTAATTGCCCTTGTATCCCAAAAGAAAAATGAAGGAAAAACGATATATATCCTAGCTGCATAGTCATCGCCTGATTTTTTAGTGGCATCACCTTTTTTTAAAATATTGTCAACCTTCCATTTCCAAGCAATAAAAGGGTACTCCTGGGGATCATATTTGATCTTGTAATAGAGACCGGAGGCCGAAGCATTGCTGGCCGCACGTAAGTATGATTGTCCCTTATCCTTACTTATAAAGTACCGTGTTTTGCCCTTAAAGGATTTTTCTGACCAACCGGGTCCTATCTCTTCGTTGAAGTCGTCAATTATTATTTCACAGTTCTCTAGATTTATATGCTCTTCTGCCTGTACAGCTAATGGATAAGTCAGCAAAAAAATGAGGATAATGTTTATTGAATAGGCTTGGGCCAATTGATATCTGCCTTTTTGATATTATTGATCTTGTCCTGGTCCAAAGTGTACTAGATATCCTTGTCAAAATTCATGTTGAGCAAACTGTCAATAATCTCCCAGACTGTTAATAATCTTATTTATTGCCCGGTGCGTCATATCCGGAAACATCCAAGCCAGATCAATGTTTGTCATCACCTGATGTACTGTGGGCAGGCGTTCCCTTAGCTGTTACCTTGCCTGTATAAATATAGTCATTAGTTTTTGCACCAGTGTGGCAACCCAGACACATTATGACCTTTCCTTCATCGATGACTTTTGAATCAGGGCTGAATTTAACCCAGAACCAGTCCCCCCCTTCAAGGTTATAGCCTTTTATTTTTTGCATAACTGTCACTGAGGCCAGTTGTTTATCGGCGGAATAATTCTCTTTAAGCACTATTGAATTATAAGCCATTCCTTTTGCATTTTTTATTGACTCAAGCGCTGTCTCGTTCACATAAACCGTGACATAAACTCCGTGTGGCTCCATCCCTTTAAAGAGCTTCCCTTTACCAGGCCATAATGCCCATTCCTGATAAGGTGTTTGTTCGTAAATAAGTTTGCGAAGATCTTCACCGGAAGGGGCTGACTTATTGCCATAAACGGCAGTGGTTCGTGCTGCTTTATCATTGCTCTCTGCTGTCTTTTCTGTCGACTGCTGACATCCTGAAATCAGATTTAGAAAGAATAAAACTATCAAGGACAGAATTATAAGCCATGATTTTTTCATAACACCCTTCTAAGTATATTGTGATGAGCTCTAAAAAGTGCCTATTATTAATCAATTAATCTGGAAAATTGTTTAAAGCAATGCATTTACAGGACACAAATCCCGATTTAGAAGAGATGACCTGAAAGTTATGGATTGATCCAAAGGTCATCGAAATAACCCTTGAAGTAAAATATCATGCATAATTCCTTAAGTCTAGTGATGTCCATTGACACATAAATCTTTCTTGATCGCCCAAGAATTTTTTATTGCCATTTATCTGTACGCATCGTGATTTTGGGTCTTAATTTTTTAAATTTTAACCATTGACTCTGTAGTATAGTTCAATGTTTATAATTAAAGGTACGGTCATAAACATACTTTCTGGCTTGAACGTAAAAAAGGCCATTAGTCATCTAATATCGCAGAGGCAATAAACTATGAAAGCAATAAATAGTTATACAAAGATAACAATTACAGCGACAATAATTCTTTTTTTCATGCTTGCAGTTGTCTGGACTGGTACTGACCAGGGAGTGTCCATACGAAGCCTGAAAAGAATTGACAAAGAGGGACCTGTGGACATTACCGCCACCTACTTGAATCCGTTGGAAAAGGCTGGAGACTCTGAGCTTCGATTTGAAGTCAAGCTCGACACCCATGACGTTGACCTCGAACAATACGAGCTGAAGGAAATTTCCTTTATCAGTTTTGATGACGGAAAGGAGTCAAAAAGTATTGGTTCGAACCGTGAGGGATATGGACATCACATAACTTATATTTTGCTCTTTGCAGGGCCGATCCCTGCTGAAGCCAGAACAATGACTCTCATAATCCGCAATGTAGGAGATGTAACTGAGCGTAGTCTCGTGTGGGAATTGCCGGTTAAATAAATAAACTTCAACGTAAGAGTTTACGGAAAAATCCTATGGGCTAAACCTGAGGAGGCCCTATTATGAAACAAGATCCAGTTTGTAGAATGGAAATAGATGAAAAGGATGCTGCTGCCAGCCTGCAGTATGACGGGAAGATATATTTTTTCTGTGCGGAAAGCTGCCGGGATTCCCTTACTGCTGATCCTAAAAAATATAATGATCCCAAGCAGGTTATTAGCAGCCATGGGTCCTTGAAGTTGGCAAGCAATGTTGATTTTTAGATTTATTATTTTGTAACCATTTTTATTTTCAAACGTATTTATAGAATAAAAGAATTTCTAATATTTATTAACCTTCGGGTTTTACATCTCTTGATATTCACATATCGATTTTTATCACAATGATAAAAAAATACAGACAATTTTATGAAACATACAAGAATAAACTATTCCGCTACTTAATGTTCAGATGTGGTGATTATGAAGTCTCCAGTGATATTATGCAGGAAAGCTTTACCCGCCATTATCAGTATTCCAGAAACAGTCTTGAATTTTCGCCGGCATATCTTTTTACAATTGCTCGCAATGCCTTGGTGGATCACCAACGACATGAAAATAACTATTCCCTTATCCAAAACTATGCGCCTCAGCACTCTCAGAACCTTGAGGCCGATTTTATCGTACGTGAAGAATGCCAGGTCGTTGCTGCGGGCTTCAAAAAACTCCCGCGTGAGGATCGGGAAATCTTGGAGCTGGTTGTCGCCGGTCTGCCTTATAAGCAAATAGGGGAAATTCTGGAGTTGAGCGAGTCAAACATAAAGGTACGAGTTCACCGGGCCCGGGTGAGATTACGGGACATTATAAACAACGGAGAAAACTAATGGACTATTTAATCAGCATGTATATTGATAATGAGCTGTCAATTGATGATAAGATTTCATTCGTTGAGCACGTTCATGCGGATCAATCTTTCACTGATGATACTGTTTCTTTTCTTAAGCAGGAAAAGACTCTTCGCAGTTCACTGACCGATCAGGTAAAGGTGCCGGATACAGCTCTTCCTTTTTTACGGCGTTTCAACTTCTCCTTTTTTGCGGCAAAGCCTTTAGGAATGGTATTTGTAATTTCTCTGCTTATCATTGTGGCACTCTACGTTACACATACCCAGCCGCCCCAAAACGGTTTCAACCCCTCTTCTGCAAGTTATCAACACAGGTTCGTCATATATCAGTCCGGGATAAAACAGGTTGAGATAGCAGGAAGTTTTACAAATTGGCAACCGATTCCCCTACAACCAGCCGGGTCAACTGGTTACTGGGAAACAACCCTGGATATTCCGCCAGGAGAACATGCATTCAGCTATATTCTTGATGGCGATAAGATTTTGGCGGATCCAACAATTCCCGTAAAGGAAGAGGAT
>CP070731.1:1999755-2008604 GCA_020347545.1 Flavobacteriaceae bacterium | reverse complement strand
CTCGGGATCATGGAATTCCTTGGTGACTTTCCTCTGATACAATATCAGATCATTTTTCTTAAAAATATCGATTATATCGTCAGCATGAGATCGTATGTTTTCGACCAGTTCTTCCTTATCCTTGCCTAGAATAGTAAGTGTCGTTTGAGGGCTGGCATAAACATCCTGATTGGTATAGAAATTCTCTTCGTTATCAAGTCCTACAAATAAGATATTACGGTTTCTTTTGAAAAGGCTGTTAAAAGTAATTGGATCTACCTGATTAATCGAGAACTGATTTTCCTCCTGGGGTAAGCCCAAAACAGGCTGTCCTATGATCTTTTTCAATTCATCGCCTATTTTTCCATCCCAGTCTTCATTGTTCATTACAATTAAAACGTGATTGATTCTTCCCGTCGAAGAGACAAGAGTGACTTTATCACTTTTCTCGCAAGAGATCATTACGCCCAGGATCAATAGAAATAGGGTAATTCTTTTAAGCATTTTAAGGGGTTTTTTAATGGGAAGCCCGGCAATCAAAACAAGAATTAATATATTTTGAGCTTGGTTCCTGGTTTCAGACTTTTGCTACTCCAAATATTGTTCCATTCTTTCAATTGAGCCACAGAAACTTTGGGATATTTTTGAGAGATCAGCCAAAGAGAATCTCCCTTTTGTACGACATAAGTAGAATACTCACCTTTTGGAGGCGGCTTTTTTGTGGATGTCTGGGTTTTGGAGCTGGAAGTATTTACGGAAGCTACGGGCCTTCTAGGATAAATCGTTAGGCGCTGACCTACCCTGAGGTTATTGCTTTTAAGCCCGTTCCACCTTTTTATACTGCTTACAGAAACTCCATAACGATTTGCAATCTTACCAAGATAATCTCCGCTTTTGACACGATATCTGATTCGGTCATTGGCTTCAAAATATTTTGGCAATGGTTTTTCTCGTTTTGAATCCTCTTCCTCTGCAAATGCATAGATCTGGGCCTCGTTGGAAACGAAACTTCCCGTCATAAATTTCGGAAGAGTAAGCGTATAGTCACGGTCTTTGATCACCGGAATTATTTTCAATTTGTATTGTGGGTTCAGAAATGTCAATAATTCCATATCTGTTCCAAGTACCTTGTTTACCTGATCGAAAGTGATCTGTCTTTTGACCACCACGGTGTCGGTTTCAAAAGTGTGAAGAACTTCATTTTTTGCATACAACTGATGTTCTTCAGCATATTCAAAAATATAATAGGTAGCGTAAAAAGCTGGTAAATATCCGGCAGTTTCTCTGGGCAGATAGTGACGGATGTTCCAATAGTTCTTTTGTCCCCCAGACCTTCGGATTGCTTTGTTCACATTTCCAGGACCCGAGTTATAAGCAGCGAGAGCAAGGTCCCAATCATCGAAAATGCCATGGAGCTTTGTCAGGTACCTGCAGGCAGCCTCTGTTGCCTTTATCGGATCGCATCGCTCATCGACATAAGAGCTGACCTTCAAATCATATTCTCTTCCTGTACCGTACATAAATTGCCACAATCCCTTGGCACCCACTCTGGAAGTGGCATTGGCCCTTAATGCAGATTCAACAATGGCCAGATATTTTAACTCCATCGGGATATTGTATTTGGCCAGGTGTTCCTCAAACATCGGGAAATAATATTTCGCTTTACCCATTAAGTTCGCAAGGGTTTGCTGTCTGTTTTTAAGATAGTGTTTTATGATTTTTTCGAGAGATGGATTGTATTCAAAATTGAAAGGGGTCTGACTGTCGAGATAGGCGATCCTTTCTTTCAATTGTTCAGTGGAAAAATTTTCTATGACAACTTTTCCTGCCGTGTCTTCCGGTTTTATGATCAGGCTGCTGTCAATGACATTATTTCTCCAGGATTCAATCCATTTTTTATCAAATTCCGTGGCCTCTGCATGATCTATTAATGCCACCACTTTACCTTCGATCAGGGTGGTGTCCATTTTGATCGTGTCAATGGTATTTAGCATTGCAAGATCAGATAAGTCCTCAATCCCATCCGTTGAAGACGGCTCAATTGAGTCAGTTGCAGATTCTAACCCCACAGTAGAAGATACGGATGTGTCGCCTTCCTGCCCTAGGATCAGGGTTGTGAAAAATAAAAAGGTCATTAATGTACAGAAGCGCGTCATTTTCATCAGAACATTGTTATTATCAGTAGGTTCGCTATAAAAACGGTAAAAATAGGACAAAATTTTATTTCACCAATTTTTTTTCGGGTATCCCAAAGGTTTTAGGAAAATCTTAAGATTTGTTTCCCCGAGTAATTCGAGATGCTGTATCGTTAGTTCTTATTTTCAATTCAGTTCCTGGTTTTAAGTAATTAACATTTTCCAGATCATTCAAAGTTCTCAACTCTGAAATGGGAATATTACCAAATTTACGGGAAATTTTAAAAAGGGTATCCCCGTATCCAACTTTATAAATCTGATATTTTTCGTGTTTTAAACGTTTCCTGTTATTGGATCCCGTATGCACCACCCTCTCTTTGTCCGTGACCACCAGTCTTTGTCCGGAAATTAAAAAATTATTTTCAAGCCCGTTCCAGGTTTTAAGTTTTTCAAGACTGATATTGTGTTTTGATGCGATACGGTTTAAATTATCTCCCGGCTCAACGATATAACTGTTCATTTCGGTAATTGCTATGACCTTTTTTGGTTTTGGAACAATATTTAATTCGGACTTAATTAAATATAAGTCCTTTTCCGCTTCAATAAATTGTTCCATGTAATTCAAAGGTAAGGTAAGGTGCATTTTTCTTCCGGGTATAGCAGGAATTATGTCTTTTTTATACGAGGGATTGCAGGTTCTTAGGGTTTTCAATGGGATACCTGCATGTTTTTGTATCAGATCAAAATTTAATTGACCTTTTATCTGTATCGTATCTGTCCAATGATAAGCTGTTTCTTTTGATTCTGGTTTTAAATTATGAAAATCTGCGTGTGTAAAGAGATACATGGTTGCATAAAAAGCGGGAACATAACTACTGGTTTCTCGGGGAAGAAAGGACCTGAGTTCCCAATAATTTTTTGTGCCCCCGGCCCTCCTGATTGCTTTTCTAACATTACCCGGCCCTGAGTTATAAGCCGCAAGCGCCAGATCCCAGTCACCGAAGGTTTTATACAGAGATTCTAGATAAGCACAGGCAGCCATTGTCGATTTTATCAGATCAAATCTTTCATCCACAAAAGAATCAATATAGAGACCATATTCATTACCGGTACCATACATGAACTGCCAAAGCCCTTTTGCCCCGGACGCCGAAACTGCAACCGGATTCAAAGCGGATTCAACAACAGCAAGGTATTTCAATTCCAGAGGCAGGTCATAACGGTCAAGATATTGTTCAATCATCGGAAAATAATATTCAGATTTGCCAATGAGACGATTCAGATATTCTCTTCTGTCTTTAAGATATACCCTGATGAACCTTTCCAGGGTTGCATTGTGATACACTTTGAATGGTGTGGTTTTATTGAGAACAGAAAGTTGCTCTTTTAAAAGCATCGAAGAGAAGCCTTCATTATCTGCACCTTGAAAACCCTCATTGGAACTCACCTGGAAAAGACTCGCTTCTATGCTGTTTGATACAAGATCTGCAGGTTGGAGACTGGTTACTTCCATCCATAAATTATCGGATGTTGCCATAACCGGCTTATTGTTGAATTCCCATTGGTTTTCGGGAAAACTGTTTTGACTGTTCAGGAAACAGGACGGAAGAATAAAGATCAATAGTAGTATTTTTTTCATAGCGCAATTAATTAGGTTGTATCGATTTGTTCATTCAGCCAGTTAATGATTTTATCAAAAAGCTGTTTTTTCTCAAGATCGTGATGCAGTTCGTGAAATCCGTTTTCTATCGGGAAAAAAGTAGCCATCCCGTTTGAATTATCAGCAAAGGATTTGGAGGCTTTATGCGAAGTAATCCGATCTGAAGTCCCGTGAATGATGAGCATGGGTACCCTTAAGTCTGAAGCATGCTCAATAGCCCATTTGCCGGTGTCCATAAGTCTTAATGAATACCTTGGACTCACCTTGTCATGGACCAAAGGGTCTTTTTCATAGGCTTCAATTTCTTTAATATCTTTAGACAAGGCGCCCAGTTCCAGGTCGTTGGGCATGGTAAGTGACGGAAAGATTCTGTCTATTATTTTTCCCAATCGTAATTTCCATTTTGGGGGGTCAAAAGCCAGGTGCAAAAACGGACTGGTTGCCACCGATCCCTTTAAATGATGTTTTCTTCGCAGTGTATAATTGATCACAACGTTGCCGCCCATACTGTGTCCGTAAAGAAAAACAGGAAGAGATGGATATATTTTTTCAGCCTTTTTCAGCACCACTTCCAGGGCGTCCATTAAATGCTCGAATCCGGGGTTATCTCCTTTTTTACCATCAGAGTTTCCATGTCCAAATTGATCATATGAAAAAACAGCTAGGGAATCTTCGTTCAGTCTGGGAACCACCGTTCGTTCGTACCGCCTGCCATACTCACCCATTCCATGAACAATCACTACAACTCCTTTAGGATCGGAAACTTTATAATATTGTCCTTTTAAGTTATGGTTTGCAATTTGGAATTCAAATCCTTTTGATAGCATTATAGGGTACTGTTTACTCAAAAATAAATAAGCCCGGGATTCAAATTGCAAAATTGTTGAAAACTGATAAAAACTTAAGCGGTAAACATCTTATAGACAGCGCGTTAGTATTTATTTGATTTAAATAACATGTTTTTAGTGGCTTTTTTAACTCTTTCTTCGGACCCAAATATTTGGTTTATACCTCATATTTTTAAGCTAAAATCAGAGTAAAATTGATACAGATTTTGTAACTTTAAAAGGACTACTAAATGCCTTAAATCATGACTTCAGCAAACAAAAATTCAGCAGGAAATCCGGATAAAAAGACTTTGACAATTGTGCATCTTTTACAGCCTTACGCAAAACAGAGAATCCGAGTAGGTGAAATTCTGGGAATCTTTCCGAGAAACATGTATAAATCAAATGAAATAATTGATGAAGTTGTCCTGGAAACTTATGAAAAAGGATTGCACAAGGAAAATGAGGTTGATGAATTGAGATTGACCATGTTTCAGATGCTCAATGACAGATTTCAAGGCTTGTTCCAAAATGAGGAATGGCATAAAGATGCTATCAGCACTAAATATATTTTGGAACAGGAGTTAAGGCAGTTGGAAGAAAATTTTACAATGGATGGAGGTAATGATCTCATCATGAATGAAGAACTTGATGATATTTCCTACCATCAAGATAGTATGAAGTCAAATGACCTCCCTTATGATGATGAAGAGGAAGGCGTGAGAGCATTTTTAGGTTTGGATAATGTAGAAAGAAATCATGATTTTCACAACAGGAGTAATTTGCGGAAGGTTTATTATAAGTTGCCTGTCAATACTTCAAACATAGTGGATTTATACATTTTGGGAAGGTTGAGTTATCACGAGATCGGGTCCATTTTAAAAATGAATGTTTCGGAAGTTAAAGAAATAGTCAATTTTGTAAGGGAAACAATTAAAAAACAACTTGATTAGTGTTTGATTGTCAAAGATTCTTTAATTTGATTGAAAAATATTGAATTAATTCTTTTTCTGTTTGAAATTTAGTTGTAATATTGCAGGGTGAATACGAAAAGACCATATTCTTCAGTACGTTTTGAACGCCGCCGTCCCGCACGTCGTCCGCGCTCAAACTAATGGTACAATAAATTTCAGTTCACGTTTCAATTTTTTCACAATGCATTTTTTCAAGTTTTTAAGTCCTATAGCCTTCTTTAAAGTTTCAATTTTAAAGAATATAGTTTTTCGAATTCGCCCCAATCGCCGCCCGTAAGGGTATATACTTGTTTTAGGAGATAGGTGAGTCCATCTCTGTTTATCACTCAATATTTTTCGAAATTTACTTAAAGCTTAAGGATGGAAATTGTAATTGCATCACAGAAACATATAAAATACGCTCAGATCATTAGTGAAACCATTGACAACTCTGCTAATCAGAGAGGAACAGGTATTGCTAAAAGAACCCCCGAGTATATTGAAGAGAAAATTAAAAATGGCAATGCTGTTATTGCACTCGAAGGTGAGAAATTTGCCGGGTTCTGTTATATAGAAACTTTTGGAGGAAAGAATTTTGTTGTGCATTCGGGTTTAATTGTTCACCCCGATTTTAGGAATCAAGGTCTGGCGAAAAGGATCAAGACCAAAGTCTTTAAATATTCTCAAAAGAAATTCCCTGATTCAAAAATATTTGGAATAACAACCGGATTGGCGGTTATGAAGATCAATTATGAACTGGGATACAAACCGGTTACTTTTTCTGAATTAACCGATGATCCTGAATTTTGGAAGGGATGTCAAACCTGTCGTAACTACGATGTGTTGCAACGAACCAATCAGAAGATGTGTCTTTGCACAGGAATGCTATACGATGGAAATAAAAAAGTAAAGAAAGAGCACCCTTATAATTCAAAAAGTTTAAGCAGGCTTAAAAGAATCAAGCAAAGCTTGTTCTTAAAAAAGAAAGAAAAGAATAAAAAAACAGACAAATCATAATTTTTGATTTTGGAATGGTTTCCTGATCAAATAAATAAAAACAGATCAATGAAAAAATTAGTTTTAGCATACAGTGGAGGTTTAGATACCTCATATTGCGCAAAATACCTTTCAAAGGTTCAAGGGTATGAAGTTCATGCAGTAAGTGTGAATACTGGAGGATTTGACAAGGAAGAAATCGCTTCTATAGGAGAAAAGGCTGTTCAATTAGGGGCTTCTACCTATACGTCAATTGATGCGGTTAAGACCTTTTATGATAAAGTTGTCAAATACCTCATATTTGGAAATGTCCTAAAGAACAACACCTATCCGCTTTCCGTTAGTGCGGAAAGGATTATACAGGCAGTTGAAATTGTCAATTACGCCAAAGAAATTGGGGCCTCTCATATTGCTCACGGAAGTACAGGCGCGGGAAATGATCAGGTGAGGTTTGACATGATTTTTCAGACGCTGGCACCTGAGATTGATATTATTACTCCTATCAGGGACAATAAACTTTCCAGGCAGGAAGAGATTGAGTTTTTAAAGGAAAATGGAGTGGATCTTCCATGGGAGAAGGCGAAATACTCGATCAATAAAGGTCTCTGGGGAACAAGTGTAGGAGGAGAAGAGACGCTGAGCTCCCATTCCGGTTTACCCGAAAAGGCTTATCCAAGTCAACTCAAAAAAAATGACTCTACAGATGTAAAACTGACTTTTGAAAAAGGAGAGCTTGTGGCCATAAATGATAAGTCCTATACAAAGGTTGATGCCATTGAGACTTTGGATCAGATGGCGTCTGATTATGCCATTGGAAGAGATATACATGTTGGAGATACGATTATCGGTATCAAGGGAAGAGTTGGTTTTGAGGCAGCTGCCCCTTTGCTGATTATCAAGGCGCATCATTTGCTTGAGAAGCATACCTTGACAAAATGGCAACAGCATCACAAGGAACAACTGGGAAACTGGTATGGTATGTTGCTACATGAAGGGCAATACCTTGATGAGGTAATGAGAAATTTTGAAATTTTTCTGGCTGACACCCAAAAAAATGTAAGCGGTGATGTTTTTGTTACCCTTCATCCTTACAGATTCACCTTGAATGGCATATCTTCAGATCATGACCTGATGAATTCTTCCTTTGCAAGCTATGGGGAGACCAATGAAGGATGGACTGCAGAAGATGCCAAAGGATTTATCAAAATTACGGCAAATCAGGGCAAAATATTTAATTATGTCAATTCATAAACAATGATCAAAGCAGGAATAATCGGAGGAGCGGGATATACCGCAGGTGAGTTGATCAGAATAATTCTGAATCACCCTGGACTGGAGTTGGATTTTGTATACAGCACCTCCAGTGCCGGAAGTAAAATACATCACATACACAGGGATCTGTTAGGCGATACTGAAATGGAATTCAGCCAGAAGATAAATCCTGACATTGATGTATTGTTCTTATGTCTTGGGCATGGGAACTCGAAGGCATTTTTAAAGGCTAACGATTTTTCCTCTAATACTAGAATCATTGATCTGAGCAACGACTTCAGGTTAACCGGAGATAGTCTCTTTAAAGGGAAAAAATTTGTTTACGGGCTTCCTGAGGTGTTTAAAAATGAAATACAGGAGGCGGCTTATCTGGCAAATCCTGGATGTTTTGCCACGGCGATTCAGCTTGCACTTTTACCTCTTGCAGCTGAAAATATGTTCAAGGCTGATGTTCACGTGAACGCGGTAACAGGAGCAACCGGAGCGGGAGTTTCTTTGTCGAAAACTACGCATTTTACCTGGAGGGATAATAATTTTTCCCATTATAAAGCCTTTGATCATCAGCATTTGGGAGAGATCAATCAGACGCTGGGAATACTGCAGGAAGGCTTCGACAAGGAGGTAATTTTTATCCCGAACCGTGGTAACTTCAGCAGAGGGATTTTTGCCACTGCATATACAGATTTCGAGGGAAGCATTGAAGACGCCCATTCTCTGTACAACGGCTATTATGAAGATGCTGTGTTTACACATGTCTCATCGATGGATATTTTCCTGAAACAAGTCGTTAACACGAATAAATGCCTGATTCACTTAAAGAAACACAAGGGTAAATTGCTCATAACAAGCGCCATCGATAATTTGCTCAAGGGAGCATCGGGTCAGGCGATTCAAAATATGAATATCATGTTCGGACTTGAGGAAGATTTGGGTCTGGCACTAAAAGCTAACTTTTTTTAATCAAATAACTATGAAAATAGCCATTATCGGAGTAGGTAACCTTGGATATTCCATCGCAGTTGGAATC
>CP070731.1:1992587-1999655 GCA_020347545.1 Flavobacteriaceae bacterium | reverse complement strand
AATGTAGCCTTCCCCTCTTCTGTCAATAACCTTGGTTAATTCTGGAGCATAATAAGCCCCTTCGCCAAGGATGGTATGGCACCCCATACAATTATTTTTTTCCCACAGATTTTTTCCCCGGACAACGGCCTCAGTGATTTCTCCATAGTTTGATTGATCTTGTTCTTTACTAAAGGAAAAAATTGTGAGTCCAATAAAAATAAGAAACGTCACTAAGGTTCCCCCCAGAAAGAAAGCTCTGGCTTGTTTTTTTGATAACATAGTTGATTATTTAATATTAAAAGGTCTTTTTATCTTTTTTTCAAATTACATGATTCTCAATGAGAAATACTATGACAAATGTCATGATGTTAAAATAAATTCTTGTTTTGGTTTAGGACTAACTTGTAAAAAAGAGATACAATATTTGATAAATTCCAAAAATATTTCAAGACCATTTTGTAACTTTAGTATATCTTTTATTCTTCTGCCAAATTCACTTTCAAGAAAACATGGAAGGTTATGTAGAGAAGGAAATGAGTCATGATTTGACCGAGACGGTAACCCGTAATTAACCAAAAGACAATTGCTTTTTCACCCATGATTGAAAATGCATACACGCTTTCTGCCGAAGATATTGCTTCAAGGTTGCACACCAGTTTAAAAAAAGGTCTTGATATAAGAACCGTCAAGAAACATTTTGCTCACTTTGGACCGAACGAAATCCCCCAGGATCAACCTAAGTCCAGATTTCAAATTTTAATCGACCAATTGCTGAACCCAATCATTTATATTTTGGCCATTGCAACCTTATTGGCATTTCTATTCAGTGACTGGCTGGAAGGAGCCGCAATTCTTACAGTTATTTTTATCTCGGTTGCAATCGGATTCTTTATGGAATATCAGGCTGTTCGCTCACTTGAGGCTTTAAGAAAATTAGGACAATCCATGACCTATGTACTGCGTTTTGGAAAGATCCAAAAAATAATGGCTTCAGAATTAGTCCCAGGCGACATAATGATTTTACAGGCGGGAGATGTGGTAACTGCGGATGCCAGGATATTCTCACAGGAAAATTTGACCTTAAAAGAATCTGCATTGACCGGTGAAAGCGCCCCTATATCAAAAAATACAGAAATTTTATCCCCTGATACCCCGGTTACCAATCAGTTCAACATGCTCTTCAAGGGCACCATTGTAACCACTGGCTCCGGCAAGGCCATTGTGACCTCGACAGGAGCGAATACTGAATTGGGAAAGATTCAACAGATGGGTATCGAGGCCCAAAAAGAAATTACTCCACTTGAAAAGAAATTGAATCAATTCAGCAAATGGCTTATCTGGCTCACTTTGTTTTTTGCACTGCTGATTATCATTGCAGGCTATCTCCGGGGAAGGGATTTGATCCTTATGATAGAAACTGGTGTAGCACTTGCTGTTGCAGCAATTCCCGAAGGACTACCCATTGTAGCTACCATCGCCCTGGCCCAGGGAATGCTTCGATTATCAAAACGACAGGTTATCATCAAAAAGCTTGAAGCCATAGAAACATTAGGTGCAACGAATATTATCTGTACGGATAAAACAGGGACCCTGACAGAAGATAAAATGAAGGTTCATTCAGTTTATTTTGAAGACAAAGAGCTACATGATATACGAAACAGAAACAAGCTCGAATTTAATTCCTTAAGAGGCAACAAGGCCTTTCTTGAAATCCTAAATACCAGCATCCTCTGTAACAATGCGGGTTCCCTTGATGACAATATCATTGGTGATTCAATTGAAGTTGCACTTCTTGATTTTGCTAAAAAAGCAGCATGCGAGATACATCTAATTCGGAAAAACAATCCAAAGGAATTGGAAGTACCCTTCGACGCCGAGCGTAAACTGATGGCCACAGTTCATAGAACGGAGCAACATTTTACAATTTACGTAAAAGGGGCATTTGAGGAACTGACAAAGGCCTGTAATACTATTTTGATCAACGGAAAAAAAGTAAACTTCACAAACAAGGTAGACTGGAGCAAAAAAGTTGATGGACTGGCTTCAAGGGGCCTTAGGACATTGGCCTTCGCTTTTAAAAAAGTTGAAAAAATACCAGAAAAAGAGAACTTGACAAAAGATCTTGTTTTTTTGGGAATTATAGGCTTTCTCGATCCCGCGAGAGAAGATGTGAAAGCCACGATTGATATTTATAAAAAAGCGGGAATTAAAGTTATTATGGCCACAGGCGATCATCTTAAAACGGCAAAAAAAATTGCCTCAGATGTCGGTCTTACAGGGCAGCACAAGTTATCTCGTACTGCTTTACAGGGAAAAGAATTACTTAAAATGAACAAAGAGGATGAAGAACTGAGCTCTAACTTGTTACACGCCTCTGTTTTTGCCAGGGTAACTCCGAAACAAAAACTGGATTTGATCACCTTTCATCAAAGAAAGGGAAATATAGTTGGAATGATCGGTGATGGGATAAATGATGTACCCGCCCTGAAAAAAGCTGATATAGGTATTGCTATGGGTATTCGTGGTGCTGAAGCCGCCAGGGAAGTAGCAGACGTGATTTTAAAAAATGATAAATTTACCGCAATAGAACTGGCTATTCGACAAGGGAGAATTGTGTTTCAAAACATCAGACAATTTGTTGTATACCTTTTATCTTGTAATTTAGCGGAGATCATTTCGGTTGGAACGGCAGCCCTTTTGAATCTTCCCTCCCCCCTTCTTCCCCTTCAAATTTTATTCCTGAATTTGGTAACTGATGTTTTTCCGGCTCTGGCATTGGGTCTTGGGAAGGGACATGGGGATATCATGACACAGCGACCCCGAAACCCCAAAGAACCAATTATGACAAAGCGTGATTGGTACGATACAATGTTCTATGGTTTTTCGATAAGTGCCTCAGTGCTGGGCATCGTAGTGTACGCATATTTTGTGATGAACCTGAGTTGGAATATCATAAACAATATGGCCTTCTATACCTTGGTTTTAGCCCAATTATTCAATGTCTTCAATATGCCCCATCATCGTCAATCTATATTTGTAAACGAAGTAACCAAAAACATTTACGTTTGGGTGGCGATATTTCTGTCTCTATTTATTACCTGGGGTGCATATATGACACCTCCCATTGCTGAAGCGCTTTCATTATTGGAATTGAACAAAGAACAGTTTTTTTTAACATTTCTATTCTCGATTGGATCCTTTGTTTTAGCACAACTTATCAAGAAAGTAAGAAGAATCTCTAAGAGCTAATCAAAAATTTAATGGAGCTATAAGCCAGGTAGAGGCAAACTAAAAAAATACCCTCCCTTTTTTGAAGGCCTCTTTTTTGCCTTAAAAACCAAATAAAGATGATGCTAATGAACAATAATACTGTCATATCATACCACAGTACATAGTCGCTTACTTTTATTTCCGAAATGAGAGAACCTATTCCTAACGGTACCAACAGATCAAAAATATTGCTCCCAACAATATTACCTACGGATAGACTAGCTTTCCCTGCTGATAAGGCTCTGAAAGAAATTGCCAGTTCAGGCAGACTCGTTCCAAGTCCGATAATCACAGCTCCCACAAAAGATTGACGTATACCCCATTTTTCAGTAATGAGCAATGCATTTTCAAGGGTCAGGTGAGAGCTTATAGCGACAATAAGAAGACCACCTATCAGAATAAAAATGGGTACTATCATGCGCTTCTCCTTTTTTTCTTTGCTTTCATTTCTTTCAGTTTTCTTCTCTCGACGATACAATGTTATGATGTACATTAAAAAAGCAATAAGCAGTAAAGCGCCGTCGTTCCAGGTAATAACATTATCATATGATACGAGCATCAATAAAATGACGGACCCAATGAGCTCCGTTGCTATCTGACGCGACTGGATCTCCCCAGCCGAGACATAATAAAATATAGCAATGAACCCTATCACAATACTTATCTGAGCTATTGAACTCCCAATAGCATTACCAACGACTACACCGGAAGTGTCAGTTCCGGACAGACTCTGAATTGCACCATCAATGGCAACCACCAGTTCAGGCAGGTCTGTTCCGAAAGCCAATACAGAAATTCCTATAAATAGTTCTGAAATATTAAAATATCGAGCAAGTTTTACGGCATTTCTAACAGTGAATTCGGTGCCGATCCAAAGGCCAAATATTCCAAAAATAAGATAGATAAAAGGAATCATTATATAGAATTATGCGTCTAAAACTATTAATATAAATCTTGGATATGCCTGAATTCGGTAGATTTTTGGTATAACCATATACAGTATTAAAGTTAATAAAACTTGACCGAATTAAGGGTGAAATAAAAATGAATTCGGGATTCAATCGGACGGAGAAGATAGTAGGTAGTTTTTTTCTTGGTCCTCAAATTCAAAAGTAAGCTATGAGGTTTTGGCCAACAAAAAATGCCGAACTCTCGTTCGGCATTTTACTGTCGGGATGACAGGATTTGAACCTGCGCCCTCTCGGCCCCCAGCCGAGCGCGCTACCGAGCTGCGCTACATCCCGAAATTTTAGAGGACAAATATAAATGTGTAATCTTTCTCTCACAATAAAATTCATGAAATATTTGAAAATTTATAATGTGAATTTCGCCATTGGGATTTGTTTTTTTCTTTTTTAATTTTTGAAATCCTGTTTCAGGTTAGATTGGGTTGATTCCATAATAGGTCCCTTCATAATATTAACCAAGTGTGTTTTATAAATTTTGGATATAAAATTTTTAAGTCCACATTCAATCACTAATTTTCATTTATATTTATCCTCTTTTTTATAAATCTTAATTTATTTTTTTAAGATCTTCATATGCGACGCAAACGCTGGATTATTTCTAAAAATCTCCAAATATTACTTTGGATAGCCATTGGTTTGTCGGTATTCATGTTGGCGAATACCTTATACTTGCTGACCAACAGGCTGGCGGAAAACCTGGATCTGACTTTTTTCGCATCAGGAAAGACAAGTATCCCAATAATGTTGCAAACCATGATCTTGTCCCATACGGGAGCAGGAATTCTATTGGTTATTTTGATGCTCCTATTTGGATTTATGCACCTGCCGCGAGTTTGGAAACTATATCAACCCAAAAGTGGCTTATCGGGCATAGCGTATATGTCAGTCGGACTATTGCTGGGGATCACAGGATTGTTTATCCTTAATTCTGCTGCAAGTCGAGACAATAACTGGGCCTGGTGGACACATGTCATCTGTGCAGTTCTTGCTCCTTCCGGATATATTATTCATCGAATGAGCAGTAGGGGAAACAAGCCTGAAAATAAGTCATTTAGAAAATATAGTTGGGCCGTTGGGACACTTTTTGTTCTCATGCTCATGGGGCATTTGGTGACAAAAAGCAGTACGGTTCTGACGGAAGAAGCAAAAGCAGCCAGGGCAAAAGGCATGCACAACGGTCCGGGAGCAAAAGCGCGCAATGTTCAAGATTTCAGTGACAGCGAATATGTTCCTTTGGGATTCGTGCCTCCCGAAAGTCCATTTTTCCCTTCGGCGGCAACCACCACTTCAGGAGATTATTTGCCTTCAAGAATAATCACGCGTGGAGAACTTGGGGATTCTTTGAACATAAAGAACGAAATAGATCGGTATGGCTTTGTCAAGAACACAGCAATTGGTGCAGCAACCTGTGCTCGCTGTCATCAGGATATTGTGGCGCAGTGGGAATCTTCTGCGCATCGTTTTGCATCCTTCAATAATCCTTTCTATGAAGCCACGGTTACAGACATGCGAAATCATGCCAATGAACCGAACAAATGGGTCGAAAAGCACATCAGTCAATACAAGGATTTTGGCCATGACGGTATCGGAAGGGCAAAAAGTAAATGGTGCAGCGGGTGTCACGATCCTTCTTTAATGCTGGCAGGAAAGATGAACGGTATCATTGACCGCAATGCACCGGAGGCCCAGGCCGGCCTGACCTGTCTGGCATGTCATTCCATCGATAAGATCCATAACAAGGCCGGCAACGGAAATTATAATATAGCCGACGAGCAGGAAGATCCGTATTTGTTTCCAAAAAGCAAGGATGGGAGCTTGGGCGCCTTCCTCCACGACGCTGCCATCAAAGCAAAACCTGAGGTGCACATGGAACAGATGATGCAGCCTTTTTTCAGAAAAAGCGAATATTGCCTGACCTGTCATAAAGTAAGTTTGCCGGAATCGGTCAATAACTATCGATGGCTCAGGGGCCAGGATGAATATGATAACTGGCATGACAGCGGGGTCTCGCTTAATGCAGCGAGGACATTTTACCTGCCACCGATCAAAAAAGAATGCCAGGACTGTCATATGCCTCCGGAAAGTGCTCCACTTGGCGACCTGGCTGCTAAAAACGGCATGGTCAGGTCACACAGATTCATTGCAGCAAATACGGCCTTGCCTTTTATAAGAAATGATACTGCTACGCTGAAAAAGATTGAATCATTCCTTAAGAATGATAAGCTCGGGGTAGATATTTTTGCCCTTAAGACAGCAAATATGACCAGACCCCTGTTGGGATTGGATTATGAGGAACTTGTACTCCGGTCTGGTGAAGAAGTCACGGTAGATGTTGTTGTTCGGAACAAAGGAGTCGGGCACACTTTCCCGGGGGGAACCAATGATTCCAATGAGGGTTGGCTTGAATTCAGCATCAAAGACGAGGAAGGTACTACCCTGGTGATTAGCGGACGTATTGACGAAAAAGGGCACTTGGATAAAAATGCTCACACATTTAAATCCGTCCTGGTGGATAAAAATTCCAAACCGATTCATCAACGAAATGCACAGGATATCCGCGCCACGGTTTATACGAATGTCATAGGTCCGGGAACTGCGGACATTGCCCATTATACTTTTACGATTCCCAAGGAGTTGGAAAATAAAAAATTGATCATGCAAGTAAGGTTGCTCTTTAGGAAGTTTGATCGCAGTTACCTGGAATTTGCCTACAAGGCAAATCCAAAAGGTTTCAAACAGTTTAAGGAAATACCCGACCTTCCAATTACGGAGATCGCTACCGATAAAGTTGATTTTATGGTAGTTAATGACAATTTTACCCCTGGAAAAACTGATCGCAAAAAGATTC
>CP070731.1:1987118-1992487 GCA_020347545.1 Flavobacteriaceae bacterium | reverse complement strand
TCTAATTTAAATACAATATTATCAAAAAGCAAATTATATGCTATTTCATTTTACTGAATGTCATTAGCTTAAACTGGACTTTAGCCCAGGAATCGAAAAAAGAGACAGATACGATCAAGGTATCGAAATTATTCCGAACCGATGAGAATCTCGATCTCAAACTAACCTTTTCAAAAAAAGAACTGAAAAAGGAAACAAATGACAGCACCTATTCAGTGACCCGATTTGCCTACAAAACAAAGGATGGAAGTTGGGACAGCCTGACCACTGAAATCAGGGTAAGAGGTAATTACAGGCTTAAAAAATGTACCTTCCCTCCTTTAAAATTTAAAATTCCAAAAACCGAAAGAAAAGGAACGCTTTTCAGCGGGAACAAAAAGTTAAAGATCGTCTTTCCATGTTCAAGTCTTGGTGGTAGTAATGATTATGTGATAAAGGAATATCTGGCGTACAAATTATATCAGGTTGTATCTCCTTATCATTATAAAGTGCGTTTGGCTGACATTTTATTTGAAGATCAAAAAGAGAAAAAAGCCAAAACCTATGAATTCAAAGGAATCATCATTGAAGATATTGAAAAAGTTGCGGATAGATTCAGTGGCAAAGTGATCAAAAGGGGTATACACCCGCTGAATATGGATGATCTAAGCTCCGTTCAGAATGCTTTTTTTCAATACATGATCGCAAATACGGATTATTCAACTGCAGGCCAGCACAATGAAAAACTCATCTATGTGAATAAGAAGATCATACCTGTTCCCTTTGATTTTGATATGTCAGGACTGGTAAATACCAACTATTCAGTGGTGTCACAGATTGGAGGTGAAAGTCTACCTATAGAATCAGTTACAGACAGGCTGTATCGAGGATTTGAACGTGATCCAAAGGTGATTTCAATTGTTCGCCAGCAATATATTAACAACGAAAAAGAATTTTTCGAAACGCTAAATAATTGTAAGGACCAATTTGAAAGTCAGAGAGCCTTCGAAGATTCAAGAACTTTCCTGCAAACCTTTTTTGACATTATGAAAGACGATCAAAAATTTGATAAACATATTGTTAAAAAACTCCGCACGGAATAATCAGACCACCGGATTTAAAAACATCCTATAGTGTTCCTCGCCTGGCCTGCTCGGCTTCTATTGACTCAAACAAGGCTTTAAAGTTCCCTTTTCCAAAGGATTGGGCTCCTTTTCTTTGAATGATCTCAAAAAACAAAGTTGGACGATCCGTAAGCGGTTTTGTAAATATTTGAAGCAAATAGCCTTCATCATCTCGGTCGACCATAATACCATGCTCCTTAAGCAGATCCAGGCTTTCCGCTATTTCTCCTACCCTTTCTCCAACCGTATCATAGTAGGTTCCGGGAACATATAGAAATTCTATCCCCCTCTTTTTCATTTCGCTAACAGTAAAGACGATATCATCGGTTGCCACCGCAATATGCTGACATCCTGCTCCCTGATAAAAATCTATATACTCTTCAATCTGAGATTTTTTCTTGCCCTCTGCCGGTTCATTGATTGGAAATTTAATCCTTCCGTTACCATTGGTCATAACCTTGCTCATCAAAGCTGTATATTCAGTAGAAATATCCTTGTCATCAAAGGTGATCAAATTGGCAAAACCCATGACTTCATTGTAAAATTTGGCCCATTTATTCATTTCGCCCCAATCAACATTGCCAACCATATGATCGATATATTTCAATCCAACTGGAGGCGGGTTATAATGCGATTCCCAAGGTTCAAATTTTGGAAGGAAAGTACCTTTGTAGTTCTTCCTTTCCACAAAAACATGCACCGTATCTCCGTAGGTATGTATACCGGATCTTACAACTTCACCGTGTTCATCTTTTTCCGTCATGGGCTCAAAAAATGATTTTGCCCCTCTTTTTGTTGTTTCTTCCCAGGATTTTGTGGCATCATCTACCCACAACGCGATAACTTTGACTCCATCTCCATGCTTTTTAAGATGGTTAAATATCACGTCCGAACCTGAACCTGGCATCGGAGTTGTTAAAACTAACCTGATTTTATCCTGGACCACAACATAAGAAGTGCGGTCTCTTAAACCAGTTTCCAGCCCTGCATAGGCCAGGGACTGAAAACCAAGTGCCGTCTTGTAAAAATGAGCTGCTTGTTTTGCATTTCCCACATAAAATTCCACATAATCAGTTCCCAGCAAAGGCAAAAAATCTTCTGCCTCAGGAAATATTTTTTCCAATCCGTAATTAAAGTTGTCAGCTTTTTTTAACTCACTCATATCGGTTATTTTTAATTAATCATTCGTGTTCCAGCCAAGAAGTAAAATAATCTTCATCAGCTATCTTTAAGGCTTCTTCGGTCACCATCAGTGGTTTAAAGGTATCAACCATTACCGCAAGCTCCTCTGTTTCTTTCTTTCCAATACTCCTTTCCATAGCACCGGGATGCGGTCCGTGAGGAATTCCTGCAGGATGCAAAGTAATCTGGCCCTTTTCAATATTGTTTCTGCTCATAAAGTCCCCGTCTACATAATAAAGTACTTCATCAGAATCAATATTACTGTGATTGTAGGGTGCCGGGACCGCTTTTGGATGATAATCGTACAATCTGGGAACAAAAGAGCATATCACAAACCCGGCAGATTCAAAGGTCTGATGAATGGGTGGAGGTAAATGAACCCTTCCCGTAATCGGCTCAAAATCATGGATGGAAAACTTGTAAGGAAAATTGTACCCATCCCAGCCCACAACGCTGAAAGGGTGAACGGCATACACGTACTCATGCATATAATCCTGTTTTTTGACCTTCATAATGAAATCGCCCTTTTCATTGTAAGTTTCCAGTTCTGAAGGAGGGTGCATATCCCTTTCGCAAAAAGGAGCATGCTCCAGCATTTGCCCAAACCAGTTCCTATATCGCTTTGGTGTGTATATAGGGTTCTTCGATTCAACGATAAACAATCTGTTATTCTCATCATCAAAATCAATTTGATAGATCATTCCCCTTGGTATCACCAGATAATCTCCATAAGAAAAGTCAATATTACCAAGCATTGTTCTCAACTTTCCGGATCCTTTATGAATAAAAATTACTTCATCTGCGTCTGTATTTTTATAAAAATAATCCCTTAAAGAAGCACTCGGAGCGGCAAGACTTATCAGGCAGTCATTATTCACGAGTACAGGAATGCGGCTTTTAAGGTAATCTTCATTTGGGGATACTTTAAAGCCTTTCAAACTCAGGGATTTCATATTCTTCGCAACCGCGATTTTTGGACTCACGTCATAGGAAGATAAAACTTTTTTTACCTGGGTTGGTCTCTGGGTATGATATAACAAAGTTGACATTCCATCAAAACCGATGGTTCCAAACAACTCTTCATATAAAAAATTATCGTTCTCATCTTTAAAAACCGTGTGTCGTTTTAAAGGAATGCTGCCTAGGGTATGGTATCTGGGCATAGTTAGTATATTTTTGATGTTATTAAAAGAAAGATGCAGGCATATAAAGCAAACCCAGTATTTATTCAGGTTTTCGCTTCATAAGAAATTTTAGAAATGATAATAATTCAGCAAAAAAGCATGTCATATTATATTTGTTCTTTCGATTTTAACAAATATAAAGAATATTTTTTAAGAATATGAAAATAATAGTATATCGAAATTATTTGACCTCCACCACTTTTTTGATCTGAGGAGCGTATTTCCTGATCGTTGCCTCCACCCCGTTTTTCAAAGTCATTTGATTGACGGTACAACCGATACAGGCGCCATGAAATTTTACATTGACCACATCATCTTCAACAGAGACAAAGGAAATATCTCCTCCGTCCGTGAGTAGATATGGCCTTATTTCACTTAAGGCTTTTTCGATATTTTCTAATAGTTCTTTTGCTGCCATTTCATCTCAATTTACCCCACAAAATACAAAGCCTGTGGGGGTTCTGTTATTTTGAACTGCAACCTGACATTGTGGTTATCCTCACAACTTCCGTAGGAGGCAGATCTTCATTTCTTTTTACCAATTGAGTCAACATATTTTGGGTTGCATCAATAAAGGCTTTTTCCAGAGCAGTATCTTCCTGAAGGGCGACCGGGTGTCCAACGTCACCCGCCTCGCGGATACTCTGCACCAAAGGCAGCTCCCCCAGTAAGGCTGTATCAAGATCTTCTGATAAATTTTTTGCTCCGTCTTTCCCAAATATATAATATTTGTTATCAGGTAATTCTTCCGGTGTAAAATAACTCATATTTTCTATGATTCCCAGAACAGGAACCTGAATATTCTCCTGCTGGAACATCGCCACTCCTCTTTTGGCATCAGCCAAAGCAATCGGCTGAGGAGTACTTACGATTACCGCTCCCGTAATCGGCACCGCCTGAACCATAGAAAGATGAATATCACCAGTTCCCGGAGGAAGGTCGACAAGCAAGAAATCCAGTTCCCCCCAGTTGGCATCAAAAATCATTTGATTCAATGCTTTGGACGCCATGGCGCCACGCCAAATAACGGCCTGGTTCGGATCTGTGAAGAAACCCAAAGACAAGAGCTTGACTCCATAATTTTCAATAGGTTGCATTTTTGATTTTCCCTGAACATTTACTGACAGAGGGCGCTCCTTCGCAACATCAAACATAATCGGCATGGAAGGCCCGTAAACATCCGCATCGAGTATACCCACACTAAAACCCATTTTAGCAAGTGTTACCGCCAGATTTGCAGTCACGGTAGATTTACCTACACCACCTTTGCCTGAAGCTACGGCAATGATGTTTTTGATTCCTGGGATCTCGTTTCCTCTGATTGGAGCAGGCTTGGCAGGGGCATCCACCTTAACATTGACTTTTACATCCGTTTTTTCATCAACCTGATCATGAATAACCTTCATGATTTCAACCTCAACTTTCTTCTTTGCCTGTAAAGACGGATTTTTTATTGTAACATCAACAAGAATTTCCTTTCCAAAAATCACCACATTGGTGACCGCATTGCTCTCAATAAGATTCACCCCTTCACCAGGAGCAGTGATCGATTCAAGTGCTTTATATATATCCTGTTTCTTAAAACTCATTACTTTCTTAATTAAAATGATTCTAAACAACAAAGATACTAACTTCTATTGAAGTAAAGAGCAATAAGAATCACAATACTTTAATAAAAACAGAAATCCTAAAAACTGTTCCATTTATCTGGGTTGGAGCATGATATTTTCTTCAAGTTCCCAGTTTGCCTTCGCCTCTAGAATTGTCTTTACATAGTATACCTCCTCTGGTTGAAGATTTAAGAGGTAATTCCCCGTGTCCCATTTTCCGTTTCCGTTATCGTCATAAATAATTCGGATCATAAATCGAGAAGGCTGTAAATTACGGAATTCAAATTCTC
>CP070731.1:1972859-1987018 GCA_020347545.1 Flavobacteriaceae bacterium | reverse complement strand
CAATTGTACCCCCATAGGAAGAAATATCGGCTTTAGAGTTTGTGTAAGTTTGGAAAGCAGTAACATTACTTAAACCTCCTGCCAAAATATCCAAATCACTTGTTCCATCCTTATTCGGTGTAATAACGGTAGTATTACTTATAAAGTTCTCGTATTTGCTGTAATAACCTGATACATCCACATAAATTTTTCCAAAAATTCCTCGGTAACCAACATCAAAAGATCTTATCTTCTCCGGTTGTACTAAACCTGTCTCTATTCCACTTTCTTGCATCTGTTTTTCGATTTCCAATAACCCAGGGATGTCTCCTGCTTCTAAAGCAGCCTGAGCTGCCTGTGCCCCTGCAGTATATGTTGATAAAGACCATGAGTCACTATAAACTTGTCTACCTGTCAAATCTGTATTTGGTAAATCTCTATCAAGGTTATCAGGAGATGAACCTACCAAAATGGCTCTACCTGCATCCAAACCGATAAATAAATCCTGTGTGGTAGGGTTCCTGAATCCAGTTTGGAAAGAAGCCCTGATGTTATGATCTCTGGCTTGACCCGCTGCATACGTGATAGATGCTCTCGGAGAGTAGTTACCATCAAAGAATTCATTTTTATCGTAACGAATAGAGGCCTGCAATTTTAATCGGTCATCCATCAGCTTTTTTATACCCTGCACATACATTCCGTATTCCCCATAATTTATCGGGCCGTCATAATCTGTAAAAATTGTTCCCTGTGAATTCAGTGAGTATTGCCTGTAGGTTCCTCCTACCTGAAGGTCCCATTTATCATCGAGTAATCTGGCAAAATTATAATTTCCTTCACCTACGTACATTTTAGTCTGATCGATGAATTTTGATCCTGTTTCCAAATTACCATCAGAAGTGATCTGATCGAACAATTCATTGAACAAATCAGATCCGGGCTTTGGGGTTGTGGTTTCATCAGAGTCAGCACCGATTCTTGCCAGGCTATGGGCCTGATCTTCGGTTGCACCTCCAAGAACTGCTTCTAAATAACCTCCTAAATAGGCCCCAAACCATTCCGTAGCTTTATATTTGGCCATATTGATCCCTGTAAAACGCATGTCATAGGAATCTCCGGCATCTTCATTGGAAATATAACCTCTTACAAAGAAATCATTGTTACGTATTTCCAATTTATGCTGTTGTAAAAGGAAATTTTTAATTGCATAACGATTGGTACCTTGATAAAATGTTGAACCGTAACCACCTCTTGTATTGAAAATAATTTCTAAATCATCTTCGTTTGGCCTGAAGTGAAATGAAACATCATATTTAAAACTTTCGGCATTATAGTCTGTAAAAGCTTGTTCATAATATCCCGTTCTGGCAACGTTAACTTCAGGGATCAAGCCGCTTAATCCCTCCGGTAAAAGTCCTTGATCCTCTGCCAACTCTGCAAATTCTCTAAAATTAAGGCCATTAGCCTCCAAAGAAACTTCATCTCCGTAAATGTTTAACCCATCGTGTGCCGGACTCGATCTGTAAGGCAAAATTTCATCAGGCTCGCCAACTTTTGTATTTGCATTGGAATACATATTATCATCATTGGCATACCAGTCTGTTCCTTTCAAATATGAAATAGAAGCTTTCAAGGCAAATTTTTCATTAAATGCGTGCGCATAACGCACTCCAATATCATAAAAAGCATTGTCACCAGCTGCCTTTTGCATCGTCAAACCGGTTTTTGCATAGCTACTTATACCTTGATTATCAAAAGGATTTCTTGTATTCATAAACAAAATTCCGTTAAAGGCATTGGCACCATATAAAGCAGATGCAGCTCCCGGAATAATCTCAACGCTTTGAAGGTCCAGTTCATTAACCCCCACCAGGTTTCCAAGTGGAAAGTTCAAGGCAGGTGATGCAGTATCCATTCCATCTACGAGCTGTACAAACCGCTCATTCGCGAATGTTGCAAAACCTCTTGTATTAATCGAGTTAAAAGTTAAACTCCCTCGATTCATATCAATTCCTTTTAAATTTTCAAGGCCTTCATAATAACTTGGAGAACTGGCACTTTTAAGATCCCTGATGCCTATTCTTTCAATGGTTACCGGGGATTCCCGAACACTTTCGGGTGTCCTTGAAGCAGAGACAACTACTTCATCCAACGAGGTTGTATTCTCTACCAGTCCTACCAGTAAATCTTCTGTGTCACCGGATATTTCAACTGTCTGAGTCTGGTAACCAACAAAAGTAAACTCAATACTGAAGGGTAATTCCTCATTAGTATTCAGTGTAAAATTACCGTCAAAATCAGTCGAATTTCCGATTGCTTTTCCCACGACCCTAACATTCACTCCTGGTAGTGGATCTCCTGTGTTCGAATCCGAAACCGTACCAGATATTGAGGTTTGTCCGAACACCACTGTCCCGCAAAACAAAGCGAGCACCGCTAAAAATTTGTTCATAAAAAAATAATTTGTGTAAGTTTTAGTGGGGGGAATTTACAATTTTTTTTGACTTTCCCTAAATTTTTAACAAAAAAGAATAAAAATGAGAAAAAAAAGGTATCAAAATTTAGTATTTATTTTATTCTTATTTTTTGTGAAGACATTTTATTCCCTCTTTTCACAGTTAGGATATATAAACCCCCTGCTATATCCTGAACATTCATACGCTCATCAAAGTCAGTATTCGAGTTCGCAAAAGTTCTTTTTGATATATTCCTTCCCAACAAATCAAAGATCTGTACCTCCACGTCACTTGTTTCTTCAGAGCTAAATTTTATATTAAAATTGCCATCTGACGGGTTTGGAAACACCTTAAAATTATCGAATACAAAGTTATTTACCGCTAAGACCTCCTCTGAACTGCAAATCTCTAAACTCCAGGACTCTAAAAACCCGTTATCTTGAGGTGCAGCATCAATTACGGTGAGAATCCAGTTTCCTTGTGCACTTTCTCCGGCAAAACTGGTAAAGTTATCTACGGGTTTCACATTTCCGGATACAGAGGGAATAAAATTGTTACACTGGAGCAATTCACCCTCATCAGAAAACTGAGCCTGTATATCTTCCTGAGCCTCGCATGCTCCACTTATCAACTCTATTGTGGTACCCGAAGGACTGCTAAGATAAATACTTAAATCACTTAACCAGGTATGGACTATTCCCGGGGCATCAGCTCCGCTAGTTCTGTCAATAAGTTGCACCTTTACATCTTCAACTAGTACATCTTCTTCAATCGTGATTACTGAATTAATTCCCTCGGGATTATTGTCGGGTATGGCAATAGGCGTGTCAACCGAATCAAAACTGTTGCAAATCTGGTTGAAATTCCCGATTGAAAAGCTTTTGGTATTCATTGAAAAGAAAATGTTCCCTACCGCCTCTACAATTACAAAACACTGTGAGGCTTTGAGATCAGGAACCGTGATGATGTGACTGCCATTATTTGTAACAGCATTTGCAAGTACGGTTGGAAAAGTTCTTCCTCCATCGGTCGACAGTAGTATATTTACATTTGTCACATTGATGTTATTCCCATCAGTTCCCGCCACGTTCCATGTTATGGTCTCTTTCTCTCCCACGGACCAGACAATATCTTCAGAGTTCTGTGAGGTCGTTGCAAAAGGACCGGCTTCATTACTCACCGTTATCTTCGCGTCGTCTGAAACCACCTGTCCCGCTTCCGTGTTATTATCCCTCACAGTTAATTTAAAATTTAAATCTCTTCCAACTTCAGGAGTTACTTCCCATTTGGAAGATATCTCCCCGGTAATCAAAGTATTTAACTTAGGAAAATAACGGACGTTACTTTCCGTGGGGTCGTAAGACCGATACAAGGCTCCATTTGTTGCCACCCCGCTGGGTGGAACAATGGTAACCCCGGCATCAACCTGTTCCCAGCAATAAGTGACAGGGTCTCCATCGAGGTCCGTTCCTTCTCCCACCAGTTTGAACGGAGTCCCTTTAGGGATCGTAAAATCTTCTCCCGCATCAGCAGTTGGAGCATTCTGGTTGAAGATCAAATTTGATTCTGCTGCACAGTTACCTCCTGTACCATTCACTACATAATCTCTGATCTCATCTATGCTGACAAAATGAAAATAGAGATCACTTTTTCCCTGAACATTTTGTGAAGAACACAACCCGGCATAAGCCATAAGGGTAGATCCGCTACCCGGTTCCACAGCTGTGGCATCGTTCCTGTTTCCGCCTGAACATTGCCCTTCATCCCCATTAAAGGTATGGTTAGCGCCAAACTGATGTCCCATTTCATGAGCCACAAAATCAAAATAGAATTCCTCTCCCAGAGGAAAGGGTGAACCGGTAACGCCTCTGGCTTTGAATCCATTTGCGCAAACACTGTATCTGGTTGCTATTCCACCTCCTCCAGTACTGAACACATGACCAATATCGTAATTAGCGATACCAATTACATTATCACAGGTAACTTGATTTTCTGATAACATCTCCCTGCCATCATCATTGGTATAAGGATCCGTATCCGGATCGAGATAGATAATATCTTCATTCTTTGCAACCAGTTGCAAATGTACAGCCAGGTCATTCTCATAAACAGCATTCACTCTTGTTATGGCTGTAGTCATGGCCGCAAGAACAATGGCTTTTTTCTCCGCATCCGAATCATTCTGGGCATTCTGGTCATTGATATGGAATTGAGAGTACTCTCCGGTAGCTGCCAATGCAAGATCATAAGTGCGTAAAATACCATCATCGGTTATTTTAGCTGCCTGGCCTTTTTTGTATTCTTGAGAAACTTCTTCAGCCAGACATTCAAATTGGCGATCCAATTCGAGATCTTCTCTGTAATATACGCGATACTTCTTTTTATCTTTGGTCAGCGGTTCAATATATCTTGTTTTGCCTCCGGCTTCCATGATTACGGCATGTAGCCCTATCTCATTCAAGCTAAACCGAATCTTCCTCGACCTGTCTTTTTCAGAATACCCTACATAAGATTTATTATTCGGATATTTTCTAGACAATTCAGGAGCCATTACAGAAGATTCCTTTACAAGAAAACTAATCATTTTACCGTCAACATCGGGAAATAAAACCTTTAAACCGGCATCAGCCGTTTTGGAGATAGAATTAACCTTTGAAAGCTCATTTTTAAACCGATCCAGCTTCAAATTAAAGGCCTCAGATTTTCTGAGTTTAACCTTATGATGAATTTCTTCAATATTGATCTGTGATTCGCTTACCTGAGACCATAAATTATGCTGCTGAGCAAAACTTAGATTCGTGCAAAAAAATACCAGAATTGTTAAAAATCTCAAGTAGTTTTTGATCATTATTTCATTTTTGTCGTTCGGAGGAATAAATACAAAACTATGAATTTTTTATGTAGAAATTGATGCTTACTTCAGCCTTATTTTTTTTACTGAACTTCGATTCCCTTTTCTAATTTTTAGCAAATAAATTCCTTTTTCTATCCATGACGCGTCAAGCACCTCTTCAAAGTTTTCATTCGAGTCCGGATAAACTTTTTCTATTAAACTGCGACCCAGTAAATCAAAAAGATCAATATGAACAGCCCCGGATTCATCGGATGAGAAAAAAATATTCAAGACTCCGTTTGAAGGATTCGGATAAACTAAAAATCCTTCAAGTGAATTTTCATAGGTGCTCAATAAAGACTGGTAAGTACATAAATTTAAACTCCAGGATTCCAATTGTCCTGAATCTCCTTCTACCAGATCAGCAACTTTTAAGGTCCATTTACCTTTTGAACTTTGATATTCAAATTGTGACAAAGCTCCTAATCCCTTTACAACACCTTTAATAGCCGGGGAAAAAGAGAAACAGGAAAGGTCCTCTCCATCATCACTGAAAACGGCATCGATATCCTCATCGTTAAAATTACAAGGATTCTTTAACAACTCAACAATCTTTCCTTCAGGGCTCACCAGGCTCAATTCCAGATCATTGATAAATGTATGCTGGATCTTTACCGTTACCGAAAGGTCATCAATTAAATAGTCTTCCTCAACATCTAAGGTAGAATTCAAAATATTTGAATTGCCGTATATGATATCTTTAGGCGTGTCTTCCGCTTCGTAAGTGGTGCACACCTTATCATATTCACCTATGGAAAATCTGTATTGGTTTACTGAAAAGAAAATATTTCCTACCGCTTCAACCATAATCCTGCAATTGGGAGATTGAAGTTGAGGAACCGTTATGAAGTGTATCCCATTATTCGAAACATTGGAGGCCAATTCAATATCGAAGCTTCGACCTCCGTCGACAGATAATAAAATATTTACCCTAGACACATTTATCCCATTACTGTTGGTACCTGCAACATCCCATTTTATTATTTCCTGGGTTCCAGGCTCCCAAAAATCTGTTGCTTCGTTTTGAGAAATCACTTTGAAAGGGCCGGCACTGGTCGTTGTTGTGAGTAACAGATCATCAGAATCCAACCTTCCTGCTTCTTTATTATTATCTCTAACGGTAATTTTAAAATTAAGGTTGCGGTCCGTATCCGGCGTAACCTCCCATTTCGAAGATACGTTTCCCTTCCTTATCGATTCCAACTCAGGAAAATAACGGACCGATGATTCAGAAGGAGCATAGGAGCGATATGAAGCTCCCGATTTTGAATCTGGATGAGGAGGTACTGAACCTGCCCCTGCATCCATCTGTTCCCAGCAAAAACTGAGTTGATCTCCGTCAATATCAAAAGCTTCTGCATCTAATTTAAAAGGAGTTCCAAAGGGAATCAGGTAGTCCTTTCCCGCGTTCACCTGAGGTTGGTTGAGGTTTTGGAGAAACGGTTCCTTGACCGCGCAATCGGCGCTTCCTTCCGAGCCGATAAAGGCATTGATCTCCTCAAGACTGATACCGTGGAAGTAAGTGCCACTGTGACTTTGAATATTTTGAGAACCACAATATCCTGCATAAGCCATTAAGGTAGATCCGCTACCTGGTTCAACAGCTGTATAATCTATTCTTTGTCCTTCCAGGCCACAGGAGTCCTCGTCTCCGTTAAACGTATGATTTGCTCCTAACTGATGGCCAAATTCATGAGTAACCACATCGTAGTAAAAAACATCTCCATCGGGTTCCAACGAGCCACTCACACCTTGAGCCTTTAGTCCGTCGGAACATATAACACCGATTTTTGCCACTCCTCCCGTTGTTGAGAAAACATGGCCAAGATCGTAGTTGTCCTTTCCGATTATCTTATCGCAAGTAGCCTGATTCTGGTCTAACATCACATCCGGCTTGATAAAATTATTGTCAAAGGGGTCATCCTGAGGCCTCAGGAAAATAAGCTTATCGTTATCCGCAACCAGTTCAAACCGAACCGCCAGATCTCTTTCAAGAACCGCATTAACTCTTGTAATGGCTGTTGTCAATGCCGCCATAACTATGGATTTTTTTTGTTCATTGCTTGACTGAATTGCATCCTGCTTCCTTATATGATAGACAGAATACTCTCCATTTGCAGATAACGCCAGTTTGTAGACCTTAACAAAACCCTGATCATTTTTCTTATTGATTCGTTTCTCATTATCGGGCAATACTTCTGCACTTTCCGTATAGCAACGAACCTGCTTTTCCCCCTGCAATGATGATTGGTTAAAAACTTTATAAAATCTGCGGTTTCTCGTCATAGGTTCGATCATGGTATTTTTCCTATCGTGACTTGTAATGACCGCCGACAAGCCTACTTCGGTCATACTGAAATAAATCATTTTTGAAGGATCTTCGACTGACACCCCTTTATAAGATTTATTATTTGGAAATTTAGCGGCTAATTCCTCATGCATCACCGAATATTGAACAATTCTAAAAACTTCCATCTCTCCTTTGGCGTTTGGAAAAGAACTTAAAACATGTTCAGATTTCGATTTTGAGCCCATATTTCCAAGTATCTTCAACTCGTTTTCAAGTCTGTCGAAATCAAGTTCAAATGATTTATAATTTTTGGGAAGAACCTTTCTTTGAATCTTTGAAATACCTATTTTTGCCTCATCAATCCTGGACCAGGATTGTATTTGTTGGGCATGAAGAAAAGTAGTCAGGAACAAAAGGCAAAATAGCTTCGCTCCGAAGTAGATTTTTCTCATTCTTAGGTTTTTACGAACAAAAACAAAATTATGAACTTTTTTCAAGTATACGGTAAACACATAGGATGAATTCAATAGGATCAATATCAAGACTGTTTTTTCAATGTCTTTTCCTGACCCTTTTGTTGTCATGTTCTTCAATAAAGAATACTGAAAAAACAGGGAGTTCAGAAGTAAGTGCCCCTCATATCAATTGTCCTGAAGATGGAGATTGCAGCTTTGAAATAATGAAAAATTCCAGTTTGGAATTTAAATACGACGACATTGGTAAACTATATCCCGCGATTGAACCAGGTGACAATATGGTGGTTAAATACCATTATAAAAGAAAACCAGAACCGGAATTAATGGACAGCGGTTATTCTGAGTACGTTTACATAGAATTTAATCCCGACAGTGAGCAGCTAATTTTAAAAGACAAGGAATTGCAAAAAGTAAAAATGATTTTTGGAAGAATTTGTTTCTGCAAAGGTTCAATGGGATATTTTCCGGTTAATGAGGGAAGTCTTTTTCTCTTCAACCGAGGAAATAACCTTCAACTCAGAGCCTCTTTTAATGTTAAAAAAGTACCACAAATCGTCACTCATATCGACGAAAATATCAAATACTAATTTCAGATACAGTGAGAGTTCATCAATCGATTGAAAAATATGACCCAAAGGAAGAATCTTCTGTTTTGACAATTGGTACTTTTGACGGTGTTCATATTGGGCATCAGAAGATCATCCAAAGATTAAATGAAATAAAAAACAGTCCTCATCAGCGATCCATGATACTAACTTTCTATCCGCATCCACGACGCGTATTGGATCATAGCAATGATATTAAAATGCTCACCACGCTTGATGAAAAAATTCTGTTACTTGAAAAATTTGGCCTTGATGATCTGATTGTGGAGCCATTCACCAAAGAATTCTCAAGACTTTCGGCCCTTGATTTTGTGCGAAACATACTCGTACTAAAGCTACATTTAAAAAAATTAGTTATTGGTTACGATCATCAATTCGGTAAAAACAGAGAAGGCAACTTTGAACAATTGATCGAATTTGGGGAATTATATGACTTTAACGTTGAAAAAATTTCAGCTCAGGAAATTGAGAGTGTATCTGTTAGCTCCACCAAAATAAGAAAGGCCATTGAAAACGGAGATATGGACACAGCAAATAAATACCTCGGATATCATTATCTGCTCACCGGAGATGTCATAAAGGGCCAAGGCATCGGAAGAAAGATCAATTTTCCTACCGTAAACTTAAATATCAAGGAAGATTTCAAATTGATCCCGAAAAAAGGTGTCTATGTTGTCAAAGCTAATTTCAGGAATAAATCCTGTTTTGGTATTATGAATATTGGATTTCGACCAACCGTTGGTGGAAAGGGTCAAACCATTGAGGTACATTTGCTTGACTTTAGTGGGGACCTTTATGGAAGTGGCATGCAATTGGAAGTATTGACCAGGTTAAGGGATGAAAAAAAGTTTGAAAATATAGAAGAACTGAAGGAACAAATCGGCAGAGATGAAATGATGGCCAGAAATTGGTTGAGTAAATTAGATCAACACTAATTTAATCATCAGGTATTATTTATCTTTGCACGTCAAAAATTAGTATATGCTATCATTACCCTACATTCGCGAAAACAGAGATCTGGTTATAAAAGGACTTGGAATCAGAAACATTAAGGATGCTGAATCACTTATTGAAGCTGTAATTGATGCTGACCAGCAACGTCGTTCAACACAAGCCGAACTCGATGCCATTCTCGCTGAAAGCAATAAAATATCAAAGGAAATAGGAAAGTTGTTTCAATCCGGGGAGGTTCAAAAAGCCAACTTGGCGAAACAGAAAACAGGACAGCTGAAGGATAAGTCTAAAGAGCTTTCGGAACAGTTGGGGAACCTCGAAACCGAGTTAAATGAAATGCTTTATCAGATTCCTAATATTCCAAATGATCTTGTTCCAAAGGGAAATTCAGAGGAAGATAATGAAGTGGTTTTTGAGGAAGGAAATATCCCTGAATTGCATCCGGGATCAATGCCACACTGGGAACTGTGCAAAAAATATGATATCATTGATTTTGAACTGGGTAATAAAATAACCGGAGCAGGATTCCCGGTGTACAAAGGAAAGGGTGCAAAATTGCAAAGGGCCCTTATCACTTATTTTCTCGACAGGAATTCAGAAGCGGGTTATACAGAGGTACAGCCTCCGCTATTGATCAATGAAGCTTCTGGTTTAGGCACAGGACAGCTGCCTGACAAAGAAGGTCAGATGTACCACGTTGGAATCGACAACCTTTATTTGATTCCCACAGCCGAGGTTCCAGTAACAAATCTTTACAGGGATGTTTTGTTAAAAGAAAGTGATTTTCCGATACTGAACACAGCCTATACACCATGTTTTAGAAGAGAGGCGGGATCTTATGGCGCCCATGTAAGAGGCCTGAATCGCCTGCACCAGTTCGATAAAGTTGAGATCGTAAGAATCGAGCATCCTGATAACTCCTACCAGGCACTTGATAAAATGGTTGAACATGTAAAAGGGATACTGCAGGAATTAAAGCTGCCTTATCGAATTTTGCGCCTCTGTGGAGGGGATTTGGGATTCACATCAGCGCTAACATATGATTTTGAAGTTTTTTCGACTGCTCAGAACAGATGGCTGGAAATCAGCTCAGTGTCTAATTTCGAAACCTTTCAGGCAAATCGATTAAAACTGCGTTTTAAAAATAAAGATGGGAAAAGTCAATTGGCACACACTCTTAACGGCAGCTCGCTCGCTTTACCTAGAGTATTGGCCGGACTTTTAGAGAATTGTCAAACCGAAAGTGGTATTGTAATCCCTGAAGTCTTGAGAAAGTATACAGGATTTGACGTGATTGATTAGTCGATTATAATCTATATTCCGTATTGACATACTAAGAGGCATCCATCATCTTCTTGTAATGATTCATAATTAACAAATCATTCAAGTAATCGTTGATCTGACCATTTTTCATATGGTTCTTTGCACTTTGCTTAGCTCTTTCGTAGAATGTTTTTACTTCGTTCATAACTTTAAGATTTTTGTTATTGTTGACTTATACTATTAAGACTGTTATTTTTAATTAACGTTACATTTTAGAAATTATTTTATTAAAAATTTAACATTATTCAGAATATCCAAGAAAAATGCATAAGTATTTGGCACAACATCAATAATATTACTTTAAATTGCGAATTAAATAATCGCTGATAATGATAAAGAACAAAGTAAACCATTAATGGATTCGTAATGAAAGGTATTTTTGTTGTCATATTACTGTTTCTCACCCTCCAATCCAGTGCACAGAGTGCTGAGCTGGCAAATTCTTATTACAGAAAAGGAGAATATGAAAAAGCGATTTTATTGTACAAACCACTTTTAGAGACAAATCCTATAAGGCAGGACTATTTCAAGAATTTATTGACTTGTTATCAGCAGATCGAATCTTTTTCTGAGGCCCAGGCCCTGATTCAGGATCAGTTGATCAGATTTCCCGAACAGGTATATCTGTATGTAGAGCTCGGTTATAATCATCAACTAATGGAAGAGGTGGATAAAGCAGCTGAATATTATGACAGGGCCATTGAAATAGTTAGAATGAACCCGAATTACGCCTTTATGATAGGAAGGTCATTTAGCCAAAATCACTTATTGGATGAAGCCCTTGAGACTTATGCGGTGGCCAAAGAACTCAATCCGAAACTAAATACTGAAATAAGTGAGGCCAAAATTTATGGAGAAAAAGGGGATTTGGAAAAAATGTTCAGCTTATTCCTTGATCTCATCGATAAAAATGAAAACTATTTCTCCACAGTTCAAAGATACAGCGCCAATTTTATTACAAACGACAATACAGATCCCAACAATATTCTTTTCAGGAACCTTCTTCTTAAGAGGGCTCAATCGAATCCTAAAGATGCATGGAATATCTTGTTGAGCTGGCTGTTCATGCAACAGGAGGATTACAAAAAAGCACTGGTTCAGGAAAAGTCTTTGTACAGACGCAACCCGGGAAATTTGAGCCGCGTGGCTGAAATAGGGTATCTGTCATTTGAGTCAGAAGACTTTGATACTTCGAGGGAGGCCTTCCGATTTCTCGTTGAAAACGGTGAAAATAATGTATTGGATGTCCAGCCTGTAATGCTGGCTGAACTCTACCTTCTGAAGATTGAAAATTTGAATCTGGAAAAGAAGAATGAGAAAATTTTAATCGAAGCGAAATTTGAGGAGTTACTCAAAAAATACAGTATTTATTCGGAAACTTTAGAGTTACATTTGTCTTATGCTGATTTCTTAACATTTGACCTTGGGAAGGCGGAAAAAGCAATAGAACATTTGGAAAGCGTTGTTATTTCTCTTGAATCTCCTTTCAACAAAGGTATAATTCAAATGAAAATTGCCGATATCATGGTATTCAATGATCAGTTTAACCAGGCATTAATTTTGTATACTCAGATTCAATATGATTTAAAAAACAGTGAATTGGCCCAGGAAGCTCGTTTTAAAGTTGCTCGTACCTCCTATTTCAAAGGAGATTTTCAATGGGCGCAGAACCAACTTAAAGTGCTTAAGTCATCTACCTCTCAACTTATCGCAAATGATGCTCTCGAACTCAGCCTTAAGATTAGCAATAATATTGATAAAGACAGCCTGAATGACGGGTTAAAACTTTTTGCCAAGGCTGAACTACTGGGTTTTCAGCAAAAATACAGACAAGCTGTCGATACGTTGAACATCGTTCTGACGGAATATAAGGGACGGCAAATTGAAGATGATGCACTTTATGAACAGGCCATCTATTTTGAAGCCTTGAAAGAATACCAGGAGGCAGAAAAAAATCTAATTTCCTTACTTGACTTTCACCCTGAAAGCCTTTTAACAGATGATTGCCTCTATAAACTTGGAATCTTGTATCGGGATCAATTGAAAAATAATGAAAAAGCAAAAGAAATGTTTGAGCGCATAATTTTTGAATTTCCTTCCAGTATTTATCTGGTTGATGCCAGGGCCGCCTTCAGGCAACTAAGAGGAGATAATATCTGAAGACCTGGTCAATTTTCTATTTTCCGGTGATTAAATTCTTTTGTGGAGATAAATTATTAATGATACCTTAAAACCTAAAATTGACATGTATATTTATAACGTTACCATAAATGTTGACGAAAGCATTCATGATGAATGGATGCAATGGATGAGTGATATTCATATTCCTGAAGTTCTGTCCACTGGAAAATTTATAAAAGCCTTATTGAGCCAGGTGCTGGTTGACGAGGAAATGGGTGGGATCACCTATTCCGTTCAATACACCTGTGAATCTAGTGATTTATTAATGGAATACTACGAACAAGACGCCCCTCGGCTTCGAAACGAAATTAATAAAAAATTTCCCGATAAATTTGGTGCGTTCCGAACCGAATTAAAGATTGTCAGGGAATTTACCAACTAATTTGTATTAAACATGAGTGTAAGAGCAAAAAAACATCTAGGCCAACATTTCCTTAAGGATGAATCCATCGCCTCTCTCATAGCCGATACCCTTACACTTGATGGCTATAACAACATTCTTGAAATCGGCCCCGGCATGGGAGTGCTGACCAAATATCTTCTAAAAAAGGATAAAAATATCTGGGTAATAGAAATAGATTCTGAATCCATTGCCTATTTAAAAAAGCACTATGCACATTTATCGGGAAGGATCATTGAAGGAGATTTTTTAAAAATGGATCTTGGAAAATATTTTGGTGACAAACCTTTGGCAATCACAGGAAATTTCCCCTACAACATATCTTCTCAGATTGTCTTTAAAGCCATTGAGTTAAGAGATCAGATACCCGAATTCACAGGTATGTTTCAAAAGGAAGTGGCTCTGCGAATCACAGCCGACCCAGGCAGTAAAATTTACGGAATTCTTTCAGTGCTAACACAGGCTTTCTATGAGGCAGAATATTTGTTTACGGTCCCTCCTTCTGTATTCAATCCTCCGCCAAAAGTTGATTCAGGGGTTTTGAGGCTAAAAAGAAAAGCAGACTATTCCCTATCTGTTGAAACTGAGTTTTTTTTCAAAGT
>CP070731.1:1970024-1972759 GCA_020347545.1 Flavobacteriaceae bacterium | reverse complement strand
TTCATAGAGTAGTTCCTTTTTTTGATAATCTCAAATACACTGTTTTTTTATAATGGCAGGTCAACAAGGATTTCATCAACAAAAGACATAAGAACCTACCAGGTTTTGGGTGGGATTTGCTCGAATGGTTGAAATTTTAACAGTTTCATGTTTGAAAGCGATGAATGTACATAAAAAGAATCATACTTATAATTTTTGACAAAAAGATATCCGTTTTCGAAAAGAATTTTATTTACTTTAGGCGTCGGTCTCTCAATCGTTAAACATAGAAAATGATATTTCTGAAAATCTATACTGCTAATGATCCTTTCTTCTGACCCCTCAACATCTAAAGAAAAATAATCAATGGTAACTGGAGCATGATAACGATCTAACAGCTCATTTAAAGGCAACGCATCCAGAATGATCGTCTCAGCTGTTACTAACTGCTCTCCGCGGATTCTAAAATTATTATCCGTATCATCATCAATTATCCCTCCCAGCATTCCATTGTCTATTCTGAATTGGACTTTTTCATTCTTATTGCTTATCACTGAGCTGTCTACAATACATTTTCGAGTGCTTCTTAACTTCTGGAAGAACTGCGGATTTGGCTCGATGCAAATTCCTGTCCATCCAAACAATTTTTCAAGCACATATGTATTGTTATGGGTTATGCCATCAGATGCCGCGAGATCAAGAAAAAAACCACCCCTTTTAAAAGGCATTACATTAAATATGACCCACTTATCCTGGCCTTTTTGACCTTTAAACAGGCTGAATTTTGAGCCAAAGCGTTTGAGTCTTCCCAAATTTGTTTTAATTTTTGATTTCATGCTCCGAGCCTAATTCTACCAGAGAAAAGCTAGCTCTTTATTCAAAAGATATCCAACTTACCCAATAATCGATTAACATTTGCCTGCAAGGTAACAAGAAGAAAGTTAGCTTTGGTGTGGAGAAAAACACCTGAATAAACGACTGGCTATTTCAATATACGCTTATTAAACTGATTCCACCAAATCCAAAAAGTTTTGGATGATGAGGCTTTTTGTTAATTTAAACTTTCACCACTTTCAATCGAAATAGCTTTACAAAATGAAGATGAGAGATAAATCATCAAGAAAAAAAATAATTTGCGGTATAATTTTTGGAATTATCCCTGAAAAACAATAAGGTAAAAAAGATCACCACGGATAATTGATTTATCTGTGTTTTTTTAAAAAAATCAGATTCGAAAGTTTGGACATACTTAAACTTATCTGATTGTTATTGGTTGTTTTTTATTGATATTGATTAGGAGAACATATGTCATTTGATATCAAAACAAAACTTAGAGATGGTTTGCAAGCTGATCACCCGGATGTTGGTTGGGATTTTTCTAGAAATCAAGACCTAATAGAATTACAGTTCGGAGAAATGCAAGAGGATATATCGAAAAAAATTATTAAGGCCATAAAAAACGCTAGTCAAAAAGTTCATATTTACACAGATCTATTGCAGGAATTTACACGCACGATTTCCAGGCACAAAAACATACCTGAAGAAAATTTGGTGATTGTTAATGCCACAGATAAGGCGTTTCGATTATTAGCCGAGACTTTTATTAATCCAGGAGATGAATGCTTAATGTTTCCTCCAACCTATCCGGCAATCAAACCAAGCATAAATATATTTCAGGGAAATATTATTGAACTTGGTATGCAAAGCGATTTTAAGTTACCTGCAACAGAGGAAATTGTTAAGCATGTTTCGAAAAACACAAAATTAATTTATATCGCCAACCCAAGTACTCCTACAGGCAATCTGGTAACAACCCGACAACAGATCATTGAATTATTACAACTGAATGTGATTGTTATAGTTGATGAATGCTATTTTGAGGTGGCAAAAGTTTCGATGTTTGATCTGGTTGCAGAATTTCCAAATTTAGTAATCATTAGAAGTTTATCCAAAACTTACGGATTGGCTGGCTTACGAATGGGATATATGATTGCTCATCCAGAATTAGCCAGCATCTTAAGATTCATTGAATACTCACTCGAGCCCGTTCCATCCGTGACATCATTAGCTGGAGCAATCGCTGCGATTAAGGATGAAAAACATCTAAACCGGAATCTAAAAAGGCATAAAAAGGCTAAAAAGAAATTAATTAAAGGTTTTAGAAAACTAGGGCTAATCGCATATGATTCTGACACAACATCTTTGCTCGTGGATACACAACACATTAATGTTAACGCTGATGAATTTGTTAATCGGTTGAGAGAATTGGGAGTTGTCGTTAAAACTTGCCACATATATGGAAATGCTCAACCTGGTTGGGTTAATTTTGGTATTCCCAAGCTTGAACAGACATCTCTCGTTATCCAAAAAGTAAAAACCTTAATAGATAATGCCATGATACTTACTGAAAACGGCCTTCTCAAAGCCAAAACCACCAGTAATAGCGGTTTTTAATCCGGACGTGGATCTCAACCCACAGCCAGAGCTTTCTGTTCCAGGTATAAATCCAGTTACAAACGGCAGATGTAATCAAACCGTACATTTAGGTTAAATTAATTTTCCCTTCCCTTACATAATAGGCTCGGCATGAGATTCGGTTCAAACCTGCGGTTTGCGTAGGTATTTTGGCGAAGCCAAATCATCCCATTCAATCAAAAATACGCCCATAAAAATACCCAGTGTTTAGCTGGGCAATATTTTTGTGACCCCACCAGGACTCGAACCTGGAACCTAACGATTAAGATCCGGTATGTCCA
>CP070731.1:1958927-1969924 GCA_020347545.1 Flavobacteriaceae bacterium | reverse complement strand
TCCTGGCACTATGTTTATTCTGCCAATAATCAGCCTGAAGAAGTAAATGAAAAACTTTATCCGGGATATTACCTTCCTGAAGACAGGGCCAAAAGGATTGTCACCTTACTCAAAGAAAAAGATTCCTTTTCAATGCCGGAGGTTGAAAAAATGATCGTTGATAACAAGTCTGCTGTTTCACCAGCTTTAGTTCAAATCATCATCGAAAATATTTCTAAAGTCAACCTGAATGATACGGAAAAAGAAGCCATATCAATTTTAAAGGCATGGGATGGTTCCTATGAGATGAATGAAGTGGCTCCTACCATCTATTTTAAATTTATTTACTTGTTTTTAAAGAACACTTTTGAAGATGAAATGGGTGAGGAAAGGTTCAAATTATTTTTACAGACTCATTTGTACAAAAGACAATTAGCTCGGCAACTTAGGCTAAATAAATCCGTATGGTGGGATGACATTAGTACAAAAGAAGTTAAGGAGCTTAAAGATGAGATTATTACCAAATCCTTTCATCAGGCCATTGAATCGCTTGAAGACCAATTTGGAGACGATACCTCCGATTGGAATTGGTCCAAAGCCTTGTCCGTAGAACATAAACATGCTTTTGATAAAAGTGCAACCTTAAGAAGCTATTTTAACGTAGGGCCTTTTAAGACCAATGGAGGATTGGAAGTAATTAACAACCAATTGTTTAAGCTTAATGCTGAGGGGGTTTATCAAGTTCATGCCGGTCCTTCAACGAGGCGAATAATTGACTTTAGCGATGTTGAAAATGCAAAATCAATTTTACCCACAGGCCAGTCAGGCAATGTATTCAGCAAACATTATAGCGATCAGGCCGAGAAGTATTTAAATGGAGAGTTTATCAAAATGATATTAAATAAGGAAGAGATCAGGGCCACGCAGGACGTGTTGGTTTTCATGCCAAAAAGAGACAGTCTTCAACAGGATTGATCTCCGGTCATAACTACCTAAATGAAGCATATTTAAATTTTTAATATCCTTAGGTAGCAGATTCGAACAAGTCTGAAGAGAGATAACGATCTCCTCGATCGCAAATGATGCTCACGATGATACCGCTTTCAATTTCTTCCGCAATTTTCAAGGCTGTAGCCACAGAACCACCGCTACTCATGCCGGCAAAAACTCCTTCATCCTTGGCAAGTCGCAAACTCATTTCACGAGCCTCTTTTTCACTGACTTCAATAATCCGATCTACCTTGGATCTGTCAAAGATCTTGGGAAGGTAAGCTTCAGGCCATTTCCTGATACCGGGTATTTTTGAATTATCGGTAGGCTGGGCGCCAATTATTTGAATGGAAGGATTCATTTCTTTAAGAAAGCTGGAAACACCCATTATGGTGCCAGTGGTTCCCATAGCTGAAACGAAATGTGTCACTTTATACGCTGTATCCTTCCAAATTTCAGGTCCGGTTGTTTTGTAATGAGCCCTCCAGTTGTCATTGTTGGCAAATTGGTTTAACATGACAAAACCTTCATTTTGAACCTTCAGGTCAGCGTAATCTCGTGATCCTTCTATTCCTTCAGAGGCATCTGTAAGTGTCACCTTTGCTCCATAGGCTCGCATCGTCTGGACCCTTTCCTTTGTTGAATTTTCCGGCATTACCAATTCAATATTCAGTTTGTAAATACCGGCGATCATGGCAAGGGCAATACCTGTGTTTCCGCTTGTAGCTTCAATAAGTTTCGTGTTGTGGTCAATTTCCTTGCGCTCCAGGGCCGATCTGATCATATTGTATGCAGGCCGGTCTTTTACACTTCCTCCCGGATTATTTCCTTCCAGTTTGAACAACAATTTAACATTCTTGTTCGAAACAAGTGTTCTTGATTCAACAAGAGGGGTATTTCCAATAAGGTCAAGTATGCTATGATTCAGCATGATTGTTTTTTGTTTTAAGTTTTGTGTCCGTACGTTGGTAAACAATGGAGTTTTCCGGAACTGATTGAGTCAGCCAGACATTTCCACCAATGGTGCTGTTTTTCCCAATAATCGTTTCTCCCCCTAAAATGGTAGCTCCGGCATAGATGGTCACATTATCCTCAACGGTAGGATGTCTTTTGATATTCTTCATGTCCTTTGAAACCTGTAAGGCGCCCAGAGTAACTCCCTGATAAACTTTAACTTTGTTCTTAATAATGGTGCTTTCTCCAATGACTACTCCGGTACCGTGATCTATAAAAAAGGGCGAACCAATCGATGCTCCCGGATGAATATCGATTCCTGTTAATCGATGCGCATACTCGCTCATGATTCTTGGAATCAAGGGCATATCCTGCAAATGAAGCTCATGGCTCAACCTGTAAACGGCAATAGCGTAAAATCCTGGATAGGCAAGAATGACTTCCTCTATACTCTGAGCCGCAGGATCGTGTAAATAAATGCATTTAGCGTCCTGGTTCAGTTGTTTTAAAAGATCGGGTAAATTCACCAAGAATTTCTTCCAGACCAGTTCAAATCTGCCGGCCCCATCCTCGTCAATCACATAGGCAATATGCTTAAAAGATTTTGCCAGTTGCTCCATATTGTCAGAAACTGAAATTTTGGAGTCAAATAAAATTTTGAACAAGCTTTCCGTAAACGCTTCGGTTTTTGATTTGACCCTAAAATCGACCAAATGGTTTTGCTTATTGTTTCTGATACTTTGTATTATTTTATCTATTGACATCAGTGGATATTCTTCTGTTTTTATAATTCAAAAGTCGTAAGAAAATTTAAAATATTACATCCTGTGTTCATTTCATTTTCTCTGGTAAAGAATCAAACCTCTTTGTAAACCTGTTCAAAAGGAATTCTGAAACGTTCACCATAAACCCCTTCGGGTACTCTAATTCCGCAACTGATCACCATATTAATTTCCGCTGAAGAAGGGATGTTTAGCAACTTCTTGATTCTCAATGTATCCGTTCCTTCCATGGGGCAAGTGTCGTAATTGATGTCGGCCATGGCCAGCATAAAGGTCTGGGCTGCAAGGCCTGCACTTTTGTGCGCAACAATTCTCATATCACTTTTTCTTGCTTGCCTGTAAATGGGTCTGAACAAACCAATCATCCAATAAAATCCGTATTTAATATAACCCAAAATCCCTAAAAAATCTGCATAGGCGAGGGGAATGATTTTCGTATAATAGGTGAAGGCAAATTTTGCCCTTTTGCTTTGCTGTTCTTTCGGAATGTTGCCAAAGACATTTTTAAGATAGGAAACATGGGTTTTTACTCTTTTTTTCCATAGGTCTTTTCTAACTACGATAACCACCATTTGCTGAGCGGTTTTGGCCGCGTTCTGATTAAAACAAAATGGGGACATTTTTGTCAAAATTTCCTTTGAAGTTATATGATAAAATTCCCAGAGCTGCATATTGCTGCTGTTTGGCGCCAGAACGGCTAATTCAAGACATTCTTTCACTTTTTCCGAGTCAAGTGCTTTGTCCGGATCATACTTTCTAACCGATCTTCTTCGATTGACCGCTTCCTTAAATTCCATATTAACAGAGTCTCATTTTAAATTTGGAGGATGCAGTTTAGACTGCGGCTTAAAGATAGCTAAATGATCGTAGACTGACCCAATGAAATATTCTCCATGTGGTATAGAATGTTTTTCTTGTCATTGATGTATTCAGCAATAAATTCTCCAACAGTGGAAGTATGTGCAAACTTCTTGGTAGAATTGATATCAGGTGTTGTAATTTGATGCTCGATTGATTTTTCAACAGCACTTTTGATCGCATCGGCCTCTTCGTGTAATTTGAAATGCTCCAATAACAACGCCGCAGAAAGGATTGTGGCAAGAGGATTAGCTTTATTTTTTCCTTTCATATCAGGGAAGGATCCGTGTATAGGTTCAAACAACACTGAGTTTTCGCCGATAGAGGTAGAGGCCAGCAAACCAATAGAGCCCGAAATCACACTTGCTTCATCAGAAATAATATCCCCGAACATGTTTTCGGTTAAAATAACGTCAAATTGTCTTGGGTTGATAATGATTTTCATCGCTGCATTGTCAACATACAAGTAGTCTACGGTAACATCAGGATATTCCAACGCAAGCTCTTTTACCCTTTTTCTCCAAAGCCTGGAGGTTTCAAGTACATTGGCTTTATCGATAAGGGTTAATTTTTTTCTTCTGCTTCGGGCAGATTTGAAGGCCATGTGGGCCAGACGATCGATTTCTTCAACAGAATAGTTGCAGGTATCTGAAGCTGACTGTCCATCGGCTGAGGTACTTTTTTCTCCGTAATAGATTCCTCCTGTCAATTCCCTGAAAATTATGAAATCGGTGTTTTTGATTACTTTTTCTTTGATCGGAGACTTGTGAATTAGAGGTTCATAAACCTTCAGAGGTCTGATATTGGCATATAAGCCAAGTTCTTTTCTTAACTTCAGAAGCCCCTCTTCGGGTCTTACTTTTGCATCCGGAGAATTCTCAAATTTCGGATCTCCAATTGCTCCGAACAGGATGGCATCTGAATTCAGGCAAAGTTCCAGCGTTTCATCAGGCAGGGGAACACCTTTTGCAGTCAAAGCACTACCTCCCACCAGGCCGTTTGTAAATGTGAAATTGTGTTTGAATTTTTTTTCAATGGCCTTTAGAACCTTTACACCTTGTTCACAAACTTCGGGGCCTATTCCATCTCCGGCTAAAACTGCAATTTTTAAATTCATGTTCCAATCCTCGTTACGAGGCTATTTTATCTGTGCTGACCCTAGCGTTCTTGATGATTCTTTCAATTTCAGTATCTCCAACTTCTTTCATTTTATCCGCCGTTTTTAAAAATTCAGGATAAATTTGATCAAGTTCAATTTTGGTAAGATCGAAACCGATTTTTTTAGCTCTATAGGCTAAAGCGGCTCTTCCGCTTCTTGCTGTCAAGACAATGGATGATTCGTTCACTCCAACATCCGATGGATTCATAATTTCATATGTTTCCCTGTTCTTGATCACCCCGTCCTGATGTATACCCGAACTGTGAGCGAATGCATTTTCGCCAACAACAGCTTTATTAGGCTGAACAAGGATTCCCATATGGTGTTGCACCATCTGAGAGGTATTGTATAATAACTGTGTATTAATATTTGTATCAAGATTCAAGTAGGGATGCTGTTTCATAATCATTACAACCTCTTCCAAGGCCGTATTTCCTGCTCTTTCCCCGATACCGTTAATGGTACATTCTATTTGTCGTGCCCCGTTCTGAACCCCGGCAATGGAATTGGCAGTTGCAAGCCCCAGGTCATTATGGCAATGGCAAGAAAGTATAACATTTTCAATGCCCTTCACATTTTCCTTCAGGTATTTCATTTTTGCACCATATTCCTCAGGTAAACAATATCCTGTAGTGTCCGGAATATTTAAGACTGTTGCACCGACCTTTATAACTTCTTCACAGATCTTGGCTAAAAATTCATTATCCGTTCTTCCCGCGTCTTCAGCGTAAAACTCAATATCTTCAACATAAGTTTTGGCATACTTAACGGCTTCCTTTGCTCGTTCAATTATTTTTTCCGGAGTGGAATTGAATTTGAATTTTATATGAGATTCAGAGGTTCCTATTCCAGTATGTATCCTTGGTTTTACGGCCTGTTTTAAAGCTGCACCCGCTGCATCGATATCCTTCTTGTTTGCTCTTGTAAGTCCGCAAACCGTAGCATTTTTTACCAGTTTTGCAATCTCAACAACAGAGTTAAAATCTCCAGGGCTGGATATGGGGAATCCGGCTTCAATTATGTCGACTCCTAGTTCGTCAAGGCGTTCAGCAATGATTAATTTTTCTGGTGTATTTAGCTTACAACCAGGAACTTGCTCGCCATCTCTCAATGTCGTGTCGAATATTTGGACTTGATTTTTGCTCATTATTAAATATTTTTTATCACTTTTGAATAATCAAAATTAAAGGGAAATCCTTTAAGGTTTAGATTTTCTTTGAGCTGTTTACTACATTCAAATTATTTGTAAATCTTTTAAGATTCTGTTAATCAAATAGATAAGGGTATTTTATTACGATGTCTATGGAAAAATCCGATGCACTTTTTTTGTTGGTCAAATCCCTGACCAAATCGGAAAAAAGGCAGTTTAAATTGTATGCCGGTCGACTCGGAGGAAATTCCGAAAAGAATTTTATCGCCCTTTTTTCAGTTCTGGACAAGCTGGAGGTTTTTGACGAAAAACAAATACTTGCAAAGACAAACATAAAAAAGCAGCAACTTTCGAATTCAAAAGCACATCTCTACAGGCAGATTCTCGTTAGCCTAAAGCTTAACCCCATACACAAAAATGCAAAAATGCAGGTGCGTGAGCAGTTGGATTTTGCGACAATACTTTTTAATAAGGGGCTTCATAAACAAAGTCTGAAAGTGCTGGATAAGGCGAAATCAATCGCCCTTGCAAATGAAGATACAGCCCTGGCATTCAGTATAGTTGAGTTGGAAAAGGTGGTTGAGTCTCAATATATAACCCGAAGTTTAAGTAGTCGTGCAGACGATCTGATTTCTCAGTCCAGGGACCTTGGAGAAAGGACCCTTTTATTGAGTAAATTGTCGAATTTGTCTTTGCTATTGTACAGCAGGTTGTTGAAAAAGGGATATGTGAGTAATGATAAAGACTTTGAAGAAGTTAAATTATTCTTTAAAAAATCGCTTCCTGAATATGATATTAAACAATTGGGCCTTATTGAAAAATTGTATTTATACAAGGCTTACTTGTGGTATAGTTTTATTGTCCAGGATTTTGTATTGGGGTATCGATACGCACAAAAATGGGTAGATCTTTTTTACTATAACCCACAAATGAAAAAGACCAATCCGGTTTTCTATCTCAAAGGGATCAATTATTTGTTGGAATCGCTTTTTTTAATTCAACATCTGACAAAATTCCGATCCACCCTGAATTTTTTTGAAGATGAGCTTAATTCCCAAAGTTTTCTCATCAATGAAAATACAGAATCACTGGCCTTTCTATACCTCTACCTCAACAAGATAAACCTTTATTTTTTAGAAGGTAATTTTAATCTCGGATTAAATCTTATTCCTGAAGTTTTGGATGAAATTGAGAGTCATCGGTCAAAAATTGATGATCATCATGTAATGGTTTTTTACTATAAATTCGCAAGCTTGTATTTTGGAGCTTCGAAATATGAAGAATGCATTTTCTATCTCGAAAAAATTATCAAGAACAGACAACTGGGCATGAGAGAGGATCTCTTGTGTTTTACCAGAATATTAAATCTTGTGGCGCATTATGAAGCCGGAATGGATCAAAACCTGGAAGCTCTGATCAAATCCACCTACAAATTCCTGATCAAAATGAATGAATTGCATTTGGTTCAGCAAAGAATTATTAGCTTCCTCCGGAATTTAAGTAATATCTATCCGCATGAATTGAAGAATGCCTTTGTGGAATTACACAAAGAACTGAAAGTGTTTGAGAATCATCCTTATGAAAAAAGATCATTTATGTATTTGGATATCATATCCTGGCTGGAAAGCAAAATCCAAAATGTTCCTGTTGAAACCATCATTAAACAGAAATCAAAACATAAGTATAAATAAGTTTGCGAAATTTTGGAATTCGAGATTATTTTTTTCTAGATTTGTCACAACATTTTAAAATGAAGCAATTTAATTTACATAGTGTAGCAGTCATTATTATCGGGTCCCGGCGGATTTGACAGGAAGTGGCGTTATGCATAACTATTTAAACCTTCCTTCGGGAAGGTTTTTTTTATGTTAAACCTTGTAAATTAGAGCAGATAAAATAATGATAATCAGTGAATAAGGTAATTTCAGGTGGTATTGGATATTGTAATATGGTAAATAGCAATCAGCCAATCGGTCAAAGCCTGAGTATTTTTGAGGATTATTTAAAGAATAGAAGATTTTAATATAAGAATATCAAAAACATAAAAATTATTATTCTCTTTAATGAAGCAACTAAATAAATACAGTCAACGACTTACCCAGGATGCGACCCAGCCCGCGGCACAGGCCATGTTATATGCTGTCGGTCTGAATGAGGAAGACATGAAGAAACCTCAAGTGGGAATTGCGAGTACGGGCTATGACGGGAATCCTTGCAATATGCATTTAAACAAACTGGCCGCCGGGATTAAAGAAGAAGTAAATAAGAAAGATCAGGTAGGGCTCGTATTTAATACTATTGGTGTTAGTGATGGGATTTCCATGGGGACAAGCGGGATGAATTATTCACTCCCTTCGAGAGATATTATTGCAGATTCCATAGAAGTTGTAATGAATGCACAGAGTTATGATGCTCTGGTTTCTGTAGTGGGCTGCGATAAAAACATGCCAGGAGCGATCATGGCCATGTTGCGATTAAATCGTCCATCCCTTATGGTATATGGAGGAACCATAGCTTCGGGAAGTTACAAAGGAAGAAAGTTGAACATCGTATCGGCCTTTGAAGCTTTAGGACAGAAGATCTCAGGAGAAATTTCTGAGGGAGAATACAAGGAAATAATCAAACGAGCTATTCCGGGAGCAGGAGCCTGTGGGGGGATGTATACGGCAAATACCATGGCGTCTTCTATTGAAGCACTTGGATTTGCTCTACCCTATAATTCTTCCATACCTGCAGAAAATCCTCATAAAAATGAAGAAAGTGAAAGAATAGCCGCTGCGGTAAGGAACCTGCTTGAGCTTGATTTAAAACCTTTAGATATCATTACCAAGAAGTCTTTGGAAAATGCCGTTGCCCTGGTTAACGCCCTTGGTGGATCCACGAATGCAGTTTTGCATTACCTGGCCATCGCTCATGCTGCGGGGATCGATTTTACTTTGGAGGATTTTCAAAGAGTGAGTGACAGGACCCCATTGATAGCTGATCTTAAACCCAGCGGGGAATATCTGATGGAAGACGTTCACGGTGTAGGAGGAACACCCGCTGTGATGAAATATTTGCTTGACAAAGGATTTTTGCACGGGGATTGTATGACAGTGACCGGTAAAACGCTGGCGGAGAATCTGGCAGACGTTTCACCTTTAAAATTTGAAGAGGATCAGCAAGTTATTTATCCGACGGATAAAGCCCTGAAATCATCCGGGAATTTACAAATATTGTTTGGTAACCTTGCATCGGAGGGTGCTGTGGCTAAGATTAGTGGAAAAGAAGGAAACCTTTTTAAAGGAAAGGCGGTTGTATTTGACAGCGAACAGGAAGCCAATGACGGCATTGGTGCCGGTAAAGTTTCCAAGGGCGATGTTGTCGTGATAAGATATGTGGGGCCCAGAGGGGGGCCGGGTATGCCTGAAATGTTAAAGCCAACATCAATGATCATGGGAGCAGGTCTTGGAAAAACCGTTGCCCTGATTACAGACGGACGTTTTTCAGGAGGTACGCATGGATTTGTGGTGGGGCATATTACCCCTGAAGCACAGTCAGGAGGTGTTATCGGATTGATCAAGGATGGTGATATGATAACCATAGATGCCGGGAAGAACACAATTGATGTGGATTTGAGTGATTCGGAAATTAAGGAAAGAAAAGCCTTGTGGAAAGCACCTGAGCCAAAACATAAAAAGGGAATACTTTATAAATATGCAAAAATGGTTTCCTCTGCTTCAGAAGGATGCGTGACAGATAAGTTCTAATAGATACCTAAACTAAATTGTTATTATGGATACAATAACAAAAACATCGGAAAAAGTGACAAATAAAAAAAGCGTAAAAATTACAGGAGCAGAAGCTGTTGTTAAGTCTCTTCTTGAGGAAGGAGTAAGCTTGATTTACGGATATCCTGGGGGAGCCATCATGCCGGTCTATGACGAGTTCTTTAAGTATGAAAAACAACTTCATCATGTGCTCACCAGGCATGAACAGGGAGCCGTACACGCGGCTCAGGGTTATGCCAGAGTTTCAGATAAGGTAGGTGTCGCAATTGCAACTTCAGGACCTGGAGCAACAAACCTGGTTACCGGTATTGCGGATGCGCAAATAGATTCAACACCTTTGGTTTGCATCACCGGTCAGGTAGGATCTCACCTCTTGGGAAGTGATGCTTTTCAGGAAACTGATATTATCAGTATTTCGACCCCGGTAACAAAATGGAATTACCAGATCACAAAGGCAGAAGAGATTCCTGAAGTGATGGCGAAAGCTTTTTACATAGCCAAGTCAGGGCGCCCTGGTCCGGTATTGATCGATATCACCAAGGATGCACAGTTTGGAGAACTTGAATTTGAATATAATAAATGCGAAAAAGTACGAAGTTATAAACCTGTTCCTGAGATGGAGCCAAATAAAATAGAGGAAGCGGCGGTCTTGATCAACAAGGCCAAAAAACCTTTTATTGTTTGGGGCCAGGGACTTACTTTAGGAAAGGCTGAGAAAGAATTTCAGGACTTTATTGAAAAGGCGGGAATTCCTTCTGCGTCTACCTTACTCGGATTATCCGCTTTGCCTTCTGATCATGAGTTACACGTTGGTATGGTGGGTATGCATGGAAATTATGCACCCAATAAACTGACCAATGAGTGTGATGTTCTTATCGCTGTTGGTATGAGATTCGATGACAGGGTAACAGGTAACCTTGCTACCTATGCGAAACAAGCTAAGATTGTACATTTTGAAATCGATCCTGCGGAGGTTGACAAAAATGTAAAAACTGATGTAGCCGTATTAGGGAATGTAAAAGATACCCTTTCTGCTATTTTGCCTTTAATTGAAAAAAGGCAACATAAAGAATGGATGCAGGAATTTAATGACTTATACGATATTGAGTATAAGGAAGTAATTGACGGACAGATCAATGTTTCAGGTGACGGGCTTACCATGGCTGAAACCATGATAGCGCTAAATAAAGAAACCAAAGGAGATGCGGTGATCGTATCTGACGTGGGACAACATCAAATGGTAGCCAGCAGGTATAGTAAATTTAACCAAGGTAAAAGCAAGGTGACTTCGGGTGGTTTAGGTACCATGGGCTTTGCTCTTCCTGCGGCAATCGGTGCAAAAATGGGAGCTCCTG
>CP070731.1:1946117-1958827 GCA_020347545.1 Flavobacteriaceae bacterium | reverse complement strand
TGAATTATTTAAAGTCGTAGAATTTTCATATTTGACAATTGTTCCTTTGATTTCCGCCTGATTATCATACATGACCAGGGATTGCTTATCTCCTATTTCAAATGATCCAGCCTCAGAAATTTCAAGATTCCTGTAAACTACAACAGAACGGGATTCAGTATTATTCAGACTCCCGGAAGCAAAATCCAGTTGTCCGTTCACAATCAGGTCACAGGCTTCAATATTTCCTAAAATGTCTTGATAATTACCTTCAATTATGGTGATTCTGGACCTGTCGGGAAGATTATTATTGGACCAGTTGGAACCATTCCATACAATATCTCCCAGGTCATATGTACCCAAGTGAATGTTTTGAAGTGGGGAAGCATCATCTACTTCTGAATTGCTCAAATCTATCCAGTCTTCCGAATTGAATTCAAAATGAGAATTTTCAGAGGCACATCCTCCTTTGGTCAAAGACAGATCTTTCCCCCAATCGAATTGTCCTCCAATGATATCAACTCGTTTCTCATAACATTCCTTTTTCTTATCTGTGGATAGCACTATTAATTCCTTGCCTACAAGGCTTCCTTTAAATTTATAAACCCTTACGGCCTTAGGTTGCAAGGCATCAATTTCAATTATCTGGTTTCTTTTTGGTTCTTCATTGAGATCGTCTGAGGACTTATAATAGGCCAGTACATATTGCTTTTCCTTAATCAAAAAATCAGAAGTGTTTTTTACCTCGATCCAGGTTTTGCTGCTCGAATTATAATATTGTGAGATCATAATAGCTCCCTGGCCTCCGTCGTTTTCGACTCCGGCTCCCTCAACGTTCAATGTAAAAGTCTTCTTGTTCCTTCCCATTGTGACTTCAATAGCTGCCTTAGCCGCCTTTAATCCATCTGAACTCGGTTGAAAAAAAACGTCAAAAGTCGATGAGGCCCCACTCTTTATATTATGTAAATGTCCGTCATCCGGAACATAAAAATCTGAATTATCAAAGCGGATCCTATCGATATGAATTTTTTTGTTGCTTAAATTAGTAAGCGTAAATGAATTTGTCGAGCTGCTTAAAACAAGAGTTTCGGGAAACAATGTGCCGTCTTGGGAATTAGGGATGTTACTGCCATCCACATTGATGACAATGCCATTCCCTGTTAACTGAATTTCCTGTGCATTAGAATTCAGAAACTGTAACAATACGACCAAGAAAAGCATTAATTTCTCCTTCATAGTGTAAATTGATATGGAATCAACTATTACTTAACGAATATTAAGTCAAAATATTTTCTTGAAATCGGTATTTCTCGAAGCTTAAAAACTACAAGACAATGGGTTAAATTAGTTACTTTTACAGCCATGAAATCGAAAACCCTGATTACCATAGTCGGACCCACAGGAATTGGAAAAACCAGATTGAGCATTCTTTTGGCGCAAGCATTCCAGACAGAAATCATTTCTTGTGATTCCAGACAATTTTATAAGGAAATGACAATTGGAACGGCAGTCCCTTCTGAAGAAGAACTTAAGGCAGTAAAGCATCATTTCATTCAAAACAGGTCGATTTTAGAGGACTACAGCGTTGGTGCGTTTGAAAGAGACGCCATACATCTGCTTTCTGAGCTCTTTGTTACATATGATACGGTAATTATGGTTGGAGGTAGTGGACTTTATGTAGACGCTGTTACCAAAGGTCTGGACGAATTTCCAAAAACGGATCCTGGGATAAGAACAATGCTAAATACCCGATTGGAAAATGAAGGTATTGCAACCCTTCAGGAGGAATTAAAGAAATTAGATCCTAAGTCCTATGATCGAATCGATCTCGAGAATAAACAAAGATTGATCAGGGCCCTCGAAATTTGTATTGGTTCGGGTAAACCTTTTTCACATTTCATAGGCATCAGCAAAAAACAAAGGCCTTTCCAGAATATAAAAATTGGAATCTCGGCAGACCGCGAGGTGGTATATGACAGAATAAATCAAAGAGTTGATGCCATGATTAAATCGGGCTTGGTGGATGAAGCCCGCGGTTTATACCAGCACAGACATCTAAATGCTCTGCAAACTGTGGGTTACAGAGAATTGTTCGAGTACTTTGACGGGAAAATCAATTTGGAATTTGCTATTGAAGAAATTAAAAAAAACACAAGGAGGTTTGCTAAAAGACAAGGTACCTGGTTCAGAAGGGACAAAGATATCACTTGGTTTGACCATACTACAGATATAAGTCAAATCAAAGATTTTCTATCAATAAAAGTGAATCCCTAACCAAACCTTTTCTACGGATAATTTCTAACGGAATTTCTCTATCTTGTAATCACAAAACTTGTATCGATCAGTAATGAAACAATTTAAATCACCTCTTGAAGCCTTTCTTCACTGGGAAGAAGCTTGCCCAGATCATATTTTCTTAAAACAGTTTCACAAAGGAAAAACAGATACCTGGAGTTTTAAAGAAAGTGGACAGGAAATAAGGAAGATGGCGACCGCCATTGGAAAAAAGAATTTTCCACCACAAAGTAACATTGCATTGTTATCACGAAACTGTGACTATTGGGTTTTAGCCGATCTTGCGATCATGATGAGCGGCCATGTTTCGGTACCGCTCTACCCTACCCTCAATGAAGAATCTATTCAACCAGTTGTAGAACATAGCGAATCTAAAATGCTTATTTTAGGTAAATTAGATAATTGGGAGTCTCAGAAAAATGCCTTTAAGAACATCCCGAAAATCAGCATCGAAAAATACGATATCGTTGAAGAAGAAACCTGGGAATCCCTGACAAGCCGAAACCAACCCTTGCAAGACGTAAATCTCCCGGACCCCAAAGATTTGATAACAATTATTTACACCTCGGGGACTACAGGAAATCCGAAAGGGGTTATGCACAGTCATGAAAATTTTGCAAATGCAGCCTACAATTTATTCAAAACGCTATCCGTGGTTGAGCATCCCAGATATTTCTCCTACCTCCCCCTTTCACATATTGCTGAAAGAGTAGGCCTGGAAACTTCTGCTATTTATATGGGAGGACAATTGTCCTTTCCGGACTCCATAGAGACTTTTCCTAAAGATTTAGAAGCAACTCAACCCGATTTGTTTTTTGCAGTCCCAAGAATCTATGCGAAGTTCAGGGAAAAAATACTGGAAGGAATTCCTCAGAAAAGACTGAATATACTGCTTAATATTCCGATTTTAAATAACGTTCTAAAGAAGAAGATAAAATCAAAACTTGGGCTATCCAAAGCTAAATATATCGCTTCAGGAGCTGCACCCTTGTCTGTAAACATTATGAAATGGTACAAAAAACTGGGAATTGAAATAATTCAGGCTTATGGAATGACCGAGGACTGTATCATTTCCCATTGCAATCTTCCAGGAAGAAACAAAATTGGAACCGTAGGAAAGTTTACCCATGGTGCCAAAGCCAAATTATCCGAAATCGGGGAAATTTGTGTTAAAAACAACTCCTTAATGCTGGGATATTTCAAAAACCCTGAAGAAACAGCTAAGACATTTGATGAGGATGGCTACCTAAGAACCGGTGACATAGGAGAATATGACCATGACGGATACCTCACAATTACAGGAAGGGCCAAAGATCAGTTCAAAACGGATAAAGGTAAATACATTTCTCCGGCCCCGATTGAGCTGGAACTTTCCAGAAATACGGACATTGGCCAGGTCTGTATTGTAGGTATGGGAATTCCTCAACCTATTATGCTGGTAATACCTTCTGAACTAGGTAAATTAAAAAGTAAATCAGAGCTTAACGAGAGTTTACTTCAATCAATACTTGAAATAAATCCTAAGCTTGAAAAACATGAAAAAATCGAAAAGGCAGTCATCATGAAAGAGGACTGGTCTGTGGAAAACGGCCTTTTGACACCAACCTTGAAAATAAAAAGGACTCAGGTTGAAAAAATACATTTACCCATGTACAGATCCTGGTTCGATGCAGAGGAAAGAATCATTTATGAATGATTTTAAAGTATCGAACATTCTGTGAGAAAGCTTTATTAAAAAATAAATTCTAGTAGTTTTCATACAGCTCCTTAAAAAATGCTGACATCATTCTTTTTCGATCTCCTGAACTTCCCTGGTAGTGATTATTCATAAAACTAAATACCAGAACGGTCCCCTTTTTAGTTGTTAAATAGCCCGAAAGAGAATAATTATTTGAAAGGGTACCTGACTTGGCCCTTATATAATTTTGTCCAATAAAATCATCTTTCAATGTTCCTGATTTCCCGCCTTCCGGAAAGTAGTTTGAAAGTTTTTCTGAAGGCGTTTCGTGATAAAGTTTTTGCAATACATAAACAAGGCTCCTCGGACTAAACAGATTATACCTGGACAAGCCTGAACCATCTACCCATCGCGGATGTTGAGGAATATCACTCAATAGATTCTTTAAACAGTAATTTATAGCTTCCTTCGAATTGTAGGACCCTGTTGCCTCATGCCCAATCCGCAACAATAATTGTTCGGCGATAAAATTATCAGAATCATACATCATTCGTTTCAATAAAGTATCATTGGAAACTTCTTTAAAGGCTACATATTCTCGTTTATTGCTCTCTGGAACCAAAATTACTTTCTTGACCAAAGCCTCACCCAACATATCAGCAGAAAGCTGCATTGAAGTCTTTAACGGAACTGACTTCTCATAATCACCCTGAGCGGGCAAATAAAAAGTATTGTCCTCCGGTTCCCTTGTTATTGAGGACTGACCCGTAAAATTCAATCTTTCACTCAATAACTCAGGTACAACCTTTATGTCATCACCCTTTTTGTTAACCGTCAGCAGATTGGAATACATCGGAAAAATATTTCTTTCAGGCATATAGTAATACGCATAATCCTCCCAGGACCATCCCGGTCCATAAATAGCGTCCTGAATTGATAAATCTGCCAGATACAGCCTTTTCTCGCTGTTCTTCAAAAAAAGCAAAGCCCTGTCACTCAAAGAATCCACAAGAAACAAGGGGTGTCCGGTGCCTCTGACAATCAGTGAATCTTTTGTGAGTGCGTAATCAAAAATAGGGATCGTATCCTTTATTTCCTTTAGGGCCGTATATAACGTGAAAATTTTGACGTTCGACGCTGGTGTAAAATATTTGTGTCCATTGTGATTAATGAGAATCTTACCACTTTCCGCTTCAGCAACAAAAACGCCCTGAAAAAATGAATTTTCCCTTGCATTTGAAGCTAGTTCTTTTTCAATTTTCTTAGAAACCGAACAACCGGTCAAAAGCAAAAGGGTCAAACCAAATAAATAATTACGAATCTTCAAAGTATGTTTCCTTAAAACCTATTAGAAATAATTTTTTCTGAGCTCGGGTAACGGCCGTATAGAGCCATCTAAGATAAGAATTATCTTCTCCATCGGGCAAATAGGGCTGTTCTATAAAAACGTTCTCCCATTGACCTCCCTGTGTTTTGTGACAAGTCAGTGCATAGGAAAACTTAACCTGAAGGGCATTAAAATATTTATTTGATTTGATGAGTTGCAATCTTTTGTACTTGGATCTTTCATCTGCATAATCCTCGGCTACAGCCTGAAACAATTCATTACCTTCATTCATTGTGAGTGACGGACTGTTGCTATGTAGGGTGTCAAGCAGCAAAACTGTCTCAAATGGCGGCTGATCATCGTAGTCCACAAGGCGCACCTTTACCTCTGCAAAACGAAAACCATATAGATCCTTAAAACGGAAAATTTCAAGTACCTCGCAAATATCCCCGTTGGCAATAAACCCTACTTTGGGAGCGTCTTTGAGCCAGAAGTAATTGTTTCTTACCACCATGACATAATCTCCGGAAGCAATTTCACTGTCATATCCCAGAACACTGTTTCTGATTTCCTGGTTGTACAAATTAGCCCTTTTATTCGATCGGACTATAAACACTGTTTTTTCCAGGTCTTCACTGTAAGCTGAAAAAATTGCGTCCTGTATGTCATAGCGATCCGTTAACCGTTGAATGTCATGGAAATCAATATTAAATTTAAACTCATTGAGGCGATTTTGAGACGAATAATCCCTAATTCTTGAGGCGTTAAATAAAATGCCTGATTCGCTGTGCTGCCGCATCACTTCATCAAGCTCAATTGTGTGAACCTCCATGCTGAAAGCGGATTCCAGATGGGCTGTATCCAGTGCAGGACTCATATCAGTTTTTACCGGAGGCAGCTGAGCCGTATCACCCACTAAAATCAATTTACAGTTCTTACCGGAATACACATAGGTCATTAAATCAAGTAGCAGGGATCGATTACCAAACATATTCCCATCGATGCTTCCGTCAGGAATCATTGAAGCTTCATCTACGACAAAAACCGTGTTTCGATGCTTGTTTTGCTGAAGCGTAAAACTTAATCCGGACCCGGGCTCATTCTTTGGGTAGTAAATCTTTTTATGAATGGTCAATGAAGTTTTTCCCGAATAGGCACTCATCACCTTGGCGGCTCTTCCGGTCGGCGCCAGTAAAACAGATTTATAACCTGAAGAACCCAGACGGTTAACCAAAGCACTAATGACCGTTGTTTTTCCGGTTCCGGCGTATCCCTTGATAAGGAACAGACTAAATCGCTTACCGTTAAGAATAAATTCTGATAAGTTTTTCAACAGCTGATCCTGCTTCAAAGTTGGGTCAAATCCAAATCCAAGGCGAAGATCTTTATAAAGATTAAGAATTGTTTTATTCATTACTCTCGATCTCTGTTTATACAGCGATTACAAACATAATTAGAATTAACAAGAGATCCCTCTTTGGATCCCTGGATTTTTATGAATTTCCCAAAGTTCAAGCCTGGATGCTAAAGCTAAATCTAGCAACACTTTAAGAGCCGTAAAATGCATTAAAAATTTAGCAGATTATCTAAAAATATTACTTTCCTGATTGAAAAATTTTTGTAGATTTGCCATAATCCTAATTTAAAATAAACTTTAAAATGATGTCAATTTTAATAATTATAGTATCAATTCTTGTCGTTGGAGGATTAGCGTACTTAATTGTGAATAAGTTACCAGCCAAGTTGAAACCGTTAGTTTCTGTTGCTTTGTGGGTGGTGATCGTCTATTTTGGTTATCAGATTTACCAAAGCATTATGACGCCTATCAATTTCAACAAAGAGAAAAAGAAACGCTATGCTCTTGTCATTGAAAATCTCAAAACGATCAGAGATGCTGAATTGGCCTACGCGTCAGTGAATAGAAAGTTCACAGATAACTACCAGGATTTGGTCAATTTTATTGAAAATGACTCATTTGCAATTACTGAGGTAAAGAATATTGTTGTTACGGAACAGAGAGGAAGAATTACCATTGACGTCGAAAAGAGAGTTGTGGATACGGTTGGATTTGAAATGGTAAGCAATTCTTTTGAAGGCAGAAATTATCAAGAAATGATGAATGTTCCTGGAACAGATGCAAAATTTGAATTGAAAACAGGAACCGTTGAAAAGGTTCAGGGAGTTAAAGCCTCTGTCTTTGAAGCAAAAGTAGATAAGTCTGTTGTTCTTGAAGGAATGGATAAAGACCTTATTCGTCAGGAAAAAGAAGCACTGGGTGGTATTAATGTTCCGGGTGAATACATCGCAGTAGGATCATTGGAAGACGTAAACTCAAATGGTAATTGGCCTCCGTTCTATGATGGAATCAAAGAAGAAACAGAAGACTAATACCTCATTAGATTTTAATAATCTTCATGAAAAACATTTATCCATCCAACTTAGTTTGGATGGATTTTCATTTTGTATAATACATAGAATTGAAAAGCAAATTGAAAAATTAAAGTATATTCCTTTCCAGGACCAGGCTTCTACCCCGGAAAAATTACTTAAAAATGTAAAATCAGTTTTTAAAACCGAAAGACATCTTCAAAAAAGATATGGTTCCGTTAATGTTACACATGTAAACCAGTTGTCAGAGTTAGTGCCCAAATCACTGTTTGACAATGAACACATCAGGGACTACCTTAAATTCTCATCAAAGACCTACACCAATGATTATATAGTGTACGATGAGTTGGATAATCATGACATGATCAATGTTTACATCCCTTTTGTAAACGTTAACAATTTCCTTTTGGAACGCTTTGGGAGTTTTGAATATAAGCACTTTACTACTATTCTTGTCAACAATCTCCTTAATACCTACAGGTTCAGCGAACACCCGCATATGTTTGCCCATATTCGGGAGGATCAATTTGAATTAGTGGTTATTGCCGATAGTAAACTTGTGTTCCAAAACAGCTTCAAGTTCCAGAACAAGGAAGATTTTATTTACTATGTCTTATTCACGGCTGAACAACTCAATCTTAACCCTGAAGAATTCGAGTTTATTTTGACAGGGGTCATCAATATCAATAGTGACTTGTATAAAATTTCCTATACGTATATTAGAAAGGTCAGCCTGATTGAAAACAGATCCGAGTATCGCTTTACTTCTCAAATTGATGACGAAACAAAAAGAAGACATTTTATATTACTAAATCAGTACTAATGAGAATTGTTTCGGGAAGACTTAAAGGAAGAAGAATTATCGCCCCTAATCACTTGCCGGTTCGTCCAACTACTGATATGGCCAAAGAGGCTTTGTTTAATATCTTGAACAATAAATATTTTATTGAAGAGTTAAAGGTCCTTGATCTTTTTGCAGGTATAGGAAGTATAAGCTTCGAATTTGCTTCCAGAGGATGTAATGATATAACATCTGTTGACGCGCACCACGCATGTATTAAATTTTTAGAAAACACCAGTAAAGTACTGGAAACAGAACTGCTAACCATAAAAAGCGATGCTTTCAAATTTCTAGAACGCAATAGCCAAAAATATGATTTGATTTTTGCTGACCCTCCTTATGACATGGAGGAAGAGAAGTTCGTGAAACTCATAGATCTGGTTTTCAATAGAGATCTTTTAAATGAGGATGGGGTTTTGATTATTGAACATGGCAAAAACACCGATCTGTCAAAACATAAAAGGCTGACCCGTCAAAGAAAATACGGAAGCAACATATTTAGCTTTTTCGACAGGGAGGACTAGCTTAAAAATCAGGTTATTCCAGCCAGTTTTTAAAATCTTTGACCCTTTCCCTGCTCACAATTATTTCCTGTTCCTTAAAATGATTTAATTTAATCTGCAGTCTGCTATTTGTGTAGGAGATTATATCAGAGATGGCCTCAATATTTATTAAAAACTTCCTGTTAACACGATGGAATTTCAACGGGTCCAATTTGTCGTCAAGTTGTTCCAGACTAAAATCGATCAAATAGTTTTTACCGTGATTGGTATGACAATAAGTAGCCTTATGATCGCTGAAAAAGCATTCAATATCCTCCGTATCCACCACTCTTAAATGCTGACCTACCTTAATCGTAAATCTCTTTTTGTATTCTCTTTCCAATGGGTTGACCAATAACTTTTTAATTTGGTTTAAATCAACCATTAAATCCTGTCTGTCAGGCCGATTACTTTTGAATTTATCAATTGCAATTTCCAACTCCTCATCATCAATGGGTTTCAATAAATAATCGATACTGTTCAATTTAAAAGCCTTTAAGGCATATTCATCATATGCCGTTGTGAAGATTATAGCACTATTCACTTCTACCTGCTCAAAAATCTCGAAAGACAATCCATCGGAAAGCTGAATGTCCAGCAAGATCAAATCGGGATGTTCATTGGTTTTGAACCACTCCACCGACTCCTTAACCGAATGCAACATGGCTTGTGCCTCGATATTGAGATCCGAAAGCATTCTTCCCAACCTTCTCGCAGAAGGTTTTTCATCTTCTATTATGATAACCTGAATCATACCTCTATTCAATTTTTAATCAAATTTATCCTTATCCATATATTCCTTGATTTTCCTTTCCTCCCAGTTTCTGGAAAAAAATATGTTCATCCCGAATACATGCAACCAGTGCGCTACTAAACCTATACCCCAAAAGAACCAGACGGAGAAGCTCCCAAAATTGAAATTGGTAAACTCAAGTGTTCCTTCGGTAAATAATGTCTTGATGGTACCGCCAAAAGTCAAATAAATATTAACGGCAAGGTACCAAAACAAATGCCAGTAAAAACCTTTTATGTCTTTGACCCTTTTTTCGGCCCTTCTATATCTTTCCTCCTGTGTAAAGTTATTTTCCATGATTATTTAAATTTATCATTATCCATTAATTCCTTAATTTTCCTTCTTTCCCAGTCCTTTCCTATGACGAAGGTGACAACAGCGTGAATTGCCACCCCAATTCCCCAGCCAATCATAGGAAACCAAAACCATTTAAAATCCCAGTAGGTCATATAGTTCACAAAAATCAGAAAAGGAATAACCAATACGTATGCCACTATATTAGAGTAAAAACCTTTTAATTCATCCAGCCTTGCTGAAGCTCTCAGGTATTCTTCATTTAGTTTATTTTTATCTACTTCCATCTTATTTATTTTAATGTTTTCTGTTTTTCTCCATGATCTGTCTTATTTTTCGTTCTTCCCACTCACCTCTCATACCAAAAATGTTAACGGCCTGCAGGATTAATCCGAGTCCCCAACCGAACACCGGAAACCAAAACCATTGAAACTGCCATGAGGTTTTATAATTAAGAAAGATTAAAAATGGAATCACCACAAAATAGGCTACAAGACTTCCATAAAACCCTTTTAGATCATCTACTTTCTTTTTTGCACGCAGATATTTGGCGCTTTCATCTATATATTCCGTTCTCATAACTTTTATTTTCTGATTTAACAAGGGTAATTTTACCTTGAATTTTCTGTTGTTATTCTCAATACTTACTTTATTGGAAGAAACAAGTTCGTATCGTTGTTTTATATTATTTAATCCGACCTTTGTGCTTTTTTCAAGTGAGTTTTTTGGATTAACAGTATTTTCAACGATCAGATAGCCCTCGTCCTCATAAATTTTGATTTTTAGCGGCTGTTCAGCTGTAATAACATTGTGCTTAACTGCATTCTCCAGTAACAATTGAAGCGATAGCGGTATTATTTTAAGCTCCGGATCGCTCACCTCGTGAGGAATTTCATACTCAACGGCATCTTCAAATCTCATTCTCAGTAGTTCCATATACGATTTGGCAAACTTAAGTTCTTCTGACAATGAGGTAAGGTCCTTGTCCTTTTGCTCCAGGACGTATCTGTATACTTTTGAAAGTTTTGTAGTGAACTTCTCTGCCTGATTAGGGTTCTCTCCTATCAGCGAAGTAAGCACGTTTAAACTATTGAACAAAAAGTGTGGATCAAGCTGGTTCTTAAGTGATTCAAATCTTGCTGTTTGATTTTTTGCAACGATCTGTGATTCTTTGACTTTTCTTTTCTGATACTTGTTGTAGAAATAAATAACATGAAAAATTATAACCACAGTTAGTGTAGACCATAATCCAAACTTGAAATTATCAATTCTTTCACCGGCTAAATATTCGGCCATAGTCTGACCACCAAAGAGCAAAGCTATCGTCATACGAACAATGAAAAGTCCAAGGACCGTTATGACGGAAGAACCCAGTAATCCGATTAGCACTCTGAGCAAAGTGGTTCCTTCAGACCAGTTACGAGACTCGAGGTAATTGAAAAAATACATATTCACCCCTCCCAACACAAACGCATAGAGCTGAAAAATAAGGAATTGCTGAAGGGCATCATTAAAGCCGTCGTATTGAAATTGATTGAAGTATCCGCTACCCAGTAAAAAAATTATCGTACCAATTGAAAAAAGGATTACTATATTTTTTGTGATTCTGTTCATTGCCGGCTGTCTTATTAGAATAATGTTTTATTAGAATGTTATCTCAAATGTAAGGTCTTTATCTTTTACTTCAAATTTTGCGTCACTAAACCTTGGTGGCCCAAAACTCATAACATTATTCGTCATTCCGTAATCTTCTTCAGGCATACCATTAGATGAAAAATCCATACGGCCATTGTCATTGGCATCATGGAAGCAGGTTACAGCATAAGTTCCTGATGGCACTTCATTGAAGCTTACCTTAACTCCTTCTGTAATTGCCTTTACTCTTGTCTTCTTGTAAATGTTTCTGTTCAAAAAATCTTCCTCAGAAGCATACATTGCGAAATAAATGTAACCTTTATCAGAAGGAATCGAATTGATTTTTACCTCAACAGTATATAAATTTGATTCTTCTTTTAAATCATAAGGAACACTTCGGTCCTGTGCCTGTGTGAATAAACTGATCAGATAAATGATTGCTACTATAAAAATTCGTATCATTATTAAAAAATTAATGTTATTGATTATTGATGATACAAATGTGCGATCAAAGCGGGAGTTTTTAAATTTTGAATTACTCAACTGTCATTTTTTAAGGATGAATTGTACTTTAGCCTATGTAAAGTATATTTGAAGTTTGGAAATGTCGTAACATTTTGTTTAAAATACCTACTAATAGATAAATCGGCTTTTGGTGACCAAAGAACTTGAACAAAAATTTGCTAAAGAATTAGAATTGCATCAAAGCATTATTCATAAGGTATGCAGGTCATACACGAATAATGAAGCCGCTCACAAGGACCTGTTTCAAGAAATTACAATTCAGTTGTGGAAAGCCTATCCTAAATTTAGAGGCGAGTCCATGTTCAGCACCTGGATGTATAGAGTTTCTTTTAATACAGCTATATCACTGTATAGAAAATCTAAAAGAAGCGTTGAAACGACTCAGATCTATGACAATTTGAAGGAATTGGAAT
>CP070731.1:1941199-1946017 GCA_020347545.1 Flavobacteriaceae bacterium | reverse complement strand
TTCAGGAATATTTTTCAATCTATGCTACCGTTTCAGGAACTGTGGTTGAAAAACTAGTCTCACAGGGTGATGCAGTAAAAAGTGGAAAGACGATGTTCAAAATTGCTGATCTAAATTCGGTATGGGCGGTTTTTGACATTTATGAGGATCAAATTGATCAGGTCAAAGAAGGTCAGATGATCGAAGTGATAAGCAACTCATTTCCAAATGATCCGGTAGAGACGACAGTTTCATTTATTGAGCCCGTTTTAAATTCGAATTCAAGAACCGTCAAATTAAGGGCGATTCTGGATAATACGGCTCGAATGTTTAAACCGGGTATGTTTGTTGAAGGATCGATGAATCGGGTTACTTCAGCTAGGGATCAAAGGATTATGATTCCGGAAAGTGCGGTATTATGGACCGGGAAACGTTCTGTTGTTTACATGAAGATGAATGCCAATCAACCAATATTTGAGATGAAGGAAGTAAAACTGGGAAGTAAATTTGAAAACAAATACGAAGTTTTGGACGGACTCGATGTTGGCGATGAAATCGTAAGTCACGGAACCTTTACCATTGATGCTGCGGCCCAGTTGCAGGGAAAAAGATCTATGATGAACAAACAGGAATCAAAGAAACAGGAAGCTGCTTCTACACTTCAACGAAGAGATCATGTTCCTGAATCTTTTAAAAGCTCATTAAATAAAGTCTTTGAAAGCTATCTGCTCATAAAAGATGCCCTTGTCAACGACGATCAGGAATCTGTTGTAATGCACAGTAAGTCAATGTTGTCAGAACTTTCTAAACTGAGTTCAGATGACTTGGAGGATAGTAGCTCAATTGCATCCTGGGAAAAAATTAAAACCAACATGAAAAATGAAGCCGGAAACATAAGTGGTACCAATAATTTGGAACAACAAAGAAGTCATTTTAAAGACTTGTCCAATTACACGACAAATGCGATTCAGGTTTTTGGTGTTGGGCAGGAAGTTTATCATCAATATTGTCCGATGGCTGACAATGACAAAGGAGCTTATTGGCTGAGTGACAGCGAAAATGTTCTCAACCCTTACTTTGGAGATGCCATGCTTGCATGCGGTTCGGTAAAACAGGTCATTGAGAAATAAAAAACTGAATATCTGACTTGTTTTTATGATCTTTTTTTTACGTTAAATTTGATATCATGATATGACAGTATTTGTCGTATTTATTTAAATCTTATTTTCTTACATTTGCTGCTTAATTTTTTGAGGATATGGAGACACTAACAGAAAGTAAATACAGTACCTGGTACCACCCTTACAAACCAGCTAAGGAGTACCAGAAAAAAGCGGCCTATTTCAGTATGGAATTTGGTATTGACCAGGCGCTAAAAATATATTCGGGAGGATTGGGATTTTTAGCAGGATCTCATATGAAGTCAGGTTTTGAATTAAAGCAGAACATGATCGGAATCGGTATGCTTTGGAAATATGGCTACTACGATCAGGGAAGAAATGAGGACCAGACTTTACGAACTGATTTTATTGAAAAAACTTATAATTACCTTGAAGATACCGGAATTGAGGTTGAAGTTCAATTACACGATAACCCATGTGTTAAGGTTAGAGCATATGTTCTAAAACCTGAAATATTTGGTACGGTGCCTATTTATTTGTTAAGTACGGATGTAGAAGGTAATGACCACTTATCAAGAACAATTACAAACCACTTATACGATGCCAATGAGGTTACACGTGTATCGCAGAGTATTGTACTTGGGATAGGAGGAGCAAAAGTGGTTGAAGCCCTTGGCGGATCGGATATTTATCACTTGAACGAAGGTCATGCCCTGCCTGCTTTTTATTATTTAAGAGACCAGGGAGTTAAAAAGAACCAGTTTGTGTTTACAACACATACCCCTGAAAAAGCTGGAAACGAAGAAAGAGACGCTCGTCACTTAAATCGTTGTGGATTTTTTGGCAGACACCTCTCTGAGCAGGAATTGCAAAAAGAATCAGTAAATGGCGGCAAGATCAATTATACGGTATCAGCCTTAAGAATGGCGAAAAAGGCAAATGCGGTGTCAAAACTTCATGCCAAAGTTGCCAAGGATATGTGGAAGGATTTCGATAATACCTGTAACATCATTCCAATTACCAATGCACAAAGTCAGACCTTTTGGCAAGACAAAAAGATAAAAAGAACCTGGGAAAGGAAACAGGTTAAAGCTTATCAGAAAAGAAAGACTGAATTAAAACAGGAACTTTTTACTGAAGTGGTGAATCAAACTGAAAAAATGTTCGATCCTAACGTGCTTACCTTTGTATGGGCCAGAAGATTTGCCGGTTACAAGAGAGCGGATTTGCTGCTCCATGACCTGGAACGATTTGAACGATTGATTTCCAATGAAAAATATCCGGTTCAGATCATTTGGGCCGGTAAACCTTACCCTTACGATTTTTATGCCATTGATATTTTCAATCATTTAGTGAATTATTCAAAGCAAAAACCAAATCTGGCAGTACTTGTGGGATACGAAATAGAGCTTTCAAGAAAACTTAAATTAGGTTCTGATATCTGGTTGAATACGCCAAGAATTACAAGAGAAGCCTCAGGGACAAGTGGTATGACCGCCGCCATGAACGGCTCAGTAAATGTATCTACGAATGACGGATGGATTCCTGAATTTCAGAAAAATGGAAAAAATTGTTTTGTTCTTCCTGAACTGGACCATAATCTACCTCACTGGGACCAGGATAAAATGGATGCCGACAATTTATATGAAATACTGGAGAAAAAGGTAATTCCAACTTATTATGACAAGCCTGAAGAATGGCAGGAAATAGTGTTTAAAGGAATTGACGGAGTCATTCCTGAGTTCACGAGCCATCGTATGGCGGATCAATATTACAAGAAACTGTTTAAGTAACTGTAATATAATTAAATAAAAGGTTGGACGTCAATATTGATTTCCAACCTTTTTTTTTGAGATAATGTGAGTTAAATCTAGTTTGTTTTATTGTAAATCTGGAAAACTAGAACAAAAAACCTGACAGATTACTCCATCAGGTTAGGTTAGTTTCAAAACTTTTCCCCCGAGTATTTTGAAACGCATATCAAAAATAAGAATTAATTTTTATTATGTAAAAATTACACAATAAAAATGTTGCCAAATTATTAACATATTATTAAATAAGTTATAAAAATCTGATTATATGGTACTTATGAGTTATATATTTCAGCATTAAAACATTTATTTCAAATTTATCGACTTTGATTGAATAATTTTTCACTTTGATTGAGTCTCAATTCAACCGAAATAAGTAATATAATTTCTAAACAGTCATTCGAAATTCATTAGGTTTATTTCCAATCGCATGGCAATTCTTGGTCTTCTCAAAAATTTTTGTTTAACCCTTTCAGCCTTAAACATTGAACAATTCGTATCTAATGGTTTTTTGATTATTTTTATGACATCAGCAGAAACATGAAAAAATACTTTTCCATCGGGGAATTACTTATCGATTACAGGCAGGACAGAGAAATGTCTCAACTGGATTTATCCACCTTGCTAAATGTTGATGTAAGAACCGTACAGCGATGGGAAAAAGATATTACCTTGATAAAACCTGACAAAGAAAAGGAATTGGCGCAGGCCACCCTTCTTCCCTACCAACTTATCCGAAATCTAAATGCTTCCATTCCGATTCCGACCTTCTATGATTTTAGAATCAGAAAGTATTCGCTTACAATGCTGAATAATGAGCTGCCGGAGGCAAAATGGTTAAATGACAGGGTAAAAGAAATGGCAAAAAGGATCAGGACCATTGACGTCAGCAGTGATATGGAAATTTTAAGAAAGGACCTTTTACTGCAAAAAAATAATAGAGAACCCATCTCCAGGGCCGTACTGTCAAGGGCGGTTGAAATACTTCCTATGATGAATCTGATCATTATGGATGACCATAAGAATTATTCGGGACATTGTATCGTTTTACCCCTAAAAGAGGAAATCTACAGAAAGTTACGGGAAAGGGAAATTGTGGAGGCAGATATTCAAACTTCTGACCTGGCCAATTACAAGACTGTGGACCACCCTATCTTTTTTAATTATGATATTACTGCCGATTGTAATGACAACATTTACTATCTGGCCCACAATTACCTCCATTTTTTTAAAAATCTTGAAACCAGTTATGAATTCTGTTCTTTTACAATGCGATACGACTCCTATGAAATTAACAAACAATTAGGACTGGAATTGGTCTGGGAGGATGAGGTTCAAAAAGACGGGCTTGGACTGGAATACCACCCAAGATTTTATACCGGCAACTTTGACAAGTACTTTTCTCAGTTCAAGGAATAGCCTGGGCAAAAAAGAAGTCGACACCTATGCGTCGACTTCCGGAAACAAAACTTATACTAATTCAAAATATTTGAAAGATGCCCAAATGTCATTATTTATTGTTAACTCAAAGTATACTTCCTATTAAGTTTAGGTGATCCTTAGATTAAGATCATTATTTTTATACAAAACTAAATTATGAATATCGTTATTATTGGTGTGGGAGGTGTAGGAGGTTATTTCGGAGGCAAATTAGCTCTGGCAGGACATTCAACAACATTTATAGCAAGAGGAACTACTTATCAGGTTATCAAGCAAAAAGGCCTAAAGGTTAAAAGTATCAAAGGAGATTTTCATGTCAAACCAAAGGTTTCGGACCATTTTGAGAGCATAAGAAATTGTGATCTGGTCTTGTTATGTGTCAAATCCTGGCAAATTGAGGACATTGCCAGACAGATAAAACCTTTGCTTCCTTTAAATGCCACGGTACTTCCTTTACAAAATGGGGC
>CP070731.1:1935363-1941099 GCA_020347545.1 Flavobacteriaceae bacterium | reverse complement strand
CTCTGCATAATAGTATCCTGCTTTTAGAACTTTCGCATTAGCCTGAGCTATTTCAGGTTTATACTTAAATTTCTGGTCGAAAAAATTCAAAGTATGATTCATATCCCTGTCATACATCCAGTAGACCATCCCCAGGGCGAACATATTTTTACTTCGTGTGATGCTCTTGTTGTCAAGCCCCATATCCTTCAGTGCCTCTTTGGTCATCGAAGTCATGGAAACCTCAATTACACGATAATTTTCAAGAGAGCCATCTTCAAGAGGATTAGTTTCATATTCTGCTTTTTGCAAATTCTTTTTTGAAAAAGAGTCTACGTCGATTATTAATGTATGGCCAGGCTTCAAGGCGTGAAGGTTGGTTTTAAGTCCTGCCGGATTCATGGCCACCAACAAATCAAGGTCATCTCCAGGTGTACTCACCTCTATACTTCCAATATGAACTTGATAGCCCGACACTCCATAAAGACTTCCTTGGGGAGCCCTTATCTCTGCAGGATAGTTTGGAAAAGTTGCCACATCATTTCCAAACATGGCAGAAGTATCAGTAAATTGAGTTCCAGTCAATTGCATTCCATCTCCTGAATCTCCTACAAATCTAATCACCACAGCACTAAGAGATTCCACTTCATGCTCAGTGGTTTGCATATTTTTAACAGCCATCCTCTGTATTTTTTTGATAAATTTAATAAAATTTAGATTACCCTACTCTAACGGCAGCTAAAAGTAGTTACCTCATTTGAATCAGAACATGACATTTATCAATCTGTAATTATTATTACAATTAAAGACCTGAGGCTCTCTTATTTGGAATAATTCTAAATTTCAATTTGACTGAATTCTTTCAAATTTTTATTCTTTAACTTTGCTGAAGAATTTTAAAACAAATAAAAATGGCTATAATTATAACTGACGAATGTATCAATTGTGATGCTTGCGTGGCAGAATGTCCCAATAACGCAATATATGAACCGGATAGTGAATGGTCTTACTCTGATGAAACTTCACTTACGGGAGAAGTTACCACTCCTGACGGAAGAACAGTAGACGCTGATGCTGAAAACGAAGCAGTAAGTGACGAATTTTATTTTATCGTAACGGATAAATGTACCGAGTGTAAAGGATTCCATGAAGAACCTCAATGCGCTTCAGTATGTCCGGTAGACTGTTGTGTTCCTGACGAAGACAATGTTGAAACCGAAGAGGCCTTACTAGAGAAAAAAGCTTGGCTTCACGGTGAATAATTAAGTTTCACAAAACAACTTTTAAAAGAGTATTTGGCAACAAATACTCTTTTTTTTTGCCTTTCGGTAACATCTGTTACTCCGTATACACCACTAAACAAAGGGCTCTATGACTTATATCATAATTTAAGTGTTTTTATAACCATAATTTTACGCTTTAATTATTTATGTCATTTATGTCATCTTGAATGGATTAGACATGAATACAATTAACTCATACTTTTAAACTTTCTATAAAATGAAAAAACAATTTGACAAAATTATATGTGATGCTAATGAGGCGGTTGCCAGAGTAGCACATAAGACAAATGAAGTATGTGCTATCTATCCGATCACTCCGGCATCTCCGATGGGGGAGCACGTTGATTTATTCAGCGCAAAAGAACAGAGGAATATCTGGGACAACATTCCAAGGATTGTTGAAATGCAGAGTGAAGGTGGAGCAGCTGGAGCAGTTCATGGATCACTTCAGGCCGGAGCACTTACAACGACATTTACAGCTTCTCAGGGGTTATTGCTAATGATCCCCAATATGTATAAAATGGCGGGAGAATTACTTCCTACCGTAATACATGTAGCAGCGAGAACTGTTGCCACACATGCCTTGTCAATTTTTGGAGACCACAGTGACGTGATGTCGGCAAGACAAACAGGATTTTCAATGCTTTTTGGAGGTTCGGTTCAGGAAGCACAGGATTTTGCATTGATTTCACAGGTAGCTACCTTAAGATCAAGAATTCCGTTTATGAATATTTTCGACGGATTCAGAACTTCCCACGAAATCTCAAAAATTGATACAATTCCTGACGATGTGATCAAAGCGATGATGCCGGAAGATAAGATTATGGCTCACAAAAAGAATTCACTTGACCCTGATAATCCGGTTATCAGAGGAACCTCTCAAAACCCTGATGTATTCTTCCAGGCAAGAGAAGCAGCAAACACCTATTACGAGGCCGTACCGGGTATCGTGCAGGAAGTAATGGATGAATTCTACCATCATACAGGAAGAAGATATGATCTGTTTAACTACATCGGACATCCTGAAGCAGAAAGAGTTACGGTAATCATGGGATCCGGAGAGGGGCCTGTTTATGAAACTCTTGAAAAAATGGTTGCTGACGGTGAAAAAGTAGGAGCTCTATTTGTTCGTTTATACAGACCTTTTTCAGTAGCCGATTTCATCGATAAAATGCCGAAAACAGTTAAGAAAATTGCTGTTCTTGACAGAACTAAAGAACCGGGAAGTATTGGAGAACCTCTTTACATGGATGTGTTAAGCGCATATATGGAAAGTTCAGAAGCAATTCCTTCGATTGTTGGTGGTAGATATGGACTGTCTTCGAAAGAATTTACTCCGAAAATGGTCAAAGGTATTTATGATGAACTCTTAAAAGATAAACCTAAAAATCACTTTACGGTAGGAATCATTGATGATGTAACTCATACAAGTCTTGTGGCTGATCCTACTTTTGAACTTAAAAGATCAACCTTTAACTGCATGTTCTACGGCCTCGGTTCTGATGGAACTGTAGGAGGTAACAAGAACTCGATTAAGATTATTGGTGAAACAACAGATAATTTTGTTCAGGGTTATTTCGTTTATGACTCGAAAAAAGCAGGTGCCCAGACTATATCTCATTTACGATTTGGTCCCGAACCAATTCATTCGACTTATCTTATTGAAAAAGCCGATTTTATAGCAAGTCATCAATTCAATTTCATTGAAAAATATGACATGATTGACGATTTGAAACAAGGTGGTACTTTCTTATTGAATTCTCCTTATTCAAAAGAGGAAATTTGGGATAAGCTTCCTGAAAAAATGCAGAAGCACCTGATTGAACATGAAGTGAATTTCTATATCATTGACGCTTCTAAAGTTGCTCAGGATGCGAAACTGGGAAAACGTACCAACACGGTACTTCAAACGTGTTTCTTTGCAATTTCAGGTATACTTCCAAAAGAAGAAGCCATCCAGAAAATCAAGGATGCCATCGTCAAGTCTTACTCACATAAAGGTGAGAAAGTTGTTCAGATGAACTTTGAGGCGGTTGATAAATCTCTTGAAAATCTTCAAAAGGTAGACTATCCGAAAAAAGTAACGAGTGACAAGCAATTCATTTCAGCCATGACCAACGCCCCTGACGGATTTGTTACAGAGGTACTGGAAACTATTCTTGGAGGACGTGGAGATGAACTTCCTGTTAGTGCCTTCCCAGTTGACGGTACATTCCCAACAGGAACTACTCAATATGAAAAAAGTGGAATTGCTCACTTTATTCCAGTTTGGGATGATGAGAACTTATGTACGCAGTGTAACAAGTGTGTAGCTATCTGTCCTCACGCCGCAATCCGGGCCAAGGTTGTGCCGAAAGAAGAACTGTTCGAGGCACCGCTGACGATGAAAAGTGTTCCTGCCAAAGGTCGTCCGTTCGGTAAAGATGACGTCTATGTGCTTCAGGTTTCTCCTGAAGACTGTACAGGATGTGATCTTTGTGTCGAAGTTTGTCCTGCGGAAAGTAAGGAAATCCCTGATTTCAAGTCAATCAATATGCGTAAAAAGCTTGATCATGACACGGTTGAAAATCTCAACTGGGATTACTTTATCAATCTTCCGGATTACGACAGAACGGAGCTGAGCACTTCAAATGTCAAAGGAGCGCAATTCCTTCAGCCCTTATTCGAATTTTCAGGAGCTTGTTCTGGATGTGGTGAAACTCCATACATCAAGCTGATCACTCAATTATACGGAGATAGCATGATGATTGCCAACGCAACCGGATGTAGTTCAATTTACGGTGGTAACCTGCCAACTACACCTTACAGAACCAATGAATTTGGTCGAGGTCCGGCTTGGGCGAACTCCTTGTTTGAAGACAATGCTGAATTCGGTTTAGGAATGCAGCTTGCACTTACCAAGAAACAGGAAATCGCGGTAAACCTTCTGAAATCTCTTGAATTACTTGTTGGAAGTGAATTGGTAGGTTCTATATTGACCAATCCTGAATCCAACGAATCAGAAAAAGCCAAAAAATTTGAGGACATCGACAGGTTGAAAAAGACCCTTGATATACTTGATAATAATGACGAAGCTAAAAAACTCAACCAATTGACCGAATACTTGCGCAAGAAAGCAGTTTGGATCTTTGGTGGAGATGGCTGGGCCTATGATATTGGATATGGCGGTGTGGACCACGTCCTTGCCTCTGGTGAGAACATCAATATCCTGGTAATGGATACAGAAGTTTATTCTAACACTGGAGGTCAGACTTCTAAAGCAACTCCAATTGGTGCAAGTGCCAAATTCTCAATTGCAGGTAAGAAAACTCCTAAAAAGAGTCTTTCCATGCAGGCAATTTCATACGGAAACGTTTATGTTGCACAAATTGCAATGGGAGCCAAAGATGTTCAGACCCTTAAAGCCATCAAGGAAGCGGCTGAATACAACGGACCATCATTAATTGTTGCATATTCACATTGTGGTGAACACGGGTATGACCTGAAACACGGTGCAACGCAACAAGCGAAAGCTGTTGACACCGGATACTGGCCATTATTCAGATTTGATCCTTCTAAGCCAAAAGGCAAGAAGTTCAGACTCGACTCAAAAGCGCCGTCTGCTCCGTTAGAAGAATTCATGTACAATGAATCTCGTTTTACAAGGGTTGTAAAAGAGAATGCAGATCTGGCTTCTGAATTACTCAATGAAGCACAGGAAGAGGTTGATTCTAAATGGGAACGTTTGGAATTATTTAAAAGCCTTTAAACTATAAACCTATCCCACGTGGTATTCGATGCTACGTGGGATTTTTATTTTTAAGCCATGGATAAAAAAGCAAATGACCACTTTGAAAAAGCAAAAAAACAATTACAGGAAGCTAATGAAGGATTGTTCAAGCCCAAAGAAGATGTTGTGACTTTCCAGGTTTGTAAAAATTCCTTGCTTTCCATTGAAAATTACTTAAAAGGATACCTTACCAAACGTGGTTTTGAAACGAAGGAATCCGAGTCTTTAGATCAACTCCTGGAAAGATGTCGTTTATTGGACAGGAAATTTTGTCAGATCGATCTTAATGTGATCGACTGCAGTAGTAATCCTGACCATAACAGGTATTGTGAGGATGTGGATAAAGTGAGCGCCTGTTTCCAGACTGCCGATCAACTGGAAAACTTTTTTATCAGCAAAAGAATAATTTAACATCAAAATTAATCATGGTTAAGGCTGATCTCTTTGAGGTCAGCTTTTTTTGTGACTAGTTCAAAGATTTCATAATGAGGTTTTTAGAATAATTTCTATTATATTAGCTATACAAATCCTCAGATTATGCTCTCCCCTCGAATAGCTTTTGTCTTTATCGCAGGCCTTTTGTGCTTTAACTTAACAGCCCAGATAACCGGTCCTGATAGCCTGAATAATAATGCCTCTCTACAGACTCCGGGAACAACAGAACAACAAGTAGTTGAGAATAATGTGGCACCCGTGATCTTTAAA
>CP070731.1:1925228-1935263 GCA_020347545.1 Flavobacteriaceae bacterium | reverse complement strand
TAATTTAGGGGTTTCATCAATTCTCATCATGAGTTATTTAAGGCACTTGTCCGAAGAAGAAGCTTTTAAAACCCTGGAACAGTCACTTCCCTTTAAGGACTGGATAACGGCTGTAGGGCTGGATTCTTCTGAAAAAGGAAATCCTCCTTCGAAATTCAAAAATGTTTTTGAAGCCTCAGTCAAAGAAGGCTATATACCACTGGCACATGCAGGAGAAGAAGGAGATGCCGATTATGTATGGGAAGCTCTTGATATCTTAAAGATAAAAAGAATTGATCATGGAAATAATTCTTTACAGGACCCGGATCTTGTCAAAGAAATTGTACGAAGAGAAATAGCACTTACAGTATGCCCTTTGTCCAACAAAGCGCTGCAGGTTGTTCCAGAGCTTAAAAATCATCCGTTGAAAAAAATGATGAATTCCGGGATGAAAGTAACCGTAAACTCAGATGATCCTGCTTATTTTGGAGGCCAGGTAAATCAGAATTTCATTGAAATTCAAGAGGCTCTTGGGCTAACTAAAGAGGATATTTATATACTTGCAAAGAACTCCTTTGAATATTCCCTACTAAGCAGAGATTCCAAAGAAAGGCTTCTGGCTGAAGTTGATGAATATTATCAAAAAAATCTAAAAGAATAATTTTTTAAAGGGAAGAACTGATCGCTTTTAATGCTTCTTCAATATGTTTTTTAGCCTGAAACTGGCTTTGATACATGAAGATGACCTCCCCTTTTTTATCTACAACATAGGTTACTCTTCCCGGAATCAAACCAAAAGCATTGGGTTTTACGCCAAATAAGTTTCGAACCTCGTTTTCAGTATCAGCAAGCAGGGTGAAGGGTAAATTGTATTTGTCCGCAAAATTTTTGTGACTTTCCACATCGTCAGCACTAATCCCAATAACCTTTATGTTCTTATCCGTAAATGCCTCATAGGAATCCCTGAAGGAGCAAGCTTCTTTTGTGCACCCCGGAGTGTCATCCTTCGGATAAAAATAGATTACCATGGCTGTGTTCCCTTTAAATAAGGACAGATCAAACCAATCTCCATTCTGATCCTGAAGCTTAAAGACAGGTACCTCATCACCTACTTCAACAGGCACCTGCGCCTTAGAACTAAAAATTGTAAATAACACGATCGAGGCAACTAAAACAAGAATAACAATGGTCGCTTTCTTCATCATGATTCCCCATCAAATGTTACAAAATTCCTCGGGGTCTCATATAAAGTCACGGTAAGCTTAAGGTGTTCTTCAATTTTTGACCGTAGTTTGTTCCAGATCACCACCGAAATATTCTCAGCGGTTGGGTTAAGCGTTTTGAATTCGTCTACTTCTTCATTTAGATTTTTATGATCAAACTGATCCTCGACCTCAGATCGGATCAAGCTCTTTAAAACCTTCATATCCATCACAAAACCAGTTTCCGGATGAATTTCTCCCTTTACAGAAACGATCAATTCGTAGTTGTGCCCATGATAATTTGGATTAGCACATTTTCCGAATATTTCAGCATTTCTGGAATCTGTCCACTCATTATTGTACAATCTGTGCGCCGCATTAAAATGCGCCTTTCTACTAACGGTAACCTTCATAATTATAGCAATCGTTGATAATATTCATTAAAAATAATCTTAAACCACTCCGTATATTTTTCCGGGTTCAACCCCATATCATTCTTTACCTTCTCTAAGGGCATCCATTTGAATGAACCCACCTCTTCAGGATTGATTACCGGGTCTTCATCGTAATAACCAAGCATCACATGATCCAGTTCGTGTTCAGTTAAACCATTATCAAAAGGTGCCTTGTAAACAAAAGAAAACATCTCTTTAAGCTCACAGCTAAAACCCATTTCTTCCTCTAATCTTCTTCTGCCTGCCTGCAGATTAGTCTCCCCGTCACGCTGATGGCTGCAACAGGTATTGGTCCACAAGCCCGGAGAATGATATTTGTCAAGGGCTCTTTGCTGCAGGAGCAAGTCTCCATTTTTATTAAATATGAAAACAGAAAATGCACGGTGAAGTATACCTTTTTGATGAGCTTCCATTTTGCCCATTAAGCCCAATTGCTCATCATTTTCACTAACTAATATTACCTTTTCTTCCAAACTGCTTCTTTTTTACAAAGTTACTTATTTCCTAGTTTAATTAAAACCTTCAATTGAATTTGAGACAATAACATATATTTGCATGCATTAATTGATTGAATCGGCCATGAAAAGTGTCTCATTTCATCTTATACTCGTTCTGCTAATGGTTTTTAGCTCTTGTAAAAAGGAAACTAAAGAACCCATGCAAGACAATTCTGTTCAGGTTGAAGCCGGAGGCAAGGACACTCCCAAACCTGATTCCGGGTCCCTTGAAAAAGAATCAAAAATAAAAAAGGAAAAAGCAGCCGATGAAAACCTGACGGCATCCAGGCCTTTGGATTCAATAAACAAAGACAATGCTGTTGTTTTTCTTCAGAAATACGGTGAGGAAAACAGGGAGCGTATTGCCTTGATCAAAACGAGGCTGGGAAATATGAAAATACGTTTATATGAAGAAACCCCTTTGCACAGGGCCAGTTTTATTTTTCTTTCCAAAATGGGTTATTTCGATACTACCTGTTTCTATCGGGTTGTTCCTGATTTTGTAATTCAGGGAGGAGAATCGGAGCGTCTGGATACCCAAAGATACAAAGCAAGGTATGAACGCTATAAAATTCCCCCTGAATTCGACAAGAAATTAAAGCATAAATATGGAGCCATAGCGCTTGCACGGGATTGGAAAGACAACCCTCGAAAGTATTCCACTGCATTTGAATTTTATATTGTACAAAACAGAAAAGGAGCCCATCACCTTGATGGTGAGCATACGGTATTTGGAGAAGTGATCTCTGGTTTTGAAACTATTGACAGGATCGTTCAACTTGAAGCCGGAAGTGATGAATGGCCTTTGGAAGATGTTTTTATGAAAATTGAGGTCATCGATTAATTTTGGTATATTCGATTTTACAACGAACCATTTTTAAAACTTTATCATGGAATTGTTTGAATTTCTCACCCAGCTGGCTCCAATACTGAGCTTTATAACTATTATTATAGCAATTATCTTTGGAGTCATCCAATTAAAACAATTCAAGACTCAGCGAAAAGATATTGCGGCCGTCGAGATTATGCGAACCATGCAGGACGCTCAGTTTACAGACTCTCTTCATCTGATCAATCAGTCTGAACAACTTGGCTCGGTAAAAGAAGTACATGATCAGAATCCTGCTCTCGAAAAAGCCATTTTTGCCATCACCACAAAATTTGAAACCCTCGGTTTTCTGGTCTACAAAAAAGTCATTCCTATTGAATTTGTTGAACAACTGGTTGGAGGGGTTTGTCTGGCGCTGTGGCAAAAATTAAATTTGTTCGTCATCGACTACAGAAAGGTCAATGATCAAAAGTTATTTCTGGAGTGGTTTGAATGGCTTTCGTACATTTTAAAGAAAAGAGATCGAGACAAAGCAAAACCAGCATTGGAAAAATTCAAAAATTGGAATTCCTGATTGTAAGTCGTCAAAGTTGGCTTATATTTGCAAACTAATTTTTTTTAATGGATCTACTTCAGGAAATACAAAGAAGACGAACTTTTGGAATCATTTCCCATCCCGATGCTGGTAAAACAACTTTAACTGAAAAATTGCTTCTCTTTGGAGGTGCAATTCAGGAAGCCGGAGCCGTAAAAAGCAACAAAATAAAGAAAGGCGCCACATCTGATTTTATGGAAATTGAGAGACAAAGGGGAATATCGGTAGCCACTTCGGTTCTTGCCTTTGTCTATAAGGACAAGAAAATCAATATTCTAGATACTCCCGGGCATAAAGACTTTGCTGAAGACACCTTCAGAACCTTAACGGCTGTTGATAGTGTGATCGTTGTAATAGATGTAGCCAAGGGTGTTGAGGAGCAGACTGAAAAACTGGTGGAGGTTTGCCGGATGAGAAATATTCCCATGATCGTCTTTATCAATAAACTTGACCGTGAAGGAAAGGACGCTTTTGATCTTCTGGATGAAGTTGAACAAAAATTAGGCCTTAAAGTTATTCCTTTAAGTTTCCCCATAGGAATGGGATATGATTTTAAAGGAATTTACAATATATGGGATAAAAAAATCAATTTGTTTACGGCAGGAAGCAAAACTGTCGTTTCTGATGGAATCGAATTTGACAATGTCAATGATCCTGAACTCGATAAGATGATCGGCCAAGAAGCTGCTGAACTTCTTAGAGAAGAGCTTGAACTGGTTGAAGAGGTTTATCCAGGGTTTGATAAAGATGCCTATTTGAAAGGAGACCTTCAACCTGTTTTCTTTGGTTCGGCCTTAAATAACTTTGGAGTAAAAGAATTGCTGGATTGTTTTATTGACATTGCTCCTGCCCCATTGCCAAAAATGTCTGATACCCGACTGGTAGATTCCAAAGAGAAAAAGTTTACCGGATTTGTGTTCAAGATTCATGCAAATATGGATCCCAAACACAGGGACAGATTGGCTTTCGTAAAAATAGTTTCGGGGATCTTTAAACGAAACACGAATTACCTGCATGTAAAACTGGGTAAGAAAATGAAATTTTCGAGCCCTAATGCTTTCTTTGCGGAAAAAAAAGAAATTGTTGATGAGTCCTTTCCAGGTGATATTGTGGGACTGCATGACACCGGGAATTTTAAAATTGGAGATACTTTGACCGAGGGTGAAATTCTCGAATTCAAGGGTGTCCCTAGTTTTTCTCCTGAACACTTCAGGTACGTGAACAATGCGGATCCAATGAAGTCGAAACAACTGGCAAAAGGACTTGATCAGCTCATGGATGAGGGTGTTGCCCAATTGTTTACACTTGATCTCAATGGCAGAAAAGTAATTGGAACGGTTGGAGCGCTTCAATTCGAAGTAATTCAATACCGTCTCGAACACGAATACGGAGCCAAATGTTCCTACGAAAATGTAAATGTTCATAAAGCGTGCTGGGTAGAAGCTGAAGACGAGAACAGTGATGAGTTCAAGGAATTTAAAAGAGTGAAACAACGTTATCTTGCCAAGGACAAAAAGGGTCAACTCGTATTCCTTGCGGATTCAGCTTTCACCGTACAAATGACTCAGCAAAAATACCCAACAGTCAAACTTCACTTTGTCAGTGAGTTTAATTAAATAATTCAATATTCTACAGGTTTGGCACAGGAATTGAATCTCTTGAAAAGTTAATATCTTTGATAGAACATTTTTATAAATATTTAGTTATGAAAACTCAATTTATACTGGCCTTTGCAGCTGCGGCACTGATCTATGCCTGCGGCTCTACATCAAGTTCAAGAAGCTCCTATACTAACCCTCATGCAGAAGCCCATCAGCAATTGCATAACGAACTGGTACAGGAAGAGCTTCAGAAAGCATATCAAAACAGTATTGAATTGTTTACAGGAACCTATTCGGGAACTTTTCCTTGTCAGGATTGTGATGGCTTAGATTACAAGCTTACCTTGAATAAGGACCTATCATACAGAACTGAAATGCTTCACAGGGGAAAATCGCTTAAAACGAAAGTTCAAGAAAGTTATTTCAATTTTATTGAAAATGACATCATAGCCCTTAACGATGCTCCCAAAAACATGAGTTTTTTTAAAATTGAAGGAGATCAGCTGAGGTTACTCGATAAAAATCGCAAACCGATTACAGTTGGAGCCGCGGATTCATATTTGCTGAAATCGGTTAAAAATATTGTTGAAAATGAAACCTATACAGATACCCTTGACATCCGTAAGCTGGACAAAAAACGAAAAGATGGTATCATGTTCATGGCAAGTGATGCAAATAAAAGCTGGACACTTAAGTATTTTTCGGGAGATTCTCTCTTGTTTACATTAAAGCAGGGGCCATCTTTTCAGGCAAAACTTCCAAAACCCCTCCCCACGCTCCAACCTGAAATTCTTGATTACAGGATCAAGAACAAAGAAGGAGAAATGTTTGTTCATTTGATCGAAGAAAAATGCAGCTTAAATGATTCGGATCAAATTCAAAACTTTAAGATTTCGGTAAAACTGGATCTGAAAAAGGATAAAATTATGCATCATGTAAATGGATGCGGAAGTTTTATTCCAGATCCTAATCTAAATGGATCCTGGAGGATAAACTGGGCACTGGATACACCAATTACTGAAGATCAGTTTGAAGGCAGGCATCCCTTTTTGAAAATTGACATTGATCAAGGAAAAATATTTGGAAATGAAGGATGTAATGGGTTTCAGGGGCACATAAAATTCAAGGCAAAGGAAATTGTAACAGGACCTTTGGCAGGAACAATGATGGCTTGCCCAAATATGGATATCAGTAGTAAAATAACTCGTGCGATAGGCGGGAAATCTTTATCCTATGTGTTTGATAAAAATCAACTCTTACTTTTTGAAGGAGCGAAAAAAGTAATGATACTTACTCCTGTGAAGGAATAATTATTTCTTAGTTTCACACTTCCTGTATCTGAAGATTTATTATATATTTACAATAGAAGTCAATGATCAGCCAATAAGCATGAATTCAAAGATTATAGCCAATGGAATCTTAAGAGCGGTTGCCGTCTTGGTGGGTATTCTCATCATTCTTTATTTTCTGTATAAAATTCAAAGCGTATTGGTCTACCTGGTTATTGCGACGGTATTATCTCTTGTCGCGACACCGGTTCAGCGTTTTTTGAAAAACAAGTTGAAATTTCCAAATGTACTTGCAGTGGTCATTACAATGTCAATGTTCATGCTGGTTATCCTGGGTGTCATCTCGATGTTCATTCCTTTGATCAAGGAACAAGGCCATAATATCTCTTTGTTGAACACTGAAGAATTAAGAAGACGTATTTTTAATCTCTTTCATGAAATTGATCTGTATTTCGCGGCAAGGCGTATTAATCTGTTTGGCGAACTTAAAAATATTGACCTGACCTCAAACATTGCCTCCATTCCAAGTCTTTTAAACTCCTTTATGGGTGTTGTAGGTACGTTTAGTGTGGGGCTTTTTTCAGTTTTGTTTATCACCTTTTTCTTTCTAAAAGACAGCAAACTGCTGCATAATGTATTTGTATTGATTACTCCGGACAGAAATGAAGATAAGATTTTAAAATCCCTGAAGACCATAAATGACCTGTTGTCAAGATATTTCATCGGCTTGATCATCCAAATATCAATTCTGTTTACCATTTATTCGATCACCCTGCTCATTTTTAATATTAAAAGTGCCGTCGTCATTGCATTCTTATGTGCCCTTCTGAACTTGATTCCGTATATAGGGCCTTTGATTGGAGGGGTATTAATGGTACTGCTTACGATGACAAGCAGCCTGGAATACGATTTTCAGACCCACATACTACCGGTGACTTTATATGTTCTTTTTGGGTACATCATTGCGCAGCTTATTGATAATTTTTTCAGCCAGCCCATCATTTTCTCAAAAAGTGTAAAATCCCATCCCCTTGAGATCTTCCTTATTATTGTTATCGGAGGCCTTATGTTCGGTATCACGGGAATGATTTTTGCTGTACCTTCTTATACGGTCATTAAAGTAGTACTGAAGGAATTTCTTTCAGATAACCCCATTGTAAAAAGCCTTACAAAAGGATTGGATTGATTTGAATACTCATCTTTTACATACTGATGTTCAGTTGTTTATAAATCAAAACCTTAATTCAGACCTTGCAAAACTTGTATTAAGAGGATCTCCGTTTCCACATATTCCCATTCAACAATTGGTGGAACAGATTAAATCAAAATCCAAAGTAAAGGGAAAACTGCCAACCTGGTATGAATCGGATCAAATAGTATATCCTAATTCTCTCCATCTTGAGCAAAGTTCTTCGGAAATTACAGCGGAATATAAAGCCGGTTTGACAGAGGGAAACAGGATCATCGATTTAACCGGAGGATATGGAATTGACAGCTTTTTTTTTGCCACTCGCTTCAATGAGGTTGTCCATTGTGAAATTAATACGGAGTTGTCTGAAATAGCCGCATATAATTTTAAAGTTTTAGGCGTTGATCATATTACCTGTGTTCCCCGTGACGGAATTAAATATCTGTTAAAGACAGCAGAAAAATTTGATTGGATTTACATGGATCCTTCGAGAAGAGATGATTTTAAGGGAAAGGTTTTCAGACTCGAAGATTGTATCCCCAACGTAATTGAGCATCTGGATAGCCTCCTGCAGTTCTCCGATAAAATTATGATTAAACTCTCTCCCCTTCTGGATATTTCAGCAACAATCAGGAGCCTGAATTTTGTCAAGGAAGTACACACTGTTTCTGTGAGAAATGAAATGAAGGAGCTTATCGTTATCATTCAAAAAAATTACCAGGAACAGATTAAACTTGTAGCGACTGATTTTAGCAATGGAATAGAAACGATCTTCAGATCAACCTTTCCCTCAACTTCAAAAGCTACTTATTCTCCTCCTGAAAAGTACTTGTACGAACCGAATTCAGCGATCTTAAAAGCAGGACTTTTTAATGAAGTTTCACATCATTTAAATGTACATAAATTGCACATTAACAGTCATTTATATACTTTAAATGAATTGATTGAATTTCCAGGAAGACGTTTTCTAATCAAGGAAGTGTTCAAGTACAATAAAAAGGAAGTCAGAAAACGTTTTGGCACACAGAAGGCGAATATCACAACGAGGAATTTTAAGGAGTCAGTTGCAGAAATCAGAAAAAAGACAGGTATAAAAGAAGGTGGAGAAGACTATTTATTTTTTACCAGGGATCTTCATGATTCAGCAATCGTGATTCACTGTAGAAAAGTTTAACAAGAGGTTTTTCCACTTCCTGAATATATTTCTTACTTTTAAATCTGAATATTTCAAAACAATAAAATGGCCAATAAAAATATCCGATCTCTTTCTTCAAGAAAGGGCCTGGACAACAACCTTTTTGAAAAAATTGCGGAATTGTCTAAGAATGATGCTGATGAGACTGATTTTCAAAGACTGTCAAAACAATTTTTTATAGATGATTCGGTAGTATTCGGAACGGCTTCATTTTATGATTTTATCAAACCTGATGAAGCCTCCAAAAAGGTTCGCATATGCAATGGTACCGCCTGTATGGTAGCCGGAACCCAGGATCGAACTAAAGATATTCTAAAATCTGAGTTTGATGAAAATGAAATAGGCCATGTTGCCTGTGTGGGGCACTGTCATAGCAACAGCGCTATAATGCTGGATGATCTTACACATAGCCTTAAAAACACCGAACATTTAAAATCGCTCTTATCGGAAGAGAAAGAGTTGAGAAAATCGCAGAACAATTATTACGTGGGTGCAAATTCAACACCCATACTAACGGGACCGGTAACTGATGTAAATCAATTTTTTGATCTGGCAAAAAAATTCGGTGCTGATCCAAAAGGCATAATAAGTGAATTAAAGAAATCGAATTTGAGAGGAAGAGGTGGCGCAGGCTTTCCGTTTTGGTTTAAGCTTGACGCCGTAAGCAAAGAAGATCAGGAGCAGAAGTATATTGTTTGTAATGCAGATGAAGGAGATCCCGGGGCCTTCAGCGACATGTATTTAATGGAACAGCAGCCTTTTAAAGTTCTCTTTGGCATTTATGCCTCGGGTAAATGTGTAGGTGCGGACACAGGAGTTCTTTATATAAGAGGTGAATACCCCGAATCGATACGGTCGATTGAAAATGCAATCACTTATTTAAATCAAAATAGACTGCTGCAAAACTTTCGCTTTAAAATTATTCGCGGACAAGGAAGTTATGTATGCGGAGAAGAAACAGCACTCTTAAATTCTATTGAAGGGCTCAGGCCAGAGGTAAGAGTCAGACCCCCCTATCCAGCTCAGTATGGGTTATTCGGGAAGCCTACCGTACTCAGCAATGTTGAAACCTTTGCAAATATCCACTGGATACTTGATCACGGCGGGGATGCTTATGCCGCGCTGGGAACTCCTTCCTCAACGGGAACAAAACTTGTTTCTTTGGATAGTTTCTTTAACCGACCAGGAATGTATGAAATTGAAA
>CP070731.1:1920186-1925128 GCA_020347545.1 Flavobacteriaceae bacterium | reverse complement strand
TTTAAATAATTAACGTTTAATTCCCGAACAGGAAGCATAATTCCCGTTTCTTCGAGACTTTTGTAACTAACCCCCAGGGTACGAAGCCATTCGACTCTTCCAACTTCAAAAAACTGAGCATAATTCCCATAATACACATAACCCATCTGATCAGTTTCTCCGTATCGAACACGAAGTTTAGTTTGGTTTTTGATCATTTTGTTGTAATTTGTAGTCGGATAGTTTAATCAAAAAATAAATAAGAATCAATAGCAATTTTATTTTTTTTTAATAAACTTTATTCACAAATTTGTAATAGCAAAAAAGATACCTGATTTGCTGAAAAAAGGGAACTATACTTAATTCAAAAATATTTTAATTAAATGACGAGAACAGCCTCCTCTGTATGGAATAATTGTCTGCTATTTATAAAGGATAATATCAAGCCTCAAGCCTATAAAACCTGGTTTGAGCCGATAAAGCCCATTAAGTTGTCAGGAGATGTGTTAACCATTCAGGTGCCGAGTAAATTCTTTTTCGAATGGCTGGAAGAACATTATATTAAATTATTGAGGGTGGCTTTGATCAGAGAGTTGGGAGATCATGCAAAATTGGTCTATGATGTAAGAATGGAGAATACCTATAGTAATAAAAAGCCCCATACGGTAAAATTTCCAAGTTCAAACAAAAAACCGTTTAATTCTCAAGGAGTCACAATTCCTCTTGAAATTGATAAAAGAGAATTAAAGAATCCCTTCGTAATTCCCGGAATTCAAAAGGTAAAAATAGAGTCACAATTAAATCCCAATTATAATTTCGAGAATTTTATTGAAGGGGATTCAAATCGCCTGGCAAGATCGGCAAGTATGGCTGTATCGAATAAGCCTGGAGGTACCTCTTTCAATCCTTTGCTGATCTACGGAGGTGTGGGATTGGGTAAAACCCACCTTGCCCAGGCTATCGGAGTCAGGATTAAGGAAAGATATCCCGAAAAGACGGTGCTGTACATTTCAGCTGAAAAATTCACACAGCAATTTATCGATTCTGTGAAGGCGAATACCAGAAATGATTTTATTCATTTTTATCAGATGATCGATGTTTTAATCGTGGATGATGTGCAATTCCTATCAGGAAAGTCGGGCACTCAGGATGTCTTCTTTCACATTTTTAATCATCTGCATCAAAATGGCAGACAGGTTATTCTTACCTCTGACAAGGCTCCTGTTGATATGCAGGATATAGAACAGCGTTTGTTATCCCGATTCAAATGGGGTCTTTCTGCTGAACTTGTTGCTCCGGATTACGAGACGAGGATCAGTATCTTAAAGAGTAAAATGTTCAGGGATGGAGTGGAGATTCCAGAGGAGATCGTGGAATATATTGCCAAGAATATCAAAACGAATGTTCGCGAACTGGAAGGAGTGTTAATTTCCCTGATCGCTCAGGCTTCCTTTAACAGAAAGGAATTTACATTATCGCTGACAAAGCAGATCGTAGATAAATTCGTTAAGAACACCAAGAAAGAAGTTTCTATTGACTACATTCAAAAGGTTGTTTCCAAGTATTTTGAAATGGACGTTACTACCTTACAGTCAAAAACAAGAAAACGTCATATCGTGCAAGCCAGACAATTGGCGATGTATTTTGCAAAAAGAATGACCAAAGCATCATTGGCCAGTATTGGTTCGCAAATAGGAAGCCGTGATCACGCGACCGTCTTGCACGCGTGCAAGACCGTTGACAATCTTACTGAAACGGATAAGCAGTTTCGTAAATATGTGGATGAACTCACAAAAAAACTTACTTTTTAGAAATCTGATTGTTTATGGTTAGGATATTAATGGTATGTCTGGGAAATATCTGCAGGTCACCATTAGCCGAAGGTATCCTTAAATCCAAGGTTGATGCAGGAGCTATTTTTGTTGATTCTGCGGGGACAGGTGGCTGGCATGTTGGAGAATTGCCGGATGTCAGATCAATGGAAGTTGCCCGAAAGAACCAGATTGATATAAGTGATCAGCGTTGCAGGAAATTTTCGGTTCAGGATTTTATTGATTTTGACCTGATTTATGTGATGGATAGCTCGAACCTAAGGGATGTCCTCAATTTGGCCGAATCTCAAAATGAAATTGATAAGGTCAAACTTATACTCAATGAGATTCATCCCGGAATGGACAGCGAAGTCCCTGACCCCTATTATGGTGGAAATAATGGTTTTGATCAGGTATTTGAATTGTTAGACGCAGCTTGTGAAGTAATCGCAAAAAAAATTGAAAGATGAGTTCTGGATTTGGCAAACTGTATTTGATTCCAACTACTCTGGGGGATAATGAGCCTCTTGAGGTACTTCCGATCTCTGTAAAAAAACGAGTTGAAAACATTGATTTTTTCATCGTAGAGAACGAGAAATCTGCGAGGAGGTTTATTAAAAAAATCACACCTAGAAAATCTCAGCCTGCGCTTCGGTTGTCATTGCTTGATAAATACACGAGTGATTTTGAATCCAAGACCTTTTTGGACCCTTGTTTTCAAGGAATCAATGTTGGCCTCTTGTCAGAAGCGGGGGTACCCGCAATAGCCGATCCCGGTGCAAATATTGTGATGCTGGCACATCAAAAAAAAATTGAGGTTGTTCCAATGGTTGGACCTTCATCCATTATTCTGGCCATGATGGGCTCTGGACTTAATGGCCAAAATTTTGCTTTTAATGGATACCTGCCCATAGAAAAAGTAGACCGCAAAAAAAAGATCAAGGAGCTAGAGAGGCTTTCAAAACAAAATAATCAGACACAGATATTTATCGAGACTCCATATCGCAATCAAAAACTTTTCAATGAGTTCAAGGCCGCATTGACACCATCTACATTTTTGTGCGTGGCAGTCGATCTTACATTGAGCTCGGAATACATCAAGACCTTAACCATAAAGGAATGGAGAAATGAAAGCATTGATCTGCATAAACGACCCTGTATTTTCATTTATCATAAATACTAAACCAATTCAGAATTCGCCAAATTATTGAAAAGCCTCTGTATCTAAAATCAGATACGGGCATTTTTTACGGGCTTGATAAAAGAAGTGTCATAACCAGCAAATTTCTTCATGTATTGATGCACATTGGTTCCGTAGGCATCATAAGAATTAAATTCGCCGTTGCTGCGCAGGTATTTCTTTACGTTTCCGGCGCCAGCGAGATGGGCGGCGGCCAGAATTCCTGATTCCGTAATAACCACCCCGTTGATTTTTTTACCAACGCTTCTTTTGATGTCTCTTTTTAAGATCCATTTGTTCAAAGAGCAAAGTGTGTAGAAAGCATCCTCCTGTAATTTGGGGTCATTGAGGAAATTTTCAGTATCGTAAATGCGTATGCGGTTTAGAGTCGATTCACCAAACTGATACTTTCCAAGATACCCAAGGCTATTTACTTTTTTGTAATTTCCTCTTGATTCTTTAAATGCGACGGCTTCTTTAAATCCGATATAAAGATTGTCAACTGAAGGGGTGAAATAAACTTTGAAAGGTTCCACGCTTTTACTAACCGTTACAATGGCATTTGCCTTCGGAAGATTGTAACGCACTTTTTTACTTGCTTTATAAAAAAGGGTATTATATTGAGTAAAAACAACTAGAATTATCGCAATGTATGCGATAAACATCATTCTCTTTTCCATAATTGTATTTTTTAGTTAGGGAGTGCCTAAAAACTACATTTCTGTTGCAAAGATAAGTCATTTTTTACAAATGACTCAAAATGAGCCTGACAGCGACTGCCTAAAAGATGTTTAGAAGTATAGAAAATGGAATTTAAAGTTACCGTTGCTTCTGTATTCAAGGGTGGGTGCGGGAATTTTGACGAAATTGAAAACGTTAAATACTGTTTTCAAAAAATCGGATTTCGTTTTGATCTTTGTCAGGTCAACATCAATACTGGTAAAAAATTGCCTGTAGGACTCGATGGGGGCCGGAGGTTCAACTGAGTTATCAAAACTTCCTTCAGGAAGGCCGTTGGCTCCATATCCCAAAGAAAAATTGAGCCAGGGAGGAATTTTACTCTCCCTAAAAAAGGACCTTATATTAAAGGATAACCAATAGGTCTGTCCATTATAGTCTTTTAGCAACTGTTCCAGCGTGGAACTTCCGAGTTGATCAGGATCATTTATGGCGTAATCAGTTGTATGAAAAGAAAATTTCATTTGGATTCTTTGTTCATCCCAAAGAAGTTCCTGCCCAATTAATATTCCTGTGCCCAGCGCATTGGCAGCTATATCCCCGGTTGAAAACCCCCATTCCTCTGAAAACCCGTCCAGGATCTCAACAGCTGTCAGAAAAACAAAACCAAGCGTTGCTCCATACAGGAGCTGATTTTTTTTTGACTCACCGGCCCAAGCCAGAGCGTCCATTCCCATTTTACCTATGTAGTAGGAGCTAAAAGTATGACCAAATTTATCCATTTGCATCCACTGCGAATTGTCATTGAAGGAGTGAAATCCAGATCGTTCATAATCTGAATACCATGCTTCATTAAGAGCTAAAAGTGTAACGGTAGCCAAAGAAGCTTCCGTAATATACACAGCATTTCTTCTTTTCTTATTTAAAGTGTCAGAGCGCTGAAAGAATGGAGTTTTCTGTTGCGCCATCAAAAAATCACCTCCTGTCATCAATAGAAGAAAGCAAGAAAGAATAAAAATATATGAATATCTTGAGCCTATCACCTGTTTATACCCTGCTGGCTCACCCATCTCTGATAAGCCGCGGCGTTTCTGTTGTGTTCATTTAGCGTTCTGGCAAATTTATGGTAACCCATTTTTTCAACACTGGCACACATATAATAATACCTATGATTTTCAGGGTTCAGCACGGCATCAATGGAAGAAATATCGGGCATGCCTATGGGGCCCGGAGGTAATCCGAAATTTGCATATGTGTTGTAGGGAGAGTCTATGTCAAGATCTTTGTTGAGAAC
>CP070731.1:1909235-1920086 GCA_020347545.1 Flavobacteriaceae bacterium | reverse complement strand
TCGATCATGGATTTGGATACGTTACGCTTTACGCTCACTTGTCAAAATACAACGTAAAAAGAGGACAGAAAGTAAAAAGAGGTGACCTGATCGGTTATGTGGGAAGTACGGGACGCTCGCAGGCCCCGCATTTGCATTACGAGGTGAGGTATAATAAGAATCAGGTAAATCCGATCAACTTCTATTATGGAGATCTTTCTCCGCAGGAGTTTCAGGAAATGTTAAAAATGGCTTCGCAAGAAGGACAATCACTAGACTAATGCATATAGACCTACCAGACAAACGATATTATAAAATTGGAGAAGTGGCGAAGGCCTTTGGTGTCAATACTTCTTTGATACGATTTTGGGAAAATGAGTTTGACGTTTTGAAGCCCAAGAAGAACAAAAAGGGCAACCGGTTGTTTACCCCCGAGGATATTCAGAACCTTAAAATGATTTATTTTTTAGTGAAAGAGAAGGGTTTTACCCTGGAAGGAGCAAAGAATAAATTGAAAGAAAATCCAGAGGAGGTATTTTCCAAACACAAGATCATTCTCAGACTTGAAGAGGTCAAAAATGAATTAATCGCAATTAAAAACCAACTTTAATCTAAATACATTATCATGAAAAAATGGCTTCCCATAATTGTTATTGCTGTAATCGTTATCGGTATATTCCGATGGGGTGTAGGTTTGAACAATACCATGGTGGAAAAACAGGAAACTGCCAAGACCCAGTGGGCCAACGTTGAAAGCGCCTATCAAAGAAGATCTGACCTGATACCGAATTTGGTGAATACCGTAAAGGGTTACGCAGATTTTGAAAAGGAAACCCTTGAGGGTGTCATTCAGGCTCGTGCCAATGCTACAAAAACAACAATTGACCCAACCAATATTACCCCGGAACAGATGGCTGCTTTCCAGGAATCTCAAAATAACCTGTCTGGGGCATTGAGCAGATTAATGGTGGTGGTTGAAAGGTACCCTGATCTGAAAGCGAATCAAAATTTCCTTGAACTTCAAAGTCAGCTTGAGGGTACGGAAAACAGGATTAATGTAGAACGAAACAGGTTCAATCAGGTAGCTAAAGATTATAATGTTTATATCAGAAAATTTCCTGCAACCGTTGTGGCCGGATTCCTAAATTTTGATCCGATGGCCTTGTTTCAGGCAGCACCTGGAAGTGAACAGGCACCTACAGTTGATTTTAATTAATAGTATAAATAACATCAGGGCCAAAGCATTGTTTTGGCCTTTTTTAGTACCTAAATGTCATGGAAGTAGAACAATTTTTAAGTCAGGCTGAGGAACAGGAAGTAATCGATGCTATTCGTGAAGCTGAGAAAAATACTTCAGGGGAAATACGGGTTCATTTTGAAAAAGGCCCGAACCAGGATGCATTAAAAAGGGCGCAACTCATATTTCACGAGCTGGGGATGGATCAGACGAAGTTTAAAAACGGGGTCCTGTTTTACGTAGCAGTTGATGATCATAAATTTGCTGTAATCGGCGATAAAGGAATTGATCAGGTTGTTCCCGATGATTTCTGGGAGAGTATCAAGGATGAGGTAATCTCAGAGTTTATTGAAGGAAATCACAGCAAAGGATTGGTTATGGGCATCCTCCATGCAGGGGAAAAATTAAAAGAATTCTTTCCTGTTTCCGAGGAGGATCAAAACGAATTATCCGACGAGATTTCAAAAAATCATTAGTCATTATTTAGAACCCCATAACACAAACATTTTTGTATTTTTGCAAGAACTTTAATTTACTTAAATGTCAATATTCCATAAACTCCGAGTAAAGGAGGTACGAAGGGAAACTTCAGATGCAGTTTCTGTTGCTTTTGAAATCCCGAATGAGTTAGAGAAAGAATTCAAGTTTATTCCAGGTCAATATATTACGGTTCAGAAGGACCTTCAGGGAAATCTTCTAAGAAGGGCTTATTCCATTTGTTCATCTCCCAACAGCTCAGAATTAAGAGTGGCAGTAAAGGAGGTCGAAAAAGGAAGATTCTCTCAGTTTGCGAATAAAATTCTAAAAGAAGGGGATAGGCTTGACGTGGCAGGTCCCGAAGGGCGTTTTGTTTTAGAAGCAAAACCCGATCATAAAAGGGACTATCTCGCCATTGCCGCAGGTAGTGGTATAACTCCGGTCATTTCCATGATAAAATCAGTGCTGGAGGATGAGAAAGACAGCAGGTTCGTATTGCTTTATGGTAGTAAATCAGGTGAGAAAACCATTTTTAAGAAAGAGCTTGACGAACTGGCTGCTCGTCATGAAAACCGACTTAAGGTCCAATATGTGTTTAGCCAGATCATAAGCGACAAGGCGCTGTTTGGCAGAATTGAGGGCAACATGATCAAGGAGTTACTCAAAGGAGATTTTTCGGACTACAATTTTGATAATTATTTTATTTGTGGCCCTGAAGAGATGATAGATTCTGTAAAACAGGCGCTGATCAAGCTGGGTATTAAAGAGGATGATATTAATTTTGAATTGTTTACAAGTACTTCCCACAAAAAGGAGATTAACAAATCGCTGGAAGGAAATGCTGAAATAACAGTAATTTTAGATGAGGAGGAAACCACCTATGAAATGAGAATGGACGAATTAATTCTTGACGCTGCCTTAGTGAAGGGTCTGGATGCACCGTATTCTTGTCAGGGAGGTGTATGCAGCAGTTGCCTTGCCAAAGTAGTGGAAGGTTCAGCGGTTATGGAAAGAAATACGATTCTTGATCAGGATGAAATAGATGAAGGTTTGATCCTGACCTGTCAGGCGCATCCTACCTCCTCGAAGATTAAAATTGATTACGACGACGTTTAGATCAGTACAATTGAAATAGATTTAACCTATGTTCAATGAATATGTCAATGCGGTATTATTAGGATTCGGACTTGCTTTTATGGTGGGCCCTGTGTTTTTTACATTGATCGAAACCAGTATCACAAAAGGCATGAGAGCTGCTATTACCTTTGATGCAGGAGTAATTCTGGCTGATATCATGTTTATTGTAGTTTCTTATTTTGGCAGTATAACTATTTTAGAGCGCATTCAGGATGATCCGAGAATTTTTATGGTTGGAGGACTGGCTTTGGTGAGTTATGGGCTCTATACAATATTCTACAGAAAGACCAAGAAAATTGTTACGGATAAGGAGTTGGTGGTAGTTGAATCGAATAATTACCTTACCCTGTTCCTCAAAGGATTCTTCTTGAATACTATTAATTTTGGAGTACTTGCTTTCTGGCTGGCTATCGTTATTGCCGTAAGTTCTAATTTCCAAATGGAATCAGGACGCGTTTTTAAGTATTTTACCCTGGTCATAGTGACCTTTTTGATCACTGATTTTTTCAAGATTCTTGCTGCGAAACAGTTAAAGGCAAAACTAACCCCTGTGGTGTTAAGAAAGATACGTCATGCCCTTGGAGTATTTTTTATCATTTTTGGAATTATCCTTGCTGCGAAGAGGTACATTCCTGAAAAGACGATGGACAAAATTGACAATGTGATCGAACAGGTAAGGTCCTAGTCCTAATTGCTCTGCACCTTTAAGTTGTATTTATCGGCTACTTTGTGAAAAATATCAAGCTTGTTCTGATTTTTCAGGTCCTTGTACATATAGCCAATTTTTTTTGCGGCATCGGCGCGGTAAGGTGAATTCTGATTTGTGTAAATGGTATAGGCCCTTATCAGGTTATCAAGTCCTGCTTCTTCCTGGTCCTGTGTATAAAGGATTAATCCCAGGCCGTAATACCCTTCAGGATCGTCCGAATAGATCTGGATGAATTTTTCATAGTAAACCACAGCTTTCTCATATTGCTGATTCAGGTTGTACGTTATGGCTATGTTTAATAGCGGAAGCCTTCCCTCCGGATAAATTTCAAGTGACTTTAAATAGGAGTTTATGGCCTGCTCATATTGTTTGTTCTTTCTGTAACTAATTCCAAGATTATCCCAGGCAAAGGCAAATTTCGGATCAATTTCTACCGCTTTGGTGAATTTTAAAATCGCATTCTCTGTGTCTCCCTGATTGATGTATTCCATTCCGTCATCATAGGCCAGTTGAGCCAATACGTTGTTCGAAGACGCGTATTTGAACTTTTTGTTTTCTGTGAAGGCAAGTTCTTTCAAGGGTTTACAATGTTGAACCAGATAATTCTCTATCATTTTGTAGTTTACAATTTTTGATGAGTTGGAATTATCGGTAGCACCATCAGCTGACCCATGATTAGAAAGCTCTAAAGCTTTGTTAATACAGTCCTTTATTTTGTCATTTTTATCCTCAGCGGAAAGTTCAATTTTTGATATGCAGTTACAGGCTCCGTTTACTAGAGCTGAGAGTTCTTCATTATCTTTTTCCTGAGCATAGCCAAGCCCGACAAACAATAAAAATATGTATTTAATAATTTTCAAAAGCAGAATTTTTTAGAGTCCAAAATATTAAATTCCGGTACTGCCGAAGCCTCCGGATCCACGTTCGGTCTCATCTAAAACGTTTACTTCATCCCATTTAGTATGTGCATACCTCGCAATTATCATTTGGGCGATTCTGTCACCGTTGTTAATGGTGAAGTTTTCATTGGATAAATTCACCAGAATAACTCCTATTTCGCCCCTGTAATCTGCATCAATGGTCCCCGGCGCATTCAGGACGCTAATCCCAAATTTTGCCGCCAAACCGCTTCGAGGCCTTATTTGAGCCTCAAATCCCGGAGGCAAGGCTATATAAAGCCCGGTTTTTACGATGTGCCTATCCAATGGTTTTAAGACCACGGCTTCTTTTAAATTTGCTCTAAGGTCCATACCTGCTGAAGCATCGGTCTCATAAGCAGGTGTAGGATGATCGGATTTATTGATGATTTTAATGGTTACGTTTTCCATATTTTTTTTATTTCAGTTTTTTGGGTCATGATGATTCCGGTCAGAAAGATCAGCACAATTGCTACAGACGCCAGATAATTGGCTCGAAAATAGTAAAAGGAAATAAAACTTCCTGCTGCTGCCGTGATCAACGAGAAAAAATTAATTGACAGATTATAGGGGATGCGATAGAATTTTCTACCATAAAGATAGCTTAACAAAGCCACGAGCATATAGGTGGCCAGCGTTGCCCAGGCCGAGGCCATATACCCGTACTTCGGGATGAAAACGATATTTAATCCGATGGTCAGTGCTGCTCCAAAAATGGAAAAGTACATGCCGTATCTTGTTTTATCTGTGAGCTTAAACCATACGGACAGGTTGTAATAAATACCCAGAAACAGGTTGGCCAGAAGAATGACCGGAACGATTTCCAGGGCCGAAAAATAAACGGGCCTTCCTAATAGCAAATTGCCAAACAAGTCAATAAAACAGACAATAATGATCATAAACAGCGAACCGAAAATAACAAACCAGTTCATGACTCTTGAATAGGTTTCTTTCGCATTTGACTTATCGGCCTGATTGAAAAAGAAGGGTTCTGCCCCCATCTTAAAGGCCATGATATAAAGCGACATAAAAACACCGAGTTTATAGCAGGCGGCATAAATCCCCATTTGTTCTTTGCCCAAATAACGCGTTAACAGTAATTTGTCAAGATTCTCATTGGTAACATAGGCAAGGCTGCTGATCATTATAGGAAGTCCATAGCCCAGCATCTTGTAAAGCAAAGCCTTGTCATAATTCAGTTTAAACTTAAAAACAAGAGGGAAGAGTAGCAGGAATGTAATCATACTTCCCATCAAATTGGCGATAAAAATATAGAGCACCAAAGGTTGTTCATGAAAGTGATCTGCAAGAAAACCGGGAACATAATTTCCATATTCCAGGGCATTTGGGACATAGAGCAGAAAATAAAGGTTAAAGATGGCGAATATAACAACATTTAAAACCTTGTAAAAAGTGAATTTTATGGGCCTGTTTGTAACTCTTAAATAGGCAAAGGGAATTACCAGTAAGGTGTCAAAAGTAGTAACAAGGATCAATATCTTTAAGGCTAATGGACTTGTGAAACCCATATGCGCTGACAGCTCATCACTGTAAAACAGGGCCAGAGACATAAAAGCCAAAGTAGTTCCGAGTAAAGTTAGAAAAGCGGTGGAAATGACTTTGCCTTTTTCCTTTTCTGCCGTAAAAAACCTGAAAAAGGCCGTTTCCATACCGTAGGTAAGCAAGGCATTAAAATAGGCAGCATAGACAAAATAGATGGTGCTGTCTGCGTAACTCGAAGAAACCAGGGTGTTGGTGTGCAGTTTAACAAGTACAATATTTATGGCTCTGGGTAAAACGGCTGCAATTCCGTAAATAATGGTATCCCTGAAAAACCTTTTTAATGTGCTCAAAGTGTACTTGATTGAAAATCTTCAAACAAAAATATAATTTATGGCCTATAAATTCTGATTTCAGGCTAAAATCTTTTAAAACAAAAAAAGCCCTTGCAACTGCAAGGGCTTTTCAATATCTTTTTCTGGATACTAAGCTTCGATTGGTTCAATCGATACGTAAGACCTGTTGTCTTTCTTCTTAGTAAACTTAACGATTCCATCTACCTGAGCGTGTAGTGTATGGTCCTTACCCATATATACATTTTCTCCAGGGTGATGTGTTGTGCCTCTTTGACGTACTAGAATGTTACCAGCTAATGCGCCTTGACCACCAAAGATTTTTACTCCTAATCGTTTCGATTCTGATTCTCTACCGTTCTTAGAACTACCTACACCTTTTTTATGAGCCATGATCTACTATTTTTACTGGGTTAATTATTTTTTTGGGCTTTCCTTTTTGGCTGCAGGCTTTTTAGCTGCAGGCTTTTTTGCCGCAGCCTTTGGAGCTGCTTTGGCAGGAGCCTTAGTTTCTTTTTTAGTCGCTGTTTTCTTAGCTGGAGCTTCCTTTTTGGCAGCTGGTGCTTTTTCAGCTTTGGCTTCGTCTTTTTTAGCCGCTGCTTTTTTAGCAGGTGCCTTTACTGAAATTCCATCGATCTGGATTTCAGATAAAAACTGACGATGACCATTTTTCTTTTTAAATCCTTTTCTTCTTTTCTTTTTGAAAACGATTACCTTATCACCTTTAAGGTGCTTCAATACCTTTGCAGTAACTACTGCATTTTTTATAACCGGGGCGCCAATGGTAACTTTGCCGTCATTCATTAAGAGAACTTTGTCAAAAGAAACCTTTGACCCTTCCTTCTCTTCTAAACGATGAACAAAAACCTTCTGATCTTTAGCAACTTTAAATTGCTGCCCTGCTATCTCTACAATTGCGTACATGGATTAATGTTTTTGCTTTTTATTTAAATATACTGCCCTTTCCATTTAGGCGGGTGCAAATATACATCTTTTTATTAAATAGGAAAAACTTTTTAAATTCAATATTTCGAGATAAAATGGTGCAATCACCTCGGCTTGAGTCTTTCACTTTCCTTTGTTGGTCAGGTATACACCCAGCAAGATCACAAAGCCGGCAATGATCTGACCGGGAAAAAGTCTTTCCCCGTCCAGTACCCCCCAAAAAACAGCCACAATTGGAATCAGGTAAGTAACTGAACTTGAAAAAATGGGTGAGGAGATGTGAATAAGCTTATTAAACAGGGTTTTTGCCATTGCCGTCCCAAAAACCGAGAGCAGCAGCAAGTAACCGAGCGAAGATTTTGCCTGAATAATATAGGATGTCTGAAAGAAATCAGTCAGCCAAAGCACGATAATGGCCGGAATAAAAATGACAACAAAGTTCCCGGTAACAATTGTTAATGCAGACAGTTCACTCAAATGTTTTTTTATGATATTTACGTTAAAGGCATATCCTACCGATGCAATAATGATGCCTAAGGCATAGAGATAATTTTGATCAGGATTCAATTCCGCTCCTTTTAAAATCAGAAATAAAGCGCCCAGCAATCCTATAATAACACCGAGAAATTGCTTTCTTAAAAAGCTAAAACCAAAAAAGAAGGCCCCCACCAGCAGGGTGTTTAAGGGTGTAAGAGAATTTAGTATGGATACAATGGAACTGTCTATATTTTGTACGGCATATGCAAAGAGGAAAACGGGAATAAAAGTACCCAGAAGGGCTGTTATTATTATGTAGACCCATTCCTTGCCGTTAATTTGCCTTATTTTTTTCAAGGCGATAAGAAAGAGTGCCAGAGCGGAGAAAATAATTCTAAGGGCACCTACCTGAACAGGATTGAGGTCGATCAGCGCAAGCTTCATCAAAATAAAGGAACTTCCCCATACGAGTGACAGAATAATTAATATAAACCATCGAGACTGCTTGCTGTTCATGGATCAAAAGTTCTTATTGAAAATATTATCCGTATTTTTGTCTGATAAATTTTTAAAAAACGGAGGTGGTGAAATTACACATTAAATATTTGTCCTTTGCAGTGTTTTTATTGTTTTTTATTTCATGCGATTCATCTAAGAAATCCAGTGAGAATCCCGAGGAAAAAAACAAAAGTGAGGTAATTGCTGAAAACATTCGGGAGGTTAAAGTGGATATCAAGGGAATGACCTGTGAAATTGGATGTGCCCGATTGATCCAGTCGAAATTGTATAAAGCCGATGGAGTCAATTATGCCAAGGTGTCATTTGAGGACAGCTCAGGGATTGTTCGATATGATCAGAACAGGATTGATGAAAATAAAATTAAGGAGATCATAGAAAGGACCGCAGGAGGAGAAATATATTCAGTCGTTTCAATGGAGGATGTCACCTTGGATGCCTCCCCGGATGAGACTCAGTAAATTAAGCCAGAATTGAGTTGCATTTCAGTTTGAAATGTTCTTACTTTGCGTGTATACTTAACCTTTTAAACAATTACAATTATGAAATTATTGAGAATATTATTCGCTCTTCTAGTAATATCTGCGATTAGTTTTTCGTGCAAATCAGAAAAAAAAGAAGCTGGTGAGGCTGCGGATACAGCTATAGAAGAAACCACGGAAACTTCTGAGGCCGCCGAGGAGCCGACTGAAGAAGCTGCAGAAGAAGCTACTGAAGAAGGTGCCGAGGCTTCGGAAAGTACTGAAGAAGCTGCAGAAGAAGGTGCAGAAGAAGCCACTGAAGCAGAAAAGAAAATCACTGTTGTTTTTCCAAAGGATACCAAACTTCAAGACGAGGTTAAGGATGCTATGAAAGAATTAGCAACTGGTAATCCTGAACTTGAAAAACATTTTCATGACGCTTATGCATTTGCGGTTTTCCCAAAGATTACAAAAGGCGGACTTGGGATTGGTGGTGCAGGTGGCCATGGATTGGTTTTTGACAACAAAACTGTAATTGGCCAGTCAAACCTGGCGCAGGCAACTTTTGGTCTGCAGGCCGGGGGCCAGCAGTATATGGAAGTTATCTTTTTTGAGGATCAGCCTGCATTGGAAAGGTTTACCGGTGGTAAAGTGAAATTTTCAGGACAAGCTTCTGCCGTTGCTCTTAAAGATGGGGCTTCTGTTGATATAAACTATCAGGATGGGGTAGCCATTTTTACAAAAACAATTGGTGGATTAATGGCTGAAGCTTCTGTAGGTGGCCAGACCTTCAAATACAAGCCAGGAATTAACTAGTTCGTGCTGGTAAAAATAAAAAAGAGCGCCTGAAGGGCGCTTTTTTATTTATTGACCTAATTTTTAACCTTTTGATTCGCTATTTGTTAAATAATCGTTTATTTTTGTTTCAATAGTTAACTAAATCTTTTTACAAAATGAAAATTTTAAAATTATTATTCATATTTACGCTTGTAAGTATGCTTGCATATTCATGCAAAGAATCTAAAAAAGAAGAAGCTCAGGATGATGCTTCCACTGAAATGACGGAAGATGGGCCAGATGCTTCAGCCGATCCTGATGAGGCCGCTACTTATGAAGCTGAAGAATCAGAAGGCGATGACGCTTCTGGAGCCGCTGCGGGAGCCGCTGCCGCGACCGCTGCAGAAGGTGGTTCCGGCGAAATGGAACCTGCAGAATCAATAGAAACTCAGGCGATGGACCTTGAGGACGTTGAGGTGCCTGAAGGAGTAATTGTGGAAGGGCTGGCTGATACACCTGTAATTTATCCTGGATGTACAGGGGCTACAGCGGATGAGATCAGAGCTTGTACCAAGGAGAGTTTTATTGCATATTTAAAAAGTGAATTTAATCATGACATCGCTAAGGATGTAGGTTTGAAAAAAGGTGATTATAAAATTGGGGTAGTACTTCATGTAAATAAGGCAGGAAGGGTTTTCTCTTTAAGAGTAACGGCACCAAAAAAAGCCCTTGAAACTGAAATGGAAAGGGTTATAAACAGTACACCCAAGGTTACACCTGCAACAAGTAAGGGAGAACCTGTAGGAGTCAGTACTAAATTTGTCGTTGATTTTAAAGTTGAAAAACTTTAGCAGATAGAAATTATAAGGCTTGTAAATTTGTATTACAGCGCCTAAAATCAAAAAAACCTGATTTCAAATCAGGTTTTTTTGATTAATCACCTTTTATGGGCAATACTTCAGAATTTCTTCAAATTTGTTTCTTTATCTTGCACCGTAATATTAACTTAAAATTAACAACTATGAAATTGATCAAAGGAATTTTTGTAATAGCTGTATTGGCTATTTTAACTGTTTCATGTGACCAGACAAAAAAAGAACAGGCCACTGAAGCTGCTGAACAAGCTGTTGAAGCAGTAGAAGAGGCTACTGATAATGCTGCTGAAGCAGTGGAAGCTGCTGCCGAAGAAGCTGAACAAGTTATTGATTCTGCTGCTGCGGAGGTTGAAAAAGTAGCTGATTCAGCCAAGGCTATGGCTGATTCATCAGTGAAAAAATGTAAAGGTAAATGTTCAGATGAGGGTAAGTCTTGTGACAAAAGCTGCAAAGCTTAACCCATATTTATCAGAAAATTATAAGCTACCCTT
>CP070731.1:1905832-1909135 GCA_020347545.1 Flavobacteriaceae bacterium | reverse complement strand
GTGCCGAAACGGCCGGCCAGTTCTTCCTTGGCCTTGTCCAAACGCTCCTGGCCCCGGCCGGTAATCATCACCCGCGCGCCTTCTTCCAAAAATGTGCGGGCTGTGGCCAGGCCGATCCCGGCGCTTGATCCGGCGATAAAAATGTTTTTGTCTTTTAGCTGCAGATCCATAATGCCTTCCTTATAGATAGGTTCTATACTATTTCGACTTCTGTTTCTATTGACACAGACCGTCGGACTGAATTTCCGACCCATGAATATTTATATACCAACCGGGCGCCGGTGCCGATTCACCGCCCCTCATGCCGGAAGGTATATCACTGACTATCATCTGGTCACTAGGACCGGTGGTGCGAACTTTAAGACCCCTTTCTAAAACCGCGGTTGCTGCTTTTCCTTTGATTTGAAAGGTATGACAGAATTATTATGGAATAGAGAATTCGAAAATTATGATTGAAATTACTGCCTCCTACTATGTGGCAATGAGACTCGTTCACGGGATCTGCCAAGGACGATTTGAACCAAAATATCTTCAAGGGTACCTTGATGAATATGTATTTCGTTTCATTCGGTCGAAATTGTCCAATAAACAAAATCTCATTATAGCTAGGTAAATCTATATATTTCAACAGGTTCCTTTCTGCCTTTTACTTTAGTCTTGGTCAGCTTTATTAGGGAATGACCGGTGTTCAAACCTGCTTTGGTTGTCCCACTGATGAGAATATCAATGCTGAACTTTTTGGTCAAATTTTGTATACGCGATGCAAGGTTGACGGTATCGCCTACCATGTCATAAGAGAGTCGATCTCGACCTCCAATAATAGCCGCTATCACGCTCCCAGAGTGGATCCCAATTCCATGTTTTAGGGGGCCATAATTTTGCTTTTTTAATTCTTTATTTACAAAAACCAGACGTCGATTCATCTCTAAGGCCGCCTCCACGGCATGACTTTGATGATGATTGAGAGAGAAAGGTGCGCCAAAGACAGCGTAAATCTCATCGCCCACATACCGCAATATTGTGCCAGAATGCTGCTGAACTGCCTCAGTCATTTCGGCAAAGTAGTTATTCAGAATATATACCATCTCTTTGGGTTCAATAGACTCTGTTAATCGTGTGAAATCTCTTAGGTCCGCAAACAAAATAGTTACATCTTTTTTCTCGCCATCAAAGGGAATTTTGCCGGATAAAATTTCAACTCCAACCTCTTTATCCACATATTTCCCAAAGGTATCTTTTATCACTTCGCGTTCCTCTAAGCCATGGGACATTTCGTTGATTACATCACCCGTATACCCGATTTCATCGTTGCGGGTTACCTGTATTTTTTCTTTAAAGTTACCTTTTTTAACCTCTTGCAAGGTCTTAATAATTTCACCAAAAGGAAGTGTCAGACTTCTGTTAACCAGCAAGGTGAGGCATATGCCCGCCAAAATAAAAACAAATGAACTTGCCAATAGCACCGAACTAAACAGGTTCAGAGCAACAGAGGAATCCTGATTATTGCCGACAATTCTATGAAATATTTGAAGTATCGAAAGGAGGGGTATCAAGTTGCAGGCAAAAAGAAGAGCAACCAACCGAGTGCTTATTCGAATGCGAATGGTTTTGGGTACTGCGCTTAAACCGCCTTCTGGAAAAAAGAAAGGGACTAATCGCCGCTCTAATACATGCTCCAGAAGGAAAAAAGCAAGTGTTACCGTTATAAATCCAGTGCTAAGGCTCATATACAGCGCACGTTGAATCCAATTTGACCCTGATCCAGTTACCCAACACAAAGTTGCCCAAACAACTGCCGACAAGACCCACATGCTCAGATCCAAGGCGATTAGAATAAATGGCTCATTGAGCAATCTTTGCCGAGCCTTATTTTCTAGATCGTCTGACACTTTTCTGTTTCTGAATCTATCGTTAAGATAGGTTCGTATCGGTCGTTCATAGTATAAGGTCATCACCCAAACGAATATAAAGGTAGCTGGCGTAAAGATCATGTTTGTCCAAACAATAATCGGATTAGTTAGCATTTGATCTGGCCACTTTTCTGCTATACGCAGAAAGCCTCGGAGGACAATAAATATAGCAATAAAATTGGCTAAAAAATTGGCAGCGAGCATACTGTTTTTGAGAAAAAAAACCTTAATTCTTGTCATTGCTTATATCTCCAATCCGGGGAGAATGTTATTGCATTAACGAATTAATTACAGCGTTTTTTTAGACCCTTAAATTAAATAAGGGCAGTTAAATTTCCAAAATTGTATTTAATGTTTCGGAGGAAGGGACTGTAGTTTATAGAATGATAAGAAATATAAAGTCAAAAAAATCCAACATATTGAATTTTGTATTTTTGGAGTACCTAACCTTAATCTCTTTTAAATATTGGAACCTTCAAGAGTTGGGATTTCTTGCCAGAATCCAAATAAAATTGGAATATACTCAGCATGGCATATGCTGAAGGCAAGTTCAGTCATAAGCTAGAAAAATATAGAACAAACGGCCCCTAATTTTTATAATTCTCAACTGGAGTGCATTTCCCAAATACAATGTAAGCTACGCCATCACCCGATGCAGAAAGAACCACCTTGCCTGTTTTTTTTGAAATGGTTATGCTCCAGGCTAAACCGTCATCAACGTTTTCTACTCCTTCATCAATTCCTTGAAGTACCAGTTTGTTTTCTATATGCTCAACACGATAGATCTTGCTGGTTTTTCTCACTAAGCTATCCTTTGATGGGCGTAGTATTTTTTCTTGAAAATCTATGAAAAAATTTCGTGGCAGACCGACAGAGTCAGGGTCAACATCATCGATGATCTTGAAAGTATTAATTTCAATAATCTTATCAACAGAACCCGACAATGGCTTTATACCATCAAAGTCGCCAGGAAAAGCAGTTTGAGGTATTATGCAAAGGTAAAATAAAATACAAATTCTCATTATTCTCAGATTCACAATTTACTCCCTTCCGGTAAGTGTGATAGATTGAGATAATATAACCTTTTGAAATCATATAAATTATTTCAGATATAGAACTATTACAAGCAACCTATCGCGTTTTTTCGGTTGCTGTCAAATCGGTGTCCCGAAAAATAAGGTTTACGAAAATTAAAAAAGGGCAAATCTAGGCTATAGGATTTACCCTCGAAAGTTCTGATTACAAACTAATATCCAAACAATTTTCAAAATTGATATATACAGAAATGTTTACAATATGTGTAAAATCGAAAGGCACAAGATAGTTGGATTTTATTTATGCAATTTAGGATCAGGGATGTCAAATCTTGAATTCTACTTGGCCCCTTGCCTTT
>CP070731.1:1902645-1905732 GCA_020347545.1 Flavobacteriaceae bacterium | reverse complement strand
CATTCGTCTGAATTGAAGGTGTATCCTAGTTGAATGTTTTGAATTCTTAAGTAAGAACCGTCTTCAACATAAAAGTCAGAGAATAAACCATTTGAATTGGCTCCTGTAGTCACTCTCGGAAAAGAATCTGTGCTTCCTTCACCGGTCCAACGATTCAAGAAGTAAGAACTTCTGTTCGTCAATGGCTGGTTACGTTCGTAATTTCGTACGATCTCATTACCTAGAGAAGCAAAGAAATAGGCTCCGAAATCCCAGTTTCTGTAGTTCATTCCCAGGTTAAGTCCCATGGTCCATGGCGCAATCGGGTCCCCAATGTAGACTCTGTCATCTTCATTGATTACTCCATCTGCGGCATCCGGTATACCATCGTCATTTGTATCTACGGTCAGCTGATCTACGTATCGTAAATCTCCGGGAGCTGCATTCGCCTGGTCAGCATGCGCATCAACTTCAGCCTGATTCTGGAATAATCCATCTGTTTTTAAACCGTAAAAATATCCGATGGGCTGTCCTACTTCCATTCTTGCCGGAGGATCCTGACCAACTCCAAATGAACCTCCTGTTACAAAACCATTTTCTTCTGCAACTGACAATACATTATTCTGAAGATATGTCACGTTATAGCTAATGTTCCAATTAAAATCATCTGAAACATCGTCTCTGTATGTTATGGCAAATTCAAAACCTTTGTTCTCAACGGAACCCGCATTAACAATTGGTGGCCTTGAACCTGGTGCTGAAGCACCAAGCATTCCAGAAACCTGTGGTACCAACAAAAGATCATCTGTTCTCTTGTTGAAATAATCCATGGTTACATCAAATTTGTTATCAAGAAATTTAAAATCGACTCCTATATCAAAGGTTTTTTGCTTTTCCCATCTTATTTCCGGATTCGCCAAAGCACCTTCAGCTTTTCCAAATATCAGCTCATCATTTAAAACGTAGGTTCCTTCTCCATTAAGCAAGGAAACATATCCATAATCAGGAATTCTGTCATTACCAACAATACCATAACTGACTCTCAGTTTTAAGAAATTCATCCATGAGGTGTTTTCCAGGAAGGATTCATCTGACATCACCCAACCGGTGGAAACCGAAGGGAAATACCCCACTCTGTTCTCAGGACCGAATCTTGTCGATGCATCCCTTCTCAAAACAACAGACAACAAATATTTTCCTTTATAGTCATACTGTGCCCTTGTGAAATATGACAGCAACCTTGTGTCGAAGGTATCGCCTCCATTTCGATAGTTATCTTCCACATCGGAGGCGTTTTCAATACTTGCATTGGCAGGATCGTTATCCGGAATATCATAACCTGTTAAACCTGATAATTTTCCACTTTCCTGACGAACTGACATCCCTAAAAGAGCTGTAAGGTTATGACTATCTGCCCAGGAATTCTTGTAGGTCAGAAAGGTGTCCCAGGTGTAGTCTCTGTAAATATTGTGGTATTCATTAACAAGATTTCTTGTTACATTAAAGACCTTTCCTGATCCATAGTATACTTCAGGAGAAAAAACCTTTCCTGATACTTCAGAGTAATTGAACTGAAATCTTGATTCCGCACTAAAATGTTCAAGGAAACTATAATTCAATCCAATTGCTCCACTTATTTTATCTACATAGGTTTTATTGTGCGTATTATCAATTTGTGCCTGTGGGTTAATTACTTCATTTCCGAGTCCTTCAGCCAATGTGTAATCACCGTTTTCATCATATACCGGTAAGTTTGGCGCCATATTCAAGGCATTAAAAAGTACTGACCCCAGTGTATTCTCAAGTAAATTTTTTCGGTTAGTATTGGTATAGATCCAGGAAGTATTCAACTTGAAGTTTTTAAAGAAGTCAAGGTTATAGTTTACCCTTCCCGTAAAACGGCTAAAATTCGCATCACTGCCTCCAACGATACCATCCTGAGTCAGATACGAAGTTCCTACAGATAGTTTGGAATCTTCCCAACCTTTATTCACGGCAAAATTTACATTTGCAATGGGTGCCGTTTGAAATATTTCATCCTGCCAGTCTGTACCTTCTCCTAATTCGGTAAAATCTAAAAAAGGAGGAGTAGACCCACCAGCTGCAAAGGCTTCATTTACAATTACCCCATATTCCGTAGCGTTTAAAACCGGAATTTTCCTTGAGGTTTCCTGAACACCTGCATACGTATCCAATTCAAATTTTAATGGACTGCTTTTAGCTCCGGATTTTGTGGTTATCAAAATTACACCATTTGCTGCACGAACCCCGTAGATACCTGCTGTTGCATCTTTTAATACGTTCATGCTTTCAATATCATTTGGGTTGATAACACTTAAATCCTCGATCACGTTTCCGTCAACAAGAATTAAAGGGTTATTGTTCCCATTGGTTGTAACACCACGAATTCGAATGTTTGATGCACTACCTGGAGAACCAGATTGAGCCGTTATGCTAACACCCGAAACCTGACCCTGTAAAGCCTGTTCTACTCGAACCGGATTTAGCTTTTCAATGGTTTCGGATCCAACTACAGAAACGGCCCCTGTAATTTCCTTTTTGGCCTGGGTACCGTAACCTATTAATACAACTTCATCCAGTGCCTGAGCATCTTCCTGCATAGTTATGATCAAGGGGCTGTCATTTTCAACAACAACCTCATAATCCTGGAACCCTACATAGGAAAAGACAAGAACTGAAGAAATAGGAACATCTTCCAGAACAAAATTACCATCAAAATCTGTGGCTGTTCCGGTACTTGTTCCTTTAAGCAAGATACTAACACCCGGTAATGGCATATCAGTACCTTCATTAACTGTTCCTTGAACCGTTACGTTCTGGGCATATCCAGCGGCAACGAAACAAAAGAATACAAGCGATAAAATTTTTGATTTCATAAACTAAATTTTGAGTCCTAAAATTAATCGGTGCATGACTAAAGCCCATAAATTCGACCTATACAAAAATGATACAGAGTTGTAGCCGGGAATTGATAATTTACTATACTTATTTGGTAAAATAGTACAATAACACGCTATGGAAAGCGATTCGCGAGAGTAATGAAGATGTTATGAAAACTTTAAAAAAAAGTAAATTTTCCCTCTAAAA
>CP070731.1:1896350-1902545 GCA_020347545.1 Flavobacteriaceae bacterium | reverse complement strand
ATATCGTTCGAAAGATTCTCGAGGTCCCCGATTTTTTCCGAACTGAGATATTTCAGATGGGGAGGAATTTCATCTTTACCCTTAATAGGGAACCCGGTGGTTGCGTAAAACTTCTCAGAAGGAATATCAAGCAATTCTGATGGTCCCTCATAATGAGGACCCCGGGATAAATCAGGGCCATCCTTAATAATTTCGGTAGTTACAGTAATAACAGCATCCATTTCCAATGCCGTTCCGGAGACTTCACCATCACCTTGAATGTAATGGGGATCCCCAATTGACAATCCGGCCCCTTCAATATAACAAGGAAGGTAAATTGAAGAACCGGCCTGTAAATATCTTATATCCAGATTTCCACCATGCTCCCTTGGAGGAATGGTTCTAAGGCATTCATCTGCATATTTTCCTTCATCTCCGCAAATCCCTTCAGGAAGGGCAAATTTTGAATATGGAATCAACACGTCCCCACCCGCATCATACAACTCCTGTTCTCGCAAGAGCATTTCCGCATGCTTTTCCATGCTCGGTAAAACTGAGATGACACCTGGAAAACTCCTGTTGGGTAATCGGATACCCGGGAGGTCATCTGAGGTGGCGAATTCTTTTCCCAACTTCCACCTGACCATCAAAAACCCTTCAACCTCATCAGAAACGATTCCGGACGTAATTGTCCAGGCCCACTGGCCAGCCTCAACGGAAATAATATTTACTTTTAAAACATCCCCGGGCATGGCACCATTTATTCGAACCGGGCCGGTCAAGGGATGCACCCAGCCAATCTGAGGATCATCTTCTCTCGCAAATTCAGGGGCACTCGGGTCGAGGATTCTGTCATCCGCATTTCTGCAATTGAAAACAATTGTATCTCCCGGATTTGCATTTTTTAACATGGGTATCGCCGGATGAATTCGGTTGATACAATCCGGGTCATCCTTACAGAGCAGGGAATTATCACCTATTTCAACCTTCTGAGCGAATAGAGTTGTGCAATAAAAGAGCAACAGAATTAGAGTTGAGGAGGACCTGGAATTATTGATTTTCATATTTATAATTGGTTTATGAAGTTTCTGCTTATGACTTATGAACTTTTACAAACTAGTTGGTTTACATGGCTCCCGGAAACGATATTAAATGCCACTTCAATAAATTTACCCGCAAGGCCCGTTTTCACAGCAGGGGCCCAACCGACATTCAAGAATTACTTTATTAAAGATAATTTTTTTAACTAAATAATCAAAACGAGGCTTTGAACCGGGATTCCCTACATCTCAATTCTACCGTAGTTTTTCAGTATTTTAAGTGTCCATAAGGTTTGTATTCCGGCCCATTCGAGTTTCATTCCTTCACTAAGTCCGTACCAGGTATCCCAGCGGCCATCTTCCTTTTGCCGATTAATCAATTCATCCAGATCTGAATCGATACTCTTTTTCGAAAAAATCGGGTTTAGCAAGCTGTCAGGTGCAGGCGCATAACACAAACTGTGTGGTTTTCCATAGAGCCCCCATCCAGGGTCCAGTTTATCACGGCAAAGAATTCCGTCTTCAAAGATCCAGCGCTTTAGATCTTTGAGTGCCATCTCTACCTTTTCTTTATTTTTGGAGTATTTTAAAAATTCTAACTTTCTTGGGACACACAGATAACAAAAAACATGCTTTTCCTTAATTCTTTCAATTTCTTCCCAAACGAATGCTTCGGCTTTTTCCATCCATGGAATATTAATATTGTTTTTCTCTAGAACCCCCAGTAATGGAGCGGTTGTACTCATAGCCGCCCATTCCTTCACAGTCTTAAAATGATCTTCACATGGATACTCGCCTAAAGGTCGAAACATCCATGGAATGCCCCCACTTTCGGTCGTTATGCTTTCAAAATAAGGCATAAAATCATTCAGGATCCGATCTTTCGTCAATAGGCCAACTTCATCCAGGGTCTCCATGGCCATGATACTAAAAAGAGGCTGACTTTCCGGGGATGCCGTATCCGGTTCCATTCCATGACCAAACCCACCATCAGGATTACGATACGCATAGACCGCGTGAAAAACCCCTTCGGGGTTGTCCTTCTCAAAATGAAAATGGAACAAGCGCCTTTCAATCATTCGGGCATTCGTCAATATAAAATCTCTTGCTTGTCTAAAATTTTTATTGGAAAGTTTCATTGTGAATTAGATGATTTTACTTTCATCTCGCCGCATGGGATGTCAGTTCCGTTAATTGTAAATATCAGCTTTTGATCTTTTAAAGAAAAACCTGCTCGCACGACACCTTCAACTCCCTTGTTAAAAAGGGCTACCACATAGAACAGATGCGAATCTTTTGGTTTAATGTCACTGCGAATACTGCTTGATGAGTAGAATCCTTCGTCCAACACCGATTCTAAATCTGACAATCCATAGAGGAACAATGGTTCCTTATCCAGGGTCATTTTATTTTTGGGCAAAAATAGTCTGAAACTCCTGTCAAAAGATTGAATTAACCTATATCTGTCGGCAGGAAAGTCGATACGCATTTCAATAGTTCCGTCCCTTTGATTGGTAATACGGGTCCAGAATACCACATAAACATGGTCACTTCCCTCAGGGTCGGTATAAGAGAAACCGCCTCTTGGAAAACTATTTTGAATCAGTATATTATTTCCCTGATTATCAGGATACTTAACTTCCGTATCAAAATTTTGTCCCTGAACTGACAGACATAAAAACATGAGTATTAAAATCATTCGAAGTTTCATCTTGAAATCCTTTAAAATATTTACAATGTTATTCCGGTTTTTCATTTTCTGGAATCAGAGCTGCAGCAATTTCCGCACAATTTAACCATGATTCGTGGCTTTGAATAATTTTCCAGCCCTCTTTTTGATTCTGAACTGTCCCTGTCCAGATAAGCTGACCCTCAAATTCAGGTATTCCGGCCAGTTTCAATTTTAAATGTACAGGAAGGGTAAAGTTCACAACATCTTTTGAGACCAGTTGAGCATTCCAGCTCTCAATGGTGTTATGCAAACGCTCCACCGAGGGGCCAATTTCACGATATTCTTTTTTCAGTTCATCAAGGGAATGCATTATTCCATCAGTAATATAATAGGAACCGGATGCTTCAGAATAATGCTCCAAGCCCTTTTCAAAATTCAGGTTATTGGAATACTCAAACACTTTCAGAACAATTTCCTGAGCCGAGGCAATTAACTCTTTCTCCTGACTTTCAGTTAGTTGTTTTTCTTCGGTATGACAAGACTGCATTATAAGGCTCAAAATAACTATTGTGACTAATCTAAATTTTTTCATAATTATATTTTTTCTGTTTCCGATCTGATGTATCAATCTGATTTTAATTCTTCTTTTAAATGCTCCCAGGATTCCATATTCAACATCCTTAAGGCTCCCTGATCCATGTGATAACCCAACTTTTTCGGCACGCCAAAAATACAAAATAGCAAAGTTCCGCATGTTGGCGAGTAATTGAATGACTTGAGGTATCTTTTTGGCCGGTGTTTTTTAATTCATTTACTTAATTTTAAAATTCTGAAAGCCCCCTGAATTACTAAAACAAAAATAATGGTTCCCACGATCAGGTCAGGCTTACTGGAACCAAACCAATGAACCAATAGTCCGGCAACGATGACTCCAAAATTGATGATCACATCATTCGAAGTAAAAATCATACTTGCCTTCATATGTGCTTCTTCTTTACTCTTTGATTTTTGCAAAATATAAAGGCTGATTCCATTGGCGATCAGGGCAAAAATGGAAACGATGATCATCATTGAAAAATCCGGAAGTTTTTCCTCCCCAAAAAAACGCCTTAAAACTTCTGTAAAACCAATAATGGCAAGGGTTATCTGAAAATATCCGGCAACTTTGGCCACCCTTTTTTTCATTACTAAACTTCCGCCAACAGCATACAAACTGATCCCGTACACAAAACTATCAGCAAGCATATCCAAACTGTCGGCAACCAGGCCCATCGATTTTGAAATAAGCCCTGTTGACATTTCAATAAGAAAAAAAACAAAGTTTATCGCCAGTACGGTCCAAAGAAGTTTTCTTTGATCTTGATTTTCTGTAAAAACCGTTTGATCCGTTGGTTCGGTTGAGATTTTCTTTCCTCCCAAATTCAGTTCAAGTATAGATCTTTCTATCTGGTCTGATGCTCCACTGTGAAAGACCGTCAATTTTCGGCTGGGAATATCAAAGTCCAGATTGGCAATATTTGAAATCCCGTCTAATTTCATCCGGATTAGATTTTCCTCTGAAGGACAATCCATTTTGGTAATCACAAATATCGTTTTATTCATTCAATTTCCTCATTATTGGCGGCTTAGCTTTCGAGCACTTGCCTCAGTCGACTTACATACACCAATTTTTTAGATAAATACCGAATTCGAATATACAAAAATTGCCATAGTTATGGCTCAAAGAATGATGTGGGCTTTTGGATTGGGATGGGAACAAAAATCGATCAAACTGCTCTCGGTAAATGCTGATGCTACCTGAAAACTACCTGAAAAGGATGACGCTGATGACTGAGAGCACTTATACCTCCGGCCAGGTTGCCTCTTTATTTTAAGAATTTAATTCGAGGCCTGTAGACTACCTCATTTTCGTTACTAATTCTTAACGTATTGACCAGGATCGTGATAAAATTGATAAAATATAAAAGTCCAATAACAATGAAAAATGTGCTTAATGTGATATTATCCATAAGCTCCATCTTTGAAATGATTAATAAAACTGTTGGGATAAAAAACAGAAGGATGGTCCATGTAATTTGAAAGTTCAACAGGTCTTTTCCCAATTTGTCAATATTTTTAATCCTGCCACGCTTTGAGGTCCACAACATAAAAGGAACCAATACCCCCAGCAATGGAAAAAACAGAAAAGTCAGGGCAGAAAGATTAAGATTGACCAAGTATCGTTTATCTTCTTTTATGGCCCAGTCAATCAACTCATCCGGACTCACATTGAAGGCATTTGATAATCTTTTAAGAGAATCTCCCGTTGGATTGGTTTCGCCATTTTCTATTCGTTGAATCGTCCTAAGACTTAAGCCCGATTCATCGGCCAGAAACTCTTGAGACATCCCTTTTTGGTTTCTCAGTTCCTTTACTCGTATCGCTAGATGATTTTTATTCATTGTTGATCGTATTATCTAAGTAATTTTTGGGCCTTCTATTTTGCATAATAACAAACGCTATTGAACCTGTTATAAATCCGGGTATTATTTGAAGTAGTGACCCGTAGAAAACTTGATTCAATAATATTTGTCCAAATGTATCAAAATATAGTCCGTAATGTGTACCTAATTGCCAATTAGTATCGATCCACCACGCCATAGCCACAGGAATTCTTGATATTGGGGAATATATGACCAGGCTTAACAGAAGCAATTTTAAAAATCGTTCATTTTGATAAAATCTGATTCCCCAGTAAATAGAGATCCCTATGGTGAACCACAATAATCCAACAATAAAAATGAAATTTTCCGGAACTCCTAATAATTCGAGGGTAAAGCGAACGGGTGTAAGAAAAAGAGCAATGATCACAGGTGTTTTTGCATGATGAATTGCTTCTTGAAACAATGTCTGTTCAGCAGTATTTTCTTTATCGTTTTTCATCAAGATCTAAATGTTTAATTATTTGATCTAAAAGTAGTCCATTTACCATGACACCGATGTCGTCATGAACATGACATATTTACGACATTCATGCGAAGTACTGTATTTAAGCTAATAAACAGCATGTTTATAAATATTTGAAAAGGATAATGCCTTTATAAAAGAAAGATTGTGATTTTGTTCCTCTTAAAAGATTTTTGGAATCAATCGATAACGGACACGAATGATATAGTCCATATATCCCGGCAATTCCTCTTGTAAAGTTTTATCTTCCAGAATGGTCCTTATTAGGGTAATGATCAAAGCTGCTATCGCTGGAATAAATGTCCAAACCGAGCCCAAAGCCAGCATAATTCCAGGCAGGGCCAGAATGTTCCCGGCATAACCCGGATGTCTTACAAACCGATACGGGCCACTGTCACAAACCTTATGCCCACGGTCTGTCTGGATCCGGACTACGCTTGAGAAGAAACGGTTCTCTATCAAAGCCCATCCGGCAAAGCTGTATCCGATCACAATCAAAATGAAGCCCAGGATATTGAGCCAGATTGGAAATTCGGGAGACAACCCAAAGCGGTGATC
>CP070731.1:1894847-1896250 GCA_020347545.1 Flavobacteriaceae bacterium | reverse complement strand
CAATCTTTTTACTCCAATTTTCACCAGAACCTCTACTTGAGGCCCGCAATTTTATCTTCTTCCATAATAGCAGAAGTTTCCTCTTGCACTTTGATCAATATTCTTGACAACTCTTCTTTTGATAGATCCAGTTCGGTTGGAACCTCATTGTCAGCAATCATATTCAGCAAAGCCTTGTCTTGCGCTCGTCCTTTTGTCATTGCTTGGCTGTATCCTATATTTTCATCAAACGTGACCATGGAATACTTAGAAAAATATGTTGTTGGAAAAGCCTTTTCCAAAGCCGTTTCAATCTTGCGCTTTTCTTTAAACAATGGATTCGAAACATGATCTCGCATTTCATAATAATTCTCCACTGCCAAATCTGCGATGGCATCCGTATCTATTTTTCTTCTTTTTTGAAATGTACTAAAAACACGATCCCAATCACCTTCAAATTCATTCAAAACCTGGTCCAAAACGTAAACATCCTCAAATGAGGCATTCATGCCTTGTCCGTAAAATGGCACAATTGCGTGAGCCGCATCTCCAATGAGCAATGTATTTCCTTTGTAATGCCATGGAGAACATTTCACCGTTCCGAGAGCCCCTGTCGGATTATTTGCAAACTCCTGGTCTATGTTCGGTATCAGAGCTAGAGCATCCGGAAATTGGCTGTGAAAGAAATCAATTATTTTTTTCCGAGATGAAAGGCTTTCGAAGTTATACGTTCCTTCCTCATTTCCCAGAAACAAAGTTACTGTGAAGCTTCCATCCAGATTCGGCAAAGCAATCAGCATATATTCACCTCTTGGCCATATGTGCAAATGATCTTTACTTATTTTATGCTTTCCATCTTTGTCTCCTGGTATTTCCAGCTCTTTATATCCATGTGACAAATACTCCTGGCTATAACTGAACAAGAACTTCTTTTCCAAATAATAACTTTTGCGAAGTACGGATCCAGCACCGTCTGCCCCGAATATAACATCCGCATCAACCGAAAATTCTTCTGTCGTTGTATAACTTTTAAAATCAGCTACTTTTTTCTCAAAATCAACGGACAGGCATTTTGCATTGAAATGAATCGTAACATTGTCGTGAGATTCCGCCTCATTCAATAAAATCGCGTTTAATTCTCCTCTGGAAATTGAGTTGATGTACTCCCCTTCTCTGCCGGAATAATTGGATGCAAAAGTTTTGCCCTCATTATCGTGCATCAATCTCCCGTACATAGGGATGCAAATTTCCCTGGCTTTTTCCTCAACTCCAGCAAGACGCAAGGCTTTAAACCCCCGATCTGACAATGCCAGATTAATGGAGCGCCCCGCAGAAATGTCTACCTTTCTCAAATCGGGTCTACTTTCATAAACCGTCACGGTATATCCCCTTTGAGCCAAGCGCAAGGCAAGCAAGCTTCCACA
>CP070731.1:1890830-1894747 GCA_020347545.1 Flavobacteriaceae bacterium | reverse complement strand
TCTATCAGGACTTTCCGGGAGAATTTGTGTGGTTCCATGAATGGGGACAGTTTAACGGAGATGAAAGGGCGCTAACCGAGGAACAAAGCCTTATATGTAGCAATCGAAGAATCAACCCGGCTCCTCCACAACAGTTATTTGTAGAGTTTACAAAGCCCATTCAGCAGCAATTGCATAACCGATTAATTTCGTTTTACAAGAATTACTGATTTCATTATTTTCAGAAATTTGTAATACTTAAAAACGGCTATATCCAGGTTTATTTTTAAACTGAAAAATACTTTTCGGAGCAATTTTATTGGAAGTTTAAATCTTGCAGAGGACTATTTTAATTAGTATTTTAGTACATTAACGGTTCTTTCCGAGAAATACCAATAAAATATTATGAAACCTTATTCACTCCTTGTTGCCTTTGTTTGTTTTTTTCTTGCTTTTATACATACTGACCTGCTGGCCCAGGATTCAGAAGATGCCTTTGAATGGCCAAAGGAACTTGAAACCAAAAACAAAACGATAGTAACACTCTATCAACCACAACTCGAATCACTCTCAGGGAACTTCCTCGAAGGGAGAATGGCCATCACCTTAAAACAAGAGAACAAGGACATGATATTTGGAGCCGTCTGGTTTAAGGCAACATTATCTACGAATAAAGAATCCCGGATCGTTACCCTTGAAAAAATGGACATTACCAGGACGCACTTCCCGGATATTGTTGATGAGGAAAAAACCAGGCAATTCTCAAAAGTACTGGAGGATGAGATGGAATCATGGAACATGGATATGTCCATGGATCGACTTGCTGCCAGTTTGGAAGAAGTTGAGAATCTCAAGGAACTCACGGACCAGTTCAAAAATGATCCTCCAAATATTTATTTTAGAAAAGATCCCTCGGTACTACTCATGATCGACGGAGAACCCATTCTAAAAAAAGATGAAAATTCGGGTCTGGAATATGTTGTCAATACCAGTTTTTTCATTGTTAAAGATCCTAAAAAGGGTAAATACTACATCAATGGAGGTGAATTCTGGTATAGCTCTGATGCCATTTTAAATGGATGGGAAAGCATCAAAAAGCCACCTTCCAAAATTGAAAAATTTGCCAAAGACAACCTTGAGGAACAGGAAAAAGATCCTAATGCAGGTACTTATGAAACGGCCCCGGCCATTATTATTGATACGGAGCCTGCCGAATTGATCCAGGTAAACGGTGACATCGATTACAAACCTATTGAGGGGACCAATCTGCTTTATGTGGCAAACTCTGAAAGTGATATCATCATGGACATCCCTTCTCAAATGCATTATGTATTGATTGGAGGCCGTTGGTATTATTCAAAATCACTTGAAGACGGTGACTGGAAATTTCAGGAACCGGGTGATCTTCCTGCAGGATTTGAAAAGATTCCTGAGGAGTCAGAAATGACAACCGTTAGGTCGAGCATACCTGGCACTCCGGAAGCACAGACTGCTTTACTGGAGCAATCTATTCCACAGACTGCGACAATAGATCGTAAAACAGCTACTGTTGAAGTCAGTTATGACGGAGAACCTGAATTTGAAGCCATTGAGGGGACCAGTATGTCCTACGCTAAAAATACGGACAAATCAGTGTTATTGATCGAGGGTAAATATTATTGTGTTGATAATGCAGTTTGGTTTGTATCAGATTCAGCCAAAGGCCCGTGGGACGTATCAGACAGCAGGCCTGATGACATCGACAATATACCGCCTGAATGCCCGGTTTATAACGTAAAATACACCTATGTTTATGATTCGACACCTGAGGTCGTTTATGTGGGGTATCTTCCCGGATATACTTACTCCTATGTGTACAGCGGGGTTGTTGTTTATGGAACAGGTTATTACTACTATCCCTGGTACAGATATTATTATTATCCGAGACCTGTGACCTTTGGATTTGGTGTCCACTGGAATCCTTATTCGGGATGGGGGTTTTCATTCGGGTTTAGTTTTGGATGGATGAGCTGGAGGTTTCACCCTTACCGCTATGGGTATTGGGGAGCAAGAGGATACAGGCACGGGTACAGACATGGGTATAGAAGGGGTTATGCCGCCGGTAGAGCAGCGGGATACAGAAGAGGCTATGCTTCGACAACCCGAAACAATGCCCAACGCAACGTATACAATAACCGACAGAACGGAGTGGCCCGGACGAACGATCGCTCGACAAGAAATGTAAACAGTAAGGCCAGGCCTTCCACCAAGCCAAACAATATGTATTCTGATCGAAATGGTAATGTTTATCAAAGAAATAAAAGTGGTGGATTCGACAATAAGTCAAACACAAATCGAGCTTCTTCGGGACAGGCTCAGCAGCGCCCGTCCACAACTCAAAATCAGCAACGCCCTTCTACCACTCAAAATCAACAAAGATCTTCAACTCAGCAGCGAAATAGATCGAGTACGCAACCTTCTACCAGTCAAAATCTCAACCGGTCCTATCAAAGCAGGAGCCAGGGTTCCAGTAACTACAATCGTTCGAGATCAAGTGGTGCAATGAGAGGCGGCGGTGGCCGAAGAAGGTAGTCTTATAAATTCACCGATTTTGATATCTGGACCGAAAAGACACCGGATTTGTTCCGGTGATCTTTTTAAAGGTCCTGTTGAAATAAGAAAGGCTTTCAAAGCCGCTTGAAAAACAAGCCTCTGTTACATTGCTTCCTGAGAGCAGTAGTTTTTTAGCCTGATCCACCCTGTAGTGATTTACGAATTGGGTAAAGGTAAGCTTTGTCATCTGCTTAAAATAACGACAAAATGCAGGCTTGGTTAAATGGCTCATCTCGGCCACATCCCCTAATTTAATTTGGCTTCGGTAATTCAGTTCAATAAAGGAATAGATCCTGTCGAGCCTGTATTTATCCTTGGAGTTAAATTGATTTCTCACGGCTTCTTTGTGAAGGAGGTCTGCATCCTGAGCAGAAGACAAACAATTGAGGATATCCAACAGTTCCAGAAAGAGATCAAAACTATTCAGATGCTCCAGTTTTTTTAGCCTGGGGCCCAGTTTATTTTTCGTTTCCGAACCGAAGGCGAGACCGTGTTGAGACAGCTCGAGCAGGTTGTGGATCGCACCGAGCTCGGGAGTATCCATAAAGGTGCTTTTAAGAAAGTTCGGCTGAATATGTACAACGATCTTTTCATAGGTAGTTTTAATTCCATAATCAAAATTCAAATGTGGGATATAAGAACCTATAAGTACCAGGTCGCTCCCGTGGAACTTTGAATGATGTTTGCCTACGTGCCTGTTTCCATCAGCTCCCTCGATATATACCAACTCAAACTCGGGATGAAAATGCCAGAAAAAAAAGTCGCTTAAATTCGGATTGACCATCAGGCTCACCGAACTTCCCTTTTCAGGATTTATATGCTCTAATTCTGTTTTCATTTCTCAAATTTAAACATTATTAGCTTTATATTTAATATTTTTAATTTGTTATGTTAATATAGTTCAAATTAATGTCATTATAAGCGTAGCAGGCTCTGGAATTCTATTTTAATTTTGAGATATGATAAAGTAGAAAGTGTATGAATTAATGAGTATGAATTAAAATATGTAATCATGAACTATCAAAATCAAAATACCGAAGAAAGAGAAAGTCCAAATAAAAACCATAAAGAGATTCCGGGTAATCCTTCAACTGCAACCAGCAGTGCCAAAAGCTTGAACGACCGTTCAAATGGAAGACCTCTAAAGGTACTATCAGAAGAAGATTGGGATTTTTGGATGCATAATGGCTATATCGTTATTAAGAATGCGGTTCCAAGAGAACAGGCAATACAAACTGCTGATTTTCTATGGGAGTTCGAAGAAAAGGACAAAAATGATCCTGCAACCTGGTATACAGCGCCAAGAGCAGAAATTGAGATGAAAGAACTGGCCGGTACCGGTATGG
>CP070731.1:1886894-1890730 GCA_020347545.1 Flavobacteriaceae bacterium | reverse complement strand
AATCACTGAACCAGTTGTCATCCGATTTCAGATCATCTTCAAAAATAAAGGCAACATTTGAACCTACGATACCGGTTAATTTATCATTTAAGCGCCACCTGTGTTCAAAATCCAGGTTCAATTTACTGAACCCATTTGTCGGCCCACTGATATCCTGGAAATCCTCTTCTGAATAAACCACTTCTACCTCATGAAAAAAAGAACGAGCTGCTCCCGCTCTAAAGAAGGTCCCTTTCGTTGGAAAATATACCTGATCCATTTTACTGAACAAATAATGAATATCCACCTCAAAATTACTGAAGGCATACTTTTCCAGACTCAGAATATTATCATTGATGTCGGGATCAATTTTAGGTTTTAATCTTGAATATTCATAACTCAGACCAATCCCTGCGTAACTATGAAGTGAATTTAAATTCTTGTTGAACTGATTATCAAATTGAAAATAATTCGACCTCCAGTCATCAGCAACTTCACCTTTTAGAAAAAACTTCTGATCCAAGAATTCTCCTAAAACCTCGGAGCGCCACCACCAGGTTTTTTCAGGGCCAAATAATTTTTGATATTGTACCCTAAATCGAGGTTGAACAGCAATATCTGCAGTAACCAGAAATCTTGAAGCCTTGCCGATAACATTTCGACCCGTATAGTTCACCATGACCCCGACACTTCTGTAAGAATCATAATGCAGCGAGCCCTTGATCACATTTTGAGACCTTTCGAATCCAGTTAAGTGTAATTCGAGCTTTCCATCCTCAAGCCCTCCATCATAAGTTATTTGATTAAACAGATTGGTACCCATGGCCCTGTCAATGCCGGCAATCAATTCTTGCGTAGAGTAGGTAGTTCCCGAATGAATGTCAGCCCTTGCCTTAACCAGTTCAAGGTTTGCCTCACTAACGCCATGATAAAATACACTATCTAAAATAAATGCATTTTTAACCTTAGGTATCTTATGCTCTCTTTGCTCAAATCCTTTCAGTTGTTCAGAAAGTTCAACTAAATGCTCCATATTGATTTTCGTAGCTTCCTTACCTTGCTTATATATTTCAGCCGCCTTTGTAAAATCTCCGGTAGAATAAGTTAAATAAGGCATATGATCAATTAGTATATCACAGGAATCACGATTCGCCGGATTTTTCAAATTACTTGTAAGCATTCCGGCCTGAAACAACAAAGAGGGTATACTGTTCAAAGCTTCTTTCTTTTGCATTCCTCCACCAACATCACTTCCAATAATGATGTCATATCCCATTTCTTTCGCAACATCAACGGGAAAATTATTCAAAACACCACCATCAACAAGCAAGGTTCCTTCATAGGGAACTGGCTCAAAAACGCCCGGAATTGACATACTTGCCCGCATGGCCAGATTCAGTGAGCCTTCCTTAAACAAAACTTCTTTTCCGTTTACGATATCCGTGGTCATAGCCCGGTAAGGAATAGGAAGATCATCAAAATCATCAATATCAAACACAGGATAAGTGTAAGACGACAAAAATTCTCTTAACTTTTGGTCCTTTAACAACCCTGAATTAACCTTAGGCTTCCCTTCAATAATGTCAAAATCAACAAGATGTCTTTTAAATTCACTTTTTTCCTCCATGCTTACATCATCAAGAGAAATATCACCTCCAAGTAATTCTGACCAGTCCGCTGTATGAGCGATATGTGATATGCTGTCTCCAGAAAATCCTGCAGCATAAAAGCCTCCGACAACACTTCCCATACTGGTACCAATAACAATATCCGGCACTATACCCAGAGAATCCAAGGCCTCTAACAAGGGGATGTGTGCGATCCCTTTAGCTCCACCACCACTTAAAACCAAAGCCACCTTGGGTTTTTCTTCTTGAGATACCACCTGTTGAGGAATTCCAATAAATAAGAGTAAAAGAATTAGGTAAAATTGAATTTTCATGAAGGTCTGTTGAAATTTAACACCCGGCAAAGATAAGGTTTCAAAAGATATGCTAAACAATTAACATGTATAGGGAATATCATTGTTCAAAATAATTTTAATCAAGTCGTTCCCTGATGTAATTATCTTTTTCCTTGACTAATATATCGATAACTTCCATCAACCTTCCTTCTACGTATAGATCAATAATTTTTTTCTTTTGACAATATCGAATAAAAGGCTCGATATGCGTTTTAGGAATACCCATTTGAGAAACAAACACCTCATCTCCCAACTCCTTTCTCAATTTTGCAGGAGCCTGGCGCTTTTCCTGAATCAAATTATTTTTCTCGGCATTCTCCTTCCGTTTCTTTTTTCCGATCATCGAGACTAAGTTCAAAATATTGGCTGAGGGAACCACATAATTCCCACTTGTGGGGTCATCATATCCCTGGTTTGAAAAATCCACTGCTTCATCGGTCACCAAAGGAAGCGAATCTCTCATTCTTTTGGTATCAATATAAAAGAGGCCGTCAAGATCATGCCCTTTTAATTCAATTTCACTCAATTCTTCAATTTTAGGCTTTAGCTCTATTTTCAAATATTTCCTTTCTATGATTTGCTCATCTACTATCAATCCCAGCGTATGGAATTGAATTCCTGAAAATATCAGGGTATCATTTACCTTAGCTGAGATTCTAAACTCTCCGTCAAAACTACTTATAGTTCCCTGACGACTGCTTAAATTAAGTATATGTATATCTGGTAAAAGAACCGAATCACTTTGAATTACACCATTCAGCAGAATCCTTTCCTGTGCCAAAAGGTTGCTACCCAAAGCCAGAAAAAGAAACACTACAACAGGGAGAATTCTTTTCATTAAGGTCAAATCTCTTTTCTTTCATCTCATTGGATAAAAAATGCCTTCTTTACCGATGAATCAAAAACAATAATACCAAAAACCAATGACATTAAAGGGTAACCGAAGAATTTATTAACATAATATTACCAGAATCCAGCATATAGGAAAAGTTAGACCAAGTATTTAAAAATTCTATATTTACAATTAGAATAACCAATCATACTATCCTATGAAAAATCTTTTACTCTCGTTGGTCCTGATTTTAACTTCCATAAATTTTGTTACGGCTCAGCAAAAAGAAAAATTATCCCCTGTAGAATTGATGTTTGAATATTACAATGAAGATTTTAAGCCCTTTCACAAGGGAAAATGGTTTACCGCCCTGACCTTCAACATTGAAGATGAAAATTTAAAAAGCGGAAATAAATATATCGGTTTTGACAAAATAATTGAAGGGGAGTCATTTAATTACGAAGTGAAGATAAAAGGTGGATATTCGATAGGAAATTACAGTTTTGTTGGACTGGGGATCACTCATGGAAGAGATAAATCAGAAGGCAGAGGAATCATCCTGTTGGATACGCTTAACAGTGAATCCGTGACGAATAAAAATATCATCTCACCCTATTTACGAACCTACTATCCTTTGTCTAAAAATCAAAGACTCAGTTTTTTTAATGAAATTAAAATGGATTTAGGATTTGGAGATACTGAAGTCAAAAGTTATAACAATCAAGAACTTACTGAACAGGAAAACACTGATGAATTTATGTTTGGTATCGGAATTAGTCCTGGAATCAACTTTTTTGCCATTGAAAATTTTGCATTCGAAATTCAACTGGATGTGCTCGGGTACGAATACGAACGGTCCACAACCATTGACAATGAGGGAAATGAGTTAGTAACGGATTCGCATAATGTAGACTTTAAACTGGATCTCCTTTCGCTCAATTTTGGGTTGGCTTATTATTTTGGTGCAAAAAATTGATCTCCACAATTAAAGGCCGGTTTCAAATCATGGTCTGAAGCACGTTCCATACGTTCTCTGCAAGAATTGTTTGACCTTCAGCCGTG
>CP070731.1:1884015-1886794 GCA_020347545.1 Flavobacteriaceae bacterium | reverse complement strand
TCCTAAAAAATGTAGCAGAAATTATCGTGGCTAAACACCGCAACGGCCCGACAGGTAGTGTTCATCTTGTCTTCCGGGAGCACCTTGCCCAATTTGTCGACGCGGCCACATTCCAGATTGATCCGCCAATATAATTAAGGTCAATTGAATGGAAAAGAATTTCCCAGGTTTTTCCTTTGAAAATGAAAAGTTAACTTCGATTCCTATTTCCTTCTTTACCAAAGCACTGAAAGAAGTAAATGATTTAGCCCAATTAAAAATTCTTCTTTACGTGTTTTGGAGGCACAGCAGGAGCGAGTTCCCTCAAGCCTACGTCACATTCAAAGGCTTTACGGAAGACACCACTTTTATGGATGGCCTTGGTAAAACCAAAGCATCTCAAATAGAGTCACTTAAACACGGCCTCAAATTGTCTGTTGAACAAAACCTTTTGCTAACAGCTATGGTAACTATAGATAACAAAAACCTTGATATTTATCTTCTAAACACATCAGAAGGGAAAAATATTATCAGGGCTATTCAGATAGGAAAATGGGAAAAAACAAACAATGAATCGTATCCTATTCGGCTTGATCTTGAATTCCCAAATGTTTTTACACTCTATGAAGAAAACATTGGGCCGATTACTCCATTGATTGCCGATGCCCTAAAAGAAATTGAAAACCTTTATCCGCTGATTTGGATCGAAGAAGCTTTCGAAGAAGCAATAAAAAATAATGTCAGGAAACTTCGTTACATAGAAGCTATTCTCCAAAATTGGCAAAAAGAGGGAAGAAATGACAGAACCGATAGAAGACGCAGCAAAAAATCTGAAAAAGAAGATGACCCGGAAAGATATATCAAAGGAGAATTTTCCGATTTCATCGAACATTAAAGGTGCTGGTGACCCTGATTGCGAAATTTGCCAAGGGCTAGGCTACACAAGATTAGACTACCCTCTAGGACATCCTGAATTTGGAAAGGTTGAAATCTGCACATGCAGAAAGGATGAGATTTCTCAACACGATCAAAACATACTATTTTCCTTCAGTCAACTTAATGAACTTAAAGAACTCACCTTTGAGAATTTCAATCCTCGTGGCCGCATTGGGTTAGGAGAACATCAAGCGGATTCCTTGGAATCCGCTTATAACCAATCTCAACATTTTTCTCAGAACCTTAAAGGATGGTTGTTGTTAAGAGGTAAATATGGCTGTGGAAAAACCCATCTAGCCGCTGCAATTGCTAATTTTACAGTGTCTCTTGGCATAAAAACACTATTTATTACAGTCCCAGATCTTCTTGATACACTACGCTATTCATATAGTGGTTCGGGCCCTAATTTCGAAGAAAGGTTTGAGGATATTCGAAAAAGCCCTTTGTTAATCATGGATGACTTCGGTACCCAAAACGCCACTGAGTGGGCTCAGGAAAAATTATTTCAAATAATTAATTACCGCTACATAAACAAGTTACCAATGGTAATCACTACGAACTTGGATTTAGATCAAATTGAAGGCCGAATTCGTTCGAGGTTAGAAGATCCGGAGCTGGTGACAAAAGTCCACATTCTCGCACCTGATTACCGCAGGCCGATGGAAAGCACTGGTTTCCACGAACTCTCAACCTTAGCCCTACACGGAAGCCAAACGTTTGAAACATTTAAATTCAGGAAATCAGAAGGCCTATCGGCTGACCAGGTGAAAAACTTAGAGAAAGTATTCAAAGCTGTCCACAGGTTCGCTAACACACCTAAAGGATGGATAGTACTCACTGGCACCTATGGTAATGGTAAAACGCACCTGGCAGCTGCGGTGGCCAATTTTCAGGCTTCTGCTGGAAAACAACCACTATTTGTAGTTGTGCCTGATCTATTAGACCATCTAAGGTCTACATTCAATCCAAATAGTCCGATCTCCTATGACCGCAGATTTGATGAAATCAAATCCGCACCCTTATTAATTTTAGATGACCTTGGGACTCAATCCATGACGCCCTGGGTCAAAGAAAAGTTATATCAACTGTTTAACTACCGATACAATGGCCAGTTACCAACTGTAATAACCACATCCGATGAAATAGAAAATATGGATCCTCGCATTCGAAGCCGCATTCTTGATAGTAGACTTTGTACTATATATTCAATTACTGCCCCTACCTTTACAGGGAAAAGTAGTCGTTAAGATTGACATATCGAACAAAATATGGAAAAATAATCTCAGTTACATATCCTTTTGCCATCCCACTGTAAAGGAGGTGTTGCTCATGAGTAGTAGCTGTAGTAGTAGACTCGGCGCCGTGGCAACCCTCCTTATCAACAGATAAGAATTGCCACGGCGCCCCCAAAAAACAAACGGCCTGAGAGGCCGTTTGTTTTTTCTAAAACCATTATAAATAAACTTCCTCAAAAACAGCAAATATACTAAAATATAGAAAATGAAAAAACAACTAAAACAAATAGAAACATATTTACAGAAAATAGTAGAAGATAGCACCGATCGTATTCTTGGATCAACTCGGGTTGAGAAACGGTTAATTTTTGAATTGATTCAAGCAATGGAGAACAAAATTCGTTTCGATTCTGAGAACAACTTGGTAGCACCAAATATATTCTCTCTCAATGTACCTGCCAATTTTGTGAACGAAATTAGGTCAAACCAAAACCTTATAGAAGATTTGCAGAACAACTTGGCAGAAGCAGGACACTCAGCAGGAATACAATTCTCTGGACCAATAACCATTAATATATTCCCTGATGAAAATTTAGAAGCAGGCGAATTTAAAATTTTAGCTATTTGGA
>CP070731.1:1881458-1883915 GCA_020347545.1 Flavobacteriaceae bacterium | reverse complement strand
AATATCCCTCGGCTACCATACTCATTTCAAACATGGCTGATTTCACGGTGTAACCCTTTCCAATCATGTTTCCGAACATTCTGTTTCGGCTGAAGGTGGAATATCCCGTTACCAGTAAATCTCCCAGGTAAGCGGAATTATTGATGTTGCGTTTCATCTTATGGATCTTTTTGATAAAACGCTTCATTTCCCGGACCGCATTCGACATGAGTACGGCCTGAAAATTGTCTCCATAGCCCAGGCCATGTGCTATACCCGCAGCAATCGCAAATATATTCTTGAGCATGGCCGCATATTCCGTACCAATGATATCATCTGAAATTTTCGTGTTGATATAACGGCTCGACAATTTCTCCGCCAAAATTTTGGCCTTTTTCTCGTCCTGACAGGCAATTGTAAGATAAGAAAGTCTTTCCATGGCGACCTCCTCAGCATGGCAGGGGCCGGTAATGACCCCTATATTTTCAAAAGGAACTCCCAATACATTGTGAAAATGCTCCCCTACAATAAGGCCCGATTCAGGTACAATACCTTTAATCGCTGAAAAAATGATTTTATCCTCCAGCGGAACCTTGATCTTGTCAAGTTCAGACTGAAGAAAAGCCGAAGGTACCGCAAAGATCAAATAATCAGCATACTCGATAATCTTATTTATATCTTCTGAAAAGTGTAATTTCTGAGGATCAAAATAAGCCGAACTCAAGTAGTTCGGGTTGTGCTTATTCCTTTTAATATGTTCAATAATATAATGGCTTCGCATATACCATCCCACTTCATCAAGGTTCTCACATAGCATCTTTACGATTGCGGTGGCCCAGCTTCCTCCCCCTATAACTGCGACTTTTTCTTTGCTTTGCATAAATTGTCCCTTATCCTCCAAAAGTAGTAAAATTTAAAGAACCTCAAAGAATAGGAAATGATTATTAAAATCTTTAAATTTGAGAGAATCCACTTCAAAAATTCAAGGCAATGGATACGTCAGACAACAAAAAGGACCCTATGAAAGATCTGAAAAAAGATATCGAGGAAAGTGCCAAAAAAATAAAGGAAAAGGCGGGTAAAATAGCCAAAGAAATCGATGAAAATACCCAGGATTTTCAAGAGGAAGTGAAAAGCACCGCTTCAGAGTTCACTGAAAGTGCAAAAGAAGCTTATGAGCAAATAAGTTCAGAGCAAGAAAGTAAAAGGATCGTGGCAGGAATCGTTGCCATAATTTTCGGAGCCCTGGGTATTCATAAATTTATTCTTGGCTACCAAAAAGAGGGAATAATAATGCTCATCGTCAGCATGCTGAGCCTAGGATTTCTTGCCGGACTTGTAGCTCTTGTAGGTCTTATTGAAGGAATTGTTTACCTCACCAAAACGGATGAGGAATTCTACCAGACTTATCAGGTAGGAAGAAAACCCTGGTTCTGACTATAATCAGGGGTTGTCATCACCCGTAGAAAATTCGAAGCAATGCTTAATTAGCCTCTTTTTCATTATTAAGTTTACGCTCAAGCTCGGCCTGAAACTCTTCCATAACCGGTTTCACTGTGCTGTCAGGTATGTCCGCAATCCGAATATACATCAGTCCGTCCACTGCATTATTGAATTTCGGGTCTACATTAAACGCGATCAATCTTGCATTTTGCTTGACATATTTTTTCATGAGTACCGGAAGCCTGAGATCACCGGGTTCAAGTTCATCGATGATCTTGTCAAATTTATTCATGTCTGCCTTGGCTGAATCAAAAACAAAGTCCTTGTCAGCAAGGTTCAGTTTCACCTTGTACTCCTGTTTGGGATTTACATATTGAGCGATAAACGGATCGTAATAATGGGACTTCATGAATTCGATCATCAGGGATTTCGAAAAATTGGAAAACTTGTTACTGATACTCACTCCCCCCATTAGGAATTTATGTTCAGGGTATCTTAATGTCACGTGAACAATCCCTTTCCATAATAAAAATAATGGCATGGGCCTCTGCTGGTACGATTTGATAATAAAGGCCCTGCCCATTTCTATCGTAGACTCCATCATGTCAAAAAGCTCCGTTTCGATCTTAAAAAGTTCATTGACATAGAACCCTTCGATACCGTATTTATTAAAAATCTCTTGTCCCAGCCCCATTCTGTAAGCTCCCACAAGTTGTTTCTGACTGGCATCCCATAAAAAGAGATGTTTGTAAAACCTGTCAAATTTGTCAAGATCCAAGGCCTTGTTGGTCCCTTCCCCCACCTCTCTGAACGTTACTTCACGGAGCCTCCCGATCTCCTTAAGTGTATTGGGTATATCCTCACTATTTGCCAGATAAATTCGGTAAATTTTACTGGTGAACAACAAAGCGTCCATTTGGTCCAGAACTTTCAACTCTTTCTCGATTAAAGAAGTGTCAATAGGGTCAATAATGGTCTTGGCCGACTTTGGTATTTTAAAATTCTTGGAATTGATATACGAAGACTGCTTTTCAA
>CP070731.1:1879800-1881358 GCA_020347545.1 Flavobacteriaceae bacterium | reverse complement strand
GAATTCGGCACCTGAAGTATTCCTGCACTTCTTTGAATGATATGGGTCAGTAACTCCGTACTGTAGTATTGCAATCGACTGCTAATGCCGAACCGAGCTCTCATTGGGGCTGTCAGGAGTCCCGAACGTGTCGTTGCACCTATAAGCGTAAAAGGTTCCAAATTGATTTGAACACTTCTGGCATTAGGACCGGATTCGATCATGATATCAATCTTATAATCTTCCATGGCAGAATAAAGGTATTCTTCGATAACCGGGCTCAATCGATGGATCTCATCGATAAACAGGACATCTCGTTCCCCAAGATTTGTAAGCAATCCGGCCAGATCGCCGGGTTTGTCCAAAACCGGGCCCGAAGTGACTTTAATGTTGGCCTGAAGTTCATTGGCAATAATATGGGCAAGGGTTGTTTTTCCCAATCCCGGAGGTCCGTGGAAAAGAGTATGGTCAAGAGCTTCTTCCCTTTGGTTCGCCGCTTCCACAAAAATTTTCAAATTTTCAAGAACCTGTTCCTGGCCCGCAAAATCGTCAAAGGATAATGGCCTTAATTTCTTTTCCAGATCAAATTCTTCCGGATTCAGATTTTTGTTTGAGGCATCGAGGTATTCGTTCATGATCAATGGATTCTTTAAGGAACCTGTTATTCAATTTCAATTTCGGTGGCAAGAACTATTGCCCCCGGATATTCTTTTTTGATATTGACAATGGCTCTGTCCGCATCAAGCCTTGTTCTGTAATTTCCCACCTGCAATTTCCATTGAGGAGTACTGAAAATGATCGAAGTTGAAATATCAGGGAAAAGTGCCGAAAATTCGTCCTTCACCTCATAACATTCTTTTTCACTTCCGTAGTAAATCTGGATTTTATACCCCTGAAAAGTTTCAAGGGATTTGTTGTAATCTTTTTTCTGGGCTAACATTTCATCAACATGGGCACTGGTTTCGATCCGAACCGTACCCTCTTTGTTTTGGGCTGAAACGCTGAAGTGCAAAGAGACAAAACAAATAAAAAAAAAGCACCAGCGGTATTTCAAAAAATCCTGCATTGAATATATTTTTTACAAATCTAAAACAATATTTTTAGAAAGGTATTTTATTCTTATTTAGAATGATTATAAATTAATATTAACAGAATATTAATACTTTGTCTAAACGGAAGAAAATGTATTTTTGCACAATCTTTTGATTGAACATGATATTTGTCATGATTTTATCAATCCAGGAATATTTTTGCGGCCTGTCAGGGGTCTTTTAATATAACGAAAACGATGCAAATGAAAATTGTAATGCCCAGCAGTACATTTAAGAAATTCCTAACCGGCCTTTCTTTCCTCTTTTTAATCTCATTTAGTCTTAGTGCCCAGCAAGGGGATCCCGCGAACGGGAAGAAGTTGTTCAATACGAATTGTGCAGCTTGTCACAAGTTGGACAAGAAGCTTATTGGGCCTCCGTTAGGTGGAATCGCGGAAAAACGATCAAATGAGTGGTTACAGGCCTGGATCAAGGATAATAATGCTTTAAGGGCCAGTGGAGATCAGGATGCCATTGATATTTTCAAT
>CP070731.1:1877633-1879700 GCA_020347545.1 Flavobacteriaceae bacterium | reverse complement strand
ACATATCCACTATACATCTTCACATTTCAGGCAGAATTGACGACTATAGATTTATAGCAGGAAGCGTAACTCGGCAGTCAAGATAATGGTTTATAGGCTTGAATCTTGGGCAAGGTGGCAAAAGTCAAAACTCGTTGCAGGATGTTTCAATTTTCGGAAGTCAAGACTTGTAAAGTTTTACATAATAGGCCACCGTAAAGCGTTGGCAGTCCCTTATTTAAGGATAATGAAAATTAGGTTTTAAAAACATATTTACAAAATCAATATTTGTCATAGCAACCAGCTGAAAGAATATTGGCCAATATGTCAAAAGGAGTTTGTGATGAAAAGTCATATAATATATCTGATTCTGACTATAATTTTCTCGCTATTGTCCGTCTCTTTTTCCCTTGGTGAGGATAAATCAAATCAGATTAAGGAGTATACAGCGACAATCGATCAGGACGGTGTCCAGAGGGTAGAAATAGTGGGCGGGGGATATTATTTTGATCCTAACTATATCACCGTGAAGGCTAACGTGCCTGTAGAGTTGACAGTTACCAAGGAACCTGGAATTGTCCCGCATAATATAGTCATGAAATCGCCGGAAACTGGCATAGAATTTGCCAAAAATCTCTCCATCGACCCACAGATCATTACCTTTACCCCCACCAAGCCTGGCAAGTACCCAATTTACTGCAACAAAAAACTGTTATTTTTTGAGAATCATAGTGAAAAAGGCATGAAAGGAACCCTGGAGGTCCTTGAATAACTTGAAGGGCTGGATCAAATAATTTTTGGGCACATAAACCCTTGGTTGAAGAGAAGAAACATCCTTGCCATAGTTTTGCCCGTTTTTAGGCTAATTCCACTTAACAATATTAAATGTTATTTAGATTTTTTCAGGCGCTCCATCAACTCTAGGGTCAATACAAATTTACTGCTTTCCTCGGCCAGCACTTTTTTATAAAAATCGCAATCCTTACAGGTTTTGTATTTCTGTGCAAAAACCCCCTGGACCTTTCCCCCGCATAAAGTACCAGCCACCACCCAGCAGGCCCGCCCGGCTTTTACTCCTCCGTGAACCTTGTCCAGCCTAGAATCTTTTACTACAGGACATATACCGAGTTTATTGACCTGGTTCCCTCCGGGAACCTGACCGCACTTTTTATATTCCCAACAGTTCTTTTTATTAAGTGTCAAAATCGACTCCTTGCGGTAGAGGAAAGAAAACATCCTTGCCATTGTTTGTAGTGAATTGACCGCCCTGGCCGTTTAATATTTGCAGAAATTATGTTGAGTTTTGTCACCCTAATAACAATTGGTTAAACTGTACACACCATGTTGCGTCCCTTTGATTTGGCATGATACAAAGCTTTGTCAGCTTGATTAATTAAGCCATCAAAAGAATTTGAGTCTACCCCGAGAGTTGAGATACCAATACTGATAGTCACCTTAACCTTTTGGTACTCTGGCAAGTACGAGTCAGCGATAGCAATTCTTAAATTTTCAGCAATCTCAAACGCTTTATTCTTTTCAGTATTAAGAAGAACGACAGCAAACTCTTCTCCTCCAAAACGTGCCACTACGTCTGTTTTACGTAGTTTGTTTTGAAAAACATTGCCAAGCCAAATCAGAACTTCATCTCCAACTGGATGTCCATAAGTGTCATTGACATTCTTGAAATGGTCAATATCGCATAACAAAAGGCTAAGTATATTCTCATAACGTTTAGCTCTGTCCACCTCGTCAATGAGGCGTTCATTAAAATACCGGCGATTATGTAGTCCTGTTAATTCATCATGGATTGAATCCAGCAAAACACTCGAGTATGTTTTTGAGTTATTGATCGCAATACCGACTGCATGAGCAATAACTGAAAGTATAGTAATAGTCTTCTCATCGATAGACTTTTTCGATTCAGAATTATCTATAAGCAAAATTCCCTCAATGGAATTTGCATCCTGCGATGAGAACACAGGACAAGTTTGACACATTGTTGATTTGTCCTGACTGGCAATTTCAGTACCATTAAAGCACTTGGTATCAGGTACCAACCAACAATGCAGCAATTTATTTCCATAAGCA
>CP070731.1:1868731-1877533 GCA_020347545.1 Flavobacteriaceae bacterium | reverse complement strand
CAAGACCAGTCCATCATTTGATTACAAAAAACTTCCCGTACTTTTCTATAATATTGAACAGGTAAGTTTTACTCATAACAATGAAATAAAGGTGCTCAACAACGGGGAGGAAAAATTTCCTGTTCTTAAAGAAGAGCTCTTAAAAGCTCAGACTAGCATTCATTTAGATTATTACATCGTCAAAGATGATTCGATTGGCAATGAAATCTTTTCTATCTTATGTTCCAAGGCCCGACAAGGGGTTCAGGTTAAGCTCATTTATGACGATGTAGGAAGTTCCATCAGTAAAACAGGGCTGAACAGATTAAAACTTTCAGGGGTTCGGGCATTTCCTTATATGCCGGTACTGTTTTCAAGGCTTGCGCATAAAGCAAATTACAGAAATCACAGAAAAATTGTCGTGATCGACAATGAAACGGGATTCCTTGGAGGTATCAACTTAAAAGATAAATACATTAACCCAAATCAATCAGGCCCCTACTGGCGTGACACACACTTAATGATCAAAGGTGAGGCGGTCATTGATTTACAATATTTATTTATTAGTGACTGGTTTTTTGTCAGTGGTGAAAAAATTGATCTTAAAGAAGTTCAATTTGAAAACAGGCATAAAATAGCGAACCAGATACCTACCAGCATTTTAGGAAGCGATTACGGGAAGGGCAACCAAACTATTATGGAAGCCTTTTTTGGAATGATCACTTGCGCACGGGAAGAAATTTTGATTACTACACCCTATTTTATACCGGATGATTCCATTTTCAATGCCCTTAAAATTACTGCTAAAAGCGGAATTTCCATCAAATTGATCATCCCCGAAAAAACAGATATAAGAACTGCCTTCTTTGCATCCCAGACTTACTTAAAGGATTTGCTGCTCAGTGGGGTTGAGGTTTACTTTTATACTAAGGGAATGATGCATTCCAAGACCATGATCGTAGATTCCAAAATATCAACCGTGGGAAGTACGAACATGGACCAGAGGAGCTTTAGTCTGAATGCCGAAGTCAACGCTTTTATCTACAACGAAGAGCTGGCTAAAAAACTCAAGTTCCATTTTGAAGAAGATTTGAAGGATTGTTATAAATTGCAAATGAAAGATTTAAGAAACAGGCCATGGTATATTAAAGTACTCTGTTCCATTGCCCGATTAATTGCTCCCATTTTATAAATAGTAACTATGAATTTTTTACCCGAACATATAGATAAATACGCCGTCGAACATTCTCAACCCGAGCCAGAGCTTCTTGCCGAACTCTTTAAAGAGACCTGGCAAAAGGCACTTGTTCCTCGAATGATCAGTGGGCATTTTCAAGGAAGGGTTTTGTCAATGATCTCGAAACTGGTGGGGCCTAAAACCCTACTTGAAATTGGTACCTATACAGGATATTCTGCGCTATGTCTGGCAGAGGGAATGATTGAGGGAGGAACCCTTCATACCATTGACCACAATGAAGAGCTCTATGATTTTCAGAGAAAATATTTTAACCGATCAGCATATGGTGGTCAAATTTTTCAACATGTTGGAGAGGCTTTGGATATCCTTCCTGAAATCCAAGGGCCCTTTGATCTGGTTTTTATTGATGCTGACAAAGCCAATTATTCAAATTATTTTAATGCCATTATCGATAAAATGAATCCTGGAGGCGTAATACTTTCCGATAATGTGCTGTGGAGCGGAAAGGTAACTGAGCCACCAAAATTAAAAGATCAAGATACTGCGGCTTTAATTAAGTACAATAAATTGATCAATCAGGACGAAAGAGTTGAAACCGTGCTATTGCCCATTCGCGATGGCCTGACGATTTCGAGAGTCAAATAAGGTTATTGCTCCAAAAAGATTCTGTAGAGTTCTCTTTGTTGATCGTATTCGTATTCTGCATTGTCAATTCTCGTCTCATTGTATTTTGAAAAATTGCAGCAATTTTCAGTGAGTCTTTCCACATCAACAAAAAGTGTAAACGCTTCTTCTCCATCCAATTTCACAACAACCTCAGCAATTTCAGTTTCCCAGCCAATCGATGGAATTCTCAAAAAATTTATGTCCCCTGCTATGAATTCATATTCTCTTTCCGATCCGTCAGATTTGTTCACAACTTCTATCTGATCTTCAGTATAGGTTCCGTTTTCAAAAAGGTTTTCACCTGTTTCTTTGTCCTGAATGTCAAAGGTAAAAATGAAAGGTGGTGTAAAACATGTAATATCCTCGCAACCCTTGTCACTACATGACTGAACAGCCAATAATAATAACAAAGCAAGTGGTTTTATCAATTTCTTCATCTAAGATCAATTTTTAATTTAAAAGCCTCAAATATAACAAATCGTATCTTTTACAAAATGATTAAAATCATTCCGGGAATATAGATTGCCCCGACTTCGAAAATTTTGAATAATTTCCTAATTTTTCTTGCCTTTCCATTTGGAAAGAATCATCTCTTCTCTTTGCAATAAACCCTTAGGGTCATTTTCAAATTTATCCCTTCTCTCCTGAGTCAATACTTCAGAGTTCCACCAGGCTAATGTATCTCTAATGCTTTGTTTTAAATCTCTGCATTTAAGACCGTTTTCAATGGCCTTCTTATTCTTGATACGGGCCGTTCCATAATTATTGCCTGTAGGCATGATCCACGGAACAAGATAGGGAAGTTCGTTTTCCAGCAAAAAGGGATAATCTTCAATATAAACATAAGATATTTCATTGCTAAAAGTCGGCTTGATCTCTTCTGCAAATTTGTGCATTCCCGTTGCCTTTTCAGGTCCCGCGGCATTATAGGTTCCTGTAAGGTTCTTTTCAGCAAGATTGATCATGAATTGTGCCACGTCTCTAACATCTATATACTGAACGGGATCCTGGGCCTGGCCTGGTATCAGCATTTCTCCCCCTCTTGACAGCCGGATCGGCCAATAGATAAATCGGTCCGTTTTATCACCGGGTCCCATCATATAGGTGGGGCGGACAATGATGGATCTGTCCTTGCCAAAGGCCTTTATGGTTTCCTCTTCTGATGTCGCCTTCATCACTCCATACCAATATTCAAGCTTGGTTTCATCATCCATTTCAATTTTAGGTTCAGTCAAGAGAACCTGGTCGTTCTCATCAACTGACTCCTTGAGATAAGGATAGTAGACCCCGGTTGAAGAAGTATACATATATATCGATGCGCGATCCTTTAGTAATTGAGCCGTTTTTCTCGTCCACTCGGTCTTTCTTCCTGAATTGTCAATCACCAGATCCCACTCGCCGGTTTCAATTGCCGAAAGGTCATTTTCTCTGTCTCCGATGAGCTGCTCTACCTTGTCAAACTTGTCAAAATGAACCGTTGGTTTAGACTTCCCTCTGGTAAAAGTACTTATCCTGTGGCCCCTTGAAAGCGCATAAGCAATCTGATGTGGCCCAAGAAAGCTTGTTCCTCCTAATATGAGTATTTTAAGTGGCCTGGTATTTTGAGGCAACTTAAATGACATAAGGCTGCTTCCCAATAAAGGCAGGGCCAGCAATACCTGTCCACTTTTTTTTACGAAATTTCTTCTTGTAAGTTTCATTTTTTAAAATTTTTGAAATCCTTTATATACCACCCAGTCAAAAACTGCTTTCTCCATGTTCTTATTTCCATTGCCAGTTGCATAGATGCCTAAATTGGCTCCCGTGTATTTCCTGCTTAAAACCAAACCTGCTTCAGAACTGTGAAAGAGCTCAAAATTTCTTCCATCCAAGCTAAATGAATAATGGTATTGATGATCAGTAGATTCAATTTTAAAAATAATATCCTCAAATTTCCGATCCATCCTCATCTCTTTCAGAATCGAAGTTCCAGTATCAGGTGATACAAGTTTTAGTTGAATCCATAGTGCGTTGCCTCTTTTGATAAGCGTATAACTGATATAATTATTATCTTTTTGAATAATTAATACTCCTGCCTCAGACCCTTTTTTCACAGGGTTAAATTCCATTTTAGCCTTATATTCAAAATCACTTTCGGTTTGTCTGAACCCCATTAAAGAGGCTCTGCCCCTTTCCTTAATTGATTCCTTCTGCGTGTAAAGTACCAGTTTTCCTTTCTCCGAATCAAGAAAATACATTCCTTCCAAAGGAACCCTTCTAAAATTCCATGCCAGATCCAAATCAGGTTTATCAAAGAAATCTATGAAGCTATTATCCCTCTTTTGCGACGTTCCTTCAAATACAACAGGGTTAAAGCGCTCTACCCTACCCGATTTTGGTGCAATTACCGGCCATTCATACTTTATTTCTTTCCATTCATAAGGCTCACGTTCCCATTGAACCGGAAGTAAGAAAGTTTCCCTGCCCATATTCGAACCCCTGTTCTCATCGCCTCGAATTCCAAGGGCAACCATATACCAGCGCCCATCTTCAAGTTCTACCAGATCTGCATGCCCGGTACTATGCACCCAATTGTCATACGAAAGATGTCGAGAGGTCATAATAGGATTTCTGTCATTTGGAACATAAGGACCTCGGATCTCATCGCTCACCGCAATCATCATGGCATGGTTATAACTGGTTCCGCCTTCTGCAATCATCAGGTAAAACCTACCGTCTTTTTTATACATATGCGGGCCTTCGGCCCATACGCCCCCGCAAGCTCCTCGCCATAAAAAGGACCTTTCACCTTTCAGTTTCCAGTTCTCCAGATCAATTTCCTGAAGCCAGATCTCTCCTTCTCCCGGAAAATTCGGTTTATCAGGCGCATGTGTACCAACATACCAGGCCCTTCCATCCTCATCAAAAAATAGGTCCGGGTCAATGCCAGGAGCTCCTTCCAGTACATGCGGTTCAGACCATGGGCCTGCAGGGTCTTTTGCTGTAATAATGAAGTTGACAAAATCGGTTGTTTTAGTATCCTGATGGTAATACACATTCGTGGTGATGATATAAAATGTTCCTTTGTTGTAACGTATGGTAGGCGCATGGATACCGCCGTCGGATTGAACGTTTACTAAATTTACCTCTTCAATACATTGTTCTTTACGGTGCAACCCATGGCCAATCAATTCCCAATTGATCAAATCCCTGCTCTTATGGATCGGGAGTCCCGGAAAATATTCAAAAGAAGAATTGACGAGATAAAAGGTATCTCCTACTCTGCAAATCGAAGGGTCCGGATAGCCTCCCGGAAGGATCGGGTTGAGAAAAGAAGCTTTTTGCGAATTAACTTGAATTGAGGCACTGATAAGAATAAAAAATAGGATTCGTTTCATCATCTCTTGGAGTTTTTGAGTTTTACTGAATTCGATCGAAGTCAAAGTCCACTCTTCACCATCACCTGAAATAATGGCTTTCAATCCGGATTCAACTAATTTATATTCGATTTTTTTGATGCTCATTCTCAGTATTTTAATCTTTTCTTTCCATAGAGTGTCTTTATCATTTCAGGCTTTTGCTTGATTTGCTCTAAGATAAAAATTAAACGGAAACCCCTGACCAATACAAAGGTTTTAAGTGAGAAATTAACTTAAGGTTTTCTGAGCTTTGTCATTGACTAATCACCCTTAATTATCAAATACCATGAAATTTATGATCCCAAAAAAGACTTTAAATTATTACTCTGAAGTTTACCGGTACAAGTTTCTCAGGCGAAGCAAAACGATTTACCTGGTTCTTCTTTTATTACTTCTTTGCATTGCTGTTTCCCTACCCCTTATCAAGGTTGATATTTATAAATCAGCTCCGGGGATTATTCAAACTGAAAGAAAAAAGAATCTGTTGAACGGAATCGTCGATGCAAGTACAGAGGAGTTTAAAAGTCTGAAAATCAGTAACTTTATTTATTCAGGAAGCGCAATTGCCGAAATACCGCCCCGGACGGATCTTTTTGTTGAATGCTATATTTCTCCAAAAGATATTGGTTCGGTGAATAATAATCAATCCGTACAATTTCAAATAGATGCTTTCGATTACAGGGAATGGGGAACGGCATCAGGAATAATTAATAAAGTTGCCAATGAAATTACAATTATTAATGGAAAGCCTGTATTTAAAGTTATTTGCTCACTGAATGAGTCTGCCCTTTTTCTCAATACATTCACAAGAGGTGAGTTGAAAAATGGAATGACTTTAAAAACTTGTTTTTTTGACAGAAACAGGTCCCTTTTCACACTTCTCTTCGATCAGGCTGATGACTGGTATTATCTGACTCAAGGATGAAAAAGAGAATTAAACGAATAAAACAGCACGATGTTTCAGATTGCGGAGCAGCCTGCTTGGTTTCCATTGCTGCTTTTTACAATTTATACGTACCGATAGCAAAAATAAGGCAGTTGATCGGTACAACAAAAGATGGAACCAATATGCTGGGGCTCGTTGAAGGAGCAGAAAAAATTGGTTTTGATGCCAAAGGTGTAAAAGGAAGTCGCAATAGTTTGTTTCAAATTCCAAAACCTGCAATAGCCCACATCATCGTTCAGAACAAACTTCAGCATTTTGTTGTTATCTCAAAGGTGAATGCAAATCAAATCCATATTATGGACCCGGATCAAGGTCAGTTGAAAAAAGTTGATCTGGCAGAATTCGAGAAACAATGGAGCGGGGTTCTCGTAATATTACTTCCCGGAGAAAAATTTCTCGAAGGGGATGAAAGAAAATCCAAAACAGAGCGATTCTGGGCCTTGTTAAGGCCTCATAAATTCATTTTGATTCAAGCTTTGGTTGGATCTGTGTTCTATACCCTGCTAGGTTTTTCAACTTCAATATATATTCAGAAAATTACCGACCATGTCATTGTTTTCAACAACTACAAATTACTCCATTTGATGAGTATTAGCATGATTTTTATTCTGGTGGTTCAAATTGTTTTGAATATTTACAAGGATATTTTCTTATTGAGATCGGGACAGGAAATAGATGCCAGGCTCATTTTAGGATATTATAAACATCTGCTAAAATTACCACAGCGGTTTTTTGACACTATGCGGGTGGGTGAAATGATATCCAGAATAAATGATGCCGTTAAAATACGTGTCTTTATCAATAATACTTCACTTTCCCTGCTGGTTAATTTTTTTATAGTCTTTTTCTCCTTCGTATTGATGTTCTTCTATAAGTGGGAACTCGGGTTGATCATGTTTTTGATAATTCCTGTGTATCTTCTTATTTACTGGATAACCAACACACTCAACAAAAGAACTGAACGCTCCATTATGGAGCAATCTGCAGATCTGGAAAGTCAGTTGGTCGAGTCAATTGGCGCAATAAGTACTATTAAATTATATACCCTGGAAAAACTGATGCAATCAAAAACTGAGAGCAAGTTTATAAAATTACTGAGCTTCGGATACAAATCTTCTATACATCAGGTACTTGGTCAATCTGCAACTCAGGGCATTTCGGGACTTTTCACTATTATTTTACTGTGGATTGGTTCAACATTAGTAATGAAAAAACAGTTATCAGCAGGTGAAATGTTCTCCTTTTATGCAATAATTGGATACTTCACGGGTCCGGCAGCCGCATTGGTCTCTTCAAATAAAACAATTCAAAATGCCTTGATTGCTGCCGACAGGCTTTTTGAAATACTGGATCTCGAAATCGAAAACAAAAACAGCCTTGCTTTAATGGATATAGAAAGAATCGAAAAGATATCCTTTACAAATGTCAGTTTTCATTATGATAACAGGAGCCATGCACTGATGAATGTAAATTTATGCTTTAGCGCGGGAGAAATTACGGCCCTTGTCGGTGAAAGTGGTTCGGGAAAATCTACAATCGCTAAACTAATTCAGGCATTGTACCCGTTAAAAAATGGCAAAATTGAGTTTAATGAATTCCATCACGCGGATATATCTACCAATGCCCTGAGAAAATCTATTTCGGTCGTACCTCAAAATATTCATCTCTTTGAGGGAAACATTATTGAGAATATAACCATCGGGTCAAATAAAATAGATATGAAACGGTTGCAAAGAATATGTGCTGACCTAAAAATCAGTGAATTTATTGAATCTCTCCCTAATCGATATCATACACGTATCGGTGAGAATGGTTTGTCCCTTTCCGGAGGACAAAAACAAATGCTGGCCATTGCACGAGCCTTGTATAAAGGAACAGATGTTCTAATTTTTGACGAAGCCAGTTCTGCTCTGGACAGTCATGCAGAATCTGTGCTCCAAGAGGTATTGCATCATCTCAAAAAACAAAATAAGATCATTATTCTAATTTCTCACAGGTTGTTTAGTCTTTCATATGTAGACAAAATTATAGTTCTGCACAAAGGAATCGTATCTCAACAAGGTTCTCATAAACAACTCATTAAACAAAAAGGGGTTTATCAAAATCTCTGGCAGCGGCAATCCATATAAAATTCTGTAAATGCTTTTTTAATATCCCAAATCAAAAAATGAATACTTTAAAACAACTGGAGCGAATAAGAAAAATACACAATCTGATAAAACTGGAAGCTACAGGAACTCCTTCAGACTTATCAAAAAAACTGCATTTAAGTATTCGGCAAACCTTTACATTACTGGAGCAATTGAGAGAATTGGAAGCTCCGATAAGATTTGACCGCCGTGCTAAAACCTATTATTATGATGGGGAATTTGAAATAAATATTAATATTTCGGTACATGTTCTTTCACAAGGAGATCTGGTACAGATCTATGCAGGCCGATCTACTGTGAATATTATTCGACAACTGCATGGAAAGTGCAGTGAACCAAATTATCTTCGAGTTATTAAAAAAAGACTGGACGCAGTCGGTTAGACGTAACCTTATTTTTTTAAACAAAAAATGTTGAACGAAACTTCGAAAAGAAGTTAAAAAACTCTAATTCTTATGAATGAAA
>CP070731.1:1866315-1868631 GCA_020347545.1 Flavobacteriaceae bacterium | reverse complement strand
TCCTGTTTGTATTGCTTGCCGCTCTTAAAAAGGTGAATGTCTATGAAGAGTTCATAAAAGGTGCCAAGGAAGGATTCAACGTTGCCATTTCCATAATTCCATACCTGGTTGCCATGCTGGTGGCAATTGGGGTTTTTCGTGCCAGCGGTGCCATGGACCTGCTCCTCAGTATTATTGACTGGATATGCCGTTTAATAGCTCAGTTACTGGACTGGATTGGGATCATAGAATACAGCGGCGGGCCACTCGCCTTTGTCGAAGCTTTGCCCACGGGTATGATGAAGCCCTTGAGCGGAAGTGGTGCCAGGGGACTTATGATAGAAACGATCAAAACCAACGGTCCAGGCGCCTTTGTTTCAAAAATGGTAGCCATCATGCAGGGAAGCACAGAAACCACCTTCTACGTGCTTGCTGTCTATTTTGGCTCAGTTGGTATTAAGAAATCACGGCATGCTGTTACCTGTGGTCTGATCGCTGATTTTTCCGGCATTACCGCCGCAATCCTTATCTGTTATCTCTTCTTTGGATAAATTTAACAGCTTTATATCTTGCATGACCAAAACCAAAAAATGTTAACTAAATAATTCATTTAACATAATCGAAGATGACGCATACAAATTACTTCTTTCAAAAATTAGAGGAGGAGATAGATAAATTAGGTGGACTATTCAATGCACACACGCATATTGATAGATTTGCCACAGCCGGTCCACAATTTTATCCAGAACATACAGACTATCACGATTATGAGGTCTTACGCTTATGGGATAAGCAATCTTCTACACGTTTCCTCCATAAAGGGAAAGCTTATCAAAGAGAATCTTTGGTAAGTCGTATGTCCAGCTTTTTAACAGAATCAAAACAGGTCGGAGTGACTCGTTTAGACAGTTTTATAGATGTAGTCGATGACATACCGCTTGATAGTGGCATGGGGGCCTTGAATACAGCTTTGCAGTTAAAGAGTTTATATGCTGAAGATATTGACCTCCAGATTGGTGCATATGCTCCTTTCGGCTTTAAGCACCATAGCCCTCAAACTTGGGAAAAGTTTGTTGAAGCTGCTCAACATGCTGATTTTATAGCAACTTCTCCAGAACATGATGATCCTGAATTTTATAAAGCAGATTCAGACCATATTGGGTTTGAAAATCATTTTTTAAGAACACTTGAACTGGCATTTTCACTGAAGAAGCCTATTCACTACCATCTGGACCAGCAGATAAATCCTAATGAGTACGGCACAGAATCACTCATAAGCGCTTTTGAAAAGTTCGCCCATAGGGAAGAATTGATCCACCGTGGTAAATTAGAACCGATAATTTGGGCTGTGCATGTTATATCACCATCAACATACAGTAGAGAGAGACTGGAACGTCTTTTGGATAAACTCGCCACCTTCAATATTGGAATAATTTGCTGTCCGTCTGCTGGAATATCAATGCGCAAATTGACATATCAGGAAGCTCCTTTAAACAGGAGTATTGCTGAGATACTTTTAATGTTGAGTCGTGGAATTACCGTTCGTGTTGGAACTGATAACGTAGATGACATATTCCTCCCGGCTACAACACTTGACCCACGAAATGAGATTTCTTTCCTGGCAAACGCACTAAGATTCTATGATCCAACAATTTATGCAAAACTTTTATGTGGAAGGCCTTTAGAGGAAACTGACTTAAAAGTGCTCAACAAATTTTTGGAGACAGAAGAGCAAATATTAAATTCTTATAAAATTTAGATTACCTCAACATATCTTGTTGTGTTTTGTGTTATCAGGAAGATGATGAAAGCAATTTTACCGTTTACCTTTCCTTGCTAAAAGTGAAAAACTTAATGGCAACTTGATATCACCTTGTCTGGAAAATCTACCAAAAGAAAGGTCCATAGGATGTTCAAGAAAGTGGGAAAGGCTCATTTTATTGTAAAGGCACTGAGTGATAATTTCTCCTAATGTGTGGTGGAAGTAGTAAACCGGGGGAGGGTCGTATTTCTGATCCTCCCAGTAAACCAGACTTTGTCTGTCTCTAAAGGGCTCTTTTTTGAAATAAGAATGCTTAATATGTTTGTGTAGCTTAATTTTTTTATTACCGTCGATTGTGTTTAATATTGGGTGCATTTCAGTTATAAGCAAGTACCCTCCATGGGTTAATAATGTTTCTATAATCTGAAAAAAATTGGGTAGGTCTGGAACCCATCTGATTGATCCACTTGAAATAAATACTATGTCAAACTTACCATGAGATTTGTTGGGAATTTTAAGAACGTCGCTACAAACAAACTCACATTCCATTTTTGTTGAATTTGCCAATTCAACAC
>CP070731.1:1856982-1866215 GCA_020347545.1 Flavobacteriaceae bacterium | reverse complement strand
TTCGACTGGTTAAACTGATCAATAATGACATCTATAGAAAACTTGTTCTCATAGTAACTGCGGTTGGAGCCATAATAATCTTATTCAAATAAAAAGTAAGGATTCGACTATCGGTATACAGTCCGGTTTTACCGAATATTTATAAATATAATTCCTTACATTTGGTGGAATTTTTTGAAAAAATCCACGATTCTACCTATTAAATGTCAGATACAAAGAACAAGCAAAAGGATGCATTAGCGCCTTTATCATTAAAAGAAATACTAGGCTATGCCATTGGTGATGCCGGGTTTAATTTTTACTGGATCATTATAGGGTCCTATCTTTCCTATTTTTATACAGATATATTCGGAATGTCTGCAGCCGCTGCAGGAACTATGTTTTTGGTTACCAAGATCGTCGACGCCTTTACGGATCCGGCAATGGGAGCCATTGCAGACAGAACAAATTCGAGATGGGGGAAATTCAGGCCGTTTCTCTTGTTTGGAGCCGTTCCCATGGCAGCCGCTGCTGTTTTAACCATGAGCACTCCCGATCTTGGTGAGACCGGTAAAATAGTCTGGGCCTATGCGACCTATACAATGATGATGCTTTGCTATACAATTCTTAGCACTCCATATTCATCATTAGCGGGTGTAGTTACTGCGAATGCTGAAGAGCGAAATAAAATTTTTGGCTGGAGGTTCTTTTTTGCCTACACCACGGGAATCATTGTAGGCGCTTTTACACCTGGACTGGCCGATTATTTTTCCAACGGGAGCGAGGCACACGGTTGGCAAATGACAATGGTGCTATATGCCTCGGTTGCCACAGTACTATTTTTAATCACATTTGCCACGACAAAAGAAAGAATACAACCTCCAAAGGGACAAGACACAAAACCTTTGGATGACATCAAGGATTTGTTAAATAACAAGCCATGGATCATACTTTTTGCCCTGGCCATGATTATTATGATGACCATAGTATTCAGGGGCAGTTCTGCCACCTACTATTTTAAATATTTTGTTCAAAGGCCCGATTTGATGGGTGCCTTTATCGGGGTACAGATGGCTGCATATGCCGTGGGCTGTCTTTTATCACCCTATCTAACTAAATTAATGGATAAGGCAAGGCTTCTGATGGTCCTTATGACCATTGTGGGTGTGTTTTCAATTGTGTTCGCGTTTATTCCTAAGCCCGATTCAACAGGGGTTGTCACTATAGATAATTCAAGCCGTGTAGAATTGCATGCAAAGGACCTTCTCGAATCAATAAATCAGGATTCGGATCAGTTCAAATGGGTAGAACACAAAACAGGAATATTTTGGTTTTTAAAAGATTTGGTTCCAATTGGTGACAATTCAAGCTCCTTGTTGCTTGAGCCCGTTAAAGGTGAAAACAAGACCAGTCGCGTAATCAGTGTTTTTCAAATCGATAAAAACGGGGCTGTGATTCAAGACAGCGCTGACCTTCCGAAAGAAATAATCTGGATGTTCCTTTTGAATATCATCATCAGTCTTGCCCTTGGACCAAAATCTCCGATAACCTGGTCCATGTATGCAGATGCAGCAGATTTCAACGAATGGAAAACCGGAAGAAGGGCAACGGCCATGACTTTTTCAGCAGCAACCTTTTCTCAAAAATTAGGAGGTGCCCTGGGTTCTGCTGGTATTCTATGGGTATTGGCCTCATTAGGTTATTCCGCCAATCAAATTCAGGAAGGTGCTTCGCTATCAGGAATCGTTTGGTTACAAACCTTAGTTCCTGCATTTTTTGCTTTTATCGCCATTTTTGCCTTGAAATTTTATGATTTGAGTGAGGGTAAATTAAAGAAGATCCAACAAGATCTAAGCGAAAGAAATTCATAAATCATCAAAACAGGATACATGCTCACAGAATCAATAAATAACGGAAAGCGGGTTAATTTATACAGTCCTACAGCGATGCCTAAAGCCTCTTCTTTTCTTTGGAACAGAAAAATGATGATCCATATGAATTGCAGAGGGTTTGCCGTGGCTCAGTTCATGCAGCCCGAGCCTGCGAAATACGCTCATGCTCCCAATCTGGAAGCCAAGACCTTTATGCAACCTGAGCAACCCTATTACGCCCATCATCCGGGTCGTTTTTGCTATGTCAAAGACCTGGATACCGATCAGCTGTTTTCCCTTCCTTACGAACCAGTGAGATCTGTGCCTGATGAATTCTGTTTTTCAGCCGGACAACATGATATTCAATGGAAATTGGTAAACAATAAAATTGAAGTAAAAATGACGCTGAATTTAACGAGGGATGATCTTGTTGAAATGTGGCAGTTTGAAATTCGAAATCTGGATAACAAACCCAGGCGCCTTCAGGTCTTTCCTTATTTTCCTGTTGGCTACATGTCCTGGATGAATCAATCATCAAGCTACGATGAAAAATTAAATGCTATCGTATGCAGCAGTATCTCTCCTTATCAGAAATACCAGGATTATGATAAAATAAAGAGGTTTAAGGATAAAACCTTCTTGCTTGCAGCGGAAAAGCCTGATGCTTTTGAAGCAAATCAGGAAAGCTTTGAGGGGGAAGGAGGGCTTCATTTTCCTTCAGCGATCAGTGAAGGAGGATTAAAGAATAGCAGTGCGATTTATGAAACTCCTGCCTGTGTCATGCAATACGATATGCATCTGGCCCCGGAGAAGGCAAAGGAACTTCGCTTTATTTTTGGGCCCGCCAAAGATCATACTGAAATAGAGATGATCAGGAAAAAGTACCTTGAGGAACCCAAGGGCTTTGAAAAAGCCAGGGAAACCTATAAAGAATATATTGAAAACGGTGTTAACCTCCTTTCAATTGACACACCAAATAAAAAGCTGGATGAGTTTGTCAATCAATGGTTGCCGAGACAAATCTATTATCACGGTGAAACCAACAGGTTGTCAACGGACCCTCAAACCCGAAATTACCTTCAGGATAATATGGGTATGGGTTATATCAAGCCGGGAATTGCGCGCAATGCTTTCGAAAAAGCCATTACCCAGCAAAAATCTTCCGGAGCCATGCCTGATGGAATCATTATTGTTGAAGGTGCAGAACTAAAATACATCAATCAGGTACCTCATACGGATCACTGTGTCTGGCTTCCGGTTTGTTTAAAGAGTTATCTGGACGAAACCAATGATTACGAGTTTCTTTCTTCCGTTCATGCATTTGCTGACAGCGAAGAAAAAGTTTCAGCTGCAGAACATATCAATCGGGCCATGATTTGGTTGTTGGACAATAGAGATGAAAGAGGATTGAACTATATCAATCAGGGAGATTGGTGTGACCCCATGAATATGGTTGGCTACAAAGGAAAAGGGGTTTCAGGCTGGTTATCAATGGCTACCTCTTATGCACTTAAAACATGGCTGGAAATTATTGAAACCTATGCACTGGATTTTGACATATCTGTTTTTACAGATGGAATCAAGGAATTGAATGATGCCGTAAACAAGCATATTTGGTCCGAAAACTGGTATGGCAGAGGAATTACCGATGATGATGTTCTTTTTGGCATTCATTCTGACCCTGAGGGCAAGATCTTTCTTAACCCGCAGGCCTGGGCTTTATTATGCGATGCTGCCAACCCTGAAAAAGAATCTAAGCTTATTAAGGCCGTAGAAGAGGAGCTGGAATCACCATATGGAATTGAAATGCTGAATCCTTCTTTTACCGCTATGCGGGAGGATGTAGGACGCGTTACTCAAAAACATCCGGGATCTGCAGAAAATGGATCTGTATATAATCATGCGGAGGCCTTTTATATTTTTGCGCTGTACTCAAAAGGACATGCAGATAACGCCTACCGTTTGATCGATAAAATGATACCCGGAACAGATGAGGCCGATCTGTTACAAAGAGGCCAGCTACCTGTTTTTATCCCCAATTATTACAGGGGTGCATTCCGACAATTTCCAAGAACGGCAGGTAAGTCGAGCCAATTATTCAATACGGGTACAGTTCATTGGATCTACAGATGCCTGATCGAAGGGTTATTTGGCCTTAAGGGAGAACCTGACGGGCTGAGGGTGTCTCCACAATTGCCTGACAATTGGAAGGCTGTCAAAGTAACAAGGCGTTTCAGAGGAGCCGTTTTTCATCTGGATATGGAAAAAAGTAAAGATGTTTCATCGATTCAGATAGTTCAAGACACGAATCTGCTAAAAGATAATCTAATCAAGAATTTTGAAAAAGGAAAAGAGTATCAGATCAGTGTGAGACTCCCAATGGTAAACTCCTGACTGTTTTAAATAATTCCGTTTATAAGTCTAAGAACTGCATTGATAAGACGATACATGTTGTAGGGCGAATATTGTTTTTCATGATCTTTTAAATAAGTAATTTTAAACCATCAAGCGATCGTCAGGATCAATGGATGAATAGATTATAATATTAAATAACATAAACACAATAAGAAATGAAAAAAGCTGGATTTATAACGTTGCTTTTCTGTCTGAGTATGTCTGCAGGAATAATGGCACAAACAAGTTTGTTTAATGGGAAAGACCTTTCAGGATGGAAAGCTTATGGAACTGAAAAATGGTATGTGGAAGATGGCCTGCTGGTATGTGAAAGTGGTCCTGATGAACAATACGGTTATCTGGCAACGGAAAAGCACTATAAGAATTTTGAGTTAAACCTTGAATTTAAACAAGAGGCCAATGGGAACAGTGGCGTATTTATTCGTTCGACAATCGAAGGGACGAAAATTACGGGCTGGCAGGTAGAAGTTGCTCAACAGAGAACTTCTGAAAAGGGAGATGCAACAGGAGGTATTTATGAATCCTATGGAAGGGGATGGTTGATCAAGCCGGATATGGAGAAAGACAAAAACCTTAAGGTTGGTGAATGGAACAAGCTCAAAATAAAAGTAGTAGGATCTGAGGTAACTACATGGTTAAATGGAGTTCAAATGGTGAAACTGTCCGATGAAAAAATAGGTGCCGGAGAAGGTTCTATAGCATTACAAATTCACGATGGCGGAGGTATCAAGGTGAAATGGAGAAATATCGTAATTAAAGAAATGTAACAGTAGTAATTTGAATTATTTTATTGAAAGCCTGTCTGAACAATCAGACAGGCTTTTTTTTTAGAATAAACTTTGTTGTTGGTATAGACCTGGATTGGTGGTAAAATCATATCGGGGTTTTACTTCTTTACCATGGAGCCACGCCTGCATCTCGTTCTGATCATAAAGGGCAAATGGCATTCTTAATTTGGTATTGTGGATCTCTCTCATCACGCCTTTTGCCTCAGTCGTCACCACCGTATATGTTTTTGTATCAGCCCAATGATCATAAAGGCCTGCAAGGGCAAACAACTCATTGTTAAATCCAATATCGTATTTGATCTTGCTTCCATTGATATGTTGCCACTCATAAAAACCGTTTACAATGATCAGGCATCGATTATTTGTGATATTCTTAAACGAAGGTTTTTCTTCAAGGGTTTCAATCCTGGCATTCAATGTATACTGCCTGTTCCAGTTTTCGTCAGCCCAGTAGGGGATAAGCCCCCACTGATAAAGCTGGATCAATTTAGGATCTTCATCCGTTATCACCGGGGTTTTGGGGAAATCAAAAGCTTTTATCACTTCACTTGGATCAAATTCATCCAGGCCGCTGATACGCGCATCGAACTGCCTTTGAATCTCTTCCTTTTTCTTTGTTAACTTGGTCTGATAGCACATGATACCAATAGTTTTGTGTTATGATTTTTTTATTAAAGTATAAATCCTGATTCCGCTTCAAGTACTATGAACTTGTTTTCATTTTTATTTCGAAATCCTCTCAAAATTTTTTGAATATCCCTATTGTCCTTTTTCATAATGAGGAATTCTTTCAATTCATCTAACGAAGCAATCTGTTGATCTGAATCAATGAACCCGTATCCTTTATATATTCCATTTTCTATCAAGACAAATGCCATTTCCTCACGATTCCTCCCGCGTTGACGAATGAGGTAACTCTTACTGTCATTACCCATATACTCAATTGCTTTTTTTACTCTTTCATTGTAATCAGCAACCGATTCTTCACCACGACAAACTCCTTTGCATTTTTTAATTTGATAGTGAAAGCAAGAATTTACATTAGACTGTAAATGACAATATTTGGGACAAAGCTCAAATTGTTCACAGATTTTCTCCAAAAAGATTCGGCTTTCGGTTGAATTATAAAACTTGCAAATAGGGTTGGGTGCACTTTTGAGGTTATTCCAGGCAAGGTGCATCAGGCCGGATCTGTCTTCATAGCTGAATACAGCAAACCCTTCATTATTTCTTCGTTGAGCCCTGTTATATACAGGATAATGCTTCTTTATTTCTTCGGATTCCAAAAGCAGGGCCACCAATTCGCTTCCTGTTATTTCAAAGGTTATATTCGTGGTATGCTGACATAAAGAAACTTCTCTGTTCTTCTTGTCATAAAAATGACTGAGTACCCTCTTTTTGATGTTCAATGCTTTCCCTACATAAATAATCTCATCCTTTTCATTTCTAAAATAATAGACTCCGGTTTTTTCCGGTAGCTGATCAAAAATTTCTTTTGCTAATCCGGGGGGCAGTGTGGCATGCCTTGAACCAGGCTTTAAAAATGAGTTAAAAACTTTCTGATCATTGTCAAGTTCAAGCAATTTGTCAAAAAGAATCGCCGTTGCCCTGGTATCACCCATAGCCCTGTGCCTGTCATGAAGGGGGATGCCTACATTCGCACATAGTTTCCCTAAACTGTAGGAGGGAAGTCCCGGAATCAGTTTGCGTGCCAATCTGACCGTACAAAGCTTTTTTCTTTTAAAGGGGAAACCAAGATCGGCAAATTCCTTGTGAATTACATTGTAATCAAAATTGACATTGTGGGCAACAAAGATACAATCAGAGGTAAATTCAATAACCTCCTTTGCGATTTCATAGAATTTGGGTGCGTCCGCAACCATATAATCATCTATTCCCGTCAATCTTGTTATGGCATAAGGGATACTGCTCTCTGGATTGACCAGGCTGTGAAATTCATCGATTATCTGTTTCCCGTTATGAACCAGGATGGCTATTTCAGTGATCTTATTTCCCTGAATGCCCATCCCAGTGGTCTCAACATCAATTATTGCATATTTTACGCCATCGTTCATCAAAAAAGTAACAGAATTTACGAGTAGATCATCTCCTGCCTAAAAATAAGAAAGAAATTTATACTTATTTTTATATGGACAATTTAATTCTCTCTTTTTTATGGAAGAACATTTTTTTCAGTGTCCTTATTGCTGGGAGGAGATTTCCATGCTTGCGGACCCTTCAGTTTCTGAACAGATTCTTGTTGAAGATTGTGAGGTTTGCTGTAATCCGATAGAACTAAAAATTGCCTTTGATCAAGGCGTATTGATCCATTTTGAATCTAAGGATCTTGGACAGTAAAATTAAGGATCAACTCAGGCTATCCAGTACTTTTCGCCTTTGTCTCTTTGTATCAAGGCGTAAATAAATGATGATCAATATGGATAAAAAACTACATATTAAAAACCCGATAAACAATGGCAGCGCCCGTTGATCGATGAATCTGCCGATGTAAATGCTTATCGGAACCGCCATCATAGTTGAGAGAAAACCCGTAATTGCAGCTCCGATCCCTGCAATGTGTCCTATGGGCTGCATGGCCATCGCCCTTAAATTTCCAAACAAGAATCCGATAGAAAAAAACTGCATACCAAAAAACAAAAGGAGCAAGGTAACGTCAGGATTTTCTGTATTGTAAAACAGAATCAAATAAAGGAGTGAAATACCAAAAAACGATAAAATCGCCGTATTGATGATTCGTTCCATTCCAAATCGCACCACCAATGTCCCATTTAAAAATGTTGCCGAGCCAATGGATATGGCCAGTCCCGCGAATATAAAGGGGAATTCTTCTTTTAATCCGTATTGCGTGTGGAATATTTGCTGAGACGAGCTCAGGTATACCATAAAAGATCCTGTTATAAACCCAGAAATAACCGTATAGCCAATGGTCTTTTTGTATTTGACCAATTCCTTTAATCCATCTGCAAATATATGCCCGGTAAACTTGATTCGCTGCTCTTGAGGCAAGGTCTCGGGCTGCCTTTTCCAAAACCACCATGACACCAGTATGCTGAATATCAATTGAATATAAAATATTGCCTGCCAGTTATAATGATCCAGAACAAACTTACCCATGGCAGGAGCTATAATAGGTACCAAAATAAAAACAACCGTTATAAAAGACATAATTCGCGCCATATAATCGCCTTCAAAAGTATCCCTGACCATGGCTATACTAATGGTTCTTGGTGCGGATAATCCTACTCCTTGTAAAATTCGGCCAATCACCATCCAGAAAAGGCTTTCAGAATAAATACAGATCAAACTTGCAATTATAAAAATGGTAAAGCCCATGTAAACAATGGGTTTTCTTCCTAAACTGTCCGAAATAGGCCCAAAAAGTAGCGGGCCGATGCCCAATCCAAGAAAGATCATGGTTATCAGCAGCTGTGTGTCACTTGATTTGGTAGTTCCGATTGAAAAACCGATATAATCCAGTGCGGGTAGTAAAGCATCAATAGCCAATGCCACAATGGACATCAGTGAGGCCATCAGTGCGACGAATTCAAACTGGGAAGGTCTTCGATTTTGCATCCGGCAAAAATACGGCAAAATTATTATCCGTTACCGATTTAATTTGTCTAATGGAGTACTATTGTTATTTAATTATTTCAGCCCCCTTAAAACTGACCAACCCATTTGAACACAGTCTTCAAATAATCAGGATGCAGAGAGGACCAATAAGAGAAATCAGGATTTTCTCTGGACATCATCGAATGATCGGCTCCATCAATCCTTAAGTATGTATTTTTTTTATTGGCTTTTCCTCCTATACTGTCCTGTATCTTTTCCAGACTCGAGTTTGGAATAACCTGATCCTGTCCACCTTCAATGATCAATAGAGGGGAAGTCAAGTCCTTAAAATAGGGAAGTGGGGTATAATTCAATTTTTCATCGGTGACAACCTCATCAAGATTTGGAATCCAGATATGACTAAACCAACTCGCTGATTTGTTCTTTGAAATTCTATCTTCAAGTGATTGTTTATCTAAATTAGAGGCAATATACTCAAAAACAGCACCTTGCATATCTGCCGCTTCTTCTATATTTGACTCACCAATAACAGATCGATTTCTGTTCTTCCAGTAATTTAGATCACTCTCCAAAAGGGTTGAGGCAG
>CP070731.1:1855769-1856882 GCA_020347545.1 Flavobacteriaceae bacterium | reverse complement strand
GGTACCGGAACCCCCATCAGGCTGACTCCGCGTAGCTTAACCACTGGTCTCCCTTCCAGATAAGCAAGCTCTACTCCTGCTTTGATCCGAAGAACCTTGCCTCCCAGCATCGGAAAATCAGGATCCACGGGAACAAGCATTCGTGCACTAACAAGATCATCAGAAAGGTCAATGGCCAATTTATCGGCCAAGTCAGTATTGGTGGCGATGAGTGAATTTATCTCACGTTCCGTAAAACTTACTTTGCGGCTTGCTCCATCTTCACTATATGCCTCCGGTCGCAACCGCCCATCTGGAGTATGATCAGATTTCTGTTCGGGTTTTCTCTCAGCTTGAGGCTGGGGAAGAGCTGTAAAGGTGTCAAGTCTGTCGAGCTTTTGTTCAAGCTGTTGTTGTTCTTGTTGGGTAAGCACAACAGGTTCAAAAGGCTTGGGGAAAAAATATGCCCGGGCAGCAAGAAGGGTTCCGATCACGGTCAGAACCATGACAATCAAAACAATTCCCAGAACCTGGAGTCCGGAAAAAACTTTTTTCACTTTCTTTTGTTCCGTCATCTGATTATTGTCCACAAGAGCCTCCGAAATTAAATTTATTATATTATACTCAACCGAAATCACTCTGTCTTATAAATTTTTGTGGTCATGAAGCGCCAGCTATAACGCAGCGGCAAAAACAAATAGGAAAGATTTGTTTATTCTATGTCATAATGAACGGGTATTTAATTTTTATACTAGCAGTTATTCTTACCAGCTTTACTCTTGAAGTTATAGTATCATTGCTCAACCTTCGGTCTTTGCACCCGGACCTTCCCCCAGAATTTGCAGATGTATTTGACGAACAACTTTATGCCCGCTCACAGGAATACACGAGAGCCACAACACGTTTCGGACTCATACAAAACTCCATATCAACGCCTTTAACGATTCTTTTCATACTTCTTGGGGGATTCAACTGGATCGATACCATAGCACGATCGTTTGAACATGGGCCTATCATTACAGGACTTGTTTTTACAGGTATGCTTATATGTATATCTGGTATTCTTGGCTTACCATTCTCCGTTTATTCAACATTTGTCATAGAGGAAAACTTTGGGTTCAACAAAACCACGAT
>CP070731.1:1840365-1855669 GCA_020347545.1 Flavobacteriaceae bacterium | reverse complement strand
AACCTCTCTTTCGAGCATCATTTGAAGGGCCTTTACATCATTGAGCAAATGATATAAAAACTCTTTACGCTCTCTTAAACTTTCAATCGCCTTTACAGCCTGTGAGCCCATTGACCAACATATTTACCTAAGTAAAAATAGGTTAAATTATGTGGTAATTAAATGATTATTATCATATAACAAGAGAAGAAGCGAACAATGGCCTATCCTGCATCATCCTGTTAACTTTCTCGGCTACAGACTCCAGAATGCCTTCATCCTCGAAATTTAGAATAACTTCATCAATAAGATCAACTATGGCCTGCATATCCGATTCAATTAAACCTCGGGTAGTAATGGCTGCTGAACCAATTCTGATTCCCGAAGTGATAAAAGGGGATTTGTCATCAAATGGAACCATATTCTTATTCACAGTTATATCCGCCTTAACCAACGCGTTTTCCGCTTCTTTACCCGTGATATTTTTGTTTCTGAGATCGATAAGCATCATATGGTTATCGGTTCCGCCTGAAATGATGTGATACCCTTTGTCAACAAGAGCCTTCGCCAAAGCTGCAGCATTTTTCTTTACCTGAATCTGATAATTCAAAAATTCATCCGTCAAGGCCTCACCAAAGGCAATGGCTTTGGCAGCAATGATATGCTCCAAAGGTCCGCCCTGAATTCCTGGAAAAACCGCAGAATTCAAAATGGTGCTCATCATTTTTACTTTTCCCTTAAGGGTGGTCTCCCCCATTGGGTTTTCAAAATCTTTACCCAACAAGATTATTCCGCCTCTGGGCCCTCTTAACGTTTTGTGCGTCGTTGTAGTTACAATATGGCAATGGGGAATTGGATCGTTCAAAATTCCTTTGGCAATAAGGCCAGCAGGATGTGAAATATCTGCAAGCAAGATGGCACCAACACTATCTGCAATTTCCCTGAAACGCTTGAAATCAATGTCTCTGGAATAGGCAGATGCACCCGCAATAATTAACTTGGGCTTTACTTCATTCGCTTTTTCCTGGATCTTGTTATAATTTAAAACGCCGGTTTCCTTCTCTACGCCGTAAAATGCCGTTTTATATAATTTTCCCGAAAAATTTACAGGAGATCCATGCGTTAGATGCCCTCCATGAGAGAGGTCAAAGCCTAAAATCTGATCCCCTGGCTTTAAGACGGCCTGAAATACAGCTGTATTTGCCTGTGAGCCTGAATGCGGTTGAACATTAACATATTCCGCATTGAAGAGTTCCTTTGCTCTGTCAATGGCAATCTGCTCAATCTGATCAACAACTTCACATCCCCCGTAGTATCTTTTACCGGGGTAACCCTCAGCATATTTATTGGTTAAAATGGATCCCGCTGCTTCCATAACCTGCTCGCTCACATAGTTTTCTGAAGCAATTAACTCTAATCCATTTGTCTGTCTTTCTCTTTCCTCGGTTATCAGGTCAAAAATTATTTGATCTCGGCTCATGAATATCGTTTTATTTGTAAATTTATAATTCTGCACAAAAATAATAAATTCATCCCTGATATATAGAGAAACTTCTATATTTGAAATGAAATAATTGTTTTCCTAATTAAAAGAAAATTTTTTATCAAATTCTTAAAAATCATGAAAATAACTGCTAATAATCCGAAACGAAAAAGCTGGCTGCCTGTTGAAAAGGATTCTGATTTTCCAATTCAAAACATTCCATTCGGGGTTTTTCTCACCAAAGACGATATAACGACTATTGGAACAAGAATTGGAAATTGGGCAATAGACCTTGCTGCCTTTCAACAGTTGGGATACTTTGAAGGGATTCCGCTCACCGATGATATTTTTATGCAGGACTCATTGAACGATTTTATTGCCGATGGAAGAACTACTTGGAGGCTGGTTCGCAACCGGATCGCAGACATCTTTGATGAAGAAAACAACAAATTAAGAGATCATAAAAAGCACCGTGAGGAGATTATTTTCGGCATCGATGAAATAGAAATGCTCCTACCTGTAGATATTGGTGATTATACGGATTTCTATTCCAGTAAGGATCACGCCACAAATGTGGGTACTATGTTCAGAGATCCCGAAAATGCATTGCTTCCAAATTGGTTGCATATTCCTGTGGGTTATCACGGGAGAGCCTCATCAATTGTTGTTTCCGGCACCAATATCAGGCGCCCGTCGGGACAGACACTTCCACAAGGGGCGAGCAAACCTGTATTTGGACCGTGCAAATTACTTGATTTTGAAGTAGAAATGGGTTTTATTACTACAGACACCAACGATCTTGGAAAACCGGTTCCGATTTCAGAAGCAAGAAATCACATTTTTGGTATGGTGCTGCTCAATGACTGGTCTGCAAGAGATATACAAAAGTGGGAATACGTGCCTTTAGGCCCTTTTTTGGCGAAGAATTTTGCTTCAACTATTTCTCCGTGGATTGTAACCCTGGACGCCCTTGAACCTTATAAATCAAAGGGGCCTGAACAAGATCCGAAACCCCTGCCTTATCTGGAGGAAGAAGGGATGAATACTTACGATATTAAGTTGCTGACATCTATTAAACCAAAAAAACAAAAAGAGACCTTGGTCAGTACCACAAATTTTAACAATCTGTATTGGAGTATATCGCAACAGCTGGCGCATCAAACAGTTAATGGATGTAACGTTCGGGCAGGAGATCTGTATGGTAGTGGCACAATATCCGGAAAGGAAAAAAGCAGCTATGGATCCATGCTCGAATTGACATGGAAAGGAACTGAACCTCTTAAAATGTCAGATGGAACGGAAAGAAAGTTTATTCTTGACGGAGACACGGTCATTATGCGAGGGCATTGCGATAACGGAGAGGTAAGAATCGGTTTTGGCGAATGCACCGGAAAAATTAAAAAAGCTCGAGAATTAAAATTTGATTAAGGCTACTTGTGCAGACCTGGAACTATTTCCAAAAGATTGTAATGCGACCCGTGGGCAAGAACCTTTCCTGATTTTAAAACGATCAATTGGGGGGATTCATGCCGAATTCTGAGCTCGTCCGCAATCTGGTTTGATAAATCCCTGTATGCTTGAATGTGAAGATAAAAATAATCAAGCCCTCTTTCACCTAATTGCTTTTCCAATCTTTTCAGGACCATAGAACTGACTCCGCATCTGCTACTGTGTTTAAAAATATACATATTCCTGTTTTTGGAAGATTCTATAACTTCCCTCCATTGGTCCAATTCTTTTAAAGGCTTTCTGAAGTCATTCCCATCGTTGATTGAATTCGAATTTGACTTGAAAAAATTTAGTTTCATAGTTAAGAATTACGTGCTAATTCAATTACCGTAATCTCGGGCCAGATGCCTACTCTTCCGGGAAAACCGAGAAAACCAAAGCCACGATTGACATACAAATACTGCTTGCTCTTCTCGTAAAGACCCGCCCATTGCGGGTAAATATATTTGATGGGGCTCCACTTGAATCCGGGAATCTCAACACCAAACTGCATTCCATGCGTATGGCCTGAGAGTGTAAGATCAAAATGTTCCGGATGGTCAATGACTTTCTTATTCCAGTGAGTGGGGTCATGACTTAGTAATATCTTGAATTCCATGTCCCGATTTCCTTCCAGGGCTTTGTCCAGGTCACCACGCTGAGGGAAGGGTTTATTGCCCCAGTTTTCAACTCCGTAGATTCCAAGTCTGTCTCCCCCTTTTTCGATAATGGCATTCTCGTTGTTCAATAGCTCAAACCCCATCTGCTGCTGGTAATTGTAAAGCAATTGCATATTTTCTTCCTTGTCGGCTATCGAGTCCCACTTTTTATAATCTCCATAATCGTGATTTCCTAAAACCGAATAAACTCCATATGGGGCTTTCAGCCTTTTAAAATCTTCTATAAACGGTACAATCTCTCGAGAGTCATTATTGACCAGGTCACCGGTAAACAGAATCAGATCCGGTTGTTGCTGATTGATCATTTCAACTCCTTCAAAAATAGCTGAAGCGTCATCAAAACTTCCTGAATGAATATCAGATATTTGAACAATCCTGAATCCTTCAAAGGCCTTTGGTAAATTGTCAAACGATAACTTCAATGTATTCACCCTAAAATTATATTTCCCTTTGGTGATGCCATACAACATGGACGTAAAAGGAATAGCGGCCACAATAAATCCTGCCTTTCTGATAAAGGCTCTTCTCCCGGGCCTTGATATAGCTCCGCTTTTTGAATTTAAAAAGTTCCTGAAGAACAATACAAAGAAAGTAAGGTACCTGAATACATCTTCAATTAAAAATAAAAGGACCAACAGAATCTTTACCACCATAAAGGCAAAAAAGAAACCTATGGCCAGGTTCGGGGCCCATTCAACTGTTAGGGGTTTAAAGGTAAAATAGGTATAGAGATAATAGAATCCCGTATACCCAAGGGCTAAGAAAACAACAAACAATAAATTATAATAATTCTTCCATTTACTCTTGCTAATGCTTTTGCGCAATGCAGTATAAACATAGATGTCCATGATCAAAAAAACAATCATGGTCCAAACTATGTTCAATGAGATATTTCTTGTCGACATTTATAATTTCCGTCTTTTCTTTTCTTTCGAAATCAGATTCAGTTCTCGATTCGTTTGTCCTGCAACTGAAGTGTTTTCCTCTGCTCGTCTTATCAAATAAGGCATGACGTCTTTGACAGGGCCAAATGGCAGGTCTTTGGCCACATTGAAACCCTGGTCAGCCAGATTAAATGTAATATTATCACTCATTCCGTACAATTGACCAAACCACAAGCGATTGTCATTCTTGTCCATCTTGGCCTTCTCTATGAGTTCCATCAATAAATAAGAACTCTCTTCATTGTGCGTACCGCAAAATATGGCCATGTCCTCAATGTTTTCAAACATATATTTTAAAACATCGTCAAAGTTTTTATCCGTTTCCTCTTTAGAGGCACAGATAGGATCCAGGTAATTTTTTTCTTCTGCCCGTTCTCTTTCTTTTTCCATATAAGCACCTCGTACCAGCTTCATTCCAATCTTAAAACCTTTTTTCCTGGCTCGCTCATGGAGCCCTTTCAAATAGTCCAACCTATCATGACGATATAGCTGCAACGTACTGAATATGATTACCTTTTCCTTGTTATATTTTTCCATCAAATCCTCCATAAGATCATCAGCTGCTTTCTGCATCCAACTTTCTTCTGCATCCACAAGCAAGCATTCATTTTTTTCATAACAGGCCTTGGCGACCTTTTCAAAACGTTCTACAACACGGTCCCATTCCTTTTGCTCATCCTCACTTAACGATTCTCCTTCAGTTAATTTTCTGTACAACTCAAACCTTCCAAACCCTGTTGGCTTAAACACCGCAAATGGCATCGATTCTTTTTCATTGACAAAATCGATCAGGGAAAGGGTTTTGTCAAGTACAGCATCAAACTGAGCCTCTTCCTCTTTTCCTTCCACCGAATAATCCAATACCGAACAAACTTTCTTTTCATGCATCCTTTTCTATGATCGGCATACAATCCGTTTCACTGACACCTCCGCAGAAATGATCAAAAACCGTTGAACGAATCAGGCCTTCAACAGGCAACGATGATTTCAATGCGAATTTGGTAACCGCCGTTCCTATTTTCACTAACGGTTCGCTCTTAATTAATTTAAATAAAAAATAGGCTCTTTCCAACTCTGAATCAGATTTTAGACCAAAAGCCACCTCAGTATTATTAAAAAGTTCACTCATACTATTTCTTTTTTGCAAAGATACCGAGAGCGATTTATTTTTTTGAAATATTTCACCGTTATTTGCATCATAAAATCAGTTTTTTATGCAATCAATTCAATCTACAGATTACTTTGTGCATTTTCAGGATGAAGCTTACAAATCTTTGCGCAATTATTTGAATGAAAATCACCATTCGAAAGTATTTATTCTTGTAGATACGAACACTGAAAAGTACTGTCTTTCTGGTTTTTTGGATCGGGCTCAAATAGACGAAAATTTTGAAGTGATTCAGATACAGGCAGGAGAAGAATTCAAACATATAGTTACCTGCAATTATCTTTGGAATACCCTATCTGAAAAAGGTGCGGACCGAAAATCTTTAATGATTAATCTCGGTGGCGGAGTGATCACCGATATGGGTGGTTTTGTGGCTTCCACGTTTAAAAGAGGAATCAAATTCATCAATATCCCCACCACCTTACTCAGTATGGTTGATGCCTCGGTTGGAGGTAAAACGGGTGTAGATCTGGGTGTCTTAAAAAATCAAATTGGCCTTTTCAGCAATCCTGAAATGGTTTTGGTCGATATGAAATTTTTAAAGACGGTTTCCGATCGAGAAATGAGATCCGGACTGGCAGAAATAATTAAATACGGATTTACTTTTGACAAAGAACTTTGGGATACAATCAAGGTGTTTACAAAAATTGATTTGGATAAGATCAACCATCTTGTGCACAGATCAGTTGAAATAAAAAATGAGGTTGTTTTAAAGGATCTTCTTGAAAATAATCTTCGAAAATCCTTAAACTTCGGTCACACTATTGGTCATGCCATAGAATCCTATTTTCTCGAGTCTGAAGATAAACAAAACCTTACCCATGGAGAAGCCATTGCGGCAGGCATGGTCATTGAACTTTTTTATTCCTCAAAAGTTTTTGATTTCCCGTTGTCACTGACAGAATCGCTTCGTTCTTTCGTAATGGATTTTTATGGACCTGTTGAACTGGAATCCAAAGATTTCGGCGCTATCGTGGATCTCATGAAATTTGATAAGAAAAATGTCAGCGGTAAAGTCAATTTTGTACTGCTGGATGCTATTGAGAATTGTAAACTTGATATTCAGCTAAGTCCTGAACTTATTGAAGAAGGACTTCGCTACTATCAAAAGGGTCTTGCATAAAATTATAAAAGTACATCTCTCTTAATGCCCGTTTTTTATAACTCTCATATACATTTTTTCATATTTGGGGAGAATGGAATCTATCGAGAATCGGTGCGCCTCATCAAAAGCCTGTTGTTTAAATTTTTCGAGCCTCTTTTCATCACTCAGAAGATAGATGGCATTTTTAGCCATTTCGTCAACATCTCCAACATTACTTAAAAACCCGGTAACCCCGTCAATATTAACCTCGGGAAGCCCTCCGGTATTACTCGATATTACAGGAGTCTTTCCTGCCATTGCCTCCAAAGCCGCCAACCCAAAACTTTCCGTTTCCGACGGAAGTAAAAACAGGTCTGAAAGACAAAGAATTTTTCTTATTTCATCGCTTTTTCCTAAAAACAGGATCTTATCATTAACACCTAACTCTTTGGCAAGAAGGTCTGCCTTTTCCCTGTCAGGGCCATCACCTACAAGAATTAGTTTAGCCGAAACTTTCTCCTGAACTTTGTGAAAAATTCGAATGACATCCAATACCCTTTTGACCGGCCTCAAGTTACTTACGTGGGTCAGAATCTTTTCGTCAGGGCTGGCTAAGGTGCCCCGTATACATTCCTCCGAGCTCCATTTTTCCTGTTGCTCAAAATCAATGAAATTATAAATAACTTCAATATCTTTCTTGATGTTAAACAACCTCAGCGTATCTTCTTTTAAACTTTCCGAGACTGTGGTAACCGCATCCGAATGATTGATACTGAATTCTACTGCAGGTTTATAAACAGGATGGCTTCCCACCAAGGTTATATCTGTTCCATGCAAGGTAGTCACAATGGGAATTTCAATACCAATATCCCTGAGCATTTGTTTGGCCATGTAAGCCGCATACGCATGGGGTATGGCATAGTGTACATGCAGCACATCCAAATTGTACTTTTCAACGGACTCTACGAGTTTACTTGAAAGGGCCAGATTATAGGGTTGATAATGAAATAAGGGATAGTTCTCTACGAAAACTTCGTGAAAATGAAGGTTGTGATTGAGAAAATTAAGTTTGACAGGTTGATGCGAGGTTACAAAATGGACCTGATGTCCCTTTTGAGCCAAAGCCATTCCCAGCTCTGTAGCTACTACACCACTACCTCCATAGGTAGGGTAACAAACAATTCCAATGTTCATAAATATGCTATTTATTCATTTAAAGACGATATTAAATTAAATTCTTACTTTATGAATAAAATTTTAATCGGGTAATTTTTCCTCCTGTCATGGTTACACATTTTTCGAAAGAATAATCGTAAATTCGTCAGTTGTAAAAATATGCTTTTAAATGGACTTTGACTATTTTTTATCATTGAATTCGAGGATTGAAGAAATGCGACTGGGAGGACTTGAATCGCAGTTTAAAATGATCCCTAAAGAAAGAAAAATGATGAATATCGAATCCATTAAAAGGGCAAACCCGAAGAAGGCAGCTGTTTTGGCATTATTCTATCCTGACCGATCCAACCTGACTAATTTTCTTCTTATTTTAAGAGCCTCATATGACGGAACACACGCCGATCAGATAGGTTTTCCGGGGGGGAAATTTGAAGAAGCTGACCAAGACCTAAAAATCACTGCCCTGAGGGAGACGTCGGAAGAGGTTGGCATTCCAATGGAAGAGATAAAAATGCTCAGGAAAATAACTGACACTTATATTCCTCCTTCAAATTTTATTGTAAGTCCGTATTTAGGTGTTGCGAAAAACAGGCCCTTGTTTAAGATGAATCATGAAGTTGAAGAGATAATTGAAGTTCCTTTAAAGGATCTTTTGAACGACAAAAGTGTGTCAATGGAGAATCTAACGACAAGTTACATGAAGAACATCGATGTCCCCTGCTTTCATCTTAATAACAGGATCGTGTGGGGAGCAACGGCCATGATGCTGAGTGAAATTAAAGACTTAATCAGAGAAAGTCTTCTATAATTTTTTTATGTTTGTGAAGCAAATAGTTAAGTATGGGCTTATTTAAGAGAGATGTTTTTGGAAAAAACCTTTTTTTAAAAAAAACATTGATTAGAGTTTTGGGATTATTTTCCCACAGAAGATATCGTGGCTTCAACAAATTACAAATTGAAGGTTCCGAAATCATCAGGGACCTTCCTCATAACAACGTGTTATTTGTTGCGAACCATCAGACCTATTTTGCAGATGTGGCCGCCATGCTTCATGTATTTAATGCCTCGCTAAGCGGTCGAGTAGACAGCATCAAAGATGTGGGTTATTTATGGCAGCCAAAACTCAATATATATTTTGTAGCGGCAAAAGAAACCATGAGAGCAGGAATACTTCCAAAAATCATGGAATACGCAGGTTCGATTTCGATAGAAAGAACTTGGAGAGAAAAAGGAAAAGATGTCAATAAAAAAGTAAGGCTCTCTGACGTTTCCAATATTACCAAAGCTTTAAAAGATGGATGGGTAATTACTTTTCCTCAGGGGACCACAACTCCGTTTAAACCTATTAGAAGAGGAACAGCCCATATCATCAGACAAAATAAACCAATTGTAATTCCCATTGTTATTGATGGATTCAGAAGGTCTTTTGACAAAAAAGGTTTACTGATCAAAAAAAGGGGAATTTTGCAGTCCATGGTCATCAAGAAACCAATGGATATAGATTATGAAAATGATTCCATTGAAGAAATCGTTGAAAAATTGCAATTCGCCATTGAGCAGCATCCTTCCTTTTTAAAGGTCACAAAAGTTGAAGACTACCATAAAAGTGAACGAGAACTCAACAAAAAAAGAGAATTCTGGGATATGTACTAGAAAAAACATCCGCCAAAAGCGGATGTTTTTTTATTAGGCCAACCATGATTTCAACATCCACACGGTTTTCTCCTGTTCTGAAACAAAATCACTCATCATTGCATTTGTTCCTTCATCATCTGCCTCCGCCGACTGGTTCAAAATTTTTCTTTCAATATCTATTAAAATTATCAGCGAATCTACAATCAATTCCACAGATTTCCGGTCGTTTGAAATATCCTTTCCTACAGGTACATCAGACATATCTATATAATCCTTGAATGTATGCAAGGGTGTCCCTTCCAAAGTAAGTATACGCTCCGCGATCATATCTATTTTTTCCTGAGAATCCGTGTACAATTCCTCAAATTTCATATGTAATTCAAAAAATGATTTTCCCTTTATATTCCAGTGAAGTCCTCTTAAATTCTGATAGTAGACTTGAAAATTTGCCAATAATTCATTTAAACTCTCCTTTAAGCCGTTAACTTTTTCCTTGTCCAGCCCTAAAACTGTTGTACTCATAACATATTGATTTTAAATTCATTTACAAATTTCGATCAAAATAGCTATATTTTTGTATCAATTTCATTGATAGTTTATATATATTTATCAAAAATATTTATACATGACCATCACTCAGTTGAAATATGTACTTGCCGTTGCAGAATATAAAAATTTTACACAGGCCGCTGAACATAGCTTTGTTACACAACCCACGCTTTCCATGCAGATCCAAAAATTGGAAGAAGAACTGGAAGTGACCATTTTTAACCGAAAGAAAAAACCAATTCAATTGACGCCGATAGGAGAAAAAATCATTCAGCAGGCTCGATTAATTGTGGATGAAAGTGAAAGAATCAATGATATTGTAGATCAGCAAAAAGGTTTTATAGGAGGTGAATTTAAACTGGGAATTATCCCAACCGTGATGCCAACTCTTTTGCCCATATTTTTAAAGAATTTTTTAAAAAAGTATCCAAAGGTCAAGTTGATTATTGAAGAATTGACCACGGAAGAAATCATAAAAAAATTGAGTGACGGACACCTTGATGTAGGAATCGCCGCCACCCCTTTGGAAAATGAGGCAATAAAAGAAAGACCCATTTATTATGAGCCTTTTATCGGTTTTGTATCTTCAGATCATCGACTTTTCAATCAGCCAAATATTTCTGAAGAAGATCTCGATATCGATGATGTACTTCTTCTGGAGGAAGGACATTGCTTTAAAAACAGTGTGATTAACATTTGTCAAAACAAAAATACCATTGACAAAAACCATTTTCAGCTGGAAAGTGGCAATATTTACACACTTGTAAAATTGAGTAAGGAAGGATTGGGTATGACTCTGATTCCCTATCTGCATTCTCTGGAACTGCCTGAACAGGACAAACAATACCTGAAGGAATTCTCAAATAGTGTGCCTGCCAGGGAAATAAGTATCATATACCATAAATCACAGCTTAAAATGCAACTAATCGAAGCATTGAAAACCACAATTGACGGTGTTATCAGAGGTGCGATATCTTTTCACGATGTAAAAATTATCAGCCCTCTTAACAAGAAATCAGTCGAAATTTAAAATCTAATTTTTGATTAATGCCAGACTCGGATAAAGTTCCGGTCTATCAGCAGTAAATTGCAACAACCAAAGTCGCAATTCCTCAATTTCAAATGGTAATAACCTTTTCACAGCTTTTTTTAATTCCTTGCTAAACAATTCGACATCAAAACTAACTTTTTTTAAAACGGTTTTGGTGTAATCTAAGATTGCTCTTGCCATATATATTGTCTTATTTAGATAAACAACGTATTCAAAGGAACACTTATTACAAATTAAGTAAAAAAAAATGAAAAAAAGAAATTAAATAACTATATTTCTGTATATCAATTAGTTAACTTCTCTATTTTCGCAGTTAACTCATCCGACTTTTTGATCAGAGCGGCTCTGACCCCTCTGAGATGAAGTTTTAAGTTGTCTACATCCTTTTGATGAAGTTTAACGATTAAATCATCAAAGGTTTGAATAGCTTCGTCTATAATTTTTTCAGCCTTCGCCGCTACCTTATCATCCCCGTTCAACTGGCAAACATAACAATCCTCAATAATATCTGACAAAACGGTATTCATGTCTTTTTTTAATTTTCTTATACTGGCCATAATTTTGTTTTTTATAAATATATCAATTTCGGGTAAATATCATATCAATTCTCACTACATCATTTCATACATTGACCTCAACTTTTCTCTGGTAATGGTCTTTTGCCAATCTTTGCCTAAGGCATTTTCCCATAAAGGAACAAGGCTCAGTGCTACATCGATCATTGTATCAAATTGTTCATCGGTCAAATCTTTACAGAGACCTTTTGGAATATCAATTCCGTGCTTGACCACCATTTGCTTGAATTCCTTAACACCTTCGGGATAGAACTCTTCCAATTGATCAAATACGATACAATTTCCCACTCCGTGTTTCGTCCCTAATAAATAAGATAAGCCATAACTCATGGCATGCGCAACCCCAACCTGTGAATAAGCAATACTCATGCCTCCGTGCCAGGAGGCCATCATGAGTTTATCCTGCGAATCTTCATCGATCTCATCTTTTTCCAGATATACCTCTCTGCATAGATCCAAAGACTTCTCCCCGTAACTTTGACTAAATGCATTTAAATAGGTTCCGGTCAAAGACTCTATACAGTGTATATAACAATCCATACCTGTATAAAACCATTGATTCTTTGGTACACCGTCCAACAGTTCCGGGTCTAGCACGACCTGATCAAAAGGTGTGTAATCCGAATTCATCCCCAATTTTCTTTCCGGACCGGTTAATACCGTTGTTCTCGATACTTCTGCCCCGGTTCCTGAGATTGTGGGAATACCTACGTGATAAACACCCTCATTATTCACAAGATCCCATCCCTGATAATCGGCTGAAGAACCAGGGTTAGTCAGCATTAAAGCAACTGCTTTGGCATAATCAAGAAGGGTCCCTCCTCCTATTCCGATTATTCCTGATGGAACCTCAGAAAATTGTTTGGCAATATCATCTCTGATCGCATCAACATAAATAGTTTTGGGTTCTTCATCGGCACTGATATAAATCACCTGATCATTACCTTTTAAAGGAATTCTTGAGATCAGACTTTCTTTCCCTTTAAATACATCATCCACTAAGTAGATGAACGGAGATTCATTATTACCCCTTTTGGGTTCTAATATTTCCTCTAATTGGTTAAAACTGCCTCTGCCAAAAACGACTCTTGGAACCATGGGAAAGTTTCTAAAACTCATACTATTTTAATTTTAAAAGGTTAATCTTTGATAAATTTTGCAGCCTTCTCCAGGTCTTCCGGTGTATCGATCTCAATACCCATATAACTTGTCTCAACCATCTTGATCTTTTTACCATACTCCAAATAACGAATGCACTCTACCTTTTCCGTAGCTTCCAGCGCTCTCATAGGCAAATGATAAAAATCCATTATGGCTTGTTTTCTGAATGCATAAACACCGATATGTTCAAAATATCTGGCGCCGGCATCTTTGTCTCTTGGGTAAGGAATTGGAGACCTTGAAAAATACAGTGCAAAGTCATCCTTGTCCACAATAACTTTTACATAATTCGGATCGGTAATGTCTTTCCAGTCTGTAATTTCCTGCATAAGGGATGCCAGGTCTATTTTATCGGCATCAGCACCGTTGAATACGTCAATAACAGCTTTAAGCGGTTCCTTTTTAACAAAGGGTTCATCGCCCTGTACATTCACCACAATATCCACATCAAGATGCTCCACCGCTTCAGCAATGCGGTCAGAACCGCATTCGTGTTCCTTTTGACTCATAATCGCCTTTCCCCCTTCCTTTTCAACTACATTCTTAATAATGTCACTGTCGGTAACAACATAGACCTCGTCAAAAAGATCAGTGGCTTTGGTTGCCATATAAGTCCTTACAATTACAGGCTTCCCTCCAAGGTCAGCCATTAATTTACCCGGAAACCTGGTGGCTCCATAGCGGGCAGGAATCATTGCAATAATTTTCATTTTTTTCTTTTAAAGTACAGATTTGATGGCTGTTGCCATCTTTTCAGCTCTTTCCCTTACCTCTTCTTCAGTCCAGGACAATTTGATCAAACAAGAAATGTTTCTCGAAATGAGATCATCTGATTGAGGAAATTCTTTATCCTTAAGTGATGACAGGCCATTTTTAACATGATCCGACAGAGGGAACAGACTTTTAAGTTCTTTGAAATGATCCCACTTTCGAATATAATGCCAGTTATTGTTGAAATAATTCCAATAACCGTCAATGCCATGCGCTGCAAAAGCTTCAACAACTTTATTTGAAAGCGCTGCTGTAGGCATAAAGAAGTTCAAAAACCCACAACTATCTCCTTCAGGGTCAGGAATTCTCCTAAAGCTAACCTCAGGAATTTTGCTTAGAGATTCCTTTATAATTGCATGATTCCTTCTTTGAATGGCTATAAACTCATCCATTCTTTTGATCTGACCAAGTCCTACAGCAGCGTGCAGTTCCGAAATCCTAAAATTATATCCCAGAATCGGATGAGTTTCAGCTCCCCTGTCACTACCCACATGATCATGCCCATGATCTGTATACTGGTCAGCCCAAGTGGCATAATCACTATTGTTGGTCAGTAAGGCACCTCCTTCTCCACAGGTAATCGTTTTTACAAAATCAAATGAAAAAGTACCGGCGTCTCCAATTGCACCCAGCATTTTACCTTTATAGGATCCTCCAAAAGCCTGACAGGCATCTTCAAGCAACAATAAATCGTGTTTGTCACAAATAGCTTGAAGCGCATCTAAATCGGCCATTGAACCACACATATGCACAGGCATGATAACCTTTGTTTTAGAAGTTATCGCGGCCTCAACAGCGGCAGGATCTAAAGTAAGCGTATCGTCTATTTCAACAAGTACCGGAGTTGCTCCGGAAGCCAATATGGATTCAAAACTCGCCACAAATGTAAAACAAGGCATGATGACTTCATCTCCGGCTCCAACTCCCATTACGGCTAAAGCAACATTCAGCGCGGTTGTTCCGCTACTCGTGAGCTGAGCGTGATTCACCGCAAATCGATTCTGTAACTCCTGTTCCAATTCTTTGGCCTTCCAGTGACCATTTCTCATTCCGTCAAAACCATAACGCATCAGAACTCCATTCTCAAGAACATCATTCAATTCCTTTCTTTCGGCGTCACCAAATAACTCAAATCCGGGCATATTGTTTATTTTTATTAATGATTCAAAGCAAGCAAAGATAATTATTTAAGCGCAATTTACGGGTATTGAAAATTATTCAAATGTGTAATTTTTTAAAAGACAATTACCTTGGATCAAAATATAGATGCCAACCATATAAATTACTATTTTTGAATTATGAAAACATTTATTGAAGGATTACCCAAAGCAGAATTGCATTTGCATATAGAAGGCACGTTCGAACCCGAGCTGATGTTTGAAATTGCCCGGAGAAATAATATTTCTATTCCCTTTAATTCGGTAAAAGAGATCGAGGAGGCTTATCAGTTTGACTGCCTTCAGGATTTTCTGGACATCTATTATCAGGGAGCAGGCGTTTTGATCAATGAACGTGACTTTTATGATCTGACTTACTCCTATCTTGAAAAGTGTGCGAGTC
>CP070731.1:1837956-1840265 GCA_020347545.1 Flavobacteriaceae bacterium | reverse complement strand
GCAGGGACGGAAAGCCACAGGTCTCAATTGAGATAGCTGGGTTGCCATTATAAAGCCGAGTTATCCTTATTTGGGTTAGCTCGGTTTTTTTATGGCTTTTAAATACTAATCATTGAGCAAATTAACTTATTATAGCGGGAGAGAATTTGTGAAGTAAAAGAAGTCTTAAATCAAGACCACCTAGTCGAAGCTTTATGATACTTGCCGGTGGATTCACACTCTGGAGGGCCAACTGATGAAAATAGAAAAAAAAGGCCAAGCTTTGCATGAAGACCAATCCTTTCACGAAGCAATTCTTGAACGAGTTTCAGAAGGCGTCTATGTGTACCATGACATATCGACTTACCCTTTTGTAGAGTTTACGGTATGGAATCAGCGTATGTTTGAAATTACCGGCTACTCAATGGAACAGATCAACAACTTAGGATGGTATCAGATCATTTATCCCGATCCTGAGCTATATGAGCGTGCTCTCATACGAATGAAGCCTATACAAGAGGGAGATAATCTTTGCTTCGAGCATTGGGAAATAAAAAATGCTGATGGAGAAAAACGCTTGGTCTCCATCTCGACATCGACATTGACGGCGAAAGACGGTTCGTTGCATGTGCTGGGTCTCATGCGCAACCTCACTGAAGAAGAGCGTTTAAGAACAGAAGCAATGCACTATCGAAACGATTGTCTGACAGGCGTGAAGAACCGACGGGGTTTTTTCGAAAATGCACGACTAATTTTTGATCTTGCTGCTCGTCAGGCTAAACCTGTGAAATTTGCTTACTTGGACGTGGATAATCTCAGAAAAATTAACGATAAGTTTGGGCATTATGAAGGGGATAAAGCGTTGAAAGCAGTGGGCACTGAGCTTTTGAGTGCAGTCCGTTCTTCCGATTTAGTAGGGCGCCTTGGTGGAGACGAATTTGCTATTGTGCTTCTGTCCATAAACTCTTTAGATACGAAAGCATTTTTTGACCGCCTGCACAAACAGCTAAACGATATGATGCGAGAAAAAGGGTGGGCAAATAGCGTTAGCATAGGTGTTGTCTCTTTTTCTGATTCTATTCCAGACATACAAGATGTTATTAATTATGCTGACGTCTTGATGTATAAAGTGAAGATGAATGGCAAAGGTAGGGTGATTTATGAGGAGTCAAATAGTGATAACAGTTACACTTCCAACAATGCTTGAAGGGAATAATGCGAATATCATCTTCTAAAATGTATTCTTACTTCAATCAGGTACTGTTTTGTTACAACAATGTATATATGCTCTATCCTTCTTATTTTATCGCAGGCCGTTAAATATCCTACAAAAAGTGTTGGATTTGAAACCTCCCCAAAACTAAAGAAAATCTTCAGTATAGCTAAATTCCGGAAGCAGCAATAGTTTCAAATTTCTGCTATCAATCGAAAGTTATGAATCTATATTTTTTTCTCAAAGAAATGAAGTAAACCTTGTTTCCGATGAGAAAGATTTGCCATCGGTCCATGATCTCCTTGACAATATTTTCAGCTGAAAGGAAATGGCTTTATTAGCAAAGAATATCCTGGCCTTGTGATTTTTTTTGAACAAATTCAAATAATTACAATCAAATACATTAAATGAAAGAAACCTCTTATTATAAGTAGGCTAATATCTTTTTCTTATGAATCTGAAAGGCATTATTCTTGCTTGTCGTTAGACAAGGGATAATTTTGTTCATTTATAACACAAGGAGGGAAAATGAAATTATTTAGAACTTTATTGATTACCATGACGATATTATTAGTCACTACATCTGCTGTGGTCGCAAATGATTTTGACTGGACAAGAAATCTCAGCATTCAGGCTCAGGCGGACCCCGCAGGATTCAGGGCGAGGCTTGAAACAAGGTTTAAAATTGGTGATGTGCACGTTGATGCTGTTCTCAGTAATGTTGAGAACCCGGCAGATGCCTATGTATTGTTGCGGCTTGGCGAGATGTCAGGAAGATCCGTTGATAACGTTATTGAAAAGTACAGGCATAGTAAAGGGAAAGGTTGGGGTGCATTGGCCAAGAGTTTAGGGATAAAACCAGGATCTAAAGAATTTCATGCCTTGAAAAGCGGCCATGATTTAAAGGGTAATAATAGCCGGGTCGAAGTTAGCTTCAGTAGTTATGATCGTAGAAATGATAACTATGTTGACAATGGCCATGGCAAAGGAAAAGGGAAAGGGAAAAGATAAAATTATTATACTGTCAACATTTCCATTATACCCATGAACAAATAAAGCCGGTGCTGGGATCTAGATTTCCCTTTCCGGCTTTTATACTTAGTAACTATGTAGGAAA
>CP070731.1:1826414-1837856 GCA_020347545.1 Flavobacteriaceae bacterium | reverse complement strand
TCAGGATTTATTTTTAAGACAGACCAATCTGAAATTGACAGACACGGGAGGGGATCTTCATTTTGAAGGAGAAATCACCCAATATAGAATTGTTCCCATTGCGGCGACAGCAGATCAAACGGCTGCACAGAACAGATTGACGATAGCAGTCAGGGTAAGGTTCTATAATCGCCTGAATGAAGAAGATGATTTTGAGCAGACATTTTCTTTTTACAGTGATTACGACGGAAGTTTGCAACTAACGGGAGGTGTTTTGGACAATGCATACGACGAAATCTTTGAAAGAATAACGCAGGATATTTTTAATGCAGCTGTAGCTAAATGGTAAGTTCATGAACCTTATTGAATTTAATAAAATATTATCCGATCCTCATGGAATCCGCAAAGATCAGATTGCGGGTTTACAACAGATTATTGATGAATACCCCTATTTTCAGGTAGCACGTTATCTTCATTTAAACGGTCTTAAAAAGCGCCGTAGTTTTAAATACAACGATTTCCTTAAAAAAACAGCGGCATATACAGCAGACCGGGCCCTTCTCTTTGATAACATCACAAAAGATGACCTTGATATTCATGCCGCTCCTGCAGATTTGCAAGAAGTTGCAGACCTTACCGATACGCAACCAGAACCTAAAACTGATCTCAGTCAGAAAGAGTCAAAAGAGGCGTCAATAGAAAGGCTGGCCAATGCCTCTGAGGAGGTTGAAGGTAAGAAAACTTCCCTTGAGGAAGAAAAGAGTCCTGAAGAGATGCTTGGGGTTGGAAAACCCTTGCAGTTCAATAAGGATGAATCTTATTCTTTCCGTGAATGGCTTCAGTTAAGTAATTTTGAACCTATCGACAGAGGCCATAAGAAACAGTCCTTGGGAAGCAGGCCGGATTCAATGGACTCAAAAGAACTTAAAACCAGGGATCAAAGGCAATTAATAGATAAATTTATCGCCAGCAGCCCAAAGATTAACCCTTCTTTGTCAGATAGTTATGACGATGTTTCAGTAGGCAGTACACAGGAGAACGAAAGTCTGATGACAGAGACGCTGGCACACGTTTATGTGGAGCAAAAAAAGTATGAAAAAGCAATTACTGCTTTTACCATTTTAAGTTTGAAATATCCGGAAAAAAGTAGTTTCTTTGCATCCCAAATTGAAGCAGTCAAAAAATTACAAGAAAAATAGCGTAGATTATGTCGTACTTTTTATTTTTAATATTGATTATTATCGTTTCCGTATTGCTGATACTGGTGATTATGGTACAGAATCCTAAAGGAGGAGGTCTTTCTTCATCATTCGGTGGCGGAGGTACTCAAAATCTTGGTGGTGTTCAGAATACCACAAATTTTTTGGATAAAAGCACCTGGGCTTTGGCAATAGCACTTTTTGTGTTGATCCTGTTATCGAATTTTGCCATTCCCCGTAATGATGTCGATCTTAGATCGGAAACAGAAGATATTATAAACAGCCGTGAGGTTTTGGATACCCCTGAGACTTTAGATACTGACAAAGTAATTGACAGTAGCAACTAAAATCGAATAAAAAATGAGTAAAAATGCCAACGTAATGACACGTTGGCATTTTTTTTTCCTATTTGTCAGTTTTTCAACAATGGCAATGTTTTTGCAACTATTGTGGAAAATATTAATAACCTAAATTTTTATATAATGAGTAAATTAACAATTAAACCTCTAGCAGATAGAGTTCTCGTTGAGCCATTGGCGGCAGAAACCAAAACAGCTTCAGGTATTTATATTCCTGATTCAGCCAAAGAAAAACCGCAGCAAGGAAAAGTAGTTGCAGTGGGAAACGGAACAAAAGATGAGCCGCTAACGGTTAAAATTGGTGACACTGTCTTGTATGGTAAATTCGCTGGTACTGAGTTGAAATTAGAAGGTACTGATTATCTTATTATGAGAGAAAGTGACATTTTCGCTATTCTATAATCTTAATTTTAAACCAATAACTAAACATATAAAAAATGGCAAAAGATATAATTTTTGATATTGAATCTCGCGATGGATTAAAACGCGGGGTTGACGCATTGGCCAATGCAGTGAAGGTGACTTTAGGCCCAAAGGGAAGAAACGTTGTAATAGGTAAAGCATTTGGCGGGCCTCAGATCACTAAAGACGGGGTAACAGTAGCAAAAGAAATTGAACTTGAGGATGCCCTGGAAAATATGGGTGCTCAAATGGTAAAAGAAGTAGCTTCAAAAACCAACGATCTTGCAGGTGATGGTACAACAACCGCAACCGTTTTGGCGCAAGCCATTGTTAAAGAAGGTCTGAAAAATGTTGCAGCCGGTGCAAATCCACTTGATTTAAAACACGGTATCGATAAAGCAGTAGAGATTATTATCGAAGAACTTCGCAACCAGTCCCAATTGGTGGGAAACAAACTTGATAAAATCAAGCAAGTAGCTTCAATTTCAGCCAACAATGATGAATCTGTCGGAGAATTGATTTCTGAAGCCTTCAATAAAGTCGGTAAGGAAGGTGTGATTACAGTTGAAGAGGCTAAAGGTACTGAAACACATGTTGACATCGTGGAAGGTATGCAATTTGACAGAGGTTATTTATCTCCTTACTTTGTTACGGATTCAGAAAAAATGATCTCAGATCTTGAATCACCGTATATCCTGTTATACGATAAAAAAATCTCAACAATGAAGGATCTTTTACCGGTTCTTGAACCAGTAGCTCAATCTGGAAAACCATTGTTGATCATCGCTGAAGATATCGACGGAGAAGCTTTGGCTACTTTAGTTGTAAACAAGTTAAGAGGATCTCTTAAAATTGCTGCGGTAAAAGCTCCCGGTTTTGGAGACAGAAGAAAAGCAATGCTTGAGGATATTGCCATTCTTACCGGAGGTACAGTGGTTGCGGAAGAAAGAGGATTTACTTTGGAAAATGCAACAATGGACATGCTGGGAACTGCAGAAAGAGTAACCATTGATAAAGACAATACAACTGTTGTTAACGGTGCCGGAGATTCAGAAACGATCAAAGGAAGAGTAAGCCAGATCAAATCACAGATTGAAACAACAACCTCTGATTACGATAAGGAAAAACTTCAGGAGCGTCTGGCTAAATTAGCCGGTGGTGTTGCCGTACTTTATGTAGGGGCAGCCAGTGAAGTGGAAATGAAGGAAAAGAAAGATCGTGTTGATGATGCACTTCACGCTACAAGAGCGGCTGTTGAAGAAGGTATCATAGCAGGTGGTGGTGTTGCTTTGGTAAGAGCAAAAAGTACTCTTGAAAGTCTTGAAACTGAAAATCAGGATGAGGAAACAGGAGTCAAAATCGTTGCGAGAGCTATCGAGGAGCCATTACGTCAAATCGCTGAAAATGCAGGAAATGAAGGATCTGTTATCGTTTCAAAGGTTCTTGAAGGAAAAGACGATTTCGGATTTAATGCGAAAACAGAAGAATTCGTTCATATGCACAAAGCAGGAATCATTGACCCTACCAAAGTGACAAGAATCGCATTGGAAAATGCAGCTTCTGTTGCGGGTATGATTCTTACTACAGAATGTGCTCTGGTTGATATCAAGGAAGACACTCCAGCTCCTGCAATGCCTCCAATGGGTGGTGGCATGCCAGGCATGATGTAAGATGAAATAAAACTTCTATAATTCCAGGAAAAGTTTTTCCCGGAAACACGAAGTAATAAATACAAAGAACACCTGTTGCTTGATGAACAGGTGTTTTTTTATTTTGAGAAAATGGATTTATCTATCAATCCCGGTATCCTTGATTTCTTCATTCGACCCATCCCCGGCCCCGGCCCCGTCCTTGAATCCGACCTTGGATCGGCCCTTGGCTCCGTCAAATGGCAGTTGGCCCGTAAGTAGTTCAAAAAACATTTTAAAATCGGAAACAAGGCTCCATAAAGGATACTTAAATGTGGCAGGTTTGTTCTTTTCAAAAAAATAATGTCCTACCCAGGCAAATCCGTACCCCACTACAGGTACGAGAATCCATAAAACGGGCCTGTTTGAAAACACGGCTAAAAACACAAGCACAAACACCAGAAAGGTTCCTGTAAAATGCAAGATCCTACAAGTCTTATCACTGTGTTCCGCTAAATAAAATTGATAAAAATCCTTATATCTTTTAATTCTTTCCATAAGTCTTAACTAATTGCACGGATTAAAAATTCCTTCATGGGCCGGGATTTGGCATCCAGGTCTAATATTGTATCAAGAAGATCTTCACTCAAGATTATTTCCGGCGATAATTCCTTGTAATAATACCATTGCTTATTCATAATCAATGGCTGGGATTTTGCCTCTTCCTGAAGTTCCTTGGGGATTCTTTTACTTTTTTCCCCGTGAATCTCACCAAAATCATGTTTAAAATTTTTATCCGATAAAAGTGATTGAAGTTCCCTGGCATGTGCTTTAAAAAAAGAACGTACTTTTAAGGTCTGCTTGGAATCAGGCATGTAAATTCCTCCGTAAAAAGCCAGTCTTTCGGGTCCGAATTCCAAATATATTCCCGGATAATTTTTGTTCTTCCTTCCTTCCTTTGACAAGATTGCTGAATTTTGAAGTTTGTAAGGGGTTTTATCTTTAGAAAACCTGATATCCCTATTAATCCTGAAGATGGCATCTTTTGCCGATAATCCAAGGGACTCGTCACCTTTGCCTAGTTCAGCAATAAGTAAGGTTATAAATTCCTTGAAGGGTTCCCGGACTACAGTTTCGTATCTTTTTCGATTCTCATCGAACCATTCTTTGTTGTTATTTGCTGCCAGTTCTTTAAAAAATTCGAGATAATCAGGGGTGAAAAATGCCATATGAACTCATTTTAAAGATCTTAAAATACAAAAAATATTCTTCTGCCCTACTCCTATTGATATTATCCCTTAGTAAGATATTTTTTATAAATTGTACGAACTTTATTTAGTATCCTTTAATGGAAACCTCAAGAAACCAACTAAAAAATGAGAATTTTTCTGATCATTTGCATATCATTATCCTTTTATAAGTTGAATGGCCAAAAAGCCTGCTCCGTAAAAAATATGAGTCCTGTAAAGGAATTTCAGTACGAGGCAAAGTTTGGTAAACTTGATATTTCATGGTATCCGGAATGGTTGAATCATACCGACGGAAAACAAGTTATCCCGGAACCTTTGAAATTACAGCCCAAATGGGAACATCCATATATGAAAATGGGGTACACGGCTGCCATGCATGAAGGCCCAAGGTCATCCGATGTCTCTAACAGGCCAGGCCCTACCTTAAAAAACCCAAGAGTCCAATATTTTCATGTAAAGCAAAAAGGTGGCGATTTCTCAGGGATGTGCCCTACGTTCGCTTTTATCAATGACAGCACTATGGCTACCCTTTCATTTGGAAGGGCAAATACAACATTATTACTTTTGGATATCAAGGATACTATAAAAGTACTGGATTATTTACCTGTTCCCGGGCGTGGAAGTTCCGCCTTTGAACTGGCGGGTAAAAAAGGCCGGGGAAAGATATTCAGTAATACCGCCGGAGGTGCATATTCATACATCTCGAACAAAAACAGAATTTATATTCCGGGTGCCATCAATAATATTTTAAGAGTAACCGTAAAAGATCGTAAACTTGTGAAGGAGGTGGAATCGATCAATTTAAAACCGCAGATCGAAGCAGGAAACCTGGTTGAACCTCATTTGTCCGAAAAAGACAGATTGAATCAATTGACTGCATTGATGCCGGATGTAAACGGAAACATCTGGTTCACTTCAAGACAAGGGGTCGTTGGATTAATTCATAGAAAAGATAAGACAAAAGACGGCTGTCCTAAAGTTTATTCCACATTTATTGGCTATTATCAATTAGAAGAAAAAATTAAAAAGCACTATCCTCAGTCCTTGGCAGAGGTTGAAAAATTAATGCCGTACATGCATAAAGACAGCATTAATCCGGAAGCCCGGGGTAAGATAAGAACAGCTTTAAAAATAGACAAAGACACTCATGAAGAAATTCAAAATTCATTTTCGGTAGGTAAAGACGGGGTTTATATCGTTTCAAATATTGCCCTTTATAAATTGAGGTTCAACGAAGAAAATAAGCAGATCGAACTAGATCCAAAATGGGCAGAATCCTTTAAAGACGGAGATCTTGTTTATGATAACGAAATGTTGAAAAAACCTGGGCACCTCAATGCGGGAAGTGGTACTACCCCGACACTTATGGACGATCGGTATGTAGGAATATGTGATAATGCTGAAGGAAAAATAAATTTACTCATCTTTAGACAGGATACGGGGGAACTCGTGAGTAAACTGCCGCTATTTGGTGATAACGGGAGTGCCGTGGAAAATTCAGCAGTGGCTTACGAAGATACCTATATCGTAGCCAATACCTATGGTTATACAGATCCTTTCAAGGTGAACCCTACACCTGGCGGAATAATGCGGTTTGATCTGAACAAAGAAACCGGAAAGTTTGAAAAAGTTGAGGGATGGCCTAAGAGCGGAGTCTATGATTGTAAGACGGCAACCCCCAAGCTTTCAACAAAAACGGGAATGCTCTATGTGTATAATAGAGAAGATGAAAAAAGTCAAAAGGAACATCGTGACTGGCAGGTTACAGGTATTGATTTTAAAACAGGTTTACGCGTCCTGAAATCAAAACTTTATTTTGAAAAAGGAACCTTTAAAGACAATATCAATTTATTTATGAAAGCGGGATCATTGGGCAACAAACATTATGATCGTAAAGTGTTCAACAATATTTGGGGAACTTTTACTTTTGGGCCTCAGAATAGTTTTTACCTGGGTACCTACAGAGGTTTTATAAGGGTTTCTTCTGATTGAGCGTTCCTGAGCCGGATCCTAACATCGATCTAAGACAATATAGCTCTATTGGTTCAGCCCCTTATTGTTCTTTTATGGCCTTGCGAATTTCTTTGGCTTTTTCCGTGGCCTGTACATTCCTTTCTATGACATGTCCCGGCCTGCTCCATTTTTGTCCTTCAGCTTCAACAAGTGATTTTCTGATCTTGAATTTACCCTTGTTATCTTTTTTCTTTTCAGTGGGAGTCAACCCAAGTGTTTGGAACATTTGTGCGTCTTTATCCTCTCCCGGATTCGGAGTTGTCAATAACTTCTCCCCCGCGAAAATTGAAGAGGCACCTGCCATAAAGCACAAAGCCTGGCCCTCTGAACTCATTTCAGTTCTACCGGCCGATAACCTGACCGTGGTCTTTGGCATTACAATTCGGGTCGTTGCTATCATACGTACCACGTCATAAACGGGAACAACCTGCTGCTCTTCCAAAGGGGTACCCTCCACTGCCACCAGGGCATTGATTGGAACTGACTCTGGTTGCGGTTCTAGTCTTGAAAGACTGAGCAACATGCCTGCCCTGTCCTCTATACTTTCTCCCATACCAATAATTCCTCCGGAGCAAACCTTTAGAGCACTTTTTCTTACATTATCAAGCGTCTGAAGACGATCCTCATATCCTCTGGTTGAAATCACTTCCTTATAATATTCTTCTGAAGTGTCTAAATTGTGATTGTAATAATGCAATCCTGCCTCTGCCAATCGGGTAGCCTGACTTTCTGTTACCATCCCCAATGTACAGCAAACCTCCATATTCAGATCACTTATTCCTCTGACCATTTTTAAGACATTCTCAAAGTCTTCCCCTTCTTTGACGTTACGCCATGCCGCACCCATACAAACCCTTGAAGATCCGTTGTTTTTGGCTCTTTTGGCAAGATTTATAACCGTGTCATAAGGAAGAAGGTCATTTTTCTCAATCTGAGTGTGATAACGAGCCGCCTGAGGACAGTATCCACAATCTTCCGGACAACCGCCTGTTTTGATCGATATCAAGGTACTTACCTGAATCTTTGAAGGATCATGATTTTCTCTATGCACCGTAGCGGCATCATAGACCAATTGCATCAATGGCCTGTTGTAAATTTCGATTATATCTTCTTTGGAATATGTCTTCATGGATAGAATTTTAAAAGCCAAAAATAAGGAAACCTGATGTATTAATCTAAAGAAAGTAAAACACTGACCGCATTTCCTCCAAACCCCACTGCATTTATCATCACTTTTCTGATCTGATTTGGTTCTGATTTAAAACTGCCAAAAGGCAAACCGATGAACTCCTGATTTTTCATCATCAATAGGGCCATTTCTAGGCTCATTCCTCCCGATGCCCCCAGTGAATGACCAATAATCCATTTATTTGAAGTCAGAGCCGGATGACCCGTGCCAAAAACCTTAAGGATGGCATTATACTCAGAACTATCTCCCTTAATCGTCCCTGGGGCGTGCATCACGATAACATCAACTTCTGATGCGTCAATTCCGTTTAATGCCATTTTCATCGAACGCTGAAAACAATCGGCGTTGGTGGAGATTGAAATATTGTGTTTCAAAGGTTCAGTGGCATAACCGATGCCTGAAATATAAGCGAGCCTGTTTTGATTTTCTCCTTTCTCAAGACAGAATACGGCAGCTGCCTCTCCAAGTACCATCGTATTGGATTTCTTGTTCATATCAAGGCTCCTGCAAGGAAACTCTTCAACGGACTTGGCATAAATTTTTAAGGCTTTCATCTGGGCGAGCGTAAAAGGGGTATTGGAGGCTTCACTCCCGCCCGCAATAAAGTATTCACTCATCCCGCTGTTGATCCATGCGATCCCGTTCAGAACCCCGTGCAAAGCAGTGGAACATGCTATGGAATGGCTGATGACCGGGCCCATGTTGTGCAAATCGTGTCCCACCCATGAAGAAATGTTTCCCAAGGTTGTAGTTGGTGAACTCAGGGTGTTTACCCTTCCTTTATCACTTCGTAAAAATTCTTCATGATACTTTTCAAAAAGACCTGTAGCCCCTCTTGAAGAACCTATGTTGACGCCGAACTCCTTGTTAGCCCAAGCCACTTTTTGATAAGCCAGTCTTGAACAATAAATGGCCATGAGGACCGAAGCATCAAGATCTTTGTAGTGCTTGGTGTTTTTTAGTTCATTGATTTCCTTTCTCAGCTCGATACTGAGTCCACTGACCAGTGCCGGGAATTTTTCAAAATTTTCTTCCCGGATCAAAGATTTTCCACTTTTATACTGTTGCCAGATCTGTTCCTCACCCTTTCCCAGGGCTGAAATGGAGGCCATAGAGACAATAGATATCCTTTCTCTCATATCAAACTATTTCCAAACATTTTTCCATTACCTCATATATCTTATCCAGTTCCTGATCTGAAATAACGTAAGGTGGAAGTGTATACACCGTGTTTCCCAAAGGCCTCAGAAAAACACCATGTCCCATGAAAAAACTATAAAGTTTATCTCTTAACTTCCCGTATCTATCCATTTTAACATCAATATCCATAGCTAAAATTACACCCGTCACACGTGTACCGGACACCTTTTCATGTCCGTCAATTCGTCTTTCAAATTCCAGGTGACGTGCGTTAATTCTTTGGATTGACTCTTGTATTTCTTTAGAGATAAGGAGTTCTATACCTGCCAAGGCTGCAGTACAAGCCAGGGGATTGGCGGAATAGGTATGCCCGTGAAAAAAACCTTTACTGATCTCATCGTCATAAAAGGCATCGTAAACTTTCTCTGAGCAGGTCGTCAGGGCCATGGGTGCAACACCAGCTGTCAAAGACTTTGAAAGACACATAATATCCGGTTGAATTTCCAGATACTCTGAGGCGAAATTCCTGCCTGTTTTACCAAATCCTGTCATCACCTCATCTGCAATGGTCAAAACATCGGCTTTTACCGCCATATCCAACAAGGCTTCCAAATGCTCCTCGTGATACATGTGCATTGCCGCAGCACCCTGCACCAGAGGCTCATAAATAAATGCCGCAACCTCCCCTGTATCGAGCAAAGCCTGAAAATCATGCAAGACACTGGTAATATTATGCGCATCGGGAACAGCAATTCTGTCTACACTCAATAAAAATTCTTCAAATGGACCATTGTAAACAGACAATCCTGAAACAGACATGGCACCAAAAGTATCCCCGTGAAAGGCATTATCCAGCGCAACAACCCGTTGTTTCTTCCTTCCTTTATTAAAGTGATATTGTAAAGACATTTTTATCGCCACATCAACCGAAGTTGAACCGTTATCCGAAAAAAAGATCTTAGACATGTTGGAAGGCAGGATCGTCATAAGCTTTTCTGATAAAGCTATGGCGGGAGGGTGTGTAAACCCGCTAAACACAACCTGATCCAATATATCCAGCTGTTCCTTGACCCTTGAAATAATTGCAGGATTACTATGTCCGTACATACACGTGTACCAACTTGATATTCCATCAATGTATTTGTTTCCCTCTTCATCGTGCAACCAAACTCCATTCGCTTTTACCACAGGGAGATGTTCCGGGTGCAGTTTATGTTGGGTTAAAGGATGCCAAAGATGCTTCCTGTCCCTATCTCTTAGATTCATTATATGGTTTCAAGTCTTGATTTAAACAAATTTGCATAACTCCTGATAACCGATTTATTCAAAACAGGTTCCTCATTAATTCTTCCCAGCACCTCTACTTTGCCAATATCTTTTATGATATTCTCTGTGGAAGGATGCTCATCCCCATTAAATATTACTCCAGCTATCTCTAAACCTCTTCTTCTTAATTCATTGATACTCAATAAGGTGTGATTTATACTACCCAGGTAATGCCTACTTACAAGGATGACCTTATAATCCTTTTTGATCAAATCGATGATTGTATCCTTCTGGTTCAAAGGTACCAAGAGTCCCCCGGCTCCTTCGATGACCAGATGGTTTGCCGTTTCCGGTTCAATAATAGTATCAATATTAATATGAATCTTATCGATTTCGGCTGCCGCGTGAGGGCTCATGGGAGTCTTAAGGGCATAAGAATGATCATGTGCCCTGGATTTTGAATTTGAGATCAGATCCATCACGCTATGTGTATCAGTATGTTGTAATTCTCCTGCCTGAACAGGTTTCCAGTAATCCGCTTCCAATGCCTCTGTAACTATAGCAGACACAACGGTTTTACCTACATCGGTTCCTATTCCGGTGATAAAATATTTATTCATAGGGTACTGAGAAAATTCTACACAAAAGTACTCAATAAAAAAAGAATTTCCTGAATCTGATCGGGAGTATTATAACTGTGAAGACAGAATCTTATGCGTTCCTGACCTTTGGGAACCGTGGGGCTCAATATAGGTTTGGCATCAAATCCTTTTTCCTCCAGTCTGGCAGAAATTTCCTTGACTTTTGAGGGAGATTCAAAGATGGCACTTTGAATAGGACTGTCACTTTTAATAAAAAAGTCCTCAAGATGAAAATGGATCATTTGTGCTTTAAAATGGGATATATTCCTATGAAGCCTTTCAGGGGCACTACTTTCGGGCAATAATGTAAAAGCATTTTTGATGGAGTAAACAGCATGCGGTGACAGGGCGGTTGTATAAATAAAAGATCGGGCAA
>CP070731.1:1818190-1826314 GCA_020347545.1 Flavobacteriaceae bacterium | reverse complement strand
TTTGAGAATAACAAATTGGACTGGAGCATGGGTGAGATTTTTGCCTTTGGCAGTTTAATGGAGGAAGGTTATAATGTCAGGATCTCCGGTCAGGATGTGGAACGAGGTACTTTTTCGCATCGTCATGCAATCCTCAGGGATGAGATTTCATCGGAAAAATTCAATCTTTTAAATTCCAACCCTAAGAATAAAGGGGTGATGAGTATTTATAATTCATCATTGTCTGAATACGGGGTCCTTGGATTTGATTATGGTTATGCCATGGCTGCACCGAATACCCTGACCATCTGGGAGGCTCAGTTTGGGGATTTCAGTAATGGGGCCCAGATCATCTTTGATCAATATGTTTCGGCTGCCGAGGACAAGTGGAAACAACAAAATGGAATCGTGGTACTTCTTCCTCACGGTTATGAAGGACAGGGGTCAGAGCATTCTTCTGCCCGTATAGAAAGGTATTTACAGCTTTGTGCGAATGATAATATGACCGTTGCAAATTGTACAACCCCGGCTAATTTCTTTCATTTGCTCAGGAGACAAATGAAAAGAAACTTCAGGAAACCTCTGATTGTGTTTACACCAAAAAGTTTGTTGAGACACCCATTGGCAGTTTCAGAAATGGTCGAATTTTCAGAAGGAGAGTTTGAAGAAGTGATTGATGATACGATAGATCCAAACGGGGTCGACAGAATTGTGCTTTGTTCGGGAAAATTCTATTATGATTTGCTTGATGAAAGAGAGAAAAACGAGAGAAAGGATGTCGCACTGATCCGATTGGAACAGTTATTTCCGTTGCATGAAGAAAAAATTGAAAGAATACTGTCACGGTACCCAAATGTCAAGGATTATATTTGGGCCCAGGAAGAGCCAAGAAACATGGGAGCATGGAGCTATATGCTACAGCGATTTGGGTTGAGAGAACTAAAAATAAGATCGAGAAAGTTTTACGCGGTTCCTGCAACCGGATCCTCTACCAGATCAAAACGAAGACATCGAAGGGTCATTGAAAGTGTATTTGATAATAAAACAACATAAATAATATCATTATAAATTAAGGAAAAAATGATTTTAGAAATGAAAGTACCCTCTCCGGGGGAATCAATAACCGAAGTTGAAATTGCAAGCTGGTTGGTAGAAGATGGAGACTATGTGGAAAAGGATCAGGCAATTGCGGAAGTTGATTCAGACAAGGCGACTTTGGAATTACCTGCTGAGGAAAGTGGAATAATTACTTTGAAGGCAGAAGAAGGAGATGCAGTGGATGTTGGAGCGGTTGTTTGTCTTATTGATATGAGTGCTGCGAAGAAAGAAGGAGCCAAGAAGAAAGAAACCATAAAAGAAGAAGTTTTGGTCACTGAGGAAAAGGCCGTTCAAAAGGAGGAGGTGTCTGAAACCTATGCTACAGGAACGGCTTCACCGGCTGCGAAAAAGATTCTTGCTGAAAAAAATATAGATCCAAAGTCTGTGAAAGGCACAGGAAAGGATGGTCGAATAACAAAACAGGACGCCCTTGATGCCAAACCTTCCATGGGGGAAGCATTGAATGATGAGAACAGAAAATCTGAAAGAAAGAAATTATCCATGCTCAGACGTAAAGTAGCTGAGCGATTGGTTTCGGTAAAGAATGAAACCGCGATGCTGACTACTTTTAACGAAGTTGACATGCAACCCATTTTTGATCTGCGTAAGAAGTATAAGGAGGAATTCAAAGGAAAGCATGAGGTGAGCCTAGGTTTTATGAGTTTCTTTACTTTAGCCGTTGTTAGGGCACTTAAAATGTATCCGGATGTGAATTCTATGATCGATGGAGATTATAAAATTTCTTATGACTTTGCAGATATTTCCATTGCTGTTTCAGGCCCAAAAGGATTAATGGTGCCCGTGATCAGAAATGCTGAAAATCTGAGTTTCAAAGGTGTGGAAAGTGAAGTCAAAAGGCTTGCCATTAGAGCGAGAGACGGCCAGATTACAGTAGACGAAAAGACCGGTGGACCCTTTACAAATACGAACGGTGGAGTATTTGGCTCCATGCTATCAACGCCAATTTTAAATCCTCCTCAAAGTGCTATTTTGGGAATGCACAATATTGTTGAGAGGCCTGTTGCCATTGATGGAAAGGTCGAGATTCGGCCCATAATGTTTGTTGCCCTGTCGTACGATCATCGTATCATTGACGGGAAAGAATCAGTTGGTTTCCTTGTGGCTGTAAAAGAGGCTTTGGAGAATCCGGTTGAGATTCTGATGAATGGAGATGAGAAAAAAGCACTAGAGCTATAATTCAAATACAATTATTTCGGATTTATCTGAATTAGCCTTTTTTTATGAATATATCGGAACCTGAGGTATAGCATCAGATATCCGAAAATCAACAAAAATAATAGCTGAGCCATTTCTGTTTTAATATTGATAAACGCTGCTCCTTGCATTGAAAGCTTATTGAACATCGTAAAGTAAGGAGTAGAAGGCAGCAGATTTGCAAATATTTGCAAAACCTTAGGCATTGCCTCTATGGGCCAGGAATATCCTGACACTAAAAACAGCGGGTAAGTTGAAAAAGCCATGATCTCAGTCCATCCAATAGCAGTCTTAAAAAAAGTACTGAGAAAAATCGTATAGATCATTACTGACAGAATAAATACCAGACTCATACAAAAATGAAGGAATTCGGATCCCTTAAAGTCAAGATGGTAGTATGGGAAGATCACCTTGTAAAAGAGAAAGAAAAGCGAGGCATATAATACCACATAATAGCTTGATTTTGCCGACATGATCTTCATGAAGGCAAAAAAATTGATTTTTGAATCTGAGAGTGTTTTATAATGAACCAGTTCATGAAGGACACTTTGCCCGAAACCGATAATCAGAGTTTGCTGAATAATCAGAACAAGCAGGATTGGAAGCAGGTAATCTCCATAATTATTCGTGGCGTTAAATATTGATTTAATAACCGGCATGACGGGTTGAGCCTGTTGCAGGGCGAGTTCTGAGGGAATTCTACTGCTAATCAGATAATTAAGTCGCACTCCACCAGCAACGGTAAGCATAACTTGTTGAACGCCTTTATTGATGTCGTTTGAGGTCAGGAACTTTGTATTATTGAGTACCAGCTCAACAGTTGATCCTTCCAAATTCATTGTTTTTTTCTCAAATCCCCTTGGAATCAACAAGATGCCCTGAACCTTCAGCCCATTAAAAAGATACAGGGCTTCTTCCATGTTTGAATAGGACCCCATGACTTTGATCTTCTGGTTCGAATCAACGAGTTCTCCAATTTTTTTTGAAAGTGCACTGTGATCCAAGTCAACGATTGCCACTGGAATATCACTCACATCTTTGTCTTTATAAATTGAACCTACAAAAAAGGCGTAAAAGATTGGAGCCAGAAGGCAGGTCAGCAGAATGCTTTTATCTTCTAAAATGAGAGAGAGTTCTTCCTTTATGATCTGTAGAAAACTTCTCATTGAACTGCTTTTTTAAGATGAAATTGAAGCCCGATTACGCTAACGACATAAGCCACCAGAATAAAAATGAGCATGGCGATGATCTGTGGAATCAAAAAGGAGAAGGAAGTTTCCATTTCCACCCCTTTGATATAAGCCTTCAGAAAGTGGGTGTAGGGTATGAGATTGGCATACCAGCTGTTAAAAGCAGGCATGGCAATTATAGGAAATGTAAATCCACTGAATACAAATGCGGGTGAGTTGTAAACAAATGCCATATCCATGGCAATTGCCTGGTCCTTAAACAGAATTGAGATCATTATTCCAAGAGAACAGTTTGTAGTAACAAATATTAGAATAATCCATAAGAAAGGAATTGTGTTCGCGCTACTGGGGATTCCAAGCAGGGGGTTGATCAATGCAAAAATTAGAACGGCAATTACCATTCCTATCAGTATATAAGGTAGCATTTTCCCGAACAATAGTTTTAAAGTGCTTCCTCCTGAAATTTTATAAAGTTCCTGAAATGAATTTGATGCATATTCAGAATTGATCGACCTCGCAGCAAGAAAGAAAACGATCATCTGAAGAAGAACCGTTGTTAGTCCCGGCACCAAATAATATAGATAATTATAGTGTGGATTGTACAGTGGTCTTGTCTGGGTTTTAACCGGCATTACCATTTTTATTGCCTTTTCATAAGGAATTCCTTTGACTGTCAATGCATTAAGAATAATTTTAGCGGATAGAGTATTGATGAAGGTCGCTGCTTCCTTGTATAATAAATTTCCATAAATAATATTAGAGGAGTTGGTGTAAACCACTATTTTTTCCTGTTTACCCTGAAAAATATTTTTAGAAAAGTTTTTTGGAATATAATAGACGCCTTTGATATCGGGATTAGAAACAAAATAGGTCTGTAATTCATTTTGAGAATCCAATATTTCTTTAACTTCCAGTTTGGGAGAGGCCTCTATGTTATCAATTACCTCTTGGCTAAAAGGTGATTTATCGTCATCGAGAACTGCAATGGTCACATGTTGTATAGATCCTTTTTCGTAAATGGATCCCAGATATAAAAATATAAAGAGAGGGATAAAAAGGATCAATATCCAGGCAGAGGACCTCATTCCAAGTCGCTCAAATTCTCTGATAAATATGTTTATTACGGTTTTCAAAGACGAATATTGATACTCATTCCAGGTCTTAAGCCAGAATTCACCTCTACAGGGTAAAGATGGATCTCAAAGGTTTTCATGTCCATTCTTCCTTTATCGGCTGTTGGTATCCAATCTGCAAAGTCGGCCATTGGAGAAATGTAACTGACACGAAACTTTCTTTTTTCATCATTGAAAGCAGGAAGGGTTCCTTCAATTTCCGACCCCAGTTGAAAGTTTGAAAGCATGTCTTCCCGAATATGCAAGACAGCGTGAACATCTTCCAATTTCTGAATTGTAAAAATTGGGTATCCTGCAGGCATTATTTCACTTTCCTGAGCAAGTTTAGCGGAAATTTCACCGGATACGGGTGCATAGATTTTAAGTTCCTCATAAAATGCTTTGGCTTCATTAACCTTTCCTTCAACCGCACTCAACTGACCTCTGGCCGCCTTTTTATCTTCTTCACGTGCTCCTTTACGGACCATTTCATAAAGGGATTCAGCTGCTTTCATTTGTTCCTCCGCAGCATTTCTTTTAAAAGTCATTTCGTCCATCTGCTGGGAAGAAATAAGACTGTCTTTATACATATTACGCAGACGCTGATAAGATTTTTCTGCAAATTCATATTGACTTTTAGCCATTTCATATTTATTCTTAACAGCCATTATTTCTTCTTCCCTAGCTCCTTTCGTTGCTTTTTCATTTAAGGATTCTGCAGCAGAATATGCACCTTCAGCTTGTTGCATCTTGGCATCGAGAATATCGCTTTTGATCGAGGCAAGCAGCTGCCCTTTTTCCACCTCATCTCCAAGTTTGACAAAGATACTGTCAATTCTTCCCGGAACTTCAGAACCAACTCGAATTTGAGTAGTTTCAAAAAGCCCTACATAGACGCGATTCTTATTTTCGTCAGGATTTAGGATCATCAAAATAACGATACCGGTCAATATGATCAGAACCGGTACAATAAGTACGATTAATTGGATCTTTTTTTTCATTTCAAATCAATTATTGAGGTTATTCACTTGTAGACTGCCGGAGGCTATAAGCAATTCCAACGCAGCCTGTCGCTGAAGGGCAATCATTTTATAATATTCGAGGACGGCCTGTTGGTATTCCGTTTCGGCCTGCAATCTTTCTGTGATATTTATCAGTCCCTCTCTGTAACTCGCGATGGCCAGTTTCAGGCTATTTGAGGCAACATCTTTTTCCTTTTCTTTCAATAGCACTTGTTCTGATTTGACATCAAATTCAATTTTGACCTTCTGTTCAAACAGTTTTAGTTTTTCCTCCGCATCCGTTTTTTTGTTTTCGGCCATATTCTTTTCAATGGAGGTTTTTTGAATTTCATTATCATTTTTTAATCCGGTAAAAATGTCCCACTCAAAACCAACACCAACCAGATAAGCAGGAAATCCTTCAAAATAATTGAGATCAAGATTTATGGGTTGTTCAGAAACTGGCGTATCATAAGGGGTTTGAATTCGCGAATCGAATAAATTAAAATAACTTAATGTAGCAAAAGCCTGAACTTTAGGCAGAAAGTTGTTTTTATTCATTTTTAGTTTATAATCATATGCCTGAATCGAAGATCTTAAGGCGTTTAATTCGGGCCTGTCTTCATAAGACTGGTTTTGTTCTGTAAACAACCAGGGTTTTAGATCAAATTCATATTGTTCGATTTCAAAAAGTTCCTTGCCTGTAAGCATTGAAAGTTTTAATCTCAGAAGTCTAAGATTTCCTTCCAGTTCCATTTTTTTTGAAGCGAGATTCAATTCGGCAGCAGCTATTTTTTCCCTTTCAAAGGGAGTAGCTAATCCGTTTTCTATTGCAACTTTGACTTTAAGCCGCTCTTTGGCAAGTCTTTTTTCGCTCTCTGAAATGACGGACTTGGATTGTTCAAGCAGCTCAATTTTATCAAATGTGTCGATAACTTCCTTAATTATTTTGGCTCTTTCACTTTCGACCATATAATTCTTGGCCTTTATTTTTTCTTTACTGGCCTTGGAACCATAATTGACCTGAAGTCCTGAAAAAAGCAACATTTTTGCTGTCAAATTGGTGTAAAAGAAATGACCATCGGCATCAAATTCCGAAGATCCGTCAAAGATTTCTGTTCCCGAAATTGGAAGATCAAAAGTGGGAATATCTACATTTAGGTTTGCCGAGCCATAGGCATATCCACCATTCATTGTTAAAGTAGGAATAAAGTTCTGTCTGATGGCTTTACTTTCTATACTATCGATCATAAGATCATTGTTTGCATTTTTTAATTGGTAACTTTTTTGCAAACTGAGCTGGATCATTTCTATTTCTGTTTCCGTAAGATTGTTCTGCCCAAAAACCACTGTGCTTTGTACCAAGATGAGTAATAGAAATAATTTTTTCATAGTGTAATCATTAGATAGGAACCGAAATAGTTTAGATTGAAACATAGCAATAAAATGATCAGGTCAAATTTATGAGGAATCAGGAGTCAAGAGACAAGAGCCAGGAGGCTTCTCCGGGAACAAGTTTATACTTTAAGACTTTTTCACCTCCTGTAGGACAGCAGTTGGCATCTCCTTTTTTGTAAATGGGAAATTTTCTATGGAGCCTTTTGTTTTCAAAATAAATGGAGTCGTGCCCCATATAACCATGATAATTTCCTTCCGGAGACAAATCATCTTCTGAGATTTCAGGGAAATAGACAGGGGATAGACTTAGATCATTATTGGATGCAAAACTATAAATAGTCGCATATGACCCAGAACCAGATGAGACAGTAATAATGTATAGTTCATCGTAGCCGTTGCTATCTAAATCATCCAGTAAAAGGTTTTGAACGGGGTCAACATCCTCTAATCTCAGCGTATCTGAAGTGTTAGCGAAATCAACGGGAACTATTTTTATATTGGTTAATCCGTTTTCGGTAGCATTGTAGTAGACCTTAATTTCTTTGCCAGATGATGTAAGCAGGGATTTTTCCCCCTTTTTATCTTGTTTTCCTGAAGTTGGTTCTGCTTTGACAAGGCCAGGGTCAACCGCCTGAATTTCTGTGTTATCTTCTGAATTTCGCTTGTCGGGTTTTTCCGTTTTACATGCGAATAAAACAATAAGGCAAAGGAATAGGGGGGCTAGTTTTTGCATTTTTAAGGTTTGGATTTAAAAAACTGATATAAAGAGATAAAAATGAATAATGCCAGCAATGGGAGGATAAATATAAGATCAACTCTTATGACAGTTTCGTAAGCTGGCAAATCTCTTGACCAGTGCCATATTCCCAGTTCCCAAAAAAAATATCCAATCAACAGCGCTATTGTTATTCTCTGAATGCTACTGATGTTTTTCATCTTTTTATTCAGCCTACGAATTTACAAAAAATAGATTAGCTAAAATGCTTTTTGTACTGCTCTATTCTAAAATCCAATGTTGAGTATTTCGAGTCCAGAGATTTTTTAAGCTTATAATCAGGATATGAACCTATGGATCGATTCGCAGCACTTGAGGGAGAAATCAGGGAAACCGTTTTAATACTTCGGCCCTCG
>CP070731.1:1806741-1818090 GCA_020347545.1 Flavobacteriaceae bacterium | reverse complement strand
CAGATATACAAAAATAGAAGTGCTGATCATTCCGGTTGGGAATACCAGAACTTTGTTCTGTTTCGAAAACCAAACCGACAAAAATCCAAATAGTACGGCGACGATCTCTAATACAATATCGAATGTATGATAGTCCTGATATTGCTCAAATAAGTAATCAATAATCTGCTGCATGGTTGCTGCGGTCGTCCGTGACTATTTTTAATACAAAAACACAATTTTTTTCATTGAGAAGAGCGCTGTGTATATTTTCATTTAAAAAGTTCATAACTTCTGAATAGGGCCCAAATACCTGTGTACTCAATCCATTTTCCTCAACATGCAGTCCAGAGGCCCTTAAAGACTTGATAAATTTGATGATTGGCTCTTCAAAATCCTTATGAAGAGGATACATGGATATATCAACAGATATGTTCATTCTTAACAATTTTTTCAAGGAATTCAATATTCTCTTCGAAGGCAGTTCCTATAACCACAAGATCAGCACCACTTTCATAGGCCTTTAGGAGAGCAGATTTTGACCTGATTCCTCCTCCAACGATCAGGGGGATATTCAGAGCTTCTTTGACTGCACTGATTACTTCAGGTAAAACCGGTGTAACCGCTCCACTTCCCGCTTCCAGGTAAATAAGTTTTTTACCCATATACATTCCGGCACATGCAGTTTTACTGATCTCATCAACATTATTTGCAGAAATTGGTTTTGTTTCGCTGACCCGCTGAACCGCTGTTTCCTTTCCTCCATCGATGAGAATATATCCGGTAGGAATGATTTCGAGGTCGGATTTTTGTAATTGAGGGACAGCCTTTATCTGCTGCTCAATCAAATACTCCGGATTTCTTCCGGATATAAGCGACAGGAATAAAATAGCATCAGCATGATCAGAAATCTGCTCATAATTCCCAGGAAACAATACAATCGGCAATTCAGAATATTTACGAATTTCATGAACGAGATTATCGGTCATTTTTTCACGGACACTGCTTCCTCCCACAAAGATCATGTCAACACCTGAATTCCCGATCCGGTTAAACATCTGTTCAAGATGTTTGTCTTCTACCTTATCCGGGTCCAGCAAGATCGCAAGGAGTTTTCTTCCCTGCTGGCTAGAAGTCACTATTTGATCGTAAATCATCATTCCTTATCAAGTGCCCTTTGAATTCTTTTTTTCTAATTCCGGTTATCTTTCTCTATGGCATGCACCAGGGTGAATCCCTCTTTGAAAAACTCAAACTTTATTTCATATTCCTTTTTCCAGTTTCCAAAGATAACTCTTCCGGAGGACCTACCATCTGCAAATAAAAAAGGATTGATCCCAATATGATCGTGAAAGCTCAATCCGCCATAGGGATAGGTTTTGTACATCGATTCTTTGGCTCCCCAGATAACCGTAAGCTGCTTAACAATATCTTCATCAGAAAGTGAATCGACCTCCGTATTCACAAATCGGTGTTGAATGTTAATGATCTTCTCCCTGTTTTTTTCAATATCCACTCCGGCTTCCCTGTCACTGATCAGAATGGCAGCAAACTCAAAGGAATGTGTTATTGAAATATGCTTACCATTGTTCAAAAGTGGTTTGCCATATTCATTATATCTCAGATCTTCATCTTCATATCCGGCATGAACCAGTAAATTCCTGACACTTAAAAATCCTTTTTGATGTAACTCAGATTTCATGCCGTTCATCCTGTTGATACTATTCTCAGTCAGTTGAAGCCCGTCCTTTAATTTCGTTAAAGACTCCTCTATTTTCCAGACATAAACTGCGGTTCCTCCCTCAGAGTTAATGGTTTTATAAATCGGCATACAATGTTTAAAAGGTATTTTGTATTTTTGCAAACTCTAAACAAATATAAAAATTATGAGTTCAGAAACGTCTACTTACGTGAAATATAAGGTGAAGGACCTCAACCTTGCTGAATGGGGAAGAAAAGAAATTCATTTGGCAGAGGCTGAAATGCCTGGCTTGATGAGTTTAAGAGAAGAGTATAAAGATGAAAAGCCATTAAAAGGAGCGAGAATTGCAGGTTGTTTGCATATGACAATCCAGACAGCTGTTTTGATCGAGACTTTGGTCGAACTTGGCGCAGAAGTGACATGGAGCTCCTGTAATATTTTTTCAACACAGGATCAGGCTGCTGCTGCTATTGCTGCTGCCGGAGTTTCTGTTTATGCCTGGAAAGGCCTTACGGAAGAAGAATTTGACTGGTGTATTGAACAAACACTGTTCTTTGGTGAAGATAAAAAGCCATTGAATATGATTCTCGATGACGGAGGTGATCTTACAAATATGGTTTTTGATCGTTACCCTGAATTGGTAAAAGGAATTCGCGGTCTTTCTGAGGAAACTACAACAGGAGTTCATCGTTTGTATGACAGAATGAAAGAAGGAACGCTTCCTATGCCTGCGATTAATGTGAACGATTCTGTGACCAAATCCAAGTTTGATAACAAATACGGTTGTAGAGAAAGTGCAGTAGATGCAATTAGAAGAGCAACAGATACGATGATGGCTGGTAAAGTTGTTGTGGTGGCAGGATATGGTGATGTTGGAAAAGGAACTGCAGCTTCTTTTAAAGGAACTGGTGCGCGAGTCATTGTTACGGAAATTGACCCAATTTGTGCCCTACAGGCAGCAATGGAAGGGTTTGAAGTGAAGAAAATGGATAATGTAGTAGGGAAAGCAGATATTGTGATCACGACTACCGGGAATAAAGACATTGTTCAGGCCCGTCATTTCAAAGCTCTTAAAGACAAAGCCATTGTATGTAATATAGGGCATTTTGACAATGAAATTGACATGGCCTGGTTAAACGAAAATTACGGTTCGACTAAGGTTGAGATCAAGCCTCAGGTAGACCAGTATAATATTGACGGGAAAGAAATTCTTGTCCTTGCTGAAGGAAGACTTGTAAACCTTGGTTGTGCTACAGGACACCCTAGTTTCGTGATGAGTAATTCCTTTACCAATCAGACTTTGGCACAGATCGAACTTTGGAACAATGCTGAGAATTATGAAAACAAAGTCTATATGCTTCCAAAGCATCTGGATGAGAAGGTAGCAAGACTTCACCTGGCAAAAATAGGTGTGGAACTTGAAGAACTGAGGCCTGATCAGGCGGAATACATTGGGGTAAAAGTTGAGGGTCCATTTAAACCCGATTACTACCGATACTAAAAATCGAAGAAGACCAAATAAATAAAACTTCCTGGTGAAAACTTGGAAGTTTTATTTATTTTTAACCTTCCTTATTTCTAATTAAAGCACTCATGAAAAATATTTTGGTTCCTATTGGCAGTAATGATCACGCCACTAATACATTGCAATACGCAATTGATTTTGCACAAGTTTTTGATGCAAAAATATACCTGGTTCATGTTTACAGCAGTCCAAAGATCAGTGGAGGTATCCTCAATGTAGATCAGATCATGGAAAGGGACAGTAAGGCCATTTTAAAGGATCATTTGAGCAAGGTTGATAAAAAAAATGTTGAGATCATGACAAGTACGTTGAAAGGATATTCGATAATTGATACCTTAAAACAACTTAATAAATTATTGAATATAGACCTGATCATTGCCTCAACGAAGAATGACGGGGCGGATGAAACCATTTTTGTCGGGAAAATTACCGGAAACATCATAAAAGATACTAAAGTTCCGGTTTTGATCATTCCTTCGAAGGTGACGTTTAAGCCCATGAAAAAGATCTTAATGACGATTAAATCAGGGTCTATAAATTCCGTTTCTACCTTGGATCTTTTGATAAAAATAAAAGAGAAGTTCGGTGCAACTATCAATCTTTTACAGGTAAAAACACCAAAACTTGAAGCAAAGGACTTGGAATTGAATGAAACCCTGGAAAGTCATATCAATAAATTAGTTCCAACCAACAACGCTACGGTTTACCAGGGAGTGCTCGAGTTTTTACATGAAGAAAATCCCGATATGATTTGCGTGATACGCCGAAAAAGAGGGTTCTTCAAAAAGCTATGGGAAAATGACCGTGTGAAAAAAGTTGATTTTGAAAGCAAGATTCCTTTGCTTGTTTTAAAAGGAATGTCGTAATTTGCGTTCTGAATTTTAAAGGGGCTATAGCTCAGTTGGCTAGAGTGCTTGACTGGCAGTCAAGAGGTCCGGGGTTCGAATCCCCGTAGCTCCACAACAAAAAAGAAAAGCCTTCATCCGAAGGCTTTTTTTATTTCAAATAAATCGGACCGAATTAAATTCGAGGACGAGATCTTTGAAATAAAAAACATGCTGCTTTGCAGCATTTTCTTTTTTGTTGTTAGGCGCACCCCTTGGGGATCAACGTAGTTAATCCCTACAAATAAAATCTGAGGAATAGGTAATCAGGTCAAGTAAATTGTTAAACTATAGTTTAAGAACATTACTCTTGATTCTCATCTGATTTATAGGTAACTTATAGGTCCATTCACAACAGATGAATTCTAAAGAACATACTTCTGAGAAAAAACCTCCTATGCCCAGCAGAGGGATTCTATCGGATATTGCGAACTTCTTTATAAAGAAACCGAAATATGATACGTTTATCAAATTTGATTCATCAGAAGAGCGCTACCAATACAACAACAGGATCATACAAAGAATCGGTATTGATTCCGATCAGTACTCTGTGTTAAACATCAATAAAATTGGAATTGACGCCCCGGTAAATAATATTTTCAATGAACTGGTCCTCTTTGATGGAAATCCACGCTGTTGGCCAAACCATATCGCTAAAGTTGATCGAATTAATAATGATTTCAAAAACATTCGAATGCTTCCTTTTGGCTGGAAACGATATCCGTTCAAATCGATGAAAAGTTTCCTTGGATTACCATTGATTCCATTGTTTCTTTTGAAAGCGGTCAGAGTGAAAGATGTTCCGGATAATTTTGACTTTGACAATGCCCGCTATGTGCTTTATGAATGCTCAGGTGGATATCCAATAGGGTTTTTAGCCATCTATGTCAGGTCCTCTATTCCGGAAATGGGGGAGACATCCAAATCACAGTTGGTTTTTGGAGTTGGTTTCAATTTTTTTGGCCGAAAAGAATGGCAGGGAAAGCGAAAGTTTATAAGTTCTTTATGGGAAGCAGTGCACAATCGAGTGACTGCCAATGTCCTTAACCGAATAAAACAGCTAAGTGAATGGCGAGTGGAAAACCTGCTTGAAAGTGCAAATAATCTGACCGAAAATGATTCAACAAAAAGTAGTGAGCATTGAATATTAAATATCAAAAATATTTGTAGTTTTGAACTCTCATTTTTGAGTGAATTAAGGGTCATTAACTCAGTTGGTTCAGAGTGTTACCTTGACAGGGTAGAAGTCACTGGTTCGAATCCAGTATGACCCACATCGAATACAATCCCAGTGCCTGCGGCACTGGGATTTTTGTTTTGGACCCGTAAAGTGTTTACACTTTTAAGGGAACGAAACAAAAATCCCAAATGTCATGGCAGAGCCAGGACATCGGGATCGTATTCGCAGAAGCGGTTCTCATCTGGATCATGAAATAATCCAAAATACCTTTCATAAGGATTGTGAATGAAAAATCCGGAAGAGCGGAGCTCTCGGGATCGTATTTGCAGGAGCGGTTCCCATCTGGATCACGTCAGTAATCCCACACTATTCATAAAGTTCTGTTAAACAGGTTTGTAACTAAAATAATTGATGTAACTTTATAACAATTCCTGAAAAATGAACACATCAGTAATTATAGTAGGAGTTATAACTTTAGTACTTATTTGGTTCAACCTATGGATTAGTATTAAGATTATAAATTATTTGAAAAGTCAAAATCAAGACGTTAGTTTATTTAATGGCGGTTTTTTTGTGAAAGGAAAGATCTTTAAATATTTGCCCTTGTATAAAAAAGTAACACTTGAAGCTGAGGGTAAAGTTGGGCCACTCTATAATACCTTTTATTTAACCTTTATATTATTCATCTTTTCTCTGGGAATAGGAATTATCATGGTTGTATAATTTCATTATCCGATTTTCCTTCAATAAAAAGAATTACCCTGAGAGTTGATCCAGGTGATAAATATCATTTATTTAAAGAATCAAGATCTTATTTTTGTCTTTCTAACAAATACAATATCCATATGGGAGCAAATGAGTTCAAAAAAGGTGAAAAATTCAATTTTAATGCAAGTATTGATTATGCAGAAAACGCTGTTGTCAGTAAACATGTACTGAAAAAAAATACCGGTAATATTTCACTTTTTGCCTTCGATAAAGGCGAAGGTTTAAGTGAACATACGACGCCGTTTGATGCTCTGGTGCACATTGTTGACGGAGAAGCAGAAATTACGATCGATGGCCGTCCTGTATCCGTAAAAACCGGAGAATCCATTGTGATGCCAGCTAATATACCCCATGCACTAAAGGCAATTCAACAATTCAAAATGGTGCTTACCATGATCAGGAGCAATCAGGAATAGATCTGAAAAGCATTAGGAAACTTCTCCCATTACCGCATCAAAAGAATCGATTAGTTTAAATTGATTCTTTGAGCGGTCAAGGTTATGTTCCGGATAATTCGTTTTATAATAGACATCATTGTTCAGGTAATCCGTCAAAAATCTCAGCGCCATTATAAAGATCATGGTCTTGGCTGCCAGTGGAAAATATTTTTTCTCCAGCACTGAAACCGAATTTCCAAGCGCCTCTAAATACCCTTTTAAATAGGAATCATAATATTCCTTGTTAAAATTCACAAGATCCAGATTGGTTTCATCCTCCCTGGCGGTATTACAAATGGTTCTTATAGCATCTCCAAAATCGTAATGAATAATCCCTGGCATGATCGTGTCTGTATCAATGACACAAAGGCCCTTTCCTTCAAGGTCAAATAAGGCATTGGATATTTTTGTATCGTTATGTGTGACCCTGATTCTTATCTCACCGTCATTCTTTAATTTTTCCAACAATTGCATTTCCGTTCTTAACGCAAGTGCTTTTAAAATCAAATCATGAGCTCTCTCTTTGCGTTCTTCAACTGAACCTTCAAGTGCGCGGTCAAATTGCTCAAACCGGAAAGACATATCGTGAAATTTTGGAATCACTTCGATCAGTTTACCCGTATCAAAATCTTCTGTATCCCTTATAAAGGAACCAAACAACCTACCTCCTTCATAGGCTACTGATGCACTCTTTACTGATTCAAAATTCTGGCTCTTTTCAACAAAAAGGGTAACATTCCAATAATTTCCGTTCTTATCCTGATAATAATACGATTCATCCTTTGATCGCACAAAAGTCAAAACCCTTCTTTCCCTCTCTGATTTAGGTAGATGAGGAAGTTTTTCATGCAGATGCCGGCTCACCTGAACCTTATTCATGATAAGGCCGGGAACATCCGGAAACACATCCTTATTGATCTTTTGGAAAACGTATCTTTTATTTGAAGAACCTTTAACAAGATAGGTGTCATTGATATGGCCCGAGGTCAATTCTTCCTCTGAAACCAGGTTTTCTTCGGGTAAGAAGAACTTAAAAATATCTTCAGATATTGAATTCATTCTACCATAAATGTCGGGGATAAACGTTTTTCTCCTTCAGGGCCTGAATCTCTTTTTGAACAGATTCCTTGTCTTCTTTGTAAGTAACCCCAAACCATTTGGCGTCCGAGGTAAGTACTTTAACCGATCCCGTTCCATTCTCAAGATAACCATTTACAATCAAAGGAATGAAGTATTCTGATTTCAGGTTATCCTGATTTTCTTCAAGAAAAGAATCAAATAAACTTTCGGTATACTCAAAACATTTTGGTGTGAATCCCCAGAAGTTCATTGAAACAACTGTATTTTCATCAATCGGAATAAAGCCACCGTCATCATCTTTACGCATTAAATCCCCATCGATTCTTTCAATATGAGTTCTTTCAACCACATTCGTAAGAAACCCATTACCATCAACTGCACATTCTCCTCTTGAAACAAAGCCATGTTCAGAAATTGTGTTTTTCAACAGATAGGCCATCATACTAAAATCATGTGAGTTTTTATCAATGGATTGTAAATAGGCAGCCATCTCCACAAAAGCCTCTCTTCCATAAAAATCATCCGCATTGATTATGGCAAAATTTTCCTTGACAGCATCCTTAGCCATTAACATGGCATGTCCTGTCCCATAAGGCTTGACACGGTCAGGATTAAAATATTGTTCAGGTACTTTATCGAGTTCCTGGAATACATATTCCACCTCGGCTTTACCTGCCAGCTTAGGGTCAATTTCCGCTCTGAAATCGGCTTCAATGCTTTTCCGTATGATAAACACAAACTTTCCAAACCCGGCCTGAAGTGCGTCATATATCGAAAAATCTATAATCGTGTCTCCTTCAGGAGTAAAAGTATCTAACTGTTTTAATCCTCCGTACCGGCTTCCTATACCTGCCGCCAGAATCACTAAGGTTGGCTTATTCGTTCCCATGCTATTAATTTTTCCGACGAAAGTACAAAACTATTGCCTTTTAGGGAAGGAGATTTTAATATATCCTCCTATCAGAAGACCAATTGCAATTCATTGGTTTCCTAAGCTCCCATTCCTATGCGGGGGTTATTTTCGAAAGTATGCGGTTTAGAATTGGATTTCTATTATCTGTGTTCCATGCAACGGATAAAAGCGTTCGCTGTTTAAACTTATTCAATTCTATAAATTTTACCTTCATGTCATAGCCCAATTGCAAAGAAGATGGTACTATGGAAATCCCTAAATTATTCTCAACCAGTCTGAATATGGTACTGGCATGAACGGTATTATGTGAAATGACAGGGTGAAAATCACTCTTCTTGAATAATTCCATTACCTGCTCATGATAGGCAGGGCTGTAGGATTGCTCAAAAAGAATAAACGGCATGTCTTTGAACTGTCGTAAAGAATTGAAGCTATCATCGTTAATGGGATGATCCATGGGAAGTACCAGGGAAAAGGTATCTTCAAAAACGGGCGCTATCTCAAGCCCTTTAGGCACCTTGTCCAGTCTCACAAAAGCAAGGTCGATTTCTTTACGCATCAGCGCATCAATCTGATCCGGATTTTCCATTTCCCTGAGTGAATAATGCACATTAGGATGTTCTTCCTTAATTTTCAGCAACAATTCAGGAATAACGTTTTGCATGGCCGATCCTACATATCCAAAACTAATCTGACCCTCCATTCCTTCGTGAATCATCTGAGCGTGTTCAATACTGTCATCCAGATGTTTCATCATTAATTTGATCTCCTCCTGAAGATATCTTCCTGCCTTGGTCAAAATGACTTTTCGATTATTTCTTTCAAACAGGTCAATACCAAGGGTTTTCTCCATCTGTTTTATCTGACGACTTAACCCGGGTTGTGAGATAAAAAGCCTCTCAGCGGCTCTTCTAAAATGAAGTTCTTCTGATACCGCCAGAAAATACCTCATATGCCTCAATTCAATTTGATAACTCATAGTTATTGAATTATGATAATAATGGTATTATAAAGCATCAAATATAGTCGTAAATTTGATATAATAAAAGCAAGAAAAATGTTCAAATACGGATCGGACACAATGACTGCCGGTAAGGCCCTGTCGATACTACGCAAGGAGTTGAAAGCAGGAATATCGAATGAGTCCAGAGAAAAAATATCAGCCTCTCACCAGATTGTTTTACAAACTGTAAAAAAAGATAAAGCCGTGTACGGGATTAATACAGGTTTCGGGCCACTTTGCGATACAATAATTTCAAAAAAAGATACCACCGAACTGCAAAGGAAGATTCTGCTGAGCCATTCTGTGGGGGTTGGAGATCCTATTGACAAGGATCTGGCCAAATTGATGCTCATCTTAAAAATGCATTCTCTTTCTCAAGGATACTCCGGTATTTCTTTAGAAGTTTTAGATCGCATCCTTTGGCACATTGAAGAAGATGTTATTCCTGTGGTTCCAGAGCAAGGTTCCGTAGGTGCCTCAGGTGATCTTGCTCCACTCTCTCATCTTTTTCTTCCCCTGATTGGAGAAGGTAAGGTGATGTATAAAAACAAAACCCTGAGTTCTGCAGAGGTCTTAAAAAACCACGGTTTGGAACCCTTAAAACTTCATCCCAAAGCCGGTCTCGCTTTGATCAACGGAACCCAGTTCATTTTGGCTCATGCGGTCATATGTGTAGATAAACTCTACAATTGTCTTTCGCATGCTGATATCATAGGAAGTTTAATGATTGAGGGGCTTATGGGATCCCAAATGCCTTTCCATGATGCGCTTCACAAGACCAGGCCCTTTAAAGGAAATACACATGTAGCTCAACGCATCAGTCAATTACTAAAAGACTCACAGATCGGTAAATCTCATATGTTTTGCGGAAAAGTCCAGGACCCTTATTCCTTACGATGCATGCCGCAAGTGCACGGAAGTTCAAGAAATGCCTGGTTACATTTAAAAGAATGCGTCGAAACAGAGATGAATTCGGTAACTGATAACCCGGTAATCATATCCGAAGATCTGATTATTAGCGGTGGAAGTTTTCATGGCCAGCCATTAGCCCTCCCGTTAGATTATGCCTGTTTGGCCGCGGCGGAGTTGGGGAGTATCTCTGACAGAAGAACTTACCTTTCACTGGAAGGAAAATATGAGGGCACTCCAAGATTGTTGTTCGAGGATTCAGGTTTGAACTCAGGATTTATGATCCTGCAGTATACTTCAGCTGCCCTGGTGAGTGAGAATAAAGGTCTATGTTTCCCTTCAAGTGCAGACAGTATTCCAACATCTCTAGGACAGGAGGACCATGTAAGTATGGGGTCCATTGGCGGTCGAAAAGCCCTTCGGGTTATTGATAATCTGGAAAAAATCCTTGCTATTGAGCTTCTTTGTGCGGCTCAGGCCTTTGATTTCAGAAAACCATTACTGTCAAGTGAGGTTCTTGATGATGTTCATGATACCATAAGGGAACGTATAAGTTTTGCGTCAGAAGACAGAATATTCTCTTTGGATATCGAAAAGGCCATTGGACTTATCAAAGAAAGAGAACTATTGTCAACCGTAGATTTTCATTGCGAAAGCTTTGGTGAATACGATGAATTATTTGAATCCTACTAAATTGTAAACCTTATGATTTCAGAAAAAAATACAATGTCCTTTAAGGATCAGATCACTCAGGGGATTCCCTCTAAACTTCCGGCTCAAAAAGCCTACCCTGAAGGGGCAAACAGAGCTCCTAAAAGAAAGGATATTTTAACAACAGAAGAAAAGAAGCTGGCCATTCGAAACGCTTTACGATATTTTCCGGAAGCCTGGCACAAGGAGTTATCCAAAGAGTTTCTGAAAGAACTGAAAGACTATGGAAGAATCTACATGTACCGTTTTAAACCAGAT
>CP070731.1:1804721-1806641 GCA_020347545.1 Flavobacteriaceae bacterium | reverse complement strand
AAGAGGAACTGGATAGGCTAGTGGATTTTCTAAGGACCTTGACGGATGAATCTTTTTTGCCTAAAACACCTCCGGTTGTTCCCTCGGAGTACAATCATAACCTATTTGAAAATTCCTGAAAAAACAGTAGATCATGCTAAAAAAAATACTATTTGCTCTTATAATTTTAATGGTTGGAATTGGCATCGGAAAATTTTATTTGAATGATGAGGAAGGAACTGTAATGCCCAGCCCCAATTCCCTGTATCATGCTACTTCTGTAGATGGAGTTGCTTTGCGCGCTAAATCAGAATTCTCAGGAACTATTCATGAGGTCAAAGAAGGAGATTTGATCATGGATGCGGTTCGGAAAGCTTCACCCGGTGATTTGATAAGGGTTTACCCGGGAACGTATAAAGAAACAGTTTATATCGACAAGGATGATATCAGTTTTCAGGGTATCATCAAGGAGGGAGAATGGCCTGTTCTTGATGGAAGCAAAGAGCTCAATGATGCATTTTTATATTCAGGCAATGGTATCCAAATTGAAAACTTCAAAATTATCAACTATAAGGGTAACGGTATCATGGGCCAGGCCGGTAACAATTTTGTGCTCAGAAATAACTGGGTCATCGATGCCGGAGTTTACGGGATTTTCCCTCAATTCGGAAAAAATGGCCTCATCGAACACAACATTCTGACCGGTATTGAGGATGCGGCCATCTATGTTGGAATGTGTGATAATATTGACGTGTTGAATAATGAGGTCTTTGGAAATGTGGCCGGGATCGAGATCGAGAATTCGAGGCATTGTCTGGTAGAAAATAACCTGGCCTATAACAATACGGGAGGGATTCTGGCTTTTATAACTCCGGGATTGCCCATTAAAACTACTTTCGATGTTATTATACGTAACAACTTTGTGACAAAGAATAATCATGAAAATTTCGGGGCTCCCGGTTCTATTGTTTCAGGAATTCCTCCGGGAACAGGCATATTGATTATGGCTGCGGATGATGTCATCGTAGAAAATAACATCATCTCAGGAAATGATAATGCTGGAATCATCATCACAGATTTTGCCAATGGAGGGGCCGAGGCGTCAAATGATCCGGATTCAGAGCCCAATCCTGACCGTATAATCATATTGGATAATTTCATGATTGACAACGGGAACAATCCGGTAGGGGAATTAAAAGCCTTAATGCTGACTCAACTTTCTTCAACGGGTCCGGATATTCTTGCCATTGGAGGAGGTAAGGGAAGTAGTATTAGGGATATTGAACGTTACCGTACCTGGGGCCTGGGAGGTTTTGGGAAACCAGAGATAACCTCTACATCAGATAGAAAAACGTTTTTACTGGATCAACCTGCGGAGCCCAGAAAAATCAGTAAAAAAGATCTTGGGGAGATGACTTATTATGGAATATGTTCCGGATGTCATGCCTATGATATAAGATTGATCGGTGTTCCTACCAATGTCATCCAGATGATCTATAAAGACAATCCTCAGGGAATTGTTGACTACATAAACAACCCTAAAAACCTTCGTGATGATTATCCTGAAATGCCTCCACAGGATTACCTTTCAGATGACGCCAAACTCGCTGTGGCTGAGTATATTCTGGCTTTAAAAAAATAATCAAAAAAAGAGTTTAATTTTTGTATTAAAAACATATCTTTGCACCGCAAAAGAAAAATGCGATTAAATTGATTCTGAGTAAGATCAGAATGTTTTAAAGACTAACAAATATTATATAAGAATGGCAAAGATCACAGGTAAGGTTTCTCAAATTTTAGGAGCGGTAATTGATGTTGAATTCTCATCAGAAAATGAGCTTCCAAAGATTTATGACTCATTGGAAATCACCAGAGAGGACGGTTCTGTTTTGATTCTTGAGGTTGAACAGCACATTGGTGAAGACACGGTACGATGTATCT
>CP070731.1:1801946-1804621 GCA_020347545.1 Flavobacteriaceae bacterium | reverse complement strand
ACCCTTTTTCTTATCGATTTTAATCAAGGGTATATTAAACCAGCTTCCGGGACTTAAATGGATGGCAAGAAAGACCTGATTGGCGTCCATCCTAAAATTACGGCCTTTATAATAGGGCCTGCGTGATACTTTTCTTAAAAATTCAGAGGCAAGTGTGTTCAGAGGTTTTATTCTTCCATCCAGGTCCTGAACCATAAGTTTTCCAAACAATTTCGCGTGCTCAACCTGCACATTCTGAAGCATTAATACACTGTCAATATCAGGATTAGCATACTGCGCTTGTTCACTTTCCAAAGTCCTGGAATTAAGCATATTAACTGAAAGTAAAAGTATAAATAACAACAGCTGCCTTGCGTTCAGTTTATTCAATTTTTTACGCACATAACTAAATCTGGAACCTTTGGAAAACAATGTGAAAAACATCCCAATACCCATAAATAAATAACCAATATAGGTAATAATAGTACCGGGCCTATCCTTGTTAACGGCTAAAACAGTGCCTTTTTCATCACTGTCATACGAGGCTTGAAAAAATCGGTGACCCTTGTAATCAAGGACATTATTCATATAGATTCTATAATCGGTTTCCTGACCATTATCCAGGATAGTGACCTCACTTGCATAAGAAGAAGGACTAGTAGACCCAGGATATTTTTCCATTTGAAAGTCTCTCAATTTCAATTCAAAATCAGTCCTTACTTCCATGGCTCCATAAGCCAGGTTAAAGCCTAAACCTTCTAGAGAAATCTGTTTGCTCTCAGGTAAATAGCCATGACGGTAGATCAGTGGAACTTGCCTTATTTCACCTTCTACCTCAAGTTCCAGGATTACCAAATCATCGATGCGTTCATCGTTATCCTTTGGTTTCTTTGCCCCGGAAACCCATTTCAATTTGCCCTGAGGTACATATTTTAAAACCACAAAAGAAAAATCATGAGATTTATAAAGTGTATTAAACCTTAAAGTGTGCTCCTTACCCGGCTCCAGGGTCCCCCCTTTTTGCTCGGCCATTACAAAAAAATCCAGTTGTGAAGGAGACGAAATAAAAAGGCTGTCATTTTTACTGATTAGTGCTATATCAGTTTTCTTATCGGTATTAAAGCCTATAAGGTGCTCATGACCCCCTACTTTCTCCATTGAACCAGAGTTTATAAATAGATTTTTCCTACCGTTACCCGCAGAAACCACCAAGGATAAAATTCCTTGTCCTCCTTGATCTGTTTCAATCAATTGCTTCCTTGCATCGCTAATAAAATCAAATAACTCAATCCTGACGTTTTTCCCCTGAATCGATTTCTTTAAGGAAACGGCGTTATCTTTAATTGGAGAAAAATAAACCTCTTCCTGGAGTTTTATATGCTCCGAATCTTTCCTTACTTCAACCTGAAGATAATTTTTATCCGAAATCAAGGTATTTGAAGCCTCACCTTCTCTAATACGCATGATTCCCTCAAAACCAGTATAACGGGTAATTCCCGCCCCGATCAAGATTATTATGAATGCCAGATGAAACATAAGAACCGGCCATTTCCTTTTCTTATAAAGTTGATATCTGAAAATATTATTAAGGAAATTTAATCCAAGTAGGATCATTACCAATTCAAACCACCAGGCATTATAGATAACCGTTCTTGCCGTCTGTGTACCAAAATCATTTTCAATAAAGGTAGCCGTTGCCATGGCGAAGGCAAAAACAAACAAAAGGCTTAGCGCCATTTTTGGGGAAAACAGAATGGAGTTCAAAAACTTCATGGCTTAGATAATAAAAACCTCATAGATTCATACCTATGAGGTTTCAAAAATAAGTTTTTCCGTTAATTAATTGACACCTGTCGCTTTAACTTCCATTTTAGCTTCTCGTTCCTTAGCTTCCTCCAACCAAACAGGAACAAGTTCTTTTTTAAAAGTCTCTTTTTCAGCTTCCATTTTTTCAATATCAAGGCCAATGTATTCCTGAGCCTTTTCTTTGCTGGCAATATCCGGCATATCAATTTCTTTGTTATGGCCAAGACTTGCCAAAATTCGAGCTAATTTAATTCTCGCTTCCTGAACTTTATTTATTCCCGTAGCATAGACTCTGGCAACCTCAACCGGGGAATGAAATGAACCTCCATGAGAAGCTGCTCCATAATCCCATCTCCACTGTGCGTGTCTGATATCCTGAAGGATATCTTTCATCTGCTCTTCTGTAGCTCCAAGGTCCCAGGCTTTCTTGGCTTCAAGATGTGCCATAACCAGATCTTTTTCAAGGGCCAATCTGGTTTCCGTTGATTTCTTTTGTCTGGAATAAACATTTTCAATCAACTTATTGGTTTCCTGACGGTGACATACCTGACACGAATTAGCAACGTTATTTAAAGGAGACTGAATATGATGATCCGTAAATTTCTGACCACCTTCACTTTTGTAAGGCATATGGCAATCTGCACATGAAACTCCTCTGTCTGCATGAACACCCGTAAGATAAACCTCATAACCCGGATGCTGGGCTTTCAACATAGGAGCTTTGCTCAATGAATGGGTCCAGTCACTGAATTCGATGTCATCATAGTATTTTTCCATGTCTTCTGCTGTAAATCCGTTTTTCCATGGAAAAACCAAATAAGGTACTCCCTCTTTCCCCGGAATCTTTTTGTTGAAATAATACTCAACATGACACTGAGCACAAACCAGTG
>CP070731.1:1800120-1801846 GCA_020347545.1 Flavobacteriaceae bacterium | reverse complement strand
TCCAAAATTAGAGATCGCCCTCATGAGTGAGTGGGAAGAAAAAATTGAAAAAATGGCCACTACCACTGTGGCAGAAAATGTGACCAATATTGTTGGTGTACCGACATGGACTGTCGTGTTGCTCCAACGGATTCTTGAGCTTACCGGCAAAAAGCATATACATGAAGTATGGCCAAATTTGGAAGTTTTTATCCATGGGGCTGTTTCTTTTGAACCTTACAGGTCAATGTTTAACAAACTCATCCCTTCCAAAAAAATGAATTACCTGGAAACATATAATGCTTCTGAGGGATTCTTTGGAATTCAGGACAGAAGCAACTCCCAGGACTTATTGTTAATGTTGGATTACGGGATCTTCTATGAATTCATTCCACTGGAAAAGGCAAATGATGAAAATCCTGAAACTATTGGATTGGAAGATGTTGAGCTCAATAAAAATTACGCACTCGTCATCTCTACCAATGCGGGTTTATGGAGGTACATGATAGGAGATACGGTGAAATTTACCTGCCTGGATCCATTTAGGATCAGAATATCTGGCAGAACGAAACATTTTATTAATGCATTTGGAGAAGAGCTCATCGTTGAAAATGCAGAATTAGCCATTAAGGTGGCCTGCGAGAAAACCAACGCCATCATTGGAGAATATACTGCCGGGCCTCGCTACATTGATACTGGCAATAAAGGAGGCCATGAATGGATTATTGAATTTCGTGAACTTCCAGATAACGAAGATGCCTTCATACATATTCTCGACAGCACGCTCATGGAGGCTAATTCTGACTATGAGGCAAAGAGATATAAAGATATAGCCCTTGAAAAACCAATCATCCATTTTGCTAAGCAAGGAACTTTTTATCAATGGATGAAAAAAAGAGGAAAATTAGGTGGGCAACACAAGGTCCCAAGGCTTGCCAACAATCGTGAATATATCGATGATTTTCTCTCAATGATCAATCATTAAGGCACAATTCTGAATTAATAATTCAACATTTATTTATCAGTTTATACAAAAATAAAATATAACTAAACATTTAGTTGATTTTTAAATTTATATGCCTTACCTTAATTTATATTATCTACTTTTTGAAATGCATACATCAGCCAAACTCAATTTATATCGTGTGATCAGATCAATTCACAGCTTTACACAAAAAATAACATTTATTAGTCCATACCTGTTAGGCATGTTGCTATTCCTGATCATTTATGTCAGATTGTGCAGCAATGACAGCAATATTGACGGTGACGCCCATTTCAATAATGGACAATATGCCGAGGCGCTGGAAAGTTATAATGAATATTTAATGCTCCATCCGCATCATATCAAAACACTATATAATCGTGGCAGATGTTACGATGAATTGAGTCAGCATCATAAAGCCTTCGTGGATTATGAGGCAGTACTTAGCCGGGATCCGGATAATGTAAAAGCGCTGGTGAGCCTTTCTAAATTTTATTATCGAACAGAAAACTACGAGGCCGCAGCCAACTTAAGTTCCCGGGCAGCAATGGTTGAAGAAGACAACTACCTGGCTCATTACCATAAAGCACGTGCTTGCCATAAGCTGGGTTGGGTAGGTGATGCTCTTGATGCATACAATGAAACTATTGAACTCAATCCTGATTTTGGTTTTGCTTATTTTCAAAGAAGCTCCATACTCATCTCCATCGGTTTACATCCGTTTGGCTGCTATGACCTTAAAGTTGCTGCAAACCTTAATGT
>CP070731.1:1791484-1800020 GCA_020347545.1 Flavobacteriaceae bacterium | reverse complement strand
CCTCAGATTTCCCTGAAGTTTTTCATTAGCCATTCGTTGCGGTCTGGACGGGACTCGAAGCTATAAAATAAAGTCTCACTTTATCCTAATGACAATTATCATAGTAATTTTTATATCAGGTAGTTACCTTTAAAGGTCAATCTAGACCTTATGCTTCACTTCTTCCGTAAAATCCGTCGAGACCTTTTAGCCAATAGCCAATTTTTTAAGTATTTGAAATATGCCATTGGTGAAATTGTGTTGGTTGTGTTGGGGATATTGATTGCCTTGTATATCAATAACCTGAATGAACAGAGAAAGTCTGAAAAAAGAGTAAAACTACTGTTTCATCAGGTTCAAAAGGAGTTGCTTTACAACATTTCACGAACAAATTATATCATTAACTACTATGTTTACAAAGATTCATTATTTTATAAGGTAATCAAGGGAAACATTGACTACAACGACTATACGGCCCAACGGAGTTTTATGAACCTTATTACACGTTTTGACGTGGAAGTAGAAGTTGAGGATAATGCCATAAGGCAACTCATCGAAAGTGAAGAATCTTTTACCCCAGAACAGGATTCCCTGGTTAACCGATTAAGAAATCTATATGGGCTCGACTTGTTAAAAGTTAGGACCCAAAATGATATTTTAAAGAAAATGGTGAATGATTTTCGTCAGAAGCTAAAAGATGAAAAACCATGGTACTCAGAACTAAACATTCCAATATCTGCGAGTCGCATCACTCCTCAACTTTCAGAAGAAATAGTATCTTACTTTTTGATAGACCCATATTACTTAAACGAGGTTCAAGATTTTATTAACGCTGGTTACCAGGCTCATTTAAAATATATTCTTGGCTTTAGAACCAGTGCAATCAACGTTCATAAAGAGATATCATATTATCTAGATAAAACTGCAGACTTGACTCCGATACCCGATTTCGACAGCAATTTCCTAGGGTCTTACGAAAATGAAAAAATGAACTCATCAATAGATGATAAAAATGTAGAGGTGGTCATAGAAAGAAAAAAGGATGCGCTATGGATTCATATCTATGAAAATGGTGCTTTTTTGGAATCAATTGAAGCATTCCCCTATTCAAAGGATTCTTTCATAGGTGTTTTTGGAAGGAGGGGCGGACAAGGAGGAGTCCTCAATAAATTCAGACACAATGAAAAGACTAAAAAGAATGAACTCATATTAATTGGGGATTTTGGTTACAACGGTCAAAAAAGACCTAAATACGTGCAGATTAATTAGGATAGATGCCACTTTAGTCGGCACTTGAAAATTACTAAATCTAGAAAATAATAACAACAACCCATGCTTCACTTCTTCCGCAAAATCCGTCGAGAGCTCTTAGCCAAGAGTCAATTCTTCAAATATCTGAAATATGCTGTCGGGGAGATTGTTTTAGTTGTACTGGGGATTTTGATTGCTTTAAGTATTAATAATTGGAATGAAAGAAATAAGGAAAGGAGAGTTGAAGATGAGTATCTAGAAAGAATATCCCTTGATATTCAAAAGGATATTGATTATTTAGAAGGTAAAATTAGGTTTACGAGCATCAATTCTGAATCCTTCCAGCTTTTTATAGAAGAAATGCATCGAATTCAAAGGACAAGACAAGATATGATCCGACTAATTTCATCTGTAAACTGGGATGCACAAAATATTCTCATTCAAGACAAGACGTATGCAGAAATAATTAGTTCAGGAAAATTATCTATGATTAGTCAAAAAAGATTAAAAGAATCAATTGACGAATATTACCGAAACTGCAAACGGATTCAACAACATATTTCAGAAATGAGTCAAACAGGAATAAATTTATTTTTACCAGTTTACACGATTACATTGAAATATTATGACGTTTATTCTTTTTACGACAATCAAATGTATCATGACTCCAATTGGGAATTCATAAATGATCCAACATCAAAAGACTTTCGTGAACTTGAGGGAGCAGCGGGATATTATTATTGGAAGCATTTAAACTATAATAAATACTGTGAGGAATTGTTGAAGGAAGCTGAAGATTTGTCTTACCAACTTCAAAGGAATAAGGTCAGAAACCCCTAAAAACAAAAAAACCTCAGATTTCCCTGAAGTTTTTCATTAGCTAACTACCTAAGGTTTAACCCTTATTGTTAACAACACAACTAATGTTTCTTAAAAAAGTTGCGGTCTGGACGGGACTCGAACCCGATAATTAATTTATTCATTTTTAGCAACTTAATATCTATTTTTCTTTATTAACCCCTCCAAGGTTGAAATTTCGAATCTTACCTGTTCAATAATCGATCTCATGATCACTTTCTTCTGTAGAATCCGTAAAAATAAGACTAGGAGTTAAAGTCTTACTAAGGGATTCACCTATACAAAATGTTAAAACACCAAAAATTGGAGATTTAGAATTGTACATACACCCAACGATCTTATTAGGGGCAATTTTGCAGTGAACAAATTAAGTAATCAAAACTCAAAAAAATGAAACAATTAAAAAACATCCTTTTAGTTTTAGTGATTTTAGCCAATAGCCAGTTTCTCATATCTCAATCACAAGAAGAGGCCCTGGCACAAAAGTTAATAAATCCGCTGGCCAATATCAGTGCCTTACCCGTACAGCATAATATTGGAATTGGTTCTCCCGTTTATGAAGGTGCTTCTTACACTATGTCTTTGCAGCCCATGATCGGAACTGAGTACAAGAACTTTAATCTTTTGCACAGGGGAGTTCTAAACACTGCTTATTTCCCTTCAATATCAACCGATCTTGGCCCAACTGTGGGAATATCAGATTTCAATTATTCAATATTGTATTCACCAAAGAAAGTTGGTAGTATAGTATGGGGAGCTGGTCCGTCAATTTCAATGCCAACAGCGACTGAAAGTTTCTTGGGAACTGGAAAGTGGAGTGCCGGTGCTTCGATGATTTTTGTATACCAGAAGAAAAAGTGGACTTTTGATATGGTATTTACCCAAACTATATCATTTGCCGGCGATCAGGAAAGAAAAGACGTAAGCAGTCTTGTTGCTCAAACTTTGGCGGCTTATAATCTGGGAAAAGGATGGATGATAAATACCTTTCCTACCATAAAGGCAGACTGGACGGCTCCTAATGGTCAGCAATGGACTATGCCCGTTGGAGGTGGTATTAACAAAGTTGCTTTTTTAGGCAAATTACCTGTTTCTTTCGGCGCCCAGTATTATTACAATGCTATCAGACCTGACTTGGCACCTAAAGGGGAGCTTCGATTCACTACTACAATTGTATTTAATAAGTAACACGGAATCATAAATTTTACAACTAATCTCAGCTTAAAAATATTACAATGAAAACAAGAATATTAAGTGATGAACGTCCATTATTTCTAGGAATTATAACAACGGCCCTTTTCATGGTATGGGGAAACGAATGGCTCACCGACCTTAAAGGTTTTGGACTCCCAATAATTTACTTTCTATGGCTATTTGCAATAATGCTAATATCCTCTTTCAAAGTGGTTAAGCATGCCGATATGCTTGCTTTAAAACTTGGAGAACCATATGGTACTTTGATACTCACATTATCAGTAATCACCATTGAAGTCAGTATGATTTCTGCAATGATGTTGGTTGGAGAGGATAATCCTACCATGGGACGGGACATGATGTTCGCGGTTATTATGATCGTACTGAACGGACTGATAGGATTGTCCTTGATCATAGGTGGTATTAGGCATCGTGAACAATCATTCAATTTACAGGGAGCCAACGCCTTTTTGGCAGTACTAATTCCTATGGCATTCATCGGATTAATTCTTCCAAACTATACTATATCCTCAGATCCGGGAACTTTCTCTAATTCCCAGATCTGGGCGGTAATTGGTATTACTATTCTCTTGTATGGGGCATTTTTGATTGCTCAAACGATCCGACATAAAAATTATTTCATGGGGCCCCTTGCTGAAGTTTCGAATGGGGAACATCATAAACCAAAGTCAGTCAAATATCACAGTGGTTTCTTGATAGCCTATATGATTGTTATCGTTCTCCTCTCAAAAAAGTTAGCTATATTACTTGATTTTGGTATCGAGCAGATCAATGCTCCAGTTGCCTTGAGTGGTCTGTTCGTTGCAATTATTGTTCTTACCCCGGAAGCATTAGCCGCTTATCAGGCAGCCTTGAGAAACAACCTGCAACGTTCCATCAATATAGGTTTGGGCTCTGCCCTGGCTACCATAGGATTGACTGTCCCTGCCATCTTGATGATCGGCATGTTCTCAGCCAAAGAAGTGGTTCTTGGCCTCGGCCCGGTAGATACTTTCCTGCTGGTTTTGACTGTTGTTCTCAGTATCGTCAATTTTTCCAGTAAACGTAGCAATATTCTTCATGGACTTGTTCATCTGGCAGTTTTTCTACTGTATATATTAATGATTTTTGATTCATGATGAACGCTTATAAATTTCCCTGAACTTTAAGCTAATTTTGTTAAGGTACAATTTTAGGCAAGTATCAAATACCGCGATTGGAGAAATAACTTTGGTATCATCACCTTTATTAAGTATATTGTTTTGAATTAAAATCGAATTATATAAAATAAACATACCTTAGTTCTTGTACTTCATCAAAACAAATTAGTTCGGATTTTTTTTTGCTCTCCAAAAGTATTCCCTATTGAATAATTTGCACCAAGAATCCGGGTCTCCGAAATCAAAATGTATATTGTAAAAATTTCAGTGAAACAATAAATCTATGAACGGTGTAAATGACTCATTAAAGTCTCGAAAGAAAAAGATATTCCAATGGCTCTTTAGTCTAATGGTTTTTCTAATGATCGGGATTTTTATATTCCTAATAATGATTTTTAAAAACCAGGAAAAATTATATGAAAGACAGGCAAATCGCTATTATTCGTATCGTCTGGGTGATGAGTTAAGACAGACTGATGATTATCTCACCGAATATTGCAAAAACTTTGTCATAACAGGGGATTCAATTTGGGAAAAGAGATATTGGGATCTTGTTGCAAAGCGAGAAGGGAAAGCTCCATTAAGAGGTGGAGCCAACACTTCTCTATTGGACAGTATGCAAAATATGGGGTTTTCTGATCAAGAATTTGACCTCTTAAAATTAGCCCTTCAAAAGTCAAATCAGCTTGTTAAAAAGGAGTCAATCGCGTTCAATGCAGCGAAAGGAATATTTTTGGATAGCGTGAATGAATTTAGCATCAGAAAAGAACCTAACATTGAATTCGCTCTTCAGGTTTTACATGATAAAGAATACCTTCTTATGAAAAAAGAAATCATGGAACCCATCATTAAATTTGAGAGCCTGATTGAATCAAGGACGAAAGCTACAGTTGACAAATACAATGATAAAAGCCAACTCCTGCTTATTCTGACAATCCTGTCTATTCTGATTGCAGTTTTTATTTCCATAATAGCATATAATTTAATTATTAAAAGGCTTGCATATATTGAAGATCTGGCAAATGAACTACGTCTAAAAACGAAGGAACAAGCATGTCTTTTCAAAATATCTCAACTAACTGAAAGCACCGGTAAAAGTATCGAGCATGTTCTTGAAAGTGCCGTATCCATAATTCCATTTGGATGGAAATATCCAGAAAACACCAGTGCTCAAATTGATTTCAAGGGTAATTTATATTCTTCGGTGAATTTTACCGTATCTCCCTGGACACAAGAGGCAACGATTAGAGCTGAAGGCAAATCGATTGGTACCATAAAAGTTTTCGTTCAAAAGGATGGATTAAGTGATTCTGAATCACCCTTTTTGGATGAGGAAATCGTGCTGATAGAATCGATTGCCTCTTTAATAAGTAGTTTCTATGAGAGAAAATCCTTTCTAGATAACTTGTCTGCAGCAAATGAGGAACTGGCGTCAGAGATCAGTTATAAAATTGAGACAGAAAAAGAGCTTAAAAAAAGTGATGAACGGTTTAAACTAGCAACTCAAGGCTCCAATGCAGGAATCTGGGATCTGGATGTAGCCAGTAGAATTGCATACTGGTCTCCATTACATTATGAAATATTGGGATATTCGCCGGGAGAATTCACACCAACATTGGATTTCGTTAGAAGTATTGTTCATGAGGATGACAGGTCAATTTTTGATGAAATAGTTCAAAATCATGTCGCGAAGGGCACAGCATTAGATTTTGAGGCTAGATTTTTTACAAAACAGAAGGAAGTTATATGGTGTAGGTCAATAGGCGCCTCATCTCGAGATGAAAATGGAAAATCGATCAGAATTGTTGGTACTTTTGTGGATATTACGGATAAGAAGATGGCAGAAAAAGCTTTAGCTGATAAGGAGCAACAACTTCAATTTGCCTTAGATGCTTCCAATGAAGGAATATGGGAGATTAATGGAGAATGCAACTATATTGATTTTAGTGATCGGTGCTATACAATGTTGGGTTATATTCCTGTTCAGGATAACTCGAAACAATTCGATTTTTGGAAGCGTTTAGTTTCCGATGAGAGTCAATCAAAGGCTCTAATCAATCAAATAGATGAAATAAAATTATCAGGATTTCATGATGGTATATGCAGGATGCTTGCAGAGAATGGTGAATACAAGTGGATTCATACAAAAGGAAAAGCGGTTGAATTTTCAGAAGATAATAAGCCACTGAGAATTGTGGGTACAATGACTGATATAACTGAGAGGATGCGGCAAGAAGAAAAAATAGTCAGTACCATTTTGGAAACAGAAGACAAAGAGCGGAGTAGAATCGCGAGAGAAATACATGACGGATTGCAGCAAACCATGTCTACCTCTTTGATGAGCTTGGAAAAAGTAAGAAGCTCAACAGATTTTGAGAATGAAGATGTATATGAAAGATTCCATATGGGTTATAAATTCCTAAAAAAGGCCATTGAGGAGAGTCGTAACCTCGCTCATAATTTAATGCCCAAAGTCGTGGATGAAAACGGTATCGTAAAAGCCATTCATTCGCTGATAAGCGCGATCCAAAACTCCTCGGAAACCATTTTTTATTTTGATGACAATCTTGGTGAAGAACGTTTGAAACTGTCCTATGAGATGACGCTTTACCGCATCACTCAGGAAGCGATCAACAACGTAATAAAATATGCCAATGCCACCAAATGTAATATTCAGCTTCTCAAACACTCCAATGTTTTAATGTTAACTATTGAAGACAATGGAGAGGGTTTTGATGCGGCGAATACAATTAATACCTTTGGCATCAATAGTATGCGTACAAGGGCTGAATCTATTGGAGGCTTTTTTGAAATCAATAGTCAGCCCAATAAGGGAACTCAGATATTTGTGGAATTGCCTTTAAATTAAGTATATGAATGAAATAAGAGTAATTTTAGTAGACGATCATAGTATGATCAGGTTTGGTCTGAGGTCTTTTCTGGAAGGTGATAGAATAGTGGTTGTAGCTGAAGCCAAAAATGGAAATGAAGCTTTGGAAATTTTAAAAAAAGAAGAGATCGATGTTCTTGTGACTGATATAATGATGCCCGTAATGGATGGTATTGAACTCACGAAACAGGTTGCTGAAAAGTATCCGAATACCCAGATCCTGGCTCATACTATGATGAATGATAGCCAGAACATAAAACGCATGTTGAATGCAGGTGCAAATGGATATATATTGAAAGATTCTACCCAGGAAGAATTAATAAGAGCAATTCACACTGTCTCTAGAGGTGAGAATTATTATCCCGGAGATGTGACGCAAATTATAATGGATGGATTTGGGTCCAAACCCAAACCCAAAAAGCGGACCTTTGCAGAGATAGCATTAACAGACAGAGAATTGCAAGTGTTGCACCTCATATGCAAAGAAAAATCCAACACAGAAATGGCGGAGGAATTATTTGTCTCAGTAAGAACGATTGAGGCTCATAAACGTAACCTGATTGAAAAAACAGGTTGTCGAAATGTAGCAGGTTTGGTTCTATACGCCATTGAACAAAATTTATTCGACGATTTATGATTGCGATGTAAAGTCTGCATAACATATTCATATCGATAGATTCAAATTTGCTCTTCAAACTTTGATTTTTCGTCCCTTATTCTTTTGAATTCCTCTTTAGGAATATTTTAGATCATAGAAATTTTCCATTATCTACACTATCCTTATATACTGCATATGTCTTACTCTCGTAAGACTCAACCAGATTCATTAATCCTCCATAAAACAATCTTCAGGTTCTATGTTTGACATAAAGGTGCGTAGTCTGTGTTTTGAAACTCAAGAACACTAAGTAAAATACCTATGGAATATGTGAATCACCAGAATTGTATATATCAGAAATTCCACAATACCAGATACTTACAATAGCTCCATCTTTGTCATGTGAAATTTAATCTTTAATACCAAAACTAAATTAACATGAAACTAAAACTATTTATTTTAAGTCTGACACTGGGCCTTGTAACAACATTAACGGGTCAGAATCAGGAAGCCTATATGGGAGGTGAAGCAGAATTAGTAACCTTACCCAACGGTGGAGTCATCAACAAAAAAGCACCGGAATTAGTTGCAAAAACGCATATTTCG
>CP070731.1:1777097-1791384 GCA_020347545.1 Flavobacteriaceae bacterium | reverse complement strand
CAATGACAAAATTAAGCGTCAATATCAATAAAATTGCAACGTTAAGGAATGCTAGAGGAGGGAATGTTCCAGACCTTTTGAAGGTGGCCAGAGACATTGAGGATTTTGGGGCTCAGGGCATTACAATCCATCCTCGACCGGATGAAAGACATATAAGATATCAGGATGCCCTGGATCTAAAAGATGTTGTAAGAACCGAGTTCAATATAGAGGGAAATCCAATTCCCGAGTTTGTGGACCTGGTCTTAAAGATAAGGCCGGATCAGGTGACCCTTGTGCCTGATGCTATAGACGCCATAACCTCAAACGCAGGATGGGATACCTTGAAGCACAAGGCCTTTCTACAGGAAGTGGTAAGTGAATTCAAAAGAAATAACATAAGAACCTCTATTTTTATGGATCCCGTTCCTTCCATGATGGAATCTGCCTCTGAAACGGGTACGGACAGGATAGAATTATATACCGAGGCTTATGCGGTTGCATTCTCTCAAGGAAATAAGAATGGCGTTTTACCCTATGCCGAAAGCGCAAAAAAGGCAACTGAATTTGGATTGGGAATCAACGCAGGTCACGATCTAAGTTTAACCAACCTGCAATTTTTTGTGTCCCAGGTACCTGGTGTTCAGGAGGTATCGATCGGCCATGCTTTGATTGCTGAGGCCCTGTATTACGGACTGCAGAACGTGGTAAGTATGTACCTGCAAAAATTGAGCTGATGAAGTTATTACACTCGCTAATAATGGGAGATGGAGAGCCGTTGATCATTTTACATGGCTTCCTGGGTATGGGAGATAACTGGAAAACGCTCGCTAATAAGTTCGCTGAGAAATACCAGGTGCACTTAGTGGACCAAAGGAATCATGGAAGAAGTTATCATTCTGATGATTTTTCTTATGAACTGATGTCAGCTGATTTGTTGAATTACATGAATTATCATCATCTGGAGTGCGCTTATATTCTTGGTCATTCAATGGGAGGGAAAACTGGAATGCTCTTTTCTGTAGAGTTTCCTGAAAAAGTGAAGAAATTGATCGTGGCCGATATTGGTCCAAAGTACTACCCTCCGCATCATCAAAGTATTCTGGATGCCCTTGGTGAGGTTGATTTTGATACCACGACTTCGAGAGGGCAAGTCGAAGAAATTTTAAAAAAATATATCCCTGAAATGGGTATAAGGCAGTTTCTTTTAAAGAGCGTTTATCGAAAATCACCTGACGAACTGGCATTTCGATTCAATTTTCCTGTTTTGGAGGAACGTTATGATGAAGTTGGCGTAGCCCTTCCACCAAGAACCATGTTTGAAGGTGAGGTTTTATTTTTAAAAGGTGCCTTATCGGGCTATATCACTGATGAGGATGAAGATTTAATTAAGGCCCATTTCCCGAATTCAAGAATACGCGTCGTGCAAAAAGCAAGTCACTGGTTGCACGCGGAAAACCCTTCGGATTTTTATGATTATGTTGTGGGGTTCCTTGAAAATGATTAATTTGCCTGAAACTGAAATCTACCCTACCTATGAACTATCTTTTTAAAGTATTATTGACCGCTCTTGCTGTATTAATGATAGCCTATTTATTGCCAGGCGTTGAGGTTGATGACTATCCTACTGCGATCTGGGTGGCTTTTATTGTGGGGCTGTTGTTCTCCATACTGAAACCTATTCTGGTCATACTCACCTTGCCGGTAACCATACTGACCCTTGGACTGTTTCTCTTTGTGATCAATGCGGCTATGATACTCCTGGCAAATTCCTGGATCGATGGTTTTAGCGTAGCAGGTTTTTGGACCGCCCTTTTATTCAGTATTTTACTTTCGTTTTTTGAATCTATACTTCACAAATTGATTGAAAAGGATTGATCTGACTCAATATCAAGTCCTTGAAATCAAATTTTAACATAAGATTTGGTGCATTTATAGCAGTAAATACAATTTTAATTGCATTTAATTGTGATAAAATCATTATTTTTGCACCCTCAATTTTTTAAAGAAGAGATAAATTTATTTAGAATGAAGATTACCAAAGAAGACATTGATGCGCTGAATTCGGTTGTGAAGATTGATATTACGGCAAATGATTATCAGGATAAAGTTGATAACCAGCTAAATGATTACAGAAAGAAGGCTAATATTCCCGGATTCAGAAAAGGACACGTTCCGATGAGTCTTGTAAAAAAGCAGTATGGGAAATCAGTTATGATTGATGAAGTGAACAAACTTCTTCAGGAGTCTCTTAATAAATTTTTGGTTGAAGAAAAGCTTGATGTTCTTGGGAATCCGCTTCCAAAGATGAAGGAGGATTTTTCATGGGACGAGGATCAGTTTAGTTTTGAGTTTGAATTGGGGCTTGCACCTGAATTTGAGGTGAATTTAAAACCTAAAAAAGCCATTACTACCTACAAAATAGTTGCCGACGATAAAATGCTCGACAATCAGATTGAAAACATCAGGGAACAATACGGGAAACTGATCACTCAGCAGGAAGTTGAGGAAAATTCAAATGTTACCGGAACTTTTTTCAATGAAGAGAAAAGGATTGAAAAGAAATCAACTTTTAAATTGGAGAAGGTCAAAGGAAAAATTAACCTAAAGAAGTTTTTAGGTTCAAAAGTAGGGGATACCCTGGAGCTTAAATCAAAGAACCTTTTTAATGATGATCATATGCTTATGAATGTGTTGGGGCTTTCTCACGATGAGGCACATGGATTTGAAGCTCCATTGACGTTAAAAATTGAAGAAATTTCTCGAACGGAATTAGCCGAGTTGAATCAGGATCTTTATGATAAACTATTTGGTGCAGGATTGGTAAAAACTGAAGAGGAATTTAAAGGTAGATTAAAGGAGGATGCTGAAAAACAGTTTTCTTCTCAGTCTGATCAGCAATTGTTGAACGCTGTAACAGAAAGTCTGATTGAAAATACTAAATTCGATTTGCCGGCCGAATTTCTTAAAAAATGGTTGGCAGTTTCAGGTGAGAAACCAATGACTCCTGAACAGGCTGGTGAGGAATACGAACGATCTGAAAAAGGCTTGAGATACCAGTTAATAGAAGGAAAATTGATGACTGACAATAATCTTCAAGTAACTTACGATAGCCTTAAAGAGTATACAAAAGGATTTGTTAAGGCTCAGATGGCTCAGTTTGGCGACAATAAAATTCAGGATAAAGAATTGGAGGATATTGTGAATAGAGTATTATCCAATCAGGAAGAGGTGAAAAGACTTTCGGACCAATTGAAAAATGAAAAGCTTCTCACTTTCTTTAAGGAAAACATAAAATTGAAGACCAAGGAGGTTACTTATGAAGATTTCATAAAAGAAGTTTACAAATAAGATTTTTAAACATAAATAAACTCCATAATGAATTTACAATTATGGAGTTTTTTTGTACCTCTTTGTTTCTTGAATTTCAGAACTGTGATAAGCACTGTGGTCAGCGAATGGAACAGTGATACGAACATGCCAATTAATTAGTATATTTACAGACTAATTGAATAAAAAAATATTTATGAATATAGGAAATGAGTTTAAAAAATTCGCTGTAAAAGATCAGGGAATCAACAGTTTGTATGTTGATCAGATCATTAGTAGTGTAACCCCTTATATCATTGAAGAAAGACAGCTTAATGTTGCTCAGATGGATGTTTTCTCCAGGTTGATGATGGACAGGATTATATTCCTTGGAACGGGTATCAACGATCAGGTTGCCAATATCATTCAGGCCCAGTTATTATTTCTTGAAAGTGTTGACTCTTCAAAGGATATATCAATTTATATAAATTCACCTGGTGGAGGAGTATATGCGGGACTTGGAATTTATGATACCATGCAGTTTATAAAACCGGATGTTGCAACCATTTGTACAGGTATGGCTGCATCTATGGGGGCAGTACTCATGTGCGCCGGAGAAAAAGGAAAGCGTTCTGCATTGCCACATTCAAGGGTTATGATACATCAACCTCTGGGTGGTGCTCAGGGACAGGCCTCTGACATAGAAATTACCGCAAGGGAAATTCTAAAGTTAAAAGATGAACTTTATGCAATCATTGCAAAACATTCAGGTCAAAAAGTGAAGAAGGTTCATGATGATTCGGACCGAGACTACTGGATGAAAGCCGAAGAAGCGAAGACTTATGGCATGATTGATGAGGTATTAACAAGAAACAATTAATTGTATTGCGGTGTGACTCCGTTTAAATGTTTGGAAAATGGCGAAGAAAGAAGAACTGGAATGTTCATTTTGTAAAAGAAAGAAGGAGGAGACCAATTTGTTGATAGCAGGTGTCGATTCCCATATTTGTGATAAATGTATCGAGCAGGCTCATGGTATTGTTTTGGAAGAATCCATCAATGAAAAGAAGTCCACAACCTCAGATTTTCTGGTAAAGAAGCCAAGGGAGATCAAAGATTTTCTGGATCAGTACATCATCGGACAGAATCAGGCAAAGAAGGTGATGTCTGTTGCCGTATACAATCATTATAAGAGATTACTTCAACAACCTTCTTCAAAGGAGGATGAAATTGAAATTGAAAAAAGTAATATCGTCCTGGTGGGTGAAACAGGAACCGGAAAAACGCTTATTGCGAGAACAATTGCCAAAATGCTGGACGTCCCTTTTGCCATTGTTGATGCAACGGTTCTAACTGAAGCAGGTTATGTGGGTGAAGACGTTGAAACGATTCTTACCCGGCTTTTGCAGGCAGCGGATTACAAAGTGGATAAGGCAGAAAGAGGAATAGTCTTTATTGATGAAATAGATAAAATAGCAAGAAAAAGCGATAACCCTTCCATTACCAGAGACGTTTCAGGGGAAGGAGTACAACAGGCACTTTTAAAGCTTTTGGAAGGAACGGTTGTCAATGTACCGCCCAAAGGGGGAAGAAAGCACCCTGACCAGAAATTTGTTGAAGTTGATACCAAGAACATCTTGTTTATTGCAGGAGGAGCTTTTAGTGGAATTGATAAGGTGATCAGCAAGAGGTTGAATATGCAGGCAGTTGGATATTCCGCTTCCATATCTGATGATAAAATTGATGAAGAGAATTTATTGCAGTATATCATTCCTTCTGACCTCAAGAATTTTGGTCTGATTCCTGAAATAATAGGAAGGTTGCCGGCACTTACTTTTATGAGGCCTCTGGATAAAGAAACATTGCGCTCAATTCTTACAGAACCGAAGAACGCCTTGATCAAACAATACACCAAATTGTTTGAAATGGACGGAATAAAATTTGAAATCAATGAGGCTGCACTGGATTTTATTGTTGATAAAGCAGTAGAGTATAAACTGGGAGCAAGAGGCCTGAGGTCTTTATGTGAAGAGATTTTGACTGATGCCATGTTCGATATGCCCGGTGCAGATGAAACCAGCCTAAAGGTAACCAAGAAATATGCAGAAGGTAAACTGACCAAGTCAACCATTAAAAAGTTGAAGGCAGTTTCTTAATTTTTTTTAGACCTGTTAATTATTGAATAATAAAAAACTGTCATGAACTGGCAGTTTTTTTATCTTTATGCCAGAAGAATTTTCCAACTCAAATGATCGCAAGAGAAACTATTGATAAAGTATTCGAAACCGCCAGGGTAGAGGAGGTCATTGGAGATTTTGTCAATTTAAAAAAGGCGGGAGCCAATTATAAAGGGCTGAGTCCGTTTGCAGATGAGAAAACCCCGTCATTTATGGTTTCTCCTGTAAAACAGATATGGAAAGATTTTAGTACCGGGAAAGGGGGGAATGCCATTACCTTCTTAATGGAGCATGAACATTATTCTTATCCTGAAGCGATTCGATATCTTGCCAAGAAGTACCAGATTGAGATTGAAGAAACAATTCAGACCGATCAGGAAAAGAAGCGTTCTGATGAAAGGGAAAGTTTGTTTCTGGTATCTGAATATGCTCAAAATTATTTTACCGATATTCTTTGGAATTCTGAAAAGGGAAAAGCCATTGGCCTTACTTATTTTAAGGAAAGAGGTTTTACCGATGAAACCATAAAGAAGTTTGAACTTGGGTATTGCACTGATGAGTGGTCGGCCTTTACAGAAAAGGCTCTGGAAAAAAAATACGAATTGGAATTTCTTGAAGGAACGGGTCTGACAATTGTCAAAGAAAACAGAAGGTTTGACCGTTTTAAGGGGCGTGTTATGTTCCCGATTCACAGTATGAGCGGCAGAATTCTCGGTTTTGGCGGCAGAACTTTATCATCGGATAAGAGAGCTGCAAAATACCTCAACTCTCCGGAAAGTCTCATTTACCATAAAAGCAAGATTCTTTATGGAATCTATCAGGCCAAGCAAAGTATCGCCAAAGAGGACAACTGCTATTTGGTTGAGGGTTATACCGATGTCATTTCCATGTGGCAATCGGGTATAGAGAATGTGGTTGCGTCGTCCGGAACTGCATTGACCCCTGATCAGATTCGACTGATCAATCGTTTAACCAACAATATTACTGTTTTATTCGATGGTGATGCGGCCGGAATCAGAGCCTCTCTAAGGGGAATAGACCTGATACTGGAGCAAGGACTCAATGTTAAGGTTGTCGCTTTTCCCGAAGGCGATGATCCGGATAGTTTTGCCAAGTCGAAAACCAAAGAGGAACTGAAATCATATTTGGAAGAAAATTCCCAAGATTTTATTCAGTTTAAAACTTCTTTGCTCCTTGAGGAAACAAAGAATGATCCGATTAAAAGAGCGGGATTGATCAGAGATATTGTAGCGAGCATATCAAAGATCCCGAATAATATTCAAAAGGAGATCTATGTGCAGGAATGTGCAAGGATCATGAATATTTCAGAATCTGTACTCTTTAATGAATTATCCCAGATATTAAAACGAGAGAATAAAAGTGCCGGGGTCGGTCCCGCCAAGGCGAAAACCCCTTTTACGGGAGTTAAAAAGGAAACCAAAGAGATCGTTAAGATCGATCAGTTATTCGAGATGGAAAGGAAGATTATAGAAATTCTTTTACTTTACGGAAACCAGGAGGTCGATTTTATTGATTTTACGTCGGAGACGGATGATGATGGAAAAAAGAGAATTGTAAAGACTAACTATACCAATGAAGTTTGTAAAGAGATCTATATGCATTTGCAAGAAGATGAAATTGAATTTACCAATCCCATCTTTTTGAAGATCTATTATGAAATTATTCATCTCTTAAATCAGGAGGAAAAAATTAGTGCAGATCTTTTTACGAACCATGAAGACCAGGAAGTAGCCTCTACGGTAACGGATATTTTAATGGATGAGGAAAGGTATGTTTTGAGTAATTGGGAAAAGCACGACATTTTTGTCAAGAACAAAGAAAGTTACTTATCCAAATTAGTAATGGACGTGTTGTACAACCTTAGGAGGCTTTTGATTGCCGAAAAAATACAAGAGTTGAAAAGTAATTTAGAAAACCGACAGGAAGAACAGGCCTTGGAAGTTGACAATACGGAAATGCTCGAGTCAATCCGTGACTATACGGCACTTAAACAACTTTTATTCGAGAAACTCAACAGGGTGATTTAGTTATTTAAAATCCGCGGGTATTTCACAAACCGGTATTGGTATCATTTTATGCTTATTCGCAAGATGCATTCGATTATAAATATTGTATACCTGCTTCTGTCTTTCATTAAGGGTATTCGGATCTGATTCTGATTCAACAAATCGCATCGCCCATTCGAGTTCGTCATAACTGGCCCCGATCTGGTCCTCGTCTGAACGATCGTCTCCCCAGAGTCCGTCCGTAGGTTCTGCCTCTATAATGTCCTCATTGATACCCATAAATTTTGCCAGGGTGTATACCTCACTTTTCATAAGGTCCGCAATTGGACTGAGGTCAACACCTCCATCTCCGTATTTGGTGTAAAACCCGACTCCAAAGTCCTCCACCTTGTTTCCTGTACCCGCAACCAAAAGGCCTTGTAATGCAGCGAAATAATATAAAGTGGTCATTCTTAGTCTGGCTCTGGTATTGGCCAGGGACATAAATCTGTCTTCTTCATTATCCACAGCCGGTACAGAATCTACAAGACTGTCAAAAACCTTGGTCAGGTTAATATGCATCATTCTTACATTAGGATAGCGACTTTTCATCCAGTCAATATGATTCAGAGCTCTGCTGACCTGAGAGGGAGCCTGGTGAATTGGCATTTCGAGACAGAGTACCTCAAGGCCTGTCTTTGCACACAAAGTCGAGGTAACTGCAGAGTCAATACCTCCTGAAACTCCTACCACAAAACCTTTAACTCCAGCTTGGGTTGCATAATCCTTCAACCAGTTTACAATATGATTTATAACTTTTTCTGTGTTCATTATGGCAAGTATTTATTAGTTTTGCGAAGCACAAAAATATTAATTTTTCTCGTCAAATTATTTAGATGAATAGCATTAAATACACTTTTCTTTTCCTTTTGCTTTTAGGTTTCATCACATGTGGAAAGAAAAAAGAGACAACAATCGATCTGTCTGAGGTTGATTTAAATTTAGAAGTTCTAAGGTTTGATGAGAAATTCTATTCAGGTGGTCCCGAGAATCTCAGTAAGTTGAAATTGGAATTCCCTTACCTGTTTCCCAATGGTAACCCGGATTCTGTATGGACTTCTAAAATGAAGGATGAAGATGAATTGTTTCTTTATAATTCGGTTAAAGAGGTCTTCGGGGATTTTTCTGAAGAAGAAGCGGACTTAAGTGATTTATTCAAGCATGTAAAATATTACTTTCCAAAATTCCAAGAACCAAAGGTGATTACGGTCTTAAGTAATGTTGATTATGAAAACCCTGTTATTTATGCGGATAGTCTATTGTTTATATCATTGGATGTCTATTTAGGAAAAGATCACGAAGTTTATCATGACTACCCTGAGTACATCAAGCAGAATTTCAGTAAAGAACATATGGTTGTTGAGGTGGCTGAAAAATTGGCAATACCTGTTTTAATCCAGCCACAAACAAATTCTTTTATTGCACGTATCATTCAGGAAGGAAAAAAAATGTATCTCATGTCTGCTTTTCTACCGAATGTAAGTGGGCAGGAAATAATGGGATATGAAAGGTCCCAGTATGAATGGGCCGAAATTAGCGAAGTTGATATCTGGAAGTACTTTGTGGAGAATGAAATGTTATACTCAAATGAAGCAAGCCTCACGGACAGGTTTATTTCGGAGGCCCCTTTTTCAAAGTTCTTTCTTGAGGTGGATAAAGATTCTCCCGGAAGGATCGGGGTTTGGTTTGGATGGCAAATCGTAAAATCTTTTATGCAAAATTCCGATACCGGATTGAAAGAAATGATTTTAATGGACAACGAAGAATTGTTCAGGAAGTCAAGGTATAAACCGCGGAAAAAATAGTAAAAAGTTAACTTTTATTGAAATTTAGAAAACGTCTAATAATCAGGAAAACATAAATTATGGCAGTAAAGCACAAATCAGAAATTAGTATCAAGGTCGGATTGGATGAGAATCGAGTTCCGGAAGAGTTGCATTGGTCGGCAGACGACGGAGCAATCACGGATATGGAAGCTAAGGCTTTATTGTTATCGGTCTGGGATTCAGCAGGTAAAGACACCTATAAAATCAATCTTTGGACCAAAGAAATGCCTGTCAACGAAATGATACAGTTTTTTCATCAGACCCTTGTTTCCATGGCGGATACCTTTGAGACCTCGACAGGAGATGAAAAAATGAGTGCTACGATGCGTGATTTCTGTGATTATTATGCCGAAAAAATGGGGATAAAAAGACAATAGATTCATTTTGTTCAGTTGGCAGCACCCTGCGATACTGAATTAGTGATTATCGTTTCCATTGTAATCCAGAATTTGTTTTAATATTTTATGGTAGTCGCTTTCGTTGCTCACAAAATCGAGTTCGGAAACGTCAATAATCAAAGTATTCAATTCTTTTTTTGATTTAATAAATGAAGAATAGCCTTTGTGAATTTTATCGAGATATTCCGGTTGGATATTCTGTTCGTAATCCCGCCCCCTTTTTTTAATGTTTTCAATCAATCGATCTGTATTTTGATAAAGGAAAACATAAACATCAGGTTTGGAAATTTCCTTATACATGATATCAAACATCTTTCGATAGAGATTGTATTCTTCCTTCGGAAGTGTTATTTGAGCGAAAATCAAAGATTTAAATATAAAATAGTCTGAAACTATAAAGTTTTTGAACAAGTCAAATTGTGCAAGATCATCAGTGAGCTGATGGTATCTGTCAGCAAGGAAACTCATCTCGAGAGGAAATGCATAACGTTCCTCATCTGCATAGAACTTAGGAAGGAACGGGTTATCGGCAAATCTTTCCAATACAAGTTTTGCGTTATAGTCATCTCCAATTTTGTTCGCCAGACTTGTTTTTCCCGACCCAATATTACCTTCTATCGCAATGTAATTGTACTTCTCAACCAAAGAAATGGGGCGGATCAATTTTATATCTGTTTTTTCAATGTGTCCCTTATCGGTGCAATGTTGCAGACAGATAAGTATCGTCTTTTTTGCTATGGGATGAATTATATTGGGAGCGATTTCAGTAAGGGGGACCAGAACGAATTTCCTGTTCAGCATTTCCGGGTGGGGAACTTTCAAATCATTATAAAACATGATCTCATCATCGAACAAAAGAATATCAATATCAATAACCCTGTCTTTATAGCCCTCATTGGTATTTCGATCCCTTCCAAGCTGATGCTCAATATCGAGTACTTTTTGAATCATTTTTTCCGGATTCAAACTACTGGATATCTCGATGCAGATATTGTAAAAATCTTTTCCTTCAAATCCCCAGGAGGGGCTTGAATAAACAGAAGATATTCGCTTCACATGGCCAATTGCATTATTGATCAGATTAACAGCCTGCTGTAAATTTTTTATTTTATCACCTAAGTTGGTCCCCAGGGATAAATATGTCGTGCGGACGATTTTCAATTTCAGTTCTTTTTAAATCAAATTGGAGGAAATTAAAGAATAACCTACTATATTGGCAAAAATTTCCTTCCTGTCAAGGATAGTACAAAGAAAATAAAACCAAAGCTTAATAAGTTCACCTTTAAAGTTTAGTTTTTAACATTTGTAACAATAAGATTGGGGAAGCGACATATAATAAAATAGTACGGATGACTTTTTTAAGAGAATTACTTGCAGCTATATTGGGAGTGCTCATATCATTTATGATCATGTTTTTTGTATTTGTTGCAATAGGTTCGGTGCTCAGTTCGAGCTTGATGGATGATGAAAAAATTGTTGTAAAAAACAATACCGTTCTGGTATTGAAATTTGAGGACCTGATTAAAGATTATGCACCGGCCAGTGATGATCCCTTGGCCCAGATTTTGGGCCTGGAAGAAAAAAGGTTAGGCCTGGATCAGATTCTGAATGCTATTGATAATGCTAAATATGATGACAATATTCTGGGAATCAGTATAGAGTCATTGATACTAAGGGCGGGTATGGCCCAAGTACAGGAAATAAGAGAAAAACTATACGAATTTAAAGAGTCGGGGAAATTTGTCACCGCTTATGCTGACGTCTATGAACAAAAGAATTTGTATTTGAGTTCGGTTGCTGATTCCATCTACGTGAATCCTGTTGGGATTATTGACTTCAGGGGTTTGGCAGGTGAGATCTTGTTTTTTAAAGATTTTCAGGATAAATATGGCGTGAAAATGGAGGTGATCCGACACGGTAAATACAAAAGTGCCGTGGAACCATTTTTGGATAATAAGATGAGTGATGCCAATCGGGAACAAACAGAAGCTTTTTTGCAATCGATTTGGTCGGAAATGACTCAGGATATTTCAGAGAGCCGGGATATTGATCAGGAGCAGTTAAATTATATCGCAGATGAATTATTGGCAAGGTCACCAAAGCTGGCTGTCGAGAATCATATGGTGAACGGAGAAATGTATAAAGACGAATACGTAAAGGTTTTAAAAAGGCTAAGCGGAATAGAGGAAGAGGGAAAAATTAATTCAGTAAGCATAAAAAAGTATATTTCTTCGGGAAAAGGAAGAATCCTTTCGACGGCTCCGGACAGGATTGCTGTTATATATGCTCAGGGGGAAATCATGTACGGAAAAGGAGATGAAAACTATATCGGCCCGGAATTGATTATCAATGCATTGAAAAAAGCGAGAAAGGACAAAAGAGTTAAGGCAATTGTATTACGTGTGAATTCTCCTGGAGGGAGCGCTTTGGCCTCTGACATTATCTGGAGAGAGATCGGAATCACGAAAAAAGAGAAACCGGTAGTCGTTTCCATGGGCAATCTTGCTGCGTCCGGGGGTTATTATATTTCCTGCAATGCGGACCAGATAATCGCTGATCCAATGACGATTACGGGTAGCATAGGAGTTTTTGGAATGGTTCCAAACATAAGTGCATTTGCTGATCGCATTGGGATAAATGCTGAACAGGTTGGTACGAACACAAGGTCAGTGGAATATAGCTTGTTTGAGCCAATGAGTGATGATTTTTACAACGTTACAAAGGAAGGTGTCGAAAGGGTTTACAATACTTTTGTAAGCAAGGTAGCTGAAGGCAGGAATATGACATTTGAAGAAGTTGACCGCATTGCTCAAGGTAGAGTCTGGACAGGAGAGCAGGCCCTTGAAAATGGTCTTGTTGATGAACTGGGAGGCTTGGAGGATGCCATAAAAGCCGCAGCAAAAATAGCTGATGTCCAAGAATATAGAATAAGAAGCTATCCTGACTATAAAAAAGAATTCAAGGATATGTTTTCGGGACCTTTGTCCAGCGTGAAAAATGATATATTGCTTTCAGAACTAGGGCAGGAGAATCTTAAAATTTATCAGCAGATTAAACAGTTTGGTGAATGGAAAGGAATTCAAACCAGGCTGCCTTTTCTAATCGAGATCAAATAGGTTATTGAATCATTCGCTTCATTTCACTTCTGTATTTAGAGGCGCTTTTACCGGTAAACTCTTTAAATAGCCGATTGAAATGCGAAAAGTTGTTAAATCCACACTCGAAACAAATATCCGTAATACTTGTCTGATTTTCCTGTAAAAGCTTGGTAGCATGTACAACTCTGTATTCATTAACTAATTTGGTAAACGTCTTACCCGTGGCTTTTTTAAAATAACGGCAAAAAGCGGGAGTGGTCATGCTGACCTTGTCGGCAATTTCATCAAGACTAATGTGCCTTTTGAAGTTATTATTGACATGCTTAAATATAATATCAATTTTTTCACTATCCTGCGGCTCTGTTTCAAACGCAAAACCATCTACATTTAGCAGTGAATAGTCATTGGCAAGTGAGAGATCGTTTAATATTTCAAGTAATTTGATCACCCTGGCCATTCCGTTACATTCCAACAACCCTTCTATTTTCGGCCCCACCAGTTTTTTGGTCTCAGGTTTGAATACGATCCCTTTTTTAGCTCTTTCAAAAAGAGCGTTGATATTACTCATTTCAGGGATATTATAGAATATCTTTCCCAGAAAGTCCAATTTGAACTGGACAATTGTTTCTCTTCCATGTGTTGTTAACCTGTCAACAAAACCATGATGAGGAAGATTTGCACCTATTAGTATAAGCATGCTGTTGTTGAAATAGGATAGGTGATTACCAATATGGCGTTTGCCCTGCCCCTTGTTCACATATACGAGCTCTACTTCCGGATGAAAATGCCAATAAGCTATATTATTAATTACTTCGTTGCTGTGTTGCTTAACTGAAATGCTGCTGCCCATATTCGGACTAATTTTTTCAAAACTGGGTTTTTTATTGATCATATCATTTCTGTTTTATACAAAAATAAATCATTTAAATCTTACTTTCTGTACCAATTTAGCCAAAATGTGTATTATATTAACTTTATACATTGTTAAGTTAATGTAAATTGGTAATTAAGTGCATAAATGTGCCAATTGACGTGTTTTCTTGAAGGGATAACGGCCCTATGTTTGCCATGTCTAATTTTAAATAATATAACAATGAAAAATTTAGCAAGAAAAACAGTATTGGTATTGACCTTAATGATGTCACTGACAGTTTTAGCTTCAAATGCCAAAGTTGAAACAAAAGACAAAAACAGAAAACTAACTAATGTTTATTTTAAAAATGTTGAACCAGGTTCTCAATTGATCATTAAAGATTTAAAAGGTTTAATCCTATATAAGGAGGCTATAGAAAATTATGGAGCTTACTCGAAAGGATTTGACTTGACAAATTTACCTGACGGAGATTATTATTTTGAACTTGATTCGGATTTAAAACTTGTTGTCATTCCATTTAAAGTTGAAAAGAATGATGTTGAATTTGACAAGACATCTGA
>CP070731.1:1770826-1776997 GCA_020347545.1 Flavobacteriaceae bacterium | reverse complement strand
CCTGAACAGGCTGATACCTGAATCCAAATGAGGTAGTAATTCCCTGAAATGCTTTTTCCTGGATTTCATAATCCTCTATAAACCACGAAAACCTGTCAACTGCATTTCCATCACCAACAACGCTCCAGTGTTTGTAGCATAACTGGTACATAAAATCTTCGGCGTCATTGTAAGAGTTTAAAAACGTATAATAATCATTTTTAATATCATCTTTTGCATCATCAAGATTTTGAGAATCTGTTTGCCAGTTGTACCAGGAATTCATCGCTTTCCATACAAAATCATTAATCGGTTCATCAAGGGTAACCTCCTGGCTGCCATCATTACCACCTCCATCAATTATGGAATCATCATCACTACACGAGGCTATCATCATAGCCATTCCTAAAATTAGGGGGATCAATCTTTTCATTTTCAATTTTTTTATTAGCACCTCAAAAATAATGAATTTTTCACTTTTTTTAATTTTTTATGTAACAAAAGAGATGCCAAATCGTGTTAAAGGTGTAGCAGAATTTATAAATTGCTTTTTTTACTGAGATAAATGAACCAAAAAGAATTTCTAGAAACGGTTTTACCTTTTAAAGATAAGGTGTTTCGATTGGCAAAAAGATTGCTTGTATCCTCGGATGAGGCAGAGGATGCCACGCAGGAACTTTACTTTAAATTATGGAAAAATAAAAGTAAGATAGCGCAATATGAGAACGTAGAGGCCTACGCCATGATGATGACGAAGAATTACTGCCTTGACCAGTTAAAATCAAAAAGAGCCTCAAATTTAACGCTGGTTCACAGTAATTACCAGGACGAGTCAAGCAGGGAGGAAGCAAATATTGAATATAAAGACAGTGCAGATATCTTAAAAAGGATGATGAACGAACTGCCTGCAAAACAAAGAATGATCATTCAGTTAAGGGATGTTGAGAATTACGAATTTCAGGAAATTGGAAAGATCATGAATATGGAACCTACAGCGATAAGAGTGGGCTTGTCGAGAGCGAGAAAAACATTAAGAGAAAAATTCATTAAACAACAGAATTATGGAATTGGCTAAAATTGAAAAATTACTGGAAAAATATTTTGAAGCTGAAACTTCTTTGAAAGAGGAAGCAATTCTAAAGGATTTCTTTAATCAGGAAGACGTACCTGCTCATTTAGCAGAGCATAAGGAGATGTTCAATTTCTTCAGCACAAGTTCCACAGAGACTTCAGAAAGAAAGATTGAGTTAAAGAAACCTGTTAATTTGAACCTCAGATGGCTATCCATCGCAGCGATGCTGATCTTCTTCGTGGGAGTATATTCTGTATACCAGCAAAATGAAAGAGAACAGGAAGAAGCAAGATTAGCTTATATGGAAACCCAAAGGGCACTTGAGATGATCTCTCAAAGCCTAAATAAAGGAACAGGTGCCATTGCGCAACTGGATAAATTTAACAAAGGAACTGAAGCCATGGCCCAGCTTAGGACCTTTGAGAATGCAAAGAGTAAAATTTTTAATCAATAAATCTAATAAACAAGTAACAATAAAATTATGAAAATCAATAAAATCATTTTAGTAGCGGTGATGGTAATGTCAGGATGGATTGCCAGTGCCCAGTCACAATTCGATAAATTTGAAGACATCGAAGGTGTAACCTCAGTAGTCGTAACTCAAAAAGCATTTTCCTTAATGAGTAAGATTGGTCAGGATTCTGATGAAGAATATATGGATCTGATAAAGAATATCAATTCGCTGAAGGTTTATGCAACAGAAAGCATGGAAGTTGCCAAGCAAATGGAAAGCGCAGCAAAGAGTTATTTAAAATCGGCAAACCTTGAAGAACTGATGCGTGTCAAGGATGAGGGCAGCAATGTTACCATCTATGTAAAAGAAGGTAAATCAGAGGATTTTGTAAAGGAACTATTTATGTTTGTAAAAGATAGTGACAGTACTTCAAAAGAGTCAGTGATCATTTCTTTAACTGGTGATATCGATTTGAATCAAATTGCCAAATTGACCGACAAAATGGATCTTCCGGGTGGAGAACATTTAGAAAAAGCCAGTAAACAATAAAAACAAGAAACCATGAATAACAAAATAAAAATACTTTCAATACTTGTCTTAACGACCCTTTTCTTTGTGTCCTGTAACAAGGAAATGACAATCCAGGAATACTATGTAAAAAAACAGGAAAACTCTAATTTTTTAGCCATTGATATCCCTGCGAGTTTATTTAAGGTTCAGGAAAGTGCCTCAGAGGAAACAAAATCCACAATGGAAAGCATTAAAAAACTGAATGTCCTTGCTTTCAAAATCAATGATGAGAACGCTGACCAATATGCAGCAGAATATGAAGAGGTAAAAAAGATTATCAAAGGAAGTAAGTACAATGAATTAATGCGAATGAAGCACGAAAACATGAATATCGTGATCAATTATCAGGGTGAAGATGATGCCATTGATGAATTTGTACTGTTTGCCGCGGATAACAACAAGGGATTTGCTATCGCAAGGGTTCTTGGAAATAAAATGGATCCTGCCAAGATCATGAAAATGGCAAAGGATATGGAAAATATTGATAAAGAGGGAGCAGGAGATGCTCTTGGACAATTATCTGAATTATTTGGAGATATTTAAATCGAATATAATTTCTTTTAAAAACTGCTTCGGCCTGGCTGAAGCAGTTTTTTTTTAACCTTACTTTACGATTTGATTTCTAACATTTAATCTATATTTGCGTTCTCAACACATTAATTTTATGACCAATATGAATTTTAAAGCACTATTGCTATGCTTTTTTCTAAGCATAGGCATCACATTTGCTCAGGAAACTGAGACGATTAATACGGAATACAGAGGAGAGCGCGAAAAGATCAGTGATCTGGTTCACACGAAATTAAAAGTAGATTTTGATTTTAATAAAAGTGAGATGAACGGTGAAGCCTGGATTACTTTGACACCTCACTTTTACGTCACAAACGAATTGGAACTGGATGCCAAGGCCATGCTGATTCATAAAATCACTTCTAATGGAAAGGACTTGAAGTATGATTATGACGGAAATAAACTTCAGATCAAACTGGGCAATACTTATGGAAGAGGAGAAGAGTATGAAGTTTATATCAAGTACACGGCAAGGCCTGAGGAAGTTACCCAACAGGGAAGTATTGCCATTACCAGTGCAAAAGGACTGTATTTTATTGATCCACTTGACGAAGATCCTGAAAAACCAACACAAATTTGGACTCAGGGAGAAACAGAGGCGAGCAGCTGCTGGTTTCCAACGATCGATTCACCGAATCAAAAAACTTCACAGGAAATCTATATGACTGTCCCGGATCAATATGTAACCTTGTCTAACGGGCTTTTAAAGGAGCAAACAATCAATTCCGATGGCACTCGCACGGATTATTGGAAATTTGACCAGAAACACGCACCTTATTTGTTTTTTATGGGTGTTGGAGAATTTAGCGTGGTCCAGGATAAATGGAAGGAGCTCGACGTAGACTATTACGTGGAGAAAGAATACGAATCCGTTGCGAGAGGCATTTTTGGCCTTACGCCGGAAATGATGGACTTTTATTCTTCTTATACAGGGGTTGAATACCCTTGGCCAAAATATGCTCAGATGGTGGGGCGCGACTATGTAAGCGGGGCGATGGAAAACACAACTGCAGTTCTTCATGGAGAAATGGCTTATCAGACCGCGGGTGAACTCGTAGATGACAACACCTGGGAAAGTACCATTGCTCACGAATTGTTCCATCACTGGTTTGGAGATCTTGTTACTGCGGAAAGCTGGAGTAACCTGACGATAAATGAATCATTTGCCAATTACAGCGAATACCTCTGGCTGGAACACAAATACGGCAGAGATCGTGCCGATGCCCACAGGCGAAAGGAAATTAAAGGTTATATGACTCCCGGGAATGAATTGAAGGACCTTGTAAGATTTCACTACAACAGCAGAGAAGATATGTTTGATGCGGTTTCCTACAACAAAGGAGGAGCGGTTCTTCACATGCTCAGAAGTTTTCTTGGAGACGATGCCTTTAAAGCTGGAATGAAGAAATTTTTGAATGATAATGAATACGGAACCGGAGAAGCCCATCAGTTAAGACTGGCCTTTGAAGCAGTTAGTGGAAAGGACTTGAACTGGTTTTTTAATCAGTGGTATTTTGGCAATGGCCATCCAAAACTCGATGTGAATTATGTTTACAGTGAAGATGCTAAAATTGTAACTGTTCAGATCGAACAGACCCAGGAGAACCTGTTTGAATTCCCTTTAGCCATAGAGGTTTTCGAAGGAGAGTCTCCAAAACGTTACGAGGTATGGGTTGATGAAAAAACAAATTCATTTTCATTTAAATATGAAAACATGCCAAAACTTGTGAATGTTGACGCAGACAGAACCCTTTTGGCAGAATTAAACGATGAAAAAACGGTAGAAAACCTAGTTCACCTGTATAAATTTGGAAAGAAATATGAAGACAGGAGAGAAGCGCTTGAAAAGCTTATTGAACATCAGGAAAACAATGAAGTGTTTGAAACTTACCAGTCCGCATTAAACGATGCGTATTACGGGTTGAGGATCTTAGCAATTGAAAATATTGACCTCGAGGCCAATGGCGCTAAAAAAACCATTAAATCTATTGAAGACATTGCAAGTAATGATCCAAAAACCTTGGTCAGGGCCGCTGCTATAGACAAGTTATTTGTTTATGATGGAGCAGCATATGTAGATTTGTACCGAGAAGGGTTGAAAAGTGAGTCAAGTGCGGTCAAAGGAAGTTCACTCACGTCGCTTTACTGGGAGGACAAAGAAGCAGCCCTTGCCTATGCGGGTTCAATTATAGATGAAATGGAAAAAGAAAGCTTAAAAGAAGCTTTGATTCCGGTATTCATAATGGATGAGACTGAATCAGAAATGCCTTTTGTAGCCAATAACTTAATTGCAGGAATGTTCTTTACGCAAGACAAAGAAAAAGCGGATACGTATAAAGCAGGATTTCAATGGGTGGCATCAAGCTCCAATGAAGAAGCCACTCAAAACCTGGTGGATTCTTTTGTTCAGTTAGGAAATCAATACAAGCAATACGGTGCCGATAAAATGGCAAAGCAGGTCTTACAACAAGTACTAACACTTAAGAGTGAGTCTGATTATGAAAATAAAGAAACTTTGACAAGCATTGTTCAGGACGGTATCAGCCGTATAGAATAAGATGATATTTTCATAAAAGAACAACCCTTGATCAATCGGTCAAGGGTTTTTTATTTGAGATACTCCTTAAAAGTCCCGTTTTTAAAGAAGATTACAATTCTTTCTATGTCATTCGAGCGCAGGTCTTCCTTTAAAGGCTCATTTTCTTTAACTTCAGGTGCCTTACCCTTTTGAGCCACTTTTGTATTATCCGGTTCGATAGGGGGTACCGTTGTCGGAAAGTTACCTTTCCCGTTTAAAAGCCAATACAATTCTACCTGATTAAATTCCTTTACGACTTTCATAACAAAATCAAGACTGGGTTTATTTCTCCCGGAAAGCAAATGAGAAATACTCGATCTGGGAACCTGAATTTTATCAGCAAATCCTGAGGCAGACAACTGGTAAAACTCCATGATCTTTTTAAGTCGTTCAGAAAATTCAGTATTGTTTATCATTGTGAATCAACTATAGTTACAAATGTAAATATTATTCTTGAATCTTGACTTGAAAATTATAACAACTGACCTTAAGGACGCCTAATCTTATTAATATATTATTTAGATAATACAACTTTATATGCTGAAATTCAATTATATAATTAACTAACAAGCTCTTTAATAAAAATATTTTATAAAAGTTTAAAAACAAAAATAAGAAAGCTGTACCAACGTTTACATTTGTAACATATTTCCTTAAATTTAGTGTTTACAATTGTAAAAAATGATTTGTTTACATTTGTAAAATGAATGAAAAAGAACTCAATTCCATTATAGATATATACCCGGCACTTAAGGAGGAAAATCTTGACCGGCGCCATCTTACTCTTAAAGATATAATGCCTTTCCTATCTTCCTTGTCAAAAGATTTTAAGCTGGATAAAATTGGCCATTCCTTTGAAGGGCGCGATATATACAAAGTGGCCTTTGGAAAAGGTCCGGTCTCCATTCTTTTATGGACTCAAATGCACGGAAATGAAAGTACCGGGAC
>CP070731.1:1768760-1770726 GCA_020347545.1 Flavobacteriaceae bacterium | reverse complement strand
CATAATCCTATGGAAGTGGATAACTGGATCAGTACTTCAGCATACAAGGAGGCGATAATGTTCTGCCGGTGGTTACTTGCGGAAGAGATGCCTCAACAGCCAACAGTGGAATTAGGCAAACTTTAACTCTTTATACCTGAAGCAGCTTACCTCATGATCGTTAACAATTCCTGTAGCCTGGAGGTGTGCATAGATAATAGTACTGCCTACAAAGTTGAATCCTCTTTTTTTTAGATCTTTACTGACTTTATCCGATAATTCAGTCTTTGCCGGAATATCACTCATTTTTTTCCAGGTATTGATTAAAGGTTTTCCGTCTGTGAATCTCCAGATATACGTATCAAAACTGCCGAATTCTTTCTGAACTTCGAGGAATCTTTTCGCATTATTAATAGCTGATTTGACCTTCAGTCTGTTACGAATGATAGAAGGATCCTGTAGCAAAGTTTCATATTTTGCGTCATCATAATCAGCAACAATTTCAGGATCAAAATCAGCAAAGGCTCTTCTGTATCCTTCTCGTCTTTTTAAAATTGTACTCCAACTCAGACCTGCCTGGGCTCCTTCAAGGATTAGAAATTCAAAATGCTTACGGTCATCATGAACCGGAACACCCCATTCTTCATCATGATACCTGACATAGTCGTCATATAGACCTTCACACCATGTGCATCGTTTTAGATTTTTGTCAATGGACATAACTCCCTGCGTTTATATCGAATGTACCCCCTGTGGCATGATCAGCCAATCCACTGGCTAAAAAGCCAACAAATGGAGCCACATCTTCGGGTTTTGTTAAATTTTCCAAAGCGATTTGATTCAAGGCGGTTTCTTTCCCATATTGATCAAAAAACTGCTGTGCCATTTCTGTCTGGACAAATCCCGGGGCTATGGTAAACGCAACAATTCCCTTTTTGCCAAAAGCCCTGGCAATTGACCGGGTTAGAGCAACCATTCCGGCTTTTGATGCTGCGTAATCCATATAATCTTCAGTGTCTCCCCGAAAAGCAGCCCTGGAAGAAACATTGATGATCTTTCCTCCCTTTTCCCTGCCTAGAAAATGCTGGATGGCTTTTTTACATAAAAATCCTGTTGCATTTAAATTTACATCCATGGTTTTATTCCATGTATTGATCCAATCCTCGTCAGGCCCTGTTATATCAGAAGAAACCGCTATACCGGCATTATTTACAAGTACATCCAAATGACCCATTTTCTGAATAACCATCTCCATAAAGGCTGGAATGGTTTTTATATTTTCAAGATCAAATTGAAATGGAAATGCTACGTCAGGATATTTTTTGATTGTTTTTTCTAAGGAAGCTCCATTTCGATTATAGTGGATAGCTACCCTGGCACTATTTTCAAGTAAGAAATTCACAATTGATCTTCCTATACCTTTGCTCCCTCCGGTAACCAGTATGTTTTTATTTTTTAAGTATTTTTCCAAACCAGATTAAATATAATAAATTGTCATTCAGGCAACACTAGATTAATAAAAAATATAAGTATTGTTTATTTGCATCATTTTTATATTTTATTGTGGTTAACTACTAAGTTTTGAAATTTATGACCTTTATCATTTTTTATTAGATCAAATTTCACAAATTTTAATCAGGAACTAATCATGCATGGATGATCAAATTATTTAAATCATTTGGAACCGTTGTATTGGCTTTTATTTTGGCGATGATGTTCATTATTTTTTACCCGGTCGTTATAGTATACCGGGCTTTAATTTAAATAATTGAAAGTATTTCATACCAGCTATTGTGCCAAGATACCTATTTTGCCAGATAATTCTATTTGGAATTTGCCTGCCATTGTTAAATCTCAACGGCCAGGAAGGGCAAGGAACAATCGAGATCCCAACTGAAAATACATCAAAGACCTACAACCCTCTCGATTCAAAAGAATCTATGGTTCGCTTTGTGTTTTACAACGTAGAAAACCTGTTCCACCCCTC
>CP070731.1:1765748-1768660 GCA_020347545.1 Flavobacteriaceae bacterium | reverse complement strand
ACGTGATCGGATTCTTCACCTTTTTTCCAGAGTTTTTTGCGGGATCGGCTGAAAAAAACCGCATTCCCGGTTTGAAGAGTCAAATCAAGTGCCTCGCTATTCATATATGCAACCATTAATACCTGTCCCGTTTGGGCATCCTGAGAGATTGCTGTGATTAGACCATTTGCATCAAATTTTGGTTTAAAGGTAAGGCCCTCTTCTATTTGTATGTTTGCGGCCACGTTTATGACTCCTATCATTACTCGTTCAGACTAACAAAAAAGTACACCAAGTTCTTGAAATATTCGATATTAAACGGTATTGTACCCAAAAACAAGCGAATTTTAAGGAGTTGTCTTTGGCCGTTGAGCGTAATTCAGTTAAAAAACACCTATCGCTAGTTTTGCGAATCGGAATTGCAATTCTTGCTTGTTGGCTTATTTTGAAGGATTTGGATTTTGCTCAATTCGTGGCAACATTAAAGAGCCTTAATGTATGGATATTTTTTGCCGCTTTGGGGGCTTTCATTTTTGGGCAGTGTCTTATCGCATTTCGATGGTGGATATTTTTGTATGCTCAAAAAATATCGGTACCGATCTTTCTTTCTGTGAAACTGACATTTTTAGGAACTTTTTTTAATAATTTCATGCCAAGCTCGGTCGGAGGCGACTTGGTAAGGGCATGGTACATATCTCGACATACTGACAAGAAACTTCAGGCGGCTTTGGGCGTTTTGGCTGATCGCATGATGGGGTTAATGGCGACAGCTATTTTGGCTCTTTCCAGTTATCTAATCTTTATGCGGGGACAGGAAGGGCTTTTTCAGGTAGATGAACAAAAAAGTGGAATTGGGGATTTACTTTCAAAATTTCAAGTTTCTCCATACTATGTGTTCCTCTGGGGGGTGATTTTGGTAGGGATTTTATTTGTTCTGTCAGGTTTTTTTGACCTCAAAATGGTGCTTGGAAAACTGTCCGGGTTTATTAAGCATTCTTTTGAGCAGGCCAGAGAGGTGGTCCTCGTATATGTCCATCATCCCTTGGTTTTAATATTTGGTCTGTCGCTAACGATTTTTTTACAAAGTCTGGTGATCTTATCATTATGGCTGATAGGTAGCAATCTGGGTATTTCTGCTCAACTAAGGTATTATTTTGTGTTTTTTCCGATGGTTTGGGTGATTAGTGCAATCCCCATTAGTATCGGGGGACTGGGTATTCTGGAGGGGGGAGTCGTTCTTCTTTTTGTGCAGTTTACTCATGCGGATCCGGATGTCGTATTAGCCATGGCTTTGTGTCAGCGATTGACGTGGATACTTGCTTCGATCCCTGGTTTGGTGGTTCATTTAACCGGAATGCACCGATTAAAGGCGTCTGAATGTTAGTTTTTTGTTGACGTCTTGTAAGTTTCAGGTCATAATAAATACCAGATAAAGAGATGAAACAATAATCACAAGAAGTGATTTTTTACGATATTCGGGCCATTTGGCCATTAACTTTTGTGAGCATCAATGCAAGCATTTAGACATTTTCGTTCGTACTTTTTTCGCGGAATGGCTGCGTTGCTGCCTACGATACTGACGATATGGATTTTCGTCCAGTGTTATATATTTGTTCAGGACAAAGTAAGTATTCATATCAACCGGGGCCTGGTGTATGTCTTGGTGACCACCATGGATTGGTATCCACCTGTCACCGAGGAACAGGTTAAGGCATATATTGTCAAGGAAAACCCCCAATTCCAGGGGGACCCGGCAAGGATTGAAGAGCAGTTGTCGGATGAAGACGCGATTCGCGGAGCCCGAATTGAGGTTGCCGAGAACTACTGGGTTTACGGCCCGGGGCAGATAGCCGGATTCCTGGTAGTGATTGTTGGGGTTTGTTTCCTTGGTGCTTTTCTTGCGAGCGTCATGGGGCGAACGATCTGGCGAATTATTGAGCGTGCTTTAATGAACGCTCCGCTGATAAAGAAAGTATATCCATATATAAAGCAGGTAACTGATTTTTTGCTGACAAAGAAAGATTTGACGTTCAGCAAGGTTGTTGCTTTTGAGTATCCCAGAAAAAGCACGTGGTCGATAGGATTGGTCACCGGTTCCGGCCTGAAAAAAGTTGTTCATACAGTGTCGGATGAATTTTTGACTGTTTTTGTTCCGACGTCGCCAACGCCGTTTACAGGGTATGTGATTATGGTGCCAAAAACCGAGACTATTGAACTGGATATGACGATTGAGGAAGCGCTGCGATTTGTGATCAGCGGGGGCGTTATTACACCGGCAGATCGAATCGCTTTTGAGGCGTCTAAAAATAAAATTGAGCCAACGGAATTATAAAAGTTAATTGAGGAGATTTCCATGCTTATTACGATTTCAGGAAAACACATTGAGGTGACCGAAGCCATTCGTAATCACGTAGAGGAAAAAGTTGAAAAACTGCCTAAGTTTTATGACAGTATCAGCCAGATTGAAGTTGTCATTGAAGGCAGCGAAGGCGTCGGACAAAGCGTTGAAATTATTGTGCATGCTGATCATAATGATTTGCTTGTCGCAAAAGAAGCAGGTACCGACACCTATACATGTATTGATGTTGCTGCTCATAAGATGGAACGGCAATTGAGAAAAGCCAAAGAAAAGCAACGCGGTCATAAAGCTGTTCCCGGTGCCGAGCGTGAGATCCCTTCATCCTTGCCGGAAGAGGGTGCCGCTTAACCTGCAGGGCTTGGATAGTCTTGGAAGAGTGTATCTCTAATAATAAACGATTCGTTAAAATGTTATGGCTTTAGGAGTCCCAATGAAGTTAGCCGACATTATCTGTTTTGATGCCATTATTCCTCAGTTAGGTTCGAGTAAACGCGATCAGGTTATTGAGGAACTTGTAGAGTCTTTAAGTGTTCATAATATGATTTCGGCCTCGGATGCCAAAACGCTTTCGAAG
>CP070731.1:1756160-1765648 GCA_020347545.1 Flavobacteriaceae bacterium | reverse complement strand
AAGTTGCCTGCAAATTGTTATTTTTGAAAATTAAATTTTATAATTATGCAGGAGGCTTCAATTCAGGGTTTATGGTTCGTTTTGTTCCTTATTCTTGGGTATTATGCTTTCAAATGGCTGGCACGGGTTTTATTACCTGTTTTAATGCAGAAAGCAGTAAGGAATTTTGAAAAAAAGGCAAGGGAACAACAAGGTTATTCTGAGCCGGCGGATGATGTTAGAGAAGGTGAAACAATTATCGATAAACAACCCGTTAAGCAGAGAGAAAGCAATAAGGATGTAGGTGAATATGTTGATTTCGAAGAGGTTGACGAATAATAACTTCGTCATCATAATTAATTAGAATTAAGCTTAGTATATGAATATCAAGAAATTCCTGCCATTTCTTATCCCGATTTTAAGTTTTGTGGTGATCGCCCTGGCGTATTTTTCTCCTGTTCTGGAAGGGAAGGAACTTTATCAGTCTGATATTGCCCAATTCAGGGGGATGTCCAAGGAAGTTAAAGAGCATCGGGAACAGTTTCAAGAAGAACCTTATTGGACCAACAGGGCTTTTGGAGGTATGCCTACCTATCAATTGAGTACTTACTATCCGCATGATTATGTAAAAAAAGTGGATAGCTTGTTACGCTTCCTGCCAAGGCCCGCGGACTATTTGTTTTTGTATTTTCTGGGGTTTTTTGTTTTGCTGTCTGTATTAAAAGTGGAATGGAAACTGGCCTTTATAGGGGCATTGGGATTTGGTTTTTCTACGTACCTCATCATTATCTTAGGGGTTGGACACAATGCGAAGGCCCACGCAATAGCCTATATGCCCATGGTATTGGCTGGGATGCTTCTCGTATTTGACCAAAAATATTTACAAGGATTTGTGCTCACTGCGCTTGCCATGGCCTTGGAAATCAATGCAAGTCATCCTCAAATGACTTATTATCTGCTCTTTGCGGTTTTGATCTTTGGCATTGTTTACCTGATTGAAGCTGTAAAAGAAAAAGGGTTGCCCGTATTTGCCAGGCAAATTGGAATGCTTCTTATTGCTGTGATTCTCGCTGTTGGAGTGAATGCAACAAGTTTGTTGGCCACCAAGGAATATGCTGCTCACAGTACGCGGAGCCAAAGTGAATTAACCATCAATCCTGATGGGAGCCCAAAGGAGATCAGTTCAGGGCTTTCAAAGGATTATATTACACAGTACAGTTTTGGGCTACTTGAAACGTTCGACCTTTTTATTCCCCGTTTTATGGGAGGTTCCAATAATGAGAAATTAGATAAAGAGAGCTACACATATAGATTTTTAAAAGATAAGGCAGGGAGAAAACAGGCGCTTGATTTCGCAGAAAATGCTCCGATGTATTGGGGTAATCAACCCATTGTTGCGGCTCCACCCTACATAGGTTCGGTTTTGATTTTTCTATTTGTTCTCGGGGCTCTGCTTGTCAAAGGCCCAATGAAGAAATGGTTGATCGCTGCTACTGTTTTTTCTATTGTTTTGAGTTGGGGAAAGAATTTTAATTTGATAACCAATTTCTTTATTGATTACGTTCCCTTATACAATAAATTCAGAGCGGTGTCCTCGATTCAAGTTATCGCCGAGCTGGCCGTTCCGCTTCTTGCCATTTTAGGATTGCAAAAATTTCTGAATGATAAAACAAGTAAAGAGGAGCGATTAAAGGCTTTTAAATGGGCGGGTATTTCTGTAGCCGGCCTGGCCTTGTTCTTTACGGCTTTTGGGGCGAACTTGTTCTCTTTTGAAAGTTTTAGGGATCCCGGTTATGAAAATATGCTTGCCGGGTTATCCGATATTTTGATCGAAGACAGAAGAACTATTTTCTTTCAGGATAGTTTACGTTCATTGGTATATGTAGTTATAACGGCCTGCCTGTTATGGTTGTTCCTGACGGACAAAGTTAAGAGGAATATAGTCATTGCAGGGATCTTGATTTTGGTGGTTGTTGATCTTGTGGTAGTTGACCAGCGATATGTCAATAAGGATGATTTTATAACAAAGTCAAGACTTGAGAAACCTTTTGAGTTGACTCCGATGCAGTCAGAGATTTTAAAGGATGAGGGCCATTACAGAGTACTCAACTTCATGGTCGACCCCCTTAATGACGGCAGCACTTCGTTTTTCCACAATTCAATTGGAGGTTATCACGCGGCAAAACCCAGAAGGTTTCAGGAGCTTTATGAGTTTCAGATTGCCAGAAACAACATTGAGGTTTTAAACATGCTCAATACAAAGTATTTTATTTTCCCGGGGGAGAATAATGTTGAGAATGTTCAGTTGAATCAGGAGGCTAACGGAAATGCCTGGTTTGTGGGCCAGATTGAATTTGTCGACACGGCCAACGAGGAAATAAGGGCCTTAGACAGTCTTGATACGCAAGATGTTGTTGTCCTTACCAGAGATTACGAGAAAATGACCGAGGGAAGAAGTTTTGCCAAAGATAGCACGGACAGTATTATTTTGACTTCGTATAAAGCGAACGAAATGGTTTATGAAACCAAAACATCCTCTGATCAGCTGGCGGTATTCTCTGAAATTTACTACAAGGAAGGATGGAATGCCTATCTGGACGGAGAACTTATTCCGCATATGCGTGCGAATTACGTTTTGCGCGCAGCAGTTGTTCCGGCGGGGAATCATAAGCTCGTGTTTAAATTTGAGCCCAGAGTGATTCAGACAGGAAGTATCATTTCACTTATTTCATACGGATTCTTGTTACTCATTCCTTTGGGGTGGTATTTAAAAACGAGGAAATCAAATAAAGGACCCACAGATAAAAATGAGTCAATTCAAGTCATATAAAACGACACCTAAAAAAAGGTATGAGCATACCTTGAAATTTTTGCAATCTGTTCTTCCGGCACCGGCTACAATTCTTGATCTTGGTGTAAGAAATGAGCTGAGTGAAATTCTTGAGACTCATGGTTATAAGGTATACAATACCCATGGAGAGGATCTCGATTTTGATTATACCAATGTAAACAAGTATAAAGTTGATGCCGTAACTGCTTTTGAAATATTTGAACATCTTATTGCACCTTTTAATGTGTTAAACACCATTAAAGCATCGAAACTCATTGCAACGGTGCCTCTTAAATTGTGGTTTGCCGGAGCTTACAGGAGCAAGACCGACAAATGGGACAGGCATTTTCATGAATTTGAAGACTGGCAGTTTGACTGGCTTTTGGAAAAGTCAGGCTGGCATATTAAGAAATATGAAAAATGGTCAAGCCCTGTCAATAAGATCGGATTCAGGCCCATTTTAAGAAGATTCACCCCGCGATACTACGCAGTTTATGCTGAAAGATAGTTGATTTAAGAAATGAAAATTGGAATGATATTAGACAAGCCTTTTCCGCCCGACCCTCGGGTTGAAAACGAGGCTTTGACCTTGATTGATGAAGGATATGAAGTTTTTTTATTTTGCCTTTCCTATCAGAGAGAAACAGAAAATGAGATTTATAAAGGAATACAGGTAAGAAGGTATTTAAGCAGCGCTTTGGAACATAAGTTATCAGCCCTTTCCTATACAATTCCCTTGTATCGAATCAGACTCTCGAAAAAGATCAGGAATTTTCTCGAAGTCAATGAAATTGATGTGGTACACATTCATGATATGGTAGCGGGAGAAGCTGCTTTGTCGGCCAATAAGAAGTTTAACCTTCCTGTGATTCTTGATCTCCACGAAAACAGGCCGGAGATAATGAAATACTATCCTCATTTGAACAAGTTTCCGGGCAAAATACTTATATCGCCTGCTAAATGGAGCAGAAAAGAAGGGGAGCTGGTAAAAAAGGTTGCTAAAACCATCGTAGTTACGGAGGAATCAAAAAAAGAATTGGTGAACCGCTTGGGAATTTCAGCTGAGAAGATTGTTGTTGTCCCTAACACCGTTAAGAAATCCTTTTATCAAAACTATGAGCTGGATGATTCAATTGTAAACAGGTATAAAGATGTTTTTGTGATTCTTTATCTTGGGGATACAGGGCTCCGCAGAGGCTTATTATCGATGATTGAGGCAGTGGATCAGATGGTGAAAAAACAAGATTTGGATAAAAAGATAAAACTGGTTATTGTTGGAAGTAATTCCTCAGATCATGTTTTAAAAAACAGGGTTCAGGAACTGGGAATTCAGGAATATGTTGATTTTGAAGGATGGCAGGAGCCGAAGTTATTTCAAAGTTATTTAAAAGTGGCACAGCTTGGGATTTCGCCTTTACACCGCAATCCTCACCATGACACAACCTATGCCAATAAACTGTTTCAGTATATGAGTTTTGGTGTACCCGTTCTTGCCAGCGATGCACAGGCACAGATGCACCTGATAGAAAAATCACATAGCGGCCTGATCCATAGGGAGAGGGATACGAACGATATCCAAAATAAAATTTTACGGCTTTATAAGAACGAGGAACTCGCACGGGAGCTGGGTCAAAACGGCAAGAGATTTATCGAGGATAAATTTTCATGGGAAAGGGTCTCGAGTGAATTGAAGAACTTATATTTGGAATTTAAATCATCTTGAGAGTACTGTTGATCACATATTATTGGCCTCCTGCTGGAGGAAGCGGAGTTCAGAGGTGGCTCAAATTTGTCAAATACCTTCCTGAATTCGGTATTGACCCTGTGGTTTACACGGCTCAGGATGCGAATTACGCAATTACAGATGCCAGTTTGAAAGACGAGATTCCATCCGAAATTGAAGTGATAAAAGAACCTATATGGGAACCCAACGATTTACTTTCAAAATTTGGAACTAAAGAGAAACAGGTCAGTGCAGGTTTCCTTAGTAATGAGCCGTCTTTTACAGGCCGTATGATACAATATGTCAGGGCGAATTATTTTGTTCCGGACGCAAGGAAATTCTGGGTAAAGCCGTCTGTTAAAAGATTGGCCAGCTATATGAAGGACGAGTCCATAGATGTTGTAATAACCTCCGGTCCTCCTCATAGTTTGCATTTGATAGGAAAGAAATTAAAAGAAAAGACGGGAGTAAAATGGATAGCGGATTTTAGGGATCCCTGGACAAATATTGATTATTTTCATGCCCTTCCCATGACGGAAAAAACGAAAAGTAAGCACTTTCAACTTGAAAATGAGGTCCTGGAAAAAACAGATGCTGTCATTGTTGTTGGTTCTTCAATGAAGGCAGAGTTTGATGATCGAAATGAAAATGTTCATGTCATTACCAATGGGTTTGACGGAGAAATTGCAAGTGGCGCTGATGAACTTGATACGAAATTCAGTATTTCACACATAGGTATGATGAACGCAGACAGAAACCCACAGATCCTATGGAAGGTTTTAAACGAAATGATACTTGAATCAACCGATTTTGCCAGGGACCTTCAGGTAAAACTCATCGGTAAATGTGACAGTTCGGTTTTTGTAAGCATTCAGAAGGAAGGCCTTTCGGATTACGTGAATTTTATCTCTTATTTACCTCATAAGGAAGTAATGCAACACCAAAGAATGTCCCAGTTGCTGTTGCTCTCGGTGAACAAGGTTCCTTCGGCCAAATCAATTATAACAGGGAAGGTTTTTGAATACCTTCAAAGTAACAGGCCTGTTCTTGCCATAGGGCCACTTGATGGTGACCTGGCTGAGATAATAAGGATTTCCGGAAGTGGTCAAATGATTGATTTTGAAGATGAAGACGGATTGAAAGAATCGATTAAAAAGAGTTATGACAAGTATAAATCAGGTACATTGAAGGCTAAATCAGAAAATATTGATCAGTATCACAGGAAAAACCTAACCGAGAAATTAGCGGGTTTAATAAAATCAATTTAGGAACAATTGTTATGTGGTAAAGTTTCAACAGAAGTTCGAATCAAAGATGAAAAAAGTAGTTAGCATATTGGGAGCCCGACCTCAGTTTATAAAGGCGGCTGTACTGAGCCGAATCATAAGAGAACGAGGGGAGCTGAAAGAGGTAATCATACATACCGGGCAGCATTTTGATGAAAATATGAGTGGGGTTTTTTTTGATGAAATGGATATTCCAAAGCCTGAATACAACCTGGAAATCAATAGTCTTGCGCATGGAGCGATGACAGGAAGGATGCTCGAGGGAATAGAAAGAGTCCTGTTAAAAGAACATCCGGATCTGGTGGTGGTTTACGGCGATACAAATTCTACCCTGGCTGGCGCACTTGCAGCTAAAAAGTTACATATACCAGTGGCTCATGTTGAGTCGGGGCTAAGGTCTTTTAATATGTCGATGCCCGAAGAAATCAACAGGATTCTGACCGATAGAATTTCAGATATTTTGCTCTGTCCTACAGATACGGCAGTATCGAATCTCAAGGCGGAAGGATTTGAAGGATACGGGGTGGAACTGATCCAGTGTGGTGATATCATGAAAGATTCCATGCAATATTACAGTCAGTTATCTGATAAAAAATCGTCACTAATGGAATCTTTGGATATTCCTGACAATGCATTTGTTCTGGCAACCATTCACCGGCAGGAAAATACGGATGAGGAAGGAATTCTGAAATCTGTTTTTAAAGGACTGAATGATATCAACAAGAGGGTTAGGGTGGTGATGCCAATGCATCCCCGGACACGATTGAGGTTGGATGCCCTTGGTATCCGATTTCAGGGACTGGCACTGGATCCCCTTGGTTATTTTGATATGTTGCAACTCCTGAAAAACTGTCAACTGGTCATTACCGATAGTGGTGGATTACAGAAAGAGGCTTATTTCAATCAAAAGCCTTGTGTCATTGTAAGGGAGGAAACCGAGTGGCAAGAATTGCTTCGTGAGGGATATGCCACCTTAGCAGGAAGAAAAGCAGCAAGTATTTATGATGCTGTATTTGAGTTTCTTAAACATCGGCCCGATTACAATTCAGAATTATTCGGAGACAAAGTGGGAAACAGGATCTATAAAGTGATAAAAGAATTTTTGGATAATGGTTGAAAATTTATTCCGGTAATTTAATTTTTTTGGAATCTGTGTCTTCATACAGTGGCCGGGACAACTAGCCGCAAAGCCGTTCTCCGGACTGATTTTTAAATGCTGCTTACACGAGATTTCATCAATGGTTCAAAAATTCATCCGAATTTAATCTGGAACCACTTTTACTTTATTTACAAAGACTTTTTGAATACCTGTAACCGCAATCGTTGCAATCTGTAAACTAATAAATTGAATTGATTAATTATGATTACACATGTAAATAAATACGTCAATATAAGTTTTTATTTGTAACTAATAAAGAAAAATCATTTACGTATTGAAATATTTAATTCATATTTGCAGCCTAATTAATAATTAAAAGAGAAGATACAATGTGTGGAATAGTTTGTGCATTTGATTTAAAGGAAAAGGCAGAGGTCTTAAGGCCTCAATTATTGGAAATGTCTAAGAGGATTCGTCACAGAGGTCCGGACTGGAGTGGGATATATAGTAATGACAAGGCTATTCTTGCTCATGAAAGACTTGCAATTGTTGATCCGGCTTCAGGAAAGCAACCTTTATACAGTGAAGATAAAAAATTGGTTTTAGCTGCAAACGGTGAGATCTATAATCACAGGGAATTACGTGAACAGTTTGCACAGGATTACAGTTTTCAGACCGAGTCGGATTGTGAAATCATCCTGGCGTTATATCAGAAAAAAGGAGTTGATTTTATCGATGATATGAATGGGATTTTCGGATTTGCGCTATATGATGTGGAGAAGGATGAGTACTTTATTGCCCGTGATCATATTGGAATTATTCCATTGTATATAGGATGGGATGCAAACGGAACTTTTTACGTAGCCTCTGAGTTAAAGGCTCTTGAAGGAGTTTGTACCAAAATAGAATTATTTCCTCCGGGACACTATTTGTCGAGTAAGGATGGTGAGTTGACCAAATGGTATAACCGTGACTGGGCTGAGTATGAAGCGGTAAAAGAAAACCAAACAAGCATAGATGAACTTCATGATGCTTTGGAAGCGGCAGTTCACAGACAATTGATGAGTGATGTTCCTTATGGTGTTTTGTTATCCGGGGGTCTCGATTCTTCTGTAACATCGGCGCTTGCAAAAAAGTATGCCGATAAACGAGTTGAGTCGGGGGATACTCAGGAAGCCTGGTGGCCGAGACTGCATTCTTTTTCTGTAGGTCTGGAAGGATCTCCTGATCTTGCGGCTGCTCAGAAAGTAGCCGATCATATTGGAACGGTGCATCATGAGATCAAATTTACAATTCAGGAAGGACTGGATGCTGTACGCGATGTGATCTATAACCTTGAAACTTATGATATTACTACGATCCGTGCTTCGACTCCGATGTATCTGATGGCAAGAGTGATCAAATCCATGGGGGTAAAAATGGTACTTTCAGGTGAAGGTGCTGATGAGTTATTTGGCGGGTACCTATATTTTCACAAAGCGCCCAGCGCAGAAGAGTTTCATAAAGAAACCGTAAGAAAACTTGATAAGTTACATATGTATGACTGTTTAAGGGCTAATAAATCCCTGGCAGCCTGGGGTATTGAAGGTCGTGTTCCATTTTTGGACAAGGAGTTTATGGATGTTGCCATGCGTTTGAACCCTGAAGACAAAATGATCAACGGTGAGCGAATGGAAAAATGGGTGGTCAGGAAAGCGTTTGAAAAATACCTGCCGGAAAGTGTAGCCTGGAGGCAGAAAGAGCAGTTTTCTGATGGCGTAGGGTATAGCTGGATTGATACCTTAAAAGAAATTGTGGAGCAGGAAGTTTCTGATGAACAATTGGCCAATGCCAAATATAAGTTCCCTATTCAGACACCTACAAGTAAAGAAGAATTTTATTACAGAAGTATCTTTGCTGAGCATTTCCCGTCTGATACTGCAGCGCTATGTGTGCCTCAGGAAGCTTCAGTTGCCTGTAGTACAAAGATCGCCCTGGAATGGGATGAGAGCTTTAAAAACATGAACGACCCTTCAGGAAGAGCCGTTGCAAATGTTCACGAAGAAGCCTATGAAAAAGATAAGGCAAGCGTTTAACCTATTTTAGAATTCAATCATGATTCCTATTGAAGGTAATACCGTTCCCGTTGTGTTTTCAATCTCTCTGACAAGATAACGCTCAGGATCGGTAGGATCTTCAATAGGATCTCCGTTTTCATCTCGTACAACATCAAGAAACGGTTGGATTTCGGTTTTGAAGTTGTATATGTTCTGAATATCCAGATAGGCATTTAATGCCCATTTTTTGAAATACCATCTTTTGTCAACCCTTAGATCAAGGCCATGCGAATTTCCATTTCTTTCCGTGTTTAAAAGGTCCCAGTCATTGATTCCTCTCTGGGTCACGTCCCAAATTTCTTTTCTTGAAGATTGCTCAATGTCATAAGGAGTGTAGGGCGAGCCTCCTAAAAACCGGAATTTCGCTCCAAGTTCCCAGTTTTTTCTCAATTTTTTACCAGCTGTTACATTTAGAACATGTCTGTTGTCCCATGAAGAAGCAACATAGTCTCCGTTTTTGTCTTCAAACTCACTT
>CP070731.1:1746443-1756060 GCA_020347545.1 Flavobacteriaceae bacterium | reverse complement strand
TATCTCTAATATTATTAAATATGTTTCATTTAAATCAAGCCTTGAGGACAAGAGCGAGAATACTTTTGAATCTCCGGAGTTGAAAATCATACAGGATGCGGACAGGCTTGATGCCATCGGGGCTATTGGAATAGCAAGGGCCTTTAACTACGGTGGATTTAAAAACCGTGCTCTTTATGACCCCGAGATAGACCCGGTGCTGAATATGGACAAGGAATCTTACAAAAAAAGCAAGGCGCCCACGATCAATCATTTTTACGAAAAACTGCTCCTGCTAAAGGACATGATGAATACAGATACGGGCAGGAATTTAGCCGAAGAAAGGCATCAATTTATGGAGTTATACCTCAAACAGTTCTATCAGGAATGGGAAGGTGAAAGATAAAAATCCCTGTTAAAAGTTTGGTTTTCGCTTTTCCAGAAATGCTGTCGTCCCTTCTTCAAAATCCTTTGTTCCAAAGCAATTACCAAATTCTTCGATTTCAACCTTAAACCCATCAACCGATTCTTTAGCATTGGCGTTGACGGCTTTAATTGCCGCTTTGATTGCATTTGGTGAATTTTTAGCAATTTTATTGCCCAGTTTTTCGCAGAAATCCATAAGCTCTTCCTGGGATACCACATGATTCACCAAACCCCATTTTAAGGCTTCATCTGCCGTTATCATCCCTCCGGTAGTGATCATTTCCAAAGCTTTCCCCTTACCAACCAGTTGTGTAAGCCTTTGGGTCCCTCCATAGCCCGGAATAAGCCCTAGTGAAACTTCAGGAAGTCCCATCCTGGCATTCTCGCTTCCAACTCTAATATGACAGGCCATGGCCAATTCAAGTCCCCCACCTAAGGCAAATCCATTTACCGCAGCGATAACCGGAGTTGAAAGTTCCGAAACAAGATCAAAAAGCAGGGTTTGGCCACTCTCGGCCAGCCGCTTTCCTTCATCAACATCAAAATCAGAAAATTCAGAAATATCTGCACCGGCAACAAAGGCTTTCTCTCCGCTTCCGGTAATAATAATTGCTCTTATATCGATATCTGCTTCCAAAACCTTGAATGCATCACTCAGTTCTTCAATTGTGGCTTTGTTTAATGCATTGAGTTTTTTAGGTCTTTCAATGGTTATAAAACCAAGATGATCTTCATGTTCTGCAATAATATTTTGATATTTCATAAAATGTAATTGAAACTAGTTCTCTTTAGGTAAAGATACTGAAAATACGGTCTTTTCGTTATCTCCCGAGGTAAATGAAATTTTGCCGTTATAAGCCTCAACAATATTCTTTACCATAGGAAGCCCCAAGCCCATACCACTCGATTTTGTAGTGAATTTGGGCTCAAAAATTTTAGATGCATCCTCTTTTTCTATTCCTTTACCGTTGTCCTCAACCTCTATAAACACTTCCCGGCGAGTATCGTAGACCCGAACATCAATCTGAGGGTTCTCTACATTTTCAAGTGCGTGAATTGCATTGGTTACCAAATTAGTAACAATTCTTGTCAACTGAATCTTATCCACACTTGCAATGATCTTCTTTTTATCCGGATGATAACTTATGTAAGGTTCATGAAAAATGTCCAAAGCCCTTTTTACCTCTTCCACAATATTCAGCTTTTCTTTATTCGCCGTTGGCATCTCAGCAAAATTTGAAAAGGCTGAGGCTATTTCACTCATGATGTCTATCTGCTGGATCAAAGTTTCGCAAAATTCATGCAATTTAGAAACAGAATCCGGATCATCAGCATCAAAACTATGATCGAAACTTTGAACTGTTAATCGCATGGGAGTTAGTGGATTCTTGATTTCATGAGCCACTTGCTTTGCCATTTCTCTCCAGGCATGCTTTCTTTCACTTTGGGCCAGTTTGACCGCGGAATCTTCAATTTCGTCGATCATACTGTTATAGGAATCAACAAGATTCAGAATCTCCTGGCTGGCATCGGTGAGAATGATTTTTTCATTGGTCCTTTCAACAGTGGTCTGTCTCATTTTTCTACTTACGTTCTCCAAAGATTTTGTAATGTATTTGGATAGAAAATAAGCCAGTACAATTCCAATTAAAAAGATCAGCAGGTATACGACGAGCAACCTTTCTAAAAATTCTTTTAATTCTTTTTCCTGAAAGGTGTTATCCTGCTTATAAGGTACTCCAATAATTCCAACTTCCTGGTTGTAAGAACCAATCAGATAGGAATACGAAGATTTGAACTTCGTCCCGTCAGCAGAAGATTTTTGAACAACCAGCCTGTGGTCAGGATTAAAAATAATCCGTTTCATAATATCCTTGGACAGGTTGGCATCAGTAGTATCTGTCGGGTTCTTAAACTGAGAACTTTTGAGCAGTTCTCCTCTCAAGTTGTAAATATTGATATCGAGATTATGAATATCCGAAATCTCGTTGAGTTTTTTTTCAAGAATTATCGGTAAGGAAACCGTTTCAAACTCATTGATCGAGTCTCTTAATAATTCATAGGCAATCGCAGCTTTGATAGCTTCTTCTTTTCTCTCAAGCCTTTTTATATGGTACTCCTCAGCCTGCTCATTGAATTGGTAAATGGTTACGGCCGCAATAAGTATGGAAGCGATCACAACAATAAAGATCATTGCGATAAAGATCCTGGTTCTTAGTGATAACTTATTGATTGGGGTCATTGCTTTTTCGGTAAAGATAGTAAATTCAAAAAAGCATTTCCAACCTTACATCAGGAAGATTTGGCCAATGTAAAAAGAAACTCCACTCCCCCTTGATTGAGGTTACTTACCGTGATCTCACCCCCGTGTAATTGAATGGCATTTTTAACTATGGACAAGCCCAAACCGGTACCTCCTTTTGGCCTGGAACGATCCTGGTCTACCCTGTAGAAACGCTCAAAAACCCTCAGGAAATGTTTCTCGTCGATACTGTTACCCGTATTGGAAAAAGAAAAGTAGTAAAAGTTTGAATCCTCAAGATAATTGTTCAAAATGATTTCAATACCATCTCCTCCGTATTTGATCGCATTTTCAAAAAGATTAAAAAATACCGAAACAAGCAGCGAACGATTTCCTTTGATCACAATCGGCTTTGACAAACGAATATTTACTTTAATATTCTTTTCAGACAGGCTTAATCCTAGTGAATCCCTTACTTCATAAATCAATTCATTCAAATTCAACATTTCAAATTTGAACAGGTCCTTAGCTTCTGACATCTTTTGAAGAAACGAAATATCTTTTATAAGGTCTGAAAGCCTTTCCGACTGCCTGTAGGCATTCTCAATATATTTGTACTGATCCTCCTTTTTAATATTATTCTCCTTTAAAAGTTCCAGATAACCCAAAATAATTGTGATCGGAGTCTTGAGTTCATGGGCTATATTCGAAGTAATCTCTTCTTTTAACTTTTTCTGTTTTTCTAATTTGGTGATATCCCTTATGACGATCTCAAAACTTCTGTCCGCAAAAACGATGGTATGAACGTTAAAGGTCCTATTATCTTTGCTAACTATCTCTTCTAATTGAGGAAGATTATTCTGGTCAATACTTCTGTCCAAATTAAGATTCTTTTCCAAAAACTTACTGACAGTTTTAAATTCTGGAACCTTAAAAATTTCCTCTTCTGTGATATTCTTATCACCTGAGATAATATTCAGGTACTGAATAAAATGGTTATTTCTTAAAATCTTCTTTTTCTCCGGTGTAAAAAAGGCAATTCCTTCATTGAGTGCTATAAGGTGAGAATACAGCTTATTTTTTTCGATTTCAATTTTCCCTTTTGCAATGGTTAGTTTATCGTATATATCTGCTATCTGCATACTGATTTCCCCAAACTCACCCTTAGGAAACTCAATTTTTTCTTTTGCCTCCTCTCCAAGGCTTAATTTTGTAGCAAAATCCTTTAACTTGAATAAGGCACTGCTCAAATTCTTGGTAATTAAGCTAATTAAGAGCCATGTGACAAGAAAAAGTGTTATCAGGTAGAACAAAAAAAGTTTTTCAACGACCAGAAAATCCTTTACTTCGACGTCATAATGTGCAGCCGTACGCACGAACATATCCCGATAATTCTTTGCGTAATAATAATATTCGTAACCGGTGGTGGCTGACTCCCGAATGTTGGAACCCTTTCCCGATTTTAAAGCCTTTTGAATTTCTGGCCTGTGGAGGTGATTCTCCATTTGAGAGACTTCATTAACCTCTGAATCATAGAGTACCTTCCCTTTCCTGTCAAGAACAGTTACCCTTATATTCTCTTTTAAAACATAAAGAAACAGGGTATCCAGTGTATTGTAATTGTCGATTTCACTCAATCCCTTCTTGTCAATATAAGAATACGTGAGTTCCGCAATGTTGTTCAGGCTGATCTCAATCTGATCTCTCTTGAAATCGCGTTCTCTCTTATATTGAAACAGCAATACAAAAATTGTAAAAACGATGAATATCAAGGATAGATAGATAAAGATCTTCTTGCGATATTCCAATTTTCCAAACAGGATCAAAATGACAATTTATTTTGGGTGATATTAATTCCGCAAAATTAAATCTAATTGTCATTTCAAAGACCCTGTAAACAATTAAACAACGATTAACAATACATTACCAAACTGTTAACTTGGAACTTAATCGGCTGACAAATCAGATGGTTCTTTGATCTGATTTATAAAATCTGGAATCTTAGAAATAGAATTCTCCTTCAGGAATTTTACAAAAGCTGATCCCACAATGGCACCATTGGCATGAGCTGTAGCCTTGATAAAGGTGTCGTAATTGGAAATTCCAAACCCGACAATCTGCGGGGTTTTCAGCTGAAGATCGTTGATTCGTTCAAAGTATTCATCCTGTTGAGAACCAAAAGAATTTTTTGCCCCTGTAGTACTGGCCGAACTCACCATGTAAATAAATCCTTTAGAAATACTGTCTATATATTTGATCCTCTCATCTGAAGTCTGGGGGGTGATCAAAAACACGTTATACAATCCGTATTTGTCAAAGATCTCCATGTATTCCTGATGAAAAACGTCAACAGGAAGATCAGGAATGATCAGGCCGTCAATTCCTGTTTCGGCGCATTTCTCACAAAATGCCTCAATCCCATATTGCAGCATAGGATTAAAATAACCCATGATAAGCAAGGGGATTTCTACCTCTTTTCGAATAGATGAAATTTGTTCAAAGAGCTTTTCAGTGGTCATACCATTCTTTAAAGCCTGAGTACTGCTTTCCTGTATGGTAGGACCATCAGCAAGAGGATCCGAAAAAGGTAAACCTATCTCAATCATATCGACACCCGAAGCTTCTAATTCTTTAATTACACTTTTTGTATCATCAAGTTCGGGATAACCCGCGGTAAAATATATTGAAAGTAACTTCTTTGGCTCTTTTCCGTTGCTGGCATGAATTGCCAGTTTCTTTTCTATTCTGTTCATATTGATTCTTTTTTCTAAAGCGGATATTTTCTTAGTTCAAAGCAAGCCGCAAATAAAATCATCTGTTTTATTTCTATAAATTAAAATAATTGATATATGTGTTCAGGTCCTTATCACCTCTACCCGACAGGTTGACCACCACAATATCATCCTTCTTGAATTTCATTTTTGAAAGAGCAGCCAGCGCATGAGAGGTTTCAATAGCCGGAATGATGCCCTCCAGTTCAGACAACTCTAGGCCCGCCTTCATGGCTTCATCATCTGTTGCGTTCAGAAATTCAGCCCTGCCCGAAGTAAACAGATGCGCGTGCTGAGGCCCGACGCCCGGGTAATCCAGTCCTGCAGAAATCGAATAAGGTTCAATGATCTGCCCGTCTTCCGTTTGCATTAAAAGCGTTTTGCTTCCGTGAATGATTCCTTCTTTCCCTAAAACGCTCGTGGCCGCCGATTCTCCCGAGTCGACTCCTTTCCCTGACGCTTCAACAGCTACCAGTTTAACATCTTCCTGGTCCAGATAATGATAAAAAGCACCGGCAGCATTGCTGCCACCACCCACACAGGCGATAACATAATCAGGATTCTCAGTTCCTTCCTTTTCCATAAGTTGCCATTTCATTTCTTCTGAAATAACAGACTGAAACCTGGCAACCATATCGGGATAAGGATGGAATCCAACCACCGAACCAATTATATAGTGGATCTCAACAGGATCATTGATCCATGCCCTGATCGCCTCATTGGTAGCATCTTTTAAGGTTTTACTGCCTGAAGTGGCAGCTACCACAGTAGCCCCCAGCATTTTCATTCTGGCGACATTCGGTGCCTGTCTTGCTATATCGATCTCTCCCATATAAACTGTACATTCCATGCCCGCAAGAGCACATACAGTGGCCGTGGCAACTCCATGCTGACCCGCCCCGGTTTCGGCAATTATTCTTTTCTTACCCAGGCGTTTCGCCAGGAGAATTTGTCCAATTGTATTATTGATCTTATGCGCCCCCGTATGATTGAGATCTTCCCTCTTTAAATAAATCCGAGTACCGTATTTTTCAGATAATCTTTTGGCAAAATACAAAGGAGAAGGTCTTCCTACATAATCCTTTAAAAGCGCGTTGAACTCTTCCTTAAAGGAAGCATCATTCATAATTTCCAAATAGGATTTCTGTAGGGTTTCCATATTTGGATAAAGCATTTCGGGTACAAATGAGCCTCCAAAATCTCCATAATAACCCTTTTCATCAGCGTGATACGTCTTTTTCATCTATTTCTCTTTTTCTATAAATTCTATAAATCGTTCTAACTCCTCTACCTTTTTAAGTCCCGGCTCAATTTCAAACTTGCTGTTCACATCAATTACCTTGCAAAATGTTGCCGCATCTGACTTTAAAAAATCTCTCAATAAAGGGATCTCTTCCAAACCGATCCCACCACTCAAAAAAAACGGTTTTTCAAACGGGTAATCTTCTAAAATTGACCAATCGAACAAAGTCCCGTTGCCACCTCTTTCTTTTCCTTTTGTGTCAAATAAAAAATAATCGCAACTCTTCAGATATGCTTCAAGCCTGTTAAAATCAAAAGATTCTGACATGGAAAATGCCTTAATGAGCTCTAAACCCGGTAACTCTCTAAGAATCGTGTCACAATCATTTGCAGATTCATCCCCATGTAACTGGATGGCATCGAGTCCAAATCTTTCAACTCGGTCTTTGATGGTCTCCAACTCTTCATTTACAAAAACTCCAACCTTTTTGATCTCCTTGTTTATCGATGGAATTGTCCCTTTAAAATCTCTTTTGGATCGCCCATAAAATATAAAACCCATATAATCCGGCTTCAATAAAGAAACCGATCTTATATTATCCTCATATTTCATACCACAAACCTTAACTTTCATTCTCGAGTTCCTTTAAAAACTGTTTTGCAGCGGCTCCGGGATCCGAAGTTTTCATAAAATTCTCACCTATTAAAAAGCCCTTGTATCCGAATTTCTTTAAACTGTTAATGGCCTCAACAGAACTGATCCCACTTTCAGAAATTTTTATTTTGTCCTCGGGAATCAATTTCGCCAAACTTTTACTGGTCTCCAGACTTACTTCAAATGTTTTAAGGTTTCTGTTATTGACTCCTACCATTTGTACATTTCCCAGGTCTGATTTTTCCAGCTCCTCTTTGTTATGTACCTCAAGAAGCACTTCAAGTTGCAGTTGATATGCCAATTGCGACAGTATACTGATTTCTTCTTCAGTGAGTATTGCTGCAATCAACAGAATCGTATCTGCTCCAAATGCCTTTGCCTCATAAACCTGATAGGGATCTATGATAAATTCTTTACGAAGCAGCGGTATCGTTAAAGCTGACCTTGCCTGAATCAAGTCATCCAGGGCTCCTCCAAAATATTTGGTATCTGTCAATACTGAAATCCCAGAAGCTTTGGCCTTTTGATAAGAAGAGACCACTTCTGTAACTCCACTGCTTTGATTGATCACCTGTCTCGAGGGGCTCCTTCTTTTAAATTCCGTAATTATACCGCTCCCCCCGGCAATGCTTTCAGACATTGAAAAGGTCTCTCTTTCCATTAAGGGAGAAGTGACAAGAAATGACAAGGGCAACAACTTCTTTTTTGCCTCTACCTCAATTATTTTGTCTTTGACTATTTTATCCAGAATATTCACCTTATTCAATTTAGTTTACTTAAATCATGAAGCTTTTTAAAAGCTTTTAATGCGTCTTTTGAAAGCAACGCTTTTTTGGCCATTTCGAAACCTTCTTTGTGCTCTGTTTTGTTCACAACAGAAATCGCCAATCCTGCATTTGCACATACCACATTATTCTGAGCTTCCGTACCTTGGCCGTTCAGTACTTTTAAGAATATCTCAGCACTGTCTTTCACCCCTTTTCCTCCGTAAATATCTTCTTGCTGTAAAGAAGAAACACCCAGATCTGCGGGGTTTATAATTCGATCCTCCTTATTGCTGATCATCTTGGTTCGGCTGGTCAGGGAAATTTCATCATAGCCCGCCAGATCATGCAAAATGGCATAATTCTTATCTGTTGTCTGGTATAAATAGCCGTACATTCTGGCCAGTTCCAGGCTAAAAACCCCAACCATTTGATTCTTTGGAAAGGACGGATTCACCATAGGTCCAAGCATATTAAAAAATGTTTTGACACCTAATTCTTTTCGAATCGGAGCAACATTTTTCATCGCAGGATGAAACAAAGGTGCATGTAAAATACAGATCCCGGCCTGATCTATGGATCTTTGTAAAAATGATTCCTCATTTGAAAATTTGATTCCCAAATGTTCGAGTACGTTGGAAGATCCGCAAGAAGATGAAACACCGTAATTACCGTGTTTTGCAACTTTGACCCCTGCACCCGCAGTAACAAAGGACGCGAGGGTTGAGATGTTAAATGTATCTTTCCCGTCACCACCGGTCCCGCAAAGATCTACTGCATTAAAGTCAGATAAATTTACAGGAAGACACAATTCCAGCAGTGCTTCTCTGAATCCATCCAGTTCCTCTACGGAAACACTCCTCATCATATAGACCGTCAGAAATGAGGCGATCTGACTGGTATTGTATACCCCTTTGGATATGTTCACCAATACTCCCTTGGCCTCATCTTTCGATATGGTCTCATGGTTGATAAGACGATTTAAAATTTCTTTCATTCTTTTTCCTTTTTTAGGATTCTACCCAATTTTTCAACATTTTTTTTCCTTCCGGCGTAAGTATGGATTCAGGATGGTATTGAACGGCTCTAACATTATCCGTTGCGTGCCTTAAAGACATGATTTCACCGTTCTTATCCACGGAGGTTACGATCAATTCCTCCGGCAGATCGCGTGACACCACCCAGGAATGATATCTTCCTACTTCCAGCTCTTTTGGAATATCCTTATACAGAACCTCATCTTCATTAATTCTTTGAATGGATGTTGAGACCCCGTGATATACCTTATTCAGGTTCTCGATACTTCCTCCGTAAACCTCAGCTATCGCCTGCTGTCCAAGACATATGCCAAGTATACTCTTTTTGGGGCCATATTTTTTTATAATCGGCTTTAAAAGTCCGGCTTCATCAGGAATACCAGGTCCGGGGGACAGCAGTATTTTATCAAAATCATCGACCTCCTCCAAAGTAAGTTTATCGTTACGCCTGACAGTCACCTCACAATCCAGGTCATGCAAATAATGCACGAGGTTATAGGT
>CP070731.1:1743080-1746343 GCA_020347545.1 Flavobacteriaceae bacterium | reverse complement strand
GGGACCAGATTCGGCCCGGAAAATTCTTGGTTATATAAAGCGCCGAATCCCATTCGAAGCGTTTCCCGATATATTTTTTCATACACCACAATTCCTCCCAATTGAAAGTGATCAGAATTCACGTTTTTGAAATCTGTCATGAGCCTGGGTGCAAATAAAACCTGTAAAGAGCGATCATTTTCAAATTTTTGAATCAATCCGGTCCTTAAGATCAGTCCATGAATCTGGATGGGATTCATAACATCTTCAGGCATTTGTTCGTCATTGGAAACCTTCCAGTAAAAATAATTCAAGCTCGAATACCAGATACTCTTTTCGGAAAGTTTAGCCGGGGCAACAAGAGAGGCCATAAAACCGGATTCCACGCCCTTACCCTCGTAAATAGAATCATATGACGCAGGAAATCCATGGCGTCCAGAGAGGGTCAGAATATCCAGTCTTTCCTGGGAAAATACTTGAATTAAAGGAATTAGGAATAATGCAATAAGAAACTTGTGTTTCATAGATTTAGATATTTTTTTGGGAAATGAAATGGGGACATTCTTTTTGTATTAATTTATTTGAGCAACTTCATGGAATCAATCAGATTGATATTTGATCAGTTCAGGCCTTAATCTGTTGTAATTTTCCATTGCCCATCTCCCTTTTCAATAGCTACTCTGCCCTTTCAGATATTTCTGTTGTTCTGCAGATGTATTGAGTTTCGTCAATTAAGGCAATGATTCCCTCTTTGATTTTATCAATTAAAAAGTCACTGCCGCCTACAAAAGAAGGTGGAATGTTATGGATGTAATTTAAAGTGTAATTCAGTGCCAGGGTCTGCTGCTCATTCAATTGGAAATATCTGGATATGGATATGGACATTTTACTTGTTTCCTTAAACATAACCTTTCCGTATTTAAAATTATGCTGCACAACAATGAGGTCCGGAGATAGCTCTAGACCATCATGCTTATGGAAGTAGTTTTTGAGATCAGGATATTTGTTGTCAAATTGTTCAGATGAATAAAAATGAAGTGTATAGTCTATTTCAGGTGTTCCAAAACCAACTTCTATATTGTATATACTATCAATTCTCTTGATTTTTGCTGCCGGCATAGTTTGCGCTATATATCCGGGATCAGACAACCGCTCTTCTGAAAAAAAATCAATCGGCTTATCCAGAACATAGCCCACTTTGGTGAGCAAAACATCATACTTTTCTTCCTTTTTGTTTTCCCAATAACCGTATAGGTCTAAAGGTTTTGCATGATCTGTAAATGAAAAGGAAGATACTTCGTCAATAGATTCCTCATTAGCAGATTTTTTGAGCAGGCAATGATAAAAATAGATACTATCGTGGGTATAATCGTCTTTGACCAGATCAAATTCAAGCGTTTTGATACTTCTCAAATTTAACTCATATCGCTGCTGGGCGACAGAAGTCAAAGCAAGTAAAAAAAACATAAAAAATAATGAAAATCTAATCATAGCTTTAAAATGCACGATAAACCATCCTATTGTGTCAGCAGTTTCAATTTGTCAGCTGTAAAAGTAGCATTTTAGATGTAAATTTCAATAAAATATGGGATCATTTAAAAGCTTAAGCTCTTTTACCGCCTTGAATGGGAAGCCTGTAATTTGTAACCATTTGTGATAATTGAGTGTCAAACAGGTAAAAAACCAATTTACTTGCTGATGACGAGCGAATGAAGAACAACGGAGAAAAGGGATATGTTATGAATGCAGTCAACCGTTTGTTTTCTGTATCCTCTTGAATAGTTTATCAACATATTCAAAGTATCGAAAGTTCCGAAATTTGCAAGCATTTTGTCAATTTTCACAAATTTAAAATTCAAAGAAAATGATTTTAAGTCAAATATTTTTAATGACGCTTTTATTGGGTCCAATAGTATGGGGATCGCGTAATTGGTTCACATATAAAGGAACTTCTTTGTCTAACAATTCATCATTGGGTAACACCATGATTAATTCGGCAGTATTATATGCTTTGGCCTTTAATATTATATTCTTTATACAGGAACTGTTTCTTGTTTTAGGGAAAAAGGCTCTTGGCTTAGAAGCGCTTCTTTATCATAATAATCACAACTGGGTTGGAGAACATCAAATGACTTCTTTGATGCAAGGTTCAGGAGCTTTGGCGATATTCCTGACAGGATTGATTTGTTTAGCAGTTTTTCATTTTATCCGAAACTCCCGAAGTATTTGGAAACTTCTTATCCTATGGTTAGCTTTTCATGGGTTGGTACAATCAATTCCACAAGTAATGATTGCATCCCTTAAACCAGAGACAGATGTAGGTGAAGCACTTGTAGGTTACTTAAAATTAAGTGAATCCACTCTAATAATTTTAGCTGCGATCTGCATGGTTTCAGTTGCGTTGATTTGCAGTTGGTTCAGCAAACTGCTATTGGAATTTAATGCTGAAGAAGTTGATTTTAGCAACCCAAAAGATAAATTCAGGTATATTCGACATATAGCCGTTGGAGCTGCTGTCATTGGCAGTATATTTGTTATTCCGTTTAGGATTTTTCCTTGGAGTCAGGCAATGACGCCATTTATTGTTTTCGTTTTTTCAATTCCCTGGACCTGGTCTGCAGCCGCAGTTAGTAAACCCGTCAGACGTAATATGAGTAAAGTAAATGAAAAAATATATTGGAGCCCTATAGTGTGCCTAGTACTTCTCTTGATTTTTTTTAGATTGGTTTTGGCGCCAGGAGTAACGTTCTGACACATTAAAATGGGGTCCCATCCGGTGCGAAGACATTTATGGATTTATCAAGGATTAATATTACTTTTAATAGTACCTTGGGAAAGGGAAGTGAATTTAGCATCTTTCTACCACGAGACATTGTTAACAATAATTAGGATAGTTAAAAAATGAAGATTATTTCATGGAATGTAAACGGGTTAAGGGCCGTTATCAAAAAAGGTTTTTTTGATAATTTAAAAGAAATGGATCCTGATATTCTTTGTATTCAAGAAACAAAAGCTCAAGACCAGGAGGTTTTAAAAGCCTTGTCACAGCAGACCGATTACAACATTTATGTTAATTCAGCAGATAAAAAAGGATATTCGGGAACGGCCATTCTTTCCAAGACAAAACCTATCGTTGTAAATAATGGAATAGGCATATCTGAATATGATAATGAAGGTCGTGTTATTTGTGCTGAATTTGACAAATTTTATTTGGTTAATCATTATGCACCAAATTCGGGACAAAAACTGGTCAGATTGGATTACAGAGAGCAATGGAGTATGGC
>CP070731.1:1730207-1742980 GCA_020347545.1 Flavobacteriaceae bacterium | reverse complement strand
CCTTCGTAAAACTTGGCATCGGCTATGTCATGAAGTAAAGCTCCCAGCTCCACAATAAGAAGATCAGCATCTTCGCCTTTTGCGATCAGGACAGCATTGCGACGGACCCGTTCTATATGAAACCAATCGTGCCCGCCTTCAGCATTTCGAAGCGTTTCCCTGACAAAATTTTCAGTATGCCTGATAAGTTCGTTTTTCTTCACACTGCAAAATAAAAAAACCTCTTGATTAAAAGAGGTTTTGTTTAAAGCTTTTGTCAATTTTAATTGTTGAAGACTCCTTTACATTTTCCATCGACACAATCAATACTGCTAGGCGGCATGGCGATAAAACAATCCGACTGTATACTGTATTTCTCGTTGTATACTTTTTCCATCTCATTCAGTTCTTGAATTTTGGCTAGAAAATCGACCACATCAATAGAATTCGAATAGACGATATACTCCCAGAACCCACCACAGGGTTTGGACCCGATTCCTACACTGTAACATCTGAAATCTTCTGAGCATACCGAAGTATCAGCAATACTCTTAATTTCTGTCTTTAAATTATCGATCTTTTCTTTTTCTATTTCCTGCTTCGTAATCGCATCGGAATCATTGCAGTAAATAACAAGAAATGCCAAAAATGAAAAAAATAACTTCATCATCTTACTTAGCAGTACTCTTCGTAAGCTCCCGCTAAGTTCGCGGCGATCATTTCAGCTGACCTTCCTTCAATATGATGCCTTTCAAGCATATGAACAAGCTGGCCGTCTTTAAACAAGGCTATAGAAGGTGAAGATGGAGGAAAAGGCACCATCATTTCTCTCGCCTTCTGTGTGGACTCAACGTCTACTCCTGCAAAAACTGTTGTTAAATGGTCCGGGCTCTTGTCTAAAGCCAGTGACGCAATTGTTCCGGGTCTGGCCGTACCGGCGGCGCATCCGCAAACCGAATTGACCATGACCAATGTTGTTCCTTGTTTTTGTAATGCCACTTCAACATCCTTTGCTGAATATAACTCCTGAAACCCTGCGCTTACAAGTTCTTGTCGCATAGGTTTTACCAATTCTTCTGGATACATAGTATTATTTTTTTTGTTAAGTAATCGTGAGTGCAAAGATAAGCATTGCTAAGGAAATAATTTTCACAAAATATTAGGTATACAATATGTCGATTGTTTGGCCATAGATGTATATTTGCTTTCTAATAGTTGAATATGGCAAATTTTTCAAAATGGCTGGGGGCCGGTCTTGGTTGGACCTTTGCGGGCCCAATTGGAGGCATACTCGGATTTGTCTTGGGAAGTTTTGTAGATGAATTTTCTGAGAGTGACTTAATGGATCTCAACAAGAAATCCGGGGGCCAGCAATCAACTCAGTCCGGTGATTTTGAAATCAGTCTTTTGGTATTGGCCGCCATAGTTATCAAGTCGGATGGAAGTGTTGACAAGAGGGAACTCGATTTCGTAAGGTCTTCTTTTATTGGGATGTATGGAGAAGAAAGGGCAAATCACGCTTTTAAACTATTTAAAGGGATCATCAAGAATAACAAAATTTCAACACGCCAGGTTTGTCTGCAGATCAACCGTCATATGAATCATCCATCACGCCTTCAGTTGCTGCACTTCTTATTTGGAGTCGCAAAATCAGATGGCATGGTGACCGAAAAGGAATTGAACAAGATCAGTACCATTGCGGGCTACCTCAATATCAACCAATATGATTTCAATTCGATCAAGGCGATGTTCTACAATGAGGTTGACAGCTCCTACAAGATTCTTGAAATTGATAAGTCGGCTTCCGACGCTGAAGTCAAAAAGGCTTACAGGAAAATGGTTAAAAAATACCACCCTGATAAATTAAGAAACCTGGGCGATGAACACGTTCAGGGAGGAGAAGAAAAGTTCAGGCAGGTCCAGCGTGCCTATGAACACATTCAGAAAGAACGAGGGATATAAATTTTCCTCTCAAGTGAGATAAATTCTAAGTTGAGTTCGGCGCTGATTTTATTGAGTCGATGTAGTATCAATTATAATTGTATCCTTCTCAAAAATTCTTGGTTTGATCACGTTGTCAAGTATGCTCCATTTTTTTGATTTTTCCTGATAAGGATTTCCAAGTATCCATTGGTCGTAGATCTTGTCAAAGGTCCCGTCCTTCTCTCTGAAGTCGATCCATTTGTCAATATAACTTCTCCAGACATTATCCTTGGCAACAGGAAATACCAGTGCATTGTTGATATGATAAGGTAAAGGATTAACGACCTTATATTCAGGGTTAATGACCGTCATTGAAGCCGCTCTTTCGGCACTTGTAAGATGGGCATCTATTCGGATCGAGTCGACCCGTATTGAATCTGTTCGTACAGAATCTATGGCCTGATCTTTAACTTTATCAAATTCAAAATAGCTTTTTATATCAGGTACGGGATAGGCTCCTCCCTCGGGAAAATAGGAAAGAAATTCATTGGCGATGTCCTTTCTTTCGATGTAGGATATTGTAAAAGTGTCAAGGGCCGAGGCCGTTTCAAAGCTATTGAACATTTTGTTTTCCTGCTTTGTCAATAGGGCCAGTGACACATTTAAATAAGGCTTGGACAATTCGATCTCCTCGGCATAACGACTTGAGAGAAAGATGTCAGACATCACAATATCATAATGATCTTTATTCATCCCTTCAATCAGTTTCCCAGGTGGGATGGGAACAAATTCAAGTTTGACCTCAAGGTCGGCCGCCAGCTGATGTGCCAGGTCAATTCCGTATCCAACCAAGGCACTATCCTTATTGAGAAAGGTAAATGGCCTTGCATCTTCGTAATAGCCTACCCTCAGTGTTTTTCTCCTTTTTATACGGCTCAGGGAATTTTCACCTCTCCATTTAGGGTTAGGATTTCTTTTGGACTTGTCGAGAACCACAAAGTCCTGTTCAGGGCTTATCAGTTTGAAGGAATTTACGATCTCAAGGTTTGTTGGAATATTTTTCATACTTGTTTCAAGAACATACCTCAATCCGATAACCGAAACAACGGTTGAAATTCCTATAACAACCAGACTACGGACAATTTTTCTTTTTTTGAATCTTAAAAAACCACCGCTGGCCGCTATGGTAAGAAGGGTCAGTGCAATGAGATGAAAAGCACCAAGCACAACCCTGATTCGATCGGTAAGGACTGTGGAAACAACAAATAACTGAAATGTTTCCTTCGGGATTTTAAGTAGATCCAGACTAAATGGCAAACCTGTTATGGGTGCAACAAAACTGCTGAGAAAAGTAGAACTGAGAAATATAGGATAATCTACAAGTTCCATTGACTTGCCTGTAAACCAGGCAGCGAAGGGAACAAAAATAAATATCATAAAGGTTCCAAGGTTCGGAAACGGATATGCCAAAGGCATTATGATGTCTACCCTGTCCTGATTCTCGTCACTTGAGTTTTCATCGGTTCGGATAATCTCTTTAATATTTTCGATCAGCTGGGGGTAAACCACGATGATTTTCCCGGTTGCAAAAATCGTAATCAGCGTTGAGCGGGTTATTTTAAAGATGGTTTTGGAGCTGTATGGTGTGAATATTGAAATAAGGCTTGGAAGGATCAAAAAAGTAAACAGGACAACAGCCAGAAGATAAACCAGTAAATACCCTTGCAAACGACTTAGATCAGACCAACTCAAGGTACTTACCACTCCTGCGGCGATGCTAAAAACTCCAACAGGTGTTATTTTAATGATCATTTTATTGACCTGATTGAGCCCGTCCGTAAGCACATCAAGGGGCTGCAGCAAGGCTTCTTTATTTGGTAATTTCATCACCCCAAGGCCAATAAATATACTGAACAATACCACTGCGGGGACAACATTGTCACTCATCGATTCAAAAGGATTCGCAGGGATGTACAATTTGACAAAATCAAAGGGCACACTTGGCTGTACGAATTCAGAACTATAGAAATTTCCACTTGCCCATGAAGGGAAGCTAAAAGGCAGGATAATAAGGTAAACGAGGCCCAAACTCAGAAGCAAAAAAAGAAAAATCAATCCGTAACGAATTATTTTTTTCCCGGTGTCCATAGAAAGCCTTCCTATGTTTACGATTAAAGAAAACATAATGTAAGGCAACACGGTCATCTGCAGGAGCCCAATAAAAATATCTCCAATGACACCCATCCAGGCAACATCTTCACCAAAAAACAATCCTGTTAACGTACCCAGCAGGACACCTAAGAGGACCTTTGTTGAAAGCGAGAGGTTTTTCATTGAATTGCAGTACTTTTCTTTCCTTGTTTGAGAAAAATTTCAGGTTAAATGTAGGAATTTTTGAAGGATGCACGAGAGCATCCTTCAATTTTATTCGATATAAACTATTCAAAAATGAGAGGTAAAATTTAAATATCAATTATCTTTGCCTCATGTTAGAAGATAAGAATCAAACGAGGACACCGCTCTCTGAACTAGGGGAGTTTAAGTTAATAGACCACCTTACCAAACAAACAAAAATTCATCATGACAGTACGATCAAGGGAGTTGGAGATGACTGTGCCGTTATCGATTCGGGTGAGAATCTGAGTCTGGTCACCACCGACCTGCTTATTGAAGGTGTTCATTTTGACTTGTCGTATATGCCCTTGAAACATTTGGGTTATAAGGCTGTGATGGTGAATCTGTCTGATGTATATTCCATGAACGGAATTGCAAAGCAGGTAACCGTTTCCATAGCCGTGTCCAACCGTTTCCCCCTTGAAGCTCTCGAAGAATTGTACGCAGGCATTCATTTGGCTTGTAATACCTATAAAGTAGACCTTATTGGAGGAGATACATCTTCATCGACCAAAGGGCTTTTGATCAGTATCACTGCAATTGGCGAGGTTGATAAGGAAAGAATTGCCTACCGAAGTGGAGCCGGTTCCAATGATTTATTGGTCGTTTCTGGAGACCTCGGAGCGGCTTATTTGGGATTACAGGTCCTGGAACGTGAAAAGCAAGTGTTTCAGGTGAATCCCAATGCTGAGCACGAACTCGACAATTATACCTATCTGGTGGAAAGGCAGCTAAAACCTGAGGCGAGAAAGGATATCGTAAAACTGCTTGCCGATCTTGAGGTAAAACCAACTTCAATGATTGATATTTCAGACGGACTTTCTTCGGAGATCCTGCACTTGTGCAAAGCTTCAAAAAAAGGATGTCAACTTTATGAAGATAAGATTCCCTTGGATCAACAGGTGATTTCAACTTGTGAGGAATTCAACATTGACAGTACGATGGTAGCTTTGAGCGGCGGAGAGGATTATGAGTTGTTGTTTACGGTAAAGCAGGAGGATTTTCCAAAGATCAAAGCAAACCCGAACTTGAGTATTATTGGTCACATGACAGACGAGCCAGAATTGGTACAGTTGGTTACAAGGGGTGGGCAAAAGGTCGATATCACCGCACAGGGATGGAATGCCATGGATGAAAAATAGCGCTTATTCCTTTTTGGGTTTTCGGGTATTCCCTTCGTATTTAATGCCTGTTCGGTAATTGCTGTTTATATTCATAATGGTGTTCCCACCTTTATAAACCGTCATATTGAACTGGTACCTTTCATTTTTTGATTTCCCTTCAAACTGAACAATTATTTTTTGCTTTTTATCGTCAAAAGAGACTTTATAATCTTCCATCAGACCAGAATATTCTATCCCGCCATTTGTAGTCATGGCCACACCCCCGGAAGAGGATTGTCCGAAATAAGGAAGATAAATATTTGCACTATCGTTTTTAACCCTGAGGAAATTGGAATTTGAATTCAAATTGATTCTTCGGCCCTGGAGGGTTGTTGCCCATTCCGCCTGAAAATTATAGGCTTTTTCATTAATAACTTCTTTCATCTCCTCATATTCCTTCAAAGACTTTGCAGCTTTCTTTTCTTTTTTGGTCTGACCTATAGCGACTGAGCATATCATTAACGAGATAAAAGTCAGTATAATATATTTTTTCATGACAGATATGTTATAACCATTTGACTACCACTAAAGTTATGAATTAATTGGTAAAAGTGATGACTCTCCTGTTTATTTTAACATCTGTGAATTCCATATTTTCCCTTATCCAGTCGAAGGTAGCTTCTCTGTAGATAAATACATGTGTCGGGTCATTTTTGTAATACCAGCTCTCAAAATCTACTTTTGAATCATAAATGTCTGTCTTGCATATCAGCTTTCCATTGGGTAAAAGGATGCTTTTTAAGTATTGGAATTCCTGAAAAGGATGATAAAAATGTTCTATGACTTCACAACTCACTATGAAGTCATATTGTTTTTTCAAAACTTCTTTATCGGAAAGGAACATGGGGTCATAGCCATGCATTTTAAACCCTTCACGCCTTAGGTTTTTCATCAGTACCTGATGTTGCCCGCATCCGTAATCGAGGCCCTGAGCACCTGCTGAGCAAGAAGCCTTGACCTCCTTAATGATGGGAAGTATGAATTGATAATAACCTTCATCAAACTCTGGATTCCTGTGCAGAAGGTACCTGTTGATCTCATCAGTATTCGACAAACGCTGGTCTTCCGATCTGAAGATGCCGCTGCATTCCTTACATTCATAAAAAAGGTGTTTTTCATCTTTGTAAAAAACAAAGGACAAAGAATTACACAATGGGCACGGGGCGCTCTGATTTTTATCCGGCATAAGATTGAGGGACATTATTTGAAAACCAGTTCAGAAAGGCAGCAGCCAGGTCAAGTTCATTTTCAATATGACTCATATGGCCATCTTCAAAAATAATCGGAGTTACATTCTTGTATTTGGCCTGATCGGTCAAACTATTATAGTCAAGAGCCGGATCTTGTTTCCCTATAATCATCAGGACCGGCAGTGATGCCCTCGATAAGATATTTTTTCTTTCCGGCCTGACTTTCATGCCCTCCAGTGAGGCAATGATGCCCTGTGCTGACATTTCGAGAGCCTGTTCGGTGACCTCCTTAATTTCAGTTGAAAATACGGTACGATTCTCTTCTGAAAACAAGTTTGGAATAGCAAGTCGGACAAAGGTTTTATAATTCTGTTTTACCGCTGCGATTCCTCGATCACGATTGATCTTTTTTTCTTCCGTATCGGCCAGTGCCGTGGAATTCATCAAACAGAGTTTATCAACACGTCCGGGGAATAAATCGGCAATGGCAAGGGAAATATAGCCACCCATACTATGCCCTATCAAACTGAATTCCTCAATTTCCAAACTGTTTAAAAGAAAGACCACCATTTTGGCCTGGTCTTCCATGGAGTGGATATATCCCAGGTTCTGTGTTTTACCATGACCGAGAAGGTCAATGCAGACTACCCTGAAATTTTTCTTTAGGGGTATGGATACTTTGTTCCACATCCTTGAGTCTTCCAAAAAACCATGAAGGAAGACAAGGGTTTTACCACTACCTGTATCAGAATAGTGAACGTTTAAATTTTTATAAAGTATATCTGGCATATCGAAAAGCTCCTTGACTAAATTACTGTATATTTATCAATTTGAAGTAGAATGAACAAAATCAAGGAAAAATTTGTTTTCGGCTTTGCTATTTTTGCATCTTTCTTTGGAGCCGGGAATTTAATACTGCCCCCAATGTTGGGTTTTAAATCCGGTGAAGACTGGTGGCTCGTGGGCATGGGCTTCCTTCTTTCTGCCACCGTATTCCCAATGCTGGCCCTGTTGGGTTATGCAAGGTTACAAGGAACAATGATCGATTTTGGGCGAAAAGTATCTTCAAGGTTTGCCATGGTTTTCAGCGTTGGAATTTATCTGATGATTCCAATACTTCCGTGCCCGAGAACGGCAGCCGTTACCCATGAAATTGCTATTAAACCGTATTTTGGCACCAGCGCAATTCTAACAAGTTTTGTCTACTTTACTCTGGTTTTTCTGTTTGTGATAAACAGAGGAAAAGTGATTGAATTTTTAGGAAAGTTTTTGACACCGATTATAGGTATAATTTTGCTTGCCATTATAGTTCTTGGGATTCTTGGACCTGAGAACCATATGATGACGGGGAGTTTTGATTCGCCGCTTATAGCCGGGTTTCTTGAGGGGTATCAAACCTATGACGCGATTGCAGGACTGGTCATGGGTGGAGTAATGGTCATTACCCTTAATAATTCCAGGGAAGAGATGACCGTACATGAAAAACAAATCATGATAGGTCAATCAGGTCTTATCGCCATGGCTGGATTGTTTATCATTTATATCGGACTGATTTTTATAGGATCCAAGTACAACGGGGTCTTTGATCCTGATGTAAGCAGAACAGCACTCCTCTCGGGATTAAGCACACAAATAATGGGAAAAACAGGTACGGCTTTTCTGAGTGTTTTGGTGTCATTGGCGTGTTTTACCACAGCCGTCAGCATTATTGTTGGTGTTGCCGATTTTTTTAAGGGACTTTTTGGAGATTCTCAAAAGGTCTATGTGGTTTCAGCTGCACTTTCTTGTCTTGCGGGGATCTTAATGGGCCAGTTTGAAGTAAAAGTAATTATCGATCTTGCGGTTTCCGTGCTCATGTTGCTCTATCCGATTTCCATAGTATTGATCCTGCTGAATCTATTGCCCGAAAAATATGCCGGAAGACCGGTTTATCGCATTTTAGTAGTTCTGGCCATTGTTTTTAGCATACCCAATTTCATGAGCAACCTCATTGCCAGGGACTGGCTAAATTCACTTTATACCCTTATTCCCTTGTCCAGGGACGGGCTGGGATGGGTCATTCCATGCATTATGGGCTTTATCCTTGTCAACCTAATCACCAATAACAGGAAGAATCAAATTAATGAAAATTAATGTTGTTCGCCGGAACTTCCTAGCCTTGCATCAGTTTTTCAATTTCCTCCACTTCAATAGGGATATTGGCCATTAAATTAAGAGGTTCTCCGGATTCCTGAATAACGTAATCATCTTCAAGCCTGATCCCAAGATTTTCATCAGGAATGTAGATGCCCGGTTCAACGGTAAACACCATTCCCGGCTCCATGGGCTCGGTCAAAATACCATAATCATGGGTGTCGAGACCCATATGATGGGAGGTACCATGCATAAAATACTTTTTATAAGCCGGCCAGTCAGGATCTTCCTTGTCAACATCTTCCTGGCTGATAAGACCCAGGTTCAGAAGTTCTTTGGTCATTAATTTACCCACTTCTACGTGGTAATCAGCCCAAATGGTACCGGGGACCAACAATTTCGCCGCATCATTTTTCACTCTCAGAACCGCGTTATACACTTCCTTTTGCCTTTCAGAAAATTTCCCTGAAACCGGAATGCACCGGGTCATGTCACTTGAGTAATTTGCATATTCGGCACCCACGTCCATTAGAACCATATCGCCTTCCTTACATTCCTGATTGTTTTCCACATAGTGCAAAACACAGGCATTATAACCTGATCCGATGATCGGAGAATAAGCAAAACCAGCCGATCTGTTTCGTATAAATTCGTGAATGTATTCGGCTTCTATTTCATATTCCATTACTCCGGGCTTCATATAACCCAGAACTCTTCTAAATCCTTTTTCCGTTATGTCACAGGCCTTTTGGATCATTTCTATCTCCAGAGGTTCTTTTAAAGATCTTAGCCTTTGCATAATGGGCTGGCATCTTTTGTAGGTATGGGCCGGATATTTTTCCTTTAACCATTTTATAAATCTCGCATCCCTGGTTTCAGTTTCAACGCTTGCCCGGTAATGCTCATTGGTATTGACGTATACCGTTTCTGCCTGGGTCATTAATTCGAACAATACCTTTTCAAGGTCCTGCAACCAGTATACTTTAGAAATACCTGAGGTTTTCAGGGCTTTTTCTTTGTCGAGTTTTTCACCTTCCCAAACCGCAATATGATCATTGGTTTCCCTTAAAAACAAGACTTCCCTGTTTTCTTTTTTCGGGCTATCCGGAAAGATGACCAGCACACTTTCTTCCTGGTCTACTCCTGACAAATAGAAAATATCCCTCTGCTGGGCAAAAGGCAGGGTGCTGTCTGCACTTATCGGGTAAATATCATTGGAATTAAAAATGGCCATGGAATTTGGCTCCATTTTTTCAACAAATTTCTTTCTGTTCTTTATAAATAGCTGGCTGTCGATAGGAAGGTACTTCATCAGTTTTTATTTTTAATGCTTTGCATATCAAAAGTAGCGATTTTAGTCAGATTTTCGCGGTGTTTGTAAAAAATAAAACGATCTTCGTTTTACTATTTTCAGGTTGTGTTAAAAGGATTTAGAATACTTGTGTTGGGATTGTTTTTGAGTTTGAGTTTACAGGCTCAAAACAAGAATGGATTTTCTTCTTTGAGCGGGCCAGAAAAATGGTGGGTCATGTTCCACCCGTTTAAGGCGAAAAAAGCTTTGAACATATCCTTGCGAACAATTCAGGTAAGAGATTCAATAAAAAATTCGGGAATAATAGGCTCTGACGACAGTGGTGGAAGACTGGATGCCTTCAAGCATACCTTTTGGATGGCGGGTTTAGCCCTTGAAATAGGTTCAAAATCTGCTTTTAAGCTTGGGAAAGCACATGAAAAAGGGAACTACAAGTCGTATTTAAAAGGAGATCCTGAAGACGGGGTTCTGCCCGACAAAGCGGCTTCGGATATGGACCTGTTCAACAATAAGCAAGGAATAAGTATTGCCCGAAGCCATCCTGATGCCACTGAAAATGAACTGATCACAATTATTCTCGATGAACTTAATAAAGGCTCTCTGAAAATCATCAGAAAAGAGTCAGGAATCTTTCTTAACTGCCAAGGTGAGCCTCTTGATCCAGAAACCTTATTGGGGACCTGGGAAAATGATAAATGTCTTATCCCGTCCAATTTTTTGAATCCGTAATTTAAGGCCTGAAGCCCACTACTTATTTAAGATCCTGATAATCTTTGAAAATACTGATGTTGGCCTCCTCAACCTGTTTTCTATAAGCCGTCCATTCCTTCCTGTAAAAATCATTGATATGGTCAATGACCGGATACAATTTTTTTTCAGCATTTTCGATCAATTGTTTTTCTGTAAGGCCCGGAGGGCTCATCAAATACCACACATAACTTATCGCATTGTTCAGATAAGAAATATTCGAAGGTTTTGCAGGTGATGTAATTCCCTGTCGTTTGTCTTCTTTGCCAAGGACTTCATCCATAAGTAAATCAATTGATTTCTTAATACTGTCGCTGGCCTTTAACAGCGCATCGTATTTTTCCTTGTCATTTTTCTCCGCCTGCATTTTTACCCTTGATGCAATTTTTTTCGACTCTTTCAGCCGTTCGACGCTCCTGAAAGCAAGATCTCTTTTTTGATAGAGTGACTTAAGCAACTCGTATTTCTGAACCAGTACTTCCTGAGAAATTTCTATTCTTGGGTCATAGGCCACATCAATTTGAGTGGAATCGGATTGGCCCCGATAACTCATTTTAAGGGTATAGGTACCCGGCACAACATAGGCCCCTGCGGGTTCATTTTTAGTGTTAACCTCTTTCCTTGAAGGTGAAAAGACACCTTTTTCTCTTAAATCCCAATAGGTTCTGTGAATCCCGTTTTCTTCGGGTAATTTGAGTTTCAAGGTTCTTATAAGATCGTTTTTCATATTATAAACCTCGAGTACCAGGCTGTCTTTAGCTGCTGGTTTCACTTTTTCAGGATCCTGTGAATTAGGATCTTTTTTTATGGAGAAACTGATCATGGCTCCGCTTTTTCTGTTTTCTCCGTTAAAAATGGCATTGCCAACAAACCTTGTTCCATTAGGCTCCTGATATTTCGCCAAATAGGCCGTTGGAGGATCGAATAAGGTGATTGGCCTCTCAAAAAGGCGGGTTCCTTCCGTAGCCAATTTCCTCAATGGACGTATGTCATCAATGATATAAAAAGACCTTCCAAATGTAGCGATGGCAAGATCATGTTCATCAGGATGAATTATCATATCCATGGTAGGTACACTCGGATAATTCTCGGTCCATTTGTTCCAGTTTTTACCTTCATCCAGACTTATATACAACCCGTATTCCGTTCCGAGGAAAAGCAGGTTTTTATTTATTGGATCCTGAACCACAGACAAGCTATAGCCAAACTCTTCACTTTTACCCTGCAATACATTTTGCCAGGATTTTCCGTAGTCTCTGGTTCTCAGCAAATAAGGTTTAAAGTCAAAATTCCTATAGTTATTCATTACAACATAGGCCTCGCCCTTGTTAAAGGTGGAGGTTTTAATCTGGGCAATCCAGCCATCCTTAGGGATTCCGGCGAGCGAAGGGCTTATATCGGTCCATGAATTCCCTCCGTCTCTTGTTAATTGGACACGGCCGTCGTCTGTTCCGACCCACAATTCGCCTTTAGCCAATGAACTGGGGCTGATAACTAAAATGCTGCAGTAATTTTCGGCCCCTGTGGCATCCATGGTCAGGCCGCCACTATCGTATTGTTTTTGTTTGTCAGGGTCATTTGACGTAAGATCCGGGGAAATAATTTCCCATTCGTGCCCTTTATTAGAAGATTTATGTACAAACTGGCTTCCAAAATAAATCGTTGTTTGATCAAAAGGGTCTATAGAAATTGCTGAGTTCCAGTTGAATCTTAGTTTGACATCCGGGTCAGGATGGACGGGCCTGATCTTTTTCTGGGCTCCTGTCTGTCGATCATATGTGTATACATAGCCCTCCTGAGACATTCCATAGCCAAATCGTGTATTTTGCGGATCCGGTATTACGTCAAATCCATCCCCGAATAAAACCTCCTGCCAGTATGAATTTCTTATGCCTTGAGACCGAAACGCGTAGGAAGGGCCTACCCATGTTC
>CP070731.1:1727463-1730107 GCA_020347545.1 Flavobacteriaceae bacterium | reverse complement strand
ATAATGCATAAAAAAAGTCAGATATTATTGATATCTGACTTTCAATTATTTATCCTAATAATACGAGGATTCGAACTTTAAGGGTTCATTGAAAACATTCCTTATCCGTTCATCGACATTAAAAATTCTTCGTTATTATTGGTGTATTTGATTTTGTCTTTTACGAACTCCATGGCTTCGATCGGATTCATATCTGCCAGGTATTTTCTAAGCACCCAGATTCTTTGTCTGACTTTTTCCTCATGTAAAAGATCATCCCTTCTGGTACTCGATTTCACAAGATCAATTGCAGGGTAAATTCTTCTGTTTGATATATTTCGATCCAACTGAAGTTCCATATTACCGGTACCTTTGAATTCTTCAAAAATCACTTCGTCCATTTTCGAACCTGTTTCTGTCAAGGCCGTTGCAATAATGGAAAGAGACCCTCCATTTTCAATATTTCGCGCTGCACCAAAAAATCTTTTAGGCTTATGAAGTGCATTTGCGTCAATACCACCGGAAAGGATTTTTCCAGAAGCCGGTGCCACTGTATTATAGGCCCTTGCCAACCGGGTTATCGAATCAAGGAGAATAACTACATCATGTCCGCACTCGACCAAACGTTTGGCTTTTTCCAAAACGATATTAGCCACCCTAACGTGTTTCTCAGCGGATTCATCAAAGGTTGATGCAATAACTTCACCTGTAACATTACGCTGCATGTCCGTTACTTCCTCAGGGCGTTCGTCAATTAAAAGTACAATCTGATAAACCTCAGGATGATTGGCTGAAATGGCATTCGCAATATCTTTTAATAATATGGTCTTACCTGTTTTTGGTTGTGCAACCAGCATTCCACGCTGACCTTTTCCAATAGGAGAAAACAAATCAATGATCCGAGTTGATAAATTACTTCCTTTTGCGGCTAAATTGAACTTTTCTTCAGGGAAAAGAGGCGTCAAATGCTCAAAGGATACTCTGTCCCTGACAATACTTGGGTTCAAGCCATTTATAAGGCTGACGCGAATAAGTGGGAAATATTTTTCACCTTCTTTCGGTGGTCTTACTTTTCCTTTAACCGTATCTCCCGTTTTAAGCCCAAAAAGCTTAATCTGTGACTGGGAAACATATATATCATCCGGAGATGAGAGGTAATTGTAGTCTGAAGACCTCAAAAATCCATAGCCATCCGGCATGATTTCCAATACACCTTCACTCTCTATGATTCCGTCAAATTCAAAATCAGGGTCTCTGTATTTACCCGGCTTATTATTTTCATTGCCCCTTTGTTTGTGACTTTGATTGCCTCGGTTGTCCTTTCTTTGATCCTTCTGCTGATGGCTTGGCTGATTTTTCTGATCTTTTTGGTCCTTTTGCTGAGGCTGGTGCTGCTTTCTCTGATCTTTTTGCTGAGGATGTTGCTTTCGCTGATCTTTTTGCTGATGACTCTGCTTATTTCGATCATTGCCTGAAGGTCTGGTATCCGTTTTCTGGGTTGGAGTCCTATCTTTGCTGACTTCAACAGAAACTTCAGGTTTTTGGTGTTTTGCAGATTTTAAATCTCTCTTGTCAACATCTTTTTTAGATGGAACTTCATCTTTTGTTGCGGTGGCAGGGGAAGCCGTTTCAGGCGCCGCATCATTTTTTGAAATTCTTTTTCTTTTTGGCTTGTTAACCTGTACAGCTTTGTCTTTAATTGGTGCTGTCTTTTCCTTCATCTGCTTTGGATTTGCAGCTTGTACATCAAGTATCTGATAAACCAAATCAAGTTTTTTAAGTTGACGAAATTTTGGAACATCTATTTTTTGTGCAATTGCCTGCAACTCCAAAAGTTTCATCTCTTTGAGTTTGTCTATGTCAAACATCATATGTAGTAAATGTTAATTAATGATATCAATTCTCTGGAAAGAATTATCGGATTAAATGATTATTATGTTTTGATAATTTAATTGGGTATCGTAAAAGAAGAAATCTTACAGTAAGATTCGATTTGATGCCACAATATTACAAAATAAAATTAATATAGAGAGTGTATTCTTGAAAAGATTAATGTAAATTTGCGCCTCATTTTAAACATATGTTACAAAGAATTCAAACGGTTTACTTGTTGCTTGCTGTACTTCTCTCAGGAGGACTAGCTTTTTTCGTTCCTTTCTGGAGTGATGGCGAGGGTATGCCTTTAGGACTTTCTGATATGATTAACGGAGGGGATAATTTATTGTTGACTGTTCCGTTACTATTTATAGTGTCAGGAATTTTGTCTTTGATGACATTATTTCTTTACAAAAATCGTTTAAGACAAATCGTTTTCAATAGATTAAATATTGTGATCAACTTTATATTGTTAGGAATTGTTGTTTACTATCTGCTAATGTTACCTGGAGAAGCAAATGTTTCAGAGAAGGGTATTGGTGTTATTATACCTTTGGTTGTAATTGTTTTTCTGGCTTTGGCCAATAAAGCGATTATTAAGGATGATAAACTTGTAAAATCTGTAGATCGATTACGATAATACTAATAACTTAGTTATAGTGTGTGTAAGCTGTCTGAATATTGATTCAGACAGCTTTTTTTAGGTTTGAATTTTATCTAACGGTTTTCGGGTAATTTTGAAAATCCCAAGTTCCTCTATTGTGGGAAACACAGGATGCGCATATATTTG
>CP070731.1:1719255-1727363 GCA_020347545.1 Flavobacteriaceae bacterium | reverse complement strand
TAAATCTCAAAGTTGATTTTTGGGGTAAGCGGAAGATTAAAAAGGAAGGGCAGATTTGCTTGCAGGAAAAAGCGTTGTCTTTCGTTTCCGTTACTTTTCCAAAACAAAGCGATCGTTTCTCCTGAATTGAAAATGTTGTTTACTGACAAATCAAGGTATCCGTTAAAAAATATTCCATCACCTTCTTCTTTAGAAGCAAAGCCAATGATTCCATCAAACTGATTGGATTTCTTTTTTTTTAAATAAAGGTATACAATCGTCGAGTCCTTGGTGAATAATATTTCGGGAGGTTTTATCTCCTGAGCAAAAGCAAGGTTGTTGACAGCCCGTGAAGCATTATCAATTTTATCCCTGTTGAATATATCACCTTCTCTTAATCCAAGTTCATGATGTAGGTAGTTCTTCGGGAAGTTCTCGTACCCCTTGACGATGACCTTGTCTATTCTTCTTGATTGGTTAAGGTTCATTTTTAGTTTCGCATAGGCTTCTCCATTTTTCAGTTCGATATTCTTCAAATTAAACTGAACAAAGGAATTGCCTCTTAACTCAAACAGATCCACCAGGGAATTCATGAATTCAGGTAATTCTCCAAAAGGGATACTGATAACTGAATCTCTGGACCCTTTTAACAGAGGTTTCAGGTCTTTTTCCAAAAGAATTGATCGTGTTATTTCAGAAAAGTCAATATTTATGATTTCAACTTTTGCTCCGGGAGAGATGTAAGCAAAGATAATTGAGTCCCTTGTAATTATACTGTCGGTCGCAGGGCTAAGATACCCTGCAAGAGCCATTCTTTTTTTAAACCGATCCAAAACCTGATAGACAGAATCTTTGTGAGGGAGGACCAACTTTTCTTCCTTTAGTTCATCAAGACCCGTTTCATCTGTCTCATTAATTCTGATTTCAAGCTTTTTATCCTGAGAAAAAACTTGGTTTACGGTGATGCAAAAAAACAGTATATATATATATGGTGTAAGCTTTCGTAACAAAAGGGTCTGAATTGAGGCGTAAATATCAATTATTTTTTACGATTTTCAAAGGTCAAAATGCCTAATTATCAGTAAATAATAGGCAAGATTGTTGGCTTGTACAATAAAGTTAAGGTCGATTCTGGTGAGTTAGCCGTAAAGATTTTACGATCGCTTTATTTCTTAAGGATTTTAAAGGGATTCCATAAACCTAAAAAAATCAATAATTTATAGTTTGAATAACGATAAAAAAGTCCTACATTTGCAAACTCTTAAAAAACAGAGAGAACTAAAATTAAAATTTTATAAAAATAGAATGCCAACTATTCAACAATTAGTACGAAAAGGAAGGACCAAAACAACCAAGAAGAATAAATCGGCTGCTTTGAATTCTTGTCCTCAACGTCGTGGAGTATGTACGCGTGTTTACACAACAACACCAAAGAAACCAAATTCAGCAATGAGAAAAGTTGCAAGGGTAAGGTTGACAAACGGTAATGAAGTGAATGCATACATCCCAGGAGAAGGACATAATTTACAAGAACACTCGATAGTATTGGTTAGAGGTGGAAGAGTAAAGGATTTACCTGGTGTTAAATATCACATTGTTCGTGGTGCTTTGGATACAGCAGGAGTAGAAGGACGAACTCAGCGTCGTTCTAAATACGGAACTAAACGTCCAAAGAAATAATTAAATCTTTTAATGTAAGGAACAATGAGAAAAAGAATTTCAAAGAAAAGAATCCTTTTACCGGATCCAAAATTTAACGATCAGCTGGTTACAAGATTTGTGAACAACCTGATGTTGGATGGTAAGAAATCTGTTGCATTTAAAGTTTTTTATGATGCATTGGATATTGTTGAAAATAAAAAGCAGGATGAAGAGAAAACTGCTTTAGAATTGTGGAAGGAAGCATTGTCAAATGTGATGCCACACGTTGAGGTTAGAAGTAGAAGAGTTGGTGGAGCCACTTTTCAGATTCCAATGCCCATTAGAGCGGATAGAAAGATATCCATGGCAATCAAATGGATGATCCTTTATGCAAGAAAAAGAAATGAGAAAAGTATGTCTCAGAGACTTGCCGGAGAGATCCTTGCTGCTGTGAAAGAAGAAGGTGCTGCGGTTAAGAAGAGGGTAGATGTTCACAAAATGGCAGATGCGAATAAAGCATTCTCACATTTCAGATTTTAATAAGTTTTTAGCATGGCAAGAGATTTAAAATTAACAAGAAATATTGGTATTGCGGCGCACATTGATGCTGGAAAGACCACAACTACCGAGAGAATTCTTTATTACACAGGTGTATCTCATAAAATTGGTGAGGTGCATGACGGTGCTGCAACGATGGACTGGATGGAGCAGGAGCAGGAAAGAGGTATTACAATTACCTCGGCCGCAACAACCTGTACATGGCAGTTTCCAACTGAAAACGGAATACCTACGGCAGATGCTAAAGGGTATCATTTTAATATTATTGACACTCCGGGTCACGTTGACTTTACAGTTGAGGTGAATCGCTCTTTAAGGGTTCTTGATGGATTGGTGTTTTTATTTAGTGCGGTTGACGGGGTTGAACCTCAATCAGAGACAAACTGGAGGCTTGCAGATAATTATAAGGTACCAAGAATTGGTTTTGTAAATAAAATGGACCGTCAGGGTTCAGATTTCCTTAGGGTTTGTACTCAGGTGAAAGAAATGTTAGGTTCCAATGCGGTGCCTATCGTTCTTCCTATTGGTGAAGAAGCAGACTTTAAAGGGATTGTTGACTTGGTTAAGAACAGAGCGATCGTTTGGAAAGAAGAGTCTTTCGGATCGACGTTTGACATTATCGATATTCCTGAAGAATTAAAAGAAGAAGCAGCTCAATACAGAGCGTTGTTGATCGAAGAGGTAGCATCATATGATGAAAACCTACTGGAGAAATTCATGGAGGATGAAGACTCGATCACAGAAGAAGAAGTTCACAATGCGCTTAGAGCAGCAGTTATGGATATGGCGATCATTCCAATGATCTGTGGATCTGCTTTCAAGAATAAAGGTGTGCAGTTTTTATTGGATGGGGTTTGCAGGTATTTGCCTTCTCCAGTTGATAAGGATGCCATCGTTGGTACGAATCCTTCTACCGGAGAGGAGATTTCAAGAAAGCCTTCTGTAAAAGAGCCTTTTTCAGCTTTGGCTTTTAAAATTGCTACCGATCCTTTTGTAGGTCGTTTGGCGTTTTTTAGAACTTACTCTGGAAGGTTGGATGCAGGGTCTTACATCCTTAACAACCGTTCCGGGAAAAAAGAAAGAATTTCACGAATCTACCAAATGCACTCGAACAAGCAGAACTCTGTCGACTTTATTGAAGCTGGAGATATCGGTGCAGCTGTTGGGTTTAAAGATATTAAAACAGGAGATACAATGTCGGACTTGAATGCTCCGATCATACTTGAGAGTATGGAGTTTCCTGATCCTGTAATCGGGGTTGCTGTTGAGCCTAAGACTAAGGCTGATGTTGATAAGCTTGGAATGGGTCTTGCCAAATTGGCTGAAGAGGATCCTACCTTCCAGGTAAGAACTGACGAAGCTTCGGGTCAAACTATTATTTCTGGTATGGGTGAACTTCACCTTGAGATTTTGATCGATCGTTTAAAGCGTGAATTCAAGGTTGAGGTAAATGAAGGTGAGCCACAGGTAGAGTACAAAGAAGCGATTACTCAAAGTGCTCAGCACAGAGAGGTATACAAGAAGCAATCAGGTGGTAGAGGTAAGTTTGCCGATATCATTTTTGATATGGGTCCTGCAGATGAAGATTTTGAAGGTGTTGGCTTGCAATTTGTCAATGAGATCAAGGGAGGAAATATTCCTAAGGAATATATCCCTTCAGTAGAGAAAGGATTCGAGATGGCCATGAAGAATGGTCCTTTGGCGGGGTATGAAATGGATACCATGAAGATTGTTTTAAAAGACGGATCTTTCCACCCTGTTGATTCTGATGCACTTTCATTTGAATTGGCTGCAAAATTAGGATACAAATCAGCGGCAAAAGCTGCGGGAGCAGTTATTCTTGAGCCGATCATGAAACTTGAGGTTGTAACTCCTGAAGAAAACATGGGTGATATTGTTGGTGACTTGAACAGAAGAAGAGGTCAGGTTAATGCAATGGATGACAGAGCCGGAGCGAAAGTTGTTAAGGCACATGTTCCTTTATCGGAGATGTTTGGATATGTAACTACTTTGAGAACCCTGTCTTCCGGTAGAGCTACTTCTACCATGGAATTCTCTCATTATGAGAAAACTCCGTCAAGTGTTTCTGAAGAAGTGATCAAAAAAGCACAAGGTTAATCTACTAATAAAAGAAAAATGAGTCAGAAAATTAGAATTAAATTAAAGTCTTACGATCATAACTTAGTAGATAAATCTGCTGAGAAGATTGTAAAAACAGTAAAGAATACAGGTGCTGTTGTAAATGGGCCAATTCCATTACCAACACACAAGAAGATCTTTACGGTATTACGTTCACCTCACGTTAACAAAAAGTCGAGAGAGCAGTTTCAATTGAGTGCGTTCAAAAGAATTTTAGATATCTATAGTTCTTCATCGAAAACAATTGATGCTTTAATGAAGCTTGAGTTACCAAGTGGGGTTGAAGTAGAGATCAAAGTTTAATCCGAAGGATTGACCTGATCGAAAACTGAAAAGGGAATTTTCAGTTACTTGTCCTGAGCGATTGACGAGGGAAAAACGGAAAAATATATTCAGGGTTGAAGATATTTTGACCCTGTTTTTTTAAATAGAGAATAATAATTAAATAATAGAAAATGTCTGGGTTAATAGGAAAAAAAATAGGAATGACCAGTATTTATGATGAGAATGGAAAGAATATTCCATGTACCGTTATTCAAGCTGGTCCTTGTGTAGTTACCCAAGTCAGAACCAAAGAGGTTGACGGGTACGAAGCCTTGCAACTTGGTTTCGATGACAAAGCAGAAAAGCAGTCTAATAAGGCGCTTAACGGACACTTTAAAAAGGCCGGTTCATCTGCTAAAAGACGTGTCGTTGAATTCCAAGGATTTGAGCAAGATTTTAAATTAGGTGATGAAATTTCAGTAGATCACTTTGAAGAAGGGGAATTCGTAGATGTATCAGGTACGTCTAAAGGAAAAGGTTTTCAGGGAGTTGTAAAGCGTCATGGTTTTGCAGGTTCTGAAAGAACTCACGGACAGCAAAGTATGAACAGAGCTCCTGGTTCTGTTGGTGCGGCATCTTATCCGGCCCGAATTTTTAAAGGCATGAGAATGGCCGGAAGAATGGGTGGTGAAAAAGTGAAAGTTCAAAACCTTAGAGTTTTAAAAGTGGTGAAGGATAAGAATCTTTTAGTAGTAAAAGGTGCTGTTCCTGGTCATAAAAATTCATATGTAATTATTCAGAAATAATGAAAGTAGCTGTAATAGATATCAACGGGAAAAAAACCGGAAGAAGTGTTGAGCTTTCGAAAGCTGTTTTTGGTATTGAACCAAATGACCATGCTATTTATCTGGATGTTAAACAACATTTGGCTAATAAACGTCAAGGTACTCACAAAGCGAAGGAAAGAGCTGAAATTGTGGGTAGTACACGTAAGATTAAAAAACAAAAAGGTACGGGTACTGCGAGAGCGGGAAGTATCAAGTCTCCTATATTCAGAGGTGGAGGTAGAGCTTTTGGTCCAAGACCGAGAAATTATTCTTTCAAATTAAATAAAGGATTAAAGAAATTAGCACGTCAATCAGCATTGTCTATCAAGGCTAAAGAGGAAAATATCCTTGTGATTGAAAAGTTTGATTTTGAGGCTCCAAAGACAAAAGCTTTTACAAATATTTTGAAAGCGCTTGAGTTGGAAGGGAAAAAATCTTTGTTTGTGTTGGATGGGTCAAATAATAATGTATATTTGTCATCACGAAATTTGAAGAGAGCCAATGTTATAAACGGCTCAGAATTAAACACTTACAGAGTTCTGAACGCGAACAAAGTTATAATTTCTGAATCGTGTTTGGAGGAAATTGAATCTAATTTTAGCAAATAAGGGTCATGAGTATATTGATAAAACCTATTATTACGGAAAAAGCAACAGACCAAAGTGAGTTGAGTAACTGCTTTAGTTTTGTTGTGAAAAAGCAAGCTAATAAGATAGAAGTTAAAGAAGCTGTAGAAAGTGCTTATGGCGTTACTGTTAAAGGTGTTAGAACCATGAACTATCCTGTTAAGCGTACGACGAAGTACACGAAGAAAGGATTGGTAGCAAGTGTTAAAGGTGCTTACAAGAAAGCCATCGTTCAGTTGGCAGAAGGAGAGAACATTGATTTTTATAGCAATATCTAAGAAAACAAGATGGCATTAAGAAAATTAAAACCGATTACTCCAGGACAACGATTTAAAGTTGTTACGGATTTTGATGTTGTAACGACTGATAAACCCGAAAAAAGTCTTTTGGCTCCGATCAAGAGAAGTGGAGGTAGAAACAGTGAAGGAAAAATGACTATGCGCTTTTTAGGTGGTGGTCATAAAAGAAGATACCGTGTTATTGATTTCAAAAGAAATAAAGATGGTGTTCCGGCAACTGTAAAAACGATAGAGTACGATCCAAACAGGTCAGCTTACATTGCTTTGTTGAGCTATGCAGACGGAGAAAAAAGATATATCATCGCTCAGAATGGTTTAAAGGTTGGTCAGGAAATTATTTCTGGTGAAAAAGTGGCTCCAGAGATTGGAAACACGATGCTTTTAAGCAACATTCCATTGGGTACGGTAATTTCATGTATTGAATTACGTCCTGGACAGGGTGCTGTGATCGCGAGAAGTGCGGGAACTTTTGCTCAGTTAATGGCGAGAGAAGGAAAATACGCAACCATCAAGTTGCCTTCAGGTGAGATCAGAATGATTTTACTTTCATGTAAAGCTACCATAGGTGTGGTGTCGAATTCAGATCATCAGTTAACTGTATCAGGTAAAGCTGGTAGAAGCAGATGGTTAGGAAGACGTCCAAGAACACGTCCTGTTGCCATGAACCCTGTTGATCATCCAATGGGTGGTGGTGAAGGTAGAGCTTCAGGTGGACACCCAAGATCTAAGAATGGTATTCCTGCCAAAGGATATAAGACCCGTTCTAAGACTAAGGCGAGCAATAAGCAAATAGTTGAACGTAGAAAAAAATAATTAGTTAGAAAGTATGGCACGTTCGTTAAAAAAAGGACCTTATGTTTTTCACGCTTTAGAGAAAAAAGTGCAGAAGAATGTAGACTCAGGAAAGAAATCAGTAATTAAAACCTGGTCAAGAGCATCAATGATAACTCCTGATTTTGTTGGGCAAACAATTGGCGTTCACAATGGCCGTCAGTTTGTACCGGTATACATTACTGAAAATATGGTAGGTCATAAATTAGGTGAATTTTCTCCGACACGTTCATTCCGTGGACACGCAGGAGCGAAAAATAAAGGTAAAAAATAGTAGGTTATGGGAGTTCGAAAAAAGTTAAGAGCAAATCAACTGAAAGAAGCACGTAAGAATACTTATGTAGCTAAGCTTAATGGTTGTCCTACCTCTCCAAGAAAGATGCGTTTGGTAGCTGATTTGATCAGAGGAGTAGAAGTTGAAAAAGCACTTCAGATCTTGAAATTCAATCCGAAAGAAGCTTCAATAAATCTTGAAAAGTTAATGTTATCAGCAATTGCCAACTGGCAAGCCAAGAACGAAGACGAAAGCATCGAAGATGCCGGACTTTTTGTGAAGGAGATTTATGTTGATAGCGCGACGATGTTGAAAAGGCTGCGTACTGCACCTCAGGGTAGAGCGCACAGGATCAGAAAACGTTCAAACCACGTAACAATGGTTTTGGGAACTAATAATTTAAGCAATTAATTTAAGCATGGGACAAAAGACAAATCCAATAGGAAATCGATTAGGAATCATCAGAGGATGGGAATCTAACTGGTACGGTGGAAATGACTACGGTGATAAAATTGCTGAAGACAGCAAGATCCGTAAATATATCCATGCTAGATTATTTAAAGCAAGTGTTTCACGTGTGATTATTGAGCGCACCCTTAAACTTGTAACCGTTACTATCACTACTGCCAGACCTGGTATTATTATCGGAAAAGGTGGTCAAGAGGTAGAC
>CP070731.1:1710640-1719155 GCA_020347545.1 Flavobacteriaceae bacterium | reverse complement strand
TCCATTCATGGCGGCTACAGGATCACCTTAAGGCCTGATGACAGATATTCGCAAAAAACAGATGGTACATATCTGTTCCTGACGGCAAATTACATGCACCAGGGGCCCTATGACCGAATTGATTTTGGGGCCGAATTTGAAATTTCAAGTTTTTTTATTGGGATTTTGAGTTCTGCTACGTTTAATCGGGAAATTCAGGGCTCGAACAGTTTTCTTTCGATAAACCCGATTACGGGCTTGGAATTTGATAAGTTCAAGATCGGGCTTTCTTATGACTATCCTGTTTCGAGCATCGGCAATAATGCCGGAACTGCAGAGATTACCTTACAATATGATCTTGGAAATACCTATGTACGAAAAAGGAGATGGCAGGTCAAAAACTAAAAAGGCCCGCGAAATACGGGCCTTTCATAAATTGACTGAATAATTTACTTATTCCCAATCCGGCATTATTGCATTTTCAAATTTAACTTTTCTGTTATAACCGTTTCCAACTTCATCACTATCCTGATTGACAGATTGTGTATAGATTGATTGTTGTGATAAACCATCATTTGAAGTGTTGACAAATATCACTTCAGCCTCACTTGGTGAAAACCTCGGGTCAATATCTATTGTTCCGTTATCTTTGTTAACAGAAATATCCTTGCTGATTCCGGTAGTAAAATTATATATGAATAAACGAGAATCCAGTTGCCTGTATGAGGCACTTTCAAATTCAGAAACGTCATAAGTATACAACAATAGCTTGTTGTTAATAGAAAGGTCAAGACCACCAGCAGCACCATTGACACCTGAAAGTATGTTGTCAACAATAGCACCGTTTGGATCAATTGTATAAATCCTCACGTTGTATCCGTTTGAATTATTCGTTTTTAAGGCAATAAGGTTTCCATCACTGCTCCAGTCACACTCTGAAATAAAACTTCCGTCCGGCGTCTGATGCACCAGCCTTAAGCCGCTTCCATCTTTATTGATTTCATAAAGCTTATCAAAATGAGGATAGATCAATTTTGAGCCATTGGATGACCATGAAAAATCTAGTTCACTTTGCTTAAAGCCATCAACAGATACTGAGGTGACTTTAAAGACATTTGACCCGTCCGGATTCATGGTATACAATTGAGTTTCGAAATTCTCAGTTCTTAAAAAGGCAACTAAATTGGTAGCCAAATTCTTCCTTGGCCTCCAGCTATTGATATTGCTATTTGTTATAGCATAGTCATTACCTTGATCATCGGAAGAAAAAATCACATTGTTTCCATTGACCTCCTTAACATATAAGAATCGATTCTCTGTCGCTTCCTTTGTTCTAAACGATTGGGCCGGACTCCATACCGGTTCATTGATCTGGTCTGAGGCACTAACCTCCCAAAAATATTTGGTGTTATTCGTCAAATTTGACAAAACGTAGGTTGAATCAAGAAGATCTTCAACCATCTCAATTTCATCATTTCGGTCATTTCTGATCCTGATCGTATAATGAATGGTATCCAGATCCGGATCCGAGGCACTCCATACCAATTCAACTGCCAAATCAACATTGGTAGCATTATCTTCCGGACTTAAAAGTTTGGGGGCAGAGGGAGGCCTGTTTCCACTGGTCTCAATCTCCATTTCAAAAACCGTATTCACCTCCAGATTCAGAGAAACGGTAACCGGCTTGAAAGCCGTTAAAAACCCTTCTTTGGTTGAGCTTACCGAATAGTCTCCAACCTCAACCTGCTCATATTCAAAATATCCAAGACTGTCGGTAAAAACAGTGTTATTTGTTGGAGTTAATACAACCTTTGCATTTCCTATGGGTTTAAAATTATCTGCCTCTACAACCCTTCCGGTTATGTTTCCCACACCAGAATAAGGAACCGTATCTTCACTACATGAAAAAACCGCCGATATCAATACCGTGATAATGATGATTAAATTCGATCTCATGCTATTTTTTTTATATTTTATATTTTTCATAACTATCTTCCAAAATAAAAGTTAACTCCTAAACCAAACCTCCAAAAATAATCGTCTCTTTTTCCCTGGACCAGACCATCCAATTCATCCGTAAATGTGATGTTCTGTTCACCGTACAATTGAAGTCCTAAAAAGTCTGTGGGTAAAAACTCAACGCCCAGACCCCATTGAAACTTAAAATGCATATCACTAAACCCCCTGTCTGAAATTGTCCCAATACCGGCATAAATTATGGGACTTATGTTTTCATAGGGCAGGAAGATATATTCCATATTAGCGTCAAGAGTGGTGTCGTAATTTCTTGAAACCTCATTGTTTTTATCAAGTTCAAGTATGCCAGCCGACAGGTTAAGGCCCCACTTTTTGTTGTTTAAAAGGAATTTGTAGTTCAACTGAAGATTATAGCTCACGTCCTGCTGAGAGTAGTCTCCGTTCATCAAGGCTCCTCCCATTACAAGACCTGCTGAGTGTTTGCTTCTTCTGTCATCGAAGGTCCGGTTATATAATTTGGTTTTTTTAGCCTCTTCTACTTCTTTTGTGTAGGCAGCAGAAATTCTGTCGATCTCTGGCTGGCCTCCCTGGGGTGTCCATAAACCATCCATGATACCTTCAATGATAAGACCTTCAACTGCTTTGTCCACGGCTTCCTGAACCGCAAGTTGTTTGGGTTCATTTTGAGTGATACCTATTTCAACCTCGAGCAGCCTTTTTACATCGACATATCTGAACACACTGGCTGAAATGGCTTGTGACAAAATTGTTTTGGAAATATATACCGTTTTAAGGATTTTTCCATTGGATGTTGAGATTGCCCTGAGATAAATGGTTATCCTGTCTTCTCTGTATTTGCTGGATCCTCCGGTTCCAAAATACCGTGCGCCTACACCTCCCGTAACAATGTTGGAATCATAAGAAATAATTCCTCCTTCAAGAATTACTCCGGCAAAGAGTAAAGGTGGAAGTAAATCAGAATCATCTTGTACATTCTGTCCGTTAGAGTATTGCTTACGGGTTGAGCGTATGATCTGACGTTCATTCAATAGATTACTGACGTTTTCACGTTCAATAGGAGTGAACCACTTTGAGTCTTCAAGTGATTTCAACAATATGGTCGTAGCTCCCTGAGTTACGGCGGTACTCCAGCTCGTTCCGTTTTCTACCTGTTTGTATTGACCGGTCTGGTCACGGAATTTATATACGCCCACCACAATGGGTTCCTCAGGCAATACATCTGTCAATATTGAGTTCTTGGGTTTTGTTTCCTCGCCAATTCTGGCGCTTTCAGTCTGAAAAGGTTGCTTCAATCTGGCCCCACAACCAGCAATCAATACCATAAGTATTGATGCAACGATAGTTTGTTTAAACATCTGCTGTTTAATTTGGAATGATAATTTGAGTCTGATCTCCGGTCTGGGTATCCAGGATATTGATAAGCAATCCTTCCGTTGATGGTGAGATTTCGAGTACCAGACTACCAAACATGTAAGTTCCGGGCTGGATCTCTCCTTCTCCAAATTGTTCTCTAAACAAGTCGCTCGATATCTTGTTGAGCAATTGCCTGTTCAGACTTTCACTAAAACTATCTATTTCTGATTGTTCATCAAAAGAAAAGCCATTGTCTTCTTCATGTATATTCTGCGCCTCGGCAGAGCTTAACAACCACTGGTAATTGAAAGTGTCTCCTCCAAAAGCGGGATTAACGGGTTCATAGACCAATTCCTGCCCCGCCATAAACAAGGGTGCTCCAAATAAAAAGAGCAACGAAATTAAACGTTTTAACCAATTCATAATTTGCAATTTTTATTAATAAACTTTTTCTGTCGTATTTCTGTTTTTACTATAATTTTCGATCAATTTCAAAGAATAGGCCGCAGCATTTTGTAACATCTCTTCATCCGGCCTGGCCTGAAATTCGAAAATTTTATCATCACCTATTTCAACTGAAACAAGAGCGCCTCTTCCTCCGAGAAATGGTTTTTCATTGATATTGATCACAAATGGGTATTTGGCCCCACTAGCATTGTATTTCTGGTAAAAGAAATCGTAAAAATCCTTTCCAATTTTCGTCTTGACATTTTCTACTACCAAGCCTATTATTTCAATTTCATCTTCACGAATAGAAGTGGTTTGCAAAATTTCCACCACCTCATTTATATTGACAGAATCTTTGGCAATCAATTTATTCTTATCCCGAACAAATAAGAACGCCTTTAATTCTTCGTTTTCTTCAATGTTAAATTTATAGCTGGCAATGGTTTTTTTTTCATTGGGTAACAATTCAAAATTACCACTGCGCTCTTCTTTTTCATAACTTTTTGTACCCACCTGTCGGTGAAGTAGCAGCAATTGATAACTTAACCTTTCCTCATAAATAGGGGCTCCATTTTCAATCACAGCATCAATTTGCACAAAGATGTCGCTTTGAAACAAATTGATCTTCGCCTTTACATCGCGTGCCTCTTTGCCTTCCTGGGAAAATATGCTCAGGGTGCCAAAAAGGAAAAAATATAAAACCGTATTTTTTAAAATTTGTTTCAATTATCGGGTATAATTCTTTACCACTATGGATTTAAAATCCGATTTCTGATTGATTTTCGCATCTTTCATCAGGGAGTTTTCTCCAAAAACCTGAACTGAATTCAAGGTGCCTTCCTGATTAACCTGCATGTTTGAGTTTTCATTAGAGTAATAATTATAGTACTCGTAATTGTTTTTATGCCCTGTCTGGGTCACAACTTGCTCATCACCGGCCTGCAGCGAATTGATATTGATGTTATTTTCGACTCCAGTTTGTATGATCTCAACGTAAGACCCTGCTTTTGGATTTATTTTAGCGTTCTCCGATTTAGCGATCTTACCCTCATTCACACTCACCTGAAAATATTGATTGATTACTTCGGTATTGCTATCTGATAATTGTGCCATTAACACAGGATAGCTAAACAATCCGAATAGTATTGCAAAAACAGATCTTTTCATTTCATTAAAATTTTAAATTGGAAAATTAGCAACGGCGTTTTTAGGCGCCATTGCTAATTATGATAAACATTATCGAATCAAAACTTAATAATCTAAAGTCAGAATCGAATTAGTTTGATTGATTCACGGTATTCATGTTACCAGATCCAGTTTGAGTTACTTTACTCCAATTAGCATTTCCATATTGAGATACTCTTGAAGTATTGTTTGAGCCAGACTGTAATTGACTTGACCAGTTGTTGTTACCGTCCTGAGTCAAGATAGCAGTTTCACCAACTGCTATAGCATATTGCTTTTGATAACCATAATTTTCATGTCCATGCTGATTAATTTTCATGGTACCATCCGTTCCAAATTGATCTTGAACAGCATTGTTCATTTTTCCTCTTTGGTCAATTTTAGCTAAGTTACGTTGTCTTTCATCGCCATCTGCTCTATTTGGATTGGTTTGATTTTGAACAGCTCTATTCGAATTTCCATGCTGTTCTATTTTTACCAGATTCCCAGTACTAGCATCGCGTCCCATTCCTCTTCCAAGTTGAGTTTGAGTTGCACTATTATTCTTACCATGTTGGTTTATTCTTGCAAATTCGTCTTGAACAGCTCCCCAACCTGATTCTCCTTTGGCAGGTGCGTTTTGGGTCTGTTTAGCGGTATTGCCATGACCATGTTGATTTATTCGTGCTTCAACTCTTCTTCCGTATTGATTTTGTGTTGCCTTGTTGTCATTTCCAGACTGTCTAACATAGGCATCGTTCTGTGCTCCTGATTGAAACTGGCGAGACTCATTTCTTTTACCAGACTGCACTGCGTAGGCATGTTCATTATCCCATCGCTGAGTTTGCCAAGCCTTATTACCATTACCAACTTGTCTGATTTTAGCAATTGCATCTTTACCTCTCATGGGATTCTCGATACCAACCGGACTCCCGTTATAGAATGGATTTTGATCCTGTTTGGCATAATTTCCATTTCCTTCTTGATAAATCTTTACCAATCCACCAACGTTTCTTTGGTACTGGATTGCTTCATTCAATCCACCACCCTTTTGGGTCACTTTACTTACGGCGTCAATACCTTCTTGTACCACGGTTGACTTGTTAGTTTGGGCAAAACCTATTGCTCCAATCATTAACGCTAAAGCGCTTAAAAAAATTCTTTTCATAATAAGGGGTTTAAAATTAAAATTTGATTAAAAAAATTTACTTTGTTTGCATGATATTTTTTCTTCGGAACTGACAGTTCAAAGCATTTTTTATGTGGTTATTTCCATTATCCGGAAAACCATCTTAATAGTTTTTACTCAGTAAACATTTTATCATTTATAGATAAAATTTTCCCATAGGCATCACACGTCAAAAAGTTTTGATTTTGAGGGGAGACCGATAAGATGAAGGTGAAGATAAAATTGCAAGAATGTTTTAATCATTCTTTATTTCCTTATCATATTTTCTTCTTCTAAATAGTAATATCTTCTTTTTCCAAATCAAATGTAAAATGATATATCGAATCATACAATACCCTCATGAGGGTATTTTTAATGCCTTGAAATCTAGTAATATACCCTTCTGAAGTTATATCTTATACAATTATATGGTTTAAAACAAGCTGGCAGCAGGTCAGGGCAGTAATTTAGAAACAAAAAAGCGAAGCATTTTTTCTACTTCTTCATGCTGGGAGGCCTTGTCATCAATATCAGTCAGGCGTGGAAGATGGTCTGCGAAATAGAAATGATTATTGGTCATTTCAAAAAGATTACTGGCCAGGGCATGGGGATAAGGAAATTTGGGATCGATCTCAAGGATCACATCCGAGACTGTTGAAACCATTTCCTTATAGTTCAGGAAAAAGCCTTTGCTGTTTTCTTCATCCACGCCCTTGGTATGATAGGATTTAGTTCCTTCGGCGATCACCATTCTGTGCAGAGCCGACTCATTTACATAATCAATTGCAGGGTTTTCTTCGCTGATCGATACAAAGGTGTGCAGAATGATCTCCAGTTTTTTCATGGGATCTTCAATATTGAAGGTTTTGATCTGAATCATGTAATTCAACCATTCCCAGTACCAGGAAACCAAATAAAGAAGCAGTAAATGCTTGTTTTCAAAATACCTGTAAATGGAGGCTTCCGTGGACTTCATATCTTCTGCCAGCTTCTTGAAATTGAATTGTTCAAAGCCCAAATTCTCGATGAGCAGGATACTGTGTTTAATAATTCTACGTCCGAGGTCGGATTGCTGGGGGTCTTTCAAATAAAGGCCGGGATTCAACGTAATGCTAATATTTACAGCCATTTTGGTAGGTATTTAAAAAAGCGGATAAGTCAAAGTTAATTAATAAATGGCAATACTAATACAATTTTTAATAATATTTTAACTTTTCTTAATAATAGTAATACTATTAGTGTTGATTATTTTGTTATATTTGCGGCTGATAAAATTTAGACAATATGAAAACAACAGGACTCTTTAGTAATCTGAAAAGTGATTTTCCAGCCAGTATCGTGGTATTCTTTGTTGCACTACCTCTTTGTTTGGGTATTGCTTTGGCAAGTGGAGCCCCTTTGTTCTCGGGCCTTATTGCCGGGATCATTGGTGGAGTAGTAGTAGGGGCTTTAAGTGGCTCTAAAATTGGTGTAAGTGGGCCGGCAGCTGGTCTCGCTGCCATAGTTTTGACTTCAATTGCTGCATTGGGAGGATTTGAAAATTTCCTTGTAGCCGTAGTTTTAGGAGGAATCATCCAATTGATCTTCGGATTGCTCCGAGCAGGTGTCATTGGTTATTATTTCCCATCTTCAGTGATCAAAGGGATGCTGACGGGAATAGGGATCATTATCATCTTAAAACAAATACCGCACTTTTTCGGTTACGACGCGGATCCTGAAGGAGATTTTGCCTTTATGCAGGTGGACGGAGAGAATACATTTTCTGAGATATTTCAGGCCGTTAACTTTATTAAGCCCGGATCGGCACTGATCGGATTGTTAGGTTTGGCCATATTGATCTTATGGGAGAAGGTACTTTCAAAGAAGGCTAAGATCTTCCAATTGATCCAGGGGCCTGTGGTTGCTGTAGTGGTGGGAATCATCTTTTTTGTTCTGACCAAGTCAAACAGTGTTTTATCTATATCATCATCACATTTGGTAAGTGTGCCTGTTCCTGAAGATTTCTCTTCTTTTATGTCTCAATTTACGTTACCGAATTTTGCCGCAATAACAAATACGGAAGTATGGGTGGTAGCTTTTACCATTGCCCTCGTGGCGAGTCTGGAAACCTTACTTTGTGTGGAGGCCACAGACAAGCTTGATCCACATAAAAATGTAACCCCTACCAACCGTGAGCTTTTGGCACAGGGAACCGGAAACATTATTTCAGGTTTGATCGGTGGATTACCAATTACACAGGTAATTGTAAGGAGTTCTGCCAATATTCAATCAGGTGGTGTCAGTAAAATGTCTGCCATCATCCACGGACTTTTCCTATTGATCTCAGTGATTCTTATTCCGAATTTATTAAATATGATCCCATTATCTGTTCTTGCCGCTATCTTATTGGTGGTTGGATTTAAATTG
>CP070731.1:1707743-1710540 GCA_020347545.1 Flavobacteriaceae bacterium | reverse complement strand
GTTTTTGTTACCCAGAAAAAAATTACTGAACTGGTGCTTATTGTTGACGAAGAAATTGCCAATATCGAGTATGCCGAAAATCAAAGAAGGAAAGACTATTTTGTTTTCGACAGTCCTCCTATTTGGCAGAAAATAGAGCCCGTAATGGTTAGTGATAGTATTTCTGCTGAATCACTCTCTTCGTATGGATTGATCAAAAAAGGAATTAGTCAGAATAAGAAGCAGTTTTTAGACTTCTTTCAACTGAATACAAAAATCGTTGTATTACAGATCGCTTTCTTGATCTTGCTTCTGGCTTTTTTGATACTGGCGAATTCTAAGTGGAAAAAAAATATCCTAACCTTAAGAAACCCCATCGAAATCCAGGCAAAGATAATTTTGAAAAACCCGCTTCTGACGGTGCTATCAGTGGGAGTACTTGTTTCTGCTTTCTTCTATGATTCCATGGTTCCGGCCTATGCAGAGTTTCATGTCATGGTGATACTTTTCGCCACGGTCCTATTGCTGCCAAAAGTAACTCATAAGAAATTCAGCATATTTCTTTGGCTTCTTCTTGTGGTCTATGTGATTAACACCTTTGAAGCTTTTATTGGAGTTAAGGTTAATTTGATCCGATGGATCTTGATTGTGGATACCTTATTACTATTCATGTCTTTATTTGTCGGACGAAAGATTGTAAAATCTTATCCGGAAAAATTTACCCAGATTTTCAGACCGTTCAGAATAATTTCGGCCCTGTATATGTTCATATTGATTTTAGCATTAGTTGCGAATATCATCGGGATGGTGGCCCTTGCCAACTACATTACAAAAGCCGTGATTGTATCCCTAACATTCGGGGTAATTCTTTACCTGGCTGTCAAAGTTTTTACGAGTATTTTTATCCTGATTTTCAAATTTAGAAAATCGACCAATATTCAGACCATTACTTCCATGGTCAACGCTACCCATCAAAGAATAAGGCCATTGTTCAATTTTATTGGATTTCTGGCCTGGATGTTCTTTACGCTTTCGAGTTTTGAGGTATTCGATTTTATAGTCGATTGGTATGGTGAGATAATGGCAACTGAATGGAATGTGGGTGAAATGACCATATCCCTGGGCGGTATTCTTGCTTTTATAGGTATCTTCATTTTTACATTGATCATTGCCAAAATAGCTGCAACCTTGTTTCAGGATGAATGGATGGTGAATGTGCTCCCCAGAGGAGTAGCTCCTGCCATTTCACTTGTTTTGAGAATCGTTGTTATCGGACTTGGGCTTTATGCCGGACTCTCAGCTGCAGGAGTTGATCTCAGTAAACTTGGATTTATTTTAGGGGCATTGGGGGTTGGTATTGGTTTTGGATTGCAGAATGTGGTTTTAAATTTTGTTTCAGGACTTATTCTTGCCTTTGAAAGGCCCATCAATTTAGGTGATACCATTGAGGTTGATATGGAAAAAGGAGTGGTTACCAATATTGGGGTCAGGTCCAGTAATATCAGAGCCTACTCCGGAGCTGAAGTCATCATTCCCAACGGGGATCTGATCTCTAAAAAGGTGATCAACTGGACACTGTCAAACAGGAACCGTAGAAGCAAAATTCCAATGAAAACCTCTCCTGATGCTGATCCTGAAAAGGTAATTGAGTTGTTCAATAAGATCGCTGCTGACCACCCGAATACAAGCAAAGATCCTGCTCCAAAAACCTACTTTTACGGTTACGGTCCGGATGGTAATCTAAACTTTGCACTTATGTACTGGACCACCTTTTCAGATACCTTGAAAACAGACAGCCAGATCGCTTTGATAATTTTTAAGACGCTTAAAGAAGAGGGTATTCAGGCTCCTGCTCCGGTAAGACGCATCATTTCAGAAAGTCCGGGTGACAAAGAATAAATCAGCTAGATCTCAGGAAGCAATTTTCTCGTCCATGATTGAAAACCACAGCGGCGATATCAGTGAAAGCATCATCATCCCCGGATAACCCGTGGGCATCTGAGGACTTTCAGGCAAGGATTCCAGGATTTGGTATTTTTTACTGGCTTTATAATGGTGGTCCGAGTGCCTCGACAAGTTAAAAAGCATCAAACGCCCTATTTGATGATCTGAATTCCAGGAATGCGAAGCATTTACCCTTTCATACCTACCTGATTCTTTTTTAGACCTCAGTAAACCGTAGTGCTCTATATAATTCACAGTTTCCAGAAGAAGTATCCCGATAACAGAGGCCGCTAAAAAGGCAAACAACACTTTGACGTCAAACATATAATAGATCGAACCGAGTAACAAGACATTTGCCAGAGAATAAACCACCATTCTGTTGGACAATGAAAAAACAGATCTTCCTTTTCTTTTCATCCTGTTATTTTCAAGTTTCCAGGCCTTGACATAACTTCCAAAATGAGAAGTAAACCAGAACGAATAAACGGTTTGGCCTTTTTTCGCAGTTGCCGCATCAGAAGCGGTAGCCACTTCCCTGTGATGCCCTTCATTATGGTAAGGAAGAAAGTGGGTATTTAGCGAAGTAAGTAGCAATATTTCACCCAGAAACTGTTCCAATCTCGATGAACGATGTCCTAGTTCATGACCAATATTGATTCCAAGGACCCCACACAGCAGGCCCATTGAAAAAACTTTCCCGGCAAAGGATACAGAATTTACAGGGGTGAGCTCGATCACATAAAAAAAAGAAACAAGCATCAACAACTGAACAGGAACAGACAAATACAAAATCCAGTCATAAAACTTATTGTTTTTTTCCTTTAACGACTTCTCCGGATCAAAATTAGTCTTGTCAGGTTTCAAAAACAGCTCC
>CP070731.1:1704564-1707643 GCA_020347545.1 Flavobacteriaceae bacterium | reverse complement strand
AGAATCATGGAAGTGGTTCGCGTATAACGAAACCGTCACACCTTCCATTTTATGCTCTTTGAAATAATCATCGATCAGTTTAAAAACGGTTGCCTCGTTCTCAGGTTCTACAATAAAACTGTAGCTGGTCCAATAAGATTGCTGTGCATTGATAGCAAAAGCTGTAAAAAGTAATACGAATGTTACTAATTTTTTCATTGTTGTTTGGTTTTTAGTTAATGTTAAATAAATAGTGAATCAAATTTTACCCTTAATAAAAAGAATATTAATGGTATTTATCAAATGTACTTTAACCTGTTGAATTCATATACTCTGTTTTGACGAATGGAGGTTAAAACTGTCCGAGTAATAGGAATTATTTTTCGAAACACAATTTTGCTTTCCTCAAAAGTTACAGCTGGGAACAAGGTTTCTTTATTTTACTGTATATTTAAACGCTGATGAGAAGAGATTTATATTTTTTCGATTTCGAAGTTTTAAGAGTTAAAAACCAAACCATGCCAAAAATTGACACCATTTTTTCAGCTTCCAACGAGAAAAATTTTAACAAATTCCTGTTTTTCTTATGCTTCTTTAGTGTTTTAGGTATAGCTTTCGCCCAGGAAAATATTGCGACAAAACTTGGATATGAAGCAGATGCGAGATTGCTAATTATTCATGCGGATGACCTTGGGGTAGCACATTCGGAAAACAGAGCATCGATTAAAGCCATAGAGGAGGGATCGGTCAATTCGGCCAGTGTTATGATGCCTACCCCCTGGGTACTTGAAGTCGCTAACTACGCAAAAGAAAATCCAGAAACGCATGACTTTGGGCTTCATCTGGTTTTATCATCAGAATGGAAAAATTATAAATGGGGCCCCGTAAGTTCCACGGAGAGGGTCCAGAGCTTAATAGATAAGCATGGATATTTTCATGGGGATTGCAAATCGGAAATTGATATACGAGAGGTAGAGCATGAATTAAGGGCTCAGATCCACAGAGCTTATTCCATGGGGTTGATTCCCACTCATTTAGATACACATATGGGTTGTTTAATTCAAACTCAGGAATTGATGGAGGTCTATCTGAAAATGGGTCGAGAATACAAGCTTCCCGTCCTGGCAAGCAAAATGTTTCCCTCAGAACTTCTTGAAAAGTACGATGTCAGGATTGTACTGGAGGATATTTTGACTATTATGCCGGAGCAATACAACAAAGGCACGGTTGAATACTACACAGAGACCATTAAGAACTTAAAACCCGGGCTGTCTACAATTTTGATCCATACAGCCTATGACGATGAGGAGTTGAAAGGAATGACCATTGATCATCCCGAGTGGGGAAATACATGGAGGCAAAAGGATTACGATTTTTTCACTAGTGAAAGCTGTAGGGAACTGCTTCAAAAAGAAAATATTCAACTGGTTACATGGAGGCAGCTTAAAGAAGCGTATTTTACGAAGCCCTAAATTATTTTAATTTTTCATCTTACCGTGTGAGAGCTATCAGGAGCAAGCAAGGATATTAACTTCAAAAGGAACCCTGCTTTTTCAAGTAAATTCATATCGCCAGGAAAGATGAGGTCCAGAATATGCTGAGTTTCACATATAACCTGTTGAGTCACATGAATCTTGAGAAAGATAAAGTGATTGGGTGATTATTCTTTCTTTGAAGCCTCCTTATTATTCCTGACGCATTAAGATCTGCCCCATTTAGAAATGGTCCTGGTAAAAAGATTGTATTACTTAAAAAATATTCAATTTATAATCTGAATGACAGTTGTTTAGGGTAAAGTGTGGAGCGAGATTAATTTTTTCGTAACTTTAAGAGAATTTATTAACCTAATCAATCCCTTAATCATGAAAAATCTATGCATATTTTTAATGGCAGTGCTTTTTGCCACCTCTATTAGTGCCCAAATAAGTTATCTGCAGTATCGGCATGTACCTTCAGAACATGAGGATAAGTTTGTAGAGCGAGAAACAAAGCATTGGTCAAAAGTTGCGCAGGCAGCAATCAAAAAAGGGCAAATGCAGTCCTGGTCCCTATGGAGAAAAGTAGGTATTACCAATTCGTTTGATTCGACCCCTAATTATGTTATAGTAAACACTTTTGAGAGTCTTGATAATATGGATTTGAATAAAGTCTGGTCCGATAATATGGATGCTCTTGGTGATGTAAAGGCTGAAGATGTTGAGACAATGTCGTTTACAACTACTACTTTTGACTATTTTGTACAAAGAGAAGATTATATAGATGGAAGCTATAAGTTTGCCCTTGTGAATTATGGGAAACCGACAGATTTGACGGCGTTTATTCAGGAAAACAGGTCGCTTTGGAAGCCACTTCATCAAGCAAGTATAGATAATATAATGAATGCAATGACCTACTGGGGTATGTCATCGGTGATATATCCGGTTGGAAATCTTGACCGATTCTCGGTCTTTACGGTAGATGGTTTTAATAAACTCAGTGATGCCCTTGATTATTTGCGATTTACTGAAACATCAGATAATTCTCCGAATGCTGCAGCATGGAACGATGTTATCGATAAAACCAAAATGGATGAATTAATGCCGAATGGGTTTGAAAGAAGGATTATTTATGAGCGCGTACACACGGTAAAATGATGTTTCTTCAATCAGAGAACTGAGAATGAATAAAAAAACCCGGAAACGTCCGGGTTTTTTTAAGGCTTTACATTATGAATCTTCAAAGGCGGGTAAAATATGTTTTAGCATTATTTCAAAAGCATGTCCTCCTCCGCCAAAATTACCTCCCGTAAAAACAACTACCAGATTCAGTTCTTTTACAATCATAATGAATTGACCACCATTGCCGGAAGCATACTGACATTTGTAAGAGCTGTTGGAGGTGTTTAAATTCCTGATCCACCATTGATATCCGTATCGGGCTCCCACCTCAGGTACATCAAATTGAGGTTGAAGGCTTTTTTGAACCCAGTTTTCAGAGATGATCTGTTCTTCTTTCCATTTTCCGTTATTCAAATAGATCATTCCTAATTTTAGCATGTCTCTTGGAAGTTTTTTTGCCTGGAGATTCTGATTGTTGGGCAAGAGAACGCTGTTTGTCCTGT
>CP070731.1:1703171-1704464 GCA_020347545.1 Flavobacteriaceae bacterium | reverse complement strand
GAAAATGGCCGGGCAGTGGCGGAATTTTTGAGAAAGCATGATAAAATTGGGAAGGTCTACTGGCCGGGGTTTAAAGATCATCCCAATCATATAATCGCAGCCGGTCAAATGAAGGATTTTGGAGGAATGGTTTCCTTTTCGATCAAGGGAGATGACCAAAAAGATGCAATAAAAGTTCTTGAAAAGCTTAAAATTTTTACCCTTGCAGAATCTTTAGGTGGGGTTGAATCATTGAGTGGACATCCGGCGAGTATGACCCACGCGTCAATACCTAAGGAGGAACGCGAAAAAACAGGGGTAATTGATTCCCTGATCAGATTAAGTGTTGGAATAGAAGACAAACAGGATTTGTTATCAGATCTCGAAGAGGCCTTGAAATTCGTTTAATATTTTCCAAAAACATAGATAACTCCGGCATTCACGAATACCATTGTATCGTTACTTTTGTTTGCAGGGTCATCAGGAGCATTAAGACCTTCTACAACGTCTGAGAAAAAGTGCTGATACCTTCCCTCAAGTGAAAAGTCAAGCCGCTCTAAACCAAAACGGACACCCAAACCGGCAGAAGCTGAAAAGATGTTTTCAGAATCCAGGAACACTGCGCCTTCCTGCCATTTGTCAATTAATTGCGTGTAAGGCTCAAATTGACCTTTTAGCGAAACATCATCAACAAGAATGTCAGGTTGAGAATAACTGTAGTGAACTCCAATACTGACAAACGGATTTACCGTTCCGGAACTTCTGTAGAAGCTTGTATAATCTTCCAGTTCAAAAATATAGTATTCGAGGTTAAGTCCTGCACTAAAAAGTTTTATCTGAGCTTTCATCGCATCTAACTTTTCTGCAGTCTCTCCGGAACCTACATCTCCTTCAAAACCTACATTGGTATTATTGATATAAGACAGTTCCGTTTTAAGTTTAAAGTGTTCGCTAAAAAATGAAGATCCACTTCTCCAGTTGTATTGACTTCCAAAAAATTTCAAATAATATGAAACTCCAAAAGCAAGAGTAGCCTGGTTTGCAGCTGCAAATTCAGTGCTTAACCCCATGTCTGTTTGAAAAGATGCCGGACCAAAAAACACTCCAACTTCATGACTAAAACTAGTCTGTGCACGAGAATTGGTAAAAAAGAAGAAAAGTAGTATTACATAAAGTTTGAGTAAATGTTTCTTCATGGTTCAGTTAAAATTTAGATACAATGTAGCACAAATATAAAAAAGAAAATGCTTAAATCTTTTTTTTATAAACAAAAAACTAAAAAAACAGAGAATTATTGTTTACCCAGCTCATTAT
>CP070731.1:1701443-1703071 GCA_020347545.1 Flavobacteriaceae bacterium | reverse complement strand
GGTTTATAAAAGGCTAAAGGTCCCAAATGATGGCATTGACATTCAAACTAATGAAAACCAGGAAGTTCGATCAGTTTTTGAAGGTGAGGTAAAAAGAGTTGCCGTTGTTCCAGGAGGTATGAGATATGTTGTATTAATACAGCATGGTGACTATTTTACAGTATATGCCAAACTTAAACAGGTTTTCGTGGGACAAGGTGACAGGGTAAGTGCTAATCAACGAATAGGTGTAGTAAATACTGATAGAAATGGCACCTCGGAAGTACAATTCCAGATCTGGAAAAATACCCAGAAATTGAACCCGGAAAACTGGATCGCCAAGAAATAAATATTTAATGTATTTGAATTGAATTTGAGAGAACGTGAATATTGGCTATATTTACATTCTAATTTTTATGTGAATGATGGAAATGTTAGGAAACATACTATTATTTGGGATGCCAGGTGGCCCGGAGTGGCTCATCATTATCCTGTTTGTAATCATATTTTTTGGTGCAAAAAAAATACCTGAATTAGCAAGGGGTCTTGGAAAAGGCATCAGAGAATTTAAGGATGCAACCAAAGGTGTAAAAGATGAGATTGAGGAAGGCATCAAATCAACCGATAAGGAAGTAAAAAAAGCTACTGAGGATTGAGAAAATACTATTCCTTTAAGGATATTAAAAATGATATCCGGGAAGGTATTATCAATTGCACCCAACTGGTTGACCATTACCTTAAAAACATTAAGGATAAAGCTTACCTGAATGCCTTTCTAGAAGTCTACGAAGACGAAGCAAGACAACAAGCATTACGAGTTGACGAAAAAATCCGTTCCGGAAAAGCAGGCAAACTAGCTGGAATGGTCATCGGTATTAAAGATGTCTTATGTTACAAAAACCATTCCCTGCAATGTTCCAGCCATATTTTAAAAAATTTCAAATCTCAATTTACAGCTACAGCAGTTCAAAGACTGTTAGATGAAGATGTAATTATCATCGGCAGGATTAATTGTGATGAATTTGCTATGGGTTCCAGTAATGAGAATTCAGCATTCGGACCAGTTAAAAATGAAATTGATCCTGAACGAGTGCCCGGGGGTTCTTCCGGAGGGAGCGCCGTTGCGGTTCAGGCAGATCTTTGTCTGGCTGCCTTGGGAACTGACACTGGTGGATCCGTTAGACAACCTGCAGCCTTCTGTGGAATTATAGGTTTAAAACCCACATATTCCCGCATTTCACGATATGGCCTTACTGCTTATGCTTCATCATTTGACACCATTGGTATACTTACCACCGATGTTTATGACAATGCGCTCTTGCTTGAACTTATGGCTGGAGAAGACGAGTATGATAGTACTGTATCCAAAAAACCTGTACCAGAATATTCTCAAAAAATAAAATTCGGAGGTAAGGCTAACATCGCGTATATCAAAGAAACTCTTGAGGATCCCCGTATTGATTCGGAAATTAAAGACAGAATTAAAAATGTTCTGGATTTTTTAAAAAATGAAGGGCATAATGTGGATGCAATAGAATATCCACTTCTGGATTTCGTTTTACCTACGTATTACATACTAACAACTGCTGAGGCAAGTTCAAATCTATCCAGGTATGATGGAGTAAGATATGGCTACAGAAGCACAAATA
>CP070731.1:1698707-1701343 GCA_020347545.1 Flavobacteriaceae bacterium | reverse complement strand
GGATACCAAATAGGAGGTGAAAAATCTATACTAACACCTTCAAGTTCTGCAATTCTTGGTATATCTTCAATTGTGAGCATTGTATTGTGAGCAATCTTATGGTGTACCCCACTATTGCCGTTTTCTTTCTTCATGTTTTCAAGTGCACTAATTACCGTTCTTATCGTACCATCACCCATAGCATGAACGTGCACCCCAACACCCCAGCTATCAAACATCTTAAAAGCCTCCAAAAATTCATCTTCAGATAAATTTGAACCTCCATAGACCTCAGGTTTACCCGTAAAAGATTCCAGGTAGGGTTCAAGAAGCCCTGAAGTAGCTGAAAAGGGGCCTCCATCAGCAAATATTTTCACATAATTCGGATAGATAAAATCAGAAGCAAATTTATCCCGATTCTTTATTTGGTTCTCTATGTCCTCAATATCATAGGCCAGGTTCAATGTTGTTTTCCAGTCCCAACTAACAAATACACGCTCATTCAAATCACCTTTTTCTTCCATCATCTTTAAAGCATCCAGCGGGACCCTGTGACCTTCAGCGGTCTGCTGCGACGTTATTCCGTATGAGAGAAACATTTCAAAAATCTCTGAGATATAACTTATATATTCTTCAGGTTTAGCTTGAGGAATCACTTTTTCCACCATCTGAATGGTTTGTTCATTAATCGTTCCTGTAGGCTCTCCGGTATCTTTATCCTTATGAATTACGATAAGCTGATTCGTTTGAGTGTCTTTTGTAATTCCGGCCAGCTCAAGTGCTTTTGAGTTCAGCCACATACCATGACCTGTTTGATCGAGAAGCGCCACGGGCCTGTCTGGTACAAGCTCATCAAGCCATTCCATCTTTGGGCTGTCATTAGGGAATACCCCTAACAACCACTGGCCCCCAATGATCCATTCCTTGTCAGGATTTGCTTCAGCGTATTGTTTGACCAAACTTAAAATCTTCTCTTTTGAATCTGCCCCGGTGAGCTGCAAATTCATATTTCCATACCACGGGGTAATAAATGGGTGCGAATGCAGATCAAGGATTCCAGGCATTACAAATCGACCTTCAAGATCAATGACGTTTGTAACATCTCCTTTATACTTTTCAACCTCTTCGGAATTACCTACATAGATAAATTTTCCATCCTTTATTGCCACTGCCTCAACCCAGGGTTGGTCGGAATTTACGGTATATATTTTACCATTTAGAAAAACTGAATCTGCGATTTCATTAGATTCCTGAGTGCACGAATATAAAGATGCGAAAATAACAATGGCTATGATTAGTTGAGTCCTCATACACAAGTAAATTGATTTTCCCTAAATTAAGTATTTATTCCGAATATAAGAATACACACTATTTGGCATTCGAATTATTCGTTACATGATATAACGGCTTACATTTATACTTACCTGGCTGGATATAGTTGAATTAAGAATGAATACAGCTTATCCCAATAAATGTCATTGGAATTATTTATATCTTTAGAATCACTTTAAATTATTAATATCCGATAATCCCCTATCCAATGAAAAAATTCTTACCCCTGACTCTTGCATTATTTTTCACTGTGCTTTCGATCTATTCCCAACGCGACACTATCAAGTCTATTGATGAGGTACCTCGATTCACTTATCAAATAGACAGTCTCGCTTCTGTTGTTTATAACGATGAAGATCAGTTCAGAAAGCTGTACTTGGAGGTAGAAAAAAACTACCTTTCGCTCAAAGACAACTATGTGATAGAAGATGTTACGTTAAAGAAAAACATACTCTCAACACTTCAATCCATTGACTTATTTGAGGAGCGATTCAAAGAAGGAAGGGAAAAAACTAAAATGATTAAATCTTTGCAGGAAAAACCAGCTCAAAAAGAAACTTCCGGCCTGCTCAGCTTTGCTTATTTAAATACGATTGCTCAGAATAATCCAACATCTTCTGATGAGTTTAGTACCGCATATCAAGCTGAATTAAAGAAATTAGTTGACCCTCTGGAATATGCGATCGTTGGAGACAACATAAAATCAAGTAAAACATCGATGGAAATTTTTTCTGAAAATTTAATTGAAGGACTGATTGTAGAAAATATTGATCCCGCTTCTCAAGGAGGTGAATTGAGCGGTGATTTTGCCAACTCGCTGATCAATTACAAGTATTTATCACGATACATTTTGCCCTATAAAAACAATATCGTGAAAGTTTATAAAGCATATTTAGACGCAAATCATGTGGAGAAAAAGGATATTTGGAAAGAGAGAAACGTTGACTTGACCAATCGTAGCAATTTGAGCCCGGTAACCATTGCCATCTGGGACAGTGGGGTTGACGATAGTTTATATCCTGATAACATGTATATGAATAATCAGGAAAAGATTGACAGTTTGGACAATGATGGAAATGGGTACATTGATGATATTAATGGTATTGCCTATGATCTGCATTCAAATAAAATAAGTGGGAATTTGATAAATCTTACAGACGAGCAAAAAGTGGATGTGCCGCAAACCTTGCAACTTTATAAAGGATTAAAAGATTTGCAAACAAATATTGATAGTGAACAAGCAGATCGTTTTAAACAAAAAATGTCAGGATTAAAACCTGATGAAGTCAAACCTTTTATTGAAAATCTCAATTTCTTTGGAAATT
>CP070731.1:1696621-1698607 GCA_020347545.1 Flavobacteriaceae bacterium | reverse complement strand
GTTTTTGAAGGATCCAGTTTTACCTGATTTGATTCCTTTGGTATGGTTTCACCCATCATGTGGGAGCTCATTTGCCATACCCCGTATTTCGGATTAAGAATATTTTTCTTTAAAGCGTCACCATATCCGCTGTAATCGGTAATAATCTGTCTTTGTGCATCAAATCCGGCTGCATAACCTCTTAAGAAATCGGTTTCCTGTTTCTTAACGTTTCTAAACCTGGGCAAATAGGAAGTGGTGGGCTCTCTTCCGGTCGTGTGTTTGTCCGGGTAACCGTCATATTCGGCGGAAATTGTGGCTCTGTAATTATGGAAAGCGATGAATTTTCCAAGAAGCCCATTGTCATTTCCCAGCCCCTTAGGAAAACGGTTTGAGGAGGAATTTAACAAGATCAGATTCGTGTTCAACGCTCCGGCATTGACGAAAATAATTGAGGCGTAATATTCTTTATCTTCCTTGCTTTCCGAATCGATGACCTTGACACCTTTTGCTTTTTCTTTTTGATCGTCATAAATAATGGAATGAACCACAGAATTATGAATCATGGTGAGGTTTCCCGTTTTCATTGCCCATGGCAGGGTACTTGAATTGCTACTGAAATATCCTCCGAAGGGACAACCTCGCTGGCAGAGATTTCTGTATTGGCAGCTGACTCTACCCTGTTTTGAAAAAATATCCCTGTTTTCAGTAATATGGGCACATCGGCCACTGATGACATGTCGGCCTGGGTAGTTCTTTTCTACCGACGATTTAAAATGTTCTTCAATACAATTAAGCCCCATTCCGGGCAAAAATTCCCCGTCAGGCAAGATGTCCAAACCATCGTAATTACCCGCAATTCCCACAAACTTTTCTACATAACTGTACCAGGGAGCCAGATCCTTGTAACCTATGGGCCATTCCACTGCAAAACCATCTCTTCCCGGCCCATCAAAATCATATTGACTCCAGCGTTGCGTTTGTCGGGCCCATAGAAGGGACTTTCCGCCGGTTTGATAACCTTTGATCCAATCAAAAGGTTTTTCCTGTACATACGGATGTTCCTTGTCCTTTGAGAAAAAGTGTTCAGAATCTTCATTGAAATTATAGCACCTGCTTGCTATAGGGTTTTCATCTCTCGTTTTCTGAGTAATGATCCCCCTGTGTTTAAACTCCCAGGGATTTAGATTTGTGGTCGGATAATTCACATTGTGTTTTACTTCCCTTCCCCGCTCGATGACCAAAGTCTTCAATCCTTTCTCAGCGAACTCCTTTGCCGCCCATCCTCCGCTCATTCCGGATCCAATGACAATAACGTCATAGGTGTTATTTTTTTCGTTCTCTAAATTTATATTAGCCATTCACATTTATTCTTTTTTCAGGATCAATGGTTTCGCAGGTACCGTATTTCCCGGGAACCAATGAATAGGGCATCACCTCAGTCATGATGTATTCGGACTGCATGTATCCAAAAACAGACAGTTGTTTTAAAGTTTTTAAAAATTGGCCAACCTTATCATTTTCATCAACCGGAGTGCTTTCTTCCAGGGATTTCAAAATGGATAACCGTTCTTTTTCCGTCAGCTTATCAAAAGTATTACCGCTTTTCTTGGTAACTGCATCGTTAAAAGAATTTAGGCCCTTTAAAAATTCCTCCTGTCCTTCTTTTGAAAAACAATCGTCAAGCATGACCCAAACAAATTCATCAACTTTAAGCTCAAGGGCTCCGGGAATCTCTCCGTTTGGAATTATGGATGCTGTGATATCCTTAAGTAAGTTTTCCTGTGAAGCGCTAATTTTAAGATTGTTCAATGCAAGGGTTGCCTTTTCCTTTGAAAACTCGCAAGAAGGCAATAGAACCAACCCTCCGGAGATGATTCCCAAATTGACAAGAGCTCTTCTTCTGTCCATAAAATGATACAACCTATTATTACACTTGAATTCATCGAAGACCTTATTTCAGATTACTCATTTGAATAAGGTTTCTACAGTCGGTTGTAAATATAG
>CP070731.1:1684008-1696521 GCA_020347545.1 Flavobacteriaceae bacterium | reverse complement strand
CAAATAGGTGATCGAGTTCGTATTCAGGATACCGTTGGTGATGTGATCGAAAAGACACTTTTGGTCACCCGGATCAGGACCGTAAAAAATGAAGATGTAACCATACCCAATGCAAATATAATTATCAATCATCTGGTCAACTATTCCGCCAATGTTGACAAAAATGGTCTCTTGCTTCATACCTCTGTTACCATTGGTTATGACGTTCCTTGGAAAACGGTGGAAAAATTATTGATCGACGCCGGGAAAAGGAGCCTTCATATAGAAGCAGAACCCAGCCCATTTGTATTGCAAACCAGCCTTGATGACAATTATGTTTCCTATGAGCTAAATGCATACAGCAAAGAACCAAAAAAGATGGCTTTGATTTATTCTGACATCCATAGAAATATTTTGGAAGTTTTTAATGAAGCAGGAATTGAAATTCTTTCTCCTTCTTATATTGCCGCTCGAGACGGAAATCTCACAACGGTTCCAAGCAATATTCCTCCCAATGCAAGGAGTCCTTTTGACAAACTGGTTGACCATCTTACGGGAAAAAACCAACCCGTTAAAGTCAGCAAAAATCCGGAGAAAAAAACCAAACCGGGTAAAAGCGATCAAAAAGGTCGAGATCTGTTTTCTGAATAATACTTAATCATTCAACTTCAGAACAGCCATAAAAGCCTGCTGCGGAATCTCTACATTACCCACTTGTCTCATACGCTTTTTACCTTTTTTCTGTTTTTCAAGAAGTTTTCGTTTTCTGGAAATATCACCCCCATAACATTTGGCGGTAACATCCTTTCTCAGAGCTTTGATCGTTTCTCTTGCAATGATCTTTGCTCCAATTGCAGCCTGTACCGGAATATCAAACTGTTGTCTTGGAATCAACTGTCTTAATTTCTCACACATTTTTTTACCAATGGCGTAGGCAGTAGATTCATGCAACAAGGAAGACAAGGCATCCACAGGTTGGGCATTCAGCAAAATATCAACTCGTACCAGTTTGGAGGCTCTAAAACCGATTGGGTGATAATCAAAAGAGGCATAGCCTTTTGACACCGTTTTGAGACGGTCGTAAAAATCAAAAACAATTTCCGAAAGTGGCATGTCAAAACTCAACTCAACCCTTTCTGTTGTCAGATAAGTTTGATTCGTAATCTCTCCTCTCTTTTCAATGCATAAACTCATCACCGGGCCCACAAAATCGGCCTTTGTAATGATACTTGCTTTGATATAGGGCTCCTCTACTCGGTTCAAAGTAGAAGGCTCAGGCAAATCGGAAGGATTGTTCACCAGAATCATCTCATCTGGCTTTTTATTGGTATAGGCATGGTAGGAAACGTTTGGAACCGTTGTAATGACGGTCATATCAAACTCTCTTTCCAGTCGTTCCTGAATGATCTCAAGATGAAGCATTCCCAAAAACCCGCATCGGAATCCAAAGCCAAGGGCCGCTGAACTTTCCGGAACAAAAACCAGCGATGCATCATTGAGTTGGAGCTTCTCCATGGAAGACCTTAATTCCTCATAATCCTCAGTATCAACAGGATAAATACCTGCAAAAACCATTGGTTTCACGTCCTCAAAACCATCGATTCGATTCTGAGTCGGATTCACTGCATCTGTAATGGTATCTCCAACCTTTACCTCACTTGCAGTTTTAATACCAGTGATCAAATATCCTACGTCTCCGGCTGATATGCTCTTTTTTGGTTCCTGTTCTAACTTCAGGGTTCCAACCTCATCGGCATAATATTCTTTATTTGTGGCCATGAATTTGATTTTCTGGCCTTTGCTGATCTGACCATCTATAACTCTGAAATAGGTCTCAACCCCTCTGTAGGAATTATAGACAGAATCAAATATCAGGGCTTGTAAAGGTTTTTTAGGATCTCCCGTGGGCGCCGGAATTCTATCAATGATGGCTTCCAGTATGTTTTCCACACCAAAGCCAGTTTTACCGCTGGCATGGATCACTTCCTCAGGATCACATCCCAAAAGGTCAACGATATCATCCGTAACTTCTTCCGGATTTGCACTAGGAAGATCTACTTTATTCAAAATTGGAATGATCTCAAGATCATTGTCCAGGGCCAGATACAAATTAGATATTGTCTGGGCTTGAATGCTTTGAGCAGCATCAACAATTAAGAGAGCTCCCTCACAGGCTGCAATCGATCTTGAGACTTCATATGAGAAGTCAACATGACCCGGGGTATCGATCAAATTAAGCACATAATCTTGGCCTTGAAACTTGTAATCCATCTGTATGGCATGACTTTTAATCGTTATACCACGCTCCCTTTCTAAATCCATGCTATCAAGCAATTGATCCTGCTTCTCTCTGTCGGAAATCGTATTGGTAAACTCCAGCAACCTGTCTGCCAGGGTACTTTTACCATGATCAATATGAGCTATAATACAAAAGTTTCTGATATTCTTCATCCGTGTCTTCCTGTCTTCAATATTTGCGCAAATATAACCAATTAGTTCGTTCGGGAAACCTAATTCTTTATGTTAAATCGTGCTTTGGAAAGACAATCCCTGCCTCTTTTCTGACCCGGTCCATGATTTCCATCAGGTCACGGCTTAATCCGAAACTTAAAATAGGGCTCTCAGTGATCCCTTTATCCATACATTCCATGACGTGAGCAGCTTCAAGCTCATATCCCGATCCTTGAGACAAGTCAAAATCAATTTCCTCTCTTTTTCCATTTTTCCCAAGAATAATGGGGTATTCAGGATCCCTTTCAAATTTTATAAAACCATGTTCAAAACAAAGTTCAGTTTCATTGATACTGGTACTTTCAAAACTGGACGTCAGCACTGCCTTTTCACCACCTTCATAATCAAAAAGCATACAGATACTGTCTTCTACACCTGTCTCCCTGATGTTTGCCATGGTTTTAATTCTTAGAGGTTTTCCTAAAAACATCATCGACCTGAAAATGGGATAAATTCCTATATCCAGAAGTGAACCTGCCCCAAGGTCAATATTGTACAGCCTTTTGTCAGGATCGAAATCCGCATTGAACATAAAGTCAGATTTAACAAAGTTTAACCTTCCCAGTTCAGGGTCCTTTGCAAGCTCAAGAACTTTTTTAAATTTAGGCTGAAAAATAGTCCAGAAAGCTTCCATAAGGAATGTTTCGTTTTCCCTGGACGCAGCGATCATCTGATCTACCTCCTTAACATTCATGGCAAATGCTTTTTCACATAAAACAGCCTTTTTATGGTTCAGGCACAGTATACTGTGTTCCATATGATAGGCATGAGGCGTTGCTATATAGACCACATCCACCTCAGGATCCTCTACCATTTCCCTGTACGAGCCATAAGCCTTCTCAAATCCCAATTCGTCAGCAAAGTGCTGAGCGTTCTCAACACTCCTTGAGGCAGCTGCATAAAGTTTTGCATTTTTTAAAAGTTTGAGATCATTGACAAATTTTCTTGCAATTTTACCACATCCCAATATGGCCCAGTTGTATGTTTTTCCCATTTTTCAAAATTTTTAATCAACCCAGTCTGCAACAAATAAATTCGTGTCACGAGTACCATTGTTGTTTCGGTTAGAAGAGAAGACTAATTTTTTACCATCCGGCGAGAACATTGGAAACGCGTCAAAAACCGTATCATAGGTAACTTGTTCGAGACCTGTTCCGTCAATATTGATCATAAACAGATTAAAACTTCTCTTAGAAATATGATTACTTGAAAATAATACTTTTTTTCCGGAAGGATGGAAAAAAGGCGCCCAGTTCGCACTTCCAAGATCGGTTATTTTTTTAAGGTCGCTGCCGTCAACATTGCATACGTAAAGTTCCATGTTGGTAGGCTGAACCAGTCCTTTTGACAAAAGGTCCTTGTATTCCTTTATTTCCTCTTCGGTTTTAGGCCTTGAAGATCTAAATATCAGCTTCGTACCATCGGGAGAGAAAAATGCCCCTCCATCATAACCTAGTTCATGGGTTACCTGTTTTACATCACTCCCGTCAATTGCCATTGTAAATAGCTCAAGATCCCCTGTTCTTGTCGAGGTAAAAACGATTCTGTCCCCTTTGGGAGACACGGTTGGTTCAGCATCATAACCCTCTTCAAAAGTCAATTGTTTCAGCTGCTTGCCATTTGTATCGGCGACAAAGATGTCATATCCTTCATAAACAGGCCAGATATACTTATTACCGTAATCTTCCTTTTTAGGAACAGGCGGACACTCATCCGCCGCCAAATGGGTCGAAGAATAGACTATAGTTTTATCGCCCGGTAAAAAATAGCTACAGGTGGTTCTACCTCTTCCAGTACTGATCATTTGAGGAACTTCACTGCTGTCAAGTGGTTTCGATGCATCCATCATAAAGATCTGGTCGCATTCCAGGTTCCATGCCTTGTTATTCGCCTGGAAAACCAGTTTGGAACTGTCAAAACTCCAGTACGCCTCTGCATTATCACCTCCAAAGGTTAATTGCCTGACATTTTTAAGGTGTTTCTCCTTAGGATAATGTAATACATTTTCAATTTTAGTTGCTCCCGAATATCCATCATACCCCTGTTTGTTTTTCGAAGATTTACAAGCAGTAAAAGCAATAAAAATGAGAAGCAAGTATACTTTAAGTTTCATAGGTTGATTAATTTTTGAAATCAAAAATACACTTTTTGCGCTTATACTGACCCATAAAAACAAGTTGTATTCAAGGAGTAATTTGAAAATAAACTGATCTCTGAATAGGATGAATTTTAATCTTTAAATTTTATGTAATTTTGCAGCCAAAAATAAGGTTTGGCGAAAATTGGCGACATAGAGCTAGGAGAATTCCCTTTATTGCTTGCTCCAATGGAGGATGTGAGCGACCCTCCCTTTCGTGCGCTGTGCAAAGAAAATGGAGCAGATGTTGTTTACACTGAATTCATATCTTCTGAAGGATTGATCCGAGATGCCGCCAAGAGTGTTCAAAAACTTGATATATACGACAAGGAACGGCCCGTGGGGATTCAGATTTTTGGAGCCAACCTTGACTCCATGCTCAAAACCGTGGAGATTGTTGAAAGATCAAATCCTGATTTTATTGATATTAACTTTGGCTGTCCTGTAAAAAAGGTAGTCAGCAAAGGTGCGGGGGCGGGAATCCTTAAAGATATCCCTTTGATGGTGAAATTGAGCGAGGCAATGGTAAAACATACCCATCTTCCTGTTACGGTTAAAACTCGATTAGGGTGGGATCACGATTCAATTTATATTCAGGATGTTGCCGAAAGATTGCAGGACGTGGGAATAAAGGCCATAGCAATTCACGGAAGGACGAGGGCCCAGATGTATAAGGGTGTGGCAGACTGGATACCGATAGCAGATGTAAAAAACAATCAAAGAATGCATATTCCTGTATTTGGAAATGGAGACGTGGACTCTCCGGAGAAAGCGATGTTAATGAGGGATCAGTACGGTTTGGACGGAGCCATGATTGGAAGGGCGAGCATCGGCAATCCATGGTTTTTTAATCAGGTCAAACATTATTTCAATACCGGACAGCATTTGGAAACCCCGGGAATCAGAGAAAGGACCAAAACGGCAAAACGACATCTTGAAATGGCCATTGGCTGGAACGGTGAAAGGGCAGGATTGTTTGAAACCAGAAGACATTACACCAACTATTTCAAAGGGATTCCTCACTTTAAAGAATACAGGCTTAGAATGGTGACCTCAGACACCAAGGAAGAAGTGTTCCAGGTCTTTGAAGAGGTTATGGACAAATTTGGCGATTAATCAAAAGGGTTAGGTCAGAATCTTAAATCAAAAATCTATTGTTAGGCAACCAGTTTCTTGGATATCCTGGCGCTGGCGATCTTAGAAGCCAAATAGCCTAAAATAACAATCGTAATAATGACTACAAGGACATTTGTCAGCCTGAACTCAACGGGATAAGCCAGGGATTGAGTGATCATAATAAACCCGTATTTCTTTTGAAGCAGTACAAATGGAATTGCCATAAAAAGGCCCACTGACAAGCCAAACAAGGTTAAAAGAAATCCTTGTAAAACAAAAACCCTTCTAATTTCTCTAACAGTTGCTCCCAAATGAAAGAGTGTTTTTAAATTTTCTCTTTTATCAATGATCATCATGACAATGGCACCGATCACATTAAAAAGGGCAATCACAAGAATAAGGGTAAAAACAAGATAGGACACTAGATTCTCCGTATTCAGCATTTTATAAAAAACAGAATTCAGCTGCCGTCTTGTTCTGATCTTAAAATCAGTTCCCAGGCTTTCCTGTAACTCCTCCTGAACCTCCTTGGAATTATATCCTTCCGCTACTTTAACTTCAATGGCAGAAATCTGGTTCTCCTTATAGCTCAATAGGTCCTGAGCAAGGACCAAGTTGCTGTAAACAAACTTTTTATCTATATCATCCGTCAGTCTGTATATTCCTATTGTTTGTGCCGCCACCTGGCTAAACGCTGTTTTAGGATTCGTAATATAACCTTTGCCTGGTTTGGGTACATAAATTTTTAAATGGTCTAAAAAATCATAGGTTCCAATTGACAGGGAAGAGGAAATTGCGCTACCCACCACAACTGTGTACTTGGCATCATAATTGACCCAGTTGCCAAAATATACGGCCGTATCCAGACGATTTACATTCAGATAATTTGTATCAACTCCCTTGATATTCGCTATATGAGACTTTTCCCCATAACTCAGGAACACACGTTCTTCAATCACCTTTGTAAAAGCTTTTATCTTATCCTGCACAAGCTTCTTTTCCAGATCCTCATCAAAATAAAAGGACTTTCCCTCGACCGATGTGATCTTAAGGTCCGGATCAGCTGTTCTGATAAAGCTCAGGCTAAAATCCTTGAGGCCGGAAAAAACCGATAAGACAATAAACAGGGCAATAGCACTAACAATTACACCCAACGTGGCAATCAGGGTGATAATATTAATGGCATTGTTACTGCTTTTGGACCTCAAGTAACGTTTTGCTATGTACAAAGGGAAATTCAATCTTACCTCTTTTTCTTTTGATTTGAAGAATCAACATCTTTAAGGGGGTCGTCTTCTCCTTTAAGCGCCTTGTCAATATCTTCTATATAATCCAGCGAATCGTCAACAAAAAACAAAAGCTCCGGCATTCGCCTCAACTGATTTTTCGTCCTAACCGCCAAAGCATGCCTGATCATAGCCGTATTGGCTACAATTCCTTCCATTATCTCATCCTTTTTATCCGATGGAAATATACTCAAATAGGCCTTGGCCTGTCCTAAATCTGTGGTTACATGCACCTTGGTTACCGAAATCACAACTCCCTTCATTCCATCCCTTGCGGCACCCTGAAGAATATCAACCAGATCTTTCTGGATCACTCCTGCGATTTTTTTCTGTCTGTTTGTTTCCATGTGTACAAAAATAGTATTATTCATGTTAATCAGGCATCAAAAATCAGTTTGTCTAAAATCTTTATTTTTGAAATTAAAGATCCAGAGAATGAATAAAATAGAACATATCGGAATCGCGGTGAAAAATCTTAAGGAATCCAATGAACTTTTCTCAAAATTACTCGGTGCTCCTCCTTACAAAACGGAGGTTGTAGAAAGCGAAGGAGTAGCTACCTCATTTTTTAAGGCCGGGCCCAATAAAATTGAACTTCTTGAAGGGTTGAACGAGGCAAGCCCGATTTCGAAATTTATTTTAAAACGAGGGGAAGGTATTCATCACATTGCCATGGATGTAACGGATATTTATGCTGAGATAGAGCGATTGAAAAAGGAAGGTTTCACAGTGATCCACGAAAGCCCTAAAAAAGGTGCCGACAATAAAATCATCGCTTTTTTACATCCAAAAAGCAGTAATGGAGTATTGATCGAACTCTGTCAGGACTCTGAATAATGATCTATTTGACACGTAATTTTTATTTGCCCTTTAGGTAGAAATAATTACCTTGCAATTCTCAAAAAGTTGAGAAATCGAATGAGTAAATCCTTTGAAAAATATCAGAAAAGACGCCTGCGCTCATCTTATGTGTCTGTTGTAATAAGTATCTCCCTGGTTTTATTTCTGCTGGGGGTTCTCGGACTTCTGGTGCTGAATACCAAGAAACTGTCAAATTATTTCAAAGAAAGTGCTGCAATTACCTTGTACCTGAAAAACACAGTTGAAAAGGATCAGATCCTGAACCTTCAGGTTTCAATTGATGACCAGGAATTTACAAAGAGTACCAAATACGTGTCCAAGGAGGAAGCTGCAGAAATTTACAAGGAGGAAAACGGGGAAGATTTTATGGATTTTCTGGGATATAATCCCCTTGAAAATTCAATAGACATTTTTGTTAAGGCAGATTATGTTTCTCCTGAAAAAATGGAAGAAATAGAGGCCATGTATAAAAGCAATCAATTTGTTTCCTCTGTATCTTATGATAAACCACTCATTGACCTGTTGACAAAAAACGTTAAAAGGATCAGTATTTTCATTCTTGTTTTTTGCGGATTGGCTACTTTGGTGGTTGTGGTTCTGATTAATAGTTCTATAAGGCTTTCCGTTTACTCAAAAAGATTTACGATCAAAACGATGCAAATGGTCGGTGCCACAAAGCGATTTATAAGGAGGCCTTTTATATGGAACAGTGTAAAACTGGGATTAATAGGGGCACTTCTGGCAATAATTGAACTTGGTGTGCTCCTCTTTTATCTTGACAGAACCTTTCCTGAATTTGGAATGATAGACAACAGGGTAGAAATGGCTGGATTATTCGCAATAGTTTTTTGTTTGGGAATTCTGATTACCTGGATGAGTACGTTTTTGGCAACTCAAAGATTCCTAAATTTACGCACCGAAGAATTATATTATTAATATGGCAAGAAAAAATAAAGATCAGCAAAAGAGGGAAGGAGAATTTCTCTTTGGCAAAAAGAATTATATGATCATGATACTTGGAGTTGTTGTCATCCTGATCGGTTTTGCCTTAATGATGGGAGGAGGAAGTGATGATCCGGCAGTATTCAACGAGGAAATATACAGCTTTAGAAGGATCAGGCTGGCTCCTGCAATTGTTCTTTTAGGACTGGCGATTGAAGTTTATGCGATTGTAGCGAACCCAGGGGAGAAGAAATAAGAATCTCTAATCTTATTTACTATACAGCAAAAAAATGAATTATTTAGAAGCGATTATCCTTGGTATTGTTCAGGGTCTTACAGAATTTTTACCGGTATCATCCAGTGGGCACTTAGAATTGGCCAAAGTCTTATTTGGCGATAAATCCTTGCCAAAAGAAAGCCTGACATTCACCGTTGTTTTGCATTTTGCTACAGCTCTGAGCACCCTCGTTATTTTCCGAAAGGAGGTTTTTGACATCTTCAAAGGATTATTGCGATTTAAGAAAAATGAAGAGTTTTTCTTTTCCGTTAAAATCATTATTTCAATGATTCCTGCGGTAATTATAGGCCTTTTGTTTGAAAAAGAACTTGAGGCTTTTTTTAATCGTAACGTTTTACTGGTTGGTTTTATGCTTTTAATAACGGGATTATTACTTTTCCTGGCGGATAAGGCCAAAAACACCAACAAGAGCGTGTCATATAATAATTCGTTTATAATTGGAATATCTCAGGCCATTGCCATGCTTCCCGGCATCTCAAGATCGGGAGCGACAATTTCCACTTCAGTTTTACTGGGCATCGACAGGACAAAAGCTGCTCGGTTTTCATTTCTAATGGTGGTTCCTTTGATCTTTGGAAAGGTAGCGAAGGATTTTATGGGAGGAGAAATCAGTTTTGCTGATGAAAGTTTTGGCATCATGTTTGTCGGTTTTATTGCGGCATTTATCTCAGGCCTGTTGGCTTGCCAGTGGATGATATCACTTGTTAAAAACAGTAAACTGTATTATTTTTCCGCTTATTGTTTTATCGTTGGAAGTTTTGCAATTGGTTACGCCTATTTTTATATGTGATGAAAGTTGAAGAATTTAAAGAGGGAAAGATACTCATCATCGACAAGCCCTTACACTGGACATCTTTCCAGGCAGTGAATAAAATTCGCTGGGCAATTCGAAAAAAATTTAGCCTTAAGAAAATTAAGGTGGGACATGCAGGGACCCTTGACCCCCTTGCAACAGGTTTGCTGGTAATATGCACAGGGAAAATGACAAAAAAAATTGATCAGTTTCAGGCAGAGGCAAAAGAATATACAGGAAGTATAACGCTTGGGCAAACCACTCCTTCTTTTGATCTCGAAACTGAGATTGACAGTGAATTTCCTACGGATCATATTACTGAATCGGCCATTCTTGAAACTGCTACCTCTTTTATAGGAATTACAGAACAGAAACCCCCACTCTACTCTGCCATTAAAAAGGACGGGGTCAGACTTTACGAATTGGCCAGAAAAGGAGAGCAAACAGAAATTAAATCAAGAAAAATTGAAATTTTTGAATTTGAAATCCAAAAGGTTGAGTTTCCCAAAGTCTTTTTTAGGATTGTATGCAGTAAAGGAACTTATATCCGATCAATCGCCAGCGATTTTGGCTTTCGGTTAAAAAGCGGGGCACATCTTTCTTCCCTTAGAAGAACAAAAAGCGGGAATTTTGATCTTTCAACTGCAGAAACTCCGGAATCTTTTGTAGAAAGGCTCAACAGGGAAGCTTCTATTTAAAAAAGTGGGATAGCCAGCTTTGTCCTGCAGGCATTTCCCAGGCATTTTCATACTCGTATTTTGTATTGATCATATGGTCAAAGACCACCGTTTTGAGAGAAACCCCTTTATTTTTTATTAGCTTTTTAAAATCAGGGATTTCCTTCATTTGAATATATTCCCCCTGTTTGAAAGAAACATTCACCTTATCGAGTAAAACAATCTCAAAATCCTTTTCAAGGCCCTGAACAAACCCTATTAATTCATTGTGCTGATCCAGATCCAAGGGAGTTGCATCGGATACAATAAAAACCAGAAAGCGGCCATAGCGCAGTTCAAAAAAGATCTCCGTATTCCGAAAATCTTCACAGAACATAAGACCTTTCCTTTCCAGTACAGGAAGTTCATCCTTGTAAAATTTTCTGCTCGAAGGAAAGATAAAAACTTTCGATTCGGGTCCAAGGTTCTCAAGGGAAATCATCATTTTTAAACAATTAATTCATCGATCAATTCGAGCATTTCGAATTCAATATTTTTGCCTTTGTCCTGATTGTACCAGTTCTGAAGATCGGTCTTTAACTTCGCGTCCACTTTTCCGTATTTTTCCTTATAATCGCTCACCATTTTCGCAGCCTTTTCAGATCTTGGGCCCCAAGAACCTACTACCTCATTTGAGGCTTTATCAACAACGATCAATTTGGGAATAGACTTATTTCCATTTGTAAGAAATTGATTCATCAACTCCTCATTCTCATCCCTCAGCACCACTTTTAAGTCAATCTTTTTATTTGTTTCTGCAATTTTATTAATAACTGGAAGCGTCTGAGCCGCATCACCACACCAGCCCTCTGTTAACACCAACCAGGTAAAATCTCGGTTTATTTTTTGTGTCTTACTTAAGGTTTCATCTTCTAATTTGGTCTGCTTATCCAATCGTTTCATTCTCTGATTATTCAGTTTACTGAAATGGAACAAAGATTCATTCTGATTCGGGCCTGTTGACTTTCCTTGTTTCAACAAATCAAGTATTAAATTCTTATATTCAGAATAACTTTTTGCAGTTTGCAAACTTTTTTCCAATATGTTTTTCATGATTACATCCCTTTAATTGAAACTTTTTAGACGTAACAAATGTAAAAACTAACTAGATATTATAGTGTAACCCCTGTAACATAACATCCACCATTTCCTCAAGGCCTACAGTGGGCTCCCAACCCCAGTCATTACGGGCCATAGAGTCATCAATACTTTGTGGCCATGTCCTTGCAATTTCCTGTCTTGCATCAGGATTATAACTAATTGTGAATTCCGGGATTTTATTTTTTATAGCCTCTGCAAGCTCGTGGGGTGAAAAACTAAAAGCACCCAGATTGTAGGAAATATAAGAAGGAAGAGATTCAGGTTGCATGATCCCTATTGTGGCGTTGATTGCATCATCCATATACATCATCGGCAGTACGGTATCTTTTTCAAGAAAGCAATTGTACGATTTTCGTTTTATTGCCTCGTAAAATATTTCTACCGCATAGTCCGTTGTTCCGCCTCCTGGTGTAGTTTTATAGCTAATTAATCCCGGATACCTTATACTTCTGACGTCAACCCCGTATTTATTGCTGTAATAAGAACACCAGTTCTCTCCGGCCAGTTTACTGATCCCATAAACTGTCGAAGGTTTGATCACCGTATCCTGAGGCGTCATTTCTTTGGGAGTGTCAGGCCCAAATACCGCAATGGAACTTGGCCAGAACAACCTTTTTATATAACCGCTTTTGGCGAGTTCCAAAATATTGAACAAGGAATTCATATTCAATTCCCAGGCCTTTAAAGGATTCTGCTCAGCAATAACAGACAGAATTGCAACCATCATATAAACTTCCGTGATCTTATGCTTTTTAAGCACTTCCTTAACATCA
>CP070731.1:1681394-1683908 GCA_020347545.1 Flavobacteriaceae bacterium | reverse complement strand
GAAAAAAGGAATTGAGATTGTTGCAGTTGAAGTCAGCACACCGAAACAATTAATATCAGGATTGAAACATATCAATAATAATGCTGATGTTCTGCTTGCTATTCCCGACCAAACAGTTTATTCGGGAAAAACAGCAAAACAGGTTCTACTGTTTACCTACCGGAACCGTATTCCCTTTGTCGGATTGTCAGCTTCCTGGGTTAAGGCTGGGGCCCTGTATGCCCTTGAGGTGGATTATCGTGACCTTGGCCGCCAGGCTGCTGAATTGGTCAAGGAAAATCTTGCAGGAACTTCGCCTGGTAATTCCATATCCTATCCGGAGAAGGTTACTTACAGCGTAAACAATAAAATGGTGGATTATTTACATTTAGAAATAAATCCTGACATGATTGAAAATGCCTCACGTGTATTTGAAAAATAAACTTAGATTTTTACCTGATGTGACCTTGTACCAGTCGAGGTCTTTTAATCGCATTGGTGCCCGCTCTTTTAAGGAGATCAGAAAAGTATGATGGACAATAACAAAAAGGTTGCATATATCCAGTCTATAAAAACACAGATGATTTTACCTGTTCTGTTGTTTTCCATCCTTATATGCCTGGTACTCATTTTAGTTATCGCCCCCCGTCAGCACCAGCAGTTAATTGAACTAATGGAAGAGAATAGCAAATCTCTTATAAATGCTGTCTCTTTCGGCGTCGGTGTTGGTTTGGAATTCGAGGATCAGGATTCTGTTAATGAAGCGCTTGAAGGTGTCAAGAGTTTGGAGAATCTCAGCTACATCATTGTGTATAACGGAAACAACGAAATTTTCTATGAGCACAATAAAGAAAATGCCCAGGATATTAATTATACTACTGTGGGCACAGAAACGGAAAGCTTTGTAGAGAAAAAGTTATTAAACATTTCGTCCCCCATTAAAGGAAGAATTGGCGACAGTGATGAACAGGTTGGTACATTGTTGCTGGGGCTGAAAATGGATGATTTAATGCTTTTGAAACAGAAAAATCAGGTAAGAGGGTTGTGGGTCAGTCTGGCGATCTTCCTGGTCGGGTTACTTTTTGCGATAGTTGGTTCCTCAAATATATCCAATCCAATAAGTAAGATAATTGGAATGATACAGGAAATTAATAAAGGGAATCTATCCTATCGTCTTCAGATGAAAAGAAGAGATGAGATTGGTATAATGGCTACTGCCATGGATAATTTTGCCACAGACCTTGAGGAAGAGATTCTTGCAGCTTTTAAAAAACTGGCTGCCGGTGATTTTACATTTAAGGCAAGCGGATTAATAAAAGTACCTCTTGGGAAGGCAAACCAGAATCTTAACCAGTTGATGAGCCAGTTAAATTCAGCAGCTGATCAGATGAACGCAGGTGCAGGTCAAGTTAACAATGCCAGTCAGTCTCTATCCCAGGGCGCTACAGAACAGGCGTCATCCCTTGAGGAAATCACCAGTTCTCTTGTTGAACTCGGCGAACAAACCAAGAGCAATGCGGAAAGGGCCAACCAGGCAAACCAGTTATCGGAACAGTCCAAGTCTGCTGCTGAAAAAGGCAATAGGCAGATGCAGGAGATGGTTGCTGCCATGGATGAAATAAATAATTCGAGTCAGAATATTTCAAAGATCATCAAGGTTATTGATGAAATTGCCTTTCAGACCAACCTCCTCGCCTTGAATGCAGCAGTGGAAGCAGCTCGGGCAGGAAAGCATGGAAAGGGTTTTGCGGTAGTGGCTGAAGAGGTTCGTAATCTGGCAGCCAGAAGTGCCAAAGCGGCCAAAGAAACCACCCAGCTTATTGAAGGGTCTGCGGAAAAGACAGCAAAGGGGAGTGATATTGCTAACTTGACAGCAGATGCGCTTGGTCAAATTGTTAATGATGTTTCACAAACAGCCCAGTTAATTGGTGGTATTGCAGAATCTTCAAACCAGCAGGCCCAAGGAATTTCCGAGGTTAACAGAGGATTGACCCAGATCGACAAAGTTACGCAGCAGAACACTGCTAATGCTGAAGAATCTGCTGCTGCTGCAGAGGAACTTTCAGCCCAGGCTGATGAACTGCGGACCATGCTTGGACAATTCAAGCTTATGGAAGATTATAGAAGTAATGTACAGGTTATCAATGATAATACATCCTGGGTTGAACGAGAAAGCAATCTATCAAGTGACCAGGAACAACTTGCATATGAGAATCAAGAGTCATATTACTCTCAGAAAACTATTAGGCTTGATGATAAAGAGTTTGGAAAGTACTGAGAGTATTCTTTTTAAAAAACCAGAAAAGTTACAATTTCACAGACAGGTAAAAGCCCAGATAACTGCTGATATGTCTATCCATTTAAAGTCGTGAATATTTCCCAATGTGTCAAGATTGCCAGTGGATATTGAGTCAACTTTTGTATTACAAAACTCAAGATGTTGACAAGACATCTGCAATTTTGATTAAAGATAATATATTTTGTTAACTAGCTTGGCGTTTCATAAAGTCAAAACTATGGCAAGGATGTTTACAT
>CP070731.1:1678517-1681294 GCA_020347545.1 Flavobacteriaceae bacterium | reverse complement strand
GCTCTTCATGGTGCTTTTCAAAAACGATTGCCGTATAGATTTTTGACTTTCCAAACGGGACAGCTACCCTGGTTCCGATTTCAATAAAATCAGCCTCTGCCTCAGTTATTTTATAGGTAAACAACTTTTGCAAAGGAATGGGCAATATGACGTTTATAAAATTTATTTGATCAGGATTAGGATGAATTACGAAGCTAATGGGTTTATGGCTTTTCTACAAACATTAATGACAAAAAAACACCTCCAAATTTTGAAGGTGTCTTGATTTTTTAAAAGCAATCTGAATCCTGTATGTTCCGTCTTTTATTTGGTCTCGATCCATTCCACCACCATAGGATCGGTTGGTAAGGTTCGAGGCTCTATCACCTTGGCCAGCTCACCTTTTTCATTCAACAGATATTTTTGAAAGTTCCAGGAAACTTCTGAATCCTGTAGTCCGTTTTTACTTTTCTCAGTTAAGAAATGGTAAACCTCATGCATGTCGGCTCCTTTCACAGAAATCTTTGACATCATCGGGAACGTTACTCCATAATTCTCTTTGCAAAAAGCTGCAATTTCCATGTTGGTCCCGGGCTCCTGTCCACCAAAATTATTGGCCGGAAATCCCACAATAACAAAGTTTTGATCCTTATAGGTATCGTATAATTTTTGAAGCTCGGCATATTGAGGCGTTAGACCACACTCAGATGCCGTGTTAACAACCATAACTTTCTTGCCTTTCAAATTTGAAAAGTCGAACGTCTCTCCATAAAGGTCATTTACCTTAAACTGGTAAATGGTCTCAGTAGCCTGAGTCGGAGTTTCTTCTTTGATCACCTCTGCATTTTGCTTGTTGTTTGTATCTTTCTTGCAGGCTCCAAATACCACAAGAATAAATAAAAACGCTAAAATTGATTTTTTCATTTTTTCTTTATTTTTTCTTTATTTTTTCTTTGGTTTTTTCTTGTAAAATCTCTTAAACTTAAAGTATGCTAAAATACTTAAAATCAAAGATATAATCAACCATCCCCAAATTTGATTCGGTACCGCAGCTGATTCACCAGCGGCATAAGAATGTAAGCCCGAAAGCAAATGATTCACACCCAGGTAGGTCATCAAAATTGATGCAAAGGCAAAGACTGCAACCATATTAAAAGTATACTTACTTTTTAATCCCGGTATAATGCGCATATGAAGCAAAAAGGCATATACCATAATACTGATCAATGCCCAGGTTTCTTTGGGATCCCATCCCCAGTACCTTCCCCAGCTTTCATTCGCCCATATTCCTCCAAGGAAATTTCCAATCGTCAACAATACCAGCCCTATCGTTAGGGACATTTCATTGATCGAGGTGATCTCATTGATAGCAAGGTTCATTTTTTTCTTATTCTTCTTGGTGGTGAAGATGTAGAGGATCAATGCGAGCATCCCCAGAACCATTCCAATGGTGAACGGACCGTAACTTGCAACAATAATCGCCACATGTACCATTAGCCAATATGAATCCAGAACCGGCACAAGGTTCCCTATTGACGGATCCATCCAGTTCCAGTGAGCGACCATCAACAGCATGGAGGTCACAAAAGTAGTAGCCGCCAGGGTAAGCGGTGATCTTTTTCCAAAAATAACTCCGAAAAACATGGTGGCCCAGGATACATAGATCATGGATTCATAACCATTGCTCCAGGGTGCATGGCCTGAAATATACCATCTGATTCCCAATCCAATCGTATGATAAACGAAAAGAAGCAGAATGATTCCGGTACAAATATTTATCAGATTACGAATTAATTTTTTATCATTGAAAATATTGATGATCACCACGATGAACATGAGTAAACTGGCGTACATATAGTACTTAAAAAGTGACTTGAAAATGTCATACTCATTGTAAAACAATTCAAGCTCAACTTTTCTCTCAGATGGCATTACCTCTGAACCGTATCGCTGCTGAAATTTGTGGATGCTTCCCAAATATTCCTCAGCAGTTGTATAGTCTTTTGTTTTTGCAGCTTCTATTACTTCACCTGCATAAAGCGGGAGAATATTACTCACATAGAGTGAATCTTCTCCTTTAAATCCTGAATGCCTTACTTCGATGAATGAGAACCAGGAATTATTCTTGTCTTCCGGTAAAGGGAAGAATTTGAAAATTGAACCTCCCAGGGCGCCAAAAAGCAAATTGGCCCTACCGTCTATATTCAAAATACTTTCTTCGTATTTATCCTTTATTTTCTTCTTATGGGCTTTTCCCACCTCATCGGTCAATTTATACTCCCCGCGTTCAGTAAAAAGATCTGAGAAACGTGCATATTTCTGGTCGTGGGGTATTCCTAAAAGATCTCTTACTTTGGTGTTTTCACGTTTGATGTAGATGAAAGGAACAAAATACCATGCTCTTGGATTTGTCAACATGGAAACGATCACTTGATTTGCGTCCATATCCTTGTAAGTATCCTTTTTGCTCACTTTTCTTAGAAGTTCTGAAGCAAAAGTGTTCACCGGTTTCATTCTTCCTCCTTCGTCTTGTATCACTAGTTTGCCAAACTCTCTGGCATGTTCTTTACTGCTGGTTTGAACTTCTATTATCGAATCGATAATCCTGTACTGCTCGTCATGAGACTGATGACCTGAATGACTTTGTGATGTAGCGGTATTTTGAGAAGCTGTAGATTCCTGAACCTGCTCATGCTCGTGATCGTGATCGTGATCATGCGAATCTGAGCCCGATGAGCTTTGATCATTCTGAGAAAAACCAACGCTTGTGGCAAGAAGCAATATCATGACAAGTTTAG
>CP070731.1:1671749-1678417 GCA_020347545.1 Flavobacteriaceae bacterium | reverse complement strand
TTGAGAAATTTTGGCCACCTGATCGTAGATACCAACCTCCTCCAAATCGTAAAACAGGGCAATTACGTATCGATCGGTATAGGAAATGCTTAACAAGGCCAGATTCAGGATGAGTCCCATAAAACCATAGCTGACCAATTCTTTCAAAACTGTTTTATTCACAAGGTGAATTCTTAGCTTAACCTTAGCAGGATTGCTAATAAAAAGATATGCAATGCAAAGGAAATCCACCAGTGCAAGGCTACTGACCAAAGCCGTGATCGGATAATCGAGAAAAAAAACAAAAAAAAGCGAAACCAGCAGACCCGATGTGGTTCTGATACCTTGAACCAAATTATAAAAAGAGGCGCTTCCCATTAGCCTGGCGATGACCATGTAGGCCATATAGATCTGGTTAAAAACCAAAAACAAAAAGGAATAGAAAACTAAAGACTGAATCAGTTCATTTTCAGCAGAGAAATACCAATAACTGCTCAGGAAAATCAAGAAAATGAACGAAGCTGCAAAAAGAAACGACAAATTACTGTACAACAGGCTCAAATTACCGGAGGATTTGAATTTTCCATAATATCGCCACAGGCATGAACTTATCCAGGAAAACAATAATATACCAAGAAAACTAAAGGTTATTCCAACCAGGCCCAGCTGTCCAAATGACTCACTACTGAAGTGTCGGGTAAAAATGGGTGTTTTCAAAAAGCCCGCCAGCATAGGAAATATTGACCCAATGGCATACCAGAGAAAATCCCTGCGAAATCCGGAATTGCTCTTCTTGGAGTTATCTTTCATCCAGAGCTTTTTTATAATGACCTAATAATTTTCGAAACTCATTTTCCCATTTGTACTTGCTTTCTGCAGCCTTTCTCCCATTTTCACTGAATGCCGCATAGAGCTTTTGATCCTTTAAAAGTTTTATGGCAGCATTTGCAATTTCCATGGGACTTGAAGGATCCACTATAAGCCCGCAACTATCCTTTTTGAGATAATCGCTTATATGACCAAAATTACTTCCAATTATAGGTAAACCAAAAGTCATATACTCAAAAAGCTTGATGGGCATACTTATTTGATATGTTTTAACCCGTTGTAAGACCAGCAAACCAATTTTGCTTCGGCTATAATATTCCCCTATTTCAACATAGGGAACAGCATCCATTAGAAGCACCTGTTCCTCCAGGTTATTTTGTTCCAGAAAAAAATACATTTCATTCTTTAATGATGCCGGATAATAGGTTCCAATAAAAAGACATTTAAAGGATGGGATCTCCTGCTTTATAATTTTTACAGCTTCTAAAATCTTCATGGCCCCTCTCAATCTGGATATTGATCCCGTGTAGATCAAATCATATTCTTTTTCAGGTTCCGGCCTTGTATTATCTGTCAAAAATACATCACCATAATTATATAAAACAATTGACTTTTCATTTCCAACAACACGAGCAAAATTCTGCTGAACTTTAGATTCATTAGCTATTATAAGATCGTAATTCAATGCTTTTTTCTTCTCCCAGGAATCCACCCAACGCGCAAAAAGTTTTACAGGTAATTTGAAACCCATTTTCACATAGGACAAATAATCCTCAGCATAGGGTTCTCGAGCATCATAAAATACCGCGGGACGATGAGCCAGCTTCTTTAATTTTACTGCTATTCTGTTGATCCATAAATCGTGAAAATGATAAATATCCGCCTGAAGTCCTGCTGCTTTTTTGAATAATTTTCTGTAATTATGATTTGGATTGAGCCTTTTCAAAACAAAATTGATCCATCGATTTTGTGAAAAAGTTTTTGTTTTCCAGATACTGTATTTCACTCCTTCCTTGGTGATGCCAGCGCTGTTTGCATCTCCAATCAGCAAATAATGGACTTCAAACCCTTCTGAAACCAGAGGTACAGCCATCTTCCAGTAGATCCGATCGTCGAACAAATGATGTCTGTCTGCTAAAAAACAAATCTTTAAGGGATCAGGCATGTTATAAAAATCTCTTTTTGAAAAAATAGTAGTTTTCCTCGATGGCACCAAAACTCTTATAGAAATTTGCCACTCCTTTAAGCATTGAGCCCTCAAAATCCAAAATCAACCCTTGGTTCAAATGGTCTTTAATCAACTCGTTGATGATAAATGTGGGGACATTTTCCTTCTTTGCCTTTTCATTAGCTACCGGCAATAAATATGTTATCCTTTCCTCGTCCTTTACCCATATCAAGCCACCTGTAAAGTCTTTTCCTTCAAAAACGTTCCAAACGCGAATACTCCTGGTATTTCCAAGAGTCAGCCGGTATAGTTTATTAAGCACGTCTTCCTCCAATTTATAGGGTTTTTCCATGTTTTGGTAATGCTTAAAAAACAAGTCCGGATCACCTTCCTTGTCCAGAACGAATTGATTAAAATTCCCGGATGACGCCCTCCTTCTGTTCTTGTTGTAATTCTTTAAAATCGCACCCATTTCACCTTCGAGAGGTATTAGATAATTTTTTTTGACCTCTATCCTTTTATCAGAAACCTGATTAGCAGCGTTAAAGTGATAATCAATCCAATGAAAATTCGAGTCTAAGAATCCCTTAAAAATCTCAATTTCGTCAACAGGGATGTCTTCAGATGAAAAAATGCCTAGTTGTTGAACCCATGCGGGAGTAATGACATAAGTGAATCCGTATTTCCTTCTTTTTGGAACCGGCATAACCACCTCATAGTCTCCTTTTACGAGAACATCCCAGGTCTCGCAAACCGTATCGAGGTACCAGCTAAAGGCATACACTCTTCTTGACTTGGAATTCTTTATACAAGCATCGTATTTTGATCTGTCTATTTGATTATGCGGAATAAAATTGATCATATCTGCGAATTCCAGGTGAAAACCATATTATCGGGAACTTTGGTTTAAGAGGGTTAAAGCACTTTATTAAATTCAATGATAAGCCCCTCATAAAGGCGGCCCCAGCCTCTCCATCGCCCCGAACCACTAACAGATTCGTTATGAAATATTGTAATGAGTGTCCCATCTACTTTCCTGACTTCCTTCGCCAGTTTCATAATGGTATTGAATGATCTCTTTGGTGTAAATTTCAAATAATCATTTAATGTGGCATCCATTGCCGCGAAAGGAAATACTTTTAATGGGGTTTGGATTTCAAAATCCAAATCGTAAAAATAAAAGGGGGTACACGTGCTTGCCCTGAATCCATAATGAGAAGCATATCCCATTGAATACTCTTCCTTGATTTCCAGATCGACCAGATGCTGATAGGTTTCAGGCAATTCAATTCTTAAATAATGTTGTCTTGACCTTTGAATTGGAAAATTAACGATTTTCTCCAGTATTTCCTTTTCCTTCTTAATCTTGGACTCATTTTTCATACTGAAATAAGAAGGGTGAATTCCGACTTCGGCGTAGTCCGCAATATTTTTTATCAGCAATTTATAATTCGAATTACCGGCAGAGATATTCTTATCAAAGGTGCTGTATTCACCTAACAAAAAGAAAAATATGGTTCTGATATTATACTTCTTTTTCATTGTCAGAAGTCTCTTGTACATGTCATAGGGGTCACGCCTGATCCCAAAGACAACAAGAAACCTCATCCACACGTTCCCAAGGTCAAATTGAAACAGATCCTTTAAAATTCCACCAACGTTCCTTGTAAACCCTTTGTGTTTAAACTGATAGGCATTATCAATATCAATGGTAGAAATATAGTTGAATTTGCGTTTCGTACTTATTAAATCACGCTCATTATCTTTAAAAAAAGAAATGAGAATACTGCGAAATTTATAGGCCCATACATCAATAACCGGCCTATCCAGAAAGTTGTTCTGAAAGGCAAGGCTTTCGGCGGCAGGAAAACGTTCATACTGGTCCTTTACATGCGGCAGGTACTCTTCATACCTGCTTATAAGATAAAAACTTGCGGCAAAAATATCACAGGGGACCAGGCCACCAAAATTGGTTTGAAAAAAACAGGGATCATCATCCCACTCCACCATATTAACCTCAACATAGTCTATCCCCTGCGTAAACAACAATTCGTTGGATTTGACAAACAATTCATTCCCCAGAGGTTGTCTGGTATAAGAGAACTTGGGGCCATCGTGCCCGATAAACTCTTCTATTTTCGTTGTAAACCCAACTTCAATATGAAGTATCCTGACAAAAATATGCCTGAAAATATAAGTCAATCTTGGAGTAACCTTGTGGGTATAGACTAAAAGCATATTCGGTGAGTTTTACAATTCAAATGTAAACTTTATAATGCTTAATATAAAATCTCTTTCCCGAAAAGAATACTCTTTGTTCATCCTTCGGAATCAATACTCACAATTTACCCTCATCGGCAAAACTGAAGTAACTCCGCTCAGTAATTATGATATGATCCAGTATTTGTATATCCAGAATGCCGCCCCCGTTTTTCACTTTTCTAGTCAGATTCACATCTGCCTTACTTGGCCGCAAATTGCCTGAAGGATGATTATGACACAATATTATACTTGTTGCTCCAAATTCCAGTGCCTTTTTGTAAATGAGACGCACATCAACAAGCGTTGCCGTGATTCCTCCCTTACTCAACCTCCATTTATGAATAAGTGTATTGGAATTATTCAATAAGAGAATCCAGAATTCTTCATGCTCGAGATCTCCGATCAAAGGTTGCATAATCTCGAATACCAGATTTGAATTATTCAATTTCCTTCCTGAACCGGGTTTCGATTGCAGACTGCGCTTTCCAAGTTCAAGCGCCGCAATGATTACTGACGCCTTTACTTTTCCAATTCCCTTGTATTTTAATAGATTCTGAAAGCTGGTTTTAGATAATATCCCCAGGCTGTTTTGCGATCCGGAAAGTATCATTTTTCCGATTTCCAAAGCAGATTCCTTTTCGTTACCTGAACCAATCAGAATTGCCAGAAGCTCTGAATCTGATAAAGCCAATCTGCCCTTTGAAAATAATTTTTCCCGGGGCCTGTCTTCTTTTTTCCATTCTTTAATGATCATATTTTTTATTTCTTTATGCAATTTTTGTGCTTTGATCAACCCAAAATTGTAAAAGAATTGTAATACATTTGTACATTCAATACTGTGTTTTCCAACAAGTTTATTGAATATGCAGTCAATTTGGTATAGATGAAAATAATTATTGCCGGGGCGGGAGAAGTCGGGTTTCACCTGTCAAAACTTCTTTCTTATGAATCACACGATATTATTCTGATCGATAGTGATAAAGACAGGTTACTCTACGCCGGTTCAAAATTAGATATCAAAACCCTTCAGAAGGATGCGACATCCATAAAAGCATTAAAGAATGCAAACATCGATCAAACAGACCTCTTTATCGCTGTAACCTCTTCTGAAACGACCAACATTACGGCCTGCGTCATCTCCAAAAAACTAGGGGCAAAAAAGACAATTGCAAGAATTAGTAATTCAGAGTTTACAGATAACAAAGAAAAAATTAATTTTTCAGAATTAGGCATTGACGAGCTGATATCCACAGAAGAGCTGGCCACAAATGAAATTAAACTATTACTTGAAAATGCAACCTTTAATGAGACGCATGAATTTGAAGGTGGAAAATTGACCATGGTTGCCATGATTCTATCGAAATCAGCACCTTTCGTTGGTAAAACCGTAATGGAGTCGGCAGGGATCTATGCCGGAATAAATTTTATGCCCGTCATTATCAAGAGGAAGAATTCTTCTGAAACGATCATACCAAGGGGTGATACCGTTTTCAAAGTGGGTGATCAGGTTTATTTCATTACGCTTCCTGAAGGAGTTGAGGAATTAAATGGGCTTTCTGCCGTAAAAAATAAACCTATTAAAAATGTATTGATACTTGGCGGAAGTAAAATAGGGCAGAAAACAGCACGTGACCTTTGTGGAAATAATTTGAATATTAAGCTCATCGAATACAAGAAAAAACGTGCCATCGAACTGGCTGAAGAGCTTCCCAATGCCCTGGTTATATATGGTGACGGCAGAGATGTTGATCTTCTTGAAGAAGAAAATGTGTCGGATATGGATGCCGTGGTAGCTGTAACGGGACGGTCCGAGACCAATATAATGTCTTGTCTGGTAGCTCAGTCAAAAGGTGTTGACCGGACCATTGCCTTGGTTCAGAACGTTGACTATTTCAGTCTTAGTAAAAATATTGGGATCGATACACTTATCAATAAAAAACTTCTCGCGGCCAACAGTATCTTCAGATATATCAGAAAGGGCGATGTTGTTGAAATGACGATTTTAAATGATGTAAACGCTGAAATTCTCGAATTTCAAGCACATACAAAATCTAAAATAACCAGAAAACCTATTAAAGACCTAAGGTTCCCCCGTAACGCCATAATCGGTGGTGTAATACGAGATAATACAGGCCTTATTGCCCTGGGAGATTTTAAAATTCAGGAAGGGGATAAAGTTGTTGTATGCTGTTTCCCAAATACCATTTCCAAAGTGGAGCGGTTTTTTAACTGATCGGAACATGCAGAAATTCAATTTCAAGATCATATTACAGTTGATGGGAATCCTCCTCTTGTTCAATGGGGGATTTATGCTTGTATCCGGCCTGGTAAGCTGGTACTATAATGATGGTGCCCTCGAAGGAATTCTATTGGCCGGAGGAGTAACGATGTTAACCGGACTATTGTTGCGATTTATAACAAAAGGATTTGA
>CP070731.1:1666250-1671649 GCA_020347545.1 Flavobacteriaceae bacterium | reverse complement strand
CTCAATAAAGTAGATGTCTTCGAACTTTATTTTGATGAGTTTTTTATCAACCTTAAGGAAAATAAAGGATTTTTCCACATTTGATGGTGCATTTTCAGCTGTCTGCTCACTCATAAACTTCTGAGACAACTTATTGATCGATTTTAGAAAACGCGTAAAAGGAACCGGCTTCACCAGATAATCGAGTACATCCAGATCAAAACTTTCAACGGCGTATTCTCTGTAAGCGGTTGTTATAATGAAGTGAGGCCTTGAATCAAGGGTTTTAATAAAATCAAGCCCATTCATTTTTGGCATATTGATATCGATAAAAACGGCATCCACTTCTCCGTTTTCAATGATCTGTAAAGCATCAAGAGGATTGGTGAAACTTCCCAGTAATTCAATGTTGGAGAATTCCTGCAGATGGGTTTCTATCACCTCTGCAGCGAGGGGTTCGTCGTCAATAATGATACACTTAATCTTCATCGAGAGGTAATTTCAAATTCACACTATATTCATTTCCTTTGGCTCTCGTCTTTAAACTATAAGCCGATCCGTAAAGAAGTTGAAGCCTTCTTTTTACATTTTCAATTCCTATGCCATGTTTTGGCTTTTCGCCGTTCTGTTTGACGTAATTATTCGTAACGGTAAAGTAAAGAAAATTGTCTTTAACAACAAAGCTTATCAACACATTTATGTCTTCCTGATTGCGGGCTCCGTGCTTAAAACAGTTCTCGATAAATGGAAGAAACAAGAGTGGAGGAACTTCAACTTCATCGATATCTCCATCGATACTAATTTCAGATTTTACCCGGTCTCCGTAACGTAATTTTTCCAATTCCAAATAACTGTACAAGTAGTTGATGGATTTCATCAAACTGATCTTGGGTTCCTTCACCTCATACAATACATACTGCATGATCTCCGATAGTTTCATCACTACATTGGGAGCATTGGGAGACTGTTTTATAACCAAGGCGTATAAATTGTTCAGGGTGTTAAAGAAAAAATGAGGTTGTATCTGTGATTTTAAAAAATTCAGTTCGGTTTGCAACTGAATTCTCTGAAGGTCCTCGTTCCTTTTTTTTTCATTGGCCCAGTCATAAGTTAGTTTTATGGCGGAAACCAGCGCAATGACATAAATGGCTCCAATTATGAGTTCTACCACATGGATCACCGTGAAGGGTTCCTGGTTTCCCTGAGCTTCGGGCCAAATGTTTTCTGAAACAAGTATATAGTTCAGCCCCGTTCTAACCAAATAAAAAATCATCAATGATGAGATGAAAAGCAATAAAAATTGCAGGTATTTTTTCTTTAGGATATACCTCGGGATCAAATAATAGATCGTAAAATATGTAATGATGATATTCAGTGGGAACTCTATCAAATTGGATTTCAACGAATACCAATAGTCATTGTTTATCGTGGCGAACCTAAAAAAATTGAAAACAAAATAGATCAGCCAAAATAAAAGATGATAGCGCAACGGAATTCTGAATTCCGAAAATAGTTTCTTGAACATATGTTTAAGTACCGCTCATGACCTCAATAAATTGGACATAGTCATCATTCTTGGCAGCAAGAATATATGTTTTATCCTTTATCCTGATCATGGATAAATCCTTGGTATCTCCCGGAATGTACAGGCCGCTTTCAAGAGGTTGCAGGGCCTTGAATTCTCCTTTACCATTTCCTTCAAGGAACAAACCAACACCGGCATCATTTCTGGGCGTTTCTACCTCTGAGGCATATAGATTTCCAGCTATAACCAGATCAAGATGCTCATCTTTGTTAAAATCGGTTACGAGAATCTGGTTGATACTTGAAATCTGTGCCATATTTGGCAAAGCATGAATAACAAATTCTCCATCCTTATTTTCCATGTAAACACTTGCAAAAGACCTTACCTGATAATGCAGGGAATTCTCCAGTGATTTTTTGGTATAAACATCTTCCAGGGTAGCTACCGCGAAGGCATCATAATCTTTGAATTTCTTTTTGATGGCAGGGATTTGCTCTGAGGAACACTGTCTTCCCCTTACCGGAAATTTTTCTCCATCATCGTAGTAACTCAGAACAATATCATTAGACTTGTTTTTATCAAAGTCATTCAGATAGATGTCAAAAGTTTCTTCTTCATTCGCTTTGTATTTATAATTCAAACCTAGGTTCCCTACAATAAAGTCAAGATCGCCATCATTGTCAAAATCTCCTTCGGTAATACTGAACCACCAGCCCGTTGCATCCTGCAGGTTTAATTTTTGAGTAATGTTTTCAAAGCTACCGCGGTTATTTCTGAAGACTGTGATGGGCATCCATTCACCAACTACAATCAAATCCGTCCAGCCATCATTGTCATAATCGGTCCAGCTGGCGTCTGTTACCATGCCAAGATCGATAAGGCCCGGAGCAATTTTTTCCGTAGCATTTACAAATTTCGGATGTCCCTCGGTACTTACATTCTCAAGAATATAACTGCTGGTGGGCATTGGATAATTTTTTGGGAGAACCCTTCCTCCGACAAACAGGTCCAAATCACCATCTTTGTCATAATCGAAGGCTTCAACTCTTGAGCCACTGATGATCATCTCAGGAAGCGCAGAGGTTGATTTTGATAAATTTCCCTGACCGTCATTCAGGTAAAGTCGATCTTGCAATAACTCTGAATCATAATCGAATTCTGCACCACCGCTTACAACATACAGGTCATTAAACCCGTCGCCGTCCGCATCAAAGATCAAACTTCCAAGGTCCTCACGATCGCTGTCATTATCAACATCAGGAAAGTGCTGACGTTCAAATCCTTCAGAAGTCTGATAATATATTGCGGTTTGGTTATTATGTGCACCACCAATCACAAAGTCGTCAAGCTTGTCTCCATTGAGATCTCCGACACTCGATCCCGGGCCAAAATTTGACATTTTATGAGGAAGCAATACCTGGTCCTTAAAATCATCGTATACGTTTTCGGAATGTTTGTGATTTGTTACAATGGAAGGATCAGTTTCCGTTTTGAATAACAACTCCTTAGAAGTATTAGAAGGTTTTGTATCATAATTGGCATTCTCATAGTTAATAGTGAGAAACTGATTGACTTCCACATCTTTAAGAACCTGCATTTTTCCATCTGGCCAGGTAATCTGGATCTCATCCACAATATCAGCATCTGCCAAACCATAATGCAACTGCGGTGCTACTGAGGATTGAAACCCTCGTGTTAATGTCATTTCCTGAAACTGGTTTACACCCTTTGAGCTCAATAAGGCTTTTACCCCAAGGCCATTGTTATTTTTTTCGGGCCCCTTGAAATTTAAGGTTATAAAGTTATTGGTCTCGGAACTTGAATTTTCAAATATAGCGGCCTTGTCATCGATATTGTTGATAACGATTTCAAGATCTCCATCGTTATCCAAATCGGCATATACGCAACCGTTTGACCATCCCGGGAATTCAATTCCCCAAGCTTTATTCATTTTTTCAAATGTAAGGTCGTGGTTATTTCTAAAAACAAAATTGTCTATTTTTTCAGACGGAATAGCCAATGATTTCTCAAGGTATTGCTCCTTGGTGATTTGTTCATTTTTAAGTTTGTTAAAGTAATCTTTGTTGTTAATCTCTCTGCGGGTTCCGTTTGAGATAAAAATGTCTTTCCAGCCATCATTATCAAGATCGGCAAAAAGAGGGCCCCAACTCCAGTCGGTTGTTGCGAGACCTGCAATTCTAGCTATGTTACTATAGGCTGGGAGGGAATCGTGGACATTCCCATTGTTCATTTGTAATTGATTCTGCATGTACTGGTAGTGAAATCCTGCATTCACTGTGCCCCAGAACAAGTCCGGGTTCATTCCTGCCATATTAGCCTTAGACCTTCTGTTGTCACCTGGAGTCATATCCATCTGGATAATGTCAAGAAGTTGATCATTGTTAAAATCAGCTATATCAACCCCCATTCCATAGAGCGCGGTTTGTTTTGTTAATTCCTTTGAATGTTCGCTAAAGGTACCGTCACCATCGTTGATAAGAAGAAAATCAGGCACGTTAAAATCATTGGAAATATAAAGGTCAGGCCAGCCATCATTGTTGATATCACCAACCGTAGCACTGTTAGTCAGGCCAAAGGATCTAATTTCAGCTTCAGTTGTTACATCAGTAAAAATATCACCATCATTTCGAAATAATTTGTCTGTTTCAATATCCTTTGGATTCGACATTTTAAATGCGTAATAGTTATTAGGGGCATTAAAATTGGTAGGAGGGTAGTTGGCTACGTACAGATCGAGATCACCGTCCAGGTCGTAATCGAAGAAAGTAGATTGAATTGTATTGCCAATGTCTGCAATTCCATAGGATTCGGCTTTTTCTGAAAAGGTATTGTCTCCGTTATTGATAAACAATAAATTGTCCTTAGGATCAAATTTTCCGGCAACGGAGCAGTAGATGTCCAGGAAACCATCATTGTTTACGTCGGCCATTGTAACCCCTGTAAACCACCTGTTATCACCGGCAACCCCTGCAGATTCAGAGATATCTTCAAACTGAAGATTACCTTTGTTCAAATAGAGTTTATTCTCTACCATATTACCAGTGAAGTAAAGATCAATCAGGCCATCATTATTTATATCGCCGGCAGAAACTCCTCCGCCCATATACATATAGGCATAAGCCATATAATTCAAACTGTCATTTTCAATCAGGTCATTGGAAAAGTCAATGTTGCTCATTGATGCATCGAGTTGCTTAAACATCTTATCTGTATTTGACAGATCAGATTTTGAACAGGATATTAAAAGGGTAGTGGTTAGAAGAAAAACAATAATATTTTTCATGAACATAGTAGATTTCTTTTAAGGCCTAAAAATACAAAAACAGAGCATTTTTCAATGCTCTGTTTTAGAAAATTAAGATAAAATATCTTTATCAAGATCCCCAATCAGGATTTTGCCCCAATGTACCACTACTTTGGTCAATTGCACCAACCGGCACAGGGAACAAATTGTGTTTCGACTCAACTTGAGAAGTCTTAGGACCAAAGTTAGGAATGGTTCTTGATTCGTTATCAACGTAGTCATTCATAACCTGTGGCATATTACCCCATCTTCTTAAATCAAACAGACGGTGTCCTTCCATACCAAGTTCCAATCTTCTTTCCATTCTAACAGCAGTTCTTGCCATATCCTGAGAACCAAAATCACCTGGCTGATACAATCCAATGTCATAATTTGCAGCATCTGTAACTCCGTCAGTTGCTTTTATGGTCGTACTGTTCAATGCTCTTTCGCGAACCTGATTAACATAGCCTAACGCTTTTGTTAAATCATTTGTTTCTACAGCCGCTTCAGCAGCCATTAACAATACATCAGCATATCTGATAAAGTGATAGTTTACACCAGAGTGCTGCTGACCCCAGTTACCAGAAC
>CP070731.1:1654801-1666150 GCA_020347545.1 Flavobacteriaceae bacterium | reverse complement strand
ATTGATAAAAATGATATTTTTTTGATTCTACCTGACATATGACAAAATAGAAATAAACCTTAATCTAAAACCTGCAATTGAGTTGAGCAAAAAATTATCTCCTGTATAGACCACTACATCTACCTGACCTCCTAATCGATAAAGATTCTTTACCTCAGGATCGTCACAACTAATGATAACAGGAAACCTCTGTGGATCTTGTAACCATCCTTTTTTTTCTGAAACCGATGGTAATCCGCCCTTATTCGTCTGGTCTGTTGCTACACCAAAACCAATACTCCTTACCCTTCCCTTATAAATTTTTCCCGGTGCAATATCAAGTGAGAACTCTACTTCATCCTCCAGGTTCATTTTTGAAAGATTGTTTTCCTTTAAATTGGCCTGGATCCATACATCAGAACTGGATATCAAGGTGGTGATCGGCTGCCCCGCATTCGCGTAATAGCCCAGATCGACATCAAAACTTTCAATGACCCCATCAGTTGGAGCGATAACCGTAGAAAATTCCAGGTCAAGTTGTGCTTTTTCAAGTTTTTGAACCGCCCGCCTTATTTTTGGGTTGTCCGGGCCCGACTCACCCAAAGATTGTTTGGCCCTCTCAAGACTGGCCTCTGCCGAAGCAACCTGTTCGGTGGCCTGAAGTAACGCTGTCTCAGCCTGATCTTTATCCGCCTCAGATAGTGCGCCTTCATTCTCACGCATCACCTTTTGAACCCTGTCCCAGTTTCTTTGTGCCCTGTCCAACTGGGCCTTGGCAACCCCTAGCTTCCCTGCAGAAGATTTTACTGAAGCTCCACTCGCAGCAACGGATTGTGTTGTATTGTCTATTTCAGCTTCTGCCATGTCAATGGCAATCTCGAAAGGGCGTTTATCCAATTGGAACAAAACATCCCCCGCCTTCACCCTGGAATGCAATTTGATATTTACTTCGGTCACAAATCCTGAGACTCTGGGACTGACCGGGGTTATAAGGCCTTGTATTCTCGCCTGGTCTGTATAGGGTGTATGACGATCTGCACTAACGTACCAAATAAAAAACACAGCCGAAATGATTAAAACTGTAAAGCTTATTTTTTTAATAGATTTTTTTTCCTTTCCCATATCATTTCAAGTTATTCCTCATATTTTTTTCGAATTCCCTATTATTTTGTGCGATTTCTATTTGATTTGTTTTGTGTGTAACAGCATCTGCTGAAAGATAGCAAACATAAACGCTGTTGACCACCCTATCAATGTGATTCCATTGATGGCTTCGAGTCCTGCAAGAATGCGGTTAGAAGATCCAATTGTTATTTCCCCATATCCCAGGGTTGTAAACGTAACCAAAGAGAAATACATGGATTTCTCAAAGGTTTCAAATTCCGTAACTTCCGGTAAAATCAAGTATAATATCGCCCATATAGAGGTTTGAACAAGATGAAGAAACATTAAGAAAAAAGATGAAGATATAAGAAGAAGTGTCCATCTGTTACGATGTTTACCAAAGGATTCCAGACCGCCTCTTTTTTTAACTTTGCGTATCCAGAATACGGTTCCATATCCCTGGATGGTTACTGTTAAAGCTATTACGAATAATCCTACTGCAATATTAAAAAGCATTTCAAATAATAAGGTTTGGACCTCTAAAAATAGAAATTTTCATTTGATTTCCAATCGAATAAGACCTTAAATATTCGTCAAGGCTATAATGAGTTAATAACAAAATAGATAACACAGGCTCTATAGTTTGAGAAAATCTGATTACCTTCGCAACTCACTAAAAAAATCAAGATGTCTATCAAAAACGTACGTAAAGAAGTCATGCAAACCCTGGAAAAAAATGTTGATTCCTTTTTGAATGACTACTTAATCCCACCTGAGAAGATCTGGCAACCGTCGGATTTTTTACCGAATCCTCAATCTGATTCATTTATGGAAGAAGTCAGAGAAATCAGAGAAATCTCGAAAGATCTTGGCAATGATTTCTGGATCACATTGGTCGGAGATATGATCACTGAGGAAGCCTTACCCACTTATGAATCATGGTTAATGGATCTTGACGGGGTAAGTCAGCATGAGGAGAATGGTGATAACGGCTGGGCCAAATGGATAAGAATGTGGACGGCTGAAGAAAACAGACACGGAGATGTACTGAATAAATACATTTATTTATCGGGAAGAGTAAATATGCGAGAGGTTGAAATCACAACACAGCATTTGATTGCCGACGGTTTTGATATTGGTACGGCCAGAGACCCTTATAAGAATTTCGTTTATACTTCTTTTCAGGAACTTGCGACTTATATATCACATAATAATGTGGCTAAACTTGCAAGAAAAGCGGGAATGAAAAACCTTGGAAAAATGTGTAAGATCATCGCGGGAGATGAAATGAGACATCACAAAGCCTATACTGAATTTATCCGACAGATTTTTACAGTTGACCCCAGCGAGATGATGATGGCCTATTTTGATATGATGAAATTAAAAATTACAATGCCGGCCATGCATCTTCGTGAATCGTTTGGATCTCAGGGTAGTTTATTTGACAAGTTTTCAGAAGTAGCCCAAAGAGCCGGGGTCTATACCAGTTTTGATTATGTGGACATTCTGAGAAAATTGAATAAAGCCTGGAGCATTGATAAAATCACGGGGTTAAACGCGGAGGCTGAAAAAGCACGGAACTATTTGATGAAATTACCTGACAGAATGGAAAGAATTGCTGAGAGAATAGTTGTTCCCGACACCCAACATCAGTTTAATTGGATGAATCCGATGGTTTAAAGGATATTTCTATTTAGGGGTTTCGGTCAGGTATAGTCCTTCTGGTGTAATTTTTATCTTTTTACTCTTGTATAGATGGCCAACGGCACGTTTAAATGCTTTTTTACTCAGTCCCAAAACCTCTCGGATTTCGGCCGGATCGCTCTTGTCTGTAAGTGCTAAATAATTGCCTGATTTCTTAATTGTATCGTACAATTTTTGAGCGGCGGGATCTATGCTTTGTTTATAGCCCAAGGGTTCAAGCACAATGTCAATTTTTCCATCCTCCCTGATCTGCTTCACAAATCCCTTCGTCGGGCTTCCAATCAGAACCTCCTTGTGTATATCCGAATTAAAGATCAAACCAAAATAAAGGTTGTTGACCACAACATTTACTCCAAGTTGACTTGTTCTAAAAGGCAAAATAGTAACTTCCTGACCTCTTTCGACATCTATTTCGTCAAAAAACACAAAATCCTCCAAACGTTGAGATCCTCTGATCGCACCAGAATCTTCATCTTCATAAATAAAAAACACATACGATTCTCCCTGTACCAGTTCTTCCATCTGCTCTTCGACAGGCACAAACAAATCTTTTTCAAGGCCCCAGTCAACATAAGCTCCGTGATCGGTTATCAAGTTCACCTTTAAAAATGCAAAATTGTCAACTTCTGCTATGGGCAGTTTACTGCTGACCACCCTGACCCGATCTTTATAAATGAAAACCTCCATCGAGGAGCCTTCAGAATAATCTTCCCCAACTCCCGTTAAAGGCAGGAAAACCTGATTCTCTTTATCATCCTGAAGGGTATAACCCTTTGAATCTTTGCTGACTATATTGAGCTTGTGAATCTTACCGTTTTCCATGGGTGCAAATGTATCTCTTTTTTATTTAAGACCTGCTTCCCAATTGCACTATGAATTCGCAATTATTATGAATATATTTACCTGCCACTTTAAGCCGCCATAAAATCTATGAATTTAAGCTACCGCATTTTAGTAGTATTCCTTTTTTGTGTTTTGTTGATGAGTGCTCAGGCATCGGTCTCTTATGAAATTAATTTTGAAAATGCTGTCCACCATGAGGCGGATATCTCCATCCATTTTGAAAACGTGGAAATGGATACTCTCTCGGTAAGGATGAGTCGCAGCTCCCCCGGCCGATATGCCATTCATGAATTTGCAAAAAATGTATTTGACGTGAAGGCTCTTGATGAAAACGGGAACCCTCTGGAGATAAGAAGGCCGAATCCCTATCAGTGGGATGTTACAGGTCATAACGGTACTGTAGCGCTCAACTATAAACTATTTGCCAATCATGGAGATGGCACTTATTCACAAATAGATGAAACCCATGCCCATCTCAATATTCCGGCAACTTTTTTATACGCTCCGGCCTATGCATCGCAGAAAATTGAATTAAAAATTACTCCACGAAGTGACCTGAACTGGAAAGTCGCAACTCAGCTGGATCGAATTGATGACAATGTTTACATGGCACCTGATCTTTACTACTTTATGGATAGCCCCATAGAAATAAGCGATCATCAGTTACGAAACTTTTCGGTAGAATCGAATGGCAGGGAATATACTATTCAGTTCGTTTTACATCAGACTGAAGATTATGACGGTTTTGAGGAGTACATGGAAAATGTGGAAAAAATTGTCAGATCAGAATTAAAGGTTTTTGGAGAGCTTCCCGATTTTGACTTTGGCAAGTATACCTTTCTTGCCTGTTATACCCCCAACATTGACGGTGACGGCATGGAACATCGCAATTCAACCATTTTAACGGACCTTAAATCCCTGTCTCAGGGAGGTGATATAGAAAATATTGGAACCGTGGCCCATGAATTTTTTCATGCATGGAACGTTGAAAGGCTGCGCCCTGCCTCTCTCGAGCCTTTCGATTTTACAGAAGCCAATATGTCGGGTGAATTGTGGTTTGCAGAGGGTTTTACAAGCTATTATACGGGATTGATTCTCTGCAGATCGGGAATAATTAGTCGTGAAGATTATACCAAGAGCCTTGCAAATTTACTTAATAAGGTCTGGAATTCACCCGGCCGGAATCATTACTCTCCGGTTGAAATGAGTTATCAGGCTCCGTTTGTTGATGCGTCTACGTCAATCGATCAGGTAAACCGTGAAAACTTGTTTATTTCATATTACTCTTATGGAAATGCATTGGGGCTTGCACTGGATTTGAGCTTAAGGCAATTCAACCCTGAAAAATCACTTGACGGATATATGCAACTCGTCTGGAATAATTTTGGAAAACAGGAAATTCCTTACTCGATGAATGATCTGAAAAAATTACTCGCAAAGTACACTACCGAGGAATTCTCAGCTCATTTTTTTAATTCTTTCATTTTTGATAGCAATATGCCCGACTATACCTCTCTACTCAACTCAGTCGGTATACATTTAAGCCAGCCTTATCTTCATTTACCTTCCTTTGGAGGTACTGTTCAAATTAAGGATAACAAATGGCTGATAAATTCTTACCCTCTCGAAAACGGTTCTTTCTATAATGCAGGGTTGTCAAAAGGAGACCTTATTGTATCCATTGATGGAAAGCTGACAAATAACAAGCTGATTCCTAAAACATTTTTGAATGCTTACAAACCTGGTGATAAAGTCAAAATTGTTTTCAACCGTTACGGGCAGCAAAAAGAGACCTATCTGGTTTTCTCAAAAAACACAAATTACGCGACAGATTTAATGCCGGATCCGGAAAAAAAGAAGCGAAAAAATCAAAACAGGTGGTTAAGCAATAATTAGAAAAAAGATTTAGTACGATGAACATTCCCCAAATTAACCTACCTAGAATTGTTGTCATTGGTTGCGGTTTCGCAGGTTTAAAATTCTGTAAAAAAATTGACAGCAAGCAATATCAGGTGGTTCTCATTGATAAAAATAATTACCATACTTTTCAACCTCTGCTCTACCAGGTAGCAAGTAGTGGCCTGGAACCGGATTCAGTAGTTTATCCGATCAGAAAAATATTCAAAGGCAAGAAAAATTTTTATTTCAGACTGGCCTCAACCGAAAAAATCGACCCCGAAAAGAAAACTGTAACGACAAACATTGGTGAGGTTAGCTATGATCATTTGGTCATTGCCACAGGGGCCACCTCGAATTATTTTGGCATGCCGGATATTGAAAAGTTTGCCATGCCCATGAAAAGCGTAATTGAAGCCTTGAACCTGAGAAGCCTTATTATTCAGAACTTTGAAGAAGCACTGAATACGAATGACTTAAAGGAAAGGGAGCGATTGATGAATTTTCTTGTGGTTGGTGCGGGCCCTACAGGTATAGAAGTGGCGGGTTCCCTGGCAGAGCTCAAGGCCCATGTGCTGCCCAATGATTACCCGGACCTTGATATTAGAAGGATGCAGATCAATATTATTGAAGCTGATAACAGAGTATTGGCGAGTATGAGTGAAGAAGCCTCAGAAAATGCCACACGATATTTACAGAAAAGAGGTATTAATATCTGGTTGAAATCAAGCGTTAAAAGTTTCGATGGCATGATTGCTAGAACTACGGATAAATCTTTTGAAGCAAGAACTCTTATCTGGGCTGCCGGAATTAAAGGCCACTATCCCGATGGAATTAATAAGGAACACATTGCGAGAGGAAACAGGATTCTGGTAGCAGAAAATAATCTTGTTAAAGGATTAGACGGCATATACGCTATTGGCGATGTTGCCTGTATGAAATCTGAAGAAAATCCTAATGGACATGCCATGCTTGCTTCTGTGGCCGAACAACAGGGAAGACATCTGGCCAGGAACTTTAATCGTAAATCGAAAAATAAGGCGGAACAGCCTTTTGTTTATAATGACAAGGGAACCATGGCAACTATAGGAAGGAATAATGCAGTTGTTGATCTGAAAAACTTTAAGATCAATGGAATTCTGGGATGGTATATTTGGATGGCCGTGCATTTGATGCTGCTGGTTGATTTCAGAAACAGGATGGTGGTTTTTATGAATTGGGCCTGGAGTTATCTTAATTATGATAAAGGCACCCGAGTGATCATAAGAAAATTTTCGAAAATTAAATCGGACTAATTCTTGAACCACTTGTGAAAGCAAAGTATTTGCATTATTTTACAATAGGGCCTAATTACCTTTAATATGACCGATCTGATCAAAAGATTTACACATACAAGAAACAGGACAAATTCCATTTGCACGGAACTTCAAACCGAGGATTTCAATCTGCAGGGAGCTGAATTTACAAGCCCACCAAAGTGGCACCTGGCCCATACAACCTGGTTCTTTGAAGAAATGATTCTGAAAAGATTTGTGAAGGATTATAAATTGTTCAATCCTCATTTCAGCTTACTGTTTAATAGTTATTACAATCTTGTTGGAGAACGAATTGAAAGAAAAAACAGGGGCCTCTTAAGCAGGCCTTCTGTTAAAGAAGTTTTAGCATATCGGGAATATGTAGATCATGAAATGAGACTGCTGTTAAGTAAGACCTCAAAGCAATCTTTGCTGGAGCTTTTAAATCTCGGCATACAGCATGAAGAGCAGCATCAGGAATTATTACAAACAGACATTAAATATTCTCTTTACAAGAACCCGCTGAACAGAATCAACAATCAGGCAGTGATCAAAGAACCTAAAAACTCAAAGGATCCTTCTCACTCATGGATAGAAATTAAAGAAGGAATTTTTGAAATTGGGTTTCAGGGTGAAGGCTTTTGTTTTGACAATGAATTAGGCAGGCATAAAGTCTATTTGGAGGCTTTTGAGATTTGCAGGGAACTAGTGACCAATGGAGAGTTTATGGAATTTATAGAAATGGGCGGCTATGAGAATTTTAATCTATGGTTAGATGATGGTTGGACTTGGGTCAATACTAATTCCATCAAGGCACCTCTGTACTGGAGGAAAAAAGGCTCGGGATGGGTTCATTTTTCAACTAAAGGTGAACAACCTGTTGATCCCGATGCTTATGTAAATCATGTGTCCTATTACGAAGCAATGGCATTTGCAACCTGGAAGGGATGTCGGCTGCCCACGGAGTTTGAATGGGAGGCCGCAGCTGAAATGTTCGACTGGGGGCAGCGTTGGGAATGGACGAATTCGGCCTATTTACCCTATCCCGGATTTACCATAGCTGAAGGTGCTGCAGGTGAATACAATGGTAAATTCATGTCAAATCAGATGGTGCTTAGAGGCGCATCTGCAGTAACAACGCCAGGGCATTCAAGGAAATCCTACAGAAACTTTTTTCAACCCGAACTGAAATGGCAGTATTCAGGAATAAGATTAGCGAAATAATGATTGAGCAATTCAAAAAAGATGTGGTTAACGGGCTTGGACAAACACCAAAAAGCATTCCATCGAAGTACTTCTATGATGCCTTGGGAGATGCACTTTTTATTAAAATTATGAATATGCCTGAATACTATCCTACCAAGGCAGAACTGGAAATATTCAGGGAGAAAAATGATGAGATGATACAGGCATTGTCTATGGAAAAAGATGTGTTTTTTGAGCTCATTGAACTAGGGGCAGGCAATGGTACCAAGACCAAACACCTGCTTAATAATCTGTTGCAAAAAGGTTATGATTTCAGTTATCTGCCTATTGATATTTCATCTACGGCCTTGGATGATCTGGAGTATAAATTAGAGCATGAATTCCCTGGCCTTGACGTGCGCAAAATGCATGGGGATTATTTCAATGTTCTGGAAACTTTAAAGACAAACAATCATCCCAAAGTGATTCTTTTTCTTGGATCAAATATTGGTAATCTCACTGATGAGAATTCGGCAAAATTCATTTATCAGATCGGAGCCAATTTAAAACCCAATGACAAATTAATACTAGGAGTGGATCTGATAAAATCTGAGGATCTGGTTCGTCCGGCTTATGACGATCCTCATGGGATTACCAAGGATTTTAACCTGAATCTTTTAACAAGGATCAATAAGGAACTCGGTGGAAGGTTTGATGTTTCAAAATTCGATCATGTTCCTGAATATTATATGAATGAAGGGATAGCACGAAGTTATCTGGTAAGCAGTACAGATCAGGAAATCAGGATCGAGGGTCTTGACAGGAGTTTTTCCTTTGAAAAGGGAGAAAGAATTCAAACCGAAATCTCTCGGAAATATAATGACGAGATCATGAAGAATATTTTAAGAGAAACGGATTTCAGAATTGTCTCCAAACTAACGGATCAGAAAGGCTATTTTGCTGATTTCATATTGAATCGTTCCTAAGTAGGGTACCGGACAGGGAGTTAAAGAACTTTTGCAATTATTAGGAGGCCAAACTTTGAATTCATTTGTTTGATATTTGAGGAAATTGATTTTTATTATTGCCTATATTTGATACAATAAATCTGTATTATGTCGGAAAAAACCAAAATGTTATCGGGGGAACTTTATAATCCAAATGACGGGGAATTAGTACATGAAAGACATCGTGCACGTATACTTTTTCAAAAAATCAATCTGCTCAATGAGGATCGCAAAAAGGAGCGCAACCAGTTGTTAAAAGAATTGCTCCCGAATAGCGGCAAAGGGCTTTGGGTTGAGCCCCCTTTTTATTGCGACTACGGATATAATATCCACACAGGAAAAAATGTATTTTTTAATTTTAATTGTGTCGTTCTTGATGTCATGAAGGTAGAATTTGGGAATCAGGTACTTGTTGGTCCTGATGTTCAGATTTATACGGCAACCCACCCTCTTGACGTTAAAACCAGAAACTCCTGGTTGGAATATGCAAAACCTGTTTCAATAGGAAACAATGTGTGGATCGGAGGTAGTGCCGTAATTTGTCCGGGAGTGTCCATTGGCGATGGAGCCGTTATTGCCGCTGGTGCGGTTGTTACAAAATCCGTTCCAGCCAATGTTGTAGTGGGAGGTAATCCAGCTACGATTATTAAGGAGATCAATAATTAAAAAAACAATTCGTTTGGAGATTAATTCTATTTCAAATAAAATATTACGATTCCGGTGGATTATTATTATCACCGTACTTCTAGGCACTGTATTTTTCTCTTACCAGATCACCAAGCTTACAATTGATGCAGATGTTTTAAGCTCCTTGCCGGATGATGACAGACATGCCGTTATGCTGAAAAAAATTGGTGAAAACTTTGGCGGAAACAGAATGGGTATCGTTATTTTGGAAACGGATAATATTTATAAAACCTCCGTTATCGGGCATATCAGACAACTAACCGACAGCATAGGAAAAATAGAAGGTATTTCCTCGGTTTCGAGTCTGACCAACATTATTAATATCAAGGGAGGCGAAGCAGGAATTGAGATCGGAAGGCTGGTTGACGAATATGAGTTGCCCCAAAGCAAAGAAGAATTTGACCGGTTAAGGGAGAATATAGCAGCCAATGAAATGTACAAGGGCTCGATAGTCTCGGAAGATGAAACTTCCTGCCTCGTGGTCTTTACACTTGAAGATAAAGCCGATGTAAATGTTGTGGCTCGAGCCATTCTTGATAAGAGCGAATCACTTCATCTGCCCGAAAAGCTCTATTATATAGGATCTCCGATGCTTATCACCTATATCGCAGAGCTTATGAGAAAGGACCTGACCTTGTTGCTTCCCATTGCAATTTTATTGATCGCTGTAATTCTCTTTATCAGTTTTAGATCGATAAAAGGAGTATTGCTTCCCTTAATTTCGGCCATTATTGCAATAATATGGGCCCTGGGCTCGATGTCTTTGTTTGGTTTTTCCATGTCGATGATCTCGAACAATATCCCTATCATTCTTCTTGCTATTGGAAGCGCGTATACCATTCACGTTGTTAACAGGGTGAATCAACTCAGAACTATCGGAGTTAATAAAAGCATTGTTAAGGCGCTGAACTATGTAATGGTTCCTGTGGTTTTGGCAGCCATTACAACCGCCATTGGTTTTGTCTCCTTTATATTTGGAGCCTATCTTGAGATGATTGTGGATTTTGGGATTTTCACCGCTCTGGGTACATTTATTGCCTGTATTATGGCAATCTTTTTTGTTCCGTCTTTGTTGGACGTATTGCCGAAATCATCCGTTAAAAAAGAAGTTGACAATGGTAAAGTTGATTTCTTTGAAAAATGGTTTTTAAATCCGCTTACCAAAATATTATTTTGGTATCCCAAAACTGTACTTGTGATTTGGATCGTGGCTATTTTAGTCAGTCTAAGTGGCATTGCCTTTATTAAGCGCAGTGTTGATATTCAGGAGTACTTTGAAAAGGGAAATCCCACACGAGAGGCGGAAAGAATCATGGTGGAAAAATTCGGGGGGACCAAGCCGGTCTTTGTTCATTTTAAAGGAAATATGCAGAATCCTGAAGTCCTGCAAACCATGATGCGCACAAGTGCCTATATGGAGGCCAGTCCGGATATCTATACTTCCATGTCAGTTGCCAAATTAATTGCAGAGATCAATCTTGCCATTATGGGCGAGCGGGAGGTTCCTGAGGACCAGGCAATGATCGAGCAGATGTGGTTTCTTCTTGACGGCAATGAGGTCATGAAACGATTCGTAAATGAAGACCTGACAGAAGGTATTATCATTTCCAAATTTAAATCGCCTGACAACGATTCAAAAATTATTTTCT
>CP070731.1:1645007-1654701 GCA_020347545.1 Flavobacteriaceae bacterium | reverse complement strand
TACTTTTGAATTGCTTCAGAACGGATCAGTGATAAATTCAATAGTTAAAACAAATGACAGCCACGTCTTTAACAATCTTGATATCGGAAACTATCAGGTTCGATCAACCAATGCAGATGGTTGCTTTGACGTAAGTGATTTTTCCATCAGCGAACCTACATTGCTAACTTCGGCATCGACCAAATTATACAATATTTCAATTTGTAATGGCGAAATTATGGATGGAAGTTTAGAAACTTCAGCCTCGGGAGGTACACCGCCGTATCTGTACAGTATCGATGGTGGGGTAAACTTCCAGGAGGAGACTCAATTTTTCGTAAGTACTGAGCAGGCTTATCAAATCACTACAAGAGACGCAAACGGATGTACTTCGGTAAGCACCGTGGAAGTTGGGTTTGATCAGGAGATCGAGTATACAATCTCTCAGGAAGATGTAATCTGTGTTGGGGAAAAGGATGGAAGGATCAGTATTGATCTAAGCAATGACCAAGGATACGAAGTTACCTACAGTTTGGACGGTAACACCTTTAGGACAAATCCTGATTTTACGGGTCTGGAAAAGGGAGTTTATGATATCTGGATCAAAAAAGAGAATGAATTTCATAGCTGTGTTTCACAGAAATCGATAGAATTAGAACAGCTCGTATATCTTGAATTGAAGGCCGAAACAGATTTCTCCTGTCAGGGTGCAAGTAATATTATTATTGCTTCAGTGGATCCCATTTACGAAAATGAAGTCAGCTATACACTGGACGGAACCTTGACTCAGGATTCAGGAATATTCGAAAATGTTTCCAAAGGGATACATACCGTAACCGTTGCCCATAAGGAATACGGATGTACGGATGCGCCGATCCAAGTTGAAATTGAAGCGTACACACCAATCACTTTTGACGTGGTTCCAACTGATATCAATGTATATGAGATCGTTGCAAACGGGGGTATACCCGACTACGAATACAGCATTGATTCTGATGATGATTTTGGATCAACTAATACGCTGAATTTAAATGAGATAAGAGAATCTCGGGATTATAAATTCTATGTAAAGGATCAAAGAGGATGTATCCTGGAAAAAACGGTTTATCTGGAATTTCTTGATATCGAAATACCTGACTTCTTTACACCCCAGGGAGATGGTATTAACGACACTTGGTATCCAATAAACATTGAAATCTATCCAAAAATCACAGTTAAGATCTTTGACCGATATCAACGTCTTATTGCAAGTTATGAAGGAAATACCAGCAGCTGGGACGGAAACTATAAAAGTAAGCCGCTTCCAAGTGGTGACTACTGGTACGTGGTTCGATTGAACGAATCTTCAGACAACAGAGAATTTAAAGGGAATTTCAGCTTAGTTAGATAGAATATCATGAAAAAAGTAATCATAGTCATACTATTTTTTGTAACGGCATTTTCAAATGCACAGGAGTTCAAACTTACTCCGTTTACACAATATTTGGTTGAGAATCCTTTCCTGATCAATCCGGCTTTCGCAGGTGATAGTGAGATGAACCGATTGAGATTGACAAGTGCCTTTCAATGGGTAGGTCTGAGTGATGCGCCAAATACTCAAACTTTATCTTATGATTCCCATCTTTGGGAGCGTTCAGGTGTAGGAGGGATCATTTACCTTGATAAGAACGGTAATACTTCACAAATTGGAGGTCAATTGTCATTTGCCCACCATTTGACGATAAACTCTTCAAATGAACAATACATTTCATTTGGGCTTTCTTATAAATTTACCCAGTTCAAAATTGACGTTTCAGATTTTGATGATCCAAATGATGACCCAAATATCGGAGCCGATATTTCATCTCATAATTCAAATTTTGATGCAGGGTTTTTATATAAGATCGAGCGCTTCTTTTTTAGTTTTAATGCAGCCAATATTTTGAATAAGAATTTAAAAGTATTTGATGAGTCAGAACCAAAAAAATTGAGAAACTACTATATCTACACCGGGTATACCTTTGAATTTGACGAAGGAATCTGGGAACTTGAGCCTTCTTTATATTTCAAATATTTCGAAAGTGATGCCAGATCGATCACTGATATCAACATAAAAGGTAAAAGAATTACAGATGATGGTTACTATTGGGCGGGTTTTAGCACAAGGTTTCTTAACGACCAAAGCTTTGAGCCTCTGGCAATTGTACCTCTTTTAGGGTTAAAAAAGAAAGATTTTTACGTAGGATATGCATTTCAATACAATATTAATGAAGCAAATGAGTTAAATCATGGAGGGACTCATATGTTGACACTGGGATATGATTTTGAATCGAGAAGAGGTAGTCCCCGCTGGTAATGCTTTAAGAAAGAAATTGAATAGGAATAATAAATTGCTGAGTTATGAAAAAGGTACAACTAATCCTGTTATTGATGTTGTTCGTAATTTTAAGTTTTTCAACTTTTGGTTGATCAACCGTTTGAAACAGATCATAAACTCCCCATTGAAACTAAAGTTTAACAATTAAAGAAAATTCATCTTATGAAAGTTTTTAGAGTTATCATTATGCTTTTTGTTTTTGCGCTTTTTAGCGTACAGGGTGGTTTTGCTCAGGAGCGTCAGGAGCGTCAGGAGTCAAAAAAAGAAGTTTATAAAACTACCAAGGAAAAAACACCGGTCAAAGTGAAGGAGTCCTTAAAGGATTATTCAAACTACAAGATCGCCAATGAAGTGACCTATGTAAACAAAAAAGATACAAAGGTCTATAAATTCAAGGTAGAAAAAGGATCCTGGTCTCATTATCTTCTTATCAATGAGAAAGGAAAAATCATAGGAATAGAAACAGGTGAACATTAAAGCTTAAAGTCATCTGGAAAAATTTTTTATAAATTTTTCAGATTTGTTTGTATGTATGCCCTGCTACTTCACGTAGCAGGGTTTTTTTTACAACCAAATCAGATCAGCTTTAATTTGAGATTTACTTCAATTTGAGTTTTTTCTTTCTTTCTTTAAGTTCAAAAGTTTCTCCAAGATATACCTTCCGAACCAATTCATCATCAGCAAGTTCTTTCGGGGTACCTTCCTTAAGGATTCCTCCTTCAAACATCAAATAAGTTTTATCCGTAATGGCAAGTGTAGCCTGTACATCGTGATCCGTGATCAGAATTCCTATGTTCCGATCTTTTAAATGAGCAACAATACTTTGAATTTCTTCTACAGCGATCGGATCAACCCCTGCAAACGGTTCATCAAGGAGTATGAACTTGGGATCCGAGGCTAAGGCTCTCGCAATTTCAGTTCTTCTTCTTTCACCACCTGAAAGAAGGTCCCCTCTGTTCTTACGGACATGCCCCAGGCTGAACTCTTCAATAAGTAGCTCCAGCTTTTTTTTCTGTTCAGATTTACTCAGATCCGTAAATTGAAGTACCGACATGATATTGTCTTCCACGGATAGTTTTCTGAATACAGATGCTTCCTGAGCGAGATAACCAATTCCTTTTTGCGCTCTTTTATACATTGAATCATGAGTGATTTCAATATCATCCAGGAAAATTCGACCTTCGTTGGGTTTGATCATACCTACAATCATATAGAAAGAGGTGGTCTTACCTGCTCCGTTGGGGCCTAGTAAACCGATGATCTCACCCTGTTCAACCTGTAGTGAAATATTTTTGACAACCTTTCGATTGCCATACATCTTCATAATATTATCTGCTCTTAAGATCATAATGGTTCTTTTCTATTAATACTTTTTGTAAAGCAACCGGCCTTTTGGTTTTCTATTGTCTCTTAAAATCGATGTTTGTTGCTGATCCTCCGTAATTCGATCAATAGCTCTTCAAACTTTTTATGTTCGGAAATATACATCAGTATTTTATCCTCCATGCCGATCTTATTTTTTTACCAGGTTTTTCTTAGCTTCTTTCTCTTGTTTTTTAATTATAAATTTAGAGATTTTAATGCTGACTTCATAGAGTATGATCATCGGTATCGCCACGATGACCTGACTAATGATATCCGGGGGCGTTATAACGGCAGCCAGAATCAAAACAAGAACCAGTGCATATTTTCTGTAGGTTCTGAGAAATTCAGGCGTAACCAGACCCATTTTAGTCAAAAAGTAAATGATCACGGGAAGTTCAAATATAAATCCGGCAGACAGACACGAAGCCTTTAGCAGCCCCGTATACGAACTGAGATCAAAATTATTTCGAACCTCTTCAGCCACGCTATAGCTACCCAGAAAATTTATCGACAACGGTGTAATTACGTAATACCCAAATAATATACCGAGAAAGAAAAGAAACGATGTTATGATAATAAAACTTTTCGCATTCTTTTTTTCGTTTTCGTATAAGGCTGGCTTGATGAATTTCCATACCTCCCAAATGATGTATGGAAAGGCCATAACAAAACCAAAAGCAATAGAGGTCCAGATGTGCGCTGAAAACTGTCCTGCCATGGTTCGGCTTTGAACGATAAAGGGGATTTCATCAATGCAAAGCCCTTCGGTTCCAAAGCTTTTTGAAACGGAGCACAGGAACCTGTATGTAAAAAAGTCAGGATCCTTAGGATAAAGTAAAATTGAATTAAAAATGAAATCCTTCATCATAAAGGCAATCATTCCAAAAGCCAGAATGGCTAAAGAAGATCTTACAAGTGTCCATCTTAATACTTCAAGATGGCCCAGAAAAGACATTTCTTCAGTTTGTTCGCTCATAGTTTATATATTCTGCACCTGTGACGGGGTGTCTCGATATTGTTATTAGATAATTCCTTCTTTCAGCAGATCATGAAAATGAACAACTCCGGCATATTTTCCATTGCGGGTCACCAGAACCTGTGTAATATTGTTTTTTTGCATGATGTCAAGGGCATTTACGGCCATAGTATCAGCACTTACACTGATCGGATCAATACTCATGATATCCTGAGCCTTTAAGGAGCTTATATCCGTCGATTTCTCAAGCATTCTTCGGATGTCTCCATCTGTAATAATACCTGCAATTTCATCATTTTCAGTAACTGCAGTTGTTCCCAGCCGTTTTTTAGAAATTTCAACGATCACATCCTTAATCGGTGTGTTCTTCTCAACTTTTGGCGCTTCATTCTTTTCTGCAATCTCACTGACCCTCAGGTATAGTTTCTTTCCCAAAGTACCTCCCGGATGATACCTGGCAAAATCCTTGCTCGAGAAATCCTTGAGATTTAAAAGGCATATGGCAAGGGCATCTCCAATGACCAGTTGTGCCGTAGTACTAGTTGTTGGCGCAAGATTATTTGGACATGCTTCCTTTTCAACATAAGAGCTCACGGTATAATCAGCGTTTTCACCCAAAAAAGAGGTTTCGTTTCCTGTAATGGCTATTATTTTATTACCATAATTTTTTATCAAAGGCAGAAGAACTTTTATCTCAGGGGTATTTCCACTTTTGGAAATACAGATCACCACATCGTTCTGTTGGATATTTCCCAGATCTCCATGGATCGCGTCCGCAGCGTGCATAAATACAGCCGGAGTTCCCGTAGAATTCATTGTAGCCACAATTTTTGAGGCTATATTGGCACTTTTACCAATACCCGTTACAATAACCCTGCCTTTCGAGTTGTATATGCACATCACGGCTTTTTCAAAATCCTCTGAGACCAGTTCGGCAAGCTGTTTAATCGCATCGGCTTCAATAAGAATTGTTTCCTTTGCCGTCTGTAAAATGTTTTTATTCTTAATCAATATTTTGTATTTATTTTTTAAAAATAATATGTTATATTTATAGTATGATGAATTTAATTAATCAAAACATAATTTAAATTCAATCTATTCCCCCTCGTAATTATTGGCACTAAAGTTGCAAAAATATTCAAAATTAGATTAATAAGAGGATGAAAGTGACAAAAATTAACTTGCAGGAATATTTGAAAAAATATTTTGGATTTGGTAAGTTTAAAGGTTTACAGGAAGATGCGATAGAATGTTTGATTGAAGGTCACGACACATTTGTGGTCATGCCTACAGGAGGTGGAAAGTCATTGATTTATCAGTTGCCGGCCCTTATTCTGGATGGTACTGCGATTGTAGTCTCGCCACTGATCGCTTTGATGAAAAATCAGGTCGATGCAATAAGAGGAATTTCAGCTGAACCTGGTATAGCTCATGTTTTGAATTCCTCCTTAAACAAGGGAGAGGTTGCTAAGGTAAAAAGTGATATTGAAAACGGTACAACCAAGCTCTTGTATGTTGCTCCAGAATCACTAACCAAGGAAGAAAATATTGAATTCCTGAAAAAACAGAAAATTACATTTTTCGCTATTGATGAGGCGCATTGTATATCTGAGTGGGGACATGACTTCAGGCCCGAATACAGGAATCTAAAAAACATTATTCACAAAATAGGAAATTTCCCAATTGTTGGCTTGACGGCTACAGCGACACAGAAGGTCCAGGATGATATCTTGAAGAATCTGGGAATTCCGAATGCCAAAACATTTAAGGCTTCTTTCAACAGGGCCAATCTGTTTTACGATGTAAGGCCTAAAACAGGGGAAGTAGAAAAGGACATTATTCGATTTATACGCAACTACAAAGGCAAGTCAGGCATTATTTATTGCCTGAGCCGAAAAAAAGTAGAAGAAATTGCTCAGGTGCTGCAGGTCAATGGGATAAAGGCTGTCCCTTACCATGCCGGTCTTGATGCCAAAACAAGGGCCAGACATCAGGACATGTTCCTGATGGAAGATGTGGATGTTGTTGTGGCAACCATAGCTTTTGGTATGGGTATAGATAAACCTGATGTCAGATTCGTTATACATCATGATATTCCGAAGAGTCTTGAGAGCTATTATCAGGAAACCGGTCGAGCCGGACGTGATGGAGGTGAAGGATATTGTCTGGCCTATTATTCGTATAAGGATATTGAAAAACTAGAGAAGTTTTTATCAGGAAAACCCGTGGCTGAACAGGAAATAGGAAATGCCTTGCTTCAGGAAGTAGTGGCTTATTGTGAAACTTCGATGTCGAGAAGAAAGTTTTTGCTGCACTATTTTGGTGAAGAATTTGATGAGGTTAACGGGGAAGGCGCTGATATGGATGATAATGTCAGGAACCCGAAAAAGAGGGTTGAAGCCATGGATGAGGTGAAAATACTTCTTGAGGTGGTCGAAAAGACAAAGGAAGAATACCGATCTAAGGAAATCATCAATACTTTGATAGGGAAGGAGAATGCTTTATTGATATCTCATAAAACACATCAGCAGTCAGTTTTTGGAATTGGAAAACAAAAAAGCGATAAACACTGGATGGCCCTTATCAGGCAATCTATTGTAGCAGGCTTGCTGAAAAAGGAGATTGAACAATACGGAGTATTAAAACTGACCTCAAAAGGAAAAGAATTTGTCAAAAATCCAACGTCATTTATGATGACCGAAGATCATGTCTACGACAAAGAAAGCGATGCGGGAATCGTGACAATTTCGAAAGGTTCCGGAGCTGTTGTTGACGAACAATTGATGGGTTTATTAAAGGACCTCCGAAAGCGGGTTGCAAAGAAATTAGGCGTTCCGCCATTTGTGGTGTTTCAGGATCCGTCTCTTGAAGATATGACCCTAAAATACCCTACAAGCCTTAAAGAACTTGAAAATGTGCATGGAGTTGGTGAGGGGAAGGCCAGAAAATTCGGAAAGAGCTTTGTTGAATTGATTGGCAAGTATGTTGAAGAGAACGATATTGTCCGTCCGGATGATCTCATCGTAAAGGGAACAGGGGTCAATTCTGGATTGAAGTTATACATCATACAGAATACCGATAAGAAATTACCTTTAATAGATATCGCTAAGTCCAAAGGTCTGGAAATGCCTGAGCTGGTCAAAGTCATGGAACAAATTATTTATTCCGGAACAAAGATTAACATCGACTATAGTTTGGATGACCTTTTGGATGAAGAGCAGCAGGAAGAAATAATGGACTATTTTATGGAAGCTGAAAGTGATAGGATCCAGTTGGCCTTGGATGAATTCGACGGAGATTATGATGATGAAGAGCTCAGGTTAATGCGAATTAAATTTATTAGTGAGGTCGCCAATTAAAAAATTAAATACCGAAGAAAAAGTTTATGTCAGACACCCCGGAAAACCCATCCAGTAACAATAAGAAAAGAAAAAAAATCAGTACCAAGTTTTATGAAGAAGAGCTTCAGCGGCTTCAGATTGAACTTGTAAAACTTCAGGATTGGATCCAGCATCAAGGATTAAAAGTAGTAATTATATTTGAGGGAAGAGATGCCGCTGGTAAAGGGGGCGTAATAAAGAGAATATCACAGAGCCTTAATCCCAGAGTTTGTAAAATTGTTGCCCTGGGGACTCCTTCAAGCCGAGAAAAGAGTCAGTGGTATTTTCAGAGGTATGTTCCTCATTTGCCAAGTGCCGGGGAGATGATTTTATTTGATCGAAGCTGGTACAACAGAGCAGGTGTAGAACACGTAATGGGCTTTTGTACCCCTCAGGAATATGATGAGTTTATGAGAACCTGTCCTGAATTTGAAAGAATGTTAATACGTTCCGGCATCATACTTCTAAAGTACTGGTTTTCGGTATCAGATGAGGAGCAGGAGAGAAGATTTAAAGCAAGGATCAATGACCCGATGAAAGGTTGGAAATTAAGTCCTATGGATTTAAAATCAAGGGAGCACTGGATCGAATACAGTATGGCAAAGGATGCCATGTTCAAATTTACGGATACGAAACAGTCACCATGGTATGTTGTTCCTGCAGACAATAAGAAAAGTGCCAGATTGAATTGTATCAGCCATATTCTAAGTAGTATAGAATACCAAAAGGTAGAGCGCGAAAAAATTATTCTTCCTCCTCGAAAAGATGATAAAGGGTATATACGGTCACCATTTTCAAATCAGACCATAGTACCACAGATTTATTGATCAAACTCCGAGGAAAGCAACGAAAAACCCGATGATTATAACTATGAATTTCTTTAAATTGAATTTGTGATTTTCAGAACTTTCAAATAGAATGGCCGTTGAAATGTGCAAAAATACACCAATGATAATTGCATTAATCTGGTCGGAAAACTGATGCACATAAGGAAAGGAATTGGAAATCCAGCTTCCCAGAGGACTCATAATGGCAAAGAGAAACAAAACCAGAAAAACCTGCGGGCCAGATAAAGAGGATTTTTTCAAAAAGAAGGCCAGAATAATCGCAACGGGTAATTTGTGAATCATTATTGCAAAAAGAAGGTTTAAATTCTCATCGATTCCCAGAGGCATTCCTTCTAAAAAAGCATGAATGCTAAGGCTTATAACCAATATCCAGGGAATACTTGATTCAAAATCATGACCGTGTACATGTCCGTGTTCTGCTCCTTTTGACAAATATTCGAGCCCTGTCTGTATGACGATACCCAGCAGGATGAATATTCCCATAAATTCTTCTCCATTCGAAAAGACTTCCGGCAACAGATGCAATACGGTAACAGACAACAGGTATGCTCCACTAAAGGATAATAATAACTGAAGGTGTTTTGAATTGGGTTTAATGAACTGAACAAGAGAAAATCCAATAAGAACGGGCAAGATGAGTGAGATATATATCATTTCATCACAAGTATTAGTCGGTCCGAATGCTTCTCATCAAAAGTGTTCAATTCATAATCTCCGAAAACTTTTTCGATCTCAAGTCCAGCAGCGTTTGCAAAAACCTTCATTTTTTCAGAATCCAAAGACTGTACTT
>CP070731.1:1642175-1644907 GCA_020347545.1 Flavobacteriaceae bacterium | reverse complement strand
TTTGACCATCTCTTTGTCTGCCCGACATCAACCAGGCACCCTGAAGTTCACCCGGAGTACCATCATCAATTCTTTTAAACTTCAAATCGTCACCAACTATCCCCATAACCGTATCAGTAATCATCACGTCAAAAGTGGATTCCATCCCAACCCGATCAGCATCATCTGTATGAAATTCCACTTTTTCTGTCATGGAATTACCATCCAATTCCCAGGATCCACCATTTGAATGAACAAATTTTCCCGATTCTGCATTATAGGTTGACAGCACCTGATATCCTTCCGTAAAAATTACCACACTTCTAAGCGGCTCCCCGTTTTCGGAGGTGTGATAAGCCTCCCAGGCCCCGATAAAGGACTGAGCTGAAATTACCATAGAAGTAATCATAAAGACAATGAACAATAATTTTTTTCTCATGATTTTTTATTTGTTTACGTTCCAATATTAACAAAACCCGGCCATTTATTCATATAATCCACAAATTTAACGCTTAAGCCTTCTTTGAGAAGATAGCTTTCTGGAACCGGAGTTTCTGCTGATGTAAAACCTTCATCTTCCAGAACTTTTATTGGAAAATCATGATGAAGAATTGCCGAGCGACCAATGCTAACAAAATCAACACCCGATTCCAGTACCCTTAAAACATCCGATCCGTCTCTAATTTTACCCGCAACGGTCCACTTTACATTTCCATAATCCATTCCTGTAAAATGACTTAATAGATTTTTATCTCCGTACTTTTCATCTTCGGGAAATTTATTATAATCCCAAAGAGAGATATCTAAAAAATCGATCTTACTATCTTTTATTAGTTGCTTACAAACCCATTTAATTTCAGCGATATCCATGCCAAATCGCTCAGGAGATAACCTGACACCCAATAAAAAAGAAGGTCCGCAAGCTTCCCTGATCCCTTCGACTATTTCAAATAGTAATCTTGATCTGTTAGCCAAACTCCCTCCATATTCATCCTCTCTCATATTGATCTTGGTACTCAGGAACTGACAAATGATGTATCCATGTGCCCCATGTATTTCCACTCCGTCATAACCACTTTTCTTTGCCCTCACTGCAGCGTTAATGAAGTTATTCTTTAACTCTAAAATCTCATCTGAGGTAAGGCCTCGTGCACCATATTTTTCATTATCCGAAGGACATACCGGCGATTCACCAATCAATTCTTTGGGAGACCTCAATCCCGCATGAAAGAGTTGAATCACTGAAACACTGCCCTGTTCACGCAATGTGTCGGTTAAACGTTTGTGTCCGGGAATCTGAGAATCCGAGAAAATACCCAGCTGACCAGAAAATCCTTTGCCGTTTTCCTGTACATGAGACGCGCAGGTCATTACCAGACCAAACCCACCTTTTGCCCTCATAGAGAGCCAATTTAACTCATCATCTGAAAGACTTCCGTCTTCATGGCTTTGCTGGTTTGTCAGGGGCGCCAGCATAAATCTGTTTTTTATGGAAACACCACAATTGAATTCTAAAGTATGAGAGGGTAAGTTTTGTTTCATCCTGTTGATTTCGAAAGTTCAATTTCTTAAAATCGTTCCTCAAAGAAAAACAATAACAGCCCGTTTGGTTCAAGAACCGAGAAACTTCTGTGTCCCCAGGGCTGATCGACTATTTCTTGCTTAAAAGGAATTCCGTCAGCCTTGTACTTCATAAAGAGTTCATCAACATCAAAGACCTGGATAACCATAAAGGCCCCTTGGGAAACTCTGTAGTCAAGACCCTGATACCTGTGTTCTTCTCCTTCAGGACGAAGCAATATTTCAATCAAACCTCCTCCTGCTTTGAATACAGCACCTTTATCATAATCGTTTCTGTCCCAGGAATGGGCAAGGTCAAGACCTAAACTATTTTCATAAAAATCATAAGTTTCTTTGTACTTATCCGTAAAATATGCAAAACGAAATTTCCCTTCTTTTTCACTCATATTATCTTATTCTTTTGTCATTGTTGATTTGTATATCTCAAAGCTCCATCGAAAAAGGCTAAACTGATTTTATAAATATAATTATTTTGAATCGTAAATTTTTCACCTCCATTCGGGAAATTGAGATCTATTCAGGTCCAGGGATTCAATCACTTTCATATCCGTAGCAGAAAGTTCAAAATTAAAAATATCAATATTTTCCATCATATGAGCCTTTTGAGATGACCTTGGTATAGCAACCACTCCTCTTTGAAAGTGCCATCTCAAACAAACCTGAGCATTCGTCTTTTGGTACTTTTCACCTATGGAAGCCAAGACCGGATTACTAAAAATGTTATTCCTTCCGGCAGCAAATGGAGACCAGGCCTCGATCTGTGTTGATGAATTCTTGAGAAAAGGGTATAATATTTTTTCCTGAAAAAACACATGGGTTTCAATCTGATTGATCACAGGTTCATTTTTTGCATAACTACTCAATTCATTGAGCTGTTCCGGCAAAAAATTGCTCACTCCAATGCCTCTGATTTTACCCTCCTGGTAAAGTTCTTCCATTGCTTTCCAGGAGCCTTTTACATCTCCTCTCGGACGATGGATCAGATAAAGGTCCAAATAATCAAGATCCAACTTTTTCAGCGATGTCTCAAAGGCTTTCTTTGTGCTTTCATAACCTGAATCATCTACCCACAGTTTGGAGGTTACAAACAACTCTTTCCTGTCTATTCCGCTTTTCTTGATTCCTTTTCCGACAGCTTCCTCATTACCGTAAATATGTGCAGTGTCTAATAG
>CP070731.1:1634486-1642075 GCA_020347545.1 Flavobacteriaceae bacterium | reverse complement strand
AGGAACAGGACATGAATATTGGCTGTTATAGGCACAGTAAGGATTATATGCCTGATTAAAATCAATTTCAATCGTATTTCCTTCAGGAAGATTCAGATCTATGTATCTGCCGCCTCCGTATGATCCTTCTCCGTTAGTCAGATCTGTAAATGGAAGAAAAAGATAATCTTCATATTCCGGAGTAAGAATCAGTTTTTCATTTTGATAGATCTCGAGGGTATGCTGTTTCCCATGAAGTTCGAATTTGGCCGTTGCATACAGGCGATAAACAGGAAGTCTGTCGGTGGTTGTCTGCATTTTGAACGGTTGGCTGTTTTCGTGGAAAGTCAGGGAAGCCGTGACCGTAAATGTACTGTCAATTGGATAAAATTCCAGGGATTCAAAATTGTCAAAGTCCTCTTCGGTTAATGGAGATTCCTCTTTGCTTGAAAATTCTTTATTCAATTGCTGCTGGAACTTCTTTGCATTTTTAAATTTGTTTGTTTCCTGACCAAAAGCGAGAGAAAAAAAGAAAAAGGAAACTAGAAATAAAATGTTCTTCATGACCGTGTTTTAGCCCAAATATACCTATAAAATTTGTAAGATATAAAGACTTTATTCACTCATAGATACATTCGATTAAAATAGAAATTAAAAGCAATCAGAAAGTATATCTTTACCGAATGTTCAAGAAACTCCTAAAACCCTATCAGGGATTATCCAAAGAAGTTTGGTTCCTGGCACTCACCACCCTTATTAACAGGACGGGTGCCATGGTGCTCCCCTTTCTTTCATTATACCTGGCCAATTTTCTCGATTTTACCGTACCTCAGGTTGGATGGGTGATGTCTTTTTACGGATTTGGTTCGGTAGCGGGTGTATTTATAGGAGGGAAATTGTCAGATAGAATAGGGTACTATAAAGTCATGTATATGAGCCTTCTCAGCACAGGCTTTGTGTTTTTCGGACTTCAGTATGTCACAGAATTTTCTGTTTTTTGTGTTGGAATATTTTTATTGACACTTGTTGCGGATGCCTTCAGACCTGCGGTTTGGGTTGCGCTGGATGACTATAGTAAACCAGAGAACAGAACACGATCGGTTACATTGATAAGATTGGCCATAAATCTCGGGTTTTCAATGGGACCTGCTCTTGGCGGACTTCTGATTACATATGTAAGTTATCGAAGCCTTTTTTGGGTGGATGCCTTGACCTGTTTTATTGCGGGATTGATCATTGTTAAATATTTACGACAGAAAACCCTGATAAAAAAGGAAAAAGAGGCCGGAACCGAGCCTAAAAAATCACCTTACAGGGATGGTAGGTACCTGATCTTTTGGTTTGCTATGTTTTTGATAGGCTTTACTTTTATGCAGTATTTTTCTACCATTCCTCTTTATTACAGTCAAAGGCTTGGACTCAATGAGGATAAAATAGGACTGATGCTCGCCATGAACGGATTTCTGATCTTTCTCCTGGAAATGCCTGTGGTTAATACTCTGGAAAAAGGAAAACTTGATAATCTGAAAATAGTTATCGCCGGAACTTTTTTGCTCATGTTAAGTTTTCTTGTTATTTCAGTCAGCCCGATTCTCGGTTTGGCAATTGTTGGAATCGTATTGATGACTTTTGGAGAGATGTTGGGATTCCCGTTTTCAAATTCGTACGCCCTGGACAGATCAAAACTTGGGAATCAAGGAGCTTATATGGCCATGTACAGCATGTCCTTTTCATTTGCACATATTCTGGGCCCGAATCTTGGCATGCAATTCTCTTCCGCCTTTGGATTTGAGTCTACCTGGTTGCTGATGGGGTTAATTTGTTTTATCGCCTGTATCATTCTTCTTGTTTTACAAAGAAAAGAGTCTTTGTGATATGGAACAAGATATAACAGGTTAAGGGTCGCCTGGGCTCTTACCGATGCGTAATTCTTGCCAGAAAATCGTAGTGAGGCCCCTGGACCACCAGTTCACATTTCAAATTTTGAAGTGAAGCCTGATGTTGAAGGTTATAGAAATCAATATATAACCACGGGTAAGTACCACTCCTAACACCTTTGTATTCAGATTCAAAAATAACTTCACCGTAATAATTATCGATTTCGGGAATATCAATAATTCCGTTCTCATCTTCAAACATATAGATGATATCCGATGAGTCAATAAGTATCTGCCCCGTTGAAGATAATAAACTCTTTAAATGTTCTAAAAAGCCCGGTACATTTTCCATAGTACCACATATACCCGCCCCATTCATCAAAGAAAGAATGGTATCAAATTTATCATTTTTCAAATCCCAAAGGTCCATGACCTCTGCCTGAGCCAGTCCCCGTTGCTTACAGGTCCAGATTGCACCACTGGAGATATCAATTGGCTTTACATCAATGCCTTTATCTTGAAGATAGAGCGAATGACTGCCTGCACCACGTCCAAGATCCAATATTTTTCCAAAGGACATTTGCAATGCGGTCTGTTCTATCTCGGGCATGTCCTTATAGGTCCGGAAAAGATAGGATACGGGTAATTCGTCCCAGCCTCCTACCGACGAGTAGGTTTTTATAATGGCCTCTTCGCCATTAAAGTAATCCTTAATGGCATGTCCAAATACGTCTTTTAATTTGGTTCCCATCAGCTTTGAAAATCAGGGTTAATAGCTCCTAATATAGTCATCTTATTACTAGTCCTTTATCGTAAATTCAATGAACGAAGAAGTGAAAACACGATGTGTCTGGGTTTTAAAGTCACTTTCTTCTGCTTTAAAGATATTGGGAACATAGGTTTGCGGATTCAGATCTATAAGCGGGAACCAAGTACTCTGCACCTGTACCTGCAATTTATGCCCTTTTTTAATCGTGTGATAAACGTCCTGAAGTTTTATATTCACGTCGGTTTTCTTGTTGGGAGTAAAAGGTTCCGGATGTTCAAAACTATTTCTGAATTTTCCGCGCATTACCTCACTTCTAACCATTAAATGATAATTACTCATTTTGAGATGGTCCTGAAGTTCGTCGTTACTTTCTTCAATATCAGAAGGATGGACATCTATAATTTTTACGATCCAGTCAGCATCAGTGCCCGTGGTAGACACTTGGAGTTTGGCATGAATGTCTCCTGCAAGGGTCAGGTCATCTTCCAAAACATCGGTTTCAAAGACAAGAACATCAGGTCTTCTCGCGGCGAAACGCTGGTCATCGGTCATGTATTTTCTGGGAGTAAAAACGGTTTTGATATCTTCCGAATAAGGTACCGGCCTTTTGATATCACTGACAAAGGAGATAAAATCTTCTTTTTCTTTGTTTTCCGAAAGACGCTGATTCCCGTTTAGATACCATTTTTGTCTGGAAACATTTTCCGGGGGCCAGGAATCATAAGTGCTCCATTTTCTCTTGCCCGAGTCAAAGACATAGGCTTCCGGAAGTCCTGAATTGTGACCACCATTGTTCTTCAGAAAATGTTCAAAAAATCTGGATTCGATCTCTTGCTGGAAAAAATAGGAGATGGAATCGCCAAAATAATAATTCCCAACAGCAGTTCTTACTTTATCTCTTGACCACCCACCATGGTCCCAGGGCCCAAAAACGAGGGTGTTATAATTATCAGGATTATGATTTTCAATCGTTTTATAGGTTTCCAAAGGGCCATACAGATCTTCTGCATCGAACCATCCACCGACAACCATTGTGGCCACACCGGGATTGATGTTTTTTAAATGCTGAATAATTCCTTTTTTCTGCCAGACACTATCGTAATTGGGATGATCGATAAGTTCCTGCCAGAAAAAATCATCAACAAGATCTTCTTTGCGTAAGCTGGTATTATCAATACTTTCATATTGAAAATATTTATTCAGATTGCTTAAAGGGCCCGCGTCTAAAAAAAACTGGTATTGATCTTGTGTTTTTAGGTCAGGAGTCTTATACCAGGCCGTATCCACCGGTTTGTCTTTAGGAGTTCCAAAGACGGAAGTGGCTCTGAAATAGCTGAGTAAATAGGCACCGTTATGGTGAAAATCATCAAAAAAGAAATCTCCGATACAAGCCTGCGGAGAAGCAGCCTTTAAAGCAGGGTGTGCATCAATGGCAGAGTAGGTCGAATAAAAACCGGGATATGAAATCCCGTAAGTACCAACATTCCCGTTGTTGTTCTCTACATTTTTAACCAGCCAATCTATGGTGTCATAAGTATCTGAACTTTCATCTATATCCTGATCCGTTTTTTTGTTCGGTATATAGGCGCGCATATTGTCATAGGTGCCTTCACTCATCCACCTTCCTCTTACATCCTGATAGACAAATATATAACCCTCTTTCATGATAAATTTGTTGGGACCTAGCCTCGATGGATATTCGTTTTCACCATAAGGCTTGCAACTGTAGGGAGTCCTTTTGAGTAAAATAGGGTAGGACCTGGAGACATCTTTTGGAGCATAAATTGTGGTATGGAGTTTCACCCCGTCACGCATGGTTATAGTAACTTCTTTTTTTGTGAAATTGTCCTTTATATAAGAAATAGCTGATGTGTCTTCACTTGAATTGTCCTGCTGTTCTTTGGAACAGGCATTGAACATAAGAATGAAAATAAGCCCCAGAAGGATTGTCGGAATATTTTTTATCATGGGAATAGTTATAATTCCGGTAAATCTACAAAAGATATCCAAGTATCCTAATAAGGATATCAATTAGAGCGTTACTTGATAACCATTGGTTCGTTACATGTTCCGGCGATACTGGCCTCCAACTTCAAAAAGGGTTGAGGTAATCTGACCCAAACTGCAAACTTTTGTCGCTTCCATGAGCTGCTCAAATATGTTTTTGTTGTGTATGGCAGATTCACGAAGTTTCATTAATTCGGAGGTCGATTGCGTCTTATTTGCCTTGTGTAAATTCTCAATAACTTCAATTTGATGCTGTTTCTCTGTTTCAGTAGCCCGAATCACCTCCTGAGGTAAAATTGTTGGAGAGCCTTTGCTGTTCAGGAATGTGTTCACACCAATTATATCAATTTGGCCATTGTGTTTAAGCTCTTCATAATAGAGGCTCTCTTCCTGGATCTTGGATCTCTGGTACATGGTTTCCATGGCACCCAACACACCCCCGCGTTCCGTAATTTTATCGAATTCAAGATAGACAGCTTCTTCAACCAGATCGGTCAGTTCTTCAATGATGAAAGAGCCCTGTAGTGGATTTTCATTTTTAGCAAGCCCTAATTCTTTATTGATGATAAGCTGAATCGCCATGGCCCTTCTAACGGATTCCTCGGTTGGTGTTGTTATAGCCTCATCATATGCATTTGTATGCAGGGAGTTACAATTATCATAAATAGCATAAAGGGCTTGAAGGGTGGTTCTGATATCGTTAAAATCAATTTCCTGGGCGTGCAGGGACCTTCCCGAGGTCTGAATGTGGTATTTCAACATCTGAGCCCTCTTATCTGCCTTGTATTTCAATTTCATGGCCTTGGCCCATATTCTTCTGGCAACTCTTCCAATTACCGCATATTCAGGGTCAATTCCGTTAGAGAAGAAAAAGGAAAGATTTGGCCCGAATTTATTAATGTCCATACCTCTGCTTAAATAATATTCCACATAGGTAAACCCATTGGAGAGGGTGAAGGCCAACTGAGAAATCGGATTTGCTCCGGCTTCGGCAATGTGATACCCTGAAATAGATACTGAATAAAAATTTCTAATCTGGTTAAGGGTAAAATATTCCTGTACGTCTCCCATCATTTTCAAGGCAAATTCCGTGGAAAAGATACACGTGTTTTGTGCCTGATCTTCTTTCAGGATATCTGCCTGTACCGTTCCTCTCACCTTTGAGAGGGTTTCTTTTTTGATCTTTTCATAGATTTCAGCCGGCAATACCTGGTCTCCGGTAACCCCGAGCAACATTAAACCAAGCCCGTTATTTCCTTCAGGCAGTTCTCCCTGATAGGCCGGACGCTTTACTTCTTTGATTTTAAAGATGTCCTTTATCTTTTTTTCAATTTCTTTTTCAAGTTTTTTCGACTTGATGTATTTCTCACATTCCTGATCGATCGCTGCGTTCATAAAGAATCCCAAAAGCATTGGAGCCGGGCCGTTTATGGTCATGGAAACAGAGGTCAGCGGATTGGTGAGTTCAAAGCCGGAGTATAGTTTTTTGGCATCATCAAGGCAGCAAATTGAAACCCCCGCATTTCCAATTTTTCCATAAATATCAGGCCGCAGATCCGGGTCGTTTCCATATAGTGTGACGGAATCAAAAGCCGTTGAAAGCCTTTTAGCAGGTGAATTCAGGCTGACATAATGAAATCTGCGATTAGTTCTTTCAGGACCGCCTTCTCCGGCAAACATTCGGGTTGGATCCTCACCCGTCCTTTTAAAGGGGTAAATTCCGGCCGTATAAGGAAATTCACCGGGTACATTTTCCTGTAATGTCCACAGGAGCAGATCTCCCCAGGCACGGTATTTTGGCAAGGCAATCTTCTTGATTTGAAGATTTGAAAGCGTCGTTTCTTTTGTTTTGATCTCTATGACCTTATCACGAACCTTGAATTTATAAATATCATTATTATAAGCTTGTTTTCTCGTCTCAAAGTTTAGGAGCTGTTCCCAGTTTTCATGAGACAATTTTTTTCTGAGCTTTTCAAATCGATGAATTAAATCTACAATAACAGGTTCATTATCCATTTGGGTATCCTTCTCTTCGGCATAAAGTCTCAGGCCGGACTCCTCAAGATGGATTTTCTTTCCTGAAAGATGCTCAAGGGTTAAGTAAATACCGTATAGCTGTTGTGCGACATTTGATTGTTCTTTGCACCATTCGTCATATTGAGTATTTGAATCAGAAATCTCTGAAAGATAGCGTACCCTTTTGGGAGGAATGATAAAAAGCTTCTCGCTGATTTCGTCGGAAAACTCCAATTTTGATGAGAATTTTTTATCCGAAAATTCACTGAGCTTTTCGATGAGGTGCCTGTATAGATTATTGGTGCCAGGGTCATTGAATTGAGAAGCAATAGTTCCAAAAACAGGCATGGAATCAACAGGCTCTTCCCATAATTTTTGATTTCTTTGAAATTGTTTTTTTACATCACGCAAGGCATCGAGTCCACCTTTTTTATCGAATTTGTTAAGAGATATAACATCCGCAAAATCCAGCATATCAATTTTTTCCAGCTGGGTAGCCGCTCCGTATTCAGGCGTCATTACATATAACGAAAGGTCTGAATGATCAAGGATTTCGGTGTCAGATTGACCAATACCGGAGGTTTCAAGGAGGATCAGGTCAAACGTAGAGGCTTTTAAAATTTTCAGGGCTTCATTGACATGTTTTGACAATGCAAGGTTCGATTGCCGTGTGGCAAGTGACCTCATATAAACACGTTCATTATTGACGGAATTCATTCTAATTCTGTCACCTAATAGAGCCCCTCCCGTTTTTCTTTTTGAAGGATCCACTGATATGATTCCAATGTTCTTATCAGGAAAATCGTGTAAAAAACGTCTTACGAGTTCATCGACAAGCGAGGATTTTCCCGCACCCCCTGTTCCGGTGATTCCCAGAATCGGGGTAGAAGTTTCGGCTGTATCGATCTGACTGAAAATCTCGTTGAATTTTTTGGGATGAT
>CP070731.1:1631647-1634386 GCA_020347545.1 Flavobacteriaceae bacterium | reverse complement strand
CGCAAAAGCCAAGATACAAATCGCAACAAATTAAACCGCCGTAATTGATAGAAAGTAAAACAGGATAAAAATTATTTGCAAATTAAATTATGAATGTTTAATGATATTTATAAATTTAATAAAAATCTAATATTATTGGAAGATTATGCTATACAAAATCTGCATTAAATATTTTATATTGGTTATGATTTGTATTATTTTCAGTGCCATACCCGCTCAGACTAAATCTATGTATGTGACGGACGTACTTAAGGTCACCCTTCGAACCGGTCCAAGTATCGAGAACAAAATTTTAAAGATGATTGAATCTGGTCAAAAAGTTGAGGTGATGGTACCAGGTCAGGAATGGAGTCACGTTAAGCTTTTAGATGGAAAAGAAGGCTGGATTCTGAACAGATATTTGATTTCAAACAAAACTAATCAACTTAAATTGGAAGAATTGGAATCGGAACACTCTAACCTAAAAACAAAATTTGAGACTATTTTTGAAGAACACTCCAAACTGAAAACTGACAATAAACAGCTTAGCTCAGATCTCGCTGCTACCGAAAAAGCCCTAACACAGGTTCGCAACGATTACGAATCCCTAAAAGATAGTTCTACCGAGTTTTTAACTTTGAAATCAAAGTTTGAAAAAGCCTCCGCTCTATTAACCCAACAGACCAAAAGAGCCACTGAACTCGAGAAAAAGGTGAACGAACTTATTTTTTCAAATTATATCAAATGGTTTTTAGCGGGGTCGGGAGTTCTTATTGTTGGTTTCTTTATAGGTTTCAGTACTAAACGTCCACGCAGGCAATCATCTCTGCTTTGATATGTTAAGTGACCATTACAAATACTTAGATTTGTCGGTATTAATTTTTCCGATTCGATTTCAAGGATTATTTCTGCCTATTTAATATATTGCATTGAGAAATTATAATTCGCCACTGTAATGTACTCCGTTTCTTTAAATTGATTCAAAAAACTCAGACATTATGTAAAATTGTCAGTATAGGAGGGTATTTTGGCAATTTCGGACAAAAATCGATTTTGGGTCATGTTAATCCCAATTATATTGGCTGCCTTTATCATTACCCTTATCGGATATCTTATTTTTCGAGAACCCGATAAATCCAATTTAAATGAATCCGATCTAATTAGTAAGAAACCTGAAAAACATGCATTACCACGCATGGCTAATCTTCCCCCTAAAAAAATAGCGAGAGAATTACCTCCACCACCTTCTTACCAACCTGATGCTCAGGGATTGGAACAAGCAAGGTCAGCATTAAGAGAGGGTATAACGCCCGAGGACGCAGTCGTATTAGCAAGGTCATTGCCCGAAAGTCCGGAAAGGGCTGATGCAGCATTCCTATTATTAGAATATGCTGCTGATTTAGGAAACGCAGCAGCAGCTGACTTAGTAGCTCGTTACTATGATCCTACGGATGAAACGCCTAGTGGTACAATTCGAAAAAATCCAAAAATTGCTTATGAATGGTATAAGAAAGCATCTGATGTTGGACAAGACACTCAGATAGAACTGAACAGGCTTCACCGGTGGGTTGAAGCACAAGCTAAGCAAGGATCCAAGGAAGCTCGTCTCCTTTTAGAGAATTGGCATTAAGATCCTCGCTTTGAAAGGATAACAAATAATGAGCAGACCAGTTGGCCAATACATGGCCATTCCTATTACAATAAACATTTATTTTATCCTTATCTTCCTTTGGGTAAGCGATTCTTTTGCGCAACAATGTAAACCACTCCTTATTCCTAATAAAAAAACTCTGTTTCAGCGTGTTATCAGCCATCCGGGAGCGAATCTTTATGTTGCTGCTGGAAATTCATCCCCACTGGTTCAAAATAATCTGAAGCCGTTTACTGTGTTTTATGTATATGAGCGAAAATATTTAGGCGATATTGAATGGTTAAAGGTTGGACCATCAAGTAATTGCCAGGTTATCGGTTGGATCAATGGAAATTTTGCATCAGAATGGCGACAATCATTAACGCTTATATTTACGGAAAGGTCCGGCCGGAAACCTGTATTATTTTTTAACTCTCTAAAATCTCTCGAACAAGTTGCCGGTTCAGATTCTCCGGGTGAACAAGCTAACCAATTAGCCTCAATTTTTACAAATTTTCAATCAGGCAGACTAACTAAACCGCAAAAATACCCAATCCTGGCTATGGAACCCCAGGAAGAAGCTGTTTCGAGAGAGCGATTTTATTTAATACCAATATTTAAAACAGTGGAACTCTTCGAGGGCGTAAAATTCCTTGAAGTTGCCTCTATCGATCCAGGATCATGGGAATTGCCGGGCGATCCTGATTTGCGTACTGCTATAGTTTTTGTTATCGATACTACAATTTCCATGAAACCCTACATTGAACGCACCAAGAAGGCTGTTCGTAGAATCTATGATGCGATTGAAGAATCTGGTTTATCAGAAAAGGTTGGGTTTGGTTTAGTTGCATTTCGAAGCAGCATTCAAAAAACCCCTTCGATTGAATATGTGAGCAAAGTTATTTCTAACATTAGCGATGGAACTCAACGAATGTTCTTTGAGCAAAAGCTGGACGGTGTAAAGGAAGCTAAGGTATCCACTCATTCATTCAACGAGGATGCATTAGCTGGCCTTAAAACAGCAATTGAGGAACTTAACTGGAAACCATATCAGTCGCGGCTCATTTTCCTTATTACAGATGCCGGTGCTATTCGTAACGATGATCCATTTTCTACGACCGGCATGAATG
>CP070731.1:1626846-1631547 GCA_020347545.1 Flavobacteriaceae bacterium | reverse complement strand
GGGTAAAATCCATGCTTAATATTGAGTTGCTTTATAAAAAATTTGAATTGTTCAAATATAGTCAAATTCTCAAAATGTATTTGTAATTTTACCGGGTATGGATACAAAAAATTGGTATGTTATTGGAATTATGAGTGGAACCTCTTTGGATGGAGTTGATTTAGCATATGTTAAAATTAGCCGAAATTCAGGATATGATTTTGAATTATTGCAAACAGAATCGTTAGAATATTCAGAATTATGGAAAAATAGATTGCATGACGCTTTTTCATTTTCAGGAGAGAAACTCACTGAACTCGATGCGGAATACGGTATTTTTTTAGGAGATCAAGTCAGGGGATTTGTAGACAAAAACAACATAAAAAAGGTCGATTTTTTAGCTTCCCACGGACATACGATTTTCCACGATCCTGAGAAGAATTACACCCTTCAAATTGGAAACGGGGCTCACCTGGCGGCACGATCAGGATTCAAGGTAATTTGTGACTTCAGAGTTCAGGATGTTGCCCTGGGGGGTCAGGGCGCTCCTCTTGTTCCCATAGGAGATAAATTGTTGTTTGGAGCTCGTGATTTTTGTTTGAACATTGGAGGATTTGCAAACATTTCCTTTGATCTCCATTCTGAAAGAATGGCCTATGATATTTGTCCGGCCAATATCGTTTTAAATCATTATACCCGATCAAGGGGCATGGACTATGATGACAAAGGAATGATTGCTTCTCAAGGAGAAATCCACAGGGATTTACTGGAGGAATTGAATAATTTGGAGTTTTATGTTCAGCCGCAGCCCAAGTCTTTGGGCTACGAATTTGTGGATGAGACCATCTTGCCAATTATTGAAAAATATGGCTTAACCTTTGAAGATATTTTAAGGACCTTTAATGAACATATTGCCGTGCAAATAGCAAATGAGATCAATTCCAAATCCAAAATTTTCAAAAAAGAAAATACGTCCGTATTGATCACGGGAGGAGGGGCATATAATGATTTTATGATAAAAAGAATATCGGATCTGTCAGAAGCGGAAATTAAATTACCATCCAATGAAATAATAGAATTCAAAGAGGCGCTGATATTTGCCTTGTTAGGAGTTTTAAAAGATCAGGAAGAGATTAATTGCTTAAAAAGTGTAACCGGTGCCAGTAAAGATCACAGTAGTGGTGTAATTTATGGTTCCTAAATGAAATGAAATGAAAGAATTATTAAAAAAATATGAAGATAAAGCTCCTGAAATCGTATTTCATTGGAGAGACAAGGAAACAGAAGCTGAGGGCTGGACCGTGATCAATTCTTTAAGAGGAGGTGCTGCCGGAGGAGGAACGCGAATGCGTAAAGGACTTGATATGAATGAGGTCTTGTCACTTGCCAAAACAATGGAAGTTAAATTTACCGTTTCCGGGCCAAATATAGGAGGGGCAAAATCAGGTATAAACTTTGACCCCAACGACCCGAGAAAAAGAGGAGTGCTGGAAAGGTGGTATAAGGCCGTAACCCCATTATTGAAACATTATTACGGAACCGGCGGTGACTTGAATGTCGATGAAATTAACGATGTAATTCCGCTGACAGAGAATTCGGGTGTATGGCATCCTCAGGAAGGAGTATTCAACGGACATTTTAAGCCCACGGAAGCTGAAAAAATCAACAGAATAGGGCAATTACGTCACGGCGTGATCAAGGTCATTGAAGACAAGCATTATTCGCCCGATCTGACCAAAAAATATACCATCGCCGATATGCTCACAGGATTTGGGGTAGCCCAGGCGGTTAAACATTATTACGATATATACGGAGGTGATATCCAAGGTAAAAGAGCCATTTTACAAGGTTTTGGCAATGTCGGATCAGCTGCAGCCTATTACTTAACCCAGCTCGGGGCAAAAGTGGTTGGAATCATTGATCGTGTTGGTGGGGTTATCAACGAAGAAGGTTATAATATGGAGGAAGTCAGATCCATGTTTTTGAACAAAAGGGGAAACATGCTGGTTGCCGAGGAAATGATTCCCTTTGATGAAATAAACAAATCGATCTGGTCTGTACCTTCGGAAATATTTATTCCGGCCGCAGCTTCCCGATTGGTGACAAAGAAACAAGTGAAACAAATGATTGATTCCGGCCTGGAGGTGATATCTCCGGGTGCCAACGTACCTTTTGCGGATCCTGAAATATTTTTTGGCCCCATTATGGAATTTACGGATCAAAAAGTGAGTTTGATTCCTGATTTTATTTCGAATTGCGGCATCGCCAGGTTATTTGCCTACCTCATGGAATCTAAAATCGATCTTCCCATGAGTGACCATGCCATATTTGAAGATACTTCAAACACGATAAGGACCGCCTTGGAAAAAACACACAGATTGCATCCTTATCCCACAAATATATGTAGAACGGCCTTTGAAATTGCCCTTCAGCAACTTGTGTGATTATTTCTAATTTTTGAGCTATTTTAAACATTTTGATACAGAGAAATTGCTATATTTAGCACTTAAAAATTTTTAGATGGAATCACTTGTCATTATCGTTTTCGTATTAGGTTACCTTGCAATCACCCTTGAACACAATTTAAAAATCGATAAACTTATTCCCGCTCTGGGTATGATGGCAGTGAGTTGGGCATTGATTTCTTTAGGTCATTTGGAGGTTTTTGAGGTGAATACTGAAGCCTTAAGGCTCGAGCCCTCGCATCTTGATGAAATATTATTGCATCATCTTGGAAAAACGGCAGAGATTTTAATCTTTCTTATTGGTGCCATGACCATCGTAGAGATTATTGATTATTTCAATGGATTCTCGGCTATTAAAGGATTTGTAAAAACCAATTCCAAAGTTAAACTTCTCTGGATCTTTTCAATTCTCGCTTTTATTCTGTCGGCAATAATTGACAATTTAACGGCTACCATCGTATTAATTACGATTCTTAGAAAGATTATTCATACAAGAGATGACAGGCTTTGGTTTGCGGGTCTGATAGTAATAGCTGCCAATGCAGGTGGTGCCTGGTCACCGATTGGAGATGTTACCACTACCATGTTGTGGATCGGTGAAAAGGTGACAACGATGAATCTGATCATATACCTGTTTATTCCATCCTTGGTTTGTATGGTTCTGCCGGCTTTGGTTGCGTCAAGACTCCCCGCTTTTAAAGGAAAAATTGAGATAGTGGAGGATTCAGATGAGGACAAAGTGGATGAATACAGTAAGATCATGCTGTACCTGGGCCTAAGCGCCATCGTTTTTGTTCCTATTTTTAAAACGGTAACGCATTTACCACCCTACGTAGGGATGATGCTGTCACTTTCCATTGTTGCCATTTTTGCAGAAATCTATTCAAGTGCACGTATTTCCCTGACAAGTGTCGATTTGGACTCTGATGCAGCAGGTCATCACAGCCCTGTGCATAAGGCATTATCGGGAATAGAGTTGCCAAGTATTCTGTTCTTCCTGGGTATATTAATGGCGGTAGCGGCACTAGAATCCCTGGGTATACTGTTCAATTTTGCCAATGAGATGAATAAGACCGTACCTATGCTGGGTAGCGAGCCTGCCATTGCAGGATACAATGTATCCGACCTTGTGGTTATGTTGATGGGGGTAGCTTCTGCGGTTATTGACAATGTTCCCCTTGTAGCGGCAAGTATAGGAATGTTCTCTGATCCTCAGGATAGTCCCTTATGGCATTTTATTGCTTATTCCGCAGGAACAGGAGGAAGTATGCTGATCATCGGATCTGCTGCAGGTGTAGTTGCCATGGGAATGGAGAAAATCAATTTTTTCTGGTATTTAAAGAAGATTTCATGGCTTGCGCTCATCGGATTTGTCGCTGGAGCAGTGACTTTTATGTTCATGAGAAGCATACTTTAAAATTTTAAGTAAATTTTCACATTTACAGAACAATTTAAGACCTGTAAAATCGTTACGATTTTATTACTCTATAATTAGTACATATGTCTATAGCATTACTTCAGGATTCTCAAACTACTCCTGAAAACCTCGAAGAAGTTGTTTCAGAAGAAAAAACGCTTTCTATTTTTAATTTGATCATGGAAGGAGGACTTGGCGGCCAGATCATTATTGCGCTGTTGTTCGTTCTTCTCTTAGTGGCACTTTACATTTATTTTGAACGGTTTTTAGCCATCAAGGCGGCCAGCAGGATAGACAAGAATTACATGAATCAGATTCGTGACAATATTCTTGGCGGAAATATTGAAGCCGCAAAGATTTTAAGTCAAAGTAATAAGACTCCCGTGGCGAGACTCATTGAAAAAGGAATTTCAAGAATTGGAAAGCCGCTTGACGATATCAATACGGCAATTGAAAATGCCGGGAAACTTGAAATTTACAAGCTGGAACGCAATGTCAGTGTCTTGGCGACGATTGCAGGTGCTGCTCCTATGATTGGATTTTTAGGGACTGTTATTGGTATGATCGTTGCGATTCATGAAATTGCGAATTCAGGAGGCCAGATCGATATCAAGATGCTGAGTGATGGTCTTTACACGGCCATGACAACAACAGTTGCAGGTCTTATTGTGGGTATCATCGCCTATATTGCATACAATCATATCATCGTAAGAACCAACAAAGTGGTTTATCAGATGGAAGCCAACTCACTTGAGTTTCTGGATCTGTTGAACGAACCGGCATAAAAGATCTCGCTTTAAGATGAATATTAGAGGAAGAAATAAAATAAACCCAAATTTC
>CP070731.1:1624059-1626746 GCA_020347545.1 Flavobacteriaceae bacterium | reverse complement strand
ATATTTTACGTCAACTGTTTCAGGTTCTTTTTCGAATTTAGTATCCGTGGTACCCACATAGGTGACTCCGTGTCTTGGTATGGCAAAGATCATCCTCCCATCAGGGACATCAAAATAAATAGATTGTTGAACAGGTAATTTTTCATGGGGGAAGACCAGATGGATTCCTTTGGTCAGTTGAAGTCGTTTTGACCGGTTTGCCTTTGGGTCCATAGACTCGCGCAGGTCATCCACCCAGGGCCCCGTTGCATTCACTACATAACTGGCTTTAAGTTTATATTCTTCTTTTAGCAACTTGTCATAAAGCATAGCTCCCTTTACCTGTTCGTGATGATATATGAGTGATTTTACTTCAGAATAATTCAGAGCCGTTGCACCTTCTCGAACTGCAGTTTTTAAGACCTCAATGGTCAGTCTGGCGTCATCGGTTCGGTATTCTGCATAATAGCCTGCCCCTTCAAGAATTTCTTCAGGCAACAATGGCTCCAGCTCTAGTGTCGTTTCCTTATCGAGCATTTTTCTTTTGTCATCTCCTTCAACATTGGCGAGAAGATCATAGATTTTAAGGCCTATTGAGGTAAGCCAGGATCCATAGGTCCCGTTCTCAATAATGGGCAGGATCATTTTGTCCGGAACCACCAGATGAGGTGCCAATTCATGAAGGATTGCCCTTTCTGAACCTACCTCATGGACAAGGAAAAGGTCGAACTGTTTTAAATACCGAAGTCCACCATGAATTAATTTGGTAGATTTTGAACTTGTGCCTGAAGAGAAGTCATTTTGTTCCACCAAAGCCACTTTTAGTCCTCTTGAGGCCGCATCCAAAGCGATTCCGGCTCCTGTAATACCTCCGCCTATAACGAGTAAATCAAAGGATTCATTTTTTAATTTTTCCTGAAATTCACGGCGATATTTGTTTGAAAAAGCAGGCATCTAATATCCTTCCTCAATCTTTGTAGGAATCCCGTCAATACTGGTTTCATTTTTTTCTTTCCAATACTGCTTTATACCCTCTTCCCCTTTCTTTTCGGCCCATTCATCGAGCTCAAGGCGCTCCCCTTTAAAATCGAAGTAAGGAATGGACATTCCACATGAAGTCTGGACCATTTCAATATCGATACTTATAATTTGCCGGGTTCCTGCCAGTTTTGGAAACAGGTCAATACTTTTAGACCAGTCTTTATGATTGGGATGAATAACTGTGCCCTTTCCATAAAGCCTTAAGATATTGGGCGCTCCTTCAAACGAACAAAACATGATTGTGATACGGCCGTTCTTATTGAGATGGGCTGCTGTTTCATTCCCGCTTCCGGTAAGGTTGAGCCAGAGAACTTTTTTTTCATTCAATACCCTGAAGCTGTCCATGCCTTTGGGAGAAAGGTTGATGCGGCTCTCTTCAGTGGCAGTGGCCACAAAGAAAATTTTTTGCTTAGCTATAAATTTCTGAATGCGCTTACTGATGTGATCGGATTGATTGGCCATACTATTTTATTTAATAAGGATCCCCCTTTTATTTAGAATATCAATATGTCTGAGAGAACCTTCTTTTAAACTGTTTTTCTTTAAGACAAACTCTTTTTCAAACATGCGGTTATTTTCAAAGAATGTCACCTTAAAATAATTGTCAAGTGATAGTACGTCCTCTAGCATCAACTCGACTTTGGCAGCTGAATGAGCAGGAAGTTTTTCTATCTTATGCCTCATGACAGAAGTTTCCCTTTTTGAATCGATTCCCTTCGAAACGATCAGGACCATTTCAAGATCAACATCTTTTTTGTTGATCAGATAAACATATTGATCATTTGATTTAAAAGCCTTATTGTATTCCTGGCTCACGGCAAGAAATACGTTTTCAACTTTTGGAATTTCTATGTCTTTTTTCATTTTTTTTCTCTGGATGATACTCCATGTTTGAGCTTCATTTTGTTTTTTACTTATTTTATTTTGGCCTTAATCTTCCCAGTCCATAGATCTGGACACAGCTTTTTTCCAGGTTGCGTAGAGTTTTTTTCTTTTCGTTTCATCCATTTTAGGTTGAAACTCTTTATCGATTTTTCTGTTCTTTAAAATGTCCTCTTTTTTCCAAAGCCCGACTCCAATACCTGAAAGATATGCGGCACCCAGTGCTGTGGATTCAATGATCTCTGCGCGTTCTACCGGAGTATCCAGAATATCAGCCTGAAACTGCATGAGATAATTATTGGCACAGGCTCCGCCGTCAACCTTAAGGGCAGTAAGCCTGACCCCGGAATCTTCTTCCATCGATACAATCAGGTCTTTGCTGCGGTAAGCTAAAGACTCCAACGTTGCTTTAATCAAATGGTTCTTTCCGGTATCTCTCGTGAGGCCAAAGATGGAACCTCTTGCATCCATATCCCAGTAAGGGGCTCCTAATCCTGCAAAGGCCGGAACCACATATACCGAACTGTCTTCTTTTACCTGTTTTGCGAAATATTCGGAATCTTTTGCGCTGTCGATTAATTGCAGGCCATCTCTCAACCATTGAATTGCCGCTCCGGCGATAAAAACACTTCCTTCAAGGGCATAATCAATTTTACCATCCAAACCCCAGGCTATGGTTGTTAGCAGGCCATGCTCTGAAAATTTGGGTTTTGATCCTGTATTCATAAGTAGGAAGCAGCCTGTTCCATAGGTGTTTTTGATTTCCCCTTTTTCAAAACAGGCCT
>CP070731.1:1621403-1623959 GCA_020347545.1 Flavobacteriaceae bacterium | reverse complement strand
GGATTGCATCTGCTATGGTAGCACACCTGAGCGTACCTGCCCTGGAAGAGAATGTATCGCTGCCTTCTTCTTTATCTCATAACATTGTTACCGGATTGTTGAAAGAAGAATTGGGATTTAAAGGCTTAATTGTTACAGATGCACTGAATATGAGAGGTTCTGCGGATTTCGCTTCCTCAGAAGAAATCAACCTGCAGGCTATCCTTGCAGGGAATGACCTTCTGGATGTACCTCTTGAAGTTGCAAAATCCATAGCATTAATGAAAAAGGCCTATTCAAAAGGAACACTGACCGAAGAACGACTGGATGAGTCTGTGAGAAAGATTTTGAAAACAAAATACAGAGCCGGATTGAGTAATTATAAGCCCCTTGTGACCGATAATCTAATGAAGGACCTCAATACAATAGAGGATGACCTGATGAATCGCAGGCTCGTGGAAAGTTCGATAACCTTGGTTCAGAACAAAAATGGGGTGCTGCCCATAAGCGAGCTTGAGAAGAACAGAGTAGCCTATATAAAGATCGGTAAGCATAACAACCGGACCTTTATTAAACGATTAAATGACTACACAAAAGTTGATGTGATCAAGGCAGGAAGCCTTTCTGAGTATTTAAATAAGCTGAAAAACTATGAGACTGTAATAGTTGGTTTTCATACGAGTTTGGGAGCTTATGCAAATTATAAGATAGCAGACGACGAACTGGCCCTTCTTGAAGGAATAGCCAAAAAGCACAAGGTTATATTGAATGTGTTCGCAAGTCCGTATAGTTTGCTAAAGATTAAATCTTATGAGAATTTAGATGGAATAATCGTTTCTTATCAAAACACCGCTTTGGCTCAGGATATATCAGCCCAGATGATTTTTGGAGCGCTTGATATCAAGGGAATGCTCCCCGTAAACATCAAGGATGACTTTAAGTATGGTTACGGCCTTCAATTAGCTTCGATCGACCGACTGGGATATTCTATTCCGGAGGATGTAGGTCTCGACAGGTCAAAACTGAAAAAAATTGATTCCGTCGCTGCCATGGTCATTGATTCTGCCATGGCTCCCGGTCTTCACGTTTTGGTAGCCCGTCATGGGAAAGTGGTTTTTAGGGAAAGTTACGGCCACTATACCTACGATCAAAAAAAAAAAGTAGACAATAACAGTGTTTACGATCTGGCCTCGGTTACAAAGATCCTTGGTGGCCTCCCGATGATCATTAAGGCAGAGGAAGATGGTAAATTTGATCTTGATTCTCCATTAGGAGAGTTGATGCCGGTATTAAAGGGAAGTAATAAGGATACTGTAACGGTTCGCGAAGCCTTGTCGCATTATGCAAAGCTAAAACCCTATATTCCGTATTATGAGACCATGGTCGAAGGAGATGAAAATACCCCGATGGAGAAATATTTCAGTTCAAAATCTTCCTCTAAATACAGTATCAAAGTTGCGGAGAACCTCTATTTAAGAACTGATTATCAAGACACAATTTATAAGCTTATAGCGGAGGCACCGCAAAGGGAGGAGCTTGAATACAAGTACAGTGGATTGCCCTTTTATCTCTTTAAGGATTACCTGGAAAAGGTTTATGGTCAATCTCTGGATAAATTGAATGCGAATTATTTTTACAAACCTTTGGGAGCAAATACGCTGGTCTACAATCCTTTGAATAAGATTCCAAAATCGAATATTGTGCCCACTGAGGATGATTCCTTCTTCAGGCATCAGCTGCTTCACGGAAACGTCCATGATGAAGGTGCGGCCATGATGGGCGGTGTTAGCGGAAATGCAGGACTTTTTGGGAACTCAAATGATGTTGCCAAAATGATGCAGATGTATCTTCAAAAGGGGTATTATGGTGGTAAGAGTTATTTTAAACCTGAATCCTTTGACAAGTTTAACAGAAGGTATTTTGAGGAAAACGGTGTAAGAAGAGGCTTAGGATTTGACAAGCCTCAATTGGATGAATCAATGGCTACCTGTGGCTGTATTTCCTTCAAAAGCTTCGGTCATAGCGGTTATACGGGTACCTATACTTTTGCAGATCCTGAAACAGAAATCGTGTATGTATTCCTTTCGAATCGGGTTTACCCAACCCGGGAAAACAACAAGTTGGGAGATGCAGATATTCGGACCGTGGTTCAAGGCTTGATTCAGGAATCCATCATCGATTAGGAAGTGTTGATCACTTTGATTTTACGTATAAAAATACGATCAAAAAGCTGAAGGCGAGGTAGAAATAGGCCGCGGTGCTGCCCAAAAGCATGGATATGATAAAGGCCTGTATCAAATATATAATCGGAAAAATAGAGATACCCATTGAATATCGGTACGTCGCTATAAATTCCTCTTCAACGATTTTAGGATAAAATTTTCTCCATATAAATAAGGGGATAAAGCTGTTTATTTGAATCAAGGGTTTGAGTAAATGAAACTCACTTTCGCTGGACCTTTCAACTTCCTCTTCATGATTCAATTCAGGTATTCTTTGGTTTACCTTATCGGGATGAAGAAATTCATCTTCATTGAATTTTGAACTGATCGTGTCGTGATGTTCGGCATTCTCGAT
>CP070731.1:1619225-1621303 GCA_020347545.1 Flavobacteriaceae bacterium | reverse complement strand
TCCGTAGAGGGACGAATAAAAAAATGCTCTCCTGCTATCTTTGCTGTTTCAGTTTTTCTTGGATCAATAATGTAGAGTTTAGCCCCTCTTTTTTCCAGGTTTTTTAGTTTTTTGGATGGATTGGGCAACTGTAAAAACGACCACTTTGACACAATTGGATTGGCACCTACGATTATGAGACAATTGGTATTGTCAAGATCCGGAAATGGCAGGGTAAACGGAAATCCATATATCAATTTTGAAACAGCAAATTTATTGGAACAGTCCTGGGTAGATGAACTGTACATACTTTTAGAGCCTAATCCAGTCATAAAACCCTGGGCAAAAACCGGGTGCAATACACTGAATCCGGCAGCTGTACCCACATACATCCCTATGGAATCGGCTCCTTGGTCCTTGTGCAATTGTTTTACCTTATCACCAATTTCCTTTAAGGCCTGTGGCCAGGAAACTCGGGTATAAGAGCCATCTTTCTGTCTTTTAAGCGGATATTTTAACCGATCAGGGGATTGGTACATTTCATGCTGATAAAGACCTTTTACACAAGAGAAGCCGTCTGTGGCAACATGATTCTCATTAGGCTTGATGCCAATTACCTTATTATCCCGGGTCTTTATCTCCAAACCGCACAGAGACTCACATATACGACAAAACGTATGATGAGTTTTAATTTCTTTTCCCTTTGCTGATGTATCTGATTTCAAAATTATTCGTTAGTGTGCAATCGAAAATACGGATAATACAAATCATTCGCAAAAGAACCGATAAAACAGAAAGACTTTCTTATAATTGACCACAATCAATCTTTGTCTTGTCCAAAATCATTGAACGGCAGCTCTTTAAAACTTATATTATGCATCTAAAATCCACTTCAGAACTGAGTTGGAATGAAAGCTAAAACCGTAAAGTCATGATTAAAATTCTGGTCCCTGTAGATTTTTCTTCTACTTCGTCAAATGCATTGATATACGCCATTCAACTTTTTGGCTCAACCTCTTTGGAAATAACTCTGGTTCATGCCTTTAGTTCGAATCCAACAACAATGACCCTTAAAAATATTGATGATGTCATCGCCAAAGATTCCAAACGTAGAATGGACAGGCTCGTTGAAAAGATTCGTAATGATTATCCTGAGGTATCTTTTAAAATCAACATTCTCCACGATCATGCCGTTTCAGGTATTACATCATTGGGCAATAGCGGAGAATATGATTTCATCGTCATGGGCACCAAGGGAGCAAGCGGCCTTAAAGAGGTCTTTTTAGGAAGTGTTGCAGGAGGTGTTATTTCCAAAACTTCTGCCCCGGTTCTCGTTGTTCCTGATGGCTTTAGTTTCCATCATTTGGATGAGATTGTTCTGGCACTCAGCAATACACCTATATCTGAATCGAAACTGGTTGACCCGGTTCGTACCCTGGCCAAATTACAACAGAGCAAAATCAAAGTACTGCATGTATCCGAAGAGAAAACCGATTCCATCGAAAACAGCCTTGCCCTCATTAAAGACCTGAATCCTTCGATTGAATATACCTTTGGAACAGGTGATACCAACAAGGATATCCACGATTATATTATAAAGAATGACTCAGCACTATTCTGTCTGATACGTGGCCATCATAAAGGATTTTTAAACAGGATCTTCCAAGAGAGTGTTACATTAAAGCAAACCTTTGAAAGTCCTGTTCCCCTGCTCATTTTACATGATCCGGACTAAAATGCTAAGGAGCAACCTGCCAGTCTATATCAAACCTTTCTTTCAGGTATGGAGCCAGTGGGCCCAACCCAATTTCGGCCCTGCGTTGATCTACAAGTTCAGGTTCTTCTATGGGATGCGGTTCACGTTTTAGGTTTTCCAACTTGATTTGTGTCCCGTACAATTGTTTTTTCCCTTCTTCAACAAGCAACCGATCGCGCATTTTGGCGTACCTTAAAGGCTGTGCCTCTCCATTTTTAAAAGCCTCTTCCAGCATAGGAAAATATTTTGCCCGAGCCTCATAGGTACTATGATTTATGATAAGTGCTGCTCCCGCGGCCGCATACTCTGTAACTTCCGACGCGGTTGGCCATCCATACTTGTC
>CP070731.1:1616554-1619125 GCA_020347545.1 Flavobacteriaceae bacterium | reverse complement strand
GGGCTTCAAAATATTTGACAACAGCATCTGATCCATTCTCCTTGAGGTCTTTATATTTTTTTATGCACACTTCATTATAAATAGCCAAGGTTTGCTGACAAATTCCCGGATCTTCAGTTTCATAACTTAATTTCACCAGATCACTTGTAGATATTCGTTCGGCTTTTACTTTAGAAATGGCATCCAGTGAATAATAAGGATGGTCAAAATTCAATAAAGAGTAAACAAAGTTTGTATTATCACTTGTCATGAGTTCCATCAAATTGGCCACCGTATTCTCATAATCCTGATCATATATTGATGTCGAATTATAAATTGATTCCCCCAAATCAAGGTTTGTCTTTACTACATAGGCATATAGCTCGTTAGGAATGATCTCTTTAAGATCCTCATGTGCCTGTGAGGAGATATATGCTTTATCGGGGCCATCTAGCATGAGATGTTGGCTTAACAGCCTTACAGCAACTTCCTCTTGTGTATCCCTGGACTTAATTATATTTATTAAGTTGTCGAAAGCATTGTTAGTAGCCAAATAGTTAAATGCCTTGTCCATTTCTATGGAGGATCCCGATGCTAAACCCGTATAAAGTATGGTTTGCGAATAATAACTCCTCTTTGGATTGCCTGTCAAGACTATAGCCAGCAAACCAAATAATAGCGGAACAGCAATAAGAACTATTTTATGCTTTATGAGTAGTTTTATAAATTCTATAAGCTTCATTTCTTTTTCTTTGCTGACTTAATTAATGCTTATTCCAGCCAAGTTTTCCAATAGTTTTTTAGACACTAGAAATTCTGATTTTGACTTTTCATATTGTGCAGCTACCCTCGATGTTATATCTGAGACTCTGACATACTCATAAATTGGAATTAAGCCATTCCTAAATTCTTTCTCCACCATTTCCATGTTTACTCTAGCACTTCCTAAATTAATCGCCTCTAATTCAAGTAAATTCTGTTTCAGGATTAAATCTTCATAATATCTAATGACCATCTCCTTAATTTCATCGTCCTGAGATTTAACCAAACTTTCTGCTTGGGCTAGTTCTGCATTTGCCTGTTTTATTTCAGCTTTACGATTTAAAAAATCAAAAAGCGGAATTTTCAGATAGAGGCCGATCCCATAATTCAGCTGTTTGGTATAACTGGACAAGGTTGTCGTGTTAGGTCCACTAATATTGGAAGAAAAGTTGTCAAAAGTACCATACCTTGTATCTGCTTGTATACCGAAGTTTCTTGTCCAGGCTCGACGCTTAGATTTAAGGTTCGAGGACTTAGCTTCTATTTCCAGTATCCTGTAATTTCGCATTCCATTGTTTGCTAAAGCTGAATCTATCAACACATTAAGCTCAGGTATCAACAGTTTATAGGAATTCGGCTTCGAATCAGTTTCCAAACTTTGCTGAGCGTTTACAGTTAAGCTTCCTGAAACAAGAATTAAGATTATAATTATTAGACTTAATCTGATTTTCACGATATTTCGGTTAGACCTTAAACATTATTTTTTTGAAGCAAAGCGGGTACTGTTCTCAGTATTAATTTCATGTCATTCCAGAATGAATACCTATTCTCGATAAACTCATCAGCGTAGGAATTATCAAGAGCGATTCTTTCATCCTCCGACATTTCTACGCCTTTCCCTCTAAGTTCGACCTGCCATAAACCTGTGATTCCGGCAGGCGCCAAAAATCTCTTTGATTTCAGATCTTCGGTTAGCAATTCGGCCTCATAGACAGGTAAAGGGCGATTTCCAACAATTGACATATCCCCTTTGATTACATTGATCAGCTGAGGTAGCTCATCTATGCTTGTATTCCTAATAAATTTGCCGATGCGTGTAATCCTTGGATCGTTCTGTATCTTTATAAAGGTTGAAGTTTGATCTGATATTTTCTTCCTCTGCTCTGTATGCCATTTTTCACATATCTTGTGGTTGTTTACAAATATTAAGGGAGAGCAAGACATTCCATCCGCTAATAAGGAACAGGCCGGACATGGTTCATTTAAGTCCAATTCAGCTTTGGGTCTGGCATTATATTGATTCTTCTTTTCCGACAATTTATTTAACATCTTATCAGCTCCTTGACGCATTGATCTCAGTTTGTAAAAATCAAAGGTTTTTCTGCCAACACGCTTGGAGATATAATACACCCTTCCTTTAGATTCCAATCTAATAGCCAGCATAATCAGTAATAAAAAGGGAGAGGTAACCAGTAAGACGGAAGAGGCGAACGCCAGATCAAATAGTCTTTTAGAGAGAGGTAGTTTCAATTTCGATTTCCGTGAAATTACAACCTGGTCTTTAATACTTGCTTTTAGTTCATATACCTTTTGAATTCTCTCAATGATATGATTTGATGAAGTCGCGTTCTTTACAAAATAATCTGTGATTCCCAGTGCCATGCATTGCCTCATAATGCTTGAATTGAATGAATCCTGGAGTATTATAAAGGCATAATTCCTTCCATTCCATTCCTCTTTAAGGTGTTTGAAAAGATAAAGCCCGTTATTACCGGGAAGGTTATAATCTGCAACGATAACATCGGTATCACCAGCTTCCTTCAGAAACTT
>CP070731.1:1609425-1616454 GCA_020347545.1 Flavobacteriaceae bacterium | reverse complement strand
AGATGTGGAAAAACACCCTTAAGTGTATACATGTCCATGTTTGGATGGAAGGTGGCCAATGTGCCGCTTATAAAAGGAATTGACCCACCTAAAGAATTATTTGAAATTGATAAGAATCGGGTTTTTGGTTTAAACATCAATCTAAACCATTTAGTCATACAGCGACAAAAAAGATGGAAAGGCATGGGTAATTTATCAACTATGAACTACACGGATACTAAAACAGTTGGCCAGGAACTGCAGTATGCCAAATTTCTTTTTAAAAGAGGTGGATTTACACAAATAAATATTTCCAACAAAGCTATTGAGTCCACTGCAAATGAAATAATTGGCCTCATTATAGACCGATTTGGCGAAGAGAATCAGTTTATCGACGATTAGACATATAATTATTCAGATATCATAAATAGTTAACGCCTTCTTCCTGAGTAGGTCATGGCTTCCCCTTTCCCAAATCCGTAACTCAGACCCAGGGTTACAAAACGCCCTCTAAGGCTGTTGCTGTAGACGTAAAAATCATCACCAGAGGTCATTATTTCTCGATTTCTTGAAGCGAAAATATCGCGAATACTAAAATTCAGGACCAGTTTTCCTTTGGAGATTTTTTTTCTTAAACCTAGATCCGCAAAAGTCACACTGGATATCTCGCTTTGAATGTTTTGAAAGGAAGATCTGTGATTACCGATAATTTCAAGTTCGAACTGGGCCGGTAATTTAAACTTTCCCGTCAATCTCGAGGTCCATTGATCGCCTGTAAAATCAAAAGACTGATCCTCAAACTCACCAATTCTCTTGAAGTAACCGTAATTAAAGTCTCCGTTTAAAGTGAACCACTTGATCGGGCTGTATTTGAAATTGGCCTCTAATCCAATTCGTTGATTCGTTCCAACATTTTCAGGTGTTGTGATACTCACGTTGTCCTCAAAAGTGGTCACCCGCTCGATGACATCAGTGGTATAGATATAGTAAACCCCGGCGTTTAAAGATAGCTTTTCAAAAACCAGAATACTGGTGAGTTCAAACGAATCCGTATACTCAGGTTGTAAATAAGGGTTTCCTTTTCTGATGACAAAATCATTCCTGATATTGAAAAAAGGATTCAGATCCCAGAGCCTTGGCCGGTATATTCTCGAAGAATAACCCAGTTGAAATGAAGTCACATCGGATAGTTTGTAAGAGATATGCGCACTTGGAAACAAATCCGTATAGTACTGACTGTTCCTTTCTTCGGTATCTGTCAAAAAAGTCTGAAGATCGGTATTTTCCAATCGAAGCCCGCCTTTGAAACCCCAGACGTCACCTTCATAAGCAAAGGTTCCATAGACTCCAAAAACCTTTTGATCATACTCAAAATTATTAGTAAGATTGGGGTCAGTAATCCATTCCCCGTCGATCAAATTTCGAACCGTATAGTCATTCCCTACGTCACTGATAAAATACTGTGAACCAAGTTCCATGGTTACCCGTTCTGAAAAGGGTTTGGTGTAATCCAGTTTAAAGATATATTCCGCCTGCTGGAATTCGGTTTCGGTTTGCTGATCATTAAATTCCAGATCACCCTCTGTAGGTGTTACTTCAAACTCCGAAGCCTGGTCTTTACCAAAAAAACGACCCTGGGTACTGAATAAAAGGAGATGATCCTCTGAATCTTCAAATTCCCTTTTGAACTGCAGATCAAATTGCCATTTTGGGTTTGTTGCTTCTGTAGTCTCTTCACGTATCCAGGATGAAACCAAATCTCCGGAACTGTCAAAATAACTGAAATTCGTTTCTGAAGGCTGATCTTCAATTTCATAAGCATAATTTCCGGAAAGGGTTATTACATTGAGCTCGTTGATATAGTAGTCACTTCCTAAAATAATATTGTAAAAATTTTCGTTGCGATACTCGGTTCCTGTACTGTTGACTGTAGTATTATTGACCAAATCCTGATTGCTGTTCTCACTGTCCCGTGGCAAGGATCTGTAGCCAACTCCTAACTGCGTGAACAAATTAAATTTCTCTGTTCGTCGGTTCAAACTGAATCCTATACTATGGTTGTCCGGAACACCGGTGTTTAAGGTAACAGAGCCGTTCATCCCTGTTTTGTCATCCTTCTTTAAAACGATATTTAAAATTCCTGAGGTTCCTTCCGCATCATATTTCGCAGATGGATTGGTAATCACTTCTATCCTTTCAATCATTTCAGCGGTGATAGAACTCAACGTGTTTGCGGGATCATCCGCAATAATCGAGGGCTTTCCGTCAATCAGAATCTGAACTCCTGAACTTCCTCTTAAACTTACTTCTCCTTCGATGCTTACGTTCACTGAAGGTACATTATTCAACAATTCAAGTGCGCCCATACCCGTTGAACTCAAATCTTTTCCGACATTAAAAACTCTCCGGTCAAGCTTAAATTCAGTTGATGATTTTTCGGCTCTTAACTCAACCTCGTCCAGGACGGTACTAATTTTTTTGAGCCTTATAACACCTAAATCAGCCTTGTCCCCAATAATTGAGAATTCAGAAATCATCATGTTTTCAAAACCAATAAAACTAACTTCCACACTGAATTCTGAGCTCGCTACCTGGAGGATAAAACTACCTTCCTCATCGCTCGTTGTTCCGGTAATGTTTTGATTGGTTTCTGGGTCCTGAATCAATACCGTGGCAAAAGGTACCGGTTCTGAACTGATATCTTCAACAATTTTACCGGTTACATTGATCAAATTGTTCTGAGCAAACAGTGAATTGGCCACTACCACGAACAAAAACAGAATTATATATTTTATGGAATTCATTTCCTCTCTTTACTTATTTAATACAAAGAAATTCAATTCTTATCGTTTTGTAAAAACATTTCCGTGAACGACCGAAATCATCTTGTCAATGACCTAAAAAGCATTTTCCATAAAAAAATACGTTAACCGGAATAAATATGTCGTTCACGGAATTAATTCCAAAACAGTGGACGATTTGTATTTATATTTGTTCTATAAAGTCTTTAGTAATGATCAAAACAAAATACAGATGGTCAACAGAACTGTTGTTTCAATTGGTTTTGATCATCATCGTTTTCCTGTTTTTTTCCTTTGACAAGAATGACCCTTTGATTGAAGGGCATGAAATTGTTTATTTCTGCACTTATGTGAGTGCCGCAATGGTGGTGAACTATGTCTTGCTGGATCGTTTTTTATACAGAAAAAATTATATCGGCTTCTTTTTCTGGTTTTTTGTTGTGATATCAGTTGTAATCGTTATCGAAGAAGGTGTCCTGGAAAAGATATATTACCCTGATACCCGAGGCAAGTACATTCCTAATATCTTTTTTAATTTACTCGATGTACTCCCTCCCATTATTATTCTGTCGGGTTTTAAATTTGCATGGGATGCCGTCATCAAACAAAAGGAACTTGATGAAGTCAAATTAAAGGCACAGGAAAGTGAACTTCAACTACTAAAGACGCAGATAAATCCGCACTTTTTGTTCAATAACCTGAATAATCTGTATGCACATGCCGTTGAAAAATCAAGTAAGACTCCTGAGATCATATTGGCATTATCAGATTTTCTTCGCTATACCCTTTATGAATGCAAGGCCAGATACGTAAGTATCAATAAGGAGATCGAACAGCTGGAAAATTATATTCATTTGCATAAGATGCATTTGGAAGGAAGAGGAAAGGTTTCTTTTACATCGGATGTCAAGGGGACCGGATTTCAAATAGCTCCCTTACTTCTGATGGTTTTTATTGAGAATGCATTTAAACACAGTACATCCAGCCAATCCGATTCAATAGAAATTGACATTCATTTAAAGGTAAACAATAAGGGAAAACTGACTTTTGAATGCAGCAATACATTTCAGGAGCAATCAAATACAGCAAATCTGTCCAAAGGGATAGGATTGAAAAATGTTAAAAAAAGACTTAACTTACTCTATCCAAAACATCATACTCTAACCATAGCCAGTCAAAAAGAGTTGTTTAAAGTATATTTGGAAATTCAGTTAAACCAATTACAAGTTGATTAATTGCATTATCATAGAGGATCAGGCACCTGCCCAGCGTATTTTGCAACGATATATTGAGGATGTGGACTCTCTGAATTTGTTGGAAACATTTTCCGATCCATTACGGGCCTTGTCTTTTTTAAATTCGACACCCGTTGATGTGATTTTCCTGGATATTCACTTGCCCAAATTATCGGGTATAGAATTTTTAAAATCCATTTCCAATCCGCCTAAGGTCATTCTTACTACGGCCTTTACCGATTATGCCTTGGAAAGTTATGATCTGGACGTAGTGGATTACCTGCTAAAACCCTTTTCCTTTCAGCGATTTGTCAAAGCTGTTTCAAAATTACCATTGAATGATCCGGAGGTTCAGGACTCGAATGAATCCAATACATTGGCCATGAAATCCCTGTTTTTAAAATCCGGACATGAATACATCAAAATTGACATCGATCAAATCTCTCATATCAATTCAGATTCCGATTACACGGATATATATTATGCAGAAAAGAAACTTATCTCTTCTGAGCCTTTAAAGTATTGGGAAGACACCTTAAAGGACCATGAGTTCATCAGAGTTCATAAATCACATATCGTGAATTTAAGAATGGTTGAGAAAATATCAAGAAATGAGATTCATTTGAATACGAAGGCCAGAGTACCGATAGGTCGCACCTATAAAAAGATTTTAGACGAGCGCTATTTGAAATGAAGGTGAAAATTTCCTTCACTCAACTCCGGCCCTTTTTTTAATCCATTTCATTGTAAAAAAGATGACGCTTACAAAAGCGATAAAAATAATCGTGGCTATTATTTCCATTTTGCTTAAGCTGCTTAAAAGCCAGGCAATGCAGCCAAGTGCCAGTAAAGGCACAAGCAATCCACCCGGCACTTTAAAAATCTTTTCGTCGGCATTCTTATTTTTCATTTTCAACTTGATGGTTGCAAAAACGACCATCAAATAAATAAGAAGTATCGCGGCACTTGCAAGCAAGGCGAGCTGTTCAAAACTACCCCAGACTGAAAAGACAAAAATCAGCGCAACAAAACAGGTTATTGACCAATAAGGTGTTGCAAATTTTGGGTGAACTTTTCCCAGAAACTTAGGAAACAATCCATCATTAGAACCTGCAAAGATGACCCGGGGTGTATTTAAAATATCAGTGCTCACTGACCCAAAACAGGATATTGCCGCCGCCAGCAGGAGGATCAATGACCCTGCCGGGCCCACAATTCTGTTGGCCACAGCAGCAAGAGGAGCATCCTTCACTTCTAACATATCATTTCCCAAAATTCCTTGGGTTACTGCCTGTAACAGTAAATAGATCACCAGGATAATGGCTCCTCCAAATAAAATCCCCAGAGGGATTGTTCGTTGCGGATTCTTTATCTCACCACTCACCCCAAGCGCTGTTTCAAATCCGGCAAAGGCAAAAAACAAAACCAGGGTTGCACTTGAAAACGTTTCAAGTTCTGGTAATTGCTCCCATTGTAAGTTTGCTGTATCTATTGAGGAGAATCCAAAAATTATAAGGCCGATCAAGGGCAACAACTTAATTATGGTAATCACTTTTATAAAAGCCACACCTTCCTTGGCGCCTCTAATGTTCGTAATCAGCAAAAATCCGAGAAGAACCGCGTGCAATAAAACACGCATCCCTTTTTCTGAGAATACCGGAAAAACAACCGCGACCGAATCAGCAATGAGATTCATTAAAGCTGCACTTCCCAGGATGCTCCAGCCAAAAACCATTAACCAGTTTACAATGAATCCCGCGTAATCTCCAAAAGCGGCTTCAACATAGGCATAGCTTCCTCCTGAATTTGTAATTCTGGTTCCTATTTCTGCATAGCATAGCATGATCGCTGCCATCATCAAGCCACAAAAAATATAGGCGAATACTGAAAACCCTCCCAGGGCAATGGCGACTCCAGCCGGGAGTGCAAAAATGCCGGCACCTATGGTAATGTTGACTATATTAAGTGATAATCCTGTGACGCCAATGACGCGTTTTAATCCTTCTTCTTTTTCCGTGATGGCCATGATAAAGTTTGATTTGTCATGTAAGATAGGAAAGTAAAACATAACAAATGTTCTTTCGGTTCTAATTTTAGAGCCTTAGACCTTGAGCTCAAAGCATTAAACCTCATCCAGCCCCCAGCCTTTTCGATAGGTTCTGTCAAGGTATTCATTTGCTTTTTGGTCATTTTTAATTTTCATCGCATCGGCATCGTAATGCAAGGTCTTTTGAGAACGAAGGGCCACTGCGTACAAATTCACGGCTTCAGTGATGGGCCATGCCTGTCGGAAACCTCCTTCTATTTGTTGCCCCGTTTTTATACCCTCAATAAAACGCTGTATTCCGGGCATCTTGACGGCTCCGGCTGCTGCAGAAACTTCTTCGCTGGTCTTCACCCCTTCAGATAGCAAATAAGGATCCGTTGCCCTAAAACCCTGGGTCATTATAATACCTTTACTCCCTTTAAACATGATCCCTTCTGACGGAAAATCGATGCCCCGGTCATAAAACTCCTTGGGCACGGGGGGACGCATGCCTCCATCGTACCAAACCAGGTCGATAGCCCCACGGCCATCTACAGCCGGATATTTAAAACGCATGGAACTGGCAAACGGAAAGCTAAAATCATTTTTGATCTTATAGGCAGTCCCTTTTTCAGTGATTCCACATACATGGTTAAAATTCGGTTCCACTATCGTTGGTTTACCGAGCTTCAAATGCTCAAAAACTGTCCATAAACTATAGTGGCCCATATCGGCCATGGAACCTCCCCCAAAGTCATACCAGCCTCTAAAGGTCATATTGGTATAATGTGGATGATAGGGCCTGTCAGCTTCAGGGCCCAGCCATATATCCCAGTCAAAACCATCGGGAACCTTCGGGGTATCAGACGGTAAATTAGCATACTGAGGCCATACAGGACGGAAGGACCAATTGTGAACTTCTTGTAATTCTCCAATAGCACCATTGTTGATCCACTCCATTATTTTGGGCATGTCTTCACCATTTAAA
>CP070731.1:1606591-1609325 GCA_020347545.1 Flavobacteriaceae bacterium | reverse complement strand
TCGCAAGTCTGCTAGTGAAGATAATGTGCAGTAAGCTACACTTTTGGGGAAGGTAAAAAAAGTGCAGATAAATTAAAGTTATATTGAATTATTAGAGTTATAATTGTCTGGAAACCAGAAAAAAATAAATTTGTTCCTTTTTTCTGGGTTGCTGGTTTATGAAAGGAACCAGCGACTGATACGCATGCTGATAAATATCATGCCTGACGCCGGATTTGATTAAATATTCCGGGTCTGTCGTTACAACGCAACCGTACTGTTTCTGCCTTTGTTTTTCGCTTGGTAAAGAGCAACATCAACTTTATTGAGCAAAACGTCCGGGGTCTCCATATCTTTTGTCATCTCTACGACTCCAAGACTAATGCTGACTTTTATTGTTTTCCCATCAAAATAATGTTCCTGTTCCATAATCGCTACTCTAAAACGCTCTGCAACAGTCATTGCTGACTCAAGGTTTGTTTCCGGCAGAAGACAGCAGAACTCTTCCCCACCGAAACGGAAAAGAGAATCAGGGTTTCTCGCCAGAGATGAAATCTTCGAACTGACCTCTTTCAGGATATAGTCACCGCATAGATGGCCATGCTGATCATTAACATTCTTGAAATAATCTATATCGAACATAATAATACTGAAAGGCCTGCCATATCTTTTATGTCTCCTGAATTCATCTTGGATTTTGGTTTCCAGGTATCTGCGGTTGTAAATGCCGGTCAGGTCGTCTAAAATATTCATTTCAATCAGTTTCTTTTCGTAAATAGCAACTGCGGTTACGTCCTGAACATAAATATAAAGATACTTGATCTCATTCTTTTCATCCCTGAGAGGCCCCATGGTACAGGTCTGCTGCATATATTCAAAACTGGAATCAAAAAATCCGGTAAGCCTGAAAGGGAAAAGGTTGCCATGCAGTTTCTGGGAAAAAAAGGAAAAGTTTCCAAAGGTAAATACGGTATTACAGCTTCTGATAAAGTTCTCGGTTTTTATGTTGGGGAAAAAATCAAAAATACTTTTGTCGGTAATATCTTCAGTAGAGATTCCGCTATTCATTTCCATCCAGCGGTTCCACTTATACACCTTCATCTCCCTGTCAAGAACTACAAGGCCTATGTTGATATTATCAAAGATCTGCGAGAATATCATTCATATTGCTCCATAAACTTTTTCAGGGCGTCCTGCAGCCATTGAATTGATTCCTGACTAGTTACCAAGAACAGAAAGCCACTAACGTCCCCTTTTGTAAAACCGAAAATGGTCTTTAATACAATAGCAGAATTATTATAGCTCAGATAATTTTCAGGTATTGTTTCAGACGGTTGGTTATACAGAATAATCTGCGGCGGAGAATATGTAACATTGTCTTTAAGCAGTTCTGAAATCTTGCCTATACATGCTCCAATCAGAATATTGCCAACCTCCATCAAAACTTCTCTTTCAAGCGTCGCTATAGGATCAGATTCAAGTGAACTGTCTTTTTCGAGCCCGAACATGCCTATAAGTTCTTTAGCAGCATATGAAGGGAAAACCATGAATGCATGCCCTTTGAACTTGCCGAGAAACGTCTGCTCAAGAATACTTATATTAAGTACATCCTTAATCTCATTTTTAATATAAACAGGAAGCTCGTCTGCCTTTAAAATTTTGATATAAGGCACACTCAGGGCCACATGAATATCGATAACTTCGGCAAGATCGGAAGCGGCCTTCCCAAACGCAATATTCATTATCTCCTCAAGAATTTCTACTTCTTCGTCATTTATCATTTTTTCTTTTATTTCATCAATTGTTATAAAAATGTCTGTGACATATGTTCCGCCTTAATCAATACATTATCAAAATAACTGTGGAGATGATTTAAGGGGTCAGCATAGGCAATTCAGAAAATGTGGTCACACATATAAAAGGCAATGTTTAATTATGATCTAAAAAAATTTCAGACCAGAAATATATTACAAAAATGAACCAAATAATGAAAAAATTAATGCTCACTAGTTGAGTAATAAATAAGCATCATGGGAGTTGGGGTTGTAAAGAAAAAAAATGAAAAAACTCTTTAAAATTAACATTGTGACAAAAGTTATCATAATGTGTCAACTACTAGTGAGCAAGATATAAATACTTCTTGCCATTGTTTTGATTTAGTGAAACGCCAACCCAGTTAACAATATTTCTTATCATCCTAACTATCAGAAGTCAAAATTTGCCAACATCTTACCTATTGGGTTTAGGATTACCATTTAAGATATACACTGGCAATAGTAAGTTCTTGGATGATACTGCTACTTTAGATTGATGAAAGAAAGTTCCAAGCCGATTCGTAAGTTGGCCGGTGAGCTCGGAGTATCTGAGAACAATTTATATATTTGGCGAAAACAACTGAGGGAGAAAACGGATAATGCTTTTTCCAACCACCCTCGTTTCGATAAGAAAGAACTGGAGACCCGGCCCTGAAGGCTCGGGTCTCTAAACTTGAAGCTGAAAGCCGAGCTGGTTTAAGTCCAGCGTTACCGGATAAGAGAGGATGCATCAAAGCAGTGTTCGATTATATTGAGATTTTCTACACTAGGCAGCGGCTCCACTCATGCATCGATTAACAGACTCCAGAAGCTTTTGAGAGCGCTGCTTAAAGTAAGTGTGCAATTTTTCCAGACAAGCTCATCCTTTCTATTTTGACTTATAAAACATTTCCTGTATTATGAATTTTGAATCTCCCCATTACAGGGTTAGAATTATATTC
>CP070731.1:1603226-1606491 GCA_020347545.1 Flavobacteriaceae bacterium | reverse complement strand
AACATCAGGCGAACCAAAAAGTGCCTGAGCAAGCAATACCCTCACTTTCGATTTACCATCCAGATCCGCCATACTCATATAATGCTTCTCCTCACCTATTCCAAGGGACGACAATAAATTCGCAGCTTCGCTTTCAGCGGTCCACCCTCCCATTTCTTCAAACTGGGCTCCTAATTCTCCGGCAAGAACACCATCTTCTTCTGAAAAATCAGGTTTGGCATAAACTTCATCCAGTTTTTTCTTGAGCTGGTATAGTGGTTTGTTTCCCATCATAACAGTTTCCAGGACCTGATGCTCATCAAAAGCAAAGTGGTCCTGTGAAAGGACTGACATCCTTTTCCCCTTGTCCAGGCTTACAGAACCTGAAGTAGGATCAATATCACCCGATAAAATCTTTAAAAAAGTAGATTTTCCTGCGCCGTTTGCGCCTATGATTCCATAACAATTTCCTTGGGTAAATTTTGCATTCACCTCATCAAACAAAACGCGTTTACCGAATTGTACGGATAAATTTGATACTGTTAACATCGATTTTTTTAATTTTTTTGCAAAACTAAGTAAAATAGTGAGATATATCTATCAATGACAAAAGTTAATTTTATCATTTACAGACATTAACATATGCTAAGAAAAATTAAATATTTGAATTATTTATTTAACCTTTCTATTGAAAACTTTTAACATCACATTAACAAGGCACAGCAAGGGATTGTACTACATTTGTTTATCATGTCTAAATTAAACTATTTGAAAAAAAATTACTTTTCTCAGCCTTTACATCTAATGATGCTGATAGGAATTATCCTATCCTTTGCGGCCTGTGACAATGGCAGGAACGTCGGTGCAACCTATTTTGGGGGAAAAATTAAGAACCCAAAAGGGAAATACGTTTATTTCCACAAGGGAAAGAAGGTCATTGATTCTGCCATGCTCGATAGCCATAATAAATTTTCATTTGAGCTTGATTCGCTTCAAACCGGATTGTATACCTTTAAACACGGTGCGGAATTTCAGTATTTATATTTGGAGCCTCAGGACAGCTTGTTGATCTATCTCAATACCTGGGATTTTGATGAGTCGTTGATCTTTAGCGGAAAAGGAAGTTCTAAAAACAATTATTTGATCAATTTATATTTAGAACAGGAAAGAACAGAAAAGTCGTTCAAATCGAATTACCGGCTGAATGAAGAGGATTTCGAGAAAGTAATTGAAAAGGGTATCAAAGAGCAGCTTGATAAATACAATAATTTTCTTTCACACGAAGAAGAACCGCCTTCTGAATTCTTTGACAAACTGGTCAAAACTGGGATCTATGTTCCCTTTTATTTCTATAAAGAAAGATATGCCTACAATCATAAGCGCGCTCTAAATCTTAATAAGGCGCCTGAATTGAGTGAAGGATTTTACGATTACAGAAAAAAGATTGAGCTTAACGATGAATCATTACTTGACTATGGTTGGAATCTGGCATTTATAAATACCTTCTTATACAATTTGGCACATGATGAAAAGATGCAGGACCCGGAGAATAAGATCTTCGAGTTGGAGCTGATGAAGATCGTGGATGACAGAATTCACGTTGAAGATTTTAGAAACTCACTCCTGGCCAAAGGGGTATGGGGTTCCTTATCCAACAAGTATCTTTCCGAGGATGAGGCTGAGCAGGTTTATGCCTACTTTTTTGAACATTGTACCGATGAAGGTTATAAGAAAGAGCTTAAGAAATCAATTGAACAAAAGGAAAAAGTTGCAGCTGGCAGGAAAATGCCCCAACTCATGGCTTACGGTCATGATAATACACCTGTCGAGATCAATACCTTGATTAAGAACTCAAACGCCGTCATTTATTTTTGGCCGACAGACCTTGGAAGAAAGGAACTTTTAACGGAGAAACTTCACTATCTGAAGAAGCATCACCCTGAAGTAATATTTATAGGTATCGAAAGAAATAAGACGGACCAGGAATGGAAAGAATTTATCGCCAGTAAAAATCTTCCTTCCGAAACCCAGTTTTTACTTCCAAAGCATTCAGATTCTTATACCTGGTATGAGGGAGATATGGCCAGAACCATTATAGTAAACGAACAGGGAAAGGTAGAAAACGGATATGTATTCTTCCTTGACAGCAACCTGAACTACTACTTGAAAAAAATGAATAAACACTAATTTATAGTATACTTCAGTAAATTAGCCGTATTTTTGCAAATTCTTAAACATAAAACAGAGTATTTGTTTGCAAACCAAAGTGTTACATTCAAATAACGTTTTGCAAAAAAAATATATGTCGGTATTTACCAAGCTTGGATTGAGCCAGGCCATCGTTGACTCATTGACTGATTTAGGATATGAACAACCCACTGAAATCCAAAAAATTTCTATTCCCGAGATCCTCGGATCAAAAAAAGATTTAAAAGCTTTTGCCCAAACGGGTACAGGTAAAACCGCTGCCTTCAGTTTACCGATCCTCGAACAGATTGATACTGAAAATAAAAATACGCAGGCCATTATTCTTTCACCAACCAGAGAACTGGCTATTCAGATAGCTAAAAACATCAATGAATTTTCGAAAAACCTTCAGGGGGTGAAAACCCTTGCTGTGTATGGAGGTGCGAATATCGAAGAACAGATCAGGCCGATAAAAAGAGGGGTCCAGATTATTGTGGGAACCCCGGGAAGAACCCTTGACCTGATCAACCGGAGGGTTCTTAATTTAAGAACCATTCGCTGGCTGGTGCTTGATGAGGCCGATGAAATGCTCAACATGGGTTTTAAGGAGGAACTTGACGGAATTCTCGAAGGAACCCCTGCCAATAAGCAGACACTGTTGTTTTCGGCAACTTTTCCCAAAGAAGTTGAGGCAATTGCAAGAAATTATATGAACGATCCGAAGGAAATTTCAGCAGGTCAGAAAAATGTTGGTGCAGACAGTGTTGAACATCAATACTTTCAGGTGACCGAACGCAACAGGTATCCGGCCTTGAAAAGAATAGCAGATCTTAATCCGGATATTTATTCGATCGTTTTTTGCCGAACACGAAGAGAAACCAAAGACATAGCCGAAAAACTCATCAAAGACGGTTATAATGCCGATGCGCTTCATGGTGACTTGTCTCAGGCACAACGTGATATGGTCATGCAGAAATTCAGAGACAAAAATCTTCAGATCCTCGTAGCAACGGATGTAGCCGCGAGAGGGCTCGATGTAAATAATCTGACCCATGTGATCAATTATAAATTACCTGATCAAACGGAAAATTACACCCAT
>CP070731.1:1592367-1603126 GCA_020347545.1 Flavobacteriaceae bacterium | reverse complement strand
AAATATTTCAAGCTGCTTTTCCAGAACTTCTTTGATGTGGATCGTTTCCACATCTTTGAATTGTTGATTTTCAATTTTGGACAATAAAAGGAGTGTTTTGTTCAGTTTTGAAAGTCTTTGGACGGACTGGTAGATCGCCTTGATCTGCGAAATCTGGTCCTTGTTTAAATTTTCAGACTGTAAAAGAATCTCAGATTTTGACTGCATGATCGCCAGTGGCGTTTGCATTTCATGTGAGGCATTTTCAGTGAACTCTTTCAAATTATTAAAGTCCGCGTGTATTTTACTGGTGAGTTTTGACAAGGAACTATTCAATTCCTGAAATTCATCAATATCAGAATCTCTCAGTTGGAGCGGTTGATTTTTTTCCACGGAGAAGTTCTTCAGTAATTCAAGATTTTTATAAAATGGAAGCCAGGCGCTTCTCATGGTTATCGTATTTACGATATATACGGCTATAATGAGCAGCATCACAACGATACCTACCGAAACTGTAATGGCAAGAATAAAATCTTTGCTGCGCACCAATGAAGTTCTTGTTATGATCTTATATGTTTTTCCCTGTAAGGTTTCAATGGAGGTAAGTTGCCTGTACAACTCATATTTCTCCTTATTATTGACTACGTGATACATTAAAGTATCCTTAAAATACAGAGTGTCCTTTGGAGGGTTTTTATACCTTAAATCTTCTACATCAAATATGGGTAACGGATTTTCGTATTTGATCTTTTTTTCGATTAACTCTTTGTCCCAAAGGAGCTTCTCATCCTGCTTTCTGGAAACAACGCGCATTAAGGTAAAGTAAATGACAATACTGGATATTACAAAAATAATAATCGAGTAAATAAGATAGGTCCTACGCGTTTTTTCAAATAACTTCATTTATAAAGAAATGCACTTTTAATTTCTTAAAAGCCGATTTTAATCAACACTGATATCACCGCAAGCCATTTTTATTCGCCAAATTTATAACCAAGGCCATAAATGGTTTGTAAATAGTCGTTTGCTCCACTTTTTTTCAACTTTTTTCGCAGATTTCTCATATGGGTATAGATAAAATCGAAATTATCCACCATATCTATATTATCTCCCCAGAGATGCTCCGCTATTGCCTCTTTTGTGAGAACGCGATCTTTGTTTGTGATAAAATACAACAACAAGAAATATTCTTTTTTGGTAAGATCAAGGATAATTTCATTTGCTTTTGCCCTTTTTGCAACAGGATCAATCTCAATTTCCTTAAAAATAATATTCTTGTTTCCTTTAAATTTTTGCCTTCGCAAAAGAGAATTTACTCTTGAATTGAGTTCGGCAAGATGAAAAGGTTTGGTAATATAATCATCTGCACCAAGATCGAGCCCTTTTAATTTGTCATCGAGAGAATCCTTGGCAGAAACGATTAATACCCCCGTTTCCGGATTTTTTTCTTTTACGATTTTCAGAAGGTCCAGGCCATTGCCATCCGGAAGGTTTATATCGAGAATAACCACATCGTAGTTGTAGGATATCAACTTGTCTTCAGCTTCAAAGAAATTTGGGGCAGTTTCACATACAAAATCCTCATTTTCAAGGTAACCGCTTGTTGCATTAAGCAGTTCCATTTCATCTTCAACAATTAAAAGTTTCATTTTGAACCAAATTTAAATACAAAAATACTATTTATATCAAATATCAGACCATTAAAAAATGGATTTAACAGATTCTTGAGCCTGCAGATTACATTTAATATGGCTGGGGTTTGATCTCTTTTTTATGCCTATGACATAATATTAAGTATGGAATGAGATAATAATTTTCCCAGTTTTACGTTACTATACCGAATGATTACTATTTAATTGTTTGTTGCTATGAAAAATAAATTAATTACCTCAGTCCTAATCTGTGCCTTGTTGTCAACCGTTTTCAGTTATGCTCAAACCTTTGAGAAACTGGATGAGGCTCCTGTCGATATCGCCTATTTAACGCATAGAAAAGATTCAAAGCCTTTAGTTAAAGTTGTTTACGGCAGGCCTCAAAAAGAAACAACCCAGGTTTTTGGAGATCAGGTTCCGTTTGGAGAAATATGGCGTACCGGTGCTAATGAAGCCACCGAAGTCAAATTTTATACCGATATGTCTTTTGGCAGGAAGCTGGTAAAAGCTGGAACCTATGTAATGCATACCATTCCGGGTGAGAAAGAATGGATCATTATTTTGAACAGTAAAACGGACACTTGGGGCTCATTTTTTTACGATGAAGCAAAAGACGTTGTGCGAATCAAGGTACCTTCTAGAGAGTCAGCGGAAATCGATGTATTTTCTATTGGATTCAAAGAACAGTTTAATAATATGTATATGGTCTTAGGATGGGATTCAACCCGAGTTGATATTCCACTGGCAACCCAAGATGTTATTTTAGCTAAACTATAAATTGCTATGAAAAGGATTAATATATTGTTAGGAATAGTGTGTTTCATTACCGCGTTCCTTTCTGAAGAAGTGCAGTCACAAGAATTTAAGTCCCTGGATGTAAGTCCTCATGACATTGTATATTTCAGGACAAATAAGATTACTCCTCCAAAGATTAAAGTGCTTTACGGAAGGCCAAAGAAAAATGGCAGAGAGATATTCGGAGAGGTCATCCCCTATGGAAAAATCTGGAGGGTCGGAGCCAATGAAGCTACTGAGGTGGTATTTTATAATGACGTTATTTTTGGCGAAACGGAGGTAAAAGCAGGTACCTATGTTTTGTATGCTATACCTGATCAGGAAGAATGGACCTTGATTTTAAGCTCGAATACAGATGTTTGGGGAACCTATGAATATGAGGCCAAATACGATGTCGCAAGAGCCAGAGCCAAAGTCAGCCGAGCTGAATTTCTTGAGGCATTTTCAATCGGATTCAAGGACAAAGGTAAACATGTAAACATGATTCTTGCCTGGGACACAACTCGCGTAACCACGCCCATCAAGATACTTTTATAATTAATATACTTTCTCCCCATTGATATAAGTTCCATTTATCTTGATATCTGGAACTTGATCTATTTCAACGGACATGATATCCTGATCAAGGATTACAAAGTCAGCTTTTTTCCCTGGTTCAATAGAGCCTTTTTCATTTTCTTCAAAATTTGCATACGCAGGCCATATTGTCATTCCCTTTAGAGTCGCTTCTCTGCTAAGTTTATTTTCAATTTCAAACCCTTCCGGAGGATAACCTGAAAGGTCTTTTCTTGCTACAGCAGCGTAAAAGGTTAGCATAGGATTTACCTTTTCTACCGGAAAATCGGTCCCAAGTACAATTCTGCCATTAGTATTCAAAAGGTCATTATATGCATAGGCGTATTGAATTCTTTCTTCTCCGAGCCGGTCTTTTGCCCAATACATGTCACTTGTTGCATGTGTGGGCTGAACTGAAGGGATGATTTCTCTAAAATAATCCCGATCTTCAGGATCCACAATCTGAGCATGTTCGATTCTCCATCTTCTGTTTGTCTGACTTTTAAGCTCTTTGGCGTAGGTTTTCAGAACATAGGAATTGGCAGAGTCGCCGATAGCATGTGTGTTCATTTGAAACTTTGATTTGGCAAGGGTTCTTGCGATATCGTCAAGATCTTCCAGGCTCGTAACCATCGCACCAAAATGATTTTCCCGGTCGGAATAAGGTTGTTTCAATGCGGCTCCTCTGGAACCTAAGGCGCCGTCAGCATAGATTTTAAAGGACCTTACATTGAGCCGCTCGGTTTTGTAGATACCTCTGTCCAGGTAGTGATCAAGATTTTCATCACTTACAGAGATCATTGCGTAAACCTTCGTTTTTAATTCTCCGTTTCGCTGAAGGCTGTCAATTAAATCGATTACGTCCCTGTTCAACCCGGCATCCGATACGGTTGTCAAACCTAAAGCTAAACAGTGCCTGTCAGCATTTTTAAGGGCTTTAACCTTTTCTGACAAGGTTGGTTCCGGCATTGCGTTTTCAATAAGGGACATGGCATTGTCAATCAAAACTCCGGTGATTTCTCCATTTTCTTTTATGATTTCTCCTCCTCGAACCATTGTCCTTCCATCAATTTCGGCAAGATCTAGCGCCGCCTGATTAACCAGCATGGCATGTCCGTCTACCCTCGAAAGCGCAACGGGAATTTTCGGAAAGAGCCGATCCAGTTCTTTTTTTGTTGGATATGATTTAACCTTCCAGTCGTTTTGATACCATCCCCTGCCAATAATGAAATTCAATTCTTTTCCCTTGGCATATGAAATAAGTTTCTGTAAAATTTCTTCATAACTTTTCGTGCCAACCAAATCCACATTTTGCATCGATATTCCAAGATTATAAAAATGGCAATGCCCGTCGATAAGTCCGGGCAGGACGGTTTGACCTGTCAGGTCAAGAATTTTTTCTGATTCATATTGATCAAGAATTTCTTTAGTGTTTCCAATGGCAACAAAAGAACCATTTTTAACTGTAAAGGCTTCTGCAGTAGGGTTTGCTTCATCCACAGTGTGGATTTTAGCATTTGTAACAATCAGATCCGCTTTTTGTTTTTCGGGAATACAGGAAATAAGCACCGAAATGCTTATCAGGTATATGAGGGGTTTATACATGATGATTTGGTTAAGCAGTATTTAGATGATAAAGATAAAAAAATTAAGATACAACGAGTTCTTTGCTCTTTCCTTCTTTAAATGTAACTTTGCTGCCTTGTAGTAAATTTTTAGATACGTGCTTGTTTTTTTGGGTTAATCGGTTTATCTACAGTAATTTAAATTATTATTAAATCTTATATTTTTTAAGCTGAGACTTATTGAATTTGACTGGAGTAAATTTATAACGGAAGTATGAAATATTATTTTAACGAAATTGAGGCTAAATGGCAAAAATTTTGGAGTGAAAATCAAACATTCAGAGCCGAAAATGAGAGTGATAAGGAGAAGTTTTATGTTCTGGACATGTTTCCTTACCCCTCAGGTGCCGGATTGCATGTTGGGCATCCACTGGGATATATAGCCTCCGATATTTACGCGCGATATAAAAGGCATAAAGGATTCAATGTTCTGCACCCTCAGGGATATGATTCTTTTGGACTGCCAGCAGAGCAATATGCCATACAAACAGGTCAACACCCGGCCAAAACAACAAAAGAGAATATTGAGACCTACAGAAGGCAATTGGATCAGATCGGATTTAGCTTTGACTGGAGCCGCGAAGTGAGAACCTCAGACCCGTCTTATTACAAATGGACACAATGGATCTTTATCCAGTTGTTCAATTCATATTACTCCTTGGAAGAAAATAAAGCAAAAGATATTCAAGAGCTTGAAGAACGATTTGAAAGAGAAGGGAATCGTGAGGTGAAAGCAGCTTCTGACGAAAAGGTAGAATTCTTCAGCGCTGAAGAATGGAAAGGGTATTCCCGTGAACAAAAAGATGTGATTTTATCTCAATACCGATTGACGTATTTGTCCGACACTGAGGTGAACTGGTGCCCTGAATTAGGAACTGTTCTTGCCAATGATGAGATAGTCAACGGGGTTTCTGAAAGAGGAGGATTTCCTGTAGTTAGAAAGAAAATGAAACAATGGTCCATGCGGATCACAGCCTATGCCCAAAGATTATTGGACGGCCTTGATTCCATAGACTGGCCTCAGCCCCTGAAAGATTCACAGACAAACTGGATTGGCAGATCAGAGGGTGCTATGGTGGATTTCAAAGTAAATGGCCATGAGGCATTTATAGAGGTTTTCACAACAAGGCCCGATACGATTTTTGGAGTGTCTTTTATGACCCTGGCTCCGGAACATGAGTTGGTGTCGAGAATAACGACCTCAGATCAGAAATCGGCTGTTGAGGAATACGTTTTATCCGCTTCGAAAAAAAGTGAGAGAGACAGGATGTCTGATGTTAAAAGCATTTCAGGTGTTTTTACGGGTGCTTATGCTGTCCATCCTTTTAGTGGGGAGCAAATTCCTATTTGGATAGGCGATTACGTACTTGCAAGTTATGGAACGGGAGCCGTCATGGCAGTACCTTGTGGTGACCAGAGAGATTATGACTTTGCAAAATATTTTGGTATTGATATCCCGAATATTTTCAAGGATATAGATATTTCAGAAGGAGCCTGTGAGGATAAGAATGCTAAAATTGCCAATTCCGATTTTATAAGCGGACTAGGAGTTAAAGAAGCGATTTCAAAAGTGATCTTTGAACTTGAAAAGCGTGGTATTGGACAGGGGAAAATCAATTACAGATTGAGGGACGCCGTGTTTTCAAGGCAGCGTTATTGGGGAGAGCCATTCCCTGTGTATTACAAAGAAGGATTACCTCAGATGATCGATGAGAAATACCTTCCCATAACACTTCCAGAAGTTGAAAAATACCTGCCTACATCAGATGGTAAACCGCCTTTGGGAAATGCAACTGTATGGGCCTGGGATACAAGAAAAAATACGATTGTTTCAAATGAGCTCATCGATGAGGAATTTGTTTTTCCGCTGGAATTGAATACCATGCCCGGCTGGGCCGGAAGTTCCTGGTATTTCAATCGATATATGGATGCCGGAAATGACAAGGAGTTTTGCGGTAAATCAGCCATAAATTATTGGAAGGATGTGGACCTTTATATCGGTGGGAGCGAACATGCCACAGGGCATTTATTGTATTCAAGGTTCTGGCAAAAGTTTTTGTTTGACAAAGGATTTGTTCCTGTTGAGGAGTATGCCAAAAAGTTGATCAATCAGGGTATGATTCTGGGGACATCTGCTTTTGTCTACAGAAAGGAAGGAGAAAATATCTTTATTTCCAAGGGCCTTGTCAAGGATGAAAAAGTGCAGCCGATTCATGTGGATGTTGCCCTGGTCAATGCCTCAAACGAGCTCGATTTGGAAGCCTTTAAAAAGAACACTTTTCACAAGGATATTAAAGATGCCCATTTTATTCTCGAAGAAAGAAAGTATATCGTGGGCCGAGAGGTTGAAAAAATGTCAAAGTCGAAATACAATGTTGTGAATCCTGATGATATTTGTCGTGATTACGGAGCAGACACACTTAGGATGTATGAGATGTTTTTGGGGCCATTGGAGCAGGCTAAGCCATGGAATACAGCGGGAATTACGGGGGTTCATGGATTTTTAAAGCGTTTTTGGAAGCTCTTTCATGCCAGTGGTGATTTTGCTGTAAATGATGAGGCTCCAAATCCTGAGGAATTAAAGGTACTGCACAAGACGATTAAAAAAGTGGACGAAGACATCGCCAATTTTTCTTTTAATACCTCAGTAAGCTCATTTATGATAGCCGTTAATGAATTGACAGCCTTAAAGTGTTCCAAAAGAAGTATTCTTGAACCGCTCGCTGTTCTAATTTCTCCTTATGCCCCGCATATTGCAGAGGAATTATGGAGTAAATTAGGGCATAAGGAATCTATTTCTACCGCGACATATCCTGAATTTGAATCCAAATACTTGATCGAGAGTATGAAGACCTATCCCATTTCATTCAATGGAAAGATGAGGTTTACAAAGGAACTGTCTCTTGATCTCGATAAGGCGGCGATAGAAAAAGCGGTTTTGGAGGATGAAAGAACATTGAAACAATTGGATGGAAGAATTCCTAAAAAGGTCATTGTGGTCCCGGGTAAAATTGTCAATATTGTGGGTTGACAGCTTTTGAATCAGAATAGCAGCTTATAAGCTTTTGATCAGGGCTTCAATGTTCATGCATTTGCTTCAGATTTGCTCATTATTGCAGCATATGGAAACTATAATTTAAATATGGTTTTCCGTATTAAGTATTAAATATTTTTAATAGTTTTATGCTAAATTTGAGCCTATGAAGTTAAAATTACAGATTCCAATAATTTATCGAAATTTACTTTTTCTACTGCTTTTTTTGAATTGTGTTCCATCTGTTGCAGCACAACAATTATATGTAGGGGCCGATGGGTTATTTTATCTACCCAAGGATGCAAGTTTTACAACGAGCAATACGGTTGTGGAGGCAGACGATAATGGCAGCTTTATAGTGGAAGCAGGAGCAAGCTGGGGTTCGTCCACGGAATATGTGAACGGTAAGGTGACTGCCCTTGGTACTGGCACAAGTATTCTACCGGTAGGGGATAACGGAGTATATGCTCCGGTTTCGATGGACCATACAACTGATGTCACAGCCAATTATTTTAATAGTTCTCCTTCTTCAGGAACAAATGGGAACAACGTTGATGCTGTTTCAGATGTGGAATACTGGAAACTTACAGGAACTGCCGTTGTAAAGCTTCCCTACAATGAAAATAGCGACATTACTTCCTTGGTTAACAATAATGGAGGATCTCTGAATTCTCTTTCTGTTGTTGGAGTTAAGGATGGAGTTTGGAATCTAGTCAGCGATCCCGGTACCTCGGTAGTTTCAGGGGACCTTTTGAATGGGGATGTATCAAGTGATGCAAATGTCCCGGTGGTCCTGGAAGGTTTTGAAGAATTTACTTTTGGCATCGACCATCAAATTGTTCTTGCGGTCGATGACTTGTTTGTAACTACAGGGATAGCAATAAGATCGAATCCAGTATTATCAGGAGAGGAAAGTATAGAATTTACGACCTCAGGTGATCTGGTGGATCTGAAGGCCAGCATTTTTGATATTAACGGGAGGCTGTTGAAATATTACGATCAGATCAAATTATTTGGCAATCAGGGAAATCTTTCAAAGTCAGGCCTGGAGCCTGGCCTTTATTTCGTGAAGTTCGAACATGAGGGAAAACGGGGAGTTAAAAAAATAATCATAGAATAATATCAATTAATTATGAATCGAATTAATACATTTTTAATAGCATTAGTAACAGGAACCTTGACAATCCAAGCTCAGGTGGGGATTGGAACAAATTCCCCGGAAGCCTCATCGGCTCTGGAAATTTCTTCGTCAGATAAGGGATTGCTTATTCCAAGAATGACCACCGCTCAAAGATCGGCTATCGCCAATCCTGCAAATAGCTTGATGGTTTTTGATACAGAAACCAATTCATACTGGTCCTACATCGAAGATGTATGGCAAGAGAGCAAACCTGGGGTTGGTAAATTTGTAGAAGGAGCAGCAGATGACATTGCTTATTATGAAGGAAGAGTAGGGATTGGGAAAAATGCATTCTCAACTGCGCATCGACTTTATGTTGAAAATGAAAAGAGTGATAATTCTACGAATACTTCAGGCGTTATCAGAGGAGTTTACAACGGAGATGGGGCCGGAGGTGTAACCTATGGTCTTGTGGGAGTTTCCAGAAATAATTCAACAGGGTCCGTTCCTTATGCCATTGGTGCTCAAGGAATTATAGAGAATCCAAATAACGGCGGTTCAATTACCACCGCGGTGGGTTCATATCCTCAGGTTTACAATGGAGGAACAGTTAATTACGCTTCGAGTACGATTACAGAAGTATATAACAATGCAGGAACAGTGAATACTGCCAGAGGAATGGATGTCGGAGTGATTAATGCTGCAGGAGCCACTTTAGGAACAACGTCTTTAACATCGTTTTATGCAACAAATAACGGAGCTGTTACAAATGATGCCTATGGAATATTTATTGGAGGTCAAGGTAGCGGAACTGTAGGTGGAAATTCTTATGCCCTTTATTTATCTACCCCTTTTGCAAACGTTACAGGTGATGCTTTCGCCCTTTATTCCGATAACGTTAATGATTCCTATATAGCCGGTGATGTGGGGATAGGAACCACTGACCCTCAGCAAAAGGTCCATATCAACGGAGTAATGCGTTTAGAACCTCAGGATACTGCTCCAACGGGAGACCTTGGTGATTTCTACGTGAATTCAGATGGAACATTGTTTTTTCACAATGGCACCGAATGGAAAGCAGTGCAATTAGCCCCTTAAGGCATTTTTGTTATGATAAGTGCAGTTAAGATTAAAGTTTTTTAGAAATAAAACATATTTTCTTTGAATATTAAAAAAAGTTTATAAATTTGCTTGCTCAATATGAGAAATAATACAATTCATACATGGTGGTGGTCTTTACAAAACAAAAATTTGTGAAGGAATACCCTGTATGTAAAAATATAATTTAGGCTTGTCTTCACGACAGGCCTTTTTTTTTAATCTGAATTGAATGAAATATAAATTAAACACACACTATAAAAAAATACTCGCAGATACCATTACCCCTGTGAGTATCTATCTTAAGATAAGAGATACATTTCCGAACAGTATACTATTGGAGAGTTCTGATTATCACGGGAACGAAAACAGTTTTTCCTATGTGTGCTGTAACCCAATCGCAAATATCAGCGTTAAGGATCAGACTGTTTCAGAATTCTATCCGGACGGTAGCAGCACTGAATTAAAGGTGGATGAGGCACATTTGATTCCCGGAATGATTCACGAGTTTAGTCAAAAATTTCAAACTGAAAACCAGAATTTTAAGTTTATAAATAACGGCCTGTTCGGTTATATCGGCTATGATGCCGTAAAATATTTTGAGGATATAGAAATTGATAAAAAGGAGGATGATCTGGATATCCCGGATATTTACTATGCCGTATATCAGAATATTATTGCCATCAATCATTTTAAAAACGAAGCTTATATCTTTTCTCATTCTTATGATCAGAATAATAATATTGAAGAGATACATCAATTGATCGGAAATAGAAATTTTGCTTCGTATGCCTATAGAAATGAGCAGGATGAAATGTCGAGCCTTTCTGATGAGGAATTTATGGAGCATGTTGAGTTGGCAAAAAAGCATTGCTTTAGAGGGGATGTGTTTCAATTGGTT
>CP070731.1:1587453-1592267 GCA_020347545.1 Flavobacteriaceae bacterium | reverse complement strand
AACACCCAAACAATTGGCCCCATGGACATTGCAAAGGAACCAATAAATAACAATATCCCTACAAGGCAAACAATACCTTCCGCGCTGGATATTGTAGGTAATCCAGCTGAATTTACTTGCGAATAATCACTCATATACAAGGTGAAACCCATGATCAAAAAGCCCACCAGCATTCCTACACCACCAATGATCAAAAGCGGTTTTCTTCCCAGTTTATCAACTGTGAACATCGCTATAAACGTAAACAACAAGTTTACAGTTGCCAGCAGGATTTGCTGTAATAAGATATCTTCCTTTCCAAAACCAAGGGCCTGTTCAAATATGTCAGCTCCGTAGTACAAAACAGCATTGATCCCTGTAAATTGTTGTAATATTGATAGAACTGTCCCTATTATTACGATAGGGAATAACGATTTTTTGAAAATTGAAACTTTTTCAACTGAACCTTCCTTTTCAATCGATTCCTTGATCTCGACAAATTCTCTGTCAGCTGTTTCCTGACCGTGAATAGCCACCAAAACATCTTTAGCCTCTTCTTCTTTACCTTTAATCATTAACCACCTGGGGCTTTTAGGGACCATAAAAAGTAATAGCAGAAATGCTAGAGCAGGAACAAGTTCTGACCAGAACATATATCTCCATCCATAATCAATATTTTGCTGTTCAGATAACCCGTTACCAATAAAATAGGTGACAAGGAATACAACGAAAAAACCTATCACTACGGCCATCTGGTAATAGGTGACCAGGGTTCCTCTGTTTTCGGCAGGAGATATTTCCGCAATGTACATTGGTGCATTCATAGAAGCCATTCCTATTGCGATACCTCCAAGTATTCTAAAGAAGACCATCAAGGTCATTGATTCAGGTAACATTTCTGGCAAACCGGAACCCCATGCCGAAATTGCAAAAAATATTGCGGCTATAATCAACGACTTTTTTCTTCCTATGGCTTTGCTGATAACTCCTGCAGATGCGGCACCCAACAAAGCTCCCAACAGAGCACTACTCACTATAAAACCTTTCAACCAGCCCGTTAACTCAAAATATTTGGAAAAATAAAATTGCGTTCCGTTTATTACTCCGGTATCATAACCAAAAAGCAATCCCCCTAAGGTAATTACAATGGTTACAAAATAAATATTGATTCTTTTTGTGCTAGTTTGTCCCATAATTTTGAAGTGATTTTAAAAAAATTTGCTCAGCAAGATAGAAGTTATTTTTGATTATTATATAGAACTTGTCAAGTTTTTGAAAGTTCTTTGATGCATCTGTTAATGCGCTTTCCGATTTATTACATTTCTTTATAAGCCGCATCAAGCCAGTCCATTCTTTGCTTATACCAGGATTTCAGATGATTGATTTCGGCCTGGTGAGTATTATATACTACCGGATTTGGCCATACATATCTTCCAAACAGATCCCATTTCTCATCATTTTCATACTGAGACCATTTCAACTGTGTGGCGTATGAATCCATTTTATCAAGAATAAAATCTTGATTTTCCCTGTAATACTGAAATCTCGTCTTTACTTTTTCGACAAATTCCTGGTCCTCAAAAAGGCGTGCATACCAGTCATGATCCTTGACCCAAAAACCTGTTGGATATTCACATTCAGAATAGTCAACATTCCCAAAAGCCAGGTCAAAATCCCAGAGCGGGCCCATTTTTATCTTTTCTCCCGGAATCACGTTAAGAAATATGCTTGAAAAACTTTTGGAATCCTGATTTTTTACAATTTCACTGATTAGATACCAGTCAATAAAACTATCAACATCAATATATTTGGCATATCCGGAAACTGGATCTGCAAAACCAGGCCCCATTAATGCATCTTCAAATTCATTGATCAAATCTCTGGCATAATTATACGTATCACTATTGTATTCCGTATCCGGCTCCTTTATATTGATCAAAAATTTATCTGTTCTAAAATATACATCATCAGGGTCCAGCCTCTCCAACTGGTCAATCTCAAGCAAATAACCTGTGTCACCCAAAACCACCCGATTATCACTTTCTTCAACTTTTTGAGAAATATTATAGGTCCCATTGTATTTTCCATTGATCATAACTTCTGCAAATACACTATGTGGCGTATAATCCAAGCTGCTTAAATGACCCATGTCAAATGCAATCTTGTTTCTGATAAGTGACTTATCCGAATATTCAGCGAGAAAGATCCATTTTTTATCCGCAGGCATTCCCAGCATTTCAGTTTTTTCAGGAAATTTCATTTGAAAGGGTTTTTTGGGATGCATCCAGGTTGAATTCCCTCTTCCTCGAATTTTCATCTCCATCGATGACACATCCGTATGGTATCTTCCTCCCTCCAAAGAGATAGAACCTTCAAAATAATCCTCTTTAGAATCAATATCCGATCCACCGACAGTCTCAAGATAAATGACCGGTAAACCCGTAAAATAGGTCATATCAACCTCATACTGACCTGATTTTCCATCGTCAGTACTGACCTGATAATTTAAAATATGCATGAAATCATTTTCCGACTCACCACTTATCTGAATATTATTATTAACCCGTACCTCAGCACCGTTATGATCAAAACTTGCAACCATCTTCTCAATATTAACTCCCAGAGGAAGCCTTCCTGTTATCAGTTCATTTTCAATGGTAGCATACCTGTCTTTATCCAGTCCGGGATTGTCAGATTTTAAAAAAGAAAATCGGGTTATTTCGGTACTTTGAACCTCGGGTTCAATACCGGAAGAATCATCACTACATGAATTCAGGGCCATTATGGCAACGGTCATAAATAAAGACCAATATTTTTTCATAACAATTTTTTTTATTTGATATCAGTAATTAAAGTTTTGTCTGGAATCGAAATCGAATTTCACTCTCGAAAAATACAAACCTTCCAAAAATAGAAAGATTTTTTGATTTCAATTCTGACAATTGTCATTTGAATTTAACCTTCAAAAAAACCTACTGATAAACTTTAATGTAGTCTATTATGAATTCCTGTGGGAAAATAGAATCGTCCACTTCCGGGCCTCCGAAATTCCCTCCTACAGCTAAGTTGAGAATAATGTAAAACGGTTTGTCAAAGGGCCAGATCTCAGGACCCTTTGAAACAGGAGAAAAGGTGTAAAACGAATTTCCGTCAATCAAAAATTCTATACCTTCCTCTGTCCAGTTTATCGCATAAGTGTGAAATCCTTCTTCGATACCTTTGACAATATCCTTTCTTGTATTCACAGTTATACCATGACTATCCCGGGTATGAAGTGAGGTGAAGATGTACTCTGGTTCCTTTCCAACATATTCCAAGATGTCAATTTCTCCACAATCGGGCCATCCCACCTGGTCTATATTTGCCCCCAGCATCCAAAACGCAGGCCACAAGCCAACTCCCAAAGGCAACTTGGCTCTTACCTCTATTTTTCCATATGTAAATTCCTTCTTACCTTTTGTTGTAATTTTGGCTGAGGTATAGGTTTCTCCATCCTTTCTTGCAGAAATAAAAAGAAGTCCGTCTCTGACCTGGTGATTCTTTTTGGTATAGATCTGTCTTTCATTATTTCCCCATCCGCACAAGTGGGGGCAGCCATCCCCGGTTTCAAAATTCCAGGAAGCCATATCAAGATCCTCTCCATTGAAATCTTCTTCCCATACCAGTTCTCTATCCTGCGAATACAGTGAATAAAAGCAAAACAGAAATAAAAAATGTAAGAAAATTTTGGATCTCATGAGGCGGTGATTTTAGTTAATTCTTTGTATCAAGAATCTGAAAACTCCTGCATTACTTTTTTGGGCTTTCTGTCTTCCGTAAAAAGACCCCAGTGTTTCTCCGGTTCCAGGGCGTCATCAGATCCTTTCCAGGATTCGTCAAAGGCCTCAAAAACAAAAGTCAAAACATTTTCCTTTTGACTCCATTCCACAAGGTCATTATAGTAAATACTCTGAAAATCTTCATTTACATTACTCGGATATATTCCCTTACCGTTAGAAAAAGTAGTCCATCCTGCTTCTGTAATGACAACCGGTTTATGGGGGTAGGAATTTGCTACGGATAAATAATTACTTATTGTGTAATCCATCGCTTCATGAATTCTTTTATACTCCCAGACAGGATAAGTATGGATGGAAATAAAATCTACTTCCTCGGCCAGATCTTTCATTTTATCCAACCAGGGAAGGTAATTTTCACAAAAGGTAACAGGTTGCTTTGCTTCCCTTTTTATCATTCTCACATACTTAATAACGTTTTCAACCGGAACATAATGATCCGTCCAGTCGACGCAGGCCTCATTGCCGGCAGAAAGAGAAAAAACGATATCAGAATACTCATTTGCCAACTGGATCAGTTTTTTTATGAGTTTTATATTGATTTTTTTGTTCTCCTCTAATTTAGATTCAGTGTAGGTTCCTCCCCAGGGGCAACCATAATTATTGGCTTCCGCAACAATATAGGCACCCAGCATTATCTTAAAATCAAACTTCTCCTTTCGAATCACCTCCAAAACCAGTTCGGTATGTTCATCGCAGTCATACAATCTAAGATATTTCCAGTTTTTTTGAAGAATCAAAAGATCCTCTTTGATTTCATCATAACTGGGACTAATTCCCCCGGGCCATTGCCCTTTTCTATATCCTGAATAACAGATAGCATTTCCCGCCTCTATATTCAGAGCTTTTGTATAATTCATGAATTGAGTTTAGTTAATATTGCAAGACGGTAAGAATCGTTTAAAACTTTTTCAGTTTTTCATCCTTATCCCAAATTCCCCAATAGGCTCCAACATCACCCTCTGCTCCCACTTTCCAGGATTCATCAAATGAAGAGAA
>CP070731.1:1573694-1587353 GCA_020347545.1 Flavobacteriaceae bacterium | reverse complement strand
CCTAAAAATGCAGGTCCGGCATCTACTCGTGTAATGTGATCAAGAGTAATATTTCGTGTTCCCGAATTGTAGTGGGAACCCGGTTCGTTAAAACCGATATGACCTGTTCTACCAATTCCCAGTAACTGAAAATCCAGTCCTCCTGCCTCTTTGATCTTTAATTCATAATCAATGCAGAACTGGTGAATTTCATCCTGTTTTACTTCTCCGCTCGGAATATTGATGTTTTCCGGTAAAATATCTACATGATTGAATAAATGTTCATGCATAAAATACCAGTAACTTTGTGTATTCTCCTTGGACATCGGGTAATATTCATCCAGGTTAAAAGAAATCACATTCTTAAAACTCAAACCTTCCTCTTCATGCATTCTTACAAGTTCTTCATAAACCTTTATCGGTGAAGATCCTGTTGCCAGTCCTAAAACACAATTCTCATTTGCAGCCTGTTTACTTTTGATCAGCTCTGCAATCTCCTGCGCAACCGCAATAGAGGCTACATCTGAATCATCAAAAACCACATTGTGGATCCTTTCAAATCGTGTTTCTTCAAACTTTCCGGCTTCGGTGTATTTTAATTTATCGTTCATAAATTTTCAATTCTGAATATTTTTATGCAAAATTCCAGGTTTTAGGTCTTTATCTAAAAAATATTCGACAAATGACTTTAAAAAGCTTATAAATAACTTATCTTCATTCCGTTTGAACTCAATAAACTTGATAAATGAATAAGATTGTTATTTGGTCAATTATAGTGGCCATGGCCGGCTTTTTATTTGGATTTGATACCGTTGTGATCTCAGGTGCAGATCAACAACTACAACAGCTATGGCAGTCGACAGATGTCTTCCACGGATCTGTTGTGATGGCTATGGCGCTTTGGGGTACGGTACTGGGCGCTATGTTTGGAGGGATTCCAACCAATCGATTGGGCAGGAAAAAAACTTTGATATGGATCGGTATATTTTATACTGTCTCAGCTTTAGGTTCTGCCTTAGTGAATGATCCTTATACTTTTGCCATGTTCCGTTTTCTTGGAGGCCTGGGTGTAGGGGCATCAACAGTTGCAGCCCCTGCTTACGTTTCTGAGATTGCTCCCGCCAAAGACAGAGGCCGTTTAGTGGGTTTTTATCAATTCAACATCGTTTTGGGTATCCTGATCGCGTTTTTATCTAATTACTTGCTGAGTAATCTTGGAGAAAATTCCTGGCGATGGATGTTGGGTGTTGAGGCCATTCCTGCCGTAATATACACCTTGCTGGTAACCACGGTCCCAAAAAGTCCCAGATGGCTTTTGTTACAAGGGCAACGTGAATCGGCCAAAGTAATTTTAAAGAAATTGAATCCGGATGAGGATGTTGAAATTTTGATGGATGAAATCGAACACGCTCAAAAGGATCATCATACCAGCAATGAGAATATCTTTATGAAAAAATACAGGTTCCCTTTGATTCTGGCCTTCCTGATTGCCTTTTTCAATCAGTTTTCGGGGATAAATGCCTTTTTATATTATGCGCCCAGGATTTTTCAGGCTGCTGGACTTGGAGAGAGTACGGCCTTGTTGAGCAGCATTGGAATAGGAGTTACCAATATGATCTTTACCCTGATAGGCATTTCCCTTATAGATAGACTTGGGAGGAAAAAATTGATGTATGCCGGCTCCATTGGGTACATCCTTTCACTTTCACTCGTGGCGATGGCCTTTTATTTTAAATGGGAGGGCCTTATGGTTCCCATATTCCTTTTTGTGTTCATTGCTTCCCATGCCATTGGTCAGGGCACAGTGATCTGGGTCTTCATTTCTGAAGTTTTCCCCGACCAGCTGCGTGCTTCGGGTCAATCCTTCGGGACGAGTACGCATTGGGTACTGGCAGCGATGATCCCGTCAGCGGTACCATTTTTGTTTGGTACCATAGGCCCCGGTGCTGTATTTGCATTTTTTGCGTTTATGATGGTGCTGCAATTACTCTTTGTCATCTTCCTGATGCCGGAAACCAAAGGAGTTTCACTGGAAAACCTCGAAAAGTTATTAACGAAAAACAAATAGTGCATGGCCTCTGAAATGGTTTGTTTTGGAGAAACCTTATGGGATATTTTCCCCGACGGAAAACGTATCGGGGGCGCACCTTTGAATGTTGCCTCAAGACTTCGGAGTTTAGGAGTCAAGGTTACCATGATCAGTAGTGTCGGCAAAGATAATCTCGGAAAAAAAATCAAAACTTACCTGAAGGAAAACGGTATTTCTGACACCTGTCTTCAGACTGATCCTGACCTTCCAACCGGAACGGTATCGGTAGATCTTGACAATGATGGCTCAGCCAGCTACGAAATCAATTATCCGGTGGCCTGGGATCGAATCAGGGAGGATCGCAAAGCCATACAAATAACAAAAGCTTCCTCCTTTTTTATCTATGGAAGTCTTTCAAGCCGCGACCCCGTAAGCTACAAGACGCTAAAACTGTTATTGGACAATTCTCACTTCAAGGTTTTTGATCTCAACCTGAGGCAACCTCATTATTCAAAAAAATCGATCTCTGAACTTGTGCAAAAAGCTGACTTGCTCAAAATAAATGATGAAGAACTGGAAGTACTGAACCAATGGTATGGAATTAAAAAAATGAAACATGGCATACAACTTAAACGGCTGTCAGAAATGACTTCAACTCCTTTTATTTGTTTGACTTTGGGTCACAAAGGGGCTGTATTATATACAGAAGAAACACTATACCATAGTTCAGGCTTTAAAATTGAAGTGGCCGATACGGTTGGCGCCGGCGATTCCTTTCTGGCAGGGTTAATCTATCAACTGAACCAGGATACTCCAAAAAAGGAGGCCCTTGAATTTGCTTGTGCCGTGGGAGCCATTGTAGCCAGTAAAAAAGGAGCTAATGCCCCGGTTTACCCCGATGAAATCCAGGCACTTCTTGACTCTAAAAAATAACACAGAGGGAAAATCAAAAAGACGGCTAAGAAGCCGTCTTTTTTACTCTATCGGAGAGACCGTATTACAATTCTTTGATTTTAATGTTCTTGTAATATACAAGATTGTCGTGATCCTGGAATCCGATACGGCCCGCACCGGGTGTTGCAAATTCCTCATATGCGGCAAATTTACTTTTTGAAACCAGGTCTTTCCATGCATCAGAATTTATATCATAACTCACGACTTTGGTGCCGTTAAGCCAGTGTTCTACTTTTCCGTTATTCTTGATGATCTTGACCTTGTTCCATTCGCCATAAGGTTTGACACGAACTGGATCGGCAGGAATCAAATCATACAAATCACCTGCACGGTGCTTGTAAATGAGTCCATCCTTGTGGCCCACATTGTCCATCACCTGCATTTCGGGGCTTGTTTTCCAAACCTCATCGTAGGCTTTACTCTCCTTGATCATGTAGAAGATTCCGTTGTTGCCACCTTTGGATATTTTCCATTCCAGGTGAAGCTCAAAATTGTCAAAGGTTTCATCGGAAACGATGTCTTCACCTCCGTCAGCAATTTTATCAACATGTCCAATTTCAATATTGCGACCGGCCACGAAGAACTCAAAGCGATCTCTCCCTTCAAAAACTAGGGCTCCATCACGTGCAACCCACTTGCTTCCAATAGTTCCCGGCTTGTTGTAAGTGTGCCATCCTTTCATGGATTCTCCGTCAAACAACAATTTCCAACCCTCTCTTTTCTCCTGATCTGACAGCACATTGTCCGGAGTAGATTCTGACTCATCCGATCCAACGTCTCCTGTCCAGGGATTTACGGTCAGAGACTCTAGATTGGAAAAAACCGAATCTGGAACCACTTCATAGGTCTCACCGTCTTTAGACCACTCCAAAACGAGCATTGGGTCCATCTCGCCGGGATAGTATTCGAATTCGAAAACTGTTACGCCCGCATCGATAAACATAGATTTGGAAGTCACCAACTTATCGTTGACTTCTTCAATTTTCACAATCTCCTTGTTGTTGATGCGAAACAAAACTTTGCCTGTGCTCGTGAGCCTGAAATAGTACTCGCCAGTTGCATCGAACTGAATGCTACCCATTCCGTGAACATAGAAGTTCCTGATATCACCCCAGAATTGGTCACGCTCAGTCAAATTCACATTCGCCAAAAGCTTTGTCTCCTTTTTGACATTTCTGTCAATGTCATCAGGAATAAATTCGTTATTGACGTCGATGAACACGGCCTCATACACTCCGGGAGCAGCTTCTTCTGAAGCGGACTCCTGTTTTTTACCTGTATTGCAAGCCAAGAACAGGATCGCAATACCTACTGAGAATAAAATTCTCGTTACATTGAATTTCTTCACAAATTCATCTTTTTCAATTCGATCCAAAAGTGAATCGAAAAATTACATTTCTTTAATTTTGATGTTCCTGTACCAAACATCATCACCGTGATCCTGAAGTCCGATCAATCCTTTCTTGGCTACATTCGCCCAATCCGGATTGTAAGTAGGAAACTTGCTGTTCTTAATCATTTCATTCCACTCAGGCGTCCAAAGGTGGTATTCAACCACTTTTTCTCCGTTTTGCTTGTGAATAACGGTTCCTTTGTACACAATGATCTCAACGTGGTTCCATTCGCCGGCCGGTTTTGCATTCTGAGGAACCGCCGGGATAAGATCGTATAGGGATCCCGCCTGATGGTTACCGTCTTGGCCTAATTCAGCGTCAATATGTCTTTCATTGTCAAGTACTTGCATCTCAGGAGCGGTCCTCCAAATTTTGTCCTGACCTTCTTCCTGGGCCAGGTAAAAAATTCCTGAATTCCCACCTTCCCCAATTTTCCATTCCAATTGAAGCTTGAAATTCTCAAATTCTTTGTCGTAAACAATATCACCTCCATTTTCAGCACCTGCTTCACCGCGACCTGATTCCTTGCAGTACATTGTACCGTCTACAATCTTCCAGTTTTCCGGGAAGGCTTCTTGATTAAATCCTCGCCATCCGGTCGAATTCTCACCGTCAAACAATAAGACCCAGCCATCATTTTTCTCGGCCTCGGTCAAGGTATTTGGCGCTGCTTCCTCTGTTGCGGCAACTTCTTCCTTTACCTCAGTTGCTTCATCAGTTGCTGCTTCTTTCTTTGCACCTCCTCCACAACTCATCATAAAAGCCGTTGTAGCAATTCCAAGTGCAAGAACAAAAATTCTTTTTTTCATCTTATTTGAATTTTAGTTGTATTTAATTATTGTTTAGTTTTTAAAATACTGAACCTGTAATTTCACAAGGCTGCAAAATCAAAGGTCCAGTACAACATCTTTATTATTATATTATTAATTAATCTTTGTTGCTATAAATTATGGCATCGGTGGCAATTCCCAACCGTCTCTGTACGTGTGTTTCACCAATTCCTCAGAATAAGCCAGTGCATTCATAGGCTTTGTATAATCCTTGTTGAAGGTTGGATGTCCATCATGAATCTCAAATCCGTCCTTGATTACATTTCTGATTTCCTCGTTGGCTCCGATATTGGTGAACTTCATATTTTCCCCGTCCCATTCAAGCGTCTTGTTCAGATCCTGAAGTCGAACGGCCAATACACCCATAACAACCATTTCATTGAAAGGCCCGGCCTCGGCAAAATCTGAAGTACATGGTGTTCTGTTCTCAGGGCTCTCCTTACAAGCTCTTACCCAGTCCATTTCATGCGCTCCGTTGTTCCAAGCCAGTCCCGTCTCTTCTTCAACACGTCTTTCTGTCTTCTTTGGTGTGACTTTTTTACCAGACAATAATTCTGGCTCAACACCATAACAACCTGTGTGAAGAATATCTTTTGTACCGTAGAAGAAAGTTCCTCCACCACTCTTATTCGGATTCTTTCCGGCTGGCCAGTTATCCGGTAATTCAGGCTTAATCCCACCATCATACCAATGAATATCTACCTCCGGTAATTTAATGTTTCCTACAGATCCTCTTTCCGGGAAAGTAAGTTTAGCAGCTTGTGCAACCGGTGCAGAATCATTCAACAACAGCGATGAGCTCGCCTGAACTTTGCTAGGATAACCCAGTTTTAATCCTTCAAAAACAGGGTGAAGAATATGGCAGGCCATATCTCCCAGAGCTCCAGTACCATAATCCCACCATCCTCTCCAGTTCCATGGATGATAAACCTCATTGAATGGACGCATTTTTGCAGGCCCGGTAAATAATTCCCAGTTCAAGGTATCAGGAATCGGGTCTACATTCTCAGGTGTATTCAATCCTTGTGGCCAGATCGGGCGATCTGTAAAAGATTCAACTTTTACAACGTCTCCTATCGCTCCGCTCCAGAGAATTTCACAGGTTTCAGCAACTCCTGCCCCGGAAGCTCCCTGGTTACCCATCTGAGTAGCTACTTTATGCTTTGCTGCTAATTTTGTGAGCAATCTTGATTCATAAACTGAATGGGTCAAAGGTTTTTGAAGGTAGACGTGTTTCCCCATGGTCATGGCGTGTGCAGCAGTAATGGCATGGGTATGGTCAGCAGTGGCAATGACCACAGCATCAAACTCATTCTCCATTTCCTCATACATCTTTCGGAAGTCCCAGTATTTTTTAGCTTTAGGAAATTCATCAAAACATCCTTTTGCGTATTTCCAGTCTACATCACATATACCTACAATGTTTTGAGATCTTAAATTTCTCAGGTTTCTCAGACCCATTCCACCAACACCTACACCAACAATATTTAATTTATCACTTGGCGCCACATGACCCAATCCGCTAACCGCGAATGAAGGGACAATGGTAAACCCGGCTGATGCAGCCAAGGTCCTGTTTACAAAATCCCTTCTGGAAATTGAATTCTTTTTTGCATTTTTACTCATAATATTTCAATACTTAATTAATTAGAAAAAATCGGTGATCTATATTCGATTATTAAATCCAAAATTGTTAAAAAACTTCAACCTTTGCCTTGGGTGCTTCATTTATTCACTTCATCTCGTCAAGGTCCCGCAAAGGATTTAAAAAAATTGCCAGAGGAATTATTCAAAAAACGTAAATATACTAACTAATCCTCAAATATTTGGAGATAGAAAGTATAAAAAAACCTCCCTTATCGGTTCAAAAAACTTTTCTGTTGCAAAAGAATTTGATTCAACTCCAATTCCTTATAATTCTCTTATTCTAATATTTCTAAACCAAACGCCATGCGCATGGTCCTGCAATCCAATACTCCCTGATCTTCTGATTCCAAAGTCTTCCCATCCTTTGAATTTAGAATTTTCGACCAGGCTTCCCCATTCAGCTCCATTTACCGGATAGCTTATGATTTCCTCTCCATTCAACACAACCGTGCCTTCATTTTTTTTATGATCAATTCGGATCAAAAACCGGTTCCATTCCCCAGCCTTTCCGGCAACATCTTTTTCAGGACCCACAATGCCGAATATGGCTCCCGACATCTGTTTATGATCAGAAAAATCAGGAATATTTGTATAATCTCTTATCTGTATTTCTGGTGCCGTCATGTAAGGGACGACATATTTTTCATCCTCAAGTATACCGTAAAAAATCCCGCTGTTTCCATCAACCGAAATCTTCCATTCCAGCGATAGTTCAAAACTTTCGAATTTTTTATCCGTGACAAGATTATTCATACCCTGATTCTTATCAGGATCAGGTTCGTAATATAGGATACCGTCTTCTATTTTCCATTGATCTGAAATACTGTCTGACATATAAGTGTGCCAGCCATTGAAGGTCTTGCCGTCGAATAATTGAACCCAGTCACCTTCGGAATTTTCCGAAATGTCTCCTGCTTCAGAAACGGCTGAATTCGTTTCAGGTCCAATTTCCGAATCTTTTTTCCCCTTACAGGAAAAAAGCGAAACAATTAAAACCACTGATATTACAATATTCTTCACGTAATAATTATATACTTTAAATTCTCAATCAAGTTCTTTCCAGATATTTCCCTCTATATGCGAGGCTACCGTTTGTTCTATAAAATTCATACCCCTCATACCCTCCTCCAAAGATGGATACTCTGCCGCATCATAAGTTTCACCTTTTATGGCCTTGGCAACGCCTTTGTAAATATTTCCCATGGCATCAAAAATTCCTTCCGGGTGGCCCGGAGGAAGCTTTGTCCCGTCCAGCGATAACGCACTGTTATAGGCATGACCCGGTTTTAGTACCGTAAGCGCCTTCCCTTCCTGCAGGTATTGCACGTAATTAGGGTTTTCCTGATTCCATTTTAAACCTGCCTTTTTACCATAGATCTTCACGATGAAACTGTTCTCTTCGCCGGTCGCGATCTGGCTTGCACGGATAACACCTTTTACATTCTCAGAAAAACGGATCAAAACAGTTCCGTCCACATCCATTTGATTATCCTGGTAAACGTAATTCAGGTCCGAAAGCACCTGTTTCACTTTTAACCCGGTAACAAACTCTATCATATCAAAAGCATGGGTGCCAATGTCACCAATGCAACAACTTATTCCTGATTTTTCGGGTTGCAACCTCCATGTTGCAGCTCTTTTCTCCGCATCGTGAATAATGGGGTTGATCCACCCTTGAAAATACTGAACATCTACTTTTTGAATCTCCCCAAGCTCTCCTTCTTCAATCATTTTTCTCATTTGCCTTATCATAGGATAACCCGTATAGGTGTAGGTTACTGCAAAAATGCTATTTGAAAGGTCCTTTGTCTTTTTTAGATCCAGAGCTTCTTCATAAGTCGTGGTCAAAGGCTTCTCGCATATGACGTGAAATCCATTCTCCAAAAGTTTCTTGGCCATAGGGTAATGAAGAAAATTTGGCGTAAGAACAGAAATAACTTCCATTCTTTCTGCCTTTGGAAGCTTTACTTCTTCCGATATAAGCGTTTCAAAATCCTTATAAACCCTGCCTGTACTTATTCCAATTTGCTCTGCGAATCCTATATTCTCTTCCCATTTTGGATTAAACACTCCCCCTACCAATTCATAGCGATCAAACATACTCAAGGCTACACGATGCAGCACTCCGATCAAAGAGTCGCCGCCTCCGCCTAAAATTCCTAACCTGATCTTTGAACCCATAAGAAAAATGTTAAACCATATTATAACCCTTCAATGTTATCTTCCTTGGAATATTTTAAAGTTGTTCTGCAGATTTTAACAAAAGTGCCTTGGTAGCATTAATTCCATCGATCTCCGATAAATTGGCTCCCTCGTATTCAACCCCAATAAAGCCGTCATATCCTGCATCCTTAACGATCTTAAGCATTTTAGCATAATCGATCTTTGGTTGATTTCCTTTATCGTCAAAATCATAACTTTTTGCACTAACAGCTTTTGCAAAAGGCATCAGCTCTTTTACACCTTTATATATATCATACGGATCTTCACATTCTTTACTGTTGATTGATCCATAACCTTCAGTCATACAGAAATTCCCAAAATCCGGTAAGGTACCGCAATTAGGCATGTTTACCTTGGCCATTACTTCTGCAAGCCATTGGCCGTTAGAGGTATAACCTCCGTGATTTTCCACAAGCACGTTGATTCCTTGTGTTGCAGCATATGTTGAGAGTGCTGTCAATCCTTTTACTGCAGCTTCGGCAACCTCTTCATAGGTGCCTTCGCCATGCGCATTAACACGGATAGAATGACAACCTAAATACTTGGCAGCATCCACCCATTTTTTGTGATTTTCCACAGTTTGAGCTCTTTCTTCATCATTCAATGTAGCTAAATGTCCTTCTCCATCCACCATGATGAGCACATTGGCAACCTTGTATTTTTCACTGTTTTCTTTAAGGGTTTTAAGCAAATTATCCATGGCTGCTTTCGGGTCATCTCCCTTTTCCAGCTCTTTCGTATATAACTGGCTCACATACTCTAAACCTTCGAACCCTAATTCATTGGCCTTTTGTGCAAAGTCCAGCGGGCTTAACTCCTCCGCTATAATTGCCTTGTGCAAAGACCATTGAGCAAGTGATAATTTAAAAAATGGCTTTTGAACTTCTGAAATTTCAGTGGGTGCATCTTCCTTTACAGCCTCTTTTTCCTTTTTTCCACAACTAATTAATGCGATAGACGCTAAAACTATGAATCCGTATCTTCTTAACATACTAATGGTATTTTTCATTTCCGATAAATTTAAACTGAATTTTGGCTTGTGAAATTAAGAGATAAAAAGGGTAAATCTGTGTATTATTATTCAGTGAAAGAAATTATACAATTTTAACCCTGGACTGTTCACAATTAACCGCGCAACATAAAGGCAATTATGTGTAATTTTAAATTCAAATAATTGTAAAAAGAAAATGCAGCTCGCAAAGTGAACAATATTATACAGGCTGGATCAAACTGGATTTGTATTCCAACGGAGTGCATTTTTCCTGCTTTTTAAAAACAGTAGAAAAATACTGGCTGGTCGCAAAGCCACAGCTATATGCCACTTCCGCAACACTTAATTCAGGACTTTGCTCCATAATGTTTTTGGCCTTTTCAATTCGTTTCATGGCAAGATAACGCATTGGCGTGGTATTTGTTAATTGCCTGCAGTGATAGGTAAATCGGGTAAGTCCTACTCCGGCAGAGTCAGCCATCTTTTCAATGGTCCAGTTTTCAGACAGGTTTTTATCAAGTTCGCTTAAAAACAATTTTACACTTCTGGAGCTGTCGGTCAGCGACTCATTGAGAACCACCTCCTTAGAATCAATAAGTTCCAAGAGAAGTAATAACAATTCGTTGACCAATAACCTTATTTTCGAGGCGCTGCTCCCTTTGACGTCATTATCAACTGTAGTACCAATCTTATGGAAACATTCACGGATTTTTGGATTTGATTTCCAAAGCCACTGGTCATCCTGTCTTAATATTTTAGTAAGCCTGTCAAGATCATTTTTGGTCATCATAACCCATTCCGGCCACTCCCACTCCTGATGAGGCCTTCTCACCCCCAGATCAATGATCACCCAATAAAATTTACCCATGCCTATTTTTGGGCTACCCACTTTATGCGCTTCCCAGGGCCGAGTTATGGTCAGGTCATTAGGCACTAAGATCGTTTGACTTTTTTCCTGAGAATACGGCATTGTACCTGACTCCAAAAAATGTATTTCTATCCCCTCATTTCTATGCCAGTCCAGACCCCAGTCCTGAGGCTCCGAGGCATCCCAGTAACCGATAGAATTCAAACCATCAGTATCCTCTGTTAAGCGATCACCCGGATAGGTATAACGGGCCAAAGCCTTGAATTTTAACTTCTCTCTTGAAACCGCATCGATAAGAGGCAAACAGGTGTCTGCATGATAGACAACACCTTCAGCTCTGTAAGGTTCAATTTTATGTATACTAACTTTCACTGAAATATTTTGAACATGGTTGAATGGCAAAGTAATTAATTTGGGCCGAGTTTTACAAAATTTTTAGCGATTATTACATTTGATTGTTGTTAATATAAATTGTAAAACTTTACGAAATCGATTGAGAAGAACCTGATGAAGGGTTTAAATTGCAGTGTGAAATTGATATTTAAAAAGTAGTGAAAGACACCATTAAGCTTTGCATTATTCTTATCAGTTTATCAAGTTTATTAATAAATTGTAAATTTGCAAAAGATAATGCTGACAAGAATTCAGTACAAGAAGAAAACTGGATTCAACTGTTTAATGGAGTGGACCTGACGGGCTGGAACGTAAAAATAACCGGACACGCCTTCAAAGAGAACTGGGGAAACACATTTATTGTAAGGGACAGCGCCCTGTGTGTTGATTACAGTGCTTATGATAATTTCGATAATGCATTCGGACACATTTTCTATGAAAAACCTTTTAGCAACTATAAACTAAAAATGAAATACAGGTTTCTGGGAGATCAGGTAAAGGGAGGTGAAAACTGGGCCCTTAGGAACAGCGGAGTCATGATTCATTGCCAGCATCCTGAATCCATGCTGATCGATCAGGAATTTCCCGTTTCTCTCGAGGTACAGTTGCTGGGTGGTGTGAAGGAAGGAACTCCGAGAAGTACGGCAAATTTATGTTCTCCTGGAACGCATGTGCATATGGAGGAGGAATTGGTAACGACACATTGTGTTGATTCAAATTCAGACACGTTTTATGGAGATAATTGGATCGATTTAGAAGTGGAAGTCAGAGGAGATTCGGTAATTAAACATTATGTAAATGGCGCCCTGGTACTCGAGTATGACAGACCTGTAATCGGTGGTGAATACAATTCATTGGAGGAAAAAGCCGGGGAACCCTTGAAAACAGGCTATATTTCGCTCCAGAGCGAAAGTCATCCGGTGGAATTTAAAAATATCATGTTATTAGATTTGAATAGATAAATTTTATATATTGCAAGTTGAAAAATTTAAGAAGAAATTAACGCTAAGGATGCAACTTCAATTTAATTGTTAAAAAACTGTTATCCATAGGGCGTTTTGTGTTATTTGTATATTAATTTTTAAAAACCTAATTTAAACTTATATCCTTATGCATTAAAAATATTTTTTGGTAGTTTTTCGCAAAAAACTGCACGCTTACAATCAATTTATTAATTAATAATTATTTATTATGGGAAAACAATTATTTAAAAGTTTAATCATTCTGGGGATTTTCTTCAGCTGTGGCTTTGCAATGGCACAGAAGACGATCACAGGGACAGTTTCAGACGCTGACGGGCCGCTGCCCGGCGCTGCTGTAGTTGTTCAGGGCACCTCTACAGGTGTTACTACTGATTTCGACGGAAATTACTCTATTGAAGCCAATGAAGGCGATGTATTAGAGTTTTCTTTCATCGGAATGACCACTTCAACTGCAACAGTGGGAAGTGATTCTGTAATCAACATTACGCTTGCCGGCGGGGATAACACCCTTGAGGAAGTAGTTGTTACTGGTTATGCTGTTCAAACAAGAGGAGACATAACAGGATCAGTTGCTTCGGTTGATATGGATGAAGCTTTAAAAGTTCCTACCGTGAACGCCGCAGAAGCGCTTCAAGGTCGTGTAACTGGTGTTCAGGTATTGAGCAACGGTTCTCCGGGTACTGCTCCTAATGTAAATATCCGTGGTATTGGTTCAACCAATGGTACAGGACCTCTTTACATCATCGACGGAGTTCAGACTACGGATCCTAATGTTTTAACCTCTATTAACCCTGCTGATATTGATCAGATGAACGTTTTGAAAGACGGTGCAGCTGCGATCTATGGATCAAGGGCATCTAACGGGGTTATTATTGTGACTACTAAATCAGGTAGCTACAATATGGAAAAATCAACAATAACTGTTGATATCTACACAGGTGTTGCTAACGCGATCGGAATTCCTGACATGTTAAACATCCAACAGCATGCTGACATGCTTTGGGAAGGTTATGCATATGACGTGATTCAAACCGGAGGAGATTTCAGAGGCCATGTTCAATATGGAAACGACCCTAACGGGCCTGTGATTCCTGATGTATTGGATCTTACAGGTTCAAAAGGAGAAGGTCTTACGGTTGAGGTTCAGCCAGGTGGAACAGACTGGTGGAATGAGATCACTCAGGCTGCTCCAACGGTTCAGGCTACAGTTTCCATGCAAGGTGGTACGGAAACCAGTAAGTCTTTCATGTCTGTTGGTTACTTGAACAGAGGTGGTGTTGTAAAACACACTGGTTTTGCCAGAGGTAACATTCAGGTAAACAATGAATTCAAGCCGGTTGAAAAATTAAAAATTGGACAACACTTGAA
>CP070731.1:1570523-1573594 GCA_020347545.1 Flavobacteriaceae bacterium | reverse complement strand
CCGATACCTTCATTTCATCATTATCCAGTAAAACTTTCACATCAGCTGAACCAGGCATCATGTCGCCGGCTATTATAATATTTGCTGAAAATGTAAATACCAAGATTGCTAATACAACACTAAAGAAAATAATTATTAAATTTTTCATATAATATCCCCCCTGTTTTTTTTAATGGCTGCAAAAATACAAACGCCTCCAAAGAGACAAATCAGTCTCAGTGAAGGCCTTATTCTTTAAAAAAAATATCTCCCATTGAAGTTCCTTCCTTCTATGAAGTAAATGAAACTAAAATGTCGCTCTAGCTCTATGGAGATGAATATAAAAATTGAAATAAAAGATTTAAGTTAAGATGTCAATCATAAAACCACAATGTGATGGTTAGGAAGGTTGTCGAAAAGTTTAGATTGCTTGCCAATATCTTTATTTATTAGGCAAAATCAGGATCACCATGTCCTGTTGACACCTTGTGTATTTTAGGATGGTTCACGACTTTCACGGTATAAAAAAAATCGCAAATATAAGTTGCACCCGGTTAACTGCTTTTATATGTAAAAGCAAAGGCCTATAGACAGGTATTTTTTTTGAATTTTAAATATGGACCGTATGACTTTTATTTGACAGAAAATCTATAAAGATTGCGCCAGATATGTATTGCTCACCCACGCAGGTATGAAGGCTGGCAAACAATTTAATTTTTCCCCCAATAATACTTTATAGCCCCTTGTTTACATCCATCAACGCATGTTCCACAAAGGACACATTCAACATTTTCCATTTTTTTACTCATAACCATCTTATCAACTGGAAGGCTCATGGGGCAATTTTGAGTACAGGTGCGGCAATTTTTGCAAATTTCAGGATCTGCTTTTAAAAATAGAGTTTGCCATTTAAAGGCACTGTGAATTTTTCTGCCCAATATCATAAAAGGAGCCATCCAACATAAATGATGGCAGAATGATCTTTTCCCAATAATAAATGCCGGCAGAACAATAAGGACCAAAAGAACGAAAAGGTATGCTAAAAGCCCCTGGTAATTTCCAATGGAGAGTCCATGTGTGGTCCGATAAAAAAAATCAACTTTACTATAACCTCCTGCCCGGATGCTCAAAATCATTATTGAGAGTATCCATGGAAGCCAAATTAACCATTTGATAAAGTCACCTCCCGTTACCACTTTGTTTATTACGGGAAAAATAGACTCCTGGCATCCCGCAGCCGGACAAACCCAACCACAAAATACCCTTCCGAATACAAGAGACGAAATAAACAGCAGCAGAAATATTATGAAACTTCCATTAATAATACCTTTGGAACTCGACTCAACAATAAGAACAGGTGAAAAGTAGTAAAAAGTTGCGGGAAAAAGAAAAAAGGACGTTAAAATTATTCCTTTCCGCAATCTTTGCCTCGGTTTCATTCGTAATGGCCTGATTTACAATAACTTTTTTATTGGTCTCTGAATGTGGCTTCCTGATAACAACGCTCTCCATTCTGTTTAACAAGGTTTACTAGCATACTATCAAGATGACCGTCGATTACAAATGTCTCCATGATCTCCAATATCTTCTCTAAAGGCAGGCTTTTTCGGTACGGACGATTTTGTGCCAATGCCTGAAATATATCGGCAACAGCTATAATTCGCGCTTCAATTCCCATTTCATCTGTTGATGGATGAAATGGATAACCATTACCGTGAAGAGTCTCATGGTGGTAAGCGGCCCATTTTGCGATTTCTTCGAGACCAGGTATGCGGCGTAATATCTCATAGGTCTCAAAACTGTGCTGTTCAATTATTGCCCTATCGTGTTTATCAAGAGGGCCTGGCTTATCTAGTATTTCGTCTGGTACCCGAAGTTTGCCAAGGTCATGCAACAGGGCAGCAGCTCCAATTTTTTCGCAGGCTTCAGGCGAAAGTCCGTAGATTTCTCCAAGATATCGGGCAAGCCCTGCAACGCCCTCTGAGTGTTCAACTGTAAATTGACTTTTTGCATCAACAATCCGGGAGAAAATACGAGCAAGTTGCTCAAGTTCTTCAAGGGTTATATACGTCTGTATATCTTGAGATCCCATATCAGCTATGAAATGTATGAGGTGCCGTTGTTCCATACCCAACCAGAAAGCATGGTTTGAAGAAACATCCATGAAGGCATTCACCAGCTGAGGATCAAAGAAGGATTCGCGTTTGCTGTAGACAAACTCTCTGAGGTCATTGATCTTAAGCAGGACATCCTTTTCATGGTGGACTGCCGACTGAGTATCCACTCGATCTACTAAATAGATCAAGTTTGACAAAAGACAAAGTTCTGGAGGAAGATCCATCTGTTTCAGATCTTCCCAGTGAGTATGGTGGTAAAGAATCGGCTCTGCCATATGGGCCAGTGGAGCAAAATTTTTTAGTAAATCATGTCCAACCCGGCAATGCTCCTGGGCTTCGCTCCAGTCAAGTTTGTCAACCAATTGTTGGTGGTCACGCGATGATGAAACGCCGCAGTCATGCAACAAGCCGAGTTCAAACAGGTCATTGATTGATTTTACATCGAGGCCAAGCTTATCAGCGCACAGCATGGCCATATACCCAACACGTTTTCCATGATGGACTTCATCGATGCCAACAAGGTCTAAAGCGTCTGATAGGGCATAAACGGTCTGTCGGAGATCAACCTGAAACCCACCCTCTAACCCCAAACTCTTTTCTTCATTCATAGATACAACTCCAGTGTTTTTCGTCTTCAATTAAAATTTATAGAAAACAATTTTTTATCTGGCGATATATGGACAGTTTACGCTTTGGGATATTCATTAGCGCAGCCCTGCCCTGTAGCTTCATTTTACTCCATATTATCCTAACTAATTGAAAAGTCCAGATTTCTTACAAATACGTTGATATTAGCAGAATCAATATCAGGTAATAAGAACTGTGAAGCAATGGCTAGATTCATAAAGGTGCTTATATTTTAAATAGGAATGATTATCAACAAGCGGCGAATAAAGTTGCTGAGAATATATATGGAGGAACTCGCCATGATTAAAAACATATATACTATATTGATCAGGCGGAATAGATTATTAA
>CP070731.1:1566872-1570423 GCA_020347545.1 Flavobacteriaceae bacterium | reverse complement strand
ACGGCACCTTTTTAAACGGAGAAAATATATATACGATTTCTCCGGAAGAAAATGCGGTACTTATATTAGGAAATGAGGCCAACGGTATCTCGGAAGAAGTAAAAAAAATGGTCCGGAAAAAACTGACAATTCCCAAATTTGGAGAATCTCAGAAAACAGAAAGCCTGAATGTAGCCACGGCCACGGCAATATTCCTTAGTGAGTTCAGGAGATGATTAAAATTGATTTATTGTCTTTTTTATAGCAACCAGCTTCTTCAATAAATCCTCCAAATAATCTAATTTCAGCATATTCGCACCATCAGATTTGGCTATACCTGGATCATGATGTGTTTCAAGAAAAATTCCATCAACTCCCACAGCAATTCCAGCCCGTGCAATGGTTTCAATCAATTCTGGTTTGCCACCTGTTACCCCGCTGCTTTGATTGGGCTGCTGAAGGGAATGAGTGACGTCCAATATGGTTGGAGCAAATTCCTGCATCACGGGAATACCTCTGAAATCAACGATCATGTCCTGATATCCAAACATCGTACCCCGGTCGGTAATCCAAGCCTTTTCATTCCCGGAATCTTTTACCTTTTGAACGGCATGTTTCATCGCTTCCGCACTCATAAATTGTCCTTTTTTCAAATTGACAACCTTATCCGTTTTGGCTGCTGCCACTACAAGATCAGTCTGCCTCACCAGAAAAGCCGGAATCTGAAGAACATCCACATACTCAGCTGCTCTTTCGGCGTCTATCACATCATGAATATCCGTTACCACGGGAATGTCAAACTCCCTTCCTACTTTTGAAAGTATTTTCAGGGCCTTTTCATCCCCTATGCCGGTAAAACTATCGATTCGTGACCTGTTCGCCTTTTTAAAACTTCCCTTAAACACATAAGGAATCTCCAGTTTATTGGTGATTTTTAAAACCTTTTCCGCTATCCGCAGAGCCATTTCTTCACCTTCTATGGCGCAAGGACCCGCAAGAAGAAAAAAGTTTCCGCTGTTGACATGTTTCAATTTAGGTACTGAAGATAATTCCATCCGCTGATTATTTTATGCAAAGATAAGCGATACGTAACATATCACTAGAAAATCGAAACATCCCACTGAATTCGTACCATGTGATCTACATTATCCTCAATGTCAAACTGATTGAATTTAAGATATGAATAATCAACGGTCAACTTATTCTTATGCCCTTTAAAAAACCAATTCAATCCAAAAGTATATTCATAATTCATATCACTCGAAATATCTGCATTTGGATCATAGAAGGCCTGACGCGCAAAAACCTCAAGGGGTTTAGGGAATTTATCAAATAGGTAATGAAAGAAATAACCTACCTGAAAATAATTTCCAATCAACAGGGTCTCCTCAAGGTTTACCTTATCATCAATGTTTTTAAAATGTAATTCCTGATCGAAGCTCAATCCCCGGTATTTAAATGCAGTCTCAAAAAGAAATTGATCAACTTTATATTGTCCATCCACTCCTGGTTCATAACCATATAATTGCCCACCACCACTTGTCGAGAATCGTGTGTATTTAGACGTGTTGGTTACTCCCGCAATGGCCACAGAACTCACAAACTTTTCATGGAACTTCAAATCAGACCCTGAGAATCCAAGTTCTTTCCCGTTCGGATTCCATTGAAGCCTTAGCATATACATCAGGTTCTCATCGTCTCCTACGGCGCCTCCACGCCCGCTTCCTGTCAGTATTTCTGCCCAATAATTAAAATTGGCTGCACCTCCTCCATCAAGGTTACCATAGAGTGAAACACCTTGCTGTCTGTCAATTGTAAATATTCTGTTGATAAGCGATCGCTCCAGCCCAGTTTGCTTTCCCGAAGAAATAACCCTTTCCCTGGAATACCTGGCCTTCCATTGACCGACTCTAAATTTCAAGTAAGGAAGTTTTTCAATCTGAGCCCGGAAATCCAGAAGGTTTCCGCCACGAATATCCTGTTCCAGATAAAAGTTATAACCAGGTTCTCCTACATAGCCTCCAAATTTGATCCTGGCCCTGCTAATACCCATATTAATATCATCATCGCTAAAATCATCCTCATTAGTCGGGAAATTCTGATGTGGATAAGAGGCTCTGAATTGACCTCGAAAATCAATATAAAACATATACTTATCCTGATCAAAATGGAATTCAAAACCTTTACCTTTTTTTAAGTAAAAATCTTTAGTCTCGTCTGCTTCTTTTTCCTGTGCATGGGCAATAGCCGCAATAAAAAAAAGAGCTAAATAAAAATACTTTTTCATTTTATATAAATATGTTTAGCTGGTTCTAACTGGTTAAATTTTGGAATAGTGATTCTAAACTGGTTAATTGCTGATTCAGCTCCAATGCTTTTAATTTATTCTCAACTGCAAAATCAAATACTTTTGCCCTCATGTCTTCTTCTGTTTCAAAACTCAAATTCCATATATTTCCTTCCGGATTTAAACTTTCTTTTAAGTAAGGAAGGTTCCTGATCTTCTCTTCCTCAACCTTCTTGTCAAACTCTACTTTTATGGTCTGGCTTTTCCCTATTAACAGATTGTCCAGTTTTTCGTCCGCCACAATATTTCCTTTGTTTATGATGATAACCCGGTCACACATGGCTTCCACTTCCTGCATGATATGTGTAGATAAAAGAATGGTTTTGGACTTTCCTATTTCTTTGATCAAATCTCGTATGTCTCTTAATTGATTCGGATCGAGTCCGGTGGTGGGTTCGTCAAGTATCAAAACCTCAGGGTCATGTAACAAAGCCGCAGCCAGTCCTACCCTTTGCCTGTATCCTTTTGATAACTGCCCGATCTTCTTACCTTTAATGTCAATCAAACCCACCTGCTCAATAACTTCTTGTATCCTTTCTATTCCTATTCCGTGAATATCAGCATGAAACTTAAGGTATTCTTTTACGTAAAAATCAAGATATAAAGGGTTGTGTTCGGGAAGATAGCCCACGGACTTTTTAACTTCAAGGCTTTGATCCTCAATGCTGAAACCATTGACCATAACCGAGCCTTTATTCGGCTCAATATAGGTTGTAATAATTTTCATCATAGTTGATTTTCCTGCCCCGTTTGGGCCGAGGAAACCAACTATCTCTCCTGTGCTTATTTGAAAACTTACCGCATTCAGTGCCTTTTGAGCTCCATACTGTTTGACTACAGAATCAACTTCGATTGACATTCCACTTTCTTAATAAAAGCGCAAAAGTAATTAAAATTTATTATGATTTACCCATGATAATAGGCATTTATCATAAATATCTCGCTGAAATTATTGAATAATCGTTAATCTTTTTTAAAAAACTCTTGTAATTGACAAATTAATTCATAGATTTGCTGACTAATTTTGATTTTAATGACAAAATCTGTACAAATATTAAACTGGTTTTACTTTTATTTTTTTACAAAATAAAGGCTGAGACTTTTGATGTATAGATCATTGATAATAACATATTAAGTCTCGTTTTCGAGGCTTTTTTTTTTATGATTAGGGAAGTAAAATGAGAATAGCAATTCAGGGAATAAAGGGTTCATTTCACCATATTGT
>CP070731.1:1557248-1566772 GCA_020347545.1 Flavobacteriaceae bacterium | reverse complement strand
TCCAGGGCAAAGGCGGCTTCCTTTCTGCTGTAAGGATAAGGCCAATGGTCTGCAGTAAGCATTGTCTGGGTATGAGGAGCGTTTTTAAGTACACTTTCTCCTTCCTCATATTGATCGATCTCTTTTTTGATCTGGATCAAAGCATCGGCAAATCGGTCTATCTCTTGTTTGTTTTCACTTTCCGTTGGTTCAATCATTAAAGTTCCTGCCACCGGGAAAGATACGGTGGGAGCGTGGAACCCAAAATCCATAAGCCTTTTTGCAATATCAGTTACTTCAATTCCTTTTGCCTTAAATTCTCTGAAATCCACGATCATTTCGTGTGCGGCAAAACCTTTTTCGCCTGCGTATAAAATTTTATAGTGTTTTTCTAATCGAGACTTAAGGTAATTTGCATTTAAAATTGCGGTTATGGTAGATTCTGTTAACCCGCTGGCTCCAAGCATTTTAATATAGCTATATGAAATCAAATCAACCATGGCAGATCCAAATGGTGCCGCGGAAATGGCACTTATAGCCTTGGTTCCACCTGTTTTCACAATCGGGTTAGATGGTAAAAACTCAGCGAGATGTTCGGCAACGCAAATAGGTCCTACTCCCGGGCCACCTCCTCCATGAGGAATTGCAAAAGTTTTATGAAGATTCAGATGGCATACATCCGCTCCAATTTTAGCCGGGTTGGTCAGTCCAACCTGTGCATTCATATTTGCACCGTCCATATAAACCTGTCCTCCGTTTTCATGAATGATCCTTGTGATCTCTCTGATTTCTGACTCAAACACTCCATGAGTAGAAGGGTAAGTCACCATCAGGGCGGCCAGATTATCCTTGTGCAGCAATGCCTTTTCTCTGAGGTCTTCCAGGTCTATATTACCTGATTCGGAAGTCTTGGTAACCACAACCTTCATTCCCGCCATGACGGCTGATGCAGGGTTGGTACCATGAGCCGAAGCCGGAATCAGACATATATTTCTATGCTCCTCAGCATTGGACTTGTGGAAGGCTCTGATAACCATGAGCCCGGCATATTCTCCCTGAGCTCCTGAATTGGGTTGAAGAGAGGTAGCTGCAAAACCTGTAATTTCATTGAGCTGAGCTTCTAGTTCTTTCAACATTTCATGATATCCCTTGGCTTGGTTCACAGGTACAAAAGGGTGTATTGAATTCCAGTTGCTCATGCTCAATGGCAGCATTTCTGTTGCCGCGTTGAGTTTCATCGTACATGAGCCCAGTGAGATCATTGAATCCGCCAGGGAAATATCCTTTCTTTCCAGCCTTTTGATATATCTCATCATTTCTGTCTCAGAATGGTATTTATGAAAGACCTCATGAGTTAAAAACTCCGATTTTCTCTTCAATGAATCAGGTATGGACAAACTAACGGGACAGTCTTTGATTTTAAAAGAATAAAGGTTTTCTGCCTGGGCAAGAATGTCGATGATCTGTTCAATATCGGCATCCGTGGTTGTTTCATTGATGGAAATAGTAATTGTAGTTTCATCAATATAATTGAAATTCACTTCCTGTGCTTCCGCTAGATCCTTTAGCTTATCCGCATTGGAAACCTTTATTTTCAAGGTATCGAAAAATGCCTTATTTTCCTGTTCCAGGCCTAGTTTCAGCAAGGCCTGATCAAGTATATTAGCGGAGGAATGGATCTGCCTTGCGATGTATTTGATTCCTTCACCACCGTGATATACAGCATACATTCCAGCCATAACAGCAAGCAGCACCTGCGCGGTACAGATATTAGAGGTAGCTCTTTCTCTTTTGATATGTTGTTCCCTTGTTTGCAGCGCCATTCTCAGGGCTCTGTTTCCATCCGCATCAACGGTGACCCCTATAATTCTGCCCGGCACCAATCGCTTAAAATCTTCAGTAGTGGCAAAAAAAGCAGCATGAGGACCTCCAAAACCAAGAGGTATTCCAAAACGCTGTGTGGTTCCTACAGCAACATCGGCACCCATCTCACCCGGAGATTTCAAAATGGCAAGACTTAAAATGTCTGCGGCCACAATCGATCTGATTTCAAGTTGATGTGCCTTTTCAATAAAATCAGTGTAATCGAAGATCATACCATCTCTGGATGGATATTGAAGTATACAACCATAGTATTCTTCACTAAGCTCAATTTCTCTGTGATCTCCGTGTATCAATTCAATTCCCAGAGGTTCGGCCCTTGTCATTAAAATATCCCTGGTCTGAGGAAGTATTTCTTCAGAGACAAAGAATTTATTAGAACCATTTTTTTTCTGGGTTCGGCTTCTTCCGTTATACAACATGATCATGGCCTCTGCTGCCGCAGTTCCTTCGTCAAGCAGTGATGAATTTGCAAGCGGTAATCCTGTCAGATCTGTTATAACTGTTTGGTAATTGAGCAAGGCTTCAAGTCTTCCCTGTGAAATTTCAGCCTGGTAGGGAGTATAAGAAGTATACCAGCTAGGGTTTTCAAAAATATTCCTTTGGATGACGGCGGGAAGGGTCGTCGGGTGGTAACCCAGGCCAATATACGACTTGAATTGCTTGTTCTTATTTCCCAGCTTTTGAATATGAGAAGCAAACTCATTTTCACTCATTGCCTCAGGTAAATTCAAAACCTTTTTCAATCGAATGTCATCAGGTATTGTGTTGTAAATCAATTCATCAAGTGAGCTTACTCCAATCGAGTCCAGCATTTCACCAACTTCATTTCGGCTTGGGCCAAGATGACGCAAAACAAAAGAATCTGTACGCATAATTTTTCTGTGTATTAAGGATGACAAAAGTACTTAATTTTGATGAATTGATTTGTTTTTGATTGTTATAAAATCGCCAAATAATTAATTACATTTAAACCTTAGAACCCAAAGAATGAACTTACTTAAAAAAGGATTTGCCTTTTATGTTTTTGGAAATATTCACGTGGCACTGGCTGTTTATTCCCTTGTGAAATTAACCATGTTTCAGTTCGGGATAAATCAAGACAGGATTGCTTATTTTTCGTTTTTTGGAACAATTTTTTCATATAATTTAATTCGGTATTTTCAACTGGAAAAGTTGAATACAGGGGTTTCCATCTGGATCAGAGCCAATAAAAAAAGCCTGGTTTTACTTAATATTTTAACCCTGATCGGAAGTTTGTTTTTCCTGATGAGATTGGAGCAAGCTGAAATCTGGTTGCTCTTACCATTGGTATCGGCTACCCTGTTTTATGTAATTCCTTTTAAATCAGGCCCTGTTGGTCTCAGAGGAGTCCCCATGCTCAAACTTCTTTTAATTTCCTTAATATGGGCGGCGCTGACGGTTTTATTGCCATTGGTTTCATCAATGGATCATTTTTCTAAAACAACTTGGCTCATCTTTGGTCAGCGTATCTTGTTTGTCCTGGCAATTACAATCCCTTTTGATATTCGGGATTCTGATTTCGACAAACCAGAGCTTCGAACTTTACCCCAGCTCATAGGTACGGACCGCTCAAAAATCTTTGCCGTTTTAGCATTGTTCGCATCGATTTATCTAAGTTTAGAGCTATTCAGTTTTGGAACCGTCAACTTTATCACAGATACTTTAATTATGTTGACTTCAATGGTTTTAGTTCTTTTTACTAATGCCAGGAGACCTAGATATTATACATCTTTTTGGATTGAATCTTTACCGATATTTTGGTATTTACTCTACTTAATTTTCGTTGAATAATTTATTTTCCAGTATCATAATTTCGGCATTGTTCTCTCCTCAGGAAACAGACAGGGATTGAGTAACGGGGGTGAACCCATAATGCATATCGTACAGTTCAGCTCGTCGATCTAACTTTTTCGTTCGTTTACAACCGAGCATAAACAAAAAAAATACAGCCATAAGGGCTGTATTTTTATATTAAATTTTGATATGTCATTATTCGACTAAATCTTTTCTGCATGGATTAGCCAAAACTAAAATTAAGAGAAATACTTAGACATTTTTTCCTTTTCTTCTTCTGCAAGCTGGGAATCGATCAAAATCCTTCCACTGTGTTCGTCAGTGATGATCTTCTTTCTCGTTGCGATTTCAACCTGACGTTGCGGTGGTATTGTAAAAAACGAACCACCCGAAGCTCCTCTCTCAATCGTTACCACAGCAAGTCCGTTTCGAACATTAGAACGGATTTTTTGGTAAGCTTTAAGAAGTCTCTCATCAATTAACTTTGCATATTCCTCTGATTTTTTGTGAAGCAGCTCCTCTTCTTTGGCTGTTTCTTCCAGAATAGAGTTCAATTCATCTTGCTTATGCTTGAGATGTGTTTCTTTTTCCTGCATTTTTTCTTTAGCAGCATCAATGATCTCATTTTTCGCAGCAATTTTTGCTTCAAATTCACGAATGTGCTTTTCAGCCAATTGTATCTCAAGATCCTGATATTCGATTTCCTTTGAAAGTGAATCAAATTCTCTGTTGTTTCTTACGTTTTTCTGCTGCTCCTGATATTTTTTAGATAATGTCTTCGCTTCCTCAATATTGTTTCTTTTATTCGCAATACTGGTTTCCAGATTTTCTATATCAGTGCTGAAATTATTCAATCTGGTCTGTAAGCCTGCTATTTCATCTTCAAGGTCTTTCACCTCCAAAGGCAACTCACCTCTGGTATTTTTGATCTCGTCAATTCTAGAATCTATAAGCTGTAAGTCATACAAAGCTCTTAATTTTTCTTCAACGGTAACCTCTTTCTTTTTTGTCATCTCTAAAAATAGTTGATCGGATTTGTATTGATTTTTGATAAAATAATCCTCCCTTCCGGCAAGGCAGGTGCAAAATTAGTGATTTTTTTTGTAAGATACTCTACTAAAATATTTTTTGTAAACTGTTCACTTTCATAGTGTCCGATATCTGCCAAAACCACCTTTCCTTCAGCCCTGTAAAAATCATGGTATTTTAGGTCCGCCGTAACGTAAATGTCAGTTCCGGAATGAATTGCAGATTCAATGGCGAAACTGCCCGAACCACCCAAAACAGCTACTTTTTGAATTCTTTTACCGGTAGCTCGTGAATGTCTGACGACGGGAGTATTGAACTTTTTCTTTAAAAGATGTAAGAAATCATTCAAATCAGTTTCCTCGGAAAGCTCACCGATAATTCCCATTCCAATTCTGTTGTGCTTGTTTTCAAGAGCAACCACATCATAGGCTACTTCTTCATAGGGATGGGAAGAAATTAAACTTTGGATGATTTCCGATTCTTTATGTTTTTCATAGATCACACTGATAAAGTTCTCAGTTACGGATTCCAAAGACTCCTTTTCTCCGATGGAAGGGTTAGCATTTTGATTTCCCATATAAGTTCCTGAACCACTCATATTAAAGCTGCAATGACTATAATTGCCTATATGTCCCGCTCCTGATTCAAACAAGGCGTTTCTTACCTCATCTGCAGAGCTTTCCGGAACATAAGTAGTGAGTTTACGCAAAAATCCTTTTTTTGGTAAAAGGATTTTTTTGTTCTCCAGTTGCAGTACTTCTGCCATTTTTGCCGATACACCTTCATATGAATTGTCAAGGGCCGTATGCATGGCGTAAATGGATATATCATGTTTTATGGCCTTGATAATCGTTCGTTCTACATAATTTTTTCCGTTTAGCTTTTTAAGACCCTTGAATATAATAGGGTGGAAGGCAACGATCAGATTGCATTTGTTTACGATTGCTTCTTCCACGGTAGCTTCAAGACAGTCAAGTGTAACGAGTATTCCCTTTACTTCATTTTCAGAATTACCAACAAGGAGCCCTACATTATCAAAACCTTCAGCATATTCCAAAGGAGAGAGTTCTTCAATTAAGGCTGTAATGTCTTTAATTTTTGTCATAATACGATTGGTTTCTTTTATTAATACAGGACTAGATCAAAGAATTCAGAAATTCTTTTACGGCATTCCAGTATTCCCTGTGATTCGGATTATCCGGCCATAGGGCTTTTGAGCCGTGCCTGCCCTCTGATTGCGGTAAAAAATAGGATTTCTCAGATGGAACCTTGTCATACATCTCTTTCCAGTTTTTGTGCTCACTTCTGGCAGATGTAACAAACACGGGACACGTTATTCTCGCTGCATAGGTTTTAAGTTCTTTATTGTTAATTTTAAAATAGGATCCCGGGGCGAAACTGAGAATCCCGTCTAGATTCGTATGGTGAACGCTTCCCATATAAAACATAATGGCAGCAGAATAAGAACTTCCCCAAAGTATGATTTTTTCAGGTTTGATTCCGAACTTTACATAAAGATAAGCGGCTTCGATGTCTGGTAAGGCGTCAAGATACTGAGTTTCCAAACCTTTTGAAACGGCTTCCTTATGGGTTTGGTTGATCACTCCGTTCACCTGATCCCCTGAGCGTTGATCAACTGCCATACAGTTAAAACCCATAGCATTAAGTTTCGGTGCAATGCTTCTGTATTCTCCTCTGCTGTATCCTGCCTGATGATATAAAATGATAAAAGGAGCTTTATTTTCGTGTTCCAAATAAAGATCAGCGGTAATTGTTAGTCCATCATCTGATTTGAAAGAGATGGTTTCCCCTTGAAAAGAATCATCGGTTTGGGCAAAAATTTGCGATTGACACAAAAGAATGAATAGTAAATAAAGACGAATTCGCATTTTGAATTATTTGATTTGAAGTCAATAAAGTTAGTGATATTTATTATTGAATTCCAAAACAAAATGTGGTGCGGACCAAACCGCTAAAAGGAATAAAACAATCAGATTTCACTGACTGTAAAAAGGGCTAAAATCTTTATTTGAAATAAGCCTTTGACCTGTCCCAGTAAACATCCATTTCTTCAAGGCTTAACTTCCTCAGGTCCTTGCCTTCCCTTGCGACTTCTTTCTCTAAATACTGAAAGCGTTTAATGAATTTTTTATTGGTTCTTTCCAAGGCGCTTTCCGGATCAACATCTATAAATCGTGCATAATTGATCAAAGAAAAAAGAACGTCTCCAAATTCTGCTTCAACCTTCGAGGAATCATTTTTTTGAACTTCAGTGTGAAGTTCCTCTATCTCCTCCTGTACCTTTTCAAAAACCTGCTCGGACCTGTCCCAGTCAAATCCTGCACTAGCCGCCTTGTCTTGAATTCGACTTGCTTTAACAAGGGCAGGTAATGATTTGGGCACTCCTTCCAAGATCGATTTCTTGCCTTCTTTGAGCTTAAGTTGCTCCCAGTTTTTTGCCACTTCTTCATCGGTTTGAGCCATCACATCCCCGTAAACATGAGGATGTCTGTCGATGAGTTTCTTGTTGATTCCCTGAATTACGTCTAAAATGTCAAAATTCTTTGACTCGGAACCAATTTTGGCATAGAAAACAATATGAAGCAGCAAATCTCCTAATTCCTTGGATATTTCATCGAAGTCATTATCGAGAATGGCGTCAGCAAGTTCGTACGTTTCTTCAATGGTAAGATGACGCAAAGACTCCATGGTTTGCTTTTTGTCCCATGGGCATTTCTCCCTTAATTCATCCATGATGTCAAGCAGATCACCAAAGGCCTTGAGTTGCATTTCTCTTTGAGTCATCGATAGGGTTTAAGATTCTTCCTCTGTATTATCTTCCTCCAGTTCCGCTTTGAGCCCGGGAAAATCAAAATTGGCCGTTACAAGAGAATTATACCAGGACAATATTTTTTTGATGTTTGATGCATAAACTCTTTCCTGATCAAAATCCGGTAAAACCTCAGCAAAATAGCTCAATAAATCATTTTTTGAAGATTTAGGATTGATAGTTTCCTTACCTTCTTCTTTGTCGAATATGGAACAAAACACCTGTTTTAAAGGAATCTCCTCTTCATACGTGTAAATGGCAATATCATTTAAAGTGCTGATATTGTGCAAAGAATTAACAGGAAATCTTTTTTTATCGGATAATGATTCTACGATCACTCCTGCTTTCGATTGAGAAATGATCTCAAACAGACCTGGTTTTCCCGAAATTGCAATTACTTTTTCTAATGTCATAGGTTAATTTTTATTTTTTTAAATTCGGGAATCTCATTCTGTAATCGACCTCCACTTTTCCCTTTGAAATATTTTCTAATTTCTTCTTAAGTAGTCTTTTCTTTAAAGAAGATAACTTGTCAGTAAACAGAATTCCTTCAATATGATCATATTCATGTTGAAAAATTCTTGCCGCCAATCCCGATAGTGTTTCCTTCTTTTGGTTAAAATTTTCATCCTGATACTCAATAGTGATCGTTTCATTTCTGTAAACTTCTTCATTGATGTTTGGAATACTCAAGCAACCCTCACTAAACGCCCATTCTTCACCTTCTTCCTCAATGATTTGAGCATTGATAAAGGTTTTCTTAAAAGTCTTAAGGAATTCTTTTTCCTCTTCATCCAACTCATCACTTTCTGCAAAGGGCGAAGCGTCTATTAAAAACAATCGGATATCTCTTCCGATTTGAGGAGCGGCCAGGCCAACTCCCTGCGCATTTTTCATGGTCTCCTGCATATTGAAGATTAGCTTTTCGAGATCAGGATACTCCTGAGTGATTTCTTTTCCAACTTTTCTAAGGACTGGATCTCCGTAGGCGACTATTGGTAATACCATAATTTGAACTTAGTTATTGTACAGATATGACTGTAGTATAATTGTAGCGCTGATCTCATCAATCAAGGCCTTGTTTTTTCTTTGTTTTTTTTTCAATCCGCTGTCTATCATGGTTTGAAAAGCCATTTTAGACGTAAATCGTTCATCAATTCTTTTGACCGGTATTTTCCCGTATCGACTTCTAAGTTTTTCGATAAAAGGTGCAATTAATTTTTCACTTTCAGAGGGTTTATTATTCATCTGTTTTGGTTCTCCCACTAAAATTAACTCTACCTTTTCCACCTTGAGATACTGGTCCAGAAAATTAAATATGTCAGATGTTTTGACTGTAGTCAATCCTGAAGCAATGATTTTTAATTCATCCGTTGCAGCGATTCCAATTCTTTTTTCACCGTAATCGAGTGCCAGAATTCTTGACATATCTAGAATTTTTGCAAATTTACCTCTTTTTTAAATTAAAAGAATATAAAAAAAATGGATTTTTTATTTTGTGCTTTTTTATATTTGCCTCTTATTTTTAAAGCTTATGAAAGAATTACGCCAAATAATTGAAAATGCCTGGGACAAAAGGGACGAATTATCTAAAACTGAAGTTCAGGATGCGATCAGACAAGTAATTGATTTACTTGATGGAGGGTCCTTAAGGGTTGCAGAACCAGTAAATGACGGATGGCAAGTGAATGAATGGGTGAAAAAGGCTGTAGTGCTTTATTTTCCAATTCAAAAGATGGAGACCCTAGAGGCCGGTATTTTTGAATATCACGATAAGATTCCTTTGAAAAAAGGTTACAAAGAAAAAGGTATTCGCGTAGTTCCTCATGCCGTTGCAAGACATGGTTCCTATATTTCTTCGGGTACGATTCTTATGCCGAGTTATGTCAACATTGGAGCTTATGTTGATGAAGGGACCATGGTGGATACCTGGGCTACGGTAGGCAGTTGTGCTCAGATCGGGAAAAATGTGCACCTCAGTGGAGGT
>CP070731.1:1546416-1557148 GCA_020347545.1 Flavobacteriaceae bacterium | reverse complement strand
AGAGACCTGGAATGGTTTGTCTCTTCCGTGGATGGCTTATGGCTATGGTGTGTCTTTTACCCCGTTACAGACTTTGACTTTTTACAATGCCATTGCCAACAATGGTGAAATGGTCAAGCCCAGGTTTGTCAAGGAGATAAGGGATCAGAGCAATGTAGTCACAAAATTTGAAAAGGAAGTTATTCATCCTCAGGTTTGCTCTCAGGAAACCATAGACAAAGTGAAGGAAATGATGCTTAATGTGGTTAAAAGGGGAACCGCTGACAATATTTACGACCCTAATTTTTCCATGGCGGGTAAAACGGGTACTTGCCAGACTGAATACTGGACTGACGATACAAAATATATTTCTTCTTTTGTGGGATATTTCCCTGCAGATGAGCCAAAATATTCCTGCATTGTGATTATTCACAAGCCTGATAAAAAGAAAGGATACTACGGGAATATTGTCGCCGCTCCTGTTTTTGAAAGAATCGCCAGAAAAATTTATACGGACACACCAATAGAAGAGGAGGTTTCATTTGAGGATGACCTTGCCTCGGTTGATCAGGCTTATGAAGGCTATTTTACCCAGGCTAATAAAAACTTTACAAAAATACCTGACGTAAGGAATATGCCGGGAATGGATGCCATCTCCTTATTGGAAAATATGGGCTTAAAGGTTAAAATTTCTGGAATTGGAAAGGTAAAATCGCAATCAATAAGAGCCGGGTCAGAATTAAAAAAGGGTGAAACCATAAGATTGGAATTATCATAATTTGAAAAATTTAAGAGACATATTGTACAGAGTTTCAGTAGAATCGATTAGCGGTTCTACAGATGTAATGGTGGATGCCCTTGAATTTGATTCAAGAAAGGTAAGCCAAAACTCAATATTTGTTGCTCAAAAGGGACTTCAATTTGACGGTCATAATTTTATTGACGGAGCAGTTCAGGATGGTGCCGTAGTCGTTGTATGTGAGGAGTTTCCGGCGCAAATGAAAGAGGAAGTTACTTATGTCAAAGTGAATGACAGCAATGAGGCCCTGGCCATTTTGGCTGCAAATTTTTACGATAACCCTTCTGCTGAGCTAACTTTGGTGGGAGTTACCGGAACGAATGGTAAAACCACAATTGCAACGCTGCTCGCGGAACAATTTAAGAAAGCCGGGTATAAAAGCGGTTTGATTTCGACCATTAAAGTTGTCATTGGAGATAAAGAAATCGATGCTACACATACGACCCCCGATTCGCTGACAATAAACAAAGTGCTCCGGGAAATGGCAGATTTGGAAGTAAGCCATTGCTTTATGGAGGTGAGTTCGCATGGTATCCATCAAAAGCGGACAGCCGGTTTGGACTTCAAGGGTGGCATATTCACCAATTTGACGCATGATCATCTGGATTATCATAAATCATTTGCAGAATACAGGGACGTTAAAAAATCATTCTTTGACCATCTTCCTTCCCAGTCATTTGCTCTTGTCAATATTGATGACAAGAACGGTCAGGTGATGCTGCAAAATACCAAGGCAAAGAAATTCTCGTATGCTTTAAGAACTGAAGCGAATTATAAGGCAAGAATCATTGAAAACCAATTTAATGGGCTGCTTTTAAACATTGACGGGCAGGAAGTGTGGACCAAATTAATAGGAACGTTCAATGCATATAACCTTTTGGCCATATACGCCTGTTCAGATTTAATCGGGATGGACAAGTATGAAAATCTGAGAGTCCTAAGTGAACTTGAGAATGTTTCAGGCCGTTTTCAGCATGCCGTATCTGAAGGAGGGATAAATACAATAATCGATTATGCGCATACCCCTGATGCACTTAAGAATGTGCTTGAAACCATAAATTCTATTCGAACCTTCAATGAGCAGGTTATTACGGTTGTGGGTTGTGGCGGAGACAGAGACAGGGAGAAGCGCCCGAAAATGGGGAATATCGCTTCAAGTTTAAGCAATCAGGTTGTATTTACGTCAGATAATCCGAGAAGCGAGGACCCGGAACAGATACTAAAGGAAGTGGAAGCAGGTGTAAGGCCTGAGAATTATAAAAAAACGATAACCATAGTAGACAGAAAACAGGCCATTAAAACCGCTTGTAAACTTGCAAAGGAAGGCGACATTATTTTGGTCGCTGGGAAAGGACATGAAACATACCAGATCATCGGAGACAAAAAAACCGGATTTGATGATTTTGTCATTACAAAACAAATATTAACTGAACTGAAAAAATAGATTCTTAGAATGCTATATTATTTATTTGAATTTTTAGATGAGAATACGAGCCTTCCGGGAACTGGACTGTTTCAGTATATTTCCTTTAGATCGGCCCTGGCCTTTGCATTTTCCCTTTTGATTTCGACGATTTACGGAAGAAAAATTATAGACAAGCTTCGAAGTCTACAGGTAGGAGAATCTGTCAGGGACCTTGGTCTTGAAGGGCAGGTTCAAAAGCAGGGAACCCCAACTATGGGTGGTATTATCATTATTCTGGCCACTTTGATTCCCGTATTTCTTTTTGCGAAACTCGATAATATCTATATCATCATTTTGATCGTGACCACTGTATGGATGGGTATCATTGGATTTATTGACGACTATATCAAGGTATTCAAAAAGAATAAAGAAGGGCTCAAAGGAAGGTTTAAGATCGTTGGGCAAATAACATTGGGAGCTTTTGTAGGACTAATGCTTTACTTTAACCCGGATGTTGTTGTCAAGGAAAAGCTCAGGCATGGGGAAGTGCTAATTAGCCAGGAACTCACAATTTCTTCAAATCGATTTGGAGATGCTGAAAAATCTACGAAAACAACGATTCCTTTTGTCAAAAACAATGAATTTGATTATGCGAATCTGTTTACCTGGATGGGTGACTGGGCCAAGGACTATGTATGGTTGTTTTTTGTGATCATCGTAATTTTTATAATCACTGCGGTTTCCAACGGAGCAAATCTGACCGATGGTATTGATGGCCTGGCGGCAGGGAGTTCAGCGATTATAGTTTTAGCTCTGGCCATATTTGCATGGGTTTCCGGTAATATCATTTTTGCCGATTATCTCAATGTCATGTATATACCCAACTCCGGGGAGATCACCATTTTCGTAAGTGCCTTTGTTGGAGGTTTGGTGGGATTCCTATGGTATAATACTTACCCGGCCCAGGTTTTCATGGGTGATACAGGTAGTTTGACAATTGGTGCCGTGATTGCCGTGATCGCATTATCGGTAAGAAAGGAATTTCTAATTCCGATTCTTGCCGGAATATTTTTGGCAGAGAACCTGTCTGTCGTTTTTCAGGTTTCATATTTCAAGTATACAAGAAAGAAATCCGGTGTAGGGAAGAGAATCTTTTTGATGGCTCCTTTGCATCATCATTATCAAAAGCGTGGTTATCACGAAAGTAAAATAGTAACAAGGTTTTGGATCGTAGGGATATTACTGGCAGTAATTTCGATTCTGACCCTGAAAGTTAGATAAGAAAACAATAACAATAAAATAAATATACATGAGTATTTCATCTTTTGCCTTGCAAACCAATTTTAATGTTAAAAATGCGATGGCTTCAAGTACGTTATCGGATTTGATGAGGGTTAGAAAGGAAACGATCAGAAATTGTCTTTCGGATTTTGAGAATGAAGAACACAGGCTTGAAAAAGTGCTCACCATCAATGGTTCGCAATATATCAATGATTCAAAAGCATTGAATGTTAACGCATCTTATTATGCACTTGAATCGATGGAGAATACCACGATCTGGATCGCAGGCGGAAACGATGATGCCAATGATTATGAGATGCTTCTGCCGCTGGTCAATGAAAAAGTGAGTGCCATTATTTGCCTTGGGGAGAATAATGATAAGCTTATCGAGACATTTGGCAGCGTAGTGGATTTTATGATAGAAACGACCTGTATACGTGATGCGGTAAAAATTGCTTACAAACTAGGCAAGGAAGGTGAGAGTATTCTTTTTTCGCCTGCAGGCACCTGTGAAAAGAAAGGTGACAGTTTTGAAGACAGAGGAGACAGATTTAAGGAGGCTGTAAGACAATTATAGTAAAAGTATATCGAGTAATGACAAGGTTTTTAGAAAATATCAAAGGAGACAAGACCATTTGGGCAATTATTGCTGTTTTGGCTATATTTTCTTTCCTGCCTGTTTACAGTGCCAGTACAAATCTTGTTTATGTTGCCGGAAAAGGGACAACATTGGGGTATTTGCTCAAGCATGCCATTTTGTTGTTGCTCGGATTTGTCATCGTTTACACCACGCACAAAGTTCCGTACCGATATTTTAGTGGTTTGTCGGTACTGATGCTGCCTGTGGTAATTTTACTCTTGGTTTATACTTTGGCGCAAGGTACGGTAATCGATGGTGCGAATGCCAGCAGATGGATCAGTATACCTCTGATTGGGATAGGTTTCCAGACCTCCACCCTGGCCTCTGTAGTGGTCATGATCTATGTAGCTCGCTATCTTGCAAGAAATAAGGAAAAAGAGATCAGATTCAAAGAAAGTGTCTTGTATATGTGGCTTCCGGTCGGGGTTGTGCTAGCCCTTATTTTGCCGGCTAATTTCTCTACTACGGCCATAACTTTTACCATGGTTATACTATTGGCATTTCTTGGGGGCTACCCTTTAAAATATATCCTTTCGATTCTTGGGGTGGGCCTTTTGTGTTTTACCTTGTTCATTTTAAGCGCAAGGGCGTTTCCTGAAGCCATGAAGAACAGCCGGGTTTCAACCTGGTCCAGCAGGATAGAGAATTTTGTCTCAGGTGAATCTGAAGATAATTATCAGGCAGAAAAAGCCAAAATAGCCATTGCCTCGGGAGAGATCTACGGTAAAGGGCCCGGGAAAAGTGTTCAAAAGAATTTTCTCCCACAGTCCTCTTCTGACTTTATTTATGCGATAATAGGTGAGGAATTCGGCTTGCTGGGAGCCGTTTCAATAATCATTTTCTTCCTTGGCCTATTGTTTAGGATCGTAATTATAGCGACGAAATCGACAACAATCTTTGGCACCTTGCTTTGTCTTGGTGTTGGCCTTCCTATTATTTTTCAGGCAATGATCAATATGGGAGTGGCGGTAGGATTGTTTCCGGTTACGGGTCAGCCTTTACCGCTTATAAGTACTGGTGGAACTTCTATTTGGATGACTTGTTTTGCCATTGGTATCATCCTAAGCGTCAGTGCCTCAGATCACAAGGTGATTACGGCTAAACAAAAAGAAAAATTGGATAACCCTTTAGATATTTTACATGAAGCAATCGGTTAACATAATGCTTAGTGGAGGTGGTACCGGAGGGCATATCTATCCGGCGATAGCCATCGCGAACGAATTGAAGGAAAGGTACCCAGAATCGAATTTTTTATTTGTAGGTGCCAAAGGAAGAATGGAGATGGAAAAAGTGCCGCAATCGGGTTATGAAATCAAGGGTTTGAATATTACAGGGATCCAGAGGAGCCTGAGTTTAAAAAACCTGACTTTTCCATTCAAGCTGTTATCGAGTTTGATCAATGCGAAAAAGATCATCAAAAATTTTAAGCCAAATATTGTGATCGGTACAGGAGGGTTTGCCTCCGGCCCAACACTATTTATGGCGAATCGCAAGAATATTCCAAGTTTGATTCAGGAACAGAATTCATATCCTGGAATAACCAACAGACTGCTGGCGAAAAGAGTTGAAAAAATCTGTGTTGCTTATGACGGTCTGGAGCAATATTTTCCGAAAGAGAAATTAATTAAAACAGGAAATCCTGTTCGTCAGGATCTTCTGGAAATAGATAAGAAAAAGAAGGAAGCGATAGCTCATTTTAATCTAGACCCCGGAAAAATGACAATTGCCGTTTTGGGAGGTAGCCTGGGTGCAAGGGCCATAAACAAGGCCTTGGAAAAGCACATACAAGCAATTCTGAAAAATGATGTTCAGGTTATCTGGCAGTCGGGCAAACTGTATTATGAGGAATACAAACAGTTTAGCCAATTGGACGGGGTACAGGTTTGGGAGTATGTTCAAAAGATGGATCTGTTGTATGCTGCAGCTGATATTCTGATCAGCCGTGCCGGCGCCGGATCCATCTCTGAACTATGCATTGTAGGTAAACCGGTTATACTGATTCCATCGCCCAACGTTGCTGAAGATCATCAAACGCAAAATGCAAAAGCAATAACCGATAAAAATGCAGGGATACTCCTTCAGGAGCAGAACATTGACACCTTGCCTGAAGTGATCGGATTATTAATGGAAGACGCGGATCAAAGAAGCGTTTTAAGCAAAAATATAAAACAACTGGCCTTACCAGACGCGACAAAGCGAATTGCAGATGAGGTCGAAAAAATATTAAAATAGAATTATGTGCTAAATACTTTGGTAACTATAGCAACCCTCTTGATTAGTGAGGGGATTAATTAAAGGGTTGTTATAGTTTTTTAAAACAGTAAAACAAAATGAAAAAATACATTAACTTATTAAAATTCAGTACACTATGTTTAGTTATAGTTTTTTTGTATGGTTTTGCGGCACATAGGAATGCAAAGAAATTCAACGATTCAGTGGAAGTGATTTTCGAGAACGGTGAGAATCTTTTTATAAGTTATGAAACAGTTAATAAGTTGTTAATACAAAAACTGGAGGCTTATAATAATCAATCGAAAGAAAATATAAATTTGAATAATTTAGAAGGATTTTTACAGCGCAACGAAATGATTGAAAACGCTGAGATTTTTCTAACATTAAGTGGGGAATTAGGGGCGATAATTACACAAAGAACACCTGTTTTAAGAGTAGCAAATGAAACGGAAACCTATTATTACGATAAGTTAGGCACAAAAATGCCATTATCTGATAATTATTCTGCAAGGGTTCCTTTAACCACTGACACAATTACTGGAGACGGATATAATGATATGATTGTTTTGTCGAATACCATCCGAAACGATGAATTTCTAAGAAAACAGATCATTGGAATTGATAAGATAGAAGGGGATAAATCGAATCAGTTCGAATTGAAAACCAGGATTGGCGACCAGAAAATCATTTTTGGAGATTTGTCAAGATCGGAAGAAAAAATTGCTAAACTGAAAGTTTTTTATCAAAAAATAATGTTGGATAGTACAATTTCAGACTATAAAACGATAAACTTAAAATTTTACAATCAGATTGTTTGTGAAAAATAAATATTATGGACAATAACAATATAGCAGTGGGATTAGACATCGGGACAACAAAGATTGTTGCGATGGTTGGCAGACAGGATGCATATGGTAAAATTGAGGTCCTGGGAACAGGAAAGGCGAAAAGCCTTGGTGTGCACAGAGGTGTTGTCAATAATATCACTCAGACCATTCAGTCCATTCAGCAGTCAGTGGATGAGGCTGAAAGTGCATCTGGTGAAAAAATAGGTACCGTAGTTGTTGGAATCGCCGGACAGCATATCAGAAGCCTTCATCACAGCGACTATATAACCCGAGCCAATTCTGATAAAGTTATCGATGAGGATGATATTGAGCGACTGATCAATCAGGTATATAAACTGGTCATGCTTCCCGGAGAGGAGATTATCCATGTTTTGCCACAGGATTTTAAAGTCGATGGACAGGCAGAAATTAAAACACCAATTGGAATGTATGGTGGACGTCTTGAGGCGAACTTTCATGTAGTTGTAGGCCAGGTTTCTTCAATAAGAAATATTGGAAGATGTATTAAGAGCGCAGGTCTTCAATTGGGTAATATCACCTTAGAGCCTTTGGCTTCGGCTGATGCGGTACTGAGTCAGGAAGAAAAGGAGGCCGGGGTTGCCTTGATCGATATAGGTGGGGGAACTACTGATCTCGCTATTTTTAAGGATGGCATTATCAGGCATACATCGGTCATTTCCTTTGGTGGAAATGTCATTACTGAAGATATAAAAGAAGGCTGTTCGATCATAGAAAAGCAGGCAGAGCTGTTAAAAACCAAATTTGGTTCAGCCTGGCCGGGAGAGAACAAAGACAATGAAATCGTTTCAATACCAGGTCTGAGAGGAAGGGAACCCAAGGAAATTACACTAAAGAATTTATCCAAGATCATTCATGCCAGAGTGGTCGAAATCATCGAGCAGGTATTTCTCGAAATTAAGAATTACGGGCATGAAGAGAGCAAAAAGAAGCTGATTGCCGGAATTGTTTTAACTGGAGGTGGGGCTCAGTTAAAACATATCAAACAACTTGTGGAATACATTACAGGTATGGACACCCGTATAGGCTATCCTAACGAACATCTGGCAAGTAACTCAGACAGTGAGCTGTCCAGTCCTTTATATGCAACAGTGGTCGGATTACTGATGAAAGGACTGAAAGAAAACGAAAAGAAAAATAAAACAACCCCTGAAATTGAAGAGGAGTCGTACAAGAATATTTCAGGTGAAAGTAAGGACGAACCCAAAAAGACCATTTTTGAAAAATGGGGAGAGAAGTTCAGAGATTTTTTAGACAACGCAGAATAACAATACAACCCGAATAATAAAAATTAAGTTATGAGTTTAGAATTTAGTAATTTATCTTTTGATTTACCGAAAAATCAGTCCAATGTCATTAAGGTAATTGGCGTCGGAGGAGGAGGAAGTAATGCTATCAATCACATGTACAACAAGGGCATCAAGGGTGTGGATTTTGTAGTATGTAACACGGATGCGCAAGCTTTGCAAAGCAGTCCGGTTCCTCACAAGATTCAATTGGGTGCTACTTTGACCGAAGGTTTAGGTGCAGGTGCAAATCCTGAGATTGGAGAGCAGTCAGCCATGGAGAGTATGGAAGATATCAAAAACATGCTCAATACGAAATCCAAAATGTTGTTCATAACTGTTGGAATGGGAGGAGGAACAGGTACAGGAGCAGCTCCGGTTATTGCTAAAATCGCTCAGGAACTCGATATTCTGACAGTCGGAATCGTTACTATTCCATTTTCTTTTGAAGGAAAGATGAGAAATGAGCAGGCACAAAGGGGTATTGAAAAACTCAGGGCACATGTTGATTCTTTGGTTGTGATCAATAATAATAAATTAAGGGAAGTATACGGAAATCTAGGGTTCAAGGCTGGTTTCTCTAAGGCGGATGAAGTATTGTCAACTGCGGCTACAGGTATTGCTGAAGTTATCACACATCACTATACGCAGAATATCGATTTAAGAGATGCCAAAACGGTTTTATCAAATAGTGGAACGGCCATTATGGGATCTGCTCAGGCATCAGGTTCGAACCGAGCTCAAAACGCAATCACAAAAGCCTTGCATTCACCTCTTCTGAATGACAATAAAATTGAAGGTTCCAAAAACGTTCTGTTACTGATCGTCTCGGGAACGTCTGAAGTAACGATCGACGAAATAGGAGAAATAAACGACTATATTCAGTCAGAGGCCAAAACAAATGTTGATATTATCATGGGAGTTGGTGAAGATGAATCCTTAGGTGATGCCATTTCGGTTACGATCATTGCGACTGGATTTAATCCGGAACAACAGAGTGAAATTTCTAAAATTGAATCTAAGAAAATAGTACATAAACTGGTTGAGGAAAGAGAAATGAAGATTTCAACAAAACCAAAGCCAACTACCCCTGTTCAAACCCCCTCCTCAGCAATTCAGGCAACTCAGAAGAGTGCTGAGCCTGAAGTGAAGAGACATATCCTGCATGAAGAGGATTTTATCGACGAAGAAATAAAACTTAAAAGAACGGAAAATACACAGACCTCAGCCAATTCGTCCGGAGAGGTGAATCAGCAGCCTGTTACCTTTGAACCCGTTCAGCCGGCGGCAACTTTGAATAAAGACATCAATCCTGAAATACAGGATAAAAAAGAGATTGAGAAAATTGCAGTAGACTATGAGCAAGTGAAACCTGAACCTGAACAGGCGGATTTTGAAATTACAAATGTTACCCCTCAATCTGAAGAAAAAGAAGCGATTCAGGAAGATAGTGAGAATCAGTTTTCATTCACCTTTGATTTACCGATTCAGAACGTAAAGAAAGAGGAGAAAAAAGTATTTACTTCCCTGGAGGATATCAATATCAATGATATCGAGATAGTAGGCCTGGAGGAGATCAAACCCGAACGCAGAGTTGAACCGGTGGAACCAGTTCCCGGAGAGGATACGATACGTCATACTCTGGAAGATGAATTTGCTGCTGAAATCAATACGCTGAAGAGTATATCCGAAAGCGAAAAAAACGAGGATGAGGATATGCATTTTGAGTTGAAGGTAAAGAATGAAAATGTGACCGAGAACAAGGTGGAGGAGGTTATTGAAGACAAGGATATTTCACCGATGAACCTTACCATTGCAGAGTTAAGAGACAGAGCAGAGATCAGAAGAAAGAAGATGAAAGATTTTAATTACAAATTCATCAATAAATTGAATCATCATATTGATGAAATAGAGAATGAGCCTGCTTATAAAAGGATGGGAGTAGATCTTGATGATGTACCTTCTTCATCCGAATCAGATAAGAATAAATCAAGAATGACTTTAGGAACGGATGACAATGATGAGATCCAGCTAAGGTCGAATAATTCTTTTTTGCACGATAATGTTGATTAGTTTTTAGTTTTAGTTAGTGGGAAAGTCCGGAGTAAAATTTCATTTACTCCGGATTTTTTATGCGAACTGTTTTCTCGATTCGAAGTTTATCATGGAGCTGATGGCCATCGTCACGCGGGCCATTCTTATCTGCAATTCGGCCTAAAATAAAAAGGCAGCCTGCAGGCTGCC
>CP070731.1:1538358-1546316 GCA_020347545.1 Flavobacteriaceae bacterium | reverse complement strand
CTACAGTATTCTTTAAATAACACACAATTCCACCCATTTTTAAGTTTATTTTCTCCTAATTTTAATTTTGATGTAACTGTGTTTTGCAAAGTTTGTAAAAGATGATTTACATATTCATGATAAAATCTTGGTTTACATTTTGTATTTACAATATCCATTGTATACTGCTGCTTAAGTTCATTTATGAACCCATGAAGTTTCATTGGTAAGCTTCTCTCAATTGAAATCATTTCAAGTTTTTTTCTTGTAGGCAGTCCGTCAAAAGTTACGAGGTGGTCATATCTGCTAATTTCCATTCCAAACAATCCCAGAGCCTTATTCAAAGCTTCATAATGCCAATCCTTTGCCTCAATTAACACTCCATCCATATCAAATATAATCGCTTTGATCTTACTCATATTTTCAATTTATTTCTATCCAAATTGCGTGACTACTACAATGTTTAATATACAATATCTAACATTATTTAACAAGATATTATGTTTAATTTAAACAAAAAAATGTTTGATTAATTTTCATTTCTACTATGGCTTCGCCCTTCTGAATCACATTGTTTAATGAGATCAATAACACAAATTTTACAAATTTAAATTAGTAAAGAAATTAATATTTTGCTTTATTTAATATATGATACAACGAATAAAAATCAAATAAATTCTAACGCCTCGCGTATATTATTCTCAATATGATCCAGAAATAACTCTTCTCAACTTAATCTGAATCTTTAGAATTCCCATTTTAAAATTATATGCTATTACCTTTGTTTTCTTGACATTTTAACATTGCTATAGAATGTATGAATCTGAAGAAAGTAAAGATTAGGTTGGCCCATTTATTGACTAATGACCCTTGGAGCGACCAAAAAACATCTGAATTATTGTCTTATAAACGATGATGATGTCAAATCTTAATGATGCATTCCTTATATAAAAGAGATCATATTTTATTCTGCTGGACAAATGACCAATTGAACCAATATATCCCCTGCAGTTATTGATTTGCGCCAATCCCGTAATTCCAGGTTTGACATCATGTCTTTTATGAAAATCTTGGGATATCTCAATAAACGTATTCGTTTCACTTACCATGTGAGGCCTTGGGCCAACTACTGTCATTTCGCCCTTCAATACATTTAAAAACTGAGGTAACTCATCAAGACTATATTTTCTTAGAAATTTCCCAAGATTAGTAATTCTGTAATCATTTGCATCCGTCACTGGAATTGAATCACAAAATTCATTTATTCTCATGGATCTGAATTTATAACAATTGAAAGGGTCCATATGTAAACCATTTCTTTTTTGTTTGAAAATTGCCGGCCCCTTTGATTCTAATTTTATCAAGACAAATAACAACGGGTACAACCATGAAAGAATTAAGAGTGTGACACCTAAGGAAATAATAATATCAAAAGTTCTTTTTTGGAAACCATAATAAGGGTTTTTTAAATACTCCTTTTGAATATCATGAATACGCTTAACATAATTTTTTTTGGGAAGTTTTGTAGCTCTTTTATACCTGTCAAAAATAGCTTTCGAATCATGAAAAATAGGTCGGACTTTAGACTTCTCTTCATGTACTTTAATGTTATGTTTATTCATAACATTTATTTTCTTTTTTTTTAATTCCATAGCATTTTGATAATTTAAAATCAATAAATCATTCAGTAAAATGAACTTAAAGATTCAGGATTAAATTCATATAAATTCATGAAATCCTCCAGGAAATAAAAAAGTAATTTAAAAACTCTATTAGTTTTCAAGTAGTAGTTCTTCATAATGAGGGGACTTATGAATTTTTAATTTCAGTAAAAATCTTGGTTTAAAAACTAAAATAAGGACAATCCTTTTAATTTTAAACAGTTAATATTCTTTTCTTTCTAGCAATAAAGTCGCAAATTACAAAAAAAAAACAAAAAAATTAGTTTTAACCTAAAAAATCCAAGATGCATTCGTGTCACTTTTTAATTTTAACCTAAAGATTAAAGTTAACATTTTTTTGTTAGTTTCCAATACCCTCTTCAGGGTATATTGCCTATAATACCCCGTTTTTCCGGCAAAAATGGAGTAATTCCTCCGCGGAATGACAGCCGCTTTTCCTCATTATTTTTTTTCTGTGAGAAGCAACCGTATGCTTGCTGATATCAAGGTTTACTGCAATCTCAAGGTTTGTGGATCCTTTTTCTATTTCTGATATGATATCAAGTTCTCTTGAGGTAAACAAATCATAATTTTCGCCGTAAACTTCCTTTTTAAAGGCTTCTTCATCCAGATTTTGAGCAACAAAGTTGTATTTGACCAGGTCATTATCTTCCATAAATGAGATATCGCTGACCTTTACCATTGAAGATATCATCCGGCCGTAATCATCAACCTCGTAAACTGAGGACTGACTGAGTACCTTTACATACTCACCGTTACTTTTCTGTAATCGAAAAGAGATATACAACACATTATTAGCGTTTTCTCCCGGGTTGTTGCTGGTATGAACAATTGTAGCTCTGCCAATTTTACTCACCAAATCAAAATCTTCAGGGTGAATTTTCTTTAAATAGCTTTCCAGATCAATTTGCTCATCACTATATCCTAAAAAAGGCATAAACCCCTTTTTAAAAGTCATTTCATTGGAGATAAAATTAATAATGTACAAGCTTTCTGTCTGACTCAGGATGATATGCTCGATATCATTAGATATCTTTTCTAAAGGCCCCTTTCCCTTTAACCTTTCCGAAAATTCTTCCAGAAATTTATGAATATCATCCTGATTCAGTTTCATATCTATCTAACTTTTATCCTTAAATTCGATGCCATTCTTTTTGCAAAAAACCTTAAGCTGTTTTATATCATTACAGTTCGATTTCAAAAAAATATTCTTCCGGTGCGTGGCAACAGTATGTTTACTTATATGAAGTTCACGGGAGATTTCATTGTTTAATCGCCCCTCAAAAATTTTTTTTATCACTTCTAGTTCTCGTTCCGTAAAGATCATCTTATCACCATAAACCTGTTGATTGATTACATTTTCATCCAGCCAGGTCCCGTCTATCTTCCATTCAACAGCTTCAGAATCTGATGTAAAAGAAATATCTGTGTACTTGATCAATACTTGTTCAACCCTGTCCTCATCGTTGGTTTTATAAATGATTGTGTTACTCAAAATATTCGCATACTGACCATCCGCCTTTTGGAACCTGTATGACATATTTAATACATTTGAAAGTTCCGGTATTGTGATCGTCATCAACTGACTGACAATCGACTTGACTATAGATTGAATATAAGGCTTATCTTCAGGATGGTACTTGTCGAAAATAAAGCTCATTGTCAATTCGTTTATCTTGTATCCAAAAACTGTGTCAAAGCCTTGATGAAAAATTATTTTATTCATTGTAAAATCAAATAAATAAACACTCTCCATATTATTCAATGGAAATCTGTAAATATTGTCTTTTTGATCCTTAGAAACTTCCTCTTTTTCAAATGAATTTTCTATTTCTTCAAGAAATCTTAATAAACTGTCACTATTCGGGGGCATAATTTGGAACGGAAAAACCGATTTCAGTTTGATTTATTTAGTTGTTTCACAAAGTACTCAAATTGATCTATACTTCATATACCCTCATGAGGGTATATTGTCTAATCAATTGGATTATTTGATTGTGCCTTATCACCTACCAAAAAAGAATTTCATATACAGATAAAATGGCCCCTTAACCTTTCGAGGTCAAAGGGCCATTGCATTCATACAGAAATAATTAAATTTCCGCACTCGAGGGGAAAATTGATAAGCTGAACTCAGTAAAAGCAAGTATTACACTTAAACTCTTTTGAATATTATGAGAATAAGAGACCTCCGAAGAGGTCTCCCTAAAGATCCTTACACTGTAAAGATGTCAAACAACATCTCTAGTTCGGGAAAATTGTTAGGGCTAATGTAAACAGATTGCTACTAGAAGTCAATACCCTCAAGAAGGTATATTTTAGAAGGAGTTGAGTTCATTATTACGGCATCCGCTAAAGTGTGATCTCTTCATGTGCCTTGAGCTTGAAGCGTCCTCTGAACCAGTAAACAAAAATATAGAGAATTGGGGTATCAAATAAAGCAACCAATAATTTAAACAGAAAACCGTTCAAGAGTAAAACGCCAAATAGCTTCCACTCGATCACACCAAAGGAACAGAGTAAAAATAAAACCGAAAAGGTATCGAGAAACTGTGAAGTGATGGTGGAAAAATTATTTCTTAGCCATAAATGTCGTCCCTTGGTTCTTACCTTCCAGAAATGATAAATTCTTATATCGACAAACTGCGCAACCAGATATGCCATTGCCGAGGCAAAAACTGCCAGGGCTGACAATCCAAATACAGAATGGAAAACCTCATTCCCAACAGGAGACCATTCTGTGGCGGGTGCGGCGTCGGACAACATGATGATCAGAAGTGAAAAAGCTGAGGCAAAAATACCCGTGATCACGACCTTATTCGCATTTTTCTTTCCATAAATTTCTGAAATAAGATCCGTTACCAGGAAGGTTATTGGATAAGGAAGTATCCCAACTGATATTTCAAAATTGTAAATCCCGAGAAAATCAAATGAAAAAAACTTCTGAAAAATAAGATTGGACACAACCAGAGAAGCTATAAATATGGAGGCCAGGATCAAATAGATGTTAAAAGCCAGATTTTTGTCTTTGCCGGATAAGGATTTTGCGCTCATAAAACGAAAATAGGAAAAAGCAGGCAATTCCACCATTGAATTTCAATCAGAGAATAGCAGGTATAAAAATCATTTAACTACTTTTGTATCGTTCAATTAACCATTTTTAAAAGATTATTTTAACATGAAAGCATATATTTTTCCAGGACAAGGAGCTCAATTTTCAGGGATGGGGCTCAATCTTTTTGAAAGCTCCTCGGAAGCTCAGGAACTTTTTAATCAGGCAAATGAAATTCTAGGATTTTCCATAACAGACATTATGTTTGAGGGATCGGCAGAAGACCTGAAACAGACCAAGGTCACACAACCGGCCATATTTTTACATTCTGTGATTTTAGCAAAAACGCTGGGTGATGATTTTAAACCCGAAATGGTGGCAGGACACTCGCTTGGTGAATTTTCTGCTCTGGTTGCCAATGGTACGCTGGCTTTTGACAGTGCACTTAAGCTGGTATCTCAAAGGGCTCAGGCCATGCAAAAGGCCTGCGAATTGCAACCTTCAACCATGGCAGCCGTTCTTGGGCTTGACGATAAAGTTGTTGAAGATGTATGCAAGGAAACTGAGGGCATCGTTGTTGCTGCAAATTACAATTGCCCGGGACAGCTCGTTATTTCAGGTGAAATTGAAGCTATTGAGACAGCCTGTAAAAGTCTAACAGAGAAAGGCGCCAGACGAGCCTTGGTATTGCCTGTAGGTGGAGCTTTTCACTCTCCTTTAATGGAACCTGCACGTGAGCAATTGGCATCAGCAATAGAAAATACAGTCTTTAATGAACCTCTGTGCCCGATTTATCAAAACGTTACAGCGGCAGCGGTCAACAATGCGGCCGATATCAAAAAGAATCTGATTGCCCAGTTGACGGCTCCTGTTCGATGGACGCAGACCATACAGCGAATGATTGCTGACGGAGGAACAGAATTTATCGAATTAGGCCCCGGAAAAGTACTTCAGGGACTGATGCGAAAGATCGACAGAAGTGTCACTACAAGTGGCATGAGCTAGAAGAATTTTATGGCAGGATCCATCTTTACACATATTGATCATTTTATTGCTACGGTAACCTTTTCACATCCAAAAAGCAATTCGTTTCCGGCTGAGTTATTGCAAAAATTGATCGACACCTTTGATCGCTTAAGTTCAGATGATCAGGTGAAGATCATTTTACTGCAGAGTGAAGGAGATAAAGCCTTTTGTGCCGGAGCCTCTTTTGATGAGCTTCTTGAAATAGATAATGAAACCAAAGGAAAACTCTTTTTTTCCGGATTTGCCAACCTGATCAATGCCATGCGAAAATGCTCTAAACTGATCGTGGGAAGGGCGCAGGGTAAATCTGTTGGTGGCGGGGTCGGTATCCTGGCTGCTTGTGACTACTGTTTTGCAACTGAAGCTTCAGATATTAAATTATCTGAACTCAGTATTGGAATAGGCCCTTTCGTTATAGCTCCGGCTATTGAAAGAAAGATGGGAGTCTTTGCCTTAAGTGATCTAAGCCTGGATGCCAAGAGTTGGAAAACGGCCTACTGGGCCCAGAAATACGGATTATTCAACAAGGTATTTGAAAACAAACGAGATATGGATGAAGGGATCGATATTCTGGTTCATCAGCTTTCACAATACAATCCCGAAGCACTTAAAGAAATGAAAAAGATTTTTTGGCAGGGAACAGAACACTGGGATAAGCTCTTGATCGAGAGGGCAGAGATCAGCGGGAAACTGGTCCTTTCCGAATTCACAAAAAACGCTCTCAGTAAATTCAGATCTTGACCATGAATAACTTTCTGATTTTTATTGCCCTGTTAATTCAGGTAGACATAGAAGAGAAAATAAAGAATGCCCCGGACAGAGGTTACGAGATCGGAGTTACCATCGGCACCTACCTTCCATTCGTGGTCCTGGTGATCATTGCTTATATCATGTTTTACAAATTTAAAAACCGACAAGACCTGGATTAATAAAAATTCGTAATTTGTCCTAGTAACAATTACAATTTTTATGTCAGAGTACTTAGCAGAGTTTTTAGGAACCTTTTTTCTTATCCTGATCGGAGGAGGGGTCGTTGCGGGAGTTATTTTAAAAGATTCCAAGGCTTTTGGTTCGGGCTGGAATACCATTGTCGTCAGCTGGGGTCTTGCGGTAACTTTTGCTATTTACGGAGTTGGAAGTATCAGTGGGGCCCATATTAATCCTGCGGTTACCCTTGGCTTTGCTTTTGTAGGTGAATTTCCCTGGGAAAAAGTTCCGGGCTATATCCTTTCTCAAATTTCAGGAGCTTTTTCCGGAGCAACAATCGTATGGATCTTTTATATTCCTTTATGGTCCAAGACGGATGATCCTGTGTCTAAACTCGGCTCATTCGCTACCATTCCGGCCATCAGATCGTATCTGCACAACCTGATAAGTGAGATCATTGGTACAGCGGTACTCATATTTAGCCTGCTCTTTATCGGTACGACCGAATTTACTGAAGGGCTTAATCCTTTAGTCGTTGGAGCCTTGATCATGGTGATCGGCTTTGCCTTAGGAGGTACAACAGGTTTTGCCATTAATCCGGCCAGGGACCTCGGGCCGCGGTTGGCTCATTTTCTATTACCCATCAGCGGTAAAGGCACCTCTGACTGGAGCTATTCTTTTGTCCCTATTCTCGGGCCGATTCTTGGAAGTTTTTTAGGAGCCTCATGTTATCAGTTATTCTATAAAAACGATTTTCAGATCCGTTACGGTATTGTCATGGCTCTCGTGGCAGGTATTCTGATTGCGGCCGTTGTTAACAGTATTCAAGCACAAAAAAGACAGAACAATGGGTAAAAAATATATTCTCGCCCTCGACCAGGGAACAACAAGTTCGCGGACTGTATTGTTTGATGACAAAGGTAAGATCTGTGGTATCGCTCAGAGAGAAACAGAGCAAATTTATCCCGAACACGGCTGGGTAGAACAAAATGCTGTTGAAATCTATCAGTCTCAACTGGAGACGATGCACAAGGTAATCAGGGATAATGATATCGATTTTGAGGACATCTTGAGCATAGGGATCACCAATCAGAGGGAAACCACCGTTGTTTGGAACAAAAAGACCGGGGAACCCGTATACAATGCCATAGTATGGCAGGATGTCCGTACGAGCAGATATTGCAAAGAACTTAAAAAAGACGACTCCTTTAATACTTACATTCAGGAAAATACGGGCCTCGTCATTGATTCCTATTTCTCAGCGACAAAAGTAAAATGGATCCTTGAAAATG
>CP070731.1:1532799-1538258 GCA_020347545.1 Flavobacteriaceae bacterium | reverse complement strand
ACCTCTGCCAGGTATGCGTAACAAAAAAGAAACAAAATCCTGAAAATGGATTCAAGATTAAAAATTGTTATGGCGGCCTGCATTTCCTTTTTTTTCGGTTTGAATGCCCAATCTACGGGATTGGTGCTGGATGATCCTGTTCGACCGGAGGCGGAGTCAAACTCCTTGGATGGTTTTCAATTTGAAGTCCAAAATATATCTGGAATTTTAACCTCGCGAAAAAATTTATTTGATCGTACCGTATCCTATGAATGGAGCTCTAATTTTTTCAAACGAAGATTCCTGGAGAATGACCAGTTCAATTTGATGCTCAATGGAGTCTCAATAAACAAAGAAGATTCGGGCCGGCCTTTATGGGCCAATCTGGGAGGTTTGAATGATGCATTAAGACAACAAGTGAGTTATCCTATGATGCAGGGCGCCCCATTTGGCATTGGAGGCTTATCATCTTCTCTGAATATAATTACCGAGGCACATGACCAAAGAAGGGGTTTGAAAATATCGATGGCAGCCGCAAATAAAAACTATCAGCACAGAATAATGGCAACTTATTCCGGTCGATTTTCAAAAAATGGCTTGTCCTATATGATTTCCGCCTCTCTAAGAGAGGGAAAAGAAGGGTTTAGAGAGGGGACCAATTATTCGGCTCATTCTTTTTTAGCATCAGTTGATAAGCAATTTGGCAAGAAACACCTACTTAATTCAACCTTTATCTACGCCCTGAATAATAGGGGAAAACCTTCTCCAATAACAAAGGAAGTCTATGACCTTAAAGGTGCCAGATACAATTCATATTGGGGTTATTTAGGTGGTAAAAAGTTGAATTCAAGAGAAAAACTTATTTGCGAGCCGATTATTCAGTTGAATTACAGATTTCGTCCAAATAGGAATTTATCGCTTGAAAGCCATTTTACGTATCAATTTGGGCGTGTTTCTTCCAGCAGACTTGATTATGGAGGCGGGAGGTTTCTCGAAGGTCCCAATGTAATTGTAGGAGGAGGAAGAAATCCTGACCCGGTTTATTACCAGAAACTTCCTAGTTATCATCTAAGAAGGAATGAAAATCCTGATTTTAGAAGGGCCTATTTAGCTGAAAAGGAATTTCTTCAGAATGGGCAGATAGGTTGGGACGAAATCTTTCTGGAGAACAAAAGCACAATTGATAATTATTCTATATATGCCCTTTATGAGGATGTATCAGAGGGATACCGGTGGTCTTTTCAAAACGGGGTTTCATTTGCAAAAGGAACGAGATTTTTATTGGAAAATGTGATGCATATCAAGGGAGGAAGGACTCAGAATTTTGCTCAGGTCAAGGATTTATTGGGAGGACAGGGGTTTTTAGATGTCGATGGTTTTGAAAAGGACATTAATAAATCACAAAACGACCTCAGAAATTACAATAGAATTGTCTCAGAGGGAGAAAGATTCAAGTATAATTACGAGTTGGATCACAAAAGTGCGGGATCTTTTCTAAGAGCTAAATACAGTCTAAAAAAATTCGATATTTATGCCTCACTTTATTTTGAATTAAGGTCTTACGAAAGAAATGGATGGTATGAAAATGGAAACTTCAAAGGTTCATTGTCTTTGGGCAGTAGCGGAAGAAAGTACTTTTTTACGAAAGGATTTAAGACAGGAGGATTGTATAAATTTAATGGCAGGCATTTACTGTCGCTAAATGTTAATTATCTGGAGAGGCCACCTGTTTTGAATAAGGTCTTTTCAAATGTAAGGGTGAGCAATGAGTACATAAAAAATCTTCGGCCGGACCTTAATTATGGCTTTGATATAAACTATTTCTGGAGAAGTCGATATTTCAATTTAAACATCGCTGGCTATAGCCTGTTTTTGCAGGATCATTCCAAGATTTCCTTTTATTTTACAGATGGAATATCAAATACCGAAGAATCTAATTCCGGGGCTTTTGTTCAAGAGGTGTTGAGTGGGATCAATATTAAAAACATGGGATTTGAAGCAAGTATTGAGGTTCCTCTTGGTGGTGGATTCAATGTGAAGGGAGCTGCATCTTTTGGAAAATCAAATTATGACTCAAATCCTGCCTTATATTTGACTTCAGCTACTTTTAAAGAGCCTTTTGATCTGGGGAAATCTTATTTAAAGGGATATGTTTCCAGCGGAAGTCCTCAACAGGTTTATTCATTGGGATTTGAGTATTCAAGTCCTGATTACTGGTGGATTAGCGGGAGTTTAAATCATTTTGACAAGTCGTACATTAGCGTTTCACCTTTAAAAAGAACCAAGAACTTTATTCTTGATTCTGATGGATTTCGATTGAATGATCTGGATTTAAATAAGGTGAGAGGATCGTTGATTCAGGAAGAACTTGAGCCCTATGTCAATATAAATATTGTTGGTGGGAAGTCCTGGAAAATTCAAAAATGTTATATCGGATTTTTCGTGTCTTTAAACAACATTTTAAATTCCTTCTACAGAACAGGTGGGTTTGAACAATCCAGAGCTTCAAATTATGTCCAGTTGAAAGAGGAGCTTCAAAGATCAAAACCTTTGTTTGGACCAAAATATTGGTATTCATACGGAGCGACATTTTTCACTTCTCTATACCTTCGGATATGAAAATAGATCGAATAATATTCTTCGCCGTCAACTTCCTGTATTTTATTACGGGATGCGATCCGGAAGAACCAAAAATAGAATTTGAAGAGAACATCGGGGTGTCTCAAATTATGGAGAATATATCAATGAAAACAGTCATATCCGATTTCAAACAGGAAGAATCAGAGATTAAGGTATTTGATTCAGATTATACGGTGTCTGGGGTGGTAGTTTCAAGTGATGAGTCTGGAAATTTTTATAAAACATTGATACTACAGGATCAACCTGTAAATCCGGAGGTTGCCCTGGAGATAAAAATTGATTTGAGAGCGTATTTTTCCAGATATAACCTGGGGAGAAAAATATACCTTAATTTGAATGGTTTGAGCATTACCGAGGTAAAAGGAAAGTTTGTAATAGGGTATTTAACAGGAAATTTGGTAAAAGAAATTCCGGAGAGCTTGATCAATAGACACCTGGTAAGATCCAATGAAACACTTGATATCGAACCTGACCCGATACGATTTGAAGATGTATCGATTGAAAAAACCAATATGCTGGTCTTTCTGGAGGGTTTGCAGGTTTCAAGACAAGATCAGGGAAAATCATTTTCGTCAGAGGTCTATGATCAATATAATGGCGAAAGAATTATTGAGCAATGTGAGAATGGTGTCTCCGGGAAACTGGTGACAAGTGAATATGCCGACTTTAGTGCCTATTCAACTCCCCTTGGGTTATTTTCAATGAAAGCCGTTTTAACCATTGACACGTATTCAGGGGAATTCGTATATATCTTAAATAATCCGGATGACCTGTGGTCAATTGATAAGAATCGTTGTGATGTGGAAGCCTTAGATTGCCCTCAATTAGAATCTGACGGAGGAAATGATATTGTTTTTTATATGGATTTTAACCTGCTAAAAAGCACGAAAGATATTGAGAAACTTGGCTGGAGAAATATGAATGTTAATTTTCGAAACAACAGATTTAAGAAGCGAAGTTCAAATGAAAATACCTTTGTTCAAATATCATCGTATAATTCTTTGGAGCCGGTAAGTGAGGTTTGGCTTATTACCCCGAAAATTGATCTTGACCAAACCGGCAGAGAATATTTATCCTTTGACACTCGGGCAACTTTTGAAGAAGGAACCCTTTTGTCAGTTTGGTATACTTTGAATTTGAAGGAAAATTTTAGCGATACGGAATGGCATTTGTTGAATGCCAAAATTTCAACAGGTTCCGTTGATAACAGTAACCGAGTTTTTATGAATTCAGGTAAAATTGAGATGGATTGCGTAAATGGATCAATTCATTTGGGTTTTCGCTATATCGGATTTGACCCGGGAGCATCGACCACTTATGATTTAGATAACATACGCATCATCGGAAGAAAGAACCTCTGAATAAATAAACTGCTAACTGTATTGCCTTTACCCGAATTTTAAATTAGGCTGAAATAAAGAAATACGGGAAAATGATCACTAAAACCGTTAAGATAGTAACTGCCGTTAAAGGTTCTTTTTGGTGATCCTCTGTGCTTTCCGGATTTTTGAATTAAATGAGGTTCAATAAAGATATGAGCACTTTCAAAACGAATCCATTTTTCATTTTCAAAAGCTTGACTAAACAGAATCTGATCGAAGATCATCCATTTTCCCTTAAAACGAACCGTGCCTGATTTCGGTCTTTGTAACTTAGCCATTGGATTTATAAAATCTTTTTCCACAAGCTCATTGATACTTTCGGAACTAGGGTCATCATTAAAATCTCCCATAATGATCGTATTTGTTGAAGGATCATTTATCGAGATTTGATCGAGAATTGTCTTTGTCAAATAAGAAGCCAATAGCCTTTTTGGATTTGTTTTTCGGGTTCCTTCCGTCCGTGAAGGCCAATGATTTATCAGAAGATGGATTTTATTACCAAACAATGATCCGCTTACTTTGAGAATATCTCGTGACCTATCCTTTTCGTCCTCGGGATCAGGTAAAGAAAAAGCCTTTTTCTCTGATACATTAAAAGATGATTTTTGAAATAGAAGGGCAGTGTTCATGCCTCTTGAGTCCTGTGATTTGTGAAATACATAATCGTAATCATAAGGTTTTAAATGATCTGATGCGATCAGATCTCTGAGACAAGATTCATGAGCAACCTCACAAACTCCCGCTACTACAGGAGGAAGCTTAGAATGATTCTTCCCGATTCTTGAAATTACCTTGGAAAGATTTTCAATTTTTTGAAAATATTTTTCCTCTGTCCACTGAAGTTTCCCATTCGCTGAATAATCGTGGTCTGTTATATCATTACTTTCTCTCGGATCAAACAGGTTTTCCAGATTATAAAAGGCGATGGAATAGAATTCTGACATGGAATATTTGCAAGTATTGTCCAAAATAGGAAAATTCAATTAAATTAGTGTAAAAAGGATTGTAAATTTGCCGCATGATAGAAAAACGGGATTCAAATATTGAAAGTGTTGTTTTGATAGGAGTCATTACAAAAGAGCAGAATGAGGAAAAGAGTAAAGAGTATCTTGACGAACTTGAATTTCTGACATATACAGCAGGGGGTGAAGTCATAAAAAGATTTGTTCAAAAACTTGAATATCCTAACCCAAAGACTTTTATCGGATCAGGAAAACTGGAAGAGGTCAAAGGTTTTTTGCAGGAACATGGTGTAAAAACAGTGATTTTTGACGACGAACTAAATCCGGCCCAGTTAAGGAATATTGAAAAGTATCTGGACACTAAGGTATTGGACAGAACTAATTTGATCCTGGATATTTTTGCTCAAAGGGCTCAGACCTCGTATGCCAGAACCCAGGTTGAATTGGCTCAGTGCCAGTATTTGTTGCCGAGGCTGACCAGAATGTGGACTCACCT
>CP070731.1:1524858-1532699 GCA_020347545.1 Flavobacteriaceae bacterium | reverse complement strand
TACAGGCTCAATTGGTTTGAGCATCAACGTATGATCTAAGTTCTGAGGCCTAATTAAGCAGGATATCCGAGCTGCCTGTAACAAAATTGTCTATAGTCAGGTCAGGCTGACTATGGTTTTAGGGTTTATATACCTGATCCAGTTTGACGATATTTGAAATCTTATAAAACCCTTCAAGTCCGTTAACTGTATATAGCAATACAGCCTCATCATCCTTCAAATCAAATGGAATTTTCTTTTTTGGAGCGTTCGGTTGATTACCATATTCATCTGCAGGGTCTGAAGACAGGATCAGTTCCCTTTTTCTGAATTCCGAGGAAGTCCCCTCCACAACAAATACATTGTCACTAAACTGCGGAACAATACTGTATTCATTATTCTGAAAATAAAGTTTTGAAAAAGAAACGTTTAAAGATTTTATCCGACCTTCAATTCTTATGGTGGTACCTTGCGTACCCTGCTTCCCGCTGATCCATTGATAGTAAGATTTCTCGTTGATCTCAAAAGGGGCAGAGGTCTCAACGCTTTGTGATTTACATCCCAAAACGCTTGTAATAACCACCAGACTCATCAGTAAAACTATAGGGTTTACTTTTTTCATTACTTCAAATTTCTAATCACTAATTCAATTCTAATAAGCTCTTTCTTTTTTTCCCTCGTAGAAATTCATAAAAGCCTTGTTGACAACCTTCATGCCACCAGGTGTTGGAAAATCCCCTGTAAAATACCAATCTCCTTTATCATTAGGACATGCACGATGAAGATTTTCGATAGACTGAAAAATGATCTTTACCTCCGCATTAATATTTTCCGTTTTTAACAGGTCCGCTATTTTGTCTGAAATTTGTTCCGGCGTGAATAATGAATATATTTCCTTAACATGATTCTCAGGATGCTCCTCTTTTAAACTGGCCTTGCATTTTTCATAGACTTCATCAATAATATGGTATTTCCCGGTCTCTTTCAGCAGTTCCAAAGTAGCCTTAAATGCAATGAACTCATCGATTCGAGCCATATCTATTCCGTAACAATCAGGATATCTAATTTGAGGTGCCGAAGAGACAACGACAATTTTTTTAGGATTAAGCCGATCGAGGATCTGAATAATACTTTTCTTTAATGTTGTTCCTCTTACGATACTGTCATCTATAATCACGAGGTTATCCGATTCCTTAACCACGCCATAGGTAACATCATACACATGCGCAACAAGATCATCTCTGCTGTTGTCGTCTGTAATAAAAGTTCTGAGTTTAGCGTCCTTAATGGCTATTTTTTCAATTCTTGGCCTTTCGGATAATATTTCAGTCAGCTTTTTAGCGGAGATGTTCTTGTTCCCTTTGAGTATGGTTTGCAATTTATGCTCATTTAAATATTCCTCCGCTGCTTCGGTCATACCGTAAAAAGAGGTTTCCGCTGTATTGGGGATGTAAGAAAATACTGTGTTGCTAATATCACTGTTAACAGTCTCCAAGACCTTTGGAAAAATATATTTCCCCAGCATTTTTCTTTCCTTATAGATAGCCGCATCACTCCCTCTGGAAAAATAAATTCTTTCAAATGAACAGGACTTTTTGGGTAGCTGCTCCATGATCTGCTGGGTACTGACGCTACCATCCTTTTTAATGATCAATGCATGAGCTCTTTCGATCTCCTTGACATCATCAAAGTCGACGTTGAAAACGGTTTGTATTACTGGTCTTTCTGAGGCAACGACAACAACTTCATCGTCCTTGTAATAATAAGCGGGGCGTATTCCTGCCGGATCTCTAAGCACAAAGGCATCGCCATGACCGATCATACCGGCCATTGCATATCCTCCGTCCCAGTTTTTAGAAGCCCTTCTTAGTATTTTCTGAATATTCAATTCTTTGGCTATCCGAGGAGAAGCCTCCTTTTTGCTTATTCCCTGCTGCTTAAACTTGTAATACAAATCCAGCACCTCATCATCCAGAAAATGACCAATTTTCTCCATAACGGTCACCGTATCCGTATTTTCCTTAGGATGTTGACCTAATTCGATCAATTCCTTTAACAGATCACCTGAGTTGGTCATGTTAAAATTTCCGGCAACGATCAGATTCTTATGCTTCCAGTTATTTTGCCTTAAGAAAGGATGCACGCTTTCAATGCTGTTCTTTCCAAAAGTTCCGTATCTGACATGGCCCAAATACACATTTCCAAGATAAGGCAACTTTGATAGTTGCCAGTCAAGGTCATTCGCTTTTTCCGGATGCTCTTTCATTACGCCATTGAGACGGCTGTTGATTCTTGCAAAAACATCCTGAATGGGCTGTTGTTCATTTGACCTTACCCTACTGATATATCTCGTCCCGGGATCAACATCAAATTTTATACTCGCAAATCCGGCACCGTCCTGTCCCCGGTTATGTTGCTTTTCCATCAACAGGTACATTTTATTGATTCCATAAAAAGCTGTGCCGTACTTATCCTTGTAATACTGAAGTGGCTTTAGTAGCCTGACCATTGCAATTCCACACTCATGTTTGATCGCGTCGCTCATTACCTAAAAAGTTAATGCGTTAATTCTATTTCAAATTGTGTCAGCTGCTTAAACTGTCCAAGTCGTTTTTGTATTTCTTCCTGATCGAGATCGATCATTCGTTCCGTTCCAAATCGTTCTACACAAAAAGAGGCAAAATTAGATCCATAGATCACGGCTCTTTTCATGTTTTCAAAGGATACATCATGAGTACTGGCCAAATAACCGATAAAACCTCCGGCAAAAGTGTCTCCCGCACCCGTTGGGTCAAAAATTTCTTCTAAAGGAAGTGCAGGGGCAAAAAATACGTCCCCGTTATTAAACAATAGCGCCCCGTTTTCTCCTTTTTTGATTACCACATATTGAGGACCCATTTTATGGATCTTCTGAGCTGCTTTCACCAAGGAATACTCTCCGCTCAATTGTCTTGCCTCTTCATCATTTATAGTAATCACATCAATTTTTGGCAATACTTCCATCAATTCGTCCAATGTATTATCCATCCAGAAATTCATGGTATCCAATACCACAAGCTTCGGCCTGTTGGGAATTTGATTAATAACTGCCATTTGGACGGATGGATGAAGGTTTCCTAACATAAGGAAATCGCAATCCATATAATTGTCTGGTACAACCGGATTAAAGTCTGCCAGGACATTGAGGTCTGTGGCTAAAGTCTCTCTGGTATTCAGGTTATAATCATACTTTCCGCTCCAGAAAAATGTTTTGCCTTCCTTGATGACCTCTACCCCTGAAATATCAATATTCCTGTCTGCCAGCATTTCAAGATACTCGTTTGGGAAATCGCCACCCACAACCGAGATCAAACCAGAGTCAACTTTGAATTGGGAGGCTGCAAGGCCGATAAAAGTGGCCGCACCACCTAAGATTTTATCCGTCTTTCCGAACGGAGTTTCAATAGCATCAAATGCAACCGTTCCCACTATTAAAAGTTTTCCCATGTCAATCCAAATTACTTATTTTTGCAAAAATAAGTTTAAAAAATGACTATTAAAGAAATACAGGAAGAAATTATTGAGGACTTCGATCTGTTTGATGACTGGATGCAGCGTTATGAGTTTATCATTGAATCTGGAAAATCACTTCCTAAAATTCAGGAAAAGAATAAATCGGATGATAATTTGATCAAAGGTTGTCAGTCAAAAGTTTGGCTGCATGCCGATTATGAAGCCGGAAAACTCAAATTTTCAGCGGATAGTGATGCGATTCTCACGAAAGGGATTATCTCTTTGTTACTAAAGGTATACAATGAACAGACCCCTGAAGATATTCTTAATACAGATCCGTATTTTATTGATGAAATAGGATTAAAGGAACATCTTTCTCCAACACGTGCGAATGGTTTACTTTCAATGGTCAAGCAAATTAAACTTCTCGCCCTGGCCTGTATGTCAAAAAATTGATACACTCCATAGATTTTGCTGAAACATGGCATTAATGTATCTTTGCCTTATTTAGAATGATTTTAAAGAACTGTAATGAACGATAAAACGAAGGTAGATCTCGGAGAAAAGATAGTTGAAATGGTCAAAACAATTTATGACCCTGAGATCCCAGTAGATATATACGAATTAGGCCTTATTTACGATGTCTTTGTAAATGAAGATATGGATGTTAAGGTGTTAATGACCCTTACTTCCCCTAATTGTCCTGTGGCCGAAACGCTTCCAATGGAAGTTGAAGAGAAGATACGCTCCATTGAAGAGGTTCGAAATGCGGAGGTGGAAATAACTTTCGACCCGACCTGGACCCAGGATATGATGAGTGAAGAGGCCAAATTAGAACTCGGATTTCTGTAAACCGGATCCACAACTTAATTTTCAATCCTAAATATGTCTGGAGAAATAGTCAATAGAGTTGCTAACAGCAAATTGATCACCATTGATCTTGAAGATCTTTATCCTAAAGGTAAACGGGTTTTGTTTGATATTAGCCAATGGTTATATGAAGGGTTGATCTTACGTGAGAAAGATTTTAGAGAATCGGTAAAGGGGCATAACTGGGAACAGTACCAAGACTCTTATGTAGCGTTGCATTGTTCAACGGATGCCATCATTCCTTCCTGGGCTTACCTATTGATAAGCGCAAGCCTAAGTCCATATGCAAAAAAATGTGTGGTAGGCGACTTGGAACTTCTTGAGAATATTATATTTAATGATATTATTCAAAACTTTTCCGTGGAAGAATTCAAAGACAGACCGGTTATTGTAAAGGGATGTTCCGATAAGAAAATTCCTGAATCAGCTTATGTAGAGCTTTGTCAAAAACTTGTTCCTGTGGTACGTTCCCTGATGTTTGGAGAAGCCTGTTCCAGTGTCCCTCTTTTTAAAAAGAAAACGTAAATCCCTTTTGATTTATGGTTTTTCCCTATTTTTGTAAAATATTAACCTAATCATTTTCCCCATGAAAAAAGTCATTTTGGCTTTATTCCTATTTACTGGAATTAGCAGTATTCAGGCTCAAACAAAAGAAGAGCTCAAAGCACTAAAAAAAGAGAAAACAGATTCAATAGCCGCCCTTAAAGCAAAAGAGGATGCCATTCAAGCTGAGATAGATGCCTTACCTGGATGGAGACTTAGGGCAACGGGAACAATTGGAGGAAGTGTCTCTGGATTCAATAACTGGTATGCCAAATCCTCTCCAAATTCCTCGGTTGGAAATTTCGGGATCAATGTGAATGCCTTTGCCGATCTAATTGAAGAAAAGTATTTTTGGAAAAATGCAATGAATGTAAACATTGGCTGGGTTAAGTTTGATGATAAGGATGATCCTGACGATAGCGATGATTATGAAGTGGCGACTGATGTCTTCAACATAAGTTCATTGTACGGATATAAAGTTTCAAAAAATTTCGCCGTTTCAGCTTTGATGGAATACAGATCTACATTAGTCGATAATTTTAACAACCCTGGATTTCTGGATCTTGGTGTTGGTGGTACATGGACACCTTTGTCAGAATTAACGGTAGTGATTCATCCAGCAAACTATAATTTTGTGTTCAGCAGTGGTGATGCGACCTATGATTCTACATTTGGTGCCAAAGTAGTAGCTGATTATACAAATAGTTTTGGTGGATTGAATGTAAAATCGAATTTATCAATATTTTTGAGCTACGAGGGATCTAATTTCTCAAATTATACCTGGACCAATTCTTTCAGTTATACAGTTTGGAAATCACTGGGTGTAGGATTCGATTTCGGATTGAGGAAAAACCATCAGGAAGCGCTTAATTATGCACTGATCGATGATCCTGATGCTACATTTGACAGCGTGGATAACGATTTACAATCCTTTTGGTTGATCGGTCTAAATATAACTCTTGATTAACGATCTTATAATTTATATTGATAAATACATCGAAAACAAAGATTTGATTAAAATTTTAGTTGTAAATGTAAATTTTATACATTAGCCTAAACTAAGATTCATGACCCTATTAATAGTTTACGGAGCTCTTTCGATATGTTTTTCATTTCTCTGTTCTATTCTTGAAGCTGTATTGCTAAGTGTCACACCGACGTTTATTACAGTAAAAATCAATGAAAAGAAGGGTTATGCAAAAACCCTTAAGAAATTAAAGGATAATATAGATCAGCCTTTAATAACAATACTGACCATCAACACAATTGCGCATACGGTTGGTGCTATCTTAGTTGGGGTTCAGGCAGAAAAAACCTTTGGTTCAGGAAATAATGCGGTGGGGATTGTCTCAGCCATCATGACCTTTCTAATTCTGGTGTTATCAGAAATAATCCCTAAATCAATCGGCGCTAACTATTGGAAAAACCTGGCTAATTTTTCTACAAAAGCCATTGTTATCATGATGTTCCCTTTGAAGTATACTGGAATATTATGGCTTCTTGAATTTACTACGAAATTGGTAGGTAAAAATGCCCATAGCATCAATGTAAGCCGGGAGGATTTTCACGCAATGGCTGATATCGCCAAAGAAGAAGGCGTTTTCCAGGAATCGGAAAGTGTAGTTATCAAGAATCTTATCGATTTTAGCAATATTGTTGTCAAGGATATTATGACGCCGAGAATTGTTTTAAAAACAGCTCCGGAAAATATGAAGATCAAAGAATTTTATGATGATAACCCAAAATTGAAGTTCTCAAGAATTCCGATGTATAAAGATTCATCTGATGATATTTCAGGTTATTTTCTTAAAGACGAACTGTTTGAATCAATTATTGATGGTAAAGGTGATCAGGAGCTAAAAACAATTTCACGTGAAATATTTATTACAAAGAGAGATACCCCTATCAAGACGCTTTTCGATCAACTGATAGAAAAACAAGAACATATTGCCCTGGTTGTTGATGAGTTTGGTGCTGTCAGTGGAATCGTTTCTCAAGAAGACATCATTGAGACCCTGCTTGGTTTTGAAATTGTCGATGAAAGCGACAGCGATGAGGATCTTCAGGTCCTTGCCAGAAAACTATGGCAGATTAGAGCAAAAAGACATGGAATCATCGAGGATGAAGATGATCTTAAAGAGCAGCCTTAACCCTGTTCTTCATATTCCTGATACAGAAAATCATTGTATGGAAATCTTGTAATATGTATCTTTTTTACTTCCTGAAAGACAATTTTTTTCAATTCCTCAAGGTTATCCTTATTTAAGGCCGAAATAAAAACACATTTATTATTCATTTTGGCATACCAGGATTTCTTCCAATCTTCTAAAGTATAATGCTCCTTTGTCCTTTCTGTTGTAAGATCGTCATCATCTATGGTTTCGTGCTTGTAAGCGTCAATTTTGTTAAAAACCATGATAGTCGGCTTATCTCCCTTATCAGAATCGGGAGAAATTTCGCTGATAATCTTGTTCACTGAATCAATGTGATCCTCAAAATTTGAATGTGATATATCAACCACGTGCAACAAAAGATCCGCCTCCCTGACTTCGTCCAAAGTAGATTTAAAGGATTCCACTAATTGCGTTGGCAATTTCCTTATGAATCCAACCGTGTCTGTGAGCAAAAATGGTATGTTTCTTATTACAACCTTCCTGACCGTTGTATCGAGTGTAGCAAACAATTTGTTTTCAGCAAACACCTCACTCTTGCTCAGAACATTCATCAATGTGGACTTACCCACATTGGTGTACCCAACCAAAGCAACACGTACCATCTTGCCGCGATTTTTGCGTTGAACCGCCATCTGGCGGTCTATCTTTTTGAGCTTTGTTTTCAGTAAGGAAATCTTATCCCTGATAATACGTCTGTCTGTTTCTATCTCGGTCTCCCCCGGTCCTCTAAGGCCTATACCCCCTTTTTGTCTTTCAAGGTGAGTCCACATTCTTGTCAGCCTC
>CP070731.1:1520178-1524758 GCA_020347545.1 Flavobacteriaceae bacterium | reverse complement strand
ATGATTAATTTTGAGTTAGTAAGCAAAAAGCGCCTCCTTAGAGGTGCTTTTATGTTATGGACCTCACTACCTCATCGATTTGATGAAGGAATTATCCACTCACTTTAAAGGAAAGACATTTTTTTCCCCAGAAAAAGAGCCTAAAAAGGAGGAAAAGGTTTAAAAATCCCAATAATTAATAAAACATTAACATTTCCGATCAATTTTGGCACAGCATTTGCACCATGTATAATGAAGCAAAATTCCCCACTAATTTTGTTTTCATTATGATTAATTTTGAGTTAGTAAGCTAAAAGCACCTTTTTTTAAAAAGGTGCTTTTTTCATTTATAACACTTCATTCAATTCTTCGTAAATGTAAATGAAAATTTAGATTAATTTTAAAGACCTTATAATTTTGATCTGTTATTTTTATATATTTCTTAAAAAATTGTTATCAATTTAATTTAACTATCAAAATATTTGCCAGTTAGTCGACAATTTCATAAATTTGTCCCAACAAGATTCCTCACAAGATTTTGTTCTTCATTAAGATTAATTTTGAGTTAGTAAGCTAAAGCACTTCTACATCCGGAGGTGCTTTGTTATTTTCTGAAATTCAGTTCTCCAATAAATTCTTCAACCAAAGTACTGATTTTCTTTTCAGACGATTTTGCTGCTATCTGAACGGCTTCATGTGATACCTCCTCAACCTTTCCTTCAATTCCCAAATCCGTGATAACGGAAAGCCCAAAACATTCCATATTCATATGTTTGGCCACGATAACTTCAGGAACGGTACTCATACCCACTGCATCGGCCCCAACTAATTTGACCATTCTGTATTCCGCAGGAGTTTCGAAAGTTGGACCTTGTAAAGCAAGATATATTCCCTCTTTAACGTCAATTCCTTTATCCGCAGCTATTTTCTTCATCAAATCAATCATCTTCAAGCTGTAAGGCTCATGCATGTCAACGAATCTGGGGCCAAATCGATTATCATTTTCTCCTCTTAAGGGATGCTCAGGCATCATATTTATATGATCTTTAATGATCATGACGTCTCCGACCTTAAAATCCGGATTCACTCCTCCACAGGCATTTGAAACAATCAATGTATTAATTCCCAGAAATTTCATCACTCGAATAGGAAAAGTCACTTCAGACATTTCCCAACCTTCATAGTAATGAAATCTACCTTGCATCGCCACCACTTTTTTACCGGATAACTCTCCATAAATCAGGGTTCCCGAATGCCCCGAAACAGTACTTACGGGAAAATTAGGTATGTCGTGATACGGAATTTTCTTTTCCGTTTTTATCATATTAACTATTCCCCCCAAACCGGTACCTAAAACAATACCAACCTTGGCTTTATCAATTCCAATATCCTTAAGAAACCTTGCGGTCTCATTGATTTTTTCGTACATAATCTTGTATTAATTCATTAAACTTTTCGCCCTGATCCAATATTCTTGTCCTGATGGGGATGTAGTAAACCGGAAGATCAACATTTTGGAAACTTCTCACATAATCCTTTTCAGTGGTAAGAATTAGTTTTCTGTCTCCTGACATACCATTAAATTTTTTCTCAATTGACCTAAACTCTTTTTTCCCGATAAACTGATGATCTGAATATTTTAATTGTTCAATATCCAACTTTTTGCCTTTTAGAAAATTCACCAGTGGCCTCGGATTTGCGATTCCCGTAATAAGCAAAACTTTGTATCCGTCCAGACTAGAAACCGCTATCTCCTCTCCTGAATCATTCGTAATTTGCTCGTCGTAATCAATACAGCTAAAAAATATGGGTTCATTTGAATCGTTGGACAGCTTCGAGATAATTTCACCCTTTTTTTTCTCATTCAGATCCGGTGGACATTTTGTAACCACGATCAGGTCCGCACGATTGGCTCCTGAACCGGGCTCTCTTAAGTTACCTGCCGGGAGCATCAGGTCATCTGAATACAACTTATCATAAGCCGTTAGCAAAATATAAAAACCGGCCTTAACATAGCGATGCTGAAACGCATCATCCAGAAGTATCAATTCCAGTTCCGGCCTCATCTGTCTTAGTTTTTCAATGCCTCTTACCCTTTTCTCATCAACAACAACCGTCAAATTCTTAAATTTTCTAAAGAATTGATAAGGTTCATCTCCAATATCTCTGGCTTTAGATCCCTCAGACGCCATTAAAAACCCCTTTGTATTTCTGCCGTATCCCCTGCTCACCACTGCCGTTTTATAATCGGATGCGAAGATGCGAATCAAATATTCTATCATGGGTGACTTTCCAGTACCTCCTACACTCAAATTACCAACGGCAATTACGGGAAGGTCAAATGATTTCGATTCAATTATCCCAAGGTCAAAACACTTGTTGCGTATACCTATTATTATTCCAAATAGAAAGGAAAAGGGGTACAATATTTTTCGAATAGAATTCACCAGCACCAATTTACAAAAATCCCGGCCTCATTATTAAAAAGAAACGTAACGCACCACTTCCAGTCCGTAACCTATCATCCCAACCCTTTTTCCGGAGTATTTACTGTTGGAAATTAATTTGATCTTATTAATATTGAGATCATGGAGTATCTGTGCACCTATTCCAAAATCCTTTTCATCCATTTTCACCAAAGGTTCTGGTGCATCGGAATCCGATTCAATCTTTTTTAAATGCTTTAATCGATTAATCAAGTCGAAAGATTGATATTCCTGGTTTATGAATACTACGGCACCTTTTCCCTCCTTATTAATGATGTCAAACATCTTTCCAAGTCTGTCATCAGGATTATTCATAAGGGTCCCTACAATGTCATTATTGATAAGTGTCGAATTCACTCTTACAAGCACTTCCTCACCTAATTTCCAGTTGCCTTTGGTCAATGCTAAATGAACCTGGCCATTATTTGTTTGCTGATAAGCCCTAAGGCAATACTTTCCAAATCTTGTTTCAACAGAGAAGTCTTCTATTTTATCTATCAGAGAATCATGATTCATTCGATAGGCCACAAGGTCTTCAATGGATATAATCTTTAAATCATACTTTTTAGATACTTTCATAAGCTGAGGTAATCGAGCCATAGTTCCGTCCTCATTCAGAATCTCAACAAGGAGTCCCGCCGGTTCCAACCCTGCCAATCTTGCCAGATCAATAGCTGCCTCTGTATGGCCGGTTCTTCTCAAAACCCCGCCATCCTTTGCCCTTAAAGGAAAAATATGTCCCGGCCTTCCCAGATCTTCCGCCTGAGTTTCCTTTAAAGTCAGTGCCTTTACCGTTTTAGCCCTGTCATGAGCTGAAATTCCGGTGGTGCATCCATGCCCTATCAAATCAACAGAAACCGTAAACTGGGTGTTATGTAAAACCGTATTCTTTCCAACCATTAAATGAAGGTCCAGTTCTTCGCACCTTGTTTCGGTCAAAGGAGTGCATATCAATCCACGGCCATTTGTAGCCATAAAATTGATCATCTCAGGGGTCACCATTTCTGCGGCTGCTATAAAATCACCTTCATTCTCCCTGCTTTCATCGTCCACAACAATGACCATTTTACCGTTTTTGATATCTTCTATGGCCTCCTCTATGGTATTCAGCTTTATCACTGACGTGGTGTTCTCCTCCATAAGTCCCGTATTATTTTTTATTTAATTTAAATATTTTATTGAATACTGTGGTAACCGGCTGTAAAAAAGCATCCAGATTAAACAGTCCTTTGTCATTTGTTGCCCTGATCATTAATAAAACCCCAAATGGCAAAAGGATAAATGTAGCCATCCAACCACCGATAAAAGGAGTAACTCTGTTCGATTCTGCCATATTCTTACCGAAAGTAGAGATGAAAAAATAGATCACAAAAATGGTGACAGCGATGATCATTGGCAGCCCAAAGCCTCCCTTTCTTATAATGGACCCCAAAGGGGTTCCAACAAAAAATAAAACCAGACAGGCAACTGAAAATGCAATCCTTTTATGAAACTCTACATTATATCCATTAATGATCTTTGTTTTATCTTTAAGCGTAGCCTTAAAGTTCCTCAGGTTCTCCAGATTCCCAAGAACTGTTGAGCTTGCATTTTGGGCTATTACCCTCCTGTTTCTTTCATTAAAATTATCCAGAATTTCAGGCTCCAAAGGTTTGCCGCCCAGAGAATCCGTTACTAATTTATTAACCTTCAAAGTAGTATAAACCCGTGAAGCACGATTTGTAATGAAATCTCTGAAGGGGGTTTGCAGGGAATCAACAAAAAAATCGAGCTGTTTCAAACTCAGCATTTCCTTACCTGTTTTATATCGCACCTCATCAGGATCAAAATCACCGATATTCGAAACATCGATATTCACTTCGTAATGATCAAAATGTGCTTTAGTGAACGGGGCTCTTTTTCCGGATTCCACCGTTGTCTTGTTACCGATCATGTCTTCCGCGTAATAACCATCTTCAAGGACCAGTGTAAGATATCTACTTCCCTCTTCCGAAACTATTTCTCCCTTCTTAGCTGTAATTACCTTATTGTTAACGGTATTAGATCTAAGGTCATAGATGAGTACATTCTTAAGGAAATTTTCCTCTTCCCCATACTTTTCATCGAACTTGATAC
>CP070731.1:1513094-1520078 GCA_020347545.1 Flavobacteriaceae bacterium | reverse complement strand
TATTTTAAGATTAATGAATGTTAAAGAACTTAGATCCAGAATAAAAATATGAGTCAAAAGTATGATGCCATTGTAATTGGCACAGGGATTTCGGGTGGCTGGGCTGCAAAAGAACTCTGCGAAAACGGCCTGAAAACTTTGGTTTTAGAGCGAGGGAGGATGGTAAAACACGTGACTGATTACCCAACAATGTTTAAGGAAAACTGGGATTTTAAATACCGGAACCGATCTTCGGTTAAAGATGCCAAAAGACAGGAGAAACAGGCTAGAACAGGTTATACAACAGCAGAGGAATACAGACATTGGTTCGTTGATGATATTGATCATCCATATTCAGAAACCAAAAGGTTTGACTGGATGAGAGGCTATCATGTAGGAGGAAGGTCGATTACCTGGGGGAGGCATTCCTATCGTTTAAGTGAAATGGATTTTGAAGCGAATAAAAAGGATGGTCACGGGGTAGACTGGCCCATAAGATACAAGGATATTGAGCCCTGGTATGACAAAGTGGAAGAATATATTGGAGTGAGCGGGACCAATCTTGGCCTTAGCCAGCTGCCGGATGGCAAATTTACTGAAGCAATGGAATTCAACTGTGTTGAAGCTGATTTTGCCGAAAGGGTAGCAGATAAAATGGACGGTCGTGTAGTGACCCATGGTCGCATAGCCCATATAACAGGAGACAAGATCCATGAGGGAAGAGGAAAGTGTCAATTTCGAAACCGGTGCATGAGAGGTTGTCCATACGGGGGCTACTTTAGCAGTAATTCCTCGACGCTTCCTGCAGCGGAAAGGACCGGAAATATGACAATAAGGCCAAATTCTATAGTTTACGAAATTGTTTATGATGAAGCCAAAGGTAAAGCATCGGGGGTACGCATAATAGATTCTGAAACGAAAGAGAAGCTTTTTTTTGAAGCTGAAATCATTTTTTGCTGTGCGTCTGCCATTGCCTCAACTTCAATATTAATGCAGTCAAAATCGAAACGTTTTCCAAATGGCCTGGGAAATGACAGTGGTGAATTGGGCCATAATATTATGGACCATCATCTTGGGGTTGGAGCTTATGCGATAGTAGATGAACATGAGGATGAATACTATAAGGGAAGGCGCCCGGGAGGTATGTATATCCCGAGATTCAGAAATCTGGATAAAGAATCTCAGCGTTCAGATTACGTCAGAGGTTATGGATATCAGGGGGCAGCGAGCAGAAGGGACTGGAGAAGAGGCATTGCTGAAATGAGCTTTGGTGAATCTATGAAGGAGGAACTGGTAAAACCGGGTCCCTGGGTAATAGGAATTACTGGATTTGGAGAGTGTTTGCCCTATCACGAAAATAAGATCACGCTGAATTATGAGAAGCCTGACCAGTGGGGCTTACCCACGGTTGATTTTGATGTGGAGTTCAAGGAAAATGAAAGGAAAATTAGGGTCGATATTCAGGAGCAGGCTGTTGCAATGTTAAAAGCGGCGGGATATGAAAAAGTTCAGGGATTTGATAATCCGAAAGATTACGCTCCTGGACTGGCAATACATGAAATGGGAGGAGCAAGAATGGGAAGGGATCCGATGACTTCGGTTCTCAATGAGTACAATCAGGTCCATGGAGCTGAAAATGTATACGTCACTGATGGGGCTTGTATGACTTCGTCCGGATGCCAAAATCCTTCCCTCACCTATATGGCACTTACCGCCAGAGCTGCCAATCATGCCGCCAAGGAGTTTAATAAAAGCAAAAAGAAAGAGATATGAAAAGGAGAGAGGTATTGAAGGGCCTGGGATTAGCAACAGGGTTTCTGGTGGCAACACCGGCTGCCTTGAGTGTATTACAGTCATGTAAAGGCAAAGAAGAGACCTGGTCAGCGGTATTCCTGAACCCGGAAGAAAAAAATCTTGTTGCCAATTTGGTTGATATTATATTGCCTTCGGGTAACACGCCGGGTGGATTAGAGTTGAATCTTCCCCAGTTTATTGATCTTATGTGTATGGATACTCTTTCTGAGGAAGAGCAGCTGCTGTTTCATGAAGGAAGTAAAGTTTTTGGCAACAGGTTGGAAGAGATTTCGGGGAAGAAGACCAAAAAAGCTGCTAAGAAAGACATAGAGGAATTATTTCTGTCTTATTTTCAGCTGGAGCCTGAGGACGAGGGAAAAGTAAAATATATGCTCTATGGCAACAGGGATGATCTGGGTGAAATTGAGAAAAGTAACTTTGATCTGTATAAATTTCTCTTTACGGTCAGACAACTTTCTTTATTGGGATATTTTACCTCTGAGAAAGTAGGTACCGAGGTTCTTAATTTTGACCCGATTCCGGGAGAATATATACCATGTATACCAGTTTCCGAGATTGGAAATGCCTGGACAATTTGATCTGTTACTAATTGTTTTTTAAGATGCAAAACAAATTTATCATCGTACTATTAATCGTGTTATTGACAACAGGATTTTCCGAGCTAATAGAAAAAGAGGAAATGAAGAATCATATAGTTGGATTAAGTTTGAAAATAAGGTCCAAATTAGGGGAAGGTGCATTTTGGGACCACAAAGAACAGGTTCTTTACTGGGTTGATATTGAGGACCGAAAAGTCTTTTTATTTGATCCTGCATCAAAATCAAACCGGGTTTTTAAAACTCCTTCCCGTGTTGGAACAGTGGTGCCCAGAAATAAGCGTGAAGCAGTAATTGCACTGGAAGACGGTATCTATATCCTAAATACCGAATCCGGAGGGATTTCACTTTTATCGGATGTTGAGTCCAGAATGCAGGAAAACAGATTTAATGATGGTAAATGCGATCCCAATGGAAACCTTTGGGTAGGATCCATGCATCTGGCACAGTCGGCACCTAAGGCCAGTCTTTACAGAGTAAGCTCATCGGGGGAGAGTACCAAAATGCTTGACAGTGTAACGATTTCCAATGGGATCGTTTGGACAAAAGATAAGCGTACCATGTATTATATTGATACTCCAACTGGCCTTATAAGGGCATTTGACTATGATTCCGACACAAGTGAAATTTCAAATGAACGTATTGCCGTTGTGATTCCTAAATCACTGGGCTATGGGGACGGTATGACTATTGATGAAGAAGACAAATTATGGGTAGCTCTGTGGAACGGAAATTCTGTTGTCAGGTTTGACCCTTTATCCGGAGAGCTTTTGGAACAAATACAGGTTCCCGCGCATAATGTGACTTCCTGCTCCTTTGGAGGGCCGGACTTGGAAACTTTGTATATCACCACTTCGAGTCTGGATATGAATGAGGAGGAAGAGCGCAAATTTCCGAATGCGGGATCTTTGTTTGAAGTAAAGCCGGGAGTTAAGGGAGTTAAGGGTAATTATTTTGCAGAATAGTATGATCATAATAGTGATGGGTGTCAGCGGATGTGGTAAAAGCACAATTGCCAGGGAGCTCTCAAAGCACCTTAAAGTTCCTTTTTTTGATGCAGATAGCTATCATCCCCAGGAAAACATAGATAAAATGTCGGATGGAAAACCCTTGAATGACGAAGATCGTGCTTCATGGCTGGAAATTCTATCTGAGAACCTTGGGCAATGGGAAGCAGATCAAGGGGCGGTACTTGCCTGTTCCGCTTTAAAGGAAAAATACAGAGAGACATTGTCTAAAAATGTTGAAAAGGTTCATTGGGTCTATCTGGATGGGTCCTATGAGCTGATAATGAATCGAATCAATCAAAGAAAAGGCCACTATATGAGTGGCAGACTTTTAGAATCACAATTTCAGGCTCTTGAAATACCACAGTATGGAATTCATGTGGATATAGATCAGTCACCTGAAGAAATAGTAGATCAAATAATGTCAAATATGGAAATTAAAAAGAGTGAGTTCGGTGTTTTTGGTTTAGGTGTCATGGGAAGCAGTATCAGCTTGAACGTGGCTGATAAGGGGTATGAACTGTCTGTCTATAACAGGGCCGAGGGAGGAGAAGAGCATGTTGTGGATGAATTTTTGTCTGCCAATTCAGAGTATAAAAATATACATGGATTTACAGATTTAAAGGCCTTCATTTCCTCCCTGTCAAGACCGAGAAAAATGCTTATCATGATTAAGGCGGGCCCCACGGTTGATTTGGTTCTCAATCAATTGTTTCCGTTGCTTGAAAAGGGCGATATTGTAATTGACGGAGGCAACTCTCATTACATGAACACCAAGAAACGATTTGAACTTGCTCGGGAATTCGGAATAGAATTTATCGGCGCAGGAATTTCAGGTGGAGAAGAAGGTGCAAGAAAAGGTCCTTCAATTATGCCGGGAGGAACGCGGGAAAGTTACCAGCATGTTTCCCAAATTCTGGAATCGATAGCTGCGAGAGATGATTTTGGAAAAACATGTTGTACCTATATAGGCCCGGGAGGATCAGGTCATTTTATTAAAATGGTACACAATGGTATAGAATATGTGGAAATGCAGTTGCTGGCGGAAATTTATGCACTACTGTCGAAGCAAATGAACTATGAGGAAATCGCGACTCTTTTTAAAGATTGGAACGACGGTCCTGCATACAGTTATCTCTTGGATATCACCATAAGGATTTTAGAGAAAAAGGAAGGAGATGGTTATTTGCTCGACCTGATTTTGGATAAAGCAGGGAATAAAGGAACTGGATCCTGGTCGAGTAAGGCTGCCTTTGATTTGGGGATTCCAAATACGATGATGTCGTCGGCCGTTTTCGCGAGATACATTTCGTCTTTTAAGGAAACACGTGTTGAAATGGCTTTAGAAAAGGGAGCTGGAAAAAATGACAGCACTCTGAAGATCGATCTAAAATCTCTTGAGAAGGCTTATAATTTTGGAAGATTGATCAATCATCAGCAAGGTTTTAAACTAATGGAATCTGCTTCAAAGGTTTATGGATGGGATTTGAATTTTTCAGAAATTGCAAGAATATGGTCAAATGGCTGCATAATAAAGTCTCATTTAATGAATGAGCTGCATGAGGAGTTCAAAACCAAGCAGGATTTATTTCAAATGAACACAGTTTTAGAGGTTCTCAACAAAGATGAAAAATCAGTAAAGGATATTTTATCCAATGCCCTTGATCAAAGGTTGTCGATGCATTGTTTGACGGCTTCATATCAATATTGGATCGATATGACAAGTTCCAGATTATCTGCCAATCTTATTCAGGCGCAAAGAGACTTTTTCGGAGCTCATACTTATCAGCGAATTGACGCACCTGAATCGGAATATTTTCATACGAATTGGTTGTAATAATCTAGTTTTTAGCGAATTATTTGACCGGATAACAAGATGATTTTAAATTTGAAATCATTGGGATATCTCTGCCAATATATAATAAATGAGTAGTTTCTTCCGTTTATTAATAAAATTGCGAAGAAATGAAAAATGACAGAACAAGCGTTTCCAAGAATCAGGACACGAATAAGCGCAAGGAAAAAGATATCTTTAACAGCAAGGCTCAACGGCTTGCTGAGAAAGAGTACGAGGAGTATTACAACAGAATAAGGCAATTAAGCCGAGGACTGTAATCAGCTCTCTTTATAAAAGTCCCTAACATAAGCCAGTTTCTGATTGTGAGTCATATTTCCCGACGTATTCGTGGCTTTTAGTTTTAATGCTAAATCAGGAGTTTCTTCAATAATTTTTTCCAATTTAAACTTCATCTGCGCTGGGCCAAACAAAAGTATTACATCAGCCTTAGCCAATTCTTTTACTATTTTTTGAAGGAATTTATTTGTGTACTCCTTGATCCTGTTCTCTTTACCTTTTTCATCAACCATAAACTGGTCACCAAATCTTCCAAATTGCTTTTTTTCTCCTTCTTCCCTTATCCTTGTTTCAATCTCAGAATAGATGATTTTGGATTGCACGGATTTTTTTGTTAGGGTAATTAGATTAGCTTCCTTTTGATCGATCCAGACACCTAGCTTTCGCATAACAGAATAATTTAAATTAATACTCTATTTTATCTTCTTTTTCTTCCCATGCCTTAAAGGCTTTCATCGCTTCTTCGCGATTTAATTGCTCAAACGGAATTTTTCTTTTGCTCAATTCCATATTGAGTTCCTGATAAATAAATTTATCATCGAAACCGATTTTTGCTGCATCGGTTTTACTGCAACCATAATATACTTTTTTGGGCCTTGCCCAGTAAATAGCACCAAGGCACATCGGACAGGGCTCGCAACTGGTGTAAATTATACAATCTTCAAGTTGAAACGAATTAAGAGTTTTACATGCTTCCCTGATCGCCATGATTTCAGCGTGTGCTGTGGGATCATTTGAGGAGGTAACTTTATTGTTTCCTCTGCCGATGATCTCTCCTCCCTTAATAATGACACAACCAAAGGGTCCACCTTCATTCTGAAGAACTCCCTTGATTGCAATGGCCGCCGCTTGTTTCATGTATCCATACGCGTCGTCTGAAGCGTCTTCGTTCTGATCCCTCAGCGCCTTGGAAGCTTCATCAATAAATTTTTTATTAAAATTGTTGCACATGGATATAAAGATTCATGTTTAGGTGAAAGAGAGGTATGGCACCCTCATCTTTCACCATAAATTTAATTTATACTTTCAGGCTTCCCACCATATCTTCCGGTTTCACCCATTCATCAAATTCTTCTCCAGTCAATAAACCAAGATTAATGGCTTCTTCCCTCAAGGTTGTACCATTCTTATGGGCAGTCTTAGCAATTTTGGCGGAATTCTCATATCCGATCTTCGTATTCAGTGCGGTAACCAGCATTAGAGAATTATTGAGCAATTCCTGAATTTTAGGATAGTTCGGCTCAATGCCTGTTGCACAGTTTTCGTTGAATGAAACACAGGCATCTCCTATAAGTTGAGCTGACTGTAAAGCGTTAGAAGCCATAACGGGTTTAAAAACATTTAATTCGTAATGCCCTGTCATACCACCTACGGTAACGGCAACATCATTCCCAATGACCTGAGCGCAAACCATGGTGAGCGCCTCAGATTGTGTAGGATTTACCTTACCAGG
>CP070731.1:1504758-1512994 GCA_020347545.1 Flavobacteriaceae bacterium | reverse complement strand
GTAGTGATGATGACCCCGCTATCGATCCGGGGAATGGAAATGGCAGTAACAATGTTACACTGAATGATCCGGTTAATGATTTTATCTGGAGCGGATTAAACTCCTGGTATAACTGGCAGGAAGATTCTGCGAACCTGGCCGATTCAAAGGATGATAATCAGGATGATTACTATACCTTTTTAAATGGTTATAATGATTATCGGGATTTGATGTATAACTTGTGTTACAGGCACATATCCGTTGTTGGGGCAGCAAATGCAGTTGACAGATATTCATGGTTTATTGAGGATTATGAAGAACAAAATAATGCTTTCCAAGGAATAAGAACCCGATTCGGATTTACCGCAAACTCAATTGAGATAGAAGGAGGGTTTGTAGTTATATCCATTCTTTTGGTGGAACAAGGCTCTCCGGCAGAATTGGCTGGCCTTAAAAGAGGTGATATTGTTAATGCCATAAATGGAACTGTAATGAATACGGGTAATTTCAATGCTGTTTATGGCCAACTGGCCAATGAAACGGCTACCCTTTCATTGGTTTCAGAGGATAATGGAGTTCTGACACCAGTTGAGGATATCACCATGACCAAGGCAGTAGTATCCGCTAATCCGGTTCACTTTTACAAAATATTCAATGATATAGGTGGTAAAAAGGTGGGTTATTTGTTATACAATCAATTTAGCGATTCGTATAACGATGAATTAAATGCCGTTTTTGCCGATTTTAAGGCTTCTGGAATTGATGAGCTGGTACTTGATTTGAGATTCAATAGTGGTGGATCAGGTTTGGCGACTACTTATCTTGGCAGCATGATCTATGCACAGGCAGGTAACGGCATCATGTATGAGACCAAATTTAATTCAAAACATTCACAGTTCAATAGTGCAGACAGGTTTGAGGATGTGTTACAGATTCAGAATACAGAACTTGAGGTAGTAGGTGAAGAACCCGTAAACCGTTTAAATACATTAAATAGATTATACGTATTAACGACAGGCAGCACCGCATCTGCAAGTGAATTGGTGATTAACGGGCTTTTACCTTATATGAATTCGATCAAACTAATAGGATTGACCACAGCTGGAAAAAATGTTGGGTCCCTGACTTTATATGATACACCTGAGATCAGGGATTATCTGGGTGAGGAGTACGCGAATCCTTCACATAAATATGCTATGCAGCCCATTTGTATACAAGTATTTAACAAAGATGGCCAGAGTGATTATATACAAGGATTTGAACCTGATATTGAAATTGATGATTCCTTAAACTGGAATGAAATATTACCCTTTGGTGACAGAAATGAAACCCTGTTAAAAGCAGCGCTGGATGATATCGAAGGAATTTCCTCAAAAAGAGAATTGACAAAGTTTCAGTTGAATTCGAAAAGACTGGATATCAGGTCACCTGAGGATGACCGGGAGGTCTTGAATTTTGATCACTTGTTTTATCCTAAGAATTAAAGGCATTTAAAATTTATAAAGACTATGCGTATTGACAAGTACTTATGGTGTACTCGCTATTATAAAACGAGAAGCATAGCCACAGAGGCTTGTAAAAAGGGTCATGTAAAACTGGATGGTTCCAATGTAAAACCCTCTAAAGAGGTTTTCAATGGAGAGAAACTGACGATCAGAAAAAATCAGATCAATTATGAAATGATCGTTCTTGATTTGCCAAAGAATCGCGTTGGTGCCAAACTTGTTGACCTGTATCGAAAGGACGTAACTCCACAGGAAGCTTTTGAGAATCAAGACTTATTGAAGTTCTCCAAGGATTATTACCGTAAAAAAGGGACAGGCAGGCCTACGAAAAAAGATCGCAGAGATATCGATAACTATAACGAGGAAGATTTTGACTTTTGATGCCTCCTTCTGGTCGGAAAAATACAATTCCAACGAAACAGGTTGGGATATGGGGCAGGTCTCCCCTCCTATTAAGGCTTATATTGAACAGCTTGATAATAAAGATTTATCGATTTTAATTCCGGGTGCGGGAAATGCCTATGAGGCCGCTTATCTTTTTGAAAAAGGTTTTACGGATGTAACCGTACTTGATCTTGTTAAAGAGCCGCTTGAAAATTTCAAAAAAAGAGTGCCTGAATTTCCTGTTAGCCATTTGATACAAGAAAACTTTTTTGAACATCAGGGTGAATACGACCTTATCCTTGAGCAAACTTTTTTCTGTGCTTTAGATCCCTCTTTAAGAATGGATTATATAAATAAAATGAATTCGTTACTTAAAGATAAAGCAAAGCTTGTAGGGCTGCTTTTTGACTTTCGGCTTACAGAGGAAGGCCCACCTTTTGGAGGGGATGCGGATGCCTACAGCCTGGCATTTCAGAAACGATTTCATTTACGCACCATGTCCCCTTGTTATAATTCGATAAAACAGAGGCTTGGGAATGAACTTTTTATTATTTTTGAGAAAAGAAATTGAGCAAACATGCAAAGGACCGTTATCTTAAACAATGAGCAAATTCAGCATAAAACCAAGCGAATTGCCTATCAGATTTATGAATCCAATATTAATGAGACTGAAATTGTTTTGGCAGGAATCAAAGAGAATGGATTCATTTTTGCAAGAAAAATCAAAGAGGTATTGGAAGAGATATCTCCTATTAAGGTAACACTTTGTGAGGTTCGAATCAATAAAAAGAAACCCAGAGAACAAATCACAACCAGTATTCCTTCGGAGACCTATAAGAATAAGGCTTTGGTTTTGGTTGATGACGTGCTTAACTCGGGAACAACTCTAATCTATGCCGCAAAACTCTTTTTAGAAGTTCCTTTAAAAAGATTTAAAACCGGAGTGCTCGTTAACCGTAATCATAAAAAGTACCCTATAAAAGCTGATTTTAAAGGAATTTCCCTCTCTACCTCTATGCAGGAGCATATCTATGTGGAATTTAAAGGGAACAAGGCAGAGGCCTATCTTGATTAGAAAGTTATTTTATTTTAGATATTCTTTGATGCTGAGGCTTACTTCACTTAATAGATCCTCAAGTGATTTGTTATCGATGTTAATTATCTCATGAGCCCTTTCGTAAAAGTTTCTTCTTTCAAATAAATGTTTCGCTACAAACTCAGTCAGCTGTTGATCATTAAGATCAGCAATCAAGGGCCTTTGATCCTTTTCGTTCTTCAGTCGCTGACAGATCGTGGGAATATTTCCTTTTAAATAGATCGATCTGGAATGCTGATTGATCAAATCCATATTGTTTGAATAACAAGGTGTTCCACCGCCCACGGAAATAACAAGTTCGGAATCCATTTCCAGGATTTCCTTAAGGTATTTGCTCTCCTGAAGCCTGAAATAGATCTCGCCATGCGTCTGAAATATTTTATTGACGGTCATTTGTTCTTTCTCTACAATATAGTCGTCGAGATCAATACAAGGTAAATGCAGCTGGTTTGATAGCGCTTTAGCGACGGTTGACTTTCCGCTGCCCATATAACCAAGCAATACGAACTTCATAAAATACTGATTTATAGGTTTGTAAAATGACAGCAAATATCTTTATTTTTTTTTAATAAAAACACTTGTATTATTAATAATTGAATGTATATTTGCATCCGAATTATTTGACCTGGTAGCTCAGTTGGTAGAGCATCTCCCTTTTAAGGAGAGGGTCCTGGGTTCGAGCCCCAGCCAGGTCACCAGATATTCAAAAAAATATCCCGCCACAGCGGGATTTTTTTTTAGTTTTGTATCTACTTTATAATTGCACATGTGGTGAAATTGGTAGACACGCAGCCTTGAGGGGGCTGTGTTCGCAAGAACGTGCTGGTTCGAGTCCAGTCATGTGCACTTTTAACTTTCTCAGCCCTGTTTTTCAGGACTCAATCAAAAGTCGGCGTCGTTTTCTCCCTCGCCAATTGGTTCCTTACCTGTTCTTATATAACCAAGTTTGGATTTTTCAGAATAACTGAAATAAATGGGTTTCTCATTTCTCAACAGGTCCACAACATTTGCATACATGGAAACAGGATAACGCAAATAAACCAATTTTGAATTTACGTCGTGATAGTTTTCGGGAAGAGTTTTGTTGTCAGGATAAAAACTAGCTTGTAAAACGTAATCATCATCATGATAACATTTTATGATGATTTTAGGATAAATAAGATTACTTCCGGTTCGGCCGGCTTGAAAATGAACCCAATAATGGTTTATTTCACTTACAATGATTTTCATGTTTAGGGGTTTTAATTATCTATAATGAATTTAGCGAATAAGCACCAATTAATCACTGATAAAAGGATGAATAGAGCTTTTTACTTTCCCAAAGTTACATTTTATTTACCGAAATAAATATTTCTTATTAAAAATACTAGTTTACCGGTACGGCCAAGACACTTAACTCTGCTTCTGCCTGATTTTGTTGCAAATTCCAGCCCCTGCTCTTACATCCTTTGTAATGAACTTCAACCGTATTTTCTCCCGGAGGCACTTCAGAAACTCCTTGTATACTTACATCTGACAGTTTTTCCAGTTTCCTTGGATTTGGAACATGGTATTCCACTACTTTTTCACCATTGACAAGTATTCTGTAATATAAGGAGCTATTTGAACTGGGTTGATCACCAGCTATCGGTTTTCCCTTAAAGCCTACCGAAGCCGAGATAAAAATCTTACTGGGTTTATCTTCTTTGATTTTAAGGGTCATGGGTCCCGGAAATGGTGACCATTCTGAACTTATGGTCCCCTCGATCTTATTCTTCCAGATTTTGCTATATCTATTCATGGCGGACATATTTAAATTACAACTATGTAAAGTTAATATTCAGGGAAGAAAATAATATTGACAAAAATCATAATTAATTAAATATTTCTATACTTTTTCTTTCCGGAAAATGATTTTTTTCGGTTTAGCCGGTTTTATTTCTCAACCTGGCTTCCGTCAGCAAAACGGGCAAAACGTCCTTTTTCTTTTGGATGCACATGATCATGAGTTTTCCTTTAATTAATAAAAAATTAATATTTAAAGACACAAAATAAAAAACCCCGGAATCTCCGGGGTTTCACTCATAAAATCGGGGGATTAATCAACAATGTTGATCGTTCCAGCCATTTCTGAATGGAACTCGCATATATAGAAAAGGGTGTCCGGAGCATCCATGGGTACCGTAAAAGTTATTGTGTCGGTAGCTGCTCCATTATTGGTAACTCCGTCGTTGTAGGAGTCCCCAGTCCCAAGTGTTTCAGTTGTTTTGATCAGGAACGGATGTCCTGGTGCATTTACGTTGAAAACATAAGTTTGACCTCTTTTAAACGTAAAATCAGGATTTGATTCATTATTAAGATCACCACCTGTGAAAATATAGGCGGTTGCCCCAGTGTTGCCAACGGCATAGGTTACACCTTCTCCATCACCTCCACCATCATCGTTAAGGTTGGAACCTATATTCCCTTGAGCCACTATTGTAGCAAGATTGCTGGCACTCAGATGTACATTAATGTATCCGTCAAAAGTCTCTATGTCATCGAATCCAAATGCTGTTCCATCATCTAGTTGAGCAACATGTGTGTAGCTCATTCCGTTATCTCCATCCACAGGATTAAAAGTAAAGGCTATTCCTCCACCTTCGGAAGCAGAATTATTGTGGATATGTGCTGGATGAATCCCACCTGCAGGTGTATTCATTAAACTTAACATGGCCAGGGCCTCTCCACTTTTCCTTTCGTAAAAAGTTGCCATTCCAGAAATACCGGCAACATCTTTTTCTCCAAGCTCGTACATGATTGATGCTCCAGTCAGTTCGTTTTGACCAATATCACCTTGAGCAACAATAACCGCAAGGTTTTCAGGACTTAAGTGCACATTGATGTAGCCATCAAAATCCATCAGGCCGTCGTAGTTAATCGCTGAACCATCATCAAGAGCTGCAATATTAGTATAACTCATTCCCGTAGTTCCATCTACTGACGTAAGGCTTACTGCAATTCCACCACCTTCAATAGCCGAATTATTATGAATATGGGCGGGATGAACTCCTCCAGCGGGTGTATTCATCAATTCGAGTTTTGCCAGAGTTTCACCGTTATTTCTTTCGTAAAAGTGAACCATTCCGGAGATGCCAGCCACATCTTTTTCATCTAACATATACATCATCTCAGTTCCGGACAACTCATTGCCTCCAATGTCACCCTGGGCCACAATTGTCGACAATTCTTCAGCGCTTAAGTGCACATTAATATACCCGTTAAATTCTAATAGATCATTATATGAAACGGAGGATCCATCATCTAATTGACTAATGCTTGTTTTACTCATTCCGGACGTGCCGTCTACAGGGTTTAAGGAAACAGCGATTCCTCCACCTTCCAAAGCGTTTCCGGTATGTATGTGTGCGGGGTGAATTCCACCTTCAGGTGTATTGTTCAGCTCGATCACACTGAGTGCTTCTCCATTCAGTCTTTCGTAAAAAGTAACCATGCCGCTCAGTCCGGGCACTGCCTTTTCACTTAGGTCATAGGATTTCGAAGCTCCCGTTAATTCATTTTCGCCTATGTCGCCTTGGGCTACAATCGTGGCTAGATCATCCGAGCTCAAATGAACATTAATATAACCGTCAAAAGCTACAAGATCGTCATAACCCACGTTTGTCCCGTCATTCAATGCCGTAACGGTAATTGAACTCTTACCTGTTGTTCCATCTACGGTTCCAAGGGTTAAAGCTACATCCCCTCCTTCAGCCGCACTATTATAATGGATGTGCGCCGGATGCTGGCCACCTGCAGGGGTATTCGATAATTCTAATTCTATCACGAAGGTATTATCTGAATACTCTATAAAAGTTGCTTTTCCCGAAATATCGGGTACGGCAACCGCATTTAAATCGTACTCCTTGCTTTTAGAAACAGTAACCGGAGGATCTACCGGATCAGGATCAGGAATTACATTCATATCATCATCATCATCACTACATCCAATGAATGAGATGACCATAATTAAAAATAGAAAGTTTTTCAGTTTTTTTAGATAAGTTGGTTTCATGGCTTAACGTGTTTAATAATTCTTGTTGTTAGTTAGACAATAAATAAGATTTGTTTGGAGGCTTATGGGATGCCTCCAAACGCATCTTTAAAAAGATCGATTCACCTTCTTTTCTAAACCATCTGAAGACTTTACAAGCAGAAACCAAGACCTAAATGCAACAAGAATTAAATACAGAAAAGCAAGGACCCTACCTGTCTCACTATTTCTGTAAAAAGCCTCATATAAAGCCATACAGGCGATTAAGAAAATAACAATGAATCGATTCAAATGTCTATCGACAGCTTTTACTGCCGTTGTCAAATCAAACGCCTGAACAAATGAATGGATTCTAACATCAGAGATCCTGAGGCCGACTTTTCTTGGATTCATTTTTTTTGAAAAAGCGTTCATAATTCAAATATATTGTTCAACAAATATACAACATAAATTGAACAAAAAAAATAAATTCAAAAAAATGTTCAATAATATAATACTATTGTTAAACAAAATAATTATTAGTGCAATGGAAAACAAAAAACCCGAATGAATTAATTTCATTCAGGTTTTTTCAAATTATAATCTTACTTGAGATTTACTTCAAATTTTTCCCCCCAAAAAAACTTGAAGTATTCAAAAATACAGCGTAAAGAGTATGTGGACAATGATATTTATCATAAAGAAAATCCTCATTCATCAACTATTCTGCTTTACTCTTCTCGATCAAGATAGTCAAATCGAATTGGTACAAGATGCTGATCGATAATTACGGTTTTTAGTTGGCCTTTAGATTGATATTTGACTAATACAACATTGTAATCCATTTGAGGCTTCATTTCATGACTCAGTTCCAATGCCTTCCATTTTTTTAGTGTTTTAAGTTTTATAATGTCTACATCAGCGTCTTCAAGTTTGATTAGAACTTCTTCAACTTTGTCTTCCGACACACTTATTTGACCGAGCATTAGAGTAGGAAACATTAAAGCTAGAACTAGAAAAAGTAGCTTCTTTATCATAGTGAGGGGGGTTTATGATTAAGACTTTAAATATACGATTTATTTATTTGTTAAAATTACCGGACATTTGGAACCTGTTTTTTTTTATCTCTTTGAAAAAAAATTATCTCTTATCGTTTGTTTTATTTGGAATGTCAGATTATATTTGCACCCGCTTAAAACAATCAAGTAATTGGTCGCGTAGCTCAGCTGGATAGAGCATCTGCCTTCTAAGCAGACGGTCACAGGTTCGAATCCTGTCGCG
>CP070731.1:1495483-1504658 GCA_020347545.1 Flavobacteriaceae bacterium | reverse complement strand
ATCGGTTTTACATACATCCCCTTGTTGGCAAATGTATTTAAGGCCCCAACCATTTCATACAGGCTAAGATCAACTGTTCCCAATGCCACGGAAGGAACTGCCGGAATCTCGGTTTCAACCCCAAGATTCTTTGCCATTTTCACCACATTTTGAGGTGTGGTCTGATCGATAAGGTTAGCTGAAATAACGTTGATGGAATTGGCGAGCGCATTCTTCAGCGACCTCAAACCTCCATATTCCTCACCAGAGTTTCGAGGGGTCCAGTCTTCGTCAAGATGGTATTTACCCGCAGGGATGGTATAAGGCGTATTGGGATATTCATCACAGGGCGACAAACCAAGCTGATTGATCGCCGTGGCGTAAACAAAAGGTTTAAAGGTTGAGCCTACCTGACGCTTTCCTTGTTTCACATGATCGTATTGGAAATGTTTATAGTCAATGCCACCCACCCAGGCTTTTACATGACCCGTTGTCGGATCTGTCGATAACAAGCCTGCCTGAAGGATGAACTTATTGTATTTAATGGAATCGTATGGAGTCATTACCGTATCAATATCTCCCTTCCAAGAAAATATTTTCATAGGGGTTTCTTTATAAAAAGAAGCTTTGATTTCCTCTTCAGCATCTCCATTGCGTTTCATTTTACGCCAGCGATCACTTCTTTTCATCGCGGCCAGCATGGTGCTCTCTATTTGCTCAGGCTCCAGATCATAGAAAGGAGCAGTGCTGTTTTGCTTTTGTTGTTTGAAGAAAACTTTCTGCAAATTGGCCATGTGTTCTGCCATAGCCTCTTCTGCATTTTTCTGCATACGAGAGTCCAGGGTAACGTATATTTTAAGACCGTCCCTGTAAATATTATAACTTTCCCCGTTGGATTTAGGATTGTCCTTGATCCACTTTTTCATAAAATCACGGACGTATTCTCTAAAATAGGTTGCTGTTCCGTCACTGTGGCCTTCAAGATTGATGTCAAGCTCTAACGGAAGCTGCTGTAGGGAATCTTTTTCAGCTTCAGTTATAAATTCATTGCGAAGCATCTGGCCAAAGACCACATTTCTTCTTTGCTTCACCATTTCGGGCCTCCTCATCGGATTGTAAAGGGATGAATTCTTCAACATACCTACAAGCATTGCCGATTCTTCGATCTCCAACTCATTAGGCTCTTTTCCAAAATGGATCCGGCTGGCCGACCTGATTCCTACGGCATTATGACCGAAATCGTATTTATTGAAATACATGGTAATGATCTCATTCTTGGTATATTGTTTTTCCAGCCTGATGGCAATGACCCATTCTTTTACTTTCTGGATCAGTCTTTTGGCAATATTACCGGAAGCTTTTTTGGTAAATAGCATTTTGGCCAATTGCTGGGTGATCGTACTTGCACCTCCGTCTTTTCCAAGTTTAGCGGCAGCTCTTGCGGTTCCCTGGAAATCGATTCCTGAATGATCGTAATACCTTTCATCTTCGGTAGCAACCAGAGCCTTGATCAAGTTATCCGGCAGTTCACTGTATTTTACAGGAGTCCTGTTTTCCCGATAGTATTTTCCCAACGTTTTTCCATCGATGGAAATAACTTCGGTAGCGAGATTGTTCTCCGGATTCTCAAGTTCCTCAAAAGTGGGAAGCTTGCCAAATACATTTAATCCCGCAAGCAAAAAAACGAGAAATAAAAGCAATAGACCGCCAACGAATAATTTCCATATCCATTTTGTAAATTTACTTGCACCTGTTTTTTGACTCTTCTCAGCCATCAATTCAATTTTTCAATTTGTAATCCAACATCCGTTATACCTTTTAGATAGGTAAGCCCTTCGATATCCCTTGTTCGGCGCATTGCCTGCTGAACAGAAACATTGTAGTCGCCTGACATGGAAAAAGTGACATTGGTTTTATATTCAAGTTTATTCTCTTTAATATCAGTCATTCCGGAACCAAGAAATCTACCGTCCGGAGTGGTCATTTCATATTCTAAAGTATCTACAATTTGATAGTTGTTGGGGAATTTTATGCCAACGATAAGAAACAGATTGCTAAATTCATATTCTTTATTGTTTCGCAAAGTAACGTAAAGGTTGTTTTTCGAGATTGTATCCGTTGAATTCACCTTGAAATTAATTATGGAATCTTTATGCCACTCCCCGTTTTCTATAGGAACGTATTGGTTATAAACCATATTGTTTGAACAGGAAAAAAAGGACACAAGAAAGAATAGAACCAATATACTCCTGGCGACGCTTTTTATACTTTTCTTCAATTGAATTTTCATTCCTAATTTTTCTTTTTTTGAAGATTCTTTTTGTTATTTCTGAAATTGCGATTTTTCCTTTTTTTCTTTCGCTTGAATTTAGGTTTGTCAAATCGGGTCAGGCTGTCCTGTCCGACCACATCCGTAAACTTTGAAGTTTCAGTGACCTCAAATTCCAGTTCCAAAGCATATTCCTCCAAACTGGAGGCTTTCGATTTGTTTTTGTTCAGCTCAATGATCTGGTTTGTCTGTGCTACGGTCAGTTTATGCCAGGTTACGGGATTTTCCTTGTAAGCGTACCATAACCAGCCCTGAAATATATCCATTTTCTGAAATACCGCGGGCCCTTTTTCAGTTTGCAGCCATACATTGGTTTTCGGAAATGTTTTAAGCGCATCCATATAGGAATCCAGTTCATAATTCAGGCAACATTTTAATTTTCCGCACTGTCCTGCCAGTTTCTGTGGATTCAGAGACAATTGCTGATATCTTGCGGCAGAGGTACTCACTGATCTGAAGTCTGTAAGCCAGGTGGAGCAGCATAATTCTCTTCCACAGGACCCAATACCACCTAATCGAGAGGCTTCCTGCCTCAGCCCAACCTGTTTCATTTCTACCCTTAGACTGAATGTCCCGGCAAGTTCCCTGATCAGCTGTCTGAAATCAACACGCTCGTCAGCAGTATAGTAAAAAGTGGCTTTATTTCCGTCTCCTTGAAATTCAACATCTGAGAGTTTCATTTTCAATCCTAAACGCGTAATGATCAGTCTTGATTTTCTCTGAACCTCAACTTCTTTATTTCTGGCATTTGTCCAGATTTCGATGTCTTTTTCCGAAGCTTTTCGATAAATCTGACTGATGTCTTCTTTTGAGGGAGATACCCTCTTCTTTTTCATCTGTACCTTAACAAGTTCTCCCGTCAGGGATACCACCCCAACATCATGACCCGGTGAACTCTCAACAGCAACCACGTCTCCAATTGAAATGGCCAGGCCTTTGGTATTTCGATAAAATCCTTTACGGCCGTTTTTAAACCTGACCTCAACGATATTGAACGGCTCCTGCCCGTTGGGAAGGGACATGTTGGACAACCAGTCAAAAACATTCATTTTATCACAGCTCCCTGAAGCACAGGCACCATTGTTTTTACAGCCCAGAGGCAATCCATTTATAGAGGATGAGCACGAAGTACAGCTCATAAGATGTCTTTATTTTGAATTGAGAAAAGTTATTTACCTAGTTATTAGCAGCTTAAATCTTCATTAATTTCATTACGCCAAACATTTTTGCTGAAGGTAAAATCTCAATATAGATTCTAAAAAATTTAGGTAAATATACTCAATAATGATAAACTAAAAACACGATGGATAATTAATCCGAAGGAACACTATTTTTCCTTGACACTGATGATATTGACAGGACAGGCCTCTTTAGCCTTTACCGCATTTTCCAGTATCGACATATCCGGTGATTTAATGGTAAAAAACCCTTTCTTGTCAGTGGAGTGAAGCAATACCGATTTCCCGTCCTTTTTAGACATTTGAAACTGTTTTGGAGCGAGCTCCACGCAGTAGTTGCATCCGATACATTTTTTCCTTTGTAAGGTGATAATTACCATGGCTGACAATTATTGACGATTACTGATCGCTTTTTTGATTTTTGCAAAAATAGTTTTTTTTAAGTTATCACTGACTCGGAATTTAGTTGCTCATTACCTAACTAAATCCTAAGTTTTTGTTTTCTTTGTACACTAAAGATTACCAGGGATGCTATTTTCGGACATCATCGGGCAGGAACATATCAAGCATCACTTGATAAAAACAGTGGAGAACTCCAGAATTCCACATGCTCAATTATTTATTGCACCTACAGGGAGCGGAGTCCTTCCTTTGGCCATTGCCTATGCCCAGTACATACTTTGCCAAAATACAAATGGCGAGAACAATACCGGAAATTCAGCCTGTAATCTGAAGTTTGAAAAACTGGCTCATCCTGATTTACATTTTGCTTTTCCGGTGACGAGAAATGAAAAGGTCAAAAAGCGCCCTACGAGCAGTGATTTTATGGAAGAATGGCGCACGTTTGTTGAGGAAACGCCTTATGGAAGCCTGTTTAACTGGTACCAGCTGCTCGGAATCGAAAACAAACAAGGTCAGATAGGCGTAGATGAGGCCGAAGACATTGTAAAGAAACTTATTTTAAAACCCTATGAGGGTGGATTTAAGGTAATGATCATTTGGATGGCGGAACAGATGAATGCTCCGGCTTCAAATAAGCTGCTAAAATTAATTGAGGAGCCACCAGAGAAAACCTTGTTTTTATTGATAGCCGAAAATGAGGAGCTGATTATAAAAACTATATTATCCCGGTGCCAGGTACTCCATTTTCAACCGCTAACAGAACAGAATATCATTGATACGCTTATGAGTCGTTATCAGGTTGATGAAAACCAGGCCATTAAAATAGCTCAGCAGTCAAACGGGAACTGGAACAAAGCTTTACACCTTTTGAAACACGATGATAATGAAGAGGTCTTCGAAAAATGGTTTGTGACCTGGGTAAGGGCAGCTTTTAAGGCCAAAGGAGATGCCTCCGTAGTTCAGGACCTGATCAAATGGAGCGAAGAGATCGCTAAAACAGGTAGAGAAACTCAAAAAAGATTTTTAAAATACTGTTCAGATTTTTTCCGACAGGCCCTGTTGACAAATTATAACGCCCGATCTCTGGTTTTTTATGAATCTCAAAATAATTTTGATATCGAGAAATTTGCCCCCTTTGTGCACGGTGCGAATATTGAGGATATTAACAAGGCCATCGAAGATGCAATGTACCATATTCAAAGAAACGGAAATGCCAGGATCATTTTTCTGGATCTTTCAATGAATTTGACACGCTATCTTCACCAAAAAGAAGAAAAGTAAGTACTTATTCAGGAAGAATATAGTTGAAAACAGCCATAAAATGGCAAAAACTCCCGATCAAAACGCATACATGAAAGATAGCATGGTTGAATCGTATCTTCTTGATACTGTATAAAACCGCACCAAGTGTATAGGCAATACCACCTCCAAACAACCAATAGAGCCCACCTGCAGGAAAGCTTTCGATTAAGGGCTTAATTGCCAAAATGACGACCCACCCCATGAGCACATAAGCAATAGTTGAAATTTTATCAAACCTGCCAAAGTAAAAGACTTTAAAAATAATTCCAATCAGTGCAAGCCCCCAGGAAATTCCAAAAATGGTCCAGCCCACCCATCCTTTTAGGACAACCAAAGCAAAGGGGGTATAGGTTCCTGCAATGAGCACATAAATGGCGGCATGATCCAAAATATTCAATTTTAACCTTAGTTCCGGGTTTTTTGTGTAGTGATAAAAGGTCGAAGCCGCGTATAGAACGATCAGGCTACTTCCAAAGATTGCAAAACTGGTGATCAAGGTTGCCGAGCCGTTTTTGGAGGCACCCACCACTAGAACCACAAGGGCAATGATACTCAGTACAAAACCAATGGCATGCGTTATGACGTTAAGCGTTTCCTCTTTAGAGTCGTAAAATGTAGCTTCCTTTTTCATAGTTTTCAAAATTAATAAAAATGTCAATAAAAAGAGTTCAAATTTTTTCGCTACTTTTATAAATGTAACTAATTAAACTTTTGATTATGAGCTTTCTCTATTTTATTATTATTGGTGCCATTGCCGGATGGCTGGCAGGAAAAATTATGCAAGGCGGTGGCTTTGGCCTGCTTATGAATATGGTTTTGGGTATCATTGGTGGGGTAGTAGGCGGATGGTTGTTTAGTTTTCTCGGATTCTCTGCTGATGGGGGTATTCTGGGTTCTCTGGTTACAGCAGTTGTTGGTGCGGTCTTGATATTATACGTAGGAAGACTCATAAAAAAGTAAGTACAAAACGCTTTTTCTTGTTGAACTTTTTTAGGTGAAGAAGTTCTGAAGGATATCTTATGAAATCAATGGTATTTCCTTATTTTTGCCAATGAATTTTAAGAAAGTCACATGTCAAGAATATTAACAGGAGTACAGAGTACAGGTACGCCTCATTTAGGTAACTTATTGGGTGCCATTATTCCGGCGATCGAAATGTCGAAGGTATCAAAAGAAGAATCGTTTCTTTTTATAGCGGATCTGCATTCATTGACGCAGATCAAAAATGCGGAAGAATTAAGACAAAATACCTACAGTACGGCTGCCACATGGCTTGCGTTTGGAGTTGATGTGAATAAAACCGTATTCTACAGACAGAGCGATGTTCCACAGGTTACTGAGCTAACCTGGTACCTGAGTTGCTTCTATCCCTACCAGAGATTAACACTGGCTCATAGTTTCAAGGATAAAGCAGATCGACTGGAGGATGTGAATTCTGGTTTGTTCAGTTACCCGATGCTAATGGCGGCGGATATTCTTTTGTACGATGCTAATATTGTTCCCGTAGGAAAGGATCAGTTGCAGCATTTGGAAATGTCAAGAGATGTGGCCAACAGATTTAACCATCAGATGGGAGAGACCCTGGTGCCGCCTCAGGCAAAACTTCAGGAGAGTACGATGTATGTCCCGGGAACGGATGGTGAAAAAATGAGTAAATCCAAAGGGAATATCATCGATATCTTTTTACCGGACAAAAAGCTTAGAAAACAGATCATGAAGATCAAGACGGATTCTACACCAATGGAGGATCCAAAAGATCCCGATAATTGTAATTTGTTTGCTCTTTACAAACTTGTTGCATCTGATGAACAAATTGAAGCGATGCGATCAAATTATTTAGGAGGGAATTACGGCTATGGTCATGCAAAGCAAGCGTTTTTTGAACTTCTGATTGATAAATTTGGCCCTCAAAGGGAAAAATACCATTACTATATGGAAAACCTTGAAGAGGTCGACAAAGTGCTTCTTGAAGGAGCGAGAAAGGCTCATTTGGTTGCTGATGAGGTCCTGAAAAGGGTGCGAACTAAATTGGGTTACTAGGTATTCTATAAAACCATTTTCAGATGAAAAGAAAATTGATCGGTTCAGGTTCTGCTTTTGAAGATCAGATTGGATATTCAAGGGCTGTTGTGGCTGGTAACATGATATTTGTTTCCGGAACCACAGGGTACGACTATGAAACCATGACGATTTCAGAAGATATTGTAGAACAGACTGAACAATGCATCAGGAATATTGATTCAGCATTGCATGAGGCGGATTCGGCTCTTGTTGACATTGTAAGAGTAACCTACATTTTGCCGGAGTCGGGAGAATTTGAAAAATGCTGGCCGGTTCTTAAAAAATATTTTGGAAGAATTAAACCTGCCGCAACAATGATTTCGGCCGGTCTTGCGGATCATAAGATGAAAATTGAAATTGAGGTTACCGCCGTAAAGCCGAATTAATACATTTAAATAATTCCAAAGATTAGTTTTTAAGCTTGGTTTTGGGCTTTGCCATTTTTAGCGAAGTTCTATAACTATAATCGTATCGATGTCGTTTCTTTCCTCCTTTGGTACCTTAAAAGCAAGACCGAATTCATCCACTTTGTGTACTACTTTTTTACCATTCTCATAAAACGACATTTTTTTGATCTTTCCCTGAAAATCAGGAATCAGGTAGGTTTCAGTTTGATTATCCAGTAGATGGAGGTAGATTTTTGCATCCTTACGGGTTGAAACAATTTCTGAACTTGGAGCAACCGGGCCCTGGCGTGTGCCATAAATTGTCTCACCGTATTTTTCCAGCCATTTGCCAATACTTTTGAGGGAATTGACATGCTCTTCCTGTATCTTTCCATTGGGCATGGGCCCCACATTAAGCAATAAATTACTGCCGTAACCGGCTGCATTGATCAGGTATTGAATCAATTCTTTATCTGACTTGTGTTTTTTATCCTGAAGGTTAAATCCCCATGAACCGTTTATGGTTTCGCAAACTTCTTTGGGTAAGGAGCCAATGTCATCCGAACTTGTTCCCCAACCGGTAGTATTCTTTCCGGGAAGGTCCTTTTCAAACATCTGAAAATCCTCTCCGCTTATCGGAGCGAGGTGATGATTGTTGCCTATCAGGCATTGAGGCTGTAATTTATGGATCAGGCTATATATTTCATCATAATGCCAGTCTACTTTTACGGCACCAAATTTTTTGCCGTCCCATTCCTTTTGGTCCCAGTGGCCATCAAACCAGATTCCGGCAATGTCTCCGTAATTGGTAAGTAATTCCGTGAGTTGAAGTTTCATAAACTCAATATAATTCTTCCAATCTCCTGAAGATGCTCTTCCTTCTATTCCTTTTCCTGTCCTTCCTCTGGGGTAATAATCATCATGTCTCCAGTCAAGGAGTGAATAATAAAAAAACAATTTGACACCTTCCTTACTGCAGGCCTCCGCCAAGGCCTTTAAAACATCTTTTTTATAAGGAGTAGCATCGACTATATTAAAATCAGATGCTTCAGTATCAAACATGGAAAATCCGTCATGATGCCTGCTGGTAATGGTGATATACTTCATCCCGGCATCTTTGGCAAGTCTTACCCATTGTTCTGCATCAAATTCCACAGGGTTGAAAAATGCGGGTAATTTATTATAGGCATGGATCGAGATATTCTGATTGTTCATCACCCACTCTCCGTCGCCCAGTACACTATAAACTCCCCAGTGAATAAACATGCCGAACTTTGCATTTTCAAACCATTCTCTTGCGTCCAGATTTTCCTGAGTAGGTTTATAATCGGTTTGAGCCTCAAGCGGAACTGAGGAAAGGAGCAATAAGAACAAAGGAACGCAGAATAATATTGAGTTATGCCTTTTCATTAATAGTCTATTGTTAAACTTAGGGTGCGGGGTTGGGTTGTAAATTCTGAATCGCATCAATTTCGTCCAGTACCTCTTTAGATAAGGTAACATTAATACTTCCAATATTCTCCTTAAGTTGATCCATC
>CP070731.1:1488657-1495383 GCA_020347545.1 Flavobacteriaceae bacterium | reverse complement strand
TTAAACTATACTTCCTACTTTTTTACGCTATTTTTTGCAAATTGAATCAAAACCGACAGCAGCATAACAAGAACGCAACCCAGTAAATTCAGCCATAAATAAGGAAGTACATCCATAAAAAAGATCCAGATGATCAGGAGTTGAGTTATCAAGGCTCCTACAAATACTGCATTTCCTTTCACAAATCTGATAAAGAATGCAATAAGGAAAATGCCTAAAATATTCCCGTAAAAAATCGATCCGATTATGTTTACCAGTTGAATCAGGTTGTCAAACAAGTTGGCAATACTCGCCACAAGAATGGCCAGGATCCCCCATGCCAGGGTAAACCATTTGGTAACAGAAACATAGTACATGTCATCTCTTTCCTTATGATCGTTTCGTCTATAAAGATCCATCGTAGTTGTAGCCGCCAGGGCATTTAGTTCAGAAGCTGTTGAGGACATGGCCGCAGATAAAATTACAGCCAGTAAGAGTCCTATCAGGCCCCGTGGCAAATTATTAAGTATAAAATGAATAAACACATAGTCCTTGTCATTAACCTCCTGATTTGTGTCCGCTTTAAGTATGAGTTCCTTTGCCTCCTCCCTGTAAACTGTCTCTTGTTGTTGAAGTTCCCTGATCTTGTCACCGAGCTCTATCTGGTCGGGGTGCTCGGCATACTGCAACTGCAATTGTTTCTTTTTCTCTAAGAGATTTAAATGATTCTTCTCCAAACGCCCATAATCTTCTGCATACTTTGACTCCTTGACCGCACCCGTCGCCGAAGGGTTAAAATTAAGCGGTGAATTGTTAAATTGATAAAAAACAAAGACCATGACCCCTACGAGAAGAATAAAAAATTGCATCGGTACTTTCAGAAATCCGTTGAACAGCAGACCTAATTGACTTTCTCTTATAGATTTACCCGATAAATAGCGCTGTACCTGAGACTGATCGGTCCCAAAATAAGAGAGCATCAAAAATGTTCCTCCAAGAAAACCTGTCCAAACCGTATACCGGTTGTTAAGATCAAATGAAAAATCAAGAACCTCCATTTTTCCGCTTGCTCCCGCTATTTCAATTGCCTTTGAAAAAGTCACGTCCTTTGGCAGATAATCCAGAATAATGAAAAAGGCGGCAAACATACCGATAAAAATAATGGCCATTTGCTGCTTTTGGGTAACACTAACGGCCTTTGTGCCTCCACTTACCGTATAGATGATTACCAGCACTCCAATGATAATGTTCAGCGTAAGCAGATCCCAGCCGAGCACTGCAGACAAAATGATGGCAGGTGCAAAAATGGTGATTCCCGCTGCCAACCCTCTTTGAATTAAAAATAATATAGCCGCCAAAGACCTGGTTTTCAAATCAAATCGGGTCTCCAAATACTCATAGGCCGTGTAAACATTTAATTTGTGATAAATAGGAATAAACACCATGCAAATAATGATCATGGCAAGGGGTAAACCAAAATAAAACTGAACGAATCCCATACCACTGTGAAAGGCCTGCCCGGGAGTTGATAAAAAAGTTATGGCACTTGCCTGGGTCGCCATCACCGAGAGTCCAATGGTCCACCATTTGGCCTCGCTTCCTCCTTTTATAAAGTCCTTGACATTTTTACTCCCTCTTGTTTTCCAAGATCCGTAAATCACAATGAATAAAAGTGTGGCCAATAAAACGATCCAGTCTAATAATACCATTGATCAATTATAAAGTTGTGTTATGAGATAAAATATCACGATATAAATGATATTAGCAATAAGCAAATACGTATAAAGCTTGCGCCATTTGTTTGAAACAACTTCCTTTTCTTTCATTTGATACTTTTCTATTAATACCCTGTATATTGAATCCGCTTTAGATCCAGAACTTACATTACTCCTTAATCTCCTGCTCCAGATCATTATTTCCAACAGAAATCATGTTGGCAAACAACTTATAGGCTCCGGGAACCCCTGCAGGCAATTCTCTGAAGAATGAAAGCCCTGTATAAATATAATGTCCTTCACCGTATTTTGCAACCAAAAGGCTCCCATTCATGGCAGGATCTCCATTTTCTTTAAAAGACAGAACAGGTGTAAACTCTTCTGACCATTGATTAGGGAAATACAATCCCCTCTCCTGAACCCAGCCATCAAAGTCTTCCGTTTTTATTGAATTGGGGTAATTCAGTATTTCATGATCTTTATTGAGAAAACTTACCGGGGCAGTTTCATCGGTAATTCGATCCCTTGAAAGTGTCAGGGAATAAGGTGCCAGATTTTCCTTTACCACCAGGTTATGGCTTGTATTGTATTGGACGATCAGGTTACCTCCCTTCTTGACATAATCTAAAAGATATTTCTGCTTTGATTCTAGTTCGGGAACCGTATTATAGGCTCGAATCCCCATTATTACCGCATCATATTTGTCTAAAGATCGTTCTGATATCTGCTCAGGAGATATTTCAGTAATCGAAAATCCAATTTGTTTTAAATACTTGGGTACCTCGTCACCTGCTCCCTTTACATAGCCTATATCCTTGCCGTTTTTCCGGATATTCAATCGAACCACTTTTGATTCTGATGGTAAAAGGATGGATTGTTTTGGAATATGATCATAATTTATTTCCACCAAAGCCTTCGTGAATTTTTCTCCATTGGCCACTATAACGGGCCTGATAAAACCCTGGCTTTGATCAGAGCTTGGTTTTACCGTGAAATTCAGTGTTAGATCCTCTCCTTTACTGTTGATTGTGAATTCCTTTTTTTGAGGACTCACCTCCCACCCTTCAGGCACTTCAAGTTGGATGCTTCCCTTTGCGTCATCTTTAAAAGCTTTGACAATGACCGGAATCTCCTTGGGAGCTCCATCACTAAAAATAATCACTTTGGACGCTATACTGGAAACCATGGCAGGAAGTATTTCAAAAGGTTGATAAACTTCGCCATTAACCGGATCATTGAATTTATAAACTATTTGTCTTGTATAATCCATTTGTACACCGCTGACTACCAAATTGAAAACCACCTGATGCGGTCTGAATGAAAGTGGCCTTCCAATATTCAGGGAATCCTTTACTTCATACATCCCAAGACTTCCTCTCTCCTCTAACCAATAGGGTGTCGTCATTTTGGCATTTTTCCCAACCTCAATTTCAATTTCTTTGCCAAAAGGTATGTTGTCTTTTAAGTCGATTTTAAAATCCATGCTTTTAGCCTGTGGCAATAGCCTTACAGAATTCAATACTATGTCTTCAGAACTTCTGTTTGTCGCCTCAAGACGCACCTTTATTGTTTGATTTTGTGTTGAATATTCCTGTGCTGCCGCAGCTTCAAGATAAAGTCCCGTACATGCTGCGATAATATCTTTTATCTCAGGAAGTTTCTGAGCCTTCCAATGACTGTCTTCAAGTGCAAGTATCATTTGATAGGCCTTTATCAAATCCGGTAAACTCTTGGAAGGATCGGTAAAATCGAATTCAATTTGAACCTTTTGAAGAATTGTTTTGATCTCTTCTCCTCCCTTGACCCTGGACCAGGTTGTATTGACTCCCTCAAAGACATTTTGTTTATCTGAAGGCATATTACCCTTGAGCAATTCAATATATTCCATTTCCGTACCCCGGGTTCCTGTGCTCCCAAATCCCTGAGACTTATGCATGCTTCGGCTCAAAGAGGATATTTCGGAATTGGATAGTCCGAGGGTCGGAAAATAAACTCCCGTATCAAAGGCAATCATTTCCGATTTATCCACTTCCTCAAACTTCTCTCTGCTTCCATAAAACCACCAATGTGTATTAAAAAAAACCCGTGGTGTTTTCCAGGCATCCAGGCCGTATGCTTTGAATTCGGGGTCAGCAGCCAAATCGAAGGCCTCTAAACTGAGTATTGCCGATGAAGTATGATGGCCATGAGTTCTCCCAGCTGATTCTGCATCAAACCTGTTGATGATCAGATCAGGCTGAAACTCTCGAATCACCTTTACAACATCTTTTAAAACTTCTTCTTTATTCCATAATTTCAAGGTTTCATCAGGATGTTTTGAATAGCCAAAATCATTGGCGCGTGTAAAAAACTGTTCTCCTCCATCCGTTTGCCTGGCCCGTAATAATTCATTTGTTCTGATTACACCCAGCAACTCCCTTATTTCAGGACCAATAAGATTTTGACCTCCATCCCCTCTTGTTATGGACAAATAAGCAGTTCTTGCGTGGACGTTGTTTGCAAAATAAGATATCAGCCTCGTATTCTCGTCATCAGGATGAGCAGCAAGATACAATACCGATCCAAGAAAGTTTAACTTTTTAATATCCTCATATATTTCCGCGGAACCAGGTTTTTCCGGAGCTTGCGAAAATGAAATGAGAAAGGTAAAAATTGCAATTACAAATAAAGTTAATCGTCTTTTCATAGATTCTTTGTAGAAATATATCATTGAGGTTTCTTGTTTCTGTTCTATAAGGGTCAAAATTCAACCGATCATTATCATTCTTTGTCAATTGTATGCTTATCAGACAGTCGAACAAATCTAAAGAAATTATGTTCCATAGCCTTAATTATTAAGAAAACCTTAACATATCATATTGTTAATATACTCACTAAATAAATTTTCAAAGTTCAACTTTAAAATAATATATTTGTATGCTTATGCAGTGCCAAAAGATCAAATGTTGATACTTGAAAAGTATCAGGGCTTTAAAGTTCCATTTGGAATCGAATCTTCTGGCCGGAACATACATCAAATCGTGACTATTTTAAAATAAAAAGAATGAAGTTTATAGTTTCCAGTTCTCAGTTATTGAAACAATTACAAATTTTAGGTGGTGTGATTAACACCAATAATACGCTCCCTATTCTGGATAATTTTCTATTTGAGTTAACGGATGATCAATTGAGTATTTCTGCTTCTGATCTTGAAACGACCATGAGTACTTCGATCGAGGTAGAATCTGACGCTCCAGGAGCCATTGCAGTGCCGGCAAGACTTCTTTTGGATATTTTAAAAACGTTTCCTGAACAACCCCTGACTTTTAAAGTAGAGGACAACAATACCATTGAAATAAGTTCCGATAGTGGAAAATATGCTTTGGCTTACGCAGACGGGGAAGAATTTCCAAAAGCAGTTGAATTGGAGACACCAAGCAGTACTACCCTAAAAGCGAGTATTCTTGCCACAGGTATATCGAAAACCATTTTTGCTTCCGGTAATGATGACCTCAGACCGGTAATGAGTGGTGTATTTTTTCAACTTAGCCCTGAAAACCTGATTTTTGTTGCTACTGATGCACACAAGCTCGTAAAATATATTCGAAAGGATGTCAGCGCAAGCGAAGTGGCGGAGTTTATTATGCCCAAGAAGCCACTGACCTTATTGAAAAATATCCTTTCCGGAAATGAAGAGGATGTCGTGATTGAGTATAATGACACGAATGCTAAATTTTCTTTCGGAAACAGTACATTGATCTGCAGGCTTATCGATGGTAAGTATCCTAATTATGAAGCCGTAATTCCAAAAGAAAATCCAAATAAACTTACTCTAGACAGAAATTCCTTTTACAATTCGGTACGACGTGTTTCCATTTTCTCGAGTAAAACAACACATCAGATTCGACTTAAAATGGCTGGTACGGAGCTTAAGATTTCTGCAGAGGATCTGGATTTTTCCAATAAAGCAGATGAAAGACTTATTTGCAGTTATGAAGGAGATGATATGCAGATTGGATTTAATTCAAGATTTCTCCTGGAAATGTTAAATCATTTGAATTCAAATGATATTCTTTTAGAGATGTCTTTACCGAACAGAGCCGGTATTCTTACCCCGATTGACGGTTTGGAAGAAGGAGAAGAAATTACAATGCTGGTAATGCCTGTGATGCTTAGCAACTAGGCCATCAATTGCTTAACTTTCTAATTTTCTTAGGTTTAACGTGTATTTTCTTATGCCTATGTTGTGCTTAAATTTGGTTTTTAAGCTGTTTTGCCTTATATTGCCCCCAAGAAAATAGTTGAATCCCCTAAAGTTCAATTTATTTTTTAGTAAAACTGATCAACTAATAATTAGATAATAATCTGAATATTAGTGTTTTATGTTGACCATAAAAGAAAAGTTGAACGAAATTGCGCCTATGAAAAGAAAATTACACGTAACCTACATCTTGTTGGCTTTTACGTATTTTGCATTTGGACAAATGGATTATTCAAATGTAGAATTCAGAAGTTATATCTATAAATATAAGGAAGCCGACCCCAGAACCTCAGAACTAGGAATTGAAAAAGAATTGCTGGAAGAAATCGTAAGTCTTCTCGGCAAGGACATCTATTCAAAAGAAGAACAAGAAGAAATAGTCTATAAAACCTGGCTGGCCATGGCCAAGCCAAGAGTTTTTGATTATGTTTACAAAGATTTCTCGGTTTCCTCAAACAAAAACTGGGGTTCAGAGAATGCAAATGGTGAAATCGTACTGGAACCTAATCCATATCTTACGGATTGGACTGTCAGCGATGATGAATATCCCTATTTCCAGTTAGCTCTTAATAAAATCCTTGAATATTTTCAATTGATGACTTACGGAGATGACGCCGATAGCGTTGCTTCCTCTTTTAATGATTTACTTATTACGAAGGATTTTAATTTTAAAGCTCCAAAAGATGATGACTGGGCCTATTCTTATATAGAAACAGTGAATTCTGAGCTGGAGGAAAAAGGTTTGGTGGCCTTGGTAACAAAAGGATATTACAACATTGTTGTATGTGATAT
>CP070731.1:1480491-1488557 GCA_020347545.1 Flavobacteriaceae bacterium | reverse complement strand
ATAACCCGGAATTGACGGAACGATTTGAACTTTTGGTCAATGGGAAAGAATTGGCCAATGCTTACTCTGAATTAAATGACCCCATTGATCAGCTGGAAAGATTCCAGGATCAACTGAAATTATCTGAAAAAGGAGATGATGAGGCCATGTTTATTGATATGGACTTTGTAAGAGCCCTGGAATATGGTATGCCACCGACTTCAGGGATTGGTATTGGCATTGACAGGCTCGTCATGTTTCTGACCAATAATGCCTCTATTCAGGAAGTATTGTTTTTCCCTCAAATGAAGCCTGAACAAAAAGCGCCATCTGTAGAATTGAATGAGGATGAAAAATCAGTTTTACAAATGCTGCAAAAAGCTGAAAAGATAGAATTGTCTGACTTGAAAACCCAATCGGGATTGTCCAACAAGAAGTGGGATAAGACCATCAAGGGGTTGACAAAAAACAAATTGGCAAAGGTGAGTAAAAATGATGAAGGTTTATTCGTTGAATTCCTTCAGCAATAGTATAAAGAATATTTATTTTGGATAAGAGGGGTCAGGTACTGATCCCTTTTTTCTTTTGAAAACAATTTGGTACCTCTCGGACATAATACACAATCGTTCGTCCTAAATGTATTTTATAAGAATCAAAAATCGCTGAAATTTGATGTCAATCAGGTATAAGATTTCGCACGGTTCAAAAGAATATTGAGAAATGGAGGTTATTAAAAGGGTATTTATCACCGGAATTACGGGCAATCAGGGAGGTGCTTTGGCAAAACACCTTTCCGATACAGGCCTTGAAATTTTTGGATTAACACGGAATGCCCAATCTGTAAAAGCCAAAAATTTAAAAGCTCAGGGCGTGGAAATCGTCGAAGGTGACCTTGACAATCACGATTCATTTGCAGATCTGCTCCCCGATATTGATATTTTTTTTCTGGTACAGGGATTCGAACAAGGGGCAAAAAAAGAAATTGAGCAGGCCTGCAATCTAGTGGATCTGTTAACGGAACAACAGGTTCCCCACTTGGTTTATTCTTCAGTCATGGGTGCTCATTTAAATTCAGGAATCCCACATTTTGAAAGCAAGTACATCATTGAAAATTATATCGGCAAAAGTGAATTGGACTACACAATTCTCAGGCCGGCCTCTTTCATGGAAAACCTTTTAAACCCTGAAGTACTCAAGCGGTTAAAGAAGGGGAAGTTGGTTTTACCCCTTAATAAGAAGACGGTTCAGCAGCTTATTAGCACTGAAGATATTGGCAGGATAGCAGCCCAGGTGATCACAAATATCTCCAAATACAAAGGCAAAACTTTGAATTTGGCAACCGATCAGAAATCTGCAGAGGAACAGGCTGAAATCATCTCGGAGGGGTTAAACAGGCCCATAACCTATCAAAAGCTACCCGGAATATTCACTTATCTGTTCATGGGAAAGGACCTCTTCAAAATGTTTTCTTACATGAATAAATACAATTTTATTGTGATGAAGGATATTGATGCCTTTAAAGCTGAATATAAGAAACTGGGTGATTTTGAAAAATGGGTTGAATCGACTCTGAAGCTTAATATTTAACTATTTTAAGCAGTTCCATTCATCATGATATCCTTTCTTTCAAGCCATATTTCAACAGGATTTTGGTTAACTTTGATTTACTATAGTTTTGGATTACAGTTAGCGAAATTATTAAATTAATGGAAGCCAAACCCGCAAACAAAAAAGTTAGGTCAAGGATCGTTTTACGAGGTGCCATGCTTTTCTTTGGTGTTCTGGCCCTTATAGGGTCAGGTCTGATTATCTATTTGAATATCCAAAAGAATGATATCAGTAAGGAACTACTCTCCCGTGTGAATAAGGAATTAGTTGGTGATTTTTCCGTTGAATATATTGCTCTTGGGTCTTTGTGGTCATACCCGGATTTGAAAGTCACTTTGAGGAATTTAAGATTTGATGCTCCGGAAAAAAAAGGTTTTTATTCAGGGAAAAGGCTAATTTTAGGTGTTAAAAGTGCTGCCTTCAAAGTGAATCTGAGCGAGGTCTTGTCGAATCAAATTGTTATAAACGACTTGTTTATTAGAGACGTCAGGCTTATTATTGAAAGAGACAGTACGGGTGAAATGGTCATCTCCGAAGGATTTACCCCGAAAGCTAAGGAAAGGAAAGAAAAATCAGAAGGGTCCGGTCTTTATTTAAAAATTCCAAATATTCATTTGGAAGACCTCAGAGTGGAAATTATCGACCGTCAGAAGGAACTGATCATACCCTTTGAAAGCCCTATGATCAAAGGAGATTTTCAACTTGGGAATGATAAGATCAAGGGAAAGGCATCGGTTCAAATGTCACCTATAAACCTTCCCTATATTCAGGAACTTTACCTCAATAAAATACCGCTGAACCTATCCGCCAATTACGTTGTTGACTTAAATGACAAACGGGTTCTTTTATCGGATGCAGAGCTGAACATGGAAAAAGAGAAATACAGCCTGATGTATGATTATTGGTATAATGATGATCCGGAAATGAATTTTGAGCTTTCTTCTATGGATCAGGGCATCAACCTTTCAACCTTTTTTGTTGAAAAAAATGATAGTCTTTCCGAGAATGATCGTATTAAACTCCTTGGAATTGGCCACTTTGATACAAAGCTCAGTTGGGACCCCAATAGTTCAGCTCCTTTTTTTGAGGCCCTCACAGCAGATTTTTCCATTGAAGGACGAGATTTAAAAGTATATGGAATCGATCTGGATAAACTCATTGATAAATTTAAACGAAGTCAGGAATTCAATCTTGCTGATGCAGGCGCAGTGATGTTTGCAGGTCCTGCAGGACTAGCCGTCACAAAGGGCTCCGACTTTGCAAGTCTGGCCTTTATGAAGGCGGGGGATTCCACCAATGTGACCCATTTTCTGGCAGATTGGAACCTCACACAAGGAAAACTGAGCACAGGTGATGTTGCGATGAGCACAAAGAATAATCTCGTATCAACCGATGGTTGGTACTCCGTTCAAAAAGACAGCCTTGATTTTAAGATCAATGTTCTCGATAAAAGGGGGTGTGAATTAATCGGCCAAAGAATCTATGGTAAAGCCTCGAAACCTGAGTACGGCAAAGTGAAAATCCTAAAAACCTTTTTTGGACCGGTTACCAATTTTTTTCGCAATATAGGGCTTGCAAAATGCGACACGATCTATGCCGGAAAAGTTCTTCACCCAAGTAAAGTTAAAAGCCAGGAAAATTAGATTTCTGAACTTGACATCAGCTCTCCTTTGAAGAATTTTAGGTTGTTTTCCTAAAGTGCCCAATTCCTTTTGAAAAAATTTAGAACATCTTCGGACATTTTTTAGATGCTTTCGTCCATGGTTGATTGGAGCTTTAAGTCAATTGACATTTATTTATGCAGAATTTAATAAAATCTAATCACCTTAAAATATGAAAAAATTAACGCTTGCTTTACTGATGGTTTGTACCATCGCCACCTATTCTCAAAAAAAGAAAAACGGAACCATTTACTCTGAACACCCCGCTATTGATGTAGTTGAAAACTTTAATAAAGCATTTGTTGCTGGTGATTCGGATAAAGTAATGAGTTTCCTTTCTGATGACTACAAATTCTGGAACGGTACCAATTCCAATAAGGACGCAAAGCCAGGTACCAAAGAAGGAGCCGGAAAAGCCGTAAAATGGTGGAAAGATAATGTCGCCTATTTGAGCCTGGAAAGGACAAATGGTGCCTATCCGGATGCTATCGAATATAAGGATGATAACCAAAAGGATGTGGTTTGGGTACAAACATGGGACCACCTGAAGGGAGTTCATAACGAAACAGGTGTAAAAATAGACATGCCGGTCCATAGACTTTATGTTGTAAACGCCGATAACAAAATCGAAACTGTAATTGATTATAGTGACCGAACGGTTTGGAGAGAATTAAATGAAAGTTTTGCCGCCCGTAAAAATGGAACCATTTACAACCATCACGATTATATCAATAGTGTGAGGCGGATGATGGCCGCTCTTGAAAATAAGGATATGGAGAAATTTTATAGTTACTATCATGATGATGCACGATTCAGAAATATTCATATGCCTGTAGGAACGGATGCTATGACGCTGGAACAGGATCGTGAAGGAATGCAAAAAATGATGGAGGCTTATGATATTACCGGTATTGACGTTCAGGGCTACCCGGACTATCTAAATTATGGGTTGGGAAATGCTAAGGTTGTACAATCCTGGTGGAAGGTCAGAATGACAAGAAAGTCGGATGATAAAAAAATTGTAATGCCGTTATTTTTGATCCATGATTTTGATGATGATGGAAAAATAACAGGTGAAAACGCCTATTACAGCGCAAGTCTGATGCAGAAATAATAGGATCTAATAAATAGAAATTTTAAACACAAAAAGATGAAAAAAGGCTCGATAAAAGTAAGTGTGCTTTATCCCAAAGCGAAAGGAAAGCATTTTGACATGCAATATTATTCAAATGATCATGTTGGGATGGTGGCGAAACTATTGGGTAATTCAGTTCTGGGAGCAACTGTGGAACAAGGGCTTTCAGGATCTGCACCGGGTTCGGCTCCTGAGTTTGAGGCAATCGGAAATCTTTATTTTGAGAGTTTGGAATCGTTTCAAAATTCATTTGGCCCCAATGCCGAAGAAATCATGGGAGATTTGCCCAATTTTACCAATATCCAACCCATCGTGCAAATAAGTGAGGTTGTGATCTAAAAAAAATCCGGTCCATTGAAACGAATGAACCGGATTTTATATTTTTTCTCCTTTGCTTTTCTATTCATCGTCATCCTCGCGACTGCTTGAGAGGATTTTATCATCCTCTTCTTTTTCTGCTTCACTTTCCTCTACTATTTCAGAATTCACTCCAAATTTTTCCATGCTGTCTGCTACGTGTTTACTTATCTTGACAAGGTAAATAGTGTCTTCAGTTCTTACCTCTACAGCCTCTATGAGTTCATAATTCGCATTCCTGAACGTAATGATATCCAGATCATCATAACCGTTGGGAAATCTACTTACCAATAGTTCCAAAATGTTGTTGTTAAGTTTTTTGTAATCTACGATAATTCTTTTCATGATCGGCTCGTATTAAAGGTTTTACAACTTGATCAATTGTTAAGATTTAGAGGATTCGGTTAAATTTAAATGAAACTTATTGAATCCAAAATAACGATTTTCAATTAAAAGTTATTCGTATTTAGCACGTAAAATTATAAGGCTAATTTACTTTTTTTTTTGAAGATAATTTGAATAAGATGGATTTTGATATGGATATTTTCCAAAATTATCCGAATTTTATTCTTCTAAAGAATTTCCATTATTTAACCCTTTATAAATTGTGGTATATGAATAAAAATGGTCAGTTTGAAATTAATCTGAGAGGAAAAGTTGCTTTGGTCACAGGGGCGGCAAAAGGACTGGGTAAAGCCTGTGCGTTGGCTTTGGCCGGAGCAGGTGCCGATATTGCCTTGGGATTAAGAGATGTCAATAGCGCCTCAGATCTGGAATCTGAGATCAAGTCGATGGGTAGAAGAGTGATGAGGGTGCAAATGGACGTATCGACAGTTCAGGAAATCCGAAGTGCAATACAAAAGATTATTGACAATTTTGGCAGTATCGATATTTTGGTTAATAATGTTGGTGTGGCTCCTGCAAATGATGCCTTAGATGTAACAGAATCCGATTATGACCTGACCATGAACCTTAATGTAAAGGCAATGTTTTTTACTTCTCAGATGGTGGCCAAACAAATGATAAAGCAGGGAGGAGGGAAAATAATCAACATGAGCTCTCAAGCCGGATCCATAGCCTTGGATCAGGAAGCGGTATATTGTATGAGTAAAGCCGCAGTCAATCATATGACAAAAAACCTGGCTTCGGAATGGGCCAAATACAATATTCATGTAAATGCGGTGGCACCAACCTTTATTAAAACTCCTGGAACGGAACCCTGGTTAAAAGATCCGGGCTTCAGGCAAAGTGTAATTGAGAGAATTCCGTTGGGTAGAATTGGGAAACCCGAAGAGGTTTCATCCGTGGTGGTATTTCTCGCTTCACAGGCGGCATCTCTGATCACGGGTGAGATCATCATGATCGATGGAGGCTGGACGCTGAAATAAAATCTATATTATTTGAATGGTTGAATTTAGAAAAGTTACCCAAAAGAAAGATATTGACTTGATTGCCAGCATGGCTGAAATTATTTGGCACGAACATTACACACCGATAATAGGAAAGGAACAGGTGCTGTATATGCTTAAAAAATTTCAATCGAGTGAAAGTATGATGGACCAGATCAAAAATGGTTACAGTTATGTTTTGATCAGGCATGATGAGAAGGATATCGGATATTTGGCCTATGAGCAACGCAAAAATTCCATTTTTTTAAGTAAAATTTATCTTCTTAAGGAGTCAAGAGGGAAGGGATTCGGAAAACGGGCAATGGATTATGTTTTTGAGAAGGCCGGAGAACTAAATTGTGTATCGGTTCAGTTAACGGTGAATCGTTTTAACAAAGGTTCAATTCAGGCCTATGAAAACTCCGGATTTGAGAAACGTGGTGAACTGGTACAGGATATTGGAAACGGATTCGTGATGGATGATTACTTCATGGAAAAGAGTGTTTAGTCCCTTTTGGTTTTTAAATTTCAAGATTGAATCTTCGGCATTATTTAGCTTGTTATAATTTGGTCACCTTAGACTTTTGTCGTAATATTGTGTCAAAATAACACAATAATAGAGGTCATGAAAAAAATTGCCATAAAAGTATTGAAAGTATTGGGTGTGATTTTAGTATTGCTTGTTATTCTTGGTGCGGGAATCTATTACAAAAGTGTCAATTATAACATGTACGAATTACAAGCCGATAAGGAACTTCTGCCCGAACCTGAGAGTGAGGAAGGATATGCTATTCTTGCCAGGGAGCTGGTCGCAAAGATGGATCTCAGGGAAAAGATCGATCAGATGTACGGGGAAAAAATGTATCAGGTACCAAAATTGGCCATTGGCTTTTTAATGAAGAACAGGTTTCCACATGTTTATGTTGGTGAGAACAAAAGATTACATATTCCGCCATGGGTATTATCAGACGGTCCAAGGGGTGCCAGGGTGATGGACCACAAAGTTAATAGTGTGACCACATTTCCTGTGGGAATGGCCCGCGGAGCAAGTTGGGACGTGGATCTGGAAGAAAGAATTCATGAAGTGATTGCCATTGAAATGAGAGCCAATAAAGTAAATTACGCTGCGACGCCATGTATCAATTTGTTGCGTCATCCTGCCTGGGGTAGGGCCCAGGAAACCTATGGGGAGGATCCTTGGTTACTCGGAGAATTTGGAGTGGCCGCCGTGAGAGGAATAGAGAAGCACAACGTAATGGCCTGCCCAAAACACTTTGCCCTGAACAGCCTGGATAATTCAAGGTTCGTGGTTGATGTTGAACTTGATGAAAGAACCTTAAGAGAAGTTTATCTGCCCCATTTCAAGAAAACCATACAGGTTGGGAAACCGGCTTCCATCATGAGTGCTTACAATAAGGTGAGGGGAGAATATCTGGCAAATAATAAATATCTTTTAAATGATATCTTAAGAGATGAATGGGGTTTTAAAGGATTTGTAAGTTCAGATTGGTTTAAAGGAACCTATGACGGAATAGGCAGCGTAAAAGCAGGGCTGGATGTTGAAATGCCCTATCAGCAAGTATACAAATACGAAATTCTTGAAGAAGGAATAGAAAATGGAGAAATCAGCGAAGCAGATATAGACAAGATTGTAACCCGAACCCTTGAAACAAGGCTTAAATATGCCTTTAGCGACGATCAGGAAACCTATGGCCATGAGGAAATAGAAAAAGAATCGCATGTAGCTCTGGCAAGAGTTGCTGCCGAGAAGAGCATGGTCCTTATCAAGAACGATAACTTACTTCCGTTACCTTCTGAATCCGGTCAAAAAGTTTTAGTTTTAGGACGGCTTGCCAATGCAGAGAACACCGGAGATCATGGCAGCAGTAATTCCACATCTTTGAATATAACAACCCCGTATGAAGGGATCAGATCCTT
>CP070731.1:1476422-1480391 GCA_020347545.1 Flavobacteriaceae bacterium | reverse complement strand
CTTGACAGTCAGGAAAATTATCTGCTGGAGAAGGCTGTTCTTGAAGCGAATGAAAAAAAACCTGGGGAACGAAATGAATTTGACAAAGAGATATTGACGGTTGATGAACGATTCAATCTGGTTTTTAATGTTCTATCCGGAAACTATTTAAAGATATTTCCAAAGAAGGGTGATCCTACAAGGACCTGGTACAACCCCAACCATGATTTCAATGATTTTGAGGAGGAAGATGCGCGCTTTGTAAAAGGGATTATTCCAATTTATTTTATGAGTATTCAGGAGGCAAAACTTTCAGGAGACTGGACCCAGGCAGAAGACAGACTTGCATATATTAAAAAGTATCAGGATGTTTTGGCTTCCGATATTATTCCTTCTAAGGAGCGTATTGAAGCCGAATTATGGTACAATGAACTCAATTTGAATTTTTGGTTGTTCCAGGCTTATTTTTCTCTTGGCTTTATTTTGTTGTTACTCGCTTTAGTCAGGATTTTTTATCGTAACAAATTAATCAGAAATACCATAAATCTATTTGTAATTATCACGTTGATTACTTTTTTACTACAGAGTTTTAATTTGGTATTAAGATGGTATATAGCCGGTCACCCTCCATGGAGTAACGGTTATGAAATGGTTGTTTTTGTTTCCTGGGGTTTGATGCTTTTTGGTTTGTTGTTTTTCAGAAAATCGGATTTCTCTCTTCCTTTGTCAAGTATCTTCGCGGGAACTCTTTTATTCGTGAGTTACCTGGATTGGTTGAGTCCGGAAATAACCAATCTGATGCCTGTCCTAAAATCGTATTGGCTTAAAATACATGTGGCCACCATTATAAGTAGTTATGCTCCATTGGCCTTATCGGCCTTATTAGGTGTTATGGCTCAGCTGATGATTATTTTTAAGTCAGAAAAGAATGAGCGATTGCTCAATACTAAAATAAAGGAGCTATCCTATATAAATGAAATGTCAATGACGCTAGGGTTATTCATACTTAGCATAGGAACTTTTCTTGGAGGAATCTGGGCGAACGAATCCTGGGGGCGATACTGGGCCTGGGACCCAAAAGAAACCTGGGCATTGATCAGTATTATTATTTACGCGATCGTATTACACATGAGATTGATTCCTCGATTAAATAATGATTTGGCCATCAATGTTGCCAGTACATTTGCATTTTTCTCGATCATCATGACTTCTTTTGGTGTAAACTATTATTTGACGGGCCTTCATTCGTACGCCACCGGCGATCCGGTTCCGATACCTAATTTTGTTTATATAGTTTCGGGCTTCTTATTACTCATTGCTTTATTTAGTAGTTATAAAAACTTCAAAGGAAGTAAGGTTGCTCGACAATTACGACAACATTAAAAGAAATAATTCTGGAATCCATTATGAAAGTAGATAAGGAAGTATTAGAATTCTTAAAAAAAATAAAGAAAAATAATAACCGCGAATGGTTCAAAGAGCACAAGCCTCAATTTGACGCACTAAAATCAGAAGTGGAAATTTTCTACCAATCGATTAAGGATGGCCTTTCTGAAGAAGATGAGATTGAAAAACTTAAAGTTTATAGAATTTATCGGGATATTCGATTTTCAAAAGATAAAACTCCCTATAAATCTCATTTTGCGGGTTCATTCAGCAGAAGTGGTAAAAGCCTTCGGGGAGGATATTATCTAAGAATTAGCCCGGGAGAGTCGTTTTTAGCGGGTGGGTTCTGGGGCCCTAACAAAGAAGATTTGTTTAGAATTAGGAAAGAGTTTGAAATCAGCGATGTCGAAATAAGAGAAATTCTGGCGGCTCCGGATTTCAAAAAATATTTTAACGGCAGACTTGAAGGTAATGAGTTAAAAACGGCACCCAAAGGATTTCAAAAAGATGACCCTGCTATCGATTTGATCCGAAAAAAGGCATTTATAGCCATTAGAAAATTTACCGATCAGGAAGTACTAGCTCTTGAGTTCAAGGATGAAGTAATCAGGTCCTTTAGAGCTTTGAGGCCCTATTTTGATTATATGAGCGAGGTCCTGACAACCGACCTTAACGGAGTTTCGATTATCGACTAGTAAAAATTTAAGCGTTATATTCAAACTAGGTGGATGACATAATTTTGAGAGCCATTTCTTCTGTCAGTTTTTGACCCTTAGCAAGATTACGTAGTTTTTCAAAAGGGAAAACAAAATCACACCCTTCCTTATATTGACTGCAGCCATAGGCTGTTTTACCTCTGACTATAGTTCCTTTACCGCATTTGGGGCAGCTTCTGATGGTATTTTTTGTTTTGGCCTGATCATCAATTTTTTCCTGAAACTCCAGTTGAAACTGATCGTTTAAGATTAACTTTCCGTTTATTTTTCTTTCTGATTCCTGAAAACCCTTGAGTTGAACTGTTTCTTTTTTCTCAAGTAATCTCAGGTACTGTTTTTCAGAAATTTTCTTCTTTTTAAATCGAAATGGAAGAATGAAATCACAACCGCTGTTATAATTACTACACCCGTATGCCTTAGATCCCTTAACCATAACTCCCTTCTCGCATTTTGGGCATTGAGCGCCAACAAGTGTCAAGGCCTTACTTTTCTTCCGGTTCTGTTTGTATTCTGGCAGATCCGCGACCATAGTAATGGATCGGGGTGAGGTATCTGACCTCACTTCATAAACCAATTGATCTACCATGGATTTCATTTGCCTTATAAAGGACCCTGGAGGATATTGCCCCCGCTCAATTTCTTTTAGTTTTCGTTCCCAGCTGCCTGTCAGCTCGGCCGATTTCAGTAGTTCATTCTGAATTGTAGCGATGAGATCCATACCCATTTGTGTAGGAAGAATCTGCTTCTTGTTTCGAATAATATACTTTCTTCTAAAAAGAGTTTCAATGATACTGGCCCGTGTGGAAGGCCTTCCAATGCCATTTTCCTTCATAAGGTCTCTCATTTCATCATCCTCAATATCCTTGCCTGCGGTTTCCATAGATCTCAGTAATGATGCCTCAGTAAATTGATTTGGAGGTTTCGTCTCCTTTTCAACAAAAGATGGCGTATGGTTTCCTTTTTCACCCTTTTTAAAATGAGGAAGTGAAGCTGTTTCCTTTTCTCCTGTTTGATTTGTATTGTTGAAGACATCTTTCCATCCGCGAACCATAATAACTTTGCCACTGGTTTTAAAAATATATCCTTCAATACCAGCCTTGACATTTGTATGTGCAACTTCACAATCCGGATAGAAGGCAGCAATAAACCTTTTGACAATGGCGTCGTATACTTTTTGCTGATCGGCAGTAAGATGAATTTCCATTCCCGTTGGGATGATGGCATGGTGATCGGTTACCTTTTTATCATTGAATACCTTTGAAGATTTTTTTATTTTATTTTTCAGCAGTGGTTTGCACAGGTCCTTATATCTGGATAGATTCTTGAGAATACCGGGAACTTTTGGATAAATGTCATTCGATAAAAATGTAGTATCTACTCTGGGGTACGTGATTACTTTAGATTCGTATAACTTTTGGGCGGTACTCAATGTCTGTTCAGCGGTCATTCCAAATTTGGTATTGCAATAAACCTGGAGACCGGTAAGGTCAAAAAGTTTAGGAGCATATTCTTTTCCCTTTTTCTTTTCAATATCAATGATTTCAATTTCCTCTTTGGAAATCTTATCTGCAATAATTTGACCTTCTTCTTTGGTGTAAAACCTTCCATCTTCATATCTAAAGCTCGTATCCCTGTAGGTAGTGTTTAATTCCCAATAGGGGACGGGCTTGAAGTTTTTAATGTCAGTAAACCGCTTAACAACCATGGCTAAGGTCGGCGTTTGTACACGACCAATAGATAATACCTGGTTATTTTTTCCATATTTTAATGTAAAAAGCCGTGTGGCATTCATGCCTAGAAGCCAGTCGCCGATAGCTCTGGAATAGCCTGCATAGAATAAATTATCATATTCTTCTGACGCACTTAGATTATTAAAACCTTCCTTTAT
>CP070731.1:1472053-1476322 GCA_020347545.1 Flavobacteriaceae bacterium | reverse complement strand
ATAAGCGGTATTCGCCCTTTTTCCATAACCGAGAAATAAAGAGCTCTCGCTGCGTAAACTCCCGAAGCCACGATAAAAATTGAAACAAAGAACAAAGCTGTTTCCGATTGAGTGATATAACCCAATGCGTAAAGCAGGGAGCCAAAAAAGGTAACAATAAAACTGATAAGGAGCCAAAGTGTAGTTTGTGACCTGTCCGCCAATATGCCTATAAAAACACCTATTACAGGCCTGATAAACATCAAAAATGTTCCTACCTGTGCCGATTGAACCTGATCGTATTTCATTACATCCTGGGCGTAAAGAGAAAACAGGTCGGTTATTTTGTATCCGGTGTAGGCACAAAGAATGATAAGCATGAGCAACCAAACGGCCGGAAGTTTCAATACTTCCTTAATTTCATACATGGATATTTTTTCCAAAACGATCTTGTTTTCAACAGACACATCAAACTTCATTAAAAACCATACCATAAGCCCCACAATACTGATGATTGCAGAAGATATGATGATTACCTGTTTAAAAGCTTCTCTACTCTCTTCGGCAGTGGCAGTTGAAATATCAGTCTTAAAAACCCAGGAAAAAACGAGAACACCTAATGTTCCAAAAAGAGCTCCTACGAGTCCGCGTCCACCATCGAGTATTCCAAATGCTTTTCCTTGCGAAGTTGCTCCACCCCAGATCCTTGTAGCTTTGATCATGGGCGCCCAAAATAAAAAGATAGTGGTAAACCCCCAGTATCCGTAAAGAAATTTCATTTCAGTATAACTTGGAAATGTGGCATAATACAATCCTCCCAAAGCGGTCAGCCAAAGCGACATGGCTATGAGCTTTCGAGGAGCATATTTATCTGCCAGAGGGCCTCCAAAAAAATAGGACAGCAAGGCTACAGTTCCATAAATCGAGAAACAAATTCCCAACTCAATATTATCGAGGCCAAAAGTTTGAAGCACAGTTGGCCTGAAAACTCTGCTGAGAACAAAAGGCAGAATAAATGCGGATTCTCCTGCCAGAATGAGTAAAAACAGGAAATGCCAGGGGGTTTTAGTTTTGTCCATTGAATTTTATAAAAATTCTGTCATGACGACGTCTAAAATGAAGATTCCAGAATACCGTTCAGGTAACGATGTCCTCATCCGATGTTTGGTAATTTGTCCTTAACGAAATAAGCCCCAAAACAGGCCCGATTGCTAAAAATACGTAAATATTACTGGAATCCGTGATTTGGTTCATTTCGTTCATCAATTGAATACTGAGTATTGTAATCGCAAATCCAATGCAGTTTACAATGGTCAAAGCGGTTCCTTTTTTCTCGGCAGTTGTATTCTGAGCAACCAGAGTAGAAAACATGGGAGAATCCATGATGACTACCATACCCCAGAAAATAAGAAATCCAATAAACATATGCTCCGATCCAAAGGCAAAGATGGCTGGTGAAATCAAACAACACGCACAGGATAAGAGTAAAGCCAGAAATCCAACCTTTTTAGCCCCATATATTTGAGAAAGATAACCGCCGATAACGCAAGAAAGACTTCCAGAAGAAATAACAAAAAAAGAAATTAACGGTACATTAAACAAAACCTCAGGATGTATCGCACTGAACCCTTTTAGCATCACAGGTACAAATACATAAAAAGCATACAACTCCCACATGTGTCCAAAATATCCAAATGCAGCAGATCGAAATTGACCATTTTTAAAAACTTCAAAAAATGCAGAAAAATCAAATTGTTGACTCCTTTTTCTAAAAGGTCCGTCAGGGACAAATAAAACCATGAGCAACCCTCCGAAAAAAGAAATACTTGTAGTTGCTATCATTACTGATTTCCAACTATAGCCTTCACTTAAGTCTCTTAAGAGGTGAGGAATAGCGGTTCCAAGTACCAATGCACCAACAAGAAAACCCAGAGACTTACCAAGACCTTTTTCGTAATAATCAGCTGCTATTTTCATCCCAATAGGATATATTCCTGCCAAAAAGAAGCCTGTAAAAAAGCGCAGGACTAAAATACCGGATAGGGAATTTATACCCCAGATTAAACCAACATTAAAAATCCCTCCCAATACGGCACTTATAAAAAACACCTTTGAAGGTGAAAAGCGATCAGCTATTGTTAAAACAGCAAAAACAAGAGTGCCAATAATAAATCCGAATTGAACAGCAGATGTCAAATGTCCCAGTGATGCAGGATCAAGACCGAGGTGAATTACAAGATCGTTTAATACGGCATTTCCTGCAAACCAAAGCGAAGTACAGCAAAATTGACTCACTATGATAATTGGAAGTATGTGCCGCGATCGTCTCAATTTTCTATTTTACTTTGTCTGGCCCTTTCAAACTCTTTTGACCTTTGTATTTGTTCTTCCAGATCCCATTCAAAATCAAACCTGTTCTTTAAAAACACCTCGATTGGCTCCAGCCCTATCTCAGCCCTTCTTTTATCAATGTTTTCAGGGTCATAAACCGGCCAGAGATTAAAACTTTTTGTTTCCGGATAATATTTCATTTGGCCTCCGTACAACTGTAGATCACCTCTTTCGGTTGCAATTCTGTCCTCCGCTCGCGCTAAAAATCGGGGTTCAAGTTTTTGATCCTGAACTGCTTTTCTCATCATCGGAAGGTACTTGATTCTTACCTCGTTATCAGCATGCTGGATCACGTTGCAAATTGTCCAATTACCTCTATTCCCCGTCAAATCCGGGTCCGGCCAGCCATTTTCATCCAGTAAATTACAAATAATCTTTTCGTTAATACGATGATTCCTCTCATAGATTTTTTGCTGTTCTAAGACTTCAACTGATTCTGCTCCGTAAATCCGCATCAGGGAATCTCTTTTGGAAATCGGTCCTTGTTCAGTTCTCCATATTGTATCAAGAAGGGCACGATAATCAATTTCTCTTTTCAGGTCTTTAACACCCTTCTCATTGTTTAATTTCTTCGAACAGCCCGACAATAAAAGCAGCCCGGAAATTAACCAAATTCTAATCATGACATCCAACATCATTTTCTCTGATAAACTCGGACCCAGTCAATATACATTTGCTGAGGAAATTTAGTTGATTCATCAGGTCGGCCTGCATGTCTTCCACCCACGGCAACATTGAGCAGTATAAAAAATTCTTCGTGGAACTCGGTAAATTCATCAGAAGTGATGTCAACAGTAGCATATTTCTCTCCATCTAGGAACCATGAAATACTTTCAGGGCCCCATTCCAATTCAAAGACATGAAATCCTTCTGTAAAATTACCTTCCTTTAATCTGTAGGGAACAGCCCCCATCATTTTATGAGAATCCGTTTTATCGGCATAATGAATATTAGCTTCTACAACTGACTCATCTTTTGACCCATAAAACTCCATGATATCTATCTCACCGGATTGAGGCCATGGCGTATCCCCTCCGTTTTCGTTGATATTGGCACCCAACATCCAAAAAGCTGGCCAGATACCATTCCCTTTCGGAAGCTTCATTCTTGCTATGATCTTGCCATACTTCCAGGCCTGTTTATTTGCCGTATGCATACGGGCCGAAGTATATTGATCCATGCCGTGAACCTCACTTTCGTGAATTGCCTTAATGACCAGATTACCGTCTTCAATAAAAGCATTTTTATCACTGTCTGTATACCGCTGCCATTCGTCGTTGAATCGTCCGGCTTCTACAATCTGGTAATTCCAGTTATTCGTATCAATGCGGACTCCATCAAAATCATCGGACCAAACCAATTTCCAATCTGCATCAGAGTGATCATCTACCTTGTCTCCGCTATCCCCGGTATGAAGTTCATTCTTCCTGGTTTCGGAAGAATTATTCTTTTCTTTATTAATACACGAATTCAATATCAGCAGTGACATCAGACTCAAAACAGTATAAGTAAAAATTGATTTCATATTGTATATATTAAATAATGATTAGGAATATTTTCCGGCAACCAAAGTAGTAATTTTAATTAGGGCAGCGAAGCGTTAATTTTAAGTTTCGACTTTTTGAGTCCTTCGCCCGAAACGGTTAAGCTAATCTCTCCCGATGACTCAAGAGATTTTACCAAAACCACTAATTTACCATTAAAAACTTTCATCGTCGGTTCATGAAAAACCTCTAAAGAAGTCGCATCACCGTTGCATACGGCCCGAAACTCACCATTTCCCTCAACTTTAAAATTTAGCCGGTCTGAGGCTGTTGGACATAAATTCCCATCTCTGTCTACAATACTGGCCGTTACAAAGCATAAATCGTCTCCATTGGCCTTTATCGTTTTCCTGTT
>CP070731.1:1470009-1471953 GCA_020347545.1 Flavobacteriaceae bacterium | reverse complement strand
CTCCGGCCCCGTCTCCAAAAATGATACAGGTAGCCCTGTCCGTATAATCGATCATGGAAGAATTCTTATCCGCACCAATCAACAGAATCTTCTTATACCGTCCCGATTCTATATAACCTGCAGCAACAGACATTCCATAAAGAAAACTTGAGCATGCCGATTCCAAATCAAAAGAAAAGGCATTCACTGCCCCTATCTCTGAAGCCACGTAAGCTCCGGTTGAAGCAGCCTGCATATCCGGAGTCGCAGTACATAGAATAACCATCTCTATTTCCCTGGGATCAAGATCGGTTTTTGCAATGAGATCTTCAGCTGATTTTATGGCCAAATAGGAAGTTCCTTTTCCCTCGTCTTTTAAAATTCTTCTCTCTTTTATCCCTGTTCTCGTTGTGATCCATTCGTCATTGGTATCCACCATGGTCTCCAACTCCTTATTTGTGAGAATATAATCGGGAACATATTTCCCAACAGCGGTAATCGCAGCAGTAACTTTAGTCATGTCTTTTTATTTGCTGTTTTATACGTAAATAAAAGAATTAAAATATAAAAACAGAGTCCAAAAGTAATAAAATTAAAAATGTCAATTCACCAAAAAAAGACATTTTTTGTCAGTTTTCAGCGTAAATCAACAAAAAAACCCTCATAAATGAGGGTTTTTTTACATATAAGTTGAAATCTGACTTATGCCTGATTTTCTTGTGAATCAATCAAAACCTGACCTCTATAGTAAAGCTTTCCTTCATGCCAGTGGGCACGATGATATAAATGAGCTTCGCCAGTAGTAGGATCTTTTGCGATCTGAGGACTCACTGCCTTGTAGTGAGTTCTTCTTTTGTCTCTTCTTTGTTTTGACGTTTTTCTTTTAGGATGTGCCATCTCTACTTCTTTTTATCTATTAGTAATTTCTTCAAATCATCCCATCTGGGATCTATATCTTTAACTTCCTTGTTTTTATCAGGGCTCAATTCTTCCAGCTTCTTCAGTATGTCCGATTGCAAGCTCCCATCCTCAATACCCGGATGTAGCTTTTTTTGAGGAACTGCCAGAGCGATCATCTCATATATATATTGAGACAGGTCTAACTGATGTTCTCCATGGGGAAGAATCAACACTTCTTCATTATCATTATTAAATTCTTCACCGAATTTAACCACTAAATTCAGCGCCCCTTCAATCGGTAGTTCGAACGGCTCATTTGTCACGTCACAGGCAACAGTTGCCACCCCTTCAGATGAAAAATACAATTCCAGTAAGGTGCTTTTTTTTACAAACTCAAGGACTACCTTGAAATCTGCATCCAAAAACTCATCGAACCCGAAGAACTCAAAGAACTGTTTGTCAATTTTATATTCAAATACGTGCTTGCCTTCTTTTAATCCAAAAAACGACAACACAAAATCATTTGACTTTTTCATCTGAACATAATTTTGAGCGCGCAAAGATAGGAAAAAATTGAGTATTTAAAAATAAATTATCTAGAATATTGCTTTTTCTTTTCTTTATGAATTCTTAATTTATCCGAATCAAGGATTTTGTATTCCTTTCTTGCCTTGAACAATTTGATTCCCATAAAGATAGCCTCCTTAAAAGATCCGTAATCTGCCAACCCTTTCCCGGCTATTTCATAGGCAGTTCCATGGTCCGGAGAGGTTCTTATTCTTTCGAGACCTGCCGTAAAATTAACCCCATTCCCAAAGGCCAGTGTCTTGAAGGGAGCAAGTCCCTGATCAAGGTACATTGCTAAAACACCGTCAAATGATTTATACGTTTCATTCCCAAAAAAACTATCGGCCGCGTAAGGCCCATAAACAAGTTGCCCTTTTTTCTGTATTTTTTCAAGAGCAGGCCTGACAATATCATCATCCTCCGTACCTATAACTCCCTGATCACCGCAATGTGGATTGAGTCCCAGTACAGCAATCTTCGGCCTTGAGATATTAAAGT
>CP070731.1:1458316-1469909 GCA_020347545.1 Flavobacteriaceae bacterium | reverse complement strand
AATTGAGTTTTGACCCCAAGATGTATTTGGGGAGGTTGTTCCTAAAAAATCCCTCCGATTGTTATATTTTAAATTTCCTGGTGTTGAGGAAATAAAAATAAGGTCATCACCATCAAAATTACATACAGCACTTACCATCGGATTCTCTATTCCCAGGTGCGATGCCTCAGGAATAAGAGCTCCGTCATTTTTAAAAAGAAGAACTTCATCGATTTCCATTGCCGGAATGGCCTGTATGGCTGCCGGTTCACCCGGTGAATTCGCATTAAAGGTAGCACCATCGTATAAGTTCAAATAATAACTTGATTCGTAAAGATAAGTTCCTGAGATATTCTTGATTTCGATCCATTTACTTCCACTATCCGCGTCGTGATAATACTGAGATATCATAATTTCATCAACTGGATCTTTAACCTGATAATTCAAATTTTCTTTTCTTGCGATAACCAAAGTAACATCCTGATCAAAGTTCACAGAATTACCCAAGGCATCAATCTGATTCGCTTCATTGGAAGAACTAGGATGCTGAATAGACATAAAGATATATTTGTGGTCCGGTGTAAAAGTCAAGCCCGTAGGTTCGCTTCCCAAAGGTGTACGTGCAAAAATTTTAACCTTAGGGTTGATTTCAGTATGCCCGTCTTCAACCACCCAAATATAGTTGTCGCCACCATCCTGAGCTACCCATAAATTACCCTTATCATCAAAAACCAGATTATCGTTTCCTTTGCCCCATTCAACACCGTCATAAATGCTGTTGCCTCCTGCGTATATGTCAAAATTTTCAATCCCCGCACCTGTATCCTTAAATCTAAAAATGACTCCTTTGTTAATGATGTCTCCAATTGTCTCTCTTTTTACCGCAAAATAGATTAGACTGTCCTTTGGGTTTATTTCTACATCTTCAATTCCACCGAAGGGCGTAGCATCTAAAGCTTTACATTGTGCAAGAGTTGAGTTTTGATTTTCCTGAGTGTCATTGGCAAGTTTTACCCATTCATGATTCGTTTTTTTGTCTCCTTTGTAAACATATAATTCTCCCTCACTAAGATCTTTCGGATTCGAGGCCACAAATTTGAACAGATAGCCATCACCCCCATTTGTTGGATCATTGTTGATATATGCCGCATCCGCGCCTTGATAAACCGTTCGCTGATCCGCTCTTATTACCGCATTTTCATGCTTAAAATTTCCCATTGCCCAGAGTTTGTCTTTGTCATTCCTTCCTCCTTTTTGATTGATTATTTTTTTTGTTGCAGGATCAATTTCAATCGCCCAACCAAAATCATCGTAGCCGTCTAAATTCAAATCTCTCGAAATAATAAAGGGATAATCTGGATCTGCTTCCAATTCAATACTTGTGTACTCTTCACATGATATAATCGTATTCCATGGGGTAACGGTTCCCGAACAATTCGCAGCCGTGGCAAATTCAAATGGAAAATCATATGAAAAATCCACCAGTTCAGAACCATCTACATTCCATTGTCCCAATTTATCATCAAACTCTATATCAAGAATGGTTACGGCTCCTGGTGCAATTTCAGAATTGATTGAAAGATATCCGTACCTGCTGCTCCCGTCTCTGGGAACATATCCAGCAAAATCCAGATTTGGGCCAGACCAATTTTCAGGAATAACGCCACCTAAATCCAGGAAATCCTGAGTGTCAAAAAGGATTTGAAAGGTATGTGAGTCGGGTAAATTGAACCTCGAATCCTGGCCTTCTTCGGTCAGTGATTCAAAGTCACTGACGTGTTGACCATACCCCAAAAGGGTAAAGGAAAAATACAGGATGAGGGGAACCAGATTTTTCATAGCTAAAACGGGTTTTCAAACTGAACTATTGTTTGCTTTTGATTTTCAGTATTTTATAAAAATACAATAATTATTATATTTCTTATCTATTGCAATTCTCTCAACCCTTGTATCAAGATAAAAAATCATTCTTTTATGAACTTCATACTTTCCGAGCTGTTTTCATTTGAAAGCCTTAAAATATAGACTCCCGGAGCCAGATCAGAAATATTTAAGGGCTTATTATCGATAATATCATGTTCAAAAACCTTTTCACCAAGTATGCTGTAGATCTCAATTTTCCCGGAATAAAACCGGTCATCCACATGCAGGAAATCCTTAGCCGGATTTGGAAAGACTTTATTTGCAATTAGATCATAATCTTCCACGCTCAGTGTCTCTGTAATTAATGAATAAAGGGCTGCATCTCCGAGTGCATTCTTTTCTGCACTAATAAAATGCTGTGATGCATCCGAATAGGCAATCGCTTCGGTCTGGAAGGATTCACTTAAAGGTATGTTCAGCGTATTTTTCTCTATCGTGCCATTTGAAAAAATACCGTCTGAAAAGCCCGATAATTCAATTAAAAACGCCCTGATCCCTGAGTAGCCTGTCAGAAGAACCTTATTGGAGCCGGAATTGTAAGTGCCTCCTGTTATAAGGCCCGAAGGATTAAATTCATCGATTCGCTGAATCTCGTAGGTGCCTGGTGCTTTAGAAAGTTTGTAGATATTCGTTCTCTGATCTACCCAGTTTTTTGTAAAAATAAAAAGATCCTCACCGAATGCTATTAAAGCCTCAGCATCAAAATTAGTATCATTGGGTGAGCTTTCGAAATCATTCTGATCTCCATAAGAAAAGTCAATAATCCCGGCAACAACACTATTCGAACTCAAATAATCATCCTTGGAAATCTTATATACCCGAAGATTCTTTCGATCCCCGTTATTATTTCCGAAATCTCCAACATAAATAAATTCATTGTCTTGACAAATATCTTCCCAATCTACATTAGAAGCATTCTCAACCTCAACGGTCCGCAACACGTTTCCGTTTTCTGTACTAATTTCATACAAAGCATTCATTCCTCCCGAGTCATTATGGGTAATTAATCTGTCACTAAAATGAATAAGCCCGGACGTCTCGGCTACGTCATCGCTTAAATAGGTTAGCCGGGAAAAATCCTGGGAAAAACCAATAAAAGTAAAAATACAAAATAGGTAGGGTAAAGATTTTATCATAAAGAGGGGCTTTCACTTTTGTTATTCTTGTCTAAAGTTAATCAATTTTAAATAATACGTCTAAAAAGAATCTTCTATACTAAGGATGCAATTCAAACGTTATATGTATCAATTGCTATTTATTTTTTATCCATTGGATATTGAATCAAAAAAAGAATTTTGCTATTTATGAAAAAGGTAAAGTACAAGGATTTGCTCATCCATTCTTTAGAGCTAAAGGTTTTTCTTCTCGAACTGGATACTCAACTTTCTAAATTGGAGATTGACTTCCCAAAAAATACAGAGAAATAAACTTAAATCAAGACCGGATCAACTGCTTGTGCGGCGTCATTTTAGAAGGTAATTTATATAACATGTTTACTTTAACTCTTAGGTTACACTAAGACATAAACACCTTGCTATGTTACAAATTCATTCCCCGAGCAGAGAAGAAATTAAAAGTTTTCTGAAGAAAATTGAAATGCGAATTCGTCGAAACGAATTAAAAGAAAAAAAGGTTCAGAAGTTTGAATCAAGACTTTAACTATTCTTTGTTACATCAGATTCATATTACATGAATCGTTCTTGACAAAATTTGAAAAAAAAGCTGTATTAGAAACATATCGCTTATTTTCCCCTGGATACCAGTTGCCCGAAGGCAACTGGTTTTACCGTTTAACTTACTACAGAAATCAAGACCCTGAGACAGGAATCAATCGCGCTGAAAGGTCGGGTTGTTCCATTTCAGGATCTAGAGGAAACATCGGCCTGACAATCCTTTTATAATCAAGTCTGCTTAAATCCTGATCAACACCTCCAGGGGTTAATGCCATTACCCAGTCTGCTCTCATATTATATAATTCCGGCACAAGATAACCTATCTTAACTACTAAAATATCCGCTTCACGCGGTTTAAGGTCCAGTTCCGTAAAATCACTTTCCTTATGATAAGGTTTTCTTTTTTTTGTAACTATTACAGATACGCTTCCCACCTTAACAACCACTTCCACCTCCGCATCTTTGTCGCCCTTTTTAATGGCAGTCACTGTTCCTTTCAATTTCACAGGAGGTGCATAACGATCATCTACCGCCGCCCCTGCATAACCTTCAATTTCTGCACCCACTCCGGCCTTCAATGCCAATTCGACCAATTCAGGCCCGGGAATTGAAGCATAAATAAGAGTTTTACCCTGTTCTGTCCGGAATTCCTTTCGCTTAAAAATCTCATGAAGGGTCCAGGTAACATCTCCTGCTCCCCCTGCAGTTGGGTTATCCCCCATGTCACTAATGATATAAGGAATATTTTTACTTAACAGCGCCTTGTTAATGCTCTGTTCCAGTGTGGCTACAGGAGCCACAAAAACAAATTTATTTCTGACATCCCAAAAACTTTGGGCCAATTCTTCGGCACTCTCTGCAACAGCTTCTTTATCATCTCCAGTCACCATGACCACGGCGTGATTTCTGGGTTCATCCGCCCATGCGTATCCGATCCAGATTGCCGCATCAACAACACCTTCCCTTTTTGTGATCGGGTCTACTTTGGCGTATAAACTTTTTCCGGGTTCAATCCTCGTACTTGTTTTTTCGCCGGGTAATAAAATAGGAACGGGTATCCACGCTTTGTATTTAGGTTTTCCCAAATCCTTCTCAAGGCGCTCAAGCAAATTATCCAGGGCTCTTTTTTTAGATTCGATCGCATCTTCATGTGGAGCCATTCTATAGCAAGTTATCAAGTCACTTTCCTCGGCAAGTCTCCTTGATACGTTGCCATGAAGATCCATAGAAGTGGAGATGATGGTTTTATCTCCAACAACCTTTCTGACCCTTGAAATCATATCTCCTTCAGGGTCATCCATCCCTTCCACGCTCATTGCCCCGTGAATATCAAAGAAAAGACCGTCGTAAGGAAGATTCTCTTTAAGCATTTCAATGGTTTTTCCCATGAGTGACTCGTAAGCTTCGCGAGTTACCTTTCCTCCGGGTAAAGCGTGACCTTTAATTGTGGGAAACCAAATGGCTCTTTTCCTGTTGATGGAATCTTCAGACATAAAAGGATAATAGTCAAAAACAGATTCTCCGGATCTTGCGTGAAACGCTTCTTCATGGGTTAAAGCAGGTGAAAAAGTACTCGACTCTATGGCAAGCCCGGCAATGGCTACACGAGGGAGTTCAGAGGATATTTCCTTTGTATCCTCTTTTTTAGGAACTTCGCAGGCATAGAAAATCAACACGAGAAAAATTATCGTCATATGAATAAGATGCTTCATTTTTTTGAGTTTTAAAGGTTAAATTTCCAGCAATCCGCAGAAGCTCCTTGAATTGATTGGTACTCTTCATGGATCAATAAAAATAGAATAATTTATCCTGTTTTAACAAACTATTTTTATGTTCTTGCTCAGATAAGCTATAAGGGCCTAAAAAAATCCCCGTCTTTTTCAAGACGGGGATTTCGGTCAATTGTTCCCTTACATTTCTTATAGTAAATAAGTAACTTTTGTGAATAGTTTAATTGACACGCTTCACTTCTTCTATATTCAATCCTTTTAAAACGTTATCCATCTTTTTCAGATCCAGCTCTTTTGCATAATCAGCCGGAATGACAGCGATGCGGAAAATCAAATTATCCGTATCAATCGGATCCAATCTTCCAAAATCCGCCGTACCATCTAAAAACAAACGAACGTCGAACAATGTATAATCAAAAGTATACAGCAGGATTCCGCTATTTCTGAAAATAGTTTGAGGCAAAGGTTCCCAGATATCTGTTCCTTCAAAACCTGCCATTAACCGGTAGACCATGACAATATCGCTTTCAAAAACCTCAATTTCTGACGGGATCTCCACATAATACTCAAAATTGGTTCCAATATTTAGATCCGCTTCCACTTCAAATACCTGCCCCAGAAGTCCGCCAACACCATCTTCACCCGGAGGGCCTATTGGACCCGGCAGGCCAGGAGGTCCTACCGGACCTTCACAAGAGGTTGACAAAATAATTGTAAAAAATAAAATGTATAATTTTCTCATAATTGATGTTTTGAAGTTTAAAGACAATTATCGGGCCAAAAATAAAATTAAAAATAAAATCGATCAAAGAACACAGCCAGGATCGACAGGATTTTCACTCAGTTGAATTAAAAACCAAAAGAAAAACCCCGACAAATACCGGGGTTTTAAATTCAGATAATTTTATTTTTAATAATTGGTAGTTCGTAGGTATTCCAAACTTTTCTGAACACTTTCAAGAGGTGTAAAATTATATTTTTCAACCTCTACAATACCATATTTAAATCCAGACTCCTTTTTTTGCTTAAATATTTCCGTGAAATCCATTTCACCGCTTTCACCGAGCTCCTTTTCATCCTTAATATGCCACAACATGAATCTTCCCGGGTATCTCTCAAAATAATCTAAGGCACTTTTTCCTCCTTTATGGATCCAGTAAAGGTCCAGTTGAAACATAACCTTATCAGGGTCACTTAATTCCAACATATGATCATAGATAGGCTTCCCGTCAAATTCCGTTGTAAACTCTTTGTTGTGATTATGATATCCGAAATAGATTCCTTTCGCATTGCACTTCTCTCCTACAGCATTAAAATATTCAACATATTTTTTTAATCCTTCCAGGCTCTCATAACCTTCTCGGCCCATCCAGGGTTGAACGATCCATTTTACACCTGCAGCAGCATGTGCTTCAATAGCCTTATCCCACCATGCCATGGTCTCATCCCATTTTTCTTTTGAAGGCAAATTCTGACCTGTATGGGAACCTAAAAACTGCAAGCCGTTATCTTCACACAACTTCTTAAATTCCAATGGTTCCATGTCATAAAATTTACCATCACGATAGCCGGCAGCCTCCACAAAATTAAAGCCCATCTGGCCCACCTTGGCCACAGTTCCTTTTACGTCCTTATTCATGTCATTTCTAACAGAATACAGTTGAATACCAATTAAATCATCTTTTGGAACCGGATCAATTTTTGTAAACCCTTGAATGACCAAAGCCAAAATTCCGATAAAAACCAAACCTTTAAAGGTTTTCTTTTTAAACCCCATAACTTATTTTTTAAAAATTCTAATAATATAATTCGATAATGATCATATAGAGATTCCATGGAAAATCAGGTAATCCGGAATCTGACTAACTGACCCATACAAATTTACCAATTATGAGAAATTAACGACCTATCCAGGGAAGAAAATATTCAATTTAGAGAGGTTTAAGATTAGATAAAAAAATTAAGAATCCGCTTTGGGTAAAATTTCCGATTTGGAGCCGGGTAATTCCTTAAGATAAACATCCTGTTGAGGGAACGGGATCTCGACTCCATGTTTTTCAAAAAGATTGTAGATGGCAATGGACACATCGCTTTTAGCTTTCAAACCTACCTCATAATGAACCCAGAACCTCAATCTAAAATTTAATGAACTGTCGCCGAAATCACTAAACAAAGCCTGAGGAGCCGGATCCTTCAATGCATCATCACTACTCTTAACAGCTTCCTTTAAAATCTCAAGAATCTTGTTGGGGTCAGAACCGTACTTTGTTCCAATTAATATTTCCACTCTTTTAATGCTATTTGACAAAGTCCAGTTGATCAGGTCATTGGCGATCAGGTTGTTGTTGGGAACCACTACTTCTGCCCCATCAAAAGTAATAACACTAGACGAGCGGACTCCGATCCTGTCAACAGTTCCCAGCAGATTGTTTACTTCAACGGTGTCTCCAACATGAATCGGCCTTTCAAAAACAAGAATCAGACCCGACACAAAATTTGAAATAACGGTTTGCAGTCCAAAACCAATACCCAGTCCCAAGGCACCGGCCATTAAATTAAACTTACTCAAATCGATTCCGAGTGAGGACAAAGCGAAAACAATTCCGAAGGCAATGATCAGATACCTAACCACCAAAGAGATTGCCGCTGGAACTCCCTTGGGTAGTTTCACAAGTCTCATTGAGACATTTCCGCTATCAATTACGAAAGAAACAAAACTTGTAGTCAAAAAGGAGATGGTCAGTATTAAGATAAACTGAACGATGTCACCCAGGGTAAAAGTAATATCTCCAATTTGATACGGGTCAGTAAATATATCGTCAAAAAACTGCTTCAGAGGGTCAAGTAAATCGATCATTTTCAGGAAAAACAAGAACCACATGATAAACGCGATAACTCTCATGACCTGCAAAGCCTTCATTTCAAGGGCAAACTTTCTATCAAAATCAAATTCTTCCCTCGTACTGAAATTCCAATGAATTACACCGATTACAAGCCCCCCCAATATCATGAGAATTCCATAAAAAATCAATGTAAACACCCCACTTTGAGTGCTTACTTTAAGAGTTAGGTCAGTAAGGTTGGTATAACCCAGAATATTTGAGACTATTGATATAAAAAGAAGGAAATATACCAGAGGGGTTAGCCTGATAAGCAACAGGCCAAAATTCCCAATTTTCATTTTTCGGGTCTTCATATAAGGTCGGGTAAAAGCGATGAGAACGCCAACCACCAGAAGTGCTTCAAACAAAAGATATATCCTGTATTGAGCCGAAGAAAACCACATATACGTTTTCGCCGTATCCAAAACATAAAAAATAATCACAAAATAAATAATGTTCTTAAACCTCTTGTACATATAGGGCTGAACCAATGGAACCGAAAAAACAAGGATCAGGAAAATCAAAATATTTCCCAAAAGCATAGGAGTGTTGACAAAATATAATTTTGCAATTACAAGAGACAAGAAAATTATACTGACAATGGTACGGTTAAAAATAACATCTTTCGCGTTTTGAAGATCCCCATCCTCTTCATTGAACTGATATTTTTTAAATACATTCTTTAAAAACAGAATCAATCCGACCAAAAGTGCAATACTGATTACGTAAAGATAGATACTGTTCTCATTGGATTTAACAAACTTAGCGATACCAAGCACATTTTCAGGTATTGATTCTACTTCATCCTTTTCTCCCAGATTTTTTTCCGGGCTCTTAAATGAAGACTTCCAAAGAGGTTCATGCCTCAAATAAAACAAATGGTACACCTCTGAATTCTTGAGTGTGTTGAGGTCATCGATAACCCCTTTAACGATCAGTTTCTGATCATTAATTTTTGACTCAAGAACCAAATACTGATTATTCTCCTTGGTTATCGATTGATTTATTTTCTTATACTCGTTCCAGATTTCTCTTACACTTTTTAAAACTTCCAGAGGCACTTCTTCCTTTACGGCATTTTCATAGGTGAGCCTCCAGGTTTCTTCATTAAATGTAGTTAGTTCCTGTAAAATAATATTACGGCTTTCCCGATCATTAATAACGGATTCCCAGCCGCTTAAATGATCCTGATATCCGTTCCATTTCTTAATTAGGTTGTTGATTTTCTGGCGATTGGGATTGGCGGAAACGAAGTGTTCCTTTCTTTTTTTCTGGGCTTTTATAAACTCTGCATAGGCCGGAAACAAAGAGTCAATTTTTTTGACAGAACCCGGCATGGCTGTCTTTTGCTTAGTTGTCTTGATGTTTGCTGAGGCGGACTCAATCTTTTGTATGATTCCAGAGACCTTAATCGGTTTCGGAATAGCCTTTCCGGTAGAATCTACAGCCACATCGGAAACAATCTGTCCCATCCCAAAAAAAGGATATAAAAGAAGAGCAAAAAAAACTACGGATTTCAAAAACAATTTCATTTTTCTCAAAATTTTTTGTTAGACAGTTTTGAAATTACCTTACAAGTCATCTCCCTGTATGGCTTCATGAAGAGAAAAAATGGTGAGCTCTCCTTCATTAATCAAATAAGTACTGACCTCTTCAAATTGTGAACGCGAGTTGGCCTGGAATTTTTCCCTGCGTTTTTTAAACACGAGATTTGCTTTAAGAAACTTGTTCATGGATTTGTTATACGCAGCAAGAGCTTCTTCATCAATCTCCTTAAAATCAACACAATCATAAAACAGGTCTTCACGATGGTACATTTCTTTTTTCATATCAGTCACCTCGTATCTTATGGTATAGCCTTTTTCATCAATCAACAACGACACCCTGTTGCCAAAATCGGCTTCCAGCACCTCAGCCATTCCCGATCTTTTAGGATAAAGTTCCCTGCCAATATTTTTATAAAGTACGGGAGATACACCCTTTACAACCAAAGATCCTTTAGTCCTGTCAATCGACTCAATTTCATATGACTCAGCATTTTCCTCATTGCTGAACCACTGCTCCGCCCTTGACAAAATCAACGAGGATTCAAGATTATTTTTTTCGTATGCTTTTTCAATTGATTTTTCTCCGACTACATTTTGCTGGCTCAAACAAGGCAGTGAAAACAAGAGAGAAAAAAAAGTTAAAAACCAGATTGTCTTCATTTTGTTCATCTTGTGAAATTGAAAATGGAATTCTTTCCTTCTACCTTTTAAATTTCCCAATTTTAGGGCTTTGAAACTTCAGAATAGGTAAAAAGTTTTAAACAAGTTATAAAAAGGCAGATCCGAAGAAAATAAAGAGAACTTACTTAAAATTTCCAGACAAAATCGGATGTGTACAAACAGCGATAACGATTTTAAATCTCTCTTTTCTATGAGGCCTTACCACTGCCACCAAATAATATTCCGGCTCCCACTACAAAACCAAAGTCATACCAACCACCATTATTATTAACCGCATACATGGCTACATTATCCATAAAAAGGGAGACCACAAAAGAAAAAGGAGCAATGATACCATGCCAGAGTCCTCCAAAAAAACCATAGGAATCAGCTTCTATGCATTCCTGAACGGGTAAGGCCTGGGCACAACTTGAGAGAAAAAACAATGCAATTGCAAGAATTGGAATCAGTTTAAAACGAGAAATTAAATTTTTCATGGTAAAGAATTTTGAATCATAAATTTACTCAACCCTTTTTACAACTCCATGTTCAATTCATGTTTTTTTATAAATGCTTTGATAAGTAAATCATGGGTTTTGGACATTGTTCCTGCGTTTTCGTCCTAAATGACTTATTAAATAAATAAGTAAGCACTAAATTAAACCTCTAACCCATAAACCCTTTATGATGAAAATTTTAAAAACATTTTTAATTAGCAGTGTGTTTGTTTTAGTAATGTCCAATACAGGATATGCCCAGGATGAAATCAATTTGACCCTTCGATGTGATATCCAGGCGCTCCAGGATGGAACAGCTGCCCATCAGGCCTGCCGGTTCGTTGGCCAGGATCCCGATACTGATACTAGAGACTATACGGTGTATGCCAATGTGGGGGATACAATTTTCTGGAACGGAGAATCAACTGACGGATCCGGTGCCATTGATATCCAAAAAATCAAATATGAAAGAGGAACAAATGTATTTGACAGAGATGAATTGAATGGAACTACAACGGTAACGGGAATAATAAGAAAAAACACCAGTAATAAACCCGACTATAAATATATCATTTCATTTAAAATTGATGGTACTGGAAGAATGTATTCTATAGATCCCAAAATAATCGTGGGAGGAGATTAATAAGATCAATTCTTTCTTCAATGATGAAAAGAAATCAGTTTCCCATATCTTTTATTTTA
>CP070731.1:1455065-1458216 GCA_020347545.1 Flavobacteriaceae bacterium | reverse complement strand
TTATGCCTACAATTTTCCCAGATCGGATTTCTACGCAGGCGTCAACCTCAAATTTTTAAGCTCAAAAATTGAGAATTATACTTCACAGGGAGGAGCCATGGATTTTGGAATATTATACTATTCTGACCTGAGGCCTTACTCATTTACGGCAGTGATACGAAATCTTGGTTATCAGTTTTCACCTTATGATGAAAAAAGAGAAGAGATTGCCTACGATATAGCTGTGGGGGCAACTTACGAACTATCAGATGTTCCTCTCAAGTGGCATCTTACCATAAACAGCCTTCAGCAATGGAATATAGCTGTACCTAATCCGTCTAATGATGAGACAGACCTTGACGGAAACACAACCTCAGAGGATATCAATTTTTTTGAAAATGCAATACGCCATTTCGTTATTGGTGCGGAATTTTTCCCGAGAAGGAAATTTAGTGCGCGACTGGGATATAATTTTAGAAGGGCAGCTGAATTAAAGTTGACCGAGACGCGAACTTTTGCCGGAGTTTCTCTTGGGTTTGGTTTAAAAATGGGGAGGCTTAAACTGGATTATGCCTTTACAAAATACCATCCTGTAGATAATTCGAGTACCTTTACCCTCTATATTGATTTGACAAGAAAAGGATTTTAGCATGAACCCAACAAAAAATATAATCATTGCCATTGACGGCTATTCCTCTACAGGAAAGAGTACACTGGCCAAACATATAGCCAGGGAGATGGGTTATGTTTACGTGGATACCGGAGCCATGTACCGGGCAGTGACTTACTATGCGATGATCAATGGGTTTATTGATGAGAATCACTTTGATAAAAAGGGACTCATTACGAGTCTTTCAGAAATAGACCTGAGTTTTGAGTTTAATAAGAAGCTCGGTTATGCTGAAATCTTTTTAAATGGTGAAAACGTGGAACCCTTTATCCGGTCGATGAATGTTTCCAACCGGGTGAGTCAGGTGGCCGCGGTTCCAGAGGTACGCCAGAAACTGGTTGAACATCAGCAAAAAATGGCCTTAAAAAAGGGAATTGTCATGGATGGAAGAGATATTGGTACGGTAGTTTTTCCGGAAGCAGAACTCAAAATATTCATGACGGCCAGCGCAGAACAAAGAGCGAAACGAAGGCACAAGGAAATGGTTGATAACGGGGTTGATATCGATTATCAATCTGTTCTTGAGAACGTCATGTCAAGGGATCATCTCGATACAACCAGAACGGATTCCCCTCTGGTAAAAGCAGCAGATGCCATTGAAATAGACAATAGTGAAATGAATGTTGATGAAACCTATGCCTTGGCAATGAGCTATGTAAAAGAAAAATTCCTGGAAATATGAAAACCTGTTTTTAAGGAATGTTCAGATACTTATGTGTTTGCAATGAAATTTTCCACTTTGGATGCTCCATGACGTAATCGACGATCTGAGGCGTCATTTTATCTCGGTTACTCCATTCGGGCTGAAGAAAAAGTTCGCAATCTGCACTCACCTTGGCAGCCTGTTCTTCGGCAAATTTAAAATCGTGTTTGTTGTAGACGATCACTTTTAATTCATGGGCCGCTTCATAAACTTCCTTAAGGGGTAGCTTGGTCTTTTTTGGAGATAAACAGATCCAGTCGTATTTTCCGGTCAACGTATAGGCTCCTGAAGTTTCAATATGGACTTTTAATCCAGCTTTATACAGCATGCCTGTGATATAATCCATGTTCCACATAAGAGGCTCTCCTCCTGTTATAACAACTGTATTGGCATATTTTTGAGCTTTTTCAACGATCTGTTTGGTCATTGTGGGCGGATGTAATTCGGCGTTCCAGCTTTCTTTTACGTCACACCAGTGACATCCCACGTCACATCCTCCTACACGAATAAAATAGGCAGCTTTACCCGTATGAAATCCTTCTCCCTGTATGGTGTAAAACTCTTCCATAAGTGGAAGCATTTCGCCTTTTTCTATCAGTATTTCCGTTTCTTTTAGCATGGCGCAAAGATAAACAGTAATTCAGTATGATGGTGATTATTTTGAAGACATATTTAAATTAATGAATTGTGCGCTAAAGACTTTTGCGGGAACCTTGTGTTTAAAGATAAAACATGAATTAAAACAGCTCCGAATAGATTTTTAATTTTTGTTTAAAAGGGTTAAATTTATCAAAAATGCATTCTATGGCAGATCGTAAAAAGTTTGTTGATTCTATAGCCAGGGGTTATCAGACAAAAGGAGAGTTTATCACAATGGGAGCCGGTATGCTCGGTGATGAAACATTTACCGGGTCATTGGTCAACATCCCTTTAAAAACAATTAACAGACATGGTTTAATTTCAGGTGCAACGGGAACCGGAAAAACAAAAACCCTGCAGGTATTTGCCGAAAACCTTTCTGAAAAAGGGATACCGGTATTATTAATGGACCTTAAAGGAGATTTAAGTGGGTTGGCCAAGGCAAGTCAGGGGCATCCTAAAATTGACGAACGCCATGAAAAGATAGGAATCCCGTTTGAGGCCAAGGAATTTCCGGTGGAAATACTGACAATTTCGGAGCAGGCGGGTACAAGGCTTCGTGCAACGGTTTCAGAATTCGGACCTGTTTTATTATCCAGAATATTAGGTTTGTCAGAGGTTCAGGAAGGAATTTTGGCAATTTTGTTTCAGTATTGTGATGATAATAACCTGGGCCTTTTGGATCTAAAGGATTTGAAAAAGATACTTCAATATGCCACTCGGGAAGGAAAATCGGAAATCGAATCCAGTTATGGTAGAATTTCGACGGCTTCAACAGGGGCCATACTGAGAAAGATCGTTGCTTTGGAACAACAAGGTGCTGATCTGTTTTTTGGGGAACGATCCTTTGATGTTCAGGACCTTTGCAGGGTTTCGGATGATGGACGCGGAATTATTTCAGTTTTGCGACTTACAGATGTTCAGGACAAACCGAAAATGTTCAGTACGTTTATGCTGCAGCTCCTTGCTGAAGTTTATAATTCGTTTCCTGAGTTAGGTGATACTGACCGGCCTGAATTGGTTTTATTCATCGACGAGGCACATCTGGTATTTGAAAATGCCTCCAAATCACTTCTTGATCAATTAGAAAGTATAGTAAAATTGATCCGTTCCAAGGGAATAGGAATTTATTTTGTTACGCAAAACCCAAAAGATATTCC
>CP070731.1:1449979-1454965 GCA_020347545.1 Flavobacteriaceae bacterium | reverse complement strand
TGGTTTTCCGGATTCTTTGTGATGATATTAATGACGCCCGCAACAGCTTCTGAACCATATAAAGTGCTGCTGGGGCCCTTAATTACTTCGAAACGATCAATAATCATGTTCGGAATTCCATTCAGGCCGTATACAGAGGCAAGACTTCCGTAAATCGGTGTACCATCCATTAAAATAGCAGTATATGCCCCTGGCAACCCGTTAACGCTGATATTGTTGGTATAGCAAACCCCACAGGCAACAACTTCCTGAACGCCATTGACGAGTTGAACACTTTCGACCACGGAACTTGAGGCAGAGGGCAGATAGGTGTCAAGTTGTTTTGAGGTGACCACATCTATTTTTATGGGAGAGGCCGAAACATAGGTTTCTTTCATGGTTCCTGTCACAACAATTTCTTCGAGCGTTGAGGAGGATAATAATTCGAAATTAACAACCAATGTCTGTCCTGGTTTTAACTCGATAGATTTTTTTTTGGAAATGTGGCCCACAAAGGAGGCTATAAGGGTATAATTTCCCGGCGGAACATTTTTTAAAAGATAATTTCCATTCAGATCGCTAGTTGTTCCAAATTCTGTATTCTTCAGGTGAAGAGTGGCAAAGGGAAGGGCATTGTTCTCACTGCTTACGCGTCCTTGGACCTTCCCCGATTGGGCAAGAAGGCCGAAACAGGTAAGGAGCAAAATTGTAAAAAAAATGAATCTTAATTGCATATTGTTTTAAAAGACTATAATTTTATCTTTTGAAATGCAAAACTAATAAAGTTAGATATAACTAACAAAAAATCATTAATGAATATAACTAGTAATACAGAAGACTATATAAAGGCAATTTTTCATTTGACCTTTGAGGGTTCTGTGAATAAGGTAGGAACTAATCAACTCGCTGAGTATTTAGGCTTGTCTCCGGCTTCTGTGAGTGTTATGATCAAGAAGATGAAAAGTAAACATCTGGTTGATTATGAGAAGTATGGAAAAATAAGCCTAACTGAAGTTGGCCACGAACTCGCGATAAAACTTATCAGAAAGCATCGTCTCTGGGAAACTTTTTTGCATCGCTATATGAATTTTAGCTGGGATGAAGTACACGAAGTAGCGCATCAGTTGGAACATATTCAGTCTCCGAAATTGATCAGGGAACTGGATAATTTTTTAGGTAACCCTAAACTTGATCCTCATGGAGACGTTATTCCCGATGAAGAAGGAAATTTTAGTCGTACCATTCGAAAGTCTTTATCGGAACTGGAGAAAGGACAACGTTGTCGTCTTGTATCTGTCAAGGACAGTTCAGCTGTTTTTTTAAAATATGTCACACAACTCGGCCTTGCATTGAGCAGTGAAATTGAGGTGCTTGAGGTGAGAGAGTTTGACCATTCCATGATGATCAAATACGAAGAAAAGGTTGAAAATGTATCAAAAAAGTTTGCTGAAAGCGTATATGTTGAGGTTGTTTGATAATCCCGTGGATACAAAATTTTAAAGGGGAAAAACCGACATTTGTATCTTGCGGGGTCATTATCATCAAAGCCGACGCATTTAATCTTATTTATAGGAATGAATAATGCCATAAAAATGTAAATTTGCATCAAAATTAAATTCACTTATGTTCAATAAATATATCAAACTTGTCCTGGCCGCCCTTATTACTGTATGGTCCGTTTACGAATTCTATCAGGGACATATCATGAATGGAATCTCAATTTTACTGCTTGCAGGTATTTTTGTCTTCTTTTACTTTAAGAATGAAATTCTTTTATTAACCTTTTTCAAATTGCGTAAACAGGATTTTGAAGGTGGAAACAAATTGCTTGACAAGATCAAAAACCCTTCAGCTGCATTAACCAAGAAACAAGAAGGATATTATAATTTTTTGCGTGGGATTATGGTTTCTCAAACCAATTTAACCCAGGCAGAGAGATTCTTTAAAAAGGCCTTAAACCTTGGACTTGCAATGGATCACGACAAAGCAATGGCGAAGTTGCAATTGGCGGGTATAGCTCTGACCAAAAGAAGGAAAAGGGAAGCGACAAATTTGATTACTGAGGCTAAAAAACTGGATAAGCACGGTATGCTTAAAGACCAGATCGCTATGGTAAAGCAACAGATGAAAAAAATCTGATCCTCAGGATTATTTGAAAGATTCGATTCAATAGATTTTTATGAAATTAAAATTTCATCTTCTTATTATTTTGATGTGTACAGCAAACTTGATTGGTTTTGCACAGGACATGACACTGATGACCTATAATATTCGATATGCGACCAGCAATGACGGGGAAAACAGCTGGGAAAACAGAAAAGAGTATTTAACAGGTCAGGTCCGTTTTTATTCTCCCGATATTTTTGGAATTCAGGAAGGCTTAAAAAAACAGGTTGATCATCTTGATACTGAATTACCGGAATATGACTTTATCGGTGTTGGGAGAGATGATGGAAAGGAAAAGGGAGAATATTGTGCAATTTATTTCAAAAAAGACAAATTCCAGCTATTAGGGCACGATACGTTCTGGCTTTCTGAAAAGCCAGGAGAACCTTCCAAAGGCTGGGATGCTGCTTATGAAAGAATTTGCACCTATGCCTTTTTTATGGATAGAAAAACGGGGATGAATTTTTGGGTTTTTAACACACATTTTGATCATATTGGTGTTCAGGCGAGAAATAAAAGTGTTGAATTAATCAAGAAGAAAATTGACGATCTGAACAAGGATAATTACCCGGTTTTTATAATTGGAGATTTTAATTTGAATGATCAAAGTGACGCCATCCTATTTATGTCAGAGCATTTTAAGGATACCCGATTTTTTAGTGAAGCAGGAGCATTCGGACCTTTTGGAACCTTTACCGGATTTGAGTTCCACAAACCGGTACAGGATAGAATTGATTATATTTTTTGCTCAAAAGAGAAGGTTCGAGTCAAGAAATATGCGGTGCTTACTGATTCCAGAGATCAAAAATACCCTTCGGATCACTTTCCCGTTTATGTTGAGGTTGAGTTAAAGGAATAACGGGAAATCTGTTTAGGGTTTTAATTTTTTACCGATGTACATAAGGCTATAACCTTCATCTACTGTCAGGTCTTTATAATTGGCTGGAATGATATGAATCTCATTGTCCTTACTTTTGACAAAAACAGGAATAGATTTTATTTCCTTCATGGTTGCTTTCATCAATTCCCTGTAGTGCTCGGGAGAATCGATCTTGACTTCATTAATGATAGGATAATCACGAACGACTTCTGAAATATTTATAAAATCGTCAGTCTGAGAAAAGAGTCCTTCTTCAGGGTTGTTATCGGGATCCCTCATTTCTTCGGCACTGATCAATCTAAAGGCCCCTTCTTCTCCAAAGGACTCCTTAAGTTTTGACAAGGCATATTCATTGATCGTGTTACTACCCGTAAGCGCCAGTAAAAACCCAACATCGTTCAATTCAATATTCTCGAAGATATCATCCTCATAGATGTTGCATTCCATGGCTTCGAGTCCTTCCTCAGCCGATTTTTCAATATTGGTTCGATTGCTGTCTATTAGGACCACTCTTCGATTATTGTTTTGTAAGTATTTTGCAATCAGACGTGCTGGCGGGGAAGCTCCTACAATTAAAATCCCTTCTGATTTTTTGAGCAATACCCTGGTGAATCTCGCCATAAGTTTTGCGGTGGTCGCATTGAGCAAAACAGTCCCCAATACAATCATAAAAACCAGGGGCGTAATGTAATTTGCGTTTTGAACCCCCTGCATGGTTAGTTTTAATCCGAACAGAGAGGCGATACCTGCGGCTACAATACCTCGCGGCCCAACCCAGCTGACAAATACTTTTTCATTTTGGCTAAGTCCACTTTTTCTCGCGCTGAGAAAAACACCCAGGGGCCTTACGAAAAGGACCACAACACCAAATAGAATCAGTGAATTCCAATTGTAAATTAACTCAAGATCTGAAAGATTGATGTTTGCAGACAGTAAAATAAACAAAATGGAAATTAGTAAAATACTGATGGTTTCCTTAAAATATAGAACATCCTTTAAGGCTTCGAGTTTCATGTTCCCGAGTACCATCCCCATGATAACTACGGCAAGAAGCCCGCTTTCATGGGCAAACAAATCTGCGAGGACAAAAACTCCCAGTACCAGGGCAAGAGCCACAACGTTTAAAAGGTAATGAGGAATCCAGCGCTGTTTTAAGGCTGTAGCGAAAGCATATGCCGAAGTAAAGCCAATTGAAAGGCCTATGATCACGATCTTACCAAATTCAACAAGGGTTTCCTTGCTGTATTCCATGCCGTGATCCCCCCCAATTCGGATAAATTCAAAAACCAGTACCGCTACCAAGGCCCCGATAGGATCTATGAGTATTCCTTCCCATTTCAGGATGGTTGAAATATCTTTTTTCAAAGGCAGGTTCCGCAATATAGGCGTAATAACCGTTGGACCCGTGACGATGATCAACGATGAGAACAGGAAGGATAAGGGCCAGTTTAATCCTATAATAAAATGAGCCGCCACTCCGGCCGTAACCATAGTGATAAAGGCTCCAAGAGTGATCAGCTTATAAATCACAGGCCCAACACTTCTAATCTCATCCTTTTTAAGCGTCATTCCTCCTTCGAACAGGATCAATGCAATTGCCAGGGATACAAAATTGAAAAGGCTTTCTCCAGGAAATAAGCCTTGATTCCCGTTCCAGACAGGTTCAATCCATTTATTTCCGTCTGCAGAAATAAGAGTTGAAAAAGGTCCTACGAGCAATCCTATTAATATTAAAGGCAAGATCGCCGGAATTTTAAATTTCCATGCGACCCATTGAGCAATTATACCCAGAATGATAATACCAGCAAGTTCGAGCATATTTAATTTTATTGATCAGCTAAAAATACTATTTTTATCCGGATCAAAACCGATTGCTTGTAACAGATCTTTGTATTCTAAAAATATTACTGAAAAGTAGCGGTATAAAATGAACTGAATTTTGAATTTTGAACTTTGTACGG
>CP070731.1:1438745-1449879 GCA_020347545.1 Flavobacteriaceae bacterium | reverse complement strand
TTGGGGGTTAAGTTTAATTTTTCTCCTGGTCCTTTCTTTTCAAACTCATTCCGACAATAAAAAAGAATCCTCCAACAGCAATAAAAACAACACCCAGGGTGCCAAGGGAATCTTTTAAAGTCGTAGTGAAGCTCACTCCAAGGGTAGTAATGATTATTGCCATGAAAATATATCTCTTATGTCGCTCCATTTTGGTACTCATAAAATCAAATTTTAGTTAGGTTTTTTAGACGGTTTAAATCTGCCGATTAAACCCACAAGAAGAAATAGGAATCCCAGTGGCCAGATATTTGAGTTTTGATAGATGAGCAATCCAACGATGACCCAAACTGAGCCAAGAACTAGAAAAACAGCATTGATTTTCTGATTTTTCATCTTGAGGTATATGCAGTTTTAAGGGGGACGGACCTCCGAATCACTAACAATATTAGTAAGAATCAAAGAGAAAATGCATGACATTTGTCACGGTATTGATATTATTTGGTTGAATTGAGACCGAAAGTTTAATTCCGCTGTACAGCGTTATATTGACGCATATTTGGATTATAAGGAGCTTGTACGGTACCAAGACTTCTTCTGCCGGTGTTACGGCTAATTCCCATGAAGTAAAAATTTACCAGAATCAGATCGGCTTTTGGTTTGCCTATAGAAACTTTTTCTTCAGATGGATTAGTTGTAAAAGTCAGGTTGTAGATAACATACATTTTTGAACTTACCTTTTGCCCTTTCACCTCGGCAGGAACCCATCCTGTTTTAAATTTCTCCAGGGAGTTTTTAATTGGTTTTTCAAGGCTCTTGTCAAAGGAAGTTTCTATGATTAAATTTTCCATTTCTCCTTTAAGATTAATTTCAAAGGAGGCCATGACCATTCCTGAATTTCCTTTATTTAGAAAGTTACTTGGTGGTTCAAAACTAACATTCAGGCTCCTTTCTATTTCATTTTTATACCCAAGGTATATCGCAGGAGCATCTACTTTTGTCAATTTGAATCCATTTCCAAATTGAACCTGTATAGAATCACCCTTGTTAAAATTATTCTCTCTGTGAACAAATTGCTGTTGATCAAAATCATACTCCAGATATAAACGATTCTTTTTATCGTAGTATGACCAAGGACCCGTTTTGAATCCGTTCTCATAACTCCCTTTGATCAAGGTGTCTTTTGAAATTTTATGGATGCGAAGGTAAGATCCGTGTCTCTCTTTGGTTTTTTTATCTACGGTATAAAGTTCCTGATAATTGTCTTCTGTATTCTTTTTCTTTTTCAATTCCTGGGCCAATGCACTGCTGCACGTAAAAAATGCCGTTGCCACCAAAAAGAAGGCAGCATATTTTAAATTTTCGATAGCTTGATTTTTAAAGTATGAAAGTATAGTTTTTTATCCTGTTGGAGGTAAAAAAACAGATTTATTTTATTCGCTCTTGGTTCTGAATCACCGTTTTCCAACACAAGATCAAAGACTCAACATGAATACGCAGATCACAATTTTAAATGTGTTTTTTCTTGTAAACTAAATACCTGCCATTTCCCGGTTGTACTTTCTTTGGTATTCTTTTGGGGATAAACCGGAGTATTTTCGGAACGTGGACCGAAAAGCCTTTTCGTCATTGTAACCAATGTCGTACATCACTTCCAGGATGGTTCTGGCAGTGGATTCCAATTGCTTTTTTGCGGCTTCCACCTTAACACGCTGTATATATTCAAGTGGTGTATTTGCCGTGGCTTTTTTAAATCTTCTTAAAAAACTCCGCCCGTTTAAATGAACCATCTGGGCGATATCATTGATGCGTAAAGAATCCTTGTAGTTCTTTTCAATAAATTGTTGTGCTTTTTTAATGGGTTCATCCATATGGTCCTTTTGGCCACTAAAAATGATGAATTCCTGTTGACTGAGCCTGTCAAATTCAATCTCAGAAACTTTCGAGAGCCAGATGGCTGTTTCTCTGCCAAAATAGCGTTCTATCAGATAGAGCATAAAATTTAAAATGGAATAGGCTCCTCCACTTGAATAAACCCCGTTGTCTTCACAGATGATCTTTTCAGGAACCAGTTTTACCTTTGGATATCTGCGTTGAAATGCATTGTGAACCGTCCAGTGTGTGGCACATGATTTTCCGTTTACGAGCCCGGTCTCGGCCAGTAAAAAAGCCCCCTGGCACAAACTGGCAAGGTCCGCGTCATTTTTGATCCGCTGTTTCTTGATCCAATCTACAAAATTTCTGTTGTTCGCTATGGCTTTTTCCGGATCACCACTGATTGGAGAAATAATGATCAAATCGGTCTTGGTAACCTCTTTTAGGGTTGCTGTGGGCTGAATGCTGAACAGGCCCTGATACAAAACTGGCTCATTGGATTGCCCAACCAGATCTATTTTGAAGGGAGCCTCTGAAAGGCCATTAATTTTTTTGTAATGCTGATTGGCCATTCTAAGAAGATTAAAAGGAGCTATTATGGTATCTACAATGCTGCTCCCTGAGGGAACAATGACGCTGATATGTTTCATGATTTTAAAATATTTACAAAGATACTACAAAGATATGTCGTAAACAACCCTTATAAATGTCGTAAAAGACACATTTAATATACCTTATACCGACATATCTTTGTACTGTAATCAAATAATTAAAACAAGAATCATGGAAAATCAAGAAGTAATGGTAGTCTATAAATGGACGGCTAAAGAAGGAAGCTCAGAAGCGTTAAAATCAATCTATAAAGAGGTGGAAAGCCAGATGAAATCAAATGAACCCGGGGCCTTAAAGGTGCAGTGCTATTTTGATGAGTCTACGTCTACCCTGGTAGTTATGGATCTGTTTTCCGATGCGGGGGCAGTGGGGTTTCATTTAGGTACAACAGCTGCGGGGCATTTTAATAACTTACTGCAAATTGCTGTTCCCGGAGAATTTTTATTCTGCGGAGAGGTTCCGGAAGAAATGAAACAGGCAGCTGTTGGCATGGGCCTCAATGCTACCTTTGCTCCTTCCGTATTTGGTTTCGAAAGATAAACTAAAGATAAAATTGAAAAAGGATCCGATACATCAGCCTGAATCGGATCCCTATTTATTTCTACATTCCTTCCGGAGCTAACGGAGCGGGTACCACATTGTCCACAGGGTTGATGCTTTTCAAATAGGTAAACACGGCTTTGACATCTTCGTCTTTCATGTTCACATAGTTAAACCATGGCATGGGCGGCAATAACATGCGTCCGTTTTCCAGTCCTTTAGATTTCCCTTGTGTAAGAGCCCTTTTAAACTGTTCTTCGGTCCAGTTTCCTATTCCTGTTTCGTGAGGGGTAAGATTCGCCGAAAATGATCCTCCCCAGGGCCCTACCGATGCAGTAAGATCGGGATAAAACATGGCGAAACCTTCTTTGATCAAGTCATGTTTTAATGGTACCTGTGGCCTGTCAGAAGGATATCCTGACAACATTAATTCCGGTATGATCTCGGGGCCCTTCTCTCCCATTCTCTTTGGTGAATGGCAGTCATGGCATCCCATGATACCTACAAGATACTCCCCATGGGCGATCAGTTCTTCCTGTGTGGGTTCTTTTACTTCAATAACTTCTTCAACGGCTGGTGCCGGCTCTTTTTTGCAGGACAGCAATAATAAAGGAATAAATAGCGTGATCAAGACAATTTTTGGTAGGTTAGAATTAAATTTCATGATGGTTGGTTTTGGTGTTAATATTGATTTTGATCTGGTATTTATATATCAATCTTAAGGTGTTGATTGACAAATAAATGTCATCCTAATATACCGCATTTTTTTGATTTTTAAAAATCCGGGAGCATATAGAGTAATGTCCTGGATCAATGATTTCATTGATTTCGGTCAATGCATATAAAATCCTGAATTGTTATATTCTGACAATAATTTTAAAAGACATAAAAATGAAAAAAATATTATTTGCAACCGATTTTTCGAGCAATGCCGATAAGGCTTTTAAATTTGCTCTGAGCATGGCAGAAAAGCGTAAGGCCGATCTGATCCTTGTACATGTTTTTGATATTAAGACAGTATGGACCTATCCATACACAAACGATCCGTTTGAAATGAAATTACAGGCTATGAGTAGCTGGGAAAGAAACCTTCAGGAGTTTTTTGAACATTATGACACGAAGGTAAAAGCTACTTATGTAGCCGTCGAAGACCCTTCTGTTGTCAATGGAATTCTTTCAGTCATTGAGAAGTACAAGCCACAATTGGTGGTTACGGGAACCAAGGGTAAAAGTATTGTTAAAGAGGTTTTGGTTGGCAGTACAACAAAAGCCCTGGTAAAAAAGTCTCCGATACCTGTATTGGCAATTCCTAAATATGCTGAACTCAAGGACTACAAAAAAATATTGTACGCTTCGGACTTCAGGGAAGTTGACCTCGAAGCCATGAAACAAATGATCGAGCTTCTTAAACCCTATAAACCAGAAATCAGGGTACTTCATATAAGTACCGACAACGACTATCAGAATGTTGAAAAAATGGAATGGTTTAAAGAGATGATCAAAGACAATATTGGATACAAAAAAGTATCCTTTGAACTCATATTATCGGGTAACGTTTTTGATACGCTCAATAAATACATGAGCGAAGATGATTATGACCTGCTGGTCATGCTGGAAAAAGAACGCAATGGAATTATTGATAAATTGTTCCATCAGGGTCTTGTCAATAAAATGGAGTTCCGTACCTGGATTCCTTTGTTGAGCTATAACGAGCACTACTTAAGCGTTTCAGGAGAGCAGGATGTCAAACAGCGAGACACCATTGAGCACTAAAAAAGCATGGGTTAGTTACTTCATGTTTTTCAGTTTCGATTCCCATAGGCTGTCTGCAAGAAACTTTTTGTAGTCCTGAATATGAAGCATGTCGTAAATAGCCTGATTTTTATCCTTGGCGTTTTCGTAATAGGATTTACATATTTCGTATCCGATCCAATAACCCAGGTCGGGATAGCTGTCTTTTGACGCAGTGTTATAATTTGCGAGCCAGTTGCTGTAACGGTTTAAATACATGTCTTTTTGAAAATCGGCCCAGATTTGTTTTTCTTTTCCTTTGGCCCATTCAAATATTTTTTCATTGGCCGTTCCTCCACTGATCAATTCACCGATAAAGTCAGCCATCCCTTCCTTGATGACATCCCTCAGGGTAATCGATTCTCTTTTCATTTCATCTTGCTGAAAATGAATCAGTTCATGGGCCACCATATTAGGTATATAAGCCGATTTGTTCATCAATAATTTCATCCCAAAACTCAACTCCTCGGTATTTACTTCTTCTCCATCGCTCATTTGATTTGTTCCTATAAGCAAGCCAGAAGAAGAAACTGTTCCTCCACTGGTAAAGGCTCCTATTACAAAGTAAACATCCGGGAACTTTGCCTGAGGATAGATGGCTTTAAAATTTTTAAAACTCTCCTGAATCCGGGCCTTGTAGTCATCAACTTTCAGCGTGTTTTCCCTGATGGTCGCATACAGTTTTGGGTACGATTGAATATGCTGAACAAAATGATCTACAGAACTGACTTTTAACCCCATATAATCGTGCATTCCATCTGTTCCTTTGTCAAAATAATGAGTCAAATAGATCTCCCGGGCGTTAGCAGTGTCCTTAACAGCCAGATCATAGGCTTCCCAAAAATGATGGACGTCCAAGGTATGGATCATCGCATTTTCCGGATTGCTGTTCATCGATTTTGATTCGGGAATATTAGCAAGTAAAATGTTCCATTCATCACTATCGTGCAAAATTGTTAAATCGGAATCACTACTCAGGTGTTTCTTGTTATTATACCCGTATTTCAGGGCATCATTCAATAAGATAAAAGCACTGTCTTTTTTATTGAGCAAGGCCAGGCAACAAGCGGCATTATAAGCCGCGTTCTTTTTTTTGCTCCTGAACTCTGCAAATTCGATGACTTTCAGGTAATTTTGAGTCGCCTTTTCGTAATTCTTCTCTCTGTAATAACTATCTGCATAGGCATTAATCTTACCAACATTTGGCTTTTCCTGAGCGCCAGCCGGATTCGTTGAAATAATAATAAGCAGGGTTAAGCATAAAAGTTTGTTCATCATATCTGAGTTTCCTATGAGACATTATGAATTTGAATATGTTACAGTACGTGCCTTAATTCGCTGCAGGAAAGCCTCATGACTTACTCATTTCTTGTCGCAGCCCACTGATAAATTTGTTTTTCCCTCCATTGGCCGGATGCCTCACATACGTGTATTTTAATTCCAGTTCCCTCACCATTGATTCCGGTTTCCTGCCCAAGGTTATTATTTTCTCAATGGAAAACATTTCGAGTAAACGGAGTAGAAATTTTTTGCCTGCCTCGAGTTCAACTTTGTTCGGGGTTCGATTGGCCCGTTTATTATTCAATTTGTGAGGATGAAAAGGAAAAATGTTCCAGATCAAAGGGATACTATGGTGCTTAAGTTCGTTCCAGACAATGGTAGCCGATATTTCGCTTTCCGGCTTGCCGGTTCTATTCATTATATGATAGCCCTGGTCCTTAAAAAAAGGATGCTCTGTTAAAATTCGTTCACTTGTAAAAGGTACACCGGTGATCCCGCAGCCCTTATAACCGGGAGCTTCTCCCAGAAGAAGAACAGAAGGTTTCATCCTTTGCATTTTATTCAGATACAAGGCTAAATTCTGTCTTCTTAGTTGTGCTGGTTTTGACTCACCCCGGTACAAATTAATGGTTTCATCAGAAACCTTTTCTTTTTTCAGGGTTTCAATAAATTGATCCATAATATGCATCTAAAGGATTTTTGTCAAAAATAAAAAATCCAATGAGAAATTAGTTTTATGATTTTGTAACATTCAGCAGGGATCATGAGTCTTATAACAGTCTAATTTAAAATATAATTAAATGTCCTATCTGAAACACTTACCTGCTTTTTTAGTCTTTTTCCTGACCCTGTCGGGATATTCCCAGATTGAAAACCAGTTTAACGGTATTAGTTTAAAGGAATCCCTTCAAACTGTAAAAAGTAAACTTGATGAAATATCCGAACATTCCAAAATAATTCAAGTTAAGAAGCCACTTTATCCACTGGCTAAATATGATGAAAAACATTTGGTGTGCACGGAGGTAAAACTAAAGGAGGGTACCATTGACAAAGCAGTATTCACTTTTTCTGACGACAGCCTTACCTTTATCGAAGCGAAAGGAAATGTGGAAAAAGTTCTTGTGAGTCAGGTTCAGGATACGATGTCATGGCATTATTTAGGATATGATGTCTATCAAAAGCAGAAACTGTTTGTACATAAAGAAAATGACGTAGCAAGGATCATGACGGATGAGGCCATTCATCCGAATCTATTTGTCTGGGAGAACCCTTATCTTTATGGAGAAAGCAAGCCAGAACCTCTTGAAAATACAGGACTGATACCGTCTTTTATAAAAATGGGGGCTTCTTATTCAGAACTACAAAAGGATCTTGAGAGCCACAGTGCCTTCACCAGTAGACGGGATTTACCTGACGGTGACCCGAATGCTCAATACCAGATCGACTGTTTTGGGGTAAACTATTTGGGTTTCCCACGTAAAATTGAAGCACGTTTTGGTGATGACAAACTCAATGTGGTTTGGATACTGACCGCCAAAGGAGAAGAAGAAAGAATACGACAAGCCTTGATCGAACAATTTGGCCAACCTGATTTTCAAGACGAAAACTGGGAAATCTTTAATAACTGGCAGGTGGGGCTTCGAAAGGATAAGCCGGAAGTACTTCTTTTGGAAAGAGAGCTTGGACAGGTGTATAAAAAAGAATTTTTTAAACAATAAGAATCGAACATAGGTTTCTAACTAGGTAATCCTTATTTCTTCTTGCCGACGGGTATGGTGTATGAAACGTTTAGACGATAGGAATTCTTGACCGCGGCACCTTCCCAGTCTTCATAAATGGCACTGGTCCTGTACTCGGCATATAAGTTCCAGGAGGCTTTTTCCAACACCCATACCTTACCTAACCTCAGGCCCAGAGGTAAGTAAAAATGCCCGGTATCCCAATCGTATTGGGCAACGATATCAGCAGTTTGAACGTACCATCCTTTTGAACCAATACGGTAATTCACAAAGGGTGCAATACCAAGTGGATTGGTATCCGTATTGTTTTCCGGTAGGGCATTTGGATCTATCGCGCGCCACGACTGAGTCAGTAAAAGCCCGTAAAAGAATTTTCCCGTATTGTTTACAATGGCCCCGGCAAATCCGTATCCCCATTCATCCCTTGCTACATTTTCATTTCCGGGAAGCGTTACGAGTGGCCCGATACCTGCGCGTCCCGATCCCCAGTCTGTAAATTTCGGAATGATCAGTGCAAATAACTCTGTATTTCCCATACCGGATTGTCCCTGGGGATTTTCATAATGCCTGAAGGTCAATCTTGGAAGTATGGTCAGGTTTTTCATAGGCAGGGGAGCTACAATTCGTAATTGAATATAATCGTCCATACCTGCCGGCCGCGGTTCTCCGTTGACCAGGTCGTCATGGTAATCTGGCATCATCTGATAAGCCAGTTGAAAACTCCATTGGGTTGCCGTGGCATCTACGGCCATGGATTCACGGCTTTGAGTACTTTCTGAAGCATCTGCCGAAGGTTCTCCAGCTTCCTGACCCGATAGAATAAAACCAGAACACAACATTACAAGGAAAACTACCATTCGTTTCATAAGAATTGAATTTTTTCTTCTATCCTTATAAAATTAAAATGTATGGCCGACAATTTTTATGAGATTTGTCAGTGCATCAAATCATTTTTTACTGAAACAGGGAGGGATTTTTTTTGTATTTTTTGATTTGCCTTTTACTCAATTCCTGAAACAGAACTGAGTCATCAAACACTGAAACATAAACATTACCAGACTTTAAATGCTGGGGGCCATCTGCCGTATAAAAATTAGGGTCAACGCATATGGAACTGCCGCTATAATCACGAAGGTTCTTTTTTTCTTTCTCTATCAGATCAGGATTTTTTAAATAATACACGGTAAAACTCAGTTGGTAACTCTCTTCATTTAACATTTCCATGGAGCCTAATGCGGTATGTGGATAAACGGTCTGGCCTGGTTTTACAAAAATAGAATTCCTTTCAAACCCTTTATAAACGGCACAGGTTCCATCATCATGTTCAATAATCACCCTGTTTCGTTCACTGGAATATTCTTTTTGAAAGTCTATATTTCTTCCGTACTTATTAACCACTTTCACCACAAGTCCCTTGCGCATGCTACAGACCGTATCAGCCTTTTTAGAATATACAAGAAACGATTTCCAGTTTTTCGGCTTTTTACCTCCATAGTAAGTTTCGCCCAGATAGGAAGCCTCAAGAATTTTAACCTTTTTGTTGTTCTTAAAGGGCAGTGCATAATGAATAGAATAATCTATCTCGGGATTTGGCACACCTTGAATGTATGAGTAGCTGGACGAAAATGAAATTCCTTTATCACTATTTACGGGCCTTAAGGTCATTAATATACCCGAATTGGACCGAACTGTTCCTTCATAGATGGTTTGATAAGCATTTTCAAGCTTTGGAAAATAGACTCTCAGATAATAACTGCCTGGCACTTTCTTTTTATAAGAGATCTCAACACTATTATCATCCTTACGAGTATAATCGAGCTCAATATCTCTTGCTTGAGCATGAATCATTTGGGTTGATAGTACCGTACCCAATAGCCATATTGAGCAGTAAAAACGAAGTTTTTGAGTCATAGGTTTGATTAATTGTGAATAGCGCTTTTGATTCAAATGTATATGATATAATTCGATTTTCTTTACGGAAAACAGTAAGGATCAGAATTCAATTCCTATGCCCAGTTCATACAAGGTCTCTGATGCCGGCACATCTTTCTGAGGATCAAGGTTGTCTCTAAAACGGACATCAAATTTTACAACAAAATGATGATTGGGCTTGTAGTTGAATCCAACCATCCATATGTTCAGGTTATTGCGCACATAGTCCAGATCTTCAAGTTCAGGGGCAACACTACTGTGGGTATCCATTCTTTCATAACGAATAAATAACGGAAGCTCCGGATTGGAAATGGTAAATATGTTTCCGCTTTTAACTTCATCTTTTGATGAATGACCTAATACTTTTAACAAATCAAGGCTGGGTTCAATATAAAAACCATAGGCCTCCTCTCCGATAACCTGGCCTACCCCCTGGTTTTTTTCCGTTAAGCGATATACTTCAGGGGTTTCACCCAAGGTTCCATAGGTTCCCATACCTATCAGGCTAAAGGCCTTATAATCCCATCGTGCATAACCAGAAACCACAAATACCGGGGCCTTTACTTCTTTACTGCCTTGGTCTGTAGTGATCTTTTCATCACGACCCGATTCATTATAATAGGTACTGGCACTTAATGTAACATTATTGACAGGCAAATAATTAACCTGTGCATTTATGGCTATTTTATTAAACGATTCCATCTGCCCATCTGCTCCTCCTCTGATCCAGCTTGCTGATTTAAAATCTTTAGCCAGGACACCATTGGTAAAACCCAAAGCATAATTGAACTTATTGTAGAGATCTCCGTATGCTGTCACTCCGGCCTCGATCCATTCTGTTGGCAAAATGAGCCTCTCCGTCTCCGGTCGATTAACACTTTGAAAAAGTAAGGGTTCCTCATTATTATTGATATATCCGATATTTAAAGGTTGTAAACCTGCCCTGAAACTCATCCATTTCTTTACAATAAAATCCATGTAGAGTTCAGGGAAAAAGTGTAATTCACTTTCTCCATTCCCTTCAAGGTACTCAATACCGAATTCAGCGGTTAAAAAAATACTTTTATTGATTCTTACACCTACAAAAGGGGTGAATCTATAAAGTTGATTAAAGAATAATTCCAGATCTTCTGAACTTGTATCTCTGGGCTCACCTCCGTTAAACACGTTGGCAAGTTCAGCATAACCTGAAAAAGTAACAGGTTTGTCAGAGTAGAAAATTTCAGAAGCAGCACGTCCAAGGCCGGGATACTGTCCCTCTCTGTAACCGTCTCCCCCCAATTGGTCTATCGCTGAAATAGTATCCAGCTGCGCATAACCAACTTCTGATCCAATAATTATCAAGAGTAAGAAGAAAACTAAATTGGGATGTATTTTCATGAGGT
>CP070731.1:1430877-1438645 GCA_020347545.1 Flavobacteriaceae bacterium | reverse complement strand
GCTACCCAGTCACCTGTTTCATTAGGAATGATGAAAAATCCGTATTTACCAGCAGTAAGTTTTTTGCCTTCTACGGTTACATCTTTATCAAAAGAAACCGTAGTGTTTTCATTAGCACCTGCTCTCCAAACCTGGCCATATTTTTCAAGGCCTCCCCAGATTTTACGCCCTTTAACACTTGGAGCTCCGTAATCGATTGCAATATTTGTACCGTTTACGTTTCCCTTGGCACTGAGTCTAGGGCTTTTTTGGGCACAACTTATGGATACCACAAAAAAGAAAGCGAGTAATAAATTAACTGATTTCATGGTTATTATATTTTATTTGCTCCACTCGGCGATGGATTCATTGTTCATTTTTATATAATCAGCATTTCCGGCTTTTTCTGAAGCAGCCAAAGAAACTTTTGCAGTTGCAATCGCTCCGGCCTTGTCTCCAAGATCTGCCTGGATCAATGATTTTTGACGAGACATCCAAAAGGCATCCGGATTCATTTCAACGGCTTTACTGATCCATTCCAAAGCCTTATTCAGGTCCTTGCCAGAGCTTTTGTAATAAGAAGCAGCACTAAAATAATCGTTAGCAGAAGGTCCTGACATTATACGCTCAATACTTTTAAGAGCCATTTCATCCGTAGGAGTGTCAATTTTGACCCTTACCATGGTTTTCTCCCACATGATATACATGTTACCGGAAATTCCGTCAGCCAGGTCTCCAAAACCGAATGTAAAGTTTTCCATAGGATACTCCATTGCCATTGTTTTGGCGTTAATTTTCAGCGCCACCTTACTTTCATCCAGTTCAGCCGGAGCTCCACCTGTTTGATATTCGGTGTAGAAAACGATATCCCATGAATCTGCATTAGGGACGGTCAGTATTGCATAAGTTCCTTTTTTCAATTCTTTACCATCTATTTTCAAATCTGAATCAGTGGTAAATTTGGTTCTCATATTGGCTCCTGTCCTCCAAATTTTTCCGTAGGGAACAAGATCTCCAAAAATTGTTCTGCCTCGCATAGCTGGCCTTGAGTATTCAACCGAAACTTCAGACAAACCGATGGTTTGAGTTACTTTTGAAGCAGGGCTGGGTTGTGGGGTTTGAATTTGTGCCTGTAAAGAAAATACTGCACATAAAAATGTTAGAATAGTTAGTTTAAATTGCATAGAATTGAGTTTTCGTTAATAAAACTTAAATTTAATTTAATTCTCGGGGTTGATCCGAAAATCGTTTAGAATTTAACAAAAATTTAAGAGGAATTCAACGAAATGCCTGTCAAATTCACCCGGGATGCTAAACTAACTGTATTTCCTTTTCCGATTCCAGTTAAATAAGAATCCGAAAAGAAAAAGAACCGACAGGGGAAGTGCAATATTCAAAAGCTGCCAGTAGTTTCGCTCAGAAAAAGCCTTTTCTTTATCCAAGAACTGGATTTGTAGCGACTTAGCTCGAAGTTTTAGAAGGCCTGAATCATCAAGTAAATAATGAGTACTGTTGAGTAAGAAGTCCTCATTGCCAAAATTCTGACTGGTCCATTTGTCCTGATTTAGTGGTAAAGGTTCGTTTCTCAGGACTTCATTGACTGCGATATCGCCATCGCTTACGATAATCATTTCATTAGGCACACCTTTAGACTTGTAATTTTCAAGTTTGAAAGGCAACACACGATTTGCATATGCCGAAGTGAATGACCCTTCCAGAAGAACGGCAAAATTGGTTTGAGCATCTTTGAAGGTTTCTTTATCCACAGGGATAGCAACTTCATTAAGGCTTATATTGGTAGGTGTACCGATAACCTTTGACAAAGGGGAAGACTGCAGGAGCAGGGTTTTCTTTATACCGTTGTTCAAGGTGTCAATACTGCTTGGGAACTTCAAGAGAATCGGATCGAGGTTCTTGGTAATTGAATTTGAATTATCTGGGAATACAAGCGGGAAGTAAAGCCAGGGAAAATTTTGATATTGAACCTGATTACCGGTATTTCCTGCTGCAAGCCTTATACTGCTGCTGTACAGATCCTTTGTCACATTGTAATTGATCCTCACTCCGTAACTAAAGAGCATATCTGTTAGATTGAGATCTCTGTTAAAGGCCAGTGAGGTACCTGATGCCATTAAGCTGTCCATTTCAGCGTAAACATTATCCAGTAACCAAAGAGTTTTTCCACCTTGTGCTATATATTGATCCAGGACCAGCTTTTCATTTTCCTCAAACCTTTTTGAAGGCTTGACGATGATCGAAAGGTCATAAGCAGCAAGTTGCTCTAAGGTTTTTAAAGGATTTTCTGAAACTGAATCCATTGTGAATTCTCCAAGTTTGTAATATTCTCCTAACTTTTTCAGAAAACTGTAAAGGTAAACGTCATCCGGTTGTCCATTGCCCTTCAGAACTGCAATTGTTTTTGACTTTTCTCTACTTATTTTATGGATGGCGTTGGCAAATTCATATTCGAGATTTTCGATGGAATTTTGCAACTGTTGCTCCTGGCTGGGTGCCACTGCACTGACAAGTAAGGGGACATTTTCCTCATTTTGACCATAGGTGATAACCGCCCAGGGGAAAATAACCTCCTCTGAAACTTTACCATCTTCCTGTACCGTTAACCTGCTTGGCTGAAGTCCTTTTTTGACCAATTCCCTTGAGGAGCTCAATGGATCAACGAACCTGAACTGAATCAATTCATTCATTTCATTGAATTCCTTTAGCAACTGATTGGTTTCCAGCTGAAGCCTCTTGAATTCAGCAGGGAAACTTCCCTGAAGATATACCTTTATTGACAGAGGTTTTTCAATCTCATTGATGAGTCTTTTCGTTTCATCCGATAAAGTATAGCGCCTGTCATGTGTCAGATCAAACCTCTTATAAAAAAGTGTTCCCGCTATATTTAGGCCAATAAGCAAGATAAAAACAATGAATATGTTCAAATACGATTTATTTCCAGTCATCATCCGTTTCTTAATTATTGTTTTAGATCAAAATTCGTCTTTGTTAAAAAGAGGAACAAAAAGGTTACACTTAAAAAATAAAGAAGATCCTTGGTATCAATCACACCTCTGCCTATATTGACAAACCTGGCATAGAGACCCAGACTTCTCAGGTCAAATTTTTCAAAAGTCAAAATTCCGCTAAGCGCTTCGAATCCATAAAAGATGAAAAATGAAAGTGCCACTCCGATAATAAAGGCCACTATTTGATTATTCGATAGGGTAGAGGTCCACATTCCAATGGCCGTAATTGAGCTCGCCAGGAACAACAGGCCAAAATAGGAACCAGTAATACTTCCGAAATCAATATTTTCGGGTGTCGCTCCCAGACGGGATATAGTATAAACGTAAGTAAGTGTGGGAATTAAAGCGATTAAAATCAAAATCAACGATCCCAGATATTTACCAATGACGATGTCCCAGCTTCCAATTGGTTTGGTTTTTATAATTTCAATTGTACCCAACCTTATTTCATCCGAAAATGTCCGCATCGTTATGGCGGGTATCATAAAAATAAAGAACCATGGAGTGATAAAGAAAAAGCTGTTCAAGTCAGCAAATCCAGCATTCAATATATTGAAATCACCCTTGAAGACCCATAGGAAAAGGCCATTGATCAACAAAAAGATGGCAATGACCAAATAGCCAATTGGCGTGGCAAAAAACATCTGAAGTTCTTTTTTTAAAATTGCGAACATAGCTTATCAGTTAAATAATCATTTCGTTTTTTTCAAACTTACGATTTTATCTACACTCCAGGCTTCCGGTTTATGGGTGAACATGGTTTTGGTTTTCGCCCAGACTTCCTTAAAAAAGTCTGACCTCCTGTAGGCATTAAGATCTTCTTCAGATTGCCAGTGGCTGTATGTGAAAAATACGCATTCATTGTTTTTATCCTGGTACAATTCAAGATATTGGCATCCTTTAAATTCAATGATCTTGTGTTTTATATTATGAAAACGAGCTTGAAAATCAGCTGTTTTATCGGGTGAAAAAGTCATTTTAACAATTCTGATCAACATAGTGACTTATTAAATGAATCGAACCGTGATATTGTCCCTGTAATCCAGTCCGAGTAAGTTTGAAGCTCCTCCAACAGTCTTGAGATTACTGCGATAAATAGATATTTCAAGATAATTGGCGCAATTAAAAATCGCCAGTTTCTTTCCATCGTCCTGTCTTTTTTCAACGGGAGTATTATAGTCGACAATGTCGTTGTATTTTTCATAAATTCTTGTGAATTTATAATTTCTTGCAATAATTTCAAATTGTCTTCCTTTTCCTACTTGTTGAAAAATACTTTTAGAGATGTTACTTATGACATTTCCAAAATTGTCGATATAAATTATACTTCCCACAATCTGGTTTTTCTCGGCATTGACCAGAGGTTGAATTTCCTGTATTTTTTTAATCTCTGAAATTTGCTTACCGATGACGTCCAGGGTTCCACCCCTTGCTATATGACAGGCCACCTTGATGAAAATCCCAAGAATGGACAATTTGATGTCTTCTGGTTTGGGCAGTGTAATCTCGACAATTTTATCCGGATTGATCTCATTGGTGATCATAGAAAGGATACCATTATCACAGCAAATGAAGAACTGCTCATCCATTTTGATGGCGATAGGTTTGTTTTCGATACTTATCTCGGAATCCACACCGACAATATGAATCGTTCCCGCCGGAAAGTTTTTATAGGTGTTTTTGAGGATATATGCCGTTTCAGTGACGCTGAAAGGGGTTATGTCATGCGATATATCGACGACACGAACCTCATCAAGTTCTCCATAGATAGATCCTTTGACAGCACCAACAAAGTGATCTTTAGTACCAAAATCGGTTGTTAAAGTAATGATTGGCATATTTTTCTTAATGATTCCTGAAAATGGAATATAATATTTTTAACAAATGGTTTTTTGCTGCTAAAATGTGCTATTTTTGTTGTACAAATCTAATCAAATTAAAATAGTATTAAAGCGCAAAAGGCTTTAATTTTAAACTAAACTTTTTAGTATTGAACGAAAGAATAATTGAACTGGAGCAGGTATCTCCAAATGAATTTTTTGGACCGCATAACAGTAACCTAGAGCTGATTAAAAAAAGCTTTCCAAAATTAAAGATTGTCGCACGAGGTAATAGGGTAAGAATTTATGGCGAATCTGTAATTCTTGATGAATTTGAAAAAAAGTTCAATTCGCTTATTAGTTATTTTCACAAATACAACAGACTTGATGACAACAGTATAGAGAGAATTCTCAGCACTGAAATACAGCACAAAAATTCAAAGGACTCTGATGGGGTACTGGTTCATGGCGTTTCGGGCAGATTGATCAAGGCTCAATCTGTTAATCAAAGAAAAATGGTTGATATTATGAAAACCAATGACATGATGTTTGCCATTGGTCCGGCAGGTACGGGTAAAACCTACACCGCGGTGGCACTTGCGGTAAAAGCCCTTAAAGAAAGGGAAGTTAGAAGGATTATTTTGACAAGACCTGCAGTTGAATCCGGTGAGAATCTTGGCTTTCTGCCCGGAGACCTGAAGGAAAAGCTGGATCCCTATATGCAACCCCTTTATGATGCTTTAAGAGATATGATTCCTTTTGAAAAACTGGAATCTTTTATCGAAAAGGGAACAATTCAGATAGCTCCGCTGGCATTCATGCGTGGTCGTACTTTAGATAGTGCCTTTGTTATTCTTGATGAAGCTCAAAATACAACGCATAACCAAATGAAGATGTTCCTAACCCGAATGGGAAAGAACGCAAAGTTTATTATAACAGGGGATCCCGGACAGATAGACCTGCCCCGAAGGCAGATTTCTGGATTAAAGGAGGCACTTTTGGCCTTAAAAGGACTCAAGGGAGTCGGGTTTGTTCACCTTGACGAAAAAGATGTGATCAGGCACAAACTGGTAAAACAGATCATCAATGCCTATAAAAATATTGAAACAGATTAAAACGAAGAAAACAAGAAGCATGAATACCATTAACGATACGAATTTTAATTTTCCCGGACAGAAAAACGTGTACAAGGGAAAGGTGAGAGAAGTGTACAATATTAATGATAAATATCTGGTGATGATTGCCAGTGACCGTTTATCGGCCTTTGATGTGATCATGCCGAGACAGATTCCCTTTAAGGGCCAGATATTGAACCAGATTGCTTCGAATATGCTGGAAGCTACGCGTGATCTTGTTCCAAACTGGTTGATGGCCTGCCCTGACCCAAATGTGGCCGTAGGAAATCTTGCGAAACCGTTTAAAGTTGAAATGGTGATCAGGGGCTACCTGTCGGGTCATGCCTGGAGGGAATACAGAGATGGGAAAAGAACACTCTGCGGAGTCGCCATGCCTGATGGAATGAAGGAAAACGACAAGTTTCCAGAACCTATCATAACACCTTCAACAAAGGCAGATGACGGACTTCATGATGAGGATATATCAAGAGAAGAGATAATAGCACAGGGCATTGTTTCCGAAGAAGATTATTTGGTCCTTGAGGATTATACAAGAAAGTTGTTTCAGAGGGGGACAGAGCTGGCGGCAAAAAGAGATTTGATTCTTGTGGACACCAAGTATGAATTTGGAAAGACCGTTGAAGGAGAAATCGTATTAATTGATGAAATCCACACTCCCGATTCTTCCAGATATTTTTATGCTGATGGCTATCAGGACCGGCAAGATAGAGGAGAGTCTCAAAAACAACTTTCCAAAGAATTTGTGCGTCAATGGCTCATAAGTAAAGGTTTTCAAGGGTTGGAAGGCCAGGTAATTCCGGAAATGTCCGATGAAAAGATCAATGAAATTTCTGATCGATATATTGAATTATATGAAAACATTACCGGTGATTCCTTTCAAAAAGCAAACACCGATAATATTCTGGAAAGAATTGAAGAAAATGTGACTTCGTTTTTGGATAAACTTCAGTAACCAAGAATTAAATTTTGACAGGAGTAACTTTTTTAATGTTGATTTTCTCCATGCATCGTTTCATTTCTTTATAGGTCCTTTCGATATGATTGTCTAACCCGATTGAAAAGCGAATCAATCCTGCGGTCAGGCCCATCTGCTTTTGTTCGTCTTCCGGAATTTCAGATGAGGTAGCTGTTCCGGGGGCATTAAACAGAGTTTTGTAGAATCCGAGACTAACAGCCAGATACCCAAGATTACTTTCCTGCATAAGCTCCATCAGGTCATCTGCTTTTTCAAGAGAACCTGCATCCAGGGTCAGCAACCCTCCATAACCATATTCGGGATTGTGTATTGAATTGTACAATTCATGCTGAGGATGACTTGGTAATCCCGGATACATGACCTTATATCCATCTTCCTCAAATCTTTTTGCCAGATACAAGGCGTTATCACTGTGCTTTTTCATTCGGATATGCAGCGTTCTCAAATTTTTAAGAACACTGGCAGAACGCAGGCTATCCATAACCGGGCCGAGCAACATACTTGCTCCGTCGTTTACGTTTCTTAAGCTGTCAACAAATTCGTTGGACCCGCAGATGACTCCACCCACAGTATCACTGGTTCCGTTAATGAATTTTGTAAGGCTGTGGATCACCACATCTGCACCTAACTGGGCCGGGGAAATCTGAAGAGGTGAAAAGGTATTGTCGACAACCAAAGCCAGATCATATTTTTTGGCCAGTTTCCCTAAGGCAATAATATCGGCTACCTCAAGAAGTGGGTTACTCACACTTTCACAATAAAGAATCTTCGTACTTTCATTGATCGATGCTTCAACTTTTGCCAAATCAGTGATGTCGACAAATGATGTTG
>CP070731.1:1428844-1430777 GCA_020347545.1 Flavobacteriaceae bacterium | reverse complement strand
CGTGGAAGACCCATGGAAGCTATCCCATATTTTAAGGAAAACCTGGAACTGACCAATCAGCTTGGGGATAGTCGCAGGAATGCACAGGCCTTGATCAACACAGCCTATTGTAATCGAATGATGGGAGACCTAAAACTTGCTGAGGATCAGCTGCAGGAGGCCCTGGTCACATTCCGGAAGGGATCTTCTAAGATATTTGAAGAGACAGCCCTGTTGTTTCTATGCTATGTATACCATGAGTATGGTGAATACGAAAAATGCAGAGAGCTTAGCTTCCAAATAGAAAAGCTGGCAAAGGAAGCAAGAACTGTTTTCGCACTTGGTTCTTCCTATGAGCGCCGGGCTATGGCCGAATATGGGTTAGGAGACCTGGAAAAGGCTAAATCTAATATTGAAAAGGCCAGGCAAATTTTAAGCATTACCTTCGATTCATTTTACGATACCTCAACAGTCAGCCAAGCTTTGATTGTCTGGAAAATGGAAGATTATGATTTCTTCAGATCAATATGTAGGGATTTACTTAAAAGTGATTTGAAAGAAGGAAATTATTCATGTATCATTCCGGGTCTTGAATTTTCAGCGATAGCCGTGGCCAGTGAAGGAAAATATGAGTTAGCAGCGCAATTGTTTTTCAATGCACAGGCAATAAGAGCTGAATTAAGCACACCGGTACCAAGTAGCAAGGAGAAATTGTTTCAGAACCTGGTGGGTAATCTCAAAAAAAACCTTAGAGAAAAGCAGTTCATCGGGGTAAAAAATAATCTGATTGACAAGCAGCAACTTTTAAACCTGGCCAGACAGGTTTTGGAAAATAACTAAGTTTTAGATTAAATTTTAGATACAAATTGTAAAAGAAAGCAAAAGCCAATTAAAAGGATCAGTGAATCCACAGGAAAATCAGAAGATTTTAAAGATTAGTTTTTCAAATCTAAATTTAGTGGTAATATAAATGCCTAGTCTATTCGAGTTTTTTGAGTGAGTTCAGGATCTTACTGTGACTCCAGTTCTTTTCGGGCCTCATCCAGTAGTTTTTTCTTTTTCTCTGTGACCACAGGCGTCTCCAAGTTCAGGGAAGTTATGGTATCAGTTACTATCATTGAAACAATTGCCCTCATGATCCATTTATTATCAGCCGGTATTACATACCATGGGGCCCACGGGCTAGCTGTTTGGTCTATAGCCTTCTCAAAAGCCTCCTGATACTTTTTCCACTTCGAGCGTTCCACAAGGTCAGAATCAGAAAATTTCCAGTGTTTTTCAGGATCATTCAATCTTTCCAGGAAGCGGTTCTTCTGCTCTTCTTTTGAAACATTCAGGAAAAACTTGAGTATCAATGTATTATTTCTTGTTAAGTGCTTTTCAAGGTTATTGATATCTTCATACCTGGCTTCCCAGAAAGCTTTATCCACATTCTGATCACTTAAATTGCCCTGGAGAAATTCCGGATTCACTTTCACAACCAGCACTTCCTCAAAGTAGGAGCGGTTGAAAATACCTATGCGGCCAAACTCCGGCATTCTCTTCGTATACTTCCACAGATAATTATGGTCAAGCTCTTCAGATGAGGGTTTTTTAAAGCTGAATACCTGACAACCCTGAGGATTGACACCAGACATTACATGCTTGATCGTACCATCTTTACCCGCTGCATCCATAGCCTGGAAAATCAGAAGAAGCGCATATTTATTAGAGGCATACAAGACCTCCTGGGCTTCACTAAGTGCATCTAGGTTCTTCTTCAGGATCTTCTTTGCCTTTTTCTTGAGTTTTTCCTCACCCAATTGTTTTATTTCCTCAGGTCCGGCCCAGGCTGTGTCGTAATCAGTTAACTTGAATTTATCTCTACCTGTCACCCTACATCTTTCATAAATGTCCTGCATTAATTTTTCCCTGGCGTTTTTTTTCATGGTTCAGTGGTTTTACTTGGAACTTT
>CP070731.1:1426177-1428744 GCA_020347545.1 Flavobacteriaceae bacterium | reverse complement strand
ACTTAAAAGACAGTACGCTCTTCAGTTATTTCGAATATACGGGTTGCAATTTTGATGCAGATATGGCTAAAATGGCTGCCGATCCGGTAACACAGAAATGGTGGGATGTCTGCAAACCCTGCCAGCAACCTCTCGAATCCCGCAGCCCGGGCGAATGGTGGGCCAACATGGAAGAAGTTTTTCACCATGAATAGATTTCATTTTATAACTTAATCAATTGATTAAACTGATGAAAATTAAAAAACTTTTGGGAAGGACCTGATCTTGATATAGATTTCAAATTACATTTCGTGAAAGATTAAAATCAAGATAGTTTGTCTTTACATATAAGGTTGCTCAATCCTGGAAATCAATATATTGTATTTAATTACCTAATAACAAAATATATTTTATTCAAAATCTCGTGCTTAAAATTCTCATCCTTTGATATAAAACTAATAAGATGATAAAATCAAGCTTACTAATTACTGCAACTATATTATTATTTGCCTGCACTTCCCAAAAGTCAGATTCAGAATTTTCATCAATTCAAATCGCAAAACAACATCCAATAGAGTTTAATAAGCCAGCCATCGACTTTTTCGACGGAGCGTTACTTGGAAACGGTGCAATGGGCGTGGTGGTTACGACCCGCCCTGATGGGATTCGAATTTTCATTGGCCACAACAATGTTTGGGATATCCGTATCGCAGAGGATCATAAAGAGGAACTCGGCACTTTCGAATATGTCTACAATAAAGTGAAAGCAATTCCCGATTCACTGAAATTATTAACAGACGATCCATGGTACAGAGAGTACAGCAAGATGGCCGCTGAAAACTACCGCAAGCCTTACCCAAGGCCTTTCCCATGTGGCTCGGTTTTGCTGGGATTCGACCAAAGAAATGCTGAAATGCTCGGTCATAAGCTGGATATTTCGAATGGATTATGTGAAGTGTATCTATTAACCGGCAACAACGAGAAAATCACATTGCAAATATTCACCGACATGAATCAGGACAAACTCTGGATGCAGCTTGTTGACAAGGATGGGAACCCCTGTAAAAACATTTTCGACCGCATCCGAATAATACCCGATCCATCTACCCCGATAGAATTCCCAAAGTACACGTTCCGCGAAAGTTTAAATGAAGGACTAATTTCATTCAAACAAAAATTACCTTACCAGGAACCGCATGAATATGATATTGAAAAGGGACATCCGAAAGATAAAGCTTTCAGTTTAGCAGTCAGGGTAAATTCTCCATTGGAAAAAACTTCCAGGATCAACTGGGATGGGAATATTCAGCAAATGGCCCTAATGGAAGGCAGTTTTGTTAATAAGAGAAGTTTTACAGGATGTATCACCCTGTCAGAGGGAATGAATGTAGAAGTTGATAAAAAATCGCTGTTAACGGATACTCCTTCAGCCAGTCAGTTTGCCCAATTATTTAAAACCAGTACCCAAATCTGGGAAAACTACTGGAACATGTCAGGGATTTCACTCAATGATGAGCTATTGGAAAGAATATGGTATCACAACCTTTATTTTTTTAATTGTGCGGTAAAAGAGGGAAAAACAACTCCTGGTTTATTTGGCAATTGGAGTTTTAACAACATTGGGACGGCATGGCATGGAGACTATCACATGAATTACAATACCCAACAACCGTTTTGGCTGCCATTTTCAACCAATCACCTCGAAAAAAACCTGTCTTATGTGCATTTGATTGAGTTTTTAATGGAAGTAAGCCAAAAGTGGGCAAAAGAGTATTACAACCTGCCCGGCGCTTATTTCCCCCATAGCGCCTACCCGGTGGATATGACCATGAATCCCTATCCCGTCCCACATTGGGGCTGGGAAATTTTTGAAACTCCCTGGGCAGTGCAGGGGATATGGTGGCATTACCTTTATTCGCAAGATTTGAATTTCCTGAGAGAATATGCCTATGCACCAATTAAGGCAGCTGTTGAATTTCTGGTAGCTTACATAAAACGGCCAGAAGCCAGGGGAGAACAGTGGGGGGATAACAATTATCACATTTTTCCAGCGATCCCACCTGAACTTTACGGACTCAGACCCGGATTTAAATACAACTACGATTGCACGATGGATTTAACACTCACTAAATTCATTTTTAAGGCATTTCAACAGGCTACTGATGACCTGCGTGTAACAAATTCTGAAAAGGAACTTTTGGCAGCTATCGAAGATATATTAAACCATTTCCCGGATTACCCGACAGCTATCACGCCTGATGATAAAGAAGTTTTTGTTGCTGTTCCTGAGGAGCATAGTCAGGCAGTTTATAATGTACCTAATGCACTGGCCACAGTTTTTCCGGGCGAAGACTATGGTTTGCACAGCGACGAGGAAACAATGGAATTGCTGAAAAATACATTTTATAACCGTCAGAATGAAGGAGGAAACGATATCGTTTTCTACAATCTACAAGCAGCACGAATCGGAATGCTCGATATAGAAAGGTTTAAGCGCCAGATAAATTACTGCCTCATGCCTAATGGTACAGTTTCCGACAGGGTGATGCAGGTACATGGACGATACAATGACCATAGTAACTACGGAT
>CP070731.1:1422502-1426077 GCA_020347545.1 Flavobacteriaceae bacterium | reverse complement strand
ATGCAGATTTTGAAAGGGAGAAATCCAGAGAGAATATCGTAAACACCTTGAATGTTTTACTCGAAAACAATTATATCCCCATTATTAATGAAAACGATACGGTGGCTACGGATGAGATTCAATTTGGAGACAATGATAAACTAGCGGCTTTAACAGCAGCATTAATAGGAGCTGATCTGGTCATTATCGCCACCAATACAGATGGAATTTATACCAAGGAGAGTATCAATCTTAACAGTAAGAAAACGATTTTAAAAGTGGATGACCTAACCGCTTTAAGGAATGAAATAGCAGACGGAAAGAGCTCACAGGGCACCGGTGGAATGTTGTCAAAAATTGAGGCAGCAGAAATTTTAAAAAACAAGAAAATAGATACCTGGATTCTGAATGGTATTGGCGATAATTTTATGATCAATGCCATCAATGAGAAGATCCCGTTCACAAAAATTTTAAACAATACAGAATGAATTACTTATCAATAAAGGATATAGATTCGATTGAAGACTGGGTCAAAGAGGCCAGAGAATTAAAACAGGCCCCCCTAAAGTACAAGCAGCTGGGGTCTGATAAAACGATTGGCCTTTTGTTTTTTAATCCTAGTTTAAGAACACGATTGAGCACCCAAAAGGCTTCGCAGCAATTGGGTATGAACTGCATGGTCATGAACTTTGATAAAGAGGGCTGGGCCCTTGAGTATGGGGATGGTGTCATCATGGATCAGGGAAAATCTGAGCATGTCAAAGAAGCGGCAAAGGTAATTTCTCAATTTTGTGATATTATTGCCATCAGGGCCTTTGCCGGTTTGGAAGACAAGGATCTGGACAAAGCGGAGGTGGTATTAAACGGCTTTGTAAAATATGCTTCTGTACCCGTTGTAAACATGGAGAGCTCCGTAGGGCATCCCTTACAGGCCCTGGCAGATGCTATTACCCTTCAGGAGGACAAAGTCAGGTTAAACGATAAAAAACCAAAGGTAGTATTGTCCTGGGCTCCGCATCCAAAGGCCCTTCCTCATGCTGTTGCAAATTCGTTTATCGAGATGATGCAAAGACAGGAGGCAGAATTTGTAATTACTCATCCGGAAGGGTATGAACTGGACCCTGAAGTGGTAGGAGATAGTACTGTTGAATACGATCAGAACAAAGCTTTTGAAGGAGCAGATTACATTTATACAAAGAACTGGAGTTCTTTCAGGGAATACGGGAAAGTGATCTCGAAAGATGTTTCGTGGACCATTAGTGAGGAAAAAATGGCCTTGACTAATGAGGCTCGTTTTATGCACTGTTTGCCGGTCCGAAGAAATGTTGTTGTGAACGATGCCGTTATTGAAAGTGAGAATTCACTTGTAATTAAGCAGGCAGATAACCGAACCTATGCAGCGCAGGTCGTTTTAAAGAAAATATTGGAAAGCATATAAATTCGAAAGCAGATAGTCATGGTAAAGGAATTAACCATTGTGAAAATTGGCGGTAATGTGATTAATGATCCTGATCAACTCATTTCTTTTCTTCGGGATTTTTCAGATCTGGAAGGGATGAAAATTCTAGTGCATGGCGGAGGTAAAAAAGCAACCGAGATCGCGGATGCCATGGGTTTATCTCCAAAACTGACCGGAGGAAGAAGGATTACCGATGCGGCGAATCTCGATGTCGTTACCATGGTATATGCCGGCCTTTTGAATAAGAATATTGTTGCAGACCTACATTCTTTCGATTGCAATGCACTTGGATTAAGTGGGGCCGATGCCAATGTGATCAGGGCGCATAAGAGAATTGTAAAGGAAATTGATTACGGCTTTGCAGGTGATATCGATGAGGTGGATGCCAAGATGATTACTACTTTTTTGAATGCCGGTTTAAGTCCTGTTTTCTCAGCCATAACGCATGATAAAAAAGGGCAATTGCTTAACACAAATGCAGATACTATAGCCGCAGAATTAGCGAAGGCGATGTCAGGTGAATTCAAGGTAGATTTAATATATTGCTTTGAGAGGGCAGGAGTGCTAAAAGATGTTGAAAAAGATGATTCAATTATCGAAGAAATAGACAGAGAAACCTATGCGGGCTTGGTGGAAAATGGTATTATTGCTGACGGAATGCTGCCAAAGATGAAAAATTGTTACGAAGCACTTGAACAGGGCGTCGATAAAGTAAGAATAGGAAAGCCGGAATTAATAAGAGATAAAGAAATCAGGCATACGACTTTGAAGTTATGAAAAACGAATTGGGAAAACAGGCAGTTGCATTATTGATCGATCTGATCAATACACCTTCATTGTCTGGAGAAGAGGATAAAACGGGGTCGATCATTGAGATGTTTCTGGAGAAGAATGGTGTTTCCTTCAAACGGAAGGATAACAATATTTGGTCCCAGAATGAGAACTTTGACCCTTCAAAGCCAACAATCCTGTTGAATTCACATCACGATACTGTAAAGCCTAACAAAGGATATACGAGAGATCCGTTCAAGGCATCCCTGGAGGACGGAAAGTTATTCGGACTTGGATCGAATGATGCCGGAGGCTGTCTTGTATCTTTGATTTCTTCGTTCATTTATTTCTATCAAAAGAAAGACTTAAAATACAATCTTGTATTGCTGGCATCGGCAGAAGAAGAGAATTCGGGGAAAAATGGAATCAGATCGATGATTCCCCTTTTGCCGGAAATAGATTTTGCCATTGTAGGAGAACCTACATTAATGGACCTTGCCATCGCCGAAAAAGGTTTGCTGGTTTTGGATTGCTACGCTCATGGAGAGGCCGGACATGCGGCTCATGTAAGAGGCGATCACGCGATCAATAAGGCGATGCGTGCGATCAACTGTTTTGAAACTTATTCTTTTTCCAAAATTTCGGAGACCCTTAACGATACCAAAATGACCGTAACCCAGATCAATGCAGGAAGTCAGCACAATGTGGTCCCGGCCACCTGTCATTTTGTGGTTGATATCAGGGTCAATGACCATTATTCAAATCAAGAGGTATTGAATATTGTCAAGGATCATGTTTCTGTTGAGGTCAAAGAAAGGTCGCTGAATTTGAATTCATCTGCAATACCCAAAGATCATGAAATCGTTAAGGCAGGAATAAAATTGGGAAGAAAGATTTATGGTTCTCCTACCTTATCCGATCAGGCGAATTTGAATTGCCCTTCACTTAAACTTGGGCCAGGGGATTCCTTAAGATCGCATATGGCGGATGAATTTATCTATGAAGAAGAAATTCATCAGGGAATAGAGCTGTATATAAAACTGTTGGAAGAAATTTTATAATCAACGAATAACCAAAAATAAGAAATATGAAACTTTGGGATAAAGGATTTAGCACTGATAAAAAGATTGATCTGTTTACAGTTGGCAATGACCGAGAACTGGATCTTGTACTGGCAAAATATGATGTTGAAGGATCTTTGGCTCATGCAAAAATGCTGCATAAAATAGGATTATTATCAGATAAAGAAATCGAATCGGTGCAAAAAGAACTTGAGGTCATCTCAAAACAAATTGAGAAAGGAGAATTTGAGATTGAGGAAAGTTTTGAGGATGTACATTCAAAAGTTGAGTACCTGCTAACCCAA
>CP070731.1:1409835-1422402 GCA_020347545.1 Flavobacteriaceae bacterium | reverse complement strand
ATTTCCTTGATTATGAAATTCTCAGTTATGTTTTTACTGATATTGAATTCGATGCCTTGCTTTACGATTTTCTGTCTGGGAACCAACTCATCCTTCACCTTGGTCAGATTCAGGAAATCGACAATTATGTGCCCGTCTGGTCTTAAGGCATTTTTAAAGTTTTCCAGAACCTTGATATTGGTAGTCTCATTGTTAAAATATCCGAAGCTTGTAAATAGATTGAAAATGGCATGGTATTTACCTTTTAAAGGATTTCTCATATCATGGATATTAAATCTTAAGTTAGGCTGCTCAAATTTTTTTGCATGTTCTATACTGTTTTCTGAGATATCGGCACCTGTGGTGTCAAAGCCTTTTTTATTCAGGTACAGAGAATGCCGTCCCTTACCGCAAGGAAGGTCAAGTATGGTATCTCCTTCTTTTAATTCAAGATAGTCTGTGAGATTATCCATAAAAATTCTCGCTTCATCATCATTACGATAATCGTATAAAATATGATAGAAGGAGGTATCGAACCAATTCTCAAACCATTCTTTTTCTTTACCCATAGTTTTAAAATCAAACAAAAATAGAAAATATTCGCGTTTTGCATCGATACTTTTAGTTTTTGTGAGAATTGTTTAAGGACTCCTATCTTTAATGTATTTTTGTCCTATGAATGAAAACTATGACATGCTGGCCAAATGTCTTTATGGATTTGAGCCCGTACTAGCGAGAGAACTTCGTCATCTGGGCGCGCAAAATGTAAAAGAGGGCGTCAGAAACGTAAAATTCAAAGGGGATAAAGGGTTTATGTATAAGGCAAACCTTGCCCTGAGAACTGCTATTAGAATTCTTGTTCCTATTGAAACCTTTACGCTCAGAAATGAAGATGATCTCTATAACTATTTGTCGAAAGTCTCTTGGGAGAAATACCTGAATGAAACAGGAACACTTGCCATACATTCTTCGGTAAATTCTGAGGTTTTTTCAAATTCTCATTATGTTTCGTTGAGGAGTAAAGATGCCATTGTTGATTATTTTAGAAGAAAATATCACAAACGGCCCAGTGTTGATATCAGGCATCCGGATGTGCAGTTTGATATTCATATTCAAAACAATACCTGTACCGTTTCTCTTGACAGCTCAGGGGAGTCCCTGCATAAGAGAGGATATAGAAGTGATACCAATATAGCTCCCATTAATGAGGTACTTGCGGCAGGTTTGATCTTGATGACCGGATATGATGGCAGTCAGCATTTTATTGATCCCATGTGCGGCAGTGGCACTTTATTGATCGAGGCAGCTATGATCGCCAATAATATTCCGGCTAATATAAACAGACCGGAATTCGCGTTTGAGAAATGGCAGAATTTTGATGATGACCTGTTTTCATTGATTCATGATTCTTTGTTAAAGCGAATCAGAAATAATGATAAAAAGATAATGGGGTTCGACAAAGCACCCTCTGCTGTGCGAAAGGCCCAGAACAATGTCAGTAATGCCTCCCTTGAAGATTTTATATCTATTGACCGAAAAAATTTTTTCGTAGAAGACTGCCCCGTCGAAGGAAATGTAATTGTACTATTCAATCCGCCATATGGAGAAAGGCTTACGGTTAACGTTCCTGTCTTTTACAGGGAAATAGGAGATACCTTAAAACAGCACTATCCCGATACAAATGTTTGGTTGATCACTTCAGATTTTAATGTTGGCCTGAAAAACATCGGATTGAGGACTTCACGTAAAATAAAAGTTTTCAACGGGAAGCTTGAGTGCAGATTTGTAAAGTATGAAATGTATTCGGGCAGCAGAAAAGCCAAAAAGCAACATGATCAGAATAAAGCAACATGATCAGAATAAAGCGAATTGAAGTGGAAAAAACCTACCCTCTCAGAAAGGATATTCTGAGAAAAGGAATGACCCTTAGCCATAAAATGCCTGGGGATGAAGAAAAGGAATCTTTGCATTTGGGTCTCTATGCTGATGAGGAATTGGTCTGTGTAGGAAGTTTTATGAAAAATACAAGGAAGGATTTTTCAGGAGTGCAATTCCAGTTACGAGGAATGGCTACTTCTGAAAAGTTTCAGAAGAAGGGCTTTGGAAAGCGATTGATGAAATATGCGGAACAGATTCTCAAAAGTGAAGGAGTTGATGTGATCTGGTGTAATGCAAGAACGACTGCAACTGTTTTCTATAAAAACTTAGGGTATCAAATAATTGGGGAAGAATTTGATGTTCCGCAAGTGGGGCCTCATTTTGTCATGTTTAAAGAAATAGGTTAATACAAAGAATTATAAATATTTTGAAACTAAGATTGATCCAACTTGTATGTATTGTTTTACTGACAGGCAGCGGTTATGCATCAAATCTAAAAGTATCAGATACCCTTCCAACTCCCGGACAATTTATTGATTCCATTCTTTTGGACGAAAAACTCGACTGGTCCGTCCGGCTGGTTTCCAATTTTAAGCAACAACAGTTCAGACTCGGAAACGGAGAAAGCAAGCTAATTTACAGGCCGAACAACCCCTTTGGTATTGGTTTTGGTATCGCAAATCAGAAAATCGTTATCGATATCATATTTAATATCAAGGGAGGTAACGAGGATCAGACCAACAAATTCGCGGCCGAAGGTTCGATATTGTTCAATAAGAATATGTTCAGTTTTATGCTTGAAAATGTTCATGGGTATCAAGTTGAAAGCCTGCAGCATGATGAGGATATTTTTAGAGATGACATTTCAGCCTATTCATTGGGATTGGAATATTTAAGAATCCTCAGTAAGGAGAGTTTTACGGTGAGGGATATGAAATCGGGATCAACTTCCGGTCGAAAAACATTTCTTGCTTACGGCCTTGGAGGATTTTTGATAATGAGGGGCCTGACAGCGGACGGTTCAATTATTCCTGAAACCGATCGACCTTATTTTAACGATCAGGCTCAGATCTACGATCTGTCTACCTTTGGAGGAGGGATATTGGCCGGGGTTTCTTCTTATTTTAAATTACCTGCCAATTTTTTCTTTACGGTATATGTGGCACCTGGAATAGGATTGGAATACAAATATGTTAAAGCGGAAACGGAAAATTACATTCCATCCAACCCTGTTGTCTACAAGGCTACTATTTTTGGGGCTTTAGGATACAACAGAAAGAAATTTTACATACACACCACATTTGGCTCTAATTGGTACTTCACCAGTATGGATTATGGAAATGACATCTTTCTAAGTGTTACCAAGGCAAAATTTATTATAGGGTACAGAATTGGTAACCTTGGTATAAAAAAGTGAAGAAGGTAAGATCAAATGATGGGTTAAACAATGAGGAAGAAGGTTATTTTTAAGCACAAAAAAAAGACCGTTATTCAACAGTCTTTTTTGTAGCGAGGAGCAGAATCGAACTGCCGACCTCCGGGTTATGAATCCGACGCTCTAACCATCTGAGCTACCTCGCCGTAAGAATCATTTATAAGCCCTGAAAGGCTTTCTAAATTTGAGTTTGCAAATATAGAAACAAATTTATTTAGGACAAGAAAACCGTCTAAAAATATTTAAATAAAATATTTTTTTTAGAAATAGATAATCTATATATTGCCTTCAAAAATAAATCACCAATGTCAAATAAAGTAAGAATAGACTTGGAATTTCCTATTCATGCATCACCAAGTTTTTTATTCCAATACATCTCAACACCTGACAGTATGGGAGAGTGGTTCGCGGATAATGTTAATTCGCGTGGAAAGAAATACATTTTTATGTGGGATGGTGTCGAAGAGGTAGCTGAGCGATTGGGACAGAAAACAGACTCATTTATAAGATTCAAATGGGAGGAAGATGAGGATGATGACACTTTTTTTGAATTTAGGATAGAGGTAGATGACCTTACGAAAGATGTGTCTTTACTGGTTGTTGATTTTGCTGATGAGGATGAAGTTGAAGAATCAAAAATGTTTTGGGAGAATCAAATTTCGGAATTGAAACATGTAATCGGAGGATAGTTCGAATTATAAAGTTTAAAAAAGCCTTGAGGAATCAAGGCTTTTTTTATTTTTGCCAAAAAAGAATATGATAAACTGGGTCAACCAAAATACAGAACTTGTTACATCTGAGTCTTTGTCAATAGGGGCTGACAACAGGGCATTCAAATATGGTGATGGCGTCTTTGATACGATAAAATTCAAGAATGAATCACTTATGTTTTTGGAGGATCATTATTTTCGTTTAATGTCATCCATGCGAATGATGAGGATGAGGATCCCGATGAATTTTACATTGGAATTCTACGAGGAACAGATAAGTAAAACCTTAGACGCCAATGGTTTTAAAAATGAAGCAAGAATAAGAGTTAATGTATATCGGAAAGATGGAGGACTTTATACTCCTGAAGTCAATGAGATAGATTTTCTTATTGAAGCAAAACCCTTGATCGACGCAAAGGTGGAGTTCACTGAAGTAGAGTTGTTTAAAGATTTTCCGGTTGCTTCGGGCCTTTTTTCAACAATTAAAACCAATAATCGATTGCTTAATGTCCTGGCTAGTATTTTTTCTAAGGAGAACGGGTTTCAAAATTGTTTTTTGATCAATGAGAAGAAAGAACTGGTCGAAGCCATTAATGCAAATATCTTTTTAATCAAAGGGAACGAGGTTTTGACACCTTATCTGCACTCGGGATGTATCAATGGCATTATTAGAAAAAAAATAATAGCCCTGTTAAAAACAAGCGAGGAGTTCCAGATCAAGGAAGTAAGTATTTCTCCGTTTGAGCTGTTAAAGGTTGATGAGGTATTTATGACCAATTCGATTCAGGAGTTCATTTCAGTGGATAAATACAGAAAAAAAACCTACAAAAAACAAAAAACCCTTGAAATTCAAAGGCTGTTCAATCAATTTAATAAGATTTAATTTTTAGTTCATTCCAGGATCTTTGGGAGCATTTGCCCAAAGTCTGTATACTCCGCCATACTTCATGAGTTCATTTTTCCAGAAGTTATTCGGGTTAATCTTAAACAGGTTTTTAAACTTATTCTCAACGATTAGCCAAGAGGTTGTTTCAAGTTCTTCTTCTAGCTGCAAATGACTCCAGCCCGAATATCCTAAAAAGAATCGGATATCGTGCTTTGAAAGGATATCATCTTTGAGCAAAGATTGAATGGCTTCAAAATCTCCTCCCCAAAAAATCCCGTCTGCAATTTCGATACTGTCGGGAATCAATTCAGGCACCTTGTGCACAAAATAAAGATTATCCTCAGAAACCGGGCCGCCAAAGTAAACTTTGAGAGAAGAATCGATATCAGGAATAAGGTCTCCGATTTTATACGGTGAAGGTTTGTTAAAGATAAAACCAACGGATCCGCTTTCGTTGTGTTCCGTCAGTAAAACGACAGAACGGTTAAAGGAACTGTCGCTGAGAATTGAGGGTTCTGCCACGAGCAATTTCCCTTTTGTTGGTTTTAACGTTGTCATAATAAAATAGTTGTGTGTACAATGTACGAAAAATTAATAAATAAAAAAACCCTCCAAAAAAGAGGGTTTTCTATATTGTACGTTTGAACTTGATTAGTTCACTGATTCTTTTAATTCAGAACCTGCTTTAAATTTAACAACTTTTCTTGCAGGAATTTTGATTGTTGCTCCAGTTTGTGGGTTTCTTCCATCTCTAGCAGCTCTTGTAGAAACTGAGAATGATCCGAATCCAACTAATGACACTCTACCTCCAGTCATCAATTCACCCGTGATGCTTTTCATCATACCATCTAATGCTTTTCCTGCTGCAGCTTTTGAAATCCCAGCATTTGTAGCCATAGATTCGATTAAATCTGATTTGTTCATAATTAAAAATTTAAAATTGGTTAAATATTCATTTTTTTGCCTTTCAATAGCACAACAAATATAGATTTTATAAGGGTTTACACAAGTTTTGATACCTGAAAACCCTATTTTGTTAATAATTAGATTGAATTTGTTAATAAACCCGGAAGAAAAACGGTAAAACGGCGCCTAATTCCCTATAAGTATTGTGTTTAGATCATTTTACTTTCCTTAGAAAAGACATAGCCATTGAGCAAACTTTTTGCATCCATTCTTTTTTTACCCGCGAGCTTTAAATCAAGAATTTCAATAAAACCATTTTCAACAGCCACCCTTAGATTCTTTTTAGAGGCAACAATCACTCCTTTCTCCAAATCATGTTCTTCATTTATTATTGTAGTTTTATAGATCTTCAGCTCTATTTCATTATCATCATTATTAAGGACACTCCATGCTCCAGGATACGGGCTTAATCCCCTGATATGATCATAAATTGTTTTTCTGGACGCTCCCCAGTTTATACGACAGTTGTCCTTATTAAGTTTAGGGGCAAGTTTGTAATCACCTTCTTTTTGGGGAATGCCTTTAAGGGAGCCTTTTTTGATCCGTTCTATTGTTTCCAGAACTGCACTGCTTCCAAGATGCATAAGAACATCATGCAATTCTCCCGCGGACATTTCCGGTGTGATCTCTGTTTCTTTCTGGAGAATTATGGATCCGGTATCAATTTCTTCGTTAATAAAAAATGTTGTTACTCCTGTTCTGTTCTCACCATTAATGATGGCCCAGTTAATAGGGGCGGCTCCCCTGTAGTCGGGTAGCAGGGAGGCGTGAAGATTGAAGGTTCCCAGCTCTGGCATGTCCCACACTTGTTTTGGAAGCATTCTAAATGCCACTACAACCTGAACATCAGCTTCCAACTCCTTTAAAGTATTCAAAAATTCCGCATCTTTAAGATTAGTTGGCTGAAGAATATTCAGTCCATTCGTTTTTGCATATTTTTTTACGGCAGATTCATTGAGCTTTCTTCCTCTCCCTGCCGGCCTGTCAGGAGCCGTTATCACACCTACTACCTTATAATTTTCTTCGACCAATGCCTTAAGTGAGTCCACGGCAAAATCTGGTGTACCCATGAATACAATGCGTAATTCTTTCATTTTTTTACGTAAAATTTATTTTGCAAATTTACACCTATCAATGCTCTTTCTCTCAAAATTTGAAGAGTTTTTGCCAGGGCCTCATTGTCCACATTCATATGATCTTCTATCTCACTAAAACTCAATGAAGGATTTGATTTAAGAAGCGACATAATATCTTCTGAAACCCGATGAAAATTTATAGATACTTTACTTTTTTTAGTTAAACAAACATCACATTTTCCACAGGGTTTCTTGAGTTCTTCATCAAAATATCGGAGCAACTGAATTTGTCTGCAAATAAAATCGTTATTTACAAATTGCATCAGAGCCTTCAGCTTTTTAGATTTGACCTTATTCCTTGAATTTATATGATGTCGAATCGATTGAAACACAAAATTATCCTCCCTCGGGCATAAAAATCTCAGCTTAAAGGTGTTTTTGCTATTTTTATACAGAATAACCTTATCATGGTCCAGTTGTCTTAGGGCCCTTATCACTTCATGTTTTTCCACATTCAATTTCCCTGCAAGGAAGCTCTCATTAATCCGTATGAACTGATCATGAATTCCACCATAGGTTCTAAGAAGCGATTCAATTAGATGAGATTTCAGTTCACTTTCCTTTTGCAATTGCAGTAAATTTTTTGAAGATTCAATGACTTTCACCCTTGAACCCCTTTGTCCCTGCTGATCGTAAAAAATTATATCTTCCTGCTGTAAATGCATTAAACCGTAATAAACTTTCATAAAGGGCAGTTGATAGGTTTGAGCAAAATGCTGAATATCAAAATCAAAGTCCTCCTCAGGTTGTTCACCATGTCCTATCTGAAAATAGTCGTTTAGTTTTGTATAGATCGTTTTCGTTAATTCAGGCTCTACCATGGAGGCTTCTTTCATTTCCTTACTCCTGAGGATGCTGTTTTCATTATAGAAAAGAACCGTATGTGATGGTTGGCCGTCTCTTCCGGCTCTCCCGATTTCCTGAATGAAATTTTCGAGACTGTTCGGAAGGGACAAATGAATGACTGTTCTGACATTCGCTTTATCAATACCCATTCCAAAGGCATTGGTGGCCACCATAATCTTTAGACGCTCCTCCTTCCAAAGCTCAAAGGCATTTCGTTTTTCATCCGAGTTCATTCCTCCATGATAGGAACAAGCCTCAAGATGATTCGCATTTAACAATCTGGCAATGTCAATAGTTTCTTTACGCGTCCCGACATAAACAATTACAGGATCTTTATTTTTCTGAAGTAGACGAACCAGGTTGTTCCTGATATCCTCTGTTTTTTTTATATGGATATGAAGATTGTCTCTAAGGTAGGATCCTTTAAAAATTTTACACTGTTCTAACTTTAAATTACCAATAATATCCTGTTGAACAGACCTTGTTGCCGTTGCAGTTAAGGCGATCTTCGCAGTGTTTGGGAGGAGTTCGTTAAGGAGGGGTATTTTCAGATAGGCGGGCCGAAAATCATGACCCCATTGAGAGATACAATGCGCCTCATCAATTGCGATCAAATTCACATTTAACTGAGCTATTTTTTCCTGAATCAGTTCAGACTGGAGTTTTTCGGGTGACAGATACAGGAACTTATGATTTCCATGCATAAGATTGTCAAAAGCTATTATTGTATCATGTCTGTTTAACTTTGAAGTAAGTGCAATGGCTTTAATACCTTTTTCCTGGAGGGCAGAAACCTGATCCTGCATCAGTGCGATCAAGGGAGATATGACAATGCAAACCCCTTCTTTCATCAAGGCAGGCAGTTGATAACAAATTGATTTACCGCCTCCGGTAGGGAGCAGAACGAAACAATCAAATCCCTCTGAAACCGAATTTACAATCGCTTCCTGGGGCCCCCTGAAAGCTTTAAATCCCCATGTGTCTTGTAAAAGATCGAATGCTTTGCCCATGTAATGTTAAAGTGAATTTAAAATGAATTCTACCCTGTGATCTGTGTTTCCTTCAGGAACAACGATGACCTTATAATCCATATACCCATGAATGTCTGGAATGCCCCGATCGAAAAATACCATTTCACTTCCCGAGTTCACGACCTCATTAAATTGCCGAATTTTCCCTTCCAGAAGTCTTTGTCTAAAAAGCAATGGATCATCAAGAAATAGCTGCTCAATACCCTCTTTTTGTGCCTTTCTTATTACTGTTCGTGAAATTTCAGGCATACAGGTAAACTTCAGGGTCGTAAGTCGATCAATGATCTTTGATTTTCCGGTACCGGGTCCACCTGTTATAACAATTTTCTGTTGTTTCAAAAAATGAGCATTATTCTTTAATGATTTCCAAAATTAAAAAATTATAATTGTAAATTTGGACACTTGAAATACAAAATTGTCAATGATGAGCAAAGAGTCTGATTTTTATGAAAAGCTGAGAAAAAGCCTGACCGAGACAACAGAGTTCCCCACAAAATATATGTATAAGTTTATTATTCCCAGTGAGGATAAAAAGTTTAAACAAATTGAAGGGATTTTTGACAATTTGGGGGCAGTTATCAATTCAAAGCCTTCAAAGACTGGAAAGTATACCAGTCTAACGATATTAGTAAAAATGGAAACTCCTGAGGATATCATTGTAAAATACCAGGAAGTTTCAAAGGTTGAAGGTGTCATATCTTTGTGATATTTTTAACAAGCGAATTAAAAAATATAAAATATTTTTGACCGTTTTATTCTACTCAAAAAGTAAGAGGAATCAATTCAAAATGAGATTGAACAAACTTGTCATCATCATTCTTTTAATTGTGTTCATCCCTGTCCGGGCCCAGGACGAGGAAAAAATACTTTTTTCCATTGATGGAGAAAGTGTTTATAATTCAGAGTTTATAAGAGTCTTCGAGAAGAATAAAGATATTGTTGTAGAAGATGAGCAGAAAGACTTCGAGGATTATTTTAATCTTTTTGTTGATTTTAAGTTGAAATTAAAGCAGGCGAGGGAACTTTCTTTGGATACCATTTCTTCATATACCACGGAATTAGCGAAATACAGAGAACAGTTGATCCAGCCTTATTTGCAAAACCCGGAAGCAACTGAATCGCTTATAATGGAGGCTTACGAAAGGACCCTTCAGGAAGTTAATGCAAGTCATATATTGGTAAGAATGGAACCTGATGCGATTCCGGCAGATACTTTAAAAGCCTTTTTAAAAATTACGGAAGCCAGAACAAAAATTGTGCAAGGCGCATCTTTTGACAGTATAGCACGTATATACTCTGAGGATCCATCCGTAAAAACCAACAATGGGAATCTGGGTTATTTTAGTGCTTTCTCAATGGTTTACCCTTTTGAAAATGCCGCCTATGGAACCCAAAAGGGGGATGTGTCAAAGCCCTTCCGAACGCGATTTGGATATCATATTTTAAAGATCAATGATAAGCGGGATTCCCCCGGTGAGGTCCAGGTAGCTCATATCATGGTAAAGAAAGACAGTACAGTCTTAAAAGATGCCAAAGATCAGATTGACGAGATCTATCTGAAATTGGAAGAGGGAGGTGATTTTGGTTCTATTGCAAAAGAACAGTCCGATGATTATGGCTCGGCTCGAAAAGGAGGAGTATTGGCAAAATTTGGAACAGGAAGGATGATAAAGTCCTTTGAAGATGTGGCTTTTGATTTGAAAGATGAAGGTGATTTCTCAAGGCCTTTTGAAACCCAGTATGGCTGGCATATTTTGAAATTGTTAAAAAAATATCCTGTACCTTCTTATGAAGAACTTTACCCTAAACTGGAATCGAAAGTCAAAAATGGAAGCAGATCTTCCTATGTGGAGCGCTCACTTGCAGAACGAATTGTTCAGGATTACAGGTACGTCACCTATAAGAATAATTTACAAAAACATCATACAATTGATGGATTCGAGCAGAGTGAGGACACCTTGCTAAGGATAGAGGATAAGCTGTATGACGGAAGAGATTTTTATGTTTATGCAAAGGATATAAAGCAAAGAACCATAGAAGAAGTTTATGATGACTTTTGCAATAATATGGTCATCAACTACTACAAGGAAAACCTTGACAAGACGAACAAAGAGTTTGCCCTGACCTATCAGGAATACAAAGACGGTTTGTTGCTTTTTGAATTATTACAAAGGGAGGTTTGGCAGAGATCGGAAACAGATTCGCTGGGGCTTCAGGAGTTCTTTGAGGCGAACAGATCAAAATATACCTGGAAAAAGAGAGGGAGTTTAGTGATAGCCAGTTGCACCCGAAAGGAAAAGGCCGAACTGGTCAGGAATTTGTTGAATCAAGGAGAATCGACCGCTTCAATTAAAGATAAAGTGAATGAGGGTGCGACCATTCATGTTTTATTCAGTGAAGGGAAACTGGAGGAAGGAAGTTCTAAGTTGCCAAAGGGTTATGTACTCAAAGAGGGCGTTTCAGAAATTTATGAAGAGAATGAGGATAATTTTACGATTATAAGGGTGGATCACATGTTTGGACCCCAATGGAAGACGCTGCCTGAAACCAGAGGAGAAGTGATGAATGATTACCAAAATTATCTTGAAGATCAATGGGTTAAGGCCTTGCGCAAAAAGTATCAGGTCAAACTAAATCAAAAAAATTACAAGGAATTAAAAAATAGATTTTCCAAGTCATGAATATCGATAAATTTCTATATCTGATGATGCTCATTTTACTTTCAGGGTGCGGAAAGGCGGATCCTGAGGTCGATGCAGTTGCTCGTGTAGGAGAAAAGTTCTTGTCAAAACAGGAATTGATCGATGCCATGCCTCAGGGACTATCGGAAGAAGATAGTTTACTCTTCAGAAATAATTATATTAAAATGTGGGCCACCAAGGAATTACTTCTTGACAAGGCACGTATTAATGTTGATGATGATGAAGGAGAGATAGAGAATCTGGTAAGAAACTATGAAAAAGAACTTCTTATCGATAAATACAAGAAAGCACTTTTGCAACAGGAACTGGACACGGTAATCACTGAAGCGGATATTGATGAATATTATGAATCCAATAAAAATGTATATCGATTAAACCAGGAACTCATCCAATTAAAATATATTCATTTTAGTAACGATCTGAATGACAGTAAGGAGGTGATACGCCTTTTTAAGTCAAATGATAAAGAGGATCTGCAAACCTTGATTGACAGAGAACTTGAATTCAATTCATTTTCATTCAACGATAGTATCTGGGTGAGTTTTAAGGATGTGGAAAATAAGTTATATTTTCTCAGAGAAGAAAAAAGTATAAAAAAGGATCAATTTATTCAAAAAGAAGATTCATTAGGAGTATATTTGCTGGCTGTGAGGGACATACGTGAGCGAAACGATATTGCTCCCAAAAATTATGTTATTCCGACGATCAGGCAAATGATATTGCATAAGAGAAAGTTGGAACTGATGAATGAAATTGAAAAAACATTAATGGTTGATGCGATCAACAAAAAACAATTTGAACAGTATTAAGATGAAAAGATTTGTAATGATAGCCTTATTGATTTCCTGCGTTCAGGTTTTGGCTCAGGAAAAAGTAAAGATTGACGGAGTGGCTACGGTTGTGGGCGATAACATTGTCCTGGACTCGGAGATTGATGCCTTTAAGCAGGAATTGATTCAGCAAAGCGGGGGACAGATAGAAATTTCTGATTGTGAAAT
>CP070731.1:1408438-1409735 GCA_020347545.1 Flavobacteriaceae bacterium | reverse complement strand
TGTAAGAGACTTCATTTTTTTACCCTTTTTTAAAAGCAAAACCCCATTGCTTAATATTTGCGAGAGCGCAGCTGACGAACTTTCTGAAACTGCGCTTTTTTTTGCAAAAAAAAAAGCTGCTTCAACCTGAAACAGCTTCATTCATTAAGACATATCCCCGATAAAGATCCATCAGCTTCCTTCTTCGCAAGATAGTGTTTCATTCTTTCCCCTCATTGAACAATTCCCTGCTCCGCATTTCCTAAAAAGAGGACATGTCTTTTAGTTTGTGATGATCTTTTCAATCAGTCGATTTTCTTCTTCATTGAGATCGGACCCTTTCAACGAAACCAACAATCGGGACAGGCGATTCCTGTCCTGCAAGGGTACCTCTTCTACCTCATGGTCAATCTGATTTACCAGATCTATCACCGCTTTGATCGCAACCAGACTCTTCTGCTCCCGGTAGACCCGGTCTCTTGCTTCCTGTTCGATTCCGATCAGTATCTCCTTGATCATCACTTAATTTTCTACAAAATTAGTTAGTAGAATCGATCGAGTCTACGACATCTAATGTCAGGTGCTATATAAATGGATACAAAGCCTATTTTTATTAAATTTACATAAAGGCTCAGCATCAATATTCTAAGACCCAGAACAAGGCAGGCATCCGGATATCATGACAAAATACAACGACATAGGAGAGCTTTTGATCGACTTTAGGAGAATCAATGGAATGTCACAGTCAGACATGGCGGCAGAACTTGAAGTTGACATTCGAACGGTCCAGCGATGGGAAAAGGGAATTACGCTGATCAAGCCTGAGAAAGAAGAGGACCTGGTTTTGCTGACCCTATTGCCGTATCAGTTGATCAGGAATCTCAACGCTGCTGTGCCGATTCCGACATTTTACGATTTCAGTTTGAGAAAATATGCTTTGACCGAACTAAATGATGACCTTCCGGAAGCGTCTTGGTTCAAAGCAAACCTGGAAAAGGCTACGCGGAGAATTCGCCCCCTGGATCACGAATCTGACATTGATTACCTGGAGCGTTACATGCAGTTCCACAAAAAGATCAACAGGAACCTCAGCGAGGTCATTAAGGAGTCTACCCGAATTTTACCAGAGATGAACCTGATTATTACCGATGATTCCGGATATTATTCAGGCCATTCACTAATATTTCCAATCAAGGAAAGCAGTTACGAGCGGCTACGTTCTCATGAAATCGAGGAGAGTGAACTCACTGTGGACGATTTAATTCACCCGGGTCGGTCGGCCAGAAACATCTACTACGGTTTTGATATTACTGCAGAC
>CP070731.1:1404566-1408338 GCA_020347545.1 Flavobacteriaceae bacterium | reverse complement strand
GCAAGAAATTAAAAGCAATACCATTAAGCCCATAAATATCTTTTGCATAATTCACTTTTATTTCGCAAAAATAGAAATATATTTTCCCTATTTCATGATAAACTGGTTAGTTTCTTTATCAAAACGTATTTTTTTACTGTCAAAAAGAAGGTTAATATCCTTATTTTCAATAAGTTCCTTAGGGTTCCCATGAATGATCCCTTCCTCCGTCATTAGCCATAATTTATCCGAAATTTGCGTAGCAAGTTGAATTTCATGTGTCGAAATAAGTATCGCCCGATTCAAATCATGGGCAATGTTTTTTAAAAGTCTGAAGGTCTCTATTTTATGTTGAACATCGAGATGTGCCGTTGGTTCATCAAGAATAATGATTTCGGTATTTTGCGCCAGAGCTCTGCATATCATGGCCCTCTGTAATTGGCCATCACTCAATTTGTCACATCTTTCGTAGGCAAGTTCAGTTAGGTCTGAAGTCTCAAGGGACTTTTTAATATGTTTTATATCATCCTGAGTCAATCTTCCGATCCAATTGGTATAAGGCTGTCGTCCTAATGCAATCAGCTCGTTTACTGTAAGGTTGCTTGCGGGAATTTTTTCAGTTAACACCAGGCCGATAATTTTTGCAAGCTCATTTCCTGAATACAGATCAATATTTTTATCATTGAGCAGAATTTCACCCGACAAACGTGGTTGCATTTTGCTCAGGGTCCTGATAAGCGTGGATTTACCAATTCCGTTTCTTCCAATAAGGCAAATGAGTTCTCCTTTTCGAAGATTCAGATTCAGATTGTTCGAAATTACCTTTTCATCCTTTTTGCTGTGATAACCAATGCATAGATTGTTGGTTTTTAAAACGTTATGTGAATTTTTTAAAGCCATTTTATAAAACCATTTTCTTTTTTCTAAGTAACAGCCATATGACAATGGGGGCACCAAACAAGGTGGTTATCGCGTTGATGGGAAGGGTGTATTCACTGGTGGGTAACTGTGCTACGGTATCACTGATCAGCATAATATTTGCCCCTACAAGTGCTGCAGCCGGAAGAATTATTTTGTGCTCAGATGTATTTAACAGCAGTTTGGTCATATGCGGTGCCGCAAGCCCGATAAATGCTATCGGCCCGGCAAAGGCAGTAATTACCCCGGCAAGAAGGCTTGTAGCCAGTAGAATCAGGTTTTTAGTTGTTTTAATATTGATTCCGATACTTTTGGCATAATTTTCCCCCAACAGCAGGCTGTTTAATGATTTGATTACAGGGAGCAACATTAGCCCGGCAAACAGATAGATACAGGTAAAAATCAAAACTTCGTTCCAGGTAAGATTACCCAGGCTTCCAAATCCCCAAAACATATATTGCTGAAGGTTCTCTGCGCTGCTAAAGTAGGATAAAACGCTTATAACAGCAGAGGTGAGGCTACTGAACATTAATCCTATAATCAGAATGCTCATGGTGTTTTTAACATGTCTTGACACGATCATTACTGCGAACAGTACCAAAAAGGCTCCGATACTTGCCGCGACAGAGATAAAGAGTTGCGACTGTCCAAGAATCCTCATGCTGCCACCCACGATAGACGAGCCCATGATCAATAGGGCAACACCTAAGCTGGCCCCGGAGCTGATTCCCAAAACATAAGGCCCTGCCAAAGGATTTCTGAATAGTGTCTGCATTAATAATCCGCATATGGACAACCCGGATCCCACCAACAACGCCGTTATAGCTTTAGGCAACCTGTAATCGAGGATGATATAGTTCCATGTCTCTCCAGCCTCCGAAGATCCTGTCAAGCTTTTTAGCACCTGTGACAGAGGAATATCCACCGACCCAAGGCTAATATTGAGCAAAAACAACATGAGCATCATAAAGAAAAATATCAGAAATCTAATTTTATATGGATGGTCGTTCTTCAAGTATTTGTGGATTTGCTATAAATATAATTTTTTTAAGAAGAACCTGAGGAATTAATCCAGTTTTTGAAGAAAATAAGGAGTGTGATCCGGCAACAACTCGGGATGTACCACTTTAATTAGATCCATAAGAACAATATGAGGTTTGAGCGGACCATATTCAAAATATTCAACTCCTCCGTTAGGCCCCCTGCGTTTTGAAAAGGAATAGATGTTTCCTGTTTCAAAAGCCTTAAATTCCTGATAATGTGCATTGGCGGAAATCAGCTCTTCGAGGCTTGTATAATAGCCTGATCCTATCCAGAAATCAGCATTCCGGCCTTTGTCAAATACACTTTCAAAACTTAAAACAAGGCTTCCCTGGCCTTCGGATTCCTTCCATAGATAATCTGTATGCGCGTCTTGAAACAACCTTGCCGTAAAACTTTCCCCGGCAGGCAAATTCCATTTATCCTTGTACAATACTCCCGATAGGATACTTGGAGTGTTTCCAGCTCCTTTGGCAGTTTCTTTAGCCTTTAAATAGGCCCTTTCAATTGAACCAAAAATACTGTCGGCTTCCTTTTCCTTATCATACAAAGCCCCAAAAAACTTGATCCATTCAGCCCTGCCCAGAGGTGTATCTTCCAACCATTCACCGTTAAAAATAACCGTGATACCATTTTTTTCGATATTTCGATAAACTTTGTTCGATTTACCCATAGAAAAGGCTACCACAATGTCAGGATGCAGGCTTAGAAGCACTTCGGTATTAAAATCCTGCACATTTCCAAGTTCTTTAACCAGTCCTTTTTCAACCCTTGCTATTGTTTTTTCTGAAGAGATATATCCTGTGCCTGGAAACCCGACGAGGCTTTCAGTTTCCTCAAGGATTTCAATCATGGGGATGTGGGTCGTTGAAGTTGCGACAATGTTCTTTACGGGAACATTGATTTTGTTACTCCCTTCAAAATCAATTTTTTCATCCCTAATCAAAACAAACTCCTGATAGTGCTCGGCATCGGGATAAGGAGATTTTATAATTAGTTTTTTGTATCCCTTATAGTTCTGAATGTCAAAACCTGCGGCGTATTTAATGGTTTTTTCATTTACCCCACCGATTTCTTGTTCTTTGTTTTTATTTCGGGATTCATCACAGGACAATATCAAAAAGACAAGGAAAAGAACTAATATAAAATGTAGCTTTCGCGGTGATTTTTTCATGAATTTCAGACTTCAGGAAGGGGTTTTGAATTCGAAGAGCAAGTTTACAACAAATTTCAATAAAACCGCTCAAAATATTTTTTTTACAGAACGAAAGCACCTACATTTGCTCAGCAATTTGGTCCCAGAGATTGGGAAGAAAAACGGGAATCTCGTTAAAATCGAGAGCTGTCTCCGCAACTGTAAGCTAAGCCGATCGAATCGGTGCTTGTTGTTAAAAAAAATGTCACTTTCATCAATGAAGGGAAGGCCATCAACAAGACGCAAGCCAGGAAACCTGCCAATTTTGTAGAAGCAAAGTTTTCGGAAGAAAAACTATTGGCATGAAAAAATTAATTCTTCTTTTATTCATTTGTTTTGGGACAGTCCAGGCCCAGAACGACAGTATCAATCAGCTTGATGAAATCGTATTGCGAGGTAATTTTTCGCCTTTGGTCAACAGCGGATTTGAGGTTAAGGTAATTTCTGATTCCATTTTAAAAAATACGTATTCCAGTCTGGGAGAGCTTCTGCAGCAACAAGCAAATTTCTATTTTAAACAAAATGGTTATGGGATGGTTTCTTCCATTTCACTTCGGGGAACCAGTGCATCTCAAACAGGTGTCTACTGGAATGGTATCGGTATTAATTCAGCCTTGACCGGACAAACCGATTTCAATA
>CP070731.1:1398337-1404466 GCA_020347545.1 Flavobacteriaceae bacterium | reverse complement strand
TCAATCCGAGACGAAAAGCTGGAAAAACTGGATTATGGCAGGAGTATTTCTGGGATTCTCTTTTATGAGCAAGGGGCCTGTCTCTATGTTTGCCCTACTGCTACCCTTTCTCATTGCCTATGGAATCGTATTCAAATACAAACCCTTTAACAAAAAGATTGCTCCCTTATTGATCTTCCTAACTGTTTTTGCCCTGGTGGGCTTAAGCTGGGGCCTCTACATTTATATTACGGATTTAAGCGTTGCTGAATCCATAGCAAACAAGGAAACGAACTCTTGGTCAAATCGAAGTGTAAAACCTTTTTATCACTATTGGAGCTTTTTCATCCAATCAGGAATATGGACCTTTTTTTCTTTTCTGGCGCTCTTATATCCCATGATGATCAAAAGAGTTGAAAATAAAAAACCCTACCTCTTTTCATTGTTCTGGACCCTGGCCTCAGTAATACTGCTGTCTATGGTGCCGGAAAAAAAAGAACGTTATCTACTCCCTGTATTGATCCCTATGGCACTCAATACGAGCTTCTATCTGAGCTATCTTATAAATAATGCCAAACAATTGCCCAAACTTGATGTATATCTGTCAAGATTCGGATTCGGGCTAATCGCTTTGATAGGCCTGGCTGCACCTTTTGGAATTTACATCGCTTTTAATGGGAACTTCGATTCGAATCGTACATATTTTGTGCTGACCTCGATCAGTTTGTTCGCGCTTGGGATACTGATTATCAAATGGTTAAGAACCAAAAACTACGAATATTGTTTTTACGGTATTATTTTATTCATTTGCTCTATCATATTGTTTGCTTTTCCCCTCTTAGAGTTGAGCTATAATAATGATAAATTCCAAAGCGCCTCAGGTCTGCGAGAATTTCAGGAGACTCGTACTCTCGATATCTATTCCATGGACTCAATTTTGAGTCCTGAGCTGATTTATGATTTGGGAGAACCTATGAAAAGGGTAAAGCAGCTAAAAGATTTGCCGGAAAAAGGAAGTTTCACGTTTATGACTTATGATACAATACCCGATTCTCTGGGCGTCCAATTCAAGGCGCACTTTGTGACACGTTTTGACATCAACAACTGGGAAAAAGGAGGTGGACGACACAAGCAAAGAAATACATCAAACGTATTTGTACTTGAAAAAAAACAATAATGCCGGAATAACATTGCAATCAATAATTTTTTAATTAAATTTGCATCCGTTTTTGGCGTCATGGCCGAGTGGCTAGGCAGGGCTCTGCAAAAGCTCGTACAGCGGTTCGAATCCGCTTGACGCCTCTAAAAACCTCATTCCTATCGTATTTGGAATGAGGTTTTTTTATTTATTTAACAATTTTTTACCCCTTTTTTTTGCATATTTGCAAATCTTATAAATTGCTCATGCAGATTTACCCGATTGAAACAGGAAATTTCAAATTAGACGGAGGCGCAATGTTCGGTGTTGTGCCAAAGGTGTTATGGCAAAAAACCAATCCTGCTGACAGCAATAATCTAATCGATATGAGCCTTCGCTGTATGTTGATCGAAGATGGTGAACGGCTTATTCTTATCGATAATGGAACGGGTGACAAACAAAGCGAAAAATTCTTTGGTTACTATTTTCCTTTCGGTGATGAAAATCTCGACAGTTCACTGAAAAAGCACGGTTTTCACAGGGATGATATCACTGACGTATTTCTTACACATTTGCATTTTGACCATTGTGGCGGGAGCATAAAATGGAATAAGGATCGTACGGGTTATGAACCGGCTTTTAAAAACGCGAGGTTCTGGAGCAATGAGAATCACTGGAACTGGGCGGTCAAACCCAACCCAAGGGAAAAGGCTTCTTTTCTAAAAGAAAACATTAATCCTATTGAAGAAAGCGGTCAATTGAATTTTGTTCCCTTACCCGAAAAAGATCTGCTAAAATCAGGTCCGCTTGGGTTTGACATTCTTTTTGCGGATGGACATACGGAGAAACAGATGATACCTCATCTGGATTATCAAGGCAAAAAATTGATATTCATGGCTGACCTTCTACCCACAGTGGGTCATATTCCGCTGCCTTATGTCATGAGTTATGATGTGCGCCCCTTGATCACAATGACTGAAAAAGAAAGGTTTCTAAACAAGGCAGCTGATGAAGGCTATTACCTTTTTTTAGAACATGATACACAAAATGAAGTTTGTACTTTGAAACACACTGAAAAAGGAGTCCGGTTAGATCAGGCCTTCCGATTCAATGAAATATTTAATTGATAAAATTCAAATTTAAAATGATGAATAATAGATTGTTACTGGGCTTAGGGTTAGCCATCGTTCTTTCCGGATGTAGTTCGACAAAAAACCTACATAGTGTTGCAGTTCCAGAAGGTTCTGATGTAGCTGTAAGCATACCCGCAAAAAAGGGTGAAATGTCAGAAGAAGATATCAGGGCCTGGCCACATGCCGATTTAATGACTGATTCCATTCCCGGGATGAGCCTTGATAAAGCTTATGAATTTCTGAGCGATAAAAAAGGTACAACTGTAGTCCTCGGTGTTATTGATTCTGGAATTGATAAAGACCATGAAGACCTTAAGGATAATATCTGGACCAATACAGATGAGATTGCCGGAAATGGAAAAGATGATGATAATAACGGTTATATAGATGATATTCACGGTTGGAACTTTCTAGGCGGAAATGGGGAAGCTACACCTGAACAACTGGAAGTAACACGTATCTACAAAATGCTTGGTGCCAAATATGAAGGTAAAACAAGAGATGGTATGAATGCTTCTGAAATGGACGGATTCAACTATTATCAAAAAGTTAAAAAAGACTACGAAAAAAGAATTAAAGAGGCCAATGAGAATTATGACCGATACAAACAGATGAAAATCTATTTGAATGATGCCGATAAAGCTACTGTTGCCAAACTTGGTAAAGAAACTTATACCATTGCTGATTTGAACAGTCTTGACGAAGCAGAGCGTGATCCCTTTTTGATGCGTGTTTTAGGAAATGGTTCAACAGTTGAGGAAGTTAATGAACAACTCGAAGGAGGGATTAAATATTATGGAGCTCAAGTTAATACCATGTACAACCTGGATTTCGACGGAAGAACCGCTACCGGAGACGATGCTTATGACATTAAGGACGTACCTTACGGTAATTCCTTTACAGTAGGATCTCTTGATGATGAGATGCACGGAACACACGTAACAGGAATTGCCATGGCAACAAGAAATAACGGTGTTGGAATGAATGGGGTTGCTAAAAACGTAAAGTTGTTATCGGTAAGAACCGTTCCTGATGGAGATGAATACGATAAGGATGTAGCCCTTGCCATTCGCTATGCCGTGGATAACGGGGCAAAGGTCATTAATATGAGTTTTGGAAAAAGCTATTCTCCTAATGCGGAATGGGTATACGATGCGATCAAATATTCGGAAAGTAAAGATGTTTTATTGGTGCATGCCGCAGGTAATGACCATAAAAATATTGACAAGAGTGATAACTTTCCTTCAGACGCACCTGACAGAGTCAATGAGATCACAGATAATGTAATTACCATTGGTTCGATGACACGAAATTACAATGAAGATCTGGTATCTACGTTTTCCAACTATGGGAAACTCAATGTTGACCTTTTTGCACCGGGATCTGAAATTTATTCAACGATTCCAAAGAACGAATACAAATCCATCCAGGGAACTTCAATGGCAGCACCCGAAGTTGCAGGAGTTGCTTGTTTAATTCGATCCTACTACCCAGAACTATCAGCGAGTCAGGTAAAACACATTTTGATGAATTCCGGAACCAAAGTAGACCTGGAAGTAAAACTGCCGGGAGGAGAAGGAAAAATGGTTCCTTTTAGTGACCTATCTGTCTCAGGAAGAGTTTTAAATGCTTACAACGCTTTAAAAATGGCAGATTCCATGGTGAACGGAAACAAATAAATAAAGATTAATTCAAACTTGAAAGCTACAAATGACATCAGATCCTTTGTAGCTTTCTTATAAGTACCCATTAGCAATGAAAAAACAAATTCTTCTAATTTTCGCAATTCTTTTTTTGACAAATGCATTTGGCCAAAGAGATCATTACTGGCAACAGCATGTTGATTATACCATGGACATCGATGTTGACGCTGAAAAATTTCAGTTTAAAGGAAAGCAGAAACTGATCTATACGAATAATTCTCCTGATGAATTACATCAGGTTTTTTATCACCTTCAGTTTAATGCCTTTCAACCCGGTAGTGATATGGACATCAGGTTGCAGCACATTCCTGATCCTGATTCAAGAATGTCCATTAATAAAGGTACAAGGGAGAATCCAGACTACAAAAGTAGAATTGCAGCTTTGGGTCCCGATGAGATAGGATACCAGAAAATACGATCCCTGTTACAGGATGGTAAAGAAGTGGCATATGAAGTTTCAGGAACAATTCTGAAAGTTACCTTGAACGAGCCTCTTGCGGTGGGATCAAAAACAACGTTAGAGATGGAATTCGATGGCCAGGTTCCGGTTCATATTCGAAGAGCAGGGCGCAATAATCAGGACGGAGTAGCCCTGAGTATGGCCCAGTGGTATCCGAAACTCGCTGAGTATGATGTGGATGGCTGGCAGCTGGATCAGTACATTGCTCGTGAATTTCACGGTGTATGGGGGGATTTTGATGTGACCATACACATTGACAAAAACTACGTTATTGGGGGTACAGGTTATTTACAAAATCCTCAGGAAGTGGGCCACGGTTACGAAGATCCAACAAAAAAATTAAATGTTCCAAAAGGAAAAAAACTGAGCTGGCACTTTGTGGCTCCTAAGGTCCATGATTTTACATGGGCTGCTGATCCGGATTATATTCATGAAAAAGTTATGGGAGAAAATGACGTGGAACTTCATTTCTTCTATAAAAATGACAATCCCGAAGCTGTGGAAAATTGGAAAAAACTACCGGAAAAAACACAAGCAATCCTGAGTTATTTCAACAAACACATTGGGAAATATCCATACAAACAATATTCAGTCATTCAAGGAGGAGACGGAGGAATGGAGTACGCCATGTGTACACTGATCGCAGGTGGAAAAAACTTTGGAAGCCTTGTCGGTACAACTGCTCATGAATTTGCCCACAGCTGGTTCCAATTCTTACTGGCCACCAATGAGCTCAAGTATTACTGGATGGATGAAGGATTTACACAATATATTTCTGCTTCATGCATGAATGAAGTTATGGATCAGAAAAAGGAACTGCCCAATTCAAATTCCTATAATGGCTATTTTTACCTGGTAAAAAACGGCAAACAGGAGCCCTTAACCACCCTTGCCGATCATTTTGATTCTAATTTTGTTTACGGCATTTCTGCTTACAGTAAGGGGAGTGTTTTTCTTTCCCAATTGGGTTATATCATCGGAAAGGATAATTTAGACAAAACACTTCTAAAATATTATGACGAATTTAAATTTACCCACCCGACTCCAACCGATTTTAAAAGGACTGCGGAAAAAGTTTCGGGGATACAGCTGGAATGGTATATGAATTACTGGATTAATTCGATCAAAGTAATTGATTACGCTGTAGATGGTGTGGATAATAACAGCATTACCTTAAAAAGAATCGGTGATATGCCGATGCCTGTGGATGTACGTATCGTATATGAAGATGGAAGTACGGAAGACTATAATATTCCCTTGCGTAAAATGTATGGTCATAAGCCAACGGAAGCAAAGGTTTTGGAGAGCTGGTCCTGGGTAAATGAAACCTACGTATTCAAAACTGATAAAAAGCCGGTAGAAGTAAAAATAGACCCTAAAAATCTTATGGCTGATGTCAACAGGGAAAACAACCATCTGACACTGACAAAATAAATAAACATTAATTAAGAATCAGGGTAGTTTCTAAGAAACGGCTGATCAAATACAAAAAAGTAAAAACAAAAAATCCCGATCATCTGATCGGGATTTTTAATTTATAAAATAAAGTCTTACTTCAGTTTTTTCTTGACTTCCACTTCCTGGAAGGCTTCAATAACATCGTTAACCATTATATCATTGTAATTCTTGATCTGCATACCGCAATCATATCCTTTGGATACCTCTTTTACGTCATCCTTGAATCGTTTTAACGAACTTAGCTCCCCTGTATAAATC
>CP070731.1:1388128-1398237 GCA_020347545.1 Flavobacteriaceae bacterium | reverse complement strand
ATGATCTTCTTTTCATTTTCCTTCAATTCACAACTGATGTGGAGAATGGGCATACCCCACTCGTCCTTCTTATCCGGATGAAGAGTGACTTGATTGTCATAATAAGGAAGGCATTCTCCATAGCCTCCCAAGCCCATTACCCAGGGACCAGGTTTTTGAAGTTGATCTTTAAATTCACCTCCTATTCCGTTGATATAATTACCTAATTCCCAACCAAGCCTATTTGCACTCCCCTGATAGGCAAAACCTCTGACGTAATCCTCCTCCTGTCCCTTCAAATTCTTAAATCGAGGCACATAGATTCCGTTAGGTCGGTGACCGTTATAATAGCCGTCCTCAAATCCTTGATAAACGCCCCTTGTATCAATCGTATAATGATCCATCAAATGACGCCCCAGCATACCGCTTGAATTTCCTATACCATTTGGAAAACTTTCCGAAATACTGTTCAACATAATCTGGGTGCTGGCCAAGGTTGAGGCACATAGGAAAATAACCCTTGCATAATATTCTGTAGTTTCCTTGGTTTCCGCATTTATAACTTTGACACCACTGGCTTTTCCTTTCTCTTTATCATAAAGAATCGAGTGAACAATGGAATTAGGCTTAAAGGTCAAATTACCCGTTTTTTGGGCATCCGGAAGGGTGACACTGACGCTGTTAAAATATCCGCTGAAAGGACAGCCCGTCTCACACATATTTCTGTATTGACAAGGGCCGCGTTCGTTATGCCTCTCGGTGAGATGGGCAGTCCTGCCTATTGTCAATGTCCTGTCATCATAATTTTTTTCAAGTGATTCTTTGAGGTGTTCTTCAACACAATTTAGTTCCATAGGCTTTAAAAACTTCCCATCGGGTAACTGCTCAAGCCCTTCGTTTTGACCGCTGACCCCAATATATTCCTCAACATAATCATACCAGGGTTCAATGTCCTTGTACCGAACGGGCCAGTCCACCCCGTGACCATCCTTGGCATTTGCCTCAAAATCCATTTCACTCATCCTGTAGGTCTGTCTCCACCATGTGAGGCTTTTTCCTCCGGTATGAAAGCCTTTGATCCATCGGAATGGTTTTTCCGGAGGTGTGGAATAAGGATGTTTTTTGTCACTTGCAAAAAAATGTTTTGTCGCCTCATTAAAAGCGTAAACTCCTTTCTGAATATGGTATTCTTCACGGGTTTCCTTTGTTGGTCTTTTTCGGAAATCAAATTCCCATGGAGCCATGTTTGTAGTTGGATAATCTTTAATATGCTCTACCATCCTTCCTCTTTCAAGTACCAGGGTTTTCATTCCTTTTTCAGTAAATTCCTTCGCTGCCCATCCACCAGACATACCAGAACCAATCACTATGACGTCAAATTCGTTTTCTTTCATTTTATTAAATTCCTTATCGATTACCCACTATGTTTTTTTCCTCCTTATCAATACTTATACAGCCATTATATCGCCCCGGGACAGGCAAATAATTCATGCTTCTCATACCGGGCTCTGACGTAAAGTAAGCCCACAAAATGATTTGTTTTGAGGATTTAAAAAATTCTTCCTCTGCACCGGCATTATCCAGCTTTTCCAGGTAAGAAATCTGTAAAGGCTTTTCAAGATCCAAAAACCTTTTCCCCTGGTCCTTTTGACAGGTTTCCATAAAACTTTTTAATCCCGTCTGAAACTTGTTTTTTTCTTTATCTTCGAGGAACTCCCCATAAAGTTTGTCCATAAACAACGGAACCCCGGCTTCGATAGCTCCCGGAGTTTCTGTTTTAGGAAGAATTATATCTGCCATCAACCAAAGGGTATCAAATTCTTCTTCATTGAAATATAAAGGCTGATCTGTGCTAGGCCTTTCTTTGGCACAACTTTCCAGAGACATGATGATACCCGGACTCAGGCCCAAACCGATTGCTGTAAAGACCGAATTCTTTAATAATTGGCGTCTGTTCATAGTGTAGTGAATAAAAGCCCTAAAAATAAAAAAATTAATCTACTTGTTGAAGGTTAAATAACACACAAAAAGAATCAAATAAACAATTAAATAAAAACGATAGAAGTTTCTGAGTTTTATGAATTCTTGCCCGGGAGGGCTGTAAAATCCAAAGAGTGCTTTGGTTTCTTTTACAAACCTGGGTTGAATATTAATGACCCAGTTATTGGTTTGGTAAACCATTTTCCTGAACCTGCTCCGATAGTACGTGAGTGGTAAGCCCCAGATGACAAAAAGCATCAACCATATATGTTCTTTTAAAAAAGTAATCATGATCTTCGTTTTGGGAACCAGGGAATAAAGGAACTGGTGCTTTTTATGTAATTCTCATATCCCGGTTTTTTTGCAGATAAGGACTTTTCCAAGAGAGAAACACCGGATATCTTCAAGATCAAATAAGTCATCACCACCGCTCCAAGACTGTACCAATAAGCCCCGGATGCTATGGCAATCAAACCGAATCCCCACCATACGGCTGCATCACCAAAATAATTTGGATGTCTTGTATAACGCCATAAGCCATGAGTAAGAAGTTTTCCTTTATTCGCGGGATTTTTTTTAAAGGATGCTAATTGATAATCTCCAACTGACTCAAAAACAAATCCGATCATCCAAATCAAAATACCTAAATAATCCATGAAGTTTAATTCATCAGATACTGTCTTTTTAAAAATACCAAAAAAAGGCAAAGAAATGATCAGGATCAATCCTCCCTGCAATAGAAAGACCTGAAAATAACTGAACCACCAATAGCGTTCCCTGCCATATCGCTCTCGGAACTCCTGGTATCTGTAGTCTTCCTTTTTTCCGTAATTACGATACATCAGATAAATTGAAAGCCTTGTCCCCCATAAAGTTACCAGCAGCATCAATAGATAATTTCGTGTAAATAGCGTCTCGGATTCCAGGCCACAGATCCAAACCACCATCACAAAACCCATTCCCCAAAAATTATCTACAATACTGACATTCTTCAGATAGATGCTAAAGAGCCACAATAAAGTCATCATAGCCAGAACTCCAAAAATTGCAGTAATCACAAACATGGATGGATCATTATAGATAAATTGAACTGAAAGTTACGATTTTTGAAAACAATAAATCATTCTTCCTTATTCAACTTGAAAAATGAGTAGGAAAGTGGAATTAACATTAAGCCGGACAGAATAAAAATCAAAAAGGCATATCTCAAGCCTGTAATATGAGCAATATAACCTACCAATGGAGGACCGATCAGCATTCCAACAATACCATAGGTAGAGATTATTGAAATAGCCATTCCGGGTGAGTATTTTTTTGAGCTCCCGGCAAGTGCGAAGGTCATGGGGAATACCGATGCCACACCAACACCAACTAGGGAAAATCCGATCAGTACCGGCCAGAAATAAGGAAATAGAATTACGATTGACATCCCAATGCCAACAATGGATGCTCCGAGGATGTAGGTTTTTCTCATCCCTATACGATCGACAAGTTTATCCGAATAAAATCGGGATAAAGCCATAAATGCCATAAAAATCAGATAGCCAAGTGTAAATACCTCTTCACCAACAACCTCTTTAAAATAAACCCCGCTCCAGTCGAACATCCCTCCTTCACAAAGGGCACCAAAGAAAACCATCAATCCAAGGTAAAGAATGTATTTGTCAGGTTTTCCCAGAATCAGCTTGTTACCTATTTCTGATTTATCTTTTGGAATAAGGTAAGTGAACGAAATTACGGAAATGATCAAACTAAAAATACCGATATACAAAAAATGATCCTTCATGGATATCCCCATTCCAACCATGATGGTCGAGAACAAAGCGCCTCCAAGGCCTCCCAGGCTCCAAAGGCCGTGAAAAGACCCTATGATCTTTTTCTCTCTTTGCTTCTGTAAAGTCAGTGACTGGGTATTAACGGCAATATTGGCAATTCGTGTACAAAAGGCAAAAAGCGCCACACCTGTTACCAAAGTGGGCAGATCATCGGCATAACCAATCAGTACAAGGGAAAGACATAAAACAACAAACGATGCCAGCAAAGGGATTCTACTGTTAAATTTAGATACAAGCCATCCGGAGATTGGCAAACCGATCATTGAACTTATCGGCATAACTAAAAGTAAATTGCCAAGTTCCGCTTCATCAAAATTGAAATTTTCTTTGATGGACGGAATTCTTGAGGCCCATGTGGAAAAACCAAAGCCCAGCAGAAAGAAATAAATGCTCAACGAAACACGTTGGCTTGAAACTTTTCCCATATCAAAAACTAAAATGCAAATATCTCAACTGTTGTTCAAAAAGCATCAATAAAAGCCGAAAAAAAAGATCAATTCTTACTTATTTATTAGGTCCAAATTTGGTTTTCTCAAAGAAATAACATAGTTTTGTCTAAGTTTTTATTTATATTCTTAGACATAATTAAATTTATCATGGGATTTTTGAATCATGAATTGTATTAAAGTTGAACATAAAAGGAAAAGCAGGCTCTATGAATTGGGCCTTAAATTGTCTGGGTCCACCGGACTAATGATCTGCTTTACTCTTATGGTTTTGTTGTTATCATCTTGTGGTTCGGACAATATGGATGCTGTTGAGGAACGCATCAATAATCCAATTTCCGAAAATATTCCGGTAAATAACATAGGCAACAATTCAGGCGATGATGTGTTGAAAGAATCAATAACAGCGATTCTTCTCGATAACGGGCATTCTGAACTGATAGAAGCGCTGGATTATGTGAATGGTGAGATCTATACGCAATTAATCGAATTATTTGCTTCTCAAAATGTGCAACACACGGTTTTTGCACCAAACAATGAGGCCTTTTTTAAACTGTATAATTGCTTGGGAATGAAAACCCAAGACATTGCGGAACTGGGTGATCCTGGTTTAATCCGTGATATATTATTATACCACGTAGCAAAAGGAAGGCAGGATGCCAATACTATTATCCCTAGTGAGAATGAACGCGAGGTGGAAACTTTATATGGGAAGCCCCTAACAGTTAAATATGACCGATCGATTCAAAGCATAGGCAGTAAAGCGATCATCGGACCGAATGATGCGGATAAAATAGCAAAGAACGGGATTGTACATGTCATAAGCGAGGTCCTTTTACCGATTGAGCTTTCGTGTCAGGGTGCAAATCCCTAGGAAAATTCTTACTAACTAGAAAAATCCGTTTTGGCCGCTTTATAGCGGCCTTTTTTTAGCTGATCACCTGATAAACTATAACCGGCTCCGATCTATTCTTCATCTGGATAGGCCCGATTTTCTCACATTTAAATGATTCCTTGACCTTTTCATAACTTTCTTTCGTAATAAGAATCTGGCCATTTTCCGCAGCAGATTGCAATCGAGCAGCAAGATTCACAGCATCTCCTATAACGGTATGATCCAATCGTTTTAAAGTTGAAGAACCAATATTTCCCCAAACCATATCTCCACTGTTAATCCCAATAGAAACTTCAGGCTTGAAGGATTCAATACCGATACCAATGTCAGCGCTTTCTATAGCCTTTCTGATATCGACGCAGGCTTCTATTGCCCTGTCTAAATGATAGTCGCCACTAAAAAATGCCATGATGGCATCTCCTAAAAACTTATCTACGATACCGTCCTGCTTGATAATCTCCTTGACCATGATATCAAAATAGGCATTTAACATTTTGACAACCTTATCCGCAGGCTCCTTTTCACTAATCCGGGTAAAGCCACAGATGTCAATAAAAACCACTGTCCCTTCAACGGATTCGTTGACCATAATAGTGGATTCATATTCACGGCTCCCCATGAAATTCAATACATTTTGATCAACGTACATCTTTAAAATGTTATTCTCCCTAACTGCTTTCAGGGTTTCTCTAAGTTGTCTGGCATGCTTCAAAGTCTTTTCCATTGTCAGGGTCAGATCCTTAAAATTGATAGGTTTGGTTATAAAATCAAAAGCACCTCTGTTCATGGCTGTCCTGATATTTTCCATATCTCCGTAGGCGGAAACGATCACAGACTGAATCAGAGGACTCATTTCGTTTAATTTAGTCAATAAGGTAAGCCCATCCATCTCCGGCATATTGATATCACTTAATACAATATCAACTTCCGGGTCCTCTAGGATTTTTTCCAGAGCATCCAGACCATTTACAGCAAAAAGAAACTCATATTCTTTTTTTCTGATTTCTTTACGAAACTTTTGCTTGATCAATATTTCCAGATCCGTTTCGTCATCAACAACCAATATTTTTGCCATAACTAAATATTTAAAAGTTCGTTTTTTAAAAGTCTAAAGTCCAGGGGTTTTGTTAAAAAGGCATCCGCACCTAATCTTTCCGCTGCCATCCTGTTCTGTTCATCTCCATAAGCTGTTATCATCATAACCACCGGTGGAGGTTTATAAAAGTTCTTTTTAATATGCTCAAGGAGTTCCAAACCACTCATTCCGGGCATATTGATATCCGATAAAATCAAAACGGCTTCCTGGTTGAGTTTGTCAAGAGTTTCAATGGCTTCTTCACCAGAGAAGGCAAACACAAAGGAGATATCTCCTTTTCTAATTTCTTTTCTAAAGCGTTGCTCAAATAATATCTTGACGTCCTTTTCGTCATCTACAACAAGTATTTTCATTTTTTCAGATTTTGATTATCTAATTTTATTTGACAGGAAGCAAGATGGTAAACTCAGTTCCTTGTTCCCTATTCGATTTTACTGTTAATTCTCCGCCATGAGCCTTAATAATATCATAGCTCAAACTCAAGCCCAATCCGGTTCCTTTTCCGGAAGGCTTGGTCGTAAAAAAAGGTTGAAATATTTTATCGATTACATCCTCAGGAATTCCATTAGCATTATCGGTTACCTTTAATTTTACTGTGTCATTTTCTTTTTTTGTACTCAGTGTTATCGTGGGCTCATAATTTTCGACCCCGGATTTCTTTTTTTCATCAACCGCGTGAAAGGCATTCGTGATCAGGTTAAGCATCGCCCTGCCAATATCCTGGGAAACAATATTTATTTCTCCAATTCGCTTGTCTAAATCTGTTTTCATGGTAACATTAAAAGATTTATCCTTTGCCCTTAATCCATGATAGGCCAGCCTGAGATATTCATCTGCCAGGGCATTGATATCCGTTGGTGCTTTTTTACCATCACTGCTTCTGCTGTGCTGCAGCATTCCCTTTACGATCGAATCCGCTCTTTTTCCGTGAAATATGATCTTCTGTTCATTTTCATTTATGTCCTTCGCTATAGCCTGAACTTCCTCAAGATTACCCTTCCGGATCTCCTCTACCATTTCCTCGATTAATTCAGAATTCACTTCGGAAAAATTATTGACAAAATTCAAAGGATTTTGAATCTCATGGGCAATCCCCGCAGTTAGTTCCCCTAAAGAAGCCATCTTTTCAGATTGAATGAGTTGGGACTGGGTAGCTTTTAACTCTGTTAGAGTTTCCTGAATTCTTTCTTTTTGTTTTTGAAGAATTCGATTCGCCTTTTGCCTGTTCTTATTGTTTCGATACAAAATCAAACTTAAAAGTAAGGCAGTTAAAAGAGCTCCTGCGATGCTGATGATCCATAAACGCTGAGCCTTATTTTCCTGCTCCCTCAGTTCTTGTTCCTGTTCCAGCAAGTCAATTTCCTTTTCCTTTTTTTCAAGAACTGACCTTACTTCATTACGCATGATCAGGCTCGCAACCTCGGCCTCTTGAGATTCCTTGATCAGGTTGGCATAAATTTTTAAATGTTTATAGGCAAGAATCTCATTATTTCTTGCGTCATATATATCAGACAACAATAAATTCAAATTTCTATTCAATCTCAGATTACCTCCATCCAGGAGTTCTTCACTTTTCAGGGCATATTTCAAGGCATTGTTATAGTCCTTAATCTGATAATAACAATCCGCGAGACGAAAGGCCTCCCACTCATCACTTTGAAACCTGTTTATTCTCAAGGATATTTCCAGGGCATTTTTCAAGAGGGGAATTGCATCTTCGAATTTTTTTTGATCTAAAAGTATATGACCTTCAATACTGTAGTTATCTGCCAGAAAATGCTCCTTATTTTGCTCGGTAATCAATTCCTCCATTCGATCTCTGTAATAATAGGCCTTGATATAATTTTTAGAATCATACATTGTCCACATTGCCCTGTTATACTCCGCAAAATTGTTCAATTTCAGACCATGTGTTTCGATAATTCTGATCCTGTTCTCCATAGCTTCTGCAGCTTTGGAAAACATCTCCAAATTAGTATAAAGGTTGGTCATCTCCGAATAAACACTTGCCAGCAACAAATAATCCTCGATGGATTCAAAAAAATCAATACATTTCAAATAGTGCTCTATGGCAACAGTCTGCTTATTATTTCTGGCATAATAATTGGCAAGGATAAAATTTAAAGGGCCGGTTTCAGAATTGTCCTGAATGGAAGCCACAAGTTTTTGTATTTCATTATCGATCCTCAGCATTTCATCATTATCTCCCATCCTATAGGCAAGATAGGTTCCGTAGGAATAATATAGAAAAATCGGATAAAGTTCTTCAAGTTCTTTGTAAATATCGATCGCTTCAGCATGTACAGATTTTAACTCAATAAATCTTTCATTTCTGAAATAATAGTATCCCAAATGAGTATAAATGGTCGCTAATATTTCTCTTTGGTCCACATCCTTGAAATGTTCCAGGGCGTCTATCAACTTTTTACTGTATGCATCGGTTATTGGGTCGGGATAGCCTTCAGGAACCTGCACTTCAGCAAATGAGTCACTTTTACTGAGTTGGGCATTTAACATTCTCGCCTTCTGATGATGAAAGGCTACCATGTCCCCATCACCCAAAAAAGCTGCCAGAGTTTCGTGATACAGGACCTCCCCTTCTTTATATCCTATTTTTTTTGATAATTGAAGGGCTTCGATTGTTGCTTCAAATCCCTGGATAAGTTCTCTGTTGTAAAAACTAAGTCGTGCGAATTCGTTAAGAAGTTTGACGCTCTCAATATCCTCTTTGTAGCTCGATTCCAAAACAGTTTTTAAACTGTCAATTTTAACGGGGTTAACATACAATGAGTCCTGCGCCCGGCCATAAGAACAGAAGAGTAAAAGCAATAATCCAGCTATTAATTTGATCGATCTCATATTCTATATTGGTAAAATAATTTTAAATTCAGTTCCTTTATTTTCTTTCGTTGCTACCTTCAACTCTCCTCCATGTGCTTTTATAATATCGTAACTCAAGCTAAGGCCTAAACCTGTTCCCTGTCCTGTGGGTTTTGTTGTAAAAAACGGTTGGAAAATCTTATCCAGCGCTTTTTCCGGTATGCCCTTACCATTGTCCGAAACAACAACTTCAATCGTTTTTCCTGTTTTTTTTGTTCTTACTTTAACCGTCGGGGCAAAAGGCTGAACAGATTCTTTCTTCCTCTCAGAAACGGCGTGAAATGCATTGGTGATCAAGTTGAGAATGACCCTTCCTATGTCTTGTGGAACAATATTGATCTTGTCTAAATTCTCTTCAAAATTTGTTTCCATTTTAGCATTAAATGACTTGTCTTTGGCCCTTAATCCATGATATGCCAGCCTTAAATATTCATCGGCTAAAGCACTAATATCAATCAACTCTTTTTTTCCGCTGCTGCTTCGGCTATGCTGCAACATCCCCTTTACAATGTCACTGGCCCGATGCCCATGATGGTTGATCTTTTCAAGATTTTGCTCAATATCTTTGGATATTGCTCGCACCTCTTCCAAATCTCCATTGTCAAGTTCTTCTTTCATCTCCGTTAAAAGCTCATGGCTCACCTCAGAAAAATTATTGACGAAATTCAAAGGGTTTTGGATCTCATGCGCAATACCGGCAGTTAGCTCACCCAAGGAAGCCATTTTTTCGGATTGAATAAGCTGTGCCTGGGTTTGTTTAAGGTCAACAAGTGTTTTTTCTATTTTTTTATTGGCCAATTCTAATCTATTAAAATCTTCATATCGTGAATAGGCCGCGGAAAATGCATCTGCCAGGTTTTGAGCTAAATTTAACTCATCTTCTGTTAAGGGTACTTCGCTACCCACATACAACATGCCCTGTAAAAAAGGAAGGAAATGTAAATGTAAGTTTGTAGGCTGATTTTCAGTTGTATAAGTTTCTTTTGAAGATATCGCAC
>CP070731.1:1384718-1388028 GCA_020347545.1 Flavobacteriaceae bacterium | reverse complement strand
TTTAAGTCATTATATGAATGAATTTAACTTTTTAGCTTTGAACAATTAATGTCAAAATTATTTTGAAGTAGCTTAAATTCTTACATAAACTTTAATCTTATGGATGGTAAAAATTCTAAAAACGATTCGAGAAGGCATTTTCTAAAAAAACTTTCGGCAGGTGGGGTTATGGCTGCATCAGGTCTGGGTGTTCTCGCACTTGATTCCTGTAAAGAGGTTTCGAAAGAAACAACAACAGTGATGACCCCGGAGGGAAAGCTGGTGCAGATTCCAAATTCAGAAATTCAGGATCTGGAGTGTCATCACCCAGCTGCGAACCCGGAAGAATCCCGTAAAGGTATACCCGGAAAGAAATTCGTCATGGTTGTTGATCTGGCTAAATGTAAAAATGCCAGAAAATGCGTAAACGCTTGTGACAAGCATCACAAATTAACTCCGGACAGGCCCTACATCAAGGTGCTCGAAATGAAGGACAATGAAAAATCATCTCCTTACTGGATGCCCAAAACCTGTTTTCAATGTGATAACCCTCCATGTGTAAAAGTTTGCCCGGTTGGCGCAACCTATAAAAGAACCGACGGAATCGTTCTGATTGATAATGAACGCTGTGTGGGTTGCCGTTTTTGTATGGCAGCATGTCCTTATTCTGCAAGAGTATTTAACTGGGGAAATCCTCCAAATGCAGATCAAAATGAAGAATATTCGCCTGAAACAAGTATGCCGAGCAAAGTTGGAACTGTCGGTAAATGCGATTTCTGTCCTGATATGTGCCGTAACAATAAGCTTCCTCATTGTGTTACAGCATGTCCAAACGGCGTAGTTTATTTTGGAAATGAGTTGGAAGATTCCGTAACCAACGGTGAAGAAACCGTCAGATTATCAACGCTGCTTAAGAAAAAAGCCGGATATCGCTATCTGGAGGATTTGGGAACAAATCCGCGTGTTTATTATTTACCTCCTGTTAACAGATTATTCCCTTTCGAAAAAAACACTCAAGAAAATAGTTAATCATGAAAAAAATAGACATAACAAAGCAAAAATATGAATCTCCCAGAGAAAAGGATCTGATGAAACATATCGTTGAAACCTCCTGGCGTTACAAACTCTGGATGGGTTTTCTTCTGGTTGTCATACTCATAGGAATGTGGGCATATTACCGCCAGGTACGCTACGGACTCATCGTTACGGCGATGAGAGATTTTACTTCCTGGGGCATTTATATATCTAATTTTGTGTTTTTTGTTGCTGTAAGCCTTGTAGGTTCCTTATTCAGCTGCATCCTTAAATTGAATAAAAACTACTGGTCGAAGCCCCTGGTGAGGGTTTCTGAAGTTATTGCCGTTTCTGCCATCATCTGTGCCGCGGTCATCATCATTATTGATATGGGCCGTCCCGACAGATTTTTTAATGTGATACGATATATGAGAATTCAATCTCCCATAATTTGGGATGTTATTATCATTTCAACCTATCTCATACTCAGCATCTTGTTGTTATATATTTCGGTTCTACCCGATATTGCACTCTGCCGTGATCGGTTGACTGAAGTATCAGGCTGGAAAAAGAAATTGTACAGATTTTTAGCTATAAATTGGATCGATCATCCATTGCAAAAAGCCAAACTTGAAAAAATGAGCAAAATTTTGGCAGTTGTCGTACTTCCAATTGCATTTGCCATACATACGGTTACCTCATGGTTATTTGCCACCACATGGCGGCCAGGATGGGACAGTACTAATTTGGGCCCTTATTTTGTATCAGGTGCTTTTATGGCCGGTGCAGCTGTAATTATAGTTGCCATGTATATTGTCCAGAAACAATTGAAGCTTCAAAAATATATAACGGACTCACATTTTGATAAAATGGGTAAATTACTGGTGTTATTATCACTGGTTTATCTCTATTTTAATATTAACGAATATTTAGGGCCTGCCTTTAAAATGGTTGGGCTTGAAGGTGAACATATTGTCGAATTGTTTGTTGGCCATTACGCACCAATGTATTGGCTGGTTCAAATCGGAGGGCTCGTACTTCCAATTGTACTCTTGTTGTTCAAATGGTTCAGAAAGCCATTACCTATTTTGATCATTTCTATATGTGTTATTTTAGGAGCCTGGTTTAAAAGATTTTTAATTGTAATCCCTACTTTACAGCATCCTTATTTACCTATTCAGGATGTGGATGAATCTTATCTGACTTATCACCCAACCTTTGAAGAGTGGGCAATTACTTTCGCCTCCTTTGCTTCCTTTCTTTTCTTGATTACGATACTCATGAAAATTTTTCCTGTATTGCCTGTTAAACAAGAAGAGATTGCTCCAGAATCTAATGTTGAATCCAATTTATTACAAAATGAAAACTTATAAAAAAACATATCAACTTAAGATGGGAATACTCTTGCTGATAGGTATTTTCGTTTTCAATTTTACTTCTGTTTTCGGACAGGAAACAATGAAAAATGCTAAGGTTTCGCTTTCATTTTCAGAAGAAGAAGGTGTCAAAAAAATTACAGCCCTGGCTGTTGAAGAAGATGGTACACCTATTGAAGATCTTGAGCTGAGTTTCTATGTGGAAAGAACTTTTAGCCTGCTTCCAATTGGAGGTTTCTTCAATACAACGGATGAAAACGGAGAAGTTGCTATTGACTTCCCGGATGACTTGCCAGGTGACTCGGAGGGCAATGTGAAACTCGTTGTGAAAATATTGGAATCAGACTTGTATAACGACCTTACGGTTGATGCAAGCAAAAGCTGGGGAGTAAAAACAATTATTGACGAATCCGAAGAAGAAAGATCTTTATGGGCAGCATCAGCGAATGCACCCATCCCTCTGGTACTAGCCACAAGTGGAATGATCTTAGGTGTCTGGATCGTATTTTGGTTCATTATCAGCGAACTCTATAAAATTAGTAAAATCAAAGAATCTTAATTATATAAATTAAACTCAATCATTATGAAAAATCGATCTTTAACTATTATTACAGTTCTATTGGCCAGTTTTGCCTTCATTTCAATGACGGTAAAGGATCTTGATCTTCAAGATCCATGGGATGTACCGGCTAAATATGAAAAAATGAAAAATCCCTATGTAGGAGACGCTGACGCCGAGCAGGTAGGAAGAATGCTCTACAAGGAACATTGTGCTTCTTGTCATGGTTCAAAAGGAGAAGGTGATGGTAAAAAAGCAGACACAGTGGATACTGAAGTACCTGACTTCACTTATGGTTCTTTTTTAGAGCAATCTGACGGAAGCATGTATTACAAGACTTTTATTGGCCGTGATGATATGCCAGGTTTTCTGGATAAAATTC
>CP070731.1:1382993-1384618 GCA_020347545.1 Flavobacteriaceae bacterium | reverse complement strand
TGGATAAAGACATTGAAATTTCTGAATTTCTTTACAAACACCATATCGCAATGGGAACGCTGTTGGTTGCCGGGTCAGCGTTTTCACTCTTCTTTTTCTTTTTTACTCTCGATGTTTCAAAATTTGCCGGAATATTTTTTGGTTCGCAGGCAAATGCATTTTCCTCGGAACTGATCATTAAATCGATCACCTGGATCGGCAAGATTGGTTGCCTGGCCGGATTGATATTCGGATTGATGATGGTGTTTGTGCCGAAATTAATGAAACGGATAGAATCTAAATTGAATTCCTGGTTTGAAACCCAGTCGGTGATTGATAAACTCGATAAATCAAGCCACGATATGGATTCCTTTTTCTTCCGACATCCTGTTGGGGTTGGCCTGACAGGTGCCGTCCTATCTTTTTTTCTTATTTCGCTGTCCATAATCAATTTACTCGATTAAATTGATTGCTGCTTTTTAACCTTTATTAACCACGAATTATTAACCACGAATTGACACGAATTGATAATTGCTTTAAAAGAGAATCTCTCATATTTCCAAAATTCAATTCGTGAAAATTCGCGCTAATGCGTGGTTTAATTCAAACAATGGCTTTTTTCCTGATTGGCTGCGAAATTCTGTCGCGCAGAAATGGTGAAGGGGTATTGACATTCTAATGATAATCACCTATTTTCGCCGGATTATTGCAATTCCATTCTTAACAGCGGAGTGAATTTAAAGGCTATGAGCGGGTTCAGTTTTTTTCCACCGGCAAGAATGTACAAAGAATTTCCATGGCCTATTTGGGCCATAGGATGGTTGGCTATTTTTAAAGCCTTTCTCTGGTTGTCATATGAGCCGGTTCAGCCCGAGGCGATGCTGAAACTTTTAGGAGCCAAATATCTGCTGAATATGATTCCCATGGCCGTATTTGCTTTTGGTTTGTGGAACTTACGAAAATGGGCCATTTGGGGACTGATCATTCTATCGGTGGCAAATGTTCTTTTTTTTCTGGTCTATCCGCAATCCCTTGGCGCTGTTCTCGTGGAATCAGAAGTTTATTTATATTCTCTAATACTTTCATTTATTACCTTGTTGTGCAATGGCCCTCTGGGGGATATTCTCATTCTCCTGGCATCTCCGATTATGATCAGGCACGCCAATAGATAGCTTCTCTTATTTGTGTCCCCAAAAAAATATTCCAAGAGTCGTCTGGTATGTTCTATCTCACCTGAGCATTTAGGAAATCACAATGCCCCTGGTTTCAGGTGTCAGTAATCCGTTAATTGAGGAATTGCGAATTAAGGAATTTAGGTATTTTTTGGTGTTCTGCCAAATAACTTCACCGTTGCTAGCATTCCTCAATTCCTGAATCCCTCAATCCCTAAATTGTTGAATTCCTTAAACCTGAAATAAAACCGTGCCTTGCAATTAACTTGCGATACTAAACACTATGGACCCGGTTCTGATCCCCCGGCCGCCCCAAAGGGTATTGCCTGCTAAAGATCCTGGTATTTCATCCGATATATATTATGTAACCGAATTGTATCGAACTTATAAACAGGGAACCTATCGAATGAAAACCAAACTATTATTCTGGGGAGGCATAATATTTTTTGCTCTGGGTACAACTGCCAAAGACGG
>CP070731.1:1377335-1382893 GCA_020347545.1 Flavobacteriaceae bacterium | reverse complement strand
GATATGATAGGCATAAGTTGCCAAAAAACCTTGTTGCGAATGATAGCCGTTCTCATCATTAAAAACAATTCCTCCAACGGCCATTTTTTCTGTAATCCTTGAATGAAAACTCAAGGTTTGCAAGGAAGGTGCGTCTTCAACTCCTACCCATTGCTGTCTGTAAGTGAACCGTATCTTTCCGCAATTCCCTATTCCGGCAGCAGCAGGATGTACCAGATAAACATTGTCTGACAAATAATCGGAATAGATTGGAAATGTTTCCTGAGCGCTTAAATTAAGCGCAAAAAGTACTAGGATTAATGCCAAAAGGTTTTTCATGAGTGACTTTACTATCTTCTAATTAAACTAAAATGGCCCGTTTGAATCCTTCCGTCTTCAAGTTGAACCCTGTACCAATAATCCGCAGATGGAAGCTGCTTTCCATTGTAAATACCGTTCCATCCTTCTCCTGAGGCATCTAATTCGGCCAGCAATTTACCGAATTTATCATAGATATAAATATCTGATGCGGGTTGGAAGGAAACTCCCTGAACCTGCCAAGTGTCATTGTATCCGTCCCCATTAGGGGTAAAGAACTTGGGGTAGCCAATAACTGAGACCTCAATTGAGGTCACGCCGCATCCATTTTTATCACGTACATAAACTGTATGAATTCCGGGTAAAACCCCTTCAAAAAAAGGCTCATCCTGATATGGGCCAAACTGGCTTTCAAGCGAATACTCGTAATCACCAATGCCCAAATTCATTGGGTCGATGCCAATGGAATTATTTTCACCTCCGTCAACAACCTCAATATCATCCTGTGTGATCCTGGCAATTGAAGATTCCTCTACCTCCAGAAATCTTGTTTTTGAAACGCAACCTTCTTTAGATATCCCAACAACATTAAACAGTCCTGCTCCTTCTATTAAAGCAACCCCTTCACTACTGATCAGCTTACCTGACTCATCTCTCCATTCATAGGTGTAATTTCCATCTGGGTTGCTAATGGAAATCTCAAAAGGCCCTACGTTTTGACAATAAATGGTATTGGTTGTGAGGTCAAACTCAGGTAAAGGAAATACAAATAGCTCCACGAATTCACCTAAACTGATGCATTCTCCATTAGTAACACTTTCAACTCTAACGTATAGTTTTTGATAATAAGGAACTTCGTTTACAAAGTCATTTTGAGGTAAAATTTCATTTTGTTCCAGCGTTGCATCGTCAAGATTGCGATAATATTGAACCCGCAGTTCCTGAGGTGGCAATTGAACCAAAATCTGATTTGTTGCCAGAGTGAGGTCAAAACTAACAAGACCATCATTGATGTCATCCGTGTCACAGGATTCCAAATTGACCAGGTCAACGGGTTGGGTTGCAGAAACTTCCAAATAAACAGCTGCGATATCAAAGCATCCGTCTTCGCTTTCGGCCCTGCCAAATACCAATCCCGAGGTCCTGTTATTGAAAGGAACGGGCTCAAGGGGGTTGATCCCTTCATTGGCTTCATCTTCATTGAGGTAATAAGAAAAAATCAAGGGTTGATCTTCAGCAATATTTATTGGAATAAGTTCGTTGGCCTCCTCAAGATTAAAGTCGGTATAACCGTCTGTAGGGTCCTCATCCTGGTCACAGTTTTTTAAGGTAACTTCCTCGTTGATTTCCGGAATTTCAAAAATGTCGGCCCTTACTATTTTTCTGACCCCTGAAACACAATCGTTCTGAGAGGCCAAAACATAAAAATCCTGGCTTTCCGACAAATCTACTTCAAATGTTTCTCCGATGAATACAGGTGTTTGTCCTTCTTCAGAATTAAACCAGTAAACTTCGGTTTTCTGAGACTGATCTTCAAATTCAATGACTGTCGCTCTTAATTTAACTTTACCGGGACCGCAACTGTTTCCCGTTATGACACTGTCAATAGTATTGGTATAGACTCTTGTAAAAGCTGAAAAAACCGGGGCATCCTCCGGGTCGTTATAACCATATTCCACGATATACCCTTTAGGTTGATAATCTCCTGACTCAGCACCTGATACCGAAAGATCGTTCCATGAACCCGTAATTCCGACATTTGGTGCAGTTATATGAGCGTAATCCTCATCATTAAGATTATTGGGTTCTCCGTTATTCCAAAATGCAAATTCTCCGTTGGGAGCAGATCCATTCATGTCTCCTACCCAGAAGACCATACCTTCTTCAGGCCCTGTTACCCATTTCCAGGTGCCCTCAACCTCCTCATCACTACCGCCTATCCAACCTGCTCCATCTGCCTGCTCACCTGACAACTGAGCTTCTTCAGGAGAGGTAATGGTCGCCAGATAACCGGGAATTCCGTAATAGGTCCTGGCCTCAGCTGCCGTTCTTGCAAGCGTCCATGTAATTCCAATGTCCTGAACATATTCGTAATAATGACCGGTCGAAGGAAGGAAATTGGCATCTCCAAGGGTAAAAGAAAAAAACCGCTCTCCTTGTATATTTTCATTGGTACTATAAAACACAACACTTTTAACGGCGTCAATAATGGCCTCAAGTTCCAGTGGTTTACCATCCATAGATGAAAGTGTTAATTTGGCTGTGTTCTGATTGAAACTCCAAACAATATTATCCTTTGAACCATCCAATTCAAGGAAGTCAGAACCGAACTCATAACCGGATGAAATCTGAATAAAGAATGCATCAATGGTTCCTTCTTCAGTCGTCAATTCGAAATCTGTAACAACCGGTATCTTCTCCCCGGGACAGTAGAACTGATCTCCCTTTGCTGAAATTTCCGGCGGATCAATTTGTGTCTGGGCGAAAGATATGCCTCCAAAAAGGAATAAGTAAAAAGAAACTACTCTTAACATGAGGGGAGGTATTCTTCACAGCATTAAAGCCTTAAAAGTATTAAAATGAGATTTATTACACAACTTTTTAACGAAGCAGTTATTCGGAGTCATTCTCGACTAAAAAAAATTAACGTATATGACTTCCCGCATTTATATCTATGGTGGAACCAGTGGCATGGTCCATACCTCCACTGCATATTAGGCCAATTAAAGGACTGATGTCAGAAGGAACAGTTAACTCCTTTAAGGATAATTCATTTAGAACCTTTTCTTCCCCGTGATCAAAAATAAATTGTTCTGCCATTTTTGTTTTCACAAAACCTGGAGCTATCGTAAATGACTTAATGTTGAATTTACCAAAGGAACGTGCTATACTTTTTGACAGTGACGTCAGGCCCCCTTTGGATGCCGCATAGGCCAAATACTCCTCGGTTTCTCCTCTAAACGCCGCCCTGCTCCCTATAAAGACCATTCTGCCGCCTCCGGTCTTTTTAAAATGATTTACTGCCCTTCTGGAAATCAATGCAGGGGCATCCAAATTAATTCGAATTGTCTTCTTCCAAACATCAAACCAATCATTGTTTTCTGCAGCAGTCTCATGCTTTAAAAAAACGGCCGCATTAAAGATAACGGCATCAATTTTATTATAGTCTTCCAAAACCCTGCTCCACAAAGACTCTGCTTCCTGAGAAGATTCAAGATCTGCCTGAAAAGTCCTGGATTTTGTGTTGGGATAATACGCTATAAGTTCATTCGCCGCAGTCTCATTTTTAAAATAATGAAGTGCCACATTAGCATTCATTTCCATCAGGAACCTGGCTATTTCTTTACCAATTCCATCTGATCCTCCCGTTACGAGTATATTTTTCTTACTGAGGTCAAATTGAATCATCTGAATTATCTTTTATACTTTAAAGATATGTAAAAAATTACCCGGAAAAACAGTTGATTCAGGTATCAAATTTATAACGGTCTTCTATTTAACAACGGAGATCTTTGAAATCTTCAATTCAAACGATTCCATTTTTTTGTTTCCGATTAGAAAAGCAACCTCCTGCATTTTAATTCCCTCAAAATTAGGCATATTCAGTGACCTTCCTCTAAACCTTGGCTCCATAGTGTTAAACGGAATTGTAATTTCCTGCCATTCTCCGTTAGTTGAAAATTCTGCGACATAAGAATATTCCTGCCCCGAATTTGATTTTACCCGAAATTGATAATTTTTACCGTCTCCCTTCAGTTTCAATCGAAATTTATTGTAACTCTCCATATTCCTCTCATCAAAGCGATTCGCAACCATAGTAAAGCCTCCATTATTCTCTGTTGAAACATTTCCTTGAAAAACAGCATTGTTATTATCGACACTAAAACTGCCTTTTGAGAGTCCTCCCATTACCCCGTCGTTAATAATGAACCAACCATTTGAAGCATTTTCATCTGAAAAATCGAAAATATCAATAGAGTCTTGCATGGATATAAATAAAATAAGAAAGAATAAAAAAATAGATTTCATAATTGTTCATATTTGCCAAATTTGGAAACCAGTACTTTCGTTCTGAATTCAAAAATTTCTTTAAGTTTTGGTTTTACCAGCATTGAATGAAATCGGTTGGCAATCAGTGGCAGAGGAAGTCGATAATGGACTTCATCAGTCATCTTGACCCCATTATTGATTTTTTTGAAAAAATGCTTGTGATGCCAAATCTTATAAGGCCCGATTCGCTGTTCATCAACAAAATATTTCTCATGTTCCACATGGGTTATCTCTGTTACCCAATTCAAATTTATTCCGAATAACGGAGATACTTTATAACTTATAATTTGACCAGAATACATTACCTGATCAAGTTCGGAAATAATATTAAACCCCATGTACTCCGGCGTTATCTCCTTTAAATTAGCAGGATTCGAGAAAAATTCCCACGCCTTTTCCATCTCAATAGGTAACTTGAGCGAAGCTCGAAGAGAATATATGGCTCCTTGTTTTTGAAACTCTGTCATATATCAAAGGCATGTAAAATATTGATCAGGACTTAAACCGATGCTGCTTCAATTTTTTTTACGATTTTGCTACTGGATGGTTTGGTAATAGAATAGTAATAGTCGATCAACTTTCCGTTTTCATCTATTAAATATTTTTGAAAATTCCATTTCACACCAGAACTCTTAACACCATTGTATTTTTTCTGTGTTAACCAAGCATATAAGGGATGTTGATTGGGGCCTTTAACATCGACTTTTTCAGTCAAAGGAAAAGTAACACCAAAATTTAAGGAACAGAAGTTTTGAATCTGATCAGAATTACCAGGTTCCTGTTGACCAAACTGATTACAAGGCACACCGATCACGGTCAAAGAATCAGTATATTTTTCAGCAATTTTTTGAAGATCCTTGTACTGATTGGTAAAACCACATTCTGAGGCAGTATTTACAATTAGAATTTTCTTTCCTTCGCAAATACTCCAATCAAAAATACCGCCCTGAATGGTTTTTATATCAATATCATATAAATACTCGGGAATCGTTTTTATATTTTTCAAAACTCGTCAATCAAATTGTAATATTAAATTTGAGTCTTGACTCGACTTTTCTTTTGATCACAGTAAGGCGCTTCATCAAGTCCATGATGCTCTGATCTTTATTTACCTTATAAATTTCATTTAAACTTAAGATCAAAGATTTTACTTCTCTCGAAGCCAAGATTCTGTCATTAGTTGATTTTAACGATAATTTTCTGTTTTCAAA
>CP070731.1:1366517-1377235 GCA_020347545.1 Flavobacteriaceae bacterium | reverse complement strand
ATATAAAGGCTGAATTTAGGGAACCGACCGCGGAAGAAGTAGCTGAACCGGTTCAGATAGTTGCTGAGGCAGGAAAGGCTCCGGAGGGAGTAGATCCGGCAGCGGCTGTTGGAGCGGTCGTAAAGGCTGTAGTGACCATCGAAGCTCTGAACAGGCCTTTTATGGTTGCAACTGTCAGTGGCCCCAACGGGAACTATGTTAGTATACCCATGGAAGATGAGGAGTTGATGAAAGAACTCCATATTGGCGAAGTACTTATCCTTACCTATGCTGAGGCGATGGCCATTGGATTGGAAAAGGTTGAGTTGGCTAAATAGAAACAATTTTCACATGAGACCCTATATCCTTACAGAAACCAATTGGAAGCATCTTAAAGATGAAAAAATAGAACTGGCTGTATTGCCGTGGGGGGCCACGGAAGCTCATAATTATCATTTGCCTTATGGCACGGATAACATCGAATCAGAATATCTTGCTGCTGAATCTGCCAGGCTTGCCTGGGAAAATGGCGCAAAACTAATTGTATTGCCTACTATACCTTTTGGGGTAAATACAGGTCAGAGTGATATTTATCTCGATATTAATTTGAACCCATCAACGCAATTAGCCATACTAAGAGATATTATTACTGTTTTAAACAGGCAGGGCGTTTTTAAATTATTAATCTTCAACAGTCATGGTGGAAATGACTTTAAAACCATGTTACGAGAATTAGGATTGGAATTTCCAAAAATGTTTTTGTGCAGCTCCAACTGGTTTCAGGCAATGGAAAGGAAAGAGTACTTTGAACTTGACGGAGATCATGCCGAAGAGATGGAGACCAGCCTGATATTGCACTTTAAGCCTGAGCTGGTTTTGCCAAAGGAGGAATGGGGTGAAGGAATAGAAAGAAAGCATAAGATTGCTGCCTTCTCTGATCAATGGCTCTGGACAGAACGAAAATGGTCAAAAGTAAGCGATGATACAGGTATCGGAAATCCAAAGTTCGCTACGAAAGAAAAGGGAAAACAGTTTTTTTATGACGTAACAAAAAAAATTGGCAAGACCCTGGAGGAGCTGTGTGAACTGGATCTTAATAATAGCTACGAACCTTGATATTTATCATGTTTAAGTCACTGTGAACTAGGTAACTTTGTTGTCTAATCATTTAGTGGTAATTCTTTTTTAAGAAAAAACGAATAGGCATGAAGTCATTGTTGAAAGTAGGGCTGGTAGTACTCGCATTAAGCATTGTTTCCTGTGGAAAAATAGGACAAAAAACTGAAGTCAAGGAAAAATTTCATGATAGTGAATGGAGTTATGAAGGAGAGACCTCTCCGGAACACTGGGCTGAACTTGAAAAGAATTCTGACTGTTTAGGAAATAGGCAATCTCCAATTAACATCCTGGATATTAATGCCATTGAAGATGATGACAAAGAAAGTATTATTGACATACATTATTCCCCCGTTACAATTTTAAAAAAGGTTCGAAATAATGGACATTCCGTTCAATTTGATTTCGACAAAGGAGATTCAATAGTATACAACAAGATTAACTATAATCTGGTTCAAATTCATTTTCATGAACCGTCGGAGCATACGATCAACGGCGTAAGATATCCAATAGAAATCCACTTGGTTCATCAAAGTAAAGAGAAGTATTATACGGTCCTCAGTGTCTTTGGTGTTGAAGGCGAGAAAAGTGAAGCTATTGAAGAAATGGAAAGTTTTCTTCCTTTGAAAAAGGGGCAGGAGAGGGAAATAAACAAGGAATTTGATCTTTCCAGAATTTTTCCGGAAAACAAGACTTATTATTCTTACGGAGGATCACTTACCACACCTCCTTGTTCAGAGACCGTTCAATGGGTGATTTTCAAAGATCCCATTGTGATATCCCTGGAGGAGGTTTTAAAATTGAAGGATAATATGCCTTTGGAAAATTACAGAAATGAACAACCCATAAATGACAGGATCGTTTATTTGCATAAACTTTGACCTTATCAAAGGTTTATTTGACTGACGTCAATTTGTTCATTGATCCTTATCATCGGCTGGCAACTTTAAAATCTGTAGTTTTAACACAAACTAAGATTATGAAAATAAGTCCAAGGATCATTTATCTGTTGCCCAGAATATTATGCATTATCGCTATTCTCTTTATTAGTCTTTTTGCATTGGATGCCTTTAATCCTGAACTTACCGTCTGGCAGCAAATCAGGGACTTTCTAATGCATCTGATTCCATCTTTTATTTTGACGTTGTTCTTATTAATTGCATGGAAATGGGAATTGGTCGGAGGAATAATTTTTCTCGCTATTGGCCTATTTTTTACACCCATTATCTTTATGCACAATTTTCAAATGAATAATTCTGTATGGATGAGCTTGGGAGTGATTGCGGCGATTACCTTTCCTTTTATGCTCGTAGGCATTTTATTTATTCTTGGATATAGAAATAAATCCAAACAAAAAACCCTTGTGAATTAACAAATCTATTTTTATCGGAATATGATTTATTATTGTTACTTTTCCTTAAGGAAATCCCATTAATGAGAAATTTTAATAAAAATTCAAGTACTATTCGCTGGGGTATTATTGGCTGTGGTAACGTCACTGAGCTTAAAAGCGGGCCTGCCTGCAGATTGACAGAAAATTTTGAACTAACTGCAGCCCATACAAGCTGGGTTATGGACAAGATTCTTGGTAAAATTTAATTTCTTATTGATTTAATCTGTAATTCCGTAATCCTGAAAGTAATCTCCGACTTCAAGAAGGGACGAAAAGACGGCAGCCAGAACCAGTTGTGTCTGGGTTTCGGTTTTTTCGGAAATCCAGATAAATTTTTTATAACTGAATGAACCACCCGAATAATATTGCATGGCACCTATAGGGTAGTCATCCATAAAAGCTTCTATTCCCTTTGGAGCAGTATTCTCTGATTTGCCCATCGGAGTCCCGATCACATTTTTAAACACAATCTCCTCTTCACCATTGGTGAGGAAAATACTTTTCAGAGAAAGATCTGCGTCTTTTTCAGGCCTGTTCACCAGCAATACCCAAAGGTCTTCTTCATCGAGACTCGTAGTGATATAAATACTAATATCATTCGACCCATCTATTCCCTCAGAGGAATTTGATGTTTCTTGTTTTCCTGAGGCCTCTATTTTGGCTGAATCCCCTTTGTTATTTTTTAGATCAAAAGAAAAAAGAGGTTGAGAAACTTCATTTCCTTCATTCTGACTGACTCCCTTTCGATTCTCAGTACTGTAAGTTCCAAACTTTAATTTTGCTGGTTTTGACCCTGTAATCATACCGATTTTTATTAAATGTCTTTCACTTGCTTGTTCTAAAATCTGTTCCAGGGGAATTTGATCTTTCTGAGAATGCAGTATTAAGGGTAAAATCATCGCTGTTAGGGTCATTACGATTATGGGATATTTTTTTACCATTGAGATCTTTTATTGGTTGAATGAAGCTTTTCACGAAAATAAAGGATTGTTACCAAAGTAAAAAATGAACCTTTAAAGAGTTTCAAGTGAATGATGATTTAAAAAAATATACGTAATTTTAGTCGAATTAAGGAGTTATAAATCAGTTATAAACACTTGGTCGATAACCGAATAGAATATACATCTTATGAAAAATTTACCAAGCATATTTAACGATGTCATTGGTCCGGTGATGAGGGGGCCATCAAGTTCTCATACGGCTGCATCCTGGAGAGTTGCCATGATGGCAGTTCAAATGATTGACGGAAACCTGAAAAACGCTTTGATTGAATTTGATAAAGAAGGTGCCTGGGTAACCAATTATGAAGAGCAGGGAACGGTATTGGGTATGAATGGAGGCCTACTCGAAATTGACATGTCCGATAACGCCATGAAACAAACCGAAAGGATTGCTTCAGAAAGGGGTGTGCAAATTGACTATAAGATTAGTTCTTTTGAAAATTCACATGCCAATAGCATGCAACTGACGCTTCGTTCAGATAGGGATGACGAAGTGAAAATACTTGCAGCTTCATTAGGAGGAGGATCATTTGAGATCCAGAAAATTGATGAGGGCAGGGTACAGATGAAAGGAGATCGTTATGGACTCATAATTTGGTCTGCTGTTGATTTAGAGAAGGAATTAAAAGGATTATTGCCCTCAGAATCTCATTTGAAAGTGGTTGAGATGCCAAAATTTAATTCCTATCTTATTGAGGGATCCGAGCCCTTCAGCAAAGATATGGAGGAACATATCGGACATTGGGACAGCGTAATTAAAATAAGGAATGTCGTTCCAATCATGCCGGTAATATCAGGAAGAGAAAAAGAATTGCCGTTTTCTTCAATTGAATCACTTATAGAATTCAGTCGGACTGAAAAAATGTCTTTGGGTGAACTGGGTTTGATGTATGAAGGCTATCGAAGCGGGCTTTCGGAGAAAGACCTAAAAGATAAAATGAATCGGATTATTGAAATTATTGAGGGAAGTATCAGCATTGGGCTGTCCGGAACCCAGTTTCAAGACCGAATTCTTCCTCAGCAATCGCATCTTGTGGCCAAGGCTGAGAAAAAAGGAAATATCCTTCAAGGTTCTATCATCAACAAGATCGTTGCCAATGTTGCTGCAATTATGGAATCCAAAAGTGCTCTTGAGGTTATCGTTGCCAATCCTACGGCAGGTTCATGTGGTACTGTTGGGGCAGCTTTAAAGGCAGTGTCGGATGAGGTTGAAGCCAACAAGGATGAAAAGATAATGGCTTATTTTGCTGCTGGTTTAGTTGGTGCCTATTTTGCCATGGGGCCAGGATTTTCAGCAGAAGAACATGGCTGCCAGGTGGAATGTGGTGCATCTGCGGGAATGGCCGCAGCAGCAATAGTGGAACTGTTCGAGGGTGATGCAAGTCAGGCTCTTGGGGCAGCTTCCATGGCAATTCAAAATATGATCGGTTTGGTTTGTGACCCCATAGCCGACAGAGTAGAAGCTCCCTGCTTAGGAAAGAATACAAGTGCAGCGGTTAACGCCCTGTCCTCGGCGACAATGGCACTTTCGGGATTCGCGCATTTGATACCTCTGGATCAGGTTCTGGATACTGTTGAGCGGGTCAGTGCGGATATGCCAACCTGTGTCAAATGTACGGGGTTAGGTGGATTGGCCATAACTCCGGCGGCTATTAAATTGAAAGAACAACTGGAAAAGATCAAAGCATCGGGCAGTTAATCAGGATTTAGAATTCTTGATTTTTTCACATAATGAATATTTCGATCCTTTAAGTAATTCAGGAAATACTCAAAACATACTTTATGTTTACCCACGAGTTCTGGAGGAAAGACACCTTTTTCCGAAAATAATCCCTCCAGGAACATGTTGGCGGCGGCAGTGGCGGTATATCCGGTGGTTCTTGACATGGATGAGGTCTTTGTGGAACGACAATATTCATCATGAAGGTCATACCTAACTTCTTCAATTTGACCCTCGCTGTTTTCACCCTTTAAAGTAATTCGCATCACGGTAATTTCTTCTTCTTCCTCCCCAAGTCTCCACTCCTTGAAAAGTATAGTACTGGTAACATCAAGAGGACTGATTTTAGTTCCTTGTACGTCAATTTTATTTTTATCGAAAAATCCACTTTCCTTTAGGGCCTTTATATATTCAACATGTCCGGGATATCTCAAGGTTTTTTCCTTCATGTTCAAAATATGGGGCATGGTATGAATAATCGACCGTAATCCGTCTGTGTTAAACGATTCCAAAGTACCCAGTTTATCAAAGTGAATGTACTCACAGTCAGTAAGAGCCTCCCGGACCACTTCGTGACCATTTTCAACATACCTTGCCGGCCTGATGTATTCTTCAATTACATCTATAGGAGAGAATGGAGCCTTATAACAGAAAGGCCACTTTTTTTCCTTTGGAAGGCCTCCCACAAGACACTCAAAATCGGTTAACTTCATTATTTCATTATAGTGTCCAAGTATAATGTTATCCATACCTGGGGCAACACCACAATCCACAATGGCCGTAACATTATTTTCTTTGGCCAAAAGATCAAGTTCAAGCGAATCTTCAGCAAAGAATGAGATGTCGATTACATTTTTTTTCGCTTCAATTATAGATTTTAATGTTTCAAATCCAAGAAAGCCGGGAACAGCACAGATTACAAGATCAAAGGGCTGTACCTGATTCTGAAGCGATTCTTTATGGGTTACATCGAGCTTTTGAATGTTTATCTGAGGATGAGATTGTTTTAACTTTTCGAGCCTGGATTGACTTATGTCTGTTAAAGTTACTTGGTGATTTAAGGCCATGTCAATTGCCATTGCACTCCCAACCATTCCGGCTCCGATGACTATTACTTTATTCATGTTAAATGTTTTATAGGTTAAAATAAATTTTTGTGTAAGCTTTGCGAATTAACCTACAATCCCGGAATTAGAATCCAGGGCATTTCAACCGGGTTTTTGATGAGAAAACACATAATGACAAAGATGCAATTTTTAGCTGACAATTTTTGATCATTTTAATCCGGAAGACGGATTTGCGAAATTGTGATAGAGACTGTGGCCGGGATTATATCTGCTTTTTTTGATTACCTTTAAAGATTAAGAATAAAATATAATTATCATATGACTGGAGCAAGGAGCTCTTGGATTCTCTTATTTGTATTTTCGGTTTTGATTTTCAGCTGTGATAAGGATCGTATAGAGCCGGAATCGGAAGAGGAGGTATTATTGGGTGAATTTATAGATGAGAGTACCTATAGGGTTTTTCCGCAGCCATCTCAAAATTTTGAAGTTGCAGAATTTAGAATATGGCTTCCGGAAACCGAAGGCAGGCTAAAGGCTATTGTGGTTTTACTGCAAGGACATAATTCAAATGGTATGGGATTATCCAAATCTCCTCGATGGCAGGATTTTGCCAGCAAGGAAAACCTTGCCCTTATCGGGGTTCATTTCAAATCTGGAAGTTATGGAGGATATTATGCTCATTCTGAAGAAGGCAGTGGCCTGGCTTTATTAACAGCGTTAGAAAAATTATCGGAAAAAGCCGGAAAGGAATACCTCAAGGATTTACCTTTTTTGTTAAGAGGCTTTTCTGCAGGAGGATTATTTAGCCATAGTTTTTCTGCATTCAGACACGAAAGAGTACTGGCATTTGGAAATATAAGAGGAGGAGGGCTGGATTTGACTCCTGATGTCAATAAAGGGATCCCCGGAATTATGTTTTATGGAGAAAATGATTTTCAGCATAGAAACGACAGGATTATAGAAGTTGTTGAAATGAAGCGGAGTATTGGAGGAAACTGGTGCCTGGTAAAAGAACCCGTGGTCGATCATTTTGGACGTCTTGACCGAACGGATTCTCTATTACAAAAATTATTCACCAAGGTTTTGGTTAAAAGACTTACTGAAGGCTCTAACGAACTTCAGCCTCTGGATGAAACAGAAGGCTGGCTTGGCAATCATAGCAGTTTTGAGATAGAAGCTTATGAAAACTATTCCGGTAACGAGTCTAAGGCCTCTTGGTTGATCGATGAAGAATTTGCCAGAGAATGGCAGCGATTCCAATTGGAAAGAAATTGATTGAGATCAATAACTAAGGTATTTTATAGATTTTTATTTTTTCGTTGTTCTGGGTGGCGATAATCAGTTTTTGATTAAAACGGTCTGTAAGTTGAATTAGATGTTTTGATTGACCCTGTACTTTAAATCCTGATTTTCTGCTGGGAACAATTTCGAAGTCCTTTCCGTTGGTTCTCACCATTAATCCTGTAAGGGCATCAAACTGTCCATAATTGGACTCAGCACTAAAATCATTACCTACAACAAGAAATTCCTTTTGCCCGTCTTTATCAAAGTCTTCGATAAGCATATCGTTGATCGGAGCAACCTGAAGGTCGTCATGAAAAGGATGTACCATAAAATTTCCATTCCCGAGATTTTCCATATAGGAGCTTGCAAAGGTTGAGGCCTTCAAGGTTTCAGCTTCCAAATCCTCTATTTTAAGAATGCTTTCAAAGGTGACAGCTGCAAAATCTTCGTAAGAGTAAAACTGGATCATGGATTCAGGAAACTGTAATTTAATATCTTCCCTTCCATGAATTGGATAAAGAATCTCCTTGCCTTCATGTTCAAAATACTGGCCCAGAAGTGGATCCAGCTTTCCATTGCCGTCGTAGTCTTTATTGTAGACATAAAGAGGATAATTCTTTTTTGGTTTAAAATAGGAATTTAAGCCCTGGTTTCCGGCAATGAAATCCAAATCTCCATCCTGGTCAAAGTCATGTGCGTCGATACAGTTCCACCATCCTTCTATAGCAATGGGTTTATTTTCCTTATTGATCCATTTTGAATCAAATTTTTCAAGTTTTCCGTCCTTGTTTTTATAGATTTTGACCGGCATAAATTCACCAATGACGATTAAATCTTCCCATTGATCATTGTCAATATCTACCCAGATGGCATCCGTGATCATCCCTGCATCCTGAATCACCGAATTTTCCTCAAGATGAAATGTTCCATTATCATTGATCAGTATGGAGCTTTCTGGGGTTTTGGGATAATTGTATGGGGTTATTCGCGCCCCGATAAACAGATCCATGTCCTGATCATGGTCAATATCAACCGCCCTTACGCATCCTGTGCTGTTAAAAATTTCAGGGAGGGCCTTTTCATCTCTAGTAAAATTTCCTTTCCCGTCATTAATGTATAAACGGTCCAGGAATCGCGGTGAGTTCTCAAAGAATTCATTTCCACCACTGGCCACGTAAAGATCAAGGTCCTTGTCGTTATCTACATCAACAAAAACCGCATCGGTATCCTCATAAACTGAATCGAGAATTTGTTTCGGGTAAAATTTTCCTTTATCATCTTGAAACCAAACCGAACCTGGTTTGTTATAACTTCCGCCAACAAAAATTTCATCTCCTGGGACTCCGTCAATATTTCCGGCTGTTATACAAGGGCCCCATTGGGAATACTGTCTCATCAGCAAGGGCTGGTCAGTATATTCATTAAATTTATTTTCCTTATGAACAAAAGGAAGTATGGAATCCTGGTTCCTGAACAAATATTCGGTTTCAGATTTTAGTTCTGTATTTTTAACTGCCTCTTTTTGATTTAGTTCCAAAAGCTGATTTGGCTGAGGGTTTTTCATTTTGGTCACTGTTCCATCCGGCCAGACAACTTTTAAAGAGTCAATGGGATCGGAACTTAAACCAAAGTGAATGATTGGCTCGACGGAAGATAAGTAACCGCGTATTACGGAATGGAACTGGTGTTGTTCTTTTCCTTTTTGCCAAATAGAGACCTTTGAGCCAATGGCTCCTGTGTTCTGGCCTTTACCTATCAATTTTAGGCGTAAATAAGGGTTGTTCAAATGGTCCGAACTTCTATTTTCCAACAAAAATGCCATACTGTTTATGTTGCTTACGACCAGATCAAGATCTCCGTCGAGATCCAGATCCGCATAGGCCACACCATTTGATAAAGACGGGATTGATTCGGTCCAGTGTTCTGAAACATCTGAGAAGAGATTACCCTCTTTCTGCTCGTAAAAAAAATTGGGTTCTTTAATGGCCGGCAATTCCATTACGTATTTTTTCAACTTGTTTTTGCTCGGGGTAAAGACCGTACTTTTTTGTGCCGTGAAATTGAGGTAGTCCAGATCGATAATGTCTTTGATATACCCGTTACTGACATAGATATCTTTGTCTCCGTCATTGTCAAAATCTACCATAAGGCCCGCCCAACTCCAGTCTGTACTTGAAATTCCTTTCTGAAATGCAACTTCACTGCTTCTCACAGGTTTTCCGTTAAGATGACCATTGCCGAGTTGAAGGGTGTTTCTCATGTATTGGGCCGTATAATCATTTCCTGTAATCGCCATATGAGCCATATAATTCATCCCTCCAAGAACCCTTTTCTGTCTGTTATAGCTGTTAGGGAGCATGTCAAGCACGTAAATATCCCAGATGCCGTCGTTGTTGATATCTGCAATATCCATACCCATACCATTTGTGGTCATATGTCCGATGTACTTTTTGTTCGATTCTATAAACACAGGATTGGCGCTATCCTTATGGGCTCTGTTGAGATAAAGAAGGTCTTCGGTAATAAAGTCATTGGAAACGTAAACATCAACGAGTTGATCGTTGTTGAAGTCCGCAATCCCCACACCGAGTCCAAAACCTTTATGCGTTATATTTAATTCCTCAGACACATTTTTAAATACAGGGTGATCAATCCCCTCTATACGATCATTTCTCAACATGTAATCGGAAAGGTATTCGGGCCAGTATTTTTTGGGCCTTGGGGTATTCCGGTTGAAGTTTGTGTTATTTTTATTATGGACAATGTACACGTCTAAGTCACCATCCTGGTCGTAGTCGAAAAATACAGATTGCGTTGAATAGTTTCCGTCATCCAGCCCGTATTCAAGTGCCATTTCCTTAAAATAGGGTATTCCGTTATCATTTACTCCCTGATTGACAAATAAAAGGTTATTACAGTTATTATCGCAGTTTACACCTGCAACATTTAAATATATATCATCGAGACCATCAGCATTGATGTCAACAACAGATACGCCGGTAATCCAGCTTGATGTTCTAAAATTAGCCTTGTCCGTGATATCTTCAAACTTCAGATTTCCTTTATTGAGGTACAAGGCCGATGAAACCTGGTTGCCGGTAAAAACCACATCAGAGAGTCCGTCGTTGTTGAAATCGCCTATTCCCACACCGCCTCCG
>CP070731.1:1361751-1366417 GCA_020347545.1 Flavobacteriaceae bacterium | reverse complement strand
GCCGCGTACTCAGGAAAAAGCGCCGAATCGGTCAAGCTAAGTGCATTCCGAAGTACTCCTATCCCCAACTGGAGAATATCCTATAAGGGCCTGATGTCCATTCCTTGGATTAAAACAAATTTCAGAAGTTTTACACTCGAACACAGTTACAGGTCTGTATATTCTATTTTGTCGTTCACCAATAACCTCAAATACGATGAAGACAATCCCTATGAGGACAGTAACAGGGATATTGCCGGCAATTACAATCCTCAAAAACTATACAACGGTGTGAATTTGATCGAAGAGTTTTCTCCTTTGATCCGGGTAGATTTTAAATTGAAGAATTCGCTGTCTTTACGAGCTGCCTTCAACAAGGACAAGGCCCTCAATCTGAACTTTAACAACAATACGGTTACTGAAGTTTCAGGAGAAGAATTAGTGCTTGGAATGGGCTATAGAATAAAAAATGTAAAGATGAAATTTAAAAAGGGAAGCGGCGGTGGCTCCACCACTTTTCAAGGCGACATTAATCTAAAACTGGATATGGGAATTCGCGATAATCTGACCATCGTAAGGCCTTACGGAATAGAGGATGAAATAACCAATAACCAGATCACAGGAGGTCAAAGCCTTGTTTCATTTAAGTTCCTTGCTGATTACTCTTTAAATAAAAATTTACTGGCCTCCTTTTTCTTTGACTATAATAATTCTAAATTTGCAATATCGACCACCTATCCCCGTACTTCGATTAATGGAGGAATTAGTGTGAGATACATTATTGGAAATTAATTTAAAGATTTTAAAATGAACACACCTGAAGAATTAAAGTACACTAAAGATCACGAATGGGTGAAAATCGAAGGCGATATTGCTACAGTTGGTATCACTGATTTTGCACAGGGTGAATTGGGAGACATTGTTTATGTTGATGTTGAAAGCCTGGATGAAACAGTTGCTCAAAATGAAGTTTTTGGCAGTGTAGAGGCCGTTAAGACAGTATCCGATTTATTCATGCCCTTAAGTGGAGAAATCATAGAATTCAACGAAATGCTGGAAGATGCTCCTGAAAAGGTCAATACAGATGCTTATGGTGAAGGTTGGATGATCAAGATTAAAATCTCTGATACTTCAGAAATAGACGGTTTATTAGATGCTTCAGGATATAAAGAGATTGTGGGAGCGTAACGCGTTCTTGCTTGCGATTCTTGCCACAATAATCATTGCGATACTAAGCCTTACAGCTGTCCCCAAAATCAGTTTGGGATTGAACATAAAATCAAGTGATAAATACCTTCATTTTATTGCTTATTTTGTATTAGCCTTTGTCTGGTATTTTGCTTTGAAAGATCGATTGAAAAAAAAGGTATTCAAAATTTTCGTACCTTTAGGTTTAATTCTTTATGGCATCATTCTTGAAGGATTACAGGGAGGGCTAACTACTTATAGAACAGCAGATATCTATGACGCCCTGGCCAATGCGGCTGGAATAATTGTTTCATTCTTTATTTTTGGCCAAATTAGAAAGTGGTATCGTGCAATTTAAATTTAACTTGTAATTGTGGCGATTATTTCATTAAATTAGCGCAGTATAAAAATTTTAAGACAACATGGAAGTAAAAAAGAACCCTAAAGCAAATCTAGAAAAACACAATAAACAGTTCATGTTATTGGGTTTGGCACTGGCTCTGATCCTTATCTATATAGGAATTGAGTGGAAAACATTTGAAAGAAATATAGCTGATCTAGGTATGGCTGATATCGAGGCTGAAGAAGAAATTGATATACCAATCACTGAAAGAATACAGGAAATAAAGCCGCCACCACCACCACCACCGGCCCCTGAAAAAATAGAAATCGTTGAGGACGAAGAGGATATTGAAGAAACTATTCTTGAATCTACAGAAACTGATGAGTCTGAAGCTGTTGAAGTGGAAGAAATTGAAGAAATCGTGGAAGAAGAAGAAGTTATTGATGATGTTCCGTTTGCAATTATTGAAAATGTTCCGACTTATCCAGGTTGCAAGGGAAACAATGACGAAAAGAAAAAGTGCATGGTTGATAAAATCACCAAACATGTCAACAGAAAATACAATACAGGTTTAGCGGGAGATTTAGGTCTTAGCCCGGGTAAAAAAAGAGTCTACGTTCAGTTTAAAATTGACAGAACAGGAAAGGTAACAGACGTAAGAGCAAGAGGACCTCATGCTCGTTTGGAAAAAGAAGCTATAAGAGTTGTTAAGCTTTTGCCTGATATGACTCCTGGTAAACAACGTGGAAGACCAGTAGGTGTAAAATACACGCTTCCGATTACGCTGGTTGTGGAATAATCGTCTTAAAAAAAGTAAAAAAAAGCCATCCTGTTTAGGATGGCTTTTTTTATTACTCTAATTTAAATTCAACTCGCAAAGCATTAATTCAGCTCTTCCGGTCACTCTGAAAATCCGATGAATTCTTTGATTCAGGCCATTTAACATGATAAATGTCATGTTTTTTTTTGAGTTAAATACTTAACTTCAAATACTTTACAAAATTCCTTGGTCATGAAAGCAAAAAAAAACAAGAAAGCCAGGTTATCTCCTTATAGAAAACTTTTTTTTCAACTGGGATTAGTTTTAACGCTGATGCTAATTTACACAGCTCTTGAATGGAAAACGGTTGATCGCTATGTAAACGATCTTGACCAGGTAGATATTCAAAATGAAGAGCTCATTGATATCCCCATAACCCAACGAATTCTTGAAGTTAAACCACCGCCACCACCTCCGCCTGCTCCGGAAAAAATAGAAATAGTCAACGATCAGGAAGATATTGAAGAAACCGTTTTGGAATCTACCGAGACGGATGAGTCAGAGTTTGTAGAGGTCACCGAATACGAGGATATTGAGGAAATCATCGAGGAGGAAGAAATGGAAAAAGACATTCCTTTTGCGATTATTGAAGAAGCTCCCATCTATCCGGGCTGCAAAGGCAGTAAAGAAGAACAAAGAAAATGCCTTCAAAATAAAATCAACAAACATGTTTTGAAGAATTTTAACTGTGAACTTGCTCAGGAACTTGGCCTGACTCCTGGAAAGAAAAAGGTCTATGTTCAATTCAGAATAGATAAAACAGGTGAAATTGTCAATATACGAGCCAGAGGGCCCCATTCCAGATTGGAAAAAGAGGCGGTCAGAGTCGTTGACATGTTGCCTAAAATGGTTCCGGGAAAACAAAGGACCAAACCTGTAGGAGTATACTACACCATAACAATAACCATTGTTGTATTGTAAGGTATAGTGGCCTTCAATCCATTCAAAACAAGCGGATAGTTATCATTTAAATTTGTAAATTTGACTTTCTAATCCTAATGAATGAGTCCAAATTTAAATAACCTGCCATCCTACGATACCGTAGGGGTGATGGAACGCGTTGATAGATTTTGCAAAAGAAGTATCAAAAAAAATTCAAAGGTTGAGGGACTTAAACTTGCCCTTAGCATGATAGACCTGACCACACTTGAAGGAAAAGACACCCCGGGCAAGGTAAAACAGCTATGCTATAAAGCCCTGCATCTACACGATTCTTTAAAAGATATTCCCACTGTGGCAGCGGTTTGTGTGTATCCCACATATGTAAAAATTGCAAAAAAGGAACTTGAAGGGTCCGGAATTCAGGTTGCCTCAGTAGCTACTGCATTTCCAAGCGGACAGTCCAGTAGAAACACCAAGATTACGGATACGGTATTTGCTGTTGAGCAAGGGGCAGATGAAATAGATATGGTCATTTCCCGAGGAGAATTTCTTGCAGGCGAGTATGACTTTGTTTATGATGAAATAGCTGCTGTAAAAGAGGCTTGTGGCGAAGCGCATCTCAAAGTAATCCTTGAAACCGGGGAACTTGACACACTTGACAATGTAAGAAAAGCGAGTGAAATTGCCATGTATGCCGGGGCTGACTTCATCAAAACCTCAACCGGAAAAATTCAACCGGCCGCAACAATGCCGGTAACCTATGTAATGTTGGATGCGATAAAGGATTATTATTTAAAAACAGGGAAAATGATAGGAATGAAACCGGCAGGAGGAATTTCTACATCTAAGATTGCCTTACAGTATTTAGTGATGCTCAATGAGGTCCTGGGTGCAAAATGGATGAATAAAGATTATTTTAGATTCGGAGCAAGTAGCTTAGCGAATGACATATTGATGCAACTGGTGAAAGCGGAAACGGGACACTACCAGTCATCAAATTATTTTTCAAAAGATTAGTCGTATGACAAAAACAACCGAAAAAGAGGTTTTTACTGCCTCCTGGAGTTACGATGCTGCTCCCGAAAGTACGGATCATATTCAATTAAAAGAAAAATATGATCTATTTATCAATGGGAAATTTATTGCCCCTGAAAAGGGAAAGTATTTTAAAACAATCAATCCTGCCAATCATGAATTGATTTCAACCATTGCTGAAGCTACTATTGAAGATGTAGATAAAGCAGTTTCATCGGCTGAAAGTGCCTTTAAAAAATGGTCTGCATTAACAGGTCAGGAAAGAGGGAAATACATTTTCAGAATTGCTCGTCTTATTCAGGAAAGAGCTCGGGAATTTGCAGTGATCGAAAGTCTCGATGGAGGAAAACCGATAAGAGAATCAAGAGATATTGACATTCCACTTGCGGCGAATCATTTCTTTTATTATGCTGGCTGGG
>CP070731.1:1356034-1361651 GCA_020347545.1 Flavobacteriaceae bacterium | reverse complement strand
TGCCTTAATCGACATCTTATTGTTTTGTCCGAAGAAAAACAACGGCAGCAAAATCAGAAAAGTTAATATGAACTTTTTCTTCTGCAAAACTCTAATTTTAAACTAGTTGATATAATCTTAAAAATTTGGGCTTAGCTGATGCTTATTGTAGAAATTGTCAATTATATCCACAACTTCCTGAGCGGTATCAACGATTTTGAATAAATCAAGATCCTCTTCGCTGATATTTGCATTTTTCTTGAGCATCACTTCCTTGATCCAGTCAAGTAGTCCTGCCCAAAAGGATGAACCAACTAAAATGATTGGGAATCGGCCAATTTTTTTAGTCTGAATAAGGGTCATGGCTTCAAAAAGTTCATCAAGGGTTCCAAACCCGCCTGGCATGGCTACAAAACCCTGAGCGTATTTGACAAACATCACTTTACGCACAAAAAAATAGTCGAATTCCAGGTTTTTGTCCCTGTCAATATAAGGGTTGTCTTTTTGTTCAAAGGGCAATTCAATGTTCAATCCAACTGATACCCCTCCTCCCCGGTGGGCTCCTTTGTTACCGGCTTCCATGATTCCGGGTCCTCCTCCGGTAATAACTCCGTAACCGTGCTGGGTCAATTTATACGCTATATTTTCTGCCAGCTCATAATAGGTGTCTCCCGGATTGGCTCGGGCCGATCCAAATACACTGACGCAAGGCCCAATTCGGCTGAGTTTTTCATAGCCGTCAACAAATTCACTCATGACCTTAAAGATGGCCCAAGAATCATTTGTCTTTATTTCATTCCAGGTTTTTTGCTTTAACTTTTCTCGTATTTTTTTATCTTCATCTGGTGACATAAGCAAATATTTTTTTCTATTTCTTTTGCAATCCTATAAATGTAATTCTTTTTTTAAGAACCCCGCCGTATAACTTTCTTTGTTTAAACTGATTTCTTCCGGGGATCCCGTGCACAGAATTTTCCCACCATTCATTCCGCCTTCTTTCCCGATGTCAATCAAATGATCGCATAATTTAATCACATCAAGGTTGTGTTCGATCACCAGAACCGTATTTCCTTTATCCACTAATTTATTCAATACTTTCATCAAAATACTGATATCTTCAAAATGCAATCCCGTTGTGGGTTCATCTAGAATGTAGAATGTATTTCCTGTATCTCTTTTTGATAATTCAGCTGCTAGTTTTATGCGTTGTGCCTCACCTCCGGAGAGGGTAGTGGATTGCTGGCCGAGGGTGATGTACCCCAACCCGACATCTTCGATCGTTTTTAATTTCAAATAGATCTTTGGTATATGTTCAAAGAATTTTACAGCCTCCTCAATGGTCATATTCAATACGTCCGAAATTGACTTTCCCTTATATCTTATCTCCAGTGTTTCCCGGGTAAATCTTTTGCCCTGACAAGTTTCGCACTCTACTTCTACATCGGGCAGGAAATTCATTTCAATTACCCGAACCCCGCCTCCTTTACATGTTTCGCAACGACCATCTTTGACGTTAAAAGAAAATCTTCCGGGTTTATAACCTCTGATCTGGGCTTCAGGAGTTTTTGCAAATAAGCTTCGAATTTCACTGAATACTCCTGTATAAGTAGCCGGATTCGATCGCGGCGTTCTACCAATCGCGGTCTGATTGACATCAATAACCTTATCAACATGTTTCAAACCATCTATAGAGGTATAAGGTAAAGGTTCCTTTACCGACTTGTAGATATGCCTGTTAAGAATCGGATATAAAGTTTCGTTAATCAGAGTGGATTTTCCACTACCAGATACCCCTGTCACCCCAATTAATTTGCCCAATGGAACTCTTAAGGTGACATTTTTCAGGTTGTTTCCGGATGCACCTTTAAGCACAATCTGTTGCCCGTTTCCCTCACGTCTTACCTTTGGTATCGGAAAGGTTTTTGTGCCGTTTAAGTATTCAGCCGTTAAAGTATTTCCTTTTAATAACGCTTCAGGACTCCCGTTACTGATTATTTCCCCTCCGTGTTTACCCGCTTCCGGACCAATGTCTATAACACAATCTGAGGCGATCATCATATCTTTATCGTGCTCCACCACAAGAACAGAATTTCCAAGGTCGCGCAGTTTTTGAAGTGATTCAATAAGTTTAATATTATCCCTTTGGTGAAGACCAATGCTGGGTTCATCCAAAATATATAATACCCCAACCAGTTGAGATCCTATCTGCGTGGCAAGGCGAATTCTTTGCGCCTCCCCACCCGACAAGGTTTTAGACCCTCGGGATAAGGAAAGGTAATTCAAACCAACATCCTGAAGGAACCGTATTCGGGTTTTGAGTTCCTTGATTATTTCTTCCCCTATAATAAGCTGTTTTTCAGTCAACCTGTTCTCCAAATTGTCAAACCAAAGTGCCAAATGATCGATATCCATATTGGACAGATCCGTAATTGAAGCCTCATTCACCTTAAAATGGAGGGCTTCTTTTTTAAGACGTCCGCCATGGCATACGCCACAATCGACTTCATCCATAAATCCTTTTGCCCATCTTTTTATCGAACCCGACTGGCTGTCTTTGTACTGAGATTGAATAAAATTACTTATTCCTTCAAAATCAATATCATAACTTCTAGAGACTCCAAGCTCTTTTGAGTTTATTTCAAGTTTCTCCTTTCCTCCGTAAAGAATAAGGTGCATAGCCTCTTTAGGAATTTTTCCTATCGGATCAGACAAATCAAAAGAATATTTATCTGCGATATGCTGCAATTGTTTGAAGATCCATGATTTTTTCAGTTCCCCCAAGGGAGCGAGCCCACCGTTTTTTATGGAAACCTTTTCATCGGGAATGATTTTTTGAATATTTATTTGCTGGACTTTCCCCAAGCCGTTGCAATTTTCACAGGCTCCTTTTGGAGAGTTGAAGGAAAAAGAGTTCGGTTCAGGCTTTGGATAGGATATTCCCGTTGAAGGGCACATCAAATTACGACTGAAATATCTTGGGCCGGAGATGCTTCCGTCATCATTCTGCCTGACTACGATAAGCGTTTCATCACCATGGTACATCGCCGTTTTGATGCTCTCCATTAAACGTTTAGAGGAATTGTTATTGATAAGTAACCGGTCAATCACAATTTCTATATCATGGGTCTTGTATCGATCCAGTTTCATGCCTCTTTCAATTTCCCTAATCTCGCCATCCACCCGGACCCTCAGGAACCCTTGTTTGGAGATCTGCTGGAACAATTCACGGTAGTGGCCTTTTCTGGATTTTATGACCGGGGCCAGAACCATGGCCTTCTCTTCTGCAAAGTCCTTACTGATGAGGTCATGGATTTCCTCATCTGAATAACTCACCATTTTTTCATCTGTATTATACGAATAGGCTATACCCACCCGGGCATACAAGAGTCTTAAGAAATCATATATTTCCGTAATCGTACCTACCGTCGACCTGGGGCTCTTACTGGTGGTTTTTTGCTCGATGGCGATAACAGGTGAAAGCCCTTCAATCTTGTCTACATCCGGTCTTTCAAGTCCTCCAAGAAATTGCCTGGCATATGCTGAAAATGTCTCAATATATCTTCTCTGGCCTTCCGCATAAATGGTATCAAAGGCAAGCGAAGATTTTCCGCTGCCACTTATACCGGTAATAACGACCAGTTTTTCTCTTGGAATGCTTACATCGATATTCTTTAAATTGTGTACTCTTGCTCCAAGAACTTCTATGCTGTCGTGATTTATGCTCATTTAAAAGGTGAAAAAAGAGCAAATTTAATTAATTGAGAGCAGTTTTAAATTATACATGTATTGTAAATTTTATTTTTATAAATTGCATTAAAAATTTGAACTTGAACTTTATTCATTCCATACGGCATTTTTTTGAGATTAGAGGATTTGATGTATCGGCCAGATTTGCTGATAAATTAGGTATTCGTGCAACTAATGTCAGGCTTTTTTTTATTTATATTTCATTCGTTACGGTAGGATTGTCTTTTGGAATTTACCTGACGCTAGCATTTCTCTTAAGATTAAAGGATATGATATACACGAAAAGGACTTCGGTTTTTGATCTGTAACTTCTAAAATATACTGAATTGGCATTTAAAAGTGGGTTTATAAAGTCAAGATTCTACACAGCCTTAGGGTTGCTTTTTCTATTGATATTCATCGGTACGGCGGGATTTACGCTAATTGCAGATTATGGATTGGTGAATGCCTTATACATGACCGTAATTACGATTTCTACCGTTGGGTTCAAGGAGGTGGAGCCACTTGATGCCGAATCGAAAATATTTACGATATTCCTTATTATTACAAGTATTACCTTATTCGGTTATATCATATCGGTGATTACAGATTATATCGCGAATAATAAATTTATTGAAGAACTTAAAATGAAGCAGGTACAGAAAAAAATTCAAAAACTGGAGAATCACACCATTGTTTGTGGATTCGGACGTAACGGAAAACAGGCTATGGCAAAATTAGGGAGCTATAATAAAGGCTGTGTCATTGTAGAGAGTGATCCCGAATTGATTGAAGAAATTGAACTGCAGGGAGACATGCTTTACGTCAGAGGAGATGCAACCAATGATGAAGTACTGATGGCCGCGGGAATAAAAAGAGCCGCGAGCCTGATAACGACTTTGCCTTCGGATGCTGATAATTTGTACGTTGTACTGTCGGCGAGGCAATTGAACGATACCTGCACGATCGTGAGCAGAGCGTCAATAGATACTTCATATAGAAAATTAAAAGTAGCGGGAGCAGACAATGTAATCATGCCTGATAAGCTTGGGGGGGCTCATATGGCCTCGCTGGTTGTTACTCCTGATATTATAGAGTTTATTGACAGGCTTTCCATTGAAGGAGAGAGTTCATCCAACATTGAAGAGTTGGTTATTGAAAACCTTCCCGAGGAGTATACCAACAAGTCCATACTGGACCTTGATCTGAGAAAGAGAACCGGCTGTACCGTGATTGGTTTCAAAACTCCGGATAAAGAATATATGATCAATCCTGATGCCTCTACCATACTTGTTCCAAAATCAAAGTTAATAGTAATTGGAAGGCCAGAGGAAATTCAAAAACTGAATAAATTATTCTAGAAGTTTGCTTCCATGATCAAAAGTGTTGTCATAACAGGAAGTAACGGGTTGTTGGGTCAAAAGTTGGTCAAGTTGTTTCTCAAGAAAAAAAACTACAAAGTATATGCCCTGTCCAGAGGAGAAAACAGATTGACCGGTAAAACCGGTTATCACTATATTGACATTGATCTTCAGAATAAAAAGCTGCTCGAAGAAACTTTATCCGAAATTACTCCGAATATTATTATTCATACAGCTGCCATGACCAATGTAGATGCCTGCGAGTTAAATCCTGAAGAGTGTGATAATATGAATATAGATGTGGTCTCACATCTTATGGATTATTGTAAAGGCAGGTCCGTTTATTTTGTGCATCTTTCAACTGATTTTATTTTTGATGGAAAAAAAGGAGGTTTATATACTGAAAATGATCCTGCCAGCCCTGTAAATCATTACGGGCTTTCCAAGTGGAAATCTGAAGAGCTGATAAGAGCCTCTAAGGTGAAACATTCTATACTTCGAACCATTCTTGTTTATGGCCTGGTGGACAGAAATGATCGAAGTAATATTGT
>CP070731.1:1346202-1355934 GCA_020347545.1 Flavobacteriaceae bacterium | reverse complement strand
GACATGGCCAAAATCAATCATGATGTGAATCTTAATCTTACACATCAGGATATCGCCAATGACCTTAATACCTCACGAGTTGTGGTTACAAGATTATTGAAGCAGTTGCACAACGAGGGTAAAGTTTATTCCACTCGTAACAAAGTTCAGGTACTGGAACTGTAATTTATAAACTTAAAGTCGTTAAGGTACGTCAAAGCATATTGAGGTAATCCTGCTCTGATATGATCGGAATTCCCAGGTTCTCTGCCTTGGTCTTCTTGCTAGGGCCCATATTTTCTCCGGCAATTACAAAATTCGTTTTCTTGGAAATCGATCCTGTAACCTTGCCTCCATTATCCTCAATGGATTTTTTTAATTCATTCCGGGACATGATCTCGAAAACGCCCGATACGACAAATACCTTACCCTTCAATAGTTCAGTCTGATCGGCCATTTCCGACTCATCCAAAGACAACTGCAAGCCATAATTCTTAAGACGCTCTATCAGGATCTGGTTCCCTTCATCTCTAAAAAACAAAATAATACTTTCAGCAATCTTCTCTCCTATTTCATCCACCTCAACCAATTTCTCAAAGCTAGCAGCCATCAGGGCGTCAATGGATTTATAATGTCTAGCCAGTTTCTTAGCTACCGTTTCTCCAACGAATCGAATTCCAAGAGCAAACAGGACTTTTTCAAAGGGAATCTTTTTTGATGCCTCAATTCCATTAATAAGATTTCGAGCTGATTTTTCGGCCATCCTTTCAAGTGGAATAACCTGTTCTACATTTAATTCATACAAATCTGCAAAGTTCTCGATAAGACCGTTTTTAAATAAGAGCTCCACCGATTCCGCCCCCAGGCCATCCATATTCATGGCCTTACGACTCACGAAATGTTGGATGCGACCCGTAATCTGTGTAGGGCAGCCAAACTCATTAGGGCAGAAATGCTTGGCATCACCGTCTTTTCTGACCAGCTCAGTGCCACAATCAGGGCAATGCGTAATATAACGAACTTCAAGAGCATCATGCGCTCTGGAATCCAGGTCCACACCTACAATCTTAGGAATAATCTCTCCCCCTTTCTCCACGTAGACCCTGTCTTTCAAATGAAGATCTATTTTTTCAATTTGATCTGCATTATGTAAAGAGGCTCGTTTCACTATGGTTCCTGCCAACTCAACGGGTTCAAGATTTGCGACAGGAGTTATCGCCCCTGTTCGACCTACCTGATAGGTCACTTCATTCAATATTGTACTTACTTGTTCCGCCTTAAACTTATAAGCAATCGCCCAGCGTGGAGATTTAGAGGTGTATCCCAGTTCTTCCTGGTAATGCAAAGAATTTACTTTGATGACCACACCATCTGTTTCATAGGGTAATTCATTCCTTTTGCTGTCCCAAAGTGCTAAAAATTCCATTATCTCCTCAACATTCTTACATATGCGAATCGTTTTAGGTATTTTAAAGCCGATCGATGCAGCGTATTCCAGTGTTTCAAAATGGGTTTTAAACGGATTATCATTTGCAACCACCTGATAGAGCAAACAGTCCAAAGGCCTGCTTGCAACTTCTCCGCTGTCCTGAAGTTTTAAACTGCCACTTGCGGTGTTTCTGGGATTTCTGTAGGGATCTTCTCCCGCCTCAACTCTATCCTTATTCATTTTGTTAAATCCATTCAAAGGAAGAATTATCTCTCCTCGGATATCAAAAGATTTAAGTTTTCCATTGTTTAACACCAAAGGAATGGAACGGATGGTTTTGATATTTGCGGTAACATCATCACCCATAAAACCATCTCCACGCGTGACGGCCCTTACAAATTGATCATTATCATAACTAAGATTGATGGAAGCACCGTCATATTTCAATTCACAGGTAAATTCAAGGTCCACATCCCCCAATATCCTTTGAATTCTCTTTTCCCAGTCAAGTATATCTTCCTTTGAGTAAGAATTATCAAGAGAATACATCCTGTTTGTATGGGTAACGGTTTCAAAATTTTTCGTAATCTCACCTCCCACTCTTTGGGTCGGAGAATTTTGATCCGCATATTCCGGGTGATTTTTTTCCAGTTCCAGAAGTTCTTTCAACTTCATATCAAACTCATAATCCGATATAGTTGGTTGATCAAGAACATAATAGTTATAATTGTGTTGTCTAAGTTCTTCTCTGAGCTTACTTATCTTATTTTCAACTGGGGTCATCAAGTGCGATATTTAGAAACTAAAAATAATCTTTTTTTTTAGTATTGATCTATTTCGAAGCTTTTCTTATGAATTTTTTACCATCTGTTGTGTCACATAAGTTACTGAAAATAGAGACTTTACGAACCAAAATATGATTTAAGTCACAAATTGAAAAAAAACCTCACTCTATCTTTGTACTATAATTAATTAAGACAAATATTATGAAGAAGCTAGTGATTTTAGGAGCCGGAACAGCCGGAACGATGATGCTCAACAAACTACATCATGAACTCGATAGAGAGGAATGGGAAATCACAATTGTAGATCAATACAAAACGCATTACTATCAGCCAGGATTTTTATTTATTCCCTTTGGAATTTATAATAAGAAAGATGTCATAAAACCCAAATATGACTTTTTCCCTCCCGGTGTCAATGTAATCTTTAGTCCTATAGATAAAATTGTAGGTGAAGAAAACAAAGTATTGCTGGAAGATGGAAAAGTATTGAATTATGATTTTTTGATTATCGCCACGGGTACGGAAACGAGACCTTCCGAAACTGAAGGCCTTCAAGACAAATTATGGTACAAGGATATTTTTGACTTCTATACGGTTGAGGGCGCGGTTGCTTTACATAAGCGTTTCAAAAACTGGGAAGGAGGCAAACTGGTAATGTGTATTCCGGAATTACCCTACAAGTGCCCTGTTGCCCCGATTGAATTTGTTTGTCTTGCAGAAGCCTATTTTGCAGAACGAGGAATGAGGGATAAAGTTGATATCAGTTATGTTACTTTAATGTCCGGTGCATTCACGAAGCCAGTGGCTTCCAAAGTCCTTGGAGATCTTTTGGAAGAAAAAAATATCAAAGTAGAAGCGGATTTCTATTTGAGTCACGTGGATAATGAAAATAAAAAGATTGTCTCTTATGACGATCGTGAAATTGATTTTGACATTCTAACCATTGTACCTGTGAATATGGGATCGGATATGATTGAAAGAAGTGGATTGGGTGATGACATGAACTATGTCCCTACAGATAAACACACTTTACAATCAAAACAATTTGAAAATATCTTCGTAATAGGAGATGCCTCGAATATCCCGACATCTAAAGCTGGTTCTGTTGCGCATTTTGCCGCAGAGATCCTGACTGAAAACATCCTTGCTGCAATTGAAGGAAGAGAATTACCTGCAAAATTCGACGGTCATGCAAACTGTTATATCGAAACGGGTTATGGTAAGGGAGCTTTAATCGATTTCAATTATGAGACCGAACCTCTTCCAGGTACCTTCCCTTTGCCTGGAATAGGACCCTTTGGTCTATTGAAAAACACAAAGATGAACCACTACGGAAAAATATTGTTTAGATGGATCTACTGGCACATATTGCTTAAAGGAAGAGAATTACCCGTTGAAGCGGATATGACCATGGCCGGTAAAAAAAGAGTGACAGCATGAAAACGATAGAAGAAGATACAAATATTCAACTGCAGATTGATGCACTTGATAAAAAAATGGACATGATACTGGGCTATGTCCAGCGACAAAACCAACAATCAGGAATGATTGCAGACCTTGTCAGTGACCTCAGTATTGTTGGAAAAGATGCCTATGATTCCACTGTTGCCGAACTTGACAAAAGGCAAGTCGAGCTGGATCCGTCCGAATTAACCGGATTGGCAGTTTCTTTCCTAAGAAATATAGGGAATATCAAAACGGTAATGGATTCACTGGAAATGGCAGTGGACCTTGGCAAAGAAGTTGGCCCGATTGCAAACGAAGTTATTATCGACTTTACGAAGCAAATGAATTCTCTTGAACAGAAGGGTTATTTCGACTTTATAAGAGAAATAGGACCTGTTGTAGACAATATTGTTCAAGGATTTAGTCCTCAAGACCTGAAGGAACTTGCCAACAGTATTGTTTCCATATTAAATATAGTTAAGGAAATGACCCAGCCGGAAGTATTGAATACCATGCAAAATGCCATTAAAGCATTTAACAGTATGGAAACTGAAAGCGTTCCTTCCTACTCGGTCTGGAAATTGATGAGAGAAATGAACAGCCCTGAAATGCAAAAAGCATTGGGTTATGGAATAACTTTTATGAAAAATGTCTCAAAAGACGTGAGTATAGAAAAATAAACAATCAAATAAATAACTTAAATAATAATATTATGGCTTTACAAACAATCGCAGGAGCACAAATCAATGTATCAGAAGATGGATATCTTGAAAATATGAATGAATGGAATGAAGACGTTGCAAGAGAAATTGCAAGTGAAATTGGTATCGAATTGACAGACAAACATTTCGAGGTTTTGAACTATTTGAGAGAAAAAACTGAAGCAGGCGAATCTTTAACGATCAGAAAAGTCGGTAAATCAGGAATAACTGATATCAAAGGGCTTTACAAACTTTTCCCGAAGGGGCCTTTAAAGTACTCTGCACAAATCGCAGGTATCCCTAAGCCGGCAAGTTGTGTATAAAAGATTAATTCTTCAATATAAAAAATAAAATTATGAGTACAGAAGAAAAAAAACCACTAGAAAAAGTATGTATCATCTGTGCCAAAGGATCTTTGGAAGATGTATATGCAACATTAGTAATGGCCAACGGTGCCGTTATGGAAGGTATTGAGACAAACGTATTCTTCACCTTCTTTGGACTGGATGGTATTACAAGGGAAAGAATGAACAGCTTACATACAGCGACAACAGGAAATCCTGCCATGCGCATGCCAGGCGGGCTTCCGTTCCCAACCATGCTTGGAGGACTTCCAGGTGTTGAAGCAGGAGTATCAAAAATGATGAGAAGTCAAATGGAAGAACTGGACATGCCTCCGGTTGATGAGTTCCTTGAAATGATAACTGCTGGTGGCGGAATGATCTACGCATGTAAACTTGCAGTGGATATGTTCAAACTGGAAAAAGAAGATCTTCACGAAGAGGTTGACTCGATCATCACAATTGGAGATTTCTATGGCCTGTGCGACGGAGACCGAACACAGATCATATTTACTTAAAAAAATAAATCCCTGGTATAGGTTTCCAGGGATTTTTTTAGTGTTGATTTTTTTAGCTAGAGCGGTTGCAAATATTGTAGCCGCTCTCTTTTTTAAAATCATTAATTACTTACCGGCTCCTATAATCCTCTGTGCACAAATGTTGTGACCGGATTCAGGTGATCATAATTCTGCAAATTATATTAATTGGCAGATTGTCTTGCGGCTTTTCGCATTTCACGCTCTTTACGATTCAGTTCCTTTCGTTGCTCTTTGCGCTGTTGCTCCTGTTCAGGTGTTAAATAATAATCTACTAACTGGCCCGCATAATAAAGGCTATCGCGGTCAATCTCAGACTCGTTCACATCTAATTCCTCCGCAAGTTGGAGCGCATATTTTTCCAGTTCGGCTTCAGTAACCCAACCACCTCCAAGGGATTTATAAAGTCCAATGTAGGCGCTGAGCAATCGCTGGTAATTTTCAGAGTAGCTAAGGCGGGCTTCAAATTCCTGTCTCTGGTTCTCAATTACTTCCAGATAACTCGTTACACCTTGGAAGTATCTTTGCCTCGACAGATAACTCGCATTTTCTGCTGCCCCCAACTTGTATTCATTAGCCGCCAGCTCGTCCTTGAGGGTTTGTAAGGAGATTAGTGAATTATCAACCTCAAGAAGTGCCGTTAAGACGGTATTCTCATAAGAAAAAAGTGACTGGCGCGCTAGTTCACGCTCTATATCCACACGACGAACATTCTTTCCCCATTCAAATAATGGCCCCAAAAGACTTGCCCCGGCACTCCAACCCAATCCATTATCCAACAAGGTTGAAAGATCATTGGATCCTACACCTAACATTCCAGTCAGGCTGATCGCCGGAAATCTCATAGCTTGTGCCACTCCGATTCTTGCATTTTGCGCTCGGTATAATTGAGCGGCTTCCATAACATCGGGTCTTCTCGCCAATAACTCAGATGGGATTCCATGAGGAACGGAATCCGGTACCTGGTACTCTATAAGGGTCTTTGTCGTTATGATATCTCCAGGGTTTTTTCCCAACAGGATACTTAAATTATTCTCGGCAAAACCAATCTCACGTTTGAATGTTGGTACAGAAACCTGGGCAATAGCTTTTTGGATCTCCGCTTGATTCACATCGATGATATGTGTGTACCCTTCATCAAAACGGGCCTGAATGATCTGTAATGAGGTATCACGTGAAGCCAGCGTTTTTTCCGAAATATCCAGTCTTGTCTGGAAATCGAGTAATTGAAAATAATTGATTGCGACCTCACTGATCAGCGCAACCTCTATGGCTCGCTTCCCATAAAAAGACGCCATGAGCTCAGACTGGGCCGCTTCATTGCCCCTTCGGAATTTTCCCCAGAAATCCAGTTCCCAATTCACCGTAGCATTAGCTCCATAGGTCTCCAGATTCTGATCAAGCGGTTGACCAAAGAACTGATTTTGAACCGATGCATCCCCCTGAACACCAAATTTCGGGCCCAGATCCGCTTTATTGAATTTGTAATTTGCACGAGCCTGCTCAATTCGGCTTGCGGCTATCAAAAGGTTTTTATTTTCGCGCAGCGCAGTATGAATCAATGTATCCAGTGTAGGATCATTAAAGATCTCCCACCATTTGAAATTGATGATACTATCCGTTTTTTTTGCGGCAAATCTGAATTCGACCGGAGTTGTGTCTTCGGGCTCCACATAGTTCGGTCCTACCTTACACGAAACCACAAACAACATAGTCATCAAGCCCAACGTACCGTATGTAATAAGTTTCTTAGTCATTGCTTTCTGTTGATTTTTGTTCCAAGGCCATGGCCTTATCACGTTGTTTCTCATAGCCAAATAATTTTCCGATCAGTACGAATAACATAGGGTAAAGAAATACCCCAAGAAATGTTGCTATCGTCATTCCTCCCAATAGTGCCATTCCCATCACTTTTCGCGCTTCCGCTCCCGATCCGGAGGCAACTACCAAGGGCAATACCCCAAGAATAAATGAAAAGGCTGTCATCAAGATCGGCCTGAAGCGGGATTTAGCAGCTTCCATGGCCGAATCGAATAGGGTTTTCCCAGTGGCAAATTCTTCGTTGGCGAATTCAATGATCAGGATGGCGTTCTTAGCTGCCATACCAATAAGCATTACAAAGGAAACCTGAGCAAAGATGTTGTTCTCAAAGGAAGGGCTTATAAAACGAGACACCCACAAGAAGAACAGGGCTCCAAAGATGGCAAAAGGTGTTCCCATCAAAATCGATAACGGAAGTGACCAGCTTTCATATTGAGCGGCCAGGATCAGGAATACAAAAACCAGCGAGAAAACGAGGATTGTCCCCAGAGATCCCGAAGCCTTCTTTTCCTGAAATGACATGGCATTCCAACTATAACTCATATCTGCAGGTAAAGTTTCAGCTGCAACGCGTTCTAAGGCGTCCATTGCCTGTGCTGATGTATATCCTGGAGCCGGAACCCCAGTTACTTCCACTGCTCTGTATAAATTAAAACGATTGGTATAATCGGGCCCATATACCGGCTTAATATTCACTATTGTTCCCAAAGGGACCATTTCACCTTTATTGTTGGGAACAAAGAATTTGTTGATCTGGCTTTCATCAACCCTATACTCAGGTTCTGCCTGAATATAGGTCTTGTAAAGGCGTCCAAATCGCGTAAAATCATTAACGTAGGAACCCCCCATAAAGGATCCAATCGTCTGATAAAGATCGTTCAGTGAAACTCCCAATTTCAAGGCTTTCTCTTTATCAATATCCATATATCGCTGAGGAACAGTTGACTGAAATGGTGTGAAAGCATTAAACACTTCCGGCTGCGCAGTGGCAGCCCGGACAAATTTCATGGCATTCTCCTGAAGGTAACTCGCGGAATTTCCTCCTCGATCCTGAATCATAATGCTAAAACCGGAACCATTACCCAATCCTGGAATTGCAGGTGGCCCAAAAGAAAAGGCCTGTGCCCCTTTTATCTGAACTGCCAGTTTGGCATTTAATTTCTGAATCACCTCGTCAGCAGTTAAATCACGTTCGCTCCAATCTTTTAAAGAGAGAAAAAAGAAGCCATTATTAGGCACCATTGAACCGGAAAGCAAACTGTATCCTGTAGCAGTTGTCGTATACTCAACTTCAGGCATACTCATTAAAATATCTTCTATCTCTTTTGCAATCTCATCAGATCTTTGAATTGATGAGGCATTTGGAAGTTGCACATTAACATAAAAATAACCCATATCCTCCTCCGGTATAAATCCACCGGGAACCAGCTTGAAGAATACTCCTGCTGCAATTGTCATGATCAGGATAAAGGCGACACTACGTTTTAGTTTTCGAGTCACTACGTTGGTAAAACTCATATATCCCTCGGTTGACCGGTCCATACCTTGGTTAAATTTTCCAAAAAACCAGCCCAATGGTCCCTTATAGGGTTTCGGTTCTTTCAACAATATCGAACAAAGCGCAGGACTCAGGGTCAGGGCGTTCACCGATGACACAAGTACCGAAACTACAATCGTAATCGCAAATTGCTGATACAGGATACCTGTAATACCTGCCATACCCGCAACAGGCACAAACACCGCAACCAACACCAGAGTTGTGGCAATAACAGGAGCGGTAACTTTGGACATGGCTTCATTGGTGGCTTCTTTGGTGCTCATTCCTTTTTCAATATTCACCTGTACGGCTTCAACTACTACAATCGCATCATCTACAACAATACCAATTGCCAGTACCAGTCCAAGTAAGGACAGTACGTTGATTGTGAATCCCAACATTGGGAAAAATGCAAAGGCCCCTATCAGCGAAACCGGAATCGCCAGGGTAGGAATAATTGTAGCTCGCCAGTCCTGAATAAAAATAAATACCACAAGTATCACCAAAACTAAAGCAATAAAGAGTGTTGTGATAATCTCCTGGATACCTGCCGTTATAGCGGTAGTAGTATCTAAGGAGAGGTCATATTTCATACCTTCAGGAAAATCTTTTTTCAACTCATTCATTTGCCCGGTTATGGTTTCAACCAATTCCACTGCATTCGCTCCCGGTGCTTGATAAATGGCCACAATAGCACAGGTCTCTTTGTTTAAACGGGCACGCATGTTATAGGTTTCAACCCCTAATTCTACCGTTGCAATGTCTTTGATTTTTACCTGTGACCCATCGGAGTTTGTTCTCACAACAATTTCCTCAAATGCTTTTGGAGAATTAAATCTTTCAGGAAGCCTGACCGTGTAAGTGAACTCTGTACCTGGAGGTGCGGGTTCTGCTCCAAATTTACCCCCAGGAACAATAATGTTTTGCTGGTTGATCGCATTCATGATTTCAGGAACAGCTATTCCCAGTGAGGCCAAACGGTCCGGTTTCACCCAGATTCGCATGGAGTAATTCGCTGCCCCAAGTACGTCAACACGTCCAACTCCTTTGGTCCGTGCCAATTTATCCTTGATATTGATAAGGGCATAATTATTCAAAAATTCCTGATCATATCTTCCGTCAGAAGTGAGGGTATATAATCCCACAAAATTTGGAAA
>CP070731.1:1340839-1346102 GCA_020347545.1 Flavobacteriaceae bacterium | reverse complement strand
TCAGCAGCAAAAAAGGCATTTATCGTGACCCGATTTGCGGATCTTGGCTTTTTGATCGGTATTTTGGTAATCGGTTACTATGGGGGATCATTTGATTTTGCCACTTTAAACGACCTTGACGGTAATGTTATAACAAATTGGGCTTCAGTTTCTTTTATGGGCCTTTCTGTAATCACCTGGGGGTTATTGCTGATATTTATTGGAGGAGCTGGAAAATCTGCAATGTTTCCGCTGCATATATGGTTACCCGATGCAATGGAGGGTCCTACGCCTGTATCCGCTTTGATACACGCGGCAACAATGGTTGTAGCGGGGGTCTATCTCGTTGCCCGCCTTTTTCCGCTGTTCTATTTCGTAGAAGATGGATATGCGCTTAATGTCGTGGCCTGGGTAGGCGCTTTCTCTGCACTCTTTGCTGCAATAATCGCCTTGACACAAAACGATATAAAAAGGGTGCTGGCTTTTTCTACTATGTCTCAGATAGGATACATGATGCTGGCCCTTGGTGTTTCGGGTTATACCGGACATGACGGATTGGGTTATATGGCCTCAATGTTCCACTTGTTTACACATGCGATGTTTAAAGGATTACTATTCTTAGGAGCCGGTTCTATAATTCATGCGATACACAGCAACAATCTACAGGAAATGGGAGGCTTGCGAAAATATATGCCGATTACCCATATTACTTTTCTGATAGCCGCTTTATCAATTGCAGGATTTCCTGGATTTGCAGGTTTTTTCAGTAAGGATGAAATTCTGGTTGCCGCTTTTGAACACAATCGACTCATCTATATAACCGGTGTCCTGGTGGCCGGGCTTACCGCTTTTTATATGTTCAGATTGTATTTCGGTATCTTCTGGGGTCCAAACAGGCAATACAAACACATACCTCATGAATCTCCTGCTTCGATGACCGGACCAATGATATTTTTGGCTTTCATGAGTGTTGCTGCAGGATACGTGCATTTTAGTGAATATGTGACTGCTGACCAGCAGCCCTTTGAGGCACACCTGAATTATCCCCTTGCTGCTATAGCCGTCAGTGTTGGATTATTAGGAATTATTTTAGCCTATTTATTCTACAAGAAGCCAAGTAATTTACCAGATAAAACAGCAAGGTCTTTTGGGCAATTGTATAAATGGGCATTCGACAAGTTTTATTTTGATGAACTGTATTTATTCATTACAAGGCAGATCATCTTTAAAAGAATTTCTGCCCCCTTTGCCTGGTTTGACAAGAATGTAGTGGACGGAACCATGAATCTCATTGGTAACTCTACGGTATCGGGATCGGAAAAAATTAAGAAAATTCAATAAGGACGCGTCCAGGATTATGCTTTCGCATTTATTGCTGGGGCGGTAATTCTCTCCATGATTTTTATTTATAAATGGATTATTTAGTAGCAAGATGGATATACTAAGCTTATTTGTTGTCGTACCAGTCATAACCATTTTGGTTTTGATGTTTTCAAAGAATTTGAAACAATCCAGAGTTATTGCGGCTTTTGGAATGCTGGTACAGTTTTTAATGTCACTGAATTTGATTTTTGCCTATGTAAAAGAAAGAAAGGTGAATGATGACATCATGGTTTTTATGCAAGACTATATGTGGTTTGAAAAGTTCAATATCCATTATACCATAGGCGTCGATGGTATTTCCGTTGCCATGATTGTACTTGCGTCGATTGTAGTACTGGCAGGAGTTTTTATTTCCTGGAAAATGGAAGATCTTCATAAAGAATTCTTTATTTCTCTTATTGTTTTAGCTACGGGAGTATTTGGGTTTTTTATATCCATTGATCTATTTACAATGTTCTTATTCTATGAGATAGCAGTTATACCGATGTTTTTGTTGATCGGAATATGGGGTTCGGGACCCAAGGAATATTCAGCCATGAAACTTACCCTGATGCTCATGGGAGCCTCAGCTCTTTTACTGGTTGGGATTTTAGGAATCTATTTTAATTCTAATGCAGACGGAGGAGCCTTGACTTATAATATCCTGGAAATAGCCCAGGTCAATATTCCCTATGAGGCGCAGAATTTGTTTTTCCCATTAACTTTTATAGGTTTTGCGGTTCTTGGAGCATTATTTCCGTTTCATACCTGGTCACCTGACGGCCATGCTTCTGCTCCAACAGCCGTTTCGATGCTACATGCCGGAGTCTTAATGAAACTTGGGGGATATGGTGTATTTCGTGTAGCGATGTACCTGCTTCCGGCAGGAGCCATGTCCTGGTCAAACTTTTTTATTGTTTTATCTGTGATAGGAGTTTTTTACGGAGCCCTGGCGGCCATAAAACAGACAGATTTAAAATATATCAATGCTTATTCATCGGTTAGCCATTTGGGGATGGTATTGTTCGCTTTATTGATGTTAAACAAAACCTCGTGGAACGGTGCGATATTACAGTCTTTGTCTCATGGATTTATGACTGCCCTGTTCTTTGCGCTGATCGGGATGATTTACGGAAGAACGCATACGCGTGACGTCAGAAAGATGAGCGGTCTTTTAAAAGTGATCCCATTTATTTCAGCCATGTACGTGATTGCAGGCCTGGCTTCTTTGGGATTGCCGGGATTCAGTGGGTTTATGGCTGAGATGCAGATTTTTGTTGGTGCATTTGAGCATCCTGATATGTTCCACAGAGTAGCAACGATTATAACTGTCTCCGCAATTGTGGTTACAGCAGTATATATTTTGAGAGTGGTTGGAATGATGTTGATGGGACCGATAAAAAACGAGGAATTCACCCATTTCGAAAGGGCTACCTGGTACGAAAGGATCGGAGTGATTCTTTTATTGATTCCTATAGTATTTATGGGAGTTACTCCAATCTGGTTGAGCGATATGATAAGAGAAAGTTTAACCCCGTTTATCGAAAGATTGATTTAAGCTGTTTTTTTCAGGCCTCAGGTAAGGAGGATGGTTTAAATAAAGTAATAAATAGAATACGAGTAAAAAATTATAAGATATGGATTTAGGAGGGTTTTTAGTAATGAGACAAGAGCTGATCTTGCTGGCAGTACTCCTGCTTCTTGTGATTATGGAAATTTTCATAAGTAACAAAAAAGCACTAGTCAATACCGCGATAGCATTATTTGGTCTGCATACCGTGATCGGGTTCGTACATTTGGATGAAGGCGCCTTGTTTGGGGGGATGTTTCATACCACACAATTGATCCATCTGTTTAAAAATGTATTGAATATAGGGGTGCTGATCATTTTATTACAGTCTTCAGCCTGGATCAAGAAAGATTTGGTGGCGAAACATAAATCTACTGAATTCTTTATGATGATGTTTTCCTCATTGCTCGGTATGTACTTTATGATTTCTTCAGGAGATTTTCTAATGTTTTATTTAGGCCTGGAATTATCAGCTCTTCCCGTAGCGGCATTGGTGGCATTTGAGACCAACAAAAGAGTGTCTGCGGAAGCCGGGATCAAATTTATTTTATCATCAGCCCTGGCGTCAGGTACTTCGGTTTTTGGAGTATCAATGATCTATGCGACAACTGGAAGTATTTATTTTACGGAGGTGGCTACACTTTTAACCTACTCCAATTTAAGTCTTTTAGGGTTTGTATTTTTCTTTTCAGGGCTTGCCTTTAAAATTTCTCTTGTCCCTTTTCATTTCTGGACAGCAGATGTTTATCAGGGGGCTCCGATTGGCATTACTTCCTACCTTTCGGTTATTTCAAAAGGGTCGGCGGTTTTAATTTTGATGATCATCATTTTTACCGTGATGAAACCATTTGGAGCCATAGGCTCTAATATGTTATACATAGTTTCCATAGCTACCATGTTCATAGGGAACCTTTTTGCTTTGAGGCAGCAGAACATGAAACGATTCCTTGCATTTTCCTCTATCGCCCAGGCAGGATTTATTTTGCTTGGAATGCTTTCCAATGACCAGTTAGGGGTCTCTACAGTGGTTTACTTTGTTTCCATATATGTATTTACCAATCTGGCAGCTTTTGGAGTTATTCAGGCGATTTCATCTGAAACAGGAAAAGAAAATATGAGCGACTATGAGGGGCTTTACAGAACCAATCCAAAACTGAGCCTGGTCATGATGCTGGATCTGTTCTCTTTGGCGGGAATACCTCCCGTTGCAGGGTTTTTTGGAAAGTTCTTTTTATTTACGGCGGCAGCAAGTCAGGGATTGTACCTGCTTGTATTCATTGCCGTTGTGAATGTAACTATTTCCCTGTATTATTATTTATTGGTGGTGAGAGCCATATTTCTCAGGAAAGGCGATAGTCCAATTCCCTATTTCAAAAGTAGCCCAAGTATGAAACTGGGAATCTTGATCGCTGTGATCGGAGTTCTGTTCATCGGAGTTTATAGTCCGGTTTATGAATATATTTATCAACTAAGTATTTTTTAACCTTATGGCTTTAGAAGGAAAACATATGTTTGGTGCTATTGGTGATACCAGAGTGACCTTTGTAGAGAAAAAAATTGGGAAAGACCGAATGGAATTTTTGAAGAAGCTTTTGGAATTCAATGGTTTCGAAGTTTTGATTCAGGAAGAGAAAAGAAAAAGTGAAGAAGACCCTCAGCTTTACACAGTTGGTGTAACTGACATGGTATTCAATCCCACCGTATACGTTTTTCAAAGACGCTTAAAAACACTTGACGGAAATCACATCGTAAATCAGGAATACTGGAATCAATGGTCTGAAGATACGAAGCCACAGTATTGGAAGAATTCTTGAACGAGTTTTGTGATTCTTGCTTTATAACATTTTAAAGCTTTTGAAATCCAATCCTTATTTCATGGATACAAATTTAAATCACTTATATTTACACTGCTAATCAAAAAGATATAGATTTTTTTGAAAAAGAAGAGGTTGCGGTTTTTTTCTGGGGGATAGTCCTCCGATTCAGCAGATTTAATAACTAAAACCAAACCTGATGAAATTTAAAGTACTGCTCTTGTTACTGGTATGCCCAATGCTATTATTGAATGCTCAAAAGCAACCTGTAGCTCCCGTTAAAATTGTAACTGAAGAATATTTTGGCCAAAAAATAGATGACCCTTATCGATATCTCGAAGATATGAAGGATCCTGAAGTGGATCAATGGTTTAAAGGCCAAGGGGATTATACCTCGAACGTCATGAGTGGCATCAATGGTAGAGATGAGTTGATTTCTAAATTCAAAGAGTTGGATCAAAGAAGTGGAGATCGTGTATACAATTTATCTATAACTGAGAATGATATTTATTTCTATGAAAAAATCACACCTGCGGAT
>CP070731.1:1335047-1340739 GCA_020347545.1 Flavobacteriaceae bacterium | reverse complement strand
AGAAAAGGGAACCAGCACTAAATATCTGCCCGCAATGGACAATTCAGAACTTATCCTGGGGCCTTTGGTAGAAATCGGCTCTTTTACTACTTGAACCAGCAAATTTTGACCTGCCTTTATGGCATCGTCAATTTTACCATGCTTGTCAATGTCTTTTTCAAAACGAAACCCTTTTAGGGTAAAATCCTTTCTTTTACCAGTACTTACCTGATGAGTGAATTTTTTTAAAGATGATAATTGGGGGCCTAAATCATGATAATGCAGAAAGGCATCTTTTTCACTTCCTACATTTACGAAAGATGCATTCAGACCAGATAATGTTTTCTTCACTTTTGACAAAAAAATGTCTCCTACCGAGAAATTATTGTCTAAAGTTTCCTTATGTAACTCAACAAGTTTTCCATCTCTTAATAAGGCAAAATCTATATCAGAGGAATTCGATCTTATTATTAATTCTGTTTTCACTCTGTTATATTTTTGCATCTACCTCATCTATGATCTTGCAACCATTAAATGGATAGATTGATTAATAAATATTTGTGGTTATTCTTGATAACCTCATATTTGCCTAAGCAAATTTTATGTCAATGAACGTACTAAACTGAAAATTTAAAACAAATAGGTGATTGCTCACCTATTTGTTATTTTTTCTTCTTATGTCTATTTTGTCTGCTTCTTTTCTTCCGCTTATGGGTAGAAATTTTGCTGCGTTTTCTTTTTTTACCACTTGGCATAATAAACTGAATTATAAGATTTTTATTATTTAACTGCTACACTTTTTTTAACGCTCTCTACAAAAACTTTTGCAGGTTTAAACGCAGGAATGTTGTGAGCAGGTATTTTAATCGTCGTATTCTTAGAAATATTTCTTCCCGTTTTCTCAGCTCTTTCTTTCACTATAAAACTGCCAAAACCTCTTAAATAAACATTTTCTCCCTGGTTCAATGAGTCTTTTACTTCTACCATAAAATCTTCTACCACTCTTAAAACATCAGCTTTTTCAATACCAGATTTTTCTGAAATGTTAGCTACGATCTCTGCTTTTGTCATTTTAAATTATTTATACGTTATTTAATTCCTTATTTGAGTCGGCAAATATAACACAATAAATCAATTTCGGAAAGCTAAATGATTAAAATTTAATTAGATAAAAAAATTGTACTATTGCAAAATGAGGCAAAATGAAAAATTTTATAACACATTAAAAATGTGGTATTTAATCAATAAACGTGATTTGCCGTGGAGAAAAACAAAAGACCCTTATTTTATATGGTTGTCTGAAATAATTCTACAGCAGACTCGAATAGCGCAAGGAACCTCATATTATGAAAAATTTGCCGACAAATTTGAAGATGTTTTTGCCCTGGCAAATTCGGATGAAAAGACAGTTCTGAAAATGTGGCAGGGACTGGGATATTATTCAAGAGCCCGCAATCTTCATTCAACTGCAAAGGAAATCGCTGGCAGTTACAATGGAAAGTTCCCGAATAACTATAAAAGTCTGATAAAACTGAAAGGCATTGGTGATTATACAGCATCTGCCATAGCCTCTATGGCATTTGACAAAAAACATGCTGTTGTAGACGGCAATGTTTATCGTGTTTTATCAAGAATATTCGGTATTGATACTCCTATCAACGAATCAAAAGGAATCAAAGAGTTTAAAAAACTTGCCGAGGAATTACTCAATCCGGAAGACCCCGGGACCCATAATCAGGCACTCATGGAATTCGGCGCCATCGTTTGTACCCCTAATAATCCACAGTGTAAAAACTGTGTGTTTAACGACACTTGCGAAGCTTTGCGTTTCAAAAAGGTAGCGCTATTGCCGGTAAAGAGTAAGACAATAAAAATTAAAAAGAGATATTTCAATTTTCTTGTTTTCGATCATAAAAATGAAAAGACCTACATCAGACAACGCCTGCATAAGGATATCTGGCAAAATTTGTACGAGTTTCCATTATTGGAATCCAAGGAAGAACTATATGACCCTGATGAAATCCTAAACTTCATTAAAAACCTGTTTTACCTCGAAGGCGAGTTTCATCTTAAAAAGTTCAATGAAAATCCTATTATTCATAAGTTGTCGCATCAAACCCTTCACGCCACGTTCTGGATCGTAAATAGTGAATGCCTTGTTGAAAATTCCATTTCCTGGGAACAGCTCAACGACTACGCTTTACCCGTGCTGATTCAGAATTTTGTTGATAAATATAAAGGCCTTAACGAATGAATTTCTTCAATTTGTTTATCTTTGATCATTAATAGAATATTATGGCGAACTCGTTGAATAAAGTAATGCTGATAGGGCATTTGGGTGATGAAGTAAAAATGCATTATTTTGAAGGTGGAAACTGTATTGGAAGGTTTCCGGTGGCAACAAATGAGACCTATAGCAACAGGCAAACAGGAGAAAAAGTTACAACCACAGAATGGCATAATGTTGTTGTAAGAAATAAACTGGCCGAGCTTTGTGAGAAATTTTTAAGTAAAGGAGACAGGGTCTATGTTGAAGGGAAAATCAAAACGCGTCAGTGGGAACAGGAAGGTGTAAAAAGATATACCACGGAAATTCACGCGCTTTACATGACGTTTTTAACAACGAAAAAGGATCTCTCAAGTCCTTCACCGTCTTCAACAGATGAAACTCGAACAGATACATCCCCGGGCATAAGTGCAGTAAATGATGCTGCAGACGATCTGCCATTTTGATTTTAATTTAAGTATGAATTAAACCAGCTTTCTTTGGATCCTGAACCCGCAAGTTTATTCTCTGTATTTGATTTTGATTGGCAGGCCTCCCTCGGCCTTTTGGCGCTATTGGCATTATTGATACTTTCCGCAGTAATTTCCGGGACCGAGGTTGCTTTCTTCTCCTTATCAAAATCGGATCTTGAAAACGACAGCGACACCAATATTAATCAGATCAAACAATTACTGGAAGATCCTAAAAAGCTGCTGGCTACAATTCTTATTTCAAATAATTTCATCAACATTTTATTCATCCTCTTATTCACCTATGTGGGTGATTTTTATTTTCACGGGCTCTCCTCGCCTCTGGTAAAGTTCCTTATCGAAATTGTTGTTGTTACCTTTTTAATTCTGTTGTTTGGAGAAGTCCTTCCTAAAATTTACGCCACCAGAAATGCTTTTGGGTTTGCTTCATTTATGGCAAAGCCAATGATAGTCCTGAGATCCATGCTTACCTTTGTGAGTACACCGCTATTAAACCTTACCAATCTGGTCGAAAATAAATTGAGAAAAAAACATTCCGATATTTCAGTTGAAGTTTTGTCTCAGGCCCTGGAGCTCACTTCTAAAGGGGCGACTACAAAAGAAGAGAAAAAAATACTTCAAGGCATTGTCAACTTTGGCAACACCGAAACCTCGCAGATCATGTGCCCCAGAATGGATATTTTCGCCCTGTCATCTGATGAAGAATTTAATATAATCACTGAAAAGATAATTAAAAAGGGGCATTCAAGGATTCCCGTTTATGACGAAAACATTGACAGTATCATTGGAATTCTCTACACTAAAGATCTGATTCCCCATATTAACAAAAAGACCTTTCAATGGAAAAAAATCATTCGCGAAGCATTTTTTGTTCCTGAAAATAAAAAGCTGGATGATCTTTTAAAAGAATTTCAGGAAATGAAAAATCATATGGCGATTGTGGTGGATGAATATGGTGGCACATCAGGCCTGATTACCCTGGAGGATATTATTGAAGAGATTGTGGGTGATATCTCGGATGAATTTGATCAAAACGATCTGTCCTATTCCAAACTTGATGACTTCAATTATGTTTTTGAAGGAAAAACCACTTTAAAAGACTTTTATAAAGTCTTGCAAATTGACGAAACCTTTTTTGAAGAACAAAAATTCGAAGCCGAAACAATAGCCGGTCTAATTCTTGAGATTACAGGAAAGTTTCCTAAAAAAAATGACCATATTATTTTTAAAAGATACAAGTTTACCATCGAGGCCATCGACAAAAAACGAATCAAACAGGTAAAAGTCACCTTACCTTCGAAAAAAAAATAGATCAGATGAAATTGTTAAAACAAATCGTAGTTTTATCCCTGTTAATCACGCTTTCAAATTCGTGTAAGGAAGAAGTTTTACCCAAACCAAAGGCGCAGTTACGACTTGAATATCCGTCTCCGTCTTATGAGAAGATCAGCACCGAATGTCCTTATATCTTTGAGGTTTCAACTAATTCAAAAATTAATATAAATGATAAATGCTGGGCCAATCTTGATTACCCTCAGCTAAATGCCTCCGTAAACATGACCTACAGGCCCGTGGAAGGAAATTTAAAAGAATTACTTATCGAAGCAGAAAAGCTGACCTTTAATCATACCATAAAAGCTGACGGCATAAGTTCCATACCTTATTCCAACAAAGAAAAAAGAGTCTATGGCGCAATTTTTGAGGTAACGGGTAATGCTGCGTCCCCTATTCAGTTTCATGTTACAGACAGCACAGATAATTTTATCACAGGGGCAGTCTATTTTAATGTTCAGCCGAATTATGACTCAATCAAACCAGCAATAAGCTATTTGCGCCAGGATATTATGAGAATGATCGAATCTATGCAATGGAAGAATAAATAATTTTAATCCTGTTTACATTGAAAAAACAATATTTATATACAAAAACAATTAGAACCTGGCTTCTCACAGGTTTGATCATGTTAATTGGCCAGGTCATTCTTGGCGGTATCACCCGGTTAACCGGATCAGGATTATCGATAACGAGTTGGGATATCATTACGGGAGTTATTCCTCCGCTTAACAGAGCAGAATGGCTTGAAGCCTTTGAGCTTTACAAGCAAACCCCGCAGTTTCACAAATTGAATTCTGATTTTACTTTAAAGCAATTTAAGTTCATCTATTTCTGGGAATATTTGCACAGGCTTTGGGTCAGAGCCCTGGGAATAATCTTTTTAATTCCTTTCATTATATTCCTGATCAGAAAACAAATTGATACCTTCCTGGTTAAAAGGCTTCTCCTCGTTGTGGTCCTTGCAGGCCTGACGGCATCAGCAGGATGGATCATGGTAATGAGTGGGTTGGTGGATCGCCCCTGGGTGAATGCATATAAGTTAACCCTTCATTTCTTATTGGCCATTGTCACCATTGGGGCCATGGTCAAGTGTATTGCCGATGTTTACCTCATGGAGAATAAGCCTAAAAAAGGGCATACTAAATTCGTGATGATCTTGCTGGTTTTAACCACTATACAATTGGTCTTCGCGGGATTAATGGCTGGCATGAGAGCAGGGTTGTACTATGCCACATGGCCATCTATGAACGGAGCATTTATACCGGCGGTTCTTCTTGATCCGAGTAACTGGACCTGGCACAATATGACCAATTATGATCGATTTTCGTTCGCACCTGCCCTGGTTCAATTCATGCACAGGCTCCTGGCCTATATTATTCTTGCGTTAACCATTTACTTTTATCATAAGAAAAGGAATCATGTTCATACGAGTGCTATTAAATGGCTCACCGTATCCTACTTTCTTGTTGTTTTTCAGGTTTTTTTAGGGATTATGACCTTACTCAAAGTGAAAACAGGGATTCCATTATTTTATGGTACCTTACACCAACTGGTAGGGCTACTTTATGTAATCAGCCTTTTGTTTCTATACTATTCACTTAGAAAGAAAATCTCGATATGG
>CP070731.1:1321975-1334947 GCA_020347545.1 Flavobacteriaceae bacterium | reverse complement strand
TCCTGCACGAATAATTATTTTGAAACATTTGAGCAACCAGAGTTGTTGTTTTACCGGGGACCTTTTAGAAGTTCTTCCTTTGGCTCAGTCAACAATTTCACAACATCTGAAAGAATTGAAAGAAGCAGGCCTTATTAAAGGCGAAGTCAGTCCTCCTAAAGTGAGATATTGTATTCATGAAGAAAACTGGAAACTGGCAAATGATCTTTTTAATAATCTGTTTGAAGAGGACTTTTCAAATATAAGTTGTTGCTGATAACGAAATAATCATGGTATTTACAGAAGCAATTAAATATTCAGATTGGGAAGCAGTTTCTCGTATCTATGAAGAAGGCATAGCCACAGGAGTGGCCACCTTTGAAAAAGAGATTCCTTCTTGGAAAGAATGGGATGCCAATCATTTAAAATCATGTAGGATCGTTGCCAGAAACAAAAATGAGGTATTGGGTTGGGCGGCCTTATCACCGGTTTCTTCAAGGTGCGTCTATGGAGGGGTTGCGGAGGTAAGTGTTTATGTAGCTGCAAATGCAAGAGGATTGGGAGTCGGAAAGATTCTGATGAAAAGGCTCATTGCTGAAAGTGAATCAGAGGGGTTCTGGACGCTTCAGGCCGGCATTTTTCCTGAAAACAAAAATAGTATTCGACTGCATGAGAAGTCAGGTTTCAGAATTATCGGTTACCGAGAGAGAATAGGGCAATTGGACGGGGTTTGGAAAGACAATATTTTGCTCGAAAGAAGAAGCTCAAAAATTGGACTTTGACTCCCATTGAGACCATAAAGAAAAAAGAATTAGTAAGTATAAATCATAAAATCAATAAAAATGAAAGTAAAAGAATTTATTAATATGCTGGATCAGCATCAAGGAAAAGAGTTACTGTTTTCGTATCAGCAAGACAAATTAGTAGGTGCAAATTATCATTTGACCGAAGTGAAAAATGTTCAATTCGACACGACAGATTGCGGAGGTAAAACCAATTTTTGGGAGGAAACGCATTTTCAGTTGTGGGAGAGTCCTGAGGAACTGAATAAGAGAACCTACATGACAACGGATAAAATTGTATCAATTCTGGAAAGAGTTGACGGCATAAAGCCTTTAAAAAAGGAAACGGAATTGAAATTTGAGTATGGAAATGAGGAATTTACTACGGCTGTTATGCCTGTTCGAGACTTGCAATGGGATGAAAATCGCCTGTATGTAACATTATTTTCGGAGCAAACAAGATGCAAGGCACAAGACGAATGTTGCATTGCCATTGAAGAAAAAGAGGAAGAAGCATGTTGCACTACTTCTAATTGCTGTTAAAAGCGTATCATTTGAACATAAAGGTTATTTTAGCTGAAAATTTCAGGAATGAAGAAAAGACTCAAATTACTCGATCGATATTTAACCTTATGGATTTTTTTAGCTATGGCTTTGGGGGTTGCCCTGGGTGTACTATATCCGGGGTTTGCCTCACTGAATGAAAAGCTTTCGGTAGGTTCAACAAATATTCCCTTGGCCATTGGCCTGATCTTAATGATGTACCCTCCATTGGCCAAGGTAGACTATAACCTTATTCCTTCCATATTTAAAGACGCAAAACTGATGCGTCTTTCTTTATTTTTAAACTGGATCGTCGGTCCGATTCTGATGTTCTTTCTGGCTATTATTTTTCTCAGGGACCACCCGGGATATATGACAGGATTGATTTTAATTGGACTCGCAAGGTGCATTGCCATGGTTATCGTCTGGAATGATCTGGCAGGAGGAAGCAGGGAGTACGGAGCGACCCTGATCGCATTGAACAGCCTGTTTCAGGTATTTACTTATAGTTTTTATGCCTGGTTGTTCATCACCGTTTTGCCCCCTTATTTTGGGATTAAAGGTTATGATGTAAATATTTCAATTTGGGAAGTATCTCAAAGTGTTTTGATCTATCTGGGAATTCCCTTTGCGGCGGGTTTTTTATCAAGAAAGTACCTGGTAAAGGCAAAAGGAATAAACTGGTATAACAGAAAGTTTATCCCTTTTATATCCCCCATTACCCTGATCGCCCTTCTGGCAACAATCGTATTGATGTTTAGTTTAAAAGGTGATATGATCATGGAACTGCCATTGGATGTTGTGAGAATTGCAATTCCATTGATCCTTTATTTTGCCCTTATGTTTTTTATCAGCTTCTTTGTGGCTCAAAAAAGAGGAGTTGATTATAAGAGAAACGCCTCAGTGGCATTTACGGCAACAGGAAATAACTTTGAATTGGCAATAGCAGTCGCGATTGCTGTATTTGGAATAAACTCTCCCCAGGCTTTTACCGGAGTTATTGGCCCGTTGATAGAAGTACCTGTTTTAATTTTACTGGTCAATATTGCATTGAAATTAAAAAAGAGGTACTATTCCTGATTTAAAGCTACTAATATTAAAAAATCAAAAATAAATCGTAAAAAATGAAAGAAAAGATTTTAATTCTATGTACCGGAAATTCTTGCAGAAGTCAAATGGCAGAAGGGTTTTTAAAGCAATTTGACAATGAACTTCAGGTGTATTCGGCAGGGACCAAACCTTCACATGAAGTGCATCCCAAGGCGGTACAAGTGATGAAGGAATTAGGGATCGACCTAAGTGCACACAGTCCGGAAAATGTTGACAAGTACCTCGATATGTCCTTTGACTATGTGATCACCGTTTGCGGGAGCGCCAAGGAAACCTGTCCAACATTTTTAGGAGACGTAAAGCATCATTTGCATATCGGATTTGAGGATCCTGCCGATGCTAAAGGAACGGAAGAGGAAGTACTTAAAGAATTTCGATCCATAAGAGATGAAATAAAAGAAGATTTTCATAAGTTTTATGTTGAAAAAGTGAAATCAAACTAAAATTTTGAAATTGCCCGGGCGGCGATAAAACCACCCGTCCAGGCATTTTGGAAGTTAAAACCGCCTGTTAGTCCGTCAATGTTGAGGACCTCTCCAGCAAAATAAAGATTGGGGTGCAGTTTGCTTTCAAAGCGTTTAAAATTGATCTCCTTTAAATCAACACCTCCTGCGGTTACAAACTCTTCTTTAAAGGTTGTTTTTCCTTTTACCTTAAAAGAGGAGCAGGTCAGCACCTCACTTAAGGATTCAAGCTTTTTTTTTGGCAGATCAGACCAGTTCATTTGAGGATCCGCGACGGCCCTGGCCAGTATATTTTCCCAGAGTCTTCTTGATATTTCCGGGACAGGAGAACGTATTCCTATCTTCTTTTTTGGATTTTCAGTTTTATAGCGTCGAAGTTTTTCCTCAGTTTCTTCTTTTGTAGAGTTGATCCAGTTAAGTTCTATTTCAAAGTCATAATTTGAATCAGACAGATCACGGGCCGCAAGTGAAGATAGTTTTAATACTGCCGGACCGCTAAGCCCCCAATGCGTTATCAGAACAGGGCCTTGAGCCATGTGCTTCAGACCTTTTATGGAAACAAGGGCATCCGGAACTGAAATGCCCGGGATATTTTCGAGTAGACTGTCCTTTATATTGAATGTGAAAAGCGAGGGTACGGGATCTATTATAGTATGCCCCAGGCCTTTTATTATTTCCCAGGTTTTGCTGTTACCCCCGGTAGTTATTAGAAGTTTATCAGCTCTATATTGTTTGGTTTTAGTTGTTATCAAAAATCCATTGTCTGAAGTCTTTATCTCAATCACATTTTGATTTAACGCCACTGTTACTCCTGCGTTTTTTGCGCTGGTAACGAAACAGTCAATGATGGTTTGCGAACTGTTCGATACAGGGAACATACGCATATCTTCTTCTATCTTTAGTTCAATTCCCTTTTTCTCGAACCAATCCATTGTATCACCTGTCATAAAGGAATGAAACGGCCCCAATAACTCTTTTTGGCCTCTGGGGTAGTACGAAACAAGTTCTTTCGGATCAAAACAAGCATGAGTAACATTGCACCTTCCACCACCTGACACTTTTACTTTTTGAAGTACCTTACTGCTTTTTTCCAGGATAAGAACATTCAATTCTGGATTGGATTCAGCGATATTGATTGCTGCAAAATAACCCGCGGCACCTCCTCCAATGATAATTACATCCTTCCGATCCATCAGTTTTTTATCATTTTTTCAAATGGAATAACGGTTGAAAAGCCTCTGGATTTAAAATAATCCGGAGTATGATCATTACCCGCGGCAAGAATAAAATCCCCTCCCCAGCCTCCTAAGCTCTTTATCTGGCCACCGTAATCCTTGAATAATCTTTTTTGAACAGGAATGGTTTCAATAATCTCAGAAATAATATTTTCATGCCTTTGAATCAAGCTTTTAAATTCATCTAACTCAAGAGCATTCAAAAGCGATTCTGAAATCGAGGAGATGTCATCGATATTATTCTGGGTGACTTTTTTATTCCGGTATAATTTAATGCTCTCACTGCTTACCTGCTTCTTATTCAGATGAACAAAGTAAAGATTGTTTTTAAAGGGTGGTTCAAAAACCACAGGTTTAATCTTGGGTTTATTTCCTGCCAGTTGATACAGAATTGGAGATTCAGCGCTTGCGCATGCCACATCGTATCCGCTACCGCCAAAGCTACTGAATAGAAGTTCGAAGGGGTTCACTTTCGACCAGGACGCAATATTATGAATAAGAGTAGAAGAGCTTCCCAGTCCCCAGTCTCTTGGAAATTCAAGTTGGTTACAAACTTCAATACCCTTGGATCCGGTTAGGAAATCTGCATTCATTTTTCTGGCATGAGAAAGAATTCTAACCATTGTATGGGCTACTTTTTCTTCTCCGTTAAAAGAAATGATTTCAAGATCGGGCAGGCGAATCTCAGCCTGAAACCAAATTTCATTATCGTTATTTTTACTGATCCACTGGAGGGTATTTTTTGTTTCAATCGGTTTAACAGTCATGTGCTGGCCCAATTGAGTGGGTAAAGCCAAAGACAAGGCACCGTCCAATACCAGGTATTCGCCGCTTAAAAGAAGTTTTCCGCTGCTGTAAAAATTTTGCATTTTAAATATTTTCTTAAACCGTATTAAAAATACTTAATCTTCTTCTTTGTTATAAATTGGAAGGACCAAAAAAGAGAGACCGCCAAAGAAAAGAACCATAACCGTCTGGGCTGTCCACATGATCCATCCAAAGGCAAGGGCAGGATTTTCATCAATGCCATAAAGAGTAAGGGCGCTGGCGACAAAAATGGGATAGGACCCAAGCCCTCCATTGGTAAGAGCCATACTTAATCCGCCTACAACAAACCCGACAATGATGGCTCCGAATGCCAAGTGGGTTGTTTCGGGTAAGGCAAAAGTAACAACATAGAACATGAGCACATACATTACCCAGATAAAAAAAGTATGAAAGATAAAGGCCCATTTTTTCTTCATTTTGAAAATACTCGCTATCCCTTGAATCAGGCCAACAACAAAATTCTGAATTTTAACGGCCAGCGGATGTTTTGATTTCCTGATCAGCCAGGCGAAAAGTACTCCCAGAATACCTAAGGCCAATAAAATATAGTAGGTATAGCCGGAACTCCCATCATCTTCCGGGAAGAGATAAGAGCTAAGAAGTTCGGTTTGAAAGATAAAGGCCAAACCAATTATTCCAAGCAACATAACCGCGTCCGCAACTCTTTCAGAAACGATGGTTCCAAAGGCTTTTTCAAAAGGAACATTCTCGTATTTGGAAATCGTTGTGGCCCTTGCAATTTCACCTGCTCTCGGTACGATCAGATTCACCAGATAGGCCACTAATACCGCCATAACATTATTCGCGAATTTGGGCTTGTAACCTAACGGGTCAAGCATAAACTGCCATCGATAAGCACGAGATAAATGGCTGAGAACCCCCAGGAATAATGAGCAGGCAACCCACCAGTAATTAGCAGTTCTAAACGAATTTTGAATCGCCTCAATATCTTCAGGTTTTAATTTGGCCAGAGAATACCAAATCAGAAACACCCCTAAGGCTATGGGGAGTGTTGTAAAAATGATTTTTTTAGGACTTAATTTCAAAAACTAGGTTAGTGAATTATCATTTTCATTTGGGAATACGATGGAAGGTTTGAATGTTTTCGCCTCTTCAAACTCCAAAGTGGCATATGCGATAATGATGATAATATCATCCTTGGCAACTTTTCTTGCAGCCGGACCATTAAGTACAATATCACCGCTTTTTCTTTCCCCCTTTATGGCATATGTTATGAATCTTTCTCCATTGTTGATGTTAACAATGTGAACTTTCTCACCCTCAATTATATTGGCCGCATCCATCAGATCTTCATCAATGGTGATACTTCCGATATAGTTCAAATCAGACCCCGTTATCCTAACGCGGTGTATTTTTGATTTAACAACTTCAATATTCATTATTCACTTAAAAAATTAACGGTGCAAAGTTACTCAATTTAGGGCTATGTTGTCAATTAATCTTACATCACCGGCAAAAACGGCAATAAAAGCCCTGTAACTAGTAGATGGGTCCAGAATTTTTACAGGCTTAAGGCTCTCATTATCAGTAATTTCAAAATACTCAAGAGACAATTCTTTGTTCTGAATAAGCTCATTTTTAACAAAACTTTTAACTTTTTCAAGGTCACCTTGTTGAAAGAGCTTTTTACCTTTTAAAAGCGTCTGGTAGATCTCCGGGGCGGCCTTTCGCTGCGCTTCATTCAGACGCGTGTTTCTTGAACTCATTGCAAGCCCATCCAATTCCCTGAAGATTTCAACCGGAACAATATCGATATTTATTCCTTCTGATTTAACCATATGTTTGATGATCTGAAGTTGTTGAAAATCTTTCTCCCCAAAATAGGCTTTGTTCGGAGAGGTGATCATAAAAAGCTTCTTCACAATGGTGGCTACACCGTCAAAATGACCGGTTCTGAACTTTCCCTCCATTTCTTTGTCAAGCCCTTTAAAATCAAATGATTCTGCTACTGTGTCCCCTTGGTAGATTTCTTCAGTTGTGGGTGTAAAAACAAAATCACAACCCCTTTTTTCCAAAGCTTTGAGGTCAGACTCCAGGGTGCTGGGATAATTGACAAGATCTTCTTTTTTATCAAACTGGGTGGGGTTTACAAAGATACTTGCAATGACAATGTCATTTTCCATTTTAGCCCTGTCAATAATAGACAAATGACCCTCATGAAGTGCACCCATGGTCGGAACAAGGCCAACTGTTTTATTTTGGCTGAGTCCCTTGAGACTTTGCTGAAGAGATTTTATGGTTTTAAAAACCTCCATGGAGACGTTAAATATTGTTAATTACCGCGTCAAACTTAAGATTTTAATTCGAATTTCGCATATATTTTCGTAATTTTGCACCGATCCAAAATAGAATGATAAATGAAAGATAAGAGAATCCTTTATATTTCGTCAGAATTAACCCCCTATTTACCTGAAACTGAAGTGTCAAGAATGGCTTTTGAGGTTCCAAAGGAGATGCACAGTCAGGGTGCGCAGATTAGGATGTTCATGCCGAGATTTGGAGTGATCAATGAAAGGAGACATCAGTTGCATGAAGTTATCAGATTGTCAGGAATGAATCTGATCATCAATGATATGGATATGCCATTGATTATCAAAGTAGCATCATTGCCTAAAGAAAGGATGCAGGTTTACTTTATCGATAATGAGGAATACTTTAGAAGAAAGGCTGTGTTTACTGACGAAGAAGGAAAACTGTTTCCGGATAATGACGAGAGAGCAATCTTTTTTGCCAAAGGCGTAGTGGAAACAGTCAAAAAACTTAACTGGTCACCCGATATCATTCATGTTCATGGTTGGATGGCTTCCCTTTTGCCTTTATATTTAAGAGAATACTACAAAAATGACCCACTTTTTGCTGACAGTAAAATAGTAACTTCAGCGTTTAATTACCAGAATTCAGGAGTCTTAAGCAGTAATGAGCTAATTGAAAAAATTAAGTTTGATCAAATAGCCGAGGAGAAACTGGAATCTTTTGCCGTGGGCAATGGAAACAGTTTTGTTAAAGTTGCCATAGAAAATTCGGATGCCGTAATTAAAGGAAGTGAGGAGTTAAGCGAGGAAATTTCAGAGGTTATTGAAAACCTTGAAATACCTGTTTTGGATTACCAGCCGCTTGAAGAATTTTCAGAGGCATATTCCGACTTTTATCTCAACAAAGTTTTATAATAAAATTGCTTTAACATACAAGAATAGTTCATGTTTAAAAGAATAGCCATTTTTAAAAATATTGGTTTAGGATTGATATTTTTACTCGGAATCGTAGCGTGTGAAAAGGATCTTGAAGATATTGCCGTTGATCTTACGGGACAACGACCCTTTGATGTTGGGGATTCCATTTTTGAGGTTATCGCCTACCATCGGAATATTGACTCTTCAAGAGTAGATAACAATGAACCTGAAAATGCACAGCTAAATGCTCCTTTGGGCCTTTTGGGAGTCAATTCAGATATGAACTTCGGGACAATGAACAGTGATTTGATCTCTCAGGTTTTGCTTCCTTTAACGGGTGCTGATTTTGGAGATAATGCCATCATTGACCGAGTCGTTTTGGATATTCCCTATTTTGCCACCAGGGATGGCGACCAAGGTGCTGTTGATCCTGATACAGGTTTGCCAATATTTAATGAAGGAGGAGATACCCTTCAGGTTCCCAATTTCACTTTGGATTCAATTTATGGAAACGAAGATCTTGAATATCAGATTGCTGTTTTTGAATTAGGTACCTTTTTAAATTCGCTGGACCCAGATGACCCGACAAAACCCAAGTCGTATTACTCTGACAAGGAATATATATTAAAAGATGAACTTTTCTCCGGAGAATTCAAGCCAAACCGAAATGATACGGTTTTGTACGTTGAAAGACGATATTTGGATGGTGATCCTTCCACAGTGGACGACATAGATACCATCAAAACAGAAGCTGCTGCTCCTTCGATAAAATTTGATTTGGATGAGCAATTCTTTAAAGAAAGGTTTGTGGATCATGACAACCCATTCGATTTTGAAAATAACGGGAACTTTGTACGTTACTTCAGAGGCTTGTATATTGAGGCGGAAGGCTTTGATGGGGCTCTTTTAAACCTTCAGGTTTCAAATGGAGCTATGACCATTTATTACACAAATGAGGTGGAGACGGATGAAGGTGATGATGAGGATCTGAATGGCAACGGAATTAACGGTGAAGAAAATGTGATTGTCAAAACCAAACAGGCTCAGCGATATAATTTAGGTGGGGTCCGAACCTCTAAATATATTAGAAATTATGCCGGTTCAGCTATAGAGAGGCCTCTTACGAATCCGGATACTGATACAGGCGAAGCGAAATTATACCTTCAGGGAGCCGCAGGATCTGAGATTATTCTTGAGGTTTTAGATGAGGAAACGGTAGATTATCTTAGGCAGCAAAACTTTTTGATCAATGAGGCAAACCTTGTGTTTTACTTAGATGGGGATCAAAGAGAAATTCCAACCCGATTGCTATTATACAAGTATGATTTCAATTCGTTCATTGATGATTTCTACAGTTTCAGATACGGTGCAGATGTATTCGGCGGAGAACTGGAATATGATGATGAAGGAAATCCGGAGAAATATAAATTCCGGATTACTGAATTCATGAACAGAGCGCTGAAAGGTGATGACCCTATCGCAATGTCAAGACTGGCCTTAAAAAACCTTGTAAATACTGATTTTCCTCAAGGGGCCGTCCGGGATACCACCATTAAAGACTGGAACTGGATTCCAAAAGGTGTTATTTTGCACGGAAATAAGCCAAAGAGCAACGAAAAAAGGATAAAATTGGAAATGTTTTATTCAAAATAATTACATAATTTCGTCGAATAATATTCCTGACAGTTCAAAGGAGTTCTCAGCCTTTACAATAGATTGTCAGGTTTTTCGTTTTTTAGATGAACTAAATACTCAAATAAATATGTGTGGAATTACCGGTTATATTGGTTACCGAGAGGCGTATCCTATTATTATCAATGGATTGAAGAGACTGGAATATCGTGGCTATGATAGTGCCGGAGTGATGCTTTTTGATGGGAATGAGATCAATCTTTCGAAAACCAAAGGAAAAGTATCCAGCCTTGAAGAAAAAGTTCAAAAAGAGATCCCGGAATCAGGATTCGTAGGTGTGGGCCATACACGATGGGCAACTCATGGAGTACCAAACGATACGAATTCTCACCCTCATACATCGCAATCGGGGAATCTTGTGATTGTTCACAATGGAATCATCGAAAATTACGATACCATTAAACAAGAACTTCAAAGCAGAGGATATGAGTTCCACAGTGATACCGATACAGAAGTGTTGGTGAACCTGATTGAGGAAATAAAAACATCAGAAGGAGTAAAGCTGGGAAAAGCGGTTCAAATTGCCCTTAACCAGGTTATAGGAGCCTATGCCATTGCCGTTTTTGACAAGGCAAAACCGGATGAGATTGTTGTGGCGAAACTTGGAAGCCCTATTGCAATAGGAGTTGGTAAAGACTTTGAGGAATTTTTTATTGCTTCGGATGCCTCTCCGTTTATTGAATATACCAAGGATGCCATTTACCTGGAAGATGAGGAATTGGCCATAATAAAAAGAGGAAGAGAAGTCCGAGTTCGAAAGATACTTGATGATAGTTTGATCGATGCGAATATTCAGCAATTGAAACTGAATCTTGAGGAGATTGAAAAAGGTGGATACGAGCATTTTATGCTTAAAGAAATTCACGAACAGCCAAGGGCAATTACGGATACCTTTAGGGGTAGACTGCTGGTTGATGAGGCAATCATAAAACTTTCCGGATTAGAAAACAACATGAAAAGATTCCTGAATGCCGACCGGATCATCGTGGTGGCATGTGGAACTTCATGGCATGCAGGACTTGTTGGAGAATATATTTTTGAGGAATTTGCAAGAATCCCTGTTGAGGTTGAATATGCCTCTGAATTCAGATACAGAAACCCGGTTATTACCGAGAGGGACGTTGTTATTGCCATCTCCCAGTCGGGTGAAACGGCTGATACCCTGGCTGCCATTAAACTGGCAAGGTCCAAAGGAGCCTTTGTATTTGGAATTTGTAATGTGGTAGGATCTTCCATTGCAAGAGAAAATGATTCAGGTGCCTATACACATGCCGGTCCTGAAATTGGAGTTGCTTCAACGAAGGCTTTTACAACCCAGATTACAGTGCTGTTATTGATGGCCCTCAGACTTGCTCGTGCCAAAGGGACAATGACAAGTGCAGATTACAGATTACATCTTCAGGAATTGGAGCGTATACCTGATAAAGTTCAACAACTGTTACAAATTGATGAGAAGGTTAAGGAAATTGCCAAAGAATATTTGTTGTCAAGCAATTGTTTGTATTTAGGTAGAGGATATAATTTCCCCGTTGCTCTTGAAGGAGCGCTTAAATTAAAAGAGATTTCCTATATCCATGCCGAAGGATATCCGGCTGCCGAGATGAAACACGGTCCTATTGCTTTGATCGATGACAGAATGCCTGTTGTGGTGATTGCCACAAGCAAAGGGCATTATGAAAAGGTAGTTAGCAATATTCAGGAGATTAAATCACGAAAAGGTAAGATTATTGCGGTTGTTACCGAGGGTGACGTAACCGTTAAGGAAATTGCAGATCATGTGATTGAAATACCTGAGGTGGAAGAAGCCTTTTCTCCCTTATTGACAACTATTCCATTGCAGCTACTTTCATACCATATTGCTGTTATGCGTAATTGTAACGTTGACCAGCCAAGAAATTTAGCTAAATCGGTAACGGTGGAGTAATTATTTTCCGTTAAAGGTGTTCATCGTATTTGCAAGCCCTGCAAGCGCGAAGGAGGTAATGGCCTTTGATGACTTGTCGATCCGTTCTTCAATTGAAGCCGATTCGTCCTCGTTCCAGCTACCAAGTACGTGGTCAACCTGACGCCCTTTGCTGTATTCGTTGCCAATTCCAAACCTGAGCCTGGCATAATTCTGAGTTTGAAGGACTTCATTGATATTGGTCAACCCATTATGGCCCCCTGCACTTCCTTTACCTTTTAAACGAATGGTACCAAACGGAAGATTTAAGTCATCCGTTATCACAAGAAGATTTTCTAAAGGAATATTTTCGATCCTGAGCCAGTAATTGACCGCCTTTCCACTGAGGTTCATAAAGGTATTCGGCTTAAGCAGAATAAAGGTTCTTCCTTTGTACCTGAATCTGGCTATATCACCCAGTTTTTTGGTTTCAAAAGTTGTTCCTTCTTTATTTGCCAGATGATCAAGTATTGAAAATCCAATATTATGACGGGTATTATGGTATTTTTTTCCAATATTACCCAGTCCTACAATCAGAAATTTTTTCATATCAACCTCATATTTTCCCGGCCGAAAAATACCGAGAAGATTTTTTAGGAAATTCATGTTCTAAAGATAAAAAAAAGCTTTTCGAATTTCGAAAAGCTTTTTTTATAATTCAATTTAATTGATACTATTCAGCGGCTGGAGCTCCTTCTTCAGCAGATGCTTCTGCACCTTCTGCACCTTCTGTACCTTCAGCTGCTTCGTCTTCATCTTCATCTTCTCCTTCAGCTTCAACAACTAATCGAGAAACTCTTACCTGAGCAACAACCGTATTCTCAGGGTGAAGAATAGAATATTCATCTGACGTCAACTCAGTTACGTATAATTTGTCACCAATTTTAAGATTTGAAATATCCGCATTGATAAAATCCGGAAGATTTGCAGGGATAGCTCTAACTTTTAATTTTCTGTAAGGAAAACGTAAGTTTCCACCGGCCATAACACCAGGAGCATTTCCAATAAGTCTTACAGGGATTTCCATAGTAACTTCTTTGTCCTTATGAAGTTGATAGAAGTCGATATGCAAAATTTTATCCGACACCGGATGAAACTGAATGTCTTGCAAAATAGCTTCAAACTTTTCACCATTTTCAAGTTCAATCGATGCTGTATATACATTAGGAGTATACACCAATTTGCTGAATGCCAACTCTTCTGCTG
>CP070731.1:1314347-1321875 GCA_020347545.1 Flavobacteriaceae bacterium | reverse complement strand
TACTTTAATACCATTAATCCAACCTTATTGAAAAAGCTCGATGAGGACTTTAAATCCTCTTTGAAAATGATGGAGTCTTATATTCTGGGATTTGTAGTTATCGGTTTACCTGTTGTTTTTTATCTGTCTTTATTTGCAAAGGAAGTTGCAACTTTATTGCTGGGAGTAGCATTTAGAAAAGCCTATGTGCTGATGCCTTTTATATTCTTTGCTACATTTTTATATGGAATAGCCAACTTTTTTGAATTGAGACTAAAGTTTTCCAATAAAATCAAAAAACTAATGCATATCGGCTTGATAACAGCCTTATCAAATCTGTTTTTGAATTTATTTTTCATCGGGGAATACGGATACCACTGGGCTGCTTATACAACTCTTATTACCTACGTTTTAATGCTGCTAATCATGTATTACCATGACCGAGAAGTTTTAAATATACTGTTGTTAAAAAAGAAACTGCTGGTTCAAATAGGCGTATTGTTTTTGATTCAATTTTTCATTCATAGGATAATTATTGATAAATTCTCGCTATCGGTTGGAATTTCAATTGTTTTAGGAATTATATTTGCGATTATGTATCTGATTATTTTCAGAAGGTCGATTTTGGCATTAAATATCCCTTTCTCCAAGCAATTATGAATGTAAAACATATTTTTTTCGATCTGGATCACACCCTTTGGGATTTTGAAACAAACTCGAACAGAACTTTTGAATATATTTTTCGAAGAAATCGCATCAATGTCGATTTGGTGGATTTTCACAGTGTTTATCGCCCCATTAACTTTAGGTACTGGAAGCTTTTCAGAGAGGATAAGGTGTCGAAAGCTAACTTGCGCTACAGGAGGTTAAGGGAGGCCTTTGATGGAATAGGGGTGGAAATTGAAGATGAGATGATACACCTGTTGTCAGAAGAATATATTACCTACCTCGCGGATCACAACGATTTATTTGAGAATGCGATACATGTGTTGGACTACCTTAAGGAAAAATACGAGATGCACATCATTACGAATGGATTTGAAGAAGTACAGCGACGTAAACTTAAGAATTCCAAATTATTACCTTTTTTTGATCAAATTGTGACTTCTGAAAAAGTGGGGGTTAAAAAGCCCCATCCTGAAATTTTTAAATTTGCTTTGGATGCAGCCGGTGCTGAGGCTGATAAAAGCGTCATGATCGGTGATAATTTTGAGGCGGATATACTCGGAGCAAAAAAGGTGGGTATGCAAACGATATTTTGCAAATTTAACGGGGAGATAGCTACCGAAAAGGTCCCAACTGTGGAAGCATTGATCGAATTAAAGAGTCTGCTATAAGAGGCCTGATTACCTGATTTATCAAAATAAATGTATATTTAGCAATTGTTATAAAGAAATTGCTACCTATCCCCTCATGGTCAAAAAGTATCTCGTATACCTGATTATTGTATTTCTGTGCACCAAAGTGAATTGTCAGAACATGCAAGTTTTATACGATTTTGATCAATTGCCCCAGACACTGATGCTCAACCCTGGATCGGTTATAGATTACGACAAACATATTGGTGTTCCTTTACTTTCTAATGTTTATGCAATGGCGGGCTCTTCAAGTAGAGATGTGAATTATAATAATCTTGTATCCGATGCCGAGGATGACGGTGATATTGTTAGAAACTTATATGAATTGGGTTTAAGTACTAGCGAAATATTTCTGTTTAATCAACAAATGGAACTGTTCAATATTGGCTTAAGATTAAAAAACCCATCCTACTATCTAAGTTTTGGCATGTACCAGCAGACAGAAGGGTTTTCAGGTTATCCTGAAGATCTGGCGGATCTCTTTTTCCGGGGGAATGACCAGGACCAGGATGGAATTCCCGAATTTAATGAGCCTTTTATGGCAGATGATGTCAATTCAGTATTTGAATTGGTGGGGGTATTTCACGTAGGCATTAATAAAAGGCTGAATGAACAGTTGACCTTAGGGGGTAGATTTAAGTTATTATCGGGTTCTTTAGGCCTTCAATCGGGAAACAATAAGGGAACTTATTTTTTGGGTTTTGACCCTCTTTCAAACAGACCCTACCAACACACTTACCAGGATTTGAATGTGCGTTTGAACACGGCAGGATTTCTAGATCCTTTTGATTTAAGCAATGATTTAGGAAATCCTTCAGAATTATTTGCAGGTCTCTTTTTTGTCAATGGAAGTATGGGTGCTGCAATTGATCTTGGTTTTACCTATAAAGTTGATGATGAACTTAGTTTCTCGGGCAGTATTTTAGATATTGGTATGATTTCCTTTCAACATAAACTGACTACTATTGAATTTGAAGATGAGATTATTTCTTCGGAAGATTATTATGACCCTGAGGGTAATGAATTGGATTATTGGAGAACACTGTACCTTACGGATCAGATTCCCTTGATTACTGAGGAAAAAGGTTTTTCCTATTTCCGATCTCCGAAGATCAATGGATCCATGAAGTACACCAAATACAGAAAGACCAAGGCAAAAAATTATGCCTTTAGAAATGTGGCATGTGATGAGGACTATACCGGGGATATCCTTAAAAGTTCCTATGGCGTCCAGGTTTATACCGCATTTTGGCCAAAAACTCCTGTTTGGGCCGTAACCGGGTTTTATTCCAGGGAATTTACTCGATTTCTTTCAGCAAAGGCAACCTATACGGTAGATAAATTTTCATTTTATAATATAGGCATGGGACTCTCTGCCCATATTAAAAGGTTTAATGTTTATGCCACTGCAGATAATTTAGTAGCTTTGACCTCAATAAGAAACAGCAATTACCAATCTGTCCAGTTTGGTATGAATTTCATTTTTTAGATCCCTATATGAACCCTATTAAAAAGATAATTAGTCTAAGTATCGTCATTCTGTTAAGCTATTCCATTTACGGTCAGAATGAACTTAACCCCTACAAGTACATCATTGTTCCCAAAAAATATGAGTTTTTGAAAAGTGAGAATCAATATAGGGTCAATTCCTATGTGAATCATTTATTTGAAAAAGAGGGGTATAATACGCTTTATGAGGGCGAGAATTATCCGGATGACCTGTTACAGAACCCGTGTTTGGGTTTGAAGGCGATGGTGAGCGACGATTCAAGTGCTTTTACGACGAAAGTCTATATTTATCTCAGAAATTGTAACGATCAGGTGGTTTTTAGAACCGAGCAAGGAAAGAGCAAGGTCAAGGATCTGAATAAAACCTATGTGGATGCCCTCAATAAATGTTTTGTAGAAATAAAGTCTTTGGACTACTCATATGACCCTGTGATTGCCATGAATTCAACGGGGATAGGAGCGTCAAGGAATGAGACCAGAGCGTCAAAGAATGAGCCGGGAGAAACAATCTTGGTTGCATCCACTAAAACAAAGGAAACGGAAGTTGCCGGAGAACAGGCTCAAGAGCCTATTTCTAAGAATCAAGATAAAGCTCCTAAACAGACCTCACTGACTTCTGTGGAATCGGAGGTTTCCGCGGTTCCCGTGGCTGTTGCTGCGGTTGCCGGAAGGGAAGTTAATGAACCCGTTGTGAACAATGAACCTGTTGAAAACAATCCTCCCGTTGAAAACAAAGCTCCCATTGAGAGTAAAGATCCTCTTGAGAGCAAAGATGGAATTGAAAAAGGAATAGGGGAAGAGATCAATTCTGAGGATGAAATAGCGGTCATGGGAGAACAGGTAATAGAAGAGGAAGAGGAGAAAAAAGTAAGTTCCCCTATGGCGCGTGCTTTCAAGAATGCGACTATTTCTTTTCTCTTGGTGGACCAGGGTGCTCAATTGCAGGCTTTTGTGAGTCAAAGTAAAAATAACAATTATAAACCTGGAGAACTTATTGGCACATTTAAAAGAACTTCACTACCCAACGTTTTTAGGGTGTCTTGGAAGAAACCACAGGAAGGAAGTGAAGAAACCACTGCCTATTTTGATGACGAAGGGAATTTAAATATTGATATTTTAAAGGACGGTCAGATTGAAGTGATCAAATTTGAAGAAATCAAATAAAAATTTAAAACTAATAATCGTATTTTGATTTCCATCTTTTTTTAAGAACCTCCTTAAATTGATTTTCCCTCGGATTATTCCCCGGATCATAGAACTTAGAATTTTTAATTTCTTCCGGAAGAAATTCCTGCTCCGTAAAGTTGTCAGAATAATCATGGGAGTATTTATATTCCTTTCCATAATTCAAATCCTTCATGAGTTTGGTCGGGGCGTTGCGCAAATGCAAGGGTACGGACAGATCTCCGGTAGATTTAACAATTTGCTGAGCCTTGTTTATGGCCATGTATGAGGAATTACTTTTGGCAGAATTTGCGAGGTAAACAGCGCATTGGCTCAATATGATTCGGCTTTCGGGATTGCCTATAACGGCTACCGCCTGAAATGTGTTATTTGCAAGAATAAGAGCCGTTGGGTTGGCATTACCAATATCTTCAGAGGCGAGTATCAACAATCTTCTGGCGATAAACTTCACATCTTCACCACCCTCAATCATTCTGGCCAGCCAATATACTGCACCATTCGGATCACTGCCTCTAATCGATTTTATAAATGCAGAAATTATATCATAGTGTTGTTCCCCTGTTTTGTCATAGCGAACCATATTGCTTTGAACCTTACTCAGCACCAAATCATTTGTTATAACACAAGTTTCCTCCTGGATGGTATTTACCACCAGCTCAAAAATGTTCAATAATTTTCTTGCATCTCCACCAGAGAGTTGCAATAGCGCTTCCGTTTCTTTGAGATCGATTTTCTTTTTTGAAAGGAATACATCTTTTTCAAGTGCCCTGTTCAATAAAGTAATCAGGTCTTTTTTATCAAATGAATTCAGAATATATGTCTGACATCGGGATAACAGGGCCGGAATTACTTCAAAGCTTGGGTTTTCTGTTGTGGCTCCAATTAAGGTCACCCATCCTTTTTCAACGGCACCAAGAAGAGAATCTTGCTGTGACTTACTGAACCTGTGAATTTCATCTATAAATAAGATTGGGTTTTTCTGGGTAAACAGACCACCGCTGTTTTTGGCTTTTTCAATTACGTCCCGAACGTCTTTTACACCCGAGTTTATCGCGCTAAGCGCGTAAAAAGGCCTTTCCGACTCCTTGGCAATTATATTGGCTAAAGTCGTTTTTCCCGTTCCCGGAGGACCCCAAAGGATCAAAGATGGAATAAGCCCGTTCTTGATGTGTAGGTTTAATGCACCGTCTTTTCCAACCAGATGCTGCTGGCTTATATAATCGTCGAGTGATTTGGGCCTTATTCTTTCCGCCAGAGGTTCATTCATAGCGTAAAAGTACGCTAAAATGACTTAGTCTGAAAATGGATTTTCAGGTTAGATCGATAATTTTTCCGGGCCGTTGCTTGAGATGAAAATAGTAGTTAAGGTTTTAATGAAAATTGTATTTTAGCTCAAAACAGAGTCGAGTAATGAGTAAGCCTAGTCAATTTAAATTTTCGCCATGGATACTGGCAGTACCATTATATTTGGTGTTGTTCTTATGGGTCGTTTACTGGTTTGAGGTAAAATTTGGCTTTAACTTCAATAAATTTGGAATTTTCCCGCGTAGCTTACAGGGTTTAAGGGGGATATTTCTCTCACCCTTTATACATGGGGATATAAAGCATCTGTATCATAATTCTGCTCCACTGTTTGTACTGCTATTTAGCTTGTTGTATTTTTATAAACAAATAGCGTGGAAGGTTTTTATTTATGGCACCTTATTAACGGGCCTGCTTACCTGGATCATTGCACGTCGGTCCTATCATATTGGAGCGAGTGGCATTATATACCTTTTGTTTAGTTTTATTTTTTTTAGTGGGGTGATACGAAAAAATTACCGGTTGATCGCAGTTTCACTTATGGTCATCTTTTTGTACGGCAGCATGGTCTGGTATCTTCTACCTGTGAAGGAAAGTGTTTCCTGGGAAGGACATTTATCAGGGTTTCTGATTGGGCTTACCTATGCCGTAATTTATAAAAATTACGGACCTCAGCGATTTCAATATGACTGGGAGAAAGAGAGCTACGAACCCGATGAATTCGATAATCTGTTCGAAGAACGGGAAAAATTGTTAAAGAATCCAACCGAAGACGCCAATAAAGATGGTTTTTAGCTTCTTTGACGAACTATTTCATACAGAGCCGCACCGCAAGCCACTGATACATTTAAAGATTCTATAATGCCCAATACGGGTAATTTCGCTTTCTGATCAGAATTTTTTAATACCGAATTACTGATTCCTTTGTGTTCAGATCCCAATACGAGCGCTGTTGGCTGTTTAAAATCAATATCATAAATCTTTTTATCGGTTTTTTCAGTAACAGAAACCACCTGTATTCCATGTGCCTTTAAAAGATAAACAGCGTCGAGTATATGATTAACTTTGCAAATGTTAAGGTTGAAGGCGGCACCGGCCGAGGTTTTAATTGCATCCGCGTTGATAGGGGCTGAACCATGTGTGGGAATTACAACAGCGCTGACACCTGTACATTCAGCAGTACGTAAAATGGCCCCTACGTTCCGTACGTCGCTGATTTGATCGAGCAAAAGAAAAAGTGGTAGAGAATTTCCGGTCATTGAAGTGTCCAATATTTCTTCAAGATTCTTAAAGCTTATGGATGATACTTTGGCAACAGCTCCCTGATGGTTTTGAAACTTGGAAAGTTTGTTTAGTTTCTCTATGGGAACATAGCTGTATGAAATATTATTATCATTTATTTTATGCTGAAGAGCCTTGGCAAGAGATCCCTGAATTTCTTTTTGCAGGTAAACTTTTTCAATTTCCTGTCCCGATTCAATAGCTTCTAAAATTGCACGTAAACCGAATATTTTTGTTTGTTCATTATCCATGCCGCGAAGGTATAATATATTGACAGCTTATGATATCTTTTATTGTAAAATATCTGTTTCCGGATAATAATAGGCCCAAACCGCCCATAGCACACTATTATAAAGGTAGACTTTATCCAGCTGACCGAATTCTGCCGTGTTCCCGTCTATTGAAACTTCCGAAATTGTTTTCACTTCATTATCAACCAATCGATCGAAACCAACTATTGTTTCATACTCCGGGAAATGGGCAAGAGCAATGTGACGGTCTCCAATTTGTACATTCAGGACACCTTTTTTGATAATATAATCTTTGGTTAAGGCTAGTTGTTTATTGTTCTCATCATCGCGAATACCAATAATATGTTCTTTGGAGGGAAGTCTTGTGTCTTCGAAATTTACTGTCTTAAACATCCATGTTTCGCCATGCCAGGTTTCTTCAGTTGAAAAAAGCATGCTTACGATTTTCTCGATTGGCGTATTCCATGTGTTGTACAATACAGTGCCATTGGGATATAGCTTTTTAAATCCTCTCCAAGTCATTTCCATTACTGGAACAGGGTTCATTCTTTTTTTCGAAAACTCGCATTGTTGTGTAATCTGCTGGATGATTTCATCGCTGTTCGTATCCCAGATCAACAGGTTATTATTGGTTTGGGCCAAAACCTTCATGTCCATGTTGTC
>CP070731.1:1299203-1314247 GCA_020347545.1 Flavobacteriaceae bacterium | reverse complement strand
TTTTAGAACACTAACTCAAAAAATTTTTAGAACACTAACTCAAAAACAACAAAATGAAAAAAATTAAAACTTTAACGATCTTGGGACTCCTTATGTTCACTACGATCAACGCATGGTCACAATTCACTATTGATGGAGAATTCAGACCCAGAACCGAATACCGTCATGGATTTGGAACACTGATTGCCAAAGACGCAGAGCCAGGATATGGCATATCCACCAGGGCACGATTAAATTTCGGTTACAAAAAAGACAATTACAGCTTTTATATGAGCCTTCAGGATGTACTTGTGTGGGGTGAGAACCGCCAAATCCTTCCAAAAGACCTGAATAATTCCTTTGCCGTCTTTCAGGTATGGGCCCAAATCGATTTTAATGAAAACTGGAACACAAAAATTGGTAGACAGGTGTTGTCATATGATGATCAAAGAATTATGGGTGGACTTGACTGGGCACAACAGGGGAGAAATCATGATGCCATCCTGATCAAACATAAAAAAGACGGATTCCTGTTTGATCTGGGGTTCGCTTATAATCAGGATTATGATAATATCTCAGGCTTTCAGTCCGTTGGTAACACCTATAACACAAAAGGATTCTTTTCATATAAAACCATGTTATACGGTTATTTCAAAAAAACATGGAACAACTTTTCAGGCAGTTTATTACTGCTCAATAACGGATTTCAAAACTTTGAAGAAGACCGAGAAACTCAAGACGGAATCAGCAATCTGCAAACCTTCGGTACCCATTTGAAATACGGAAAAGGCAAATTTGGTGCAAGTTCGAATCTTTTTCTTCAAACTGGAGAACGACAAGGTGCTATCGAAGTAAGTAATGCATACTTGGCAAGTCTTGACCTTAGCTATAAAATCTCAGAAAAAACAGGTTTGGGTATAGGAGCAGAAATGATCAGCGGAAATGATAAAGAATCAGGAAAAACCAGTGCTTTTTTCCCTCTTTACGGAACCAACCACAAATTCAACGGATTCATGGATTACTTCTATGTTGGAAACCATGCAAACTCCATTGGATTAATCGACCTTCATGCAAGTGCTAAATTCAAATTCTCTAAAAAGTCCGAATTATTTGCCAAACTACTCTATTTCTCAGGAGAGAAAGCGCTTCCAAGCGGAGATAAATCTCTGGGTACCGAACTGGACCTGGTATACACCCATAAATTCAAAGGTTTCCTTATCAAAGGTGGATACTCTCATATGTTTCCGCTCGATGGTATGTATGAATTGAAAGGTCTCGAAAAAGATCTTGCCGCAAGCACTCAGAACTGGGCTTGGGTTATGCTCGTAATCAAACCAAAAATACTCAATTAGACCCTTAGGCCTGTACGACAAAAATATTAATTTCGTACAGGCCTATTTCATACTTTTGTTCAACGTAAAAATACGTATATTTGGATCGAACTTATACAAATTTCCCAGTCTTGAACAAAACAATTACCATCGCCTTAGTAGATGACCACATGCTTGTAAGAAACGGTATTAAATCACTACTTGAAGCAGAGAGCGACCTTGATGTGATCGCGGAAGGATCCAATGGCTTCGAAGCATTGGAAATTGTGGAAAAGTACAATCCTGATATCCTGATCATTGACGTAAGAATGCCTGAAATGAACGGAATTGAAGCGGTAAAACAACTTCAAAATAAGAATAAAAAAGTCAAAGCCATTGTTCTTTCCATGCATGATTCAGAGGAGTATATCCTCCAATCAATCAAAGCGGGAGCCTATGGATATCTACTTAAGGATACCGATAAAAAAGAATTCATAAAAGCAATTCACACAGTTTATGAAGGAGAGAAATACTTCAGCGGCGATATTTCAAATATCATTGTGTCAAACCTCCTCCAAAATAAATCTCTTGAGCCGGAACCAGAAGTTGTGGTAAAAAAAGATCCGTTCGGGCTTACAAAAAAGGAAAAGTTGATTTTGGGGCATGTTCTTTCAGGAAAAACGAACTCAGAAATTTCCGTACTTCTGAAAAACAGTAAACGCACCATAGAAACGCACAGGTTTAATCTTATGAAAAAAATGAATGTAAAAAACCTGATGGAATTAGCTTCTAAAGCCAAAGAATTCAACCTGAATTGATATCCTTTGATCGTTTTTTACGACATCCTTAAAAAATCTGGCCATTACTAAGGATTTGCCAAAATCACCTCAGCATTTTTAAGATAAAAAAACTAAGTATTTATACGTAATTAAGTATTTTAGTGATCTCAATATATAAGAGGATTATGGCAGGAAAAAGAAACTATAAAACTACTTGTTCGTATTGCGGCGTGGGTTGCGGAATTATCGTTAAGAAGGATGCTAAAAACAAAATATCTGTTCAAGGAGATCCGGATCACCCTGTCAATAAAGGCATGCTTTGCTCAAAAGGAATGAACCTGAATTACGTGGTTCAAAATACATCTGACAGAATTGTGTTTCCTGAAATGAAATGGAGCAAAAACCATCCTCTGGAAAGGGTTTCATGGGATGTTGCCATCAAAAGAGCCGCTGCCGTATTTTCATCAATTATCGATAGATACGGTCCTGACAGCGTTGGATTTTATGTCTCGGGCCAATGCCTTACAGAAGAATATTATATCATTAATAAACTAGCCAAAGGATTTGTTGGAACCAATAATATAGATACAAACTCTCGGTTATGCATGAGCAGTGCCGTGGTGGGATATAAAAAAACGATTGGGGATGATGCGGTTCCAATCTCCTATGATGATATTGAACTTGCTGACTGTTTTGTAATTGCCGGAGCAAACCCTGCCTGGTGTCACCCTATTTTATTCAGAAGATTAGAACTTCACAAAGAAAAAAATCCCAAGGTAAAGATTATAGCGGTTGACCCAAGAAAAACTGCAACAACAGCAATCGCTGACCTCCATCTCCAGATCATTCCAGGTACCGATGTGATACTTTACAACGCCATTGCACGAAGGCTCATTGAAAAAAATCAAATTGACAAAAAATTCATTAAAGAACATGCCGAGAACTATGAACAGCTGAAAAATCTCGTTTTTAAAACTTCCTTAAGGGAAGCGTCAAAAATCTGTGGGATTTCGATCAATGAAATTAAAAAAGCAGCTCAAATTATTGGCCATTCTATCAACTTTATCAGTATGTGGACCATGGGATTGAATCAAAGCGTCATTGGTGTTGATAAGAATGTTTCTCTTCTTAATCTGTCGCTTCTCACAGGACAGATCGGAAAGCCAGGCTCGGGACCTTTTTCGCTTACAGGACAACCCAATGCTATGGGAGGAAGAGAAGTTGGGGGAATGGCAAATTTGCTTGCAGCTCATAAAGATCTCTCCAATCCAATTCACAGAAAAGAAGTGCAGGATTACTGGGGAAGTAAAGAAATTCAGGAAAAACCTGGTCTCACAGCTACTGAGATGTTTGACGCAATAGAGAATGGATCATTAAAAGCCATATGGATCGTATGCACGAACCCGGTAGTAAGTCTTCCTGAATCAACAAAAATTGAAAAAGCCTTGAAAAAAGCCAATTTTGTAATTGTTCAGGATATATCACATTCTTCCGAAACCACAAAATACGCAGACCTCCTTCTTCCCGCCGCAGGCTGGCTCGAGAAAGAAGGGGTAATGACAAATTCCGAAAGAAGGCTAAGCTACCTGGAAAAAGGTATTGATCCTCCGGGTGAAGCGTTGCCGGATGTGGAAATTTTTCAACGATTCGCAAAGGCCATGAATTTCCCGGGATTTGATTACGAAAATTCTGGTGAAATTTTTGAAGAGTATTGCCGCCTTACGAAAAACACGAATATTGATATATCAGGACTTTCATATAACAGATTAAAGAAAGAAGGAAGCATGCAATGGCCAGTTCCCGATACAGATCACAAAGGGACTTCAAGGCTTTTTCTGGATCGTAAGTTTTTTACAAAATCCGGCAAAGCACAATTCATTGTTCCCGGAAGAATTTTGAATGAATCAGAAACAACAACAGCTGATTTTCCTCTCATACTGACCACCGGTAGAATCAGAGACCAGTGGCACACCCGAACAAGAACGGGTAAGGTAAAAAAACTTGGAACTCACATCCCTTCTCCATATCTGGAAATGAATAAAGTTGATGCTTATGAAAGAGGAATCAAAGAAGCTGATGTTGTTATAATTAAAAGTAGGAGAGGGAAGATTAGGGTCACTGCAAAACTAAACTATGATATTAGACGCGGAGTAGTATTTATGCCTATGCACTGGGGAAAAATACTCAATAATGATTACGGCCGGGTCAATAACATTACGAACAATCTCATCGATCCCATTTCCAAAGAACCAGATTACAAATACAGTGCTGTAGAGGTAGAAAAATTCAAAAAGAAAACAGAAAAAATATGCATTGTTGGTGCCGGAGCTGCAGCCTACAGGTTTATCCAATCTTACAGAGAGCACAACACAGAAGATGAAATTGCTGTTTTCTCCAAAGAAAAGGATCCCTTTTACAACAGGGTCCTTTTACCCGAATATGTCAGTGATGAACTGAGCTGGGAAGATCTTCAAAAAATTAAAGAAAAAGAGATCGACAAACTTGGGGTACAGCTCTTTTCCGGAATATCAATTAAACATATTGATAGGAGACATCATATAATAACCGATAGCAACGATCAGGAGCATAAGTACGACAAACTTATCTTGGCCACAGGGAGCAGGCCTTTTGTTCCGGCAAACGCCCAACTCGAAAAGCCAGGCCGGTTTACCCTGAGAAATAGAGGTGATGCCGAACGTCTTAAAGAACATCTTAAAAAGTCAGGAGTAAGACCTTCTGACCAGCATGTGGTCATCGTAGGAGGGGGATTACTGGGCCTTGAATTGGCAGCGACACTGAACAAAAAAAACATTCAAATTACAATTGTTCAAAGAGCTTCGAGACTCATGGAAAGACAACTTGACCTTGTTGCAAGTCGAATCCTGGCGGAAGATGTCCAGGAAAGAGGAATACAAATCTATTTTGACAACGAAGTGAGTACGGTCTTTGAAGATGAAGATCCAAACACCCTTGAAATAACCCTTAAAACGGGTAAAGTCATCTATGCCGATGCCATCGTTTATGCGATTGGAACAATTCCAAACATAGAAATAGCAAAAAATGCCAAAATCAATTGCCGCCGAGGGGCAATCGTAAATCATCATTTACAGACCAATGATCCTTCAATTTTTGCTCTGGGAGAAATCGCTGAGTTCAACAATAATCTTTACGGCATAACCTCTGCTGCGGAGCAACAGGCAGAAATTGCGGTAAACTTTCTAATGGGAGATTATACAAGTATATATTCAGGATCGGTACTAATGAACATATTAAAATTCGATGATCTGGACCTCTGCAGCATCGGGGTAGTAAATTTTCCAAGAAGTGATAACTCCGTTGAAGAAGTCATATTTACCGATCTAAACAAACGCTACTATAAAAAATGCATCATTAGAAATGACAGGCTTATCGGGGCAATATTGATTGGTGACAAAAATGAATTTGCAGAATACAAATCATTGATTGAAGAAGAGATTGAACTCGGAGACCTCAGAGATAAAATATTAAGGTCAAATGAGCAGTCAACCCCTGTTCTTGGTAAAATAATTTGCTCCTGCAGTCAGATAGGGCAAGGAAATCTTGAAGAAATAATAGAATCTGGGTGTTCTTCTTTTAACGAGTTGTGCAAAAGCTCCGGTGCAGGGATGGGATGTGGAAGCTGCAAGCCAGAAGTAAAAGCGATTTTCGATAAAAATTCAACCTTAAAGGTATCAACCGTATGAGTATGAGGGAACTTAAAAGAATATTCGTCAAAGGGGGAATCCTTTCCCCAAATGAATTGAAACAAATTGTGCACTACGCCTATAGCCTTGGCCTTGATTCTCTGCATTTTGGATCGAGACAAGACATCATACTGCCCTCACATGAAGAAATAAACTCGGGCGACCTTAAGGATAATGCCGGAGGTGTTACTGCTGTTTTAGATCCTGAATTACAAAACATTGTTTGCTCCTACGTTTCTGCAGATATTTTTCCTTCTACAACATGGCTTAATGGATCGACTTATTTATACATACTTGAAAGCTTTAAACACCAGCCTCGAATAAAGATAAACATAACTGACCCCGAGCAAAGGCTAACTCCATTGTATAGTGGGGAACTGAATTTTATCGCATCGGATCATGAAGACTATTGGTATCTAAATCTGAATTTATCCGGGTGGGATGAACCTGTCTTTTATCCTGTCCTGATCTTCAGCTGGGATATCTCAAAGATTTCCAAGATCATAGAGGAAACCTACAAAGATGCTGAAGACGCAGATGAACTTTTTCTTTTGGTTAATGATATATTTCAAGCGAATAACAGGAATATTGAGAAACCTTTAAACCTTGACTATATACCCTTCCCGTATTATGAAGGGATGAATAAAATGGGAATAAATCAATACTGGTTGGGGCTTTACTGGAGAAATAATAAGTACTATTTAAGCTTTCTAGATGACTTTTGCGATTTCTGTCTGGAAAACAAAATCGGTAAAATTTGTATAACCGCCTGGAAATCATTTATAGTAAAAGGTATTCCCAAAGAAAGCAAGCTTCTCTTAGAAAAGTTCCTGGGACGTTCAGGAATCAATGTCAGACATTCACTTTTAGAACTTAATTGGCATTTGCCCGTGGCAGATGAAGAAGCCCTTGCACTCAAAAAGTTTATTGTCATGAATTTCGATCAGAATGATATCAGTACTTATGGCCTTACTTTCGGTATAGCAAATAGAATTGATCCGAAAATCTACTTTGCTTCCATTATGATCGAAAAAAACAAACTACCTGATATTGTTAAAAACTTTGAGGTCAGGTCTACCTATAATGTACTTTACAGTGAAAAATTCGACCAAAACAGTTCAAATTATTCAGTTTATGCACAGGATGTCGACAAGATCGAATTGCCAGGGCTCCTTATGGAGCTGAGCAAAGAATATTTTAATCAGCTGGGAGAAACTGACGCTCAAGAAATTAAAAACGAAAAAACAGAAGTTCCAGAATCGAAAGAAGTTTATCAATGCAATTCCTGTATGACAGTGTATGACAGTGAAATAGGCGATCCTGTTCATGGTGCCGACAGAGGTACCTTGTTTGAAGATCTCCCCTCCCACTACCGTTGTCCGGTTTGTAATTCAGAAAAGGAAAGCTTTAAACTTTCATTGATCTGATGAAGTCTTATTGATCCTTCTTTATCTTGATCATTTCCTTGGTCAGATCATTAAGTTTTGAGACTTTGTCTTCAAAATCTCCTTTAATTGTTTTTCGGTAAGCGTTAAGATTTTCCACCAGGTCATTGATGTTTTCAGGTAGTATTTCTTCAAAAAACTGCCTTAACCGTTTGGCGGCTGTCGGGGACTTTCCATTGGTCGAAATGGCAATTTTAACATTGCCCTTGGTAACGATTCCTCCCATATAAAAATCACAATATTTCGGATTATCCGCAAGGTTAACCAGAATATTGGCTTCCTTACAATCCCTGTGGACTTCAAGATTTACTTCCAAATTGTCGGTGGTTGCAATAACGATTTGTTTCCCTTTTAGATATCTCTTATTATAGGATGACTTTATCAGTTCCACCTCATGTCCCTCAGCCAAAGTAATTACTTCGGGAATATAATCTTTTGAAACCATGGTCACCTTCGCACTTGGGCTGGATTTCAATAAAAAAGTTAATTTTTCCAGTCCAACATTCCCCCCTCCAACGATAAGAACATGTAAGGATGCTACTTTTAAAAAGACAGGATAAAGTTCATTTTTCTCCAAAACTGTTTGTTTTATTTTAAAAAATTATTTGATAAAAATCCAATCAAGGAACAAAAATACTTGATTTTCCTAAATGCTTATTAACCCATTTTCATTTTTAATTAAGATTTTCAAAGAACCATGATGAAAATCATAAAATTTAGCTCACTTAACTTTTACATTTACTTTTCGAAAGATTTATATCAGAAATCAATGAAAAATTTAGTTCTTGGCAATGAAGCACTGGCTCAAGGTGCTATAGATGCCGGTATTTCCGGGGTTTATGCCTATCCGGGCACACCTTCCACAGAAATAACGGAGTATATCCAAACATCAAAAATTGCAAAAGAACTTGGAGTACATGCTACCTGGTCTGTGAATGAAAAAACAGCCATGGAAGCTGCGCTCGGGATGTCTTATTGCGGCAAAAGGGCACTCACTGTTATGAAACATGTTGGTCTGAATGTTGCCTCTGACGTATTCATGAATATGGCAGTTTCAGGGATAAATGGTGGTTTGGTGGTGGTCGTGGCCGACGACCCATCGATGCATTCATCGCAAAATGAACAGGATTCAAGATTTTATGGAAAGTTTGCAAAGGTCCCCATTCTTGAACCTTCTAATCAGCAGGAAGCATACAACATGATGCATTATGCATTTGATCTTTCAGAAGAACTGCAACTTCCTGTCCTTGTCCGCTTAGTAACACGATTATCCCACTCTAAATCTGGAGTGGTTTTCAAGGAACGAAGATGCCAGAACGGAATACAATTACCCGTTAATACGGATCGTTTTGCATTGATACCTGCCAACGCGAAAAAGCAATACAAAAAACTCGTTGGTAAAAGAGACATGTTGTTAAAGGCTTCTGAAAAATCTCCATGGAACAAATTGGGACAGCACAAAGACCGATCACTGGGAATAGTTGCCTGTGGTATTGGCTATAATTATGTCATGGAAAATCTTGCTGATGATCTCGAGTTTTTCTCTTTGCTCAAAATCTCACAATACCCGGTACCAAAGAAAAAACTTAAAAAACTATATAAGGATTGTGACGAAGTACTTGTTGTGGAGGAAGGTTATCCTCTGGTAGAAGAATTACTCAGTGATTATTTTGGCAATTCAAGAAAGATTACCGGAAAACTTACCGGTCACCTTCCTGAAACGGGAGAGTTGACACCGAACCTTGTTGCCAAGGCCATTGGACTTTACAGAAAAGAACCCATAGCCGTATCGGACCTTGTTGTTGGCCGTCCTCCTCAACTCTGCGAAGGATGCGGACATATTGACCTATTCAAGGTTATTCAGGAATTGATCCCTTCAATTGGTCAAAAAAAGGTTTTTGGAGATATAGGCTGTTATGCTCTTGGAGCCCTGGCCCCAATGAATACGATCAATACACTTATAGACATGGGCGCATCCATTACAATGGCCAAAGGTGCAGCTGATGCAGGACTTGATCATGCCATCGCGGTAATCGGTGATTCAACTTTTACGCATTCCGGAATGACAGGATTATTAGAAGCTGTCAATGACAATTCACCCATTACTGTAGTAATCTCAGATAATTCTGCTGTAGCCATGACAGGTGCACAAGAATCCTCCGCAACCGGAAGACTAAAAGAAATTTGTCTTGGAATAGGAGTGCATCCCGAGCACCTGAAACAAATCGTTCCTCTGAAGAAAAACTTTAAATCGAATGTAGAGATCCTCAAAAAAGAAATCAACTATAAAGGTGTCTCAGTTATCATATCGGAAAGGCCCTGCGTTAGATTAACCAGGGAAAGCAAAGAACAGATTAAACAAAAATTAGCCTCTCTTAATTAAAACCTAATTATGACCTTCAATATTATCTTATCAGGAGTAGGAGGACAAGGGATCCTCACCCTGGCTTCAATTATCGACATCGCTGCCCTTAATGACAATTTATTTGTAAAACAGTCTGAGGTTCACGGAATGAGCCAGCGCGGCGGCGCGGTTCAATGTCACATCAGGATAGCTGATAAACATATCTATTCTGATCTTATACCGGAAGGCGAAACAGACCTTATACTTTCTGCTGAGCCCATGGAATTATTAAGACACATCCCTTCTTTGAAGAAAAAGGGCTGGATAATTACAGACTCAAGCACTTTTGAGAACATTGTGAACTATCCGGACAAACACGAACTGTACAAGCAAATCAAAACACATTGGCATCACATGATCATCAATGCAAAAAGCTGTGCAAAAGATCTGGGAAATTCTAAGATCTGCAATATGGTTCTCTTAGGAGCCGCTTCATCAAAATTACCTGTCAAAGAAGAAAAAATTGAATCTGCCATCAATTACTTCTTCAGGGAAAAAAGTGAAAAAGTTCGCCAAAAGAACATCGAAGCCTTCAGGCTTGGACAGCAAAAAGCAAAAGATTTTACGGAATTTGTTTATTGAAACTGAACGGCATTCAGTTCCATATGTTTTTTAATCACTTCTGAGAGCATTTTAATTCCTTTTCCGATATCACTTTTTGGCATATTGGAGAAGGAAAGCCTCAGATGATCATCTTTGACATTATCAGGATCAAAGGTTCTTCCTGTTACGAATACGACGCCTTTTTTCAAACAATCTCTAAATATAGGTGTTGCCTTTAAGGGCGCGGGTAATTTGAGCCACATGTAGAAACCTCCTTTGGGTTCTATCCAGCTAATCCCTTTTGGTAAAAAATTTTTTAAACTTTTTTGAAGAATCTCCTTTCTCTGGGCATATTCCTTTCTTAAAAACATCAAATAGTCATCCAGATATCCCTTCGAAACAAATTCATTTGCGAGTATCTGTGTGAAATTAGAGGTACAGGCATCCTGAGCCTGTTTAATTGATTCCGCCTTATCGAAAATTTCAGGGGAGGCCACCATATATCCGAGCCTGAATCCGGGTCCAAGAATTTTTGAGAAGGAACCCGTATAGATAACCTCAACCTCTGAGTTGGCCATGGATTTAACGGATTGGGTCAATGGCTTGTCCTTATCGCTAAAAAAGAGATCCCCGTAAGCATCATCTTCAATCAAAATAATATCAGTACCCGACAGCACTTCAAGGAGCTGCCTTCTTCTTTCCTGAGAATAAATGATACCGGCAGGATTGTGAAAATTCGGCGTTATATATAAAAATTTAGGTTTTGTTTTTTGTACGGAAATGGTCTCCTTAAGCTTATCAATTAAGATTCCGTTTTCGTCAATCGGAACGCTGACCATTTTTGCTCCAAAAGTTTCAAAAACCGAGATGGCCCCAACAAAACAGGGATTCTCTGTTAAAATAAGGTCTCCTTCATTTACAAATTCCTGTGTAATAATACTTATTGCTTGTAAAGAGCCGGTAGTAATTAGAATTTTATTTTTTTCTGATTGCATCCCTTTCCTTCGCATCATTTTATGAAGAGAGCTCACCAATGGAGGATACCCTGTTGTTGGGCCGTATTGAAAACAAAGTTTCTTTATGTCATCGCTTAAATTATTGTATATCTCATCAATTTCCGCAATAGGAAAAAGATCGTTATTCGGCATTCCTCCTGCAAAAGAAATCAAACCTCTTCCTGAAGATTGTTTCATCAATTGCTTTATATCTTCAGAATGCATCGAATTGACCGATCTTGAGAATTCATACATCGCTTAGAACTTACATTACGCTATTCAAAGTAAGGACTTTTTATAACGAAAAGAATTGATAAATGTCAGTTAATGCCTACTTTTTTATACGTATTTTACATAAAACTTTTTGGACTTACCATGTTGCATTCAAAACTTATAAATCCGTCAAGTATTGCCGTCATTGGAGGCTCTGAACATATTGACCATATTGGAGGAAGCGTACTTAAAAATCTTATTGATCAGCCGTATCCCGGCGATCTTTATGTGGTGAACCCAAAAAGGAAATCAGTACAGGGAATCAGTGCTGTTGCTCATGTGTCGGAATTGCCAAAAACTGATCTGGCTATATTTGCGATTCCCGCATCAGAAATCCTTCCTGCAGTTCAGGAACTCGTTCAGGATAAAGGCACCAAAGGGTTCATTATTTATTCTGCCGGGTTCGGAGAACTGAATGAAGCCGGAAAAAAACTGGAAAAGGAAATTGCCGAGGTTATTAGCAAAGCGGGAGGGAGTCTGCTTGGGCCCAACAACATTGGCATGATCAATAAATACTTTGCCGGAATATTTACCCGGCCCGTTCCGAAAATAACAAAATATGGAGTTGATTTTATTTCTGCTTCAGGCGCAACCGCTGTATTTACCATTGAAGCTGCACAACAGATCGGCTTGTCCTTTTCGGGACTTTACACCGTTGGCAACAGTGCTCAGATCGGGGTTGAAGAAATTCTTGAATATCTGGATATCTCCTATAACAAAAAAGAAAGCAGCAGGATAAAATTACTCTATGTTGAAGGCGTGAAGCATCCTGAAAAACTTCTTGAACATGCTCTTTCATTAAAAATTAAAGGTTGTACGTTAGTAGCCCTAAAGGCTGGTCGGACCAGCAAAGGCCAGCATGCGGCAGCTTCCCACACAGGTGCAATGGCAAATCCAGAAGTCTTTATTCAGGCCTTGTTTAAAAAAGCAGGAATCATTCTCTGTGAGAGTAGGTATGAATTGATAACCACCGGAGCGATTCTTCAATCTTTGGAGACTATTCCTAAAAATATTGGCATCATTACTCATGCGGGAGGACCGGCTGTTATCCTAACCGATGTTTTAACTCAAAATAAACTTTCTGTACCTGATCTTTCGGAAAGACATAAAATTGAATTGAGCTCAATGCTTTATCCAGGTGCAGCTACGAGTAATCCTGTTGATATGCTGGCTACGGGCAATGCCGATCAGTTGAGAACAGTACTGGAATATTGTGAACATGAAGTGGATCAGATAGATTCCATTGTAGTGATTTTTGGCAGCCCGGGTCTTGGAAGCGTAAAAGCTCCCTATGAGGTTATTCATAAGATGATAGCAAGCTGTAAAAAACCGATTTTTGCCATCATGCCCTCGGTTGTCAATGTAAAAAACGAAATCAAATCATTCATTGAAAAAGGAAATACCGCCTTTTATGATGAGTACCTTTTTGGCACTTGCCTTGCCCGAATAGCAGCAGTTGATTTTACCGATTACAGGAGAGCTCTTGTTGAAAAAGGTAGGCTCAACACCATTCAAGGTTTGATTGAGTCTCAAATTAAAGGATTTCTTTCACCAAAGGTGTGCTTTGAGATTTTATCGGAAATTGGCATACCCGTGGTAAGTCAGCGAATAGTCACTTCAAAATCAGAACTCGAAGAGTGCTGTGACCATGTGAGCTTCCCGGTAGCCCAGAAAGTCATTGGTCCGCTGCATAAAACGGATCAAAAAGGCGTTATTCTCAATGTCAACAGTAAACAGGATCTTGTTGAAAATTATACATCGCTGATGAAGATCGAAGCTGCTGAAGGTGTATTGATCCAGGAAATGATACGTGGAAAAGAGGTTTTTATCGGAGCAAAAAGAGAGCCGGGCTTTCCTCCCCTGATCATGTGTGGGGCCGGCGGCATTTATGTGGAGACCCTTAACGACAGAACTCAATCCCTGGCGCCAATCAATGCCTCAGAAGCTCAAAAGATGGTTGAATCCTTACGAATATATCCTATCCTTAAAGGTCTTAGAGGGAAGGCTTCTTGTAATTTGGAAGCGTTTTACAAATCAATTGAACTGGTTTCAGGGTTAATGCTTCAAAATCCGGAGATTACTGAACTCGATATAAATCCTTTGATTCTTAATGATGCGGGAATTACGGCTGTGGATGCAAGAATTATGATCAAATAAACACCTCCATTAAATATCTATGACCTCTCCCCTTTTGTCTGAACGATCGCTGCCCAGGTAATATCTGCGATCCTTTGAAATAATCCTTTTCCTGACACCTGAGAAACTCTTATCCCCAATTTTTTCAATAATCTCAGTGTAACTTAAACTTCCGGAATCAAAAAATACATACTCGAATTCATTTAAGGAAAAGTCAACCTTTTTGTGGATCGAACTCGATGCAGGTTCTATCTTATGAACCAATTTGGAATAACAATCCTGATCTTCTCCAATAAATAGGAAAGATTTGATTTTGCCTGCTTTTTTCGTTTTCTTAGGAACCCCAATTGAATTTACGGAGATAAGACCTTGGATCAAAATATCAATTGGTCCAAATAACCATTTCTTATCCGGAAAATGCTTTTTGTAAAAAATACTCAGGGCACCGTAAAAATTCTTCAAATAAAACCGATCCTTTAAGGTGCTCTCTCCTTTAAAATGTAATATTCTGCTGTTGCCCAGGTAGAAATTTTTATAACCTGCTTTAAGAATTCTGTAACTCAGATCAATGTCTTCCCCATACATGAAAAAATCCTCGTCAAAACCACCAATCTCATCAAAAACACTTCTTCTGATAAACATAAAGGCACCCGTCAGGATTTCAATCCGGGTAACCTGCTCTTTTTTAATATGGTTCGAATAATAAAGTTTTGAATAACCTAATAACTTTGTACCTGCAACCTTTAATGTGGGGAAGTTACGCTTGCTTTCAGGCAGATACTTCCCTGAACCATCAATAAAATGTGCTCCTGCCGCTCCAAAATCGGCCTGCTGTTCAGCAAATGAGTAAAATTCAGCAAGGGTAGTTGATTTCAGCAATGTATCCGGATTCAAAATCAACACATATTTCCCTTTGGCAATTTTCACACCTAAGTTATTCGCTTTGGAAAATCCTATATTCTCTTCGTTTTCAATACAGGTTACCCCGGGAAATTCGCCTTTGAGCATGGCGCTACTGCCATCGGTGGAATTATTGTCGACAACAATGATTTCGATCTGATCTTTCATCTTGGATTCAAGCAGACTCTCAATACAATTCTTTAAGAAGTATCGGGCGTTAAAATTGACAATGATAACTGAGATGCTGATCAAGGACAGGTATTTTTGAGGCAAAAATAGGACAAATTCCCATTTACTCAAGACATAGCTTTATATTTGTGATATATTCGATCCGATGAAATCAGCTACAGTTAGAGAATTAAAAAAGGAATTGCAGGAGAGGTCCCCAAAGGAAATTCTTGACCTTTGTTTAAGACTTTCCCGGTTTAAGAAAGAAAATAAGGAATTACTCACCTATTTGCTGTTCGAAATAGAAGATGTGGAAGGCTATATTGAAAGCGTAAAAGAGGAAATTGATGAAAAATTCAAAGGTGTCAATCGTAAAAGCCCTTATTTCGT
>CP070731.1:1292241-1299103 GCA_020347545.1 Flavobacteriaceae bacterium | reverse complement strand
GTGCAAATGCGTCCTTATTCTAATAAATTAACCGAACTGTTACAAAACCTGAGTGCAACACTTGATGCTGATGACGGCGGGGTTTACACGCAGGAAAGAGAGGTTAAAAAAGTATTGATCGTTGCCATCACTTCGAACAGAGGTCTTTGCGGAGGTTTTAATTCTTCTATCATTAAAGAAGTAACCCATTTGGCCAAAACCAAATATGCAGGAAAAGACATATCGATTTTGACCATTGGTAAAAAAGGAAATGATATTTTATCCAAAGAATTTGATATTTACAAATTCGAAAGCGAATTGTTTGACGATTTGACTTTTGAAAATACTGCTCCTTTTGCTGAAGACCTGATGCAACGATTTGAAGAGGGTGATTTCGATAAAATCGATTTGGTATATAACAGGTTTAAAAATGCTGCTACTCAAATAATCACTGAGGAACAATATTTGCCTATTGTGTCTTCTGAAGAAGAAAGTGAAGGAGAAGCTGACTATATTTTTGAACCAAATAAAAGCGAGATTGTACAGGGCCTTATTCCCAAATCTTTAAAAATGCAATTGTACAAAGCAATCAGAGATTCTTACGCTTCTGAACATGGAGCAAGGATGACTGCGATGCACAAAGCAACGGATAATGCTACAGAACTGAGAGACGAATTGCTTCTTGTATACAACAAAGCACGTCAGGCATCTATTACCAATGAAATCCTTGAGATTGTTGGTGGTGCAGAGGCGTTGAAAAATTAAAAATCACTTTTAAAAAGCATATAAAACTCCAAAGAAATCTTTGGAGTTTTTTTATTACTGCTGTTTTGGTTCAGCTACTATTCAGGAACCGCTACAAGGGAGCCGAAGTGAACCGCATTCATAAATAATTTATTTGTTCCGTACCAGGCACCTCTGAAATTGGGATTATCGGCAAAAAGGATTATTCTGCCTTTCCCCCTTTTACTTACAATAATCGATGCTGAATGCTTCATTTTTTCAAGGTTCTCTGAACTTATATATCCGTCAATATGAGGTTCGGCCAGATACTTTCCTACCGTTGAAAACGCATTTTTTGCCGGGGCGATCCAAACGCGATTGTTTTTATAAACCGGTATTTGCTTATCCATATACCCATAAGCGACAGGATGGGTAATATCCAGGTCAATTCCAAAAATAGCCCCTCCCAGATTTTGCTTTTCAATGCTTCCTTTGGCATCCGCATATTCCTTTCTTTCAGAAATCGCCTGGGAATCTTTCTTTTTGACAATCAACTTTTCTACCGCAATTTTCTGTTGTACTACCCAGGAGGATGCCTTCCCGACAGTTATCAAGGTGTTTCCATCGGCAATCCATTGCTTCAACCTGTTCTGCTCTTTTTTGTTCATCATCCGATAGTTCCCCGATACCATGATGATCACATTGTACCGATAGATATCCGTTAGATAAAACCGTTCTTCAGGAACTTTAACTAAAGGGATATTCATTCTGTTTTCAAACAAATGCCAAACTTCACCTGCCTCATAACTTCTTACGGTACCTCCAACTACCATCATGGCAGTTGGTTTTCTTAGGGTTTTAAAGCTTTCGCTTCCCAAACCATTTCCTTTTTTCATCATACCTGTTTCAACCGAGTGAGCCTTTATTTTGAATTGGGAGCAGGTCTTTTTGACCCACTGGAAAACCGAATCTGAAGGAAGCCCAAACTGATCCTCAACAGGGACCATTAAAGTACCTCTGTTAAAATCAACATCCCCTTCTGTCGTGCTCATCGAAAAAGGTTTACTGGATACCTTAACGACCAGCCCTCTTTTTTGAAGGCCGTACAGAACTGCGGGTGCATAATATTCTTCATAAGGAATCAAATAGGCATAATCACTTTTCACAACCTCCGTCAACCGGATTCTATTCGATTCCGAAGTCACCCTTTCACCCATAGAAGGAATTTTGTCCAAAGGTTTGTATTTCATATTGTAAAAATTTACCAGAGACCAGGCAGATGCGTCATAAAAAACACTGTCACGGTATTTTTCAAAAGTCTCAAACAAAGACTGAACCATATAGTATTGTTTCTGTTTGACAGGGACCACATAAGATTCACCGGGTTTAAAGTTGGTCCCTGACACTTTGATTTCCTTTTTAAGCGGATATGCTTCAATCCGGTGCTGTAGCAAAACATCAATAAAGGCCTTCACCCTGCCCTTGTCATATGGATCGCCAAAGACATAGGCCTTCACCTTTGAATTTCCAGCCTTTTTTAGAGCATCTGTAAAAAAACGATTTTGATAATCGTAAAGCAGTTCCTTATTGTCCACGGCTGCCCTTACTGTGGCAATACTCGATACATACTGGTTTCGGATGGTAAATGGAAACGAAATTTCACCCGTTGTGGTTTCCTGTAAATGACCCCTGGAACTTGCCTGTTCAAACAGCAGGGCCAAACTTCCTTGCAGATCCATATAGGTCGAGCCATATCCGGGATAAGTTGAATCATATATCTCATCGGTAAAGTAAAAAGAGCCTATTTTATCAAGGTCCGCCGCAAATTGATCTGAGAATACCTTATTTAAAACATCTCTGTTCTCAGACGGCGTAATGGGGTTCATTGAGCCAGATTTGTTCTTTGGTTCAAAAAAATAAGTACTGTTGGTTCCCATTTCATGGAAATCTGTTACGACATTCGGATACCAATCGTGATACCATTTTAATCTTCCCTGTGACTCCGGGTTAACCCCTAATAAAAGGTCCCTGTTCAAATCAAATAAGTAATGATTTGTCCTTCCTCCTGGCCACGCCTCATTATGCTCAATATCGTATTTATCTGCAATCAGAGGAGCCCCTTTATATCTGTTCGCCCAATTGCTGTGCCTGTCCCTTCCGTCTGGGTTAATGGTCGGATCGAGGAATACAACTGATTCCTTTCGAAACTTCTTTATTTCTTCATTTTCAGAAGCTACCAGTGTATACGCCATCAGCATGGCAGCTTCCGTACTCGAAGGCTCATTACCGTGAACCCCGTAGGCAAGATTTATGAACAGAGGAAGGTTTTTGAAGTTCTGTACCTTTATTGAGGGGTCAACCACTTCTAAATGCTTTCTTTTAAGTTCTTCAAGGTTAGAGATATGTCCTGCTTCACTGATCTGAAGCAAAAGCAACTTTCTGTTTTCATGAGTTTTACCATAGACGTAGACAGCTGCTCTATCAGAAAGTTCTGCCAAAGTGTACATGTAGGCAACCACAAGGTCGTGTCTTGTGTGATATTCTCCAACAGGATAACCCAGGAATTCTTCCGGGCTTGGTATACTCTCATTAAATGGCTTAAACTCTTCTAAATAATAATCCTGAGCCTGAACCGGTAACAGGATAAAAAGAAAAACCCCCAGAAAAAAGCGATACAAATTCATTCTCATGTCATATTTTTTTTTAAAATTAAGCATCTTTTAATAAACGGGTTCCCATATTTTTGTAAAAAATCTGAGCGACTATGCAGGTACTTTTTGTAGATACGAATCATCCCATCCTTCTTGAAGGCTTAAAACATTTAGGATGTAAGTGCGATGAAGATTATAAATCCTCCAAAGCTGAAATAGAAAGTAAAATCCATAAATACGATGGTTTGATCATTCGAAGCCGATTTTCGATCGATAAAACTTTTCTTGAAAAGGCATCTCAGCTTAAATTTATCGGCCGTGTAGGTGCAGGCCTTGAAAATATCGACATTGATTTTGCGCGAGAAAAAGATATCACCTTGCTTGCAGCTCCTGAAGGAAATAGAAATGCTGTGGGTGAGCACGCTCTGGGAATGATCCTGGCACTTTTTAATAAACTCAAAAAAGCTGACAATGAAATAAGGAAAGGTATCTGGCTGCGTGAAGATAACCGCGGTATTGAGCTGGAAGGAAAAACAATTGGCCTGATTGGATATGGCAATATGGGGAAGGCCTTTGCCAAAAAACTACAGGGTTTTGATTGCGACGTCCTTTGTTATGATATTAAACCTAATGTTGGTGATAAAAACGCACGTCAGGTGGATCTGGAGGAATTGTTTTTAAAAACAGAGGTCCTCAGCCTTCACACTCCACAGACGGAACTTACCACAGGAATGATCACTACTTCATTTTTAGAAAAGTGCAAAAATAATATTTACCTGATCAATACTGCCAGAGGATCGGCGGTAGTTACCAAAGACCTGGTCAAGGCTATCAGATCGGGAAAGGTTCTGGGAGCCTGCCTGGATGTACTTGAATACGAAAAGACTTCTTTTGAGAACTTTTTTTCAAATGAAAGTACCTTACCCGAAGATTTTCAATATTTGATCTCTTCAGATAAGGTACTTTTAAGTCCTCATGTGGCCGGATGGACGGTGGAATCGAAAATTAAACTGGCAGAAACCATTCTCCACAAAGTTGCCGCCATGTTGGATCAGCACAATTCAATAAAATAGTGCAAAAGATCCGTAGTGGTAATTATTCCCACCAGTTTATCTTCTTCTACTACCGGTAAAGAATGAAATTCTTTACTGGCCAAAAGTTTAGAAACCTCAAGAATTGTGGTTTGAGGACTTGCAGTTAAAGGTTCCTTGATCATCAGGTCTTTGATGTCAAGCATGTTATAAATAGGCGTATCTTCTGTACCTTCCTTCCCGTAGGCGTCAATAAAACTCACACGTTGTAAGTCAGAAAGGCTGATCAACCCGATCAGTTTATCGTTTTCAACGACAGGCATGTGCCTGATTTGATTGGTTTTCATTCTCTTCTCTGCCGAATACAGCGTATCCTCTAAGCTCAAAGTAACGACCTCCCTGGTCATAATACTTGAAATCGGTTCATTTTTTTTCATCCTACATGGCCTTTTAATCTATGATAAAGTACCAAAAAATCTCTCAGAAATAAAATGATTTAAATCATAATGAACCAGATTTCCCCGGTAAATGATGCATTTCTAACCGGCTTTTCTATTTCCCCCAGTCTTTCTTTTTCTCCAGTAGTTGTTCTTTCCTCCATTTCTCTTTTTACGGGAAGATGAACTTGGTTTGGGTTTTCTTTTATGGCCATGGTTTCGATCTGGTTTCCTTGATTCATTTTCCAGCTCGTCGTTGAGAAACGGGTGATCGTGGATCACAGTCACTTTTTTATCGATAAGTCTTTCAATATCCTTTAGATACGGCCTTTCCAGGGCATCACAGAAAGAAATTGCCATTCCACTCAAGCCGGCCCTGCCGGTTCTGCCTATTCTGTGAACGTAAGATTCAGGTACATTAGGCAGGTCGTAGTTTACAACATATGACAATTCATCAATATCGATCCCTCTTGCTGCAATGTCTGTAGCTACGAGTATTGAAATCTTCCCTTTTTTAAAATTATCAAGGGCTATTTCACGTGCTTTTTGAGATTTATTTCCATGGATAGCGGCACAATCCATCCCATCTCTGACCAACAACTTAACGATCTTATTTGCCCCGTGTTTAGTCCGAGAAAAAACCAAGACAGAATTCATGGAATGCATTTGTAACAAATGCTTTAAAAGTTTGATCTTATTTCGCTTCGAGACATAGTATAGGCTTTGTTCAACCTTTTCAGCTGTAGTCTGTTCAGGCTCAATGGTAACTCTTTCAGGGTTTCCCAGAATCTGTTTGGATAAGGCCACAATTTTTGGCTGCATAGTGGCAGAAAAAAACAATGATTGCCTGTCTTTAGGCAACAAGGCAATTATCTTTTTTATATCGTGAATAAAACCCATATCCAGCATCTGATCTGCTTCATCCAGCACAAAATAATCAATATCTCTAAGGCTGATCTTTTTTTGGTTTATAAGATCCAGTAGCCTTCCGGGCGTTGCTATCAATATATCAACACCTCTTCTTAAAGCATCAACCTGAGCCCTTTGTTTGACTCCTCCAAAAATGACCGTATTCTTTAACTTTGTGTATTTACCATATACAGAGAAACTTTCCCCTATTTGAGTAGCAAGCTCTCTTGTAGGGGTAATGATCAGCGCCTTTATCTTTCTCCTTCCACTTGGCTCGTGATGAGGTTGACTCAAATGCTGAAGTATAGGAATAGCAAAAGCAGCTGTTTTACCTGTACCTGTTTGAGCGCATCCCAAAAGGTCTCTTTCTTTTAATAAAACAGGAATTGCTTGTTGTTGTATGGGGGTTGGCTTTTCATATCCCTGTTCCTCCAGTGTGCGGAGAATTGAAGGTATAAGCCCTAAATCTTTGAAAGTCATCTAATTTTTTAAGAATTGCAAAGATACCTCTAATTATTGGATAATAAGGTTTTATTATCTTTTATGAGCCAAATGAAGTATTAAGATTTCTGAAACTTAATCTAACATGGAAATCATCGTGTAAGCTTATTGATGATGTCTTTCATATCCGGATATCTGCCAATCAGATCTTCCCTTTCGGCCATTTCAAAGTCTTCGAAATCGAATCCCGGTGATACTGTACACCCAGCCAGCCCATAACTATCCGGGGCCTCTATTTCAGAGGCAAACCAATCTCCTCCTTTAACAACATATTGAGGAAGTTCTCCATTTTCAAGGTTCGAACCGATCATATGCTTCTCATAAGAACCGTTTATGGTGATAATGTGCAAGGAAATGGGAGAACCATCATAAAAATGCCAGATCTCATCTTGCCTGATTTTATGAAAAGCAGAAAAATTGCCTGAGGTGAGCAAGAAATAAATGGCGGTACAAAAATTTCTATTGCTCTTAAACCGGTCAGGAAGATCTTTTTTATCCGCGACAATCTCACTTCTGTAGGTTTCCTTATAATATCCTCCTTCAGGATGAGGCAAAAGCTGCAATCGTTTTATGATGTTATCTATGTTATTCACCTTGGAATTATTGATTTACCGTTCAGCTTGCCCTATCA
>CP070731.1:1278415-1292141 GCA_020347545.1 Flavobacteriaceae bacterium | reverse complement strand
TGTCTTCAATTGCCTTTAACTTTTACCCGATTTTGGCCCTGATCATATTATTTATTGTTATTGTAAGCAAAAGAGATATTGGCCAAATGCGGAAAGCCGAAAAAAGAACCCTGGAAACAGGAATGTTGATGGATGAAGGATCAAAACCCATGATTTCAGATGTGATAACCTCCTATGAACCCAAGAAGGGAATAAAGGCTAAATCCTATAATATGGTCGTGCCGTTATTAACCATGGTCGTCATGATGCCGGTTAATCTTGCCTATACCGGATGGTCCAAGGTGGAAAGTTCTAACTCATTCTGGGATCATGTTACCAAAGCAATCGGTAACGGATCAGGTTCCTCGTCTGTTCTATATGCAGTTATAACTTCTATCATCGTAGCCATGATTCTTTACAGGTCCCAGGGAATCATGAAATTAAAAGAAATGGTAGACCTGACCTTAAAAGGCATAAGCGAATTGATGCCATTGGCAATTTTAATGCTCCTCGCATTTGCCATTGGAGATGCCTGTAATGCTTTGGGAACGGGCCAGTTTGTGGCCAACTGGTCAAAAGACTGGCTTTCTCCTCAGTTTCTGCCGGCTCTTGTTTTTGTCATCAGCTCATTTATAGCCTTCTCCACCGGAACTTCCTGGGGAACATTTGCCATCATGCTGGCCATATCCATACCCATGGCCAATATTCACGGGGCGGAAGTGACTCTGGTGATTGCTGCAACCCTGGGCGGAGGAATTTTTGGAGATCATTGTTCTCCAATCTCCGACACAAGTATCATTTCTTCAATGGCTTCAGCTTCAGATCATATTGACCATGTAAGAACACAATTGCCTTATGCCTTGATCGGAGGAATAATAACCACTGCATTATATCTGATCCTCGGTTTCGCTCTTATCTAAAATTCGAGATTTAATTTAAAGGGAAATACATTCTATAGTCTGTGGAATCTTAAAAGCTTACCTTTGCAATTCAATTATATGGAAATGAAGCATAAAGCGGGATTTGTAAATATTATAGGGAATCCAAATGTGGGTAAATCTACCCTGATGAATGCCCTTGTTGGGGAAAGATTATCGATTATTACATCCAAGGCCCAGACCACAAGACATCGAATTCTTGGCATCGTCAATGACGAGAATTATCAGGTCATCTTTTCAGATACCCCTGGTATTATTAACCCTGCCTATGAATTACAGGAGTCTATGATGGACTTTGTAAAAACTGCTTTTGAGGATGCCGATATCCTGGTTTATATGGTTGAAACAGGAGAGAAGGGCCTAAAAAATGAAGCTTTCTTTAAAAAGATTCTAAGTCTTAAAATTCCGGTTTTACTTCTTTTGAACAAGATTGACAAGTCGAGCCAAAAGGATCTGGAAGAACAGGTGGCATATTGGAAAGAAATTTTGCCAAATGCTGAAATACACCCTGTTTCTGCTCTTGAAAAATTCAACATTGATACCATCATGAACCGTATTGTTGAACTGCTGCCTGAATCCCCTCCATTTTATCCTAAAGATCAGCTAACGGATAAACCGGAACGCTTTTTTGTGAATGAGACCATTAGAGAAAAAATCCTTTTACACTTTAAAAAAGAAATTCCTTATTCGGTTGAAATAGAAACGGAAGAATTTAAAGAGGAAGCCAAAATTATAAAAATACGATCGGTAATTATGGTCGAGAGAGATACCCAAAAAGGTATCATCATTGGGCACAAAGGTTCGTCTTTAAAAAGAGTGGGTATGGAAGCGCGTAAAGATTTAGAAAAATTTTTTGGGAAGAAAATTTTTCTCGACCTCTATGTCAAAGTAAATAAAAACTGGCGAAGCAGTAGCAGTCAGTTAAAACGTTTTGGTTACAAAGAATAGTTTAAAGCAACTCTTTTACCTCATCAAATTCCAATCCACCGTAATTCCCGCTGCTCATCAACAGAAGTGCCGTATTGCTCAGGTCCTTGGAAAACAAAAAGTCTTTAAATTCTTTTGGTTCCGTATAAATGATCAGGTCGTCCCTTTGAAATGCTTTTGAGATCTGTTCCTCACTAACTTCTTTTAACCGTTTGATCTTTACCGCATGCGGTGAATAAAAAACAACTGCCTGATCCGCTTTCTCAAGGCTCCCTCTGTACTCCTTTAAAAATTCCTCGTTCAGTGAACTGTAAGTGTGCAATTCAAGACAGGCTAAAACGGTCCTGTTTGGATACTGTTCTTTAACCGCATTCGTTGTTGCCTCGACCTTGGATGGAGAATGGGCAAAATCTTTGAAAATTACAGTTTCGTTGTTTTCTCCAATTTTTTCCAGCCTTTTACTTGCTCCCTTAAAATCAGCTATTGCCTCATAAAAATCTGCTTCACTAACACCTAAATGAAAACAAATCCCACGGGCTCCTTCCAGGTTCTGTAAATTGTGTTTTCCAAAGATCTCTAGTGGAATTTCCCCTTCTTCGGTTTCAAGAATTGTTGCCCCGTCCTCAACGGTATAGTCCGGAGTTTTATAGGGATATCTTTTGATCTGATTCGAGGATTCCTCAACCACTTTTTTGACGTCTTTATCCTCCTCGTTATACACCATCATACCCCCTTTTACCATGGTATCCGTAAAAATCCGGAACTGATCCACATAGTTTTCATAGGTTGGAAAGACATTGATATGGTCCCAGGCTATCCCACTTAACAAGGCGATATTGGCCTTATACAAATGAAATTTAGGACGAAGGTCTATAGGTGAAGACAGATATTCATCCCCTTCAAGGACAATAATTTCATTTTCATTTGTCAAATGAACCATCCTTTCAAACCCTTCAAGCTGTGCACCCACCATATAGTCCACCTCGATATTGTGATACTTCAATACGTGGAGAATCATCGAGGTAATTGTTGTTTTTCCATGGGAGCCTCCAATAACCACACGAGTCTTATTTTTAGAATGCTCATACAGGTATTCCGGATAGGAAAAAATAGGTATACCCAGTTCCTGGGCTTTGATCAATTCAGGGTTATCAGCTTTGGCGTGCATCCCAAGTATTATAGCATCAAGACCTTTATGGATCTTTTCCGGAAACCACCCCAAATCATCCGGCAAAAGGCCTTTTGATTCTAATCTTGATTTGGAAGGTTCAAAAATCGCATCATCACTGCCCGTAATCAGGTCTCCTTTATCATGAAGTGCCAGGGCCAGGTTATGCATGGCACTGCCTCCTATGGAAATAAAATGTATGTTCATTATAAGAATTTAACAGGGGTAAAAATACAAATTAATAGCTTGAAGAATTTCACTTATTAGAGGATCTTTTTAAGGGTCGGGTAAGACAGGTTGGCCCCCCTCCGCCCATGACACTAATATGCTCTCCTTTATAAAGATATATTTCGCATCCTTTATCTCTTAGGCCTTGCTCCGTCACAGGGTTTCCTTCAATCATTATGCACTGTTTCGGCCCAATTGACAAAACATTGCAACCCATAGACTCAAATTCCTCATCGGGAACCTCTACAAGCTCATATCCTCTGCGTAGCAAATCATTTCTAAAATATATCGGCATCAGCGGTGAATAGACTACCGCCAGTTTTTCTGCAACCGGGCTAAAAATGGACATTAAATGAAAAACGTCACTAGGCCCCTTATAATGCGGTAATTCAATAACCACGACCTCAACGCCATGTGGCTCAAGCATTGATTTCAATTGCTCGATTCCTGACCTGTTGGTTCGGTAGGTGTGACCCACTGCCAGCGTCCTTTCGTCTAACCAGGCAACATCACCACCTTCCAAAGTACCTGGAGCTTCAATAGTACCTAAAATATCTATTCCCTGTTCTAAAAAAAACTCTTTTTGAGCAAGGGGTTCTCCTTGACGTTCCGTTTTTCCCATCCTGCATAAAATCACACCAAAATCCGTGGCTATTGAAGCGTCTCTGCAGTACATGGAATCCATACTTAACTGGTCATTTTCAGATAAGTGATGAACTTTAATTTTTTTATTGAGAAAGATTACCTCAAAGTTTTTGTATTCCTCTTTTGCCAGTTCAAAGTCTGGTTTTTCAAGATAGTTCAAATCGTTCCACTCCTGATCAATTTTCTCCTGGGAAACAAACGCTGAATCTACAGGTTTGATGAGAACAGATTCAAGTTGCAAGTATTCGGTATGCGCCGTATTTTTCATTATGGAAGAAGCTAAATTGTCATTTAAATTATTACATTAGAACAATGATACAATAAATTATAAGAGCAGCATCATGAGCAATCATTTCTTTGTAGATCCGGATATTACAAAAGCTAGTACACTTCCATCAAGTTTTTACCGAGATAAAAAGGTCTTTGAAATCATGAAAGAAAAGATCTTTTTAAAATCCTGGCAGTTTGTCGGGGACGAAAATCTTGTAAAAATTGCAAAATCGGCTCACCCTTTTGTACTGCTCGATAAGTACATGACGGAACCATTGGTTTTGACGAGGGACGAGGAGGATCGGCTTCATTGCATGACGAATGTTTGCACGCACAGGGCGAATCTTGTTGTTTTAGGAAGCGGTAAACAGAAAAAACTCACTTGCATGTATCACGGACGGCGTTTTGATTTGAAAGGGAAATTTGAACATATGCCTGAATTCAAAGAAGCCGAGAACTTTCCACGAGAATGTGATCATCTTAAGGACTTTCCTTTGATCCAATGGGGACCTCTTTTATTCACCAGCCTCGAACCTTCATTCGATTTCAATGAGGTGATAGACATCATGAAGGAAAGAATCGGGTTTCTGCCGATAAATGAATTTAAATTAGACAATTCCCTATCACGGGATTATTTGGTACTGGCGCACTGGGCCTTATACTGTGACAATTATCTGGAAGGATTTCACGTTCCTTTTGTTCATGAAGGCCTGAACCAGGTTCTTGACTACGGCAGCTATAGAACCGAAACATATAAGCACTGTAATCTCCAGATTGGATATACCGATGATTCCAATGAAATATTTGAACTTCCTTCGGATCATGTTGACTACGGAAAGAATGTAGCTGCCTATTACTATTGGGTTTTTCCCAATATGATGTTCAACTTTTACCCCTGGGGACTTTCTATTAATGTTGTCAGGCCCTTAAGCAAGGAAAGAACAAAAGTATCTTTTATCAGCTATGTTTATGATCCGGAAAAACTGGAAAAAGGGGCGGGACAGGATCTTGACAAAGTGGAAAGAGAGGATGAATTCGTTGTTGAAAACGTTCAAAAAGGCATACTTTCCTCTTTTTATAAAGAAGGAAGATTTTCACCCACAAGGGAAAAAGGGGTTCACCACTTCCACCGATTGCTTGCCGACTTTATGAATCGCTAGTTCAACTTAAAACTCCATTCATTTTCATTGAGTTCGTCAATGAGTTCCTTGGTGATATTTATTTTTGAACTTCTGCTGGGCATGTTGAGTTTAAGCTTCTCTTTTTGATCGATAATCATAAAATTCAAATGCTGGCTTCCCTGATGTTTTTTAAAAACCGCATCAAACTTTTCAATATTTGACTCAGATATATTTTCAATGGGAACATTCAAGGTGATCTTTTTCGCCATTTTCGAGAGGACATCCTGCAATTGCTGAATCGCAGTGATTTGTACCCTTACATCCCCATTCTGCCAGGCCCTTCGCATTACTGTTTTGAGATATAAAAAGGTGTTTGGAATAAGGAAATGCCTGAATTTCAAATAATCCTCATTGAATAATCGAAACTCATGGGCATCGGTGTAGTCTTCAAAAGTAAACAGCCCCCATGGTTTTCCATTTTTACTCACCCGGTGCTGCACATCGGTAATTATACCTGCAAAAGCCAGCTCCTTTCCTTCGAGCTCATTGATCTTTTTAAGGGCCTCCACCCCGGCATTACAAAAATACTGGATCTCAGTTTTAAAATCATCAAGCGGGTGACCCGAGATATAAATACCGATCATTTCCTTCTCTTTAGAAAGTTTCTCCATAACGTTCCATGGCTCACAAGGAGGAATTACAGGCTCCTCAAACTGAACCTCTGAAGCCTCTCCAAATAAAGAGACCTGAGCTGAGTTCTTGCTCTCCTGGAATTTATTGCCATAGCGAATCGCCTTTTCAATAAAGGTGATGCCCTTCTCATCCAAAGCGAAATACTGGGACCTGTTGGCCGTTTGAAACGAATCAAATGCTCCCCCCAGTACAAGTCCGTCAAAGGCTTTTTTATTCGCCGCTCTCAGATCCACCCGTTTCGTTACATCAAAAATAGAACGGAAATTCCCGTTTTCCTTTCTTTCGTCAACAATGGCACGAACGGCTCCTTCTCCTACTCCTCGTATCGCACCCATTCCAAACCGAACAGCGCCTTGATTGTTTACCGAGAACTTATAATAAGATTCATTAATATCAGGACCCAATACCTCAATACCTGCCCTTTTGCATTCCTCCATAAAAAAGGAAACTTGCTTGATATCGTTCATGTTGTTACTCAGCACAGAGGCCATATACTCCGCCGGGTAGTGAGCCTTTAAATAAGCTGTCTGATAGGCGATAAAGGCGTAACAGGTGGAGTGAGACTTGTTAAAGGCATAGGCTGCAAAAGCCTCCCAGTCTTTCCATATTTTTTCCAGCACCTCCTCAGGATGGTCATTTTTCTTACCTCCCTCAATAAATAAAGGCTTAAGTTTTTCAAGCAGGGCAAATATTTTTTTACCCATGGCCTTACGCAGCATATCCGCCTGGCCCTTTGTAAAATCGGCTAGTTTCTGTGACAGCAGCATAACCTGCTCCTGGTACACCGTAATTCCATAGGTTTCTTTTAGATATTCCTCCATGTCAGGAAGGTCATACTTGATCTCTTCCCTTCCATGCTTCCTGTCAATAAAGGAAGGTATATATTCCATAGGCCCCGGCCGGTAGAGGGCATTCATGGCGATCAGATCGGCAAATTCAGTGGGCTTCAGAGATTTCATATGCTTCTGCATACCAGGAGATTCATACTGAAAAATACCTATGGTTTCTCCCCGTTGAAACAGCGCATAAGTCTCTTCATCGTCAAGTGGAAAATCATCCGGAACCAGATCGATTCCATGCAAAGCCTTTACAATTTTTACTGTGTCTTTAATCAGGGTTAGTGTCTTCAGTCCGAGAAAATCCATTTTCAACAGGCCGGCATCTTCAACCACCCCATTATCGAACTGAGTTACATACATATCGGTCCCTTTGGCAGTAGCCACCGGAATCAAATTTGTAATATCCTCAGGTGTAATGATCACCCCACAAGCGTGGGTACCGGTATTTCTTACAGATCCTTCCAGCATCCTGGCCTGATTGATGGTTTCAGCTTCAAGTCCCTGACCATCTGCCATGGAAACCAGTTCGTCCACGTTGGCCTTTTCTTCGCTTCTTAATCCTTTTACCTTGGAAATACTCTTCTCATCGGTCCCAAAAATATTGTTCAGCTTTAGTCCCGGAATCAGTTTGGCAATACGATCCGCATCAGGAAGTGGTAAATCAAGAACTCTGGCCGTATCCCTGATTGAGGATTTGGCCGCCATGGTACCATAGGTAATGATCTGTGCTACCTGATTGGAGCCATATTTGTTAATTACATAATCAATCACACGTTGCCGGCCCTCATCATCAAAATCAATATCGATATCAGGTAGGGACACCCTGTCAGGATTGAGAAAACGCTCAAAAAGTAAATCGTACTTTATAGGGTCAATATTTGTGATCCCCAGGCAATAGGCCACTGCTGATCCAGCAGCCGAGCCCCTTCCCGGGCCAACTGAAACCCCCATGTTTCGGGCTTCCTTGATAAAATCTTCAACAATCAAAAAGTAACCGGGATAACCCGTTTTTTCAATAATCATCAATTCAAAGTCAAGCCTTTCCTTTATTTCTTCCGTGAGCTCTTTATACCTGTCTTTTGCTCCTTCATAGGTCAGGTATCTCAGGTAGGCATTCTCTCCTCTTTTACCTCCATCTTCCTCATCCTTTGAATCATAGAATTGCTCGGGCATGTCAAATTTGGGTAACAAAACATCCCTCGCCAACTCGAATGTCTCAATCTTATCAACGATTTCCTGAATATTGATTATAGCTTCGGGAACATGCCGAAACAATGCCTTCATTTCATCCTGAGTCTTAAAATAATACTCATCATTTGGCAAGCCGTACCTGAAGCCTCTTCCTCTCCCTTTCGGGGTTGCTATTTTCTCTCCGTCTTTTACGCATAACAGGATATCATGCGCCATAGAATCCGATTTATTCAGATAGAAGGTATTATTTGTGGCGATCAGTTTTACCCCATGTTTCCCGGAAAAATCAATCAAAACCTCATTAATATGTTTTTCATTTTCCTGCTGATGATCACTTATTTCCAAATAAAAATCCTGCCCGAACTCCTGTTTCCACCACAGTAAGGCTTCTTCCGCCTGATGTTCCCCTATATTCAAAATTTTATTCGGGATTTCCCCGTTGATGCCCCCACTTAAAACAATGATATCATCTTTAAACTCCTGAATTAATTTCTTATCAATTCTGGGCACATAATAAAACCCGTCAATATAAGCCGACGAGGCCAATTTGGCCATATTGTGGTAACCATTCTTGTTCTTGGCAAGAAGGACCACCTGATATCCATTATCCTTATGAGATTTATCCTGATGGTTTTCACAAACGTTGAATTCACACCCTATGATTGGAACTAGAGGTTTTTCTGCATTCTTATTGTGGTTCAGAACCGTTTTGACAAACACAAAAGCACCCATCATATTTCCCGTATCCGTCAATGCCACGGCCGGCATGTCATTATCTGCGGCTGCTTTCACCAATTCTCCAATATTTGAAGTTGATTGCAGGATAGAGTACTGAGAGTGGTTGTGAAGATGAGCAAACCGTGCATCTTTCAATGCTTCGATATTCTGGTCGCTGATCACATTTTTTGTCGTTGACGTTTTAACCGATGCCTTCCTGATCTTTTCACTTTCCTTCTTTAAATTCTGATGAATCAGTCCGGCTGGCTGAAAGACCTCGGAATTATGCTCCGTGAAATCTTTAAAAAAAGAACCGTCCACCTGAAGTTCTTCTTCTGAATAATGCCCTTGCCTGATAAGTTCGAGGAAACATCTTGTCGTTGCTTCCACATCAGCCGTTGCATTATGGGCCTCTTGAAAGGGCTCGCTAAAAAGTTTTTCGTGCAATTCTGTCAGGGTAGGCAACTTGAATTTTCCGTATCTACCCCCGGGTATCTCGCAAAGAAGTGCGGTTTTCTCGGTACAGGTATCCAGAACTGGCATCGAATTCAGGCTTGTCTCAATACCTAACCTGTGAAATTCACAACCCATGATATTCAAGTCAAAATTCAAATTTTGACCCACCACAAATTTGCTTTCCGAAAGAGCCTTGTTAAATAATTCAAGTACTTCCATCAATGGCTTACCTGTTTGCAGGGCCAGATCCGTAGATATTCCGTGAATCTGTTCAGCGTCGTAGGGGATCTTGTAATTCTCCGGAATAATGAGGTAATCTTCATGAGTCACCATCCGTCCCATTTCATCGTGCAATTGCCAGGCTATCTGAACACACCGCGGCCAGTTGTCCACATCGGTAATCGGGGCATTCCAGTTCTTTGGTAAACCAGTGGTTTCAGTGTCAAAAATAAGATACATAAGGGCTGCTCTTTATGGAGGATTTGAAAGTGATAAAAATAGCTATTTCATAGATTTAGTTCCAATTGATACAGGGAATAGTTATCAACACAGGGCTGATAAATAAACTATATGCCATTTTTTAATTGTGAATCAATAAAATTTAGTATTTTTGCGCCCTACTTTTGAGAAAGTAGAATCATTTATATTAATAACCTAGGTCGAGTACCTAAAAATTTAAAGAATTATGTCAGTAAAAATCAGACTTCAAAGACACGGTAGAAAAGGAAAGCCATTTTATTGGATCGTAGCAGCAGATGCTCGCTCAAAAAGAGATGGAAGGTCTTTGGAAAAACTGGGAACTTACAACCCGAACACAAACCCTGCAACAATCGATTTAGATATTGACGGTGCTGTTAAATGGCTTCAGAATGGAGCACAACCAACAGATACTGCCAGAGCAATCTTATCGTACAAAGGTGCTATGTTAAAAAACCATCTTGCAGGCGGAGTTAAGAAAGGAGCTTTAACGGAAGAACAGGCAGAAGCAAAATTTCAGGCCTGGTTAGATGAAAAAGCTGCTAAGGTTTCTGCAAAAGAAGGAAAGATTGCCAAAGCAATAGAAGATGAAAAAGCGAAGCAATTGTCCGCTGAAAAAGAAATAAACGAAAGCCGAAAAGCAGCAGCGGAAGAGGCTGAAAACGAAGCGATCAAGGCTGAAGCTGATGCAAAAGCGGCAGCAGAAGCTGCGGCAAAAGCTGAAGAGGCAGTTGAGGATGAAGGTCCAAAGACAATCGACGAAGTTGCTGAGCAAGCAAAAGAAGAGGAAAAATAAGGCATATTCACCATGCCAGTAAGAAAACCTGATATTGATTTATCAGGTTTTTTTGTTTTATTTTTGAATGGATCAATAATCGGATATGAAAAAAGAGGATTGTTTTTATCTTGGTAAGATTGTAAAAAAATACAGTTTCAAAGGGGAATTGATTTTGAGGCTTGATACGGATGAACCTGAGATATATGAAAATCTGAATGCAGTTTTCATAGATATGGGTAAAACCCTCGTTCCTTATTTTATAGAAAGCAGCCTTGTTCAAAAAGGAAATCATATTCGAATTCGTTTCGAAGATGTAGATTCGGAACAAGAAGCGGAACTCCTGTTGAAAAGAGATGTTTATTTACCTCTGGATCTACTTCCTGAACTCAAAGGAAACCAATTTTACTTTCATGAGGTTGTGGGTTTTTTGATAGAAGATGAATCGTTTGGAAAAATAGGAATTATCGACTCCATTAATGATGCCTCCGCACAACTCCTTTTTGTGGTAAAAAATGATGAAGATGAAATCCTGATCCCTGTGGTAGATGATTTCATCAAAAAAATTGACAGAAAAAATAAAAAGGTCCTAATAAGTACTCCCGAGGGACTTATTGATATGAACCGCTCTTAACTTAAGCATGTCAGAGAAACCCTTCCATTTTAAACAATTCAGTGTTGAACAAGATAAGTGTGCAATGAAAATAGGAACGGACGGGGTCCTGTTGGGTGCCTGGGTGAACCTTCCGAAAAACATTGAATCAATATTGGATATTGGTGCAGGAACCGGCCTGTTGGCTTTGCAAATGGCTCAACGAAGTGACGCCGAACTTATAGATGCTTTGGAAGTTGAAGACGCTGCATATGAGCAAGCCGTTGAGAATTTTGAAGACAGCCCCTGGGCAGACCGGCTTTTTTGCTATCATGCCTCCTTACAGAATTTTGTTCTGGAAATTGATGATCAATACGACTTCATACTTTGTAACCCTCCTTATTACACAGATACCTTTAAAGTATTAAATCCTAAAAGGGCAATTGCCCGACACACCAGTGATCTTAGTTTTGACACCTTACTGCAATCTACCTCTAAATTAATGAAGAAAGACGGTCAATGCGCATTTATTATACCCTTTAAAGAAGAATCCGGATTTATTAAAATTGCTGAAACTTTTGAATTGAATCCGATTCGTATTACACGGGTCAGAGGAAATCTGAACAGTCCTTTAAAAAGAAGCCTTGTACAATTTTCAAAACAATTGAATACGCCCGTGATCAACGAATTGACAATTGAAACAGAGCGACATCAATATACGGAAGACTACAAGAGGCTTGTAAAAGATTTTTATCTGGAAATGTAAACCTGATAAATTAAAGGGAAACCGGTTTTAGGCCCCCAGATTGTGCGGGTTATATCCGAGATATTCAACCTCTTTTTCATTGAAAGTGATACCGTAATCTTTGAGCTCCTTCAAAATGGGGTCATAAACCTCTTTAGCAATCGGAAGCTGTACTCCCGGATTATTAATTTTCCCATTCAGAATATCCAGGGTTGCCATGGCAACCGGTAATCCTACTGTTTTAGCCATGGCGGTATAAGTCTGATCCTCTCCAAGGACCACCATGTTAGACTCAATCTGCCTTTTAACGCCATTTAGTTCAAATCCGAACTTGTGATACATAACGATCATGTCTTTATCTTCCTCGCTCAAGGTCCAGGAATCCATCAGGATTTTCTGCAGGATCTGTGCCGGAGTGGCATTTTTTAACCCCACAATTTTATCCGGATTGAAAATATCGATTTCAAGTAATTTTTCCCAGATCACATCATCCTGATCTATTTTGAGATAATGTCTCAACTTCAGCTCAACCGAATCATGGGGTTTATAAGGGAGAAAGGAATTGGTAAATTCCCTGTAACTCATTTTCTCCGAACCTTCCATAACATAGCTGTCGTCTGTCATTCCCAATTGAACAAAAATGTTCCAGGCCCTTGAAAAACCAACTCTTCTTATCGTTCCCCGATAAAGCGTTAAGGCATCTTTCAAACCATAGATTTCCCTGTAGTTCAAGGAATCTCTGTTGGCTAATGCCTCAAACTTGCCAAAACCATCAATGGAAAGAAATTCAGTCCTCCGGAACAATTTGTGATAAGGTATATATTTGTACTTCCCTTCCTGGATAAATTTTGCAATACCTCCCTGACCGGCCACAACCACGTTTCTGGGATTCCAGGTGAACTTATAGTTCCAAAGGTTATCGTCACTTTCAGGAGCTACAAGACCACCTGTAAACGATTCAAAAAGCAACATTTTTCCTCCTTTATCTTTTATCCTGTCAATTACCTGCATCGCACTCATATGATCAATTCCCGGGTCCAGGCCAATTTCATTCATAAAAATAAGGCCCTTTTCCACTACCTCTTCATTCATAGCCTTCAATTCTTTTGAAATATAAGAAGCTGTTACAAGGTTTTTTCCAAACTCGAGACAATCTTTGGCTACTTCAAGATGAAACCGGGCCGGAAGCATGGATACAACAATATCAGACTCCTGAATGATCTCCTTTCGTTTTTCAACATTAAAAATATCCAAATTAACGACCTTGCTGTTCTTGTGCCCGCCGACAAGCTTTTTAGCATTTTCAATGGAAACATCCGCAATAATGATTCTTAAATTCTCCTGATCAGATTTTTCTAAAAGATACCTGACCAATGCAGAAGAAGACCTTCCGGCACCAACAATTAATATTCGTCTCATAGTTCAATTCTTATTTCTCCAAATGTAATTAAAATGAAAAGAATTAGAACTTAGAATAAAACAAAAAAATAACCGGAATGATTACTTTAGTTTACTTGTCATGGATTCTATATATCTGTATCTTAGCAGTTCATTAAACTGAATGAAATGATCTCTAAAATTTCCGGTATAGCAGCTTTATTAGGCCTTCTTACAATTGCCCTTGGAGCCTTTGGTGCTCATTCGTTAAAGGACAAACTAGATCCTCAGGAACTTTTGAATTTTGAAACGGGAGTACGTTATATGATGTACCATGTTCTTGGTATACTGCTTATAAATAATAGCTCATTTCTGAAAGACAGAACAAAATTGAGCGTATCCTTCCTTTTTCTGATTGGAATCCTGTTCTTTTCAGGCTCCTTGTTTGCCATTTCAACAAGTTTTATAGCAGCTGAACAAATATGGTTCATAACACCCCTTGGTGGATTGTTATTCATTTTGGGCTGGTCGCTAACCGCCATTGGTTTTTTTAAGAGAAATGTTGAAAATTTATCGGATTAGCTATTT
>CP070731.1:1271080-1278315 GCA_020347545.1 Flavobacteriaceae bacterium | reverse complement strand
AAAAATTAAAACCTGAAAAGGAAAAAATCGAACTTCTTTCAAAATCTTTAGGAATTGACTTGGTTTTAAGTACCATTTTGATACAGAGAGGCATAGAAAATTTCGATCAGGCTAAAGATTTTTTTAGGCCATCCTTGGATCAAATTCATGATCCTTTTCTCATGAAAGATATGGACAAAGCGGTCGAACGCATTGAAAAAGCAATTCGAGAATCTGAGCATATTATGATCTATGGGGACTATGATGTGGACGGTACCACTGCGGTTAGTCTGGTATACGATTATTTACACCGGTCTTATGAAAAAACCTCAACTTATATCCCCGACAGGTACATGGAAGGTTATGGTGTCTCTTATGAAGGGATAGACTATGCCGAGGACAATGAGGTAAGTCTGATCATTGCCCTTGATTGTGGAATAAAAGCAGTGGAAAAAGTTGATTATGCCAGGCTAAAAGGAATTGATTTTATCATCTGCGACCATCACAGGCCGGGAGAAATTATTCCGGATGCTGTTGCGGTACTCGATCCAAAGAGGAATGATTGTCAGTATCCCTATAATGAGCTTTGCGGATGTGGAATTGGTTTTAAACTCATTCAGGCCCTTGAGCAAAAGAAAGGCAAGGGGCTTGAGAATTTGTATTCCTCACTCGATCTGGTGGCTACTGCCATTGCTGCGGATATTGTGCCTTTGACCGGAGAGAACAGAATTCTTGCTTATTTTGGCCTCCAGGTAATTAATAAGCAAGCCCGACCGGGAATAGGGGCTTTGATTCAAGGTGTTAAGAAGCCTTTGATAAACCTAACAGATATTGTTTTTATAGTAGCTCCAAGAATCAATGCGGCAGGGAGAATGAAGCATGGATCATTTGCAGTAGAGCTATTGACTGAAAGAGATTATTCGACTGCAATGCAACACGCAGTTGCCATTGATGCTTATAATTCTGATAGAAGAGAATTAGATCGGTCAATCACCGAGGAGGCCTTGTCTCAGATCAGGGAAAATAAAGAAGAAAACTCATTTTCCACGGTGGTCCGCAAAGACTCGTGGCATAAAGGAGTCATCGGTATAGTAGCTTCAAGATTAATTGAAAAATACTACAGGCCCACCCTTGTTTTTACCAAAAGCGGAAATAAGCTTGCCGCTTCAGCCCGGTCTGTTAAAGGATATGATGTATACGAGGCTCTGAATCAATGCGGTGAACTGATCGAACAGTTTGGTGGCCATAAATATGCCGCGGGACTCACACTTTTGCCGGAAAATTACCTTGCATTTAAGAAAAAGTTCGAAGAAGTTGTTGCAAAGGAAATACCTATGGCCTTTCAGGAACCGCAAATTGAAATTGATGCCGAAATATACCTGTCAGACATAACCCCGAAATTTAATAGAATACTAAAACAGATGGGGCCTTTTGGCCCTCAGAATATGAAGCCAGTTTTTATAGCGAGAGGCCTTCGTGATAACGGCTATGCCCGAAAGATAGGCGAAAAACAAGATCATTTGAAACTCAGCATCATTAGTGGTACAGATCATAAGACCTATAATGCAATTGGGTTCCGGCTTTCGGAAAAATATGATTTGGTCACCTCCGGGAACCCTTTTAAAGCAGCCTTCACTATAGAAGAAAACCACTGGAATGGAATTACTTCAATTCAGCTGAACATAAAAGACATAAAATCAGATGATGAATAGGTTATTAATACTTTAAGTACTTCAGATCATGGATCGTTTGCTCAGGGTCCTGACTACGAAAGACAAAACTTCCGGCAACCAAAGCATTGGCACCTGTGGCCACAAGCTTTTCTGCATTCTTGTCATTAACCCCACCATCGATCTCAATAAGAGCCTGAGAACCCGAACTTTCTATCATCTGTCTTAACTGACCTATTTTCTTGTAAGTATTTTCGATAAAACTTTGGCCTCCAAAGCCCGGATTTACACTCATCAAAAGGACAAGGTCCAAATCCTTGATAATATCTTCCAGTACGGCTACCGGAGTATGTGGGTTCAACGAAACTCCAGCCTTCATTCCTTCTTGTTTTATGGCCTGTACCGTTCTGTGAAGGTGATTACAGGCTTCATAGTGTACTGTCAATATATCAGCTCCGACTTTTTTGAAATCTTCAATATACCTGTCCGGGTCGACTATCATCAGGTGAACATCCATAGTTTTTGAAGCATGCTTTTTAATGGCAGAAATTACAGGCATCCCGAATGAAATATTAGGTACAAAAACCCCATCCATAACATCAATGTGAAACCAATCGGCCTCACTTCTGTTGACCAGTTCAATATCTCTTTGAAGGTTGGCAAAATCAGCTGCCAGAATGGAAGGTGCAATAATATGTGACATGAATCAAAGTTTTTACAAAACTAAGACAAAAAATAAAAAGCCAGCGAATATTCGCTGGCTTTTTAAAATCTATTTGTTCTTCATTTTATCCAAGATATGTTCTCAATATCTTGCTTCTCGAGGTATGCTTTAGTCTTCGAATGGCTTTTTCCTTAATTTGTCTCACTCTTTCACGAGTTAAATCAAATGTTTCTCCTATCTCTTCAAGCGTCATCGGGTGCGCATCGCCCAATCCAAAATACAATTTAACTACATCTGCCTCCCTCGGGGTAAGTGTCTCCAACGCTCTCAAAATTTCAACTTTAAGAGATTCATGTAGCAAACTTTTATCAGGGTTTGGTGATTCACCGGAATTCAATACGTCGTATAAATTAGAATCTTCTCCTTCTATCAAAGGTGCATCCATCGATACGTGTCTTCCCGAGTTTTTCATCGATTCCTTGACATCACTTACAGTCATGTCCAATTCTTTTGCGATTTCCTCGGCTGAAGGCGGTCTTTCATTTTCCTGCTCCAATCTTGCAAAAGTCTTGTTGATTTTATTTATGGACCCAATTTTATTTAACGGCAACCTTACAATTCGCGACTGTTCGGCCAAAGCCTGTAAAATCGATTGCCTGATCCACCAAACAGCATAAGAAATAAATTTAAATCCTCTTGTTTCATCAAATCTTTTTGCCGCTTTTATCAATCCTAAATTTCCTTCATTGATCAAATCCGGTAAGGTCAAACCTTGATTCTGATATTGCTTTGCAACAGATACTACGAACCTTAAATTTGCTTTTGTCAATTTTTCCAAAGCTATCTGATCTCCCGCCTTAATTCTTTGTGCAAGTTCAACCTCCATATCGGCTGTAATCAAATCAACCTTACCTATTTCTTGCAAATACTTATCCAAAGAAGCAGTCTCTCTATTCGTAACCTGCTTAGTTATTTTTAGTTGTCTCATTAAAAAATTGGAATTTTAGTTTAAAAAGTTTTGTCGTGTACTTGTTATACGTAGGATTTTCAAAAAATGTTACAAAACATCAAAAAAAACCTCAAGACATTTCTTGAGGTTTTTTATAACTATTTGATTTTCAGACTATTTATCGTCTCTTGAAGGTTTTCTGTTTTCTCGTTCAGGTCTTTTAAGCAAAGCCTTTCTTGAAACCTTTTCCTTTCTTGTTTTCGGATCTACACCAAAATATTTAACATCAATGATATCCCCTAAGTTGACAACATCAGTTACATTATTGGTTCTTTCCCAGGCAAGTTCAGAGATATGAAGTAGAACTTCATTACCCGGCGCCTCAACATATTCAACTACTGCACCAAAATCAAGAATTTTGATCACCTTCACTTCATAAACACTTCCTTTTTCAGGTTTAAAAGTAATGGATTTGATCTTGGCAAGAACCTTGTCAATTCCTTCCTGTTCCGTCCCAAGAATCTCAACAACACCTTCTTCGTCTACCTCATTAATGACAATAGTGGTACCCGTTTCTTTTTGAAGTTCCTGTATTACTTTTCCTCCAGGCCCTATCAAAGCACCAATATAATCCCCAGGAATCGTTCTTGTAACCATTTTTGGAGCGTGTGCCTTAACATCAGCATTTGGCTCTGAAATAGTTTCCGTTAATTTAGAAAGAATATGTAAACGACCATCTTTGGCTTGTTTTAAGGCATTGACAAGAATATCATAAGAAAGACCCTTGATCTTGATATCCATCTGACAAGCGGTTATTCCGTCTTCCGTTCCGGTCACTTTAAAGTCCATGTCCCCAAGATGATCCTCATCTCCCAGAATATCTGAAAGCACAGCATATCTGTCACCATCCGAAATCAATCCCATTGCGATCCCTGAAACAGGTTTCTTCAATTTGATACCGGCATCCATCAGTGCCATGGTTCCCGAACAAACCGTTGCCATAGAAGAAGAACCGTTACTCTCTAAAACTTCACTTACTACACGAACAGTATATGGGCAATCCTCAGGAATCATTCCTTTTAATGCTCTCTGAGCCAGGTTACCATGCCCAACTTCTCTTCTTGAAGTTCCTCTTAAAGGTCTTGCTTCTCCCGTACTGAAAGGTGGGAAATTGTAATGCAGGTAAAAAGTTTCTTCTCCCTGATAACTTGGTAAATCAATTGTACTTGATTCTCTTGAAGTACCAAGAGTTACTGTAGCCAGGGCCTGAGTCTCTCCTCTTGTAAAAATTGACGAACCATGGGTTGATGGTAAATAATCAATCTCGCACCAAATTGGTCTGATCTCAGTTGTCTGTCTTCCATCCAGTCTAAGTCCTTCGGAAAGAGTAAGTTCTCTAACCGCTTCTTTCTGAGCCTTACCGAAATATTTTCCGATCATTCCGCCGAACTCTTCAAGCTCCTCTTCAGAAAAAGAAGCCATGATTTCTTCCTTAACTTCAGCAAAGGCCAAGGATCTCTCCTGTTTTGAAGTTCCTTGTTTCGCTATATCATAGCATTTTTGATAAGCAGCTTCATGAATTTTAGAAGCTAATTCTTCATTTTCTTCTTCCGGTTCATACTCTCTTGTTTCCTTCTTTCCGAATGCTTCAGCCAATTTCATTTGAGCCTCACACTGAACCTTAATCGCTTCATGTGCAAACTTGATCGCCTCTGCCATTTCCTCTTCAGAAATTTCATCCATTTCACCTTCTACCATCATAACTGAATCTGCTGAAGCTCCAATCATCATATCGATATCAGACATTTCTAACTGAGCCCTGCTTGGATTGATGACAAATTCTCCGTCTAATCGGGCAACTCTTACCTCAGAAATAGCAGTTTCAAAAGGAATATCGCTCAACTGAATGGCAGCCGATGCAGCCAATCCGGCAAGTGCATCAGGCATCACCTCGTCATCATGAGACATCAATTGAATCATTACCTGAGTTTCAGCATGGTAATCTTTCGGGAAGAGTGGACGTAAAACCCTGTCTACCAATCTCATGGTTAGAATTTCATCGTTACTCGGCCTTGCTTCTCTTTTAAAGAATCCTCCAGGATATCTTCCTGCAGCTGCAAACTTTTCTCTGTAGTCAACCGTTAAAGGAAGGAAATCCACAGGGCTTGCTTCATAATTTGATACTACTGTACAAAGCAACATTGCGTTACCCATTTGTACAACTACCGAACCGTGAGCCTGTTTTGCTAACTTTCCGGTTTCGATGGAAATCTGTCTTCCATCACCAAGGTCAATGACCTCATTAAAAACTTTTGGAATCATAATTTTTCTTTAGAATCTGCCGGATGTGGCAGATCAATTAATTCATGGTTAAACTTGTTGTAGTTGTGTTGTTGAATCTCCGGATAGAGATATAGTTTGCCAATGAATTACTTTAGTTCGCCATTTCTTTATCGCAAAGAATGACATTTTGGATTTTTTAACGAAATTAAATAACTTTTATTCTAAATCCTAATGAATAAAAAAAAACTAAAAAAAAGAGAGGCCAATTGCCTCTCTGATTTTATTTTCTTAAACCAAGTTCTTTAACGATCGCACGGTATCTTGTAATATCCGTTTTGATCAAATAGTTTAAAAGGTCTCTTCGCTTACCTACGAGTTTCACCAAAGATCTCTGAGAATTAAAATCCTTTCGGTTGTTTTTTAAGTGCTGAGTCAAATGATTGATACGGTAAGTAAATAATGCGATTTGTCCTTCTGAAGAACCTGTGTCTGTTGAAGATTTGCCGTGTTTAGCAAAAATCTCCTCTTTTTTCTCTTTTGTTAAATACATGCTAACATTAAGTTTAAAATTAATAATTTTTATGTACTAATAATTTAATTAGGCGGCAAAGATACTATTATTTAATTGATTGACAATAGCCCTGATTGAATATGTTTTTTCAATCAGATTAAACCTTTGGGCCGATTTCTTGTCACATCATATATTAACCGGAACATTATTGTAAATTTGATTGTTTCGAATAAACCTCTAATTATTATGAAAAATAAATATTACAGTAAAAGTATTTTAGGGATTTCAACGCTAACATTCCTTTTTCTTATTACAACATTAAGCTGTGACTCGGACAGTCAGGATCTAGAAACTAACGTAATCGATATCAGTATAGCTGAAGTTTCAGACTTTACAGAGATTGAAAACGCTGAGGAATCCATAGATGAAATGACGGAGGGTTTATCATTTTTAATGAAATCAGAGAATGAGAAGGATCTGACCAAAGATATGGCCAAAGACTTTAGAAACAGAAGAATCCCTGATTGTGCTGACATTACCGTTGCAACTGCTTCAAATATTACAACGATAACCTTAGATTTTGGAGACGAATGTATTACTGAAAAAGAAAATGTCTTGTCAGGCAAAATTATTATGACGATAAAACATAAGCTTCAAAATGGCTCCTTGATTACTACAAGGACCTATGAAAACTTCTTCTTTAATGATAAAAAAATGGAAGGCACAGTTTCAAAACAACGCTTTATGAGAACAGAAGTTATGAATCCTTATTCCCTAGAAAGTAAGAACATTCAGGTTACCTGGAATGATGACAGTTACATGACCTTCACGGCAGAAAAGAAAAGAGAATGGATTGAAGGAAATAAAAATATGATCTGGAGTGATAACGTTTTTCTCATAACTGGCGAAAGTAGTTTTCAAAAAAGAGGAGGTAAATCGAGATCCGTTTTAATCACTAAACCACTAAGGCGAGAAATGTCGTGTAAATTCATCGTTAGTGGTACGAAAAAAATATCCAGCGATAAAAGGGATGCTGTATTAGACTATGGAGATGGAGAATGTGATGGCTTGGCCTATCTGACAGTTGGTGACAAAACCAATGAGATTCATATTCGAAAAAGAAAAAAGTAATTTGTAACGGTTAAATAAAAAAAAGCCTCCATGTAGGAGGCTTTTTTT
>CP070731.1:1238966-1270980 GCA_020347545.1 Flavobacteriaceae bacterium | reverse complement strand
CCTTTAAAATGACCGTTTACTACATCCTCAGTAAAGGCTTCTATTTTGTTCAGTGTATCATTGACCTCAGGCATCACATCCTTACCATCCACAAGGACAGGGTTCGCGCCTTTATTTCTCAATGCCGTGTGTAAAACGGCCCTGTTTTCTGTTTCATTTATTTTATCTCCTCCGAAGTATTTTTCAATAGCATCCTCAAGCTTACATTCTTTTGCAAGTTCCACCAGCAATGTCATGGTCTTCTCTGTCATCCGGTTTTTTGAAAAATCAAGATTGAGATCTTCAAACTGCAAAGACATTTTATCTTTTCTGTTGCTGTCTTCAAGAAACAAAGATTTCATATGAACATCTTTAGTTTCTTCATAATGTTTCATGAGTTCTTTCCAAGAAGCGGTCTTCGTTGGATTGATATTAATTAATGACATGATCTGTATTTTTAAGTATTTTTAATCTGTAGATAGGTTGGCAGCCACTTCTGTTTCCAGATAGCGTTCTGGAACATTATCAAGTTGCTCTTTTAAAGGAGCGATATAGACAAAATAGTCATCCTTTAAGTGTTCTTTAATAGGTTCTGCTGAAGGTAATTTCTGCCTGAACGGATCAACTTGTTTTCCGTTTTTCCAGAATCGATAACAAACATGGGGCCCTGATGTATTTCCTGTCATTCCCACATAGCCAATAACATCTCCCTGCTTTACATAGTCACCTTTTTTAACGGCCCTCTTTTTCATGTGCAAATACTGCGTACTATAGGTGGAATTATGTTTCACCTTGACATAGTTGCCGTTGCCTCCCCTGTACCTGGATTCGACAACCGTACCGTTAGCCGTGCTCATGATAGGTGTTCCCACACTCGCGGCAAAATCAGTTCCTCTATGCGCCCTGACCCGGTTACCGTAATATTTGATACGCCTTTTTAAGTTATACCTTGAAGAAATTCTGCTGAATTTAATCGGAGATTTTAAAAATTGCCTCCTCAGGGTTTTCGCCTTGTCATCGTAATAGTCATTTACATTTTTGGTTGAATCCGTGATAAAGTTAAAGGCATAAATGGGGTTATCCTTGTGAACAAAATAGGCGGCCTTAATATTTCCTATGCCAACAGGAATTGTATCATTGATAAACTTTTCCTCATAGATGAGTTTGAATTTATCTCCTTTTTGAAGATGAAAGAAATCAATGGTCCATGCATAGATGTCACTCATTTCATGGGCAAGGATATAATTTAAATTTTGACTTTCAATAGCTTCCGATAAGGAGGATTCAATAATTCCTGAAGCTGTTGTCTCAACGACTTTAACTTCCTTTCGCCCAAATTTAGTTTGAATGGAATCGGTAAAGTCAACGATCAGGTATTCCACTTTGTTCGGTTGATAAATGAAGACCTGAGCTCTTTCTGTGGAATCATTTTTAGCGAGAACCGTATAAGGTTTGCCCGCTCTTAACTTTCGAATGTCAAAAGTATCTTTTGCCGCCGCTGCAATTTTGTAAATTTCAGGATATTCTATATGATGCCTGTCAAGGATCTCGCCGAAGCTTTCTCCTCTTTGAATGGTATCCTTGATCACCTTATAATCGTTTAAAACGTATCCAAACTCTTCAATTATAATCGGTTTTACTTCTTTGGGGAGCTCTTCACTAATCCCGTCTTTTGGATCTTTCTGACAAGACATCAATAGGAATAAACCCAGAATTAAAACAATACCTTTCCTCACGTTTGAATTATTTTCTAACAACGCTGCAAATTTATCGATTTTGACAAATAAATAAGCCTAAGATTCGTTAAAAATTCACGGAAAGGGATGAACTAATCCATTATACTCAACTAATTCGGCTTTTGCTGACCCAACAATTAAAGAAGCTTTTATTTTCAAGGGAATTTTGTTGTGGTCATCGCTAATCCAAAGGGTCACGTTCTCTTCGTCCTTGAATACCCTTCCTTTGAGTACCAGGGGCCTGATCTTTATAGCATCCAGTTTGCCATATCGGGTCTTTACTTTTTCCCTTCCGAGTACGATGATCTTTATCGGGTTCATTTTACCATCGAAAAACATATTTACATCAATCGAATCTTTTTCCTTTAGTTTTTCGAAATTAAAACGTCTCACGTAATAAAACGAAGAAAGCATGTCCTGAATGTTATTCTGGATAAAGTAAGATTTTTCGGTTCCTTTTTTATAATTTATCTCCTGAGCCTGATGTTTTATATAGTCAAAGGTGATTTCCTTGTCCTGGGTATAACCTCCTTCGCTGACTTTTCGAACAAAGAACTTAGGTTTAAGCTCATTTTCAGTGAAATAACTTTCATAGCGGTCTTCTACAGGAAATAAAAATCCAACCATACCTGTTGTCCAACCTTTACCGACAGCATGAAAAAGAGTATCACTTTTTACATTATTTGCTTTGAGTTCAACTGTTGCAAAACCGGCATTCAATAAACCATATTGAATCTTATATTTCAGGAATTCACCGTGCTGAAAAGATAAGGTGTCAGGCTGGGCATAAAAGGCCAGTGTAAAGAAAAAAAAGAGAAAAAATAACCTTATCATAGTTTATAAATTCGAATAGTAGTGGTCAATGGAGTATGTGTCATTTACTTCCACGCAACGAGTTATATCAAAATTTATACCAACATGAAAATGGAATCAAGGTGTAAAGTTTTCAATACCCTCTTTCAGCCAAGCCAAATAATCATCGGCATCGGGATTATAGGCAGAATATTCATTTAAATTTTCTTCCTTATGATCGATGAGCACATAATAGGGCTGGGCGTTAGCTTTGTACCTGTTGATCTGGAATTCACTCCATTTCTTCCCAATAGTAGTCACCTCTTTACCGTTTATCGATGAGACATACTTTTCTTCCTCGGGTAATTCTCGTTTATCATCTACATAAAGAGAAATCAACACAATGTCATTTTTTAATACTTTTAAAACTCTGGGATCTGACCAGACCCGTTCTTCCATTTTTCGACAGTTCACACAGGCATGCCCCGTAAAGTCTATCATAATGGGTTTATTCACTTTCTTGGCATAGTTGACCCCTGTTTCGTAATCCAGAAATGCGACGATATCATGCGGGCCCAAATGTGCTCCTTCCGGAATCTCCTTTGGAGTTCCTGAACCGGCATCACCTAATTTTGTGTATCCCACCCCATAAGAAGATTCACTGTAATGCATAGGTGGAGGGAAACCACTGATCAGTTTTAGAGGAGCGCCCCAAAGACCGGGAATCATATAGACCGTAAACGCCGCAACAATAAGTCCCATGCTTAATCTTCCTACAGAAATATGTTGAAGGTCAGAATCATGTGGTAATTTGATCTTTCCAAAGAGATACAAGGCTAATGCTCCGAAAATAGTGATCCAGATGGCAATAAATACTTCTCTTTCCAGAAAATGAGTCTGTAATACCAAATCGGCATTAGAGAGGAACTTGAAGGCAAGAGCCAGTTCTAAAAACCCTAAAAACACCTTAACGGTGTTGAGCCATCCACCAGATTTTGGCAGTGAATTCATCCATCCCGGAAAGGCTGCAAAAATTGAAAAAGGCAAGGCAATGGCCAGCGAGAACCCGAGCATGCTAATAACCGGCGCAACACCACCTTGAGCGGCAGCGGCAACCAGAGCCGTCCCTACAATAGGTCCTGTACACGAGAAAGAGACAATAGCAAGCGCCAGTGCCATAAAAAATATGCCAATCAAACCGCCTTTGTCAGCTTGAGAATCCACTTTGGTGCCCCAGGAACTTGGCAAGGTAATTTCAAATGCACCAAGAAAGGAAACCGCAAAAATGATCAAAAGCAGAAAAAAAATAATATTAAACCAGACATTGGTCGATAAGGCATTCAAGGAATCTGCACCGAAAATAGAGGTTACGACAGTTCCCAACAATACATATAAAAATACGATTGATATACCAAAAAGAATAGCGTTTCTGATACCCACAGATTTGTTCTTACTTTGTTTGGTAAAGAAACTCACCGTCATCGGAATCATTGGAAACACACATGGCGTAAGAAGTGCTGCAAAACCAGCAAAAAAGCTCAATATAAAAAGCGTCCAGAGTCCTTTTGTTTTTTCTTTTTTGGGTTTACCGGTTATCTTTTTTATATCGGTTTTCGCTTTGACATTTGACGGGGCAGCCTCCTGTATTTCTGTCACATCCTCAGAGGTATTTTGAAGAAAACCCTTGTCTTCATCACTTCCTGCCGAATCAACCAAGGGTTCCCCTGCTACTCCCTGCAACTCAAAACTTAAATCGACCTCGGTGGGAGGCAGGCAATTGGTGTCATCGCAAACCATGAACTCCAAAACTCCGGTAATGGTTATTTTTTCATCTGTAAGGACCCTTATTTTCTGAACAAATAATGCTTTATTTTCAAAATACTTGATGTCCATTTCAAAGACATTATCATACTCTTCATGGCCCTTTCCTTCCGTTGGTTTACCAATAAGCTGAAACTGACCTTTTTCCTCATTTATGGAAATAGTAGTTGGAATCGGCCCTCCATCCGGCACATTTTGTGAATAAAGATGCCAGCTTTCCTCAATTTCCGCTGATATAAGCAGCTCAAATTCGGAAGCATTGATTTTCTTTACAGAAGTTTCCCAACTTACAGGATCATGAAGCTGGGCATTTGCCATGGTCCCAATGAAGACAATGAATAGAAATATTTTTGAAATATGATTCATGATTGAAGTGCTGCTTTTAAGATTTCTTTTGTCTGCTCAGTTACTTTAAAACGATCGTCCATTCTTTTTCCAATGATCCAAATTATGTCTGATCCGGAGCAAAGTAACCAAATATTTTCCTTTTCTAAAAGGGAGTATTTTTCATCTTTAAAAAACTTGCTTAGTTTTTTTCTACCCTTCATTCCCAGTGGGTAAAAGTAGTCGCCTTTTTCCCATTTTCTTACATGCAGGGGAAAAGTTAACAGATCTTTATCAAAAGAGGCTGTATTTTTACCGTCATCTGCTTTTGACAACCTGTAGTTTTCAGGGTTTAATGTTTTGAAAGAAACAGGAACGAGATCTGATTCTAATTCAATTTGATCTTCTTTAACGCTTGAAAAATTTAGTTTCCCATGGGTTGACCTAGGTGCTAAAATCAGGTGATCCCTGTCTTTTAAAAGCCGATGAGATTCTGAAAAAATTTGTTTTCCGGACTGGGCGGTCAAAAGCGAGATCAGATCTTTATAATTGGAGAAGCCATAAGGATAGAACAACTCGAACAGATAGGTTGTATTTTCTGATAAATCTTTTAAGAACTCTACCGAGAAATGAACAATTTTTCCTGACCCCTCTTTTCGAACAATGGCTTTTTCTAGGATCGTTTCTAAATGTTTATTGAGAATCAGCCTGCTCCCTTTTAAATTCGTTAAGGTTCGTTCGAAATTATTTTCGAAGGAAGGATGAAGCTCTTTAAGCAGGGGGACGATCTCTTTTCTGATTTTATTTCTCAGGTATTTGGTTTGGACATTGGAACGGTCCTCTCTCCAGGAAATATTGTTTTTTACTGCATATTGCCTTATTTCCTCTCTGGAAAAAACCAACAAGGGTCGGAGAATATTGTTCTTCCTGTCCGGGATTCCGCAGAGGCCGTCAAGACCCGTTCCCCGGGACAGGTTGATCAGAAAAGTTTCTATATTATCATCGGATTGATGTGCCGTAACAAGAAACTCATAGCCCTTTAGGTTCATTAATTCACGGAACCAGTTATAACGTAATTCTCTTGCGGCCATCTGAATCGAAACCTTGTTTTTTGAAGCATATGCCACAGTGTCAAATTTTTTGACATAAAATGGTTTACCTGAACTTTCTGATTGTTGCCGAACAAATTTCTCATCAAGATCTGATTCATTTCTTCTTAGTTGAAAATTGCAATGAGCCACTGAAAAACTGGCCTTGACATTTCTCAGTAAATGGAACAAAACCATACTGTCAATTCCACCGGAAACAGCAAGAAGTAATTTTTTGTTTTTAATTTCCGGAAAATGCTCCTTGAGGTGTATGTTAAACTTTTCGATCAATTTACCTTCAGAATAAGTCTGGCAAAGTTAGCTTTTTAAAACAACCTTTAAAAAAACCCTTAACAATATCCTAAGAATTATTAAGGGCTTTTAGATCTTTTGTTTCGACTAGTTTTTCACCAGCAGGTTTTTATTCATTTCCAGTTCAGAAAGAACTGTCAAAGCCTCCTCTACATAAATATCTTTTTTAAGATTTTTATGCCAGAGTTCTCTCTTTTTTGCCAGGATCGAATCTTTCTCGAGAATCGGAAGTTCATATTTCGGGGAGATGAAATTCAAACGACTTTCGTACAAGGCTATGTCGTCAAAAGCCTTGCTTTCTTCTTCTCTTTGCTTCAATTCTTTTTTAAATATTTCATAGTTTAAATTCACCATGGTATCATCGCGCCCTTCCTTCAACCATCTCGCATTATCGTCAATGATTATGAAATGAGGATTATCGGCAATTCTTCTTTTACTGTCATTGACTACCTCGTGAAAGTTCTCATAAGCATTTACAGGTGTATATTCAGCGGGTTCTATTTTGTCCCAGTTCAATGGGTTCTTTTCATCGCGCTCTCCAATTTCAAAGTATGAATATTTATCAGGCATTACGATATCACTTGAAACTCCTTTAAGTTGTGTAGACCCTCCATTGATTCTGTAAAATTTCTGGATCGTCATCTTCATGGCTCCAAGGTCCTTATCGTATTTGAAAACATTGTTTAAAGGCAGTACCTGTTGTACGGTACCTTTTCCGAAGGATTGTTTGCTTCCTATAATTACGGCTCTGTTATAGTCCTGCATGGCCGCCGCAAAAATCTCAGAGGCTGATGCACTCAATTCATTTACAAGAACAACCAAAGGGCCATCCCATTGAATCCTTTTGTCTTTATCAGATCGTATATTTGCTTTTTCCCCGCGATATTTTACCTGAACCACAGGACCATTACCAATGAATAGACCGGCGATTTCTATGGCTGTTTTCAGGGATCCTCCACCGTTGTTTCGAAGATCGATCAAAAGGCCCTCTATATTCTCTTCCTTGAGCCTGCTGATCTCCTGCTCCATATCCGTAGCAGAATTTCTGAAGTTCCTTTCATTGAAATCAATATAGAATTTAGGAAGGTTGATAATTCCGAACTTTCTGTTGTCAACATCAACTACACTTGATTTTACAAAAGTTTCTTCCAGTTCCACGATGTCTCTGATAATCGAAATCACCTTAATGGATCCGTCAATTTTTTTGACGGTCAGTTTAACTTCGGTACCTTTTTTTCCTTTGATATATTCTATGGCGTCATCAAGTCGCATACCTACTATGTCAACCGGAAATTCATCTCCCTGTCCTACTTTTAAAATCAAATCGCCCACTTCAAGTTCTCCGCCTCTCCAAGCAGGACCACCGGAAATTAATTCAGCAACGCGTGTGTAATCATCTCTTTTTTGAAGTCTTGCTCCAATACCTTCAAGTTTTCCAGACATGGTCTGATCAAAACGTTTCTTGTCTTTTGGTGCGAAATAATTGGTGTGAGGATCAAACTGAATGGTCATGGTATTGATAAATATGGCGAACCAGTCTGTATGATCCAATTCAGACATGACGGTATACAAATCATCAAGACTTTTAAGCGTGGCCTCTCTCGATTCTTTTTCTAAGGTTTCAAAGGATTTGTTTTCAACAACAATCTTTGTATTTGAATCCTGCTCTTCATCCTCTTCTCCGTCTTCATTCTCCTCCTCATCTTTATCCTCATTCTCATTGTCCTCATTGTTTTCCAGCATCGATTCCTGTAATTGAATCTTTTCATGGAGCCTGGATAAGGTGCTAACCTTTAGCTGCATTTGCCAATTCTTTATCAGCTCAGCCTGGTTTTTTGAAAATGTTTTTTTGTCATAATCAACATCAAAACTGGCCTCTTTACTAAAATCAAACGGGCTTTGAAGAATCTCTCTGTAGTACTGCTGAGATTCCTGAACACGTTGATCAAATCGGGCAATTACCTGATTATAAAAACTCAGATCCTCACTTTTAATCTGATCATCGATTAAATATCTGTTTTTCGAAAATTCATCAATGTCGCTTTGTAGAAAAAACCTTTTGTAAGGGTCCAGAGCGTCTATAAAATCGGTGAATACTTTTTCTGAAAAAGAATCATCAATCATATGCGGGGAATAATGCCCTTGTTTTAATGCATACCTGACAATTCCTATTAATATTTTATCTTTTTCCGGGTCCGGATCATTGGCTACTTTAAATCCAAATAGCATTCCGGATAGTATAATAAGCGGAAAAATATACTTTAACTTACTTTTCATAAAGAGGGAATTTTTACTCATAAACTCGCTTCATACATGTTTCAAATGATGACAATATAGTCAAAACTTATTTATACAACGTAAAATAACGTTTAATATGACAAATGTCTTCAATTTTCAACAATTTCGAACACAATAGTAGTCATTTATTGTCGAATTTGCTCATAATTAAATGTTAAACATAAATTTCAAACGGTATTGACAAATGTTATATTTTTGTTTTCAAATAAACCCTATATGCAAAAACGCCCCCTAATTCTGGTTACAAATGATGATGGCATCACAGCTCCAGGGATCCGCACTTTAATCTCCGTAATGAATGAAATTGGAGATGTTATTGTAATTGCACCTGACAGTCCACAAAGTGGCATGGGTCATGCTATAACTTTAGATTCGACCATTTATTGTGATGCAGTAACGATTGATGAGGGACCGCAATTGGAATACAGATGTTCAGGAACACCGGCAGATTGCGTTAAAATGGCAATAAGTGAAATTCTGAATAAAAAACCCGACCTCTGTGTTTCAGGAGTAAACCACGGATCCAACAGTTCTGTAAATGTTATTTACTCCGGTACGATGAGCGCGGCCATTGAAGCGGGTATTGAGGGTATTCCCGCTATAGGTTTTTCATTGCTTGATTATTCCTGGAATGCAAGGTTTGAACATTTAAAGAAACATATAAAGAACCTTGCGCTAAATGTGTTGAATAACGGCCTTCCTGATGGAGTCGTTTTAAATGTGAATTTTCCGAGGATTGAGGGGTCTGAGTTTGAAGGTGTCAAAATCTGCCGTCAGGCCAGGGCAAACTGGGTTGAAGAGTTTGATAAAAGGGTAAACCCTCAAGGAAAGGAATACTATTGGTTAACTGGTAAATTTGTTGATATGGATCATGGTGAGGATACGGATATCTGGGCGCTGAAGAATGATTATATATCTGTGGTTCCCGTTGGATTCGATCTTACCGCTCATCATTTTTTACCTGCTTTAAATAATTGGAAATTGTAATGAAAAAGGAAATTTTAATAGGTTTTTTTGTTGGTCTTGTTGCCACAGCTTTTGGTTTTTATATTTATGTTGAATTTGTATCGACCTATAGTTTTGAAGAAACCTTAAAAATTATAGATGAAGGCAATTTATACGGTAAAATTCTCGGATTGTCAGCAGTTCCGAATCTTTTTGTTTTTTTCATATTTCTAAAAAAGAAACAGGAACTAAGGGCAAGAGGAGTTCTTTTGGCTTGCTTCTTTGTTGCATTTTTAATTTTGATGAGCAAATTTTTATAGATCATTGTAATCGATATAAAAAGAAATAAATTTGAAATACTATATCATTTCAGGAGAAGCTTCAGGTGACCTGCACGCTTCGAACTTAATGAAAGCCCTCAAAAAAGAGGACAACCATGCCGATTTCAGGTTTTGGGGAGGTGATTTAATGTTGGAACAGGGAGGTACTTTGGTTAAGCATTACAAGGATTTGGCTTTTATGGGGTTTGCGGAGGTCGTAATGAATCTAAGAACCATTTTAAACAATATCAGTTTCTGTAAGAAGGATCTGCTGGAATATGCTCCGGACGCTTTGATCTTAGTTGATTATCCTGGATTTAATTTGAGAATTGCAGAATTTGCGAAGAAAAATGGAATAACGGTCCATTACTATATTTCGCCACAGATATGGGCCTGGAAGGAGAACAGGATCAAAAAGATCAAGAGGGATATAGATCAGATGTACGTTATACTACCTTTTGAAAAGGAATTTTATGAAGAGAAGCACGATTTCCCGGTACATTTTGTGGGACATCCCTTACTGGATGCGATAGCGGACCGAAAACCCATTAACCATGAGACTTTTGCTGAGGAGAATGGCCTAAATGACAAGCCCATCGTTGCACTTTTGCCGGGTAGTAGAAAGCAGGAAATAACCAAAATGCTTTCAGTGATGTTAAAAATGGCAGCAAAGTTTCCTGATCATCAGTTCGTTATAGCCGGTGCACCCGGGCAGGAACTGTCATTTTACCATAAGTTCCTGAAGGAGGACAACACTTCGATTGTTGAAAACAAAACCTATGATCTGTTGTCTGTAGCAACGGCTGCTCTAGTCACTTCGGGTACCGCAACATTGGAAACAGCATTATTTAAAGTTCCCGAAGTGGTTTGTTACAAAGGAAATGAAATTTCCTATCAGATCGGGAAGAGACTGGTCAATGTAAAATACATTTCTTTGGTAAACCTGATTCTTGATACAGAGGCGGTTACAGAATTAATTCAGGATGAATTCAATGAAACCAATTTAGAGAATGAATTGTTCAGGATTCTTGACTTCAAAGGAAGAGAATCAATATTCGATCACTATTACAGACTTGAACAAGCCCTCGGAGGAAAAGGAGCCAGTGAAAAAACGGCCAAATTGATTATAAAAAATACCTGACCCCCGGAATTCAAAGGGTCAGGCAATATGATTTCGTTCTTGACTTCGATGTTTAACGTATCAACCCGTTATTACTCACAAAGAGCCTTAAAGGTGTCTTTATAATCGCCCGGAGTACTTCTTATTTTCATAAATGTACCCATGGTAAGTTCCGGCCAGTGAAGGGCTAACCTGTATCTTCCGTGAAGCATGGTTGCACTTTTTCCGCTAAGAATTATTTCATAAGGCAGGGCTGATAAATGTTCTTCTCCGATTATTGGAAGAAATTCTTTTTCTCCTTGCTCTTCATCGAGATATCCAATACCAAAAACAGCTACCTTCTTATCCTCAAAAACGAGCTTGTAGACCAGTTTTGTTTCACCTTTACCTGTTTTCAAATTCTTTTCTATAGTCGCGACACCTTGCTCGAAACTATCGAATTCTTTTAATTCTACAGGATCTGTAAAATAGGGCATCATCATCTTATAGTGGTATTCTCTAAGATCTTCTGCACTCATTGCGCCGCCAAAACCTTTGTTGAGATCTCCTATTTCATTCATAGCAGCTTTCAGGTCAGTTTCGATTTTTTTCAAGCCTTGTTTATGGGTATCATAGGAATCTCGAAGATAGGCCTGGAAGAGATATTCAGGATTGAGATAAGAAACTTTCGTTTCAGGGCCATCCGATTTGAGTCCTATTTTTAGCGCTGCAGCCAAAGCCCCTCTATCTTTTACTTTCAGGGTGATGTCTTGCAAGTCTTTCCTTGAATAAACAATGACTTTTAAGGTTTGATTATTTTCAGGCCGATAATCTCCCAGAATCTCGAATCCGGCGTTTTGCAAAGTTTTGATGACTTTTTCCTGAACTATTTCCTGAGAACCATCTAGTTCATCCACCAAAATATAAGGACTTATTTCTTGAGCGTTTAACGAAACAGAAATAAGTGCCAGTAATAGAATTTGAAAAACAGTTGTCTTTTTCATTGGAAATGAATTTAAATTTTGGCCAAATTACCTATTCACGACCTGTTAAACACTAACTAATATCATGTTAGAGGTTTAAGGGAAAAATTTTTCTTAAAAACTACAAAGAGAATTCCTGCCCGCATGAACATCCATACAAAAAATGCGATCCAGATGGCATAGAGGCCCAAATCAAAATAATCCCCAACGAGTAATACAGGAACAAATCCGAGAAATGTGGAGGCTAAAAGAGTATTTCTCAGTAGAACGGCTTCGGCCAACCCCTTGAAAATTCCATCAAAAACAAAAGCGATTGCGTTTATGGGTTGCATGATAAGGACGATCCAGAAAATACTGTTAAAAAGGCTAAGTACTTTTTCATCCTTGCTAAACATCTGTCCGATTTCGGAATAAAATGCAAAACAAACTCCACCGAGAAGTAACGCGATGAAAACGGTATATGTATTGAGTTGCCGGCTCAGTTTCCAGATTTTTTCATAATTGTTTTGTCCCAGGAATTTCCCGGACATTATGTTGCCAACACTAGAGTACCCATCGATAAAAAATGCAAAAAAGAGCCAGATTTGGAAGGCTATGGTTTGAGCCGCTATATGATGATCTCCGTATTTTGTTGCATAGGCATTGGCCAGGTATAGGGCAATATTCAAAGAGATGGCCCTGATTATTAGGTTTAAACTTAAGGACAGCAGCCGCTGGATTTCAGGATGAAACGGCAAATGAATTTTAAGAGAAAAAGGAGTTTTTCTCAATAACAAAACCAGTGAAAAAAGAGCCATTACAAATTGAGATATGACACTTGCCCAAGCTGCCCCATCCACATCAAGCGCCGGAATAAGATCCTGGATTCCAAACACGAGAATAAAGTCTAAAATGATATTCAGGCTTGCCCCGGTTATGCTGATAACCATGGGCCAAAAAGTATTCTGCAACCCTCTAAACACCCCAAACACAGAGAAAACAAATAGTGTCAGAGGTAAGCCCAGGGCCCTTATTCTATAATAGGAAACCGATTTCTCTAAGATCATTCCTTCGGCATTGTAAAGTTCAAAAATATTTTCAGCGAAGAACACAGTAACCAGATAGATGGCCAGACTCAGACAAACATTGATTCCGATGATCTGAGCAGGGAGTCGATCGATATCTTTTAATTTCCCGGCTCCTAGATATTGAGCAATTATTGCGGAAATTGCAGATCGTGTTTGAGCGAGTATCCATACAATTGCCGAGATAAAAGAGCCGGCAATACCAACTGCTGCCAGAGCTTCTGTTGGGTTCATCCTTATATTTCCAACAATGGCCGTATCTGTTATTGATAAAAGGGGTTCAGCAATACCCGAAATAATAGCGGGAATTGCAAGCTTATTTATCTGACGGAAAGAGATTTTAGGAATTTTATTCAATGACCTGAATGTTTACTCAGCGAAAATAATACAATTAATTCTGAAAGATAACCAGGTTTGCTTGATTTAAAATTTGTTCCCCTTCATTTGTGTTTATTTTTATCCATAGGAATTGTTCTAGGTTTTTTTTTGACTTCTCTAAAATTGTAATTTTTAGCGGAATACTTTTTGGCATAGCAAACATTTTTTTAGGTGATTTTCATAAAAGAAATGGCTTTAAAGCTCCAATTGCTTTTGTGATTTCATCCTGGGTTATTTTGATTTTTACCGGAATATACCTGGTTTCAATATGGGGTCCGGGTTTAAACTCCAGTCATTTCCGTCTTGGATCGTCAAAAAATACGATTTATGGAGTGCTTGTTCTTAGGGAAACGAGCAATACTGGATTTTACAGAAAGTATCTTGCTGAGGTGAAATCTGTCAATAGGATGAAGTCCTCAGGATTTCTTTGGCTGAGGGTTAATAAAACTAAAGATTCTGTTTCTCTTAAACCCGGGGAACTGATTTTAACAAATTTAAAAATTCGTGAAATTGAGAATAAAAGAAACCCGGGAGGATTTGATTATAAGGAGTATTCCAGAAGAAAAGGTGTTGAGGGTGAGCTGATCCTTGAAAAAAGAGAGTTTTTGAGAACCCGTTCGAATCAAAACACTTTTCAGGCTAAGGCTTTGAATTATAGAGAACATCTCAGTTTTGTTTTGAATCAGCAGGGTTTTGGCCAAATGGAGAAATCTCTTTTGGATGCTCTGTTGCTGGGAAAAAAAACCCAAATGAATAAAGAACTGTCAACAGGTTATCGAAAAGCCGGAGCCATGCATCTATTGGCAATATCAGGTTTACACGTTGGCATTTTACTTTTTTTTATAAGAAGTCTGTTAATGCCTTTTCGACGCTGGAAATTTGGAAAAATTTTGATAATAACGGTCCCTTTTTTAGGCTTGTGGTTATTTGCATTCCTCACCGGATTATCTCCTTCGGTTTCGAGGGCCGTAATCATGTTTAGCCTGATTTCAATAGCCTTAAATTTAAAGAGATCCAATCATTTAAATCATATTCTTTTTACCGCCTTTTTTATAAGTCTTATTTGGAAACCTTTGTATTTGTTTGATCCCGGATTTCAGTTGAGTTATCTGGCCGTTTTTTCAATTGTTAACCTGAGGCCAGGAATGACAATTCTTTGGACTCCTAAAAACAAGATTAAGTTATACCTGTGGAACCTAAGCACTGTTTCTATTGCAGCTCAAATTGGAGTTTTACCCTTGATTTTATTCTATTTCCATGAGTTTTCAGGTTTGTTTCTGGCTAGCAGCCTTTTGCTGATTCCGTTACTGGGAGTTATTCTTGGATTTGGCTATTTACTTTTGTTCATGCTTCAGTTTGACATGGCACCTGAATGGTACATTCAAATCTACTCTTTAATGATCCGTTTGATGAACAAGACGGTCCTTTTTCTGGGACAATTTGATGCGTTGATAGTGAATAAGGTTTTTTTCTCAAAAACTCTTTTGACCCTGAGTTTGTTGTTCCTTTGTGCCCTCTTTTTTTATAAAACCAAAGAAATATCAAAAGCAATAATTGCGCTGATGTTGTTTCTCACTCTTTTTACTACTTCTGTTTTAAATGAATTGGCAATTACAAATAGAGGTTCATCCTTTATTGTTTTTCATAACTTTAATAAAAGCCTGATTATCAAAAAGAAAGAAAGATCAGTTACAGTACTGAGAAAAACGGATATGGAACCGGGTTTGGATCTTTTGCTGGAAAACTATCAAATTGAATTATGTGGACTAAGGATCAATAAAGAAGCATGTATTCAAAATGTTTATGAAATGAACGGAAAGCGAATCATGATTATCGACAGTGAAGGCATTGTGACAGATTTCGATTTAGACCCTGATATAATCCTGCTTCTCAACTCACCAAAAATCAATCTCGAGCGATTTTTAAAAAAAGTTCAACCCGAATTGATAATTGCGGACGGTTCTAATTATAACTTCTTGAAGCAAAGATGGTTAAAAACGTCATTTAGGGAAGGAGTAACTTTTTATGATACAGCCATCAGTGGAGCATTTGAATTAAATTCAGAAACCTGAGCCTCCGGCAATTTTATGTATATTTGGTCGTTTAAAAAGGGAAAACATTTTTAAGATGAAAATTATAATACCTATGGCCGGCATAGGATCAAGGCTGAGGCCCCATACCCTTACGATTCCCAAACCTCTTACGTTAATAGCCGGAAAGTCAATTGTGCAAAGACTGGTCGAAGATATTGTAAAAGTAGTGGATCAAAAAGTAGATGAGATCGCATTTATTATTGGGCCAACCTTTCCCTCGGATACTGAGGAAAAGCTAATGAAAATAGCGAGCTCTCTCAATGCAGCTGGAAAAGTTTTTGTTCAGGATGAGGCTTTAGGAACGGCTCATGCCATTTATTGTGCAAAGGATTCTTTGAAAGGACCATGTGTAATTGCTTTTGCCGATACTTTGTTTAAAGCAGATTTTACACTTAAAGATGGAATTGATGGTGCCATTTGGGTGAAAAAGGTTGAAGAACCCAGTACCTACGGGGTGGTGAAATTAAACAACGGCTTTATCACGGATTTTGTGGAGAAACCGGATGAATTCATTTCTGATTTGGCGATAATAGGAATCTACTATATAAAGAATGGTGAGGCCCTCCGCAAAGAAATAGAATATATCCTGGATAACAATATTAAAGATAAAGGTGAGTTCCAGCTTACGAATGCTTTGGAATTTATGAAACGAAAAGGGGCTAAATTTGTTCCTGGTCAGGTGAATGAATGGATGGATTGTGGCAACAAGGATATCACTGTTGAAACCAACGCAAAAATATTGGAATTCGCTCAAAATGATCAGGAAGACTTAATATCAAAAAGCGCTAAATTATCGAATTCAAGAATTATAAAACCTTGTTATATAGGAGAGAATGTTGTTTTAAAAGATGCAACAATTGGCCCAAATGTTTCATTAGGGGACGATAGTGTCGTAGAAAATTCCCATATTGTAAACTCATTGATCCAAACCAATACCACCATCAAGAACGCAAAACTTAAGGAAGCCATGATAGGCAATCATGTTTATTTTGATGGAAAATTTAAATCTGTTAGCCTTGGAGATTATACAAGTTTAAAATAGCCTATGCTGAAAACCCGTTTCTATATAAGCCTGTTGATTGGAACAATATTCTGTTCTTATACTGCCGTGGGACAGGTGGATGTGGTGTCGAACGAAGAAATGCTGGTCGAACAACAGCAGATTAATTTTCAAACCTTTTTCTTTGAAGCACTTCAGCAAAAAGCAATTGGTAATTATGACAAAGCAGTATATGCCCTCGAGGCATGCAAGGACATTGAAAAGGAAAATGTTGCGGTCTTGTTTGAACTTTCAAAAAATTATTATTTTCTGGTCAAGTATACCGAAGCGGAATATTTTATTTTAAAAGGACTGGAAATAGAACCTGAAAACATTCATATGCTGAGGCATCTAAAGGAGATTAAAACCAAGCAGAACGATTATTCTGGTGCCATAATAGTCCAACAGAAAATTGTGAAGAGAAATCCTGATGAGGAGGCTGATCTGGTCATTCTCTATATCAAATCTGGAGACATTGAAAATGCAACAATCCTATTGAAGAAATTGGATGAAAACAACAAATTGCCTGAAGGTCTTATGGCTTTGAAGGACTCACTGCTTCAGGAAGGAAATAAAGACTCGGAAGAGTTATCCGAGAAAATATATGAGGAAATTCCAAAGAACAAGGTAGATTTGATTAAGGAAGAGTACGATTTGAAAAAGGACTATAATAGCTTGAAAGTTTTGTTGGAAGAAGAATGGAAAAGTAAAAGATATCTGGACTTATTGGATCACAGTGAAGAGGGGCTTTCTCTCTACCCTTCTCAACCCTATCTTTACCTGATGAATGGCAAGGCCTTAAACAGTTTAAGAAAATATCAACAAGCAACATTGATTTTGGAGGAGGGGATAGAGTATATCATTGAGGATGGTGACCTGAAATCCTCATTTTACCAGGAATTGGGGCTTGCTCACAAGGCCATGGGAAATAACAAAAAAGCTGCAGAATTCTACAATAAAGCGGATGCTCTAAAGTCGAAATAAAACACAAATGAAGAAAATAGTTACGATTCTTGCTTTTGTTGCCATTTTCACCTCTTGTAAGTCAGCAAAGGTTTCAGATAAAAGTGTTGACTATGTTCCGGTCAAAACGATTATAAAGAATAACGGCAAGGCTCGTTTCACTAAATCTTCCATAAAAGCAAACATGCAGGTAAAATATAGAGGGAAAGATGAATTACCCAATATTAATGCCTCATTGCGAATGGTGAAAGACTCCATAATATGGCTGAACTTTTCCAAATTGGGATTTCCGATAGCAAAGCTTCTAATCACTCCAAGAGAGGTGAAATTCTACGAAAAAGTAGGCAAAACTTCGTTTGAAGGTGATTTTAAACTGATTAGTTCCTGGCTAGGGACTGATTTTGATTTTACTAAGGTTCAGAACCTGTTTTTAGGTGAAGCACTAATTGACCTTGAATCCAGAAAATTTCAGGTCAATATAAAAGAGGGCAGATATGAATTGGTTCAAAAAAAAAGAAATCCTATTTTTGACATTACCTACGGGATAGAACCCGAGGATTTTAAAATTGTGAAGGAGGAAATCAACTATCGCGGGAAAAATCAAAATTTAACAATATTATACAAGGATTTTCGTAAAATAAGTGAATCTTTGTTTCCCAAAGGATTCCTAATCACTGCGAAGACGGGTAGTTCAGCAACGGTTATAGATGTTAGCTATAAAAGTGTGCAGTTTGATGTTCCTTTAAAATTCCCCTTTAAAATTCCGGACGGATATAGAAATATTGAACTTGAATGATCATAGAAAGGGTTAACATAAAGGAAAATAGAAATGGAGAACATGCCCAAAACCAAGGGTTTTTTCGCTTCAATTTTGCACTATTCCTGTTGTTTTTATTTTTACCGCTTACGGCTGTCTCACAGAACCGGGAGGATCTTGAAAAACAACGTCTACAGCTTCAGAAGGAGATCAAAGAAATAAATACGCTGTTATTCAAATCCCAAAAAAAAGAGAAGACTTTACTATCGGATTTATCCGATCTTGTTCAAAGAATCGGGGTAAGGACGAAGCTGATCAATACCATTAGTGAAGAAACGGATCAATTGAACCTTGAGATCAAGGAAAATGAGAGACAGGTGTCTATGCTCGAAGAAAGGCTGGAATCGCTTAAAAAGGATTATGCGAACATGGTAGTACAATCGTATAAGAGTAAAACAAAGAACAGTAGGTTGATGTTCCTTTTGTCTTCTGAAAGTTTTCTACAGGCGTATAAAAGACTTGAATATATTAAACAGTATGCTTCTTACAGAGAGCGTCAAGGGGAAGAGATTCTGGCAGAAACAATAAAACTTCAGAATCTGAACGATTATTTGGTCGAACGCAGAAATGAAAAGGAAGAACTTTTGGCATTGAATCAAAAGGAAAAAGACAGTATCAGCAAAGAAAAATCTGCTCAGGAAGGTCTGGTGAGATCTGTTAAAAAGAAAGAGAAAAAATACATTGCTCAAATCAATCAAAAGCAGAAGCAGGAAAAAATGATAGAGGCCAGGATAGAGGCTCTGATTGCTGAAGCTATTGCTGAATCTAAAAAAGAATCAAACCTTAAAAGTTCAGGTTTTGCCTTGACTCCTGAGGCCGTAGCCCTGGAAAAGGATTTTATCTCGAACAAAGGAAAGCTTCCTTCACCCGTCAAAAGGGGAGTTATTGTGAGACGCTATGGAAAGCAGTCACACCCTACTTTAAAAGGAATAACAATAGAAAGCAATGGGGTGTTCTATGCCACGGAAAAAAATGCGAATGCCAGAGTTATATTTGATGGCAAAGTCCTGGCTATTCAGGTACTTCCAGGTAAAAAGAAGGCAGTTTTGGTTCAGCATGGAAATTATATTTCTGTTTATAAGAACCTTGACAACGTTACGGTTAAAAAGGGAGATCTTGTGACGACAAAACAGGAAATCGGCAAGATTCACACCGATTCAACAACGGGTAAAACGATTCTGGCTTTTGTACTGTTCAAAGAAATCCATAGGCAGAATCCTGAGGAATGGGTCTATAAAAACTAGAACCGCTTTCGAACATGTTTTTTAAAAGAAGTATAGAAAACAGACTGAAAACTGAATTCAATTCAATCAAACCCGTTGCCGGAGGGGACATTAACAAGGTCTATTGGTTAGAAGGAACGGAATCAACTATTATCGTTAAAATCAATAAAAGCAACAGGTTCCCGGAGATGTTCGCAAAGGAGGCCAGGGGACTTGAGCTTCTGTCAGGGACTCATGTGAAGACTCCAAAAGTAATAGATCATTACGTTGAAGGAGAGAATCAGTTTCTAATTCTGGAATACTTGGTTTCCGAAAGGCCTTCCGACAAGTTCTGGCATCATTTTGCAATTTCTTTGTCCACTCTGCATAAACGCTCCTCTGATTATTTTGGGCTTAATGAAGATAACTATATCGGTTCATTGACACAGCAAAATGATCCCTGTGATTCCTGGGAGGTCTTTTTTACTCGGATGCGATTGAATCCTCAGGTCAAAATGGCTTATGACAGGGGATTATTGAATAGAAGTGACCTGAGATTATTTGAAGGATTCTGTAACAATTTTCCGATGCTGGTTCCCGAGGTACAACCTTCCTTATTGCATGGCGATTTGTGGTCAGGAAATCTAATGTGCACAAAAGGGCAAGTTCCCGTTTACATAGACCCTGCTGTATATTACGGACATCATGAAATTGATCTGGCAATGACTCAGATGTTTGGCGGTTTTGACAGGTCTTTCCTCGCGGTATATCAAGAGCACTTTACATTGGAAAAAGGTTGGGAAGAAAGAATTCAAATTCATAATTTGTATCCGAACCTCGTTCATCTGAATTTATTTGGCTCCTCCTATCTCGGTGGAATTAAAAGCGTATTGAATAAATATGCTTAAGGATTAAGCACTAAGCTTAACCAGTACTGGCAGGTATGGGCCTAAGTGCAGGACCTAATTATAAGACCATAGTGCATAGTCCGATCTCCATTGACTAAACTAGAAAAAAAGCGCCTTTAATTCTGTTGCGTCTTTCGGATCCATTTTTTTTGAAAGCACCAGACTTAGTTGTTTCCTTCTCAAGGCCCCGTCAAATCTTTCTTTTTCAAGTTTTGATTGCGGTATGATTTCCGGTACTTTAACTGGTGATCCTGTCCTGTCCACTGCAACAAAAGTATAAATACCTTCGTTGACCTTTGTTCTTTCACCCGATTCTCGATCTTCCATCCACACATCCACAAAAATTTCCATAGAAGAATTAAAGGCTCTTGAAACTTTTGCTTCGATCGTCAAAACGCTTCCAACCGGTACAGCTTTCGAAAAAACAACATGGTTTACTGAAGCCGTAACTGTAATTCTATTGCAATGCCTTCGAGCTGCAATACTGGAGGCACGATCCATACGGGCAAGAAGCTCACCTCCGAAAAGATTGTCTAATGGATTGGTTTCTCCCGGTAAAACAAGATCTGTCATTACAGTTAGAGAATCATTGGGGCTTTTGCTTTGCATGTTAAAAAGGGGTTATAAAATTAAAAAGGACAAGGACTGAACCCAAGCAACTCTTAGAAATCCTGAATCAGTAACCAGGAATCTTTTGCAACATTTTCTCTGATTTCAGATAAGTTATCAAGTGCTTCATCACGAGTCATGTAACTTCCGTAAGACACCACGGTCAAATTCCATTTATTCACACCGAGAATGCGAGCGTCATAACCTTCTGCAAGCAGTTGATTTACTTTTCTCTCTGCATTTTCAGGAAACCTGAAAGCTCCTGCTATAACGTGAAAACTTTTTTGTCTGCTTTCAACTTCAAGGTTTAATGCAGGCAAAGGCTTGGAGATAACAAAAGTGGCATTCTCTATTTTCTCTTCAATCAAATGTTGCTTTTTCTGAGCCTCAACCAGCTGTTTTTCATAAAGATGATTCTGATAATACTTTCCCGCAAAACCAATAGCTGATAAGCCAAGTACAAAAACAGCCGCATATTTTAGGTAATTCGGGGCCTTTTTTTCTGTTATTGGGATAACCTTTGGAGCCGGAGAAGGAGAGGAGGATGCCTTTTTTGCGGCTTCTCTCATAATTTCAGTACCTACAACATTAGATAAGCCAAAAGATGAAGTGAGATAATTAATGGTTTGCTGTGGTTCAAAATGCAGCTTCCCGCCTGATACTGTAAAGGAACCTAAACCATTCAATATCAATTCCTGGTCTTTCAACTTTTCTCTCCAGGCGTCAATCTCAAACTTAATATAGTTTACAGCGCACTCATAGGAAATATTGTCAACAGAAGCAATGTAATTGGCAAGCAGTCCGTCATTATTTGTCAGATGCGAATTAAAGGTAATTTGCTTGTAAGGAGGGTGTATAGTATTGTTTGAAGTATCGATTCGGGCAGATTTATTATTGGTAATAAAACCTCCAAATTTGGGTACAATTACACATTCATACCGGTATAATAAATCACTGATGTAATTCGCTAAATTCAATGATAGGGAGTTTGATTTGACTTAAACAAAACTAAAAAAAAACAATTAGGGTTTACCAATGGCGAGTCATTTTTATTAACAAAAACATGCACAATTGAAAATCAATATTTTACAATGTATAATGAAACTTTATTCTATGATTTGGCTCTGAGTTATACCAAAGGCATTGGTCCGGTAAACACCCGTAAGCTTCTCGGCTACTTTGAATCTTCAAAAGAAGTTTGCACCTCTGCAAACAAAGACCTTCTTCAAATAGGGCTGAGTAAAAAGTTAATAGACGACCTAAAGAATCCTCATAATTTGAGAAAGGCGGAAAAGGAACTCAAGTACATGGAGACGCATAAAATAATCGCGGTCAGATATACGGATGAAGCATATCCAAGTAGGCTTAAGAACTGTCACGACGCGCCATTTTTGCTGTTTAAAAAAAATCAATTAACGATGAATCAAAGAAAGGTTCTTAGTATCGTAGGAACAAGGAACATGACGCGTTCAGGAAAGCATTTTTTGACAAAGCTCATGCAAGACCTAAAAAAATACGATCCGGTTATTGTCAGTGGTCTTGCCTACGGGGTTGACATTTGTGCCCATAGGGAAGCCCTGAAAAACAAGCTCTCTACCATAGGAATCATGGCGCATGGCTTTGACAGGTTTTATCCGAAACCTCATTTTGAAACCGCATTAGAGATGCTGGAAAGGGGAGATTTGTACACAGAATTTACTTCTGGAAATAAGCCTGAAAAGGCGAATTTCATAAAAAGAAACCGGATTATTGCAGGATTATCTGAGGCCACTCTTGTCATTGAATCTGCTGAAAAAGGAGGCTCTTTGATAACAGCCGATCTGGCATTTTCTTACGATAGGGAGGTGTTTGCCATACCCGGCAGGCCTCATGACATTCAAAGTGTGGGTTGTAACAAGCTCATCATGGAAAATAAGGCTGCTTTACTCAATAATGCGGAAGATCTCGCTTTGCAATTAGGCTGGGAACCCGAAAATGATCAATTGAAAACCTTCAACCTTGAGCAACTGGATTCAATGGATAAGGATGAAAAACAGATCTATTCAATTTTACTTAAGTCAGAAAAAATGCATGCAGAAGATCTTTCCATGAAAAGCGGATTGGAAATAAAAACAATATTGGCTGAATTGCTGAAAATGGAGTTGAAAGGCATTGTCATCAGTCATCCTGGGAAAATATTTGAAGCTGTTGGAAATACCTGTTAAAGAGAAGGCTGTTTTTGATCAAAATACAACACAACGGCTTCTTTCATGAGGATAGCTTGTTCGCCGCTTTTAAGGTTCGGAAGGGCTTCGAGAACTTTGTAATGAGGCCATCCTTCTTTATCAAAATAATCAAATTCATAGTAACCAAAAGGCTCGAGCAATTTACATATGGCGATATGCATGATATTTAGTTTTTCATCCTTGCTGAACTTTTGATATCCCTTGCCCAGTTCCTGAATTCCGATTAGGAAAACTATGGCATCAAGATCCATTTTTTCACCTCCTCCAAATTTTTCAGAGATGTTTTTTTGAATTGCTTCCCACTCAATTTTGATCTTTTCGTCCCTGGCCATACATCTTTTATTTAGGAGTCAAAAATACTAATTAGGAAATACAAATACTTTATAATTTCTTACTTTTGCCATAACTGTTATCAGCTTACAAAGGTTTCTGTTTGAAACTTTTGAGAAAGAAAAATACACCCATTAAATATTGCTTTTCCATGTACGGTAAATTAAAAGATCATTTAACTGAAGAACTAAAGTCTATTGAGGAGGCGGGTTTATACAAAAAAGAAAGAATCATAACCAGTTCACAGGATGCGGTTATTAAGATCTCCACAGGTGAGGAAGTTATTAATTTTTGTGCGAACAATTACTTAGGCCTTTCCAATAATCCCGAAGTGATACAAGCGGCAAAAGATACGATGGACCTTCATGGTTACGGCATGTCATCTGTGAGATTCATTTGTGGAACACAGGACATTCACAAACAACTTGAAGAGAGAATAGCAGGGTTTTATCAAACTGATGATACCATTTTGTACGCGGCTGCATTTGATGCCAATGGCGGTGTTTTTGAACCTTTGTTGCAGAAGGAGGATGCGATCATATCAGACTCGCTCAATCATGCTTCAATTATTGACGGAGTAAGGCTGTGCAAGGCAGCACGATATCGCTATGAGAACAATAATATGGAGGATCTGGAAAAGCAGTTAATCGAAGCAAACAAACAGGAACACAGGTTTAAAATTATTGTCACCGACGGTGTATTTTCAATGGACGGAATAGTAGCCCAATTGGATCATATCTGCGACCTTGCTGAAAAGTATGATGCCTTGGTGATGGTTGATGAATGTCATGCTGCAGGATTTATTGGAAAGACCGGAAGAGGAACAGTTGAGCTTAAGAATGTTATGGGTAGGGTCGATATTATTACCGGAACCTTGGGAAAAGCTTTGGGAGGAGCAATGGGAGGATATACGACGGGCCCAAAGGAAATTATAGAAATGCTCAGACAACGTTCGAGACCTTATCTTTTTTCTAATTCTCTTGCCCCCGCTATTGTAGGGGCCTCGCTAAAAGTATTTGATCTGATTGAAACAGATACCAGCCTCAGAGATAAACTTGAGGAAAACACAACTTACTTTAGGTCGGAAATGGAAAAAGCCGGTTTTGACCTTGTTGGGGCGGATGCAGCTATTGTCCCTGTGATGCTTTATGATGCGAAATTGTCACAGGATATGGCAAATGCTTTGCTCGAAGAGGGAATTTATGTGATAGGATTCTTTTTTCCTGTTGTTCCAAGAGGAAAGGCAAGAATAAGGGTGCAGTTAAGTGCGGCACATACAAAAGAACATCTTGATAAAGCCATTGCTGCGTTTATCAAGGTTGGAAAAGCAATGAATGTAATTTAATCATCAGGCTGATCGGGCTTGATTAAGATCGATATGAAGAAAATAAGGATAACCAAACATTTTGATTTTGAATCTGCGCATGCATTGTACGGATATGACGGAAAATGTAAAAATATACACGGACACAGTTATCATTTGTACGTAACCGTTATCGGCACCCCAATTGAAGATAAATCTCACACCAAGAATGGAATGGTCATGGATTTTGGGGATTTAAAATCGATAGTTAAGAAAGAGATCGTGACCAAATTTGATCATGCCGTGGTTTTGAACAGCAATTCTCCCCATAAAGAACTGGCCAACACCATTTCGGACCATTCTCATAAAGTTGTACTTGTTCCCTATCAGCCTACAAGTGAAAACATGCTGATTGATTTTGCAGAACGAATTCAGGTACAATTACCTCAAAATGTTTTATTACATTCGTTAAAATTATACGAAACCGCGAATTCCTATGCAGAATGGTTCGCGAGTGATCAAAATTAATTTGAGATTCGTCAGGAATAAATGACCCTAGAATGAATGATCCCCAAAAGAAAATATATTTTGCCTCTGACCAGCATTTTGGAATTCCGGATGTGGAAAGCAGTAAATTAAGAGAAAAGAAATTTATTTCCTGGCTCGATGAAATAAAGGCCGATGCGGAAGCTATCTTTTTACTTGGTGATCTGTTTGATTTTTGGTTTGAGTACAAAACCGTTGTTCCAAGGGGGTTTGTAAGAGTTTTAGGAAAGATCGCGGAGCTTAGAGACAGTGGTATTCCTATCCATTTTTTTGTTGGAAACCACGATTTGTGGATGATGGATTATTTTGAAAAAGAACTTGATATTCCGGTGTACCATCAACCAAAAGAATTCGAATTTGATGGCAAGAAATTTTTAATTGGACACGGAGACGGTCTTGGTCCTGGAGATAATGGTTACAAACGGATGAAAAAAGTATTTTCTCATCCATTGTCAAAATGGTTTTATAGATGGTTGCACCCGGATATAGGGGTTAAACTTGCACAGTATCTTTCAACGAAGAACAAACTTATCTCCGGAGAAGAGGACATTAAATTTTTAGGAGAAGAAAATGAATGGCTGGCTCAATATGCTAAAAGAAAACTGGAAAAGAAACATTATGATTATTTTCTTTTTGGTCACAGGCACTTACCTATGGAAATTGAGGTTGGCAAGAATAGTATATACATCAATACCGGCGACTGGATCTCTCATTTTACATATGCGGTTTTTGACGGTTCAGAATTAAGCTTAAAGAAATATAGATAAATCCATATTCAGGATAAATGGCGAAAACCAAAACCACTTTTTTCTGTCAGAATTGCGGAGCCCAGTATCCTAAATGGGTTGGAAAATGTAATTCTTGTAACGAATGGAATACCATAGTAGAGGAGGTTATTCAACGCGAAGAGAAGCAAAGCTGGCAAACGAAATCTACCATTAAAAAGAGCTCAAAAGCGGTAAAACTGAAAGAAATAACTGCTGTAAATGAGGAGAGAATAAATACTTGCAATAATGAATTGAACAGGGTATTGGGAGGAGGCCTGGTAAAGGGTTCAGTGGTTTTACTAGGTGGAGAACCCGGAATTGGGAAGTCAACTTTACTATTGCAGATTGCCCTTATGATGAATAACAAAGTGCTTTATGTTTCCGGGGAAGAAAGCATGACCCAGATCAGATTGCGTGCGGATCGTTTGAAAAAGGGGAATGACAATTGCCTGATACTAACCGAAACGAAGACCTATTCCATCTTTAAATCTGCTGAAGAAAGCGACCCTGAAGTTATTGTGATTGACTCGATTCAAACCTTGCATACAGAGATGATCGATGCTTCCCCAGGAAGTATTTCACAAATCAGGGAAACAACATCAGAGCTTATCAAATACGCAAAAGAGACCAACACCCCGGTCATTTTGATCGGACATATCACAAAAGAGGGAAATATTGCAGGTCCTAAGATCTTAGAACATATGGTAGATGTGGTTCTTCAGTTTGAAGGAGACCGAAATCATACCTATCGAATCCTTAGAGCACAGAAAAATCGATTCGGTTCTACGGCTGAACTTGGAATTTATGAAATGCTGCATACAGGTTTGAGAGAGGTGGAAAATCCATCAGAAATTTTGATCTCGGAAAAGGACGAGGAACTAACCGGAACCTCGATCGCAGCTACTCTCGAAGGAATGAGGCCACTTATGATAGAAGTACAGGCATTGGTAAGTTCAGCGGTTTATGGAACACCTCAAAGATCCTGTACGGGCTATAATGTAAAACGATTGAACATGCTGCTTGCGGTTCTTGAAAAAAGAGCCGGCTTCAAATTAGGAGCTAAAGATGTCTTTCTCAATATTGCCGGTGGATTGCGCGTTGAGGATCCTTCAATTGACCTGGCTGTGGTTTGCGCGGTTCTCTCTTCGAATGCCGAAATATCGATTCCGCAAAACATTTGTTTTGCCGCAGAGGTAGGACTGGCTGGTGAGATAAGAGCAATTAGCAGGGTGGAACAGAGAATTCAGGAAGCCGAAAAACTGGGGTTTGAAAGAATTGTGTTGTCTAAGTTCAACAAAATAACCAGAAAACCAACCGGTATCGAGATCATAAAGGTCAGTAAAATAGAGGAAGTCCTTAGTGTTCTGTTTTAACCTGAATTTATAGTTTGTCTCTGTAATTCCGATTAAAAAATGTTATAGCCTAAGATCAGGGCCATTGCACCAAATGATGAAGTTCTTCTCACCAAACCTCTGTCAAAAGCCCAATTTTCTTTCCCTTTGTACTGATATTCTATGCTAAATTTGTCGGACATTTTAAAGCCCAATGAAAGGCCGTAATTGGTTCCCTTCTCAAATTTGAAATCATCTTGTTCTTCAAGCGAAACACTGGAATCGATAGGAATGACAAGAATCAGATTTACATTCAGATAGAGCTTATTCTTATCGTTCAAGAAGAAGTAATGTCGAAGTCCAAGAGGCAGTTCCATGGAAGTGTACTTGAGAGAGGAAGGAAGTTCATATTTGTCGATAGCTTCTCCCTGAACAAAGTTAAAAGTAGGTTCAGTCAAAATGGACCATTTGTTTTTATTGAAAGGAAAAATATGTTCGATTTCAAGACCCAGCCTGAAGCCTACCATATTATCGAATGTAACAACATCTTCCTTAATATAACCATAGCTGCTACTGAGATTATACGAATTAAAACTGACACCCGGCCTTATGGACAACCTGTAAACCCCCTTTCTTGTTTCTTTTTGATAGTTTAATGATGGATCAACGCATTGATTATAGTCCTCAAAAATTTTGACCATACTTTTTTTTGTGTACTCCAGTTGTTCAAATCGATTCTTTTTAATCCCGTCGCATTTCATTACCTGCATTAATTGCTGTTTGTAAAGGTTGTTACTTCCAATTTCAGAGGAACTTCTTCGATATTTTTTATAGACAAGCTGTTCAGGGGCCTTTTCGTTTTCACCCATGAAATACCTGAAGGTATTTTTGTCATAATAAGAATATAGATCCAGGCTGCCCTGAACTTCGAGCCTCAGGAAGAGCAGTTCTTCCTTGAACTGAGGTTGTTTATTCCAGCTTAATTTATCAATGTCACTGCTGGATCTGTCAATTAGAACAGAATACTTTTTAAAGGTGTTTCCGGAAACATAAAATTCTTTAGCCTCGTTGACCGTAATAGTTTTAGAAGGTGAATCAGTTGATGTTTTGAATTCGAATCGGGACGGATTATTTTTCCAGTCAATGTTTTTGATATAACCGTTGAACTGATTTCCATTTTCATCGAAATAATGTCCTGGTTCAAATTGTATTTGTGCGTTTGAAATTAGCCCTAGATGTAATAATATGAATGCAAAAAAAATATTTTTCATAGCGAGATTTGGTTATTTAGCAATTAAATTAAAAGAGGATTTAACGATCGGATATGATCTTTAAAAACCGCTACAAATGTGGGGGACAGAAAGTTTATGAACAATAGCGAAATCAGGTAGTTTCGGTGAAAACATAAATTTGGAACAGTTCTAAATAGAATCAGTTTTGACCGTCTTCGAAAACGCTTTTCTTAAAGTTCAGTAAGTCGTTCAATATGTTCGGGGCCAATTCTGCAACAACCACCTATAATATCAACACCGGATTGCAGCCACTCGGAAGCCATTTTCTGAAAGACACCTGGGTCCGAAAGGCCCTCCCAGGATTTCGTTTCAGGAAGGTATATTTCTCCTGAATTTGGATATACAATAAGTTTTTTATCATGAATAAAAGGAAGAATATTCTTGATGATACCACTGACATAAATGGGCGCTGTACAATTAATGCCTAATGCGAATAAATTTTTAGTTGAATCAATTGATTTAACTGCTTCAATAATTGAATTTCCATCGTTAAGAGAGGACTCATTTTTGCAGGAAAAAGACAGCCAGCAAGGTTTTTTACATTGGGAAATGATTTCGGCCAGAATTTTTATTTCTCTTTTGCTGGGAATAGTTTCAAAGGCAAGAAAATCTGCATCCGTCTCTTCCAGAATTCTCACTTTCTCAGTATGAAAAGCTTTTAAGGATTCATCAGAAATATCGTATAGCCCTTTATATTCAGATCCGTCGGCCAGAAAGGCACCATAAGGACCAATACTCGCTGCCAGATAAATAGGTTCTTCATGAGGCCTGTCTTGGAGAAATATACTTCTGGCCTCTTTTGCGAGTTCCACTGAACGCAGCATCATCGCTCTTGATTCGGATTTTGTCAGGCCAATTCTTTCAAAACCTTCAATAGTGGCCTGATAACTTGACGTAGTTATACATTTAGCTCCTGCCCTCATATAAGCTAAATGAGCCTTAACAATCATATCAGGCTCCTGAACTATCAGATTGGCTGACCAAAGTGCATGGTCAAGATTGCAGCCAAAATCTTCCAATACGTTAGACAGACCTCCATCCAATATCATTGGATATTTTATGTTTTCCACCTTAATCATTCCTTTTTTATCACATCTGTGGACCACCCATCATAAACCCCTCCCAATGAACCTGACATAGCTCTCAGCATATAGGTTAATTTATAAATTGATTCCGGGCTTATAGAATCTTTTCGCGACAACTTGAGTTCATATGGAAACTGCTCATCTCTGTTATAGGAAATGGATTCCAGTGAAAAATTCAACTTTTTAATTTTGTCACTGAATTTTTTTCTTTTCTCCAGATTCTTGAAATAGACCCAATGCTGAACTTTTCTCAGTCCTTTAAGGTCATCACCTTGAAGCACCAAGTCATTTAAATATCCTTGATCAATTAGATATTCAGAAGAAAAACCACTTGGATACAGGTAATCAAAATAGTATTGCCAGTTTTTATCCTTTTTTATATTAAGGTAAATTTGATTTCCTTTAAAGTTTCTATCGATCATCTGATTCAGGTTTTCTCTAAGACCCACTGTATCCTTCACATAAAACACATCAAACGCCATGCACTGGTACGTAAGAAAACCCACCAGGCGATTCGGTGTAATTTCTTCAGTGGAAAGGGCAATTGAATCGGAAAAGGCAAAAATTTCATTCAACCCTGTTTCTTCCGGAAAACCATTTTCCATACAATTATTGAAATTCGAACCTACAACGAGGAGGTGCTTATAATTCGGTTTATAAAAAGCAAGACTTAGGTCGATTGAGATGGACATAATTCCGTGTTTTTTTACACTTACGTAATCAGTCCAATCATTTTGACCAGATGCAGCAGCATAAAAAAACAACATCATAAAAAATGTTATTATATGAACCAATGGCTTATTGTCTAATAAATCTTTCAATGTAAAATTTTTGATAACGATATTTATCATAGACGAAGCATCATATTTTTTCGTACTTTAATAGATGGTATAAAAGACTATAATTATGAGAAAGATAATGATTTTATTATTTGTTTTATGCGCTTCCGTATCTTTTTCACAGGAAAAAAGCAACCAGAAAATAGAACCCATAGGTGACTTGTTTGAAGTGACTGTTTACTATGACGATGGTAGTATTATGCAACATGGATTTATGACAAAAGAAAAGAAACTACATGCTTCCTGGGAGAGTTATTATCCCAACGGAAACAGAAAATGTGTTGCCATTTACGACAACGGAGATAAAGTAGGAACCTGGTATTACTGGTTCATGGACAAAAAAACCAAAGTGGTTTACGAAAAAAATAAAATAGTAGAGGTCGAGGAAATGAGCCTGGAATAATTGTAACCCTGGAACTTTTTATTTAGAAAGCTCAACGAATACAGGAAAGTGATCACTATAGCCGCCACTGTATTTCTGTCTGTTAAAACTTCTTTTCGGATATCCGGCAAAGCGCCCTTTGTTATGTATAAGATACATTGGGTTGTAAATTCCAGCCCTCAAAAAATGATAGCCATCGGTTAAGCCGGAAGATTTAAGTAAACTTTTCGAAACTAAAATTTGATCAAATAGATTAATGCCGTCGCGATAGGCAAGTGTGTTCATTCCTTTTTTAAACATTTGACCCATGGGATTGAAGAAAATCGGCTCCGCTTTTTCTCCATTTGTTTTGTTCAGTGAAAGAACTTCATTTATACTTGGGTCAAACGGATCGTCATTAAAATCTCCAAGAATTAAAATTTTGGCTACAGGGTTTTCGATAAGGATTTCATTTACTTTTTTATTGACCAGATATGCGGCCTTGAGTCTCTTGGGCTGACTTTTTATTTTACCCCCTCTTCTTGAAGGCCAATGATTGACAAAAAGATGGATCTCGTCAGTATCCAGGACCCCATGAACGTAAAGAATATCCCTGGTATAAATCCTTTCTCCAAGGTCATTCCATAATTTAAGTTCTAAGAATTCATAAAACACAGGGGAAAAGCTGAATGGCTGGTAAATTAAAGCAACGTCGATTCCTCTTAAATCGGGAGAATCCTTATGTATGATCTCATAATGAATATTTTGCAGCTTTTTGGAATGGATAAGGTCTTTTAGGACCCCGCGGTTTTCCACTTCCGCAAGGCCGATAAGAATCGGTTTATTTTTCGATCCGGAGTATCCGATTTCGGAAAGTACTTTTGCCGTTTTATCTATTTTTTCCTGATAATCTCTATTACTATAGTTGTACCTCCCCTCCAATGTATAATCTTCATCAAAAGTATCTGGGTCATCAATTGTATCAAAAAGATTTTCGACGTTGTAAAATACAATTGATTTATTGTTCGAATCTTTAACCTGCCCGTAGTTCGTTTTGGAGATCAACAACCAAACCCAAATAAATAAAAGAAGGTTCTTTTTTACCATTCAGTATGTCGACTTTATACTCTTATTGTTTTAAAATGACCTAGGGTTAACAGAAATA
>CP070731.1:1237811-1238866 GCA_020347545.1 Flavobacteriaceae bacterium | reverse complement strand
CGACTGAAGAATAATACAACTTCATAAACCCTAATTGACCATATTTTTTGCAAACTACTTTTTCAAAAATTAACTGTCTATAAATGAATAAAAACAACCTTCAAATTGATGATTGCTGGAACCGTATTGGCGTCTGGAGAACTGGCAAAGAACAATGCCCGGAGCTTGATCATTTTGTCCATTGCAGAAACTGTTCAGTATTTTCAAAAACCGGCCGTAAGCTATTACGATCCAAGCCTCCTGAAAATTACCGCAGTGAATTGACCAAAATATTTTCCACTGAACAGGATGTTAAAGCTATCAATGTTAAATCTGCCCTTGTTTTTCGTACCGGGAGTGAATGGCTGGCCCTACCCTCTCATATTGTACAGGAAATTGTTAACATGAGGCCAATTCATTCAATACCGAATATTAAAAGCAAAGCCTTGCGTGGGCTGGTGAACATCCATGGAAGGTTAAGGATATGTGTTTCCATTGGTCGAGTTTTAGGACTTGAGAAATTGAGAAAAACAAAAAATCAACTTGATTCTGACTATATTTCCCCTGAACGATTGGTGGTGGTAATGCAGGAAAATCATCTTGTCGTTTTTCCGGTTAGTGAGATAAAGGGAATAATTAGCTATACTGCTGAAATGATAAAAGATCCTCCCGTTACGGTATCCGGTTCCAAGGCTGTTTATACAATGGGAATTATTCATTTAGACGGCAAGGATATAGGTTTATTGAAAGATAAACCTCTTTTTAAGACCCTAACAAAGGATTTCAAATGACAAACGGTAATGGCATCGATCTCAGCGACATGTCCATGATGGAACTGTTTCGTATGGAGGTTGAAAATCAATGCAACCAAATCTCTGAAGACCTTATCTCTCTAGAACAGAACCCTGGTGCATCTGACCTCCTCCAGTCATTAATGCGTGCTGCGCATTCAGTCAAAGGTGCAGCCCGGGTCGTTGAACTCCATCCTGTCGTTCAGGTTGCTCACGCTATGGAGGATGTATTTGTTGCATCCCAGAAAAATAAAATTACTCTTGATCAGGATGGAATTGATTTAC
>CP070731.1:1236611-1237711 GCA_020347545.1 Flavobacteriaceae bacterium | reverse complement strand
AAGATCAATGAGAAAATTGACTCACCTGAAGTCAGACTTGTGGGTGACAACGTAGAAACCGGTATTTATCCGATCAGAAAAGCAAGGGATATAGCCAATGATCTCGGTCTTGATTTAGTTGAAATTTCACCAAAAGCAAAACCTCCTGTCTGTAAAATTATTGAGTATAAAAAGTTTCTTTACGAACAAAAGAAACGTGAAAAAGCACTTAAATCAAAAGCTTCTAAAGTTGTTGTTAAAGAAATCAGGTTTGGTCCGAATACGGATGAGCATGACTTTGAGTTCAAAAAGAAGCACGCGATCAAGTTTCTTGAAAGTGGAGCAAAACTTAAAGCCTATGTTTTCTTTAAAGGAAGATCAATCGTGTTCAAGGATCAAGGCCAAATCCTTTTGTTGAGATTGGCTCAGGAACTTGAAGAATATGGTACTGTTGAGCAGATGCCAAGACTGGAAGGAAAAAGGATGACCATGTTTATCGCTTCCAAAAAGAAGAAATAAGAAGTAGGAAAAATATAAGCAAGTAATAAAAATAGGAAGAAGATGCCTAAAATGAAGACAAAATCCAGTGCTAAAAAACGTTTTAAACTAACGGGTACCGGTAAGATTAAAAGAAAACACGCTTTTAAAAGTCATATTTTGACCAAAAAAAGCAAGAAACGTAAATTAAAACTGACTCACGCGGGCTTGGTGCACAAAGCAGACGAAGCGAACATCAGACAACAATTAACGTTAAAATAAACCGTAAGGTTTTTGAGGTAAATAATTATAAACCATGTGTTAGTGCTCATCAAATGATTTAAAAAGAATCTGCCTTACACAAAAAAATTTAAAACATGCCAAGATCAGTAAATTCAGTAGCCAAAAGAGCTCGTAGAAAAAAGATTATCAAACAAGCCAAAGGATACTTTGGTAGCAGAAAAAATGTTTATACTGTTGCAAAGAATGCAGTTGAAAAAGCAATGCTTTATGCATACCGTGACAGAAAACAAAACAAAAGAAATTTCCGTGCATTGTGGATCCAGCGTATTAACGCAGGAGCTCGCGAACACGGTATGTCTTACTCGCAATTCATGGGTAAAATCAAAGCAAACAATATCGAT
>CP070731.1:1235410-1236511 GCA_020347545.1 Flavobacteriaceae bacterium | reverse complement strand
AAAAAGTTATCTTCTTCAGCAGTAGCCAAACTCGTATGTGAATCAGTAGATCCAACTACCCCAAATTTATAAGGATTTGTACCGTGTTTAGCCTCCATTTTTAACCCGTTCTTAAGGGCTTCCCTTGCATATTCGTACTGTAACATGTCATCTGTTTTTGCCGTACTCAGATTGAGATTTCCTTTTTCCCAATTCTCATAATCGGCAAACTCATCATTTGGCGAAAGTAGGGGGTGGGCTTCGCCATCGCCTTTAATTTGAGTAATTTCATATAAAGGTTCCCATTTAATCCGGTCCTCCATATAACTTTTATCCAATGGTTTTCCTGTAGCAGGGTTGACCTCGACTGGGAACATGATTCCATTACTTAAATTGCCATTATGGGCCAGAGCAAGAACATTTCCCTTGGTTTTTAATTCATACTGTTCCATCCATTTCCATAGATCTTCAGGATTAAAGCTCTCGGTTGTGGTGTAGGGAAGCATTTGTCTTGCAAGATCGCCGTTGTCTCGATACAAAACATTTCGGTGCAGGTTATTGCCATTTTCAGTAGAAGTCCATTCATAACCGATGATGGTAGTAAATCTGCCCGGATCATTATATTTCTCTGCGGTTTTTATATAACGGTCCCAAACTGTTTGCGAAAAATCCTCATCTATCAGTACTTCTGGTATATTACCAAGAGTAAAGCTGTTGATAACGTCCATTGTTGCCATAAGGGCTTCCTTGCCACCTTGATTAACTCTATTGTGCCAGTCTTTCACTGTCGCATCAGACATCAAATTTGGATCTCCTTTGATGATTTCATTCATGGCACCCATTCCATCAGAATGGTCAGCAACGACCAGCCAGTCGAGAGGCCTGGATAGTTTAATTTTCTCACCGTGGGTTGCCGTTATTTCTTCTCCTCGCGCCAGACGATAAGCTTCTTCGGGGCCCAAAACGGTCCCAAAAGCTCTGGCATCTAATGAATTGCTTGTATGGAGATGGGTATCACCCCAAAAAACCTGTGTAGGGAAATAACGCCCTGCATATGGCGAGTAACCTCTTTTTTGGTGAATCTTTTCACCTTCTTTCATATCCATTGTCATTTCTCCCACT
>CP070731.1:1234146-1235310 GCA_020347545.1 Flavobacteriaceae bacterium | reverse complement strand
AACAACAGCTTCAGCATTGAATTCAATAAAACTTCAGGGACCATCAATACCTTCGCGTTTGAAGGAGAGACGATTATATCCAAAGGGGCACAGATCAATTTCTGGAGAGCACCTGTAGACAATGACTACGGTGCAAAAACACCTGTCCATTACAGAGAATGGATTGCTCAGGGCAAGGAACCAAAGTCTATTTCTTACGAGATCGAAAAATCAAAAGAACATATCGTAATCAGCTTCAATCAGGAGATGCTCGAAGGTGATGCTACATTCACACAGACCTATACGGTTTTACCCAGCGGAGCACTAAAAATCGAAAACGACTTCAAGGCCGTGAAAGGAAAAAGCAATATTTTAGTTGGTGGGTCAGATGGCAGGTATAAAAAGAACGAACATGCTAATATGTATAAATTTGGGAATGAATTTGTGCTGCCTCCAGTATTTACGCAAACTGAGTGGTACGGAAGAGGGCCTGAGGAGTCGTATATTGACCGGAAAAACTCAACCGATATCGGGCTTTATTCAAGTCAAGTAAAAGATCTTTTTACCATGTATGCGAGGCCCCAGGAAAATGGGAACAGAACGGATATCAGATGGTTAGAACTATCGAATTCTGATGGATTATACGTACGGTTTTTTGGACCTGAATTATTGAATTTTTCGGCTTCTCATTTTAAAACGGAAGACCTTGATTCGGGTAAAGATAAAAATACTACACAGGCACATGGCAGACTATTAAATCCTCGCCCTGAAGTATATTTGAATATAGACGGGTATACCTCGGGAGTTGGATGCGTCAACAGCTGGGGAGCTTTACCGCGAAAAGAGTATATGTTGCCTTATCAGGATTATTATTACGCTTACTGGATGGTACCTTCCAAAAGATAAAACCGCATAAATCTGTAATTCTAATCAATCTCCATAGACAGCCATCGCTCCATGGCTTTGGTAAATCGTTCTTTTTCTTCGTCAGTCATGTTTTTGATCCGTGCATTTCCATGATGTTTTCCTTCCATAAAAAACCATTCAGCATCTCCTTTTTCACTTTCGGGAACAGCCGTAGCCGACCAGGTGTCAATGGCACCATTGATATAGGCCATTCTGTCGACTCCTTTTTCCAGCCAAGCATTGACCTCCTTTAAAAGTTGCCCGTCAAAGGTCACCTCC
>CP070731.1:1232878-1234046 GCA_020347545.1 Flavobacteriaceae bacterium | reverse complement strand
GCTATTTTGGAAGAAGATAAAATTGCCGGTCTCAAGTAGAGATTTTGGTATAATTCGGAAGAAAATGATTGTTGAACGAAATAAATTAATAGGTGTAATTTCAATGTTGCATTTTCGAAATAGAATTTTCAAAGAAGAAAACAATGGATAGCAGAGTAATCAAAGGAAAAGCAAAACCAAGAGGTAAGTTTCCTCATGTGAAAAGGGCTGGAGACTTCATTTATGTGTCTGGAACCAGCTCTCGCCGACCTGACAATTCTTTTGAAGGAGTTGAAGTAGATGAGTTCGGTACAACGAATTTGGATATCAAAAAGCAAACGGGCGCTGTCATAGAAAACATCAGTGATATTTTAAAGGAAGTGGGTGCAGATTTAAAGGACATTGTAGATGTAACTACATTTCTGGTGAATATGAATGACTTTGGAGGGTACAACGAGGTATATTCGGAGTATTTTAGTTACGATGGTCCCACCAGAACAACAGTTGCAGTGCATCAATTGCCACACCCTCATTTATTAATTGAAATTAAAGTTGTAGCCTATAGGCCTGAAGCATAGACGTTATGCATACAATTAAAAATTATATAAACGGGGAGTTTAGAAAACCAAGAAGTGAACAATGGATTCCGAACTATGATCCATCAAAAGGGGAGGTCTATGGACAAATTCCGAATTCCACGAAAGAGGATGTAGAGCTGGCCTTTCAAGCCGCAAAAAAGGCTTTCCCCGAATGGTCTGAAACATCATTGCAAGAAAGAAGCAAGATCTTGCATAACATCGCTTCGGGTATCAAAGAAAAGTTGATGTTCTTAGCTAAGGCTGAATCAAAAGATAATGGGAAACCTTTGAGTTTAGCAATTGAAATTGATATTCCAAGAGCTTCATCAAACTTCCAGTTTTTTGCGAACGCCATCACTCAATTTTCTTCAGGAGCGCATGAAAGCGTAGGCTTGGATGCAATGAATTTTAGTTTGCATCAACCCATTGGAGTTGTCGGCTGTATTTCTCCCTGGAATCTCCCTTTGTATTTATTTACGTGGAAAATTGCCCCGGCCATAGCAGCGGGGAATTGTGTTATTGCAAAACCAAGTGAAGTAAGCCCAATGACCGCTTATTTGTTGGGAGAAATATGTAATGAGGCAGGTTTGCCCAAAGGTGTTTTGAATATC
>CP070731.1:1231608-1232778 GCA_020347545.1 Flavobacteriaceae bacterium | reverse complement strand
ATACGGTTTGTATTATCGAGGCCATGAAGCTTTTCAATGAAGTGGAATCAGAGGTTTCAGGTAAGATTGTCAAGGTACTTGTTGAAGATTCCTCACCTGTAGAATTCGATCAACCGTTGTTTCTGATCGATCCTTCCTAAGTTTTAAGCAATCACTGTCTTCAGGAATTATTCTTAATGGTGATTCAGTATTCATATAATTTGATAGGATTATGTTTAAAAAAATATTAATTGCGAATCGAGGTGAAATTGCACTTCGTATTATTCGTACCTGTCGGGAGATGGGGATTAGCTCTGTAGCTGTCTATTCAACAGCTGATGCTGAAAGCCTGCATGTACGATTTGCTGATGAGGCCGTATGTATTGGACCTCCGCAAAGCACGGATTCATATCTGAAAATATCCAATATTATTGCAGCAGCTGAAATAACAAATGCAGATGCAATTCACCCGGGCTACGGGTTTTTGTCTGAAAATGCCAGATTTTCCAAAATATGCGAAGAACACGGTATCAAATTTATCGGCGCAACAGAAGAAATGATAAATCTGATGGGAGATAAAGCTTCCGCCAAGGAGACAATGAAAAAGGCAGGAGTTCCTACTATACCAGGTTCGGAAGGAATTATGTCCTCATTTTCCGTGGCTGAGAAAACGGCGGAAAAAGTTGGATATCCTGTTATGCTCAAGGCGACGGCCGGTGGAGGAGGAAAGGGTATGAGAGCTGTCTGGTCACCGGAAAATTTAAGAGATGCCTGGGATTCGGCAAGACAGGAAGCAAAGGCTGCCTTTGGCAACGACGGAATGTATATGGAAAAGCTCATTGAGGAGCCAAGACACATAGAAATTCAGATTGTTGGGGATTCCAGGGGAAGAGCTTGCCATCTTTCAGAAAGAGACTGTTCGATTCAGAGAAGGCACCAAAAGCTTACTGAAGAAACCCCTTCCCCTTTTATGACAGATGAACTAAGAGAGAAAATGGGTGAGGCCGCTGTAAAAGCAGCAGAATATATTAAATACGAGGGAGCCGGAACTATTGAATTTCTTGTGGATAAACACAGAAACTTCTATTTCATGGAAATGAACACGAGAATTCAGGTGGAGCATCCTATAACCGAGCAGGTCATTGCAAATTTTGACCTGATTCGGGAACAGATTAAGGCTGCCGCAGGGAT
>CP070731.1:1230334-1231508 GCA_020347545.1 Flavobacteriaceae bacterium | reverse complement strand
GTTGATCCAGTTGGTGAAAATAGAGATGACCGCGTTTTTGTGTTGAATATATTCAGCAGCCAGAATAAGGATAAAAACGCAAAAACAGAATGGGTCGAATCGCTAACCATTAACGGACGTTCCTGGCCCTTTACAGAGTTATTAGAGCCTGCCGTTGGAGATACACTAAATTGGAGAGTAATCAATGCTTCCAAAAGAAATCATCCAATGCACCTACATGGTTTTTATTTTAATGTTCTTGAACTTGGCAACACTCAACAATCGAATATCTTTAACAAAGATCATGTCAAAACTGTTGTAACAGAAACTTTGAAAGGCAGAAACACCATGGCGATGCAATGGATTCCTAAACGTCCGGGAAACTGGTTATTCCATTGTCATTTGTCTTTTCATGTTTCGGCGAATGTTCGTCTACCGGGAGCTGAAATTCTTGATCCTAAAGATGAAGTTCAGCATATGGCAGGCCTCGTTCTTGGCATAAAGGTGAAGGAAGGAGAGAGTGATATCTATTCAAAAGGAGAGGACAAACATCTTACTTTGTACGCACACCAAGCCGATCAAAAGAGCATGTATATTGGTTTTGATTCCAATACACCTGAACCATCCTTTAAGCCTGGATCTCTTTTGTTATTAAAACAGTTTCAAACCACTTATGTTACAGTAAAAAATAGAATGACCGAGGACACTTCCATCCATTGGCACGGATTGGAAATTGACAGCTGGGCTGACGGAGTCCCTCACTGGAGTTCCTCTGATGGAAAGTCATCACCAGTTCTAAAACCCGATGAAGAATTTACCTATAAACTCTCTTTAATGAGGGCGGGAACATTTGTTTATCACAGTCATTGGAATGATATCAATCAGTTAACAAAAGGAATATACGGGCCTATGATAGTTATGGGGGAGAACGAAACATACAACCCGAATCTTGACCATTATTATATATTGGGATGGAAAAACACCTTTCCTGAATCAACAGAAGATCTGGATTTAAACGGTTGGGATGAAGCTCCTGTTCAAAGAGCTAAAACAGGTGAAATGCACAGGATAAGACTTATAAATATAGGCCCTGCCGGAGGGGCAAAAATTAACTTTACAAAAAACAAAGAAACCATCCCTGTCCTTACCTATGCAAAAGACGGGGCCGACTTACCACCTGCGCAACAAATCAAAC
>CP070731.1:1229039-1230234 GCA_020347545.1 Flavobacteriaceae bacterium | reverse complement strand
GCAGAAACTTTTGAAGTTCAATCAAGAAAATAACATAATTAATTATTATGAACAGAGCAAGGCTGTAGCAATAGTCAGGGAAGACATGGATGTTGAATATAATAAAAGACGTTCCGAATTGGCTGGCTCTGAAGCTTCCGTGAAAAGATTAGAGGAAAAACTTGAAATTCAGGAACTGATACAGGAAAAAAATAATAAGATTCTCACAAATAAAAATCGCTTGGGAGAATTAAACTATAATATTGCCATGCTTGAAGCTAAATCATCAGGCAATCAAGATTCCTTACAAAGCCTTCAGGAACTTAAAAAACAAGCTTCAACACTTCAAAATGATATTAAGTCGAATGTGGATCAGCTTTATAAGTTCCAGAATTCGGTAGATGGGGTTCCAATAACGAAGGTATTGCCTGAATGGGTGGATAAGGTTTTAGAGACTGAAGATCTCAAAGCGCAACTTAAGGTCATGAACGGTCAAAACAAAGAAATTAATGAGCAGTTTGCGTTGTATGCTCCTGCCGGGGCAAATTTAAAGCGAATTGAAAGAGAGATTGAAGTTGCCGAGCAGGAATATCTCGAAATACTTCATGGCCTAAACTTGGCAAAATTAAAATTCCAGGACACTCAATTATCAAGTAATCTTAAGGCAGTTGATCCTCCTTACTTCCCCTTGAGCCCAATTCCATCGAAACGAAAATTTATAGTTGTAGCAATAGTTTTAGTAAGTACAATTTTACTTCTTGGAACAATTTTATTTATGGAATTTTTTGACGACACACTAAAAAACCTGATTGTTGCATCACAAAAATTAAACATCCCTTCTCTGGGGATGCTTCCCAAAATTTTTAGGTCCAACACTCAACTGGATTTAAATAAGGTTCAAGATAGGCTCATGGAGTTTTTGATACAAAATTTCAATCATGTGATCAAAATGCATGGTACTTCAAACGTCACTAAAACAATTGTTGTGATCAGTACGAGAAGTGATGAGGGGAAAACCATTATAGCGGGAAACATTGCAAGAAAACTGAAAGCTGCTGGTAAATCGGTTTTAATGCTTAATCATTCTGATAAACAGAAGCAAAAATCAGCATCAGGGAAATTCCCATTTTTATACCGGTTGCTTGGATATGATGATCCGAGGAATGATTACGATCAACCATTTCTGGCTAAAGCGACAGACTATTTAAACAAAAAT
>CP070731.1:1227739-1228939 GCA_020347545.1 Flavobacteriaceae bacterium | reverse complement strand
GGCATCGGTTTGGTTCGTGGGCCCGAAATTTGAATTTACATTTACAAAAAACCTTTTCTGGTCTACTTTTATACAGTATAACAGCCAGGATGAAGACTTTAGCATCAACTCGAGGCTTCAATGGAGGTTCAAGCCGTTGTCAGATCTTTATGTGGTCTATAACGACAATTATAAAACAACACCTTTTGCCCCCGGAACACGGGCGCTGATCCTTAAGTTTACCTATTGGATCAATATTTAAATGAAACAAGAATAAATTAATACACCATGAAAAAGTACATTTTTACCCTACTGTTTATAGTCGCCGGCATGAATCTGGCCGTGGCACAGGAAACAACTTTTCAAGATCGGTTGTTCCAGCTACCGGATGTGATTTTCACCGAAATTGAAACGGCCAAAGACTATGAAGCTTCTTATGAATTAAAGATCAAACAGCCACTGGATCATGAGGATCCGGCCAAGGGGTATTTTTATCAGCGCGCCTTTTTATCGCATAAAGGATACGATCGTCCAACGGTGATCATTACCCAGGGTTATACGCGCACGGGAAACTATATCGGGGAGCTTGCTGATTTTCTGGGAGCCAACCAGATCGATGTGGAGCATCGTTTTTTTGGGGAAAGCATGCCTGACTCACTGGATTATGAGTACCTGAACCTAAAACAGGCCACCGCCGACCTGCATCATATTCGACAACTTTTTGGGGCCATTTACGAGGGAAAATGGGTGAGTACAGGAATTTCCAAAGGAGGAGCCACCACCATTTATTACCGCTACTTCTATCCTGAGGATGTAGATGTCAGCGTACCCTATGTTGCACCTATCAACCGTGAAGTGGAAGATCAGAGACTCTACAGTTTTCTGGAAACAATAGGGTCGGATGAGTGCAGACAGGATATCCGGTCATTTCAGGAAAGGATACTGTCGGCAAGAGAAGAAGTATTGCCGCTTATGAAATTTTACAGCCTGGGAGCCAAAGTAGATTTTACCTACCACAGTTTTGAGGAGGCTTTTGAATTTACGGTTTTGGAATATCCGTTTTCTTTTTGGCAGTATGGCCATGACTGCGGGGCCATTCCTGATGAAAGCGCCTCTGCTGAAGAAATGGCTAAATACTTGTTGTCCATTTCGGATATCGCTTTTTTTGGCGATGAACAGATCAAAACTTACGGGTCCCACTATTATCAATCGGCGCAGGAA
>CP070731.1:1226433-1227639 GCA_020347545.1 Flavobacteriaceae bacterium | reverse complement strand
ATAATCATGTTCATGCCTGTTGACTCCTTTGATCAGGATGGGTTGTCCATTGATCAGCACCTGGCCGTCTTCTATTTTTATATTTCTAAAACCTATCTTTCTCGATACCGCTTCGAGTGTTTTTCCTTTGTGGTCGGTCAGTTCAAGGTTTAAAGTATAAAGGTTTGGTGTTTCCGCGGTCCAATGAAAGACATTGGCAATACTGCCGGAAAACGTCTCTGCGAGATCCTTGTTTTTTTCAAATGCAATTGCTCTGGAGCTTTTAAAAACGGATTGTTCGTCTCTTGATAAACTGACATGCAGATTCCCTTTGAATTTGTTGGAGTCTTTATTTGCCAGGTCTATATCGATATTGAATATTCCATTGGAATAATCAGCATCAAGATCGGATAGAATGGTAATATCCTGAATATGTACTTTTGGCGTTGCATACAGGTAAACATCTCTTTCAATTCCTGAAAACCTCCAGAAATCCTGATCTTCAAGGTAACTACCGTCAGACCATCGATATACTTCCAGGGCAATTGAGTTTTGTCCGGTTTTCAAAAACGGAGTCAGGTCAAACTCTGCAGGCAATTTTGATCCCTGGCTGTAGCCCACTTTTTCACCGTTGACCCAGATGTAAAAAGCCGACTTTACGGCACCTAAATGAATGGTAATTTGCTTGTCTTCCCATGATGCGGGAATTTCAAAATTTCTCTTGTAAGAGCCCACAGGGTTGTATCCATCCGGAATATCCGGAGGGCTTGGTTTTTTGTCAAAGCTAAACGGATAAGGAATATTGGTATAGATCGGTATGCCGTATCCTTCCAGCTCCCAGTTGGCAGGTACCTTAATGTCATCCCAGTCAGATACAGTATAATCTTCCTTGTAAAAATCTATGGGCCTGTCTTCAGGTGTTCTTGTCCATTTGAATTTCCATGTCCCGTTCAGGGATTGATAGTTTTCTGAAGCCTTTGGGTCATTTCCTAATGCCAGTTCTGTTGATTCATAGGCAAAAAATGTTGCACGGGCAGGTAATTTATTGATTTCCACAACGGCAGGGTTTTCAATGACCGGATCAAGAGTCTGGGCAAATCCTGTAAAATAGCCTATAATTGAAGTTATAAAAATGATGCGTCTTGAATAGTTCATTATTTCAGGTTAGTTTAATTTTTGAGATAAATCTGAGGATTACTTTAATTCAGTGGCGTATTGAAACCAGAA
>CP070731.1:1225117-1226333 GCA_020347545.1 Flavobacteriaceae bacterium | reverse complement strand
GCTCATAAGAAAAACTGATTCTAATCAGTAAAATTCAAAATCTCATAAAAAAAAGGAACAGAAAGTTTTTAATTTCCTGTTCCCTTAAATCAAAAATAACTTTTACACTTTAAATATACCCTACATTAAATTCCTTAGCAGATCTTAATTATCAGTTAGGTACATGATAATCTATAAAAACCATCTTTGATTCAGGCCTTTCATGCCGAAACATGTATTGCCTTTTTAATCCTTCATAGAATTTGGTGTTAAATTAAATCCTATTTAGAATCTAAATTTAACAGTATAAAATTATAATCAAACTTAAGACAAAACAATGATCAGAATCAATATTTTAATTGATTCTGATCAATTTAAGAGAAACTTTTTAATAAAGAACCCAGCCATAGGCCTGGTTTAATAAAACCAATCCCACTAAAAACAATAAGAACAATAGAAACTGAAACCATTTAAAATCAATATTATCGATCCATTTGGTGGCAATACCCGGAAAAGCAAACTGACTTATTCCTTTCATTAAGCTGAACCAACCAAAAAGGGTAATAATAATTCTCCAGTCCTTTACCCAAAGATTATGGGCCAGGACGTGTAGAAGTCCAATGGTGATTCCCAAAATAGCCAAGATGATCATGAATTGATCTTCTTTTGCAAAAACAAACATTTGCTTTATCCTTTTTGGATAAACCATGAAAAGAATAAAAAAGAGTAAAAAATACCAACCCCAGAATTTCGCGAGAAATATTGATATATCCATGAGCTATTCGTTTTTGTGATGTACCACAAACAAAGGTACCTTTGAATGGAAACTCAAGGTCCTTACTTTTGGTTTGAAAAACAGTCTTTCAAAAAATCCGTAATGACGTCCGATGATCATGATCATATCAATATTGGCCCTGCTCTGAACAAAGCAATTGATACCATCTTCGAAATCATTATTGGAAAGGATATAGTAGAAGTGGTTTACATCCTTCAAAAAGGAATCCAAAACCCTTTTGTTCTCAATTTGATCTTCTTTGAGTTCATCACTTTCGCTAAAATGAACAACGCGCACAGAAGATCCATATTTATGCACCAGATCTAGCAAAGGTTCCAGATCCTCTGAATTGTATCTGATCTCAAAATCGGTTGGGAAAACAATTTCCTTTGGAAACTTAAATGTATGATTTTCAGGAATGGCCATCACATTACAGGCGTTTCTCATGATGATATCACTCAT
>CP070731.1:1223796-1225017 GCA_020347545.1 Flavobacteriaceae bacterium | reverse complement strand
AAAACCCTGATAGGGTCGAAAAACTAATTTTGATTGATGCTGCGGGTTATCCCATGGAATCCGAAAGCAGGCCGATTGCTTTTACCCTGGCACGCATTCCTTTATTGAATAAAGCTTTAACGTTTATAACGCCACGAAGCATGGTGCGCTCGAGTGTTGAAAATGTATATGCGGATAAATCAAAAGTCTCTGATTCCCTTGTTGAGCGGTATTTCAAATTAACACTGAGGGCAGGAAACCGTCAGGCCCTGGTGGACAGAATGGCCATGGAAAATGATATGGAAAAGGCAGATCTTATTAAAAATATCGATCATCCCACTCTGGTTCTTTGGGGTCAGCAGGACAAGTTGATTCCCGTTGAAAATGCCCATCGTTTTCATGAGGACCTCCCGAACAGTGAGTTGGTAATTCTTGACAATTCAGGTCATGTTCCGATGGAGGAGAACCCTGATGAAAGTGTAAAATCCCTTTTGAATTTTTTACGTGTTACGAATTGAATATTGATTCGTCTTTAGAGAAAGAAATTCTATGAATACAAATAAAACACTATCATTGGGCTGGTTCACTTCCGCTCTGTTTATTGTCGGATCCTTGGTTATGGGAAGTTTGGTTAACGACTACGATCCAATGGCTCAAACAGTGAGTGAAATAGGTAAGGAGGGATCCCCGATGTATCTTTACTGGCAATTGTTCAGCCTGTTGACGGGAGCCTTGTTGATCATTTTTGCTTTTGGATTGAATGTTTTTGCCAGTAGGCATAAATGGCCTTTGCACCGGATCTTTATCCCTTGGCCTACTACGGAGTGATCCAGCGGTTTCTTCTGTTTACCTTTTATCTGTATACAGGGTACGTAAGTGTTAAAACCATGAGCTACAGAGCGTAAGACTTGAGCAATTAATTCTGGAATCGATTGATTCGTTTTACCCCAAACTTAATGGATCTGTTCCTTTGATCAGGAAAATACTCAAAAATGATATCATATAGGCTGCAGCTGCAAGTAGCATCACAAGGATTAAACCGCCTTCCACGGCAATGATGGTGGCAAGCGAGGTACTCATGACAGACAAACACCCGTTGATGCCCCATGCCCAGGGCACAAGATGCTCTTGTCTTTTACTCAAAAACTTTAGCCCAAGAGGAAAAGGCATACCCATTAAGAAAGCCGGTATTCCAATGGAAGCTAAGGTAAGAATGAGTTTTGACCAAATTGGCCAGCCCTC
>CP070731.1:1222474-1223696 GCA_020347545.1 Flavobacteriaceae bacterium | reverse complement strand
CCTGCCCGGAAACAGTCTGAAAACTCTCGACCAGATCGCCAATTTTCACCTTGTTGAAATCTCTTATTTTCAACCCCACCTGCTGGCCTTTCCCTGCCTCATTGACTGCCCTCTTTTCAATTTGGAGAGACTCTATCTTTCCAACATACATTGGCCCCATCGCCCCCAGTATTCGAAACGACCTTCTCTGGGCCAGTTTTCCAGTCAACACTTCACAGCCCAGAATTATTCCCTTCCGGCTACTTTTAAAAAGTTCAATGACTTTTGCTGTCCCAATAATTTTTTCTACAGGTTCCTCAGGAATAAGCCTTCTGAGGATAAACTCGACATCTTCAATCAGCCTGTATATCACTTCGTAGAGCCGAATCTCTACTGTGTGCTCAGTTGCCAACTGATCAATATGGGGCATGATCCCGACATTGAAACCTAAAATTAACTTGCTGCCGGCCTCAGCCATGAAAATATCTGATTTATTAATGGAGCCTACACCTGAACTGATGATAACAATTTCTACTTCAGGCAGGTTTATAGATTTGATAGACGAAGTAATTGCTTCAGCGCAACCGGAGGTGTCACATTTGAGGACAATTTCCAACCTTTTTTTCCCGACTGGGTCAGCAGAATGCTTATCTGGTTTCTCTGAAATTGCCTTATGGTGCTTCGCTTTTTTCTTTTTAGGATGGTGAGAGATCTTTCTGGTGCTCATGTCAAACTGCCCTCCTGACATGAATACTCCACTGGAGTATTTATGTTGTTCCTAATTCATGGCAGAATGTTCTGTGGTAAGTTGATGCAAACTCTTCTCTGCAAAATAATGTTGCAAATCCATACAATTCCTGATTCCACGCAATTAATCACGGGGAATCAGGATAATTTTGTTCTTTTTTAAAGGCTTGTCTTTACGCTTTATTAAAGGCTTGTCTTTACAATCTATTAAAGGCTCGGCGCTAAACTGCCTTTCTGGTTAATTTTTTCAGCCTGTTAATGCGGCGCCGAATAATTTCTATTTTCTTTTTATCCCCCTCTTGACGAATTGATTCTCTTTCAGTACGAAGTTTGACAATTTCCTGCTTCATTTCACTGACGGTCATTTCTTTCTTCGGTCCGGCTGTTTTTTTCTTCTTTTTCTTTGCTGCCGGTTTATCTTTTATACCTCTTACTTCCTTTAGAGCTTCCAGCAACTGATCCTTCTTCATGCCGGTTACACCTGTTATATCAGGTA
>CP070731.1:1221148-1222374 GCA_020347545.1 Flavobacteriaceae bacterium | reverse complement strand
GGATGTGCCTCAATCCAGGCCAGCTCTTCAGCTGTCAAGTCAGGAGAATTCTTTTGAGCCATAATTCCGTGGCCAAAAAAGATCATAAGAAAGACTATTAGAAAATCTATTCTCAGGATCCTTAAAAGTTCAATTCCTATTTTTAGTTTCGTTTTCATCGCATCAGAAATAGTATCCTAAATTTATATTTAACCTTGAATTCCAGTTTTGATCCTCAGGATGTGATAACCCAATACCGGGACCACCTGAAAACCACATGTTCTGTCCGAATATGTAGTCAAAATAGGCATATAAACCTCTTTTTATCAATGTGGTTCCAACAACAATCTGTTTGGAATTACTGCCATATTCATTTTTTGGATTCACCATACTTGTGTTCAGATAAAGTTTTATCTCATCCAGGTATTTTCCGTTTATATCGATCTGTTTGGCAACATTCATCGAATAAATATTCGCTTTTGAGCTAACCAGAAAAGGGAACATAAAGGCTCCAAACTGAACCGTCTTTTTACTCAATCCTTCCGGGTTTTCCGGATTGAATTCATAATTGATCCATTGTAACTGAAAATTCCATTTTTTAAAGAACATGTTGTTATGTAATGCAACAGCATGACGATTACCTTTTCTTTCGGTTGTTTTATTATAGATCTGGCCGGTTTCCACTGATGCTCCGAGATTCATTAAAAAATGATCATTCAACCTCCATTTATAGACAGCCCTTAAGTTGAACTGATTGATTTCTTCATTGGTCTGAATCTCATCGGTCACCAGATCAAACGAGTACCTGCCATAGCGCTCCGAATCCGTGTATTCGGGGTTCTTGTAAAATGCAGCCTGTAAGTTCCATTTCTGGTTGTCATGGATGATTTTTATTCCGGCGTCATAGTCATCTTCAAATCCTAAATAGTAAGTGGCGTTGAACCAGAAACTATGAGATGAGTACGGTAGCATACCAAATGGGACCTGGTGAATTCCAATTTGAAAAGAGGTTTTATCCGTAACACGGTAACCAAAATAACCACGGCGAATCGCATTGAAATCACTATACCATCGAAACTCGACAAGAAAAAATATGTCCTTATAGGTTATATCTGCATCAAGCCTGAATAATTCAAACCCAAAATCACCCAGTCTGTCTAAATTTTGATCATCGTAGTCCTTGTAAGAATAATTCAGTCGAAGCGCGCCGCCAATATTGAGCTCCGGAATATTTTTAACACTATCAG
>CP070731.1:1219821-1221048 GCA_020347545.1 Flavobacteriaceae bacterium | reverse complement strand
GGTAGTTGAAATAAGCTTGAACAGCATGCAACACGGCACAATTTTTATTTGCTAAATTAGAAAGAAAAATTATTCTAATATTAATTTAAAAATTATATTTGCCATTGACACAAAAATGACAATATGAGGAAGATTATAGCGGTTTTATTGCTATTTGCCCTACTAACATCTTGTATTCCTTTAAAAAAACAGGTATACTTTCAGGGAGAATTGGAAGAAGCTGATTCTATCGCCAGAATTCAGGATCAACCATACAGAATGCAGGTGGATGATCTAATTGACATACAGATCAAATCCTCGGATGATGATGTGAGTAAGGTTTTTAATCCATCTATTTCGGAGAGAAATACAAACAATGCCCGAAACAACGAGGCAGGAATTTATTTTAATTCCTATTCTGTTGACAAGCATGGTAATATCAGGCTACCTTACTTGGGTGATATCAATGTTTTGGGTTACACGGCGAAAGAAGTCCAGGAGAAAATTGATAAGGAATTTGAAAAATATTTTAAGGACCCCAATGATGTCTTTGTTGAAGTCAGATTGGCGGGAATAAGATATACAACTATTGGGGAAGTAGGTAAAACAGGAATAAATGTACTCTACTTAAATCAGGTTAACCTGGTACAGGCGATTGCGGCTTCCGGAGACATAAAAATAACCGGTAACAGGGAAAATGTGCATGTGTATAGAAAAGGAATCGATGGGACCAAGAAGTATACGGTAAATATGCTGGATATCAATAGTTTTGATTCCAATAATTTCTTTATACAACCCAATGATATCATTTATGTGGAGCCATTGAAACAAAAGTCCTGGGGAACGGGAACATCAGGTATGCAGACAATTACCTCGTTGATTGCTGTTTTGTCATTGATTACGACCACCATTTTATTAGTAAACGCATTATAGAGTAGCAATGAAGGAAGTTAATAAGTTTGATCTGGAAATTCAGTCTTTCGATATTAAGGAGTATCTCTATAAAATATTGGGCTATTGGAAGTTATTCGCCGTAGTTATTATTCTGGCACTGATCATCGCAAAAATTGTAAATACTACGTCTCAAAAAGTCTACAGCCTGAAGAGTTTGATTACGGTAAAGGATGAACAAAACCCGCTATTCTCATCAAGTACGAACATAGCATTTAACTGGGGAGGCCCGAGTGATAAGGTAGAAACCATTATTACCATACTTCAGTCGCGAACTCATAATGAAAAAGTGGTGGA
>CP070731.1:1218494-1219721 GCA_020347545.1 Flavobacteriaceae bacterium | reverse complement strand
GCTGTTTCAGGCCCCAAAGAGTTAACTTCACCGTACAGTTGTTCGTCTCCATATGTCCATGGTTCTTTGTTATCCCATTGACTTTTTGGAATAATATATCCCAAGGCGTCATTGGCTTGTCCAATAACAAATTGATACTTTCTTGGCATTTTACTTTGAAGAGGAGGGATTTCTACTGCAGAAACTTGGATATCTTGTCCTTTAGGCGTATCAATTCCACCAAGTATAATTTCAGGGTAAATTTCACCTGGTATGGTTAAAAATGATGCAGGACCGATACCCCACGCCGCCATTTCCGTCCTTACTTCCCATCGTTTAACAATGCCTCTATCTAAAACTCCCGCAACTAATCCTAATTTGAAAATATCGTTATCCATCGGTAAGTTGAACGTTTTCGCCGACAAGGCAATTGAGCCTTCACGTATTGAGTCCGTCGAGTTTTTTAGAGCATTTAATATATTTTCAGAAAGGATCAGCCCTTGTGCTTCAGCCTTTTCAAAACTTGGTTCTTTTATTTTATTTCCAGTTTTCGGATGAGTTACCTCCACATCTGGGTGTGTGGTCATTAGTCCTCCGATAGCACCATTTAGATATACACAAATACCTCCCGATTTTTCCTCTACATTCTTTCTTAGATAATGTGGGAAATCAGAACTTAACAATAAGTTCTTACTCCATAAAGTCTCTGGGTGGTTCGCCCATGAAACGAGTGTTCCTTTAACGTCTCCCTTCTCGTTTTTTGCCTGGATGATATATATCCCTGAATCACGAACAAAAGGTTTGCGTGTATCGGTGACAGTTGTTTCTTCTTCACCTTTGGCAAAATGCAACTGTACAGGTTCTAAATCTTTGATTGCATCTTCAACCGATTTAACTGTTTGATTGATTACAAACTCAAGGTACTCTTTATTTATTCCACTTTTATACTCGCTTTCTCCCCAAATTCCCATTAAATCAGGAGCTTCGTGAACATGGGTTGAAGCTATCATACAATAATCAATTCCTAACTCATCTTTAAGTCTTTTTCGCACTTCAATGACCTGATCGTGAAAAAATCCAATAGCATCAAGAGAAACAATGGCTATTCGGCTTGTTCCATCGTCAAGGATCATGGTTCGTGCCCAGAGTTGATCATGTACTCCATTGGCGGCTCTTCGGTTGTCAAAACCTGCAATCCAAAACGCATCAAACTTTCCATTTTTATTATTGTCGTTAAACGTATCTCCC
>CP070731.1:1217163-1218394 GCA_020347545.1 Flavobacteriaceae bacterium | reverse complement strand
GTTGACCTATATCAAGCCATTCTTCGAGCATTGTTCTATCTTACCCCAATCATGTACCCAGAGGATATCTTGCCAGAAAAATTTTCTTTTTTGATTAAAATTAACCCTTTGTATAGTTTCATCAATATTTTTAGAATACCACTTTATGAAGGTCAATTACCTTCATTCTCCATTGTTTCTACTGCAACCCTTTGGGCTTTGTTTACCTTTATTATTGGCAGCAGATATTTTATTTCTAAATCCAATGAAATAGCATATAGGATATAACAATGAGTGATCATTTTCAGATACCTATCCATCTTGAGAACGTTTCAGCAGTTTATCATTTGCCGAACGAGCGCATTTTTTCGATCAAGGAGTATGTAATTCGAATGCTAAAAAGGCAAGTAAGCTATAACAAATTGGTAGCCTTAGATCGAATTAATTTACAAGTAGGAAAAGGAGAGGTTTTCGGTGTTATTGGAAGAAATGGGGCAGGAAAGTCTACCTTATTAAAAATTATCTCTCGAGTTTTACCACCGGTGGAAGGTAGAATACGAGTGACTGGTAGAGTCGCTCCCCTGTTGGGATTAGGTGCCGGATTCAATCCTGAACTTACCGGAAAGGAAAATATTTTTCTGAACGGCGCGATCATGTGTTTGACTAAGAATGAGATTGAGGACCGCATTGAGAAGATTATAGAATTTTCTGAACTAGGAGATTTTATTGATGCACCGCTTCGAACATATTCAACAGGTATGGTAGCAAGGCTGGGGTTTTCGGTAGCTACTGCCCTAAATCCTGATATCCTTATCATTGATGAAATATTGTCAGTCGGAGATGAAAATTTTAAAATCAAATCTTACGAAAGAATCCTAGAATATAAAGACAAAGGTCTGACAATTATGTTGGTATCCCATAATCTAAATGTAATTGAAGCTCTTTGTGACCGCGTAATGTGGATTGATAAAGGACAAGTTCAAATGATCAGCAACCCAGTTGAAGTTGTTCAGGCTTACCGAGCAGATTTTTCTAAGCAAAAAACTGCAGCCTTATCAAATTAAAGCCCCCTTTGATAAGGAGGTATTTTGAGTAATATATGGAATGATTTTGAAGAAGAAATCCGAAAATACTGCAACTATTTATCCATAGAAGATTTTAACTACGCCATCAATATCTCTTTGAGATATCAATATCTATTTACTGAAACTCCCAAGGTTGCATGCTCCACAATTAAAAACACACTACAATT
>CP070731.1:1215818-1217063 GCA_020347545.1 Flavobacteriaceae bacterium | reverse complement strand
GGACGTCACGGTAACAAAGGTATTGTTGCCCGAATCGTTAGACAGGAAGACATGCCTTTCCTTGAAGATGGAACACCTGTAGATATCGTATTGAACCCGCTTGGTGTACCATCAAGGATGAATATTGGTCAGATCTATGAAACAGTATTAGGCTGGGCCGGTCAGAATTTAGGTGAGAAATATGCGACCCCGATTTTTGATGGAGCCAACATTGATGAGATCACTGACTTGACAAGAAAAGCAGGAATTCCAGATTTTGGACATACTTATTTGTATGACGGTGGAACAGGTGAAAGATTTGATCAGCCGGCAACAGTTGGGGTAATTTATATTATCAAACTGGGCCATATGATCGAAGACAAGATGCACGCTCGTTCAATTGGGCCTTATTCATTGATTACGCAGCAACCATTGGGTGGTAAAGCTCAGTTTGGTGGTCAGCGTTTCGGTGAAATGGAGGTTTGGGCTCTTGAAGCCTATGGAGCTTCATCTACCTTAAGGGAAATCTTGACAGTTAAATCGGATGACGTACTTGGTAGAGCCAAGACCTACGAAGCGATTGTTAAGGGAGACAGAATGCCTGAACCGGGCTTACCGGAATCTTTCAATGTACTGATGCATGAATTGAAAGGGCTGGGACTTGACCTTAAGTTAGAAGAATAAACAACAATCCACGTTCCACCTGATTTTTTTATCAGGTGGAACTACAATATAATTTTTACATTTAATTCTATCCATTACCATGGCAAGACAAAGAGAAAAATACACTGTAAAAAAATTCAATAAAATTACCATTGGTCTGGCTTCTCCGGAAACCATCCTTGAGAAATCAAAAGGAGAGGTTTTGAAACCTGAGACCATTAATTATCGTACGCACAAACCAGAAAGAGACGGATTGTTTTGTGAGAGAATCTTTGGGCCTATCAAAGATTATGAATGTGCCTGCGGAAAATACAAAAGAATACGGTACAAAGGAATCATTTGTGATCGTTGCGGGGTTGAAGTAACTGAAAAGAAAGTTCGTAGAGACCGTGTTGGGCACATCAATCTTGTTGTTCCGGTAGCACACATCTGGTACTTTAGATCATTGCCGAATAAAATGGGATACCTGTTGGGGCTTCCATCGAAAAAACTTGACATGATCATTTACTACGAGCGTTATGTAGTAATTCAGCCGGGTATTGCGAAAAATGAAGAAGGAGAACCATTACAAAAAATGGATTTCCTAACCGAGGAAGAGTATTT
>CP070731.1:1214419-1215718 GCA_020347545.1 Flavobacteriaceae bacterium | reverse complement strand
TATTTACCGGCATTTATTATTTGGGTTTAACCTGAAGGCTTTTTACGATAGCTACAGAATCGCATAAATCCACTGTAATGATCATCAGTGTATCTTTGGGTCCGCCTTCAATCCAATAATTCCGGCATGGTTCATTCTTTACCCGGCTTTTTGAAAAATCAATATCGCCCGTTTTGATCAGTTGCATGATTTGAAGACTGTCAATATACGTTGATTGCATTTCCGCACGAACCTCCTGACTGATACTAATCTTCTTTTGCTGAATAATATTGAGAATTCTGGCATTCGGTAGCCAGTTGCACGAAGCATTTTTACCTCCCAGAAAAAAAAAGACAATGACAATGCCTATGACAAAACCAATGCCATAAAGCGTAAAACGCGTTTTCATATCCTCCATGATCAGAAAATAAGTAAATTGATATCGGTGAATGGCAATCCAAACCAGTCGGCGATATGCTTATTGGTTAAGATACCGTGGTAAAAATACATTCCTTTTTGAAGACTTTTATCGAATCTGGCAGCATTTTCAATGCCTCCCTTTTCTCCTATATTCAGCAGATAGGGTGTAAAGATATTACTGATTGAAACCGAAGCAGTCCTTGAATATCTCGAGGGAATATTAGGGACACAATAATGAATCACCCCATGTTTCACAATGGTTGGGTTTGTATGAGTTGTTATTTCTGAGGTTTCAAAGCAACCCCCGTTATCAATACTGACATCTATGATAACAGATCCATCCTTCATCTGTTCGACCATACTCTCATCTGCCACCACAGGAGTACGTGTTTTACCTCTGAGGGCTCCAATGGCCACGTCGCATTCCGCAAGAGACTTTGTGAGATTTTTGGGCTGTAGGGTAGAAGTAGCTATGGGATGTGGCAATTTATGCTGAACACTTCTGAGTTTTGTAAGCGAATTATCGAAAACCTCCACGCTTGCACCCAGTCCTAAAGCTGAGCGTGCAGCAAATTCGCATACGGTCCCTGCACCTATAATCACCACCTTGCTTGGCGGTACGCCCCCTATATTTCCCAACAGCAGTCCATTCCCAAGATTGTTATTGTTCATGATCTCAGCAGCAATAAGTACCGAGGCTGTTCCTGCAATTTCACTTAAGGATTTCACCAAAGGATAAATACCGTGGTTATCCTGAATATAATCAAATGCAATCGCGGTAATTCTTTTTTCTGCCAGCGCCTTAAAATATTCTTTTTTTTGGGTTTTAATCTGCATTGCTGAAATCAGCACACTTTGAGGGTTCATCATTTTGACCTCATCAAGTGAAGGTGGTTCTAC
>CP070731.1:1213018-1214319 GCA_020347545.1 Flavobacteriaceae bacterium | reverse complement strand
AAAAATAGATGTGTTTTCAGTTAGAATTTTCAACTATTTGAACCAATACCATCCATGACTTCCGGCAACCGCTCCGGCAGTTGTTATCAAACTCAGAAGCAGGAGAATCCAATGAGCCCGGTGCATAATTCTGAATGTTTTTACAGGATTGCTTTCTGCATAATTTCGAAAGAGCTTGTGGAGCACGAGAGGCTCCAAAACATAAAGGACAAGCGTGAACAAAATCCAGACCAAAGTCATAGCATGTATCCACCAAAATCGATAATCCAGGTAACGACTCCATGCATCGAGTTCAAAAAGCATGTAAAATCCGGAAAGACCGGTTAGTAGGGTTGTGATCTTGGCTTGAAGGGAAAACTTACCCTCTATTTCTTCAAAGGTTTTTATTTGGTCCTCCTTGGATTTAAGTTTTTTAACTGCGGGAATAATAACAGTGGTAACCATGGCAACACCACCAATCCACAAAATAACGGCGATAACATGTACTACACGAGCTAAAGAATAGGTTTCAAATTCCATTTTTTCTCAGTTGATTTTGTCCCAACACGGAACCCCCGATGAAGATACCAATTCTTTGCAAAGAGACAAAGATCGGACCCTTTCGATCTTCTCAACTCATGTTGTTGAGTCATTCTTTTCCCCAGGTATCAAGGTCAACACCAAAATACCGGATGCCATTGCAGCGCTTCCTGCCAGAAGGATCTCACCATTGTAAAAAAGCCCTAATCCTGTCAAGGTCAGAATACTCTCGGTTACCAGGAAACCCAGAAACAGTAACATGCTTCCCAATTTCATCCATCTATTTGTTTTCAACCATTTTTTGTCAATCATCAAGGCAATAAACAGAAAGGAGATAGAACCGATCAGGCTCAGGTGCATGTAAGCGATAATTATGAACCTGTTGTGAAAAGCATAGTCTTTGAAAATATCCAGGACCGAAAGGCATTGGAGAGTGGTCTTTAACACGAATGAAACTAGAAACACCATTAAAAACAAACGTAACCACCGGTTTTTAAGTCCAGGGAAACTATTGATTTGAGAAGAGATTGCTCTGATAAAACTAACTAAACCTGCTCCCATTAGAACTGCGGAAACATAAGCCAAGGGCATGAAATAGTCTGAAAAACTCATGCCAAGCAGCGACAACGTGATAGAAGGAATTACTGAAATGGAAAACAGCCAGAAACTCAATGTGGCATAATTGGTATTGTAATGCGCCTATTTCTCTTCCAAGAAATCAAAGAACAGGCCTATCGCAACTAGAAGGAACCATCCGTTGTACTGAAGATGAAGAAAGGTAT
>CP070731.1:1211609-1212918 GCA_020347545.1 Flavobacteriaceae bacterium | reverse complement strand
TTTTTCGATCCAGCGCATAAATTCAGAATAAATTCACTTTTTTAGGGGTCAATTTGTCTCGTGAATATAAGAGAATTTAATGAATCAAAGCGTTATATTTTTTTATATTCAGACGCTTCTTTGGTAACATTATGATACGATAAGAAAACCTAATTCAACAATTCTTTTTTTGGATGAAATAAAAGAAAATGGCCAAGCTGACGCTTGACCATTTTCGAGATTAGACAAAAGTATGATTAAATTAATTGAAGATCATTTTATTCGTATTTAAGCGCATCAACAGGATCTGAGTTTGCGGCCATATAGGATTGGGTACTTACCGTTATCAATGCAATAATCAAGGCAACCAATGTTGCAAACACAAAAGGAAGCAAAGGCATATTGATCTGATACGAAAAATTGGATAACCAGTCTTTAGCCAGTAAATAAGAGATCGGCCATGCAAAAATGTTTGCGATCAAAACAAGTTTCATAAAGTCGCGGTTCAACATATTCATGATCTGACCAACAGATGCACCCAGAACTTTTCTTACGCCAATTTCCTTAGTCCTTTGCTCAGCCGTGTAAGAAGCAAGACCATATAGACCCATTGAAGAAATTATAATAGCAAGTATGGTGAGGTAAAGGAACATAGATCCAAAGTTTTCCTGTTGTTTCATGAGCTCGCCAAACTTATCATCCAAGAATCTGTACCTAAATGGATGAGTTGGTTCCAGTTTATTCCATTCCGTTTCCAAATAGGCAATTGTGGCGTTCATATCTTCTGGAGCTATTTTGAAGGCGGTGAACCAGACGTTATTACTAACTGAAAGAATCATTGGGCGTATTGGCTGGTCAAACCCTTCGATATGAAAATCTTTTACGACCCCTATGATTTCTCCATAACCTATATTTCCTTGCATGTCGGTAAAGGTTCCCATTCTTTTTCCAATGGGGTTTTCAATATTAAAGTTATTGACTGCAGTTTCGTTCAAGACATATGTTGGAATTGAGTCATTATCTTTGTTCATATCGAATAATCTTCCTTCTGAAAGTTGAATGTCCAGGGTTTTGAAAAAGTCAAAATCTACGAACATGTTCCAAAGAGGTATCTGATCTTCAGTTCCTTCAAGAACATACATGTTTTGCCAGGGATTATCACCGGGAAAGTAAGATGCACGTGAGACTTCATGAACATTGGTGTTTTTTAGAAAAATATCTTTGTAATTTCTAAAATTCTGCTGCATCTGATCTGTCTGGATTGGAACAACCAAAACCTGATCTCCTTTGAATCCGATGTCTTTGTTATGCAAATAGGAAATTTGCTGGA
>CP070731.1:1210198-1211509 GCA_020347545.1 Flavobacteriaceae bacterium | reverse complement strand
GGCCAGGAATCTGTTTGGGATTACCCACGCCCCCCGAGATTAGAGCCTTTCAATGACCACATTCATATTATTCTTGATGGAGAGGTAATCCTTAAAACTGAAGAAGCTTTTAGAATTCTGGAAACAAGTCATCCTCCTACCTATTATTTACCCATGGATCATTTTAATCCTGGAGTATTACGGAGAACATATGGTGTTTCTTTCTGTGAGTATAAAGGAAAGGCAAGCCATTATGACATTTATGGAAAAGAACAAGTCGTACTACGTGCGGCATGGAGATATCCGGATGCCAGTGGCATATATCTGGCAATCAAAGATCATATCGCAGTTTATGCCAATCTCATGGATGCCTGTTTCGTCAATAATGAGAAAGTCATTGCTCAGGAAGGCGAATTCTACGGCGGATGGATTACATCAAATATTGTAGGCCCTTTCAAGGGTGGGGCAGGCACTTACGACTGGTAGTGAGTTTACCAAAAGTCAGTCTAGAGTAACTTCAATTTCAATATTAAAATTTTATAATATATCAATGCATCAAATCCCCGGTAGCAAGTAGCAATGGATTCACTGTAGCCAAAATCATGGTTTATTGCAGTAACATTAACTATCTCCAATTTTGTGATAATTGAATAATTTATTTCAGAACCAGGACGGTCGGTTGCATTAGATTTAATAATGCTCCAGGAAGCTAAGAAAGCCATACTGGAACCTTGGGAAAGGATTTGATTTTGATAAGGTAAAACACTCTTCTAAACCAATTACAAGGGTGCCAGTTGATCAACTTGGCATCTTGCAGGTACACTGAATTATCAGGGTGGTATCTGCAAACCACGAAATCGTTTTTATTCAATTCAATGGTGGCTGTATTGCCTGTCTTATTCCTGATCTCCATCGGCAAGCCCATGGAAACAATGATTTTCTTGTTCATGATAATTGTATTGGACCACTGTTAAGTTGCACAGGATATACATGAATACCAAGCCAACATGTGATAGGTGTAACAGAGAAATTTTACTATGTAATGCTTTAGGGATTGGACGGCGTGAAACCGAATCATAAATGAATATCAAGAAGCCTTAAACAAGAAGGAACTTGAATGGCTCGCAAAAAAGCCCTCCTGACCGGCCAGCAAGTAGTCTGGAATGAAACTGCAGCCGTCCGTCGCCATAGGCTTTGGCCGACGGCTGTCAGCGACACGCGGACGGAGGATGCAATGGCAAACATGTCTGCCGAAGGTAGATGTGTGCGGGTATTAATTTTCAACTATCACTTTTCTATGTTTAGAATATCTTGCCAGGATCCATTATTAAT
>CP070731.1:1208778-1210098 GCA_020347545.1 Flavobacteriaceae bacterium | reverse complement strand
TTCGGGGAATACCGATTATTTGTTACCAACATCGCCAACAAAGCAATCATCACGCGAATAAACCTCAGTAAGAAAGATGAAATCCCTATTGGGACTGAAGTGATTAAAGTCAATGGAATGAAGACACAAGAGTACCTGGAACAGGAGGTGATACCATATATCTCCTCATCTACAGAACATATTTTAATGGATTGGGCAGTTTCAAGAATGTTTCGGGCACCAAAGGGAACCAGCTTCGATATTACTCTTAAGTTGCCTAATGGGGAGAGAAAAGACTTAGCCATCACTCACGAAGAGACCACCGAAAAAGAAGTCTATCCGGCATTTGAAGAAAGAGAATTGATGGATTTCAAATGGTACAAAGATGATGTTGCTTACATTAGCCTAAACAGTTTTAGCAACCCAAAAATTGATAGCTTATTTATAGACAAGCTACCCCAACTGAGGAAAGCTAAAAAGCTGATAGTTGATTTAAGGTTTAACGGTGGTGGTAACACAAGCATCGGGACTAATATTCTCCAATATCTAACTTATGACAGCCTACTACGCGGTTCTGCCTACTCGAGCAGACTACATATACCTGCTTTTAAGGCATGGGGTAAATGGTATTCACTAAAAGATACAATAGGTGCATCGGAGGAAGATAAAAAATGGCTGAAACAAGCCGTACTATCTCACCAAGACAATTATTTCCATTACTTCCCTTATAATCCAAAATCCATTGATCTGGATAGAGAAGAAAGGATCGTAATCCCTACAGCTATCCTTATCGGACACAATACGGCGTCCGCAGCAGAAGACTTCTTAATAGCGGCGGATAACCAAAAGCACATGGTTAAGATAGGTGAGCCAACATTTGGGAGTACCGGACAGCCTCTTTCATTCGATATGCCCGGCGGTGGTTCTGCTAGAATTTGTACAAAGAAAGATACTTATCCAGGAGGAAAAGAGTTTGTGGGATATGGGATTTTACCCGATATACAAGTTACCAAATCTTACGATGACTACATGGAAAACAAGGACCCAGTTCTTGAAAAAGCGATTCAATACTTAGACAAAAAATAAAAAATAGACTCTAAACAATCCTAAAATGAAAATCATCAAATTCATTGGCATAACATTAATACTGCTTTTTATCATTGCATTGCTCTTCTTTCTATATCAAACACGAGATCGGTATGAAGGCTATGAGGTGAATATTCATATTGAGAATAACCCAGTTGGAACGATAAAATCGGGTTTTGCTGCCGTCTCCATTACGCCCGAAATTGTGGATACATGGAATGATGTAGACAACAATGCACGTTACGAGCCTGAAAA
>CP070731.1:1207314-1208678 GCA_020347545.1 Flavobacteriaceae bacterium | reverse complement strand
TAATTAAATTCTTATACTTGCTGCAAAGTAACAATTATTTTGATGACAGTGGCAAGGAATCAACCAATAATCTTCAACTTGGCAAATTGAAGCAATAACTTCTTTATATCACCTGATTCAAAATGTATTTCAGCCTTTTTACTGTTTCCGTTACCCTCAATTGTAACTACCTTCCCCTTGCCGAATTTCGCGTGCTCCACTATATTACCGGGCACAATGTCGGCATCGAACAGGTTTTGAGATGCTTTCACCTCACTCATTTTTTTGAGGTTTTTTGGCGGCGATGAAGCCGGCGTTTTCATTACAGGTTTGTTCACTTTTTTATCCAGCTTCCTCGAAACCGGCTTTTTAAAGCGAATTTTCTTCTGTTCCGGAACCCCGAAGATGTCTTTATCAATGAAGTTATTAACGGCTCTTGTTTCTTGTTTTGGAGCCATATGTTCGAGGAATTTCTCATCAACCTCCTCCAGGAATCTGCTGGGTTCACAATCGATCAGTTTGCCCCATCTGTACCTGGACTGGGCATAGGACAGATAAATTTGTTTCTCTGCACGGGTAAGCGCTACATAGAACAACCTTCGCTCCTCTTCAATCTCACTCCTCGTATTCATGCTCATGGCAGATGGAAACAGATTCTCTTCCAGTCCAACGATATACACATAAGGAAACTCCAAACCTTTTGCAAGGTGAATTGTCATCAACGAGACTCTTGGTATATCTTCCTTTTCCTTATCAAAATCTGTGGCCAAAGCAACATCTTCTAAAAAATAAGCCAGTGAAGCATCCTCATCTTTTTGGGTTTGCTCTTCAATAAAATCTTTGATTCCATTCATCAATTCCTGGACATTTTCAACACGACTAATCGCTTCTGGCGTCCCTTCGCTTTCAATATCGCGAATCAATCTTGTCTTTTTTACAACCAGGTCGGCAACTTCAAATGCATTTTTGGACTGAGCCTCAATTTGAAAACTTCGGATCATATCCCTAAAATTGATCAGTTTGGTTTTGATTCCCGAGTTGATATTGACAGGAATCCGATCCAATTGAAAAAGCAATTCAAAAATTGATATGTTGTTTTCGTTTGCAGCTATCACCAACCTGTCAATGGTTGTCTGGCCGATACCTCTTGCAGGATAATTGATCACCCTTTTCAGGGCCTCTTCATCATTGGAATTAATTAACAGCCTCAGATAAGCGAGGGTATCCTTAATTTCCTTTCGCTGATAAAAGGACAAGCCTCCATAAATTTTATACTTAATATTTTTCTTCCTAAGGGCATCTTCGATGGCACGGGACTGAGCATTGGTCCTGTAAAGAACCGTAAAATCACTGTTCGGAATCTGATGCTGCATTTTATTTTCAAA
>CP070731.1:1205830-1207214 GCA_020347545.1 Flavobacteriaceae bacterium | reverse complement strand
GGCTCTCGTGTTTTTTGGGATGTCAAAACCGATGTGCTCTTGCTGTATTTGCCGGAGCGGGAAATCTTTTTACCGCAAACCAATTATCGCTTTACCCTGACGAATGACTCTCAGGCAGATTGGGAGGAACTCCAGCGGTTTGGGTGGTGGAACCAGCCATTGGGCGAGGAGTGGATCACCCAGACGGATTATGCTGTGGTTGAAAACCGCTTTTACGATAGCATCTGGAAATGGGATCAACGGGTGGAGAACGGGGAATTTGGTATCTCCGAAGTCACCAGGCCATCAGAGTTGTGCCTGGGGCCAAAAACTGAAATAGTGGTGCTGGAAAGTAAAGAAAAACCATAACATCTACTATTTCCTGATGTTAGGCTGTTTTCTATCATTGATCAACCTACTCAAATCCAGTCGATTGGACTATTATGGTGATCAGTACATAATTTAGAGTCAGGTCCCATGATAAAATTTCTACTGATTGCATGAGGTTTTGAAAATTTTAGCAGTAAGCATAGTATCTTAAAAAGTAGTATAAAGGTTAGATTTATGAATTTTGGAAAAATTGTTGATACACTTCTTAGAAGGAAGTGGACTGATGAGAGGATTCGAAAATATATTGGTGATCATGAATCTAGCTGGCTGATGTACAGCCAGATTGATACTATTCGTGAAAATGCTGCCTCTGGTGGAGTAATTACTTCACTTTTGTCTTTTTTGTTAGAAAATGGAGAAATTGATGGCGCATTAGTACTGACTTCCCGCGTAGTAGCTAATGAAGTGGTGCCTGAATATATCATTGCGAAAACGCGTGAAGAACTAATGAGTGCCCAGGGGAGTAAATATCTTACAACGAATTTTTCCCGGGATGCAGTTCCGCTAATTAAATCTTTCGAGGGGCGTTTGGGTGTGGTCATGTTACCCTGTGATTCCTGGACAATCAGCCGCCTTATTAAGAACAGCGAGGAGCTTCGCCAAAAAATTGTCCTGAGGATTACTGTTTTTTGTGGGCATATATCTGATGCCGGTTTGACAAGGATGATGATCGAAAAGCGCAAACCCCAGGGTGTCAGCCTGGAAGAGTTCAGGTATAGAGAAGGTCATTGGCGTGGAAAAACTCGCTATGACCTTGAGGGTAAGCCCTCCGTAGTGAAACCTTTTAACGAATTTAGTAAATATCAAAATTTGTATTTTTACTGCGCGCGTAAGTGTCTTCGTTGTCATGATCACACGGGTTATGATTCTGACCTTTCTGTTGGCGATGTTTGGTTACAAGCGATGAAAAACAATCCGATCAAACACAATGCTGTGATTGTTAGAAACGCTCAAACGCGTCAGTTTCTGAATAGGGCAATCGAAAAAGAATATATTACTGGGTATCAAGTACCTA
>CP070731.1:1204339-1205730 GCA_020347545.1 Flavobacteriaceae bacterium | reverse complement strand
CCCTTCTTTTATCAGGAATTGATGAAGTAAATGAGAAACTTAAAACGGTGACAGGAGACGAAAAGAACCAATTACTGGATACGATGGCTGACAGTGTTTTTGTCCCCTACATTATTATGGCCGTTGTTCTTTTTGTATTGGGAATCTTAATACGTAAGGCACCTCTCCCCCATGTAGAAGCTGAACCAATAAAGGAGGAAGAAGGGGCTAAGTCGGTAAAAACCAGCATTTTCCAATTCCCACAATTAATATTGGGAGTGATAGCCTTGTTTATGTATGTAGGGGTAGAGGTGATTGCCGGAGATTCTATCATCGCTTATGGATTGTCACTGGGTCTTCCTGTTTCACAGGCCAAGTGGTTTACAACTTTCACTTTGTTTGCAATGGTTGGAACCTATGCACTGGGGGTTATATTGATACCAAAATATATGAGTCAGACAACTGCTTTAAGATTAAGTGGATTGTTGGGTATTGTTTTAAGTCTTGTTATTGTGAACACTACAGGGTTCACCTCTGTTCTGCTTGTTGCTGCATTGGGTATTGCAAATGCCCTTGTCTGGCCTGCGATATGGCCATTGGCTATTGACGGATTGGGTAAGTTTACCAAAACCGGAGCCGCATTTCTGATCATGGCAATTTCAGGTGGGGCCATACTTACACCCATGTATGGTAGATTGGTAGATTATTTAAAAGAAGTTTATCTGGCAGACGGTATGGAGGAAGTTTTAGCGACATCTCAATCGGCAAATCAAGGATATTGGATCCTACTCCCTGCTTATATCATAATCTTTTTATACGCTTTAAAGGGGCATAAAATTAAATCTTGGCGCTAAACCCAAGAGTACAGGTATTTTCAATTTTTTAAATCACATATAGATTTTAAGTTTTTATTTGAGTGGGTATAGCATATGGGGTAGCGTGAGAAACTACTCCTGGCTATACATTTTAAAATAATTTGGTTTTCGTTTTTATTTACCGATAACTGAACCTATTTTTGAACGGAATCCAAATTAGAGAAGCTTGAGCACATTTCTGATCTTCGCAATAATTGTTATTTATTTTGGCCTGATCATGGCCATTTCTTATTTCACTTCAAGGAACAGAAGCGATGAATCATTTTTTACGGGTGACAGGCAGTCTCCGTGGTTTTTGGTTGCCTTTGGAATGGTGGGAGCTGCCCTTTCCGGGGTTACTTTTGTATCGGTGCCGGGCATGGTTGGCAACAATAGTTTTTACTTTTTTCAATTCATTCTGGGCAATGTGGTGGGTTATCTTTTTATAACTTTCGTTTTAATACCGCTGTATTACAGACTGAAGCTGGTTTCTATTTATGGGTATTTAAAAGATAGATTCGGAAATACAACATACAAAACAGGTTCTTTGTTCTTTCT
>CP070731.1:1202843-1204239 GCA_020347545.1 Flavobacteriaceae bacterium | reverse complement strand
ATACTTTACTTTTCTTCGGATGGCCATGAAGGAGAAGGAAAATTGGATGTATTTGCCGTTGAAGTTTATGAGAGTGCTACCTCAGAACCCTATCATCTGGCTTCTCCAATTAATAGTATAAATGATGATTTCGCGTACATCGTGAACAAAGACAACAACCAGGGATTTTTTACTTCAAACAGATTGCAAGGTGACGGTTTTAATGACCTTTACTCTTTTACTTTAAAAGAAGATGTGAGACCTGAGGACTGCTTTATTACTGTAGATGGTAAAGTACGAGACAAGGAATCCTATAAAGCATTGGCTGGAGCCACTGTTGACCTGTATTCCATTGACGGTAAGCTACTTGAGTCTGTTGACACCTATAGCGACGGTACCTATCAGTTTACAGTATCATGTGCCAAAGAATACCAGTTAATAGCCTCTAACCCAAATTATCTTGATGATAAAAAACGTATAGAGATACTAGAAGAAAATTATCATTCAGCTTTACATACCAATTTGAATTTAAGCAGAATTGAAAAGAAAACACCAGTTATCGAAAAACTGTCGCCAATTTATTATGAGTTCGACGCTTATACCATTACCCCGGATGCAGCTGAGGAAATGGACAGGATTGCTGAAGTTATGCTGGAAAATGAAAACCTTATTATTGAAGCATCTTCATTTACGGATTCAAGAGGTACAGATGCCTATAACATGGAGCTGTCAAAAAGACGTGCAAAAGCTGCTGTTGAATATCTTAAATCTAAGGGAATTGATGAAAGCAGAATCCGATCTAAAGGATATGGCGAAGACAAATTGATGAATCAATGTGTTAATGGTATAGATTGTGAAGATGACTCGCACCAGATGAATCGAAGAACTGAATTCAATTTTGTTAAAATTCCGGCCGACGTCAAGAAAAAGAAGCCGGCTTCGACAAAAACGAAAGTCGCCATTCAGAATAAGAAACCAGTTCGTCCGATCGAGGCAAAAGTTGAAAGTCTTCAAAAGATCGATTCAGAAACAAAAGTAGCGATGAGTGAGGTTTCGGTAAAACCTATAACAAGAGAAGAAAAAGTAGCTACTGCTGCCCCTTCAAGCGAAACAATTGTAAGTAAAGAGAAACAACCGGTTTTAGAAAAATCGTCGCCTGTTAAAGGTGTTAAATCAGAATCACTGGTTATCGCTGAAACTGACAATACTATTGTAGCTCCGGAGATTGATGAGAAAAGAATTAGCAGAATCGAACCCGTTGTTGCTCCAATAAAAGAAGAAAATGCTGTTGTTGCAGAAACTGAACCTGTTCCTGCTCCGGAAAAATCTGTTGCTGCAGTTGCCGCAGTTACGCCTAAGAAAGAAACTAAAATTGTAGAACCAATAAAGAATACTGAAAACAAAAGTGGGAAAATTG
>CP070731.1:1201335-1202743 GCA_020347545.1 Flavobacteriaceae bacterium | reverse complement strand
AGATTTATGGCAAAACTTTACACTGAAAGATTTTTCAAAGAAAAACTTGACCCAAAGACAGAAACAATATCGTTTTTGCTGAATTATTCAAAATCGATAAAAGCGGTCAAGACAGAAAAAGAAAGCTTAATGTTTCATTTGAATTAATCGGAAAAGGCTCTTAATTGAAAATTAAGAGCTTTTTTTTTGGAGTAAACTTTTTCTTCCCACAGTACGAGTAATCAAGTCCTTATTGATATCCCAACCTCGGGCCGGTGAATACTCTCGTCCATAGTAGATGATCTGCAGATGAAGTTTGTTCCACAATTCCCTTGGAAACAGTCTCTTCGCATCTTTTTCGGTCTGAACCACATTCTTCCCGGAACTCAGGTTCCAGCGGTACATCAGGCGATGAATATGTGTGTCCACCGGAAAGCTCGGCACACCAAATGCCTGACTCATAACCACAGAAGCCGTTTTATGTCCTACTGCAGGCAAGGACTCCAGGGCCTCTATATCCGACGGCACATCACCACCATATTTTTCTACCAGAATTTTGGAAAGACCATAAATACCCTTGGCTTTCATTGGAGAGAGCCCGACAGGTTTGATGATCGCCCGGATCTCTTCTTCGGTGAGTTTGATCATATCGTAAGGGTTGTTAGCTTTTGCGAAAAGAATGGGTGTGATCTGGTTCACACGGGCATCCGTGCTCTGCGCAGATAGCAGAACTGAGATCAAAAGCGTATAGGGGTCTGTATGTGAAAGTGGAATAGGGGGGTTGGGGTACAGCTCTTCCAGCGTATCAATGACGAACTGAACTTTTTCCTTTTTGTTCATATTTTCGGTAAATTAGCAGTTAAAAATACAAATTATGACAACACTGAAACCGGGAGACAAAGCTCCCTCATTTGAGGCCCTAAATCAGAAGGGTGAAACCATTCGATCAAGTGATTTTGCAGGAAAGAAAGTCCTGCTTTTCTTTTATCCGAAGGCCAGTACTCCCGGGTGTACGGCAGAGGCCTGCAATCTGCGAGACAATTATGAGACATTTTTGGAAAAGGGTTATGAAGTCATTGGAGTCAGTGCTGATACAGAAAAGAAGCAACTGAATTTCAGCGAGAAGTATGACTTGCCTTACAGCCTTTTGGCAGATACCGACAAAAAGGTTATCGAGGCCTTTGGTGTTTGGGGCCCTAAAAAGTTCATGGGAAGGGAATATGACGGCATACATCGTACGTCATTTGTAATCGATGAAAAGGGAGTCATTGAAGAGGTGATTTCCAAGGTGAAAACCAAAGACCATGCTGCTCAAATCCTTTGAGCCTGAAGAGCTGAAAATAGATGGATAAATCTAACGCGTGACTTTTCGCTTGTTCTGACTGTGCTTTCTTGCAGAATACCCGAAAAGTCGTTTATCTTTTATAAT
>CP070731.1:1199809-1201235 GCA_020347545.1 Flavobacteriaceae bacterium | reverse complement strand
GTGGTACTTAATAAAATAAGAAATTACTTTTTTCATGATCTATTAATGAGCTAAATTATTGAGTAGGATTAGAACCATAAATTGAAACTTTCATTCCAGGATATGCTCCGGGAACCGATCTGCTTAATACGGATGTCCCATCTTCCAGGCCTTTGATTACTACAGTTTTATCCGTAAAATAGACAGGGTTAACCCTTACCAAATCAATAATGCTGTCTTTGTAGATATATACACTTTCGTTGTTTACCAAAAGCTTTCGCTCCATTTCGAAGGCATTTTCTTCTGCTTTTGCCACCAAATGAGCTTCGAGATAAATTCCTTCTTTAAGATCCTTTCCTTCCAGTTGAATATAAGCCTTTACCGTTTGAGAGGTTTGATCAACACGTCCGTTAACACGTGAAATTTTTCCTTTCCAAGTTTGATCGGTATCTCTGCTGGTAACATCAACTGAATTTCCTTTTTGTAATAAATCAATATATTTTGCATTCACAGCAACTTCCATTTCATATACCTTTGGATTGATAAATTCACCTAATTTTTGACCAGATCTTATCAATGATCCCGGATTGACCATGGCATCCGTCAAAATACCGTCATAAGGAGCACGGATAGTATATTTGGTCAATCGAACTTCCATGTTTTTTACATTATAGTAAGTGGTATAGATATTCCTTCCGGAGATAAAAAACTTCTCCTTTTCAGAACTAATTTCAGGAAGTGTTGGGGTTGGCTTGTCAAAATCAAAATCTCTTAAATACTGCTCCCATTTCTCATATTCTTCAGGATAATCAAGCCTTATATCGGGCATTATTGAAGTGATAGAATTATATAAGTTACTTTTTTGTGCCTGCAAATTTGCATAATGCTCTTCACTGTTCAATTTTAAGATTACTTCACCTTTTCGATAGGAATTACCTGGTCTGAATTCTTTGGCACTTGGCTGTAAGACCCCTTGAACTTCCGAATAGATTTCGATCTTATTCTTGGCGACAAGATTTCCGTTAGCGGTTATTGTGATTGGAATGGTGCTATTTTTGACCTCTTCAACAAAAACTGTTTTAACTATTTTGACCGGTGCTTTATCTGGTTTCTTATTTAGAATACCCATGACATTTACCAGCCAAAAGGCTAAGGCGATCAGCAAAATTCCAAGCACGATATTGATATATTTTCTCATGGTGTGATATGATTACTTGATTGATGTTTTTTTATTAATATTTTCCTGAATTTTTTTAAGAACGTCTTGTGCTACCTGAAGATCCTCTTCATCGATATCCGCCTGAAGTTCCCTGATTATATCCCTAAAGTAGGGCAGGGAGGTTTCCCAGACTTTTTTTCCTTTATCGGTGATGAAAACATTGTTTATTCTCATGTCATCTTTGGAAACAGCTCGGGACACAAAACCTTTTTTCTCCATGGTCTGTAT
>CP070731.1:1198278-1199709 GCA_020347545.1 Flavobacteriaceae bacterium | reverse complement strand
ATAAAGCCCTGGAAACCCAAAGGTAAAGTTTATTATCCGTAATGCTTTTTTTTGAGTTTTCAGATTTTCGATGCTAAAATATAATATTTTGCGACGTATAAATTTTCTATAAATAAGTGCAATTTCAATATGTTGGTCCTTTTGTAAGAATATTGAATTAGCTTTTCGAACAATTGAAATAAATTTTTCAAAAGATTAGCAAAAATGAATGGAGGTCCATTGAAGGCAATGTAAATGCAGGCCAGGAACTTCAACTGCACGAAAGGATCATCAGAATAGTAAAGGGAACATTAATACTGGGTGGTACTTTAGCCGGTCTTTGGCTGTTAAATCTACTTATTTTTTCCTTTCTGAAATAATTGTATCACCGGATCTTTCCTGAATTCTGAATTGGGAAAATCAGGTTTACATTGGCGAATATTTAATAATAGCTGCCAATCAATCCGCCTAGATGCGGATTTTTTTTGTTCTTGATCAAAAGTCCTTTGCAGTTGTTTTCATAGTTGTGAAGAAGTAAAGTAATTTTATAATGTTAATATAAAATCTTAAATTTTTTCTCCAGAGCTAACAATGACTCAGGAAGCAGATTTACCGACAGACTTGAACAGCATCAAAGCCGAGATAAAGAAGATATCTGATACATTTGTCTTTTCATGCAGTGATATTACCTTGCATTTTCAGACACTTATTAGTGCAAGTGCCTCCAGGATGCTTATGGAGGCTCCAGGCCTTTATTATCCTGAGATGGATTTCTATGTGATCTCCAGGTCCGGAACGAAACGTGGGCATGCCTCCATGAATCTAAATTTTCATTTATTTTTTCCAGGAAATAAAGGTATTTGTTACGGTTTTGTCCTATATCCCGAAAGTTTTGTTCGAACATGTCTTGATAAAATATTACGCAAGACAACTAAAAATATTACTCCGCAACTTCGAATTTCCATGGAGAATGTCTTCAACCGAAAACACCATAATAAGAAAAAGCTTGTGGGGTCGGAAATTGAAAAAGGGTTGATTGATATGCTTAAAAAAGACATGGGTAGAAATAAGTAAGCAATACATTAGCACTGACTCCAGACGAAGTTATGTTTGAGGAAACAATTAGGTGAGTGGGAGCAATAGAAAACATCAGAAGCCCAGCGAACGGGCTGCAAACTTTATTCTGGGAATTCTGGGGTGGTTTAAGTATATTTTTGGTTCGACTCCTACCATTATTCCACATGGTCTTACAATAGAGCACCAAGGTAGAGAGTTGCCTCCGGGAAAAGTTTTACAGTATCCATCTATTCTCCTGGTGGAAGATGATCCCGATATTGCCCGTGATTTTGTTGCAGTTATAAAAAAATATTATACCTGTGGTTCGGTCATGATTTATGTTGCCCATGCCTACGATGCAGCAGTCACTTTTTTTGAAAATGAGGATGTCAATCT
>CP070731.1:1196736-1198178 GCA_020347545.1 Flavobacteriaceae bacterium | reverse complement strand
GTATGAATATTGTTAGAACTGCCCTACTTCTTATCATTACCCTGGTCATTGTTCCCATATTTTCCTATTTTTTTGGAACGGCATTGGATGAGGTTTCAATTGAAGCGCTCCAAATGGTTTCAAAGATCTTGTTAATTGCAATTATTTACAGCTTTGTCGTGGGCGAATTAACGGGTAACAACAGTCAGGTTGATAAGCTTTGGAGCTTACTTCCAATAGTCTATGTATGGGTTATAGCCTATTATGGAGAATTTTCTCCAAGACTGGTTATTATGTCTTTGCTTGTAACCTTCTGGGGATTAAGACTCACGTATAATTTTTCCAGACATGGGGCATTTACCATTCGATTCTGGGAAGGTCATGAAGATTATAGATGGGAAATACTTAGAAAAAAACCTGAATTTCAGCCCAGATGGAAATGGACCCTGTTCAATTTGTTTTTCATTTGCGGATATCAGTTAACACTTATTTTATTGTTCTCCCTACCTGCTTTACTGGCGCTTCAGTTCAATGATACAGCATTGAATTTCTGGGATGGCCTGGTTGCAGTAATGATGTTGTTTTTTATTGTTTACGAAATGGTGGCCGATAATCAGCACTGGAAATACCAAAGTGAGAAGTGGAGGAAAATCAAAAACAAAGAGCCCCTGGAAGGAGATTTTAAAAAAGGCTTTTTGGACAAGGGACTATGGGCCTATTCGAGACACCCCAATTATTTTGCAGAACAGGCCGTCTGGGCAAGTTTTTACCTGTTCAGTGTGATCGCATCCGGTCAGTGGCTGAACTGGTCTATTGCAGGATCCTTGCTCCTTATTGTCTTATTTCAGGGAAGTTCCAATTTTAGCGAAGAGATAAGTGCAGAAAAGTACCCCCTCTACAAAGAGTATCAAAAAAGAGTTCCGAGATTCATAGGTTTCACAAAATCCAAATAATAACCTATTCTTTGAGAATTTTCTCAATGCTTTCCAGATGTTCTTTTTTAAAGTCCAGGTGATCCACAATTCCTACGGCGTCATCAATCTGGGAAACATTACTCGCTCCAATAATAACACTTGTAACTCGTTCATCACGCAACACCCAGGAAAGAGCCAATTGTGACATTTTCTGACCACGTTCTTTGGCTATCTTATTAAGCGCTTTTACCTTGGCAATTTTCTCCGAAGTAATTTGATCCGTTTGCAAAAAACCGTGTGATTTTGCCGCCCTGGAATTCTCAGGAATGCCATGTAGGTATTTATCCGTGAGAAGGCCCTGAAATAAAGGACTAAAAACAACCGATCCTACACCATTTTTCTCCAATACATTGAGTAATCCATCTTCAACCCACCTGTTGAACATACTGTAAGAGGGTTGATGAACAAGACATGGGGTACCAAGTGACTTCAAGATGTCAATGGCTTTTTGAGACTGTTCAGGATCATAATTTGAAATTCCCACGTACA
>CP070731.1:1195192-1196636 GCA_020347545.1 Flavobacteriaceae bacterium | reverse complement strand
AGCAAATATATCTTATATGCAATAGGTGAAATATTACTGGTTGTTATTGGTATCCTGATTGCCTTACAAGTGAATAATCGAAATATATCTGATGTGAATGACAGAAAAGTTGAGATAATATTTGATGAAATTGAAGAGAACCTTATTTCAGATATTAAATTAATGCATAATCTGATAGAATATTATAATCATGAGGACTCATTAATTCAACTTATTAAAGATGATCAGGTAACTCGAGATATGTATCTGAATGATCAGCATTTATTCTATTTACTAAATTATTACAAGGCCTTTACCCTGAATCAAAATGGTTATAATCTACTCAGTCTGAATTTGGATGTAGTACCTGAACGATATGCTCATTTGATGCCTAAAATCAATCAGACCTATTCGACGATTAATGGTAGTTTTGAAAAATTTAATGAGTACATGATAGATTTTACATTCAGGATTCTTGAAAGGTGGGGAAGGGAAAAGTCTTATTTTACAAAAAGCACAGAAGAAAAGATTGATTTCTATTTGACAGACTCCACCTATAAAAATGAAGCCATTATGTCTACGAGATATTCACAGGATATGTTTGTTCGAAATGCACATATGTTTATTTACAATGCTACCGTCGTGATTAATTCTCTCGAAAGAATGAAATCAGGTCCCGGTTTTGATAACATCACAATTTACAATGAATTAGTTGAGCCTTTGGACACTTTAGATCTTTCCCCATGTTTAGATTATAAGGAGAATGATTTTGAAGAAAGAAGTGAGAAACTGGTTATTGAGGAAAAGAAATCATATGATAAAACAAGTATCTTTATCAAAAACAACTCAGAGCAGACGCTGTACGTTTCTGATCGAACAAAAATAACAATAGAACCTTATAACACCTTTTTTTACCGACCAGAGACGGGTAGTAGGTTGAATTTTCTAAGAGATGATGATCGTTGTATCGGATCTTTGATTATTCCAAAAAGAAGTTCTGCCATTCTGATCACTGATTAACTCCAATAAGGTGTCGTTAGCTATTTTACCTGAATTCCTTTGGAACCTGTTAAATCCAATACAAAATTCGTAATTCATCGACTTTTGAATTTTGATAAAAGATTGGGTTGTATTCTTGTTGCATAATTAAAAGTAAAAACAATGAAAAGTACAATCACATTTTATTTATTAGTTGCCTTGATTCAGGTAGTCTCTGGACAAGGCACATTGAAAGAGGCAGATAGTTTAAAGGATGAGGGGCTATTGATGCCGGCCTTAATGAAATATGGCGAAACCTTTATGAAAACGGGATCAGAAGAAGTCTCTTATAAAATAGCCATGACAAGTGCCCTTTTATGGACCTCAAAAATGAGAGATACCTCCTTTTATTTTTTAAACTATGCCGTCAGAAATGATTCATCATTAAAGCCTCTATATGAACCACATTTTTTAAGCTTGATCGATG
>CP070731.1:1193643-1195092 GCA_020347545.1 Flavobacteriaceae bacterium | reverse complement strand
ATCAATCTTAAAATCTTTTAAGATCCCATCCAGAAAATCGATATCCTCCATATGCTTATGGCGTTCATATATTCTGTTTAACTTGGAAATCCTTAAAGTCTTCAGCAGGGCCCATCCAAAAAAAGTCCCTAACCACCCGAACTTGTCGAGCTTTACGACCTTTGCTATTTCCTTCGAATTGACCAGACTCATATGTCTTTTATGCTTTAACTATTAATTGGACGGTTTCCCTACTTCTTTGCTTTAACAGAAGTTCCTTGCCATTTTCAAGTAAATCTACCGCCTTTTCATCAAAATGCCTGACCGTATACAAAACAAGGTTTTTGTTGTATTTTACCTTATAGTCTGGTCTTAAATTTCCGAGCAGTGTTTCAAAATTATTAAAATTATCCTCAATGCATAAGGAAAAACTCAAGGCTGAATTCTGTATTAAATTTACTTTTAATTTTAACTCATGCAACATTCTGAAAATTTCACTGATATCATTCTCCATGACAAAATGAAATTCTTTATCTGAAATAGATATCAATATTTGATTTTTCTTCACAATATAACATGAAGTTTTGGGCACAATATCCAATTCGCTTCCTACATATGTCCCTTTTGCATCCGGATCAAGAAATGATCTGACCCTCAATGGAATCGACTTTCTCTGCAGCGGCTGTAAAGTTTTAGGATGAATAACGGACGCTCCGTAAAAAGCCATTTCAATCGCTTCCTTGTACGATATCTGTTCAATTAAAACCGTGTCATTAAATTCTCTTGGATCTGCGTTGAGAACACCGGGTACATCTTTAAAGATAGAAACCGATTCGGCCTCAATACAATAAGCAAAAATCCCCGCGGTATAATCAGAGCCCTCTCTTCCCAAAGTTGTGGTTCTTCCATAATTATCACTTCCAATAAAACCCTGCGTGATGGTTATACCCTTCTTTTTTAACTCATTTTTTATGGCCTTCTCCGTACTTTCCCAATTTACTCTTGCTCTCCTGAAGTCACTGTTGGTCTTGATACACTTTCTTACGTCAAGCCAATTGTTGCTTGTGCCGCTTCGGGTCAAATAAGCACTGCATATTCGTGTAGAAAGCATCTCGCCTTTACTGACGATCTGGTCGTATATATAATCGTAATCTGTAGAATTATTCCTGATCAGAAAATTTGACAGATCTTGAAATATCCCTTCAACAATTTCGAAAATAGGTTCCTCCAGGTCAAAATCAAGATCGTTTATAATGTCCCTATGAAAATTCCGAATAGCATTCAGATGTTCATCTATACCCGCTTCCTTCTCTACAAAAGCTTGTACAAGGCCTTCAAAAGCATTGGTCATTTTTCCCATGGCAGAAATAACTATCACAACATCTTTTGCTTCAAGTTTCTCAAGAACCCTTATAAAATTCTTAACTCCGTGGGCATCTTTTACTGAAGCGCCCCCAAATTTGAATATTT
>CP070731.1:1192090-1193543 GCA_020347545.1 Flavobacteriaceae bacterium | reverse complement strand
TATTATGAATCATTACGAAACTGTTTTCATTTTGAATCCCGTTTTATCTGATACTCAGGTAAAGGAAACAGTAAAGAAGTTTGAGGACTACTTGGTTTCTAAAGGTGCCGAAATGATTTGGAAAGAAGATTGGGGCTTAAAAAAACTGGCCTATCCAATCCAAAAGAAAAAAACCGGATTTTATCATTTGTTCGAATTCAAATGTCCTGGAGATGCCATTGCACCTTTTGAACTTGAATTTAGAAGAGATGACAGTATCATGAGATACCTGACTGTAAAGTTAGACAAGCATGCTGCTGCCTGGGCTGAGAAGAGAAAAGAAAGAGTTAAATCTGGTAATCCGAAAAAATAATGGCTACATTAGAACAACAAGCTAAAGGAGGAAGCAAAGGAGAGATAAGATATCTTACTCCTTTGGAAATCGATACTAAGGTAAAGGTAAAATACTGTCGTTTCAAGAAGAACGGTATCAAGTATATTGATTACAAGGATGCTGATTTCTTGATGTATTTGGTGAACGAGCAAGGTAAAATTCTACCTCGCAGACTTACCGGAACTTCGTTGAAATACCAACGTAAAGTTTCTCAGGCAATTAAAAGAGCGCGTCATTTGGCTTTAATGCCATATGTAGGTGATATGTTAAAATAATAAAACCGGATCGATTATGGAATTAATTTTAAAACAAGACGTAGCTAATTTAGGATTTAAAGATGATGTGGTAACTGTTAAAAGTGGTTACGGACGTAACTATCTGATCCCTCAGGGATATGCAGTATTAGCTACTACTTCGGCTAAAAAAGTTTTGGCTGAAACGTTGAAACAAAGAGCCTATAAAGAGCAGAATATAGTAAAAGAGGCAAATAAGGCTGCTGAAGCTTTAAAAGCTCTTGAATTAAAGATTACTGCTAAAACAGGTGAAGGTGATAAACTTTTCGGATCTGTAAGTAATGCAAATGTGGCTGAAGCCTTAGCTGCTGAAGGTCAGGAAATCGAGAAAAAATTCATCTCAATTGCTGGTGGCTTGGTAAAAAGACTTGGAAAATATAATGCCTCTGTGAGATTGCACAGAGATGTCATTGTAGATCTACCATTTGAAGTTGTTGCTGAAAAATAACAACTAAAGATTTAAGGTTTAAAACCTTTTTAAATTTAAAAGCCGGATTAGTAACTAATCCGGCTTTTTTTGTGGATGCAGAAATTTATTTGGTTCTTTTTTTATTCGCATTAATTATTGTAAAATTGAATGAAGAATGAGATATGACTGAAACAATAAACATTCCTGAAATTCCAAACCTGATACATTATGCGATCCCGTTTTTTATACTCACCCTGATACTCGAGATCATAGTGACAAGTAAAAAACAAATGGAAGCCTATACTTTTAAGGATGCTGCTGCCTCAATTACCATGGGCCTGGGCAATGTATTTATAGGCCTTTTGGCGAAAACCATGG
>CP070731.1:1190509-1191990 GCA_020347545.1 Flavobacteriaceae bacterium | reverse complement strand
AAAACGAATTAAAAGTGAAATTCAGATTTTATCAGGTTGAGAAGGACTAGGTATTTACCATTTTTAAAGCTATAGCATTCAGGAAGGGAAAATGATAGTACTTTTTTGAATTAATACCTGTTTTTATGGAAAGATCCAGGAAATGCATGGAAAAACTTAAAAGGATGAATATGGCACTAAATCATTCAGAGCCGGACCGCGTCCCGATTAGCGATTTTTTCTGGGGAAGCTTTATTAATCGCTGGAAAAAGGAGCTGAACCTGCAAGATGATGCAGATCCGTATACCTACTACGATCTCGACTGGAGAGTGACCTTCCCGAATATGGATCCTAGAATTCAATCTTTTAAAACATTAAAAGAGGATAAAACTGAAGTAGTAGTAAAAACCGGGTTCCTGACTACCATGCGCAAACGATTCGATTTCCCGATGCCTGAGTTTATATTGTGGGATATTGACACCATCGAAAAATTGGAAACATTTGAATTCGACGATGCCTTTGACAGAAGGCGGTATTACGAAGCCGGTGATAACCAGATAGCTGGGATTGGTGATGGATTTGAAAGAAATTCGCCGCCCTGGATAGAAACAGTAGAAACACATCACAAAGATTTCCCGGTTTATGGGAGTATGATCGAATGCTCTGAATGCCTTACGAGGTTAATAGGGCAGGAAAACACCCTATATTGGATGGGAATGTACCCCGATCGTTTAGGGGAATGTATCAATAAAATCGGGCAATTCTACCTCGATTGCCTGAAAGCACAAATCGACGCAGCCGAAGGCTTATTGGATGGTATGGTCATTTGGGGGGATGTAGCTTTCAAACAAACCATGCTTTTTGATCCAAGCTACTGGCGGGCCTACTTTAAGCCCTGGGTGAAAGCAATGATTGATGAATGCCATAATATCGGTTTGCCGGTTATTTATCATGGTTGCGGAAATGTGAAACTTATTTTTGAAGATTTCATTGAAATGAAAATAGATGCCTACAACCCATTGGAAGCTAAAGCCGGTTTAGATGTTGTTGAACTCAAAAAAAAATACGGGAACAAAATTGGTTTTTGTGGGAATAGCGACATCCAGGTATGGGAAACCGGTGATAAAAAATTGATCAGGAAAGAAGTGTTACGTAAGTTGAATGCCGCCAAAGGCGGTGGTTTTATTTTTCAATCCGATCATTCAGTATCGAGCCAGGTATCGGGGCATACTTATGACTACATTGTAAAACTTGTGCGGCAATATGGTGAATATCCTCTTCGACTTGAAGAATTTGATGAAGAAATCTGAACCAAAAAACCAGATGTTATGAAACGCTATGGTATGGTAATACATGTTAAACCCGAAAAAATTGATGAGTACAAAAAACTGCACACTGCCGTTTGGCCAGATGTGTTAAAAACAATTTCAGATTGTAATATCCGGAATTACTCTATATACTTAAAAGACAGTACGCTCTTCAGTTATTTCGAATATACGGGT
>CP070731.1:1188919-1190409 GCA_020347545.1 Flavobacteriaceae bacterium | reverse complement strand
AACGAGAATGAGAAAATTAAGGTTGACACCAGAACGCGGACATATTCTGAGAGAGTTAAATAAATATAACAGGATACGATTAATAATGATTAGCCAATATTCTGAAGATCCTGATAAAAACAATTATTAAGAATCTACCAGTTTGCCTGAAGCACCCCAGTAGGGTAGCAGGGCATTGAGTTGAAATTTTAAATGATTAAAAATGAAAATTAAAGAGATCAGAGACCTTATTGATTTTATTTCACAATCTGAATTAAATGAGGTAAATATTGAGACTACTGATTTCAAGATATCTGTAAAAAAGAGTCCTGATATTAGCGTTAACAGCGGTGAAATTATGGTTACACCACAAAATCCTCAAGCAAATGCACCTGTTGCGAGCACCGTTTCTGAAACTGTTGAAATAAAAACAGATACTGCGGAAGAAAAAGCCAAACCGGCAAACAACCTTAAGGAGATCAAGTCACCCATGATAGGGACTTTTTATACGGCCGCTAATCCGGAATCACCACCATTTGTTGTGCCTGGTGACAGGATTAAATCCGGACAAACGGTTTGCATAATTGAAGCCATGAAGCTATTTAACGAAATAGAAGCTGAGATCTCGGGTACTATTGTTGAAATACTGGTGGATAATGCTACACCAGTTGAATTTGATCAACCTTTATTCCTCGTTGATCCTTCATAATTAATAAAGCTTAAGGTTAAATAAAAGACTGTGTTTAAAAAAATTTTAATAGCCAACAGAGGAGAAATTGCCCTCAGGATCATAAGAACCTGCCGGGAAATGGGCATTAAAACTGTAGCTGTATATTCAACTGTTGATGCCGAAAGTTTGCATCTCAGGTTTGCAGACGAAGCTGTTTGTATTGGCCCCCCTCCCAGTAACTTATCATACCTGAGTATTCCCAACATTATTGCAGCGGCTGAAATTACCAATGCCGATGCCATTCATCCAGGATATGGGTTTATGGCGGAAAATGCAGAGTTTTCCCGTATCTGCCAGGAATACAATATAAAGTTTATCGGGGCTTCTCCTGACATGATCAACAGGATGGGCGATAAGGCAACGGCCAAGGAAACAATGAAAAAGGCTGGTGTACCCACTATACCGGGATCAGAGGGTCTGCTTGACGATATAGAAGAGGCAAAAGAAATTGCGGAAGAAATAGGCTATCCGGTTATGCTTAAAGCTACCGCTGGTGGTGGAGGAAAAGGCATGCGCATCGTAAACAACCAGGATGAATTCGAAAAGGCCTGGAATGGTGCAAAACTTGAATCCAAAAATGCATTTGGGAATGACGGTCTTTACCTTGAAAAATTCATTGAAGAACCACGCCATGTCGAGATACAGGTAATAGGCGACAGTGAAGGCACGGTTTGTCATTTATCAGAAAGAGATTGCTCCATACAGAGAAGGCATCAGAAACTGGTCGAAGAAACGCCCTCTCCTATTGTTAATGATGAACTTCGTACGAAAATGGGCGAGG
>CP070731.1:1187324-1188819 GCA_020347545.1 Flavobacteriaceae bacterium | reverse complement strand
GGCCTTGAGTAATCTACATTTGCCAGTACTTCACTTCGCAAATGTAAAGGGCTTAATATGTGCATAAATTCATGTCCAATGATATTTTTCAAAATTCCAAGAGTATGTGAATTGCCCGAGAGCGCATAGGTAGAACAATAGGAATGCTCAAGGGCCCCTCCATATTTCAATACAGGCATCTCTTTCACATCGTCATTATTGTTAAAATACATCAAGAAAGTATATCGATCTACGGGTGCATATTCAATAAAATCCATTGCGGCATTTAAGATCGGGTCTGCCTCTTTCAAAACCACTTCCGCCGTTAAATCCTCAATGGGAGAATGGACAAAAGCTTCTACCTTTATTTCTCCAATCATGGTGGAGGAATAAGATAGATTATCACCAATAAGTATAGGTGAATCCGCAAGATGATAAAAGGAATCAACCAGATAAATTCCTTGTTCATTCTTATTTAACGGAGTTCCAACCTGGGGGGTTCCATTGAGTTTAAGCGAGAGTTCAATCGGGTTGTCTTTATGATTTTCAAAATAACCAAATACTCCATGGGAATTGACAATTGTATATTTATCAGTAATCCCTGTTCCACTCATCGGATATATGGGATGATAATCTATATCCATATCAAATGAATCATCAATTTCATAAATAATCTTTGCCACCTTCTGCGGCTCTGTAAGCTGAAAATCATTGATTGAAATTTTATTCGTGATCAATTCGGCTCCGTCTCGGTCGTATGCCTTAAAAAGTTTTACAAAGCGTCCAAAATCTAATGGTTGATGAACCCCCGGAGCAAATGAAACGAAACTAAAAACAGCATCGGTTGCAGACAATTCAATATTAGAAATGGTAACGTTAAAGGCATCATTTTCTTTACTAAGGTCCAGTTCATATTCAAAAGGCTTTTTCTGAGAAAATAAAAAATGTGAACTCGATAAAAAAAGAAGTAATAATATTCTGATTTTCATACTGTTTAATTGTTTAATAAGTTCATTATTCCTAAACCAATGAAGTCCATAACTAACCTGGCTTAACTTAAATTGAGGTTCAATATTCAAATCCTAATGCTTCCAGATAACCTTTATTAGGATAACAATTATCAAACTTGCTGTTTTCAACATATTGGTTCAAAACAGCCTTGACCTTTTCCGGACTAATTCCTTCAAGACTGTCTTTCAATGCCCTTATCTGTGCAAATGTACTCCTGTCCGAATCGGCGTATTTGATAAACTGATCATAGCCTTCAGGTTTATAAAAGTTCATGGGGCCTCGTGTATTGTCCATTTTTTTATAGGGCCAAAAGGTCCAGTGAATCTGATTGTCATCCAAAAGTTCTCGAAATTCTTTGACCCATTCATCTTCATTTTCACCACTTTCGCCCATTAATATCGGCACCTTGTATTTTGTCCTAAAATCGACAAACTGCTGAATCTCCTTTTGCTCAGGAGGCATCCAGTACTTATGAAAAGTATAGGCCAGCTTATCATCAAAGGGT
>CP070731.1:1185710-1187224 GCA_020347545.1 Flavobacteriaceae bacterium | reverse complement strand
TGTTCTCTGTAATAATTTATCCCTGAGGTATATAATTCCAAGGCATCAGAAGCACTTTTGCCATTCCATGGATCCATGGCCGCATGCGCCGCCTGACCAAAAAATTCTACTTTGAAATCAACAAGGGCCAAGGTACTTTGCACATCAGATTCGGTTATGGCATTTGGATGCCAGCTTATATTTACGTCAACATCATCCCACAGACCTTCTCGTACCATCCATATTTTACCAAAATACTTCTCCTCGCTGGGTGTTCCGAAATACTTGATCGTTCCTTTAATCTTTCCCTCAGCAATCATTTCTTTGATCGCCAGTGCCGCGCCCAAACTTCCGGTGCCAAACAGATTATGTCCGCAACCATGACCAGGAGCACCTTCCTTTAGAGGGTCTTTGGTAGGAACTGTTTGTTGTGAAATTCCCGGCAGGGCATCAAATTCGCCTAAAATGCCAATTACAGGTTTACCAGATCCATATGTGGCAACAAAGGCAGTGGGCATGCCTGCCACCCCTTTTTCGACTGTAAACCCATTTTTAATCGCATAATCAGACAATATTTTTGAGGATTCATATTCTTCGAAGGCAGTTTCTGCATTGGCCCAAATAGCATCGCTCATTTTTATCAGTGAAGATTTATGTTTGTTAATGGAGGCCTCAATGAAGGTTTTGTTTTTAGGCAGTTTTTGCTGACCAAGCATCATGCCATTTACTACTAAGAGAATTACAAGAGTGAGTTGTTTCAAAATTCTGATTTTAAATTTAAAAATAGGAATTTAAGATTTAATTATCTCTAATCCTTAAAAAATATTAGACGTGGTCAGAATAGGTGTAGTACTATTTGGGTGAAGTATATAAAAAAAGACCGAATACTTGCTATTCGGTCTTTATAGGATTTTATTGGGAAGGCTTACTTTTTACCTTTCTTTTCAGCGTATTTCTGCTTATTTAGTTCGTCCTGTAATTCACGCCTTACTTTTTGCTCCCTTTCGAGGGCTTTCGCTTTGTAGGCTTCGAACTCTTTTTCCGTATCGTTCAAAAGATCTTTGGCCTGAACAGTAAGAGCATTGCTTGATCGGAATCTGAAAATGAAGAATAACAACAAGGCAACCAAACTGAATATAATCGTCCAAAGTAAACTGTTATAACCTGATTTTGTCATTGGCATACCCAGAAACTTAATATTGTCTTTTTCCTTGGTGACAGCAGTTAAATTATCATTTGTTGTCTGAAGATCTGCCTTTAAACTTTGAATTTCATTGCTCTGTACTTCAACCAGTTCTTTTGTATCTCCCAGGTCCTTCTTTAAACTCTGCAGTGAATCCAAAACATTCCCTTTGATTTTTTGATAGGATGTTTTCTTAACTACTTTGTATTCCTGATAAGAACTGGATTTTCGGTATAAATAATTAAACTGACTTTCTATAGTACCATTATCTAAAGATGGTTTAGGTCCGGTTTGTTCCTGTGTCTGCCCGAAAGAGACCGATGAAAAAGATAAAAAAAAGGTGAAAAATAAA
>CP070731.1:1184086-1185610 GCA_020347545.1 Flavobacteriaceae bacterium | reverse complement strand
GTGAAATGCAGGGCGTCCTGAACCAAGTGCAAACGCAAGCGCAAAACCAGATCCAGACCCTGGCTCAGGTTCAGGCTCAGAAAGGCGGAGCTGGCGAAGGCCCGATTGGCATGGCGAACCAGCTAATGCATCAATTCATGAATCAATTGCAGATCGGGCAAGAGAATCCGGAAGCCTTCCGACACCATTACCAGGGCGGATCCGATGTCGCCAGCCTCGAATTTATAGCACTCGAGGGTGACTGCGACCCGGTTGGTGACGAAAACAAATATGGTCAAACCTCTGAAGGAGGCCTTGGCGGACCAGGCCACCAGTTCAGAAACAACTGCGGCGACTGTGACCCTGTTGGAGATGAACACAAATACGGCCAAACGGATCGCTCAAGTGAATTCGTAAATGAAGCAGGGGATTGCGAGGAATGCATCCCAGATGGAGATGAACATCACTATGGTCCGCAGCCTGACCAACCCGGTCCCGGTCAACCTGGGGGAAATCCGGACTGCCCAGACTGCGACCCTGAAGGTGATAAAAATCAGTATGGCGAACCACCTTCCGACCCTCCTCCTGGGCATGGTGACGGAGACGGAGACCCGGACTGCCCCAATTGTGATTGCCCAGATTGTCCCAATTGTGATCCGGACTGCCCAGACTGTGATCCTGCTGGTGATGAAAATAAATATGGAAAACCCTAACTGATTTTCCCCCTCCAAACGCCACCCTTGGCAGATGCAGCAGGCTCATTGAGGCCTGCTGCATTCTTTAAGCTTAAACCAGTACCAAGATTCAAGCTAAATATTCACTAAAAAAATTCATCAACAAATACCTATGTTGATGTTAATTTTGAACAAAACGAATGTTTAACCAATTACTCTAATTTGCTTCGCACTTTGTAACGAGAAAAGGTAGCCCAACCCAGCATCCACATAAATTTCTTGTTCGAACTCCAATTACGGATAAAATTGGTTCGGTTAGATCCAATATATTTTATGGAAAGAATTTTGTTATCTTAACTTATAATATTTAGCTAGGTTTATGCTCAGAATTATTCAAATAAGAACCAAAAATTTTTCTGTAATCTTCCCTTCCAAGTTTTTCGCAGTATAACATTGCTTCTCGAATCAAAGTTTCTCCCTCTTTGATATTTCCAATTGCTAATTCTAGTTTCCCATTCCGGAATTTTGACCATGCAATACCAATTTTGTCATCCTCATCTGTACATTTTTCAACATACTCAGTGAGTTTTTTTTGGACTTCTTCTATCTGAACTTGATTTTTTTCTCCACGTCTGCCCTTCAATTTTTCGACTAAAACATCAACAAGATATCCTAAAGCTATCCGGTACCCAAGGCCTGATCCAAAAGTTTCCTCAATTTCAATCTGTTTTCGAAATATATCCTCTGCATTATCAAAATCGCCGGTTTGAAGTGCAATATTCCCAAGTTGCCTTTGATTAATGCCCATACCATATGAATTTCCACTTCTCTCAGAGATTCTAAAAGCATCTTTAAAAAATTTCTCTGCTTC
>CP070731.1:1182452-1183986 GCA_020347545.1 Flavobacteriaceae bacterium | reverse complement strand
CGTATTACTTCCCATAAAAATTTCCTTGGCTCCTGTGGCTCCCTTCGTTCCCATAATGATCAATTCAATCTCCTTTTCAGTGACGACTTGATGAACCGCGAGACTGAACAGATTATAATCACTTATGGTTTGAAAATCATGTTTGGAATTTTTTGGAATTTTTTCGAGAAGCTTATTCATTTCTTCAATGGAATGATCATACATTTCTTCCTCCAAAGCAGCAAGTTGCGTGGCATTATGCTCCATTAATTCTTCATTTGCCAGATAGGGAATTTTAAAAACATTCAGAAGGTAGAATTGGCAGGACTCATCCTTAAACAGCTCAGTGGCATATTCAATGGCATTAATTGAATTCTCAGAGAAGTCCGTAGGTAAGAGAATCTTTTTCATGACTATAAATTTTAGGATGTTTTAAATCTATAAAATTCATCAAAATAACACATTGACCCAGATCAGTCCCTGCGTTGATTCTGGTCAGTATTCATCAATTTTCTTCAGTATTCACTGAATTTTTTGCAGTTTTTCCCTGTCCGTGATTCGAATCTCGTTCTTTTGTGTATAAATCAGGTTTTCTTCTTTAAAATCCGTGAGTGTCCTTGTCAGGGTTTCCTTTGCAATTCCAAGAAAACTGGCCAAATCGGATCTTGAAATTTCTATTGGGGATTCCCCACCCTTTTTATCATGTAATTGAATGATAGCGTCAGCCGTTTTCCTTCTTACTGAATCATAGACCAAATGTATTAAGTGATCTTTGATTAATTCTAAATCGTGCGACAGCATATCAATAAAGTTGAGACCTAATTCCGGATTATCCTTGATGATTTCGTAGAATTCATTTTTTTGGATCCGTAATATTTTAGTGTCTTTAATCGATTCGGCATTTTCCACGTAAGGGGAACTTTCCAACAAGGACGTAAAACCGAAAAAATTATTATCCGAATATATTTCCGTAATTAATTCTTTACCATCCTGATTGACCTTGAACGTTTTTACTTCACCTTTTACAATAAAAAAAATATGGTTGCTTACGTTACCTTCACAATAAATGGTTGATCCCGCCTTATATTCAATGGGTTCCTTATACTTAAACGCTTTCTCGATTTCATCAATCTTTAGTTTACGAGGAGTTCTTTTTTCCCTTTCCACGTTTCTTTCATAAATCTCCTTTCTCTTTAATCGAGTGGCCACCGCGCTCAATAATTCCGATTCTTCAAACGGTTTTGTAATATAGTCGCTTGCCCCCAGGTCCATACCTCTTCTGATGTCCTCATGTTTGGTTTTGGCTGACATGAAAACAAGTGGAATTTTTTGTAGCGCTTTATTTCGCATTAGTATTTGAAGTACCCCATACCCGTCTAGATCGGGCATTAGTATATCACAAATAATGAGGTCCGGTTTATAAAATGAGGCTTTTTCAATACCGACCTTACCGTTTTCAGCTGAAATCACGTCATAATTTGCCAACTGCAGTATTTCAGTGGTATTTTCTCTAACAATTGTATCATCTTCAATGATTAAGATCTTCTTTTTCACC
>CP070731.1:1180808-1182352 GCA_020347545.1 Flavobacteriaceae bacterium | reverse complement strand
TTTTTAAGAAACAATAGTTGTGTTGTTAACATTAAGAGTTCACTCTTAAATAGTTAGCTAATGAAAAACTTCAGGGAAATCTGAGGTTTTTTTGTTTTTGGGAGGAGCCTTCAATAAAATACATTTTCATCATGCCCTTATTTTTAGCTTCAATTTCACCTCTATAAGAACAATTATACTGGTCTTTGATAAGTTGGTAGGTGTTATCTGAGATGTTGACTTTTCCTGGTACAGAATTAGATTCCATACGTGAGGCAATATTGACCGCGTCGCCCCATATATCATAAGCAAACTTCTTTTTTCCTACCACACCCGCCACAACTGGCCCGGTATTGATTCCAATTCTTATGTCAAAACGGGTCAGGGCTTCTGGGTCAGTTTTTTTTGACTCATTTACAAATTCAGCTATTTCAAGTGCTGCTTCTACCATCTGAAAAGGATGATCATTCGTAGGAAAGGGCAATCCTCCTGCACACATATAGGCATCTCCAACGGTCTTGATTTTCTCCAGACCATGCTTTTCAATAATATCGTCAAATTTAGAATAGTAGAAATCTATGCTATCCACCAATTCTTCGGGAGTGAGCTTATCTGATAAGGATGTAAAACCTTTGAAGTCAGTAAACATTACGCTGACCGAATCAAAGCGTTTAGCCTTAACCTTCCCTTTATCTTTTAGCTCTTCTGCTGTTTGTTCAGGTAGAATGTTGAGCAAAAGTAAATCTGATCTTTCTTTTTCTTTTTCGATGAGTATTTTAGATTTATTGATGAAATTATTTCTACGGTATAAGCCAATGGCAATAACGACTATTAGTAAAAGGCCTATTCCAGTGGCCAAGGAGATCAGCTGTTGGTTTTTTTTCTGTTGGTCAAGAAGATTAACTTCGGTTTGCTTCTGAGAAACTTCAAAATTAGTTCTCATATCAGCCATTTGCTGAATAGATTCGATGTTGTTAACGCTGTCTCTGTAAACAACATAATCCTTATAATGTTTGTAAGACATAATCTGGTCGTCTGCATTATCATAGAGTTCAGAAAGTTTATGGTTGGCCTCAGAGATCTCCTTTTTAAGATTGTATTTCTCTGATAGAGAGAGGCTTCTTTGAGCATAACCTATTGCCGCTTGAATATTATTTTTCCTGACATAGATATCAGCCATATATGTGAGGTAAACAGATATAGCTGAATATTCCTGGATCTTTTCTAAAATTCCAATTGCCTCACTAATGTTTTTTTCTGCCAACTCATCATTACCTTGCTCTGCATATACCATACCAATATTACCCTTATTATAAGCCGTACCTATTAAATATTCCAGATTCCTGAAAATAATTCCAGATTCCTGAAAATTCTGCAAGGCTTCCTCATATTTTTCATCATTAAAATATTCATCCCCCATATTCAACAAAACCGATGCCAGATTAAGTGAATCTTTGACTTTCTTTGACTCCCTTAGAATATGAACGGCTCTTGAATAATATTTGATAGAATTCTGATGTGCTCCTGAAATAGAATATACATCTCCAATAGCAACAAAAGAAATG
>CP070731.1:1179161-1180708 GCA_020347545.1 Flavobacteriaceae bacterium | reverse complement strand
GTTAAAGCCCTGTTAGACTGATAAATCCAAATTCTTGCATCCGGCCCAAGCGTATCAAAATCTACATACATGATTATATTTTTTTATTGAATTTATTTTGAAGGTCCTCCAGCGTATTGATCTGTTTTTTTACGGACATTCGCTCCTTAACATCGGTTAAAATCTTTTTCGTATAAAGTGGAAAATCGGCATTTTGCATCCAGCTGTAATAACCAGGATTCTCTCTGAAAACATCCTGGACCTTTCTTCCCTTATATTTTCCAAAAGAGAATATTTCTTCGGATTCCTGATCAAATAAAATAAACCCGGCAAAATCGGCTCTCTTCTGATGTGAGGAATAGGTACTTAAAAAATCAACATCAGCCTCAATATCTTCATATTTCTCAATCTGTGCCTCGAGAATTTCGAAGGTTGCCAGCGTATCCGCCTCAGCCGAATGGGCATTATCAAGCGTTTTACCACAATAAAACTCATATCCCGCACTTAGATTGCGCTGTTCTTTTTTGTGAAAAATGACCTGTACATCAATGGCCTTTCTGTCTTCCATATCGAAATTCACATTGGCTCTGAGCATTTCTTCAGCAAGCAGCGGAATGTCGAATCTGTTGGAATTAAATCCGGCAAGATCACAGCCCTCGATCATGGTACTTACTTTTGGAGCCAGTTCAGAAAACTTTGGTTCAGTTACAACTCTTTCATTGGTAATCCCGTGAATATCCGATGCTTCTTTTGGAATTTCAATTTCCGGATTCACTAATCTGGTCCAACTCTCCTTGTTCCCGTTTGGGTAGACCTTTAAAACCGAAATCTCTACGATTCGATCTGTTGCAATTTGAATTCCAGTCGTCTCAAGATCAAAAAAAACAATCGGTCTTTCTAATTTAATGTTCATCTGAATGATGTAAAATTGATATTAATTTAAGGTTGGCTAGAATCCCGCGTTCTGATCCCAGGCTTCAAGGTAATCTCCTACCCTTTTCGCAAACATACTTCCCAATGCTCCGTTGACAACCCTATGGTCATAGGAATGTGATAAGATCATTTTATGTCTTATACCTATCAAATCCCCTTCAGGAGTTTCAATGACCGCAGGAATTTTCCGAATTGAACCTAAAGCCAGGATACCCACCTGTGGTTGATTTATTATTGGAGTTCCCATAATACTTCCAAAAGAACCAACATTAGTCACCGTAAATGTTCCTCCCTGAATATCATCAGGGTTGAGCTTACCTCCTCTTGCTCTGACTGCAAGGTCGTTCACAACCTTGGTCATGCCTACCAGATTCAATTGATCCGCCTTTTTAATTACGGGAACGATCAGATTACCATCCGGTAAAGCCGCAGCCATTCCAAGATTAATATCCTTATGTTTGATCACCTTGTCACCGTCTACCGAGATATTCATCAAAGGAAAATCTCTGATAGCTTTTGCGACAGCCTCCATAAAAATCGGCGTGTAGGTAATTTTTTCTCCTTCTCGTTTAAAAAATTCATCCTTAATACGCTCCCTCCACTTCACAATGTTGGTTACGTCTACCTCCACAAAA
>CP070731.1:1177514-1179061 GCA_020347545.1 Flavobacteriaceae bacterium | reverse complement strand
TTTTTAAGAAACAATAGTTGTGTTGTTAACATTAAGAGTTCACTCTTAAATAGTTAGCTAATGAAAAACTTCAGGGAAATCTGAGGTTTTTTTGTTTTTAGGAGGGTAAATCTTAATGCTCTTTTATTCCATTCATTTTATAATGTAAATCTTTTTGTGCAAAAGTTTAGATTCAATGTATTACAACTTATAGTACAGTGAAATAATCACATCAAATACCAGTAAAATTTATATTGTCAAGGGGAATTAACATACAAATTCTCTGTTTTGTTTGTTTTCTGACCGATATGAAGTTGTTCAATTGAAACTGTCTTTTGTAAAAACCTTGTATTCGAGATCATAATTCGGTCATTGTTTTTACTTATAATTGTTACAAATAATAATCCAATATCTTCAATTTTTCCACCAGTAGTATCATCGGCATCATGAATAGTGACAAAATCACCAACTTTTGCTCTATGACTGAAAAAAAGCATTATACCAGCGGTGATATTCGACAAATGAGAACGCTGGTGAAAAAAGGCAATACCCAGAACCGTAAATAACGAGGCTAAATACAGAAACAGATCTTCAGAATTAACTTCCCAAACGATTAATAGTATCATTACCGTCAAAAAGATTAAGGCAAGATTTATGATCCGTGCTATCGTTGCTTGTCGAGCTATTTTAAATCCAAATTTTCGGGTAACTTTACGTATAAGATAATACGTGCTAATCTTTAGCACAATAGCTGTAGCAATAAAAAGGACACTGACTAATACTTGACTAGATTCCCAATTCATAATTCAATATTTTTTTTGTTATCGATATTTGTGAAAAGTATTTTCTGTAAAAAAAGTGTATTCGCGAAAATAATCTTCCTTTTGTCTTCCATTATCATCGTAGTGACAAATAGTCCAATGTCTGTTATTTTGCCCTGTATTGGCTTCTCATCTTGTACCAATATCTTGTCTCCTATAGCTACCGGATGATTAAAATAAATGATTATCGCAGCTGTAATATTGGAAAGGTGTGACCATTGTGCAAAGAAAGCCACACCAATGATCGTGAAAACTGAAGCCAGATAAATAGAGAGGTCTTCTGGATGAACTTCCCATATACCGAGTATAATAATAGTTGTGATAAAAAATATACCCAGTGTCATGACTTTCGAAATCAGTGTTTTTCTCCGATTCTGAAATTGTTGTTTTATCCGTGTCCTCTCCAGCAACCGTTTGGCTGAAAATTTAGCGATCAAAGCGATCAATATGACGAAAGAGCTCGTTATCATTTGTTGTATTTCAAAATTCATTGTCGATTGTTTTTAAACAAATTCAAATTGTAACTTTTGTATTAGTGAGGAAAAAACTTGTCACCTTTAAATATTTATCAAATTCACCCTATACGCAATAGTTCTGATAAGAACCATTGCATTTGTTGCGGAATTAACATTGTTTGTGTCTATTTTAGGAAGTCCGGTTCTTGGTATATTGGATTTGGATACTTATAAAATCCTTCGCCAGACTCCACACCAAACTTGCCTTTATCAATAAAGTTCTCTTTTATAT
>CP070731.1:1175842-1177414 GCA_020347545.1 Flavobacteriaceae bacterium | reverse complement strand
CCTGGAAAAAGCTTTTAACAAGTTTCTCCATAGGGGATTTAAGCTTTTTAATTCTCCGCCTGACAACAATACTTGGTGGTATCGCCTGGCTCAGCTTGGCACCCCTGTCTCCTCATGAGACAACCAAGCTCATCAAAGCCCTTCTTGCTTTTTCTGCATACAGTATACTCCTGTATATCTTTATCCTGAGCCGCCTGGCAAGGCTGGCCACAATTTATCTGATTTCCCTTGTACTTGATTTGTTTTTTGTATTTACGCTTGTCAATCTGCATCCTGACTTCAACAATAGTTTTTTTCTTGGTTATTATATGCTTACCGCCCTTCATTCCTTTTATTTCGGCGTCGGGTTTGGTCTCTCTGTCGCCATCCTTTCCTGTTTCCTCTACTATTTAAACATACATCTTTTGCTATTCCAGGTTCACTGGACTGACTTGGTGCTCCGCATGGTATTTCTTTTTCCCATTGCTATTCCTTTGGGGTTGCTGTCGCAAAATCTCCGCAAAAAACATCATGAGATCGAGCGGCTCAATCTTGAGCTTAATAATTCTCTCGACAGTCTGACCCATATGCAGGAAAAGCTTATAGAGCAAGAAAAACTCTCTGCATTGGGTAGATTCACGGCAGATGTGGCTCATGAGATCAGGAATCCTTTAACAGCTATTGGCGGCATCGCCCGCCGTCTCGAAAAGCGGCTACCTGAAGGAACAAAAGAGAAGGATTATAGTGATTTGATTATATCTGAAACAAAAAGACTTGAAAGCATTCTAAGGGATGTACTCATCTATTCAGAAAAAGAACAGAAACATTTTAAAAGGCACAACTTAAATAAACCGGTGTCAGAGGCAGCTCCATTTTTCTGCGATAGCTGCCAGGAAAAGAAGATAGAGCTCATTGAAAATTACTCCGAGGAACTGCCGCAAATATACATGCATCCTGATCATGTCAAACAGGCGGTCGGCAATATAATATACAACGGCATTGAGGCTATGCCCGATGGCGGTACACTTACAGTTAGAACTGATCTTGAAGAGAAGAATGGTATCAATTGGTTGACAGTTTCAATTATCGATACAGGTGAAGGAATACCACAGGATTCACTGGAATATATATTTGAGCCATTCCATTCTACAAAAAAGACAGGGATTGGGACTGGTCTGGGGCTGCCTATTGCCCACAAGATCATGGAAGAACACCGGGGATTTATCAGGGTTGAAAGTGAACCAGATCGCGGCAGCAAGTTTAAACTCTTATTTCCCTATCAGAGTCAGGAGGAAGATACCAAAACCCCATGCTGGGAATTTATAGGTTGCGGTATTGAAAAGGATTCCAGTCGACGCTGTCCTGCATACCCTTACTTTGGCAGGATATGTTATGGCGTTGCCGGAACGCTCTGTGAGTTTGGTGTTTCAGGCATTTATGCTGAAAAGATTGAAGAATGTTCGAAGTGTCCTTTTTACAAGGTGCTCAACCGAACAATACCAGTACATTAATTGCCAAGATAAAACTATATTCTTATATCTATTGTAAAATAGAATTTACATTAAATATTCATTTTAAACTCCCTCCCAAAAA
>CP070731.1:1174168-1175742 GCA_020347545.1 Flavobacteriaceae bacterium | reverse complement strand
TTGTTGCATCTGGCTTTATCCTCTTGGGTGTAAACAGTTTTCTCCATGCTTTTATTCATGCTGCCGATCTCAACCTCAACCTGCTATATCATACTTTGATAGGGTATTGCTTTGGACTGTTGATGTTGATTATTGCTATATCAGCATCCAGACCTCAAACGAAAACAAAGATCCCGTTACTGTATATCGTTTTACTTCTCTTGCTTGTTCCGGGAGTTTTTGAAACTTTCCCTTTTTTTGGAAAATTCAGGCCACTGGTATGGATCAGTATTGCCTTTTTGGCAGGTCATATATGCATATTACATGTGGCTGCGTATTATCGTATTAAACAAAAACGAATCCTGTTTGCAGCGATAGGTTTTCTTTTTGTTTGTGTTTCAGCAATTTTTCTCTTTTTTCCCTCTTCGATAGGATCTCCGATGTGGCTGCATGGTCACATCTTCCGTCCTATCGGATTTCTCATTTTGTTTTTTTCGATAAACAGGGAAATGTACATTCAAATGGGTGGCAGTATAATTTTTCGGGTTTTAACATCTTTTAGTATGCTGACTGCGATACCAATGCTCGTTTTTGGTAATATTGTATTTTACTTCAATATCAGTCCGATTGATATCCAGGAACAACGTTTACTCATTTTTTTGCTCATGTTGGCTATCTTTGCCTCTGTTCTTATTTTTGGGCTTGGTACAATAATTAAGCTTATCCATCCTATTCTTCGGCTTAAGGATTCAGTTGATAAATTGGTCGACGAGGGGCTCAACAAGTATGTTGAAGTTGAAAGCAATGATGAGATCGGTGAGTTGTCAAATGCATATAATGAAATGGTGACAAAACTGTCTTCAGCGGTTGAAGAACAGGAACGTTTATGTAGGCTTGCAGCAACAGGGGAGCTGGCTGCAACATTGGCCCATGAAATAAAAAATCCCTTGAACGCAATTAGCGGTGCTGCCAATTATATAGGGAAAAATTATGACGGTGTTCTCATTTCTGAATTTACCGATATCATTTCTGACGAGGTATCAAGAATTAACAAACTTACTGGTACTCTTCTGGGGTTTGCCAGACCAATGCATCTTGAAAAAACATCTGTCGACATGAATAAGCTGATCAGTGAGATTGGGACACTCATGGACCAGGAGGCAGAAGAAAGGGACATCAGGCTGGAATTCAAGCTCATAGAAGACATTCCTGAAATAGTCTGTGACAGTAATCAGATAAAACAAATTTTATTCAATTTGATAATAAACGCTTTTGATGCAACAGATCAAAAAGGAACCGTCAGGGTAGCGTCGGGTTTTAATGGTGAAACCTTTTTTGTGGAAGTAACTGATAATGGTTCAGGTATCCCTATAGAAAACATTAAAAATGTATTTAATCCATTTTTTACAACCAAAACGCGAGGAACAGGGCTGGGGCTCGCTATTTCCCAAAAAATTGCCCGCTGGCACGGAGGTGACCTTGTTGTAAAGAGCAATCCTGGTAAGGGTTGCACCTTCACACTCACATTACCCAAAAATAATGGTCTAGATAATGCAATACACGATTCTTGCAGTTGATGATGAAGTTAATTCACT
>CP070731.1:1172465-1174068 GCA_020347545.1 Flavobacteriaceae bacterium | reverse complement strand
ATTCTTCTTCCTTGTCTAATACTACTTTACCCTTGTAATACAATTTGCCTTCTGACCAATGTGCTCTATGATACAGATGTGGCTCATCAGTTGTTGGGCATATTGCAATGGTTTTTTCAGTTAATTTCTTGTGCGTTCTACGCTTATCCCTTCTTGATTTCGAAATTTTTCGTTTTGGATGCGCCATTTTTTTATTTATTTAATTATCCCTTAGTTTTTTTAATGCTTCCCATCGGGGATCTATTTCTTCCTTCCGGTTATCAAGATCCTCGTCTTCTGAAGAAAAATACAGTTCCTCATCAATCTGTTCCTCATTCAGGTACCTCGGATGAAGTTTTTTCATTGGAATTGCCATAGATATGAATTCGAATAAGAAATGTGACATATCTATCGATTGCCGTTCATAACTTATCATTTCTACTTCATCGTCAATTTCCCGGTCTTCTTCGCCAAACTTAAATATCATTCTCTTATTTATGTCAATAGAATGGTCAAATTTATCCAGGGAACGATCACATTCAAGTTCTACCAATCCCCTGATATTAAAGTTGGCTTCAATAAAACCATCTGTTTTGCGAAGTACAACTAAACAATCAAAAGAACATTTTTCTATCCCACTTTCTTCAAAGTGTTGAAAAAAAGAAGGCTCTATTTTATACTCAAATTGATATTCCTGATTCTTCAGACTGACAATATCAATACAGTATTTTGTAAGACCGCTCATTTTTCCAAATAGAAATTGGCTTGCAAAAATAAGAATATTATTATATAAAAAGAATTGAACCTGAAATTTTCTGGCAAATATTCATGGTCAAATATAAAGTTTATCCCTCATTAATTTCTTTTGCAGCATGATGTCTTACTTTATGGATGTCCTTAGCCAGATAAATGGCTGATCGCATGGAGATCTCGCTTGCAAGATTCTTTCCGGCAAGATTATAGGCCGTCCCGTGGTCGGGCGAAGTTCGTATGAGCTCAAGCCCAGCGGTGTAATTCACCCCAATCTCAAAGGATAATGTTTTAAAAGCAATAAGTCCCTGATCATGATACATCGCCAATATGCCATCAAAGTTTTTATACTGGGCTGCCCCAAAAAAGCCATCAGAAGGATACGGACCGTATGTTAGATGCCCTTTGGTCTTGAATTCTTCTATAACAGGTCTTATAATCTCCTGCTCCTCTTTTCCCAGCAATCCATCGTCCCCAGCATGTGGGTTTAATCCCAGAACAGCAACTTTTGGTTTAGTGATGCCAAAATCATTCTTGAGAGAGTCAATGAATATTTTTAATTTGGCAGATACGTTTTTAGTGGTGATCTGAGCCGGAACATCTTTTATTGGGAGATGGGTAGTGACTAGACCAACCTTAAGGCTTTCACCAACCATCATCATCAAACTATCTTTTTTACCACTCTCTTTCGTAATAAATTCGGTTTGTCCGGGGAAGTTGAACTGATCGCTCTGAATATTACTTTTATTGATAGGGCCGGTCACAATGGCATTTATTTTTCCTTCCTTCAAATCCTTTACAGCACGTTCAAGTGCTTTATATGCATAACTCCCACCCTCCTTGGTGGATGTGCCGGCATTGATCTCTGCCATTT
>CP070731.1:1170757-1172365 GCA_020347545.1 Flavobacteriaceae bacterium | reverse complement strand
TGCTGATTACATATTTAATCCACAAGAACCCGGTGTATATGAATTAAATGTAAAATATATGATGGGCAGATGGAAGCAAATTTGGGAAGTGAAAAGTCATTAATTATTACCAGAATGAGACACTTTTCAAGAAGAAAGTGAGATGAACGATCGAAAATGTTCAGACAGCATTTGGAATATAACAATAGGTTCAAACAAAGAGACTGTCCAAGCCTTTATCAGCCTCCAAACTTGATTTTTTTGTATCTTGTATGTCATCTGCTCAGTCATGGAATATTTTGTCGAAAAAGGATCAGTAGTTAGAAAGATATGGGGCAAGAGTGACATTATCCTCTTTGTCTTTGCAGGAGCTTCGGCCGAATTTGCACTGAACAGGGCTGTCGACTGGTTGTACTTCACGGGTAAACTGCCGTCCGACCCATTGGGAAGACTTTTCTCAACAGTCGGCTATGCAAGAAAGATCGTTTTTTCTTCCATGAATTCGGCGCTTCAGACCATAGATCATATACATTCCATACATGAGGGTGTTGAACGAAGAAGGAAGGATACCATACCTGAATGGGCTTATCGTGATGTGTTGTACATGCTGATCTATTATTCCCAGGCCGCTTTTGAACTACTCGAACGAAACATGAACCCAGAGGAAAAAGAGGATTTATTTCAAGTATTCATCAGGGTTGGACACAGGATGGGCCTTGAGAAACTTCCTGATAATTACACAGAATGGGTAATATCCAGGCAATATCATCTGGAACACGATCTGGAAAAAAGCGACTATACCCTCGATCTTTTTAAACAATACCGAAAACACCTGAGGGCCTTTCGGTACAAAGCCCTGATTGAAGCACAAAAACTGGTGGTTCCCACAGAAGTAAAAATAATGTTAGGTTTTAGAAAATTCAATTGGATGAGGCCCCTTGTTTCCTTGTATCAATTCAGTAAAAAAATAAATATTGACTGGATGGTAAAAGAGCTTTTGCTGCCTTCAGCCTATAAAGACAGAATCAAAGCGCTGGATATCTATGAAGGATGATTGGAGGTTTGGGTTACGAGATTCTCCATCAAAATCTTAATTTTTGTTCAATAAAAATCTTGGATCTGATCTGCTAAATCATGATTCCCAGGTTTTCTGAAATATCGAAATTCATTCAAGAAAAATTAATGCATGCCCCTTTTCATTAATAAATTTGAGTCCAGATCCTGGTCTCCGTCTTTTTCCAGACTATAAACAACCTTTCCTCCAACAATTGTCTTGAGGACCTCTGTACCAAAAATATCATTCGTCTCAATTTCAAACAGATTTTGATCAAGGACAATCATATCTGCAAATTTTCCTGTATCGATTGATCCTAATAAATCTTCAACTCCAAGAACTTCAGCACCGCCCAAGGTACATATGTATATGGCCTGTTCAAGGGTTATCGCTTCTTCGGGATTTACAGTTCCCGGCTTGGATTCGTCAAAGGGATTACTTCTTGTAATCATCGATTCAATGGCTATAAACGGATCCGGGGTAGGATTAGCAGTGAGCCAGTCAGCACCTTGACCTACACTAATTCCTGCTTCTAAGGCTGATCTTATAGGATAGATTTTATTGGTTCGTTCTTC
>CP070731.1:1169038-1170657 GCA_020347545.1 Flavobacteriaceae bacterium | reverse complement strand
CTTTTTTTCTGTCTGAATAAATGCTTTGCAGGAATGCGAGTAAACGTCCATGTTCATCAGACTCAAGTATATGGAGAAAAATTTCATTGAACTTCAGCTTGAGTAGTTCTTCGGAACACGAAGTTTCATGAAGAAAGTATGGAAGAATTGAATCAAGACTGCTCTTGAAAAGGGGCGAAATTTTTATTTTGAAAATACTATCATTTGCAAGGGTAGATGACGTTTTTCGTTCAATCACCTGCCTGTGCGATTTTAAAAAATCTACAAAGAAATTATCCTCAATAAAAAAAATAAGACTTTGGAAAGGGTCGCCTGTAGTATTAAATTCTGAATACATGTATGAGTCTTTTCGTGCGAAAAAAGCATCGCCGGCTTCTATTTCGATGTCTCCGGAAACAGTATGCGTAACTTTTTTCCCGCTTAATACGAATACAAAGAGATACGTTGTAACGACTACCTGATGGTTGCAATGATCCTTGTAATGGTGATATTTCGCACATGAAATCCCATCTGTTTGCAGGAATTTATAGTAATCCTGCTTTCTGAAAGCCCTTGGTATTACGCCAATTTTACTCATATATCCTCAAGTGCAAATCTTAAGATTGCGACAATACGAGCTTGCTCGATTTTCTGACCAGGTAATCATATCCAGTCTGAACCCACTCCGACAGGATAAAAATGAGCGGAAAACCTGCGAGCCCAAGGAAAAGTACGATCATCAGGTCTGATTCCGGTCTGTAGAGTTGCAACAAGGAGTAAAAGACTGTTCGGTGATAGAGGTACATGCAGAAAGAGGCGTAACTCAGCCTGACAAACACATTTGATTTTGCTACTTCAGAAAACAATTCGGCAGCTGCAATCATCGGAGAAAGGGAGAACACAAGTGATCCGACAATGTACATGTATTTGAACCCACTAAATTTCAATGATTGGGGAATATAAGTCAAGATTAGAAGAATAATGGCAGAAATGATTGCCCACCTTGTGCTCTTCAGAAAAAGAAACAGTTTGTCATGTTGTGAGCATAAAATACCCAAGACAAATACCGGGAAATAATAGGTCAGTCTCAGGTCCATAAGTCCAAAAGAATTGTTAATAACAACGCATATAAAGAGAAACAGAAACGATAAGACCAGGGTCCTGGCTACTGAGTATGTATACAAAATTACTGGGAGCAGAAGGTAAAAAATAAAGATCATGGTTACAAACCACAGTGCATTTATATGTATATTCAAGATTGCATTGAGTAGAAAAATCCCGGTCAAAAATTGTTTGCTGGAAATTTCAGATACGGCAAATGCCAGGATGAGAGAAGAAAGGTAAAGCGGATATATTCTGACAAACCTTTTTTTTATAAACAAACCTGCATCAGATAAGTTTTCAACCTTCCCACCACAACTTCTAGTGAGAGTGTACCCTGAGACAAAAACAAAAATTCCAAGGGCACCTATTACAAGAGTCCTGCCAATCGATGTTTGTAGAATATCACCTGCATAATCATCCATGTGCCAACCAAAAATAATGTACATTAATGCCACTACTTTCAGCAGGTCAAAACTTAAAATCCGATTGGTTGAAGGTGTCATTGGAATAACCCCTTCCAGAGTAAATTTAACATG
>CP070731.1:1167316-1168938 GCA_020347545.1 Flavobacteriaceae bacterium | reverse complement strand
CATTGGTCATTCCAACCGCGGTTAGGACCGAATCAAACGAAAAGACAATGTCGATAACAACAATTTGAATGATAACGGAAGTTAAAGTAGATTTTATAGAGTTGGTTTTAGTGGCGCTGTGTTCTATGCCTTCAACCTTTTGATGAATTTCATGCGTACTTTTGTAAAGTAGGAAAAAACCACCTCCAAGTAAAATCATGCTCTGACCCGATACTGAGGCTTGGAACCATGAGAGATTTATGGTAAATATCGGATCTTTCATAGCAATGATATAGGATACTCCCATCAGCAGCAATATCCTAAATAACATGGCGAGCAATAAACCAATATTTGTTGCCTTTCTAATTTGATGTTTTGGTAATTTGCCGGCAGTTAATGAAATAAAGATAATATTATCTATTCCTAAAATGATTTCCAGAAAAGTAAGGGTGAAAAATGCGACCCAGGTATCTATATGCGTAAAAATTTCCATAGTTCACAGATCTAAGTTATTTTATATCAAGCTTGTAGGCAGTTCCCTTCTGCTTGAATTTTGAGCCTTTGTAATAGGCGCTAAAATCGTATCCGTCTTTTTTAATACTTGTTATCTTTACGTGGAAGGGAGTGCTGTCAAGCAAGGTCCTTGGATGGGATTTTGTCAATACATATTCGAACTGATCAACCCATACAATATTAAAAGTATCTTTCTGCCCCTCGTATTCTTCAATTTGAATGGAGTCATTTCTCGTAGCAAAGGACTCTGTTCCCTGGTCCTCAAGAATGGTTTTATAGCGGCCCGATTTTAAATCATCAACACGAAGTCTTTTACCCTGATTACATGATATGAAGAAACATAAAACCAAAAGTAGCAAAGAATAGCGCATTGTTCATTAAATTAAATTCCTGTATAATTATGAGGAGTAATAGCCTTCAACTCATCTTTTATATGCTCCTCGACATCTAAGGTATCAATAAATTCGGCAATTGATTTTTGATCTATTTTAGAATTGGTTCGAGTTAGTCCTTTTAGGGCCTCATAGGGGTCAGGATAGGCTTCTCTTCTCAATATTGTCTGAATGGCCTCAGCGGCAACAGCCCAGTTGTCTTCAAGATCTTTGTCAAATGCCTCTTGGTTCAGCAATAACTTGTTTAATCCCTTCATTGTTGATTTTATAGAAATAATTGTGTGACCCAAGGGTACACCAATATTCCTAAGCACGGTGGAATCGGTTAAATCACGCTGAAGTCTGGAAATAGGCAGTTTAGCCGACAAATGGCTAAATAGGGCATTGGCCAGTCCAAGGTTACCTTCGCTGTTTTCAAAATCAATGGGATTGACTTTATGAGGCATGGCAGAGGATCCGACTTCACCTTTTTTGATCTTCTGCTTGAAATAATTCATTGAAATGTATTGCCATACATCGCGATCCAGATCTATTATGATTGTATTGATTCTTTTAAGACCGTCAAAAAATGCCGCCAAATGATCGTAATGTTCGATCTGAGTTGTGGGAAACGAGTGTGTCAGGCCTAGAATATCCTGAACAAAATGGCTTCCAAAGGCTTTCCAGTCATTACCCGGATAGGCCACCTTATGGGCATTGAAGTTTCCTGTGGCACCTCCGAATTTAGCTGCAAATGGA
>CP070731.1:1165575-1167216 GCA_020347545.1 Flavobacteriaceae bacterium | reverse complement strand
TACTAAGTTTTAACGTGGATTATGACGAGAATGACGAAAAAATGATCAAGGATTATCACGAACAGTTCACTGAAATGTTCGAAAAGGCGGGATTCACAAATATCAGATCCCATGACTCTCAACAGGCTCCAGGTCTTGATATTCATGAAATGGGGGGTGTAAGAATGGGCAAAGATCCAAAAACTTCATTATTGAACAAATGGAACCAGTTGCATGCATGTAAGAATGTTTATGTAACAGACGGGGCATGTATGACCTCCACCTCAACTCAAAACCCGTCATTGACTTACATGGCCCTTACTGCCAGAGCATGTGACCATGCCATTAAAGAAAGTAAGGTTTAATCTGGTCACATCCTTGAAAATTATGAATGAACCCTATTAAACATCGTTTTTGTTACTGAAATCATTTATCCTTAATTTTACAAAAAATCAACTCTATGAAAAATTTATCTATAGCTTTTATCCTGCTGTTAACTTTTGTTTCCTATGGTCAAAAGCAGGAATTAAAACTTGGAGCAGACGTATGGCCTTTGTTCACTAATGTTGAACATGAAAAATCGATCCTGACTGACCTTGTAAGGGAAGCATTATCCAGGTCGGAAATTAGTTCCACTTTTGAAATCAATGAATTTACTGAGGTTCTAAAAGATATTGAAAATGGCAAATTAGACGGAAGCCCGGGACTCTGGATCAGTGAGGCAAGAAAAGAGAAATACCTTTTTTCCAAACCTTATTTATACAACCAGCTCATTTTAGTTGGACGCAGAGGAAGCGATGTGACTGCAAAATCTTTTTCTGATCTCGACGGAAAAAGAATAGGTGTCATCAATAATTACGAATACGGTGATTTTGATAACAGTGAAAATCTTGAGATCGTACCGGACGTGAGCAATCAAAAGAATCTGGAAAACCTTCTTTCAGAGAAGATCGATTATATGCTTGTTGACGCCCTACTGATTCAGTATATGCTAAAGCATCAGTTAAATGATGTTACAAAGCACCTCGCAATAGGTCAGTCCCCATTACTAGTAAAATCGCTTCATCTGGCCCTTGGCAAAAATGTTGAAAATGCGCAAGCCATCCTTAATGATTTTGATAAAAAAATTGATGAGATGCTTGCTGATGAAAGTTTCAATAAGATTTTAGAATTAAACTGGGTAAGAGCCGACGTGGATGGGGATGGGAAACCCGAATTGGTCCTGGGAAGTAATATGGCAGGATCATCAGCTCCAAAAAATATCTATGGAATAATGATGGATGAGAGTTATAAGTCGAATAACGGACCCCAGCGATATTATGTAGACGGTAAACTTTATGAAGACTGGGACAACGTTCCAAAAAGTTATAAATTGGATTTGGTCGAAGACAAAACCCCAAGTGAACAGGATACCTATATTCGCCTGGATTTTTAAAAAACAAACCTGTTTTCTGTCAACCTGCCACCCTTTTGGGTACGGCAGGTTTTTTTTTGTTAAATTAGAGGTAGCAAGTTGTTTAGCTTAAATTTAGATCAAATGGAATTGAAAGAAATAATGACAGAACTGAAATCTTATGCCGATAACCGTACAAAGAATACCTTGATGAATCACGGTGGCAAGGAACCCATTTTTGGTGTTAAGGTTGGAGATCTCAAGAAGAT
>CP070731.1:1163813-1165475 GCA_020347545.1 Flavobacteriaceae bacterium | reverse complement strand
CAAGAATGAAAAAAATATTGAAAGAACCTTTAGCACATTTTTTGTTATTTGGATTGGCATTATTCGCTTTGTACGGACTTGTGAATGAAGAAGACGACGGTGCCAATACCATAGTTATTGATGATTATGATATGAAGAACATCATTGCAAGCTGGGAAATGCAATGGAAACGTTTACCTACAGATGAAGAGTTAAAAAGTTTGATTCAGCAGAATATCAAACAGGAAATTTTTTATCAGGAGGCACTAAAAATGAACCTGGATCACAATGATGAAATTATTAAGCGAAGATTAGCTCAAAAAATGCAGTTTCTATCGAATGATCTTGCTACAATAACTGAACCTTCAGAAGATGAATTAAAAGATTTTTACGAGAAGAATGCGGACAATTATCTCAGTCCTTACGCCTATTCCTTTTATCAGATTATCTTTAGTCCTGATCATCGAAAGGATCCTAAAAAAGACGCAGAGGAATTAAAAGATAAGATAAAAAACAATGACCCAAAACAAGTAACAGGTAAGGGCGACTCCTTGCCTTTCCCCTATTTTTTTAAAGAAACCGATGCAAACGAATTACAACGTCAGCTGGGAAATAAATTTTCCGAGAAGTTGGAAACCTTGCCTGAAGGACAGTGGCTAGGCCCTTTAAAATCAGGATTTGGTTATCATTTGGTGTATATCCTTGACAAAACACCGCCTCAAAAACCCGAATTTGAGGCAGTTCGGAATGAGTTGGTCCGTGACCTGGAATACAGTAATCAACAGAAACTGGACCAGATGATTTTTGCAGAATTGAAGAAAAAATATGAAATAGAATACGAACTGGATCCTGAAAAATTTGATGAGTCATTCGTAGAATATTTAAAAGAAAGATAATTTTTACCGATATGAAAGGGTCTTATTTAATACTTGCCTTATTGGTATTTTTACTGGGCATGCCTGCTGCAAATGGGCATGAGATAAGGCCTGCTTATCTGCAAATCATACAGGTCTCTGAAAATTCCTACGAAGTTTTTTGGAAAGTTCCCAGTATGGGTGATGCGGTACCCAAAATTCAACCCGTTTTCCCGGATTCATTTTCCATTGAAAACTTAAAAACCCCGAACCAGATTCCAGGTTCTGTTATCTATTATTATTTGATTCGTTCGGATGAATCATTACAGGGGAAAGAATTGTTTATCAAGGGGCTCGACAAAACCCTCATTGATGTCTTGGTAACGGTAACTTATCTCAATGGTGAAAAGGCTACACTGCTGCTTCAGGCTGATAAGGACAGTAGTTTGATCCCCGGCCAAACCAGTGCTATGGGCGTAATTAAAACCTATACAATACTGGGGGTAGAACATATATTGCTTGGAATAGATCACCTGTTATTTGTTCTTGCTTTGATCATGATCACCAAAGGAAAATGGAAAATTCTCAAAACCATTACTGCATTCACGATTGCACATAGCATTACCTTATCCCTTGCTGCGCTGGGATACGTGAATTTTCCGGGGGCCCCTGTTGAGGCTGTAATTGCACTTAGTATCGTGTTTTTGGCTTTGGAAATATTAAAGAATATCAATGGAGAACAAACACTCACAAGCAAGAAACCCTGGATCGTTGCCTTCAGTTTTGGGCTTTTGCATGGATTTGGCTTTGCCGGAGCCTTGTCTGAGAT
>CP070731.1:1162047-1163713 GCA_020347545.1 Flavobacteriaceae bacterium | reverse complement strand
GGCTTTCTGCAGGAAGAAAGGACAGTGAATCTTCTTTATTTCCTTATTACACCGACGATAAAATAACTGAATCTGCAGATATTACCGGAAGCAAAACGATTCTTCAAGTACATAAAGGAGACAAAACCTATTTATGGGAACCGTTTTCTGACCGATTCAAAGGAATTTACAAAATTCACCGTAATCTTTACAAGAATACTTACGGGAACAAGGTTCTTTTTGAAGAAATCAATGAAGATTTGGACCTTACATTCCGATACCAGTGGAACTCCAGCAATCGATTTGGATTTGTAAGAAAATCATGCTTGATTAATAATTCTTCATCTGCGGTTGAAACAACTGTTCTGGATGGGATTCAGAATATTTTACCTTATGGTGTGAATGAAGGATTGCAGAACAGCCGTAGTAATTTGGTTGATGCCTATAAAAAATGTGAACTCGAGGCTGATGTGGGAATTGGTGTTTACGCGCTCAGTGCCATTATTGTTGACAAGGCAGAACCGAGCGAGGCCTTGAAGGCCACCACAGTTTGGTCTGTGGGAGCAGAGAGCCCAAAGTACCTGCTTTCGTCTTTACAAGTTGATAATTTTAGAAGAGGTCATGAAATCACGCCGGAAGTTGATATTAAAGCCGAAAAAGGTGCTTATATGGTTTGCCAGGACCTCGTTATTGAGCCTAATTCCGAGAAGAATTGGATGTTGGTGGCCAATGTAAATCAATCCATGGTTGATGTGAGTGAAATTGCCCGAATGCTTAAGTCAGGCCAGGACCTTGTGTCAGTGGTTCAGGAGGATATTGAGCTGGGATCAAAAAATTTACTGGAGTTGAATGCGGCCTCTGACGGCATGCAATTAACCGCAGATAAATTGATGAATACAAGGCACTTTGCCAATACACTTTTCAATATCATGCGCGGAGGTATCTTTGATGATGGTTACCAAATTGAAAAATGGGATTTCGTCAAATATCTGGAAATAGCCAATAAAAAGGTATTCAAGAAAAAAGAAACGCTTTTGGCCAATCTACCTGAAAAATTTACCTTAAGTCATTTGAAGGATCTGGCTCAAAATGATGAGGATAAAAACTTTAAAAGACTTGCTACGGAGTATATGCCTTTAAAATTCAGCAGAAGACATGGGGATCCAAGCAGGCCCTGGAACAGATTTTCCATCAATACTACGAGTGAACTGGATGGTTCCAAAATATTGGATTACGAAGGAAACTGGAGAGACATCTTTCAAAACTGGGAGGCTCTGGCACATTCCTATCCGGAATTTATCGAGAGTATGATCCATAAATTTTTAAACGCTACAACTTTTGACGGATATAACCCTTATCGAGTTACCAAAGATGGATTCGACTGGGAGACCATAGAGCCGGATGACCCATGGTCCTATATTGGATATTGGGGGGATCATCAGATCATTTACCTGCTCAAGTTTTTGGAGTTCATTGAAGACCATTACCCGAATCAGCTGGGGAGCTACTTTCAAAAGGATTTTTTCGTTTATGCCAACGTGCCTTACCGAATTAAGAGCTATGAAGATATCTTAAAAAATCCAAAGGACACCATAGATTTCGATTATGAGTCGGATGAGAGAATAGCGCAGAAAAGAACGGAATTGGGCGCAGACGGTGCCCTTCTGAGAGATAAGAACTTCTTTAT
>CP070731.1:1160266-1161947 GCA_020347545.1 Flavobacteriaceae bacterium | reverse complement strand
GCGACATACATGACTGCGGCGGGAAAAGCTAAATCGTAGGTGTTTTGACGTGAGACCAAAACACGTAATTCTTCCGTCACTTTGCCTCTATTTTTTAGATGCTCTTTGGCAATTCTGCCGACTGATTTTGTTGTAGCAAAATTGTAACTGCTGCCTACAGCCGCAGAGGCTACAGGTACAGCATATTTGAGAATAGTCTTTTGTAAAATCTTGAAACCAAGCCGGCGCGCAAAATCTTGAATAGCTTTAAGGGTTCCTTTGCTAATATATTTTTTAACAGCCCCTTTTGTGGCAGCACCTGCTGCCACTTGCATTCCCCGACCAAGCAATCCGGTGGGCATCACTCCCAAAGCATAACCAAAAATCATCAATATGTCTTCGGGGTCTTCCGGGTCGAGTTGGAGGTCATAGACAACAGAAAGGTCGAGAACTAGGCGCATCTGAATTTGGGATAGATAAAGCATCTCAGCCCCGATGGTACCAACGAATAATGTCGCTGTCATCCCCGCAGAACTTAATGCCGCAATCTGATTCGCCGTTGTTGCTGCTCCAGCCATAGCCCCGGCAATTGTCGCATAGCGGACAGTTACCGAAGTTAAAATATCGGCAATATCATCGGGGGGTAGCCCTGGATACTTTTTCTGAAAATATGTTGCTCTGGCATTGCGGTCATAGGCTTGAATTACCTTTTGTAAAAGACCAATAAACCATTCTCCGTTCTTGACTTCATCAAAATTTAACGATTTCGCCAGTTGTTTGGCTGCATTTAATTCAGAAGCAACTTGATCTTTGAGAACTTTATCCTCTGGAGTAGTAATTTTTGGTTTTGCCATAATTGTCTCCCGTTGATTTCTAAATGATTTGTACAATGACAGCCGTTATTAACCAAAACAGCACTAAAAGTGGTGATCAGCAAGACTGAAATTGTATTGACTTAGTGTAAGAGTAGTTCCTTTGCTTGTTAAAACCCAAATTGGTAAAGCTTTCTGCAACCGGGTCAGAGATCCTGGTGTCTAAGTCTGTGCGTTCATATCTCCCGCTCATGTTCTAATTATAGTGGAAAATTTCCCCGAATACAAAAAAAGAAGCACCCTTTCAGATGCTTACAGTGTACAATTTTATTTTTAATCTACACTGTATCTTGACAATGAAGTCGTAATCTGGAATTACTTCGTAAACGGTTCGGCGTGCTGGAATAACATAATGAGACGACCCAATCCCGGAGGCAGGTCAGGATAAGCATGATCAGAACGGATCGCGGCCATGAGCTTCAAGCTCTTTTTAATTGGCATGTTGAGGACGAGGGCATGCAGCATGTTTACATAAAACCACGAAGCCCTCATCTAAACATCGAGGAAGAGCGATCAGATAGAACGGACCAGACAGAGTTTTATCAACTGCTAACCTACACAAATAATGTCAACCTAAATTCAAAGCTTGCGGCTTGGGAAAGCTTTTATCATTACGCCAGACCGCACCTTTCCCTTGAAGGTCAAACACCTTTTGAGGTGATGAAGTCTCTGTTAGAATAATTTGAAATATCTCCCGCTAGGTATGACGAAAAACAGGAAGCATTTCCAGATTACAGAAGAGGAAAGCGTTATTAGGGAATAAATATGGCAGATCATGATTTTTTCAAAACTGACACTAGGGGACGCACCACACTTTTTTATGCTGCTGA
>CP070731.1:1158479-1160166 GCA_020347545.1 Flavobacteriaceae bacterium | reverse complement strand
GACATTTATTTTTCCTGGTTCTGAGTTCGACTCCAGGCGGGAGGCTATGTTTACGGTATCGCCCCAAATATCATAGGCGAATTTCTTGATGCCCACTACCCCTGCAACCACAGGTCCGGTATGAATACCGATCCGGATATTAAAATGAGTAATTTCACGAACTTCAGAGTGTTTTATTTTGTCAATAAAATCTCTGATTTCAAATGCTGCCTGAACTATTTTATGGGCATGATCTTTGGTCTCTATCGGTAAACCTCCGGCACACATATAAGAATCACCAATGGTTTTGATTTTTTCCAAACCAAATTTTTCCATGATCTGATCAAATTTAGAGAAATGATAGTCAACACTTTTCACCAGTAACTCAGGAGTGAGGTCTTGTGAGTATTTGGTAAAAGCTTCAAAATCGGTAAACATAACGGTTACAGAATCAAATTTCTGAGGAGTTACCCTACCCTGATCCATGAGTTCTTTTGCAGTTCCCTCAGGAAGAATATTGAGTAATAATTTGTCGGATCTGTCTTTTTCTTTTTCAACGAGTTTCTTCGTCTTAGCTATAAATTTATTCCTTCTAAAGAGCCCAATTGCCAGGCCCATGATCAAAATCAATGCTACTGCCGTTGCGATTACTACAATTCTTTGATTTCTTTTTTGTTGATTCAACAAATCCACCTCGAGCTGTTTTTGTGAAATTTCATAATCAGTTCTTATGTTGGCCATTTGTTGGACAGCTGAAATATTATTGACACTATCCTTGTAAGAAATATGATCTTTAAAGTATTTTAAAGAAGCATCGGCATCTCCTGAAAGTTCATACAATTTTGACAATTGCAAATTTGCTTTGCTGATCTCATCTTTTAACCCATATTTTTTCGACAATTCCAAGCTCCTTAGTGAATATCCCAGTGCTGCCTCCCAATCATTCTGGTTCAAATAAAGATCAGACATATAGGTGAGAAAAATTGTAACTGGATAATATTTCTCCATTTTCTCGAACATGGTAATGGCATGATTAATTTCCTCTTTGGCTATTTCGTCTTTACCTAACATTGCATAAGCAATACCTTTATTGCCGATTGTCATGGCAATACCTTCGGTAAACCCCAGGCGCTTAAATACAGGCCCTGATTGTTCAAACATAATCAAGGCTGAATCTGGTTTAGAAACAAGCAGGTACTCGTCACCCAGGTTATTAAGTGCTGTTGACAGTTCCTTTGGGTCATCAAGATCTTTATGAATGCCTATGGCTTTCTTATAATAATACACCGCATTATTATGATTGCCCATTATTGAATAAACATCGGCGATGGCAATACTTATACGGCCTAAATTATGATCTTTTTTTTCTTGTACTGCAATTTCAGCTCCTTGAAAATAACTTTCAAGTGCCTCGCTCAGATTTCCTTTTCGTGTAAGGGCATTTCCTTTGTGAAAATAACCGCTAAATAGTTGGTGAGAAGAATCTAATTGCTTTGCATTAAGGATCAGTTCTTCACTGTAGCCTATTGCTGCTTCGGGATCATAATGACGAAAGGATAAACTATTTAAGATTTGTAATTTTTTTACAGTCTCATAGTTCCCGTTATCATAAATATTTGCAAGACTGTCAACATATTGTTGGTCCTGACAAAATAGCTGAACGGAAAAAAAGAGAAAAAAGCCTAATGTTAAAAAGGCTTTTTTCTTT
>CP070731.1:1156690-1158379 GCA_020347545.1 Flavobacteriaceae bacterium | reverse complement strand
ATGAAATTTAATTGTTGCCCCATTTATAAATAGCCATCAGCCCAATAAATGCCTGGCCGTCGTCACCAATTTTAACAACTGGGCTGTCTTCGGCATCGTTTAGTAACGACTTGTAGGATGCAATACCCATTACTCCCCAATTTGCCCATGTCGAGTAGTTGACAATAAGGTTTACACCAGCATCCTTGATTCCCGCTTCAGCCTTGTAATTAGGAAAACCACTTGTACCAACATTGGCTGCATTTACGCCAAAGTAAGTATCCATGTAGTCGTCGCTGGCATAGGTTGCAAAGATTCCCGGCGTCATATTCAGGCTGTCAGACACTTCCCATTTGTAATCAGCGGCGATTTTAGCAATCGTTCCTTCGTGCGTGTCAGACACGTCAGCCAAAGCTTCTATGGCAACGATGAAGTTGTTGATATTAAACCCGGCATAAAGACCTGCCTCAAAAGCATCATCAATGTCACTCATTGCATCGACGAATTGATTGTCAACATCGTCGCGACCCATGCGATAGTTCAGCACAGGGCCAAAGAAGTAGTCTTTGGTAGCGAGAACATCGATAAAAAGGCGTGTCCCTAACAAAGTAAATGAACGACCGCTGTCGTAACGCCCTGACAGCATTACCATTGGAACGGCTTCGTAATCCTCAGAACCTTCGTAATCAGGGGCAGCACCAACCCCGAGGCCAACACTATGCTTGGCTGCCAGGGCAGGCGTGATTGACATGGTCAGAGCAATTACAGCGAAAATAATAAGTTTAGTCAGTTTCATCTGATTCTACCTCCATGTTAGGTTATTTTAAATATTGACATATCTTATCACTAACCTTCGTAAATACAAGATTTCTAGTAATTTTTCATAGTAAGCCGTGACAAATGAGGTCACGTGCCACAATTGGTTCGCTTAAGGTTCTGCTAGCTTAATCGATTTTATGATCTGCTGCATTTCTGTGAAGTCTTTTGGGTCTTTTGCCTTGTCGTTGTAAAACATAAAGATCCAGTAGGGATAGTTGTAGCCAATAACGCCGATAAAATTGTGTGGATCGCCAAATAATGGGTTGTCCGAGGTGATTTGTTGAGCGTATTCAATCCCCGGGATTTCAACTTCTTCGACAATTGTTTTGTAGCCACTTATGTCTTCAACATCTGCGTGGTCATTCAAGGCATCGATAGACCAATCCACAGAATAATCAATGGCTGCTTTATTCAGAGGGCTTTCTGCCCGGCCATGTGGAGAAAAGCTGACCATCAGGTAAGCTTCAGTCGCTTTGTTGTAGATATACAGGTTGTTGACTTTGATAAGCTTCTCACCCTTTTTTGTAAGCTCGGCGCGGTCAAACTCTTTACCGTCCTTCTCTCTGTATTTGACCATATCAACCACCATGGCCTCGATAGCTAGTTCCGGGGCCTCTGTGGAAACCTCCCAACGACTGCTGGGTAAATCGAAATTAAGCACCGTATCGCTTGGCAGCCTGATGCCCTGGGCAAATGTAAGCTGAGGGGCCAGTATCAGTAATGCAAAAATTAAGTAAGAATAACGCATCATAATAGCCTCCAGAAATTAATCTCAACTGAGTATCTTTGTATAAAGCTAGCTTGGAATGTGAATCTGTCAATGATTCTCATGAGAGCCAAAATACACTGCGTCTAATATTGGGGAGATAGAGCTTATGGATTTATTCCATT
>CP070731.1:1154899-1156590 GCA_020347545.1 Flavobacteriaceae bacterium | reverse complement strand
GCAACAGCCATGATATCGGTTCGCTCGTGAAAGTCATCACTCATTTCATAGCCCATGGCTACATAGGGCACACTAAAAATTGTAAGCCCCAAATAAAATAAAAAAGACCAGAGCAAGAAATAAGTAAAATTGTAATCGATTCCGTTTTCTCGGTATAATTGCCATAAGATCGAAAAAGATATCCCCATGATCAGGGCTCCCAGCAATACGTATTGCCTTCTTCTTCCCCATTTTGATTTTGTGTTGTCCGAAATAAAACCCATAATCGGATCCGTTATGGAATCAAAAACCCTCGGTAGAAAAAATATTACACCCCACATCCATCCCGGAAAGCCTAAATCCTGAACTAATACAACCATAAAGATTCCCATTGCCGCAGGAAACATTTGATTTGCAAGCATTCCAATTCCAAAAGCAACTTTTTGACCAAATGGAATTTTATTAGAGACTGTAGACATATTTTTATTTTAAGGGTTAATATTATTTCACTTTGATTATTCTTTAGGTAGGACTAGGGTTTGAATTGCTTTTCCCTTTATGGAAAGATCAATTGATTTTTTATTCAGGGAAAGAGAAAAATTCTGAATCTGGTCTCCCTCATTAAAAACGATTACAGCAATTGAACCGTCAGGATTCTTCGCCGCCGTGACCATCAATTCTTCATTGCTGTTATTAAATCCGATTCGCTCTGCACCGGGTCTGATAAATCTGCTAAAGTGACTTAGCGTGTAGTACATGGGCGTAAAATAAACCTCGTCTTTTTCCGGATCAACAATGACAGGTGCAAGACACCAGTTTTTGAACCAATTGGGTCCTCCCTGTGTATCGAGGACCATATTCCAGTCTACCCATCCGTCTACCCAGTTGTTCAGGCATCCTATTATGTCTCTCGCATATCGATTGACTGGAGCGTATTTTGGGTGTAAATATTTTTGATCTTCCGGAGCCCAGTCCCAGCCCCAATCAGTAGCTTCTTTGGACCAATACCAAGCATCGTCTTTCCATTTTGGAACTTCTGCATCAATGCATGCCTCTGATTGAATTAAATATTTTTCAGGAGCCTTTTTATGCGCGTATTGCAATACATCCGGGAAAACCTCATAAGTACTCGCGTACCAGTGAATTGCAGTTCCTGCATAATATTTTGAAGAAACCTCATCCTGATACATAACATCTACCCAGTCTTTTAAATGATCCCGGTTCTGATCATAACCCAAAATTTTAATATCGGCTTTACCGTCGGCTTCTAATCTCGGACCTAAATGATTAGCCACGAACGATGTCATTTCCTCAGCTGTAAAATGCATGCTTTCCCAGTTGTTTCCATTACCCAAAGGTTCATTTTCAACTGTAACTCCCCAAATTTCTATTCCTTCAGCCTTGTAGGCATCGATATATTTTGAAAAGAATAAGGCCCATGTTTCGTTGTATTCCGGTAATAGTTTACCTCCCACCCAGTCTTTATTATCCTTCATCCATGGCGGAGCCGTCCAGGGTGATGACAAAATTTTAAATCCATCTTTAGAAATGGCCATGGCATCCTTGATCAATGGAATGATATCGTCTTTATCTTCTTCAATTGAAAAATTCTCCAATTCCACATCTCCTTCCACCGGGGCATAAGAATAATTGCTCAATGAAAAATCGCAGGAGTTCATGTGTGTTCTAGTGAGGGAATATCGAGCCCCGTC
>CP070731.1:1153104-1154799 GCA_020347545.1 Flavobacteriaceae bacterium | reverse complement strand
AGCTTAAAATCATTCCAAATTTCGGATAACTTAAAGGAAGATGCTATATTTGCCCTACGACCTGAACAATTGAGTGTTCAACAATTTGTGGAATTAACAAAAAGCCTTGCTGAAGATGGCAACCGAAGTGACTAAAGAATTTTTAGAGGAAATTAAACTGCTCATTTCAGGCAAAAATGACAAGGCTTTATTAGATTTACTTTCTGAAGAGCATCCGGCGGACATTGCCGAAATCATCGATGAACTCGATTTAGACAACGCAACCTATCTTTTTAAATTACTCGATAGTGAACTGACAGCAGAGGCCTTACTGGAAATTCATGAGGATGATCGAGAAAAAATATTAAAAAACCTTTCAGCAGAGGAAATTGCGGATGAGATCGATGAGCTGGATACGGATGATGCAGCAGACATTATACAGGAACTACCTGAAGATCGAGTTGGTAAGGTAATTTCGGAAATTGAAGATGATGAGCACGCCAAGGATATTGTCGAACTTTTAAATTATAATGAAGGAACTGCAGGTAGTTTGATGGCTAAAGAGCTCGTTAAGGTCAAGGAAACATGGATGGTGCCTACCTGTGTGAGAAAAATGCGATCTCAGGCCAAAGAAGTAACACGAGTACATTCGATCTATGTTGTTGATCAGGACGATCATCTAATTGGTAGATTATCATTAAAAGATCTTCTCGTAGCCTCTCCAAAAGATAGAGTATCAAGTATTTACATTCCTAAAGTAGATTCTGTGCATGTAAATGACAAAGGAGAGGACGTGGCCCGTTTAATGCAAAAATATGATTTGGAAGCCATTCCGGTAGTTGATGACGAAAACACCCTTATTGGACGAATTACAATAGACGACATTGTCGATCTGATCAAAGAAGAGGCAGAAAAGGATTATCAGATGGCTGCAGGTATAACGGAAGACATTGATGCCGATGACAGCATTCTGGATAAGACAAAAGCGAGGTTGCCATGGCTTATTTTGGGACTCGTTGGGGGATTGGCTGCTGCTTCCATCATGGGTGGTTTTGAAGAGGCCTTAACCAACTTTCCGGAACTGTTCTATTTTACTCCACTTATAGCTGCGATGGCAGGAAATGTTGGTGTTCAGTCTTCCGCGATCATCGTACAAGGTCTTGCAAACAACAATATCAAGGGCAGTATGGTCAGCCGAATGTTTAAAGAAATTGGCCTGAGTATAATCAATGGGGTTCTTCTGGCTGGGCTGATTTTTGTGTTCGGATTTTTTCTAAATTACAGCACGAGTATCAGCGTCACGATTTCCATCTCCCTTATCATGGTCATCATATTTGCTTCTTTAATTGGCACCTTTGTACCACTGATACTTAATAAAAAGGGCATTGATCCCGCTGTGGCAACAGGACCATTTATTACTACAAGTAACGATATCTTTGGAATTTTCATCTTTTTTTATATCGCTAAACTCATACTCGGTTTTTAATCTGTTTTACCTATCGGAACAGGCTTAGAACTTTATTTTTTTTCGCTTTTTTACTGAGCAAATTTCCTTAATTTTGCCATTCTATAATTGATCCTATGTCAGAAACAAAAAAGTCACTCAATTTTTTAGAGCAAATCATCGAGGAAGATCTAGCGCATGGACTTGATCGATCAAAACTCAAATTCAGGTTTCCTCCCGAACCAAACGGATATCTGCATATTGGACATGCC
>CP070731.1:1151296-1153004 GCA_020347545.1 Flavobacteriaceae bacterium | reverse complement strand
CTTGGCAATTGAGGTGCATACAGGATCTTCATGATATCTTCATCAGGTGATTGCCAATAGCTCGTATCGCCGTCCTTGGCTTTATCCTGAGAATGGATCGTTTGGTTTGATAAAAGGAAAATAAAACTTAATGCTAACAGGGGAAAGAATGTTCTTTTCATTATAATGTAATTAGGTAAGATAAATTCAGTTATTATTCATCTGTCTAATTTACAAAAAGGATGTTGATTTTAAGGGGAAAATATTCCTGGATCATGATTAAATTTTAAAGGGATAGCTATATGTTCTGATAGTTTAAAACCATACAATTTAAAAATCGAAACTACTTTCAGTTCTCTTCTCTAAAATCATTTTCCTATATTTAGAATTCAACTAACAACGAATGATTCCTTTCTTTAGAAAACTCAGAAAAAAAATGGCCGACGACAACAGACCTTTAAAGTATGCCCGTTATGCCGTTGGTGAGATCGTTCTTGTGGTTATTGGGATCCTGATTGCTTTGCAAGTTAATAATTGGAACCTGGATAGTATTGCATTAAATGAATCCAGAAACATTCATGATCGATTAGAAGAAGATCTTTCAAATGAAAAAATCGTTTTAACAGGAAGAATAGAATATTATTTGATGGCGCAAGACCACGCCAAGAAAACGGTTGAAGCCCTGACAGATCATCCTGACTCTTTAGGTTCAGAATTTATTATTAATGCCTATCAGGCTTCTCAAAGTTGGATGTATCGCAACGTGAGAGATACTTATGATGAACTTATCTCTACCGGCAGCATCAAACTCATTCCTGATCAGGAATTACGTAAACGTGTTAGCAGTTATTACGATGAGACCGATATTTATATGCGGATTTGGTATAATCGGGTTGATTACAGGGAGTTAGCGAGAAAACATATTCCTTATGATATTCAAAAAAAAATCCAGAGCACCTGTGAAATATGGATGACCACGAATCAACAGTTCGGCGCCAATGTAATCGTAGAAAATTGTGAGCTTGAGCTTACAGAAGATGAAATTTTAAGAACGATGACCTTACTCAATCAAAACAATCAATTGAGAGACGGGCATTTTTTACTGGCTGCCAACCGTCAGGTAGCAGATCTTGAACTTAAAATTGGCCTCTATAAAAGAAAACTAAAAGCAAATGAGGAGTTATTAAAACTCATGCTTGTAAGTAAGCCCTGAGGCTTAAAACCGAATCCGGTATTCCAGGCTGGCCACAAAACTTCGGGTCAGACCATCGGGCCGTACTTCCCTTACAATAAATGGTGATCCCACATTGAATTGGAGGGCCTGTTTTTCATCCAGGTAATAATCCAGGTATAAATTCCCGTTTAAAGTAAGCCCTTGAGATCCATCAATTTCAAGTTCAGTTCCGTCTTTATCGGTATACTTGTCATTGGCCAGGTGATAAATGGGCAATAAACTTGGGGTAAGCCTGAATTTCTGACCCAGATCTATCGGGTAGGAAGCACGTAGCAGTATGTCTCCACTCCTTTTGTATTGATTGGTGGATTGAAAGTTCCGTAACGGAGAACCCAAAGGATAATCTTCTGCAAAAAAGCTGTTGTTGTTTTGAGTAAGGGGTTGTTGATAAGCAGCCACCAGATGTAACTTGTTGATAAAATAGCCAAAGCCCAGCAGCAGGTCAAAGGTTCCCAAACTCGATTGATAATCCATGGGAAGGGCCCTGCCGCCTTC
>CP070731.1:1149433-1151196 GCA_020347545.1 Flavobacteriaceae bacterium | reverse complement strand
AAAAACAAAAAAACCTCAGATTTCCCTGAAGTTTTTCATTAGCTAACTATTTAAGAGTGAACTCTTAATGTTAACAACACAACTATTGTTTCTTAAAAAAGTTGCGGTCTGGACGGGACTTCTAAAAATCAGAATTACATACTATTTAATATCACTCAATAAATCGAAATAGTTTACTACTAAAATTCGGCCCAATAAGATTTTCTGGTGAATTTACAACCGATAATCCGTATGGGAACTGAAGGTCAATCAAGCTTTCTTTCCAGGTAAGTCCACCATCTATTGTTTCCAATTGCTTAGCCTTATCATCTTCCCGACCTGTTTTTACGAAACCATGATTTTTGTCAAGAAAGTGAACGGAAGAATATGGCCCCTCAAAAACCACTAATTCTGACCATGAATCGCCACCATCAAAAGATTTATACAACTTATTGTTACTTCCCATACAATATCCTATTTCTTCAATAATTTGTGGAAAAGTTAAATGGTTTTCAAATCCGAGATCTTTCAGTCGGCCATTCGATAATTTGTACATTGTGGAATTACCTGCACCATAAGGGTCTAAGAAAAGCGTATTCTCATCCAATACTCTAAAATTATCAATCCCTTCCCCATCAAATTCATCTGCATCAAATTCTGGATAATAATCCATCAAATCCTTTACTTCGCCATTTTCAAAGACATACATGTTCTGTTCGCCATCAACAATAAAACCTTTGTTCCTTGAAACAAACTCTACATTTCTAATTCCCGAACTATAATCCAGAATCATTTCAAAATGAAGATTGAAACTACTTCCCCCATCTTCAGTAAGATGAAACTTAATATTCCTAAAATCTTTTTCAACAATCCAACCTGTTAATTCATCTATAAAGAATATATGTCCGACATAATTCGAAGATTCAAAAACCGAATCCCAGCTTAAGAATCCATCAACAGACCTGTATACATTATTTCCATCATGTAAAAATCCTACCTTATTACTCGGAGCTTCAATCAAATTAATAGATTCAAAATCATGAAGTGTCGGAATCCAGCCTTTTAATTCTAGTTCCTTTACGGTGTTATCCGTGTTGTGAAAATCTATCATCATTTTATCATGATAAAAATAAGGTACTACAAAAGAAATTTCTTCCTCAGTCTGCGTCATAAAACCGGACTTGGTCATCTGTATCTGATGATCAAATTCTCCACCAACTTGTAGTTCATTGAAAAATGTAATTTTTTGGATTAAATCCATCCTGGTACCATTAACGGTTACGATTTCACCTACCCTGGCTCTAGAAGGACTTATGTTTCCTATGGTAAGTCTTTCAATTGTGCTATTACTCTCCATTGAATCTTCGGAATTACAAGCAGTAAGTAAAAATAGGATGTATATAAAAAGTCTAGTTTTATGCATAGCAATTTTTTTAATAGAAGACAATATTAGGTATTTACCCATTGAAAAGAAATAGCGGATTCAGGTAGTTTTAGTAAACCCCGATATTTATAATTCATCTAAATAATGAGATTATAATACTTCTCCTGGTCAAACTAGAGGATCTATAAAATCTCAGATTTCCCTGAAGTTTTTCATTAGCAATGCGTTGCGGTCTATGATGGAGCACCCTTCTGAAAGAAGTTGATTGAATGTAATCCCCATAGCACAAAGGATTCACAAAAAGATTGAATTAAAAAGATGGAAAAAGCTTAGGAACCTCCTAAAAACAAAAAAACCTCAGATTTCCCTGAAGTTTTTCATTAGCTAACTATTTAAGAGT
>CP070731.1:1147555-1149333 GCA_020347545.1 Flavobacteriaceae bacterium | reverse complement strand
AGCCCAGTCGGTTCTCTTGTGCTGTTTGGCTGTTTTTGATATTAGCGGTTACTGTTCTGGCTTATTTGCCAGCGCTCTCTGGAGAGTTTTTAAATTTTGATGACCATCGATTTTATAATCATCCGGCGGTTACTGATTTTAATATGGAGAATCTAAAAAAAGTGTTTTTCATGCAAGACACTGAGTTGCTTTTTACTTTTAACTGGCTATCACTGATAACATTTCAAATAAATTGGTTCATCTCCCCCTCCTATCTCGGATTTGTCTCTTTTGCTATTTTCTGCCATCTCCTCCAAACAATCTTTTTTTGGAAAATCTGCCGAAAATTGTCGAAGACATTTGCCCTGACTGTTCTCTCAACAGCAATTTTCAGTTTGCATCCTCTGCACCCCAACCATATTGTCTGGCAGGCGATTAGATGGCATCTACTGGCCGTTACCTTTTGCCTTTTTTCAACATGGTGCTATTTAAATTCACTGGATGAAAATAAAAGTCAAACAAAAAAAATCATTAACTATGCCTTTGCGGTCTTGGGGTATTTTGTGATAGTTTTCGGCAGGCCTTATTATATTATATATCCGTTGATATTAATTGTTGTAGACCTGTTAAGGCGAAAGCCGTTTTCTGCAATATTGGTCCTCAATAAGTTACCTTTTATTGTTCTGGCATTAGTCGATGTACTATTTGCTCATCGTTCGGGACAGGTGACATCCCGCATCGCATCCGAATGGATGGGCGGTTCATTTGTTAATACACTTTTGACAGATTTAAATCTGAACCTGGAATATTTCAGGCAACTGTTTATTCCTTCACATATAACGTTGGTAGTGCCTATTAATGAAGCAACAGGACTTTGGTCGACAATTGGATGTACTGATTTATTCCTGCTAAAACTTCCGCCGATAATCTCATTAGCTTTTTTCATGACTCTATTTGCTTCTTTTCTATGGCTTTGGAGACGGTTTAAACTGCCAATTCCTTTAATATTGCTTTTGGGGATATTCGCAACTTTAATTCATGTTCAAAACATTCCTCCGAAACGCGGCATTGCAGGTGTTTTTGCATACCGATATGCAGTTTCAGCGACTGTTTTTGCATCTCCCCTGATTGCCATGATGTTAATATCACTTTATAAAAAATTCAGTTGTTCCAAGATACTTTGCAGCATTATTTTGTGCTCAATATTTGGCTATGTGCTTTGTGCATTTAATATGACTTTGCAAAATGTTAATCACTTTAAAAACAGTGAGAACTTATGGAGTCACCATCTGAAAATGTTGCCAAATAGTCGCGCCGGTTACTATTACCTTGGTAAGGCATATCACTTTATTCATAAAGATCCATACCGCGCAATTTCAGCTTATCATAAGGCTCTGGAGTGTCCGCATTATTGGGGAGCAGGAGCAATCGATCAAAGATTAGCCCAAGCGTACATGGACATTCAAGATTGGGAAAATGCCTATCACGCGATGAGTCGAATTAATCCTAGAACGGTTGCTAAAAGCGCGAGGTTAAGAAATATGAAAGCCTCGATTCTAAAAAATCTTAGAGCGACAGAAACGGGAATAACATCGCCTCAACAAATAATTAACGGGAATCAAAAAGTAATATTGTTCGACTTGGTTCATTCAGTAAGACATTCTCCGTTTTCCGAGTACACCAAGGACTCCATAGAATATAATGTTGTTCAAGGCTATGGTAGGTTGCAGCAATATTTAAGAGAACTCGGATTTGAGGTCCTAGATCACAATGCAGGAAGATTGACGCCTGAAGTTCTT
>CP070731.1:1145668-1147455 GCA_020347545.1 Flavobacteriaceae bacterium | reverse complement strand
ATTGATAAACTTCCTCAAAATCAAAACTCTTATATAAATTAGTTGCCGGGCCATTCCCCAGACCGGTTTCCACAACAAACAAATTTGAATCATACATCTTCAAAACAAATTGCAGGAGTTCTCTGGCTATTCCTTGACGGAAGTAATCCGGATGCACGACCAAACTATTAATATGTGTAAAATGAGGTGTATCATTGATTTCAACAACCCCGGCTAATTCTTCCCTTATATAATAACCAAAAAAAGATGTTTGACAATTTATATAATCCTCTAGAGGTCTTTTTAAGGGAGGGAAATCTATTGCATTTAAAAGATTAGCCTCAACAGCATATGAAGCCTGAAAAACAGCATAAATACTTTTCGCAATTCGAGTATCCTGATTGAACAAGATTTTAATCATTCTCTTGTTTTGTATTGATCTTGATTGAGGCTCATGATATAAAAGTTTAGTGAGCCATTATTACTTGAGGAAACAGCAGAACTAAAATTCCTATAGTTTTCAATAGCTTTTTCCTTTATTCCTTTCTCCCTTCTTCCTGATGTAAATATCAAATACATACCATCAGGTGTTACATAAGGGCTCCCATCGATCTCATCGCTGTTAACACCCTCACCCATATTAACAGGATCTGACCATTTCATATTATCTTCTCTGAAACTAATGTATAAATCACTCTTACCGTAACCATCAGGTTCATCAACACGAACAAAAATAATAAAAGATTCATCCCGTGAGATAAAGGCATCTGCTTCCATCTTATCTGTATTTATATTGTCAGGTAAAAGAACAGGTTTCAGGTATTCACCGTTTTCAAACCTTGAAAAATATATATCTGAATTTCCTGATTTATCTGAAGAAAAGTAAATACTTCTATTCTTGGTCATGACCGGGTAAAACTCGTTGCCTGAAGATGTTATTGGTGATCCGAATGGAGTTGGATCCTGCCATGATCCATTCTTAAACTCTGAAACCCAGATATTGAAATTAAATCCGTCCGGCTTACCTTCGAAGTCTTTAAAAGTAGAAAAAAGCATCAGATTACCATCCGGTGAGATCTGAACATCAGACATCGGTGTATCAGCCCACACAAAAGGCACAAATTCGGGGCTCCCAAAATTCCCTTCTTCAAATTTTTGGTATGCAATTCCTGTAATTCCCAGTTTTTGAGAAGTGGCAGTATAATAAATCGTTCTACCGTCCGGACTCATACTGGTATTAAATTTATCAACATGCGTTGAGATAACCTCAGGGTAAAACTTTATCGGACTCTCCAAAATAGAGTCCACCTTATACGGATGCTTTAAAACTTCAGGAGGTTGAACTTTGTTTGCTTTTTTTTCATTGGAGCAGGCTATGCCCAGTATTAGAAACAAAAATAAAATTGACTTAATATGCATATCGATTGTTTAAAAAATTTTGTTGGATCCCTTTAGCAAAGTATATAGCATCATGAAATCTTTCATTAGAACCAAACCAAATTTGCAACATTTCTGAAATGCTTAAGTGAATTTTAACGACATTTAACAACTTTTGAATATAGAATGAGATCCCATATAATCCGGAAGTTTATACTTAAAACTTTTTAGATGCAATAATTATACCCGTTGACCAATTCATTTTTGTCAGGTTAAAATCCTCTCGTTTTTCAAGATATTCAATAAGATGTTTTACATTCTCCTGATGACCTTCGGGCCAGTTAGGCTGGCATATCATGTCGTCAATAATGTAAAGTCCACCGATTTTAACCAGCTCAAGAACTTCTTCTATCTCACTGTATTTGCCCGGC
>CP070731.1:1143771-1145568 GCA_020347545.1 Flavobacteriaceae bacterium | reverse complement strand
TCTCCATGACTCAATGGATTTTCCAAATCTATCGTTATCAACATTTTGAACACCCAGGTTCCAGGTTGGAATTTCTCTTGGCCATCGCTTCCAGTTATAACTGTGCATGTCATATACAATGCAAACCTTATGTATAGACTCTAATTTTTTGATCAAAGCCTCTGTCACCGTATAAAAAGCTTTGTGTTTCTCCAAACTTTTTGACTTCATCTCTTCTGACAGTGGATTTTTCCATAGGGGTTTGCCCCAGGCATCTTCATATATTGCACTTTCAGGTGCTCTGTTCAGGTCATATTCAAATCTTGAGTCCATTCCTGCAATGACAACAGGATGATCCGCAACCATCTCCTTTGTTGCCGGATCATCTTCATACCAAGTTTCATAGGCTGAATGAAGACAATTGTCCCATAGCTCTTTTCTCAATTTATGCCCATCATGAACCGCGGCACATGCGTAAGGGGCATAGTCTTCTATCTTCAAGGTAAAAGAATAATCATCGATCACGGCTTCAAACAATTGCCCTGCTTCAATTTTACCTACTATTTGCGAAAGGCTTAATTTCTCCATCTCTCAGCATAAATTTATCAAGCATCCTGAACCGTTTTTCTCAATCTCGAGCGGCGGTCAAATGCCTGAAGCTTATCTATCACCTTACTCTCAAGAAAATCAATAACCTTTTCCTCAACCTTGGTTTTAGTCTTATAAACCTTGTTGATATAAGTAATTCCTCCTGGTGACATCACATTGACTTCGACCAGTTTTCCACCAATTACATCAATACCTACAAAGTAAAGCCCGTCTTTGACCAGTTTAGGGCCAATTTGCTTGCATAATGCCTTTTCAACTTTTGTCATTGTGTGTTTTTGAACCGATCCTCCGGCTGATACATTTGACCTGTGGTCACCCTGGCCCGGTACTCGCTTCATGGCACCTACCGCATTTCCGTTAAGCATCAGTATTCTTACATCACCCTGATCTGCACCCTCTATATAATCCTGAAGTATCACATAATTCGAAGAGCCCCCGCTATTGATGTAAAAATCGAGAAGCGAGTTGATATTATTCATCGCCGATTTCTCAATCAGTATAACTCCTGATCCTCCAAAACCGTTAAGAGGCTTAAGAATCATTTTATCCGCTTTTGACTCTTTAATTTGTTCAATCAGGTATTGTTTGTTCTTGGAAACATGGGTATTGGGAATTATATTACTGTGGGCATCACCAAAAGCAGCGGTGTACAATTTGTTATTGGCTTCCCTCATCCCTTCCAGCGAATTCATGATAAAGACATCGTCTTTTACCGAATCGAGAAAATTAAGCATAATCGAGTCTAAAGGAGGATTTGCCCTGAAGAAGATCACATCAAAACCCGCCAGGGGCAGCATTTCTACACGCAGCTTAGCTTTCAGATAGAACGATTTGGCACTGCTTGGAACCTTTTCCATTCTACCAATAACGGTACAAAAAGCATTAGTCACACTATCTCTTATAGTCAGGTTGGAAGGACTGCAAATGGCAACCCCATGCCCCCTTTTCACACATTCTTTGATCAAAGCCAGTGAAGAATCGTGCTCCGGCACAATTTCCTCCCATGGGTACATTAAAAAACAAACATTCATCTGATATTATTTTTAGTTATCTCAATCCTCTCAGCACATTTCTATTCATCTCAAATATAGAAAATAATTCAACGTCCGTGGCTTCTCCGATCTGGATATAAGAATGTGCTTTTGTTTTCAACGCCCTCCAATGGTTTATCCTGTGGTCTAAAAATAGTATATTGCTCTAAATTTTTTG
>CP070731.1:1141858-1143671 GCA_020347545.1 Flavobacteriaceae bacterium | reverse complement strand
AAGTGGTAAGTACAAGTTTGCTGAAACCCTCAGCAAGGGAAAAAATTGAGTTTAAAACAAGACGCCATTGGCAACCCATGGAATGGAAATAATTAGAAGTTGGCGAGAACAAAAGGTGATGCTTAAACAAAGGTTTTCTATTCTATGCGATGCCGATTTCCAGTTCGATTAAGGGGAAAAAGAAGGTATGATGGGCAGACTTTCTGTTAAACTGAAGAAAACCAGGAAGGAGTTGCATTTACTCTTCGCCGAACTACAGAACTACTGATCAATCGGGATTTGATGAAGCGTTTCAATAATCATTATGAGTATAAATAATTTACGATTTACCAAAAGTACAAAAGGTGCTGAATTTGCTAAAACCTTACGTGGAAGGATCGATAATTACTTTATACAGAATAATAAAAGTAAATATGGAAACAACCTTATGGTTGTAAAAACTCTTCTCATGCTGTCCTTATTTTTAGGTCCGCTCATTATTATAGGAACGGGAATGGTGGCAAATCCCATATTATTTTTTGCTTTATATCTAACCAGTGGGTTAGGAATGGCTGGTGTCGGAATGGGGGTTATGCATGACGCCATTCATGGTTCTTATTCCAGGAACCGCCAGGTCAACAACTATATGGGTTATACCATGAATCTTATTGGAGCAAATGCCAGTGTTTGGAAGATCCAGCACAATGTACTCCATCATACCTACACCAACGTTGATAAAGGGGATGATGATATTAATACGCCTTTTTTCTTACGCTTTCATCCTTATGACAAGCAATATTGGATCCATCGTTTTCAACACCTCTACATATGGCTGTTTTATGGACTTTCCACAATTTCATGGATAACCTTGAAGGATTTTGTCCTGATCAATCGGTACAAGGAGATGGGATTTTTCAAGAAGGAGGGTGAATTCAGAAGAGAGCTTTTAAAACTTGTCGGCTGGAAAATGCTTTATTATTCCTATGCATTGGTTTTACCCTTGATTATGGTACCATTACCTGCCTGGTTGATCATTTTGGCTTTTTTAAGTATGCACTTCCTAACAGGACTTTGTATCAGTATCATCTTTCAGACAGCCCATGTATTACCTGATACATCATTTCCTCAGCCAGACAAAAAGGGAGTAATTGCCAATGACTGGGTTGTACATCAGTTGGTCACTACCAGTAATTACGCCCCCAGGAGCACCATTTTTTCCTGGCTTATTGGAGGGCTTAATTTTCAGGTAGAACACCATTTATTTCCCAATATCTGTCATATTCATTATAAGAACCTGTCACAAATTGTTGCAAATACCGCAAAGGAATTCGACCTGCCTTATTTGGTTAATAAGACCTTTTTTGGAGCACTTTGGTATCATGTGAAAATGCTCCGCGAATTAGGGACATCTGAGACGAAGATGAAGTAATTCTCGTACTAAAACTTTCTTCCAGTAAATATGTGTGATATATATAAGTCCTATTGATGGTTTTGTAACATACCATGATCAAAAAAGCTCCATCTTTGTAAGATGAAAAAACTATCAAAAATTGTAGACGCAATAAATGTTGGGTCGAATCAAATGTGGAATCAACTCATAAAGTATATAGGTGTTGACCAGCCCCTACCCATACCTCGTGTAAGCAGTGTGACCGCAGAAAAAGTGGTAAGTACAAGTTTGCTGAAACCAACAGCAAGGAAAATAAATATTCAGTTTAATACAAGACGCAATTGGCAGCCCATGGATTGGAAATTATAGAAGCTGACAAGATAAGATTCCAAAACTCCCGATCATGAAATTTAATATCAATAGAGTTGTACCCAATAGTGGCCA
>CP070731.1:1139925-1141758 GCA_020347545.1 Flavobacteriaceae bacterium | reverse complement strand
TTCCTCCCGTGGGTATATTATCTCGACAGAATCTTAAATGTACAAAAAAAATCACCCCAACCAGATTTCCTTTGCATATAGCCTATTTTTCTAACTATTTCCATAATAACCTTTAGGTGATCATTATTCTATCAAGAATATGTAAAAACTAAAAAACTACATATTTTGCAAGCATAATTTAGCTTCTCTAAAAATGTCTAAGTATGAAATTCTTTTAGATAATTTGAAATCACCTTATAGAAAACCAGATATAGATTCAATGTTTTTTTACTCTTAATCAAATTTTAAAAAAAATTACCCACCCTTAATAAATCCTTTCCATAATATGCTCTGTAATTTTATACTTAAGATTCACGCGATGAACTGTATCAGAAAATACTCCTTTAGATACCCAACTAATATGCCAAATCAATATCAAGACACTATCATTGACCATGAAACCATGTTCAGCAATATTGTAGCCCAGAGCCCTTTCGGTACATTTTTAGGCGTATCGCAGGAGGTGTTTGACCTTGTTTGGTCTAACCTTACTGCAGAAGACGGAAATTCGGCAATTTATGTAAGTATGGAAATAGGAGCCGACCTGGATGTTTTTAACCCGATAAAAAACTATTTATCACAAAATGAAATAGCTAATAGTAAAAATCCAGTCTTAAATTCACTAATTAATAAAACATTACATGGTCCATCTAAAATACCCAACTATGGAGGCGGTCTTGGTATTCTGGCTGGTGATACCCTAAAAAGCTTTTCGGCATGCAAGGTTCCTGTAGCTGCAATCTCTCTGCTTTACAGGAAGGGTTATTTTTCACAACTTGTTGATTCGAAAGTCGGCCAGATAAGCTGGGCTGCTGAGTGGAATCCAGAAGACACTCCAAGTCTTTACTTGTTAAAAAACCCAAATTTCCCAGACAAACCTCTCATTATTGAAATTCCATTTATAAGTGGTAAAGAGAAAGTTGATATGGCCTATGCCCAGGTATGGATGAAACTTGAGGCGAATGAAGCACTTGATTTCTTCGTACCCGAGTTTCTCCTTGATTTCAGTTTGCCTGAATCTCCTGAATGGATCCGTGACGCTTCTAACCATCTTTATGACAGTAGTTCCGAACAAATGAAGGCAATACAGCGTCGGATGCTCGGTGCTGGGGTAATGCCCCTTTTAGACATCTTGAATCTCACAGCAAAAACTATCCATCTCAACGAACAACATGGGGTGATTTCTGTGCTCCATCTCATTGCTGATTCACTTCTGCAAAAACTTGGTCCTTCTTACCAGGAAAATGTTACAGACTCAGACATTCTAGAAGCCGCCCAGAAAGTTTCCCAAAAGGTTGTCTATACCATACACACCCCTGTTAAAGCCGGTCATGATAGGTTTGAACGATCTCTTTATGCAGGCTTAAGTCATAAGGTCTGTAGAAGGATTCTTGGTCTTCTTGCAGGAGACAAAGATAATCCCGAACTTTATAATTTTACCGAATTTGCCATGCAGGTTAACAGAGCTGTTAATAGTGTCAGCAGGTTGCATCGCGATGTAACAAAAAAGCAGTTCCCCAAATATGCCGATAAAATTACTGCCATCACCAATGGCGTACATCACCTTACCTGGATAAGTGACGCCAAGGCAGAGGTTTTTGACAGTTTTCCTGAACTAAATGGATGGCGCCAGAATCCAGCAGCCTTTGTCAACACAGAATCCCTTTTAACAAACAAAAAATTCCGCACTTACATTGAAAAAGCATGGCAGCATGATACAGAGGTGCTTATTCAGTATGTGAATAACATGCTTATTATGCATCGAAATCAAATAGAGGAAACCTGGATTGATCC
>CP070731.1:1137973-1139825 GCA_020347545.1 Flavobacteriaceae bacterium | reverse complement strand
GCCTTTTTTTCTTCACTAAGGCCTATGGGGGCATTGACTTTTAAAAAAAGAGAACTGTTTTTTGTTCCTGAACGATCTTTATAAACGTCGAGAAAACCATAATAATAGCGAGCGCCAATGGTCCATCCCAAACCTTTCAATAACCTGTATCCCGCACCTGCTGCAATGCCCATGTCAAATCTATTGATCATGCCGAGATTATTTTCTTGTGCATTAATTTCAATATCATCTATTTTCGAATGAAATTTTATAGAAGCCTTATAGGCTAGGCCAAACTGAGGACCCAATTCAGCATACATGTGGTTGTCAAATTTATACCTTGCCAAAGCAGGAACTAAAAAATAACTAATGGATTGACTGTATTCTCCCTCCTCATCATGGATCGTGGCACCCAAAAATTCAAGATCACTTTCTGTTAAATCATCTAAACCCAATTCCGATTTCACGAGAACACCTGTATTCAGATACCATTGGTTCTTCATCCTAATGTCAAAATAGAACCCTAAGTTCCATCTTCGATAGTAACTATCAGACTCCATTCCGCTCAATGTAGCATAATTAACCCCTCCATCAAGTCCGAATTCTATTTTACCTGTATTCAGGCTTTTCCCTAAGAGCAGTGCGATTAATACCTGCGACTGCATCGAAATACTGATCAAAAGAAAAAAGACAAGAAGGACCTTCTTTTTCATAGTCCAAATTTTTATTTGACGGTATAGCCCTTACCTTCCATGCATACGGCAAAAGCCTTGTTGTAATCGTTGGCAGCATCTTTTGAGGCCTGAGCCGCAGCCTGATCATTAGCCTGTTGCTGCATTTCATCACCAACAACCTTTGATCGACGTCCACGAACACCGCCTACAACAGCTCCGATGGCAGCACCTTTTCCTGCATCACCTGCAATGGCTCCGATGGCGGCACCTCCAGCAGCTCCAACAGCTGCTCCTCCAACCGCCGATCCGTCAGCAGATCGATCTACTTCAGCTCCCTGATAAACTGTTGGATTCAATGGATCATACCCAGTTTGTTGTTTTGCCCATTTAAAGCAAGCCATTTCATCAGCTTCCTGAGTAGCTGCGTCCTGATTATTGGCTGGAAAGACATATAATCCTAAACTGCTGGCAACTCCCTGGGCCTGAATTGAAGTGAGGCCACCAACCAACATAAAAACAATAGTAACGTATTTAATCGATTTTTTCATGATGTTAAACTTTATAAAATTAGAGATCATCCGGATTAATAAAAACATAGCCAAGTTGTTCAAGAACATCGGCCTCATTATAAAAAGTGATGCTTTTTACTATTTTTCCATTTTCAATTTGATAAATAGTATTGGAAAGTATGCTCACTTGTTCACCTGAACCCTTATAGGTTATGGTAAGGTCGGCCCAGTTCGAGACCCATTCTCCTTCAGGAGTACTTACGGCGATATTCCTATTTTTTGAATAGGATATCTTCTCGTAAAGGTTCTCAACATTTTGCTTCCAGTTTTTAATGGCATTTTCTTTGTTTATTGAATCTCCTTTTGAAGGCCCAATTCCGATATAACTCTCGTCAAGAATATCGTCCATGGCGTTATAATCGAGATTCTCAACAGCCTGCACATAATTGGTGACCAACTTAACATTCTCCTCAGAATTCCTGTCTGTGGATGAACAAGCCACGAGTAAAAATCCGGTTATTACAACCAGCATTAAATTTTTCATGATTCTATTTTTAAATTATAAATAAGGGTTAAGATTTATATGAAACCTAAAAATAAGAAAACAAATCTAATTGCAAGAACAAACAGGAGTCTCTGTTTAAAATAATTTGACCTGACTGTTCAGTTCTATTTAGATTTTTTGAACTT
>CP070731.1:1136021-1137873 GCA_020347545.1 Flavobacteriaceae bacterium | reverse complement strand
CTACCGGTTTTGACCACAGGTGTAGAGGATGTTGCAGAATTTTCTCGAGAAGATTCGGTAACCTTAAAGAACAATATCAGCATTTTGTGTTTCCTGGGTTCGGATCTTTTACAGCACAAGACGAACGCCCTGAATTTGAACGAAAAGATCTATAAGCATTTTTACGGATTTAAAGGATTTCAATTTGTTGTGGTTTTACCTGAGGGTTCAGAGAATGACGCTGCACAGTTGAAGAAAGAACTGGGAGCCACCTATAATGTGGATAAATGGCATTTTTTATTCACGGAACCTGCCAAAGTTCAGGAAATGTTCGAGAGTTTGTCCACTACTTATTCCCTGGATGATAATTCCTATTCGCCTTATGCCTTTATCATTGACAGAGAATTGAATTTAAGGGGAAGAAATGACGAGGAAGCTATGGAGGATGGATTGATGTACGGATATAATGCCGAATCGGTTGCAACGGTTCATCAGGAGATGGTTGATGACGTTAAAGTGGTGATGGCAGAATACAGGCTGGCCCTGAAAAAGAATAAAAGAGAGATCTAAAATTAATTTTGAATGTAGCCATGAAGAAGAACTCATATATAGCAGTAGCTTTTGTTATTTTGATTTTTGGTATGTGGGCGGTACCTAAGATTATTAAAAAGATGAGTGGGAACGAGCTGATGAAATTTGAGCAGGTTCCTCCTTTCGAATTTACGAATCAGGACAATAAACTAATCACCAATGCTGATTTCGAAAATAAGGTATATGTTGTTGAATTCTTTTTTACATCCTGCCCAACGATTTGCCCGCGGATGAATGAAAATATGGTGAAGATCCAAAACGAGTTCTACGGGAATCCGGAGTTTGGAATAGTATCGGTTTCCATTGACCCGGAGAGAGACACGCCGGAGATTTTAAAGATTTATGCAAAAGAAAAAGGAGCCACCTTGAAAAACTGGCACTTCCTGACCGGTGAGAAATCAAAGGTTTATTCATTTTCCAATGATGGATTTAAGCTGTATGCGGGAGAAAATAAAGATGTAGAAGGTGGTTTTGAGCACTCGGGTTTGTTTGCCCTTATCGACAAAAACGGGTTCATCAGGTCCAGGACAGTCATCAACGGTGAAATTGAGAACCCAATCAAATTCTACAATGGACTGGACGAGAAAGAAGTCCAGTGGATCAAAGAGGATATTAAACTGTTATTAAAGGAATAAGTTATGGAGGAGTCAAAAAAATACAATCGATTGATCATTATTTTGTCAGTGGCAATACCTTTGGTCGTTGCGGTATTGTTCGGGGTTAAACTGGATATTGAACTACCTGTATTTTTACCTCCCATTTACGCAGGAACTAATGCAGTGACAGCGGTTGTTCTGATCATAGCGCTTTGGGCGATCAAAGTCAAAAATATTGAGTTGCATAAAAAGTTAATGACTACTGCCATCGCTTTTTCAGTATTCTTCTTAGTACTCTATGTTTTACACCATATGACATCTGACTCAACCCCTTATGGAGGTAAAGGAATTATAAGGTATATTTATTTCATTGTTCTGATCTCGCATATTTTACTTTCCATAGCAGTCATTCCTTTTGTACTCATTACCTATGTCAAGGCAATTACCAAAGATTTTGACAAGCATAAAAGAATTGCAAGAATTACCTTTCCCTTGTGGCTCTATGTCACGATAAGTGGCGTAGTGGTTTACTTTATGATCTTGCCTTATTATTAAACACTGATTTCAGGTTTGATACTAGGTAAAAGAGTACTGCCGGACCATTTCGACCCGGCAGTTTTTAAATTATCTTTTATTTCTGTGATTTTACCAAGGTGGCTAAATAGCCGTATTTCATGTCTCTGCTG
>CP070731.1:1134058-1135921 GCA_020347545.1 Flavobacteriaceae bacterium | reverse complement strand
GTTTTCTTAGCAGCTTCAATAGCCTTTGCTTCATTACCCATCATGGTCGCAGCAGACCATAAAAAGTGAATATTATGCGGGTAATATCCCAAAGGATACTGACCTTGTGCATAACATTGAGAGATATAATCCTCATCAACGAGTATGGCTGCCTCATTGGCCTCAACGGCTTCCTTGTAGCGGCCGACTCGCATGTAAATATGACCCGGCATATGAACCATATGTCCAGCTCCTGGCATCAACCCCGCTAATTTTTCCGCACTTGGAACAGCCAGGTCAGGTTTTGGCAACTCAACCATGTGAATATAATAATGATGTGTTCCCGGATGAGAAGGATTTATGTTCATTGCCTTCTCCAAAGCTTGCTTGGCTTCGGTAATATTTGGTGATGGATTTCCCTCTTTATCCCAGTAATCCCAGGGTACGGTATTCATTATGGATGCCGCATACAAAGTCAGGACATCCGCATCTTCAGGAAATTCCTCGGCAACAGTTTTCATTGCCTCCATATAATTGATATTCAGCTCCTTCAAATCAGCCAGGCTATCTTTACTGTATCTGTGTGCAAGGGCTCCGATCAGTGCCATTTCCTTTTTTGACGTTCCTTGTTTCTTCTTTAATGCTTCCTGAATAGCCTCGTAAGCACCCATCCTTCGCTCAGCATCAGGAATCTGATCATTTATATTTGGTCCCAAGACATAGGCCTGTCCCCAATAATTCATTGCCGCCCCCGGATCCAGCCTTGATGCTTCAAGGAAAGATCGATGTGATTCACTGTGATTAAAGGCAAAAGCAAGATTTAGACCTTGATTAAAAAATATCTGTGATTCTTTATTCTTAGTTGTGATTTTAAACCGATGGCTTCCGAGATTTTCGAAAAGAGGAGCGATCTGTCGGGTCGAATCCACTCCATCGAGAAGAAATGTTGACGGGGTACATTTGATCGGATTCATTCCGATTTTTTCAACAGCTCCTTCGGAATCTGAAAACCCATTTTTAACAAATAACAAGAGGATGACAAAACTAGACAGGGCAAAAATGAATAGGTTTATTTTGGATTTCATGATGGAAATATTGGTAGGTTAATTGAATGTTTTTTGTACTTAGAAAAATATTTAAAAACTGGCTATCAGCCTAATATACATTTAAAATCACGAAAAAGTGAAAATAAATTCCTAAATTCATAGAAATCAAATCTAATTTAAACCTAACTATTATGAAAAAATTAATGTTAATGACAGCTTTATTCTTGTTCATGGCAAGTGCCAATGCACAGGATAAACTCTACCTGGTCTTCGAATTTATGAAAGTTGACAACGAACAGGAAAGTGACTACTGGGAAGTCGAAAACTTCTGGGAAAAAATTCACGAACAAAGAGTCAAAAACGGAGATATCATAGGATGGGACCTATGGCAATTGAAACCTGGGGGAGAAGATCAGCATTTTCAATATATGACCGTAAATCTATATGACGATCCCGTAAAAATGATGACTGGTGCAGGAGATTTCGACGCTGCATTAAAAGCTGCCTATCCTGATATGTCCGAAGAAGATATTGATAAGATGATGACAAAAACCGTAAAATCAAGAGACTTGGCGGTTCGTATTTACTTAGAGCGAATCGACGCTACGAATGATGACTTTGATATGCCCCTTGGAACGATGGCTTCGATTAATCTTATGAAAGTAGTACCCGGAGGTGCTGGCACCTATGAAAAAATGGAGTCGGAGATCTTTAAACCAATGCACCAGACAGCTGTAGATAACGGTACACTTTCTTCATGGGGCCTGCTTAGATTTATGTCTCCCTTTGGATCAGATACCTATGCTTCACATATCACTGTAGACATGTATAAGGACTT
>CP070731.1:1132084-1133958 GCA_020347545.1 Flavobacteriaceae bacterium | reverse complement strand
AAGCCCTTGGATTTTCTTGTTGTTGCCGATCATTCTGATGGTATGGGTTTTTTTCCTGATCTGATGGCCGGTAAAGAACATGTCATGCAATATGAGGAGTCCGTTAAATGGAAAAAACTGATCGATGAAGGAAAAGGCGGAGAAGCTGCCATTGATATCATCAAAACATTCTCGCAAGGAAATTTTCCGTTTAAAACAAATGACGTAAGCATGATGACACCTGTTTGGAAAAATGTTGTTGATGCGGCTGAAAAATACAATGACCCCGGTAAGTTCACTGCTTTTATTGGTTATGAATGGACTTCATTAATCAAGGGGAACAACTTGCACCGGGTGGTCATTTATCGTGATGACGGAGATTTGGCCATAAAGCAATTGCCTTTTACCAATGAAGACAGTTCTGACCCGGAGAGGCTATGGGATAATCTTGAAGGTTATGAAAAAAATACAGGAGGTAAAGTACTCGCTATTCCTCATAATGGTAATCTGAGCAACGGAATGATGTTTGCGGAGACTACAGTTTCAGGAAAAGCGTATGACAAAAACTATGTGGATAGAAGAGCCCGATGGGAGCCCCTTTATGAAGCCACTCAGATCAAAGGTGACGGAGAAGCCCATCCATTCCTGTCGCCTAATGATGAATTTGCCGATTACGAGAACTGGGACAAAGGAAATCTTGACATGAGCGAGGCAAAAACCAATGAAATGCTGCAGTATGAATATACACGTTCCGCGTTAAAACTGGGTTTGAAATTCAAACATGAATTGGGAACGAACCCTTACAAATTTGGGTTAATCGGAAGTACGGATTCTCACACCTCACTGGCAACGGGTGATGAAGATAATTTCTTTGGCAAAGCTTCAAATGTTGAGCCTGGCAAGGATAGATGGAATCATCCTTTTATTGATTCGGAGAAAGGTGTTGTAAATACGTGGGAAACAGTAGCTTCAGGCTACGCAGCGGTTTGGGCACATGAAAATACACGAGCTTCTTTATGGGATGCCATGATGCGAAAGGAAACTTATGCCACTACGGGTTCGAGAATGAAAGTGCGCTTTTTTGGTGGCTGGGACTTTGTTGAGGATGACCTTGGTAATGATCTGGTAAAACTGGGATATGAAAAAGGTGTTCCGATGGGTGGTGACCTGGCTAAAGGTGAAGGAAAACCACCTACGTTTTTGGTGTATGCATTAATGGACCCCGATCGAGGAAGCCTTGACAGGATTCAAATCGTAAAAGGATGGTTGAATGAAGATGGCAGTCTAAGTGAAAAGGTTTACGATGTGGTATGGAGTGGTGACCGAAAACCACAAACAGACGGAAAACTGCCGTCGATAGGAAATACAGTCAATACGGAGGATGCAACCTGGGACAATTCGATTGGGGCCACTGAGTTGAAAAAAGTATGGACGGACCCGGATTTTGATCCGGCTGAGGAAGCCTTTTACTACGTTCGAGTCCTTGAGATTCCTACTCCGAGATGGACCTTATATGATAAAATCAGGTATGGTGCAGAACTTTCAGATGAAGTTCCTTTGACAACAACTGAGCGAGCCTATACTTCGCCAATATGGTATTCTCCAACCTATTAATTTCAAATTATGAAAAAATATCAATTCGCAATCGGATGTCTGTTCATTCTTCCATTTCTTTCGATAGGACAACAAGTGGGAGAAATGACAATGGATATGAAAGAAGGTGAAAAGATTCACCAAAAAAGAGGTTACTCGCCCTATGCCGGGCGTTATTTCCCGACACAGGTTTTTTGGGGGGATACACACCTTCACACCAGTAATTCTTTGGATGCCAGAGCTTTTGGGACCGTTTTGGGCCCCGAAGAAGCTTATCGTCTGGCGCGAGGAGAAGAAATAAC
>CP070731.1:1130099-1131984 GCA_020347545.1 Flavobacteriaceae bacterium | reverse complement strand
TTAATTTAGTGACCCGATACTATTTAAATGACAATGTAATTGTCAAATGAATAAAATTTAACAAATGAAAAAAATAACAATTTTCTTAGCTTTTGGTTTTTTATTATTCTTTAACGAGACCAAAGCCCAACAAGATCCCCAGTACACACAATATATGTACAACATGAACGTTGTAAATCCAGCGTACGCTGGTTCTAGAGGGACCTTAAGTTTAGGTTTGTTGGGGCGAAGCCAGTGGACGAGTGTGGATGGAGCACCAAAATCATTGACTTTTGATGTTCATGCGCCGTTAGGAAAAAAAGTGGGGGTAGGACTCTCGGTAATCGCTGATGAGATCGGTCCTGCTAAAGAGCAGAATATTTATGCTGACTTTTCTTACACGCTAACCACATCAGATGAAGGAAGATTGGCCTTTGGATTAAAAGGAGGAGTGACTTTGTTAAATGTTAATCTGTTGGATGTAGTATTACCACAGACTTCTAGTGCCGGAGATCCGGTGTTCGATGAAAATATTAACGATGCATTTCCAAATTTCGGAGCAGGAGTTTATTATTACACCAACAAATGGTATGCTGGATTCTCAGTTCCGAATATTTTGAAATCAGAACATTTAGATAAAGACAATATCAACACCAAGGCCTCAGAGGAAGTTCATTATTTTTTAACCGGTGGATACGTTTTCGATCTGTCAAGTACCTTGAAGTTTAAGCCTTCTGTTATGTTTAAGGGGGTGAGCGGCGCACCGCTTTCTGTGGATATCAATGCAAACTTCCTGATGTACGACAGGTTTGAACTTGGAGCGAGTTATAGAATCGACGATGCCGTGAGTGTTTTATTTAATTTCGGAGTTACCCCTGACTTCCGAATTGGATATGCTTACGATTACACAATTTCAGAATTCTCTAATTCAAATACCGGTGGATCACATGAGATCATATTATTATATGACATCGACTTCTCTAAGAAGAATTTGAAGTCACCTAGATTCTTCTAGGAAAATATAAAAACATAAAAAAGGGGAATTTATGAAAAAGTACATCTTGGTATTGCTCCTGTTTACGATGGGGGTTCTCTACGCTCAAACGGAGGGAGCAGGGAAATACGCAATCAATCGACTTACGATAAACACAAAGAATTCTGATTTCGGAGCGGCTTTTTTTGGAGAAGACAAACTGGTGTTTGCCTCACCGAAAAAAGGAATTACGCTGGTCAATGACGTTTGGGTGGAAAATAACCAAAGGTTTCTTGAATTGTACGTAGGAGAGATACTCCCAAATGGGGATCTTGATAAGGTTTCACTTGTGCCTGGAGAGGTCAATACAAGATATCATGAGGCAGATGTAGTGTTTACCAGAGATAAGAAAACCGTTTATTTTACACGAAATAACTTTTATAATAAGAAACTTGCCAGAGATGAAAAGCAGATGGCGAACCTTGCCATGTTCAAAGCAACTGTGAACGATAAAGGGGAATGGGTTAATATCATTCCGATGCCTTTTAACAACGTGGAATACTCAGTGGGACACCCGGCTTTGAGCCAGGATGAGAAAACGCTTTACTTTATTTCAGATATGCCCGGGAGCTATGGTCAGACAGATATATTTAAGGTTTCCATTAACCAGAGCGGTTTTGGAAATCCTGAGAACCTGGGATGGAAGATCAATTCTCCGGCAAAAGAATTTTCACCATTTGTTGACGGAGAAGTCTTGTATTTCTCATCGGATAAGGATGGAGGAATGGGTGGTTTCGATGTGTATGCAACACGACTTGTGGATTTTACTCCGGAACCCATATTATTAAACGAACCTATAAACTCAAGCGCGGATGATCTAACCTTTATCATCAATTCCAAGACTAGGAAAGGTTATTTTTCGTCAAATCGAAG
>CP070731.1:1128112-1129999 GCA_020347545.1 Flavobacteriaceae bacterium | reverse complement strand
ACTCGGTTCATATCTTTTATTTTTAAACTCAAATATCTAATTTGAAAAATTTATACCGAACATAGTTCGGTCACAGTGCAAGAACTATTCATCCGCCAGTTGTCGGACAGGATTCCGGTCAAATTAGTATAACCCTGGTCATAAATACTTGGTATGCCCTTACTCAAATTAGTTTTTGTTATTAAAACTTTCTTTACCTTGTTTTTGATAAATATTACTCAACTCTTCCCATCGTTGTATCATTTTTTGTAATTGCTCCTGATGCTTTTGCTTCCACTCATTATTTCCAAACTGATAAAAGTTATCTGCCAGGTTTCTCAGTTCTGTACGATCGTCTTCTATGTTATAGAGCTGCCAACGTCCATCTATATCAGTCGAAATTACAGCTTTCCATATCCCTTGTCTTAATGCCTTATTTCCTCTGTGACTAAACCAGATTTCACGATCGGACTGTTTATCTCCTTCAAAAACAGAAACCATACTCTCTCCTGGAAGTGGCGGGGCTATTTCTCCATTGCGCTGATTCATTTCTGTTATTCCAGCGAGTTCTAAAAATGTTGGTAAGAAATCGATAACGTGTCCCGCAGAATTCCTGATCTGACCTTTTGCTTTTATGCCTCTTGGCCAATGTGCAATTAATGGAGTAGTAACTCCACCTTCATGTGTCCAAAATTTATGTCTACGAAAAGGGGTATTTGAAGCCGTAGAAAAACCCGGTCCGAGACAAAGGTAAGTTTCTGCTGAACCTAAGGGAGAATCTTGCTTATGACCATTTCCACGGATGATTTGTTCAGCAGTAGCTCCATTGTCAGATAAAAATAAAACAAGTGTATTCTCTTCTTCACCCATACTTTTAATCTGTTCAATAATTCGTCCCACTTCCATGTCTATTACGTCAATCATTGCTGCATGAATAGCCATTTTTGTTGCTTGAAGATTCTTTTCCTGATCATTTAACTGATGCCATGGTTTGGCATAACGCAATTCACCCGGGATGCTGTCTTTCAGCCATTGTTCAGGCCAACTCCAAGGAGCAGTAACCATATATTCAAAGGGACTGTTTTCGCCAAGAACAAAGCCTAATTCTTTCTGCCGTTGATAGCGTTGTTCTTTAAGTTGCTCCCATCCATTCAAATAACGCTCCTTGTATTTTTCAATTAATTCCTGGGGAGCTTGCAAAGGGAAATGAGGCGCAAGAAAAGCGGTATAAAGAAAAAAAGGTGAATCTTTATAGTTTTGCTCATGTTCTTCTAGAAATTGGATGGCATAATCGGTAATAGAGCTTGTTGAATAATACTCTTCACTATCACCCGTTGGTTCAAGGTCTTTGTCATTCAACTGATGATTCTGAACAGAAAAATGGGTGTCATAGGATCCAGTATGATATGATCGATCGAATCCGCCCTCCTCAACCTGAGTTTTCACATTTGGCACATGCCATTTGCCACTATGATAACTTCGGTAACCTGCTTGTTTAAGATGATGCGGTATTAAATACCCCCATTTTGGAAAAGCAGAACGTTCCCCATCGGAGTTCACTTGTTGGGGGTAATATCCGCTTAGTAACGAAGTACGACTTGGCCAGCACCGCCCACAATTGTAAAATTGACTGAAACGTAGTCCACCCTCTGCCAGTCGGTCAAGATTTGGAGTATGAATTTCACCTCCATAACACCCCAAATCAGAAAAACCTAAATCATCCGCCATAATAACCACAATATTTGGTGCATCTGAATAAGAATGTGACGATTGTGCATTCAGATTAAGGCAAAAAAGAAAAAGCATTCCGGTTAACAAAAAAGTGTAATTTATTCTTTTACTCATATTCATTTAATTAAATTTGATTTTCTCATTATAGATTCTATTAAATAATAGTCAGCCTAAATC
>CP070731.1:1126122-1128012 GCA_020347545.1 Flavobacteriaceae bacterium | reverse complement strand
AGGTATCATGAACTCTTTTACCGTAGAATGCTTTTGGTCTTCCTATCCTGTCAAGTTCAGGAAGCCTCTCAAAAGTGACATAATGAACGATGAGGGCCGCCATAGCCTCTCCTATTGGTGGACAACCTGGCATCTGGACGATGGGCTTGTTCTTAATTATCTTATGAATTGGGGTAGCACCTGTAGGATTCGGTTTTGCGCCCTGTACGCAACCGTTGGTAGCGCAACTTCCCCAGGCTATTATTGCCTTGGCTCCTTCGGCTGCTTCCTTTAAATGATCCAAAGCGGTTTTCCCAGCAATCGTACAGTACACGCCATTAGACCCCATGGGTACCGATCCCTCTACACAGAGAATATATTCTCCATAAAACTTCTTCATGGTGTCGTGTTTTGCAGCTTCCGCCTGATGTCCTGATGCAGCCATAAGCGTCTCGGTATAGTCAAGTGAGACATTGTCGAGAATGATATCCGCTACGATCGGATGATTGGAACGGATAAATGACTCACTGCAACAAGTGCATTCCTGATAGTGTTCCCAGATAATCGGAAGTCGGTATTTGGTTTCCAAAGAGTTTGCTACTTGACCGATAAGAGAGTTCTCCAAACCCATATAAGCAGATATAAAGGCCGCAAATTTCATAAAATCACGACGGTTATATCCTTTTCTTAATGCGCTTTCATAATAGGTCTCTCTAACCCCATTTTTTTTAGCCATATCATTATTTATTAAAAGTAAATCTTTGTGAAAAAAAATTATGCTAAACATAGTGTTTTTAATTCGCTGATTCCATGATAATTATCATGATTTTTTAAAATTAATAGACTATTTTTAAAGGTTCTAATCGTAACTTCCAATATCAGATGCATGAGCTGTCCATAGTCATGGGGATTCTAAAAATTGCTGAAACAGAAACCAAAAAAGCAGGAGCGGATATTGTCGAATCCATTGAGCTTGAAATAGGGACCCTGTCCGGGGTCGAGATGGCCGCATTGGATTTTGCCTGGGAAGAATGTATTAAAAATACGGTTCTTGAAAATGCAGAAAAACACGTTGCTGTGATTCCTGGTAAAGGGCAATGCATGGAATGTGACGCAGTCTTTGAACTGGAAAATGTTTACGATCCCTGCCCTGAATGCAACAACTATTTAAAAGGGATTATTCAAGGAAAGGAACTGAGGGTTAAAGCCCTCGAGGTAAGCTGATTTTTAATTCATTTTAAAATTTTAAACCCTGATTTTTGTCATAGAATCTATGGCTTAAAATCCTTATTTTTTTGCTTCATATTTTTTCGATTATGGCTTCTCCAAAACCCCCTCTGCCAAAATCCTCTTTGATGGGTATTCTGTGGGATATTCAAAAAAAAAGACGGTTCATCTCTTCTGATGATATGACAAAAATTGCCATAGAATTCAATATTTCTCGCACTGAATTAGAAGGCATTATAACTTTTTATCACTTTTTCCACCGCACTCATGCAGGGAATTTTACGATTTATTTGAATACAAGCATTATCTCAAAACAGAGCAATTTTACTTCGGTAAAAAAAGCCTTCGAAAAAGAGTTAGGAATCTCTTTTGGCGAAACCACTGAAGACAAAATGTTTGGATTGTTTGAAACCTCCTGTATTGGTCTGAGCGATCAGGAAACTGCCGCATTGATCAATTTCCAACCCTTTACGAATCTTACACCCTTGAGGGTCAAAAAGATCATAGGTCAATTAAAGATGGGGGTCAGCCCGACAGAAATTTGTTCCGTTCCCAAAAATAATATCCGATATGTTCCCGAGAAGGACAAGACTGTTTTTTTGAAACGTTATGTTCCCGGGGTCGCTTTGCGTAAGCTAAAAAAAATGTCTCCGGACGAATTGATCGATCTTGTAAAATCCTCTA
>CP070731.1:1124130-1126022 GCA_020347545.1 Flavobacteriaceae bacterium | reverse complement strand
CTCTAAAATGCGGTTTCCTGACTTTCAATGGCACTAAAAAATGAGGAAAGGAAATTGTTCGTTTCATCTGCATGCTGACCCCATAAAAACTACAGGTCGAGTTCGGCTACCACAAAGGTACTACCACCTATATAAATAAAATCATTTGAAGTTGCTTTTTGAGTGGCCGAATCCAAGGCTTCCATAACAGAATTATACACATTGCCCTTTAAATTGAATTTTTCTGCTCTAACTCTTAAATCATCAGCATCTAAGCCCCTTGGAATATCAGGCTTACAAAAATAATACGTCGCCTCTTGAGGAAAGATAGATAAAATCGTACTCAAATCCTTATCATTTACCACACCCAACACCATATGTAAATGCTCATAGGTTTCCTTGCTTAACTGCTCCATAACAATTTCAAGACCTTCTCTGTTATGTGCAGTATCACACACGATCTTTGGTCTGCTTCCCAGTAACTGCCATCTCCCCTTCAACCCGGTATTGGATGCTACATGCTGAAGGCCTTCACTTATGTGGTGGTCAGTGATGTCAAAATTGAGGTCTCTCAGAAGCCTCAGCGACTGAATCGTAGTTTTACAATTTTTTTGCTGGTAGGAACCTAGTAAATCGGTCTTGCACGGACCTTTTACCAAATGCGCTGCAACAAAAATCGGAGCGTTTAATGGAGCCGCAATCTCTTCAAATACCGGCATCACATTTTTTTGATATTCCCCAACCACAACTGGGGTATTCGGCTTGATTATGCCCCCCTTTTCAAAAGCTATTTCTTCATGGGTTTCACCAAGAAACTGTGTATGGTCCAGGCCTATATTTGTTATTACGGAAATCAATGGATTCAAAATATTTGTAGAATCAAGTCTGCCCCCAAGGCCTACCTCAACAACCGCAATGTCAACTTTCTGGTCTGCAAAATATTGAAAAGCCATTCCCACGGTCAATTCAAAAAAAGAAAGCCCCTGGTCCTCTAGAAATTTTTTATGATTTTCAATAAAACCGACCACCCATTGTTGATCAACGGGTTTACCGTCAATTCTTATTCTTTCTCTGAAATCTTTTAAATGAGGAGAAGTATAGAGGCCTGTTTTATATCCCGCCGTCTGAAGAACAGAAGAAATCATATGGCTGCTGGATCCCTTTCCATTAGTTCCTGCCACATGAATACTTTGAAATGAAAGATGTGGATTTCCGAGATGCTCGCAAAAAGCCCTGATATTCGTAAGATCCTTTTTAAATGCTGTACTACCTTGCCTTTGATACATCGGCAGCCGGGAAAACATCCAGGCCAAAGTTTCTGTGTAGTTCAAAATTATTCAGATAATGAAAAATTATAGATAATTGCTCCTATTTGTTTCGCGGGAGCCTTATTGTCTGCATTAAATCTGGTTTTTAGTGCGGCTTCCTTAGCTCGGTTCAATAAGCATTGGGCTGAATTTGTAGTTCCCTTTATTCCTGGCTCTGCCGAAATAACACGTCCCGATTGATCAACGGAAATTGAAACCACTACCTTCCCCTCTTCATTACAATCGTATTCAGGTTTTGGCTTGTTCAAAGCTTTTCTGTTGCCTAAACGGTAATTTCCACCACTTCCGTCACCTCCAACCCCATAATATCCACTGGCATTGGGATCACCTGTTACTTTACCTTTATCTCCCGCTTGATTATCATCTCCTTCTCCTCCGTCAGCCTTTCCATCGGTATCACTGAAGCCGCCCATAAGTGCATCAAGGTTTTTTCTTTTAGCAGCTTCCTCCGCTCTCTGTTTCTCTATTCTTTGCTGTTCTGCAATTCTTTGACGTTCCAGTTCTGCCTGCCGTTCAGCTTCCGCCTTTCTTTTTGCTTCAGCAATTCTGTCGGCTTCCGCCTTGGCCTCAGCTTCAGCTTTCCTT
>CP070731.1:1122132-1124030 GCA_020347545.1 Flavobacteriaceae bacterium | reverse complement strand
GACGAGGTAATCATCTTTGCTCCTGCTTATGATTCATATGATCCGACTGTCCGTTTGAACGGCGGAAAGACTGTGGAAATAGAGCTAAAAGCTCCTGATTTTGGTGTGGATTGGAATGAAGTAAAGACCCGTATTTCTCCCAGGACCAAGATGATTATTATAAACAGTCCACATAATCCAACAGGTACGGTATTGAGCAGGAACGACATGCTTAAACTCGAAGAACTGGTTGAATACACCAATATTATAATACTGAGTGACGAAGTATATGAACATCTCATCTATGATGGCCGAGAACACCAAAGCATTGCTCGATTTCCAAAATTGGCTGAAAGAAGCTTTTTAGTTGCTTCTTTTGGGAAAACCTTCCATAATACGGGATGGAAAATGGGTTATTGCGCAGGGCCTGCCGCTTTAATGGCTGAATTTAGAAAAGTACATCAGTTTAATGTGTTCAGTGTAAATCACCCTGTCCAGAAAGCGCTTTCTCTATATCTCAAAAATGAGCGTAATTATTTGAGCCTACCTGAGTTTTTTCAGGCAAAAAGAGACCTTTTTCTCAATGCTATAAAGGATTCAAAGTTCAAATTTAAGCCCTCCAGTGGCACTTATTTTCAATTGCTCAACTATAGTTCCATTTCGATGGAAAATGATTTTGAACTGGCTCAACAATGGACTAGAGAAAAAAAAGTAGCATCGATTCCGGTTTCTTCCTTTTATTTAGACAAAACAGACAACAAAGTGCTTCGGTTTTGTTTTGCAAAAAGTGATGAAACCCTTTTAAAAGGGGCAGAAATTCTCAATCGGTTTTAAAGAGTATCTCGCTTAAAACATTTACCATGGACAATACGATAAAGACTTTAAACCTATCCTTGATTCAAACAGATAATATTTGGCAGCAAATTGATGCTAATCTGGATCATTTAGAATCAAAACTTCATGACTTATCCGAAAACTCAGACCTGATACTTCTTCCTGAGCTTTTTACTACCGGATTTACAATGGATGCAAAATCTGTTTCTGAGGGGATGAACGGAAAAGGAGTAAAATGGATGAAAGCAATGGCTGCTAAACTTGGTTCGGTGCTTATTGGCAGTTTATTGATTGAGGAGGATGGAAACTATTACAATCGACTGATTACCGCTTTTCCAAATAATGATATTTTAACATATGACAAAAGGCATTTGTTCTCGTTTGCAGGAGAAGATAAAGTCTTTACCGCCGGAACCCAAAGACTGGTTTTTGAGTATAAAGGATTTAAAATTTGCCCGATGATATGTTATGATTTGCGATTTCCGGTCTGGGCCAGGAACACAGTGGATTTTGATCTATTGCTTTATGTTGCGAACTGGCCTCAGGCAAGAATATCGGCTTGGGACGCCTTGCTCAGAGCGAGAGCGATTGAGAATTTATGCTATACGGCAGGCTTAAACAGAGTAGGGACCGATGCCAATGATTTAACATACAGCGGTCATTCAGCTGTTTATAATGCTATGGGAACTCAGATTTTTTCCTTAGAAGAAGGACAACAGGCCAACGCGACGGTTTCATTGGATCTCCAACATATCCGAAAAACGAGAGATCAGTTTCGTTTTCTGGAAGACCGAGATGATTTTGAGATAATAATGGGTTGATCCTAGTTGGTGAAACTTAGGTTTCGGTTGGATTTAGTTTTAATAAGGCTTCTTTTATGGTATTTTCAGTTTTTTCCATGAGTTCCGGAAATGGTATTGAATCTGCCTTGATCGGTTCATGAACCTCCATGGTTACCTTAATACCAACACCTAAAGGGAAAGCACCCTTTCTTACCAGACGCCAGGAATTATTAATTGATAGCGGAATAACGCAACATGATGGGGCTTTTTTAACCATCATTTTCAGTCCGTTTTCTCGAAATG
>CP070731.1:1120130-1122032 GCA_020347545.1 Flavobacteriaceae bacterium | reverse complement strand
TATTGTTGATAAGTTTAGGTCATTTTTCGAACTACTCATTATTTCTGTTGTTTTATTTTTGACAACAGGGTTTTAGTCCTAAATTTTTACGGGATTTTCAATACATTGACCCCTTTTTTATTTTCTCAATTTCTTTTCCAAATAAGCTTCCAGATTCTTTAGAAACTCTTTAGAATCTGCGGGTAGTTTCGCCAACGGAAATCTGATCAATAACACTCTAGCATCATGATCAATTTTCAAGCTTGAAAAGCACAGAGTTTCCCTCCTTTTGTGACTTGTAAACCAGATTGTCTGTATATGGCGATTAGGATATTTATTGACCAAACGCACCATTTTTAAAATTTAAAAGGAAAAGGAAAAGTTAATGAAGCGTTTTATTTTAGTTTCAGCTCTATTATTTTATTTTTTTGGTTTTTCTCAAAATAACAGTGCGATATTATCTAATTTTCGGATTGAGGATAAGTCTCCAGATCGTGTTTATTTTGATGTAGATGGTGATATTTCAGGGATATCCAAAAAAGGTTTTGACATTTCTGGGAGAAAAATAACTCAAATCAGTACGACCAGCAACTTTTTTAAAGTCAATAAACCCTTCACTTTTTGGGACAACAACACGATTCGGTTGGAAGGTGGTGATGGGACTGTTGTAGATTTTACCCTGACCTACATTCAGAACAATATTTCAGAGCCTGATTCGAGTACTTATCGCTATGTTTCGGTTACTGGTTCAGGAAATCGTGATGGGACAAGCGAATCGAATGCATGGACTTTGGAAGAAGCCTTTTCGGAAGCGACATCCGGGATGACAGTTTGGATTAAGGCTGGGAACTATGGGAATAAGAGTTTGTCAGTGAGGAATTCGGGAAATATTGGCAGTCCAATCAAGTTTATTGGGTATGAGAAGACCGTAGGAGATTTGGATGATCGTCAAGCCGTGGATATTTTTTCTTACACATCATCGAATGCTGCAGCCTCATTCATTGATTCACGAAGGTTTCCTGTTTTGAGTGGAGTAGAGGAGAAAGGTTCGTATGGTATTATTGTGAAGGATAGAAGTTATATTGTTTTTAAGAATATTCAATTACAGAAGTTTTTTTATCAGGTTTTTCTAATTGGCAAGACCCATGGAGTTTATTTGAAGAACGTTACGGCCGCTTTGGGATATGAGGCAGGAGCTTCCAACGGAGGGGGATACGGTATTTATATGGGAACTACCACAACAGGGTCGAATGTTCGGATTGATAAATGTTTGTCTTTTGACAATGGGGTAGCAAACTATCGTCTTTATGGGAATAGCCATGCGATAGTGAATAGTGCTAGTTACTCAGGGATCAATACAAATCAAAGCACGGATTATTATATATCATTATATAAATCGCATCATTCAATTATTCACAATAATTATGTGGAGCGCGTTGGGAACATTCCGCATAAGGGTCATGCAATAGGGATAAAGAATGGAGATTCTAAATCGACATCGACATTTAATCTACTTTCTAATAATGTTTCCAGGAATATTACAGGGGAGAATTTTTATTTTGCACATCAAGGAACATCAAAGAATGTTATAAAGGGCAATTTTGCTGATGCCGGTACTTTTCTAGCCGCGAGGAATGGAGCACATGATAATATTTATGAAAACAATTCAGGTGAGGATTTGAATTTTTGCATTTATCTATGGGCCAATAAAGAGGCCTACCCTTTCACTTCAGGGCGAGTTGCGGATAATAATTTATTTAGGAATAATATATTTAACGGGAGCCTGAGAGGAGTGGTTTATTCCAACGAAGCGGATCGCGCTTACGATTTGACTAATAATAAAATATTAAATAATACTTTCTACAATATTCGAGGAGGCTTTTTTTATCGCCCCACATTTGAGCATCCATTGGGATTTTCAAA
>CP070731.1:1118125-1120030 GCA_020347545.1 Flavobacteriaceae bacterium | reverse complement strand
CGACTGGGCGAGTAATTCCCTAAGCTGGCAATGGGTAGCAGGATCCAATGCAAGTAAAAAATATTATGCCAACCAGGACAATATCAATCGTTATTTTTTCAGTGATCAGAAGGGGACTTTTTTGGATACACCTTATGATAAATTCGATCTTCTTGATGTTCCGGATGAATTGTCTAAAACTATAAAATTTGGAGGGGTTACCGAAATGTCGGAATTACCCGAATTAGATATATCATCACTTGAAAAAGGTCGTAAAACCTTGATTTACAATTACTATAATCTTGATCCAAACTGGTATCAAGAAGAAGATTGCCAAAGAATATTATTAATGGAGCCTTCATTTTTCAGGCAATACCCGGTAAGTAAAAAATGCATTGATTTCACTTTAAGGCTTTCAGAAAATATCAAGGATATTCAAGTTTTCGTAAGTGAATTCGATGAGCTTACCCGTTACATCAACAAGGAGGACATCGTATTTAAGGAACATCCCACAAATCATCATTATAAGGGAAAAGAAGAGCCAAGGGCATGGATGTTTGAAGTGGAAGGTTATTTCCCATCTTTTTTTGGATTTTGGAAAAAATGTAGAAAACAGATCGGAAAATGAAAAAAAGGAAAAGTATGCTTCCCAGTAAAATTTGCCCTGTTTGCGGATTGCCATTTTCATGGAGGAAGAAATGGGAAAAAAACTGGGAAGAAGTGAGGTATTGCAGTGAAAGATGCCGAAGAAATAAATATGTAAAAAAATCAACATCATGAGAAAGATAGGACTGATATTTCCGCATCAATTATTCAAAGATCATGATATTTATAATAAGTGTGATCGGTTATTCCTGCTCGAAGAGTTTCTTTTTTTTAAGCAGTTCAGTTTTCACAAACAAAAACTGGCCTTTCACAGAGCGAGCATGAAAGCCTTTCAACAGATGCAGGAAAAGGCAGGTTTAAAGCTGACCTATATAGAAAGTTCCAAGGATCGTTCTGACGTAAGAATTTTGATTCGAAATCTTTTCTCTGAATTTGAGTTTAAAAAGGAAAAAAATTACGAAAGGGAAGTCAAGGGATTTGATATCCATTTCATCGATCCTTCAGATAACTGGCTGTCAAAGCACATAAAAGAAACCTGTGAAAGTCTAGTAATCAAATATATACAATATGATTCTCCATTATTTTTAAATAACAGAGAGGAGTTAAAATCGTTTTTTCGAGAGGATAAAAAATCTTTTTTTCAAACTACTTTTTACAAACAGCAAAGAAAGCGTCTCGCTATTCTCATGACCGGGGAAGGAAAGCCCGAGGGCGGAAAATGGACCTTTGACGCCGAAAACAGGAAAAAATTTCCTAAGAACCGGCAGGCGCCTGTTGTGAAATACCCTTCAAGCAGCGAAATCTGGGAGGAAGCTATTCAATATGTAGAGGGTTCATTTCCAAATAATCCCGGAGAAATCGCAAATTCTCCCTTGTATCCCTATGATCATGAGGAAGCACAATCCTGGTTATCTCAATTCCTGGATTTCCGTTTTCATTTTTTTGGTGATTACGAAGACGCCATAGTAGTAAAAGAATCCATACTGCATCACAGTCTTTTATCTCCCCTGATCAATGTAGGCTTATTGACTCCCAAGGAAGTTCTGAGTCAAAGTGTTCGTTATGCCGAAATGCATGATGTTCCTCTTAATTCCACGGAAGGTTTCATACGTCAGATCATTGGCTGGCGCGAATTTATCAGAGGAATTTACGAGTGTAAAGGAAGTTACTCCCGAACAAGAAATTTTTGGGGTTTTAACCGCAAAATACCGGATAGTTTTTACACGGGAACCACGGGCATTGATCCCATTGACCAAACCATCAATAAAGTCTTAAAGACAGGATATTGCCATCATATTGAAAGGTTGATGGTGCTCGGTA
>CP070731.1:1116117-1118025 GCA_020347545.1 Flavobacteriaceae bacterium | reverse complement strand
GCCCGGAACTGGATCATTTTGTCCATTGCAAAAACTGTTCAGTATTTTCAAAAGCCGGCCGTAGACTATTACGAACCAAGCCTCCTGAAAATTACCGCAGTGAATGTACTAAAATACTTTCCACCGAACAGAATATTAAAGCTACTAATGTTAAATCTGCCCTTGTTTTCCGTACCGGGAGTGAATGGCTGGCCCTACCCGCTCATATGATTCAGGAGATTATTAAAATGAGGCCAATTCATTCAATACCGAATATTACCAGCAAAACCTTGCGTGGACTGGTGAACATCCATGGAAGGTTAAGGATATGTGTTTCCATAGGCCGGGTTTTAGAACTTGAGAAATTGAAAAAAACAGAAGCTCAACTTGATCCTGACTATATTTCCCCTGAACGATTGGTGGTGGTAATGCAGGAAAATCATCTTGTTGCTTTTCCGGTCAGTGAGGTAAAGGGAATAATTCGGTATACCACTGAAATGATAAAACATCTTCCCGTTACGGTATCCGGTTCCAAGGCTGTTTATACCATGGGAATTCTTAATTTAGAAGGCAAGGATATTGGTTTGTTGAAAGATAAACCTCTCTTTAAGACCCTTACAAAGGATCTCAAATGACAAACGGTAATGGCTTCGACCTCGGCGACATGTCCATGATGGACCTGTTTCGTATGGAGACGGAAAATCAATGCAACCAACTCTCTGAAGACCTGATCTCTCTTGAACAGAACCCTGGTGCATCTGACCTCCTCGAATCATTAATGCGTGCTACGCATTCAGTCAAAGGTGCAGCACGGGTCGTGGAACTCCATCCTGTCGTTCAGATTGCTCACGCTATGGAGGATATATTCGTTGCAGTCCAGGAAAATAAAATTACTCTTGATCAGGATGGAATTGATTTACTGCTGAAAGGAGTCGATATGCTCAGCACTATTTCCAAGATTTCAGATGAGGAAACTGACAGCTATTTTCAGGAAAAATCAGATGCATTTGACTTGCTTACCAGTTCGTTCAACGCTTTGATAAAAGGAAAAAAAGCAAGCCCTGAACCTCCTAAAGAAAGGAGACCTTCTGCCGAGGCGAAGGCTTCTGTGGAGACTGAACCAACGCCCGAAAGAATTATAGAGATCCCCCCCTCACTCCCCGTTGATTTAAGTGATATGTCCATGCTTGATCTTTTTCGTATGGAAGCGGATAACTACTGCATGAAATTATCCGAAGACCTTGCAGCCTTGGAAAATGATCCAACTTCTGCTGAACTCCTTGAAAATATGATGCGGGCAGCACACTCAATAAAAGGAGCCGCTAAAATAGTTGGACTTGAAGAAGCAGTAAAACTGGCACATACCATGGAAGATGTCTTCGTTACAGCACAGAAAGAAAATATATTTATTGAAAGAAATGAAATTGACATTCTCCATAAAGGCGTTGACATTTTGACAGCCATTGCAAATATTCCAGAAACTGACGCAGAGAAATGGTTTATAGAACATAGTTCTGAAATAGATGGACTTGTTAAGAATATAGCAAATATTAAAAAAAAGGAAAAAGCTGTAAAAATTCCTGCTCCTCAAAAAGAATCCCGGGAAACAAAAAAAACCTCAAAGCCAGCGCCAGTAGTTGGTCCTTCAGCAACAAGAGAGAAAGAAAAAAAAATTGCCAGCAGCAAAAAAGACAAAGAAGGTTTTCGGGCTCTTCGCATTTCAGCCCAGAACATGGAACGGATGATGGGGCTTGCAGGAGAGTCCCTTATTGAATCCCGCTGGTTACCAGTATTTAACAAGGACCTTTTACAGCTTAAATACCGCCAGGATGAACTCTACTCAACTATAGATAAAATCAGGGAAAATTTACAAGAGGTGAATGCCGACGAAATGACCTGGAGCCTCTTTGACGATCTGCAGCATAAACT
>CP070731.1:1114062-1116017 GCA_020347545.1 Flavobacteriaceae bacterium | reverse complement strand
TGATTCATTAAATAAGCGGAGGACTCCGTGAAAGATCCTCCAAATCCAGTGATGGTTTGAAAGGTCTCTTCCGGGTTCAATTCTATTAGAGACCCCGTATCTGAAGACGAGAATTCTTCTATTTTTGTTAGTTTGTTACCACTGGCCGAAGTTTCGTAAACTTCAATATCCAGTTTTGATTGTTCTGATTTACATCCTGCCAAAACGATTATAAATAATGCGTAAATGAAGGTATTATATTGACTCATAAAGGTATTTTTATTCTTACTTAAAAGCTACTTGACTTCAGTTACTTGTTTGTACTTTTTCTTGACAATATCATAGGTTGCCTTTTTGTTTCTGTCGATATCTACAATCCCCCAAAACTCTTCATTTGGAGTTCCGTCATAAGGGACGCCAGTACTGTTTGGGGCCCACCCACCGATATCCTGTGAATCATTATTCCCGGCTTTCCACCATCCATCCGTAAAGGAAAACAAGGTGACCCCCGAACCAACATCCAGGTTATCAAAAACAATTTCCAATATTTTAGCATTGGCATCGGCCTGCGCCTTTTCATTGACACCTTCCTTGTACTCATCTCTTGCAACAGTCATATAACTATCCCCTCCTGCTTCAGATAAATACATGGGCTTGTTGCTGACCTTGGCCCATTGAGAATAAATTTCTGCAGGATCATCCCAGCGATAAACATTCATGCCCCAAACATCAATGTTCGGACATGCAGAAAGTGCGGTAGCATCGGGTAATTCCCCGTGAGCCGTTGTAACAGGGTGATCAGGATCATTTTTTTGAATCAATTCAGCCGCATTATTCATGGCTGTGTACCAGTTTTTCAAATCTCCATCAAACCATTCTGGATGGTAATTATACTCATTACCCAGTTCCCACAGTAAAATGGCCTTATGGGATTTGTATTTATTCACATAATCAAGAAAAGATCCTGAAAGAATGTCAAAATTCCCATTTTGATTATAACCAAAGCCCATAATAATTTTTATCCCGGCAGCATCTACGGCATTCAGAACTTCAATATCATCAATTGGAGCATAAACTCTAATGGTATTTATACCGGCTTCCTTCATGAGTTTCAAATCCTGCGATAAATTTTCAAACGCTCTTTGGTCACTCCCTTTTGAAACCGGATGATAACAAATTCCTTTGATCAGGTAAGGGGCATCATTCACCATGATCTTTCGACCGGATATGCTTACCTTGTCCGAATCCTTCGGAGCTTTATAAGAGATCAGGGCACCAGCAATTCCAATTACTGTCAAGAGCAATACCAAGAGGCTATTTTTTTTCATCTATTCTTTTATTGGAGGTACAGAGACCGTTTTCATTAAAGCTTCTTTATCACCTCCAAAAGATTTGGTGATGGCATTACCGCCACGTGACAATCCTTTAAAGGTACCATTGTCGACATAATCCCAGATGGCATATTTGGCGACTCCTTCAACGGTCATTAATCCAAAGTGATTTTCAGATCCCATTGGGTTTTTAGAATCTTTCCAAGGCTCATTAAAAGCCTCAAAATAGAAACATGAGATGCCTTCTTTATTGGTCCAGTCTCTCATAAGCTGATAGTACCTTCCCACTTTATATTCGTCTGTAGCTCGAGATCCTTCATCTCCATAGAACCCGTCAGACACGGTTGCCCAACCTGTTTCACCAATATGGATGGGCTTATCAACACCGATACTTTTCATATATCCTGCAACACTGTCGTACTGTTTTTTTGCAAACGCCTGGGCACGAAGCATGGCTGCATCAATTTTTTCAATATCTGACAGTTTATCATCATCTTCAATGATCCAAAACTCTGGATTATAATGTGTGTTGTGGTACGGATAGGTGTGCATAGATACATAGTCAACCGCATGATATAATTTTTCCAAATCTTCGGTGTGGTATTCAGCTCCACCTCCACCCCAGGAAGAAAAGTCATCAGAACT
>CP070731.1:1111995-1113962 GCA_020347545.1 Flavobacteriaceae bacterium | reverse complement strand
AAAGACAAGAACCGATATCAAACTGATTCGCTTCGCAAAGGCATCAGAGAACAGGGGTTGAACATCGTAGACCCTGATCAGTAAATAAATCACTAAAACAATTAGGACAATGTTCTTGTAAAAAGTTTCCCAGGGAGTAAGTGTTATGGCATCCCCAAAACAACCGCAATCCGTAACCTTGTTGAAATAAGCGGAATACCAGGTTAAAAAAAGAAAGATCAGAGAAATACCAAATAAACTCCAAACTGTAAATTTTGCCTTGAACCCAACCAGTAGCATAACGCCAAGCATAATCTCAGCTAGGATCAGCAGGATTGAAAATTCCAGGGCATAAGGACTTAAAATCTCAAGGTTAAGGACATCAGCTCCAAAATACTCTTCAAATTTGTAGGCGGACCCCAGAGGATCAACCAACTTGACGAAACCTGAGAAAATGAAGGTGACCGAAACAATGAATCTTATAATCTGTGTAAGTACATTCATAGCGTGATAAATTATTCATCCATTAAAATCAATGCAAAAATTGCGTAATTGATCATATCCTGGTAGTTCGCCTCGATTCCCTCAGAAACAATGGTTTTACCTTGATTATCCTCAATTTGCTTGACTCTAAGTAATTTCTGGAGTATCAGATCAGTAAGTGAACTTATGCGCATATCTCTCCAGGCCTCTCCGTAATCGTGATTTTTATTCTCCATAAGAGCCTTGGTTTGTTCAATATGTTTATCATATAGTTCGGTGGCCTGTTTTACATCGATATCAGGTTGTTCAACAACCCCTTTCTCCAATTGAATCAGGGCCATGACAGAATAATTGATGATCCCTATAAATTCCGAAGCTTCTCCTTCCTCTACTTTCCGTGTTTTAATTTCCTGTAACTGACGTATACGCTGTGCTTTTATAAAAATCTGATCCGTTAAGGATGGAAGTCTTAGTATTCTCCACGCACTTCCATAATCACTCATTTTGTTTATGAAAAGAGATCGGCATCTTGCGGTCACCTCATCATATTGCTTCGATGTATTCTGCATGTAAATTGAAATCAGAAGTATTAAATTAATGTCGAAACGAATTTATAAAAATCTCATGATATAATATCTTCGGTTTCCTTATTTTTACAAAATATATACCTCTAAAATCACTGTGGAATGAAAAGAATCGCTGTTTTTTGTGGATCGAGTAAAGGCTTTAAAAAGGATTATGCAGATGCTGCGGCGCAATTGGGCGAGTATTTTTCAAAAGAAGGAATCGGACTGGTATACGGAGGTGGCAAAATAGGTATTATGGGAGTCATAGCTGATGCCATGATCAGTAACAATGCTGAAGTTATTGGTGTAATTCCGGGTTTATTAAAACACGAGGAAGTGGCCCATGCCAAAATTTCACAAATGATCGTAACCCGAAAAATGTCAAAAAGAAAAGTAAGAATCAGTAAATTAGTAGACGGGTATATTGCGCTTCCAGGCGGATATGGCACACTGGATGAGATTTTTGAAGCCCTTACTCTCGGACAGCTTGGAATTGAAAGGAAAGCCATAGGAATTCTAAATACCAATAATTTTTTCCGGCATACGCTCCTTCAGCTGGATCATATGGTAGAAGAAGGATTTTTAAAAAGAGAAAATCGCGATATGATCATCATCAGCGACAACGTTGAAGAATTAATAAAGAGAATGCAGGCATATCAGGCACCCATAGTTGGAGAAGTAATCAATAAGGTAGCAAGCAGGTAAACCTATTCACTATGTATATCAATTGTAAAGGTGAATTAATCGATCTAAGTAGGCCAAAGGTAATGGGGATCCTTAACCTGACTCCTGATTCATTTTATGACGGAGGTAAATTCAACAATGAGGACTCAATCCTGAAACAGGTCCGGAAAATGGTTGGTGAAGGGGCCGATTTTATTGATCTTGGAGCCTACTCTTCGCGGCCAAATGCCAAAAACATATCCGAAGAAGAAGAAC
>CP070731.1:1109928-1111895 GCA_020347545.1 Flavobacteriaceae bacterium | reverse complement strand
ACCACGCCCGCGAAAATTGGATTGCAAATATAATCATTTTTGCAAATTAGCAAACAATGTTTAAGAAATTTGTTCTCCCTTTTTAAAAAGTATCTTTAATCCAGTTATAAGGGCTTCTTTTGACCCACAAACCTCTGGTAAAATCCGGGAAATCCTGAGGTTCCCCTTTATTTGCAATTGATTGTTCTGAAAGAGGGGTAATAGCGCTCCAGGCTGCCGCGTCATATACATCCATAGGAGGCGGAATTTGCTGTTTAACAGATTCAACGAAAGCATTTATCACAAAGAAATCCATTCCTCCATGACCTGCTCCCATAGCATGTTCTCCATATTTTACCCAGAGGGGGTGGTCATACTTTTTCAACCATTCGTCTGCGTCATCCCATTTATGAGGTTCCGATATACCTTCAATATAGATTCTGTTCCCGTCAACTTCCCAAAGACCTTTTGTTCCCTGCACTCTAAAGCCCAAAGAATAAGGCCGTGGCAAGCTCGTATCATGGGTCACTATAATGGTCTCTCCGTTAGATGTTTCTATTGTGGAAGTAATTACATCTCCCATTTTAAAATTCAGTTTTGCATTCGGATGGTCCTCGCCTCCATGCTCTACTATATAGTTATGTAACCCCCTGCTTTTCGTGGCATGAGAAGTCATTGACAAAAAACGGTTTCCTCGGTTGATGTTGGTCATGGCAGCTATCGGACCTACCCCGTGGGTAGGATAAACATCCGCATTTCGAAGCAGGGAATGCTGCGTTCGCCACCTGGCTTCCGAAATTCCCTTTTCACCAAATTCCACACCTTTGCCATAGGCCGTTTTCCCGTCGTTGAGTTTCACAAAACGCAAATCGTGCTGATAGCCACATCTGAAATGCATTAACTCCCCAAAAACATTTTGCCTCACCATGTTGAGTACTGCTAAAATATCTCTCCTGTAGTTGACATTTTCCAGAATCATTAAATGTGTACCTGTTTGCTCATGTATATTTACCAGATCCCAGCACTCTTCAAGAGTATTGGCCGCTGACACTTCAAGGCCCACATATTTACCTGCGAGCATCGCATCTTTTGCCATACGTGCATGCCAGAGCCAGGGAGTTGATATGATAACAGCATCCAGAGATTCCAGTTCCAGAAGGTTTTTATAATCCAGTTCATTTTTACCAAAGATCTCAGGTTTTTTCTCCCCACTCTTCTCAATCAAATCCAAATTGAGCGAAATCCTTTTTTCGTCAATATCACATATCGCTGTTACCTCTACATCCTCTCTGAGCAATAAATTGTTCAGATGGTTCGTGCCTCTTAAACCGACGCCTATCAGGCCAATCTTTACTTTGTTTTGACTTTTTGAATTCGCAAAACCAATCTGAGGGAAAACGGAAAGACCCGCTCCAGCCAATGATGTATTTCTAATAAATTTCCTTCTAGAACCCATGAATTGTATTACAATTTAAATTTCTGTTTGATTTCCTTACTTTGAACATATAAACACATCTTTTGTCTATATTTGTTTGCATCTAAAATTAGTGAAAAATGTCAGGGGTAAAAAAATACATTGATCAAAATAAAGACAGGTTTATTGAAGAGCTGCTTCAATTGTTGAAAATACCGTCAGTAAGTGCCGATAAATCCTTTGAAAAGGATGTTTTGGATACTGCAGAAGCGGTAAAAAACCACCTTCAACAAGCAGGTTGTAATAAGGTGGAAATCTGTGAAACCCCAGGTTACCCGATCGTGTTTGGAGAGCATAACGTGGATCCAAACCTACCCACTGTTTTAGTATACGGGCATTATGATGTTCAGCCACCCGACCCGATCGACCTTTGGGAATCACCCCCTTTTGAACCGGTAATCAAAACCACTGATCTTCATCCGGAGGGAGCCATATTCGCAAGAGGTGCGTGTGACGATAAGGGGCAAATGTTTATGCACGTAAAGGCCTTTGAGATCATGATGAAATTGAATAT
>CP070731.1:1107852-1109828 GCA_020347545.1 Flavobacteriaceae bacterium | reverse complement strand
ATGCAAACTTTGACTTTTCATCGCTTCTTCTCTGTTCATTGTTACGATTTAAAAGCCGATTTTCTCTAATTATCCGTATCCGATTTTTAAGTAAGGCTACCAAACTGGTAAGAATTCAAAACTGATAAAGCTTCACTACGATTTGATCCTATTTTCAACTTAGAGGCTACATTTTACGCGCCTCATATTGCAATTCCTCGCCTTTGACTTCAAAAGCAATTTTAAATTCATCTCCACTTGTAAGTTCATCAAAGTCATTTTTGAACTGCTCCAGCGACTCGTAAACTTTCCCGTTGAATGATTTTAAAAATGAGGGAGGCTTGAATAGAACTTCTCTAAAGGATTCAGGCACTTGGGGGTCAACCTTTCCACCAATTCTAATTTTATTTCCATCTTGTCTCATAAATAATCCAAGCCCAGGTATGGGTGCATCACTTTGCATGCTGGTCGTCGGTTTTTGAACCTTGGTTGACTTCATTTCCCTAACAGGATTGTTTATTACTCCTTCAATCCATTCGACATAACTTGAAATTCTTGTATAATGTTCAATGGCTCCATACGTGCCTGGTCCGTTTTTTCCAGGCATTCCTGCGGAACTTATTCCCGCTATCATTGGAATGTCATTGACCAGAATAATCGCTGGCCCACCGCTATCACCTCTTCCTGCGGTTCCCTCTAAGGCTGTTCCATTTTGAGGTTGGTCAAAGTCAAAAATGATCTTATCAGAAGTGACCTCATCAATAATGTTAGTTGCTCCCCTTTTTAGCCCGTCAGAAATCCAATCGCTGTCCTTTCCAGTTTTAGTGTCTCCATGACCGACAATAATTATTTGTTTCCCACTTTCATCCTGTTCCACATAAGGAAGAATAGGGTCTATGTTTGGAACTTCTTTTTCAAGCCAAAGAAGTGCAATGTCTGCCGTTTTCATCGGTTGAAAATTAGGGTGGATGAATACTTGCTTTACTCGAAATCCAATAGGGTCATTTCCAAAATATACTTGAAAATTTTTTCCATCTCTCTGATGAATTCCTTTTGCCACATGAGCTGCTGTGATTACCCAATTCGGAGCGATAAGTGTTCCGTCACCACCTCTTAATCCGACTTTCACAACAGCTTTAAATGACTTTCCTAGGTTTATATAATCTGCATCGGCGCGGTCATGCCTCCGAACAATGTCACTTGACATAAGAATTATTATTCCACAAAAAAATATTAGAAATCTCAACATGTATTTAATCATTACCAGCATTTTTGTATCGTTTATTGATCTAGCAATTTTAACTAGCAATTATTGATAATGTTGGGCGCTAGGGACGGAATTACAGTTCACGTATGTCAACTGCATTAATTTGGTTGTGAATTTGGGTACATGAATAAGAATAGAGTTCAAATTACTTTTTTTCAGTTGGTTCTAACCATACTGGTATTTTATGGATTAGTTGGGACCCATGATGAAATGAAGGGTCTTTACATGATTCTTCTATTGACGAATGTTGTCGCAATTATCAGTTCTGTGGCTATCCTGAAGAGCTTCCCAAACAACCTAAAGAAATCCATTTTCATGAATCTTTTAGCTGGGGGATTTTACTATTTTATCGGAATGTATTTGGAAGCTCAACTGACATATGAATTAGTCGAACAGATGGAGGTTGATGCAAATGATCCAACTTCCAAAGTCGTAACCGCAAGATTGGTTTCGTATGGACAACTCGAGTTTTTATTAATCTATTTAGTACATGCCCTTTTTGCTTATGTTCCTTATTTGGACTTGAAGTCACCAAGTCGACAGTCCACTTTGGGGGTATTTTCCAAAGAACTGTTCTCTGTGAGAATTGGAAAAAAGATGTATTTGATTCCCTTCAACGAAATTGAGTACATCGAAGCATCGGGAAATTATATCCAGGTTTTCAAAAATGGAAAAAAGTATACAGCAAGACTGACCCTTCAGGAATTTTCAGAGAAGGCCGGGTCGAATA
>CP070731.1:1105771-1107752 GCA_020347545.1 Flavobacteriaceae bacterium | reverse complement strand
AAAAAAATAAGTAATGCACAGTGTTTCCTTTTTGATATGGATGGAACAATCTATCTGGGAAACAATCTATTACCTGGGACAAAACAATTCCTCTCCAAATTGGACCAGGAGAAATTTCCTTACTATTTTCTAACCAACAATTCATCCTTATCACGGGCAGATTATGTTGATAAATTCAAGAAATTAGGATTGAAAATTCCTGGCGGAAGGATCTTTTCCTCAGGCGAGGCAACTGCGATTTACATAAAAAAACAAAACCCTGGTGCGCGGCTCTTCCTGGTTGGGACACCTTCACTGGAAGGCGAATTCTTACGCTTTGGGTTCAAACTGGTGAAAAATGATCCTGAATATGTTGTTTTAGGCTTTGATACCACAATTACCTATGAAAAAATCAGACGCCTGTGCGATTTTGTTCGAGCTGGCCGGCCGTATATTGCCACCCACCCAGACATTAATTGCCCAACCGAAGAAGGTTTTATACCGGATATTGGCGCAACCATAGCTTTGGTTGAAGCTTCCACTGGACGAACACCAGATGTGATAATTGGCAAACCACATCCACCAATTGTTGAAGCGATAATCGAAAAAACCGGTTTCAACCCGAATGAAATCGTCATGGTTGGTGACCGTTTATATACCGATATTGCTCTGGGTCAGGCTGGGCTGACAACTGTCCTGGTGTTGAGCGGGGAAACAAAACTAGGCGATATTGAAGGCTCCCCCTACAAACCGGATTATGTTGTCAGCAATATCAGTGGATTGAATGATCTCTATTTTAGTTAATCACAACTCGAGCGATCCGGCATTATCCGCCTTCACATAGTTCAGAACAAAATTTCATTTTTTTATTTTTTCGAAGTGATCCGATCAACAATTTTCTTCATGCTTGAATACTTTTCTTCCATATCCTGTACTAACTTAAATTGGGTCCGACACCTATCCAGGTTATGGTTTGAACGACTGACCTTAAAATAAACATCACCTTCAAGATAATCTGTCAGGAACCGCATACCGCACTCTAGTGTCATTAGGATTGCTGAAAATGGCAGCAGGTCGATCTCAACTTCAGTCAGGAAAGAACCTGCTGCACCTAAAAATCCCTCAGTATAATGTTCAAAAGCCTTGATATCAAAACAGACCTTTGATAAATCTTGTTCATCTTCTGCTGCGGGGTTGGCGATTGAACGAATTGAATCTCCAAAATCATACAAGGAAACTCCAGGCATGACAGTATCAAGGTCTATCACACACACTCCGTAACCCTCATGAACATCGAACAGAATGTTATTGAATTTTGTATCATTATGTGTGATCCGGAGGGGTAAAAGCCCCTCCTCAACCAGACTTAATAATCTACCAACCTGATCAGAGCGACTGACTACAAAATTAATTTCTTTCTCTACAGTTGCAGCTAAATTTACCTTGTCAATCTCCACTGCCTTAGCTAAATTTTTGAACCTTTTGACCGTATGATGAAAGAACGGGATAGTGTCACGTAAGAGCTCCGGGGGACAATCAATCAACAAAGCTTGGAACTTCCCAATCGACTTCCCGGCTTCATAAACCTGTTCATAGTTTTGTACAGTATCAAAAGAATGCGTGTCTTGAATATAGTGATAGGCGCGCCAATATTCCCCCTTCTCGGAGAGGACGAAGTTTGTTCCAAAAATCGTTGGAACTAAAGTAAGGGATTCCCGTGAAGGATCACCACCGCTTTCCAGGATTTTTCGATGCATGAAAGAAGTCACCACCTCAATATTCTGCATTAAACCCACAGGGTCCTTAAAAACATGCTGATTGATGCGCTGTAAAATAACGCGCGAAAGTGTTCCATTCTTTCTTTGCAATTCCACTAAGTATGTATCGTTTATATGCCCATTTCCATAAGGATTAACGGACACAATCTCGCCCTTTAATTTAAATTTCTCAATGATTTCAGTGAGGTAAAAATTCATCGAAGTTAGTTCCAGGAAAAGTTATC
>CP070731.1:1103663-1105671 GCA_020347545.1 Flavobacteriaceae bacterium | reverse complement strand
AACCGGGCTCGGCAACAGTGGTAATGCCATTTTTCTGAATGAGCTGAGTCATCACTCCAAGGCCTTTCATGTAATTAGAAGGCTCTAGCATGATTGGTGCCATTTTTGGAACTAAGGCCAACCAGCCGCCTTCATAGAAATGACCTTTGTCCCATTCAACTTGGGGATTGTCTTTAAAATCTTCTTGTGCGATACCAAGAAGGGCAATAGCGGCATCATTTAGATATATTTCATGAAAAGAGCGGTGTATAATTCCTACAGGCTTCTCTTTAGTGATAGCATTGATCATATCCCGAGATAACTCTCCGTGCCATAATTGGTGGTAACCCCATATAAAATACATTTCACCATTTTTGGCATTTTCGTTGATTGAACTTGTAATACGTTCCATATAGGCTTTATGTCCCGAAACACCTTTCTTGGTAACTGTAGGCAGAACCCAATCATAAGGTGCGATTATTTCGTTAGGAAGCATCGTTGCGGCTATAGATGGGTGTACATGAGGCTCTACAAATCCAGGCATCAAAACGTTTCCTTTTAAGTCATGTTCCCTGGCCTCAGGAAATCGATCTATTGCCTCAGATTTAGCTCCTGTAAAAACAATTTCATCATCCTGTGTAACAACAGATTCAATGATTTCCAATTCCTCTCCGTCCATTGTGATGATATCACCTCCGTAATAAACTGTTTGATCAACCATTCCGGGTGTCGGGTGAGAATCTTCTGGGATCTCCGCCCTATTTAAGGATTCTTTGCACTGGATGGAAAATATAAGTATCGAAATGGCGAAAAAGAAGGGAAAAGTTTTTAGGATCATGATACAATCAATTTGGAATTCAATTGAAGCAGGTCTAGAATACTAATTTACATCTTGATATTCTCTTGGTGTTTCAGAAGGAATGATCAGTATTTTTCCTCCTGCCTTTTCCAGCATATCTTTCAGAACAACCTTTTTAATCGCTTGATTTTTATATGTTTTGTAATAATATACGGCATTTTTCGTGTCTACAGCTGAAGTCCAAACGGTAAAGTCTGTAAATACTTCATCAGGTGTTTTTTCCCGGATCGCTCCTTTTGGAATATCAAATGCATTGAGTATATGAAAGGCCCTGAAAATACCCTCTTCCACATTATTGCTTGGAAGGGCAGTATTCACAAAAGCGGTGGCTCTTACAAAACGGGATGGAGAAGTATAATCTCCCGGAAGTCCGAGCATACCGGAGCCTAAGGATAGAGGCGTGTATTTTTCCCCATTTAATTCGAATCCCTTTGAATTATCAGGAGCCAAATTCACATAGTTTTTAAGGTTGGTTAAATGCCAATCATAGGTTGGGTTATTACAAACCACACTGACAGTATTTTCGAATATCCGGAGTCCTTCTTTCGTGTACTCAATAACCACAGACCTTCCTGATCGGTCAGTCACAGCATAGTGCAATGGGGCTTCACCTTGGATATCTTCGATAAAAGAACCAACAACAGTAATATTTTTTACGCCTTCTATCACCTCATCAACAGTTGCGAAACTTCCTAGAATATAATTTCCCATTTCCTCGCTTGAAATTGCTCTTGATTGATTTTCAGGGGTCAGCTTTTGATAAGAAGCAAATCCTGCAAAATAAAAACCACCTAAATACAGGCCTTGTTCATTAACGCCATCGATAATAATATTTTTTTCGACGGCATTCAAGCCAACAATACCATATTTTGTTTTGAGATTGTAGCCATTTTTATCTGCTATGGAACTTAAGAAATCGATTGTTGTTCCTTTTGGAATAACGATCAAATTAGAACGAATATCAAAACCGAATTCCATCGTTCTGGCTGGAATGAATACACCATTTTCAGTTTTTATGACGATTCCGGTACAGCCCAAAGCCAATTGGATAAAAAGGAGGTGAAACACAACGATCGAGGCAATAATTTTTTTAAGGGTCATAATTAGTCTTTAGATTCGAGAGATTAGATTTTCCATTGTGACTCTGTTTTCACATGGCTTGTAATTATA
>CP070731.1:1101545-1103563 GCA_020347545.1 Flavobacteriaceae bacterium | reverse complement strand
CTAAGCAAAGTTTACAGAACTGACGAAATAGAATCAACCGCATTGAACAAAGTTTCTTTTGAAATTGAAAAAGGAGAATTTGTATCGGTTATGGGACCTTCAGGTTGCGGAAAATCAACCTTACTTAACATTTTAGGAATGCTGGACAAGCCGGAAAGTGGAAGTTACGAGTTTCTAGGAAAGGAAGTAAGTAATCTAAATGAAAAAGGTCGATCTTCAGTTCGAAAACAAAATATTGGCTTTATTTTCCAAAACTTCAATCTGATTGATGAATTAACGGTTTTCGAAAATATAGAACTTCCTCTTATCTATACCAAAGTGAGTTCAGCAGAGCGAAAAGCTCGAGTTAATGAACTTATTGACAGAATAGGTATCTCACACAGGTCATCGCATTACCCTCAGCAGTTGTCCGGAGGACAGCAGCAAAGAGTTGCCGTAGCAAGAGCTCTTGTTACCAAGCCACCACTGATCCTTGCGGATGAACCTACCGGTAACCTTGACAGTTCTCACGGAAATGAAGTTATGGAGTTATTATGTAACTTAAATGAACTGGGAACCACTATCGTCATGGTTACGCACTCTTCACATGATGCAAGTTATTCACAAAGAATTATCAACCTTTTAGACGGCCAGATCGTTTCTGAAAAAAGAAACAAACTGAGTCAAGCAGCCGTTTAATCAAACTTTTCAACAATGTTAAAAAATTATTTTAAAGTTGCGTTTAGAAACCTGAGTAGAAACAGGATTTATGCCTTTATTAATATTCTTGGGCTGGGACTCGGATTAGCCATTACAATTCTGGTTTTTATGTTCGTAAAAGATGAAACGAGCTATGATAAGCACTGGGAAGGGTATGATCGTATGTACAGAACGGGTATTAAGGCAGATATGATGGGACAAAAAATGGATGGCCCTTCTTCTCCAAGCCCTATGGCCCAATCGCTTAGGACAGAGTTTAATGAAGTCGAGACAGCTACAAGATTTCAGCCTGTTCGTCAGGAAATTATGATGAGACAGGAACAGAATAAAGTCTATATTCAAAAAGGAGTATATGCAGATAGTTCCTTTTTTAAGGTATTTGATTATGAGTTCGCTCATGGAAATGCAGAGACTGCGTTGAATGAGCCTAATGCCATCGTATTGACCGAGGAAACTGCCAAAAAATTATTTGGTGATAAGAGCGCCATTGGGGAGATTGTGAATTACGACAATCGAAGAGACTATATTGTAAAAGGTATTGTTAAAGAACCTAAAGGTCATTCCCATTTCCATTTTGATATGTTCATGGCTCAGAACAATATTGAAAACATCTGGATCAGCAATAATTTCTTTACCTATTTCAGACTGAAGGAAGATACAAACTTTGCAGATTTTGAAGAGAAGATGAAGGCCAATTTTATGAAGAAGATCGAGCCTAACGTAGAAGCCTTCCTTAAAATAAACATCGAAGAATTCTTTAAGCAAGGGAACTCCTTTGAGTATCAGCTTCAACCTGTTAGCAGTATACATCTGCATTCTCATAAACAATGGGAAATTGAACAAAACGGAAACATTATCTATGTATACGTCTTTGTCGGAATAGCTATATTGGTGATCTTGATAGCAGGAATCAATTTTATGAACCTGTCGACCGCAAGATCTGGAAAAAGAGCCAAGGAAGTAGGTGTACGAAAAGTAACCGGAGCCTCGCGAAATATGTTGATTGTTCAGTTCCTGACGGAATCGGTAATTCAAAGTGTACTGGCCTTATTCCTGGCCTATATATTGGTTGAATTGTTCCTGCCTGGGTTCAATAATATTATGGGAACCGAACTAAACCTTTTTAACGACTATTTAGCGCAAACGGTCATGTTCTCGGTTGGAGTAACGCTTTTTTATGGAATTTTTGCAGGTAGCTACCCCGCATTTTTCCTTTCCAGCTTTAAACCGGTTGCGGTTTTAAAAGGCGACCTTACCAAAACAAAAGGAGGTGCATTTCTTAGAAAGTCGCTTGTTGTAACCCAATTTACAGCATCTAT
>CP070731.1:1099414-1101445 GCA_020347545.1 Flavobacteriaceae bacterium | reverse complement strand
ATGAGGTAATGATTTCCTGATCCTTAATTGGTGGAAATTTATTCTTAAGCTGGTATCCCATACGGTCATTCAGACTTCCAATTTTAAACTGTTTCGAAAATAAAAACTCACGATGCTTTTTAGTAAGCCTGTTGTACTCCGGGCCCTTGGTGGCATCCAACTTTTTCGCTTCAAAATGAGAACTCCTGACCTTAATTTTTGAGGAGGGCAATACCAATCCTGAATCGTAGTTCTCAATTCTCAACCGGTCCCCTTTAGCCACCTTGCTTTGTGAGGTAATTCCTTCGTAAAAAGAATAACTGTTTAATTTGTTTTCCGTAAGAAATCCTCCCTTTACCCCCAGATAACTTCTCGTTCCTTTGATCAGTTTTCCAAAACTCAGCACATCGCTGGTTTTCACTTCATAAAGCACATTCATACTGATCGGCTTATCGTTGATTCTTGGCGACATATCCGCTCCTGTTACAACCAGCAGGGTCGCATCTTCAAACAAAATTTTAGGGCCGGTCAAGGTCATTTCCATAACTGGTAGCCCTTCATCATTATTGAGCAACTTATTTGCGAGGATCGCACTGTACTTGTCCATTGCCCCTGCTATAGGAACCCCGTAAGCCCTGTACCCTTTTCGACCCAGATCCTGAATGGAAGTATGCATACCTTCCGACAATATCAATATATTATTATCCATGAATTTCACTGTCCAGCCTGTATGTGCCTGAATCTACTTCTTTTTTAATTTCAGCATGCTTTTTTGAATCGACAGGAACAAATTTTACCTTATCTCCGGCAATCGCAAAACACGGTGGAAATTTATCGGGGTCAAAAAAACGAATTGGGGAATTTCCGATTATATTCCAACCTCCCGGGCTGCTTCTCGGATAAATTCCGGCCTGAAATCCGGCAATAGCCACGTCACCTTCACTTATTTTCAATCGGGGTCTTTTCTTTCTGGGGACCCCAAGAGGCGAGGGCAACCCTCCTAAATATAAAAATCCCGGAAGAAAACCGATGAAATAGACATCATACAGTGCCTCGCTGTGCAAGGCTATTATTTTTTCTTTTTTAAGTTTCTTTTCCTTACTGATTGAATTCAGGTCCAGACCGAATTTCTCATCGTAGCACACGGGTATTTTCCAAATCTTATTTGCCGTGATCAATTTCTGATCTTTGGATTCATAAATTTCCTTCAAATCTGTTACCACAGAAGAATATTTGATCTTTGAGGTGTCAAAAAAAACGGTTAATGAATTATAAGCCGGAACTGTCTCCAAGACGTATTCTCCCATGTCAACCTGTATCTTATGCCTGAAAATGGTGATATTCTTGAGAATGTCATGATCTATCAATTTAGGCCATTCAACAAGAACCGCAATACTGCCCAAAGGCTTGTATTTTAACTTGTATAAATTCAAATTATCGTTCTTAATTTATTTAATTCCATCAATATTTGTACAGCGTTTGGATGATCTCCATGAACGCACAGGGTATCAAAATTAATACTTAAGTCTTTACCTTCCGCCGTCTTTATAACTTTTTCTTTTAACATCCTTAAGGCACGATTCCTTATGTTAACCGGATCATTCAAAACCGCCTTTGGATGAGACCTTGGGAGCAAATTTAACGCCGAATCATAATTTCGATCAGCAAAAGCTTCTGTCATATAGGATATCCCTCTCTCCTTGGCCAGCTTTTCAATCACGGAGCCATACGGGACGAATATACAAAGTTCCTCGCTGAAGTCATTAATCGTTTCTATAAACAGTTCTGCCATCTCCTCTGATCTCGCACAAAGGTTATACAATGCTCCATGCGCCTTCACATGAAAAATTTTCATTTTCTCCATATTGGCCAGTTCTATAAGGCTCCCTATTTGATGGATCAGTTGTTTTTTTAACAACTGAGAAGGCACCTTCTGCTCCTGTCTACCAAAATGTTCACGATCCACAAATGATGGATGGGCTCCGGCTTTTACCCCATATTGTTTGGCAAGCTTTAGCGTCGATACCATGGAATTTTTATCACCTGCATGAC
>CP070731.1:1097280-1099314 GCA_020347545.1 Flavobacteriaceae bacterium | reverse complement strand
GAATGAGTTGCGCCGTTTTAGCTTCGACAGCTACCAATCCCTGAGTGCTTGCCCTTTCATCGATTATAATCACCTCATCTATTGATTCAGTTTTCGAAAATAATCGGGGAGAAAAATAAAGTGTTTTACCCCTTTGTATCCTGAAGGTTTTGGAAAAACTGTTAAACGAAACATGGCCGTATCGTACGGTTATATTCTTGTTGGCGGGAACTTTTATTTCGTACGCACCTTTCTCGTCAGTTACGGTTCCCAGGTTTCCAATGCTAACTGTAGCATTTTCGATGGGCCTGTTAATACTGTCTAACACTTTACCCTTTAAGGTAGCTGTTTGCCCTGAAACATACTGAGTGCAGAGTGTAAAAAAAAGAATGATGGCAAACTTGGTTTTCAAAGGGAGTACAAGATTTAATTCTTCTTATTAAATGTGGTTGTAAATGTAGTTGAATTATTTACATTATCAGTAACAACTACCTTTAAATTATGTAAGGTGCCTTCAAGGTTTTTGTCACTGAAATCATAGGTAAGGATTCCTTTTTTTGGATTAAATGCCATACGAATCCATTGTCCGTCAATTTCTCCTCTGTAGGATTTTATTCCTGATCCCTTATCGTTAACTCGAACTTTGAGCGTCTTGAATTTGGTCAGCCATTGCCCATCTGCAAAACCTATTGTTTTAATTGTAGGTGGATGTTTATCAGATGTTAAGGTGTACTCACCTAAATACCTACTTAAAGTATATAAAGTATTGTCCTTACGTTTGGTGCTCACGTAGTTTAGCTTACCGTATTTGTTCTTTTTGGCGATATACATTTTTTTAACTTCCTCCATATCATACGAAGAAACATCGAATGTTAACCTGAAATTCTTGTGTACAGGTACACTGTTGTTATGTAATTTTACTACCCCGTTTTCATAGGCATAATCAAAATAAAAATCTTCGTAAAAAATGTTTTCAGGAAAATAGGCCGTAATGATTGAATCTTTAATAGTGTTGGACTCCTTTGCCTTAAAATAGCGATCCGTAACTTTTTCTTTTTTGGGTATTACAATGGAATCTTTTTTTCCTTGAATAGGAATAATCAGCCTGGTTTTATTTCCTGTAAAATCTCTTGCAATTATAGATACCGTGTATTCCATACTGTCTTTTACATTGATATATCCACTTTCATTAACCCTCTTGTAGAGGCTCAGATTATTCATATCGTGATCTACAAAACATTTCTGAACGCGTTGCTTTTGATTGATAAACTTGTCATAATCGATATACGAATTAATAAATCTGGATTCATCAAAAGAAAACCTGTCTGCCGCAAATTGAAAAACTCTTTCCCCGTTTACGCTCATGTCAAGTATGTACAAGCCGTTTCTATTAAGGGCTCCATCCAGTCTGTCATAGGAGTTTATTCCAAAACCGATCTTGCCATAGGCATATATCTTGTTGGCCAATAGGTCACCATCATATTGACGATTAAATACAATTTTCACATCGTTTGCCGATTGATTTACATGAGAAGAATCAGTCAAGGCATAGGCATAAGCATTTTGAATGGTAGGGTTTTTATGATCTGGTACCGTGATCCCAAAGAGCATGGGGTTCATCGTTCTCGATTTAACATCTCTTATCTCATAATGAAGATGCGGGCCTCCCGAACTTCCTGAATTTCCGCTTAAAGCAATGACCTGACCTTTTTTAACCAGTAAGTCTTTGGATTTTGGATATAGCCTGATGGAGAAACGCTCTTTTTCATATTGCCTTTTCCGAACATACGCATCGATCTCTGGTGAAAACTTCTGAAGATGACCGTATACCGTGGTGTAACCATTGGGATGCGTGACGTATATTGCATTGCCATATCCCCAGAGGGACACATTTATCCTTGAAATGTAACCATCAGCAGAAGCGATAACCTTGTGCCCTTCAACCTGTTGTGTCTTAATGTCAATTCCGGCATGAAAATGATTGCTTCTCAACTCTCCAAATGTACCTGACAGTACCATTGGAATTTCTAAAGGATTGATGAAATAATCTTTGGG
>CP070731.1:1095145-1097180 GCA_020347545.1 Flavobacteriaceae bacterium | reverse complement strand
GCCAGGGAATCATAGCTGTTGGCACTTTCAGGATAATATTCAGTATTAAAATTAAAGTACATGAGAGCTTTATCAGGTTGGCCCATATCCATACTCATATATCCCAGGGTATTCAACAGATAAGCCGGATAAGGAGGTTCTGTATAGCCAAAATGATCTTTCAGTTTTTGTTCACGATTCTTTATGATTACCGATAAGTCCTCTTTGGGTGTTTCAGGATCGTTGAATCGGTTTATATTCTCCATCTGGTACCAGGAAAACAAATCGATTAATCCGTCTCTTATTGAAGGAAGAGGAATTGTCCCATGTAGGTCATTTGGATAAAACTTCCAATAAAGTTGTAAACCATTCTTTTTATTCTCTTTTACCACTTCAGCAAATTCCATATTGGACCTGGCAAACAGTGTCAGTTCAGTTGTGTCTTTCATTACATTGTCTATTGTGATTTCTGTATTTGACATATGCAACTGACCTCCTAATGAAACAAAGAGTGACTTGTCCTTAAAATCTCCCTTGCTCATAATTTCTTTCGACTCCTTGACAAGAATCTGATTGTCCCAGTCCATACTGGGATCAATGGCAAGATAATTTTGAAATAGTTCAGGGCGTTTGAGAAGTGTATTTACGGTAAACAATCCACCATAGGAATGTCCGATAAGGGTTCTGTAAGAACTCACAGGATATTTTTCTTCAATATAAGGAAGGAGTTCCTTTTCAAGGAATTGCATAAAATTTTCAGCCTCTCCTGTATCTTGCAAATATGGTGGAGCCGTTTCTTCGTCTAATTTAGAAGGTGTCAGGTCGCGGTTTCTATTCTTTCTGTTGGAAACTCCGATCAGGACCATTTCAGGAACAAAACCGCCTGAGTAATATTCATGTACAATTTGAAGCGCATTAAACTGAAATTCCCCATCTAGAATAATTGCCACCGGATATTTATAATTGCCATCAGGGTCATAATCTTTGGGCACTTCAACATAGAACTCTCTTGATTCGTCCAAAACGGAGGAATAAACACTATCTATAACTCCCTTTTTAATTAAATAATCTGATTGAGAAATTATTTTTTGATTAATTCCAAAACAAAGGAACAGTACAAACATGTAAGGCATCTTTTTTAACATGATAAAATTTGATTATTAAAGTTATGGACGGGGAAGATAAAATATAAAAATGATAACAGAATTAATTAATTGTTAATTCATACCATTCAATATTTTCGAGTTTTTCACGCCTTCCTTTTACAGAAACTGGATAGTTTTTTACTAAATAATTCACGATAACCTCTTGATTGTCTCCAAGGTCCCATAAGTTTTGGGTTTCCTGCATCCAACGGATCGTGGCGTTCCATCTTTCACGATTCATTCTATTCTGAATGACCAACTGCGCCGAATGGCACGCAGTACAGTGCGTAACAACGGTCATCAGGCCTTCTCCATCCTTTAGTCCGGTGGGCTGATGAATTCCATCTACAATGTCAGTATTTTGAATTGCGGTCTGTACCGATGGTTTTACCTGTTCGTCCTTAAGTTTTACAACTACAAGTAACGCAAATAAAATAACTGCAATAAGAACAAGTATTGATGTAGTTAGGTTCTTTTTATGTCGGCCTTTAAGAAGGTTCATTTAAGTATTTTACATTCATTCATCTTATCAAACAACCTTGACCGCTATGCGGTGGCAAGCGTTATTCAAATACCCTTTGGGATTCCAGCCCGGAACCAACATGGGCTGGGAATTCCCGTCTGTATCTGTTGCCCTGGCCCAGATTTCATAGTAGCCTTTTTGCGGGAACAATATGGCCGCTTTAAAATGCTGCCACGCCAGTCTGTTAGCAGGTCCTTCCAGATCACACATTTTCCATGTAGCTCCAAAATCTATAGAATACTCCATTTTAGAAACCTCAAGTTCTCCTGCCCAGGCATGGCCGCGGATATGAAGAAGTTTTGATTTATTAAAAACGGCACCTGTTTTAGGATAGGTGATCAATGATTTTACAGGCATTGACTCTATGATCTTCATATCCTTTTCCTCA
>CP070731.1:1093003-1095045 GCA_020347545.1 Flavobacteriaceae bacterium | reverse complement strand
AAAGGATCTTACTTTTTCTACTAAAGGTTGTAGCTGCTTTAGATCTTTCTTTCTCTTATCTCCTACAAATGCCTTTAATACTGAATTCAAAAAACTCATAATCTAACTTTTATTGAAACCGATCCCGGATCGGTAATTATTTTCCCCTTTTATTTTCGGCGACACCCCAGAATTCACTGTGCAGCGGCAACTGTCATAACGCAATCGCTAAGGGATATTTTGTAAAAAAAAAAGCCTCCTTGGAGACTTTTGTTTTCTAGTATTCATCTTCGTTCCAAAGGAAATCTTCATCCGTTGGATAATCAGGCCAAATCTCCTGAATGACCTCGTAACTTTCCCCTTCATCTTCCAAGGCTTGCAGATTCTCCACAACCTCTAACGGGGCTCCGGTTCGTATTGCATAATCGATCAGTTCATCTTTTGTTGCCGGCCAAGGTGCATCACTTAAATACGATGCTAATTCTAATGTCCAATACATAATTGAAAATTAATTAAATTGAAATGCAAAAGTAATTTTTTTACTGAAAAATGCAAGTTTTTTAGTTACTATTTTTCAGCTATTAAAAGAACGTAATTTTAGTATGGCTGAAGTACCTTAAAACTCCCCTTTTTACTGGCCTTTCCAAGGTATTTCCTTCACCTTTAAATCCTTTGTCAATTTCCGTGCCAAGACAAATAAATAATCAGATAATCGATTTAGATAGACCAGAATGTAGTCATTAATGTTTTCATTATCAGCTAATTCAACAGTTTTCCGTTCCGCTCTACGGCAGACACAACGAGCTATATGACAGAATGACACTACGGTATGACCTCCGGGAAGTATGAAATGTGTCATAGGTTCCAGAACTTCATTCATTTGATCGATACGTTTTTCTAAAAAATCAATTTGCTCTTCTTCAATTTTTTTTATTTTCAATCGATCCGAGCCATCTTTGCGCTTTTCCTTGTCTGCCGGTGTGGCCAGCATGGCGCCCATAGTAAATAATTTGCTTTGAATTCTGATGAGATCCTTGATGAGCCCCTCATCCTCTATCTGATCTCTTATCATGCCCAGATAAGAATTCAGCTCATCTACGGTGCCATAAGCATCAATTCTCAGATCGTTTTTTTTCACTCTTGTTCCTCCGTACAAAGAAGTTTTCCCGTCATCGCCTGTCTTCGTATATATTTTCATGTCATTTTTTTGATGGCATAAAAATAGGCATATTCATTCAATATTTTATCTGAGCTTAAAACAGATTGTCAAAGGCGGAGTGTGAAATGTTGTTTTTCCCGGCCCGGATGAAAGAAAACGAGCCCCCATTTAAAGGTGTCGACACTGAGTTTCACAGATTCATGGTTTATGATATATTCCCAAGCCTCCTCCATTTCGGGGGTCCAGTGGATATCATCAAAGATAAATATGCTTTCCTCATGTGCAGCATTCATGCATTTTTCAAAATAGTCAATAGTCGGGCCTTTTTGGTGATTACCATCGAAAAATATCAGATCATATTGTTGGTTTTTCAACACCAAATCCAGTGTTGCTTCAAATTCACCTTCAATAACCTTAATATTTTTCATTTTAAATTTCTCTAATTGTTTTTTTGCAACTCCGGCAGTAGCCGGACATCCTTCGAGTGTTGTGATATGGGCATTTGGAGCTCCTAAACTCATATAAGCAGTAGCAATACCGAGTGAGGTTCCTATTTCCAGTACATTTTCAGGCTTAAAATAATGAAGGGTTTTCGCCAAAAGTTTTCCTCTCCTTTTTGAAATTCCGGCATTTTTCGCAATTTTAGAAACAGCTCTTTGATTTCCTTTAAAAACCTTTGACCCTGCACCAAAATCTTTAACGACAATTGATTCTTTTGACTGAATAAGTTCCTTTCGAAATTGGCGGGCTTTTTTGAAATCCAGAGTTGATTTCGAGGCCAGTCCTTTTGTCATATAATCAAAAAGAAAAGGAGAGTGTACCCCGTATTGATTTGAAGAGCGAATCCAATAGTAGAAATAGGCTTTAACAGCGTGTAACACAGCTTAATTTTTATTTGCTAAAT
>CP070731.1:1090833-1092903 GCA_020347545.1 Flavobacteriaceae bacterium | reverse complement strand
GTAGAAAGCCTGATGGGTTTATGATGTATTATGTAATAATGCTCTAGTTAAGGAAGAATGAAATCAGTAATGAAACGACTCCCCACATTCCTGCAATTGCTGCGATTGCCATAAGTGCACCAAAGCAGATCTCAGCTTTACTCATTTCTGTTTTTTGGGTTTCAGTTGTTTCCTGGACAATTGTGTTGACTCTTTCTTCTGTGGTATCGATTGTATTTGTCATGACTGGCCTCCTGTTGGTTTATTTTTTTCTATTATTTAAATTATCTTCTTAAGTTTATTTTCCCTTTTGTCACTTTCTTTGACTTTCATCTTGCATGAATGATGCCATACTTTATTTTTCGTTTAATAAATTACTTAAAAGTATTCTTTTTCTTTTGCATTCTTGATGTTTATGTATATTTTTCCACTTATGTCTTTGTTATTATTGATTATTATATTTTAAAATAATGAGGTTTACTTTTGATAAAAAAAGTTAAAGCCACCAAAATAGCTGAACATACATGTTGCATTTAGTGTAGCGTGCTACGACTTTGTAGCGCAGATATGTTGCATGCAACATATCTGCTGATTGATGCAGGCAGAGCTTTTTTAATTAATAATCCAGTCTAGGGAAGTTTACAGCTATGATACCGGTGATTCATACAAATGATTATGAATGTCACTTTCGTATTTTGGATAACACCGGTGTGAGGTTTAAAGAAAAGCACCAATTTATACAATCGGCAGCTCCATGGTTATCGAGGTGTGGTCATTAAGGATGCTTTCGATTTCAAGAGTACCTTCATTGTCCTCAACAATACTAAGGCATATGGATAAGCCGAGTCCTGTTCCTACCCCATTAGGTTTTGTTGAGAAGAAAGGTTCAAAAACATTGCTGATGATATTCGGGTGTATGCCCACGCCAAAATCAGTACAAACTACTTTTAATTTTGACTGTCCGTTTCGTGCCGTTACCTCACCCTTTATTTCAATGCATTTTTGTGGATCCTTACCTGAATAACGCTGGTTTAAGGCATATCTGGCATTGCTCAGAAGGTTTAGGAATATATGCTGCATTTCCTGTACATTTACTTGAACAGAAGGGACAATGTCCGGGAAATTTACTGAAACCTCTATTGCGTCATAGCGAAATTGATTTTTTGTCAATGTCAATGAGTCTTCAACAATTTTATTTATCTTAACCGCTTCCTTTGTCTGGGCGTGATTTGCATTAAAGAAGAGCAGCTGTTGCACGATTTGCGAAATTCTTTCACTTTCTTTGATTATACTGTTCAGCAATTCTCTTGACTGGTCGTCTTTGCCGGTAGTTTCCTCGATCTCTTCACTGAGTATCTGGGTATAGTTTATAAGTCCATTTGTAAGGTTGTTTATCTCATTTGCCACACCGACAGAGAGCTCACCCATTGCAGCAAGTTTTGAGGCCTTAATGGTTTCAGTTTTACGAACCTTTTGTTCAGAGATATCTCTGGCAACAAAGAGAAATGTCTCTTCTTCCTGGTTTTTCAAAGGAGAAAGACTAACCAGGTAATCTGTTCCTGAAGAGTTGAGTTCAAGAGATATATTTCCACTGCCAGAGTTTAGTGGATTCAGAAAATGTTTGGAGGCCGGAGAGGTGTTGGGGAAAATGTTATAAATATTGGTTCCGGTGATTTTATCAGAACTCTGTCCAAGTTTTTTCTCAGCAGAAGGGTTTGCTTCAAGAATGGTACCGTCAGCCTTAATTACCAGAATAGGATCAGGGCTTTCCTCAAACACTTTTTTTCTGGCAGCCTGTATACATGCCAGCGTTTTGTTTGACTCTTTGGATAGAAGGGCAGATATTGAAAAAATAATTTCATTAGCCATGCCTCTCAAAAGAGCAATTTCTTCCTCTGAGAAACTTTCAGGGGCGATTGAATAAATGTTAATCACTCCAAAAATCTGCTGATCATATACAAGGGGCAGTGCTATGCAGTCAGCTTTGTTGGAGGAAAAGGGGGTGTTTTTGAATGGTCCTTTTGGTAAGCCGGCAATAATGTCCTGCAGAACTATCGGTGTTTTTTGTACTAATGCCTTTTGGGCGGGATC
>CP070731.1:1088662-1090733 GCA_020347545.1 Flavobacteriaceae bacterium | reverse complement strand
GATATTAGAAAATATATTTACTACTTTTGACAATCAAAATCAAAAATTCAATTATGAAGCGTTTTCTTAAATATGCCGGAGTTTCAATCGCATTGATGTTTCTGGTTTATATCCTGTTTATTTATTTCGTTACTTTTAGTGAGGGATACAGAGCCGGAGAACTCATTAAAATATCAAAACGAGGCCTGATATTCAAAACCTGGGAAGGACGTTTAAGTCAAGGCGTTTCAGAAGAACAGCAATTCAATTTCTCGGTCCAGAAAAGCGACAAGGAAGTACTGGAGAAGCTCAAGGAATTTCAAGGAAAACGTGTAAAACTAACCTACATCGAGAGATTTGGTACTTTTTTCTGGCTGGGAGACACCAAATATTATGTGAAAGAGGTAGAAATTCTTAAAAAGGATTCAGAGTTGATCGATAGCCAGTAAAAAAATGGGTAATAAAATATTTAAAACAACCAAAGAATCTGAGATTGTGCTCACAGAGCTGATGTTACCCTCTTACACCAATTTCAGCGGAAAAATACATGGAGGCTTTATTTTATCACTTATGGATAAGACGGCTTTTTCTGCAGCCTCTAAATTCAGCGGGGAATATTGTGTCACGGCTTCTGTGAATCGAGTAGATTTTCTAAATCCAATTGAAGTAGGAGAGTTGGTTACGCTTAAAGCAAAGGTAAATTACGTGGGAAGGTCTTCTATGGTTGTTGGAATGAGGGTGGTTTCTCAGAACATTCAATCAGGAGAAGAAAAACACTGTAATTCTTCTTATTTTTCCATGGTAGCAAAAGACAAATCGGGTAAAAGTGTTCAAGTTCCTGGCTTGATCTTATCGGATGAGGATGATCTTAGAAGGTTTATGAGGTCCATAGAGCATATCAACAACAGGAAAATCCGTAAAACAGAATTCAGTAAAGAGAATTTTATTTCTGAGAACTACAGGAAACAGCTTGAAAATTACAACGTCAAAATCGACTTCTAAGAATTATCCCAATTTTTCAACTGCCTTACGAATTCTGCCAACCGTTTCTTTTTGACCAATTAAATTAGCAATATCTGCTAATTGAGGCCCTTTTAAAGCTCCTACAAGGCTTAATCGCAAAGGTTGCATCACTTTACCGAATCCGATTTCTTTTGACGTGATCCAGGCCTTTAATTCAGTTTCTATATGATCTGAGCTGAAATCTGTTAATTTTTCGAACATGTCGCTAAGTTCTGACATTAGGGCTGAAGTTCCTTCTTTCCAATTCTTTTTTGCAGCTTTTTCATCATAAGCTTCAGGTGCAATAAAAAAGAAACTGCCAAGTTCCCAAAGGTCTTTGACAAATGTTGCCCTTTCTTTTATTAATCCTACAACACTTGTTATGTATTCGAGGTCGAGCTCCTTGTCAAAAGAGTTGCCCAGGTGTTTTTCAAGCGTTGGAATAAAAAGGTCAGCGATTTCCTGATCGTTCTTACGGATCAGGTACTGGTGTTGAAACCATTTGGTTTTTTCTGCATCGAATTTAGAACCTGATTTACCCACTTTTTCAATATCAAAAGCTTCAATTAATTCATCAAGGCTAAATAATTCTTGTTCCGTACCCGGGTTCCATCCTAAAAAGGCCAGCATATTGATAAAGGCTTCTGAAAAATAACCATCTTCCCTATAACCCCTTGATACCTCTCCTGTAGCTTCATTGGTATAGGCCAGGGGAAATACAGGAAAACCTAGTTTATCCCCATCTCGCTTACTTAATTTTCCCTTACCGGTCGGTTTTAAAATAAGAGGAAGATGGGCGAATTTAGGAGCTTCCCAGTCAAAGGCTTGGTAAAGAAGCACATGTAAAGCGAGCGAGGGCAACCATTCCTCACCCCGAATTACATGAGTTATATCCATTAAGTGATCGTCCACAATGTTCGCCAGGTGATAGGTAGGCATACCATCTGATTTAAACAAGATCTTATCGTCCAGAATATTCGTATCGATGCTCATTTCTCCTCGGATCATATCATTGAGAACCAGCGTTTCATTTACGGGTGATTTAAAGCGCACCACATATTTTTCTCCATTATCCATCTTCTTTTGCACT
>CP070731.1:1086478-1088562 GCA_020347545.1 Flavobacteriaceae bacterium | reverse complement strand
CAAACTGATACAAGATGTACAGTGGATATCTTGGTATTATGGGAATGATTCACAACTTTCGATTGATAGACATCTTGACTTGTGACATAAGCAACAGACACAACTCTCAACATAATCGACTGACTAAGAATTATTCGCTTTTTCCAGTTCGCTTTCCGACTCTACAACCTCAACTTTATGATTAGGGTTTGAAATTATATGTAATGTTTGCAACATCCTTCCTATTCCATATGCAAAGTCTGTTTTGCAAACAAATACTGTCTTATTAATCTTCTGGACTGCTTTGGGTTTCTGGTAGTTCTCGATGATTTCTTTGCTTTCCAAAAAAGAAATTTTGAAATCTGTAACATCATTAAAATAAACAATTTCAAGGGCACCCTGCTTTATATTTTTGTCATTCGTTAGCATCTCAAAATAATCAATTGTCGATTCTATATCCAAGATACCCTTTGGAAATGCTTCTATTCGCAACCCATCTTGAGACACTTTATATTCGATCTTCATTATAGTCCCTGTATCTAATGTAAAAATTCCTCTTTGGTTATTATATAATTTTCTTCAAATTCAACATGTCTTGTCGTAGATAAAACTCCAAGCAAACCGCTCGATACGGCGGTTCAGATCAACTGGAGTTTTGACGGCGGTTACGCGCCGCAAAAACTCTTATTTCGTTATAATTCTTATGGATTGGGAGAGCAAGGAATTACAGAAGTCTTTTAAGCTCGAAGCCATAATTCCGATTACAGTTCCTGCTAACTTATCTATCCAAACCACAAGTTCTTCTTGGCCTAAATCTTTTACCATTTCATAGTCGTTTTCGGGCGGTCTCATTATCGAAAGTCCATAGTTGGGAAGCTCAATTCTACCATCAACAATTTTATAGGATTTTGATGTTGTAACACATCCGGAGAATAGAAAAACAACAGCGACTAATACAAGGATTGTGAGTATTAGACCAGGTGTATTTTTAGACCTTGGTTCCATTCAAACATCCTTGCCATTGCTTGTTGTTTTTGAAATCCCGAGTCAGTGAACAATATGGTATATTATCTTTAATTCTGAAAGTTGCGACTGCTTACAACATCTTGAGTTTTGTAATACAAAATCTGACTCAACATGCCTACTGGACAGCTTAAATAGCAAATAAAAAACCCCGCCGGAATGGCAGGGTTAATATAAAAACAACTCCATTTTAATTGATTTTGGTCAATTTCCATTATATTTTTTGTCTATTTCAGCAACATCTCTAAAATTTTCTTTGAATTGAGGGGCCAAAATCATGGTGTGTAGTAGACCTGATTTTTTCGCATCCCTCAAAAAGTCATAAATTTCTTTAAGTTCTTTAGTGGAATAATTTTTTCTTAAACACTCAATAGCAGCAAAGTCTCCACATTTATAAGTCATTTTGTAAGCTGTTGCGAGCTTATTTAAATACATCTCCCTTTTAAGTTTATCGAAAAATCCCATTCATCTCTACCAGTCTTTATTAAATATTATTACCTTATTTGTAGGGTGTAAAAAGAAAAAATAAGGACAACGCTAACAAAATAAATCCTATAGTTGAATTAAAGTAAATTATTATAACCCAGACAACACAAAGACCCACGCAGACTTTTTAAAAAGTTTAATGTTATTCCATTAACTTGCCAACATGTTGAGTTTTTGCTCTCTTGAAAAGAGTTAAAGATATTTAGAGTATTTGTTGACTTCCTCAAACTACATAATCATATAAATTCATGACGTAATCCTGTATCTCAATGTCAAAGTGGCAGGTTGCAGTTCTTCTTTCTTAATCGGATATTCCAATTTTATCATGCTCTTCTGCATCACTCTTTTCCCGTTTTTTCCCCGGGGTCTTTACCTTGTGTGATTTTTTGTGCAGATGCAGGTCAAAAAATATTTTGAGCAGGATGAGAATAATCATGAGCGGCATGGGCGAGTTAAGTTTCATAACAAATATGCCGCCTGCAATGATGGCAAGATGCATCACGATGATTCTTTGATAAGGCTTGTGCATCAGTTTTTCCAGGGTCAGAGTTCTGAACTCCTTACCAATAATATAATTTTCCACGAAAGAAACACCG
>CP070731.1:1084286-1086378 GCA_020347545.1 Flavobacteriaceae bacterium | reverse complement strand
CCAAATGTTATAAGTCTGTTTTCAGCATAATCTTGTACAACGCTCTGGATTTGCGTTTCACTGATTCTTGGATTATCAAATACTATTCCGGTGCGAGCACCTTCTCTACTCGCATTGGTGATGACGGCTTTATCGTAAAACATTATGCTAAATTCGATAATGCCAAAAAGGAATACCAACAATAGAGGCAAAATTATGGCAAACTCCACTGCCGAGGCTCCTCTTTGATCCTCTAAACTGTGAATTATTCCTCTTATCATTTTAAATAATTTCCTAAAGTTATTGTAGTTTGAGTATATTCGTGATTTCTTTTGACTCTGCTTCTTTAAAGCTTTTTTTGTATTTTTCCACGTTATTCTCACCTGCTGTCCCGTCAAATCCTGTTACAGGATTAAGATTTTTATCTGCGTCAGGATTCAGTAATTGATTAAACAGGGCGGTTTCATAGGATCGACCCCAGTTTTTGTTAACCTCAGAACTATCATAAAATGGCGTAGTTCCGCATCCACATATCATTGAAACTATAGTTAAAAATCCAAATATAAATAGGTACTTTTTAAACATCATATTCTCCTTTTACTCTGGTTATTATCGAAATCGGTTTTCTCGATAATAAACTATGCAATTATCAATGTTAACTTATTCTTCAGGAACGGAATGCCCAAATTCACCATCCAGGCCTGTGACATCTGATGAAGAACTCTTTTTACTTTTACCCTCAATCGCTCCATTAAAGTAAAAATCGAAGTCATTTGGCTCATTATATTCGTCACCAGGTAAAGATTGTTTCGCAACCTCAAGTGGTTTTACAAGATGAGGTGTTACGATAATTACAAGCTCCGTCTCAGCTTTCTGAAAAGTTTTGCTCTGGAAAAGAGCTCCAAGTATCGGTATATCCCCAAGAAGCGGATACTTGGCGATATCGGCTCTGGTTGCCTCGCGTAAAAGACCTGCAATCGCAAAGCTCTGTCCGTCCCCTAGTTCAACCATAGTAGATGCACGCCGTGTGGTGATTCCCGGCGTGACAAATCCCTCAACTCGTATTGCATTTTGAAAATCGAGCTCAGAAACTTCGGGTGTAACTTCAATATTGATTTTATCTTTACTAAATACAGTTGGAGTAAAAACAAGAGCAACACCAAACTGCTTGTATTGAATGCCGACTGTTCCCAGTCCTTGCGGAACAGGTATCGGGAATTCACCGCCGGCCAAAAAATTGGCTGATTGTCCGCTTAGTGTTATGAGCGTCGGTTCTGCAAGAATTTTGACCAGATTATCTTCTCTAAGTGCATCGATTAAAAAAGTCCATGTAGCCGAACCACCATATCCAAATCTGAATAGCGCGTTGATAGCAGGTGAAATGCCCAACAGGCCGCCGTCTGAATTAGCCTCAGTCAACCCTCCTAATGTAGACACACCAAAATCTCCACCCCTCGCATAAGCGAAATTGATTCCGAGTCTCTTGGTCAATGAGCGACTCATTTCAGCGACACGAACTTCGAGCATGACTTGGTGAACGCCTCCAACCTCAACAAAATTGTTCACTTTATCGTCAGGCGCATAAGCTTTTGCAAGAGCGACAGCTTGGGATAAATTGGAAGCATTCGATATTTTGCCTGATAAGGTAATATAGTCATTAGTGCTGGTAACTTGTATACTTTTTTCCAATGGAAGAATCGTATGAATCTTTTGTTTTAAACGTGATATATCGTAGGTCACCTGTAGGTCATAAATAGCAACAACTTTTTTATTTTGCCATAATGTCAGATTGGTTATTCCAGCCGTTTTACCTTTGAGGTAAATTTCGTTAGCTGAGAGTAGTACAAAGTCTGCAACTTCAGGGTCTGCAATTGACACCCTCTTTATCGGCAAAGCGCTTTTAAGAATTATGGATTTTCCCGAAATCAGTTCTAACCTCTTCGCATCGATCGTTTCCGCTAAAAGTGTATTATCAGCATTTGCTATTTCAGGAATAACGAAAGCAAAGGCGATAAAATGAATGATAAAAATCAGTCTTCCGATTTTACTTATAGTAGATGAAAACATTTAATTCATCCCTCCTTACTTTAATATTGTAATTAAAGAGTAAATT
>CP070731.1:1082093-1084186 GCA_020347545.1 Flavobacteriaceae bacterium | reverse complement strand
GGGTCAGTGATAAAACAGTGATGAATTTTTTCATTTCAATGTTATTTGATTAATTATGTTACAAAAATTTGTCTTTCAGGTGTCTGACAAAAAAATCTAAAACAAAAGTGTAGCTACCATATTGAGACAAGGCATTATAACCGTTCTCTTTTAATTTTAAGAGGGGTCTAAAATTAAATAAATTTACCATGTCTGCAAAAATTATTTTAAAGCTTCTCTCAAGACGGTTATCGGATGCTTCGCATTTCTGTTTGTTCCATCCTTTATTTGATGCCTGCAACTTGTTCCTGCCGCGACTATTTCAACGGATGTTGCCGTATTTCTCACCTTTGGAAAAAGCGTATCTTCTCCTACTTGCATACTCACCTTATAATGTTCTTTTTCATAGCCAAAGGATCCGGCCATTCCACAACATCCTGTATTCATGACAGATGTGGTATAATTTCTGGGCAAATTCAGCATAGCCTGGGCAGACTTCATATTAGACAGGGACTTCTGCTGGCAATGACCATGAATTTTAAGCTCCTTTCTATTATCAGTAAACTGATCTTCCCGAATGCGGCCCCCAAGTATTTCTTTCTCAAAGAATTCTTCAATGGTAAACGTATATTTACTTAAACTGAGCGCTTTGTCCTTATCGTCAGCCAAGCGTAAATATTCATCCCTAAAACTCAGGACGGCAGAGGGTTCAATTCCAACCAAATTGAAATCTTCTCCAATCAAGCCTTCAAAATAGGATATATTGAAATTAGCAATTTCTTTGGCCTCATCGAGCAAGCCTTTTGAAATAAAACTCCGTCCGCTTTCTTTGTGATCAGTAATGATGACCCGGTAACCAAGTTGTGAGAGCAGCTCGAAACAGTCCCTGGCGATTTCAACATCATAGAAATTCGTAAATTCATCCAAGAACAAAAAAACAGAACCATTCTTAAAAACTTGTTGTGGGAATTTACTTTTATTGATGTGATGCCATTTTCTGGCCGTTACTGGTGCCAGATGAGGAATACTTCTTTCCTTTGCTATGCCGAGAATTTTCTTTGCCAGGCTTGTATTCAGGGCCATATTTGTCAAACCTGGAGCGATTGACCCCATTCTGTTGTATTTTACATTGTCAGCAAAGAGCTTTGTCCGGAAAGAGACCCCGTTTTCTTTTTGATATTGATAGAGGAATTCTGCTTTTAATGCAGCCACATCAACGTTACTCGGACATTCGCTGGCGCAGGCCTTACAACTCAGGCAAAGGTCAAATACTTCTTTTAATTCCTCGTGATTAAAACGATTTTGTTTGTCGCTGTTTGTAAGAAACTCTCTTAGGGTATTGGCTCTTGCCCTGGTGGTGTCTTTTTCATTTTTGGTTGCCCTGTAACTGGGGCACATGGTCCCTCCGGCAAAAACAGGTTTTCGACAATCACCTGAGCCATTGCATTTTTCAGTTACTCTGAGGATTCCCTGGGAATCAGAGAAATCCTGAAGGGTTTGAATCTCAGGTTCTTTTCTGTCTATTTCATAGCGCAGGGAAGCATCCATAGGCCAGGGATCAATAATCTTTCCAGGATTTAAAATTTGTTGAGGGTCAAAGGTCCTTTTGATTCGTTTCATCAAATCATAGTTCTTTTTACCCAACATGAACTCAAGAAATTCCGACCGTACGATACCATCGCCATGTTCCCCGCTCATGGACCCTTTATATTTTTTTACAAGATGTGCAACCTGAGTTGTTATTTCCCGAAACAAGCCAACATCTTCTTTGCGCTTAAGATTTAAAATTGGCCTTAAATGAAGTTCACCGGCGCCGGCATGAGCATAATAAACCGCTTCCTGTCCATATGTTTTCATCATCGCCGTGAATTCCTTAATAAATTCCGGAAGCACCTCCACCTCAACGGCAGTATCTTCAATACAAGCCACGGCCTTTCGGTCACCGACGATATTGCCCAGCAATCCCAGGCCGGCCTTTCTCAGATTATTCGCACTATCGATCTGGCCACCTTCCAAAATTGGATAGGCGTAACCAAAACCATGCGACTTTAAATCTGAAATCAATTTATTGGCCAATTCTTTGGTATGATCCTGATCATGACTGGAGACCTCCA
>CP070731.1:1079879-1081993 GCA_020347545.1 Flavobacteriaceae bacterium | reverse complement strand
GCACCTGGGGAATATTATCCTCCTTGAGCTTGAAAAAACCGGGCTCAGCCGGCTGCAGATTCTCCCGGAGTTCACGGAACCAGCCTGGATGAGTAAAATCTCCTGTCCCGATGACATCAATACCTTTTATAGCACTCCAGGCTGCCAATCCTGCCAGGTTGCTTGACTTGCTCGTAGCCCTTGAATAAGGCGAATGGATATGCAGGTCAGCTATGTACCTCATAGTTTCAGCAGATGTGACCGGTATCCTGAAAACTTACCGGGAAAGGAAATTTGTAGGAATGACAAAGGAATGCTACTATTCCTCCTCAACTTGTTGATCAAGATCCAGGAAATATGGATAAATATCTTCAAGATAGAGAGAGAGTTCGTCATTAAAACCATTTGCCGGAATTGAATCTCATTAACGTCATCTTATCCTTTTAGTACAGAATGTTTTCCTCATTTCTGAGTGAAGTATAACTATAGTCAAAATATACAGTGATTTTCATATTCTCCTGCCAATATTTCATTTTATAACTGAAACGAGTTTTATCTTTTAAAGTTTTGCACGTCAAGCCGCAAGATATAATATTTCCGGCATAGTAAAACGATGTGTACCGGTATGCCGTTAATAACGGTTTAATTTTTACCAGTTGATGCTGAATACTTATTATTTTTTGTGGCTTTTAAGTATTCTCAGCTAACTCCGGTCCGGAGAAAACAGAATATCCCGGACAAAAAAAGAAAATTCAAGCTGAGAATTATATAGAGCTACGTAGATTTATTTCCACGTTATTCTTTCAATAAAAACCTCTTCATATATGCAACAAAAATAACCTAGAAAGTCTTTTTCAGCTGCTCTGCCAATTCTTCTGGAGGAGTAATGATGAGTTCTGACTGGAGCAGTTTCTGTAGGAAATAATCATCGTTGCGATAATTCGGATACAGGTTCTGACGGGTGATTATTTTCAGTAATGTTCTGAAACTTCCATCTCCTTGTTCATTGCGAACCGAGTAAAGAGCGTAATTGTAACTGAGATGGCCAAGTGTCTCATAATAGTTAAGCACTTTGGAAATCCCCGATGAAATATTGTTTATATCCTTTTCAGAAAGATCATCGAGGTCACCAAAATCTTCATGGACCGCAATAATTTCATTATTTCCCAGTGGTGAAAACGGTGTCAGCCAATGCCACTTGCCTGTCTGCCCTATATAACGGGGACCACCCTCCTCTTCTTCGATAAGGTCGACGAAATATGATGTGCCGTAGTTCTTCTGCCATTTATTACAGGCATTGATCATTCTGGCCTGATATGAATAAGGAATTGGTGTCGCAATCATCTGGAGATGGGGATGAACAAGGCTTGCACCTGCAGGAAACAGGTAGTTTGCAGTTACTGCAGCATAAGCAACTGATGGATCTTTTTCATAGGCAATACGGTTAAACTGCTGGGCTGCCAGAAATCCGTTGGAAATCAGTTCCGGCGTAAACTCGGAAAGCTTTAAAAAATGAGCATCACAAAGGCGGATAACCGGGTGATAGGTTCCGAGTGAAAAAAGATTGGGGAACAAAAGTGCTTCTCCAACTTTGATCCTGCCCTCGCTGGAAAAATCCGGCATGAAGCGGGGGGTGCTTTTAGCTACTGCCTCGCCGCAGAAAAAACAAGTCTTAGCTGTGTCTTCGACAAGAGTGTCGATGAGGCCCTGGTCGCAACTGCCGAAAAATATCTCAGCCTTATCCTTGAGTTCAGGATTAAAAACACTTGTATCTCCCAGAAGAGGGTCTTTACGTATCTGGAGGGTCTGAACATCCTCGGCAAATTCCTTGAGAGGGTTTAAAAAACGAACATCGGATTCAATACTTTCAAAAATTATTTTGCTCATATCAATCTCCCGAATTTTAAATATGAAAACAGATGGTTACTATTGACAACATAAATAAATTATCCGTCTGCAAAAAATAATCTTCATGTAATATAAATAGAAAAAGCTCAGCCCCTCAGTCAAGCTCAATCAATCAGCATGTTTTCATGTTATTTCGGAGGCAGGGACAACGCAAAATCTACACCCTTGTTGACCCATTTCAATATAACTTCTTCAGAATCAACCCCATCGACTGAAACCATTACCCA
>CP070731.1:1077641-1079779 GCA_020347545.1 Flavobacteriaceae bacterium | reverse complement strand
CGAAAAGTATTACATCGGTGAAGAAGGAACAGGGGCCATCAGTGGCATCTACCTATTTGAAACTCAAAGTGCACGTTCTGATTTCTGGACTTCTGAATTAGCTGCTACCATACCTGAACGATACGCTGTGATCCCGGAATCCCTGCGTGTAGAGGAGTACGAAATGGCTATCGTACTGAATGAGGAAGTTTCTGCTTAAAACTTACAAGTCATAACGCTTTAGTTGAAAATTTGACCCCCTCAGATTTTTTTTAAATCACTGTAAAAACAAACTTCCGTTGGGGAGTTTGGTTTTACGGTTTGCCGTACAATTAATTGGATCTTTTCTCTTACATTTCGCTGGTTTTACAATTAAAAATAATTCAATTTAAACCGTTATGTTAAAGAATATCCTAAGCCTTGTAATCCTTTTCTCGTTATTCATAAATATATCGTGCAGTGATGACGATGATAAATTCAAGATCATTGCGGCCGATGCTGAGTTCCATATTGATGAGAACCCTGAGCCTGGAGATGTCATAGGCAAGATCAATATCACAGCTGAAAGCGATGATCTGGTTTATAATATTTTAAAAACCTCTTACTGGAATTCCTTTTCTGTCAATTCAAACGGAGAAATCATCGTGAAACAAAATACTGCTTTTGATTATGAGCATAATCAATTAATCCTTGGTGTGATCCACGTTTCAAATCAAAAACAATCGGACGAGTCACATATCATGATCTTCATCAATGACGTAAACGAAATATATGCTGATAATTTTGTGATGACCATGGATGAGGGGGTTACCGAAAATCAATCCTTGGGTTTCCTACAGGCACGCGCAGATCAGGGATCGATGAATTTTGAATTGCTGTCACAGACTCCGGAAAATGCTGTTAGCATCGATCCTGAAACAGGTGAAGTTATGGTCAATGATGCCTCAAAATTTGCTTATGATTTAAACACCTCGATCTCTGGTGTGGTCAAAATTTCAAATGATGAATCGGAAAAGGAAGTTTTGTTTCATATCAATCTGAATAAAATTGTTGTGCCGGAAGAACCTCAGGAGCCTGAGGAGTCAGAAGAAACTGAACCGGATGCAATTATAATCACCACGCAAACTGAAATGGATGATTTCGCTAAAAATAATTACCAGACGCTGCAAAGAAATCTTGTTATTGATGAGGACCCTGATGGAGAAGGAATAAACTCACTTGAAAGTTTAGGAAGTTTAGCGGAGATTCATGGGCATCTAACCATAAGAAACACAAATTCGATTACAGATTTAAAAGGATTGGAAGGGTTAACAAAAGTTTCCGGCCTTAGATTAGAGAACAATAAGTCATTAATAGATTTAACGGCGCTCTCTAATTTGACCGATGCCGATTATATTTTGATCACTGATAATATTGTATTGGAATCTTTTTGCCCACTTCAGGATTTATTGAAAAACAAGAACTTTATTGATTTTCCTGAAAACTTTGCGAAATCAGGTATTAGATCTCCATTAATGCCTCCACCTGAGCCACCAAGATCATTTGGAGCCTACAGGAACAAAGAAAATCCTAAGGTTGCTGAAATTCTGGAACTTGACTGTACTTGAATAACGATCTGGAGATGACTTTCAGATCATGCATATATTTATTTGATTCCACTTACAATTTTCCTAAATTGTGACTTTATGTAATCAATACTCTTTTTCGATGAAAATAGTCAGAACACTTATTTTACTTTTCATTTTTGCCGGTCAGTCCTTGTTTGCTCAAGAGCAATCCGATGTTGATCTCAAGGCGCTTGACGCTTATTTTACCCAAATGGTTCAAGATTGGAACCTTCCTTCTGCATCGATCGGTATTGTCAAAGACGGGAAGCTCGTATTTACAGGAAATTACGGAGTCAAAGAAATAGGGAAGAAGGAAGGGCCTGATGAAAACACCCTCTATGCCGTGGCCTCGAACTCAAAGGCATTTACATCTGCCTTATTAGGTATGCTTGTTCAGGAGAGTAAACTGAAGTGGGATGATAAGGTAAGGGACTATTTACCTTATTTTGCAGTCTATGACGACTGGGTCAGCGAGCATGTAACGGTTCAGGACCTGCTGAGCCATCGTGTGGGCCTGGGAACCTTTAGCGGGGACAATATCTGGTATAAATC
>CP070731.1:1075402-1077541 GCA_020347545.1 Flavobacteriaceae bacterium | reverse complement strand
GAGAGGCTTCCATTCATTACAAAGGAAGTCCTATGGTCAACAGAGGACTCGTTCTGGGAGAGGCCACGATCCATCAAATCAATTAGCAACCCTAATTTTGATTTTTTTATAAATCTTATCAGAGGCATTCCCGATATAAATAGAATAGTCCCCGGGCTCAATGACCCAATCAGAAATCGATTCATCATAGTAAGCCAGGTCCTGAACCGGTATTTCTAAATTTAACCTGGTTTGATCACCGGGTTTCAGCCTGACTTTTTTAAAGGCCTTTAATTCTTTGACCGCTAATAAACCCCAACTACCTTTTCTTTTCAGGTTAGCAGCGACAAAATACTATCGATTTTTTGCTCAATATCGATCCGATTGGACTGATCGGATTTTATCACTTTTTCTTCAGAAGAATTTTGATCCTGTGCATACAATTCTCCTGTGGTACACAAAATGAATATTAAAACAAAAAATGTAACGAACTGCAAATAAATCACTTAATGACTTCATAAAATTGGGAGTTTATCAAAAAATCTAAATTTAAAAAAATTACAATATATTTGAAGCCTGCAAGAAACATTTATATTATTTTGTCAATTTTTGATCAATTCCTGATCCTTGAGAAGTAGAAATGAACCATGAGGAATCGCGTACACAGAGAAATAACTCAATTAAGCCCGGAAGACAGTTTTTTAGTATATGAAAGAGTAAAAGATGACTTTGACTTTCCCATACATTTTCATCCTGAATACGAACTGAATTTCATTTATAAAGGTAAAGGAGTTCGAAGGATCATTGGAGATCATGCCAGCGTTATTGACAATATGGAACTTGTACTTGTAGGGCCCAACCTTACTCATGGATGGGAATTAAATCAGTGTACATGTAAGGAAATCTATGAGATCACGGTTCACATTCAACAGGATCTCCTGAACGAAAAAATGCTTTCAAGGCGTATTTTTAAAAGTATCAGGGATATGTTTAACAGATCCAAACATGGTATACTCTTTTCTCAGGAAACTACCACTGAGATCATGCCTCGGCTTATGGTACTCCCTAAATTACATGGCATTCAGTATTTTTTGGAATTCATTTCCATTTTGAACGATCTGGCCCTTTCTGAAGATCAAACCCTTTTATCAACTCAGTTTTCAGAGATGAACGATTTTCAGAATAGTGAAAAGGTCAAAAAAGTTTACGAATACATTCAGGAAAATTATCATCGAAAAATAGGACTGGATGAAATTTCTCAACTCGTCAATATGAGTCCGGTTTCCTTTAACCGCTTTATCAAAAAAAGAACGGGAAAAACCTTTATCAACTATGTCAATGACACTCGTATCAGTTATGCCAGCCGTTGGCTTATCGAGTCGGAAAAAAGCATTGGTGAAATAAGTTTCCAATGTGGTTTTAACAATATTGCAAATTTTAATCGCATCTTTAAAAAATCCAAAGATTGCACTCCTAGTGAATTCAGAAAGGAATTCGTCGGAATGCAACGCGTTTTATAAGAAAACTCCCAATGGCCGGGACCATTGGGAGTTTCTTTCAGTAAAAATAAAAGCCCTTTATCCCATTATTATTTCGACTTTATGATTTTTACCTTTCTCAAGTAGTGGAATTATCATTGAGTTTAATTTTTCTCCATTAACAATGATCTCTTTTACACCTTTACTCACGTGTTCCGGATTTTTTATTTCTAACTGATATGTTGCTCCTCTGAATTTTCTTTGCATTTTAAATCCATCCCAATTTTTCGGAATACATGGATCAACTCGTAATCCATCATACTCTGGTCTCACCCCAAGAATATACTGGGTTATGGCATAAAAGTTCCAGGAAGCAGTCCCTGACAACCAGGAATTCTTTGCTTCACCTGGTTTGAACGCCTCCTTACCGGCGATCATCTGACAATATACATAGGGCTCAACCTTGTGCAATTCAGAAATATCTTCCAAAAAGCTAGGAGCAATTTTTGTATAATAATCATAGGCGTTATCTCCACGACCGATCATAGTTTCCCCGATCATGATCCATGGGTTATTATGGCAAAAGATTCCCCCGTTTTCCTTGTATCCCGCCGGATAGGTTGAAATCTCACCGTATTCAATATGGTATTTGGTAAAGGCAGGGTAGTTAAGAACGACTCCA
>CP070731.1:1073160-1075302 GCA_020347545.1 Flavobacteriaceae bacterium | reverse complement strand
ATCCAGGGTCTCGATAATAGATTTAAAATTATCCTTCCATTTTTCATTTGGATTGTGGTTGTAGTTTCGCTGGCCAAAAAAATTGACATTTCTCTCGGGCCAGTGCAGCTGATAGATATCTACATAGTCTGTTTGAAGCCTTTTTAAACTCAAATCCAAAGCCTCACGAATTACCTCTTTTGAGAATCCTAAGTTTGGCCGGATATAATTAAAATAGGGCATGGGCCCCGTAATTTTTGTGGCTACTACCAGAGAATCCCTTTTTTGATCTTTTAACCAGGTCCCAATGTATCGTTCAGTACTTCCCTGAGTTTCCTTTCTTCCGGGAATAGAATACATTTCGGCAGTATCTATAAAATTGACGCCCTGGTCAATAGCATAATTGAGCTGCTCATGTGCTTCTTCTTCGGTATTCTGCTGTCCATAGGTCATGGTTCCCAGGCATATTTTACTGACTTTTATATCTGTTTGGGGGATTGTTGTGTATTTCATGATTTTTTTGAATCAACTTTGAGGTTATACGAATGGTACAAAAAAAGGCCTGAAACCCTTTCCAGATTTCAGACCTTTAAATTTATGAATTAAATATGATATATCTTAGTCTAAGATTGCCTGAATTCCAGGTAAGGTTTTACCTTCAAGCATTTCAAGCATGGCTCCACCACCTGTAGAAACATAACTTACTTTATCAGCAAAACCGAATTGCTTAACGGCGGCAACTGAATCACCTCCTCCTACAAGAGAAAAAGCACCATCAGCTGTAGCGTCAGCAACAGCATTACCTAATTCAATGGTTCCTTTTGAAAATGTTTTCATTTCAAAAACACCCACAGGCCCGTTCCACAAAATAGTTTTTGATTGAGCTATAACAAATGAAAAACCTACATTGGTCTTTGGTCCGGCATCGAGTCCTTCCCAACCGTCAGGAATGTGATAAATATCTACAACCTGTGTATTGGCATCATTGCTAAAATCATCACCGGCAACTACATCAACCGGCAAATGAACTTTTACACCTTTTTCTTCTGCCTGTTTTAAAATATCCAATGCCAGTTCCTGTTTGTCATCTTCGCAAATGGAATTACCGATATCTCCACCTAAAGCTTTGATAAAGGTAAAACTCATTCCACCTCCAATAATCAAATGATCTATTTTATCAAGAATATTCTCTATTACCGTTATTTTCGAAGACACTTTTGAACCCCCTAATATCGCTGTTACAGGTTTCTCACTTGACCCCAATACTTTTTCAAGACTTTCGATCTCTTTGGCCAATAAAAAGCCGAAACATTTTTGCTCCGGAAAGAATTCAGCGATGATCGCTGTAGAAGCATGAGCTCTGTGAGCTGTACCGAAAGCATCATTTACATAAATATCACCGCACTTTGAAAGTTTTTCAGCAAAATCACGATCACCGGCTTTTTCCTCACCGTAAAATCTTAAATTTTCCAATAAAAGAACCTCTCCATTTTGTAAATCTGCAACCGCCTGCTCAACTTTTTCACCAACACAGTCCTCAACGAACTTTACCTGGACTCCAATGATTTCACTTACGGCGTCAACAATATGCCCTAAAGAAAACTTATCCTCAACACCTTTCGGGCGGCCTAAATGCGACATCAAAACTGCGCTTCCACCATCCTCTAATACTTTTACAATTGTTGCTTTTGCAGCCTCAATTCGTGTAGTATCCGTAACCTGTAATTCTTCGTTTAAAGGAACATTGAAATCAACTCTGATCAGCGCCTTTTTATTTTCGAAATTAAAATCGTTTAATGTTTTCATTTGTTTATTTCGGTTGTTATTTCATAGACGAGTGAAACTTCTAAAAAGAAATTCCACTCTGTTAAATTCACGTTTTACGTATTTCATGCCCAATTAAAAATTGGGATGACAAATATACTAAAAAGAAGCGCTTTTATAACCCAATAATTCGCATTAATTAGGCTAAAAATTAAAGGAATTTTAAAATTAAGATATTTTTAAAACTCACTTCTGACCGAGATCAACTAACTTTATTGTTTAACAGGAACCCCTTCTTTTAGATATTCGTCTAAAAAAGTCAATATTTGTCCGTAACCCTTTATTTCATTTTCCTTTTTTCTGAATCCATGACCTTCATCTGGGAAGAGAACATATTCA
>CP070731.1:1070909-1073060 GCA_020347545.1 Flavobacteriaceae bacterium | reverse complement strand
CAGTAGAGGAAGATTCCTCCTCAATGATGTCGTAAAAAGCCCTTTGTTCAACGGCATTGTTGATGATCTTAATGACAACTTTCACTCTTAAGTCTTCGACCAAAGCCGATATTTTTTCCTCAACCAAGGTATTGTCAACATTGTTGTTGTTCACAAACAATACCCTTATTTTAGGATTGTTCCAGCGAGGTGAGGCAATGATAAATCGGGCAATATTTAGCATCATTTCAGCATTTTTGCTATCTGTCTCCCTCCACCAGAGGTCGACAGAATTATAATTGCCAAATTTTGTTTCCTGATCAAAATCGAGATAAAGGAGGTTGTAATCGAGATGTAGAAGGGTTTGCGTCATTTTTGAATACTCTTTGGAATTTTCCAATCCCTTTGGCCAACCCATCATGATCGTATTCGGTTCAACTCCTGAAAACCCAAAGGTGGAGGCAATATTGGTGATCCCATCGTATATGTTGCTCACCTTTAGCTGGCGTGCAAAAATACCCAGCTCCTGAAAGTTCTCATCTGTAACCACCTGTTCAGCCCTTTTTAAAGGCTTGTCATCCATGTTATCCACGATCAGTTTAAAATTGGTCACAATACCGGTTCGGCCCGAAACTGTTTTCCCCAGTTCAAGAAGGTATTTCTGATGGTCGCTCTGCCCGCTGAATAAAATTATATTGGGGTTCCAGTTCGAATTTTCATCATTTTGAGCGTCGATCATCTTCAGACCCTTGTTCACAATATTCTCCCACACACTTCTCCAAACATCATTTGACTGCAATTTCACTTCCTTTCGCTGAAGCCCAAAATACAATCCGCCAATAACGGCAAGGGCCACCATCATGGCAAGCATATCCAGTTTGAACATGACGGCAAAACAGGCCAAAAACCCAACAAGACCGATCCATCGTTTAATTTTGAAGGTAGGTTGAAAATCAGGATTGGCCCAACTCTCAAGAAAGTAACAAATGTTTATAAATCCGTATGCCGTTAAGTAAAACATAGAAACCAGCCGGGCAATTACATCCAGTTCCCCGATCAATATTCCTATTTCAGCAATGACGAAAACCAATAATAAAGCATTGACAGGTTCATCATTAGCTCCTTTTCCTTTTCCAAATATCTTTGGTGTCACCAGATCCTGAGACATCGCCTGCAGGATTCTTGGGCCACCGAGGATCCCTCCAATGGCAGATGAAAGTGTTGCGCCCCAAATACCTGCAATGACGGCAGGAGCGAAAAGCGCGATTTTCATAAGAATATTATAGTCATTCTTCAATAATTCAGGGCTTACGGCAAAAGCAAGAAATACGGCCAGAATCAGATAGACAATTAATCCCACCCCAATAGCCATTAAGGTTCCGGCAGGAATAGACCTTTTAGGATCTTTAAGGTCACCGCTCATCGCTATACCTGCCGTAAATCCCGTTACAGCAGGAAAAAAGATGGCAAATACAACCTCTAGCGGAACCGAATCTTCAGCGGGTAAAAGATTTACGGTTTCCGGGGCAAAGTCTGTACTCCCGAATAAAATGGAAATGATGGAAGCAATGATCGCAGATAAAATAAAAAACTGAGTTCTTAAAGCAACGGTTGTACTGATCAGCGCCAAAATGGTGAGGGATAACAAGGCAAAACTTGCCGTTATCCGGAAATCATTTGTGGTCATTCCAAGACCGAGATATTCGTTAAAACTCTCTGAAAATCCAATAAGGTATAGTGAAATGGAAAAAGCGGTCCCTACAAAAATGGCGATACCGATAGAACCTCCAATGGGAATTCCCATACTTCTTGAAAGCACATAGTATATTCCTCCGGCACCGATCTTTTTATCAGTTGCCACGGACGAAACACTCAATCCGGTTGTGACAGCGATAATATGTGCAATAAAAATGATGGCTATTGTTCCAAAAAGGCCTGAATTACCAACCACCCATCCCAGTCTCATATACATGATGACCCCAAGAATGGTTAAGATTGAAGGTGTAAAGACGCCGGCAAACGTTCCAAATTTCTTTTTCTCTGGCATAAGCAATGTTACTGAAGCATTCTTATAGGCGGGTCAATATAGCCAATCTTTTTTAAAATGAATGCTTAAATGATTTGCTTTTTACAAGGCATAAATCTTAACAAAACGAATCGCTTAAAGCAGTT
>CP070731.1:1068657-1070809 GCA_020347545.1 Flavobacteriaceae bacterium | reverse complement strand
TGACTACCCCACCGCAATCGGAAGGTGTATTCAAAAGATCATAATAATATATTTTTGAGGTAATTGATAATAACAAGTTCTAACGTTACCCTTGTTAGTTATGTAATTAATTGCAATATTACGGCAAAAATTTCATTAATCCTCAATTTACACTGAAATTGCAGATTTAGAGTAGCTTTCAAGAATTCACAAATCGGAACAAGTTTCAGGGTATATTGCTTATGGGTTCCATGATCTACGCTACTTTACGATGAAAATCTATTACGCTTTCATTAACTAAACTGGAGAAGGATCAAAATTCTAAATTTTATGCGCGGTTGAGGTCAGCTCAGGGGGAATTGCTCGTTGTTTTATTATTTTTGAGGGCAGATTGAGATTAGGAGATAGGATACTCCTTTTTTATGATTTAAATATCAATTGATTTTTCTTTGGGTTTTCGCTCTTCCGTTTTTTCGTGATGATTTTTTTTTAGTTTTTGACTTTCTTGAGTTTGGCATAAATTATGCGCATTATTTCAGAGATTCAAATATCGTGTATAATAAAGGATAACGAATTGAAGTCAAACCAAAAACCGAGAGAAGCTTCACTATCAAAAATCATAACCAGATCCCATCCGCAAGGCGATTTTTCAGCCTATAACGGAGAGCATTTCCGCCCGGATATTACAGCATTGGCTGTTCTCGCTCTTGAGGCTACGCAGGTGGATCAGAAACTTTCTTATTTATCATGTCGAAGATTGTCCAGCATCCAGAATTCAAAGGACCGCATTTCGGTAATGGAAAATTATCCTAAATCTTTTTCATATACTTCTCTGGCTATTCTGGCTTGGGCTAAATTGACAGGATTTGAACAAGAGATGGACCGAGCAAAAAAGTTTTTACTTAAGAATACAGGAAAGCACTGGCCTCAAAAAAAATCTCCCAGCAAGTCCTGACACGGCAATTGTAAGGTGGCCTTGGATTGGAGATACTCACTCATGGATCGAACCCACAGCGTTTGCAATACTGGCACTTAGGTCATACGGTTATAATAAACAAAATCGGGTAAAAGAGGCTGCTAAAATGATTCTTGACAGGCAATAGCCCTCTATCGGATGGAAATAAAGCAACAAAACTGTTTTTAATGAAGAGTTAAGGCCAATAGGCTTTCGCAGGGTGCCAAATGTTGACACCATCACAAGGGCTATTTGTCAGATAGAAGCCGAAGGGATCGAAAATTTTTGCAAACTGTCTCAACCCATGGTGATAGAAGGGCTTCAACGCATACAGTTACCGCGTTTAACTCTGGATTTTGAATGTTCGGTGCAGTTATTTTAACGAACTGAAAGCCAAGCTAAAAAATATGCTGCTGGAATCGCGCATTGATTCGGCCTTTTTTAAATTGGAACATCCTGTCAAGTTTTAACAGCCAACATGTGAAATTTAGCGATTCGGTGCCTTTTGAAAGTTTCGCACAACTCAAAGAAATGATCGAAAACAAAAAACGCTGACGTAAAATTTACCGACAATGATCTTTTTTTGAAACCTCATGGAAATCCAACCCCTGGGATAGCCGCTATCGATTTATTTCTAATCGAAAAAAGCCTAAAAAGCAGCATAAAGGCCCTTTGCAATTGCACAATTTTGGACCACGTAATTTTAACTTCGACAAATAGGTCATTGTGACCAACAAAAGCCAATCCGGAAAGAATGTCGTCTTGTTCCATAATGGTCGCGGATCTCAATAGTGCATCTTTGGCGATGGCAAAATTGATGTCGCTATGGATGTCATTGCTTCCGGTCGCCTTGCCGACAACCAACTTTTTACCCTTTGTTCAATGATGGCACATAATCTATCACTTGAATTACAGATGCTGGCGGCTCCTTCTGCCTGTAGAACTCGTCTCTATCGTCCAGCTGCCTGGACATTTTAAAAATTTGATACTCTCCGGCTTCGCCTCATCCAAAGAACCGGCCGTTTTACCCGACCTATAGGTGAACTGACCCTTACCATACGTGCAAATCTTACTGTGCATAAAGATCTTTTGAATTTTCTCGATTTTTTACAAAAAGCAGCATGATATAAATGCAGTAAAAATTATTAAATTTATTCAACGTTGAGGTTAATATACCATTGGCTATGCCAAAGGGTTTTGAAATCAACGAATGAAGGT
>CP070731.1:1066395-1068557 GCA_020347545.1 Flavobacteriaceae bacterium | reverse complement strand
GTTTAAGGGCCTCGATGCGGCTGTTGCATATCTTTGTAGACTCGACGGGGTGGACCATGTAATGGATCATTACAAAAATCTTGACCTTTCTGCCTTGCCTAAAGAAAATAAGGCCGATAAGCCTTCCGTTTCCTAAACCTATGAATCGTTTCTGGATTGTCAGGTACTTTTATTCCTGAGTTCTTGATTTCAACAGTTCGTTCTGTTCTGTCATCAGTTCATTGAGGCTATTTAGCAATTCAATGTTTTTTGGGGTGGTGACCGTTTTATCCTTGGTGTCTTCGGCTTTTTTGATCAGCCGGTTCATAAATTTGACCACCACAAATATGGTAAAACCGATAATGAAAAAATCCACTGCGGCCTCGATAAGTGCGCCATAGCCAATGGCGACCTCCTCTTTGATCACAGAACCATCTTCGGCCAAAACCGAATCTTTTAAGGTGATCCGCATGTCCTGCATATCCATGTTTCCTGATAAGAGTGACAAAGGGGGCAGCATAACCTGCTTCACCAAAACATCAATTACTTTGTTAAACGCAGCTCCTATGATGATCCCGATGGCCATGTCCATCATATTACCCTTTACTGCGAATTCCTTAAATTCTTTAAAAAGCTTCATTGTATTTGTTTTTTGATCGCCTAAATATATCTGTAAAAACTGAAAGTCTTGATATTTGGGTATCTTTAATCATCAAAACCAACTCTTAAAAGATCAAACCAGCTTTATGAAACTACAGGACCTGTATCAAAAAGCCATCAGATTCGCCGGTGAAAAACACGGTGACCAAAAAATGCCTGCAAGCAAGTCCAGTTATCTGGCACACCTTTCCAACGTAGCCATGGAAGTACTTCTGGCCGGCCAAAATGAAGATGGTTTTGATATCGAGCTTGCGGTTCAGGCTTCAATTTTGCACGATACCCTGGAGGATACCGATACAACTTTTGAAGAGCTCAAAGAAGTATTCGGACTCGAAGTTGCCGACGCTGTCCTTGCCTTGTCAAAAAATGAAGAGCTGGAACCGGACCAGCAAATTCCGGACAGCCTGGCGCGTATCCGCCTGCAACCCAAAGAGATCTGGGCCGTAAAACTGGCTGACCGCATTTCAAATATGCAGGAACCTCCTGAAAGCTGGGACAAAAACAAGCGCATCGCCTATCAACTGGCAGCACGTATGATCTTGATGCACCTAAAAGGCGGCAATGCCTATCTGGAAGAAAGACTCGAAGAAAAAATCCTTGAATATGATCAGTATATCAACTGAACCCTGGGTAGATAGACTACGCTTTTTTTGTTCTTTTAATGATGGCCAGTGAAAGTATTACCATTCGGCTTATCTCAGCAAGGTCATAGATACCTTCACCATTCTTCTTGATTAACTGGGAACCCATCCCCACACAGGTGACACCGGCTTTAAACCAGGCTCCCAGATTCTTTTCGTTGGGGGACACCCCTCCTGTTGGCATGATACTCGTCCAGGGCTGGGGGCCTTTTACAGCTTTTACAAATTCGGGTCCGTACACTCCTCCCGGAAACAATTTGACGATTTCACAACCCAGTTCTTCGGCCCGCGCAATCTCAGTCAGTGTTCCGCATCCAGGTGACCACAAAACCTTTCTTCGGTTACACACCAGGGCAATATCCTCGCGCAACACAGGGGTAACAATGAAATTGGCTCCTAAAGACATAAATCTGGAAGCTGCTGCAGCATCAGTTACCGAACCAACACCAAGGATCATTCCTGGTAATTCCCGGTTTGCATATTTTACCAGCTCGCCAAATACCTCATGCGCAAAATCCCCTCGGGCGGTAAATTCAAGCAATCTTGCCCCGCCATCATAGCAGGCCTTGACTACCTCTTTGCTGATTTCCACATCTGAATGGTAAAACAAAGGTACCAAACCTGTTTGCTCCATTACTTTAGCTACTTCTAATCTTGAATATTGTGCCATACTAATTTGTTCAATGATCCAATATGCAAGATAAGTTCTATTCATGTAGAACACAAATCATTTATCATCATTTACAGCTTAAAATTTCACCCTAATAATCGTAACATTCCCTGATTCAGGGCGTCAAGTAGTTGTATCCAAAATTTCTTCAGACTATGTCAGTCTCACTAAGCACCCAAAGAATTCACAGTATAGATGCACTCCGAGGATTT
>CP070731.1:1064109-1066295 GCA_020347545.1 Flavobacteriaceae bacterium | reverse complement strand
TAAAGTAATCAACAGTTGTGTTATGGGCAATTTGATACATCCATGACCTTACATTCTTAATCTCTTTATCCGAGCAGCAGGCATTATAAATTTTTAAAAGTACCTCATGAGCCAGATCATTGGCTACATCTTTATCCTTTACATTTTTTAAAATATAAAATTCCAATCCACTTTTATAATTGGACCATATGGATAAAACGTCTATGTTATTTTTAATTTTCAGATTGGAAGTTATTTAATTCAGCATAAGAAACATTGTGAAAAATACGAAAAATTCTGTCTGTTTTGAAGAAAACAAACCAGATTACCTGAGGTTTTTCATTAGCTATCAGGCTTTGTTGACATTTGTTCCTGAATCAAAAGTGTTTGAAATACAAATTATTCACAAATTTTTAATGTTCTGGTGATAACAATGGTTATTTTTATCATTCATGATGCTTCATGAACAACAAAAAGTTGAGAGGAGATTACATAAAAAATATTTGTTTATGTCGTACTGCTCCTTTGAATAAAATCTAACTAGTAATTCAAGATGAATGAAAGGAGTATTGGGAAAATTTGTACTTAATGGTAAAACAGCTCTTGTTACGGGTTGTAGCAGGGGAATTGGAAGGTCTATGGCACTGGGTTTGGCCGAAGCCGGAGCAGATATTATTGGTGTATCTGCCTCTTTGGAAAAACAGGGAAGTGAAATCGAAAAAGAAGTTGTAGCGTTGGGCAGGCGATTCTGGTCTTTTCAATGTGATTTCTCTAAAAGGGATGATCTGTATAGGTTTATGAATGATTTAGAAAACAAGAATTTTAATATAGATATTCTGGTCAGCAATGCAGGCACCTCTTTCCGAGCTCCGGTGGCTGTGCACTCTGATGAAGAGTGGGACCGGGTTTTGGAAGTGAACCTTAACGCACACTTTATTCTGGCCCGTGAAATAGGTAAGGGCATGATTGAGCGTAGTCATGGAAAAATCATATTTACGGCATCGTTGCTGACTTTTCAAGGTGGATTTACCGTTCCAGGATATGCGGCCAGCAAGGGGGGCATTGGTCAACTAACGATGGCACTGGCAAACGAATGGGCAGCTAAGGGAATCAATGTTAATGCAATTGCTCCGGGTTATATAAAATCGGATATGACAGCTGCTCTTCAAAAAGATCCGATTCGATCTAAATCAATTCTCGAAAGAATTCCCCAGGGCAGATGGGGCAGGCCAGATGACTTTAAAGGCCCCATAGTGTTTTTGGCCTCTGAGGCTTCTAATTATATGAACGGGGCAATACTGACCGTTGATGGCGGCTGGATGGGGCGTTAGAAGCTCTCCTTCAGAAAATTATGATGCTCTTATGTCTGTTCATTCATTCTGCGATAATCTCTTGTGTTTTAGACTATAATGTCTAATCCGTATAAATCTGAACCATACCGTGATCTTGACGGATTATAATACGGTGGCCCTTATCCACAGCTTTATAATGCCCATATTCTTTCTGATTGCCGGCTTTTGTTCGATAACTAATTAATACTGCCGGGGAACTAAAACCTTAGCTTCGTCCCTATCGAATACAAAGCTGGAACATTTTCCTTTACTTTTAAATTATCATATTAAAATCATCTGTTTATGAGTTTTCGCATATACCTTATTTCTGTCCTAATGTTATTATTATCGGCATGTGATCAAAGACAGGACCTGGTGGTATATGATAGCGAATTTATTCGAAGCAGAAATGTTCAATGCGGTACCGGTTCTACTGAAAAATTATCAGCAGGAATTTTTTCATTGATCTCAATTGACGATTTTAATACCGACATAGATCATCCGAGATATCTACCCGCAGGGAAAGCATCTGGTCTAACGCCAATCCTTCCCAATGATAATCGAACAGCGGCCGGTACTAAAATAGACGAAAGACTTCATCTTAACCTGGAAATTAAATGGGGAGATTTCAGAATGGAAACCAATGACAGGCCAGGCCTGAAAATGGTTGCCGTAGGAGAAGTTAACAAACAACTTTCAATCCCCGCACCTTTAGTCAGGGTTACTGAAGGAACTGCTATCACAGCAAGAATAACCAATACCCTGAAAGATTCTACAATTACAGTATTCGGGTTGCAAAAAAGACCCTATTCAAAAAGTGACAGTCTCGTAGTGTTGCCGGGAGAAACAGGTCAAGTGAGTTTCGATCCTGGTAAA
>CP070731.1:1061820-1064009 GCA_020347545.1 Flavobacteriaceae bacterium | reverse complement strand
AAATTTTCACAAAGATACTTATATCCGCAATTATTGACGGTATAATGAGGTAACATTTGTAACTTACTAGAGTAGATGCGTGAATTAAATAATTAAATTAGCCGTGCAGACCAAACGCAGATAGAAAATCATGAAAACTTTATTCTTTAACATCAAGGAACTTGTTCAAATTCGGGATTCATCGATCATGAAAGTTCAAGGGCAGGAAATGAAGATCTTACCGACCATAAAAAATGCATTTTTAGTTGTAGAAAATGAAAGAATTACCGATTTCGGATCCATGTCGAACCTTCAGGACTTCAATGCAGATCAGGTTATCGATTCAAGAGGACATACCATCCTGCCCGCCTGGTGTGATTCTCATACACATATTGTCTATGCGGGCAACAGGGAGTCTGAATTTGTAGACCGTATCAAGGGCCTCTCCTATGAAGAAATTGCTGCACGAGGAGGGGGAATACTCAACTCAGCTAAAAAACTGGAAGAAAGCTCTGAACAGGAATTATTTGAACAGGCCTCACAAAGGATCAGAGAGGTAATGCGATTGGGAACAGGTGCAATTGAAATCAAATCAGGTTATGGATTAAGCCTTGAATCGGAAATAAAGATGCTTAATGTGATCAAAATGCTAAAGGACACTTATGCGATCAATATTAAGGCTACTTTTCTGGGGGCACATGCCTTTCCGTCTCAATACAGGAATAATAAAGAAGCCTATGTGGATTTAATTTGTGAGAAAATGATCCCGGAAGTGGCAAAACAAAATCTGGCAGATTTCATTGATGTTTTTTGTGAAATTGGCTATTTTGATATTCACCAGACTGAAAAGATCCTGAAAGCTGGAAAAGTTCATGAATTGATTCCTAAAATCCATGTAAATCAATTCAACAGTATTGGTGGTATTGATGTCGGCGTTAAATGCGAGGCCTTGAGTGTGGATCATCTTGAAGTAATGAAAAAGGAAGATTTTGAAATTTTAAAGGACTCCGATGTTATGCCCGTCGCGTTGCCCTCTTGTTCCTACTTTTTGAGCATTCCTTATACTCCTGCTCGAAAAATGATCGATCAGGGACTTCCACTCGCACTTGCAACTGATTTCAACCCGGGTTCTACCCCAAGTGGAAATATGAATTTTGTAGTTTCAACTGCCTGCATAAAAATGAAAATGACGCCGGAAGAAGCTATAAATGCGGCCACTATCAACGGAGCCTATGCAATGGGTCTAAGCGATTCCTGTGGAAGTATAACGAGAGGTAAAGACGCCAACCTGATTGTTTATAAAGATATACCTTCGTTAAACTTCATCCCCTATGCTTTTGGAAGCAACCTAATTGACAAAGTAATGATCAAAGGATCCTTTATCTGAGATTCTTGTCTGTTGAATTCGATGATAAGGTATACTGAATGAAATTCAAAATGTTGTTTATCAAAACAGGATTAATATAAAGGAATCAATAAGGTGATCTTCACATCTCTCCCTTTATGATTTTCTTCGTAAATTTGCAGCCATTAAAACATTAGCAGCATGTCAGATAAATCTGTGATCGTTCCAAGAACAAAAAAACCGGATTGGTTGAGAGTAAAGTTACCGGTTGGTAAAAAGTATACTGATCTAAGGGGCTTGGTTGACAAATACAAACTCAATACCATTTGCACCAGTGGTAGTTGCCCTAATATGGGTGAATGCTGGGGAGAAGGTACAGCTACCTTTATGATCCTTGGTAATATTTGTACACGATCCTGTGGCTTCTGTGGTGTGAAAACAGGAAAACCTGAAAGTGTTGAATGGGATGAACCTGAGAAAGTAGCTCGTTCCATCCATTTGATGAAAATTAAACACGCCGTAATTACCTCGGTTGACAGAGACGATTTAAAGGATGGAGGATCAATAATATGGGCAGAAACAGTGGATGCGATACGAAGAACAAATCCATCTACCACCCTGGAAACACTTATTCCCGATTTTAGGGGAATAAAAACCAATATTGATCGAATTATTGAGGTAGCACCTGAGGTAATTTCACACAACCTGGAAACGGTCAGACGACTTACACGAGAGGTTAGAATACAGGCGCAGTATGATAGAAGCCTTGAGGTTCTTGAATATATTAAAGATTCAGGCCAGAAAAGAACTAAATCGGGAATTATGCTTGGGCTTGGAGAAAAAGAAGATGAAGTTATTGAGACCC
>CP070731.1:1059526-1061720 GCA_020347545.1 Flavobacteriaceae bacterium | reverse complement strand
ATTCAGGGCGTCAAGTAGTTGTATCCAAAATTTCTTCAGACTATGTCAGTCACACGAAGCACCCAAAGAATTCACAGTATAGATGCACTCCGAGGATTTGCCCTGGCCGGAGTGGTTATCGTACACATGATCGAACAATACATAGCGGGCCCTCCTCCACCTGGTTTTATGGAAGGGGTCAATGGCCTGCCGGACAACATTCTTCGAGGGTTTATACAAATCTTTTTCTCAGGTAAGTTTTTTGCTCTTTTTTCCATTTTGTTTGGCATCAGCTTTTTTATCCAAATGGAATCCGCATATAAAAAGGGAATCAACTTTGGAGGACGTTTCTTGTGGAGAGCCCTTCTTCTTTTTGGGATCGGTTATTTGCATCAACTCTTTTACCGAGGGGATATCCTGACTATTTACGCCGTGCTTGCTCCTTTTTTGATTCCTTTTTACAAGGTTCCCACAAAATGGATTTTGATAACAGCCGGATTCATTATTCTTGGGTTTCCTCGGATCATCGCCTTTTACATTTTCGGTGGAGAAAGTATTACCGGAATTCATCCGATGATGGATACAGAGAACCCCCAGGTTCAGGCCTATTTTAACACCATCGAAAGTGGAACCATATGGGAGGTTTTTAAAGCCAACGCCGGATATGGTATGCTGACCAAAATCGATTTTCAGCTTTCTGTTTTTGGAAGGTTCTACTATACCTTTGCTTATTTTTTGATCGGGCTCTGGCTGGGACGAATAGGTATCTTCAGGCATATTGAGCAGTACGCAAAAAAAATAAAAGATTTTATGCTTTGGTCCGTAGTGGTGGCCCTGGTTTCGGTAGTGATTACCTTTGCGGTTTTTGCCTCCGCCGGCCAGCAGGTGGATCCAAGTTCTTTTATTTTCATGCTGGGGATGAATTTTATGGATTGGTTCAACATTGCCATGGCTTCCATAATCCTATGCGGTTTTCTTTTGCTTTATAAAAAGGTCAAATGGGAGAAAAGGCTTTTGTATTTTGCTCCTTTCGGCAGAATGGCCCTGACCAATTATTTCTTCCAATCGGTGATTGGTACCTTTATTTTATTTGGATGGGGAATGGGAATGCTCGGGCAGTTCAGAAACCTTTATATGTTCCTTATCGCCATAGCAGTGATCATCCTTCAAACCGCTTTTAGCAAATACTGGTTGAAAAAGTTCCGATATGGCCCAATAGAGTGGTTGTGGCGTTGCGGAACCCATTTAAAATGGCAGCCATTCTTGATCTACAAGAAAAGATCAGGATTAGCTACCGGATAAAATGGAAAATTTTTTGAATAATTAGAATCGTATTGTGACAATTTAATATTACGTTTTAATCCGATATTCAAGTACATTTGAACGTCAATAGACAAGAATTACCCAAAAAGCATTTACAATGAAAAAACTGATTGCCTTAAGCGCCTTTATTCTATTACTTTTTTATGGTTGTGATTCCAAAAAAGGATCTGCAAAAATTTCTGATCAGATCAGAATAAATCAAATTGGATTTTACCCTTCTTCAGTCAAACAATTTACCATTGTTGATACGGAAGCGAGCAGCTTTAAGCTGGTTGATGCTTATAACAACAAAGTTTACGCGGGTGAACTGGTTGATCAGGGTATCTGGGATGCCTCAGGGGAAAAGGTGATGCTGGGTGATTTTTCTTCATTTACTGCTCCGGGAGCCTATTATATAGTGGTAAACGATACGATCGCATCTTACCCTTTTAAGATCAAAAAGAGGCTGTACGGACAGGCCTTAAAAGCGGCCATTAAGAGTTATTATTTTCAAAGGGCTTCCATGCCAATTGAAGAAGAGTATGGTGTCATTTACCAAAGAGCAGAAGGCCATCCGGATGATAAATGTTTGTATCATCCCTCATCGGGAAGAACAGAATGAACTTTGAATGCTCCGGGAGGCTGGTACGATGCCGGAGATTATGGAAAATATATTGTAAATGCCTCGCTTTCTGTGGGCCAGATGCTTTTGATCCTTGAGCAATACCCCGAAATGATGACAAAAATCGGGCTTAACATTCCTGAAACAGGCAACGGGATCGTCGATCTTTGGGATGAACTGAAGTATGAGCTCGATTGGATTCTAACCATGCAGGATGATGACGGAGGTGTTTATTTTAAATTAACTGCTAAAGGGTTCAGTGGATTTGTCATGCCAGAAGATTATGACCTT
>CP070731.1:1057231-1059426 GCA_020347545.1 Flavobacteriaceae bacterium | reverse complement strand
AAGTTCAGGATTATTTTCCATGGCTATCTCAAAATGCTGTCTTTCTTCAGTCGACATTTCGTCATAGAGATATGTAATCAGTTCTTTGTTAAAATCTTCTGTACCCATGATTATTTATATTCTAAGTTCAAACCACTATTTTCTATTGTTTTTCTAAGGCTCTTCAGCCCGTAATACAACCTTGATTTAGCTGTATTCTCTGAGATCCCCAGTGTCTCAGCAATTTCCCGGAATTTCATGCCTTCATATTCCTTCATAATAATGACCACTTTCTGTTCTTCCGGAAGTGTTTTTAATATACTACCCATAATTTCCTCTGTTTCTTTCCTTTGAAATTCTTTTTCCGGCTGAAAATTAGTTTCTTCCATCCGCTTGGCATCATCACTTTGGAAGATTGAAAACCAGGTTTTTCTTTTCTGTCTTCTTTCTTCCTCGTGGCATTGATTGATTGCCACTTTGTAAAGCCAGTATTTGAAGCTTTTCACATCTTTTATACTGTCGAGATGATTATAAACAGATATAAAAGTTCGTTGTGTTACCTCCATCGCCAGGTCATGATCACCAAAATATTTCAGCGCCACGTTATATATCCTTTTAAACCACAATCCAACAAGTTTTCCAAATGCGTGGTTGTCACCTTTCTGTGATTTTTCAACCAGGCATTCACTGTGATATAGGGCTATGTCTCTTAATGTTTCGGCCATTGATTTATGAAGCTTCTGGACTATAGATGAAACAGATCTGTAAAAAGTTTTAAAAGTTAGAAAAAAAAACTGATTAAGGGCTTAATATCTCATTTTTTGAACAGTGAGATCAATAATTCCTGTAAAAGTCCTGTTCCATAAGCTGTCAATTGGAGAAAACCAGCCCAGATACTTAATATAGAAACTAAAAGGTTACGCGTACTTATTAAAGCGGCGATAAACAAAATAAAGAAATATGCAGCATAGGTAATTGTAAAGATCTTAGCAAATGAAGGATAAAAGAACCACATTAATATTGTCAGTATGAATCCCAACGTAAAGAAGGCTGGGAAAAAGTGGACAAGTTTTAACTGATCAGGGAAGAATCGGGCGATGTTAATTCTGGCAGTTCCAAAAAAATGGAGTTGCTTAAAAAATTTAAACCAGGAAGTACGTCTTTTATGATACACAAAGGCATCTTTTATCAGCCCCGTTTTGAATCCCATCTTTCGGATCCGTGTACTGAATTCGATATCCTCTCCTTTATATGGGATGATATATCCTCCGGTGGCATCGTATACGATCCTGGAGATTCCCATATTAAAACTCTTTGGTGAAAATCCTCCTATGGCTTTTTTCTTATTTCGTATTCCACCTGTTGTAAGGATAGATGTCATTGAAAAATTTATGGCTTTCTGAATAGGGGAAAAAGAATGGTGTGCTTTGTCCGGTCCTCCATAAGCATCCAGGTAAATATGGTTTAAGGAGGATTCAACAGTTTCAAGATAGGTGTAAGGAATTAAACAATCGGAATCAAAAACAATAAAATATTCACCCTTTGCCCTTTCATATCCATAGTTCCTGGCAAATCCCTGGCCTGCGTTTTCCTTGTAGCAATAGCTGATATTCAATTCATGAACATATTTCTCAACTACCTTGTCACATTTTTCAACAGACCCGTCTTCAACAATGATAACCTCAAAATTCTTATAGGTTTGATGTGTCAGGCTCTCCAGTAGTTCATCAACTTCATCAGGGCGATTATAAACGGGAATGATGATGGAATAGAACCGCTTGGCCATGGATTATCTACTTGAAACCTTTTTTATCAACAATAAGGTATTGTGACGTCTTATCTGAGTTCAGTGTGAGGATTTCTGCAAGGAATCCTGTCATGAACATTTGTGCCCCTATGATCAATGCTACGAGGGCTAAAAAGAACAGCGGCTGGCTCGTTACTTCCCGGACTGGAAGATGATTTTGGATCTGATAGATCTTAAGTCCTATTATCCAGAAAGTGATGAACAGACCAAGCAGAAAAGATAGTGTTCCCAATGTTCCGAAGAAATGCATTGGTTTTTTCACAAACCGCATGACAAAAGTTATTGAGATCAGATCGAGGAATCCATTTATAAAACGCTCAATACCAAATTTTGTACGTCCGAATTTACGTGGATAGTGTGTAACGATCTTTTCACCAATTTTATTAAAGCCATTCCATTTGGCAATAAC
>CP070731.1:1054935-1057131 GCA_020347545.1 Flavobacteriaceae bacterium | reverse complement strand
TCATTAATTTTCAACAAAGACTCGTAAATAAAAGTGATTCGCGGATCATCAGTTTCAAGTTCATCGGTAATGAGTTCGTCAAAGATGAAAACAGGCAATATCCTGTCATTTTCTTTCAGAGCGCTGATAAAACCTTTATTATCCTCAATTCTCAGATCCCGTCGAAACCAAAATACTGCAGTCCTCATTTGTCTTTTAAAATCATATTTATTTTTTTTCAGGTGCCACTATATTCCTTAGCATACCTTTAAAAATAAGTCCGTGAAAAGGGTATATCAAGTACCAGTAAATTCGTCCCATAATACCCACAGGCCTGAAAGTTGCGGTCTGCACCAGCCTCCCGTTTTTAATTCTGAATTCCAACCATGCCTCACCCGGAATTTTCATCTCTGCAAATAATAACAGTCTGCCCTCCTTTTTATCAGCATATAATACCCGCCAGAAATCAACAGCATCACCTGAATTCAGATCTACCGGGCTGGTCCTTCCCCTTCGCAATCCGACTCCACCTGCCAGTTTATCCAAAAACCCTCTAAACTTCCATAGAAGGTTTCCATAATACCATCCATTTTCTCCTCCAATTCTCCAGATTCTATCAATAGTGACCTTTAAATCATCATATTTCATTTCTCTTTGATCTGTAAAACATCCAAAAGAAGGGACATTGATAAAATCCGAAATATCCATTTTCAATGTGCCACTGCTTAAAGCGTCCTTCCAGCTTGAAACAATTTCGTTACTTTGAATTTTACTAAAAGCTTTTCTAAGCGATTCTTTGTAACTCATGGGCTCAATACCCAAAGTCTCTGCCCAGTTGTTGTTCCTGCAGATCACCTCTACTTTCATACTGTTCACAAGAGCTATGGCCAGGTTATAAGAGGTAGATGTTACAAAATACAACCAATAGGACGAAAGCCTTGGAGTCATTACAGGTACAGTATAAATATAGCGTTTCAAGTTTCTTATTCTTGAGAACTCCAGCAACATATCTTTATAGCTCAAAATATCCGGACCTCCGATATCAAAATCTTTGTCATACCCTTTTTCATTCAACATGGTTTTCAAAAGAAAACTGATTACATCTGTTACTCCAATAGGCTGACATCTTGTATTAAGCCATTTAGGTGTAACCATAACCGGTAATTTTTCTACCAGGTCCCTGATAATCTCAAATGATGCGCTACCCGACCCTATTATGATTCCGGCCCTGAGCGTAGTTAATTTGTATTTACCCCTGGAAAGTTCCTTCTCTACATTCTTTCTCGAAGAAAGGTGTTTTGAAAGTGTTTCCTCGTTGATGATGCCACTGAGATAAACCACGTGCCTCACTTGAGTTTTGTTCATCGCTTCTTTGAAATTAATCGCAGATTGACTTTCGAGGGATTCGTAGTTTTTGGATGCCGACATGGAATGCACCAAATAATAGGCCCCGTCAATATCTTTGGGAATGTTGTCGAGCGATGCTTTATCAAGGAGATCCAATTCGATGACTTCAATCTTTGACACCAATGATGAAGGAGGGTTAAATCTTTTTTTATCCCTTACGCAGCATATAACTTCATAACCGCTACTTACCAGAGCCGGCAATAATCTTTTCCCAATATAACCGGTTGCTCCGGTAAGCAATATTCTCATAGTTTCTTAAAATAGCACATTGTAAACTATCCCTTTTATTTCATTCCCGGAGGCCTAAACTTTTTTAAGTTCCTGCATATCTTTTAGAAGATCCCTTATTTCTCTCAAAACATTTAGTGTTTCCATTTCCTGATTGCCTGTGTCTTCAATCTTGGGTTTGCGCACCAATAATTCTCTTTCTTCAAGAACCAGTTTTTTAAAGTTTTCAGAATCAATGATTCCAATCAATTTCATATCGCTACCATCGGGATTACTGCTACCTGCCGTTTCAATCTTAAGAACTTTTAGTTCCAACAGATTGAGAATCGGATTTTGAAGAAATGTCAAATCCTGAATATTTTCAAGTGGTATGGTTTTTTCCACCTTAAAAAATGCTCCTTTACTAAAAATCAAATGCCGATCGGTAAGTGTACATTTCAAATTCTCATAATACCTTCTGCTCACATATTGGCCAAAGCCCAGCAACCAGATTATTAATATCGGAATTCCAATGATTGTGATAAACAGGAAAAAAGACACGGTTAACAGAATATAGGTTTTGATCTTAATACTGAATTCAGC
>CP070731.1:1052619-1054835 GCA_020347545.1 Flavobacteriaceae bacterium | reverse complement strand
TGCCAGTGCCCATTTAAAACCATGAATGTAGGCCCTCCCTAGCCCATTTTTTTCTTTTCGCACTTCCAAATAGAGACTTTTCGGAAACTCTTCTTGAATTTTCCTTACAATATCAGCCGTTCCATCGGGAGAACTGTCGTCAACCACCAGAATATCAAATGATTTTTTTTGGGAAAAAGTTGCTCTGATTATCTTTTCAATATTTTCCTTTTCATTGTAAGTAGGAATAATGACCAGAGTGTCGTGCATAATACCGGGATTGTTACGGCAAAGTTAAGATAATTAATTACTAATTTTGTGTTAAGATTATCTTCAGGACCCTTATGAAATCCCCAAAGCGTCAATTCTTCTTATTCCTTCTATTGTTCTTTGTCGTCAATGTCTTGCAAAGTGCTTATACAGGCCTTCTTGAAGACGAAGCCTACTATTGGGTCTGGTCGAATCATCTTGCATGGGGTTATTATGATCATCCTCCCATGGTGGCCTTTTTCATTTGGCTTGGAGGCCTTGTTTTTGACGGTGAGCTGGGTGTTCGAATTATCAGTGCTCTTAGCTTTGTCTTGATGCTAGTTTTTATGTGGAACACCATAGAGGACAAGGAAAAAGAAAACCATGTTGCACTGTTTTTTCTTGTCGTAGTTTCTATCGTGTTTCTCCAGGTTTATGGATTCATAAGCACTCCTGATACGCCTTTATTGCTCTTTACTTCTGTCTTCTTCTACTTTTACAAGAGGTTTCTCCAGCATGACAGTATTCGAAACAGTTTGTTTCTGGGGTTCGCCATGGCTGCTTTGTTGTACAGCAAATACCATGGGATTCTCATCATTGGTTTTGCCGCGCTTTCAAACCTAAAAATATTGTTGAACACTCGGTTTTGGGTTGCCGGCATATTCGGACTTGCATTGTTTACACCCCATTTGATCTGGCAATATGAAAATGGTTTCCCAACATTTGTCTATCACTTGAAGGAAAGAGGCGATGACGCTTATCGTTTCATGTTTACTTTGAATCAGTTCATTAACGCGGTAGCTGTTGTGGGTATCACCTTTCCGGTAATTTATGGTGCTTTTTGGAAGAAAAAAGCAACTGGACCGCTTGAAAAATCATTTAAATTCACCGTTTTTGGCTTTTTTCTGTTTTTTCTTTTTTCGTCTTTCCGATCCCAACCTCAAGCACAATGGCTATCAGCGATGCTTGTTCCCATGGCGATTTTCATATTCCCGTATTTCATACACCATATTAAGGCGAGGAAATGGTTGTACCGTTTAGGGCTTGCCCAATTGGTCCTGATTATTGCGGCTCGCATTTTTTTCGTGAGCCCCTCACTCTCTCAAATAACCCTCGAACCCCATCTGGCTGACACCTGGGTGCCTCAAGTGAAAGAGAAAACCGGCGGATCTCCCCTTGTATTCATCAACTCTTACCAAAACGCCTCTGTATATGCTTTCTGCACAGGTATTGAGACACATGCCTTTGGAATACCGGATGGCAGAAACAGTCAGTATTTGCTTCTTGACACCGAATCCGAAATGCAGGGCCGATCAATCTATGTCGTTGGAAAACAATTGAAGAAGAATCAATTTCTGGTGAACAAGAATGGACTTGATCTCTATAGCTGTCGAATTGATCCTTTCAGAACTTACGAAAAAATGGAATGTCTGATAGAGGCTGAATCCATCGAAATGACCAGAGGTCAGGAGATTCGGATTCCTTTTAAGCTGATCAACACCTATGACAAGGCCATTGACTTCAAAAATATTCGTCTTAAGGGGGTTTTTCAAAAACGGAGAAAAATGGCGTTCGAAGAAATTGAGCTCTCATTTCCAAATTTGAAAAGTTTGAAAGCCGGGGAAACAAAGAATCTGGAAGCCGTTTTTGAAGTTCCGGCTCAGCTGGAGGAGGAGAAAATCACTTTTCGAATTGGGGCCTCTTTCGAGGGGCTTCCTGCAGGGCTGCAGGGAAACAAAGTTTTAGTAAATTTCACCCCGAATCAATGATAAAATCTCTCAAATTCTGGTTTGATGTTTGAAGGCCTGGAACGCATATCGTCTACGAGCGACTGGGTTACTGTATTTTTTGTGGTGGTCCTAATTCTGATCGCTGTGCTTAACTATAATTTTTCCGAGAGATTCTCCAAACTTTTCTCCCTGGTTTACTCCGACAAGTATTACACAGATTTTATCAAAACTCGTCCTCTGAACTTCAATATTTTCCAT
>CP070731.1:1050289-1052519 GCA_020347545.1 Flavobacteriaceae bacterium | reverse complement strand
CAACCTGGTTATTTTCGATCCTAACATTTTCATTTTCCAAGAGTTGCTGCATCAAATTTGTCCCGTTAAAATGATGTTTTCCCGTTAATAAACCATGCCTGTTGACCACTCGGTGTGCCGGGATTGAATCATCTGTATGTGAGGAATTTAATGCCCAACCCACCATCCTGGAGGATCTGGGGGCTCCGAGATATTTGGCGATTGCCCCGTAGCTGGTAACGCGACCAAAAGGAATTAACCGGGTCACCTCGTATACACGATCAAAAAAATTAATTTCTTTTGAATTGACATTTCCGGACATGATTAAAAATTAAAGAAATAAGTTGAAAGTTAGTATTTAATTCTGAATTTCGTGTAGGTAATTGATTTACCAATTTCCAAATACTGTTTTTCATAGAAGGTCTGGATGGAAGTTGCCTCTTCCGGAGGACTGGTACTGTTATAAATATCGTGATGGGCATAAATGACTTCATGATGGCCTTCATGTAAAAGCCCCAAAAGATAGCCATGAAGAAACTCACTATCGGTCTTAAGATGTATAACTCCTTCTTTATTCAAAATACGCTGGTATTTTTCAAGAAAGGGCCTGGTAATTAATCTGTGTTTGGTTCTCTTGTATTTAATTTGGGGATCAGGAAACGTAATCCAAATTTCTGTGACTTCATTTTCCGCAAAACACGAATCGATCAGTTCAATCTGAGTTCTCAGAAACGCCACATTCTCAAGATTTTTTTCAATCGCAGTTTTCGCACCCCTCCAAAAACGAGCACCTTTTATGTCAACACCGATAAAATTTTTATCTGGATATTTTTCAGCAAGAGAAACCGAATATTCTCCTTTTCCACAACCCAATTCAAGAATAATAGGATTATTATTCCCAAAAAAAGAATGCCATTCTCCCTTAAGTGAAAGTCCGTCAAGAACTTCTTCACGACATGGCTGAATGACATTTTTAAAAGATTCATTTTCTTTGAATCGTTTTAATTTATTCTTGCTTCCCAATTGGGTGTGATTTTAAATTGGATTAGTCGGCGTTAGCCTTTCTATATTTTCGAAGTTGTCCAAGCCAGTAAATAAACAACCCTGATGTTATGACAAAGAGAATCATGTTGAAAATATTTGACATCCACCATCCATCTATTGACCTGATTGCTTCATACGGGTAGAATAATACCTCTGTAAAGAAATTTCCAAGTGCTCTGAAAAAATTATTCGAAATCATATTAAATTTTTTAAAATCAACTTTAACCTTAAGGCTTATGTTGTAAAAGTTTTTACATTAGCTTATTCTTAAGAAAAATGGCTCGAAACCATTATCTGAGCGGCAAAATTAAAAAATATCATCATGATTGCCAATTTTTTTAGCAAAACGAAGCCAATTAACTTTTTGTTGCTGTCAATAATGGTCGCTCTGATTTTTGTTGTTGCGGTTATACAGGTGAATTCGGAGTCACTGAGTTTATATCTTTTCGCTAAAGGCGGATTGTTTCTTTTGTTGTCGATCCTGATTATTTTCATTCTAAACTTCATTATTAGAAAAAATGGACTGACTGAAGATAATTCACTGGCTATTCTTTTCTTTATTTTAATGGTCAGTTATTTTCCAAATATCTTTGGTAATGATGGACTGTTCTTGTCAAATTTCATACTTCTGTTTGCATTTAGAAGGATTTACAGCCTTCGTTCATCTTTAGAAACCAAGGAAAAAATTTTCGATAGTTCATTCTGGATTGGCATTGCAAGCCTGTTTTACGTTTGGAGCGTTCTTTTTATTCTGATCGTTTATGCCGGAATTGTCATCTTTCGGAAAACAGACTGGCGTAATTTTTTAATTCCTTTAATTGGATTGGTTACGCCTTTATTCCTTTCCTATACTTACCTGCTGGCATTTGATGACCTGGTTCGTTTTTACGCGCTGTGGAATTTTCAAATAAACATGGATATTTCAACCTATGTTGCTCAAAATATGATAATTCCTTTAGCGTTAATTGGTACCTTAACACTGGCCGCGATTTATCCCACAACGAAAAGGTCATTACTGGCAAAAATTGATTTTAAATCAACCTGGTCCCTGCTATTAGCCCATATTTTGGTTTCACTTCTGGTTGTTTTATTAGCACCGATTAAAGACGGATCTGAGTTCCTTTTTTTGATTTTTCCTTTAAGTATTCTATTTGCTAATTTTCTACAGGTTATAAACAGGTACTGGATCAAGGAATCAATTATCTAT
>CP070731.1:1047948-1050189 GCA_020347545.1 Flavobacteriaceae bacterium | reverse complement strand
AAATACGGTTGCACAAGTTGAAGAACCCAAGGCGAAAGTGGCTGAGATGGAAGAGAACCTCAGTGTAGACGATATTCAGATTACGGCGATGAAGAAAAATGGAAAAGGAAAGTACCAGAAAACAAGCAGTGCCAACAAAACAGATTTGATCAAGGTATCCTTTAAACTTTTGAGCAATGAAAAGGTTGGATCCGGTAAAAAAGAAGCACATCTTGTACTACAGAACCCAGAAGGTAAAGTTGAAGAAGCGAAAGGAATTTTTACCCTTAAAAATACCGAGAAGCAATCGAAGTATACGGATCATGCCATTATCAATTATAATAATCATGATGTTGATGTAACCATGTTTATTCAGAGAAAGGGAGAGAATTTTGAAAAAGGAGTATATCCGATTAAGGTTTTCCTTGAAGGAGAATTAATGGCGGTAACAAAATTGGACCTTCAAAACTCTTATTAGTAAAATCTGATTCAATGAATCGTATATTGACAGGATAAAAAAAGTATAAATCAAGGTGATGGCCCCGGAATTTTCCGGGGCTATTTTTTTGATAGGAATTTGACCCAGTGGTAACAGGCTTCATATTGAGATTAAATAACAGGTTTTTAAAGGATTTAAATATCTTTGAGAAAAATTCTGTAGATGCCCGTTTTTATTAAAAAACACCTTTTTGATTTTCTCTTTCTGCTTGTTGCTGTTCAAAGCCTTTCAGGCCAAACGGATTTTAGTACGACCTGGGAGGATTATTTCTCATACAATAACGTCAAGGATTTTTTCATTAGTGATGAAAACATATATGCCATAGCTGACAATGCAGCATTTATTTATGTAAATCAAACCAATCAAATACAAAAGATTTCATCTGTTCACGGTTTATCGGGAAAGGAAACCACGAGCCTCTATTTTAGCCAGGAATCAAACAGGTTTGTTATAGGGTACCAAAGCGGACTGATTGAAATTATAGATGAAAATGGAAAAATTACGGTAGCTAACGATATCGAAAGGCTTGACATTACAGGGCAAAAGCAAATCAATCATATAAGCGAGTACAACGGAAAATTGTTCTTGTCAACTCCATTTGGAATCGTGGTTTACGACATTGTCAATCTAAATTTCGGAGACACCTATTATATTGACGAAAACTCAAATCCTGTTTTTGTCAATGAAACACTTGTTTACGAAGAAACGATATATGCAGTTACGGAAAAGGGAATTTACTCTGCAGATGTCAACGATCCGAACCTGATTGATTATAACAACTGGTTGCAACCCGAGGGAGATCTTTTAGGGAATTTCAGGTCAATTTCAATTTTGGAAGGACAAATTTTTACGTGCAGTTCAAGTCTTTTATTTCAATTGGTCGGAATTGACCAATTGCAACAGAGAAGAAATTATAACGGAACCATTTTAAAATTGCGGTCTTCTTCGAATCGAATGGCAGTTAGCCTTAAGAAATCAGCTCTGGTTCTGGACAAGGACCTCACCCTGCTCCATGAGGCAGAACCGAGCGATGGATTTGAATTTGAGCTGAATAGTGCCTTTGCAAAGGACAATGAAGTTTATCTGGCCACCAAGACCTATGGTGTTTTAAACAGGAATTTTACGGATTTGTCATATAGAGAAATTCATCCGGAAGGTCCTGCATCCAATAAGGTTTTTTCGATTGAAGCCGGGAACAATAATTTGTGGGTGGTATATGGAGGCTATAATCTTTCTTTTGATCCCTTGAATAAAAAACTGGGATTTTCTCATTACAACGGTTCTGCTTTGGGGACCTCGGCCTGGGTCAATGTAGACTATAATGAATCGTTTCCGGCTCAGGATCTTGTAAATATCACTTTAGACCCAGACGATGAGAACAAAGCCTATTTGAGTTCCTGGGGAAGCGGAATGGTGGTCGTTGAAGATGACATTCCGAAGGTGATTTGGGATGATACCAATAGTGGCCTGGAAGACCTTTATCAAAACGGAGGGCCTGAATCGAGCATACGAGTAAATGGAGCGGCTTTTGACAATAGGGGAAATTTCTGGATTGCCAACGCATGGGTACCTCAAAAACTAAAAAAACTTGATCCCGGAGGAAACTGGAGCGGATATGATTTGAATTCTATAATAACAGACCAGAGAGCCCTGGGATTAACGGAACTGATAATCGATAAATCAGGAAGTATCTGGATAGGTTCAAGACGAAACGGAGCTTTGGTTTATAATGAATCCGGAGATCGAAAAAGAGCCTTGGTCAC
>CP070731.1:1045594-1047848 GCA_020347545.1 Flavobacteriaceae bacterium | reverse complement strand
ACAGGTTCTTTATTCTTTCTGATATCCCAGTCTTTTGGGGCATCTTTAAGACTACTTTTAGCTGCAAAAATATTACAGTTTGCTTTTTTTGATAAGCTGGGAGTTCCGTTTTATTTAACCGTTGTAATAATTTTATTACTGGTCTGGCTTTATACCAACAAATCAGGAATAAAGACCATCGTGTGGACAGATACCATGCAAACTACATTTCTGATTCTGGCTGCTGTGGTTACCATATATTCCATTACCACTGCCATGGATCTTTCCATAAGCGAATCCGTGGGCAGGGTATTGAAGCATGACTATTTTGAAGTCTTTAACTGGGACGGGAAATCAGGAAACAATTTTTTTAAACAGTTCGTGGCAGGAATCCTTATTGCGATCGCCATGATGGGACTTGATCAGAATATGATGCAAAAAACCCTGACTTGTAAGAATCAATGGGATGCTCAAAAGAATACACTTACATTCAGCCTTATACTCGCCTTGACTCAGTTTTTATTTCTTGGACTGGGGATACTTCTCTATATCTATGCAGATGCTATCCAGGTAACTTTGCCTTTGGGTGAACAGGGTCAATATCTTGATACGGATACCCTGTTCCCGGATCTGGCAATTAATCATTTAGGCCTGGTAACGGGTGTTAGTTTCCTCCTTGGAATTATCGCGGCGTCATTTTCAAGTGTTGATTCGGCGCTGACGGCACTTACAACCTCCTTTACCTATGATTTTATGGATATTTCGCATAAATCAGGAGATGAGAAAAGGAAATTGAAAAACAGGGTGCTATTTGGGTTTTCACTTGTTGTATTTTTAATAATCATGTCTTTTTCATCGAGTCGAGGCGATGTGATTTCTTTAATATTCAAGGTGGCGGGTTATACCTACGGGCCTTTGCTGGGATTGTTTTTATTGGGAATGTTTTCAAAAGTAAATGTAAAGGACAGATGGGTTCCTTTAATTTGCATTATGGCCCCGGCTATGACCTACGGTTTGAGTATTTACCTAAAAAATAGTTTTAATTTTGACTTCGGTTTTATAAGTATTGCTGTCAATGCTTTTATAACGATATTAGGATTGTTGATAATCAAAAAAAATGGAAAGAAATGAGAGAAGGATCCACTACTGAGCAATCTTCATACTATGACGATCTTGAGAAAATGAGTGTTCGAGATCTTTTAATAAATATGAACAATGAAGACAAAAAAGTTGCTCTTGCCGTTCAGGATGCCATACCGGCAATTGAGCCTTTGGTAGAAGAAATTGTCAGTCGATTTAGAAAGGGAGGAAGGCTTTTTTATATAGGAGCGGGCACCAGCGGACGGCTGGGAGTTTTGGACGCTTCTGAATGCCCCCCAACTTACGGGGTTCCGGATTCCTGGGTAATCGGGTTGATTGCCGGAGGAGATGGAGCTTTAAGAAAAGCGGTTGAAAATGCCGAAGATGATTTTCAACAGGCCTGGCACGATTTAAAGGAGTACAATATCAACGAAAAGGATGTTTTGGTGGGGATAGCCGCATCGGGAAGGACACCTTATGTGATAGGAGGCCTTAGGGATGCCAACAAAAATAACGTGTTAACGGCATGTGTAACTTGTAACAAAGGATCAGAAGTCGCCGAGGAAGCGGTATATCCTATCGAAGTGGTCGTCGGGTCTGAATTTGTTACCGGAAGCACAAGAATGAAGTCGGGTACAGCTCAGAAACTTGTTCTCAATATGATTTCCACTTCGGTTATGATTAAATTAGGAAGAGTAAAAGGAAATAAAATGGTCGATATGCAGTTGAGCAATGAAAAACTTGTGATACGAGGTACTCGGATGGTGGCCTCTGAACTAAATATAGATGAGGACCTGGCTCAGGAATTACTGTTAAAATATAAAAGTGTCAGAGCAGCCATAGACAATTATAAAAAGTAAAAGGATCCTAATTTGGAGTGGTCTTTTTAAGGCTCTTCAACAAGGTGTTCTCGGTAAAAGAAGATTTTCACAGTGGGTAAAAAAAGATTTGCATTAATTGGAAGGAATATATCTTATTCATTTTCAAGAAACTATTTTAACAACAAGTTCAAGAAATTGAATTTAACTGATCATGAGTATGTAAATTATGATCTGAAGGAGATTGATGATTTAAGACTTGAATTGAAAAAGGATGAGGCCATTTTAAGCGGATTAAACGTCACCATTCCGTATAAGCAGGATATTATGCCATTTCTCGATGAAGTTGATGAGGAGGCCTTAAGTATAGGGGCAGT
>CP070731.1:1043228-1045494 GCA_020347545.1 Flavobacteriaceae bacterium | reverse complement strand
TCCCGGAATATCAGGCAGGCCGCCCTTTGCAGCAGCTGCCATTTCGGATTCATTTATTTTATTGGCCTTGTCAATGGCTTTGTTCAGAGCGAGTATCAAATAGTCCTCTAAAGCTTCTTTGTCTTCCAACAGCTCATCGTCAATGGCAATGTTCTTCACTTCCCGATTTGCGGTAATTGTAACGATGACCATTCCGTTTCCGGCATCTCCATCTACCATTACGGTATTCAGCCTGTTCTTGGTTTCCTCAATTTTCGCCTGGGCTTCTTTCAATTTTGCCATCATTCCTTCCATATCTCCAAACATAATTATTTCTTTTAAAGTTAGAATTGATTTGTACTTTCGTAGCAAAACAAAATTACGAATTAATGCGATACTTCACTTTTAAATGAAAAAATTAAATGTTATTGCAATTATTATATCCATTACTTTTGCGTTTTCCTGTGAAAATGTAAAGTTGGATAACAAAAAAGTTAGAAATATGCCAAAAAAGGGGTTAAAGCCTCCAGTAGCTGAAAGGATTCCAAAAAAAATGGAGATTCACGGTGATGTGAGAACAGATGATTATTATTGGTTGAATGAACGTGAGAATAAAAAGGTTATCGACTATTTGAATGACGAAAATAAGTACTATGATTCGGTGATGGGGCATACCCAAAAGTTTCAGGAGGATCTTTTTGAAGAAATGAAATCGAGAATCAAAGAAGATGATGAATCGGTCCCTTATAAGAAAAATGGATACTATTATATAACCAAATATGAAAAGGGTAACCAGTATCCTTTATATATCCGAAAGAAGGAGAACCTTGAGGCTGAGGAAGAAATAATTGTTGATGTCAACGAACTTGCCAAGGGTCATGAATACTATGCTTTGACGAGCCTCAATGTAAACAGGTCCAATGATGTTGCGGCTTTTGGGGTAGATACCATAAGCAGGAGACAATATGACATTATGTTCAAAAACCTCGAGAACGGGACCCTGTTTCCGGAAGTGATAAAGAATACAACCGGAAGTACAGCCTGGGCAAATGACAATAAAACCGTTTTTTACGCCAAAAAGGATCCTGTTACCTTGCGAAGCGATAAGATCTATAAGCATGTTTTGGGAACCGATACATCAGAGGACGAATTGGTTTTTGAGGAAAAAGATGAAACGTTTTGGACCTTTGTATATAAATCCAAGTCTAAAAAATATATCATCATAGGTTCCTACAGTACCCTGTCAACAGAATACAGATTTCTTGATGCTGATAAGCCTGAGGAAAGCTTTGAAATCATTCAGCCACGGGAACGTGAGCTGGAATACAGTGTGGCACATTACGAAAATGATTTTTATATACTTACAAATCAAGGAGGAGCGGTTAATTTCAAACTGATGAAGACTCCAGTGGCAAAAACAGGACAGGAAAATTGGGTGGACGTCATTCCTCACCGAAAAGATACCTTGCTCGAGGATATTTCCATTTTTAAGGATTTCCTGGTGCTGGAAGAAAGAAACAACGGGTTGAACAGGATCAGAATCAAAAGATGGAACGGAAAGGAAGATTTTTATCTTCCATTTGAAGAGGAAACGTATACTGCATCAGTTTATAACAACCCGGAATTTGATACCAACACAATTCGTTACAGTTATAATTCATTAACAACACCTAACTCGGTAATTGACTTCAATGTTGACGATAAATCCAAAGAAGTTAAAAAGGAACAGGAAGTTCTGGGTGATACGTTCGATAAGAAAAATTACACAAGCGAGAGATTATGGGCGACGGCTCGGGATGGTAAAAAGGTTGCCGTTTCCGTTGTTTATAAAAAAACGACGGAAATCAATGAGAATACCCCTTTGTTACTTTACGGTTACGGATCCTATGGGAGCATTGTAAGCGATCGTTTTAGTTCTGTCAGATTGAGTTTGCTTGACAGAGGGTTCGTCTATGCCATTGCTCATGTCAGGGGTGGTGAGTATCTTGGCCGTACCTGGTACGAAGACGGAAAGATGTTCCATAAGATGAATACCTTTTATGATTTTATTGATGCCGGAAAATTTTTGATTGAACAAAAATATACTTCTTCGGATCATTTATATGCTGAAGGGGGCTCGGCCGGAGGTTTATTGATGGGTGCGGTCGTAAATCTTAATCCTGAAATTTTTAATGGAATCATAGCGGCGGTTCCTTTTGTGGATGTGGTGACTACCATGCTTGATGAAAGTATTCCTTTGACAACGGGTGAGTTTGACGAATGGGGAAATCCAAAGAATAAGGATTCT
>CP070731.1:1040840-1043128 GCA_020347545.1 Flavobacteriaceae bacterium | reverse complement strand
CGTTGTGTATTATCTGTTTGCCGGTGATGCTGGGGCTGCAGGAATATGGCCCACTTTATTTGGAAGTCTTGGAGCCTTGGCAACAACTTTCCTGGTGATTCCCATTGTAACAAGGATTTCCAAATTGGTGGGTAAGAAGCGAGCCTTTTTGATTTCCCAGAGTATTTCCATTTTAGGATATATCCTACTTTGGTTTTTATTTATTCCTGGAAAACCTTATATGTTCATTTTTGCCCTGCCCTTATTTTCTTTTGGAATAGGAAGTTTATTTGTGCTAATGATGTCGATGACGGCAGATGTTATCGACCTTGATGAATTGAATACAGGACTTCGCAGGGAGGGTATTTTTGGAGCCATTTACTGGTGGATGGTAAAATTTGGATTCGCCATAGCCGGACTATTGAGTGGACTGATTCTTTCTCTTATAGGTTTTGATGCTGATGCTGAAACGCAGACTGAAGGTGCCATTATAGGTTTAAGGGCATTCTTTTCAGGCCTGCCTATTTTGGGAACATTTATAGCAATTTTGGTAATGCGTGGTTATGACATGACTGAAGATCGTGCCAACGAGATTAGAGAGGAACTGGACCGCCGTAAATCAGCTAAAACTCCGGATATGGAGTTCAAATATCAAGAGGGAAAACTGCTTTCGATGGTATCACAAGATTTAAAAGAAAGGGCTGGAACAGATATTGACTTTTCTGGAAAATCAAATTCAGAAATAAAGAAGCTCTATTTGAATTCTTTAAAAAACGGACTGCATGGTTTGTGTTTTAGTCCTTATGCTGAGGGGCAGGATATAGGTGATATTCTGTCTGAAAAGCAAATAGGTCATCGTATGGAAGTCATTGCGCCCTATACGAAATGGGTGCGTTCATTTTCGTGTACTGAAGGAAACGAATTCATTCCTGTAGCTGCGCGTGAAAATGGATTGAAAACCATGGCCGGAGCTTGGATAGGTGATAATAAAACCGAAAATGATCAGGAAATTCAGGCCTTGATCGAACAGGCTAATAAAGGACATGTGGATATTGCCGTGGTTGGTAATGAGGTTTTGCTAAGAGGTGAATTAAGTACGGAAGAAATAATTCATTATGTCAAAACTGTCAAGGAAGCGTTGCCAAATATCCCGGTTGGATATGTGGATGCTTACTATCAATTTGTACAGAACCCGGCTCTTGTGGACGCGTGTGATGTGATCCTTGTGAATTGTTATCCATTCTGGGAGGGATGTCATATAGATCAATCCACAAGTTATTTACATGAAATGTATAAGGCGGTAAAGAAAATCTCTAAGGGGAAACCGGTAATCATTTCTGAAACGGGTTGGCCAAGTGAAGGAAGTCAGACCGGTGACGCCGTGGCCTCTCAGGGAAATGCCATAAAGTATTTTATAAATGTTCAGAATTGGGCAAGAGAGGAAGGAATAGAATTGTATTATTTCTCCTCTTTTGATGAATCCTGGAAGGTTCATCATGAAGGCGATGTTGGTCAGCGCTGGGGAATATGGGATAAAAATGAAAAACTAAAAAATATTTAAAAATGTCAGTAAGAGCAGGAAAATTAAGGTCCTTAACAGGAATTGATCATGAAGATAAAACAAGTAATGGCTTACAGAATTTATTTAAAAGACTTTTAAAGAATGGAATGCATGGCCTTTGCTTCAGCCCCTATGAAGAAGGGCAGGAGCCGGGTGACCAGATATCAGAGGAACAAATTAGACGCAGAATGAAGATTATCGCTCCCTATACTAAATGGATTCGATCGTTTTCATGTACTGATGGTAATGAGGCGATTCCGCGTATAGCGAGAGAATTTGGACTTAAGACCATGGTAGGTGCATGGTTGGGGGATGATCCTGAGATCAATAAAAAGGAAATCACCAACTTAATTGAGCTCGGAAATCAAGGCTATGTTGATATAGCAGCTGTGGGGAATGAAGTAATGTATCGAAAGGATCTTTCAGAAGATGAATTACTGGAATTTATGTATCAGGTAAAAGAGGCACTTCCGGATGTTCCAATGGGTTATGTAGATGCCTATTATGAATTCTCAAACAGGCCAAGAATAACAGAGGCATGTGATGTCATATTAGCCAATTGTTATCCGTTTTGGGAAGGTTGCCCTCTGGAATACTCATTGGTCTACATGAAAGAAATGTACAATCAGGCGGTGAAGGCAGCCAACGGCAAAAAGGTAATAATCTCTGAAACAGGCTGGCCTACAATGGGGGCAAGTTTCGAAGGTTCACATCCTTCTTTCCACAACGCGGTAAAGTATTTTATCAA
>CP070731.1:1038438-1040740 GCA_020347545.1 Flavobacteriaceae bacterium | reverse complement strand
TGAAAAAGCCTATAATATTGATAATCGTGACGGGGACCTTGCTTCAACGAAACAATTCTTCAGAGATGAGGACGATTCAGAAGAAAAGCCCCGAATGTATAACTCTCCGAAAATACCAAGGCAAATTGGTGAAAGTGGATTGATCATTCAACAATATGATACGAAAACCAGAACTACATTGATTAGTGACCAGACAAGGGTATTCAAAGGTGGATCCTGGAAAGACAGAGCGTACTGGCTGGATCCTGCACAAAGAAGATACCTTCCTGAATATATGGCAACGAACTACATTGGATTCAGATGTGCCACGGACAAATTGGGTCAGATGTCGTATTCAAGAAGAAGAAAACAGTCAAAGTAGTACGGACCAAAATATAATTTCAAAAAACTCAATATCAGGAACTGATATTGAGTTTTTTTTTACATTTACTTCATGGGAATAGAGGAAATATACACACGTTATAAAGAGAGTTATAAAGTAGTCAAGGACACAAGGGAGGATGTGCGCGACAGCATTTATTTCTCTTTAAAGGGTGAAAGTTTTAATGGTAATAAATATGCAAAAGAGGCTCTTGAAAAGGGAGCCAGTTATGCCGTAATTGACGAGAAAGAATATAAAGTTGATGAACGAATGATTCTTGTCAATGATGCTCTTTCATGTTTGCAAGAGCTGGCAACATATCACAGAAATGAATTGAAAATTCCCATTTTGGCCTTAACAGGGAGTAATGGAAAGACCACAACCAAGGAATTGATTCATTCCGTAATGAAACGTAAATTCAATTGCCTTGCTACCAAGGGTAATTTGAACAATCACATCGGTGTGCCCCTGACCTTGCTTGCCCTGACGCCTGAACATGATTTCGGAGTGATTGAAATGGGTGCGAATCATCAACTGGAAATAGATGAACTGTGTAAAATTGCCTTACCGGATTATGGTTATATAACTAATTTCGGAAGAGTTCATCTTGAAGGTTTTGGTAGTTTTCAAGGTGTAATTAAGGGAAAGACAGAAATGTACAGGCATCTGGAGGCTCATCAGAAAAAGGTTTTTGTAAATAGGGATGACCGCATTCAAATGGAGCAATCTGAAGGTATGGAAAGGATTTTGTTTGGTGATGAACAGGATGTGGATTTCAGGACCGTTTTTCTCAGTGCCGATCCTTTTGTCAGGATGAGGTTTGATCAGGTTGAAATTAAAAGTCAACTGATTGGAAATTATAATTACACCAATATAGCGGCAGCGGTTGCGATGGGTGCATATTTCGGAATTGAATCAAAGGAGATCAAAAATGGAATAGAAAGTTATGTTCCGAAAAACAACAGGTCGCAAATCATCGATCTAAAGACAAATCGAATTATTATGGATGCCTATAATGCGAATCCCAACAGCATGGAAGTGGCCCTTGATAATTTATCAAAGTTATCCGCAGATCATAAAATAGCCATATTGGGTGACATGTTTGAACTTGGAAAAGAGAGCAAGGTTGAACATGAACGCATAGCAAGACTTGCTTCCGAATCAGACCTTGATAAAGTATTTTTAATCGGTGAGAATTTTTCAAAAACGAAACTATCTGCTGAGGGTCTGACAAAATTCATCTCTTTTGAAGCTTTCAAGGATCAATTCAAGGACTATGATGTTGAAAACAGCACCATATTGATAAAAGCTTCTCGCGGGATGGCTTTGGAGAGAACTTTGGATCTTCTATAATCAAGTTTATCAAACTGATCTACCAATCATCCTCGGTAGGCTCCATCTTGTTATTGGAAACAAAATAAATCAGGCTTTCTATGGCATTTGTCAATTCAGTGTCAATGGGCTCCTCAATCAGGATCTGGTAATCTGTTGGAAACCTGTCAATGTAGGTCTTGAGATCCAAACCGTCAACAGTGGAGCCTTTTAATTTGCCAACTTTGAAGTTGTAAAAATCGTATTTATAACGATTGTCTTTGGCGATGATCTTTACATCAAAATAAAGGTCCACCTTAATTTCTTTGCGAATCAATTTCCAGTTAAAATGATAGGTATTCAACTGTTTTATACTGTTCGAGTCTATTTGTGCCGAATCAATTTGTGTGTAATAGTTTCCAAGCCAGGCAATGGCTCTCGATTTGATCTCCGAACTGCTTAATCCTTCTGCCCTTACCACTTCTTCATATCTGAATTCACCCGTTTCATCGTCAATCATAATCAATTGAGCCTGACCGAAATAAAAAGATAAAAATAAAATGAGGGGTATAATTATTTTTCTTTTTTTCATAATAATTTTAATCAAAAAAATACACTTTCGAAAGTGTA
>CP070731.1:1036022-1038338 GCA_020347545.1 Flavobacteriaceae bacterium | reverse complement strand
TTTTTGGTTTTGAATTCTTGCTCTGAAAAACAGGAGGTGCAGGAAATGAGGCCAAATATTTTGTTCATTATGTCTGATGACCATGCCTATCAGGCCATAAGCGCTTACGGGAGTCAATTAATTCAAACCCCCAATATCGACAGAATTGCTAACGAAGGTCTTCTTTTTACGAATGCATGTGTCAGTAATTCGATCTGTGCCCCGTCTCGTGCAACAATATTAACCGGAAAGCACACACATCTTAATGGAAAAATTGATAACAGGATGCCTTTTGATACCACACAGGTTACCTTCCCGCAACTTTTTCAAAAAGCGGGTTATCAAACAGCGATGTTTGGAAAGTTGCACTTTGGGAACAATCCGAAGGGAGTAGATGATTTTATGATATTGCCCGGGCAGGGGCACTATATAAATCCAAGATTCCTGAAGTCAGATGGCGATACGGTTATTACCGGCTACGTAACAGATATTATAACCGACCTGACGCTGAATTGGCTGGATAATAAAAGGGACAAGGAAAAACCCTTTATGATGATGTATCTGCATAAGGCTCCTCACAGACCCTGGTGGCCAAGCCCCGAAAAGTTTGCTGAGTTTAACAAGAAAAAGTTTCCGGAGCCGGCAACCTTGTTTGATGATTATTCCAACAGGGGAACTGCAGCTAAAACGGCGGAAATGAATTTGTACAGCCATATGATGTATAGTCATGACAGCAAAATACGTCCTGAAACCCTTGACGAAATGGCTAATGTTTTACCTGAGGTAAAGGAGTTTCCAAATGGTTTTTACGGACCCTATAACAGGGCCAATGAAGCTCAAAAGAAACTATATGACCCCGTTCTTGATTCCATTAACGAGGACTTTAAAAAAAACTGGCCGGGAATGTCTGATGCCGAAAAGATGAAATGGAAATACCAGCGCTATATGCAGGATTATCTCGGTACCATTTCTTCGGTGGATGATAATGTAGGCAGAGTGCTTGATTATCTGGAGGAGTCTGGTTTGGCGGAGAATACTATTGTGGTCTATACCTCTGATCAGGGTTTTTATTTAGGGGAGCACGGCTGGTTTGATAAACGTTTTATCTATGATGAATCGTTTAAAACTCCGCTGCTCATAAAATGGCCCAATAAGATTAAACCCGGAACAACCAATAAAGAAATGGTTCAGAATCTTGATTTTGCCCAGACTTTTCTGGAAGCAGCTGGAATTCAGGCACCTTCAGATATGCAAGGTGAAAGTTTAATGCCTCTCCTCAAAGGCCAAGATTCGGTATGGACGAGAGAAGCAGTCTATTATCATTATTATGAGTATCCTGCCGTACACATGGTAAAAAGACATTATGGTATCGTAACCAAAGAATTCAAACTGGTTCATTTTTATCATGATGTGGACGAATGGGAATTGTATGACCGTCTGAATGACCCGCAGGAATTGAAAAATGTCTATAATGACCCGGACTATAAGGCTGTTGTTACTGATTTACATAAAAAATTAATCGACCTAAGAATAAAATACAAGGATTCTGTAGAATTGGATAAAAAGTACCTTGAACTGTACCAATGATGAATTTTCAAAAATTTTTAGATCTTTTCAAATATGAAGTAGTCTATGAGCCTTTCAAGGTCCCTAAAATCGGATTTTTTATCCAGCATTTGAACCGGATTCAATACCGACCATCCAAAGAAGAGATACATAAATCCTTTCGATTTTATAATGGCCTGATCTTTATTAATTCCTAAATCTAAGAGTGTTTGATAAACATATTTTAGCCTGTATGATTCAATATAGTTCACTAATGTGTCCAAATCAGGGTCTTTTAATGCCAGCTCTTTAAAATAGAAAGAAACGGAGTCTATATCCCTTCCTGAATAGGCTTTTTTTAACAATTCCTTTAATCTCTTTTTCGGCTCTTTAATAGGAGCCAATTCATCAAAATAATCTTTGGTGTAGTATTTTCCCCAATATTGAGCCAGTCTGTAGAGGAACTCTTTTTTAGATCCGAAATGGTGATAAAAACTGGTTTTTGCCTTTCCTACACGTTCGCTTAAAACATCGATATTCATGCGATTGTTTCCTCCCTCGGCGAGAAGCTTAAGGCCACAGATTAACCATGGCATTTCCGATTTTTTGAATTGGACCGATTCAATCATTTTATTTCAAAAAATAATTGTACTTTTAAGTACACAAACCTAATAAATTTATAAATTATGAAATCAAAGATAATTTTCTTTTTTGTCATTACAATTTTGATTCCCTTGAGTTCCATCTCTCAAGTGAATGACGCGCCTTTTGAGTATTACAAGAAAAGAAACC
>CP070731.1:1033594-1035922 GCA_020347545.1 Flavobacteriaceae bacterium | reverse complement strand
AAGCAGAAACTTAGCATTTTTATGATTACACCTAAATCTTATTTGCCTGGTAAAAATTTTATAAGTATGTTGCATCTAACATCAGTTTGGCAAGAGGCCCCCCACAAAATATAATTTCAGAAACAGGTTATTTTATGAAAGTTGTGATTTTAGCAGGAGGACTTGGTACACGATTAAGTGAAGAAACCACTTTAAAACCAAAGCCCATGGTGGAAATTGGCGGGAAACCTATTCTCTGGCATATTATGAAAATATATTCTTTTTATGGATTTAATGATTTCATCATATGCTTAGGTTACAAGGGTTATGTAGTAAAAGAATATTTTGCCAATTATTTTCTGCACGAATCAAATGTGACTTTCGACTTCACCAATGGAAACGAATTGGTTATTCATGAGCATTCAGTTGAACCATGGAAGGTCACACTGGTTGATACAGGACTAGATACCATGACAGGTGGCCGTATAAAAAGAGTTCGCTCACACCTTGAAAATGAAACCTTCATGCTCACATATGGAGATGGTGTTGGCAATATTGACATTGGTAAACTCGTAAAATTCCACGGCTCCCATGGTAAGCATGCAACAGTTACATCAGCACAACCAAGTGGTCGATTTGGCGCAATGGAAATAGATGACGACAACAATGTCATAAATTTCCAAGAAAAACCATTGGGTGATGGTAACTGGATCAATGCAGGCTTTTTCATTTTAGAACCTGAAGTTTTTGATTTTATTGAAGGCGATAATACGTATTTTGAAAAAGAACCTTTAGAAAAACTGACTCAAAGTGGCCAGTTAATGTCTTTTAAACATTTTGATTTCTGGAAACCCATGGACACACTAAGAGATAAAATAACTCTTGAAGAATATTGGGAGAAAGGAAATGCCCCCTGGAAATTATGGTGAATGATATAAAATTTTGGCTCGGCAAAAAAGTTCTTCTTACAGGACACACAGGATTTAAAGGAAGCTGGCTTTCAATCTGGCTTCAGCATCTTGGTGCTTCTCTTACGGGTTACTCACTCGATCCGCCAACTAATCCAAGCCTGTTCGAATTAGCCAAAGTTGGAGATGGCATGCGGGATATTCGCGGTGACATAAGGAATCTCGATTCCCTTACTAAAGCGTTGCTTGAATCACAGGCGGAAATTGTCATCCATATGGCCGCCCAGCCATTAGTACGTCATTCATACAAGTTTCCAATAGAAACCTATTCAACCAACGTTATGGGTACTGTTAATTTATTTGAGGGAATTCGCGCCTCAGAGAAAGTGAAAGCCATCATAAATGTAACCACTGACAAATGTTATGAAAACCGTGAATGGTTATGGGGCTACAGGGAGATTGACAGGATTGGAGGCCATGACCCCTATTCGAATAGTAAAGCTTGTTCCGAACTTGTTACAGATTCATACCGCAGATCATATTTCGATAAAGAAAATTATGCCTCACATGGTGTATCTTTGGCATCTGCACGTGCAGGGAATGTTATTGGCGGAGGAGACTGGTCTGTTGATCGCCTGGTACCTGATTGCATGACAGCCCTATTAAATGGGAATAAAATCACTATCAGAAACCCAAAAGCTGTAAGGCCCTGGCAACATGTTCTTGAGCCACTTGGCGGCTATTTGCTGCTTGCTGAACATCTCTATAATGATGGGCCCCAATATGCTGAAGCTTGGAATTTTGGCCCTCTTGAAGCAGATGCCATACCAGTTGAATTACTGGTTGAAAAGATATGTTCGAAATGGGGCTCAAATGCTTCATTTCAGTCAGATGACAGTTATCAACCCCATGAAGCAAATCACCTGAAGCTTGATTGCACCAAGTCGCATAAGAGACTTGGCTGGTTGCCCAGATGGAATCTTGATAAAGCGATTGATTTCGTTATCGAATGGACAAAATCTTATCAAAATGGCCAAAGTATACGTGAAAGCTGCCAGAAACAAATAGATGATTACCTCGACACCAAACAAGTCAACTAAACAATTTACAATACCAGAAATTATTTAAAGCTAAAGATTATTAGATGCCTGATCTAAATGAATATAAATATTTGATTATGGGAGCTAATAGTTTTATTGGGCAGAATTTTTACCAGGAACTAACAAAAACTGTTGATCCCGCCAATATTCACACCCTTAGTAAAGGTCCCAATTCAAATAACTTCTGTAATTACATACGATGCGATGTCACAGACATAAATAAACTGGAAGATAAAACAAAAAGTATCTTTTACGATATAGTTCTATATTTTATTGCGGCAACCGATAAAAATAGAGATTTGTCCAATTTTAATAAAATTTTTGATATTAATTTTAAGGGA
>CP070731.1:1031154-1033494 GCA_020347545.1 Flavobacteriaceae bacterium | reverse complement strand
AGGAAGCAAAAAAATGGTGGATAAGGTAGAAGAATTTATGGCAAAGTACCCGGAAAATGGAGATTATTAGACAGGACATTACCTTACAAACGGCCTCTACTGTAATTTTGCTTTTTAAATAAAAATGACCCCTATGAATATGGAATAAGTATATTTGCACAAATTTCTACATTTTGGGGACAATTAAAATTAGTAATATCAGAGTTTATGCCTATCATGGCTGCCTGGTGGAAGAGGGTAAAATTGGCTCAGATTACAGGATAGATCTTTCTGTAAAAGCCGATCTTCAGCCTTCGTCAAAATCCGATCATCTGGCCGATACTGTTGATTATGTCCACCTCAATACGATTGTAAAAGAAGAAATGGCAGTACGGACAAAATTACTTGAAACCGTCGCCAGCCTTATCCTTGACCGTATTTTACTTGAAATACCTTTGGTGAAAAAAGCCAAAATTAAGGTGTCCAAGCTCAACCCTCCAATTGGAGGTAACGTAGAAATGGTATCAATAATAATGGAGAGAAAGCGTTGAGGTCATACATGAAACAATCACTTAACATCATTGTACCAGTTTTCAACGAAGAAGACAATCTTTCAAGGTTGGGAGAGGAACTTACTTCTTTTCTTGATATTTCCTTGGCTAAGACTACAGTCCTTTTGGTGAATGATGGTTCCACGGACAACAGTCAAGCTGAAATACGCTCAATTTGCGATAATGATGATCGATTTTCATATCTCAGCTTTGAGGAGAACAGAGGTTTAAGCGCAGCATTAAAGGCCGGATTTGACCATTCCACTACGGATCTAATAGGATATATTGATTCAGATCTTCAAACCGCACCGGCAGATTTTAATTTATTGTTAGCAGAGATTGAAAATTATGACCTGGTAACCGGGGTCAGATCAGACAGAAAAGATTCTTTTGTCAAAAACATGTCTTCAACCATTGCCAACGGAATTAGAAGATCTTTCACCCACGATGGAATGGATGATACAGGCTGTCCGTTGAAGATTATAAAAACAGAATACGCCAAAAGAATTCCTATGTTTAAGGGGTTGCATCGGTTCTTACCTGCAATGATCTTGCTGCAGGATGGAAAAATAAAGCAGGTTCCCGTAAGACATTTCCCGCGTGTTGCAGGTGAAGCAAAGTATCATTTGTGGAACCGATTGTTTGGGCCTTTGGCCGATTGCTTTGCTTATCTTTGGATGAAACGAAAATATATCAATTATAAAATAGCAGATGCATCTGCTGAGATAAAACAGTAATTTATGAGTGAATGGCTCATTTACAGTTTAGGATTTTCAGCCCAGATTCTTTTTTCCTCACGATTGATCATTCAATGGATACAATCGGAAAAGGTAAAAAAAGTAATTACCCCCCTTATATTCTGGCAATTAAGCCTTTTGGCTTCGTTCCTGCTCTTTGTATACGGATGGTTCCGAGATGATTTTGCCATCATGCTCGGGCAGGTAATTACTTACTTTGTCTACATTAGAAATCTACAGTTAAACGGGTTTTGGAAAAAGTTGCCTGCTATACTCAGAGGATTTTTGATAGTTGCTCCCTTCATGATTTTATGGTATACCTTTAACAATAATCAAATTGACCTTGAAAGGGTTTTTAAAAACGAAAGTATTCCCTGGTGGTTGATCGTAATGGGAAGTGTGGCCCAGATTGTGTTTAACCTCAGGTTTGTATATCAATGGATCTATTCGGAGAAAAGAAAAGAATCTGTGCTGCCATTGGGTTTCTGGATACTTAGTATTTCAGGATCATCCTTGATCATCATTTATGCCATATTAAGAAGGGACCCCGTATTGTTCATCGGACACCTTTTTGGCTCTGTAGTATATATTCGTAATATTTATTTAATTAAAAGTTCAAAGTATGAATAATCAACGCTACCTGTTATTTCTTGCGCTGGCCTGTCTGTGTATATTCTTTCCGCATTTGGGCCTTCTTGAAGTGAATATTATGGAAGCAAGAAACTTCATTACAGCAAGGGAAATACTTGAGCACGGAAATTGGATACATACCACGATGAATCTTGAACCCAGGTATGAAAAACCTCCTCTTCCAACATGGTTAACAGCCCTGTCAGGAGCTGTCTTTGGAACAACGAATCACTACGCCCTGAGATTACCGTCAGCTTTGACTTCCGTTTTCCTGATTTTCTCCTTCTACTTTTTCGCGAACCGGTTATTCAAGGATAGAAAACAGTCCTTTATTGCTGCACTGATACTTGCAAGTTCTTTTTACATCGTTTTTTCGGGAAGAAACGGACAATGGGATATATTCACCCATGCTTTTATGACTTTTGCGATCTATCAATTGTACC
>CP070731.1:1028695-1031054 GCA_020347545.1 Flavobacteriaceae bacterium | reverse complement strand
CGTAAACGATTATACAAATCTCTTGCGTTCCGAGGAACGAAAGTTCGAATTGGGAGAAAGCTCACTTTTTCTTGTCAACACCCGTGAGTCTAAGCTTATTGAAGCAGAACTTAAAGCCATTCAGGTTCAGAATAAATTTGTTAATGTTAAGGCCACCCTATTCAGGATATTTAACGGCACTATTTGAGTTTTTCCGCCCTTCCTAAGAAAAGAAACAGGACAATTTTAAAAAATTTCAACTAAAATATTAGTTTAAACTAAATATTTAGTTATATTTGCTTTATAATTCTATCAGAAAAGTGATTATGAGCAAACAACTCACTAAAGCCGAGGAGCAATTTATGCAGGTACTATGGGAGATCGAAGAAGGATCTGTCAAAGATATTATTGACAAGCTTCCTGACCCCAAACCGGCGTACAATACAGTTTCCACGATTATCAGAATTCTCGAAACAAAGAAATTTGTTTCCCATCAGCAAAAAGGACGTGGTTACATCTATTTTCCATTGATCAAGAAAACGGACTATACCAATCAAAGTCTTCATAAGCTGGTGGATGGTTATTTTGGAGGATCTTTTAAAAGTATGGTATCATTCTTTGTTAAAAAAAATGATCTGGATCTGAAAGAACTCGAGGGTATATTAAAAGAAATGGATAAACAAAACGAATAGATTATGTTAGATTATATTTTCCAGGTAATTCTGTTTCAGGCCTCTTTTTATTTGGTATATGAAGCCTTCCTAAAGAAAGAAACTTTTTTCCAATGGAACAGGTTTTATCTTATTATTACCTCAATCTTAGCCTATATAATTCCCCTGATCAGAATAGAAGGATTAGTGAGTAGTTTCAGTCCGGAATATGTTTATAGTTTGCCCGAATTGATCCTTGCTTCAGGTGTTTATATAGAAGAACGGTTCAATTGGTCTGACCTATTTATGAATTCTGTGAATTGGATGATCTATGCAGGAATCATCTTCACAGGAATTTTATTCGCCATTAAGATTTTAAAATTATACAGCTTAATCCAAGGCAATAAAAAATGGAAAAAGGCCGATCATTGTCTGGTGCTTCTTCAGGAAGATCATACAGCCTTTTCCTTCTTTAATTTCATATTTATAAGCGAGACAAACCTATCCGATAAAAAAATAATAGATCATGAACTTATTCATGTCAAAGAACTGCATAGTATAGACCTCTTATTGTTTGAAATCCAAAAGATTGTATTTTGGTTTAATCCATTCTCTTATATCTACCAAAAAAATATTGCAGCGATCCATGAATTCATAGCAGATTCAAGATCAGTCGCTAAAAATGAACGAAGTACTTTTTTCAATAGTCTTTTGGCCGAGACTTTCAAGGTTGACAGAATAGCTTTTGTCAATTCATTTAACAATCATTTATTAATTAAAAAACGAATTATTATGTTTAACCGAGAACATTCAAAGAATTTATTGAAAATTAAGTATGTAATGCTGATCCCATTGTTATCGGCAATGCTTATATATACTTCCTGTGAAAAAAATAAGGCTGAAGCAGATGTTGATAAAAAAACTGTCAACAGTTCTGTAGCAAATTATGAAGAACAGAAGAATGCCTCTTCCCAGGAAGATGACGAGACAGTTCCCTTTGCACAAATCGATCAGGTCCCTGTTTTCCCCGGTTGTGAAGATGCAGAAGATCAGAAAGCCTGTATGGTAAAGGGAATAACAGCTCATGTATCCTCAAATTTTGATGCTTCCCTTCTGAAAAATATCGATGATACAGATTCCAAGAATCAAGATTCTGAAGATCTGATCGAAAAAATATATGTTCGATTCACGATCGACAAGGAAGGTAATGTCAGGGATATGCAGGCCAAAACAAAACATAAAGAGCTGGAAAAAGAAGCTATTAGAGTAGTTTCAGATCTACCCAGGTTTACACCGGGTCAGAAAAATGGTGAAAATGTAGCTGTTAAATTTACCCTGCCCATCTCACTCAAAAGAGATCTTTAAGATGAAACAAATATAACGCTCAAAAGGGATTACTAATAGTGATCCCTTTGAGGGTATCCTGAGCAATGAAAAGCTGCATCTGGCAATGCCTTTGCCTTTTTTTATTCCTCTTCATTTATGAGAATGAATTCTCAACATTTGAGGAATAAAAAAACCCACAACTTTCGTTGCGGGTTTTAACTTTCGCGGAGAAAGAGGGATTCGAACCCCCGGAGGTGTGACCCTCGCTGGTTTTCAAGACCAGTGCATTCGACCACTCTGCCATTTCTCCATGAGTGTATCTGATTGCTCAAATGCGAGCGCAAATATAATACCCTTTTTTGTTTTTCTAAAACAATTTGATTTTTTTTTAAAATTATTTTTTC
>CP070731.1:1026230-1028595 GCA_020347545.1 Flavobacteriaceae bacterium | reverse complement strand
TCGCATTATTCAACAATGACAAACCGGAAGTTGTGAAAAACTTTGTTGCAAAACTGGGAATCACAATTCCCATTCTCAGCGACGAATATAATTTTGCCGGCCCCAAATATGGACTCACCGGGATACCGGAAACCTTTATTATTGATAAGCAGGGCATCATCCGGGAAAAATTCATTGGCCCGGCTGAATGGGACTCTCCTCAGCATGTTAATATGCTGATGAAATACATTAATGAATGATCTACAGGTTATCCTGTCAAGCTTCTCAAATGAATAGAACTTTTCAAAAAATATTTCTTTTTATAGCGGTAAGTTTTTTCTTTTTTTCAGGATGTGCCAGTACAAAAAACCGCGGGTCTTTACAAATTGACCGGGAGCTCGAGAAGGTTTTCTTGTCCTATCAGGTCCTGCCGGATTACAACTATTTTACCAGCGGTGGTTATGATAAACCGAATGCTATTTTAGGAGTCCATAAGGATTACCAAATGGTCACGGATCTTTGGGTAAGTATCCCGAATGTCAACTCTGCGCAAATAGAAAAATGGATACGGACTATCGATCCTGAAGATAGGTCTTCAGGGAATAGTTATTATGCCTACTATATTCTCGATCCTGAAGGCAAGCAGGTGGGCTTCTGGTATTCAATCGAGAATTTCACCGTTATCAAATTTTTAGAAGAAAATAAAATTGATGTTTACCCTCCAGATTTGATTCAGCCCGGGGACGATTTTGGCGGTGATGGTCGTGGGATGAGAATTAAACTCAGATAAGCAAGGCTGAATACTTTTGATATCAATCTAAAGTCGTGTATCACTCCTAAAGTATCAAGATGAACGGTGGATATGTTGAATTTCTGACTCCAGAATCCCACCTGGTTCAATAGTAAAAATGGGCAGGAGATAATCCCCTGCCTTTATCGTTTTTTTTTGACATTCTGTTTGGCTAAATGAATTAAAATTCTTCATCTATATTTGGTGAAATGATTAAATTATTAGTCATATCACGAACCTTCTCAATATATTCCCATGTGTTGCGGAACTGTAATGAGCGCCTAACTATATGAAATAACAATATACCTTCGTATTTACTTACCAGTGGCACGTGTTTTGCTTATTGTAACTGTCAATTCTTACATGGGCTGTAGTGATTAATGCAACAGCTTAATAATGATATCTGAAAGTGATAATAAAATGCCAGAGCAAGAAATAAAAAATAATGAACAGAAAACAGATACCTTGGAAAAGCCTCTCAAGAGGTTTCTATTGGGAGCTGCTGCGCTATATAGCTTATGGTTCTTTGGGGCCTTATATTTTGTAATTCTAATTTGATGGACTTTTTTTTGAACTACATTTCACATATAGGACGAAAAGTTTATGTCCACAGGAGAGGGGTGTTAATTACAATTAACACCCCTTTCGTTATTCAATTTCCTCAATGATCAGACAAAAATTATAGAATCACACTTGTGACATGAAAATTGAAAATAAGATCATTTTACTATCCATTGCTCTGGGTATTCTCGTCTGGGTAATAGACTCCCTTGTAGACTCATTAGTATTTTACGAAGGATCAATAATAGCTAGCGTTCCTCACCACGAATTATATATGAGGTCTCTGATTGCTGTATGTTTAATTGGGCTTGGTTTGGTATGTTCTAAGCTGATTGGTCAACATAATAAAACAGAACAAATGTTGAGCAACCAACTATCTTTCGAGCAACAACTTTTAGACAATATTCCAGTTCCAATTTTTTTAAAAAATGAAAAATATATATACACAGGATGCAACAAAAGTTTTGAGAATTTTTTAAGTATGGACCGACAAGACATAATAGGAAAGTCAACGTTTGATATTGCTCCTGCCAAGCTTGCGGCGGTTTACCACGAGAAAGATACAGAACTTATGAATAACCCCGGAGTCCAAATTTATGAGTTTGAAGTGAAAGGAAAAAACAACAATAGCAATCGCCAGGTAATTTTTCATAAAGCAACCCTTGAAGAGTCTGATGGAAACGTTGGTGGTCTAATTGGTGTAATTCTTGATATTACTGAAAGAAAAAAAGCAGAAAAAGAAAAAGACAATGTAATTAGTAAGTTAGAGAGATTAACTGCCAAGTTGGAAAAAACACTTGAAGAAGTGGAAACACTACGTGGGATAATACCAATATGCTCAATTTGCAAAAATATTAGAGATGATAAAGGTTTCTGGAGTAAAGTTGAACATTACATTCAAAAACACTCCTTGGCAGGTTTTACCCATGGTATATGTCCAGATTGTGCGGGAAAGCATTACCCGGAATTTTATAGCGAACAAAAAACAAATAAACCAAGTTGATATATCATACGGTCAAAAGAAAACTCCGTATG
>CP070731.1:1023758-1026130 GCA_020347545.1 Flavobacteriaceae bacterium | reverse complement strand
TCCTTGGCTTTTTCTTCGGATTTTGGTTTTGTCTTAGCTGCAGGTTTTTCTTCCGTTTTAGCTTCAGCCTTTTCTTCAACTTTAGCTTCGGCCTTTTCCTCAGTTTTTTTAGGAGATTTTGCCGTTTCTTTCTTAGCTTCAGTTTTGGCGTCTGCCTTTTCCTCTGCTTTTGGCTCAGGTTTTTCCTCTGCTTTCGCTTCACTCACCTTCTTCTCCCTTGCAGGCTTTTCTTCAACAGCAGTTTCAGGCTGAGCACCTTCATCCATTTGACGCTTCTCATCTTCTTCCTGCTGCAACCTTAGCTCATCTTTATCTTTCTTTCGTTCGAGGAGTCCTTCTTCAACAGCTTTGGTAAGATTTTTTACGATTATATCAATTGATTTATAGGCATCATCATTTGCCGGTATAGGGAAATCCGCAACGGTGGGATTTGAATTAGTATCCACCATGGCAAATATCGGGATGTTCAGTTTCTGCGCTTCTTTCACAGCGATATGCTCTTTTTTAACATCCACAATAAAGACAGCAGCAGGAAGACGGGTTAACTCAGAGATACCTCCCAATACTTTTGCCAGTTTGTCTTTCTCCCTTGTCACCATCAACCTTTCTCTTTTAGCCAGGTTGAGGTAAGATTCATCTTTCATGAGTTTCTCAATGGAAGATAACTTTTTTAAAGATTTTCTGATCGTGGTAAAATTCGTAAGCATGCCACCCAGCCATCTTTCAGTCACATACGGCATGCGCAGCCTTTTAGCCTCCTCCTCCACAATTGATTTGGCTTGCTTTTTTGTCGCAACGAACAGTACCTTCCGTCCGCTTCTGACAATTGTTCTAATAGCGTTTGAAGCTTCATCGAGGGTAGCGAGGGTTTTATTCAGATCAATGATATGAATACCGTTACGTTCCATAAATATATATGGAGCCATACGCGGATCCCACTTCCTCGTCAAATGTCCGAAATGGACACCAGCATCAAGTAAGTCTTTGTAAGTTAATTTAGTCATTAAAATATATTAATTAATTGATTATCGTTTACTGAATTGGAATCTTCTTCTGGCTTTTCTCCTGCCATATTTCTTTCTTTCAACCATCCTCGGATCCCTTGTGAGGAAACCTTCTTTTTTCAGGATTGGTTTATACTCTTCATTCAGATCGCACAATGCTCTTGATAAAGCAAGACGAACGGCTTCAGCCTGTCCTTTAAATCCGCCTCCTCTAACATTTACCTTTATTTCATACCCACCATCAAATTCAATGAACTCAAAAGGCTGTTTGCTTATAATCTGCAAAATCTCAGATTCAAAATAATCTTCCAGCTTCTGTCCATTTATGGTGAAATCATCTTTGCCAGGAGTCATATATAACCTGGCAACACTTGTTTTTCTTCTTCCTATTGCGTTGATGTTATCCATAAGTGATTTTTATTTTAACTCTAGTACTTTAGGATTTTGTGCTTCATGCGGGTGCTGATCTCCGGCGTAAACATGCAGGTTCTTAAATAATTGCCTGCCCAGCCTGTTCTTTGGCAACATGCCCTTTACAGCATATTCAAAGATCCTTTCAGGTTTTTTTGCCATAACTTGTTTAGGGCTCAACCTTTTTTGTCCTCCTGGATAACCTGAGTGAGAGATATACTCCTTACTGTTCATTTTATCACCTGTCATCCTGATCTTTTCTGCATTGATCACAATCACATTATCCCCACAATCAATATGAGGTGTGAAAGAAGGCTTATGCTTGCCTCGAATTATTTTGGCAACCTCGCTGGCTACCCGACCCAATACCCTTGAATCAGCATCAACTATCCACCAGTTTTTCTCTACTGATTCCTTTTTGGCAGAAATGGTCTTATAAGTTAAAGTGTTCAATTTTTATTTATTTTAATTTTTACTTGAAATTGCATTCACGCAAAACGAGGCACAAAAATAGAGCTAATGTTAAAGAAAAACAATTAATCCAATAATAATTCCACAGAATCAGGTGTTTTTCTCAAGCTGCTGCAGCAATACCCTGAAATCTTTAGGATAGGGAGCCGTAACTTCTTCATATTCACCATTAAACAACCGGAATTTCAGGTGATATGCATGCAGTGCCAATCGTTGAATTAAAGGTTGTTCTTCTGCAAACTTACCAATTTTATAGTTTCTTTTTACTGAAGATAAAAAGAATGGTTTTCCTCCATAGGTAATATCCCCGGTTATGGGCGCTTTAAGATAGGCCAGATGAATCCTGATCTGGTGCAGTCTGCCAGTAAGGGGATTGCAATTAATCAGAGTGTGCTTTTTATAAGCCTTTAGAGAATTAAATATAGTTACCGATCGTTTTCCATATCTTTCATCGATATGTGATGTCCCTTTGGACGATATGTTCAA
>CP070731.1:1021270-1023658 GCA_020347545.1 Flavobacteriaceae bacterium | reverse complement strand
ATAACAACCTGATGTCCGGGTCGTGGGGCCCAGCCAGCATTTGCGGTAACGAGATCCCAGTTTACTCCATCTTTAGTTCTCCAGACATCATTAAAATATGGAGGGTCCAAGCATGGAGGCTGAGCCTGAGGAGGGAAATTTGGATCAAAGGGACAGGTGAAACCATCCTCGCCACCAATCATGTACATATATCCATCTTTAACAATAGCGATGCCTCCTGCACGTTTTTCCCAAGGTGCCTCTTTTAAAACTCTTTCCCAAGTTTCGCCATTATCCATTGATTTCCAAACATCATTAAAATAAACCCTTGTAGGAGGGCCTCCAACAACAGCTGGATCATCATTATACGATCCTCCCATTACATAAAGGGCTTTTTTAAATTTCACGGCACTTAAACCGGCGCGACCGGCCCAATGTGATGGGTTTTCATCATCCGGACTAATTTCTTCGTTTTCTTTCATTTGTTCCCAGATGATACCGTCAATAGATCTCCACACGTCATTGAAAAAGTCAGAATTTGACTCGAGAATTTTCTCTGTACATGGAAGTGGCTCTCCATCACAACCTTCAATAGGCGGACAAAATGGATACAAAGGATTATCCTTTTCTTCAAGTTTAAAATTTTGTCCTCCGATTATATACATATATTTCCCTTTCTTAACAGATTGAAAATAAGCTCGACTTTGCCAGTGTTGAGCTGAAGGAGGTAGGAATTCATTCGAGGGAAGAATATTTGTCCAAGTTTTTCCTAAGTCAGAACTTTTCCAAACATCACCATGAATAATGCTATTACCAGGTGGACCGGGTATTGGTGTTCGTCCACCAAAAATATAGAATTCACCTTTTTTATTTATGGCCTGTAACCCGGCTCTTTTTGACCAGTGACTTGTAAATGGGAACTGAACATCCTCATTTTCCTTAATAACCTCCCAGGTCCAAGATTTGAAATTTTTACCTTGATTCTTCTTCCAATCAGGAATTCCATTGGCCGATAAAATAAACACGAATAGTGCTAAAATAGTCTTACCAAACACAGATTTTCTCAAAACTGTATCTGTTGCGATTCTGTCAATTGTCGATAAAAAATTTTGAAAAGTAGTTTTGTACATAGCATAGGGGATTAGTTATCAGCAAGATACAAAAAATATCTTATCGAGTCAATCCTAAGCTAAAACTGCATATAGAATGATAATATTTAATTGAGTTCTTTTGAAACCAATTCCACTTCCCTCATGACCCGGAGTAAATTTCCGCCCCATAATTTTTCAATTTCCTCCTTTGTATATCCTCGTTTTACGAGTTCATAAGTTACATTAAATGATTCTGAAGCATCCATCCATCCAACGATTCCACCACCTCCATCAAAATCAGAACTAATCCCCACATGATCGATTCCTATTAAATTTACCATATAATCAATATGATCGACAAGATCAGAAACGGAAACCTTGGGATGTTTTTTGGCTATTTCAAGGGTCCTCTCTTCTGAAAGTTTCATGATCTTTTCATAATTGATATAGGCCTGATGAGCCTCTTCTCCCGTTAACTGGCCTATTTCATCAATGGTTAAAAAAGTAGCATCCAATTCAGTGGCTATTTCCTCCAATACAGGGCGAGAAGCCTCTATAAAGGCATTAAATTTATCTGAATTAAGAAAGGTTCCTACTGCAACGGTTTGTACCACGCCACCGTTTTCTTTAATCATCAACAATACTTCATCATCTAGATTTCGGCTAACATCACTTAGTGACCTGGCTGATGAATGAGAGGCAATTACAGGAGCCTTGGATAGCATTATTGTTTGAATGTTAGCTTCCTTTGAAGGATGAGAAAGGTCGATCATAATACCAAGTCGATTCATTTCCTCAACGGCTTTTCTCCCTGATTCTGACAGCCCGTTATGAAGCCAAACGCCTTCTTTTTCTCCTGAATGCGAATCAGCGAACTGATTATGTCCGTTATGCGCTAAAGACATATATCGTGCACCCTTATTGTAAAATTCTTCAATCCTGTTTAAATCTTCTCCAATGGGGTAGGCGTTTTCCACTCCAATCATTGCGGCTTTTTTTCCTGAGTCATGAATTCGAACCACATCTTCCGCCGTAAGAGCCATCTCGATTTTATCAGGAGCAAATTCTTTGGTTAATTTGTGAATGGCATCAAATTTTTTCTGCGAATGGAGATAGGCCTTTTTGTACCCTACTTTATTCAATTCTGCCTGACCTGTAAAAACAACGAGCCAGGAAACGTCCAGGCCTCCGGAAACCATCTTTGGAAGGTTTACCTGAGTCTCTAAGTTCTGACTATAATTCTTTTCGAGTGTGAAATTTGCAAGCTCAAAATCGTTGTGGGTATCTATGGTAATGATCGATTCATGAATTGATTCAG
>CP070731.1:1018768-1021170 GCA_020347545.1 Flavobacteriaceae bacterium | reverse complement strand
AAAAAGGAGTTAAGCATGATAGCTTAACTCCTTGATTTTTTTCTGGTGACCCCAAGGGGAATCGAACCCCTGTTGCCGGCGTGAGAGGCCGGAGTCCTGACCGCTAGACGATGGGGCCAATTGATCGGCATTTTTAATATGTAGTAGTCCAGTTTGTCAAGAAATTGTTGGATTGTCTATTAATCAACGTGGGCATCCAGGCCTAATATGAAATTTCTTCCAGCTATCTTTGCCTCGGCAAGCTTTTTATCATTTTTTTTCATATCTCCGCGTTTATCAGGTCCACTGACAAGAAAATCTCCAGCATATTCCATTCCCATTGCATCATATGCATATTTTGCTGTTAGTACAGCGCCTTCAAAAATTTTGGCACCCTTGGTAGCAGCAACAGATATGAAAAATCCCTTTCTTTCAGGGTTGTCAACCCATTCTCCTTTTTGCTGCAGAAGTCTTTTTCTGTTCCAAAGAGCTTGAGTCCTGTCAATAAAAGCTTTTGCCTGGGCAGATACACCGTAAAAATAAATTGGAGAAGAAATAATAGCTTTATCAGTGGAGATAATTTTTTTTAACAGTGGAATCATATCATCCTCGACAACACATTTACCAGTCTTGTCACATCCACCACAGCTGATACACGGAGATATTGTAAGATCGCAAAGTCTTATGATCTCTGGTAATCCGCCCTCCTGCTTGACACCTTCCAAAAATGCTTCGGTCAGGACCTCTGAATTTCCTTTTTTACGAGGACTTCCCAAGAATACTAAAACATCCATCACGTTCTCCTTATTTTAGAGAAAGATTTAACCTAGCCGATTGTAGTATGTTGTCAGGTCAAGTAAATGTTTAGCCACTTCGTCATTAAAAAAACGAGATCCACAGCGCCAACGCCAATTCCCTGATTGGGTACCTGGTATATTCATTCGGCAGTCTTCACCAAAACCTAAAATATCCTGCATGGGTATAATAGCCAAACCAGCAATGGAAGACATTGCCAAACGTATAAGCAGTGTAATTATCTGGTTGTCATCATGGCAGTTAACATAACCCCTGATATTATTTCTCACCCCATCTGAAAGTTCGTTCCCCATAAACCAACCCAGTGTCGTATTGTTATCATGGGTACCGGTGTAAACTATGGAATTGGTCTGTTCGTAATTATGAGGCAGATAGGGATTTTTTTCATCCGATTCAAAGGCAAATTGTAAGATCTTCATGCCGGGAAAGCCGAGTTCATCTCTCATTTTTTCAACCGGGGGAGTTATCACTCCAAGATCCTCGGCAATAATTGGTAAATCCTTGAGTTCTTTTTTCAGGGATGTAAAAAAAGATTTTCCGGGGCCCTTGACCCATTTGCCGTTAATTGCGGTTTCCTCATGGGCTGGAATTTCCCAGAAAGATTCAAATCCCCTGAAATGATCAATCTTGACCATATCCATGATTGAAAAGATGTGTTTGAATCGTTTTACCCACCAGTCAAAGAGTTTTTTGTTTATTTTACTATCAGTAGTTTTCCATTTATATACCGGGTTTCCCCAACGCTGGCCGGTTTCACTAAAGTAATCTGGAGGTACGCCGGCAACTTTAATTGGTTTAAGTGTTGTGGGATTTATCTTGAAGATATCCTGGTTTGCCCAGACATCCGAACTATCTAATGCAACATATATTGGTATATCCCCTATGAGGGAGATGTTTTTTGCTTTGGCGTGAGCGTATAGATTTTCCCATTGGCTGAAGAAAATAAACTGGACAAATTTATAGTAGAGAAGTTTTTCAGTGTTTTTTGAAACGTATTGGGTGAAAGTTTCACCGCTTCGACGGGCTGCAAATTCCGGCCATTCATACCAGGGGGCTGAATTAAAATCTTCTCTGAAACTCATGAATAGGGCATAGTCATCAAGCCATTCTTTTTGGCTGCTGCAAAAATTTTCGAATAGAATGTTTGGTCGAGAGTTTAAAAAATTTTCGAAAGCTTTTTTGACCATGGCATTTTTATAAGATGATACTTTGGGATAGTCAGTCTTATATTCAGAGAACTCTGGTGGATCTTCCAGGTCGTGAGCAGTAAGATATTTATTTTCCTGGAGCAACTCTAAGCTGATGAGTAATGGATTGCCGGCAAACACGGATCTGCACATGTAGGGTGAATTATCAAAAGCAGTACTGGTTGGGCCGGTTGGTAAAAACTGCCAGTAACTTTGACCTGAAGCAGCAACAAAATCAATGAACATGAAAGCATTGGGACCAAGGTCGCCAATGCCGTGTTTCCCCGGTAGTGATGTGAGGTGAATGAGAATGCCGCTGGCCCGTTTATCGATCATAAATATTTTGATGGAATAGTAATAGATTTTGTTCTTATGGTAAGCCATAATGAACAGATATTATCCAATGAAGTTAATACCTAT
>CP070731.1:1016244-1018668 GCA_020347545.1 Flavobacteriaceae bacterium | reverse complement strand
ATCGAATTGTATTGAGTTCGGAAAGCAATGGCATTATCCATATCGAATTCCACATTCAAATAGTAATGAGGTGCGCTGAATTTGGATTCTCCCAATCTCCTTGCGATGACTTTACGCATTTGGGAATTTGGAACCTCCTCAAAACTTTCCTGACCTGCAGGAACAAATGGCATTGCAGATATTCCGGCAGCTCCGGGGGTGTAATTTTCTATATCTCTTTTGATAATTCTTCCACCTTCTCCGGTTCCCTGGATATGTGAGAGGTTTATATTTTTCTCTGTGGCGAGTTTTTTAGCCAAAGGAGATGCAACCACTCTGCCTCCGGTTGAATGACTTACCTGCACATTTGCAGCAGGAACTGGAGCGGATTCCTTAACCGATGCAGCCGGTGCCGATTTTTTCTCTTGCTCCGGAGTTTTCTTCGTTTCTGTTTGTTTTGGAGAGGCCTCAGCATTTTTAAGATTTTCAGCATACGCAGCTACATCTGTCCCTTCCTTTCCAATGATGGCCAGAACGGCATCAACATCTGCTGATCCTCCTTCATCAACTCCAATATAAAGCAAAGTACCGGAATGGAAAGATTCAAACTCCATAGTCGCTTTATCGGTTTCAATTTCAGCTAGGATATCACCTTCTTCAACTTTATCACCAACCTTTTTTAACCAACTTGCCACCGTACCTTCAGTCATTGTGTCGCTCAAACGAGGCATGGTAATGACTTCAACACCGGCCGGGGCCTCCATTTGTACTTCCGCTTCCACTGCAGGAGCAGTAGCTTCTTCAGCAACTTCCTCTGAAATCGCATTATCGGCTTTCGGATCGCTTCCGTTTGATGACTGTGCCAAAAGAGGTTTGTAATCTTCTCCGTCTTCGCCAATGATCGCCAAGAGCGCATCAACGTCAGCTGTTTCACCTTCATTCACCCCAATATGCAGCAGGGTTCCTTCATGAAAGGATTCAAATTCCATTGTGGCCTTGTCAGTTTCAATTTCTGCAAGAATATCTCCTTCTTCGATTTTATCACCTACTTGCTTTAGCCATTTTGCCACAACTCCTTCAGTCATGGTATCGCTCAATCGAGGCATGGTTATAATTTCAGCCATATATTTTTCTTTATTGGTAATTAACTCTTTTCAATTATACTTAAACTATAACCTGTGTTTGATAAAAGGATAATCCTCTTGCTCATAAACCACATCGTATAACTGTTGTTTTTCCGGATATGGAGATTCATCAGCGAATTTCTCACATTCACTAACCATATCTTTGACCTCATCGTTGATTGACTGAATCTGTTTTTCGGTCAAATACTTCTTTTTCTTGATCACATCAAGAACCTGAGTTATCGGATCGATCTTTTTATATTCAGCAACTTCTTCTTTGGTTCTGTATTTCTGTGCGTCACTCATGGAATGCCCTCGGTAACGATAAGTCTTCATTTCCAGGAAGTAAGGCCCTTTTCCACTTCTGGCATGAGACAAAGCTTTATCCATAGCTTCTGCTACAGCAACCGGATTCATTCCGTCAACAGGTTCACTCGGCATTTCATAGGCAAGACCCAGTTTCCAAATATCTTCATGATTTGCAGTTCTTGCTACTGATGTTCCCATTGCATAACCATTATTCTCAACGATAAATACAACCGGCAGTTCCCAGGCCATCGCCATATTGAAAGTTTCATGCAAAGACCCCTGTCTTGCTGCACCATCTCCAAAATAGGTTATGGTTACTCCCTTGCGACCAAAATACTTATCGGCAAAAGCAATTCCCGCTCCCAGAGGGATTTGACCACCAACAATTCCGTGGCCTCCGTAAAACCCTTTTTCCTTTGAGAAAATATGCATTGATCCTCCCATTCCATAGGAAGTACCTGTTACTCTTCCGTACAATTCCGCCATAACACGTTTGGGATCAACACCCATACCAATAGGCTGAACATGATTTCTGTAGGCTGTGATCATCTTGTCCTCTGCAAGATCCATAGCATGCAATGCTCCGGCCAATACAGCTTCCTGTCCATTATACAAGTGCAGAAAACCTCTTACTTTTTGTTGAATATATACGGCAGCCAGTTTGTCTTCAAACTTTCTCCAAAACAACATATCCTTATACCAATTGATGTAGGTTTCCTTAGTTATTTTCTTCATTTGTTTTATAAATTTTTTCGGAATGGCAAAAATACAATTTTTTTGGATAAATAAATTCTAAAAAAATGAACAAAATTGACTAATTCATGCACTTCTTTACAACTATTCACCAGTTTGTTGATGTATTCGTGTTTTAATTTCCTTTTGGTTTAAAATTTATTGCTCAATATAATCTTCAATAGGATTGCAAGAACACACGAGATGTCTGTCCCCGTAGGCTTCATTCACCCTTCTTACTGTTGGCCAATATTTGTTCTCATTTACAAAGTCCAGGGCA
>CP070731.1:1013719-1016144 GCA_020347545.1 Flavobacteriaceae bacterium | reverse complement strand
TTAGGGGGTATAATTTTTAATATGACAATAATTAACCCATGACCCTATTTTTTTTGGGGGTAATGTTAAATAAATATACTTTTACCCCGATTAATCATAAAATTGAAACTCAAGTATTACTAACAAATTCTTAATTACTAAAAAAAATTAATTATGAAAAATCTATTTACAATCGCTTTACTACTTTTTAGCTTCCTTTCATATGCTCAGGAAGAAACAACAGAAAAAGCGGAAGAAGAAAAAAAGAAAAAATTCAGCTTTAGCGGAAGTGCAGATGTCTATTACAGAACAAACATCAACGCACCTAACGGAGGAGACAACCATCAGACTCCGAATACATCATTTGCAAATGGAAACGGTTTTGCAATCGGTATGGCCAATGCCATCATTGCATATGAAGGCAAAAAAGTTGGAGCTGTGGCTGATTTAGTATTTGGTCCAAGAGGAACAGATGCTGTTTTCGGATCACTTCAGTGGGATATTGATGGAGATGGAGCTCCGGACCTGGGAAACAGTTCTCAAGTAGTTAACCAGCTTTATGTTTACTGGAATGTTTCGGACAAAGTAACCTTAACCTTTGGTAATTTCAATACCTTTTTAGGTTATGAGGTTATATCTCCGACTGGTAACTTCAACTATTCGACATCGTACATGTTCTCTTACGGACCTTTTTCTCACACAGGGTTGAAAATGGACTGGGCTATTAATGATGATTGGTCATTCATGGCAGCCGTTATGAACGACAACGATTATACCAACTTTAACCCAACGAACAACTATACACTAGGTGCACAGGTAGGATTCAAAGGAACCTATTTGAATTTTCTTTACGGACCTCAGTTCCAGGTTGATTTAACCACAGGTTTTGATATAACAGATTCATTCTATCTTGGATTGAACTCTACTTACTATGTGGACAATGATACAGATGCCTCTTTCTATGGAGTGGCTATCTATCCTCAACTACAAACTTCTGACTCCTTTGCGCTTGGATTTAGAGCGGAATACTTCGGAGAAGGTAAAGAAGGTGTAGGCGCCATTGGTATGTACGATGAAGATGGAGACGCCAATGCATTTGAATTCACTCTAACAGGAAATTATGCCATCGGTGACTTGATGATCATTCCTGAATTCAGAATCGATACAACGAGCGAGGACACTTTCTTAAACAGTGACCTTGATCCAACGGGTTCACTTGCATCGTTTCTAGTAGCAGCAGTATACAAATTCTAAACAATAATTAATTATGAAAAAAATCGAAGCAATTATCAGAAAATCAAAATATTCTGATGTAAAAGAAGCCTTGCACAGTGTTGGGGTAAACTTCTTCTCCTACTGGGATGCAACCGGACGTGGAAATGAAAAAGAAGGACATGTATATAGAGGAGTGTCTTACAGCACCAGCGATATACAAAGAAGGTACTTATCAATAGTAGTAAATGATGATTTTGAGGAAGTAACCATTAAGGCCATCCTTGATGCCGCCTCGACAGGAGAGGTGGGCGACGGAAAGATATTCGTATCTGACATCGCTGACTGCTACAGAATAAGAACAGGAGAAAAAGGAGGCGATACGCTTAAATAATCTAACCAAAAAATTAACAGAGATATGGAATTACTTACTATAAACAATGTATGGATGATGATCTGTACAGCCTTGGTTTTCTTTATGCACTTGGGTTTTGCATTCTTGGAAATCGGACTGACCAGACAGAAGAACACAATTAACATTTTATTCAAAAATATATTTATCATAACAGTTGGCCTGCTTTTATATTGCCTGGTAGGATTCAACTTAATGTATCCTGGATTTGCAGAAGGATCATCAGGTTTCTTCAGTTTTGCAGGATTCGGAATTACACCGCCGGAAGGAGGTATGACCGCTGCATATGCTGATGGTGGTTACACCTGGTGGACAGACTTCCTGTTCCAGGGAATGTTTGCCGCCACCGCCGCAACGATAGTTTCAGGAGCCGTAGCTGAGCGTATCAAAATTTTTCCGTTTATGATTTTCGTGCTGGTTTACGTTGGAATCATTTATCCTTGGGCCGGTTCATGGAAATGGGGAGGTGGATTCCTGGATATGAGAGAAACTCCTTTCTATGACTTTGCCGGATCAACCCTGGTTCATTCTGTTGGTGGATGGGCAGCCTTGGTAGCCGTTTGGTTATTGGGAGCAAGAATTGGAAAATTCAAAGATGGGAAGCCTATGGCAATTCCTGGCCACAATATTCCTTTAGCCACTGCAGGTGTGCTTATCCTTTGGTTAGGCTGGTTTGGATTTAACGGTGGTTCGGTATTATCTGCTGACCCTGAGTTGACCTCGCTGACACTGGTAACAACTTGTTTGGCAGCTGCTGCAGGTGGTGTAGCTTCATTTATACTTTCAACGGCAATGTATAAAAACCTTGACCTCACCATGTAC
>CP070731.1:1011181-1013619 GCA_020347545.1 Flavobacteriaceae bacterium | reverse complement strand
AAATTATAACCCGAAGCGTTCCGGTGAAATTTATATTGTTATGGAACCGAATTGGTTTGTGAATGATTTTGATGGTTTAGAAGTAGCCTGTACTCACGGTTCACCCTGGACGTATGACACATCAGTCCCGATCATTTTTGCAGGTAACGGGATTAGGCATCAAAATGTTTACAGAAAGGTTGAAACTATTGATATTTCGCTTACTTTATCTAATTACATTCATATCAGAATTCCGAATGCCGCATCAGGGGAACCCTTAATTGAGGTATTGGAAAGAAAATAATAGTGAGATCAATTCCATATGCTGCAAACTTGATTTAAATTGTAGAGTGTTCGCTCTTTGAAGCTATATAATTCATTTAAAAAGTATTACTATGCCAGGTGCCAAAAATTTTATTTGTCTGTTTTTCTTGTTTTGCCAGTTGACCTTGATGTATTCAAATGATACCCTGCAGAACAGTTATCTGAGGAAAGGGATATCACTTAACGGAAGATGGCATTATATAGTTGATGTATATGAAAACGGATATTATAATTATCGCTGGGAACCCCATGACAATTCCGAGAATCCCGGGTCAGGAGCATTTTATTTAAATTCAAAACCGAAAGATAAAATGGATCTGGTGGAATATGATTTTGACGCAGCTCCTACTATAAATGTTCCCGGCGACTGGAATTCCCAAAAAGAAAAACTTTTCTATTATGAGGGCACGGTTTGGTATAAAAAGTCATTCAATATTCCAAACTACGATTCCTCCAAACGATATTATTTGCGATTTGGAGCGGTGAACTACAGGGCAGATGTTTATGTGAACGGAAAAAAACTTGGTACTCATAAAGGGGGATTTACCCCTTTTAATTTCGAGATGACAGGTCTTTTAAAAGAAAAAGACAACTTTATCGTCGTTAAGGTTGACAACAAAAGAGGTAAAGATGAGGTGCCCACTTTAAATACGGATTGGTGGAATTATGGAGGTATTACCAGAGATGTTACCATTTATGAGTTACCCCCTACATTTATTGAAAATTACACCTTGCAACTGGATAAGGAAAATGATGAAATAATCACTGGCTTCATTCAATTGAACGGTGATGAAAAGGCCAATTCCACTGTCACGGTTTCAATTCCTGAATTGAATATAAGAAAGGAGGTTGTCACTGATGGTAAGGGATTCGCCAAGTTTGACATTTCTTCCAAGAGTCTTTCTTACTGGAGCCCGGATAACCCAAAACTTTATAAAGTGAAGGTTTCAAGCGCTGAGGATCATGTGGAGGATCGTATTGGCTTCAGACAAATCAAAACAAAAGGTTCATCCATTCTTCTCAATGGGAATAAGGTTTTTTTAAAAGGAATTAGCATTCATGAGGAAAATGTGATGAGGGGTGGAAGGGCCTATTCCTTGGAAGATGCCAAAATTCTCCTGGGTTGGGCCAAGGATCTGGGATGTAATTTTGTCAGGCTTGCTCATTATCCTCATAACGAACACATGTCTCGACTGGCTGATGAAATGGGAATTTTAGTATGGGAAGAGATACCGGTTTACTGGACTATAGCATGGGGTAACCCTGAGACCTATGCCAATGCTGAAAATCAACTTAAGGAACTCATAGACAGAGATAAAAACCGTGCATCTGTTATCATCTGGTCGGTTTCAAACGAAACCCCTCTCTCGGAGGAACGTCTGAACTTTTTGACACGCCTAGTGAAGAAGGCGAGAAGTATGGATGGATCAAGACTGATCAGTGCAGCGCTGGAGGATCACGGAAAAGAAGACGATCCAAACATCATGGTTGTCGAGGATGCATTTGCCGAAGAATTAGATGTACTGAGTTTTAATCAATATTATGGATGGTATGGAGGAGATGTAACTAATATTAAAAACATTCGATGGGAAATTGATTTGAACAAGCCCATTATTATCTCGGAATTCGGTGCCGGGGCCCTGCAGGGGTATCATGCTGATAATTTAACCAGATGGAGCGAAGAGTTTCAGGATCTTTTGTACAAAGAAACCTTACCCACTCTGGCAAGAATACCTCAATTGAGTGGCATTACTCCCTGGATCCTGGTTGATTTTCGGTCTCCACGACGTATGCTGATCCCGATTCAAAACGGGTGGAACAGGAAGGGCCTTATTTCAGAAACAGGAAACAAAAAGAAAGCCTTCTTCACCTTGAAAAAATTTTATTCCGAATTGGAGCTTAGTGAAGAAGAGAAAGGAAATATCAAAAATTGAATAATCATGTCGGAACAAAGAAGGATCAACATTGGGAATTTAGAGTTTAATTGCAGGTTTGCAGGTAATGAGCATCAGGAGCTGGTCGTTTTTCTGCACGGTTTCCCTGAATCTTCCGCTATGTGGACAGCTTTGATGAAAAGTGTTTCTGAGTCAGGATTTTATTGTGTTGCGCCGGATATGAGAGGCTATAGTGAGGGT
>CP070731.1:1008642-1011081 GCA_020347545.1 Flavobacteriaceae bacterium | reverse complement strand
AGCGGTGACCATGTGGTTTTTCAAAATGAGATTTACGGAGGCAGCCATCATTTGGTGCAGGAAGAATTTTCTAAATACGGAATATCCTACTCCTTTGCCAAAGGCACTGAAATATCCGATTTTGAAAACGAAATAAAAGCGAATACCAAGGTTATTTATATTGAAACCCCATCTAATCCATTATTGAATATCATTGATGTCCATGGAGTTGCGAAACTAGCCAAAGAGAAAGGGTTGGTGAGCATGATTGACAATACTTTTGCTTCACCTATCAACCAGACACCTTTGGATCTGGGTGTGGACCTGGTAATTCACAGTGCGACAAAATATCTTGGGGGACATAGTGATATAAGCGCAGGCGCTGTAGCCGGTAGAAAAGAACTGGTGGATAAAGTCATGTTTAAAGGAAGAAACTTAGGAGGGAACTTGAGTGATTTTATGTGCTTTTTGCTTGAACGAAGTATGAAGACATTGGCACTTAGGATCGAAAAACACAATGAAAATGCTCAGTTTATTGCAGAAAATCTCTCTGAAAACCCAATGGTGAAAAAAGTTTATTACCCCGGGTTAACAAGTCATAAAAATCATCGGATTGCCAAGGCGCAAATGAATGGTTTTGGTGGAATGTTGTCGTTTGATCTTGCAGGTGATTTTGATGCGAAAGTTTATCAAAAAAATCTTAAGATGATCAGATCCTCAATGAGTCTCGCAGGAATTGAATCTACCATAATACAGCCAAGTTTGACCTCTCATGCCCTTATGTCGTCGGAAAAAAGAATGAAATTAGGCATATCTGATAATTTGCTGAGACTTTCAGTGGGATTGGAAAATAAAGAAGATATACTTGCGGATTTGACGCAGGCTTTGAACATATAATATGGATAAATTAGACATTTTAGCAATTGGAGCCCATCCGGATGATGTTGAATTGGGATGCGCAGCAACCCTGGCAAAAGAGATATCCTCTGGAAAGAAGATTGGAATACTTGATTTGACCCGTGGGGAACTGGGGACCAGGGGGTCAGCCGAAATCAGAGATCAGGAGGCAGCCAAAGCCGCCGAAATCTTGGGAGTTCAGGTTCGGGAAAACCTCGGCTTCAAAGATGGATTCTTTGCGAATGATGAAGCCCATCAGAGGGAAGTAATCAGGATAATAAGAAAATACCGGCCGGAAATAGTTTTATGCAATGCTGTTCAGGACAGGCATATCGATCATGGTAAGGGTAGTAAATTGGTTTCGGATTCTTGCTTCCTTTCAGGCTTGAGAAAAATAGAGACTTACGAGGAAGGCAAGCTGCAGAATTCCTGGAGACCTGATCGGGTATACCACTATATTCAATGGGAGAATTTAAAACCCGATTTTGTCGTGGATGTGTCGGGTTTTATCGATAAAAAGATTGAGGCTGTGATGGCTTATGGGTCCCAGTTTTATGACCCTTCTTCTAAAGAGCCGGTGTCTCCAATTTCCAGCAAGAATTTTCTTGACAGTATAACCTACAGGGCAAAGGACCTGGGCCGTCTTATAGGAAAAGATCATGCTGAAGGCTTCACGGTAGAGCGTCATTTGGCTGTTGACAATCTTGATATGTTGATTTGAAAACAAATTTATTTTGGGGTAAATATTTTCAATAAAAAATTACTTTTTATTTGAAGAAGTTGGGAAATAGATTATATTTGCACCCGAATTTGCAAGAAGTAAATTCAAAGTATCACGGTGGTTGTAGCTCAGTTGGTTAGAGCATCGGTTTGTGGTACCGAGGGTCGCCGGTTCGAATCCGGTCTTCCACCCAAAAAACAAAAAACGTCCAGACTGTCTGGACGTTTTTTTTATGCTTTGTTTAAAGCTTTGTTAATCTTTTGAAAAAGAATTTATTATTCCAATAAAATCGATATTTTTGAGCCCCAAAAAATAATTATTATGAAAAATTTGTACACAGCTTTTATCATGAGCCTTATCGGAGTATCAATTTTTGCTCAGGCATCCAAAGAAGAATCTATTGCTATTGAGAAAGAAATCATTAAAAATGCAAAAAGATTCGGTGATCAGAATGTGGCTACCAACAGCATGTACAAACTGATTTCATTAGAAGGTGAAAACAGTACTTATAAAGACAGTCTTGCCTATATCTATTTTTCCTCAAGAAAATATGCATCTTGTTTCTTAATGGCCAATGAAGTTCTGGAAAGAGATCCAAAGAATGAGGCCATCATGGAATTAAAAGCCATATCACTTGAATCCATAGGTGCCCTGGACAAGAGCATGGAGGCTTATTCTGAATTATTTGCCATAAGTAATAACAATTATCATGGCTATAATGTAGCCAAGCTTCAATTGTCCATGAATAAATTTGATGAAGCCTATGCCACCATAAAGAAAGTGGAGACCTTGAATGATACCGGAAAGGTTCAGGTAACTTTCTCCATAAATCAGAATCATAC
>CP070731.1:1006076-1008542 GCA_020347545.1 Flavobacteriaceae bacterium | reverse complement strand
CCAAACCGTTTTCCCTTCCTGCATCTTTCAGCATTTGCCACATTCCTTTAGCTCCTGCCGGAGAAGTTACATTTCGAAGATCACTTTCTATTACCGACAAGTACTTAAAATCATCCGGAACCCCCTTCTCTTTTAAAATAGGCTCAATCACAGGAAAGTATTTATGTGTTCTTTTAAACCACAATAGGGCGTTCGACTGCCAATAGGTATTGACAAGTAACTCTCTGTCGATTCTTTCTCTAATATCTGTTTTGTCAAGTTCAACCTTTTCACCTGCAAAGCTGAGGTTATCGGGAATTTTAAGCGCTTTAATTCGGTAATTGTTGTCCACACTCCCCGAAGAGTCTTTGGCTGAATCACCTGAATTCGATTTTTTAGCAACAGAATTTTCAGCATTTATAAAAAAAGCAGCTACAATAATAATACTTGTTATTACAATGAATCGATACGACCTGTTCATGTTTAAGTGTTTTAAAAAATTAAAAGGGATTCTCAAATGTAGCAAATTTTTCCGCTAAATGATCTTTTTCTGCCAAAATTGGATCAACAATTCCCCAGTCAATATTAAAATCCGGGTCATTCCACAATAATGAAACCTCGCTTTTGGAGTGATAATACTGGGAGCATTTATAATTGAGGATTGTATTGTCCTCAAGACTTAAAAATCCATGGGCAAAACCTCTGGGAACAAATATCTGTTTCTTGTTTTCTCCGCTTAGGACATGTTTATAATGCTGTCCGAAGGTACTGGAATCTTTTCTTAAATCAACAGCTACATCAAGAATACTTCCTTGAATTACCCTGACCAGTTTTGCCTGAGCGAATGGAGGAAGCTGCAGGTGTAAGCCTCTTAATACACCTTTTTTAGAAACGGATTCATTGTCCTGAACAAACTTCTCTTTGATCAGAACTTCCGTTTTTTTCTGATTGAAAGATTCCATAAAATATCCTCTTTCATCCGAATAAACATTAGGAGTTATGATTAGTAAATCCTGAATATTGGTTTGTTCAATGATCATTGTAACAGGAGTCTGTTTAAAATTTGATTAATTATTTTTGCCTTTATCAGTATCATTGCGTGAGTACCGCCTTCAACTGGGATGCAATCTTCTATGTGCTTGATAGGAAAGATTTCATCCTTTGTCCCGTGTATATGAACTAGGTCTGTAACGGAGGATTTGTTTTCCCAGTGCAACACGGCTCTCAGCGACCAATTTAAATATTTTTCATTTCTTACCCCCAGATATTTGTTATATAATTCACCTTTTTTTTTCAGATGGGGATGGTAATCGAACTTTGTGAAATCATCAATCTTGGATAATCGCTTGGAAGGAAATAGTTTATAAACTCCGGACGATTTTAAAAACCTAAGTCGTTTAGGCATTTCATTTTTACTTTTAATGCTTGAAATGATGATTACTTTTCTAACCTTTATAATTCTGCTAATTTCCTGCACCAGAATTCCTCCGAATGAAACTCCGATCAGTATCGGTTCGGGATGCCGGATCAACTCTATGTATTTCTGAGCGTATTCTTCAACGGACTCTTTTATATGAACAGGAGGAATCCATTCAAGATAATGTAATTCCGTTTTTAAAGGATCCAGTTGAATATATTCGAAGATCTTGGGGCTGGCCGCCAGACCGGGCATCAGGTATATATGTCTTTTGCTCCCCATTGGCTATTTAAGCCATAAAGGCTTTTTCATTTTTAGTGAACCTTACGAGTCCGTCCTGATCTATTTCAGTAAGCTTGACAGCATGAACCGTATTGGCCAGTGCAGGGTCCCAAGGTGCTTTTACTTTTACATAATTTTGAGTAAAACCATGGATGTAGCCTTTTTTATTTTCATCCTCAAATAATACCTCGAGTTCGTTTCCAATTTGGGATTCGTAAAATGCTCTTCTTTTTTTGGCAGATAATCCTCTCAGCATCTTGCTCCGCTTATTTCGCACATTCTGAGGAACCACGCCTTGCATTTCGACCGCTTCCGTATTCGGTCTTTCAGAATATGTAAAGACATGAAGATAGGAAACATCAAGCTCTGACAGTAAATTGTAGGTCTTTAAGAACAGTTCATCTGTCTCTCCCGGAAAACCGACTATAACATCCACACCAATACAGGCATCAGGCATCACTGACTTGATCTTTTTGACCCGATCAACATAGAGATCAGAGCGGTATCTCCTTTTCATGGTTTTAAGCAATTCATCGCTACCGCTTTGAAGCGGAATATGAAAATGAGGAACAAAGGTTCTGGATTGGGCCACGAAATCTATAGTTTCATTTTTAAGCAAATTGGGTTCTATGGATGATATTCTTATCCTGTGTATGCCATCTACCTTATCGAGTTCCTGAACAAGTTCCAAAAAAGTATGTTCGTGCTTTTTATTTCCAAATTCTCCCTTACCATAATCCCCTATATTAACTCCTGTAAGCACAATTTCTTTAATATCCTTGGCCGAT
>CP070731.1:1003492-1005976 GCA_020347545.1 Flavobacteriaceae bacterium | reverse complement strand
AGCGTTACGGACGCTCAACAAAAATTCAATTATTCATTAATTGAGTAGGTAGGTGGTCAAATCTGGAATAAAAAATAGTAATAAAACCTTGCACACAACCGTAGGCCCCCCTCTCCTCGTAAGCCCGTTTTCGTCTCCCCCGGAAACGGGCTTTCCTTTTTTCTCAGCAATCGCTTGAAGAAATTAACCTGGTAAACATTTGCACATTTGCTCTCTTGGTTATCAAGCCAAGCGGTTTATTTTTACATGGCATCGTTTAAAGCCTTTTCATCAATGACAAGATAGTATTTATCCTTACCTTTCAGGGGATGTCCGAGAACTGAAAGTATCATCGAGCAGTTTAATATTGTACGCCATTGGTCTGCAATTTACGTTAATAAGGTTATAGCTTTTTACCCTTTATTTGTGGATATATATCAATTTTTACTTTTGCGTTTTATAATTTCTTGTGATAATTCCATAGCATGGCCACTGAAAAGCCTAAAATATTGTTTGTAGCTGCTGATGATGTAATCGAGAGGATTGAAAAATTTCGTTACGCTAATCATATTCCTTCACGCTCAGAAACTATCCGCATACTTGTTGAAGCCGGGCTAAAAGGTAAGCCTAAGATTTTCAAAGAGAACAAGTGAGGTCCCCATGAGAAAATTAGCTCTCATGTTAGTTTTTTTTCTTATATATAATGCTTCTTCTTTGAAGGCAAAATCAACACAAACTTTTGTGTCTGGGGAGCAGCTTTTACAGGAATGTTCAGCAGTTTTTACATCTAGAAGTACTCATTCTGAAATGCTTAATGAGTCAAAATGTTTCAGTTATATAAAAGGTTCATTCGATTTCCATCAATGCCTTGTGAAAAGCAATACAATTAAGCCGCAATTTTGCAAACCATATGACGTTACTCTCGGTGAAATGATTATGGCTGTTATAAAATACTTAAAAGAAAATCCCGAAAAAAAAGACCTAACAGCCTCATCAATAGTTTCCCTTGCGCTCAATGAAGCCTTTCCTTGTAGTGAGCCTGAGCCTGATGAATTTAAAGCTCTTTTTGAAAAAAAGAGCAAAAATCAAAAGAAGCAAACAGGGGACGTTACAGATTAAGGTTGGCTTAAAGACTCTCAAAAAGAAAACGTGAGGCTCCCATGAAAAAGTTAATTCTCCTGGTGGTTGCTGTTTCCTTGTTTGTGGCCCTCTATGCTTCAAATGCCTTCTGCTCAATAATTAATGACCTTGAAGCTAAAAGAGATGCAGGTAATGCAGTTACTGTTGTATACGAACAGGATTGGGAAACTCTTTATGCTGCTGTGAAGTACATATGGCGTCATAGTGAAAACCGGTTTATTGCAGAGCAATATGGAAGGGCATGGATAGATTATGCAGTAGAAGAAAAAGCTATTTACTCCTTTACTTCACTAACCGGCATAGGAATTTTTTTTGAACCTTTAACTCCTTTTCAAACTAAAGTTCATTATGTTATTTCCGGCTACATAGCATATTTTCAAGGTATATTAGATGCTACAATGAAAGAGTTACCCTATCTTTTGGAGTATGGTCAGAAGAATTATCGTGAATACACTAAAAATTTATTATCAATGCCGGAAGTTAAACGAGAAGTAGAGAAAGATTTTAAAACAAGTTCGCCCCTTGAGTAGAATAACCATTTACCCTCAAAAAATATTCAATTATCAAAGGACAAAATTTTCAACGGCTTCAATGAACCATATTTCCTACCAATATGAGACCCAGTGGCTACAAGAGAACTGCCTGTCACTATAGTAAAATCAAGACTTGCTAATTTGTGTTCGTGAAATGAAACGCAGTTGAAAGCGTGCAGGAAATGGTCTGGGCCCAGCCGGACATAATTGTATCGTTGGCTGCCGTCCTCTGACTCTTCGAGATTCTTTGCAAGGTTCGCTGACTGTTGGGCAAAATCCGGAACTATATTGCTGTCTTTCGGTGGAGTGACCTCGTCCTTAGAATCTAGTTATGGTTTGCGTCAAGCGATTCTGTGTGGTTGCAGCTTGGGGTCTTCTGTTTTTTTATCCCACCTGTAACTGCCCTTTTTAGAGATATTATAGAAAAACTAATTAGCATCCTTAACGCATCTCACCATATTGATCCGAGTTTCATCTTCCCAGCATTTTGTTTTTCTTTCAAAGTATTCATATTTCCCATTAATATCAGTTACCTGATAATACGTAACAATATGCGAATTATCACCACAACTATCTGATACCCACAGCCTTACACTTTCAGGGTTGTAAAAACCAGCTCTATTTAATTGTTCATGAAAATATAAAAGCTCAGAATGGGTAGGAATTCTCCAGCCTGTATAGTTACCTTCAGTCAAGTCTCTGCAATAACTTTCTGCCTTTTGGTAAGATTCAACAAAATCCTTAGTAGAGGTGACTTTAATCTCTCTAACTTCCCAGAGTAAATTTGTACTTGGATCAAATGCCACAGAATCATTTACCCTCGTTAAAGGAT
>CP070731.1:1000896-1003392 GCA_020347545.1 Flavobacteriaceae bacterium | reverse complement strand
GATGCCGGTACCCCAGGAATTTCCGATCCGGGGTTCCTGCTTACACGGGCCTGTATTGAAAAAGGCCTGGAAGTAGAGTGCCTTCCCGGAGCAACAGCTTTTGTTCCGGCCCTGGTTAATAGTGGCTTCCCAAGTGATAAATTTGTATTTGAAGGATTTCTTCCCATAAAAAAAGGAAGGCAAACCCGATTAAAAACTTTAGCAAACGAAACAAGAACCATCATTTTTTATGAATCCCCTCACAAATTGAATAAAACCCTTGAACAATTCGCAGAATATTTTGGAAAAGACCGCCAGATTTCCGTTTCAAGGGAATTGACCAAAATGTTTGAAGAGACTCTAAGAGGAAAAATAATCGATATCAAGGAGCATTTTCTGAACAATCCTCCAAAAGGTGAAATTGTAATCGTATTGAAAGGGGCAAATAAAAAATAACGTTAAGATTAGGTATTTTTGATGCAACTGATAATTCGTACATATGATTTGGAACTGAGGCATACCTTTCGCATTTCAAGGCAATCTTTTGATCACAAAAAAGTGATGGTGATTGAACTGAAACAAGAAAAGATCTCAGGTTATGGTGAAGCCTCTGAGAATCCTTACTACCATCATAAATTGGAAGATATGATTGCCGATTTGCTTTCGGTTAAATCTGAAATTGAAAGAGATTCTTTTAAATCTCTTGAAACTCCTGAAGTATTTTGGGCAAGGATGTATCCACTTTTAAAACATAATTTGTTTGCTCTCTGCGCCCTTGATATTGCTTATAATGACCTTTATGCCAGGGGTAAAAACAAAAAATTATATGAACTTTGGGGCTATAATATCAATAATAATATACTTTCAAATTTTACCATCGGTATTGATTCAATAGAAAATATGGTTTCGAAAATGAAAGATACCCCCTGGCCCATATATAAAATCAAGCTTGGGACAAACGAAGACCTGAAAATTGTGAAGGCTTTGAGAAAACATACAAGTGCTGTCTTCAGAATTGACGCTAATTGCGCTTGGAGCGTGGAAGAGACTCTTAGTAATGCAGTGGAATTGAAAGATCTTGGGGTGGAGTTTCTGGAACAGCCTCTCCCCGCTGATGCTTTGGATGACATGAAATATTTATTCAAAAACTGTACTTTGCCTTTAATTGCAGACGAAAGTTGTCAAATAGAATCAGATGTTGATACCTGTTTCGGATTATTTCACGGAGTCAATATAAAGCTGGTTAAATGTGGCGGACTGACTCCCGCCCGAAGGATGCTTCGCAGAGCTCAGGAACTAGGGATGAAAAAAATGGTAGGATGTATGACAGAATCATCGGTTGGAATTTCTGCCATTGCACATTTGGTGCCTGAACTTGATTATGTCGATATGGATGGTGCAATTTTACTGAGAAAAGATATTGCTGAAGGAGTCTCACTGGAAAATGGCAAAATCGTATATTCGGATATCAATGGAACGGGAGTAAAACTCCTTGATTTAAAACCAATTACTATTCATTCATAAAATATAAAATAAAATCTTATGACACAGGAAATAAAAACACAATGGCTAGGCAAAATGCTCTTTAATGCAGATACTTTGGGGGGTAATTTCAAGATTGACGCTGCGGCTGAATCAGGCGGTGAAGGTAAAGGCGTTCGGCCAAAAGCCTTGATGCTGACTTCACTTGCGGGTTGTACGGGTATAGATATGGTTTCCCTGCTCAAAAAAATGAGAGCGGAAGTAGATGATATGGAAATCAATGTTTCAGGAGAACTGACGGACGAACATCCTAAATTCTACGATAAAGTAACTTTGGAATACATCTTTTACGGTAAGGATCTGAAAAAAGATAAAATAGAAAAAGCAATAAAACTCTCAGCTGATAAATATTGCGGGGTGATGGAAATGTTTCGACAATTTGCTGAAATAACAACTGTGGTTAAATATGTAGAAAAAAAGAGCTCCTGAGGAGCTCTTTTTTTAATTGTTGTTATTTAAAATCGTCACAACCAGGGCGGTCATTGAGATTAACAAACTCATCGAAGTCAATATCACTCCTGTTTGAGCTCCAATTGAAGAATTCTTCGCTCTTGTTTTGTTGGGTTCAACATAGACCACATCATTCTGGCTTAGATAGTAAACAGGAGAATCAAAAAGGTCATCTGACTTTAAATTAACCCTTGTATATGTTTTTTTCCCATCATAATCCTGGATAACCAGCACATTTTCTCTTTCCCCATAAATTGTGAGGTCACCAGCAAGAGAAATAGCCTCTACTAGGGTTATTCTTTCGTTTGTAGCTGTGAAGGTTCCTGGTCGATTAACTTCTCCCAAAACGGTAATACGATAATTGACAGTTTCAATATCCACGATTGGATTTTTTATATAATCAGATAACTTATCCTGTAACATTTTAGTGGCCTGAGCCCTATTTAGGCCTGCAATTTTTAACATTCCCAGTACAGGGAAATTAATATTGCCATCAGGATCTACCCTGTATGTCTGAATTCTTTC
>CP070731.1:998278-1000796 GCA_020347545.1 Flavobacteriaceae bacterium | reverse complement strand
TCATGACATTCCTGTATCAATTCCTGTCAAAATTAATAATACCAAAAGACCTCAACTATGACTTTGGTTAGTTTTTTTGTTGAACACGATACCTGTTAACATAAAAAAACTCCAAAAAAATTGGAGTTTTTTTATTTTGAAGCAATACTTTCAATTCACCGGGTCTAAACGTATCGCAAAGTCTGTTTCGCCATTCATGTCCTTTTCACCATATTGTTTTCTGAGTTCCTTTAAATCCCAATTGATTTCTCCGGTCTCAATATAATTCTTATACGACAATAGGCTGTCAAAATTGGATTTTTTTAGTTTGCCTTTGAACATCCTGGTAGTCAAATAGTTATTCATCTCGTACTCTGTACGGCTGAATAAAACGGTTTGACCCGATCCATTGCGTCTCACACCGTAAGTTACCTCCATGTCTTTGGTTGGAAAATTTTCAGTTTCATAAACTTTATAAGTATAATAGACGCCATCAACATAGGCAATAATCCGCTCTTTGTTTATTATGTTATTGATACCATTCGGAATATGTATTTCCCTCTCGGCTCCAAGTTCGGCTTCTCCTGTCCCTTTGCTCAACATATAGGATTCATCAATGGTTGCATTAAAACTGCTGACTTTCCCAAAAGCATTCAACACCTGCCATACCTGCTGAGGGCTTCCTTCAACGACCACTTCATTATGAAATATTTTACTTCTTTTGAAATCGCCGTTAACCTGTGCCACAATTGTCCCAACCGATATTAAAAACAGAAGAGGAAACAGGTAATTGGATATATTTGTATTCGTGTGGATCATTTCACTTTCGGGGGCTATTATGAAACAATTTCTTGTTTTAAATTTTAGACTTTATTTCAAAAGACCGAATTGTAGGGCTACATTTAATTTACCAAAACTTAGCATTTACCATCAGTCATTTTTAAAATAGACGTAAAACCCAATCTCAGGTTACAGCCGAGAGAATAGAAATAACCAGATTTAACAAATTCATAACATTAACAAGAGTCGAACTTGATCTTGAGTCCAAAAAAAATAGATCCCAGAGGGAAATATATCCTTGAGATCTATTTGTTTTTTCGATCACTAAATGATCGTTTTCTTTTCCTAATGTGATTCTTTCGGATCCCGATGAGGATATTTCTGAATCAACTCCATATGGCTTTTCATAAACATCTGAATGGGTGCCACGGAAAACAATCCAGGATAAAGTTTCCCGTATTTTTCACCTGGATCCCGCTTTATGTTATAAAAATCCATTCCGGGCAATCCTCCATGAGACTCTTTGATATGTACTTTAAAATCCTCATAGCGGATAGCACCCAACTGAGAACCACTATAATGTGTTATATAATTTCTTCGTCCGTTACCCTCTCCAAGAAACAATAAAGCCGTCTGGTCTATCCCATCGGTTACACGATCCGTTGGAATATTTTTTTTGATACCTGCTATTCTACAGGCAGTTGTGAACAGATCAGTTACATGCAGTATATCATTGGGATCCTGATTGGGTTCAATCATACCCGGCCAATAGGCCATGGCAGGTACTCTAACTCCACCTTCGAGAACATCTCCTTTTGCACCTCTTAACAAAGTGTAACCGGAAGTTGGATAGAATGCATACATAGGCCCGTTATCGCTGATCCAGATAACAAGTGTATTCTCTTCAATACCTTCTTCTTTCAAGGTGTTTAAAACATTATCCACATGCTTATTGTGAAGAACCATCATTGAAGCCTGTGCATTTCTTTTATCAACTCCCTCGTCATTCTGATGTTCCTTTGAACCTGTAATCTGCAGCGCATAGCTTGCCCAATAAATATAGAAGGGTTGGTCCGTTTTATTTTTTTCTTTTATAAAACTGATCATTTGACGATTTGTCTCATTCTCAAATGCCTCCTGCCTGTTGACACCAAGCTTTCCGGCGGTTCCTTCAATTGGCTTTCTTCCTTTACCCTTTTCTCCTATATAACCAGCTACACTGAGGTCGATTCCCGTGCGTGCTTCATACTCATCATAACCGGGGAAATCGTAAAAAGCTGCATTTACCGGCATCGGAGAATCATATAAATCCTTAGAATCCTGCCATGCATCGGGGGCCCCGTTAAACAGTCCGTAATAGGCGTAATCATATCCTTGATTTTCCGGGGCGTGTTTTGGCTCATCTCCCATATGCCATTTTCCCCACATAGCCGTGTGATAACCCGCATCTGATAACAGCTCAGCCGTGGTCACTTCGTTTGGGCTTAAACCTTCCTTTTGTCCCGGCCACAAAACACTTAGCAATCCTGTTCGTATGGGATGCCTTCCTGTGTTAATTGCGATGCGTGTTGGTGTACAAGATGGTTCCGCATAGGCTGACCAAAATCGCATTCCATTAAAGGCCATCTTGTCCAGAGCAGGGGTTGGTGTACCTCTGTGCTTTCCTCCTCCCTGCCAGCCTAGTTCTCCCCAGCCAATGTCATCAGTCAGGATATAAATAATATTTGGTTTTTTACCGAATCTTTTTTCCAGATCAGCC
>CP070731.1:995658-998178 GCA_020347545.1 Flavobacteriaceae bacterium | reverse complement strand
CGTAAATGTCAAAAAGCCCTACGTTATTAGCGTGATTTCCAACATAGAAATAATCCATCCAACCGTTGAATTTATGATTCGTTCCGTAAAAAGGATTAAAGGCATTGTTCTTACTTGAATCTCCATCCTGGTCATTACCCGAAAAGAGTTCAAAACCTGCACCTAAATTAAAAATATCGGTCAATTTGAAATTCGCATTGGCACTTAAATAGTATGCCGAGAGATCAACCGTCATATCCTTTGAAGCGTTAGGAGTACTGCCTCCCTGAAAATATGTGGCTCCGTTTAAACTTAATCTGTCTTTCTTGTAGGTAACTCTACCTCCTATAGTCTGGCTATAGGTTGTTTTTTGTTTTGTATTGTTATTTTCCGTTTTGTCGTAAGGCATACCGTTGTTTAAGAACAATAGGCTCAAACCAAGATTGTTCGAAAAATTTGTGTGAAACCAGGCATATTGCAAACTTTTATACTGATTTACCAAATAGTCTTCTCCAAAATTTGTCTCTCCGTTTGCATTTAATGCAAAACCTACATCAAGCTGACTTTTCTCTCCCGGCTTAATTTTAAAAAGCAAGGCGTCATGACTTCTTGCTTGCTGTGCCCAGTCTACAGCCCCGAAAATTCTTTGATCATCGTAAGAGATTTCCTGTCGACCTAATTTCATTGCAAATTTTGGGCTAAAGTGATATATACCCCAAGCCTGATGAAATGAGGTTCCATTTTTATCTCCTTTGGATAATGTACTTACATCTCCCCAAACTCCTACATTCTGTACATCAACTAAAAACTGGTATTTCTCTGTTGCAAAATCAAATCTTAAACGCGTACGTTGGGAAATGAATAAGGCCGGATCATCTTCTGGAGAGGCCAGGGTTCCAAAACCATGTCTGGCTTCAAAACGTGGTTTTAACTCGGCTGACATTTTAAGTTCCTGTGAAAATGCCTGAGAGAAGGCACAAAAGGTTATGGCAATAAAAAATAATTTTTTCATAATTTCAATAGTTAGTATGTTTATTTTGAATTTTTATTAGATACGTATTAATTTGAGACCCGTAATTCTGACATAAATCAACTTTGTATCGATTCTTAATTCAATCTGCAAAATAACAAATGTTTTTTGTCACGTAAAAAGATTAATTTAAAATTCTGAATTCTTGGGTTTTAGATTTGTATAATTTTTGATGCTACAAACTAACAAAAACAATTAATCGTGCAATATGACAATAATCATATTTCAAGGTTTTGGCATTTTGTTTATTTGCCTATATTTGTGAAATCAATCAAACTTAACCAAACGATTATCAATTGGCCTTTAACCTCTTTCCATATCAATCCCGCTGGTTGCCCTATGCCATAGTCATTTTCGGCAGTATTGTGGGACTATCCACTTTTCTCGCAAAAGAATCTGAAGTTATTTCCTACATGGGAGATAATCCGAAAACCTGCGTCAATTGTCATGTGATGACATCTGAATACAATAGTTGGATGCATAGTTCCCATAGAGAAGCAACTACCTGCAATGACTGTCATGTTCCTCATAATAACATTGCAAGCAAGTATTACTTTAAGGCCAAAGATGGTTTGTATCACGCTTATATGTTTACATTGAGGAAAGAACCTCAGGTCATTTTTATGAAAGAGGCCTCTGCAGAAGTGGTTCAGAATAATTGTGTAAGATGCCATCTCGGAAAGGTAACTGATGTAAAACTTACAAGTTGGATCGAAGGACATAAAGCAAACAGGACAGACAGAAAGTGTTGGGACTGTCACAGGGAATTACCGCATGGACGGGTTCATGGATTGGCCAGTACACAATATACAATTGCCCCAAAACCTACTGATCTTGGAAAAGATGTGATCCCTGATTGGTTAAAAACTGAAATGAATAAATAAAAAATATCAAGATATGAAAAATTGGATCTTATTCGTCGTAACCGCTGTTGTGGTCTTTCTATTAGGAATGCTGGCGTCAAGTGTGATCAATAGAAAGAATGAAGCAAAGTTTGCGTATACACCAAAGGTTGATATCAATGAGAATGAACCCAGAAATGATGTATGGGGTAAAAATTTTCCAAAAGAATACCAATCTTACCTTCAAACGCTTGATACCAATTTTGCCTCTTATCAGGGAGGAAGCCATATGGTTGATTTGCTGGAGGAAGATCCTAATCTGGTTATTCTTTGGGCCGGCTACGGGTTTTCTAAAGATTATAACCAGGGAAGAGGACATTATTATGCCATCGAGGATTTGCACAATACCTTAAGAACAGGAGGACCCACTGGTCCGGATGATGGTCCGATGCCAAGTACTTGCTGGACCTGTAAAAGTCCTGATGTTCCAAGATTAATGAATGAAACAGGCATAGAGGAGTTTTATTCGGGGAAATGGGCTTCTAAAGGACCGGAAGTTGTTAATAATATTGGATGTGCAGATTGTCACAATCCTAAAGATATGAGTCTGCAAATTTCGAGGCCGGCCTTGGTTGAGGCATTTGAAACCATGGGTAAGGATATCTCCCA
>CP070731.1:993038-995558 GCA_020347545.1 Flavobacteriaceae bacterium | reverse complement strand
GCTTTTTGTCGTTGCGGTGCTTCGAATAATAAGCCTTATTGTGACGGGCAACATAAAAAAATTGGATTTCAAAGCTAGATTCTAAGAGTATAAAAAAACAGGTAGATTGTCTACCTGTTTTTTTATTAATGAATATTAGAATTTGATCTATCCAAGTTAATTATTACCCGGAGTGGAAAGCTCCTCCATAACTTTTTCGAGGCTAAAGCTGGCCGCTTTCATTCGAGGTGGATATTCTTTAAATGATCCCAAAAACTGACCTACGATTGTTTGTGCCGGAACAAGTAAAAATGCATGGTCCAGTTGCCAGTCATAGTAGGTGTTGGAAGTTATCGTTGCCGCTTCATACGGATCTCTTCTTAAATTAAAGATCAAGGGCAACCTTAAAGGAGTAAATGGGTTCGCCCAAACGCCCAAGGTACCGGCCATTCTTTGTTCCATAAAAATAAACTTCCAGTCGTCATATCGCATCGCTGTGAGATCACCGTCATCAGAGAAGTAGAACAATTCTTTTCTTGGCCCCTTGGATTCCTTACCTGTCAGGTGAGGTAAAAAGTTATATCCGTCCAGGTGAACCTTATAAGATCTTCCGTTTATAGTTTTACCATTTTTAAGATCTGCTATAACATTCTCATTACCCGCTGCCGCTAAAAATGTTGGGAACCAGTCCATACCAGACATTATTTCATTAGAAATTGAGCCTGCCTTAATTTGTCCGGGCCATCTTACCAATGAAGGAGTTCTCCAGCCACCTTCCCAGTTTGTATTCTTTTCACCACGGAAAGGGTTAGAAGCAGCATCGGGCCATGTATTTTTATGAGGCCCGTTATCGGTACCGTACTGAACGATTGTATTATCAGCTACACCCAATTCATCTAATAAATCCAGTAGCTTTCCAACATGCATATCGTGTTCAACCATTCCATCACTATATTCATTCTGTCCTGAAATTCCTCTCAATTCATCTTTAACATGTGTTCTAAAATGCATTCTTGTTCCATTCCACCAAACGAAGAACGGCTTTCCTGATTTTACGGCACTACGAATAAATTTTTCCGCCGCTGCTATGGTTTCGTCGTCTACCGTTTCCATTCTCTTTTTGGTCAATGGTCCTGTATCTTCGATTTTACCGTCTGCATAAGAATGTATCACGCCTCTTGGACCAAAATTCTTGCGAAAGTTAGGATATTCCGCAGGATCCGGATAATCAGGTAATTCTGGTTCTTCTTCAGCATTTAAATGGTAAAGGTTTCCGAAGAATTCATCAAAACCATGATTCGTGGGTAGATGTTCGTCACGGTCACCGAGGTGATTTTTACCAAATTGACCTGTGGCATAACCCTGTTCCTTCAGCAACACTGCAATGGTTGGATCTTTTTCGCTAAGACCTTCCTTCGCACCGGGAAGACCTACCTTACTCAGACCTGTTCTGAAAACACTCTGACCCGTAATAAATGAGGATCTACCTGCCGTACAGCTTTGTTCAGAATAGTAATCGGTAAACATTAATCCTTCCTTTGCCAATCGATCAATGTTTGGAGTCTGATAACCCATCAGTCCAAAAGTATAGGCGCTGATATTGGATTGTCCAATATCATCTCCCCATATTACCAGAATGTTGGGTTTCTTTTGAGAATAAACACTTCCTGCCATCAGAAAGGTCATCAAAATAATTGTCAATAGTTTTTTGTTTTTCATAAATTGGGGGTTTAATTGTTTTTAAATATTATGTCATCCTCAAATCTAATGAAGTTACCGTCATGTTTTCGTGGCGAATTAATTTTTAATAATTTTAATCACCAAGTCCAATAATAAGACCGCCACTGAAATTTAATTGTAAAATGGATCCTCCGGTGGTAACGCCACCGCCACCGCCACCGATATAAACTCCTCCCCAGCTTACGGGCATAAGTAATTGAGCCTGAAGTCTCAGACCTATTCGATCGGTAAAGAAATATTTCAGTCCACCCGTCAACCCAAGAGTGAAAGTTGTTGTTCCATCATATATACTGCTTTCAGGATTAAATGTTGACCATCCTGCTGATAAACCGGCAAAAGGCCTTGCATCACTATATCCAAACATATGGATTCCACCAATCTGATAATGATTGACCACAACATCTGTTAATTCGGTTTCCTGGGGATAAAATTGAAAATCTTTTATGCTGACCTTGGAATTTTGCTGTGCCCACATAAATTCAACCGTAATATCGTCAGTTGCATTTATACCAAAGGTAAGGCCATACTGTTCCGAGCTTTTCAGTTTCACATATCCACCGTAATAATTGTATTTTGCACCAACCTGATATCCAAACTGAGGGGTAATTTCAACTTTTTGGGCATACATTGCCCCAACAAACAAAAACGCAAAGGCCATGCATGCAAATCGAAATATTTTCATTGACTTCAATTTATTTTTTATCCTGTATAAAGTCAATATTATTTAGAATAGCAAATCGGATCCCGTCAGAAATATAGTGTTCAATCTGATAGAATTGAACTGACACGAGCGAGCTTGTG
>CP070731.1:990413-992938 GCA_020347545.1 Flavobacteriaceae bacterium | reverse complement strand
TACTTCATTATTATCCTCTTTCATTTTGGCATAATCGGCCAGTGCGTTCTCCAATAGATATTTTCCGGTAATATAGGAAGTACCATATCCAGGCTGTCTCAGATAAAGATGCTGTTCAAAGATCAGTAATTCCTTTTCCGTTTTCATCCATCCTCTTGGGGTATATTCAGAATGGATCCCTCCTGCCTCCTCCATGGTCATTTCATTGGCATGAGCGTACAAGGAACCAAGCCCTCTTGCCGCCCGTTGAGCAATCATAATATAAACGATCTCCCGCACTCTGGGCTTATCGTCATAAAGCCCTGACTGCATAAACATTTCCTCAACCGCTGTTGCGGTTCCCTCATTTCTTGAATCAAAGATATTGTAAAGCAAGGGCCCTCTTCTGATCTCGCTTTTATGAGGTTCTGTATCCATTCTGGCCAATTCGAACCAATGATAGAAATGAGAATATAACGGACGTGGGTCATAATGCATTCCTATTGAAAAGAAATTTCTTTTTTCAGGTTCCTGATAGGTTCCCATATGCTCTCTGAGAGCAGGTTCAAAGTATTCCTTTACCGTGACAATATCCTGATCCTGCAAAAAAGACATCATACTGTTCACCGATTCTTCCGCAAGTTGATCAAAGTCGGCCTTATTATTTGCAGGAATCAACTCCGGAAGATTCCTATTGCGGTGTTCCTCAAGTTTTAAGGCGCTCCAGGCTCTTGCAAGCTCCCTTTTAAGGATCATTACTTCGTCCTCCCAGCTCAAAGGCACCAAATGCACGAACTGTAAATACCAGCTGTAATTTTCTTTACCAATACCAGAAGGTCCCGTTTTTGAATCTGATTTCCCCTTGAGCCATTTTGCAAAATCGTCTGTACTTGTTTTTGCCTCCTTGATCGCTGCTGACAACTCTTTGTCATCAATAATCTCTTTGTTTTCAAGAAGTTTCCCAAGGCTATAACTCTGCCATTCAATATCTCTGATACCGGTTATCCAAAGATCCCTGGCATTTCCCGTTAAATTTAATCTTGCCTGCTCATTTAATGGTTTGATTACCTTTATATCTCCCAATAAACGTGCTCTTTCATTTTTTTTAAGAGGGAATTCATACTGCCATAGTTCCGTGGTCATATGATGAGTCGGGCCTTCATGAGCCGGAACATCACTTCTGTAATTCCAGACTGACTTGTAAAAAGCGGGATCCCTCTCCCAGGGTTTTAGAATCTTCCTGTTAAATTCATATCCATTCATTTCAGCCCATACAATCATCCAGTCAATTTGATTTTCAACGCTCCATCCCGTCGTATCAATGGCTAAAAGTCTTTCACGTAATTGCTTGAATTCGCTGTCTCTTTTTTCAAATGTATTGGCAGTATAATCCGGTGCTCCCTCCCGTAAAGGGGGTTTTTCAAAGTCTCTCCAATTTTTAAACAATACTACCAAGCTACTATATTTAGAACTCTCTATATCAGTATTTTGACTGAATATTTTTTCTGAAGAAAATAATACAATAAGGATCAGAAGATAACAAGTATGGATAATTAATTTAGATCTCTTCATGGATTAAGTTAAGGGTTTTAATGGTTTAGTCGTTAATAAAAAAAAGTCCGTGACTTCCTGCCACAACACCGGCAGTTGTAATCAAACTAAGTAATAATAAAAACCAATGCGCCCGGTGCATAATTGTAAAAGTCCTTTCGGGATTTTTTTCGGCGTAGTTTTTAAATACCTTGTGCAGAAGCAAAGGTTCCAGAATATACAAGACTATCGTAAAGAGGACCCAAACCAAAGTCATGGCATGGATATACCAAAATTTTATCTGTAGATATCTGTCCCATGCGTCCAGGACATAGATCATATAGAAACCGGAAAGGCCCGTGATCAAGGTTGTTATTTTAGCCTGAAGTGAAAATCTTCCCTCAATTTGCTCAAAAGTTTTGATCTGATCTTTCTTCGAGGTCATTCTTTTTACCGAAGGAATGATCACAGTCGTCACCATGGCAACCCCACCAATCCACAAAATTACTGCTATTACATGTATTACCCGGGCAATGACATAACTTTCCATACAAACTTAATTCTTTTGATCAGGACTAAAATTAATCAAATAAAAAAAGACAGCTTGAGATATCTCACATTTTTAACCAAAAACATTTCGATTAAGATGAAAATTAATTAACCTAATCCTCATCAAGTGACTTTAAAAAAGTTTCTGCCGTTTTCAAGTGAGCTTCTCTTTTCTCAACGGTCATCCTCTGATAAGAATAGTAGAGCATTGAGATTCTTGGGTTTCCCTTAAAAAAATCCTGATGCTGATCAATAAAGCGCCAGAAAAGACCGTCCCAAGTGGCTGTCCAGTCTCCAGGCTTATAGTCACTCATCTTTTTCAGATAGTTCGAACCACTTATATAGGGTTTAGTCGCAAATACTCCTCCATCTGAGAACTGACTCATACCATACACATTCGGAACCATGACCCAGTCATAGGCATCAATAAAAAGTTCCATAAACCATCGATACACCTCATCAGGATC
>CP070731.1:987779-990313 GCA_020347545.1 Flavobacteriaceae bacterium | reverse complement strand
AAGGGGCAATTACGGATTACCCTGTAGTCTCTAAGTAACCTGTTTGTTCTAGGAAACTATAACTATTCTGGATATCCAGTAGTTTATTAAAACCTCTCGTCCAAATTAGGTGATTGTGTAATTCTCATAAATCACGACTTCTGAGGCAAACGCTGGCTTATTATTGATAGAGACATTTGAGGGGTGTTTTAATCCACCAAATTGTGGTATATTTTAACCACCTCAAATCTTAACTGAGGCGCTCTCTAACACAAAGGAGGAAGACCTTATGTCAGTCTCTGAGCCACCCGGCATTTTAGGAGAAGTCTCATCAAGCTGAAAAACAAAAATACTTGGATTGCTGAGGTCTCGTGATCCATCAAAGGTTCCCACGACGGGAACACTCGTAGATAGAAAGTAACGCAGAAACGCCCCAGGAAATTCTGGGGCGTTTTTCTATATGTCAGGGTCAGTAAGAATTTCTAAATTTTATCCACGTCAACGCCTACAAAAAATTTAGTAGTATTATTAGTAACAAAAACTCCCAATTTCCTGTAATTACTTACATCGTCAAAACTCAATCAATATGATAGATTTCCCTATGAGATTATTACTTCTTACAATATTCCTTTCTTTCTCTCTGTCATTCTCTGGCCAGTCCTGGGGTGGTGATCAAACCCATCAGAAAAAGGGTATAGCAACCGCTCACGCATTGAGTCCGTCTGCACTGAACGAGCTTGCTGTTCGTTATGTGACAGGTGATGGTGTTGAAAAGGATTATGGCAAAGCAAGGCATTTGTGGCTCAAAGCCGCAGAACATGACCATGCAGGGGCTCAATATAATCTTGGCCAAATGTATTCTACTGGGACGGGGGTTAAAAGAAATCCAGTCGAAGCAGCGAGATGGTATCAGAGAGCGGCAAGCGCTGGAGACTTACTATCGCAATTCAATCTTGGACTAATGTACGAGACAGGGACTGGGGTTCAACAAGATTTATCCAAAGCCTTTGCATTATACCGAGAGGCTGCCCTTCGTGGCCTTGCTGAGGCTCAGAACTCATTTGGAAGATTGTATGAAATGGGGCAAGGAGTTGATCAAAATATTGAAGAGGCCAAGAGATGGTATCGATTAGCAGCCTTACAAGGATACGTTTTAGCGCAAAGCAACTTAGGCTTTCAGATTTATGCTGGGAAAAATAATGAAGGAGACATGATTGAGGCTTTTGCGTGGCTAAGCCTGGCGGCCAAACAAAACAACGCTATAGCTCAAGCCCACCTACGTGAGTTGACTAGCATGATGACAAGAAGACAAATTGAAGCAGGGCAAAAAATGGTTTTTGAATTAAGGGCTGACATAAACAATAATTTAAAATAGCAAATTTATTATGCTTAGAACCTGGCTTAGATGGCCACCTGGAAACGGGTGGCCTTTTTTTATTTGTCAAGGTATGTAAAAATTATTCCATTGAGCCTGTTTTTTATTAAAGGAGATCTTTAAATGGAAGATGTAATCGGCGTCATAGTTGTCCTGGTTGCACTATTTGTGCTGGCTTTTTTCATTTTGCGAGGGAGGTGATCTTTTGGGAGTTGAAGGTTTTATTCTTGCTGTATTTGTTCTTTTAATCATCTGTGTTTCGGTTTTTGGGTATTTACATCGAGACCTCCGCTGCCCAGAGTGTAGCGAAAAAATGACCCGAAACAAGAACAAATCATGGGCATGTGAATCCTGCCAAGCAAGGCATCCAAGTTATCCATGAAGATCAGACATTTTTTTTACCATTCACCGGTTACGAGTGGAAAATTGGTTTCTTATTGATAGCGATATTTGAGAGGCTCTTTAATGCAAATGAAAATGGCCACCTGGAATCGGGTGACCTTTTTCAATCTGTAAGCAATCAAGCATTAACTCGCATCAGCTATATTCTCAGTTGTAAGAACAGTATGCTCTTTGAACGAAGGAATGTCCTTTCTGCTGCTTGGCCCTGTTTTATCTTTTGGGAATATCTTCTTTAGCTTTAAACGTGAACAATTAGTGAGCTTTTCTATTCAGAGTATTTTGCAATAATACTCGCTTCGCATGAACTTATTGCAGTCATGTCATTTCTGCCTAATGACAATTTGATGTCTTTTTCATTGATTGGCTTGATTCTATGATTTGTTTTTTCTGAATACTCCTCTGCGATAGAAATTAACTGTTTTTTGCATTCTTTTTTTATCGCAAAATCTTGAGGCATAAATTGATAAGATGAATAATGAATTGTAACTTTTAAGGCATCATCATTGTCTTCAATGGCGCATTTGGTGTGATCATCGTAGGTTTTCATTGGTGCTTCTGTTAATTTTACAGGTGCAGTTGAACAAGCACAGAGAAGTAACAATAGAATTGTAATGGCATAATTCTTAAGCATTTCTTCCTCCTTATATATTTGATTCAGATTTTATGAAAACGGAAAACCATTAAATTCAGCATATTGATCAGAAAGACACACAACACACTTGTTTTAATTATTTCTAATTATATTCAGCACACATTTAATGTAAAGGATTTTAATCTT
>CP070731.1:985121-987679 GCA_020347545.1 Flavobacteriaceae bacterium | reverse complement strand
AGGTGCTCGCACCGGAATTGTATTTGATGCTCCAAGAATCAGTGAAACTCAAATCCAGAATGTCGTAAAAGATTATGCTGAAAGCAGACTTATAACATTTGGAACACCGAATCTTCAAATCCCACCGCTGACTATATGTTCCGCTTCTGGTGATGAACTCGTAGTCACCGTACTGTATAAATACGAATTTTTAATCATTCCTGGATTACTTGCTGCCTTTTTTTCAGGTGGGGCTTTCGGCGACGGTACTACTATGGAAGCCAGAACCATAATGAGATGTGAATAAGCTTCGCCAAGGAGGAAAACAGTACGATGAAAAAACATAAACTGTTTTCGATTATTGATAACCAACAGGGTATATCAGCTGTAATTGTTGCTATTTGTCTGTTTATGCTTGTTGGTTTTGTTGCACTTGCTATTGATGTTGGGCACCTTTATGTGGCCAAAAACGAATTGCAAAATGCTGCCGATGCTGGAGCTCTTGCGGGTGCTATGAACCTTTATAGCAACACTGGGGACTCCATTAACCAAAACGCCAACCAATTTGGTTTCGACGCTTCCGTTGCAAATCTAAGTGAAAATGTCCCCGTCGATGTTAATTGGACAGGGGGAAACACAGGAGATGTGCAAAGGGGGCACTGGAGTTTTGGTTGGAGCACGTTGCCAAGAGGTTTTTACCCTAATAATTCAACTGCTCTCGTTCAGTTATATGGTGTTTCGGATGAACAATTGGACGCTAATGAAGACTTTATTAATGCTGTTCGGGTGAGGGTTCGCAGGGAATCTACTCCAATTGCATCTTTTTTTGCTCGAATTTTTGGCTTCGATAGCTTTCAAGCAGTCTCAGAAGCAATTGCGTACATCGGGTTTGCAGGTAAAATGGATCCAGCGAATTTAGACTTTCCCATCGCCATCTGCCAAGGAGCATTGGAAAAAGAAGGTCATCCCGGATGGACCTGCAGTGAGGGTCGGTTTATTAATGATGCAACTGGGGGCGCAGACGAGGAAACCGGCGCATGGACAAGCTTAAATCAGGATTTAGACGCTGATGGTAACGATATTTGTTCTAGCGGAACAAATGCAAATGAAGTGAAACAGTTAGTCGATTGTGTCAACGGGATTCCCGATGACTATCTTGAGCCGCTTATCCCTCATAAGAATTTGAATGTAAACAATGGAATGCTCGAATCCGCTTTTAATTCCTTTTATAATTGTTGGAAAAACAACTACAAAAATAGCGGTACAGTTGATGATCCAACCCAGTTCATGGAGATGTTATTACCCGTTATTGACTGTGAAAATGATCCGACAACGTGTGCCCCATTGGTGGGAGCAGTTTGGGTAAATGTAATTTGGGTTACTCCATCAACAGGCAATATGGACGTGCCTGAAGCGGTGCAGGATAATCTGGATGATCCGGGTAATCCTATATCTGCATGGGATAATTCAATGGCAACGAGCCCCCCTATAGGGGGTATTGATTGCTCTGTACACTGTGCTAGTTCTTCTGAGTATCCAACTGTGGAAAAATGTATGGAAAATTGCATTTTTGATGACTTCGCAGATCATTATGGACTAAAAGATGCTGACGATGAAAATCCTGGATTAGCTTCGCTCCAGCCTAAAACAATATATTTTCTCCCAAGTTGCAAGGATCGTGAGTTGGAAGGTACCACAGGGGGAAAGAATTTCGGAGTTTTAGCAAAAATACCTGTCCTTGTTAAATAATAAGTCTTTTGAAATTGATGTCATCAACAACGTTATTTGCCTGGAGATAATTTTATGATTGGTAACAAAATCTTAATTAAATTGAAAATTGGAAATGCTGCAATAAAGGCCGAACTGACGGATATCATTCGCCGCATTAGCGAATTCGCGATAATTCCCGAAGTTGATAAAAGAAAACCCGATTTGTTGATCTACGAACTGGAAAAAGATGCTGATAAAGATATTTCAGTAATTCAATCTTTTATCGATAAAGAAGCAGTGGGTGAAATATTTTTGACGTCAAAATTAGCTGATCCACAAATTTTGATGATGGCTTTGAGGATGAATATTAAGGAATTTTTTCCCCAACCGATTGATGCCGAGCATGTTAAAAAGGCACTTTGGCTTCATAAAGAGAGAATAAGTAAATTAGGAAAACAAACTGCATCAAAATCAGGACAGATTATCACAGCATTCGGAAGCAAGGGTGGTGTTGGAACCACAACCGTCGCAGTTAATATGGCTGTGAACCTTTCCATGAATGATATCCGGCCATCAGTAGCCCTTATTGACATGAACACTCTATTTGGAGAAATACCATTATTTCTTGAGATTTCTCCAAAATTTCATTGGGGTGAAATTACTAAGAACATTGAGAGATTGGACCATACATTTTTGTCAAATATCTTAACCAAGCATCAGTCCGGAATTCATATTCTTCCGTCGCCTGCATATTTGAACGGACACAACCGGCCTACTCCTAGTATCATGAACCGCATTTTGGATGTCATGAAGGGTATGTTTGATTATGTGATCATTGATGGGGGACAATCTACTGATGACACTTCATT
>CP070731.1:982435-985021 GCA_020347545.1 Flavobacteriaceae bacterium | reverse complement strand
AATGAGATCATGATCATTTTTATGGCGGTCATGATCACGGATGTTCTTCTGCTGGATTTTTTCAATACACTGGGAATGCCAACGTCCACAACAGTTTCTATTGTTTTTGAACTTTTAGGTGCAGCTGTTGCCATGGCCCTTATAAAAATTGCTATGGCTGATAATGAGACAATTGCCAATCTTTCACAGTATATTAATACTGAAAAAGCAGTACTTATTATTTCGGGAATATTTCTTTCGGTAATTGTGGCCTTTTCGATAGGAGCCATCGTACAGTATTTGTCAAGATTGTTCCTCACTTTTAATTTTGAACAGAAACCCAAGATCTATGGTGCCTTGTTCAGTGGTATCGCATTGACTTCGATTACCTATTTTATCTTTATGAAGGGGTTGAAAGGAACCGCATATTATAATGATATCAAGGGGCTGCTTGAAGGAAATGAGATGTATATAATCGGTGTCGCCTTTTTTCTCTGGATCTCATTATCCTACATATTAACGAAGTTTTTGAATATCAATCTTTATAAAATAATAATCACTGTTGGTACTTTTGCACTTGCATTGGCCTTTGCGGGGAATGACCTTGTAAATTTCATCGGTGTTCCTATGGCAGCCTGGAATTCATATGAGGCCTGGTCAGTATCCGGAGCAGCGGCAGATGAGTTTAGTATGGAAGTTTTGGCCGGAAAGGTTCCGACGCCGGCCTTGTTCTTATTTATTGCAGGAATGATCATGGTTGTAACACTATGGTTCTCCTCCAAAGCGAAAAAAGTAGCGGCAACGGAAGTGAATCTCGCGAGACAAAGTGAGGGCCATGAAAGGTTCCAGCCCAATAGCCTTTCCAGAATTATTGTACGATCCTCGTTAGGAATGATCAGTGGATTAAGTTTTATTTTACCAAAATCCTTTCAGGAGGGCATTGAGAGCCGGTTTAACAAACCGGTTGTGAACCTTCCAAAGAAAAAGACCTATGAGTTGCCTGCATTTGATGCCGTACGTGCCTCTACTAATCTTATGGTTGCAGGAATCCTGATCTCCATTGCGACCTCTTATAAGTTACCTCTTTCAACTACCTACGTTACCTTTATGGTAGCCATGGGTACCTCACTTGCTGACAGGGCCTGGGACAGAGAAAGTGCTGTGTATAGAGTTGCAGGGGTGTTAAATGTGATCGGGGGATGGTTCTTTACAGCATTTATTGCTTTTGTGACAGCGGCAATTTTTACATACCTGATCCACCTGGGTGGTATTACGGCAGTGAGCCTGTTGTTGTTGCTTGTTTTATTCATCTTGGTAAGGAACTTTTTGAGCCACAAGAAAGAAGAGAAAGAAAAAGCCGAGAAAAGAGTGATCAAACGCGAAGAGTTGATTACTGCTAAAGAGGTAATTGAAGAGACCTCTGACCATATTTCGGAAGTGGTTACGCGAGTGGATAAACTCTATACGAATGTTGTCAATAATCTTTCTTTACAAGATCTGGGTAAACTTAAAAAGACGGATAAACATGTATTGAAATTGAACAACGAGGTTGATGAATTGAAAGATGAAGCATTTTACTTTATCAAATCTCTTGATGATTCCTCTGTCGAGGCCAGTAGATTTTATTTGTTGGTTCTGGGGTATTTACAGGACATATCACAGTCGATAAGCTATATATCCAAAGCGAGTTATAAGCATGTGAACAATAACCACAAAAAACTTAAAAAGGGTCAGATCAAGGACCTGAAAATTATTGATGAGCAGTTATCGACCATGTTGAAACAAATATCCGTGATTTTTCACGAGAGAAAATTTGATGATATTTATGAGGTCATTGAAGAAAAGCATGAACTTTTCGACCATGTTTCAAAATCGATTGAAAAACAGATCAACAGGATCCGTTCGGAAGAGTCAAGTGCTAAAAACACAACCTTGTACTTTGGTAATTTGCTTGAGACAAAAGATCTCATCAGTGCCATCATGAATTTGCTGGAACTCTATCAGGAATTTCACCTGAGCATGAAAAAGGCAAAAATCAACATGTAAGCTTTCAGTAAAAACCCGATCAAATGATCGGGTTTTTTGTTTTCTATCAATGTAACATTAGTGACCGACATTATGTCAAAATATCCGTCACTTTGTACACGTTTAAGAAGCGGTACAGATATTGCTATTAAATTGAAAAACAATATTTAACATATAAAATATGTATTATGACTGAATTGTTGACAAAAGAAACATTTTTACAAAAAGTGTTCAATTTCGAAAATAGTAAAGAATGGAAATTTGAAGGCGATAAGCCTTGTATTATAGATTTTTATGCAGATTGGTGTGGACCGTGTAAGATGGTGGCCCCGATTCTCGAGGAGTTGTCAGAGGAATATAAAGACAAGATTGATATTTATAAGGTGGATACCGAGGCAGAGCAGGAACTTTCAGCTGCTTTTGGCATCAGAAGTATTCCGTCGATGTTGTTTTGTCCAGCTGATGAGCAGCCTCAAATGGCTCAGGGAGCTCTGCCAAAGCACAACCTGGAACAAATCATTCAAGAGGTTTTGAAAGTTGAAAAATAATATTTTCATTAAGGGAATAAAAAAAGCTGTTTTC
>CP070731.1:979739-982335 GCA_020347545.1 Flavobacteriaceae bacterium | reverse complement strand
TTGATTCACCTCCTCCATAAACTATATCGAATGAATTTGCCTGAGAAAATCTTAAAAATCCTTGAGGAGCCAATCTCAACATGATTTCTCCAAAAGTTACTACTTTTTTCATCCAATCTTATTTTTAAAAAATTGAAATATTTACTTGCATTATTAGAACTATTATCTCATCTAAAATCCTACAGGGCCAACAATTGGGCATTAATTTCAGTAAGCATTCTATAGTTGAATATACATTTTATTCCAGTACCAACATTAAATATTTAGATTTCATCCAACAATTCACTTAAATTGTCCATTAGGGCAAGCATATCGTGTCGAAGATCAAAAAGTTCCTGAATACCCATGGTTTTTAAAACAGAATTATTGAGTCCTTGCAGGTTATCATAAAGATGTATCGATTCTTTTCTCATAATTTAAATAACGTACATTTACGGGAAATAGTTTACACGATATTCTATTTACTTTTAACTTATTTTTCCACAAGGCTAAACTTAAAACTGGTCTCACTTTCATAGACGTCCAAAGGGCTCAATAAGGTAGAAGGAAAGTTATCGTTGTTAATGGCGTCAGGAAATCCCTGGGTTTCAAAACAAATTGCCGGGTACCTGTTAAATACTACCCCGTCCTTAAAAGGCAGTTTGGCAAACTGAGGCGGGGTGTATATTACGACCGCAGGTTGATTCGATACTACCGTCATTCGAATCCCCGATTCTTCTGAAGAAATAATGGCTTTTTCTCCCTTTCCATACTTGATGAATATATCATCCAGGCCATTGAACCCGCTTTTCCCGATCCTGGATTTTTCTCTGTAATCATATAAAGATCCTCTTAGAGGATTAAACTTTCCCGTTGGAATCAGATCTTCATTTAAATCCAGATACGAATCAGCTTTCAACTCCAGTTCGTGATCCAAAATTGAACCCTTTCCATTTAAATTAAAGTAGGCATGATTCGTTACATTGAGCACCGTGGATTGATCTGTCGTTGCTCTGAAGCCTATGTTAAGTTCCTTATCTTCTGTTAACGCATATTTGACAGAAATTTTTAGATTTCCAGGATACCCCTCCTCCAGATGAGGACTAAAATAAGTCAGGGTTATCGAGGGATCATCACCAGACTCTTCCGATTCAACCATCCATATTTTTTTATCAAATGCTTCTTTACCCCCATGTAAATGAACACCGTTATGATTATAAAGCGGATACCTTTTCCCACCTAATTCAAATCCACCTCCTGATATTCTTCCAGCATGCCTTCCGATGGTACTGCCCAAGTAAAGGCCTTGTTCCAGATACAATTCCGTCAAATAATCTGAGGCGCTTGACAATCCCACTACAACATTAACAGGCTTTCCTGTTTTATCAGGAACCTTTAGGCTCATGATTGTGGCTCCCAAGGATGAGATCTCCATTTCCATATTGCGCCTATTTCTTAAGGTATATGTTTCCGGTACCTGCATTTTTCTATTTTATTGTGCTATTCCCCCTCATTATCCTGCCTTCGGTTCAGTTCTGGAAACACCATTGCCTATTTTGACTTTTATTGGCGAGAGTTCCAAATCAAATTTTTTTCGGTAGGCCTCACTTGCCTTAGCAATAAATTCATCCACTTTATCATCCAGGATCAGGTTTATTGTGCATCCTCCAAATCCGCCGCCCATCATTCTCGACCCTGCTACGTATTTATTATCCTTTGAGAAATCAACCAAAAAATCAAGCTCATTACAACTGACCTTGTACAAATGCTGTAGACCTTTATGAGATCGGTAAAGGCAGTCTCCAAAACCTTTCAGGTCATTTTTTTCCAAACATTCAACAGCCTCAAGTGTCCTGCGATGTTCCTGGCTCACATACAAAGCCCTGTTCAATAAATTCTCAGGTAAGATTTTCCTGAATTTTTCAATCACCTCAGGTTCAATTTCTGCAAGGGATTTATATTTTGGATATTTTTTTTGAATTTCAGCCAGGGCGGTATTACATTCATCACGCCTCACATTATACTCACTGCTCGCCAGGTTATGCGACACATTGGTATTTAACAGAACTAGCGTAAACGGCGAAAAATCAGCTGGAATCAGTTTGTATTCAAGGGTATCGCAGTCTAAAAGAATAAGGCTGTCGGCCACACCCTTTATAACAGCAAACTGATCCATGATCCCACATTTTGTTCCCACAAAAGTGTGTTCTGCATCACGAGACAATTTGATTATTTCCAAATCTGTCAACCCAATTTTGAACAGCTCATTTAGGCCTTTGGCCAAACCACACTCCAAAGCAGCAGAGGAGCTAATTCCCGAACCAACTGGCAAATTGCTCTCAATAATGCAATCAAAGCCCTTTATGGAACCCGGCTTTAAGGCATCTATATGAAAAATGACACCTAAAATATAGTTCTGCCATTCCGTCTCACTTCTTGAAATCTCTCTAAGATCAATGGTAAAACTGGTTTTGAAATTACTCGAAAGAATCTCACAGATATTCGAACCATTCTTCCTGAAACTTAACGTAATCTTTTTGTCGATTGCTGCGGGTAAAACAAGTCCTCCATTATAATCAATATGTTCACCTATCATATTGATTCTCCCGGGAGAATC
>CP070731.1:977037-979639 GCA_020347545.1 Flavobacteriaceae bacterium | reverse complement strand
ATGATGCCTGAAATGGATGGCCACACACTCTGTCAGGCCATAAGAGATAAAATTGTCTCCAGCTATGTTTATATTATCCTACTAACCGCCAAAGCTTCCAAGGAGGATATTGTCTCAGGGCTTAAAGCTGGTGCTGATGATTACCTGACAAAACCGATAAACAATGCTGAACTGATCGCACGCCTTAAAAATGCGGATCGCATCCTGACCCTTGAAAAATCATTAAAAGATGCAAATTCAGCTATTCAAAAACTTTCCATAACTGATAATCTTACCAAATGCTACAACCGCGGATATATGACCAACAAACTGCCCGAAGAAATATCAAGAATAAGAAGATACGGTGATTCTTTTTCCCTCATATTCTGCGACATTGATAATTTTAAAAAGATAAACGATGCCTACGGGCATCAAACCGGAGACCTTGTACTGATCGAATATGTTAACTGCCTTAACAAATCCATCAGAACAGGTATTGACTGGATAAGCAGATACGGTGGCGAAGAGTTTATTCTTGTTCTGCCTGAAACTCCAATTGACGGCGCAGCTAGGCTTGCTGAAAGACTGCGAAAAGTTGTTGCTGCTCATAAGACTACTATTGATGGAAATGAAATTTCAATAACATCAAGTTTCGGAATAACAGGCTTTAGCGGTAAAACCCTCGACTCAAAGATCTCTGCTGAAAAAATCATTAGTGCGGCAGACAAATACCTTTATCAGGCAAAAAAATCAGGAAGAAACAAAATTATTTCAGGCCCGCTATAGTTTTGCCAGAATGACATTTTTTTACTTTCATCACAGTTTTACTAAAAACTCAAACATTATGACCTTAATATAATAAATCTTTTATCCTGCGCTGTAAAAAACAACAAGAACAGGAAATCATTATGTTCTGTCATAATTGCGGTTTTGAAATAAAAGATCAGGAGTTAAGCGAGTGCCCGGAATGCAACTGCATTCTTTTCCTTGGACTTTCCTCCTGCAATAACCATGAAAAAGAAGAAATGTTTCAGGACATTGAAAATATCCTTAACAATGATGAGCTTTCGGAACTTCACGAAAGCAGTGGTGTTGAGGAAGGTTCTGAAGATAAAGATCCTTTTGCTCTTGATTTTGAGACCGTGAATCAGAATGACCAGGAAACCGCAGCAAATAAAGAAATATACTTCGCAAAAAGAGCTGTCACCATTGAAGAAATGCCCGGCACAGAACATCCTTCGGCCGGATCAACCATGGAAAGGGAAGATCGGTCAACGTTTGAAGAAGATGATGAGACGGAAGAAAACAATGATGAAACAAGTGATGAGATAGAACAAAAAAAAGCCTCAAAATTCACTTTTATACTATTTTTCGTATTCTCCTTTATAATTGCTACCGGAGCAGGAGTTCTGTACCTCAAGTCAAAACAGCCTGCTTCTCCCGCATTCCCAAAAGAAAATGCTTCAATTTATGAAAATAAAAAATCCTTCACCATAAAAAACGAAGGACTTCAAACGGCTGTAAAGAAAGCAACTGCTGAAGAAACACCAAAAATTCCTAAACAGCCAACTATGAAAGAAGCTTCCTCCGCCAATAAAGAAACAGGTGCCATCAGTAAGAAATCAGAACCGAAAGAGAACAAAACCAATGAAAAAATATTTGGAAAAGATAATTCATGGACAACATATGTTCCGGGCAAACAGGCATACTACACCCTTCAGATCAGCAGCCTGTCAAACCGATCCTTCGCCCAGGCAAATCTTAACAGACTTAAAAACAAACAGTACCCTGCGTACATTCTCCTAACCAGAAACAAAGATGGGGAAATAGTCTATAAACTGAGAATTGGAAAATATGAAACTGAGGCAAAAGCAAAAAGAGCTGCGGAACTTTTTTACAAATACGAAAAAATGAAATATATTATTCTTAAATCAAATGCTGATGTAGCATTGTAACTGCCTTGAAAATAAAAGCTTATCAACTTCTGAAAGAAATTTAAAACCCGATGTATAAAAAAACCATATTATTAACTATCTTTCTGGCGTGCACAGTCTGGCTAAGTCCCATCAATTTACTGGCCCTTTCTCCAAAACCGCTTAAGACAAAAAACTACTACGCTGAGCTTAAACCCATAAAAGAACATTCGAAAACAAACAGTGAAATAATTACAGACCTTCAAGAACATCATTACCGCCAGCAGGAAATTAACGATGAACTGTCTTTGATGGTTTTTGACAGTTACCTGAAAGCGCTTGACCCTGAAAGATTGTATTTTCTTTCAAAAGACATAAAAGAGTTCAAAACTTACAGCCTTGAATTTGACAATGCTCTGAAAGCAGGAGATTTGGCCCCTGCCCTGGAAATGTTTAACCTTTACCATAAATACATGATCGAAAGGATAATTTACATAATTAACAAACTTGAAAAGGGCATAGAGAATATTCGTTTTGATATTGATGAATATATTGTTATTGACCGCGAGAAAGAACCCTGGCCAAAAAACAAAAAGGAAAGAACGGATCTATGGCGCAAACGCCTTAAAAACACAATATTAAGCCTGAAGCTTTCCAGCAAACCGGATGACAAAATTAAGGAAATACTGCTCAAACGTTATAAGAACCAG
>CP070731.1:974313-976937 GCA_020347545.1 Flavobacteriaceae bacterium | reverse complement strand
AAAGTTTTTGAACAAACCTATACACGATTTCTCGATCTTCAAAAAGCAGAGGCTCAGGCCAGGGAATCACAGATTGAAGCCGCATTGGAACGAGTTCGGTCCAAAACAATGTCCATGCATAACAGTAAGGACATGGAGGATATTGTCATTACTTTATTTGAAGAAGTATTGAATTTGGGCCTTGACAGTTCCATGCGATGCGGGCTTGGAATTCTGGAAGGTCATGAAAGAATGGAAACAAGATCTGTCAATACCAGCCCTGAAGGTAAATTAGAATTAAGAGTTGGAATGCTGAATATGAAAATTCATCCAATGCTGGTAGGTCTTAAAAAAGCATGGCAAGACGGAGCTGAAGGATATTCGTATTACTATACAAAAAAAGATGTTAGAAAGTATTATCAGGCATTGAACAAAGAACCTGAATATCCTTTTAATGCAAATTTAAAAGCCTTACCTGAACAGGAATACCATCAAAGTTACTTTTATTCTTCAGGAATTCTTTTTGCCTTTTCAGAGAATCCTATTACAAAGGAATCATCTGGAATTTTATCCCGATTTGCTGCTGTTTTTGGTCAAACATACAGAAGGTATTTGGACCTTCAAAAAGCAGAAGCACAATCAAGAGAAGCTCAGATAGAACTGGCACTCGAACGGGTCAGGAATCGGGCGATGACCATGATGAACTCTGATGAGCTTGGTGATCTCATTATAACGGTTTTTAAGGAGTTACAAGGACTTGATATGGAGTTGACCCGGTGTCTTTTATGGATTTTCAATGAAGAGGACGAATCTGCAGTTGCCTGGATGACAAATTCGGAAGACCCTGATCGTGCCGATCATTATCATGTGCCTTATCATAATCATCCTGCTTATAAAAATTACATCAAAAGTTGGAAACTTCAATTGCCCGAATGGGAATATCATTTAAAGGGGAAGAACAAAGACAACTGGGATCAAATTCTGGTTGAAGGTTATTTTAAAAGTCTACCCAGAAAAGTAAAAAATGCCATGAAGGCTCCCAAGAGAATTATTCTTTCCGGCTCATTTAATAAGTATGGACTGATACAAACTGCAGGGCTGGAACCCTTATCTGGTGAAAATAAGGGTATTTTAAGACGATTCAGCCAGGTCTTTAAGCAGAATTACAATCGTTTTCTTGACTTGAAAAAAGCGGAAAAACAGGCCCGGGAGGCACAGATAGAAGCCGCATTGGAAAAAGTAAGAGCTCGTACCATGGCCATGCAATCAAGTCATGAGCTCCAGGATGCTGCCAATTTATTGTTTTTGGAGGTGCAAGGCTTGGGAATTAATGCGTGGAGTGCCGGATATAATATAGTCAATGAGCAAAAAACTCAAAGTGAGTGCTGGATGAGCAGCGAAGGGGAATTACAAGACCCCTTTCCTTTATATTTTGCAGAGGAGGCCTCTTTTAAAGCCATGGGGAAATTCTTGAAAAGTGAGGAAACTTTTTTTGTACAGGAATTAAAGGGAAAGGCATTGGTGAAGCACTATGATTACATGAGGTCTTTGCCTGAATTAAAAGAGACATTTCAACACTTGGATGATGCCGGCCTTTCTTTGCCTACCTATCAGATCAATCATCTCTGTAAATTCAGCAAAGGTTTTTTATTGTTTATCACCTATGAAAAGGATCCTGATGCCCATGAAATATTTAAGCGTTTCACCAAAGTTTTTGAACAAACCTATACAAGGTTCCGGGATCTTCAAAAGGCAGAGAATCAGTCAAAAGAAGCCCAGATAGAACTGGCCCTTGAAAGAGTCAGGGCAAGTACCATGGCAATGCATGAGAGTAAACAACTTGCCGAGACGGCACAGGTACTTTTTGAACAATTTGATCTATTGGGAGTCATTCCTGATCGTATTTGTATTGCGATCTATAATGAGCGTAAAAGGTTATTTGAATTGTGGGCCACAGACCAAAACGGAATCCTTGTTGATCATGTACATGATTTTTCAATCGACGAACCTACCTGTATGGCTAAAACTTACAAGGCATGGAAAAAAGGGGAGGAATCCTATGTGGTAGACCTTCAGGGAAAAGAATTAATAGACTGGGTTCAATTTGTTAAGGAAGATACCCAGATGGAAATTGATGCATCTCAGTTTCAAGGGAGAAGGGTACAACATTTTGCTTTTTTCTCACAAGGCTATCTTTTGCTGAGTTCTCATTTACCCATTTCAGATGAAATGATGCTCTTACTGGTCCGTTTTGCCAAAGTTTTTCAGCAAACCTATACACGTTTTCTCGATCTGCAAAAAGCAGAAACGCAAGCACGGGAGGCCATTAAACATGCTTCAGTGGACAGGGTCAGGGCAGAAATAGCCTCCATGCGCACGACCACCGACCTTAAACTAATCACACCTTTAATTTGGAATGAACTGACTACTTTGAATGTTCCTTTTATCCGATGTGGTGTTTTTATTATGAATGAGGAACGGCAGCAGGTTCAAACGCATTTATCGACTCCTGATGGAAAGGCTATCGCTTCTTTTGATCTGCCATTTGAGGATACAGAACCTCTTACTAAATTGTTACCTCACTGGAGGAAAAAAGAAATGTATACAGATTTTTGGGATGAATCAGCATTTATTAAATCGACAAA
>CP070731.1:971585-974213 GCA_020347545.1 Flavobacteriaceae bacterium | reverse complement strand
GGGGAATTTCCCATTAAATCCATGAGTCTCCTTGCATTTTTTATGATCATTTTCCTGTTTCCCCAGGCAATCGTAGCAGTTAAAAATGCAGCGATCTCTATATCTTCTTTTAAACTGAAATTGTGTGGAACTTGAATAGGATCAGATGCTATAAATCTGGGATTGTTGTATTCAAACACTTTTTCTTCTAAAAGTGTGCTGATCTCGTTGGATGGCATAGGTACGTATTAAAAAATCAAAAGTAAAAAATATGGAAAAGAATTAAGTTTTATATTTTCGTAAAACGAATAAAAAAATATCAGATTATTTTTCAAACCTCTATATCGTTTTTAAAAGGAGTCGGCCCATCTCGTGCTCAGTTGCTCGGCAAGGAGTTGGGGATATTTACCTATGCTGACCTGGCTAATTTTTTTCCTTATCGATATATAGATCGTACTCGCTTTTATAAAATCAAAGAACTTCAGGTAAATAATGCCGAAGTTCAGATCATTGGGACGATTACCTCTGTGAAGACGGTAAATCAAAAAAGGGGAAGCAGATTAGTGGCACAATTCAGTGATGATTCCGGTAGGATGGAGCTGGTTTGGTTTAAAGGGGTTAAGTGGATCAAGGATGCAATTAAATTGAATCAACCCTATGTGATCTTTGGTAAAGTGAATTACTTTAACGGACTTTTCAACATGCCGCATCCTGAAATGGAATTGCTTAAAGATTATAAAAAGGGATTTAAAAGTGCGATGCAACCTGTTTACAGTTCTACGGAAACACTTTCGAACAAAGGAATAAGTAACAGAGTGATGCAAAAGATGCAGCAACAACTTTTTCTGGAGACAAAAGACAAGTATCAGGAAACTTTAAGTCAGGGCATTTTAAACGAGGAAGGTTTGATCTCAAAGAATGAGGCCATGTTCAATGTCCATTTCCCTCAAAGTCAGGACTTGTTGACCAGGGCTCGTCACCGGTTAAAATTTGAAGAATTGTTCTTTATTCAGATGCAGTTGATCGTCAAAAACCTTAATAGTAAAACTAAAAATAAAGGTTTTGTCTTTGATCGTATTGGCAATTATTTTAACACCTTTTATTCAAAACATCTTCCTTTTGAACTGACCAATGCCCAAAAGAAGGTTTTAAAGGAAATACGTAAGGACCTCAACACAGGAGCCCAAATGAACAGGCTTCTGCAAGGAGATGTTGGTTCGGGTAAGACCATAGTGGCAGTGCTAACCATGTTAATTGCCTTAGATAATAAATTTCAATCTGCCTTTATTGCTCCGACCGAAATTTTAGCGCAACAACACTTTGTTGCTGTAACCGAATTGTTGGCAACCATGGGGGTTAATGTTCGACTCTTAACAGGATCTTCCACAATTTCAGAGCGACGGGTAATCCATCAAGAACTTGAAGAAGGTAGTCTTGATATTTTAATTGGAACCCATGCCTTGTTTGAGGATAAAGTTCAATTTAAAAATCTGGGTCTGGCAATCATAGATGAACAACACCGGTTTGGAGTTGCGCAGAGAGCGAAAATGTGGATGAAAAATGAACTTCCTCCTCACATTTTAGTAATGACGGCTACGCCTATTCCGCGCACACTTGCCATGAGTGTTTACGGGGACCTTGATATTTCGGTGATTGATGAGCTGCCTCCAGGAAGAAAAGCAATCCGGACTATTCACAGATATGACAGCAACAGGCTATCGGTATTCAAGTTTATTCGGGAAGAAATTGCAAAGGGAAGGCAGGTTTATATTGTTTACCCATTGATAAAGGAATCAGAGCAACTTGATTATAAAGATTTGATGGATGGTTATGAGAGTATTTCGAGAGAATTTCCCTTGCCAGACTATAGAATAAGTATTGTTCATGGCAAGATGAAACCGGCCGACAAAGATTATGAAATGCAAAGATTTGTGAAAGGTGAGACACAGATTATGGTTGCCACCACCGTTATTGAAGTAGGTGTAAACGTTCCCAATGCGAGTTTGATGCTTATTGAAAGTGCCGAACGATTTGGATTGTCCCAGCTGCATCAGCTAAGAGGCAGAGTGGGTAGGGGAGCAGATCAGAGTTATTGTATTTTAATGTCTGGCATGAAGCTCACCAAAGAAGCTAAAACACGTTTGCAAACCATGGTTGAGACCAATGACGGATTTAAAATTGCGGAGGTTGATCTTAAGCTCCGTGGCCCAGGGGATTTAATGGGGACGCAACAGAGTGGCATCCTGAATCTGAGAATAGCAGACATAGTTCAGGATTCAGAATTATTATATAAAGCCAGATTGGCCGCAAAAAAAGTAGTTTATTCAGGCAAGGGACATCTGGATCCGTCTCAGAAAACAACTTGGATGAGTTTTCAGCAAATAATGAAAAATAAATCAATCTGGTCCAATATAAGTTAGAAATCAAGAAATTACATTTGCATGAAAATACCTAGAAAATGCATATATGACGCTTAGATTTTTTTGATATATTTGTCTGTAAACCCCGAGAAATGACCAGAAACTTACTCCTGATTTTATTTTTTTTTGCAACTACCTTAGCTTTTAGTCAAAAAGACAGCATAAAGCTCTCAAACAATGATGTACTGGTTGGTTCCATTGAGAAGATGGACCGCAGTATTTTGACCTT
>CP070731.1:968835-971485 GCA_020347545.1 Flavobacteriaceae bacterium | reverse complement strand
GCCACTGCGCTTATGCCTCCGCTCTGCACAGCAGGGTTCGGACTCGCAACAGGGCAGTTCAATTATTTTGGTGGAGCCTTGTTCCTCTTTACGATTAACTGTATCTATATTGCGCTGGCTGCCTTTGCCATTACAAAATACTTGAAGTTTCCAATGCGCAAGTATATCAATCAGGCGAAAAGAAAGAGAATTTCGAGAATTGCGTCTCTGATTGCATTTGTCATCCTGGCATTCAGTATCTATTTGTTCTATCAGTTGTATTTGATCAACAATTATACCATGCGGGCTGAGAAGTTTATTGAGGATCTAAAAGAAGAGGGGGTAAATATTATTGGAGATAATCCCGAAAGTATCAATTTTCAGGAGAAAGAGATCAAGTTGTATGTATTTGGAAATGATTATTCCGTAAGGGATAAAGAACGATGGGAAGAGCATATGGAGGATCTGGGCCTGAGAAATACAAAACTGACCATTTTAAAGAGTCAGGATGATTCGGGAATCAGAGAAGATATAGACCAGATCAAAGAATTGTATATCAATTCGCATCAAATGTTAAGTTCAAGGGATGAAACCATTAAGGAAAAAGACTTGAGAATTTCAGAACTTGAGAAGGATTTAAGAAGGTATTATGCCAATGAAGTTCAGTTCAACAGGGTCATTGAGGAAATCAGAATCAATTATTCAGATCTTCAGGAAATAAGGTTTGCAAGGGAATTTGCCTCGAATTTTGAAAAAATCGATACCTTGAATATTGTTTCCGTGAAGTGGAAAAACAAGCTCAGCAACCGAAAAAGAAAACAACAGGAAAAACAATTGCAGGAATGGCTAAAAACACGTCTGAACCTCAAGCAGCTTGAAGTCAGGGAGTTGAAATAGTTTTATTCAGGAATTAACCTTTGTTATAGGCCTCTCTAACCTTTTTGTAGAGGTTTGAAGAATAAACAAAATCGGTTACTGCTTTGTTGTCTGTTTTAAAGATGGTTTTATAGGAGCCTTCCCATTCTTTTATTCCCTTTTTTAGAAAGATAATTTTTTCGCCAATTTCCATTACGGAATTCATGTCATGAGAGTTAATAATTGTGATCATTTGATATTCATCCGTAATTTCCTGAATCAAATTATCGATGACTATGGCTGTCTTAGGGTCGAGCCCTGAATTTGGTTCATCACAAAACAGGTACTTGGGGTTCATTACAATCGCCCTGGCGATCGCAACCCTTTTTTGCATTCCTCCCGAAAGTTCCGCGGGAAATTTATCGTTTACGTTTTCCAGGTGTACCCTGTTTAAAACAAAATTGACCCGGTCTTTCATTTCCTCTTCGGATTGATCCGTAAACATCTTTAAAGGGAATTTGATATTATTCTCAATGGTTTCTGAATCAAAGAGAGCTCCGCCCTGAAAAACCATTCCAATTTCTTTACGCAGATTTCTCTTTTCCGAGGAGGACATTTTGCTGTAATATCTGTTATCGTAGCAAATATCTCCTTTTTCAGGTAAGAAAAGGCCTAGAAGGCATTTTAGAAAAACAGTTTTCCCGGAACCGCTGGTTCCAATAATCATACTCGTTTCACCTTTGTGAAACGTTGCGGAAATCCCTTTCAGAATATGTTGATCACCAAAAGATTTATGAATGTCTTTAACTTCTATCATCTATCCGAGTAGCATTTGAGTTAAGAAATAATTCAGCAGTATAATTACGATACTGGTCCAGACAACAGCCTGAGTACTTGCCTTACCGACTTCCAGGGAGCCTCCTTTTACATAAAACCCATAAAAAGAAGGTATCGTTGCTATGACAAAGGCAAAAACCATCGTCTTGATCAAGGCATACCGTATCAGATAAGGGTTAAAATCTAATCGAATCCCTTCTATATAACTGTCTGAAACAAAAAGTCCGGTCATAAACCCGGATACCCATCCTCCAAAAATTCCCAGGAACATAGCAAGTAATACGATGAAAGGATAAAAGAATACGGCTGCGATCACCTTGGGAAGTACCAGGTAATTCAAGGCATTAACCCCCATTACCTCAAGGGCATCTATTTGCTCTGTAACCCTCATGGTCCCAATACTCGATGTTATATAGGAACCCACTTTGCCCGCCAGAATAATAGACATAAACGTAGGTGCAAATTCCAGAATGATGGATCTTTTTGTAGCAAAACCAATAAGATATTTAGGGATCCATGGGCTGTCTACGTTTAATGCGGTCTGAATAGCGACCACTCCACCGACGAAAAACGAAATAAAGGCAACAATGCCAAGAGATTTGAGGCCCAGTTCTTCAACCTCCTTAAATAAACTTTCTCTAAACACTGACCTTTTTTGAGGCTTTTTAAAAACCTGGGACAGCATGATAAAGTAAAGTCCAATGTTGTGAAAGTATTTCATATGATTTTGAATAATGCTAAAATATTAAAATTTAACTGAGATTTAAAGATTATAACTGCCTTTTATGTTTAAATTTGCGGTCAAAATTCACTTATATGAAAAGGATTTTCTTATTCGCTTACCTGTTTTTAGTGTTTTTTCCTGTCAAGGCTCAGGAAACCACAAAAGTTGACAGGCCCAAGCTGGTTGTTGGAATCATCGTTGACCAGATGCGTTATGATTTTTTAACCAGGTTTTATAACAGATATGGAGAAGAGG
>CP070731.1:966064-968735 GCA_020347545.1 Flavobacteriaceae bacterium | reverse complement strand
CAGCAGCATTTTTAGTACCACAGCCAGCACCGTAAAAATAAATCTCCTTAACCTCATCCTTGATGTCAAACAGTTCCTGTTTTGATACCACCCGGTCAATAAGAGTTTCTTTGGCAAAAACAGCCGGATTCAAACCTTGGGTATCTATTTTGAAGTGTGTCTCTCCTTCATCATTAATTGCGATCCAGTTTGTCTTCGTTGAACCGCTGTCTGCTACTAATATCATTGTGTAAAAATTTGATTGCGTAAAAATAAAAAAATGCGAGCCAATATAAACTGATATAAATTATAAATTACCAAAAAGTTAACATTTAATTACGATATCGTTTTCGCTTTAACCTTTCATAAATGAGCGAATGGCAAGTTCATAGCTCTGCATGCCAAAACCTGCAATGATGCCCTTAACATGCGGAGCGATAAAGGAAGTATGCCTGAATGGCTCGCGCTGGTAGACATTCGAAATATGCACTTCCACCACAGGGGTCTCTATCCCTTTTACGGCATCACCAATCCCTACCGAAGTATGGGTATAGGCAGCGGCGTTCAATATGATTCCGTCATGGGAAAATCCCGTTTCATGAATCTTATCGATGATTTCACCCTCTATATTCGATTGAAAAGAAGTCAACGTTACCTCGGGAAACTTTGATTGAAGCGAAGAAAAATAGTCCTCAAAGGTCTGACTCCCGTAAACCGAGGGCTCTCTTTTGCCCAGTAAATTCAAATTTGGGCCGTTGATAATGATAATTTTCATGAATAACTTAATTGATAATCTTGGTTCTTGTAGCCAAAAATAATATAATTTTACACATAGCGTAAGCAAAAAAATCGATAATTGATAAACGATCCTTAACCCATGACCTGGAAAGAAGCCTTGACGGATTACCGGTATTACCTCAAAATTGAAAGGGGCCTGTCTGAAAATTCGATTAAGGCTTACGCTCAGGACATTGAGAAACTAACCCGTTTTCTGTCTGAAAATAAAATTAAGGAATCTCCGGTAAGTATTTCCGGGCCTGCTGTTGAGCGCTTTATTTATCATTGCTCCGGAAAGGTTTCTCCGCGAACACAGGCTAGAATCATTTCGGGCCTCAGGAACTTTTTTGATTACCTCTTGTTTGAGGAGTACCGCAAGGACAATCCCACTGACCTTATCGAGGCGCCTAAAATCGGAAGGAAACTTCCTGACACGCTTTCTGAACAGGAAATCAATGAAATAGTCGCCCAGATCGACCTCTCCAAACCCGAAGGGGAGCGGAACAGAGCCATGATTGAAACCTTGTACAGCTGCGGATTAAGGGTAAGCGAAATGATCGGCCTGAAGATCTCAGACCTTTTTTTTGAGGAAGGGTTCATTCGGGTGATAGGAAAAGGTAATAAACAGCGCTTTGTTCCTATCAACCCCTATATGATCAAATTGATCGAAACCTACAAAAGCCTGGTTCGCTCAAGGATAAGCATCCAGAAAGGATTTGAAGACACCTTGTTTTTAAACAGACGAGGAAAACAAATTTCCCGGAATATGGTATTTATGATCCTAAAGGACCTTACTGAAAGGTCGGGTATCCATAAAACGGTCAGCCCGCATACCCTAAGACACTCCTTTGCCACCCATCTGCTTGAAAACGGTGCTGATTTGAGAGCCATCCAGCAAATGCTGGGACATGAGAGCATCACTACAACAGAGATTTATATGCATCTTGACAAGAGTCACCTCAAAAAGGTCATTGACCAGTTCCATCCCAGAAAATAAAAAGACCCGGAAGTTATCCGGGTCTCTCTAAATTTTATATGAAAAATTAAACTGTCTTAAGAATACATTTTTTTTCTCATTTCCTTAATTCCTTCATTTTCAAGGTACTCATCAAAGGTCATATACCTGTCAATGACTCCTTTTGGCGTAATTTCCACGATTCTGTTAGCCACGGTCTGAGCAAATTCATGATCATGCGTGGAAAAAATAACCGTTCCCTTAAAATTCTTAAGGGCATTGTTAAATGCCTGAATAGATTCTAGGTCGAGGTGGTTGGTAGGCTCATCGATCATCAGCACGTTGGCTCTTTTCATCATCATTCGAGAAAGCATACACCTTACCTTTTCTCCTCCCGACAAAACATTGCTCTTTTTCAAAGCTTCATCTCCGCTGAAGATCATTTTACCCAAAAATCCTCTGATATGCACTTCTTCTCTTTCTTCCTCCGTTTTTGCATATTGTCGCAGCCAGTCCACAAGGCTGAGATCATTCTTGAAGAATTCAGCATTTTCAAGTGGAAGATAACCCTGGTTTGTTGTTACCCCCCATTTATAATCACCTGTATCCGGCTCTAGGTTACCCATTATGATCTCATAAAAGGCTGTAGCCGCTCTTGAATCTCTGGATAACAGTACCACCTTATCTCCCTTGGTGAGATTCAGGTCAATTTTATCGAACAAAAGTGTACCGTCAACACTTTTTGACAAATTCTCTACATGAAGAATCTGATCTCCGGCCTCTCTCTCCTGTTCAAATATGATGGCCGGATACCTTCTGCTCGAAGGTTTGATATCCGAAATATTCAGTTTGTCGATCATTTTCTTACGGCTGGTCGCCTGTTTTGATTTGGCAACATTCGCAGAGAACCTGCGGATAAACTCCTCGAGTTCCTTTTTCTTTTCTTCTGCTTTTTTGTTT
>CP070731.1:963282-965964 GCA_020347545.1 Flavobacteriaceae bacterium | reverse complement strand
AACCTGAATCAAAATAATTCCAATTTACTTTTTAAAGGATATGCCAATACATCCTTGTTGTGGAAACACAATACTGTTTTTGGCCTTAAACAGTTCGATGCTCAAACCCAATTGGTTTCTGAATATTCAAAAATCAATTCTGAAAGATTGAGATTGGGAAAACATGTAGAACAATTTGTAAGCCATGTTCTGAGCCAAAATCAAAACATAAAAATATATAAGGAGAATATTCAGGTAAAGAATGGCAAGGTCACCATCGGAGAATTGGATTGCCTGTTGCAGCATAATCACACCCCTGTTCATCTGGAAATTATTTATAAATTTTATTTATATGACCCAAATACCGGGGTATCAGAGTTGGAGCACTGGATTGGACCCAACAGAAACGACTCCCTCATTCAAAAATTAAATAAACTCAGGGAGAAACAACTACCCTTGCTTTTTAATCGGCATACCTTGCCAGTTTTAAATAAATTGGGGTTAGACAGAAATAAAATAGAACAACGCGTTCATTTTAAGGGTCAGTTATTCCTGCCGCTAAATTGGAATCCAGATCGTATTGAGATTTTGAACAAGTCATGTATGTCTGGGTTTTACATTTCTTATGATGAAATTGGCCATTTTAAGAACTGTATGTTTTATATTCCTTCCAAGCTGAACTGGCTCATGGAGATTCATAATGATGTGGAATGGCTTTCCTTTTCCGAATTCCGGCAAGATGTAAATCAATTTATAGTTCAAAAACGGTCCCCACTTTGCTGGATCAAATATCCTGACGGAAAAACGCAAAAACTTTTTGTTGTTTGGTGGAGCTAAAGCTTAAACCGTTAAAACAGCGCTGGCTACTTTATGGCCTCCGTCAACATATTTATAAGCCTCTACAATATCTGAGAATTCAAAGGTTTTCCCAATAACCGGTCTGATATGGTCCTGTTCAATGAGTTCCACGACAACTTTTAAATCTTCCTTTTTGAATAATGCCACCCCGGCAACTACCTTTTTAGATCCTGAAAATGATGTAGACAAAACCTGTCTGTATTCTTTTAATCCGGCTGCTGCCAAAAGGAATAATCCATTTTTATTTAAGGAATCCTTGCATTTTGAAAAATCGAGTTTACCAACTGTATCGTATATGATATCATAGCTCTCCTCATTTTCCGTAAAATCGGTAGACTTGTAATCTATGACATGGTCAGCCTCCAGAGATTTGACTAGTTCAACATTTGATGGACCGCAAACTCCGGTTACTTCCGCACCAAAATATTTTGCCAGCTGAACGCCGTATACACCCAAGGCACCAGAAGCACCGTTGATCAGAATTTTTTGACCTTTCTTAATTTTACCGAAATCTCTAAGGTATTTTAAAGAAGTTAGTGCACCAAACGGTATGGAAGCTGCCTCTTGATGAGAAAGCTTTTCAGGTTTATGAACTATTGCCCCACTCTCCTTTATCACAAGATATTCCGCATGACATCCCATATTTTCTTTTGATCCAAAAACTGCATCACCTTTACCGAACGCTTCTACTTTCTCACCCACCTGTTCAACTATTCCCGAAAACACAACACCCAAAACAGGGTTTTTAGGCCCTTTAAACCCAAACATTAGTTTTGTAATAAATTTAAATCCAAACGGAACGTTCAACCCTCTGATCCTTGCATCTCCGGAGGTTACAGGAGTTGAAAGAACCTTTATGAGTATTTCATTTTCTTTTGGAACGGGGTTCTCGATCTCCTGAATCCTAGCCACTTCAGGAGGTCCATATTTTTTTGTGACAACTGCTTTCATGATTCTATGACGTCTGCCAAGTATTTTTGTTACATCCAAATGCCGTAATATTTTCATTTAAATTAGTAAATTACTCTGCCAAACCGATCGATTCTTATTTATGAACAACGAACCTCAAACCATTAAAAAATTTGGAACCTTTGGCGGGGTTTTTACACCTACGCTCCTCACAATTCTTGGAGTGATCATGTATCTGCGCCTAGGTTGGGTTGTAGGCAATGCGGGGCTTCTTGGCGCCTGGCTGATCATCATTATTTCCTTTTTGATCACATTGTGCACGGCTTTATCCATGTCTGCGATTACTACAAATATCCGTATTGGTGCCGGTGGTGCTTATGCCATCGTATCACAGGCCCTGGGCCTCGAAGTTGGAGGCAGCCTTGGTATTCCGCGTTATATCTCCCAGGGTTTGGCCGTGACCATGTATATATTTGGTTTTAGAGAAGGTTGGCTGGGTATATTTCCGGAGCACAATGCTTTTTTAGTAGATATTATTGTCTTTTTCATATTATACACAATTGCCTATATCAGTGCCAATCTGGCCATAAAGACCCAATATATCATTATGGCTGTCATCGTTTTATCTCTGGTTTCAATTGCCGTGGCCGCCTATGAAGGCTCGATGACCATTCCTACCAGTGATGCCTTAAGTTGGGGTTCTTTTAAAGGTTCTGTGGAAAATGATTTCAGTGGCAGTAATTTCTGGATCGTGTTTGCGGTATTCTTTCCTGCTGCAACGGGCATCATGGCAGGAGCCAATATGTCCGGAGAACTGGAAAAGCCCAAACGCAGCATACCCCGAGGTACGCTATGGGCAATAGGGGTAAGCTTTGTAATCTATATGCTTCTTGCCTTTTGGATCTCTCGAAGTGCGACCGAAGAAGAACTTTTAAC
>CP070731.1:960488-963182 GCA_020347545.1 Flavobacteriaceae bacterium | reverse complement strand
CTATGCAGGATTCTTTTTTGCGTTTCAATCGATTGTGGGTAATCTCCTAGATGATAGAAAATCATGTCCATGTTTCTTAAAAGCGATCGATTATTAGGATCAATTTGAAATGATCTTTTTGCCAGCTCCAATCCTCGTTCGATTTGTCCGTCGCCATAAAATACCTTTGCCGACAACAACTGGACCAAGGCATTATTGGGGTCAATCTCCAGGGCTTTATTAACTTTTTCAATAGCTTCCTCAAAACGTTTAAGAAGCATGAGTACATGACCATAATATGCCATAGCAACGGAGTCACCCGGGTCAATATCAAATCCCTTTAAAAATTCGATTTCGCTTTGTTGCCAATCCCATTCCGTCCAGGCATGTATGCCAGCTTTGGAGAAATGAGCTCCAGCAAAATCAGGATCCAGGCTCAACGATTTATGGAGGGCCTTGTATATTTTGGGCATGGCTTCCGGAGGTGGAATAAATCCCATTTGAACCTGTGCCGATAGTGAGAAAACCACAGCCGCGTAGGCAGGTGCAAAATTGGGATCAATCGATATGGCCTTTTCTAGATACTCCATACTTATTTTCAAAGATTCATATGAGAGCTTCTCTACATAAAACTTTCCTCGCAAGTAGGCTTCATATGCTTCCGGGTTCACTCGATCAGAGCTTGACAGTCTTTGAGATTCCTTACGGGTGAGCAGCAGGTCGATCTTCTCTGAGATGGTCTGGGTAATTTCATTTAAAAGAGAATATATGTTTTCCAGTGGACAATCATAAACCTCTGCCCAGATATGATCCTCTTTCGGGAAAGCCCGAAGTAATTGTAAATTAAGTTGGACATTATTGTCACGCCTTGATACAGAGCCCTCTATAATTGCATCAACACGGAGTTCCTTTGCAATATCAGAAATGGTCTTCTTCGAATTTTTATAACCCAGGGTTGAAGTCTTTGAGATAACCCTCAGCGAACCGATACGGGATACGGCAGTGATCAGGTTATCATGAATACCCGCAACCATAAAGTCCTGATGCTCCTCTCCGGTAAAATTATCGAAAGGCAAAACAGCCAGTGATTCAATACTTCTGTCATTTGCCTCCTGCTCCAATTTTCCGGAAAGTTGATCTGGTGAAGGCACTAGTATTCCATGTGATGCTAGTGCGTAAATGCCCCTGGGATGGGTATCATTCTTAAAATGAAAATTACCCAGGAATTGGTAAGGAATATTATCCTGATTTTTGATTTCTTCAACCACTTTTTGGGAAATTAACACCACACCGGCTGTTCCCAATGATTCTATCCTGGATGCTATATTTACGTTATCTCCAATGATATCATCATCAGTCATAATAATTTCTCCCAGGTGAATACCAATCCTTAAGGGAACTTCCGGATCTCTTCTGAGCTGCCTCTGTATTTCAATAGCACAGCGAACCCCATCCCCGGCACTCTCAAAAATGCTTAATGTTCCATCTCCATAATAATGGATTATTCTGCCCAGATAAGATTCATGCAGTGAGTCAAACACTTCTCTGTGCCGATTTCTAAGTTGGATTGCCTCTGATTCGCTCCTTTGCATCAACTTTGTATAACCGATAATGTCGGTAAACATAATGGTGACAAGTTTCCGGGTGTAAGACATAAATTGGCAATAGAATTGTTTGAAATGCTATTCAATATTTCCAAATGACGATTGACCGTTGCCGGTAAGTATTATCGCCATTCCCACCATCAGAAAAATAAAGATACTAATTTTTCGATTTATGATTCAATAGCTATAAAGCGATAAATGCATTGAAAATTACCGGGTGCCGGGCAAAGTGTATAATTACTGGACTTCTATATTGATGGATTCCATCTTATTTATAAATACATAAACACCGTCTTTTTGATAAGCATAATCAAAATATGCACCCTTGTCTTCAGGTCTGATGTGCATTATTATGTTGTCAGGATTAAGGAATTTGCTAATCATTTCTAAGTCTTTTTCCCGATAAAAGGTGAAAAATAACCTTTCTACAAAAGCAATATCAATTTCTTCCTTATATAACTCGAAAGTATTATATTCCTTCTCATTGAGAGGATTAGTATCTCCACAGTGGAAAATTTTATCACCATTGATACTAAACAAATATCCTACATTCTCAACGTCATGATGCCTGTTTACCATCTCTCCCGATTCCGGATCCTTCTTCATGCTACCACTATGTTCAAGCCGCAGCACCTTAATTGACACATTAGATACAACTATATTTGAGTCGGACATTGGCTCCGGAGTAATTGATATAATACGATCTTTAATTTTTTGATAATTAGGATTTTCTGCTAAAATCGCATTTACCTGATTGGGACAAATAACGATACCATTCTGGTTACTAAGCATATGTTGAACAACAATACTTTCATTAAAATGATCAACATGTTTATGCGTAATTGCTATAATATCAATATTATCAAATGGGGGTTTTGAGTTTTTCATTAAATCTGTAATGCTATCAGAAGGAGAGTCACACCAATTTTCCTTTATTTCGTCAAACAGGGCGTCTACCATCACTTTTATACCGTCAATCTCAATTAAAAATCCTTCATTTGAGATGTATGTTACTTCACATTCTTTTTGAGAAAAAACAATTGTGGGGAACAACAATAGAATGACTAGTAGTATTTTATTCATTGTTACTTTTTTATTTTTCTGTAATTCT
>CP070731.1:957690-960388 GCA_020347545.1 Flavobacteriaceae bacterium | reverse complement strand
GCCAGGCAATTGAAAAAATTGCTTTGGAGAGAGGCCATGATATAGTGATCAGAAAAGATATTGAACCTTTGAAGGTGGATTTAAGCCTGGCTGATGTTGCCATAGACTTTAGCCATCCTGAAGCAGCCTATGAAAATATAAAAAATTGTATTGATAAGGGTGTTCCTGTTGTTTCCGGGACCACGGGCTGGTTGGACAGATTTGATGAGATCACAACTTATTGCAAGCAAAAAGATGGAGGATTTATTTATGCTTCAAATTTTAGTATCGGGGTGAACTTGTTCTTTAACCTGAATGCTTATCTGGCCAAAATGATGCGCCCTATCTCAGAATACGATGTTGAAATGGAGGAAATTCATCATATCCATAAACTAGATGCTCCGAGCGGGACTGCAATCAGCCTGGCCGACGATATACTTTCGGCATCCGATAAGAAGAAATGGTCTATTGAATCAAAAGAGGAGGAGCATCTTTTTATCAATGTAAAAAGGGAAGGGGAAGTTCCGGGGACTCATTCTGTGACATATTCTTCAGAAATTGACAGTATTGAAATAAAGCATACGGCATTTAACAGAACCGGTTTTGCACTGGGCGCCGTTGTGGCGGCTGAATGGTTAAGAGAGAAGAAGGGGATATATTCGATGAAGGATGTTTTGGGCTTGTAATATTCAAAAGAGAATCATCGGTAACAAATCCTTATTTATTGAGACTAATAACAAAGAATAATAAATTAATAGAAAACAATTATGACCTTATTTCAATGGTTACTTTTTATACTCGGTTTGCAGCTGGTTCACTTTCTGGGGACCTGGAAGTTATATGTAAAGGCAGGTAGGAAAGCCTGGGAAGCACTTGTTCCCATTTATAATGCCGTGGTATTGATGAAAATTATCAATCGCCCTAAGTGGTGGGTGGTCTTACTATTCATACCGATCATAAATTTATTGATGTTCCCCATTATCTGGATCGAAACCATACGGAGCTTTGGCAGAAATTCAACCAGGGATTCCTTTTTAGTCGTATTGACCCTGGGATTTTATATTTTCTATATAAGTTATATGGAGGATGTAAAGTATATAGAAAACCGTAGCCTGAAACCAAGGACTGCTGCCGGGGAATGGGTGAGTTCCATCGCGTTCGCGGTGATAGCGGCTACCCTGGTTCATACCTATTTTATGCAACCTTATACGATTCCTACCTCGTCACTGGAAAAGTCCCTTTTGATTGGTGACTTTCTATTTGTGAGTAAGTTTCATTACGGCGCAAGGGTACCCATGACAACAGTTGCTGCTCCTATGGTTCATGATACTTTACCATTGATCAAGACCAAGAGTTATTTGGATTTTCCGCAGTTGCCCTATCTGCGTTTACCCGCAGTTCAGAAAATCAAGCAAAATGATATTGTAGTATTCAGTTGGCCTGTTGATACGGTGGAACAGTTCTTTAAAAGGACCAATCGACGCATAAGAAAACCGATCGATAAAAAATCGAATTATGTAAAACGCTGTGTTGGAATCCCGGGAGATTCTCTTGAAATAAGAGATGGCTTTGTTTACATCAATGGTAATAAGAATGAATTGCCTGACAGAGCCCGATTACAGTTTTACTATGAGACAGATACAGATGGGAAAGCCTTAAGTGTAAAAAGCCTGAGAAACAGATATCACGTAAGAGAAGGAGGAAGGCTTCAGGATGGAAATTATATACTTAATTTATCCGATGAGGATGCTGAGTTGATCCGAAAAAACCCCACGGTAAAGAGTTTGAATAAGAGAATCAGTCCTAAAGGGGAAAGAGAGGAAGTATTTCCTAATCTGGCTTCTTTAAACTGGAATAAGGACAATTACGGCCCGATTTACATCCCTGAAAAGGGAGCCACCGTTGCACTGAATCCTGAGTCCCTGCCATACTATAAAAGGATTATCGTGGAATATGAGAAGAATACATTAAAGGTAGAAGATGGTAAGATCTTTTTAAATGGAAATTCTGAACCCGTAGACTCCTATACGTTTCAACAGGATTATTACTGGATGATGGGGGACAACCGTCATAATTCAGAAGATTCACGCTATTGGGGCTATGTTCCTTTTGATCATGTGGTTGGTAAACCCGTATTTATCTGGTTTAGCTGGAATTCTGACGGACAAGGTATTAGTAAGATCAGATGGGAAAGACTGTTTACGACGGTTGGAGGCAGTGGAAAGCCGGTTTCCTATTTCTACCCGTTCCTTGGGGTATTGGCAATTATTTACGGTTTCAGCTGGTATAGAAAAAGAAAGAAAGCTGCCTGAATTAAACCTTGGAACTCATGAGTATTTTGTTGCAGCCAAGTTTTTTCGGACCCATTATTCATTATGTGGCAATGGCCCGAGACCCTGAAGTTGTATTTGAAAAACAGGATAATTTTCAGAAGCAGACTTACAGAAATCGTTGTTATATCTACGGTGCCAATGGCCGGCAGTTGTTATCGGTTCCCATTAAACATTCCGGGACCGATGGCCGGCAAAAAACAAAAGATGTGCAAATTGACAATAGTTTTCCATGGCAACGGAATTTTATCAGATCTTTGGAGGCTTCCTACCGTTCTTCGCCCTATTTTGAGTTTTATGAGGATGATCTGATGTATGTCCTGAACAAGAGTCATACTTTTTTATTAGATCTTAATTTAGAGGCTCATGGGGTCATCAGTGAATGCCTT
>CP070731.1:954884-957590 GCA_020347545.1 Flavobacteriaceae bacterium | reverse complement strand
TGAATTTCCCATGGTGGCAACATCTTATTGCAGGTGGATTTGCTTTTGGATTGGTATTTATGGCGACTGACCCTGTTTCAGCGGCTCAGACAACAAAAGGTAAATGGATATACGGATTCTTAATAGGAATCTTTGCCATTCTGATCAGAGTGGTAAACCCTACCCTTCCGGAAGGAATGATGATGGCGATTCTGTTGTTGAATGTTTTCGCACCGACAATTGATCATTATGTTATTGAGGGTAACGTAAAAAGAAGAAAAAAGAGATTACAAAAAGTTAGCGCTTAATTATGGATAGAAATAGCAATTTATACACATTTATTTTTGCCATTATCATGGTGATTGTTGTTGCTGCGGCTTTAGCCTTTACAGCAACTTCTTTAAAACCATTACAGGCAGAAAATGTTCGTCTTGAAAAGATGCAGAGCATTCTTTCAACCATTGGTGTTAATGTGGACAGGTCTGAGGCCGGAGCCAAATTCGAGGAGTTCGTAAAAGAGGAGCTTGCTTTGAATGTGGACGGAACGGTAAATCAGGATGTCAACGCCTTTAGTGTTGATTTGATGAAGGAGGTTAAAAAACCTAATGAAGAACAGGCATATCCAATTTACATAGCTGAAAAAGAAGGAAAGACGTATTATGTAATTCCATTGTTCGGCGCAGGTTTATGGAAAGAGATCTGGGGCTATATGGCTCTTGATAGTGATAAGAACACAATAATTGGGGCTTCTTTTGATCACGCGGGTGAAACGCCCGGGTTGGGAGCAGAGATCAACCAGTCATGGTATGAGGACCAATATATTGGAAAAACCATATTCGATGAATCCAACAACTTTGTTTCTGTAAGAGCTCAGAAAGGAGGTGCTGATCCTGCGGATCCGCATGGAGTGGATGCGATTTCAGGTGGTACTATTACAACCGATGGAGTCAACAACATGGTTGAAGAACGATTAAAAAATTATATACCATATTTTAAAAATAATTAATTATGGCTGGAGATAAAGAAGGATTATTATCTGCTAAGAACAGAAGATTACTAATTGACCCCTTAAACGACGATAACCCGATAACGGTTCAGGTTTTAGGTATTTGTTCGGCTTTGGCAATTACTGTGCAACTTAAGACGGCTATCGTAATGTCGATCGCGGTACTTTTTGTGATGGTTTTTGGTAACCTTATCATTTCAATGTTAAGGAACCTTATCCCGAACAGAATTCGAATTATTGTTCAATTATTGGTTGTTGCCTTTTTGGTGATCCTGGTAGATCAGGTTCTCAAGGCTTATGCATATGACGTGAGCAAGCAGTTGTCGGTATTCGTTGGACTGATTATAACCAACTGTATTATCATGGGACGTTTTGAGGCCTTTGCGCTGGGAAATGGTGCCTGGAGATCCATCCTTGACGGAGTTGGAAATGCACTGGGATATGGTGTTATCCTTATCATTGTTGCCTTTTTTAGAGAGCTTTTGGGATCCGGAAAATTGATGGGTTATGAAGTATTGGGTCATAAAGCGAAGACGGTTGCGGAATCTACCGGACTTTACGGAATGGGATATGAAAATAACGGTTTTATGTTGTTGTCACCTATGGCGCTGGTAACCGTTGGAGTATTGATTTGGTTACAACGTTCAAGAAATAGAAAATTAATAGAAGAATAAAATAAGGGATTAGACAACACTAATTCTGAAACAAAGTAATATGGAAGCATTAGGAAGTTTATTTGTAAGAAGTATTTTCATCGACAATATGGTGTTTGCTTATTTTTTCGGTATGTGCTCTTATCTGGCTGTATCGAAAACAGTAAAGACCGCTGTTGGTTTGGGAGCCGCCGTAATTTTTGTATTGACCATAACGGTACCTGTTAACTATTTACTGGATACTTATATTTTAAGAGATGGAGCCCTGGTTTGGCTCGGACCTGAATACGCGTCAATCGATCTGAGCTTTTTGAGCTTTATTATGTTTATCGCGGTGATCGCCTCAATGGTACAATTGGTAGAGATGATTGTTGAGCGTTTTGCTCCTGCCTTGTATAGTGCATTAGGGATCTTTCTTCCGCTGATCGCGGTTAACTGTGCTATTTTGGGAGGATCTTTATTTATGCAGCAAAAGAATTTTACCACTGTAACTGAATCTGCTGTTTATGGTTTTGGTTCAGGGATTGGTTGGTTTTTAGCCATACTCTCAATAGCTTCTATCAGAGAAAAGATCATGTATTCAAATGTTCCAAAACCGCTTAAAGGTTTGGGAATTACATTTATCATTACCGGATTAATGGCTATCGCTTTCATGAGTTTTTCAGGAATTAAATTATAAATCATTAAGATAATATAGAGAATGAGTCCAATTGCAGCGAGTATCGTATTTTCATTAGTGTTAATACTTATCTTAGTAACTGTCTTACTAGTAGCCAAAGCAAAATTGCTTCCTTCAGGTAAGGTAAAACTATTGATTAACGGACAGAAAGAAGTTGAAGTTGAAACAGGGAGTACCTTGCTGACAACTTTAAGTGAACAAAAAATATTTTTACCATCTGCATGTGGAGGAGGGGGAACCTGCCTGCAATGTGAATGTCATGTCTTAAAAGGTGGTGGACAGGCTTTGCCAACTGAAGTTCCAAACTTTACCAGAAAGGAATTGGCCGCTGGTGCAAGGTTAGGATGTCAGGTAAAGGTAAAAGAAGATATGGAAATAGAAATTCCGGA
>CP070731.1:952024-954784 GCA_020347545.1 Flavobacteriaceae bacterium | reverse complement strand
CCAGATTAGGCATTTTAAGAAGAATATTGATTCCGGCATCTTCATATTTGACATCACTGTTAAAATCTCCCAGAAGAAGGGTTGGAAACTGATTGGCGTATTTAATATAAAGGTTTTTGACATGCTGAAACTGGGCTTTTCTCGTTGAAGGGTCAAAAGCTTCGAGGTGCACGTTGATCAAAACCACGGTTCTGCCTTTAATATTCACCTTGGTCAGCTGAGCCAGTCTGTCCAGATAAAAACTATCATAATAGAATGGATTATTCGGGTTTCGTTTCAACTCTATGCGTTCCTGTTCTAGAATGGGGTATTTGCTAAGAACGGATTGACCCGATAGTATTTTTCCAAAATGCATGGAAAAAGGATAGTAGGGAAAAGGAACATATTTTTTGTCCCAGTTTATATTTTTTCCAAAATAACCATATCCTAATTTTGCAAGTTCTTGTTGCTGGTCCACATGGAAGGATCGTTTTGAATCGAAATCAATTTCCTGAAGGCAAACAATATCTGCATCCGTTTTTTTTAACTCGTAAATTACCTTGTTCAAATTTTGATCAAACAGCGATTTTGGTTTTTCAACGGGGAGATTGTTGGTCATTCCGCTCAGGTAACCAATATTGTAGGTAATGATGCTGTGGATTGAATCATTCGGTTGCGTTCCAGTATAGTCATAGGTCCCTGTTTCACTATAATTAAGACTGCTTAAGTTAGGGGAAGAAGCCCATAGATAAAAGCCTACTAAAAGTGAAAAGAAGCTGACAAGAATAATGAAAAGCGTTTTAAGTGTTGATTTCATTTTGGGGGAAAGAATAAAAAATAAATATAATAAATATTTTTAATACAATTTCTTTGTATATTTGCAGCCCAAAAAATAAATTTAAAAGGAACAGATGAAAGGAGGTGCCCAACTATGTTAATTATTCCGGTAAAGGATGGTGAAAATATAGACAGAGCGTTAAAACGTTTTAAGAGAAAGTTTGACAGAACTAAAACTATGAGAACGTTGAGAGAAAGAAAAGAGTTTACAAAACCTTCGGTTCTTAGACGTAAACAAATTCAAAAAGCGCAGTATGTTCAGGCTATCAGAACTTCTGAAGAGAAAGGTTAATACCTTTTTGATAAAATAAAGAGTCCCGTTTTTCGGGACTTTTTTTTTGTTAAAAATTTAAGAATTACTTCTAATTTTTGTATTTTTGGGAGTAGTGATAAAAGTTCAGTAATAAGAATGCAACTGAATCAGCATTTGATAACGAAAGAACCATTTTGAGTATATCTCATTTTTTAACTTATCTGGATTGCGAAAGAAAATATTCTCCATATACAATTACGGCATATAGAAAAGATCTGATCTCTTTTAAAGAGTTCTGTGAGAAAGAATTTCAAATAAACGAGATTTCTGAGGTTTCTTATTCCCTAATTCGAAGTTGGATCGTTTCTCTGGTTGAAGGAGGTATTTCAAACAGGTCAATCAACAGGAAAGTAAGTTCATTGAGATCCTACTTTAATTATCTTATGAAATCAAAGCAGATAGAAGATCACCCTCTGAGGAAACATCAGTCGTTGAAAGTGGAAAAAAGAGTGAATCTTCCGTTTTCTGAAAAGGAAATCAATGAGGTACTCGATTTTTTCGAACATGCAGAAGATTTTGAACAGGTGAGGGATAAGTTAATCATTGAACTGCTGTATACAACGGGAATGAGAAGGGCAGAATTGATTGGCCTTAAAGTTGGATCCATTGATCTGTCACAAAATCTTGTTAAAGTTGTTGGAAAAAGAAATAAGGAAAGGCAGCTGCCGTTATTAAATTCAGTGGCAAACACTATAAAAAAATACAGGTTGCTGAGAGAAGGTCTGGAAGTAAAATCTGATTCTTTTTTTCTAACAAAAAAAGGTGAAGAAATATATCCGACCCTGGTGTACAGAATTGTCAACAATTATTTTGGAAGGGTATCTGTAAAAGTAAAAAAGAGCCCTCATATTGTTAGACATTCATTTGCAACATTGTTGTTGAGCGAAGGTGCCGATTTGAATTCCGTTAAGGAATTGCTTGGACACTCCAGCCTCGCTTCCACACAGGTGTACACCCATAGTAATCTGAAGGATTTGAAAATGATGTATAATCGGGCTCATCCAAGGAGCAATAAAAACTATTAACCTATGAAAGTATCTGTTCAGTCTGTAAATTTTAACATCAGTAATGATTTAGTCAATTACATCGATAAGAAAGTTAATAATCTGGAGAAATTCCACGATCATATAATTGATGCGGAGGTCTATCTCAAAGTTCAAAGCACCAGTGAAAAAGAGAATAAAATGGTGGACATTAGAATCAATCTTCCAGGCGTGGATGTGGTAGCCAAAAAACAATCAAAGACATTTGAAGAAGCCGTTAGTTTAGCCGCGGATTCTGTTAAGAGACAATTGGTTAAAAGGAAAGAGAAATTAAGAGCTTAAATTAATTTAAAAATATAGTAAAAAAGTTTTGCAGAACTGATAAAACTTTTTACATTTGCAAACCGTTAGAAAAAGCGGTTTGTTTTTTTATATAGGATTCCTAATTATTCAAATTGTTTTTGAATCAAATACGAAGGGATTTTTAAGTAAAAAAGCCGATGTAGCTCAGCTGGCTAGAGCAGCTGATTTGTAATCAGCAGGTCGTGGGTTCGAGTCCCTCCATCGGCTCAGGTCTTTGAAAAAATAGAAAAATATTGAGGGGAGATACTCAAGCGGCCAACGAGGACAGACTGTAACTCTGTTGGG
>CP070731.1:949159-951924 GCA_020347545.1 Flavobacteriaceae bacterium | reverse complement strand
TCGATAGGTTTTAGTCAATCATAATTGGGGATTCACTATGTGGTGATATCGCATGGCAAAAACCAAATATCAGCCAACTACCGATATATTGAGAATAAGTCAGATTCAGCCAGAATTGTGATATCCAACGATTTTGCTGAAAATTTGTTCTATTTCAGACCTTGATCAGCCTGCCAAAATCGCACTAAATAAGCACCTCAAAACCCTTTGAATATCCATAGATATCTGTACCAACCGGCATCCAAAAAAACAACAAATAATCCATTTGCCAAACACCACATATAGTGCCCGCCGTGCTCGCCCGATTATTTTTAATTTATCGAAATTTATTCAAATCACCGGAATTAACGTGTTGATAACCTCCTTAGGGTGAGTTCGGTTGGGATGTATATCCAGAATATGGAACCGTTAAATTAAACCTGCTAAAGTTCGTTTTAACGCCGTCCGAGATTTCAAATCAAAGTTTTTAGGGATTGTGTGTCCGGATCTGACAAACTTGTATGGTAACATCCTCTCTAAAAACTGCAGGGAGGTGTGTTATGAATACCAAACAGATGAGACCAAGACCAATGACGGAGAACCAACTTGAGGATGCTAACAAAGAAATTATCCGGATATATTTTTTTCTTATCCGCAAGACTGGGCATGATCCAATGATAGTGGAGGTTATGAAGCTATCTGCTCTGGCCGACGTCCAAAGAAGGTATGAAACTGGAGAGCCATGGTTAACTGATTGACTGGCGGCGTTGAATCTCTGATCAAAAGATTTTCATAAAAAGGCGTCTCATTCAACATCGGGTTATAGGCGGTTATCATGAGATTCTCCACCAACCTTTTCTTTCCTTGTAATAATTCCTGCAAAGAAAAATCAAACCACAATTGTTCAAAATTCATTCAAGTTATACTTGTAACATACCGATAATAATAGCAGTAGGCTTCCAAGCAATAATTCAAGGAGGCATATCGAATCATGCAAACCAACAACAAAGAAAATTCTAATCTGAAACCTGTCATTTTGTTTGCCGATGATGATGAACTATGCCTGGATGTCGGTGTTAAGATTCTTCAAAAATTAGGTTACTCAGTATTACAAGCTCACGATGGACAAGAAGCGCTTGAGGTTTTTGAAAAGAATAAAAATACAGTGGATCTTGTCATCCTGGACATGCGAATGCCATATAATGGGGGCCGAGCATTTGACCAGTTGAAACAAATCAAATCAGATGTCAAAGTTCTTATCGCAAGCGGATTTGCTGAAGACCAACGGATTAGAGAAATGTTCAAACAGGGATGTATTGGTTTTATACAAAAGCCTTTCAGTGTAAATTTACTATCAGAAAAAGTTCTCACAGCGCTAAAAAATTGAATTACTGAGTTCTCTTTTCAATTAAAATCCGCCGCCGCACCCCACATATTGTACCTCGCCTTTAGTATTTAATCATCCAAAAGTTGTTCAAATCATCGGTATAAACGCGTTGATAACCACTTAGGAGGGAGTTCAGTGGGGATGTAAATCCAAATATAGATCCGCGAAATTTATGCCGCTAAAATCGATTTAAGTGGGAACCAGAAATTTCGATTGTCAAAAGCTCTGATTGATTTTGCCTTTCAAATTGAGATTTTTAGAACACAAAGAAGAGAGGGTATGCCCTGGGAAACCGGAACGGATATTATATTGATTCCCGTTTTTGCAACAATCGCTGTCACTTAATAATATTGCCAGAGAGGGGGTGGGGGGGGCGTTGTTGAATCTTTGTACAAAAGGATTTACAATGATCAAAATCGATATTTCCTTGACTTTACCGTCACCAACTATGATATCTGTAGTTTTGTTAGAGTTGAGGTTACATCTACTAATCACAGGTTTGCCTTTTTCTGTGATTACATAACGGTATCAAGGGTTTTGAGGGCGGGGTGCAGAATCGCAGTTTGCCGGACACAGTAAGTCACTCCACATGATTATGTTTTAATATATAAAACCAGCTTATTTTAATAAATCAAGTTAAAGTTGACTATCTATCTAAAGCTCTTGTCAGCGGCCATGCTTAACTTAATGAACACTCATTCAATACCTTCTTTTTTATGATTCCAACTTGCCCCAATTTCAATCTTGCTCATCCTGATCAGAATCCAAAAAATTAAAACTTAAAAGACAATTTTCTAATTCCTTGCGTCTCTTTTCAAGGATTGGCGTGCCATCAACATCCTGTCCAGTCTCCAAGATTTTTATTATTATTTCTTTTGCATCTTTAGCCTGAGACGTTAATTCTTTGATTTTTTTAGTAAGAGTTGCTATTTCTTTTGATTTTTTTTCATTTTCTATTGACATATCAGGATCTTTTTAAGTCTTTCCTTAAGATCTTACAACCTTGAACATCTGAGGAAGCCAGAAAAGCCGGCTACCCCCATTTTCCTGCTATTGCTCAGCATTAGCCCCGACCAGTCTGCTTAGTATTGCCATAATTTTGATTAGCGTTATTTTTAAAATATCTATTTTAAAACTTTTGTCAATAGGTATGGTTAGGTACATAATGGGTAAATCAAACTTTTTAACCCATTGATATCAAATAAAACTTGCTATTATTCCTCTTATGGTTTTTAAGTGTCTTGTATATTGACCTCCGATTAAAATAGTATTTAAATTCTTCTTCACCCATTTAAATTTTCAGCTTACCAGATTTCATTATTTCTTAATATGACTGCCATTTCTAGGTAATCAGAAAGAGAAGTAAATGATAACCGAAAAGCGCAAACATCTTCGTTTC
>CP070731.1:946294-949059 GCA_020347545.1 Flavobacteriaceae bacterium | reverse complement strand
CAAGCCATTAGCTATATAGAAGAAGCTAAATAAATTTATACTTTACTTATAAAATTACGAGCATTTCCTTAACTGGGAACGGCTCGTAATTTCTTGTTATTATTAACAAAAATTTTAAAGATGGAATTAAAACGGGTAGTTGTTACAGGATTAGGAGCCTTGACTCCAATTGGAAATTCTGCTGAAGAATACTGGGAAGGTTTGGCTAACGGAGTTAGCGGGGCTGCACCTATTACCTATTTTGATGCTTCTAATTTTAAGACTCAATTTGCCTGCGAGCTCAAAAATTTCAATGTTACTGATTATCTTGACAGGAAAGAAGCTCGTAAAATGGACCGGTTCACCCAATACGCCATGGTTGTGGCTGATGAAGCCATTGCTGATTCAGGCCTCGATCTTGAGAAGGAAGATACTTCGAGAATCGGTGTTATCTGGGGAGCGGGTATAGGTGGTCTTGAAACTTTTCAAAATGAGGTGTTAAACTATGCCAAAGGGGATGGTACACCTAGATTTAATCCATTTTTTATTCCAAAAATGATTGCGGATATTGCTCCCGGGCAAATTTCAATCAAACATAATCTGAGAGGGCCAAACTTTACAACAGTATCTGCTTGTGCTTCCTCAGCAAATTCTATTATTGATTCTCTGAATTATATCCGTCTTGGCCAGGCAGATGTTTTGGTCACGGGTGGGTCTGAAGCTGCCGTTGCAATTGCCGGTATGGGGGGTTTCAATGCCATGCATGCCCTTTCAACAAGGAATGATGATCCTAAAACAGCATCACGTCCTTTTGATAAGGATCGCGATGGATTTGTTCTTGGAGAAGGAGCAGGTGCTTTGATTCTGGAAGAACTTGAACACGCTAAGGCAAGAGGTGCCAAAATATACGCTGAAATTATTGGCGGAGGTTTGTCTGCAGATGCCCACCACATTACAGCCCCTCATCCTGAAGGATTGGGTGCTAAGGCGGTAATGCAAAATTGTCTTCAGAATGCGGGAATCGAGCCCGAAGAAGTCGATGCTGTAAACATGCACGGGACTTCAACTCCATTAGGAGATGTGGCCGAACTTAAAGCGGTAAAAGCCGTATTTGGAGACAGTGCTTATGATCTGAATATCAATTCCACCAAATCTATGACGGGTCACCTTTTGGGTGCTGCCGGAGCCATTGAAGCAATTGCTTCAATTTTATCGATCAAAAACGGCCTTGTTCCTCCAACAATTAATCACTTTACTGATGACGATCAGATCGATCCTAAACTCAATCTTACTTTCAATACAGCTCAGAAAAGAGATGTCAAGATTGCAATGAGTAATACCTTTGGTTTTGGGGGCCATAATGCCTGTATTCTATTTAAAAAATACGAAGACTAATCTGAATGAATTTAATTCGCAAAATAACGAGTTCTCATGCTGCTAAGGATGAAGAATTTGTTATGGCGATTAAGAAAATCTTAGGATATCGTCCGAGAAAAATTGAGTTTTACAAAGAGGCCTTTACCCATAGTTCTTTAAAAAAAACTAGTGACTCAGGAAACCCAATGAATTATGAGCGTCTGGAGTTTTTAGGAGATGCCATACTGGGAGCTGTAATAGCTAATTATTTATTTAAGAAAATTCCGTCGGGAGATGAGGGGTACCTGACTCAGATGCGCTCTAAAATTGTCAGTAGAGAACATTTAAACGAGCTGGGGAAGGATCTGGACCTTATTCATTTTGTCAAAAGTACATTTCCTAACTCCAACTTTGGAGACAATATTCATGGAAACCTCTTTGAAGCCCTTATAGGAGCGATTCACTCGGACAGAGGATATTCGTTTACGGAAAAATTTATATATCGATTTGTCATTGAACCTTATGTCGACATAGAACGGCTTGAAGGAAAAATAACCAGCTATAAGAGTGTCTTGATTGAATGGAGTCAGAAGAACCGGAAAAAGATCAGATACAACGTATACGAAGATACGGGCAATGATACGCTGAAACACTTCAGTGTAAAATTATATGTCGATAAGGATTTGATATCCAAAGGAAGAGCCACCTCAAAAAAGAAGGCTGAAGAAATTGCCTCAAAAAGAGCTTATTACAAGCTTAAATCTCAAATAGAACAGTAATTTTCTGAAAATTTAAAGGAATTTTCAACTTTTCGCAATCGATTTCGCAAAATTTTAATTTGATTTACCAAAAGTATCTCTATTTTTGCAACAATGTTTGTTAGAAACTAATCTATAGTGTCAAAAATTCATTGTATTGATTTTGAGTATGATCATGATTATGATCTTATTGGGCTCCATTCGACGCTTCCAGATTACCGAATGGCTTATTTCTTAAATCACTACTTGGAAATTCAATTAAGACGTTTTAAGGATAATCTTGATTTTAAGTCAGGTAATTGTAGTTTTCCGCTCTATTTATTTGAAGACGAAACTGCATTTACGAGCTGGTCATTGATAGCCAACAAACATGTGTTTACAGAAAATGTACTTCAGGGAGGGACAAACCTGTTTCCTGAGGAAACGAAAATTACCTACTTGATACCTGAAAAGAAGAAAGTAGATTATTTTATTAAAATATCAGGTTTAAAAGATAATAAAGAACTGAGTAAAACACTACTTGGAATCAATAAAATAAATAATATTATAGCTTCTTATGCTATTGATCCCATGGATCTTAAGTCAAGGGATAATTTAATTTTTTAAGAATGAAAAAAAGAAAAAAAACGAAAATAGTTGCCACCTTGGGACCTGCAACGTCCACGAAAGAAA
>CP070731.1:943420-946194 GCA_020347545.1 Flavobacteriaceae bacterium | reverse complement strand
CCTTTGAAAGGGGCTTGCTCAATATAATCGCTTATGAAATTCCCTTTATTGAGGAGTCATTTTCAGAAGAATCCTTAGTTGCCTTCAGAGATTCAATAGGTAAAAACTATATTCCGGGTCAGTTCGAAAACACCTATATGAGAACAGAACCTAAGTTCAAACCAATTACCGAAACCGTTGAATTCAATGATTTTAAATCGCTTGAATCAAGAGGCCTCTGGTTTGTTGAAGGCGACTATATGGGAGGGCCTTTTATCAGCTACACCATTGAGGATGAAGAGAATGATCGACTTATTGTTGTAGAGGGGTTCAGCTACTCTCCGGGTTCGAAAAAAAGAGATGTGGTTTTTGAACTTGAGGCAATTCTAAAAACCATCCAACTGAAATAAACCATTCAGCTGAAATCCTGTAGAATGCTTATTCATCCAGGATGAGATTACTCGTTGTAAAAGTTTTAAGCGAACCATTGGTATCACTGTATATCAAGAAAACTTTCAAGTCCGTGTGATTGTCCAGAAAGGCCCTGGTTTTTTCATATCCCATGGCCATAAACGAAGTAGCGTAGGCATCAACGTCTGCGCAGTCAATTTTTCCAATAACGGAAGCACTTAACAAATTGCTTTTAGTCGGGTAGCCGGTCTTGGAATTTATAGTATGTGCATACTTTTCTCCGCTGATTGAATCGACCTTAAACTTTCTGTAATTTCCCGATGTGGCTATAGATTCGTTATCCAGAGTCACAATAGTCTGAAACGATCGGGACCCGTCAAAATTGGGTTTCTCAATGGCCACCCTCCATGTCATGTCTCTGCTGTTTACTCCCCTTGCCCTGATCTCCCCACCAATTTCGACCAGATAATTTGAAATCCCCTTTTCCTCCAGATACCTACCAATCCTATCTACTCCATAGCCTTTTGCATTGGCATTAAAATCAAGAAAAGTTTCCGGGTATTTTTTAACGAGACGACCATTAAGTATCTGAACTTTTTCCAAACCAACATATTGCATAAGACTATCAATCGTGGTTTGATTCATTACCTGTATCCGTTCACCGGGGCCAAATCCCCAAGCATTGACCATGGTGCCAATTGTTGGATCAAAGAACCCATCAGTTTCTCTGTAAATTATTAATGACTTTTCAAATACTTCTTGAAACAGATCATCAATGATGACAGTCGTATCTCCCCTGTTGATTTTCGAAATATCAGAATTTGGAATATAGGTGGATAAAGATTTATTCACGCTGTGAATAATACTGTCTATAGACCTTTCTGTAATCAGTCCTTCCCGCCCTTCAAAAGTGATATGAAAACTCGTTCCAAAGGCAAAGCCTTCGAACTTTTGATAAGGTTTCTGTGCCTCATCGCCACAAGATATCGCAATGAATATCAGAAGTAATAAAACCGTATTTTTCATTCCAAAAATTATAGATTATTTAACACTCAAAGATAAGTTTTATCTTAGTTTTGCCTTTAGCTTTTTTTTAGTAAAATATGTCAATCGAAGCAAAATATTTAATAGTTTTGTTTGTAAATTAAATTCTATTCAAATTATGAAAAAAATATTTATTGGAACCCTTTTTCTATCGGTTCTGTTAACATCATGTGTATCGAACAAAAAGTACGCTGATTTGGAAACTCAGCACAACAAAACAAAACAGGATCTGGTTGATACCAAAGCTGAATTACAGGCTTGTTTGGTTGATAAGGACCATTTAATGGAAAAGAACAAATCTTTGGAGGCAGACAAAGCCAGATCTATCCAGCAAGTTGAGAATTTAACGGTTCTTACACAATCATCTTCTGATAATATCAAAGAGGTTATTGCCCAATTAAGTGAGAAAGATAAATACATTAACGGCGTTAGAGATGCAATGACCAAAAAGGATTCAATAAACCTAGCTCTTGCCTTTCAGTTAAAGAAAGATTTGGCCAAAGGAATTCAGGATGAAGATATTCAAATAGACGTGGAGAAAACTGTTGTTTATATTTCTATTGCTGATAAAATGTTATTCAAAAGCGGAAGTTCAACCGTTTCCGACAGAGCGAAGGAAGTTTTGGGTAAAGTTGCCACTGTGGTGAACAGCAAGCCTGAAATGGAAGTGCAGGTTGAAGGGTACACAGATAATGTGCCGATCAATACAGAATGTATGAAAGACAACTGGGATCTAAGTGTCGCCAGAGCAACTTCGGTTGTAAGAGTGCTTCAAAATGATTTTTCTGTTGACTCAGGGCGTCTGATCGCTGCAGGTAGAAGTGAATACGTACCTTTGGCTTCGAATGATACAGCTGAGGGCAGATCAACAAACAGAAGAACAAGAATTGTAATTCTTCCGAAACTAGAAGAGTTCTTCGATATTCTTGAGCAAAAACCTGAATAGTTTTTATACTTCATATAGATTACAAAAACCCGCCTTAGGCGGGTTTTTTTGTACTTCTAACTTCGGCTGTTCCAACAACTCCTTTACAACCAGTTTGGACTCGCATACATAAATAATAAAGACTCTCTGACTCCGTATTGAACAGGTCCTGCATTGATATAAAAAATCCCGCCAGTTGGCGGGATTCTAATGTCATTTTATAAAGGTTCAAAGATTAACCTCCAAAGTCGTCAAACCTGATATTCTCATCAGCCATACCAAAGTCTTCACCCATTTTTTGAACCGCCTGGTTCATCATTGGTGGACCACAGAAATAAAGTTCAAGGTCTTCCGGAGCTTCATGTTTTGACAAGTACTGATCGATCACGGCCTGGTGTACAAACCCTAAGAAACC
>CP070731.1:940541-943320 GCA_020347545.1 Flavobacteriaceae bacterium | reverse complement strand
AAATCTTTGAAAAAATGACCTTCTTAAGTGAGATGCACTTAAAAACACGCATATTTATTGCGCAAACATTCGAGCCAGGTTCAAACGCTTGCGCAATTGCCAGTCTTATTGTTGAAAGTAGTAACTTTATAATGTAATGATCTTTCAGATCGTCTTATTCCTTTTTGGTGGGAACCGCATCAAAAGGATCCACCAAAGCGACAAACAAAACACAAGGGCCATTATCGAGGCATTTCGCCTTATGCGGTTTTCCGGCAGGTCCGTAGGCATATGAACCTGCTTTTAATACAACAGGCTCCTCGCCTTCGTATTGAACCTCCAGATCTCCAGATATTAAGATCATCCGTTCAGGTGAGTTATGGGTATGATTAATAACTTTGGTATTTGGTTCTATCTTAAAGAAAAAATCCAAATTAGGCTTCGCAATATCGCCGTGAAGAATTGTAAAAGAGCAACCCGGAAAGAAATCCGGGGCAGGTAACCATTCCAGATCTTTGCTATCAATGGTTGTAGCGATTGAATTTTCGGTTTCAGACATGCCATGACTCTGCGCATTAAGCCCTATTGTGAATAAAACAAAGGCAAATGAAATCATGATTTTTTGGTAGGGTTTGATTGTAAAGGTTTTCATTGTGTTGATTTTTAATCCATTAAGTTAAGCTTTTTTTTCAACATGAATTTATTCTCCACAATTTTGAGCGTTCCGTGGAATTATACTCCCATGATGTCAGCATCCACTTTTGCATTACTTATCTATCAGACCAGACAGCCAGCTCATTGCCTGAAGGATCAATAAAATGAAATCTACGGCCTCCGGGAAATGAGAATATCTTTTTTGAAATCATTCCTTCATTCTTAAGGATCGTTTCTTTGATGCTCTCAAGATCTGAATGGTATAAAACAACGAGGGCGCCATTTACCACCTTATCTTCTGATCTTTCAAAACCTCCGGCAATTCCACTATTCGAGAAGGAGGTATAATCAGGTCCGTAATCCTTAAATTTCCATTGAAAGGTTTTTTCGTAGAACGATTTGATTTCTTCCAAATCCACCGCCTTGAACTCTATATAACTTACATGATTGTTTGATGCTTCCATACTTTCCAATTTTTAAACTAAAACAATGACATCAAGGAGGTCATCCGTTTTGAGGAATAATTTGCTTCTTATTTCTGATTTTACGGGCAGAATGTAACTATCCAATTTTGTATCGAACCAAATTGAAGTTTTCCATTGAATTTCCTTAATGATCGCTGAAGCCTTCATCCTGCCCCAACCCTCTTCCTGCCATTGCAGATGGTCTCTTATTTCTTTGGAAACCTCCTTGGGAAGGGTTATAAAATGCCAGCCTCCTTCTGAACCATGCCTCCATAGTTTTGCCGAGATCTCATATTTTATTCTACTTTCCAATGCGCTGAATTGATTCTAAAAGAAGTTCAAAGAAATTAAAATGAATTTGAATAACATAGGCCAAATATGACATGAATAAATTTAAGAATCTCCAGAAATATCTTTTACAGTGTCAAAATCCAATCTTATTTTCTCCTCTTCAAAATCAACTCTAATGGTCGGGTGCTCTTTACCAATCAAATTTTTCAGATTGTTTGATATATATTCTGCAGACTTTTGGCCGAAGCCTATTGCTGAAAACAGCAACTCTACATGATCTTTATGATCTTTGGTCTCAAGACGAATACCATTTTCGGATTTTGAGCTCGAGAGTTCTGCAGACATCATTAACAAACAATTGGTAATTATAGCTATGGCCATATTTCCCTTTGTATAGATCTTTGGATCAGTTTTGAAATCCGGAAGAGGGAAGCCTCCTATTAATTTTGTACAATTTCTGGAAAGGTCCTGAGCCGAAATAAGAATATCTGACAAGTTAGACGATTCAACGTTCATTAAAATCTGCTGAAGCGCATTGACACAATCAATACTGTCTCCAACTGCTAATTCTATCTCAACCAGAAAGTCCTCGCTTTGTTGATTTGCTTGAGTAGCAGCTTCAAGTGAAAGTGCTATGGCATCAGAGTATGGCATTTCATTGGACAACAGATAGTTGTAATGATTCAAAAAAGTCCTTATCGAAGTTTCTGCCGAATAACTTAGTTTTATGAATTCCTGGATAGATTTTAATGAGTTGGATAATTCAGTGATTACAGGCTTTAACGTGGTCTCAGTAAGGTCCAGTCGAGCTTGCCTGCGATTTTTTGTAATGGCCTCAAGCCGTATATTTACAAGCTTCGCTAGTTCGTTAAGTGCAGAATGCTCTTCTTTTGAAAAACCTCTTTTTTTTGTATCCAGTACGCAGAGGGAACCCATTACGCTATCTTCAAGCATTATCGGAACACCCAAATATGCCTGAATGTTATACTCCTTAACAACATGTTGGGGAATCCTTGGATCACTGGAGGCGTCATTCACTTCGAAGGTTTCTCCGTCTCTCACTACGAATTGACAAAATGAGGCATCGCGATGTGTTCCTCGGGAAGAAGCAAGAACCGAAGGCAACCCTATATGGGCCTTAAAAAATTGAACCTGGTCCAGGACAAGGCTTACTAAAGCGATAGGGCTGTCAAGCTCTTTCGCAGCCTTTTGCACAATTTCCTGAAGTTCTGAATCATCAGTTTCGGCTAATAATTCCTTGGTGAAATAATTTATTCTTTCCTTTGAATCTCCTAAAACATCAACTTTATCCATCTTTACTTTTTTTTTGCTACCACCACTGAGGGAAACAACATTTATATCCGTTAAAATAGCAATTAATTGATGGTATT
>CP070731.1:937648-940441 GCA_020347545.1 Flavobacteriaceae bacterium | reverse complement strand
AAAAAGTTTCTGCTCCGCTGGGAACAATCTTTATTGATTCGATCTACACTCCGATCAAGAATGTAAAATACGCAGTTGAAAACTTCCGTGTTGAGCAAAAGACTGATTACGAAAAATTGGTTTTTGATATCATCACTGACGGTTCAATTACGCCTAAAGATGCATTGACAGAAGCGGCAAAGATTCTTATTCATCACTTTATGTTGTTCTCTGATGAGAGAATTACTTTGGAGGCGGATGAGATTTCAAAAACTGAAACTTATGACGAGGAGTCTCTGCACATGAGACAATTGTTAAAAACTCGTTTGATCGATATGGATCTTTCAGTGAGAGCTTTGAATTGCCTGAAAGCTGCGGAGGTGGATACTTTGGGAGACCTTGTTTCTTTCAACAAGAGTGATTTGATGAAGTTCAGAAACTTCGGAAAAAAATCGCTTACAGAGTTGGACGAACTTGTAAACAACAAAGGATTGACCTTTGGAATGGATTTAACGAAATACAAATTAGATAAGGAGTAAATTTGTTATTGCTATAGCAAATTGTAAACAGTCAAGTGAAAGATGAGACACGGAAAGAAATTTAATCATTTAAGTAGAAAAAAAGCGCATAGAAAGGCTATGTTAGCTAATATGGCTTGCTCTTTGATTGAGCATAAGCGTATAAATACAACTGTGGCCAAGGCAAAAGCCTTGCGTCAATATGTTGAACCACTAATTACAAAATCTAAAAACGATACAACACATAACAGAAGGATTGTTTTTAGCAGTTTGAAAGATAAGTATGCTGTTTCTGAATTGTTCAGAGATGTTGCAGTAAAAGTTGGGGACAGGCCAGGTGGATATGTAAGAATCATCAAATTAGGAAATCGTCAGGGAGATAATGCCTCAATGGCAATGATCGAATTGGTGGATTATAATGAAATTTACAATCCTAAGGCGAAAAAGAAAAAAGCAACAAGAAGAAGAGGGAAAAAATCTTCCTCGGCTCCTGCTGCTGAAGTTCCTGCTGCTGAAACAGCAGTTGCTGAAAAAGTTGAAGAACCTAAATCACAAGATGCTGAGAATAAGGATGAAGCATAAATTAGATTTTTGTTTTTAAAAAGATAAAAAGGATGGGCTATTTTTTAGCTTATCCTTTTTTTTTGAATATAGAATAGAATTAGCTTAAAATAACCTCAAATAATACAAGAATACTATATGAAATACGAAACAAGAAAAAAGGCCATTCTAATCTTGAAAGACGGAACTATGTTTGAAGGTAAATCCGTTGGAATAGATGGTACAGCGGTAGGTGAAATTTGTTTTAATACAGGGACTACGGGATATCAGGAAATTTTCACTGATCCTTCCTATTACGGTCAGTTAATGGTGACTACCAATGCTCATATTGGTAATTACGGAATCAATGAGGAGGAAGAAGAGTCTGAAGGAATCAAGATTGCAGGACTGGTATGTAGAAATTTTAGTTTCGATTATTCTCGAGTCAATGCACAGGAATCACTTCTTGATTATTTTAAGAAGCAAAACTTTGTGGCTATTTCAGATATTGACACAAGGGCACTTGTTAGGTATATAAGGGATAAGGGAGCGATGAATGCCATTATTTCGACTGAAACAGACCTTGAAGCACTTCAGAAGCAACTGGATGCCATTCCTTCTATGGAAGGCCTGGAATTGGCTTCAAAGGTGTCAACGAAAGAACCTTATACTGTAGGTGATGAAAATGCCAAGTACAGAATTGCTGCACTCGATATAGGAATTAAAAGGAATATTTTAAGGAACCTGACACAACGGGATTGTTTTGTGAAGGTATTTCCTTATGATGCGTCGTTTGAAGATCTAAGTTCTTTTAATCCGGATGGATATTTTCTATCTAATGGGCCTGGAGACCCTACTCCCTTAAAAAATGCACAGGAACTCGCAAAAGAGATCGTAGATCGCGATTTACCATTATTTGGAATCTGTTTAGGACATCAGGTCATTGCACTGGCCCATGGGGTTCCGACTTATAAAATGCACAATGGTCACAGAGGGATTAATCACCCGGTAAAAAACCTGATAACAGGAAAAGGGGAGATTACTTCTCAGAATCACGGTTTTGTTGTCGATAAGGAGGCTGTTGTATCTCATGATGCGTTGGAAATGACACATGAACATTTAAATGACCAGACCTTGGCAGGAATGAGAATTAAGGACAAACAATGTTTTTCGGTTCAATACCACCCTGAAGCAAGTCCAGGACCGCATGATTCTGCCTATTTATTTGATCAGTTTATTGAAATGATCGAAGGAGCAAAGACCGTTTAAAGTCAGGTCAGGCTCTCGAAAACGATATCGTAGTTTAATCAATATAAAAGGCCCAAAACCCTTTATATTTAGTAAATTTACATCAGTAAAAAACAATTAAAATTTTAAGAAAATGAGCATTATATTAGACATTCATGCAAGACAAATATTTGACTCCAGAGGTAATCCTACTGTTGAGGTTGATGTAATCACTGAAAATGGTGTATTGGGTAGAGCTGCTGTTCCGTCAGGAGCATCGACAGGAGAACATGAAGCGGTGGAATTAAGAGACGGTGGAGATGATTACATGGGAAAAGGAGTTTTGAAAGCAGTTGAAAATGTGAATGAAATTATCGCCAAGGAGGTAATTGGATATTCTGTTTTCGAACAAAACACGATAGATCAGATCATGATCGAGCTGGATGGAACACCTAACAAAGCTAAATTAGGTGCCAATGCCATTTTAGGGGTTTCTCTTGCAACTGCCAAAGCAGCGGCAAATGAATTA
>CP070731.1:934729-937548 GCA_020347545.1 Flavobacteriaceae bacterium | reverse complement strand
TTGCTTTGTATCATAAAAGCCTTTTTCACAATAAATCAGATTGTTGTCACTTGTTATAGTGGAGGCCCCATATAAATAGGCCCTGCCGCTGTTTGTATAATAATCAAGATGGTTTGATTCAAGTACATAATCTGGATTTGTCAGGACCACATTGGAAATAGCCTGGAATTTATTGTTGTCCAGATAATAATTTCCGGTATTGGAGGTAAGGACATTGATACTGTCTTTTATAGTAGCCCCGTATTTGTAAAAGAGTAATTGTTTTGTGCGATCAAAATTCAGCGTATCGGTGCTCAATGTCATTTTTGAATCTTTGATGACAACATTGCCCCAGGATAATGCCTTTTGTGTGTTTCCGTTGTATTCTGTATACTGGCTGGTCTGAATTACACTGTCTCCCTGATTTAAAACTACATCTCCATAGGCTTTGATAAAATTTTCATTCTTGTAGTGAACCGCTTTTTTGCATTTGAGTTTAATGCCTTCGTGGCGGATCACAATATTTCCAAGCAAAATTGTCGCTCCGGGAAGCCGTGCCTCATCAATACTCGAATTATCAGAATGAATGATCTGTATTCTTTTTCCCTGCCCCATGGAGGCAAAGCTGAATAAGAAACAAATTATAAATAGAATGCTGTATTTCAAGGTTACCTTCATTTACTTTAGCAATACAAATATACTCGAAAAGAAAAAAGGTAAAGTTCCTGAAAAGAATCTTTACCTTTTTTAAATTTTTTATTCGGTGATTATACCATTATGGTTTGTTTCCGATCCGGGCCAACAGAAACGATCTTTACTTTTACACCAACAAAATCTTCGATAAAAGCAACATAATCCTTTAGGTTTTTTGGTAATTGACCAGCTTCACTCATTTGAGTCAGGTCTTCTTTCCAGCCTTCGAATTCCGTGTAGTTCACTTTGACATTTTCTTCTTCAATATTATACGGGAAATGGAAGATATCATCTCCTTTATAATGATATGATGTACATGCCTTTAAAACTTCAAATCCTGACAAAACATCTCCTTTCATCATCATGAGTTGAGTTACTCCATTGATCTGGACGGCATATTTTAATGCTACAAGATCAAGCCATCCACAACGTCTTGGCCTACCGGTAGTAGCTCCAAATTCATGTCCGACCTTAGCCATGGTCTCACCATCCTTATCAAATAGTTCAGTAGGGAAGGGGCCGGAACCCACTCTTGTGGTATAGGCTTTGAATATTCCGAATACGTCTCCAATTTTATTTGGGGCTACTCCAAGGCCCGTACAGGCACCTGCTGCAGTTGTATTCGATGAGGTGACAAACGGGTAGGTACCAAAATCAATATCCAGTAGAGAACCTTGTGCCCCTTCAGCCAGAATAGATTTACCTTCAGCGAGAGCCTGGTTGATGTACTCTTCACTATCGATAAAACTCAATTCTCTCAATGATTCAATCGCATTGAAAAAATCTTTTTCCAATTGTTCCAGATCAAAATCAAGGTCAACCCCGTAAAAACTAATCATATTGAGATGTTTTCGAGTCAGGGTTTCATAACGCTCTCTCCAATCCTTCATCTCTAAATCTCCTATACGTAAACCGTTTCTGCCAGTTTTGTCCATATACGTCGGGCCAATCCCCTTAAGCGTAGATCCAATTTTAGATTTTCCTTTCATTTTTTCAGAAGCGGCATCCAGCAATCTGTGCGTAGGTAAAATGATATGAGCCTTGCGAGATATCAGTAATTTTGTTTTGAAATCTATGTTGTAGCTACTTAGGTTGTCAATTTCTTTTTTGAAGATCACCGGGTCAATTACTACTCCGTTTCCAACAATGTTAATGGCTCTGTCGTGAAATATTCCTGAGGGAATGGTATGTAAAACATGTTTGTTCCCATCAAAAATCAAAGTGTGTCCCGCATTTGGACCACCTTGAAACCTGGCAATTATATCATAATTTTTGGTTAGTACATCTACGATTTTTCCTTTTCCTTCATCTCCCCATTGAAGGCCTAGCAGTAAATCAATCATTTAATTAATTTTATAAAGTTAATCAGCATTTTGGTTTTTTTGACCATAGAAATAAAGCGAATGGCTGTCAATTTTTACATTGAATACCTCTTCAATCGATTTTTTGATATTCTCGATTCGAGGGTCACAGAATTCGATCACTTCACCTGTGTCAGTTAAGATGATATGGTCATGTTGTTTATTGAAATAAGATTTTTCATAATGAGCCTGGTTTTGACCAAACTGATGTCTTCGAACAAGTCCACACTCCAATAAGAGTTCTATAGTGTTATATAATGTAGCCCGGCTCACCCTGTAATTCTTATTCTTCATTTCTATATATAAGGTCTCAATGTCGAAATGATCGTCATTGTCATATATTTCTTGAAGAATAGCAAATCTTTCTGGAGTTTTCCGGTGATTATTGTCTTCTAAAAACTTGGTAAAGAAGTTTTTAACGGTTTCCTGATTCTGACTGTTACTCATGTGAATATAATCCTGGTTCTTGCTTTGCAAAGTTACATTTAATCCCCACAATAATGTGAATTATTTCTAAAAAAACAAGCCTTTACGATGAATTTCTGGTCACTTTTTCAAGACCATCAATTTCCAGCAGTTTCTTGATCACATTATTGACTTGTTTATTGTTTTTGACATGCAATGTGATCTGCCCGTGAAAGTACCCTTCGTCACCTGAAATATTTAAACTGTGTATATTGACATTGAGATTGTTTGAGATTACTCTTGTAACCTCATTGACCAATCCCATATTGTCAACACCTGTCAGTTCAAGGGTTGCTTTGAATCCTTGCTGGGAAGAGTCAA
>CP070731.1:931801-934629 GCA_020347545.1 Flavobacteriaceae bacterium | reverse complement strand
TCAATTCAGAATAATCAGTCATGAATTGTGCGACCTTTTCTTTATCAATAACACTTTTTATTTGCGAAGGATAGTCTATTTTTTTGTTGATCACCGGTTCTACAACATCGAGAAACTTAACGGGGTGGGCCGTTTCAAGAAATATACCCGTTGCACCAGGCTTTGATTTCAGGTATTTTTTTAGCCCAAGATAGCCCACGGCCCCGTGAGGATCCATAATATAACCTGTCTCTTTATAAACCTTTAGCATAGCTGCCCTTGTTTCGTCATCTGTAAAAGAATAGGAGGAAAGGTTCTTTTTGATCAAAGAAAAATCATTGTTATAAATTTTTCTGATGCGGATAAAATTGCTTGGATCCCCCACATCCATAGCGTTCGAAATAGTTGCCACAGATGGAAGTGGAATATATTCTCCTTTTTCCATAAAATTAGGAACCACCTTGTTCGCATTGGTTGATGCGATGAATTGTGAAACGGGCAGGCCAAGCTGCTGTGCCATGATGCCTGCACAGATATTTCCAAAATTGCCGCTGGGTGTGGAAAACACCAATGGTTTTGATCTATCTTTTAGTTGCTTGTATGCGAAGGCAAAATAAAACATCTGAGGCAGCCATCTTGCCACGTTGATCGAGTTGGCCGAGGTCAATTGAATTTTACTCGTAATCTCAGTATCAAGAAAAGCTTCCTTTACCATCGCCTGACAATCGTCAAAAGTACCATCCACTTCCAGTGCCTTTATATTCTGACCCAGGGTTGTCAATTGTTTTTCCTGTACTTCACTAACTTTTCCACTAGGGTAAAGAATAACCACATTGACTCCTTTTACCCCAAGAAAGCCGCTGGCCACTGCTCCCCCCGTATCTCCGGATGTAGCTACAAGTACAGTTACTTCATTAGATTTCTCTTTGTTGAAATAAGAAAGGCATCGAGCCATAAATCTGCCTCCAACGTCCTTAAATGCCATGGTGGGGCCATGAAATAATTCAAGACTGAAGATGTCTTCTTCAACTCTTTCCAGCGGAAAATCGAAACAAAGGGTATCCTCGATAATCATTTTCAGATCATCCTCAGGAATTTCTCCATCGACAAACGGATTGATCATCTCGAAAGCCAGTTCATAATTTGAATATTGATCAATATTTTTAAAGACCTTGCCTAGTTGCCCAGGTATGGTTTCCGGAAAATACAAGCCCTTATCCGGGGCGATTCCTTTTATAACAGCTTCTTTAAATCCAACCTTTGGAGCCTTACCGTGTAAACTGATATATTGCATTATTTTCTCTTTGTTATTTTAACCCCTTCAATGTTTATCCTTGATGTATAGATGTGATAGGGAATTTTTGTTTTATTATAAACTTCATTAATTGCAAATCTCACTTTTTCAGCAGTTTGCTTATCTTTACTGAAAGTGAATATAGAAGGTCCTGATCCTGAAATTCCTCCTCCAAGCGCCCCAGCTTCAACCGCATATTTAATGACATTATCGAATTCCGGGATCAACTTTGAACGATGGGGTTCCACAATATAGTCGTTTAAGGAATCCGCAAATAAAAGGGGGTCGTTCGTGTGGAGAGCATGAATCAGGGCCCCGACATTTGCCCATTGCTTGATCGCATTTTTCAGTTTAACCGTTTGAGGTAAAATATCTCTTGATATCGAGGTTTTGATTTCGATTTGCGGATGAATGATCGTGGCGTATAAACCTTCAATAGATGGAAGTTCCAATACTTTGATAGGATCATCTGACTTAACCAAGGTAAATCCGCCAAGAAGAGCAGGTGCTACATTGTCTGCTATGGGAGCTCCACATGCGGCTCTTTCCCCCTCAGCAGCATACGGAATAAGCTCATGGCTGGAAAAAGGATTTCCCAATAATTCATTCGCTGCGAACACCGCTCCCGCGGCACTTGCGGCGCTACTACCAACGCCGCTGCCGGGCTTAATGTTTTTATAGATATCAATTTCAAATCCAAAATCCGGTGCCTCCTTTAAATCTTTTAGCATTTCAATAACCGCAACACTGGCAACATTCTTATGGGCCTCCATGGGCAGTTCCTCCCCAATTATCTTTCCTATTCTTACTCCAGGCTCGTCGATTTTGCGAAGCACCATTTTGTCTCCGATAGAATCCAGGCAACATCCCAATACATCAAAACCACAGGAAACGTTGGCAATTGTAGCCGGCGAAAATATTTCAATTTCTTTCATGGTCCATTTTATTTGTTCCCGGTCCTGATGATATCACCAAAAATCCCTGAAGCCGTAACGTCTGCTCCGGCCCCCGCTCCTTTAATGATCAAAGGCTGATCCTTATAACGGTTGGTAAAGAACAGAACAATGTTGTCCTTTCCGTCCAAATTGTAAAAAGGATGGTCTTTGGGGATATGCTGAAGCCCTACAGAGGCTTTTCCATTCTTATAACTGGCCACATACTTTAATTTGCAATCTTTGTGTTCAGCGGCTTGCCTTAGCTGATCGAAATGATCCGATTCAGAAATAAGGGTATCCAGAAATTCCGGGACTGTATCGGCATCAAGTGAAGCTTTTGGAAGAAAAGACACGTTTTCAATATCATTCAATTCACTGTTGAACCCACTCTCCCTCATTAAAATAAGAATCTTTCTCATCACATCTACGCCACTCAAGTCAATTCTTGGATCAGGCTCTGTATATCCTTCTTCACCTGCCTGTTTAACCACTTCAGAAAAAGAGTTCTCGGCATTGAAATGATTGAAGACGAAGTTCAGACTTCCCGATAAAACAGCCTGAATTTCCGTGATTTCATCTCCTGAAGCGATCAGGTTATTCAAGGTGTCGATAATGGGTAG
>CP070731.1:928858-931701 GCA_020347545.1 Flavobacteriaceae bacterium | reverse complement strand
AAGATTCCGATCCCAGATCAACTGCAATGTTTTCAGTGCTGTAACCGATAAATGAGATACTTAATTGATGGCTTCCAGAAGGTATGTTGACCAATTCAAAATAACCTGACTCGTCTGAAGAGGTTCCTATATGCAGTTGCTCGATATAAATGTCGGCGCCCAGTACCGGATTACCCTGATCATCTGTTATTGTTCCTGTAATTGTGTTCTGACCAAATGAGCCGTTAGTAAAAGCCAGAAATAAGGTAAAAACGAAAATAATTTTATTCATTTTAAGGTTTTCAAAGGTTTGTAAAAAAAGGTTTAAACAATCTTGAAAACCGGTGGGGCTCTGCCTGAGGAGGAGAATTTTAATTTGAAATAAGGAGAATCCGAAAAATGAAAACTTGATTCTATCAAACTGAAATCGAGTGACAACTCCTCTTCGACAAAATTCGGATCATCCAGGCTTAGTTTGATGTTGTGAAATGTATCACAATTAATAGTATCCGTGTGAATATGAGATTCAGATTCTGCCAGACAGATCCTATTCTCATGCCTGTGAAAAGCTTGAAACAGGCTCAGGCCTGAAGGGAAGAGCAAGAAGCTTGCAAGAAGATAATTAAGAATCTTTCTGTGCGTCATTTCAGAAAATCTGATTCTAAAAATACAAAATTCTCATTAGATTTTTAAGGGATGATATATTGAATCATCCCTTTAACTTTGATTTTGTAAAAAGGTTATTTAACCCCAAGCTTTTTGAGTATTACTGACATCAGGCACCAGTTGGTAATTCCCGATTGAAGAAGGTTGACTCCCACAAAAACGGTAAACCAGATCCAGTTAGGGTTGACAAAATATGCCAAAACCAGGCTTAAAAGGATAAATATACCTGCAATGCTATTGATATATCTGTTGACCATAATTTTACTTGTTTTAAATTAATTTATCTTCTATTTAATGAAAGGTTTCAATGTTTAATACCGCAGCCTTTAGAGGGTTGTCGCTCTCTAAATTATTGTTGAATTCATCTAGTCGGATTAGGAATTTGCTGACTTCATCTGCATTTGCAAAACTGAAAAACAGCACAGACTTAACATTCTCGGCGGTACCTGAAAACCAATTATCCTGAATACTTCTCTCATCCAGACTTTTAAACCCATTGATATTGGCGTGACTAAATGCTTTAATACCTGATTGTTTAAATAATTTTGCCGCTTCTTTTTGATAAGATATTACGGCTGTAACCAGTAGTAGTTTCATTGTGTTTAGTTTTTAGATTTATATTTGGATCTTTCCAAATAGTAATAGATCAGTGGAACAGCGAGTAAAGTAAGGAAGGTTGAGAAAATCGTCCCCCCCAATAACGATATGGCGAGTCCCTGAAAAATTGGGTCAAACAACATGACTACAGCTCCTATGACCACGGTTCCTGCCGTGAGCAAAATAGGTGTTGTTCTGACGGCACCGGCTTCTATAACTGCCTGTCTAAGACTAATTCCTTCATCAATTCTCAGGTTGATAAAGTCAACCAGTAAGACGGAATTTCTTACCATGATTCCTGCCAGTGCTATAAGGCCGATCATCGATGTTGCCGTGAAATAAGCATCAAATACCCAATGTCCGAGAATAATACCAACCAAAGACAGCGGAATAGCGATCAGCATGACAATAGGCGACCTGAAACTTTGAAACCATCCTACGAGTAGCATATAGATGATGATAACTACCACGGCAAAGGCTGCCCCAAGGTCTCTGAATACTTCAAAAGTGATCTGCCATTCTCCATCCCATTTCACTGTATATTCGTCAGTATTTCCCGGTTGTTGATTCCATTCTTCCTGAAGTTCATATCCGGCCGGCATCTCAATATCTTTTAAACGATCAGACAGACTTAATAAGGCATAAACCGGGCTTTCAAGGCTCCCTGCCATGTCAGCGGTAACATATACAACTCTTCGCTGATTTTTTCTCATGATGCTTTTTTCGATGGTGTCTTTTTTCACCTTTACCAGATCCGCAATTGGAATCGTCTGGCCTTGATTTGAGAGTACCTTGAATTGAAGAAGGTCCTGAATGGAACCAATCTCCTTATCCTCGAATTTCAATACAATTCCCACATCACTATTGGAATGATCTCTGTACAACTTGCCGATGGGCTGATTTGATAATGACATTTGCATTGTGTTGACAATCTGCTGTGGACTGATTCCATAGATCATCGATTTCTCTTTATCAATCATGAATTTATACTCAGTCTGATCGGCTTCGATCATCCAATCAGTATCTACAACGTCATCAGTTGCCGTGAATGCATCTTTTAACTGTCGCGCGATGTTTATCTGTTCCGAATGATCAGGACCATAAACTTCTGCGACCAGGGTTGAAAGCACCGGAGGGCCCGGTGGAACCTCAACGATTTTAATGTTTGCATTGAATTTGGATCCAATGGCCTGTATCTCGGGCCTGAATACCGTTGAGATATAATGACTTTGCTCACTTCTATCTCCCTTATCGATCAAATTGACCTGAATATCTGCCATGTTATTGCCTATCCTGAGGTCGTAATGACGTACAAGCCCGTTAAAGGTTATAGGAGAGGCAGTACCGGCATACGACTGATAATGCTCAACAAATTCACTTTCCCTGATGTATTGCATAACTTCCTTGGCAACCATATCTGTTCTCTCCAGTGTTGTTCCTTCAGGCATATCGATAATTACCTGAAACTCATTCTTATTGTCAAAAGGAAGCATTTTTACCGCAACTGATTTTGTCAGAAACATGGCAGAAGTGGCCATAAGCATAACGATATTGATGCCAAAAAATGCAAAGCGATACATTTTGTTATCAAGAAGCGGGTC
>CP070731.1:925911-928758 GCA_020347545.1 Flavobacteriaceae bacterium | reverse complement strand
ACTTATGGGAAGGCCAGATTCAGGTGTGCAAGATGATCCTATGACGTTCTTTTGAACAGCTTTTAAATCACATAGACGGTGTTAAAATCTGCTAAATTACGCTTTAAGCCTGTTCTTTCCCTGTCTGGACAAGAGGTTGAGTTAGCAGTCGTCATCGACCCGGCCTTTACATGTGAGTTCGACAATGCCTCGGTCTTCAGCCTTGGTTTCCGGACAGTCTCCTGACAGTTATGAAACAATGATATCTTGAGTTGTGATTAATACAATTTGTAATTAACCATAAGATTGCTGATTATTGTTCTGAGAGGGTTTTATTGAGATCCGCAGGCCAACTCTTCATGGCTTTGTTAATCAGAATAGGCCATAATTCTTCAAGCATGGTAGGTTGATTCATTCTCAGCAATCGCTGGGTATCACGAAGACTGAGCCCGCTCGTTGAGGTCCAAATGGTTTTGGCATCTTTTGTCCTAACCATATTAAGGATAAGACCATACGAAGATTTACTTTCAATTATCATTGTCCCAAAGAGAATCAGATCAGCTCCTAATGTTTCTTTAGTTTGCAAAATATTCTCTGTATCAAGATAACCCAGCCAATTTATTCTTCTAGAGGACATAAAGTCAAAGACCTCTTGCTCCTGAACAATGTTCAGTCCTTTTGCCTCAAGTTTATAGATCAAATACCTTGTGATCAGTAAATTGAAGCTATTGATCTCATGACTGAGATCGTCAACCGGAAAAACAGCTATAGTCTGGGAATATGCCTTTGTAGATACCGGTAGAATAAATATAAGGAAGTATATTAAAGTTAATATTTTAAATTTAACAGGCATACTCAGTTTTATGGGTTTACTGTATAATGAATTTAAACATTCATATGCAAGGAATTGGCGACTAGCGAAGTCTGCGATACATTGAAATTTGTAAATCGGTCTTAAAGTGTCAAGATGTACGGTGTACATGTTGAGTCAGATTTTGTATGACAAAACTTAAAGATGGTGGCAAGTATGTGGATTTTTCCTGACAGGCCAGAGAAAGTTTTTTGTTGGCATGCTTATTTTCCCAAAGTTCTTTATCATCACTCATTAATATATTTAGTCAGCAAATCGACATACTCAGGGGAGTCCCATTTTGCAGGACCAATAAATTTTTCTCTAATTATTCCCTGTTTATCAACAATAAAGGTTTCTGGCAGTCCGGTGAGCCCATATTTTTGACCTATGATATTTTGCTGGTCATCAAGAATCGGTATTGTGATGCCCAGCTTTGTAACAAAGTTTTTCACAACTTGGGGGTTGTCTTTGTTGTATAAAGCAATCATTTTAAATTTGTCTTTTGGCAACTTGGCATAAAGCCTTTGCATGGAGGGCATTTCTTCACGGCATGGCGCACACCAGGTTGCCCAAAAATTAACAAATACAACGTGTCCTTTATGTTTGGAAAGTGACCAGACATTTCCTTTCATGTCGAGAGTGTCAAAGTTTGGAGCTGGTTTGCCAACGGTAGCAACTGGCGACTCGCCACAGGCGGCAATGAACAGGGCTAAGCACCCTCCTAAAAATAATAATGCTAGCTTTTTCATAAAATGACCTTTTATTTCTTGGGAATGCCTTTGTCGGCAAAATTTTTATTGGGGATAGTTTGCATCAAGTTCAGATTGAACTAATTGCAGCAACTGTTTTGAGCCAAAAGTCTGGAGAGGTTTTCCATTAACAAAAAATCCGGGGGTTTTGCGGACATTGAGTGTTTTGGCATCGGCCATGTCTTGCTCAATTAATTTTGCAATTGACGGATCATTTATATCTTTTCTAATCTGCTCTAAATTTAAACCTACCTGGGAAAGAAGTGGCCAAACCTTTTCGGGCTGTGCCTTATGGTGACTTGTCCAGTAACCCTGTTTTTTATACATTATATCTAAAGTCTCCCAATATTTCCCTTGCATTTTTGCAGCCTCTAGAATTTTGACGAAATAATCGGCACCTTCATGAAGCGGCGCATACCGAAGGACAAGTTTAATTTTTCCGGGATTAGCATCGATCAGCTGTTTAACAAAAGGAGAAAAAGCTGCACAGGTTTCACATGCCGGGTCCATAAATTCAATAAGATAGACTTTTGCATCATCACTTCCAAGCGTTTGCGAATGCTCTCTTATGAAAAGTGAAGCGTTTTCCTGGGCCAGAAAGCCAATTTTCTCAGCCTGTTTTCCTTTGTAATATGAACTGCCGAACACAAATGCAATTATCAGCATAATAACTGTAAGTCCAAATATTATATGTGTTTTCATTGTGATTGTTTCCTCAACAAGATGGTTAAAAGAGTTATTATAGTTGTAAATGAGAGCAAAGAAAGCATTGGTATTGACATAAAGCCAAAGAGATCAATGTATTCTTCAGAACATGAAACTCCTTGACTGCAAGGCTGTATGCTTTCCGGAATGATCCCTGCGTATAACAAGTTATGGTATGCAGCTGTCAGCCAGCCTGCTATTGCCAAAGGGAGACTAAACTTCACTACTTTTTTGTCATAAGGGAATAGTCCTATAGCCAATATTATGACTAAGGGGAACAAGAAAATTCTCTGGTACCAACACAAAACACAGGGCGCAAACTCCATAACATAGCTAAAAAACAGACTTCCCAGGGCCGAGACACTGGTTACAAGCCAACACAGAAAAAGAATATTCCAGCTTGAAGATTTTTTATTTAAATCAGTCATATATGTTATTCTCCAAAATTGAGAGCAACCATCGCTCTACCTTAGTCGAAGTGTATAATAATATTTGAATTAGTTAAGTAGAATAAGAATTTCAGGGAAAAGGCTGAGCTATCATTTCAGTAGGACGACTGTT
>CP070731.1:922955-925811 GCA_020347545.1 Flavobacteriaceae bacterium | reverse complement strand
ATTTTTTCATAATTGTTTTGTGAAATTAAGGAGAACTGCAAATTTATGGAATCAAATGATTCTTAAACGGAATTAGAGTCACTAACAGTGTAAAATGTAAAGTTATTTATATAAAAAGTAAAAAATACTTTACATAATGATTTTCAATATGTTTACGATTCTTTTATTTTTTATTATAAGGTTCAACTGGCAGTTGAGAAAATTGAATAAAATTGTTGAGAATGAAGAATAGGATCAAGGTAGAACGCGCAGAATTGAACATTACTCAGGCTGAACTTGCTTCGAGAGCGGGAGTGAGCAGACAAACGATCAATGCCATGGAACTGGGAAAATATGTTCCTTCAACGGCATTAGCTTTAAAACTTGCATCAATTTTTGGCACTTCTGTTGAAAACATCTTTAGCCTTGAAGAAAAAGACTGGACCTGGTCAAATTTTGAATCAAAAGGCGTTCATTCTCCGGGGTGATATGTCGATTTTGCTCTTTTGAGCACATCTTCTCGGTAAAAGGCGGCATCTTTGAATTGCACCCTGGCATATCTTTGGGCCTGATCATCGAAGTGTTCTGAATTTGGATCTCCGCTTTGTCCCCCTGCCAGCAATGTTTTTGCCTTGACCTTGTCTCCAAATTCCACCGCGGCGACAAAACTATTTCCTCCAACTCCGTAAATTCTTTTGGTATTTTCTCCATGTCTTGTACCAAATGAAGCCAATGCGCCCCAATAACCGCTCGCCATTCCAACGGCAATGCTTGGAAGACTGTCATTGAATTTTTGAACAATGTCACCGTTGATCCTCTGATACCTATTGTATTCGCCCCAGGGCACTTCGAATGTTCCAAAATCCTCAATGAGCAATTTTATCGATTTTTTAAAAATTTGTAATCTTTCTTTTTCCGAGGATTCCCTACTCATGTAATCTACCATTTTCATAAAATCCCTCGACGAATAGGGGGAATATCCGGATTTTCGATAGGTATTCAAGTAGTACTGAGCAAGGGTCATCGCCACTGATTCAACATGTACCTCAAAATTCCAGGTTTCCAATAATTTTAATGCTTTGGTTTCAGCAACGTTTAAATTGGTTTCCCTTTTTAAAGCCTGAATCAGACCTGAAATCAACTCTTTAGCTCCGGGAAGAAACGGGTCATATGCCAGTTCGATCAGTGAATCGAGTGTCAGGTCAGTTGCTTCATTGAGTAACGCAACAGCGTGAACACCTCTGTAGTTTTCAGGAAAAGAGGCCATATAAGCTGGATAATTTTCAGTTTTAGGGCTTTCCGATCCTGCTGCTGTAAACGGAGTTGAATTACAATTCTGGATCCATCCATTTTCAGGATTTACGATCAAAATATTTTCATCCACCGTGTGAAGGCCATTCCAATCGGTGGAAGGGTCACTTCCATCCACCGGTTTTGAATAATCAAATTTCGGGTTTCTTCTTGGAATAAAGTTGCCGTGATAATAAGCAATATTTCCTTCTGAATCAGCGAATACCGTATTATTTGAAGAATTCGTTCTGAGATTCATCATATTTCTAAAACCTTCATGGTTTTTCTGTTTTGTACGGATAAAAGACTGTTCCAATGCTTTTGCAGGCTTCCACATCAAAGCCGTGGCAACCCATTTTTCATCATTACTGTGGGTAATAGGGCCATGATGTGAGCGATATAGCGTAAACGACCTTTCTTTGAGACCTGACGGGGTCAGGTATTTTAATTTGACCGGATATGAAATCAGGTCTCTTTTATCCTCGCCATACTGGTACTGGAGGTTTGTTTCATTTTTTAAGATCGTTTCTTCGAATTCATCAATTATATCCGTTCCTGTTGATGTATGCATCCAACCTGTATTTTCATTAAATCCCTGATAAATGAAGAACTGGCCCCAGGTAACTGCCCCATAAGCGTTCAGGCCCTCTTTACTAACAACATGGATTTCTCCTCTGAAGAAAAATGATGTATGCGGATTGATCAGTAGCATGCTGTTCCCGGATCGAGTCATTTTTCCACTTATTGCGAAGCCATTTGATCCTTGGTGATCGCCATATTGAAGTCCGATTCTTCCATCATATGGAACAGTGCTGTTTGCCAGGTTCTGATGAGCATAAAATTGTTGGATTTTCTGGGTTGAAACCCTTTCTATATCACCCCCAATAGATCCTTCACTAAAATAGAAAGGCATCCAGGGTTCAAAATGTTTAATGAGTTTGGGTTCCACTTCAGGATGTGTACTGAGGTAATAATTGATTCCGTCAGCAAATGCCAAACACAATTTTTTCAGCCATTCAGGACTGTTTTCATAATGAGCGATTGCTTCTTCTTTCGTCATGAACAAATTTGCCCTTAAGTCACTATATAGTGCCTTTTCACCTTCAATTTCGGCCAATCGCCCTGTTGCCCAAATATAGTTGCGTTCAACTCTGTTGAAATCATCCTCACACTGCGCATATAACATCCCAAAAACGGCATCAGCATCGGTTTTTCCGTAAACGTGTGGAACTCCAAAATTATCTCGAATAATTTCCACATTTTCAGCCTGCTCCTGCCATCGTTGAACATCCTGATTTAAGGAAAGGTCTTCTGGAGTTGGAGAACAACATAAAACAGTAAAAAGTAAAACCGGAATTAAGAATTTCATGAAAAGAGCCAATTAAAGAAATTTGGATATAACAAATATATGTTTTTTAGTGAGGTAAATTCAATAGTGAAATGGTTTAAACAAATCTCATCCACAGCCCTGTTGTTAATCAATATATTGATTATTTTCAGTATTTTTAGGCAAGTCATAAGTTAATTTCAAATCTCATTTTACGAATGAATCAAGGTCAAATTGTAAAGCAAGCTGAATTCAGTATT
>CP070731.1:919998-922855 GCA_020347545.1 Flavobacteriaceae bacterium | reverse complement strand
GCCCGGAATTGGGAGAACTGGTTTTTGATGTTGGTTATGGTGGGAATTTTTACGCCATTGTTGATCCTCAGAAAAATTATTCGGGGGTTCAGGATTTTAAGGCCTCTCAAATCATACAATATTCTCAGGTTGTTCGAAGCAGAATAAATGAGCTTTACCCTGATTTTTTTGTGCATCCCGAGAATGAATCCATAAATGGGGTCAGCCATATGTTATGGACAGGAGACACCATTCATAAGACCTCCTCCGGTAGAAATGCTGTCTTTTATGGTGATAAGGCGATTGACCGGTCTCCGTGTGGTACGGGTACATCAGCAAGAATGGCTCAACTGCATGCCAAAGGATTGTTGAAAAAAGGAGAGGATTTTATACACGAAAGTTATATTGGATCAAGGTTTACCGGAAGGATCGAGGAAGAAACGGAGCTTATGGGAAAGAAAGCGATCATTCCGAGTATTCAGGGATGGGCCAAAGTCTTTGGACACAATACCATCATTATTGATGATGAAGATGATCCTTATGCCTTCGGATTTCAGGTAATTTGAGAATCGATTAAAGTTTGAATAGATCACTATGAAAAAATGTGTGGTAATTGGAGGAGGAGTTATAGGTTTATGTACGGCTTATTTTCTCCACAAAGAAGGGCATGAGGTAACCGTCTTGGATCAGTCCGACATGGATTCCGGGGCCTCATATGTCAATGCCGGATATATTTCACCCAGCCATATAATTCCCTTATCTGCGCCTGGGGTTGTAAAAAAAGGAATTCAGTGGATGTTCGATCCTGCCAGCCCGTTCTACGTAAAACCTCGATTGGATACGGATTTTTTACGATGGGCCTGGGCCTTTAACAAAAGTTGTACAGATTCACATGTTAAAAAAGCGATTCCGGCCATCAGGGATATCTCCGTTTTTAGTCATGAATTGTATGAATCAATCAGAAAGGATCCTGAATTCGATTTTCATTTTGAGAACAAAGGGCTGCTGATGCTGTGCAAGACAGAAAAAATGCTCGAAGAAGAATCAAAAATTGTTCAGATGGCCAATGATGTGAGCCTGGCCGCTCAGGTTCTTAATTTGGAAGAACTTAAAAAACTTGAACCCCATGTGGACCTCGATGTGATTGGAGCCACATACTTTCAGTGTGATGCACATTCTACCCCTTCAGAATTTATGACAAATCTAAAAGACTATCTGATGTCAAAAGGGGTAAAGATTCACCACAATGAGGAGGTTCAGGACCTGGAACTAAAAAACAACAAAATCTCAGCAGCAATAACCACTCGATCGAGATATGAAGCTGAAGAGTTTATACTTGCAGCAGGTTCATGGACCGCAAAAATTGCTGAAAAGGCTGGGGTCAAGATTTTATTGCAGGCCGGAAAGGGATACAGGATAGACGTGAACGAAGAAACAGGAATCAGTCTTCCGGCTATTCTTGTGGAATCGAAGGTTGCCGTTACGCCAATGAATGGGTTTACGAGATTTGCGGGAACCATGGAGATCGCCCGGATCAATGATGATGTGAACCAGGTACGAGTCAAAGCAATTGCAGATGCTGCCGCCGATTATTACAAAGGTTTGGTCATTGATCAAAAATCACTTCAAAAGGCTTCCTCGGGCTTAAGGCCGCTCTCTCCGGATGGTCTTCCTTTTATAGGGCGTGCCAATGATTGCCCGAATCTGGTTTTAGCCACAGGGCATGCCATGATGGGCTGGACCATGGCAACAGGAACAGGTAAATTAATTTCAGAAATTATATCGAATAGAAAATCCTCGTTAGATCTTGAACCCTATAATCCATCCAGAAAATTTTAACTTAAGAATGAGATATCAAAGCCTACCTTCGACAGTATTTAAAAAGAACAGGAAAGAATTTTCAAAAGAGATGCTTCCCAACTCTATTGCCCTTCTCGCTTCAAATGACATTCAGGTCACCAATGCGGATGACAGTATGGGTTTTGCACAAAACAATGATCTCTATTATTTGTCTGGCATTGATCAGGAGGAAACGATCCTGTTGCTCTATCCGGATGCCTACAAGGCTGAAAACAGAGAGATTCTTTTCATAAAGGAAACCAATGAACATATTAAGATCTGGGAAGGAGACAAGCTGACGGCTGAACAGGCTATCGAAATATCAGGAATTTCCAGGGTCGAATGGGTTGATGATTTTGAAAAAATACTTCAATTAATGGCTTTTGAAGCAGATGGATTCTATCTTGGCCACAACGAACATATCAAAAGGGTGACTAAGGATATGGAAACCCGACAGGACAGGTTGATCAACTGGTGCAGAAAAAAGTATCCTCTTCATGATTATTTTCGGGCTGCAAAAATTACCAGGTCCTTAAGGCAGATCAAGACAAAAGAAGAGGTGGAAATGATAAAGAAGGCTGCAAAAATTAGTATTCAGGGGTTTGAGAGGGTATTGATAAAAGTAGAGCCCGGAATTAAAGAATACGCTTTGGAGGCTGAATTAAGTTATAACCTCATTAAAGAGGGAGCCCAGCGTCATGCCTTTAAACCAATTGTTGCCTCAGGCTCAAATGCCTGTGCTTTACATTACAACGACAATGATGATGTCTGTAAAGAGGGTGACATGATTTTAATGGATTTTGGTGTTTGTTATGGTAATTATAATTCTGATACGACACGTTGCTTCCCTGTAAATGGAAAATTTTCTGAGCGACAGAAGGAAGTTTATTCCGCAGTGTTAAGGTGTCTTAAAACTGGTTCTGAATTGTTAAAGCCAGGGATTGTACCTAAAGATTATGAAGAGCAAATGGCTAAATTGGTCGAAGCCGAACTGATTGGTCTTGGTTTGATTTCTAAGGAAGATGTTGATAAGCAGGAT
>CP070731.1:917035-919898 GCA_020347545.1 Flavobacteriaceae bacterium | reverse complement strand
TCAAGATCATACACACGAAGGGGGTTACCCATGTAATTAATGCTCCCTCGCCGGCTGCAACGGCATGTCTGGCCGTAGCAGATGAAATCATAGCAGGATTAGGGTAAACAAGCGTCTACCCCTTATCCAGCCTTTGAAATTCTTTAATTTCACTTTTGAATATGCACATCCATTTGTGGAAACGGAATACTAATGCCTTCAGCATTAAAGGCATTATAGGTTTTTTCATTGATATCAAAATAGACATCCCAGTAGTCGACACCCTTGACCCAGGCTCTCGCCGTTAAATTCACCGAACTGTCTGCCATTTCGGATAATCCTACAAAATAAGCGGGATCTTTGAGTATTCTTTCGTCACTTTTAAACAAATCAAAAATCACTTGTCTCGCTTTATCAACATTGTCTCCATAAGCTATTCCAAAAGTAAAATCGACTCTTCGGGTTGGTTGCGTTGAATAATTGACCATGGATCCTGTAGATAAGGAGCCATTGGGAAGAATGACTGTTTTATTATCCAGTTCCAGCAAAATTGTGTTAAAAATTTGAATTTCCTTGACAACGCCTGCATGTCCCTGTGCATCGATGTAGTCTCCTACCTTAAAGGGCTTAAACAAGAGAATAATTACCCCGCCTGCAAAATTTTGCAGGGTCCCTGACAGGGCCATACCGACCGCTAGGCCAGCGGCACCCAACACCGCAATGAACGAGGTCATTTCTACACCGAGCATTCCTAATACACTGATCACAAGCATGGTTTTCAAAAGAATTCCGGCAAGGCTTATTAAGAAAGGTTTCAGAGATTCATCGGTATTTCCTTTATTCAATATTTTCGTAAAAGATTTCATAAGAAGTTTAATGATGAAACTACCAATGAACCAAACGACTATTCCACCAACTAATTTTGGTCCGTACATATAGACCGCTTCACTGAATTGATCGAGTATACTATTACTGTTTAAGTTAATATCCATTTTAAGTATTTATTTAGAAAAAATAAGATTGAATAGCGGGGGTTACCCTTTAGCTTTTTGACAAATATAAGCAAAAGCCCATCCATTTTGAAGAGCGAAAAAGGAAAATAAATCACAACTGTAAAGGAACTCTGACAGAATACTATAAATTTGCACGAACTGAACCAAAAGATACCGAATTGAATTTAAAAAAGTACACATCTGAATTTAAGTATAATTTTCAGTTGGCGATACCCGTAATGATAGGTCACCTTGGTCATGTATTGGTGGGGCTCGCAGATAATATAATGGTGGGGAGACTTGGGGCGGCTCCACTTGCGGCGGTTTCCTTGGGCAACAGTTTTGTTTTTATCGCATTTTCTCTCGGTATTGGATTCTCAATGGCTATTACTCCGCTAATTGCTGAAGCGGATGGAGAGAAAGACAGTGATAAGGGAAGAAGGCTTTTTCAGCACGGACTGATACTGTGCTCATTATTGGGAATTAGCATGTTTATCCTGCTGGTTTTAGCAAACCCATTAATGGAGTATATGGATCAGCCTCCGGAAGTTGTTGAACTCGCGAGGCCCTATTTGAACATAGTGGCCCTGTCCATGATCCCCCTTATGATTTTTCAGGCCTACAAGCAATTCGCAGATGGAATGTCAAACACAAAGTACGGTATGAATGCCACTTTGATGGCCAATGTGGTTAATGTAGTATTGAACTTTTTTTTAATCTACGGTTTCTGGGTCTTTCCGAGACTTGAGTTGGTTGGAGCCGCTTACGGTACTTTGTTTGCCCGATTTACCATGGTGTTTTTCATGATCGTTATACTAAATTCCAGGAGCAAGTTTCATCCCTATTTCAATTGGTTGAGATTAAAAGAAATCTCCAATGATTTGTTTAAAAAAATTATAAATCTGGGTTTTCCGACAGCTATGCAGATGCTCTTTGAAGTTGGGGTTTTTACGGCAGCCATTTGGCTGGCGGGAACCATGGGTACCATTGATCAGGCGGCAAACCAGATTGCACTGAATTTGTCATCCATGACCTTTATGATTGCAGTGGGCCTTGGTGTGACAGCTACTATAAGGGTTGGAAATCAAAAGGGTTTGAAGAATTTTACTGAGTTGAGAAGAGTTAGTATTTCAATTTTCCTTCAGGTTTTTATGATCGAAATGGTATTTGCCATTTTGTTTATTGCGTTTAAAAATGTCCTCCCGGAAATCTATATAGACAATGAGGCTGTTGTGAATACTGCTGCTTCTCTGTTATTGATCGCGGGTCTTTTTCAATTGTCGGATGGTGTTCAGGTGGTTGTATTGGGTGCATTGAGAGGTTTGCAGGATGTAAGAATTCCCACATATATTACTTTTATAGCTTATTGGATTGTTGGTTTCCCCATATGTTATATATTGGGTAAAGAATTGGAATTTGGATCACAGGGGATCTGGGTTGGGCTACTGGCCGGACTAACGGTTTCTGCTGTTCTACTCTTATTAAGGTTTAATTATTTGACGAATAAACTCATAGAAAATAATTAGAATGGGAATCGTATTTAGACAATCCTTCAACAATACCTTGGTTCTATTTTTGGGATTTGCCATTGGAGGAATCAACGTGTTGTTTCTATACACTCATTTCCTGGAGGCTGAATATTTTGGATTGATCACCTTTTTACTTTCAACTGCCAACATACTCATGCCTCTTATCGTTTTTGGAATGCAACACACAATAATCCGTTTTTTCTCTTCATACAAGGAAAAGATTGATCGGGACAATTTTTTGTTGACCGCAATATTATTACCGCTTCTGGTGATCATTCCGATAGGACTATTGGGAGTTGTTTTTTACAATCAGATTGCTGGGTTTTTGGCAAGAGAGAATTTCATTATCAAGCAATACACTTT
>CP070731.1:914057-916935 GCA_020347545.1 Flavobacteriaceae bacterium | reverse complement strand
TATAATTATCCTTATTACGCGGAACATTTTAAAAAACTCGGTCTTGTTGAAGGACAAAAATTTCTGGAAACGAATTTCAAACTGGAAAACGTCGATATCGATAAGTACCAAAAATACGCCTCATTGATCAAAAGAAGGTATAAGCTCAAAGCCATAAATTTTAAATCCACCAAAGAAGTTCTTCCCTATGTTGAGGAAATGTTCGCCCTTTTTAATACCTCTTATGCGAAATTATCCTCTTTTGTTCCGGTCAGTGAGAAACAGATTGCTTATTTAAAAAAGAAGTTTATAAGTTTCGTAAATCCTGAATACATCAAATTTATCGTGGATGAGCATGGAAAGCTGGTAACCTTTTCCATCACCATGCCCTCTTTTGCGAGAGCCCTTCAAAAATCAAAAGGAAAATTATTTCCAACCGGATTTCTTCATCTACTTTACGCAAAAAAATACTCCAAGGCTTCTGTCTTTTTCCTGATTGGAGTCTCACCTGAATACCAGAAAAAAGGGGTGACAGCCATTGTTTTTGACGAGTTCTTTAAAACCTACAGCGCCAAAGGAGTAACAAAAATGATCATCACTCCTGAACTGGAAGAAAATAAAGATATTCAGCTGATCTGGAAAAATTTTAAAACCGAAGTACATAAAAGAAGGTGCACCATGAGAAAGGATATCACTAAATAATAATCTCAGTACATTAAGTGCTTGGAATTATTTACATTTAACCTTTACTAGACGACCTAATGCAGCTTTTTTATAACCCCGACATATCAGGTTCTACAGAGTTCATTTCCTTTTCAAAGGAGGAGAGCAGGCATATTGTCAAAGTATTGAGAAAAAAAACGGGAGACTTGCTTCATATTACAAATGGAAGAGGATTTTTATTTTCAGTTGAAATTGAAGATGCTCATGACAAAAAATGTTCGGGTAGGATCCTGAATTCGATAGAAAAACCGGAGGAATGGTCTTATCACCTGCATATAGCCATTGCCCCGACTAAACTCAATGATCGCATGGAGTGGTTTCTCGAAAAAGCCACAGAAATAGGTATTAACGAAATAACCCCTATTATTTGCGATCGTTCAGAACGAAAGCAAATAAAAAAGGAGCGCATGGAAAAGGTTATTCTTTCTGCCATGAAACAGTCACTTAAATTTCAATTGCCAAGGTTAAATCCGGCAATCAGCTTCGGTGAATTTATCGGGAAATCCGATTACGACCTCGGTTTGATCGCTCATTGTGAAGATGACCACAAAACAAACCTCAAGAATTTCTTACCTTTTAAAAAAAGAATTCTGATATTAATAGGTCCTGAAGGAGATTTTTCTCCAAGAGAAATTGAGAAAGCCCTGAAATTAAATTTCAAACCGGTCAGTCTGGGAAAAAGCAGATTAAGAACTGAAACCGCCGGGGTAGTTGCCTGCAACACGGTATCAATTCTCAATGAATAAGTATCAAACTATGAAGATCCTCTGCAGTAAAAAACGACCATGCAATCACCTTATAAAAAAGGTATTCCTTTTATTGATGCTTGGTCATTTGACTTACGCTCAGGAGGTTGGTATTTTAAAATATGACGGGGGCGGAGACTGGTATGCAAACCCTACAGCGATTCCTAATTTAATAAGATTTTGCAACGAAAATATCCAAACGAATATAGACGAAAAACCAGATAATATTGAACCTGAAAGCAAAGAATTATTCAGCTATCCTATCGTTTTTCTCACCGGGCACGGCAACGTGTATTTTTCGGAAGGCGCGATCAACAATATCCGTAATTACCTGATTTCAGGAGGATTCCTTCATATTTCTGACAATTATGGATTGGACTCATATATACGGCGGGAGATGAGAAAAGTTTTTCCTGAAATTGAATTCGTTGAAATTCCCTTTGACCATGCTATTTATCATCAATCCTATGATTTTAAAGGGCTTCCAAAAATTCATGAACACGATAAAAAACCAGCTCAGGGCTATGGATTGTTTTATGAAGGAAGACTGGTATGTTTCTACGATTACGAAAGCGATCTCAGTGACGGATGGGAAGATGAAACTGTGCATAATGATCCGCCTGATGTAAGGTTAAAGGCCCTGCAAATGGGTGCCAATATTATTTCCTACGCTTTTAAAAACTAGTACCTTAAAAACATTTAAATGATAAACTCAATAGACAGCATTCAGATCCATTTTAATTCAGATAATTTATGGGTGGTGAACCTGACGCTTTCTTTGGTGATGTTCGGCGTGGCACTGGATATAAAAGTTTCGGATTTTACAAACCTTTTGAAATCCCCGAAGCCGGTCATCGTTGGCATCATTTCACAGTTTATCCTTATTCCTTTGGTTACCTTTTTGATGATCATTTTGATAGACCCTTATCCGAGTGTGGCCTTAGGAATGATCATGGTCGCTGCATGTCCAGGAGGAAATATTTCCAATTTTATGACCAAACTGGCTGGAGGAAATGCAGCTTTATCAGTAAGCCTGACAGCTTTTGCTTCATTGGCAGCACTTATCATGACACCTCTGAATTTTGCCATTTGGGGCAGCTTCTATGCACCGACACAGGAAATCTTAAAATCAGTTCAGGTGTCACCTGGAGAAGTAGCCCGCTTTGTTCTATTGATACTGGGAATCCCTTTGATCCTTGGAATGGTGATCAAGAATTATCATCCAAATTTCGCATCCAAAGCATCCCGATTGCTCAAACCCATATCTATCCTTATATTCCTGTCCTTTATTGCAGGCGCCTTTTACAATAATCTGGATATATTTATAAATCATATCCATTATGTGTTCTTTTTAGTCATAGCTCATAATACATTATTATTGCTGACGGGATTCTATTTCGCCAGGCTGAATAAACTTTCTTATCTTGATC
>CP070731.1:911075-913957 GCA_020347545.1 Flavobacteriaceae bacterium | reverse complement strand
TATTTCAGCATCATGGTGTAATTCGTTATACTTTGGGGAAGATTCAGCTAATATATTACCTTCACCATCCTTAAAATTAACAATTACAATCTTTTTCGCTTTCCCCTGAAAGTTTATTCTTGCAGTAAAAAGCCCTTCAGTTTCTTTTTCAGGGATAGACAATGAGCTGTCGAGCAAAACTATATGATTATCTACATAAGTATAATATTCAGTAAATGGCTCTGCTTGTGATTCTTCTAGCTCACTGTAAATGGCTGGATCATTGGATCTCCCTGCCTCAATAACATTTGGCAAACGATCTGTCAGAAAATTTGCAACATTATCTGATGGACGCCAATTTTCTGATGCTCTACCGATAAAACATAAATTTTTATGGAAGGGATTTTGATGATGTTCAAGGTCAATTTCATCTGAAAAAATCTCAAACCGCATAAAAGGGTAGTATGCAGGAAAAACTACAGAAAATTTTAATCCTTCAAACTCACCTTTTTTAATTTCTAGGAGAAGAGCACCATTCGATTTATCAAATGCCTCTTCATCTTTTTCCCATAATATATCAGCCTCATCAAGTTTCTGAAGTTCCCACTCCAAACGACCTGGCCAACGATCCCACCATTTCTGCATGATTATCCGACTTCACGATGATCTGGTGGCCTTGGAGGGTCTGCAGGCCCTGGTGGGACATCAGGTCGATTTGGCGGATTAGGATGCTCAGGATGTTCTGGGTGTTCCGGGTGCTCTGGGTGGTTTTTGTCGTTTTGAGTCATTGTTAATTCTCCTCATAGTTGTGGAATTTTTAGTAATGAGCTTGCCTTTGCCACCATTGGCGTATTAGGCTCCACTTGAAACATTAAACACGAATATTTAATATGTCAATCTGCCAAGAAATAAATAAATAAAATATTCTTGTTTTGTTTTATACACAAATACTTTTTAATATGTTAAAGGGTGATCATTTCAATAAATTAGTATTTTTAAGGGGGTGAAATATGAGGTTAGAAGATTTGAAATGGAGTATTCAACAGAGGATAAAGTTTATAGATACCCATCTTTTCTGGGAGGAGAAAATTAGTCGAAAAGACCTTACTGGTTTTTATGACATCTCTATTCCCCAGGCAACTAAAGACCTCAAGCAGTATGCTGAACTAGCTCCGGAGAATATGTATTATGACAATAGTGAAAAGCATTATGTTACTTCTCTAAATTTCAAACCACTTTTTGGACCACATGATAGCGAAAATTATTTCTCAAAATTGTTGACAGGTGAGATAAAGGGCGAAAAAGGCCAGTTTTATTTTAGTTCTCTTCCTCCCTTTTATAAATTGCCTTGTCCGGGCCGGAAGGTTGATCCAAATACCTTAAAGACAATCCTGAAATCTATAAATGAGAATTTGGCAATTGAAATTGAATATCAATCAATGAATAATCCAGATCCTAGTTGGCGTTGGATTTCTCCTCATGCCATTGGCTTTGACGGATTCCGTTGGCACGCAAGAGCCTTGTGTCATAATTCTAAAATGTACAAAGACTTCAACCTAGGTAGGATATTAGCCATTAAAGGGCAACAATCATTTGAATTAGATCACTCAAACGATTTTTTATGGCATAATAATATTACTTTTAAGATAGGGCCTCATCCAGATCTTTCTGAAGGGCAAAGGAAATGCATAATAAGAGATTATATGATGATAGAAGGTGAAACATGCTTTGAAGTTAAGGCATCATTCATTTTTTATATTAAAAGGAGATTAGGCTTAGAGGAAGGCCACGAAAAAAAGCCTGGAAAGCATCAACATATAATTCTTCTCAATGCTGATGAAGTTCACAGTAAAGTAGAGGTATTAGAAAGCATTGCATCAACTAAGCTTAAAGGTGTTTTTCAAGACGAATCTTAATTCTTTTTGTTTTTTCTGAAGACTTCTCCTCCAGAACTAACCGTTAACCATTCCCGTATTTTTTTCTTTCAATTACATATAAATAGATTGTAGAAAGTAATGAATATTTGGAAGTATCTTGACCGGATAAGTGACGAATTAATTGAGTAGGTTGTCCCCGGAACGACAGTGATACGCTCATGTGGATTCACTAAATAATAAAACCGATGCGTGCAATAAAGTACCGACAGTCTCTCCAGATTAGAACACTGGAACATATAGTTCAATCTTATGGTATCCGTGAGGGTTGGTTGACAGGCGACGACTCACGTCTTGTTGAGGATGCCTTTTACTTTGGATTATCGAAGGGGTGTAGAGCGCTCCGAGCGTTTCGTCTGCTTTATGATCTTGGATATCACGACGAAGGACTCATCGTGCTTCGTGCCGTCTATGAGGCTTACCTATTTGCTGCGTGCGCCTCTACCTCAGATGTAGAAACAGTAGCGCAGCACCTCGTCAAGCATCCAATTGGAATTACTCTTGGTATCTTTGAGAAGCGTAAGTCCTCTGGTAAGAAAGCCATTGTGGACACTCGTTCTGGTAAGTTGATGAAAACAAGAAACACACAACCAGCTTCGTTCGTGAAAGCCACAGGTCATAAACTCGACGTAAAAATTCATCCATTTCTTTATAGCTTTCTATGTGATTACGCTCACACGAATATGAGCACCTCCGGAAGTTACAGTGCAATAAGTGCTCCATATGAGTTTTCCTGTAAACCTCGTAACTCCGAATACAGGACAGCTGTTATTCTTGCTCTATATTTTGGAAATCTTTTGATCAGTCAAGCTGTGTTGTTCGAAGATTTCGATCCACCAGGGTACGATTCGGCAGGGCGACAGCTTATCGGCGCAGCAATACAAATCCATAAATATCTTTGCTGCACCTCAACTGCTTCAGATCTTCAGCTTAGGCAGCACATGTGGGATAGGACAAAGGAGGCCCTGT
>CP070731.1:908081-910975 GCA_020347545.1 Flavobacteriaceae bacterium | reverse complement strand
AATTTGAAGAAGCTCTTTTTCAATCTCATAATTAAATTTTGATAAAACGGCAGTAGTGTCTATATCCTTTTTGTTCAGAATATCCAGAAGGTCTTCGCGAGAGGTAATACTATTGAATTCAGCCTCAGTTATTTTATTGTCAATAATTATACTCATTTATTGTATGGTTACACATGAATTTGGATCACTGGAAATTAATAATTGGGTGTCTGAGGGCGATATATAGGGGATTCCCAAGCCCATACCTCTGATGATAAAAAGTACTCCAATGATAATTACAAATATAGGAATTGCTTTCTGAATTCTATTTCTGACAGATACTTTTAAGAAGTTACCCAGGTATACTGCCCCCGTCATGAGTGGAATGGTCCCGATTCCGAATGCAACCATATAAAGGCTTCCATCCATTTCATTTCCCGAGGATATTGCTCCCAACAAGGCCATATATACAAGTCCACAAGGAAGAAAACCATTAAAAAAACCTATGGAGAACAAGGCTTTCAGTGAAGTCTTGTTCAAATATAGACCCAGTTTTGATTTTACGAGGCCAACCGCTTTATAAAGTGGGCGCGTAAAATGATACTTGTTCAATACATTTGCCGGGATTAGTACGATCAAAATCATGATGAAACCGATGAGTATTGAAAGCCTCTGCTGAAACCCCGCCAGATAAAGGCCTTTGCCCAACAAACCAAACAGAAATCCTATAAGTGCATAGCTAAGTATTCTTCCCAGATGATACAATGAGGTCCCAAGTAATGTCTGAACTTTATTTTTTTTATTTACAGGTAGCACAAAGGCAATGGGACCACACATTCCAATGCAGTGAAAACTCCCCAAAAGGCCCAATATGAGTGCTGTATAAAGAATAATCTACAATTTTAATAGAACCAGGAATCTTTGAACAAAAATTCCTCCTCCTTGTTTTTCCAATCAATTTTTACGATCCATTTACCCGAAACCAGTTTGTCTGAACTGATTAGCTGCTCATGATTATCCAGTTTTATATCCTCGGTAAAATCCAGTTTTTCATTGGATAGTCGCTGAAAATAAATGGTTCCTGAAATATCAGCCAGTTCCACTTCCTTTGGAAATTTTATCAAAATCCCCTCATTGGTATTTGAAAGTTCAATGTTTTTACCCAGTCTTTTGGCGTTATTGATCTTATCAATTTCTTCCTGATAATGCAATTCATCTTTATAATAATCCTCTGAAACCAGCTCATGCTGGTATTCATCCAGGGCGATCGATTTATAAACGAAAGTTAAGATAAAGATCATAAAAGCCAGCATAGCCAGGAAGATTCCCGTTCCCCAATTCAATCGTATCTTCATAATATTTTTATTTAACCTGCAAGGGAGAAGAAAAATTTGTGTGAGTTTCCTCTATTAGTTCTCCGTCCGCATATATCCCCAATTCAATTTTTTCCTTTGAGGAAGATAATTCGCTTTTATCAATCCTAACAAAAAGTGTCCCTTGATAAAGACCACCTTTTGGGATATTGATTTCACCTCCCACAACTTCAACTTTTCCTTCATGAGACATAAGTTGAATATCAATATCCTCATAAGGATTGTTAGTTTTGTTGATCAATTTAAATGTATATACATTTTGAACCGTCTCACCTTCAGTTGTGTATAATTGTCCCGGTAAATGAAGGAAATTTGCCTGGACGTCGTTTCTGAGAAACAGCAAAGTTACTAAAAAGGTAAGGAGCAAGGTTAGTACGATGATATAACTTTTGATCCTGGCATTATAAGAAAACTTTTCACCTTTTTCAATATTGTTTTCTGATGCATACCTTATTAGGCCTCTGTCAAAGCCTACTTTATCCATGATGCTGTCACAGGCATCAATACAAGCCGTGCAATTGACACATTCCAATTGGGTGCCATTTCTTATGTCAATACCCGTTGGGCAGACCAAAACACATTGTTTGCAATCAATACAATCTCCGTAAGACTTTTCTTTCCTGTTTTCTTTTTTTCTTAATTTTTGGCGGTTTTCCCCTCTTTTATGGTCGTAGGCGACAACTATGGATTTATTATCCAAAAGAACTCCCTGAAGCCTTCCGTAGGGGCAGGCGATAATACATACCTGTTCTCTGAACCAGGCGAAAACAAAATAAAAAACAGAAGTAAAAACCAGGAGTTTCACAAAAGTATCAACATGCGCCAAAGGCCCGTCTTTAACATGCTGAATTAGCACATCACCTCCAATAAAATAGGCTAAAAAGGCATTGGCAATCATAAAGGAAACTATAGCAAACAAAAACCATTTAATGGTTTTCTTTCTAACTTTTTCTCCATTCCATGGTTGTTTGGAAAGCTTGATTTGCTTGTTCCGATCACCTTCTATCCAATATTCAATTTTACGAAAAACCATTTCCATAAAAATTGTTTGCGGGCACATCCAACCGCAAAAAATACGTCCAAAAATAACTGTAAATAAGATGATGAAAACGACAGAAACCAGCAAGGACAGAACGAGTAAGTAAAAATCCTGAGGCCAGAACGGCTGCCCAAAAATATTGAACTTTCGATCAATTATATTGAATAACAAAAACTGATTCCCATTTATTTTGATAAAGGGTGAAGCAAATAAAATAGCCAGTAGAAACCAACTTACATAAGTTCTGTAAGCGGTGTAGCGCCCCTTTGGTTTTTTAGGATGAATAAAATTTCTTTTTCCCTCTTCGTCTATGGTCGCAATGCTGTCTCTAAAATTTTCCTGTTCGTTGATGTTCATAAAGCCGGGGGTATTTGAAAAGGCTACAATGTCTTTAGAAGACAAACGTAGCCTTTTCTACTACTAACTAAAAAAATCAAAAACACAGCAGTTCACACAAGCGAGAACTAATGATGAAACTACTGTTTGCTCCAAATGATATCTCC
>CP070731.1:905085-907981 GCA_020347545.1 Flavobacteriaceae bacterium | reverse complement strand
AAAGGATGATAATTCCAGCTGGTCAAATTTCTCCTTTATAAAATATTCAACTGCCTTGACATCGTGATTGGTCACATTTTCAATCTCCTTGATCCTAAGCGCATCTTTAGTCTCGAAGTCTTCATAGATCTTTCTTAGGCCCTTAAAAACCGATGGATCAAAATCCTTGAGTTGCGGTAAGGGAATCTGACATAATGCTATAAAATATTCAATTTCAATTTTTACCCTGTATCTGATCAATGCTTCCTCGGAAAAATAGGCTCCCAGTTCATCTATTTTATTTCTGTATCTGCCGTCGATGGGAGAAATAGCATTTAAGGTAGTCAAATTCATAAAGTTTCAATTTTTAGTAAGTTGCAAAAATAGGACTTTAACTAATTTTTGCAGCATACTTTTATAGATTTTTCAATAATTTCCGAGCATGTGCTTTATAACCCGAGGAACCTGATTCCGTCCTCATTTCCAATATGGATTTTAGCTCGCTTTCGACCCAGGGCTCATCTTTTGACCATAAATTCAAAGTATCCATTGCGAACACCTGAGTGGCTACTTTATGCTCTGCAATGAGCCAGTCAAAACTGCATGAAATTATAGTTTCTTTATCCTTTGGATCTAATTCGGGTCCAAGGTATCTATTGGAAAAATAATAGGAGCACCAGTGAAAGCAGGTCTTTGATGCCGGTCTCAATGCACTCTCATTGCTCAATGCAGGCAACCCCTGAATGAATCTGCTAATATAGGGGTCCAGCAGGGAGATAGTATCGAGGCAGACAAGTTCAAGCACCCATGCGGCTTTTACATGAAGCGGGTCGGTAACATCATACATCTTTTCGATCAGATCAGGAAAGAGCCCGGGATTTTGAGCAATCTGCAAAGCAGCGCGGTCACGATAAACCCTCTTGGCATTGATTATACTTTCTAAAATGGCGATAAGCTGCTGGTTTTTCATCACATAAGGTGCATATGTCAATTTTGATCGTTTAAGAAAATCCTCAAATCATAGAATCGAGCTATAGAATCGAACTAATGAGGAATCAAAATGATTGTAAACATTAAAATTAAAAAATATTTCTATTTTTACCCTCGTATCTGCTTAATTTAAACAACAATTTACCGGATTTTAAGTTATCTAATTACAAATATGATATTAATGAAAAAACTTGCCCTTTTTTTGATATGCTTTTTTCAGTTCGTCATCACTTATGGACAGGGCGATACCAATCAAATGGATGAAGAAGGCAAGAGGCATGGATTATGGCGTAAATACTACAATAATAATCGAGTTAGATATTCCGGAACATTTGAACATGGTAAAGAAGTAGGAGTTTTCAAATATTATTCAGCCTCTAATTCAGATTTCCCAATAATTATTAAAGAATTTGAATCTTCGAGTGACCTCGCCAAGGTTAGTTTTTATACTCCCCAAGGAGTTCTTGAAAGCACTGGTATGATGAGAGGTAAACAGCGGGAAGGAAAATGGCTTTTTTACCACCCCGATGGAAAATCGATTATGAGTGAAGAAAATTATGTCAACGGAAAACTAGAAGGTGATTATAAAACTTTTTATCTGTCAGGCGAACCGACAGAAATTACTTACTATAAAAACGGACTTTTGCACGGAAACTATAAAAAGTATTCCATTAAAGGATTTCTTTATCAGGATTTTAACTATGCCGGCGGAAAGTTAAACGGGATGGCTGTTTTCTACAGTAGAAAAACCGGTGACCTGATTAAAAAAGGTCCATTCAAAGATGATCTTAGGGTTGGTACCTGGGAAAATTACGTAGACGGTGAATTGGTAAGTACCGAACAGCCGGCTTTAAAACCGGAAAAAGAATAGACCCCCGATCACACCACTAAAAGTTTATTTTAGAAATTCTATTTGTGCTGTTTTTTTCACGGTATTAAAATAGCTGTAGTTTTTTGTATCTTTGCCGACGCAATTTTATAAGCATGAAAAGAGTAATTGTCGGATTGTCCGGAGGTGTAGATTCAAGTGTGGCCGCCTATCTTCTAAAAGAACAGGGTTATGAGGTTATTGGCTTGTTTATGAAAAACTGGCATGATGATAGTGTCACCATATCTAAGGAATGTCCCTGGCTGGAAGACAGTAACGATGCTATGCTGGTAGCTGAAAAGCTGGGTATACCCTTTCAGGTAGTGGATCTTAGCGAGCAATATAAAGAGAGAATTGTGGATTATATGTTTCGTGAATACGAAATGGGAAGGACCCCCAATCCTGACGTGCTTTGCAACAGAGAAATAAAATTTGATGTTTTTATGGACATTGCCTTGGATCTCAATGCTGATTTTGTTGCTACAGGCCATTATTGCAGGAAAGGAGAACAGGTAATCGACGGCGAAACCATTTATAGTCTGCTTGCCGGTGAGGATAATAATAAGGATCAGTCATATTTTTTATGCCAATTGTCTCAAGAACAATTGTCAAAGGCTTTATTCCCTATTGGTGAACTGAACAAATCAGAGGTTCGTGAAATAGCTTCAAGATTGGATCTTGTAACGGCCGAGAAAAAAGATTCACAAGGGCTTTGTTTTATTGGAAAAGTCAGATTGCCTGAATTTTTGCAACAACAGTTAAAACCAAAGGAAGGAGATATTATTCAAATTCCCAATGATTCGGAAATCTACAATGTAAATGAACCGGAAGGGATTGAACCAGAGGAAGTTCTGAGATTCAGAAGTACCAAGTATACTTATTCTCCTCAGGATGGAAAAAGAGTTGGAGGCCATCAGGGTGCACATTATTTTACAAAAGGCCAGCGAAAAGGACTTGCTGTGGGAGGTACGGCGGAGCCTTTATTTGTTATTGATACCGATGTCGATAAGAACATCATTTACACAGGTGAGGGAAAAGGCCATAAAGGTCTCTACCGAA
>CP070731.1:902058-904985 GCA_020347545.1 Flavobacteriaceae bacterium | reverse complement strand
GGACAGGAAGCTATGAGAATGCTCGGTCAATTATGAAGCTTGGCTGAATTCAGGCTGCTCGTGATATGAAAAAAATAGCACTTTTCATTTTGATGGGATGTATCGCTTTGTTAATCACTGCCTGCGGTGATTATCAAGTTGTCACAGTTGGTAAACCGGCCCCCGACTTTGACACTGTCGATTTGAATGGGGAGGTGTGGTCTCTTTCCAAGCTGCAAGGAAAAGTTGTTTTCCTGAATTTCTGGGCAACCTGGTGCCCTCCATGCCGAGAAGAAATGCCTTCAATGCAGAAACTTTATGCAAAACTGCCAAAAGATAAATTTACAATGCTCGCCCTATTCAACAAGGATGATCCCGCGGCAGTGGAAAAATTTGTCACACAACTGAGCATTACCTTCCCTATCCTTAGTGATGAATATAATATTATTGGCGCCAGGTATGGGCTTGCCGGCCTGCCGGAAACCTTTATTATTGATAAGCAGGGGGTAATCCGGGAGAAATTTATAGGACCGGCTGAATGGGACTCCCAGCAAGTTGTTGAAATGATAACAAAATACATTAACGAGTAATGAATTTCAGGCACAGAGCTACTCCCAGGCCCCAATCTCTATTTTTCCAAAAGCTACCAATCGATCATTCAACTAAAATCGGAGAACCATTATCGTCAAACTGGTAACATCTAGGAGGTGTTTTATGAAGCGTTTTATGATCCCCAGAGTTGCTAATTGCAGCGAAGGGCACTTAATCAATTATTGAACCACACCTCAAAGTCATCCCACCATTTGAGCTGCACTCATGTATGAATTTTCTTGAGTGCGGCTTTCTTTATTCAATTTTTTAGTTTTTTAGAATTTTAGTTATTGATTCCGTAGTTATGTCCAATGTTTATTATTGCTTTATGCAATAGATATTATCGACCTTTATTGGAATCACTGGAACAAAGCTATTTTTTATAGGCAATTAAATAAAAGGAGTACACCATGAAAAATATTCTTGAAAAACCAGCAATTCCATTTCAGTTGCAAGATGTACACGGTGGGCTCTATAAGCTCGATGACTTTGCAAAAAGATGGCTTCTAATGGTGTTTCATCGCCATTTGGGGTGACTTCCCTGCAGGGCCCATCTATCGCAGTTGCGAGAATTACAATCAGAATTTAACAGGCTTGAAACCAGAATAATAGTCGTGACATTCGAAAATAATTATTTTGCAGAACAGTACATTCAAGAAACCGGGATTGAATGGCCTTTGCTCATAGATGAAAACCGTGATGTGTATCGTGCTTACGGAATGTTGCAGGCCGGATTCTGGGATATATGGGGGCCTTCGACCTGGGTAGCGTATTTGAAAGAGTTAATTAAAGGCAGGAAACTGAAAGGATCGACAGGCGACATTAATCAAAGAGGTGGTGATGTACTGATTTCGCCAGATGGTAAAATCAAATTATATCATGTTGGTACAGGTCCGGCAGATCGTCCTGACGCCAGAAAAATTTTAAAGATAATTAAAAACAACCGAATATCGTCCCATTAAACATCGCAAATACATCCCCAGCTGAAAATGATCGCATGTGCCGGTTTTTTTCTGCATGTAGGATTCATTTTGACCTCCTTCTCAACAGTATTTTGACACCAGGCATTGACTCTGTAGTAATGTTCAATGTTTATAATCAAATTAATAACAATCATTGAGGCAAACTTTATAGGATGACCGATACAGAACTGGCGATAAAAATGAATACTCTAGTAGTGATAAAACCATTGGGTTTGTTAGTTAGTTTTATTTTCCTGACGACTTTAATTTGGACTGATTCGTTAAGTTACGGGGACGAAGGGAGAGACTTAAGAAGAAGTAGTTCAGAAGGTTCGGTCACCGTTGAGGCTGTTTATTTAAATCCTCTTCTCAACGAATCCGACGCTATCCTGCAGATCGAACTCAAAATCAACACCCATTCGGAAAATCTCGAAGATTACAATCCACAAGATCATGCTTATCTCCAAATCGGTAACGGAATGCTGCATAGAGCTATAGGTTGGGCAGAACAGAAAAGGGACACTCATCATATTGAAGGAGTTCTGCAATTTGCCGGCCCTGTGCCTCCAATAAGCAAACATCTTGAACTTTTTATTCATGATTTAGGCGGCGTAAATAAAAGAACCTTCAAGTGGTTGCTGACGTATTTAGGAAAATGAAGATAAACCATTGACTCTGTAGTATGGTCCAATGTTTATAGTAGATTACAAAGTTAGATAAACAATCAATTTTATGGAGGTATTGTCATGAAAAAACTGATTATTTTACTGATTTCAATTCTGGCGGTTGCGTTGTTTTCGGGTCAGTCTATTGCTGCTGAAACGAAGTTGGAGAGTAGCACTTATACCGCTGATCAACTTATCGGCTTGAATGTCGATAACTTGGAGGGCAAGCATGTCGGTATAATTCGGGATGTCAACCTAAATTCCGAAACTGGAAAAATCGATATTGTCATCATTGGCAAAAGCCTGCTTGGAATCGGTGAAGATAAATTTGAAGTGCCGGTGGAGTCCCTGAATATTGAGAATTTCAAAGAAAGTGTGCGCGTGACTCTCATCGTTCCAGAAATGACATTGTTGGCTGCCCCCATTATTGCATCAAGTGAAACCAAGGCAGAGAGCAACACATATACGGCGGAAGAGCTTATCGGACAGGATGTGAAAAGCTTGGAGGGTAAACATGCCGGTATTGTCCGGGACGTCAACCTGAACTCTGAGACCGGTGAAATCAACTATATCATTCTTGGTAAAAGTCTCCTTGGTATCGGTGAAGACAAATTCCCAGTGCCGCTTGAAGCCTTAAGAATTATGAAAAAAGCTGGCGTAACAGATGTCACACTTGTGGTTTCAGAAGTTACCCTGATCTCTGCTCCGAATTTTGAAACCGCAGAGTCTG
>CP070731.1:899028-901958 GCA_020347545.1 Flavobacteriaceae bacterium | reverse complement strand
TAAAGTCAAGGACGCTTACAAATATTTGGCCCACCGTCTCAAATGCAATCTGTATGAACTTTACTTTGAGAACTCCTATAGCAATCAGTAATTGAATGCTAAGACCGATTCCAACCGTCTTCCATTGTATGGCCTTTCTGTTCGAACTGAATAAATAGGCGATCAGAATCAGTACGATCATACCCAGAACACCTCTCCAGATGGAATCAAACGAAAACCCTTGATTGGGTGTAATCTGATTATTAAGTTCTTGGGCTTGTGCAGAAATGGTAAGAAGAAACAGAAAAGTAAATGCGAGAATTTTTTTCGGCATGGATTTTATTTTTTCTCCCTTTTGGAAATTTCATCCCTAAGTTTGGCAGCGAGTTCATAATCTTCATTATTAACGGCCTGATCCAATTGCTTGTACAGATCATCCATGCTAACGTCCTTAAATTTAGAGGTATCCTCAACAACATTAGCCACCAGATCTTCCATTTTGAATTTTGATTTGGCAAGTTTGGACTCATCCTTGATCTTTAGGATAATCCCGGCTTTGTCGAGAATATTTTCAAAAGTAAAAATGGGAGCCTTAAATCTTGTTGCAAGAGCTATGGCATCTGAAGTTCGGGCATCAATAATTTCCTCAATTTTATCACATTCACAGATCAGGCTCGAATAGAATACTCCATCAACCAATTTGTGAATAATTACCTGTTTGACAATAATATTGAAGCGGTCGGCAAAACTTTTAAAAAGATCATGCGTTAAAGGTCGGGGAGGTTTGATCTCTTTTTCAAGCGCAATGGCAATTGACTGAGCTTCAAAGGCACCAATTATTATTGGCAGGGTTCTTTCACCATCTTCTTCGCTCAGAACCAGTGCATAAGCTCCGCTTTGCGTTTGGCTGTAAGATATCCCTTTAATATTTAAACGTACTAGACTCACAGGTTTGTCTTGATTAATTTGAATACCAAATTTGCAACAAATTTAAGTATTAGACATTTCAATTTACAAATAAATATGAAAAAGGCCATCAAAATTGAGGACTATTAATCATCAAAAATTCTGACGGCCTTTTTGAAGTTGGCAATTTACTAAAAAATTATATCGTACTACAGGGTGCTCTTAAATTCTTTCAATTTATTTGTCAATTCCGGTATCACCTCAAAAGCATCTCCCACAATTCCGTAGTCTGCTGCTTTGAAAAAAGGTGCTTCGGGATCATTATTCACCACAACTTTAACTTTTGAGGCGTTAACACCTGCAAGATGCTGAATGGCACCTGAAATGGCCACGGCAATATAAAGGTTTGACGTAACGGGTTTTCCCGTTTGACCGACGTGCTCACTATGGGGCCTCCAACCCATATCCGAAACTGGTTTTGAGCAGGCAGTAGCGGCTCCTAAAACATCGGCAAGTTCCTCTATGATTCCCCAGTTTTCGGGTCCTTTTAAACCTCTTCCTCCGGATACAACCACATCGGCATCAGCAATAGTAACCGTTCCCGTTGTCTTATCGACCGATTTACTGTTAACCTTGAACATTGTGTCATCCAATGACGGGGAATAAGATTCTTGAACCGGGCTTGATTTTTCCTCGGTCAGGCCAACAGAATTCTTGGCAAGACCCAAAAGTTTTACCTCAGTATGAATTTCTGTAAAATTGAAGCCTTTTGATGAAAAGGCATTTCTCTTTACCGTAAATGGATCCATACTTAAAGGATAGTCAACCACATTGGATGCAAATCCTGCATTTAATTTAACTGAAAGGATAGGAGCGAGGTAAAGTCCGTCATTGCTTGAATCAATTGCTACAATAGTTGCTGATTCTTTCTCTGCTGCCTGAGCTATGCACGCAGCATAAGCCTGTGCATTAAAGGTATTTAGTCTTTCATCTTCGATTAAAAGAATTTTATCAGGGCCATATTCTGATAAACTTTCGACCTCAGTTGCGTTGATGGTAACAACGACAAGGTTTGTTTCAGCTTGCTTTGCGAGTTGTTTCCCGAAAGAAACAATTTCGTAGGCTGTTTTTTTAAATTTACCTTCTGAATTATCGGCAAATACTAATACTGACATAGGTTTATTTTTTAATTGTTTTTGCTGCTTCTTATTTTTCTTAAATCACTTTTGCTTCATTATGCAGTAATGAGATCAGTTCATCTATATTACCCGCATCTACCATTTTACAGGCTCCTTTTGCAGCTGGTTTTTCATATTTCGCAGTGGAACTGCTTGGTTGGGCATCAGATGCTGCCACTACTTTTAATGGCTTTTTTCTTGCCATCATAATTCCTCTCATATTAGGAATTCTCAGGTCTTTTTCCTCAACAATTCCTTTTTGACCGGCAGCAACAAGAGGCAGGGAACAGTTTAGCGTTTCCTTTCCACCATCTATTTCACGTACAGCCTCCGCATTATTTTCATTTATTTCAAGCCCTATGCAGGCGTTGACGAAATTATATCCAAGAAGTTCGGCCAGCATTCCCGGTACCATTCCTCCATTATAGTCGATTGATTCTTTACCGGCAAGAACCAGGTCAAAGCCCTCTGATTTTACCACTTCAGCCAAATGTTTTGCAACTGTAAGTCCATCTGTAGGCTCGGCATCTATTCTGATCGCGTCATCGGCACCTATGGCAAGCGCTTTTCTCAAGGTAGGTTCTACGCTTACCGATCCTACGGAGGCAACCGTTACCGAGGCACCTTGTTTTTCCTTGAACCACATTGCTCTGGTCAACACAAATTCATCATATGGATTTATAACAAACTGAACTCCGGTAGTATCAAATTGACTGTTATCTGCCGAAAAATTGATTTTCGAGGTCGTGTCAGGAACGTGACTTATACAAACTAATATTTTCATTTATACTTTGTTAGTGTGAGTATTCATTTTTCTTCGCAACGAAGTTAAAAAATATTTTTAATATATTATGCATGCATAATAAA
>CP070731.1:895990-898928 GCA_020347545.1 Flavobacteriaceae bacterium | reverse complement strand
TGGAGAGGCAAGTACACTTAGTGAATTTGAGAAAAGAACACTGGTAAGAGAGACCGTTGCTTTTGTCAAGGGAACTGTTCCGGTGATTATCAACATTGCCGAACAATCTACCAAAGCGGCCATTGAACTGGCAAGAATGGCCGAGGAGGATGGAGCAAGTGGTTTGATGATGCTGCCTCCAATGCGTTACAAGGCAGATGACAGAGAAACCGTCACCTATTTTAAAAAAGTGGCACAAAGCACCACATTACCTATTATGATCTATAATAATCCTGTAGATTACGGGATTGAGGTTACCTTGGATATGTTTGAGGAACTTTTGAATGACTGTCCTAATATTCAGGCTGTAAAAGAATCAACCAGAGATATTTCAAATATCAGCAGAATACGAAACAGGTTTGGAGACAGATTGGCTATTTTATGCGGGGTTGATACACTGGCACTGGAAAGCCTTTTAATAGGAGCAGATGGCTGGGTAGCGGGTCTTGTTTGTGCTTTTCCAGCCGAAACTGTCGCAATTTATGAGTTGGCCAAAGCGGGTAAAACAGAAGAAGCCATTGCGATTTACAGATGGTTTTTACCATTGTTGGAATTAGATATAAACACTAAATTAGTACAGAATATTAAGCTGGCTGAAGTAGCCACAAGAATTGGGACGGAGAATGTAAGAGAACCAAGATTGCCTTTGGCTGGGGAAGAAAGAAAAAAGGTCCTGGCCATAATTGACGAGGCCATTAAAAACAGGCCTTTGCTTCCCGATTATAAAAATCTGTAACAGTTCATCAAATAGAATAAAAAAATAAAACTACATGATAACAGGAAAAAATCACATAGGCTGGCAGTTGTCCAATAAAGGAGGGAAGTTGTTCAAGACCTTCAACCCTGTCAGCAACGAGGAAAATAAATATGATTTTTATGAAGCCTCCAATGAGGAAATTGACAATGCAGTGAATCTGGCCTGGGAGGCATTCAGCAGTTATCAGTTGGTGTCTGGTGCATCCAAAAGTGAATTCCTAAATACGATAGCAGATGAAATTGAAGCTCTTGGTGAGGAATTGATCGAAACCTATTGTGCTGAATCGGGGCTTCCAGCAGGAAGAGCAATGGGAGAAAGAGGCAGAACGATTTTTCAACTAAGGAGTTTTGCTGATTTGGTAGAAAAAGGAGATTGGGTTGAGGCTCACATCGATACTGCCATTCCGGACCGAAGCCCTATTCCAAAACCTGACTTAAGAAAGATGATGATACCGCTCGGGCCCGTTGTGGTTTTTGGAGCAAGCAATTTCCCTCTGGCTTATTCAACTGCAGGAGGGGATACGGCGGCGGCATTAGCGGCTGGTTGCCCTGTGATCGTGAAGTCACATCCAATGCATGCAGGAACAGGAGAGTTGGTTGCCTCAGCAATCATCAAAGCGGCTCAAAAAACAGGAATGCCTGAGGGGGTTTTTTCAAATCTTAACAGCAGTGGAATCGAAGTTGGTGTCCAGCTGGTGCAGCATCCCAAAGTAAAGGCAGTTGGGTTCACGGGAAGTATCAATGGAGGTCGGGCCCTCTACGATCTTGCTGCCAAAAGAGAGGAGCCCATACCCGTGTTTGCGGAGATGGGAAGCGTTAACCCTGTGGTCTTTTTGCCTAAGGCACTTGATCAAAGAGGAACAGAACTGGCTAAGACCTATGCCGGATCCGTTACACTCGGAACGGGTCAGTTTTGCACGAATCCGGGCCTTCTTTTTGGTATAAAGGGGAGTTCACTCGACAATTTTATTTCAGAATTAGCCAAAGCGATCACAGCCATCGAACCGGGATGCATGTTGCATCCGAATATTATCGGAGCTTATGAAAACAACAAGAAAAAAGCGCTTTCACAGGAAGGAATTACCTTAGTGGCTCAATACGATGATACCACCGGAGATAATGTGGCTCGCCAGGCAGTAACCACTGTTCAGGGAAAAACTTTTCTTGAAAACCCGTTGTTGCATCAGGAGGTATTTGGCCCTTTTACAATGGTGGTCCAATGTGAAAGTAAAAAACAACTTGAGGAGATCATTTACAAGCTTGAAGGGCAGTTAACAGGAACTTTGATAGCGGAAGGAAAAGAGGCAAATGACTATGATGGCATTGTTCAGGCGCTTAAGAACAGAGTAGGCAGAATTATCTTTAACGGAGTGCCTACCGGAGTAGAAGTATGTCCTTCAATGGTGCATGGGGGTCCGTATCCTGCCTCGACCGACAGCCGGTTTACAGCAGTGGGGATCAACGCCATAAAAAGATGGGTCAGGCCATTTAGTTTTCAGGACTGGCCGGATCATTTGTTGCCGGATGCGCTAAAAAACGAGAATCCTCTCGGTATTGTAAGGTTAGTGAACAATGAATTAAGTTCGGAACCACTTTAATTAACGACCTGTGTTTTAAAATGAAGCACGCAATAGGTATATACAGCTGAAGATACCAGCTTTTTGAGAGATAAGAAAAATGGCGAAGAGCATATTTAAATGTATTGATGGTCATACCTGTGGAAATCCTGTAAGGGTCATCACCAGTGGTATTCCTGAATTAAAGGGGAATACCATGAATGAGAAAAGACTTCATTTTATGAAGGATTTTGACTGGATCAGAAAAGGTTTGATGTACGAACCCCGGGGCCATGATATGATGAGTGGTAGTATCCTGTACCCTCCACATGATCCGGAGAATGACTTTTCAATTTTATTTGTTGAGACCTCGGGATGTTTGCCTATGTGCGGCCATGGTACCATTGGTACGATCACCATAGGAATTGAAGAAGGATTAATAAGGCCTAAAACTCCCGGCCGAGTGCGTATGGAATCACCTGCAGGCCTTGTTGATATTACATATAAGGAAAATAACGGTAAAGTGGAGTGGGTTAAATTAACCAATGTAAAAAGTTACCTGGCTGCCCAAAATCTGACTGTTGACT
>CP070731.1:892951-895890 GCA_020347545.1 Flavobacteriaceae bacterium | reverse complement strand
GGTCAAACACCTCCGCTTAATTATGCACAAGATAGGTTGTCTTACTTTCACCAATTGATCCTGGCGAAAAGATTTAGTCCGGAACTGTCTTTACAAATTGCACCAAGTGTTTCACATTATAATGCGGTTTACGATGGAATGCAAAATGACAGATTTGCCATCGCCATTGGAGGACGATATAAAATATCTCCTCAAACATCTATCTTATTTGATTATAGCCAGCCATTAACTCAGTTTGATGTGAGTGATAAACCAAATGCAGACGGTGAATTGATGAAAGAGACGCGATACACCAATTATCCTGGAATAAGTTTAGGTTTTGAATTTGGTACATCAGGACATGCTTTTCAGGTGTTCATAAGCAATCAATGGGGTATTGTTAATCAGGAAAATTATGTCTGGAACAAAAATGACTTCTTTAATGGAGACATTTTACTTGGTTTTAATATAACCAGAATATATAATTTCTAAAATCAAATAGGAATTAATCATGGGACGAAAAAATAAATTTACAAGAAGAAGTGTCTTACCAATATTGGGCAGTAGTTTCCTGCTGCCCTTTTTGGGAAAGGCTGAAGTTTTAGAGGCTGAAAGTATAGAAGATGAATCCTATGAAATATTGATTAAACCGGATGGCACTCCCGTAAAAGTAAAAAAGAGCAGTCTCAAGAAGGCCAAGGTTGTAAAGAAAAAGATATCGAATAAAGGTTTTATGAACTGGCTTGGTAAAAAGCTTTAATTCAAACGTCTTAAATCATGGGGAAATCAAACAAAAATACTCGTAGAAAATTTCTGGATAAGGGATTAAAACTCGGATTTATTACGGCTTTAAGCGGTTTTGGAATATCTAAACTTGCCTCGAAACTTAAGGCAAACACAAAACACCATTCAGGGTCCACCATGGAACTTATGAATACGGAGGGTGATATTATCCAGGTGGATACAGCCGATGTAGCTCCTGTTGAGCATTCCACGGATCACGACAAAAAGTACAATGTCAGAGAAGGAATGCCAAATCGGAAATTCGTAATGGTGGTTGACCTTGCGAAGTGTAAAAACGCGCTTGCATGTCAAAGTGCGTGTAACAAACACCATTATATCACCGGAGAAAATGCCTGGATCAAGGTGTACAAGATGCAGGAATCAAAAGATACTGCTCCTTACTGGATGCCGGTAACGTGCCAGCATTGTGACGAGCCGGCTTGTGTGACCGTTTGCCCGGTAGATGCCACCTTCAAGAGAAGAGATGGGCTTGTTCTCATAGATAATGAACGTTGTATAGGGTGCAGATTCTGCATGGCAGCCTGTCCGTATTCAATTAGGGTATTCAACTGGAAGGAACCGGATCAGGGAGAAATTTATGTAAATATGGAAGCAGAGATGTCTCATCATGGCCACAGTCCTGAATATGCCGGAATGCCAAGTAAGGTGGGTACCGTTGACAAATGTGATTTTTGCCCGCATGCCATAAAAAATAATGAACTGCCCCATTGTGTAACGGCTTGTCCAAACGGTGTTTTCTATTTTGGTGACAAGTATGAAGACACTGTTACGAATGGAGAGGAAACGTTTCGACTAAGCAAATTACTTGAAGATAAAGCAGGATACCGATTTATGGATTCACTGGGTACACAACCAAGTGTTTACTATTTACCACCTTCAGATCGACTTGTTGATTTTGAGGACGGACTCGAGAACTATATGGAGTACGAATCTGTTACTAAACCTGAATAATTATGAAATCACGTGAACAGTTTATTCAAGATCTTGTCCCTAAGAAATTCACAAAAGCTGAAAAAATCTGGGTTGGATTCCTTGTGTTGATGGTAATCGCAGGATTTATCGCATATGTTGATCAGGTAATATCCGGCCTGCAGGTTACAAATCTGAATGATTATGCTCTTTGGGGAATTTACATTTCGAATTTTGTTTTCTTTATAGCCACAAGTTTCGTTGGCGCTGCGACTGTAGCCATTTTAAGGTTAACCGGAAATACATGGAGGACTCCACTGGTCCGGATTGCTGAAATTATATCGCTTGCCGCAATTATCATGGCAGGAATCACCATAATTATTGACCTGGGGCGGCCAGACAGAGCATTATATACGATTATCTATGCGAGATTTCAGTCGCCTATTACCTGGGATGTTATTATCATTCCTACCTATCTGATCGCTATTTTCTTTTTGCTCTATTTCCCGTTGTTACCTGATTTGGCTATACTTAAAAATTTTTATAGTAAATCTCAGCCAAAACTCAGCAAACTGTATGGAAAGCTCTCCCTGAATTGGAGAGGCACAGAAAAACAAAAGAGAATCCAACAGAAGTCCATCAAAATAATTGCCATATTGGTACTACCTTTGGGCCTAATTTTGCAAACCATTGATGCATGGCTGTTTTCATCAACTTACAGAATCGGCTGGAACAGTACAAATTTTGGTCCGTACTTTATTTCAGGGGCTTTTGTGGCAGGAGTAGGAACCCTGGTAGTTACCATTTATATGGTGAGAAAAGTCAAGGGTCTTGAAGATTATATTACAGAATATCACTTCGATAAGATGGGTAAGTTTTTGGCTTTGGCCTGTTTGATTTACCTTTATTTCAATGCCAATGAATACCTGATGCCTGCCTATGCCTCCACAGTGAATGAAGAGATTCATCTGGAGACATTGTTTACGGGCCATTATTCAACAATTTTTTGGTTTGTGACCATTGGAGGTTTAATCATTCCAGTTATTTTACTCATGTTTAAAAAAGGAAGATCTCCTCTTGCATTGTTCTGGATCGGAATATTAGTGGTGCTGGCCTCCTGGTGGAAACGTTATATTATAGTTACTCCAACCCTGCTCCATCCCTACCTGCCAATTCAAGGTGTTCCTGAATCCTGGCGTGATTATTTTCCAAGTTTGAATGAATGGATAATCACAGGAAGTAACCTG
>CP070731.1:889910-892851 GCA_020347545.1 Flavobacteriaceae bacterium | reverse complement strand
CAACAGTTTTTCTCTCTTCAACAATGGCTGTTTCTTTTTGTACAATCGACGCCAGCGTTGCTACTTGAAGCGGGTTAAGATTCTGGGCCTTAGCCTTTTCTCTTCGTGTTTGAGTCCAGAATCTTTTGTATTCTGTGAGCATTCTGTCTCGAAATTCATTTGGGCTTGTATTCCAGTAAAAATCATAGGAATTAGGAATGTACATGGCAATGGCCGTTTCAGGTGTGAACCCGTTTTTTGTTATAAAATCAACCTCTTTAAAAGCCTCGATTAAGGCTGCCGAATCTGCTTCAATCTGATTTGAAACCCTGCCTGCCAGTTTTTCGAAGGTATCCTGATTATTGAAAGTGAGGGTAATGGTTTCTGCCTTTCCACCTCTTAAATGATCAATCAATTCATCATTATTCATTCCTTCGGAAATTCTGAATTTTCCCGGCCTTATTTTGTTGGGATAATTTTTCTTTTCAGCTACCCAGATAAAGCCATCAATATTTCTGACATAAGGCTCTATTATTGGAATCATCTCTGTCATCGTAGTTCCGGTAGGAATTAAAATCGAGACAGTCTCTTTTACATTAGGAGCGTAAATTTTCCTGTAAAAAGAGTAGCCGATTATGCAAAGCATCAGAAAAAGGATTCCTATGGCAATCGCGATTTTCTTTTTCATTTGTGATCTGGATTTATTTTTTGATAAAGTGCAACGTGCTCAAATTCGCCTCTTCTTCGGATCCATTCTTTTTGGATTCCAATTTCCTGAAAGCCTTTTGTTTTAAAAAGAGACATACTTGCTTTATTGTTTAACGGAATGGAAGCATAAATCTGATGCAGATCCAAGTGTCCAAAGACATAATTGATAAAAATATCCAAGGCTTCAGAGGCATAGCCTTTTCTTTTGTATTGGTTCAGGATCAATATTCCAATTCCCGCTCTTTTGTGATTTGGATTAAAGTCGAACAGATCGATCAGTCCCAGTACACATTTGTCTGAAGTTCGCGTAATTACCAGACGCAATTGTTTGGCTTCAAAAAGGTCAAGATGCGCATTTTCAATATACCTTAAAAGTACATCTCTTGAAAAGGGAGAAAGGGTGTCACTGACCTCCCAGTGGGCGCTATTGTTCTCTACTGAAAAAAGAAGATCCAGGTCGTCTCTTTCCAGAGCCCTTAATTTTAAAGTTTCGTTTTCGAGCAACTTCATGGTTAAATTTCCATTTTACCTTCAAATACCATAGTTGCAGGCCCTGTTAAAATAATATTTTTAAAACCGATACCTGCAGGTTCAAAAGATATTTTCAGAGATCCGCCTTTGGTTTCAATCTTTATTTCCTTTGATTTTGTCTTTTTTAAGTGATAGGCAGCGAGTGCCACCGCAGTAACACCTGTTCCGCAGCTCAAAGTCTCATTTTCAACACCTCGTTCATAGGTTCTAACCGTAAAAGTATCGACACCGGACTGTTCCACGAAATTAACATTGGTACCTGTTTCGAAATAAGGGGCACCGTATCTTATTTTTCTTCCCTGCCCAACAACATCAATGTCATTTACGTTTTCAGTGAACTCAACATGGTGAGGTGATCCAGTGTCCATAAAAACATGGTCATTTTGTTTTTCAATAGAAAGTACATTCATCATTTTTAGACTTACAAGATCATTGTTGATACTGGCTTCATATAATTCTCCGATAGCTTTGAATTGAGCCCGATCCTCAAAAATGCCCAATTTTTTTGCAAAAGCGACCAGGCATCTGCCTCCGTTACCACACATTGACCCGGGCCTTCCGTCTGCATTGAAATACTTCATTTCGAAATCAACTTCTGAAGATCGTTCAAGAGTCATAAATCCGTCTGCTCCAACACCAAATTTTCTGTCGCATAAATGCTTGATCAGGTCAAAATCATCAACAGGAAAAACACCATCCCTGTTGTCCACTATGACGAAATCGTTTCCCGCCCCCTGATATTTGAAAAAGTCTAAATTCATTTGGCAAATGTATGAATTATTGGAACAAATTACCCTTGTTAAAGTATAGTTAAAGTAGGTCTAACTTGGTTTTTTTCTTTTTATTTTTGGAATTAATGTTAAAAAATTGAAGAATTATGAAAAACTTTTTGAAGATTCTTGCTGTGTCGGCTCTTGGAGGTATACTTACTTTAGGAGGATATATTTTGTTTTTTGAAAATCAGGAAGTTAGTAAAGGATCCATGGAGTCTTCAATGCCCGTTAGTATTCCTGCGATTTACGAGTCCACGAAGGCAGATGCTGCAGAAAGAACAGATTTCACGACCATAGCGGAAAAGTCGATTCACGCAGTTGTCCATGTTAAGAACCTTAGTACAGCCACTTCCAGAACGAATCCCTTACTGGAGTTCTTTTACGGGCAGTCGGGAGGTTCAGAACGTCAGGTTATTGGTTCCGGTTCAGGTGTAATTATTTCATCCGATGGTTATGTCATAACGAATTATCATGTGATTCAGGGAGCAAAAAAAATAGAAGTAACACTTAATAATAAGGAAACTTACCAGGGAGAAATTATAGGCATAGATGAGAGTACCGATATTGCCTTATTGAAGATTGATAAAGGGGATTTGCCATACCTTGCATTTGGAGATTCCGACAATTTAAATGTTGGAGAATGGGTTTTGGCGGTCGGAAACCCTTTTAACCTGACCTCTACGGTTACCGCGGGGATTGTAAGTGCCAAGGCACGAGACATCAACATCATGAATAACAACAAACGCATTGAATCGTTTATTCAGACCGATGCGGCAGTGAACCCCGGGAATAGTGGAGGAGCATTGGTAAATACTAGAGGAAACCTGGTTGGTATCAATACGGCAATATCCTCTCAAACCGGTAGTTATATTGGATATTCTTTCGCTGTTCCATCGAATATCGCGAAAAGGGTGATCGAGGATATCCTTGAGTTTGGAAATGTCCAACGC
>CP070731.1:886867-889810 GCA_020347545.1 Flavobacteriaceae bacterium | reverse complement strand
AAAAGGTTTGATTTCCTTGGGATAGTCAGTAACAAAGACAGGATTACCAAATACCTCTTCGCAGAGATAACGTTCGTGCTCTGCCTGCAGATCAGTTCCCCAGCGGACAGGAAACTCAAAAACATTAGCATTTTTTTCAAGTATGGAAATAGCCTCGGTATATGTTATATGTGAAAATGAATTATTTAAAACAGCATCCAGTTTTTCAAGTAATTTCTTATCTATAAAATTGGCAAAAAGCTGCAGATCCTGTTCATTATGTTTCAGTACATAATGTATCAGGTACTTGAGGAAAGATTCTGCCAAAATCAAATTTTCAGCAAGATCGCAAAATGCTATCTCAGGTTCAACCATCCAGAATTCGGCCAGATGACGGGATGTATTTGAGTTCTCAGCTCTGAATGTTGGACCAAAGGTGTAAACCTTTCCTAAAGCCAAAGCATAGACTTCAGCCTGTAGTTGTCCGCTGACAGTCAGGCTGGCAGGTTTGCCGAAAAAATCATTTGGTAGATTTTTGCTGTTATCCTGTGGGGCCACGACCTTGAAAATTTCTCCTGCCCCTTCACAATCACTGGTTGTGATGATAGGGGTGTGTACATGAATAAAACCTTGTTCCCTGAAGAACTTGTGCACTCCAAAACTGAGAGATGATCGTATTCGGGCAATAGCTCCTAAACTGTTGGTACGTGGTCTGAGATGCGCGATGGAACGTAAGAATTCGAAGGAATGTCTTTTTTTCTGTAAAGGATAGATATCAGGATCAGCCCAGCCATAAACTTCCAGTCGTTCAACATGCAACTCAACTTCCTGACCTTTGGCAGGAGATTCAATTAACAAGCCCTGGACAAGCAAAGAGCATCCTGTATGAAGTTTTAATACATCGTCATGGTAGTTTTTCAGATCAGAGGGGGCAATGACCTGAAGGTTTCCAATACAGGAACCATCGTTTACTTCTAGAAATGAAAAATCCTTGGAGTCGCGCCGAGTTTTTAACCAGCCGCGGATTTCAATCTTTTGCATAAGAGGTTTCTCGGCAAAGACATCTTTTATTCTATAGTAATTCATATATGGTGAACTCCTTAATGAATGCAGGTCAAGAAAAGGTTAAAACCTGTAACTGCCATTTTGTCTTTAAAGCAAATAATTTGAAGTAGTTTTGTCCAGCCATTTCACTGTTCGGGTCTTTTATACCAGAAATTACATAAAAAACGACTGCGGACAGCAAAGGGGAAGATCGTAAACAGTATGAGCAATAAAGCTATTTGTATTGAAGAATACCAGCGAAATTTTCTGCCTGAGGTAATGACATTCTGGTCTGCAATTATAGTAAAGAGCATAGTATGTTTTTTCCCCCATGCCTTTAATCTGCGTGAAAAAAAAATCTCTTCTCCGGCGTATACCTGCTCATCGAAACCGCCTATATCATGGAATCCAGGGGCAAGGCAGAATATGAAGCTGCCGGCAGCAAGTTTGCCTGTTTTTGAAATCCAGTTCCAGAATTGAACCAGGCTGTCAGCAAAAAATGGCAGTTGCGAATCAAAACCGATAAGCGTCCCTCCGCCGCAATAGCCGCCTTTTTCAAGAAGCATCAATGCATTTTGTAAGAGTTTTGGAGGAAGTCTGGTGTCTGCATCTAAAAATATAAAAAAATTACTTTTTGCGGCTTTGGCTCCTGTGTTACGCGATTTTGCAATCTGGCGAAAAGGCTCAAAAACCACCCTGGCACCATATTTTTGAGCCACGTGCCCGGTATTGTCAGTGGAATTATTGTCAACAACAATGATTTCTCCTTTATACGGTATTGAGTTCATCGCTGATTGAAGACTGGAAAGAGTAGATGGTAAAAAATTTTCTTCATTATAAGCAGGAATAATAACTGAATATACGAATTCTTTACTTGAAGCTGATTGCACCTTGAGAGTTGGATTGACCATAATTATTGTTTGAAATAAATAGTAAAAAATTTTTTTTAACAAATGCAGTCAATAAATATAATGAAAAATTGTATTGTCCTGTAAAAAAATTACATAACCAATTTGAATAAAAGAGGCGAATATGAAAAAATTTGAATATAAAATAACCAAACATCATACCGAATCTTTTACTGAATTGATCTATTATTGCACTGAAAAGGGTGAATGTTCATTAGACCAGATACCTCAGGGGCAGACAGAGCTTCTACAGGGTATTTTGAACGATGAAGGTGAAGGCGGCTGGGAACTTGTTCAGATATCTTTCGGTCAAAATGGAATTGTCGTTTTCTGGAAAAGAGAATTAACGGCCTGATTTCTCTATATGAGTAATAAGATCAACAATAGACCTCAAATGCAATTATGGAGGAGACCGGTGGGTATGAATTTGACTAAAGAGAGTCAATGTCCTCAAGGTAATCCTTGAGTTTTTCCATCAGACTCTCCGGTAGTTCTTCATTATAGAGGAATGCCTGGGCCTCCTCACCGTTGATCTGTTGTTTTATTTCTAGCGGCAAGGACCGTAGCACAGCCATTCGTTGGGGATTTGGCTTCTCCTTGCGAGGTCCTGCATGACCATTCTTCATTGTCTGCCTTTAATGTTCGTTGCTAAAGGAGATCTTGCATAACAATGCACTCCCGGCATATTTTCATTTTTTCCTTCCAGCTTTTTTGGGCTTTGCATTCACATATTGTTCCGTTCACCAGCCAACAGAATCTTCCTGCTTTGTATTCGTAGGCTGGGCACTGTTTGCGTCGTTTGGGTGCACATTTTTTTATCACCCAGCATGCTTTGCCCAGTTCGCGTGCCCCTCTTTTTCGCGACAGCAGGAAAAAAACCTGCCTTTCCGCATGCGTGGGAATGGAACGCCACCCCTGCTCATAACTATATACAGCTTTGACTGATACGCCGAGAAGCTGAGACATTTCCTTCTGGGTCTTGCCAAGCTTCGTACGCGCAGCAATAAACTCC
>CP070731.1:883821-886767 GCA_020347545.1 Flavobacteriaceae bacterium | reverse complement strand
CCCGACTACAAAGAAATACTGATAAGCGGTATAATAAGACAGAATCAAGGTGACAAGAAGCCCTAAGGAGCCTATCCATCCCGATACTGCAGGTTTGATTCGGTTGTAATTGATCCCCAACAGCAGGAATACTGCCAAAGGGATAAGCGGAATTAAAATCGTATAACTAAAATCCATAATTAGATTATTTCACTGATTCAAAATTTCATTATTTCTGTGTCTTTCACCTCGACAGATGTGATCAGTTTATACAAATTGATCACGATCGCTACTGCAAGAGCTGTTTCTGCAGCAGCTACTGCTACGATAAAAACCGAAAAAAATACGCCTTGAAGGTTTTCAGGAAACAGATAGGTATTGATCACAACAAAGTTGATTGCCGATGCATTCAATATCAATTCGATTGACAAGAGCATTGTTATCAAATTTTTTCGGGTGAGAAAACCATAAACACCGATAAAAAATATCACTGAGGTTAAGGTTAAAATCTCGTATATGCTTATTCCTTGTATCATTTAAACCAATTTATTGTTCTAATTTTTTCCCTTTTGCGATCACAATGGCACCGATCATAACCGCGACAAGTAACACACTAACAACTTCGAAAGGAAGTATAAAGCCTCCTGCCTTGTAACTCAGCATGCCAAGTCCGATATCATATACTTCAATACTGTTTGTGTTTTGAACCACATTAAAGTCATATGTAAAAATTGCATATAAAGTCATCGTGAGTCCTGAAAGGCTTAACAATCCGGCCAAAACACGTTGAGATAACTTTGAAACTTCCAGCCTGAGCTCAATATGATGTACCAGCAAAACAGAGAAAATGATTAAAACGATAACACCACCTGCATAAACGGCTAGTTGAACAGCAGCCATAAAGGAATAATCAACCAGAAAATAGATACCTGCGATTCCTATCAATACGAATAAAAGGTAAATTACTGCTCTTAGCATTTTTCTACTTGAAACCGCTTTAATCGCGAAAACGATCATGATCAATGCTATTAGATAAAATATAATTCTTTCCATACTATTAATCTTCTATTCCTGCTTTTACCTTTGAGCCAGGTTGGTTCAATACTTTTGTTAGTGCGCTTCTGTCATAAACAGAATTTTCATAATTCTGTGCCCATACAATAGCATCGGTCGGACAGGCTTCGATACATAATCCACACATGGTACACATAGACAAATGGTAGATGTGCTTATCGATCATTTTTTTCTTTTTCCCCGTTGCCGGATCAACCTGTCTGTCCCAGACGATCTCAATTGTACCGTTAGGGCATGCTATTTCACATTTCTGGCATCCGGTGCAATGATGTTCATTATTGTCATCATGTGGCATGACAACTTCACCTCTAAACCGATCAAACATTTTTAATGTGTCTCTGTTATCCGGATATTGTTGTGTAATACTACCCTTTCTTGCATGAATAAAATACCCTCCGGTAACGCTCATTCCGGTAAGTAAGGTTTTTATTCCCTTATATATATCTGAAAAGTAACTCATTCTCGTTCTTTATCATTTTAAATTATCCAATTCAACCAAATTACAATTGCCATTATTACGATATTGACCAAGTTTATAGGCAATAAGTACTTCCATTCCAGGGTTAATAACTGATCCACCCTTAATCTTGGGAATGTCCACCTAAACCACATCATCAAAAAGATAATGATCAGTACCTTAATCAAAAACCAAATAGATTCAGGGAACCACGCAATATTATCTGTGATTCCAAAGGGAGACAACCAACCGCCAAAAAATAATACGACAGCAATTGAAGCAATTATAAACATATTGATGAATTCCGCTAAAAAGAAATAGGCAAATTTCATCCCCGAATATTCCGTGTGAAAACCTGCACCTAATTCAGATTCTGCTTCTACTAAATCAAAAGGTGCTCTATTGGTTTCTGCCGTTCCTGCTATCATAAAAATCATAAAGGCGATGATCGCAGGTATATGACCCTGTACGATCAACCAACCCCCGGTTCTTTGGACCTCAATTATTTCAGACAATTGCAAAGATCCTGTCAACAATACCATAGTTAATATGGATAATCCCACAGACAATTCATAACTAATGGTTTGTAAACCACTTCGCATGGCACCTATCAAGGCAAACTTATTGTTACTGGCCCATCCTCCCAATAAAATTCCAATCACACCAATGGAAGAAACTGCCACTAAAAAGAACACCCCTATATTGATATCAAAGGCCTGAAATTGTCTTGAAAAAGGTAAAACGCTAATCGCTATTAATGCAGAAACAATCACAAAATAAGGGGCTAAATTGAATAAAAACTTATCCACCTTTACAGTACTTGTCAATTCTTTCGAAACCAGTTTTAAGGCATCTGCCATGGTTTGGAACAATCCACCTGGCCCAACTCTGTTTGGCCCTAACCTCAACTGAAACCATGCGGCAACTTTGCGTTCCAATAATACTAAATACAATCCTGCCACCGCAAATAAGGTTAGATAAGCTACTGCAATTAACACCCAAATTGTAACTGTGGCAGCACTTTCAGGCATGATCGAGTAAACCCAATCACTTATTGTTTTTGTTATGCTTAATGGTAAATTCATCATTAAAAAATTAATCTTATTAGCGATCTATATCTGGAATTACAAAATCAAAGGAAGCCATAGTAGCCACTAAATCGGCTATTTTACTTCCTTTTGAAATGTGGTTTAAAACGGACAAATTCGAAAAGCCGGGTGAACGGAATTTAAGCCTGTACGGATTTTTGGTTCCGGTGCTGTTTATATAAACCCCTAATTCCCCTCTTGCCGTTTCAACCCGCTGGTAATACTCACCTTTTGGTAATTTGATTACTGCTTTTGTTGTCGTTTTGGTTTCTCCTTCCGGAATATTATCGATCAACTGTTCAATAATTGACATCGACTCCCACATCTCCATTATTCTTACTTTATATC
>CP070731.1:880754-883721 GCA_020347545.1 Flavobacteriaceae bacterium | reverse complement strand
TTGATATTTACCTTTTCATAGGCCCAGGTGGTATGATAGGGTACGTGAATCGCATAACCCCCGAGTTCAAGGACAGGCATTACATCAGATTTTACCGAGTTACCGATCATCAAAAAATCTTCAGGTTTGCAATCAAGATGTTTTAAAAGTTTTAAGTAATCCGATGGTTTTTTATCACTCATGATCTCAATGTGATGAAAGTGTTTTTCCAATCCAGACTTGATCAGTTTTCTTTCCTGGTCGAGTAAATCTCCTTTCGTTGCCATTACAAGCCGATAAGAACCGTTTAATTTTTTAAGGACCTGTTCAACTCCGTCGAGCAATATTACAGGTTTTTCGAGTAATTCCCTGCCTAGGTCGACTGCCTTATTCACCAATTTAATATCTGCGTTGTTGTTCGTGATTCGACCGATGGTCTCGATCATACTCAGAATAAAACTTTTTACACCATAACCGTAAAGCGCGAGATTATCCATTTCAGTTTTGAATAATTCTTTCTGGACGCTATGATGGGGCAAAAAATCTTCCAGTAAATTGCTGAATTTTTCTTCAGCTTCTCTGAAATAGGGTTCATTGATCCAAAGGGTATCATCTGCATCAAATGCAATTACCTTTATTTTCTTCATGACAAATGGCTATTTATTTCAAATATAAGGATTACTTGCTCTACCTTTTAAATGTGAGCCTGCGTTTCTCCAAAGGTTTTGAACAATATGAAAAGGACTATTCTCCTTTTCTTAGATTCTTTACGGTTTTGGCTTCTATTCCAAAATAAAGGAAATCATGCACGGCTTTTTCACCTACCGGACTCTGAGCCTCCAGTCCTATTTTAACCGAAGCAGCCGCTTTCATTGCAGCCAACCGGCACATCTTGAATTCATTCCCATCCAGGGACCAATGCATGGCGAAAAGATCACCCTTTCGGATCATTTTAAGCCATAATTCGTCATGATCATTTAAAATAACGCCATTGGCATCATCAGATACCCCCCTTGTTACAACACTGACTACACTTTTCCCTGTTGCATCGGAGTTTTCAAAGGCAAATTTGATCCAGTTGGATTTATCGATCATCATAAAAATGGCACCAGCATTCCATTGAGATGAAAAATCAGGGCGAAGCTTTAACACTGCCACAAAATCTCCTTTCATTTCTCTGAACAAAAAAGGTGCCGTGGAGGTAGCTTCCCTACTTTCAGGGTCAATAAAAAAATCCGTTCCTTTCAGGGCCTCAATGCTTAGATTGCCCTCATTTAGAACGTAATTTTCAGGTTTATTCATCCAGTTTAACACAGTCTTATCTTTATTATCAAGACCTAAGAGAAGATTTTCATTTGGGGCCGGACCATCACTTTGAGCAACCGTATGCAGGCTTAACAACAATGAGAGAAAAACGAAACAGGTCTGGATTGAATTTTTTTTCAGCATAAATAAGATCATTTGGTTAATCTAAGATTTTGGAAACAAACTATTAAAAATAATTTCAGCTGCAAGCTGACTTCCTTTTTTGGAAGGATGAAACCCGTCAGGGCCATAGTATTCATAACTTCTGGATTCATCAATATATTTTTTCCATGCCTCACCCACCGGGCACAAAATGGCATTGTTTAACTTAGATGCACTGCGATAATTATTTATTACTCCGTCAAAAGTTTGATAATAGGAAAGTGAAGGCCATACCATAAAAACACATAATTTACTTCCGTTCTCTTTACATAGTTGAGCAATCCTCTCCGTGGCTTCTAAAAGTAACCTTTTACCTTCGGACTGTGAAGAAGGCCCTTGTTGAATGATAACAAAATCATAAGTGTTTTTGGTCATCTCAGATTGAATATTCCCCTGACTCAAATGATCTATCAGAGCATAATCGGGATATGCAATCATTTCTGTTTTAACCTTTATATTATTCTGGGAAGCTTTTTTTTCAAGTAGTCTTGGCAGATTATTCGTATAGGTCAGACTATTACCAATGAATAATACAGAATACTTGTCCTTATCATCCATGGTTTCTTTTCCCTGTCCTGAAATTGAGAAATGCAATGACAGGAAAAGAACCATAATCAAAAGGATTTTGATTTTATTCATTTCCAGGATTTTGATGACTTGCCTTAACATGATTATAAAAATTTCCTGAAAGCGTGAAGCTAGTCACACCTTCCCCGACAATTTTAAAGAAAGAACTTCTCCTTAAAATTTCCTGTACGGAGCATCTAAAAACGCATTGGCTTCCTCTTCAGCAAATTTTGCTTTTTCGCTATCCCAGTGCAAGGTTTTATTCGGGAATCGTCCAGCAATGACACCTAAAAGGATGGTTTCCGTTAACCTTGAAGCATAAGAAAATGGAGCGCTACATTCATCCTTACCTAAACAGGCATCCACAAACTGATGATAATGTTTGTTACTTTCTACTCCGTAATCTCCCGTAGGAGGCCCCAGGGCCTCTTTGTCTTTTACCAAAGACAGATCCAGATCAACATATTCACCATTGACAATATGCCGTGGTAATTGCATAAAATGTGGAAGCAGCAACCTACCTTTTTCTCCAATAAACATAGCTCCCTGATCAGGTAATTTATCTCCTCCGGGAAGCTCGAGGTCCTTATGCCACTCGGGTGCATTTACCCCATCATTCCATATCCAGGTCAGGGTATCGGCGGTATATTCTGTACCGGGAAATTCATAAGTTACTACGTTGTTCTCAGGAAACCCAAATCCATTTGGTTCCCTGCATTTGTTTTTAATGGTCCTTGGCACATCCAGATTAAGAGCATTGTAAGGTGTGTCAAATATATGAACCCCCATATCACCTAGGGTTCCGCATCCATAATCAAGAATTTTTCTCCAGTTAGAAGGGTGATACTGACCTTCCTTATAATCTCTTTCAGGGGCCGTGCCAAGCCAAAGATTCCAGTCAAGATTGTCGGGTACAGGATCTGCACCTTTTGGTTCAGGCCCGTCATATCCCCA
>CP070731.1:877685-880654 GCA_020347545.1 Flavobacteriaceae bacterium | reverse complement strand
TATCGTTTCTTCTCCACTTTTGAATGAAACTTCTTCGGCTATTCTGTTCTGACCACTGAGCGACGGAATTACCAAGATCAATGCCAGGAGGGTCAAGGAGCCTTTCAATTTACTTCCCATTTTTACGCCTGAATAACTCATGGATTTCCACCAACGTTCAACGGGCCCTTGTTTCCAGGTTTTCAACCAATAGTAGCTGCTTATCGCCTGAATTACAAAAAACATAAATGCGAGCAAATAGGTTTCAGGTTCAGAAAGTTTTCCATACAACTGGAAAAGGTTCGTACAATGGTAAATCACGATAAGGTAAAATACGGATTGCCCCAGATAATTGGTCAATGCAGTTTTGCCCACGTACTTGAATCCTGACAGAATTTTCTTTGCAAAGTCGGTTCTATACACTTCCGTAAACAGTGTAATATAAGCCAGGCTTTGAAATAACATCCCAACGATAATGGCAAAAGGAACCCATAACAAAGGAAGGTCCAATTCCAGTTGTCCGGTCATTACCAAATGGAAGTAATAACTTGCAGGAATTCCCAGACCAATACCTAAAATAACAAACCACTTCTTTAAACGTTTTCGACTGTTTTCAGCGTTGAAAAAATGAATTTTTCCCAAGATCATTCCAATGAGCATGTTACCGAAAGTGAAAAATAAGGTCAATGGCATGTCGTTTAAAAAGTTGATCCACGGAGAAGTAATCCAGTTCATTCTTAAATATTCCCAATAAGAATCCGTCAGTCCGAGCTCATTGACCATTGCATAATCATAATCATATACTGCCCAGCCCAAGGCACTGTTACCTATAAATGTGGCCCCGGTCAACAGCACATTGAACACCACAGCCAGAGCAATCAATTTTTTTACCGACCAATTTCTCAGCAATAACAGAAAGGCTCCGCCAAAAGCATAAGACATTAATATGTCTCCATTCCATAAGACAAATGAATGGATGACTCCAATGATAAAAAGCAAACCCATTCTTTTTAGAAAATAACTATTGAAATTCGCTACTTTTTCCTGAGCTCTTGAATACTGGATATAAAAGCCAAAACCAAATAAAATAGAAAATATGGTGATGAATTTCTTTGATATGAGAAAATTGTAAAGGAAATGTATGCCTTCATCGTAAACTGATTCTATAGGAGGATTTCCTCCAAATGGAATATTCGCAAAAAGAACTCCTAATAAGGCAAATCCTCTTAAGGCATCAACGACCTCAATTCTGTTTGTACTGTTTGTGGGTTTAAATAGTGCTTCCATGTCGTGAAAATTTAAAGATTAAACTTCTCTTGGTTGAGAATGTCTTATCGAAACTACACGATATACAAACAGATTAAAAATGAAGTGTGTACTGGATTCAGGATTTAGGACAAAACTCCTTCATTTTTGCAAAAATCAGGACAATGAACTTACTGATTACAGGATTCAGGACATCAATTATTCCTGTAAAACCCGGGTGAATGCCCTAATCTTTTCTTAAAAGCAGCATACATGGCCGATCGAGATTTGAAGCCCGAATCACTGCCAATACCCTCTATGGAAAGCATATTTTTTTCATCGGATCTGATCATCTGCAAAGCATTTTCCACCCTGTAATTGTTTACCCATTCATTGAAATTAAAGCCCATTTTTTTATTGATACAGGAAGAGATCAATCTCGAAGACATATTGATTTCTTTGGCAAATGAATGCAAGGTCAATTCTTCATTTAAATAGAATCTGTGAGTTTCCATTTCTGAAATTATCCTTGCACTGTTCTCCTGGGAACAAGGATGCTTTTCATCATCTGTATTTCGCTTGCCAATTTGCTTCCTAATTCCACCGGGCATTTGTTCAAATAAATTGGGGTTTCTGTAGGCCTTAAAACTGAAAAAATAAAGAAAGATAAAAACAAAAAGCCATGTTATACTCAAATAGCCTGAAGGACCTGTTCCCCCTGAAATAATATAGGTCAACTCAAGTCCCCAAAGAAGGATGATCGGAAATAAAATAAAAATAAATTGCCAGAGCCAGTTTATCTGAAGCATTCCAAAATCAGAGAACTCATTCTGAACCATTTTTCTGTAGCGATACGTTTCGACAATAGAAATCAGAAAGGCTGCTACGGTTAAAATAAAGGCACAATACTGTGAGGTCATAAATATGTCGTTTGTAAGCCCAACTCCTAAAACTTCCCTGATTCTTGTGTCAAATGCTATGTGGAACAGGACATTCAAAGGGGTTAAACAGAAAATAAGCAAGGCGAACAGATAATTAAGCCTCAAGTAGTTTTTATAGGCAGAAACCCTACCTAGTTTTTCCAAAATATAATTTAAAAATAACGCAGGGAAAAACAACTTTACTTCGGGCAATCCGAAATAATCGGCAAAAAGGTAGTTTCCGATATAATCATACGGAATGAATTCACTTGACAAGGCCTCAAAAACAAAGGCCAGTAAAAACAATCCCAGAATCTTATTCGCTCTGCTTTTCGACTTTTTAGAGAATATATAGGTAAATCCCAGGAAGACTCCCTGAATTATGATTACCCATATGATAACACTTGCTATTTTATCCATTAAGTTTATAAAAATAATAATTTATGGAATGCTCAAAAAGAATTAAGTATCAATTTCAAGGCTTATTGGGCAGTGGTCAGATCCATAAATGTCCGATAAAATTTCTGAGCTTGTCAAATTCTCAACCAGAGATTCACTTATTAAAAAATAATCAATTCGCCAGCCCGTATTTCTTTCTCTTGCTTTAAAGCGATAACTCCAGTAGGTGTAGGCAATTTCATCAGGATGTAAATGTCTAAAAGAATCTATAAGCCCTGTATCAAGCGTGTTTTGCAATGCATCAATTTCGATCTGTGTATAACCCGCTGTTTTGTTATAATTGGTTTTATCGTTCTTCAGATCTATTGGCCGATGTGCCACATTAAAATCACCGGTAACAATAATTGGTTTCCGGGCTTGAAGTTT
>CP070731.1:874599-877585 GCA_020347545.1 Flavobacteriaceae bacterium | reverse complement strand
GTCTTTTTCTCAAAATCGTAATCCAGCTGAGACCAGCCTGAAAAGTTTCTAGCAATAGAAATTCAAATAATACACGATCTGAGTAAACCGGTACGCCCCATTCTGAATCATGGTACTCTATGTATAGTGGGTCTTCACCGCACCACAAGCATCTTTCTTTCTTCATCCTTAAATTTTACACAACTATGGCAATTGCTTTCGATGAAGAACAAGATAAATAAATTTCTGTTATTTTTGGGTTGAACCAGATAAGTCTGCCTAAGATGAACATAAAGGAATCCATATTAAATAGATGCATTAATGCGGTTGATGATAAATTGGAAACCATCAGGACATTTATACAAAATAACAAAGCTTCTCTTGATCAGGAATCAAAAAGTTCCGCAGGGGATAAACATGAAACCGGAAGGGCAATGCTGCATTTAGAAATGGAAAAATCAGCAAGGCAGTTGTCAGAAACCCTTAAGATGAAAGAAATTTTATATAGAATAGACCTTGGGCATGCTTCAGAAAAAATAAAACTCGGAAGTCTGATCGAAACTGATCAGGGTGATTTCTTCCTTTCCGTTAGCATTGGCCCGTTAAAAATTGGGGACAATACTTATTTTGCCGTTTCCACTGATTCTCCAGTAGGACGATTGTTATTAGGAAAAGAAACTGGGGCCACCATCGCAATGGGCCCCAGAAAATTTAATATTTTGAATGTTCATTAAACCTCGATGATCAATAATCGCTTAAAAGCTAGTGATAGGGCTGTTTAATTCAGAGATCCCCATGTTAAAAAGTGTGAAACTAAAGATATCTGCATATTGATCTATAATTTTTGAAACGGGAGTTCCGGCTCCATGTCCTGCCTGTGTTTCAATTCGTATCAAAACAGGATTTGCACCAGCTTGTTTGTCCTGAAGTTCTGATGCAAATTTAAAAGAATGTGCAGGAACCACCCTGTCGTCATGATCACCTGTTGTGACCAAAGTAGCCGGGTAGTTTACATTTTCCCTGACATTGTGAACAGGGGAATATCCGTAAAGATAATTAAACATCTCTTCACTTTGATCCGAAGTGCCATAATCATAGGCCCATCCTGCTCCGGCGGTGAATGTATGATAGCGTAGCATATCCAGTACCCCTACCGCAGGTAAGGCAACTTTCATCAAATCAGGTCTCTGGGTCATTGCGGCACCGACAAGAAGCCCTCCGTTTGAACCTCCTCGAACAGCAAGGTATTCACTGGAGGTATACTTTTTTTCGATAAGGTATTCGGCTGCTGCTATAAAATCATCAAATACATTTTGCTTGTTCATTTGAGTTCCTGCATCATGCCAGGCTTTTCCGTATTCTCCACCTCCTCTTAAATTGGCTACTGCATAAACACCACCCATTTCGAGCCACGTTGCATTTACAATACTGAATGAAGGCGTAAGACTAACATTAAACCCACCATAACCATAAAGAATGGTAGGATTGTTTCCGTCTAATTCTGTTCCCTTTTTATAGGTGATGATCATGGGTACCTTTGTACCATCCTTTGATGTATAAAAAATTTGTTTCGAATCATAGGCCTCAGAGTCAAATCCAACCTTCGGTTTTTTGAAAAGTATCGACTTACCGGTTGAAGGATCGAATTCATATATGGAAGAAGGCGTGATATAATTCGTAAAGGAATAATACAAGGTTTTGTCCTTGATTTTACCACTGAAACCTGAACTGCTACCTACTCCCGGCAATAGTATTTCTCTTATAAGTTTTCCTTTTGTATCAAACTGATACACTTTAGAAATGGCATCGATCATGTATTCTGCAAAAAAATAGCCTGATCCTGTTGAAATAGTTAAGACATTTCTGGTTTCAGGTATAAAATCTTTCCATTGCTCAGGTTGGGATTTGTCGATATCAAATGAAACGACTTTCTTATTCGGTGCGTTAAAATTGGTAAGGACAAATAGACGATTTCCCTTACTGTGAATCACGCTGTGGTCATTTTCAAAATTGTCCACGATGCAAATCAGTTCACTATCTGGTTTATTCAGGTCCTTTATATACAATTCGTTTCCTGAGGTTGAGATGGCTGCGGTGATTACCAGAAATTGCTGATCTTCGGTAATATAACCAAAAACATATCTTCGTTTTTGATCCAGACCAAAGATTACCTTATCCTGATGTTGCGGGGTTCCAAGCTTATGATAAAATAGTTTATGCTGATCTGTTTTGGCCGACAATTCGCTGCCGTCCGGTTTGTCGTAGCTGGAATAGTAGAATCCCTCATTTTTATACCAGGACAAACTACTAAACTTGACATCTGTGATGGTATCTTCCAAAATTTCTTTGTTCAAGGCATCCATAACGATTACTTTACGCCAGTCAGAACCACCTTCTGAAATAGAATAAGCTACTTTAGACCCGTCTTTTGTAAACGAAACATCACTTAGAGAAGTAGTTCCGTCATCTGAAAACGTATTTGGGTCCAGAAAAATTTCTGCATCCATTCCCTTTTTCTGCCGGTAAAGCACGTATTGATTTTGAAGTCCGTCATTCTTGTAAAAATACTCATACTCGCCATGACGTTTTGGAGAACTATATTTTTCATAATTCCACAATTTTGTCATTCTTTCCTTTATTTTATCTCGATATGGGATATGTGCAAGAAAATTTTGAGTTACTTCGTTCTGTGATTTTACCCAAGATTCGGTTTCGGCCGACATATCGTCTTCAAGCCACCTGTAGGGGTCTTCAACCTCCTTGCCAAAGTAGGTATCAACAGTGTTTCCTTTTTTAGTATCCGGATATTTCAAAGTCGGGACAGATTTTTGAGCATTAAGGTTGCAGAATAGAACAGTAAGCAACAGGCTCATTGAGAACTTGAGTTTATGTTTCATTTATTAAGATGTGTAAATAAATTTTAATTAAGGGCATTGACGGTACCGATTTTTCCTGGTAATAATTGTTTTAAGGTAGCCTCAATACCATTTTTTAAGGTAATCGTTGA
>CP070731.1:871447-874499 GCA_020347545.1 Flavobacteriaceae bacterium | reverse complement strand
GTAGATCGTCCTCTTGTCATTTTTCTTAAAAACCGCAACATGAATGATGTCTTTGCCAACAAAGGTTTTACTGTCAACCTTGGTAATCATCATTTTCCCATCCCTTCTGAAAACAATAATATCATCGATATCGGCACAATCTGCCACAAACTCATCCTTTCTGAGTGAGGTGCCAATAAATCCTTCTGACCTGTTTACGTATAGCTTGGAATTCCTCATCACAACCTTGGTAGCCACGATATTTTCAAATATTCGAATATCTGTCTTGCGTTCCCTGCCTTTACCAAATTTCTCTTTAAGATTTTTAAAGTAAGCGATAGCATAATCAATAATATTCTCAAGGTCGTTTTTAACCGCAGCAATCTTTTCCTCAAGACTCTCAATAAACTGTTTTGCCTTGTCGATATCAAATTTTGATATCTTTTTAATGCGTATTTCGGTTAGCCTCACGATATCCTCTTCGGTCACGGCACGCTTCAGATGTTTAATATGAGGTTTTAATCCTTTGTCTATTGCGGCAATGACCCCTTCCCAGGTTTCTTCCTCTTCAATGTCGCGATAGATCCTGTTCTCAATGAAGATCCTTTCCAGGGATGAAAAATGCCACTGTTCTTCGAGTTCGGCAAGAAGGATCTCAAGCTCTTGGGTCAGCAGATCCACTGTATGGTGCGTAGATCTTTTCAGGACCTCTTTTACTCCTATAAAGATCGGTTTGTTGTCATCAATGATGCAGCAAAGCGGGGATATGGATACTTCACAGTTTGTAAAGGCGTACAAGGCATCAATGGTCTTGTCCGGAGATACTCCGCCAGGAAGATATATGAGTATTTCAACATCTTTGGCAGTATTATCTTCAATTCTCTTAATCTTGATTTTACCCTTATCGTTAGCCTTTAATATGGAATCGATAAGAGAAGATGTGGTTGTGCCATAAGGAATTTCAGTAATCACTAAAGAACTTTTGTCCTTTTGAGATATTTTTGCCCTCACCCTTACTTTGCCACCTCTTTTACCATCATTATAATTGGTAACATCGGCCACGCCACCCGTCAAAAAATCGGGATAAACTGAAAAACTCTGGCCTTTGAGAATTTTAATGGAAGCCTGTATCAACTCATTAAAATTATGAGGAAGAATTTTTGTAGATAAACCCACTGCTATTCCTTCAGCTCCCTGGGCGAGTAGCAGAGGAAACTTAACCGGTAAGTCAATAGGTTCTTTTCTTCGTCCATCGTAAGAGGCCTGCCATTTTGTTGTCTTTGGGTTGAAAACAACAGCCAAGGCAAATTTAGAAAGCCTTGCTTCTATGTACCTGGAAGCTGCTGCACGGTCTCCTGTAAGAATATTTCCCCAGTTCCCCTGCATGTCAATCAATAGCTCTTTTTGACCCAACTGAACCATTGCATCCGCTATACTGGCATCTCCATGGGGATGGTATTGCATTGTATGGCCTACCAGATTGGCAACTTTATTGTATCGACCATCATCAAGGTCTTTCATGGACTGCATGATACGTCTTTGCACCGGTTTAAAGCCATCATTGACGCCGGGAACGGCTCTTTCCAGGATCACATAAGAGGCATAGTCCAAAAACCAGTCTTCGTACATCCCACCAATCTTGGTGATCGTATCCTGATTTTGGTCCTTATTTTCTTCAAATTCTTCTTCGATGTCCATTTAATCTTTCTGTACTTTCTTTAGTTGCCTTCTTCAATCAGGTCCAATTCAACTTTGAGGTTATTAATGATGAATTTCTGGCGTTCGGGGGTGTTTTTCCCCATATAAAATTCAAGTAGTTTTTCAACTGAGGTATCCTTATTGAGCATTACAGGGTCAAGCCTGATATCTTTTCCGATAAAATGAACAAATTCATTCGGAGAGATTTCCCCGAGCCCTTTAAATCGCGTAACCTCAGGTTTTCCCCTCAAATTGTTCATGGCTTCCTGTTTTTCCTTTTCTGAGTAACAATAAAAGGTTTCCTTTTTGTCTCTAACGCGAAACAGGGGAGTTTCCAGGATATACAAATGCCCTTCCTTGATCACTTCCGGAAAAAACTGAAGAAAGAAGGTGATCAAAAGCAAACGAATGTGCATTCCATCCACATCAGCATCCGTAGCAATAACAATGTTGTTATATCGAAGGTTTTCAATACCATCTTCAATGTTTAAAGCCGCTTGCAGAAGATTGAACTCTTCATTTTCGTAAACGATCTTTTTGCTCAGGCCGTAGGAATTGAGCGGTTTACCTTTAAGGCTGAAAACTGCCTGTGTATTTACATCTCTTGACTTTGTAATGGAACCACTTGCCGAATCGCCCTCTGTTATAAAAAGGGTGCTGTCAAGACGGTCATTTTTTTTCATGTCGCTAAGATGAATTCTGCAATCGCGCAATTTTTTGTTATGAAGACTGGCCTTTTTTGCCCTTTCTCTTGCAATTTTTCGAATGCCGGATAATTCTTTTCTTTCCTTTTCAGCCTGAATGATTTTTTTCTGGATCTTTTCGGCGGTTTCCGGATTTCTGTGCAGGTAGTTATCAAGCCTTCTTTTTACAAAATCATTGATAAAGGTTCTCACCGTTGGGAGGTCTGCACCCATTTCTGTAGACCCCAGTTTAGTCTTGGTCTGACTTTCGAACACAGGCTCCATGACCTTTATACTGATCGCGCAAACAACTGATTTTCGAATATCGGAGGCATCGAAGTTCTTTCCAAAAAACTCTCGGATCGTTTTCACTATGGCCTCCCTAAAGGCATTTTGATGCGTTCCTCCCTGGGTTGTATGTTGTCCGTTCACAAAGGAATGGTACTCCTCGCTGTATTGTGATTTACTGTAGGTAAGTGCCACCTCAATATCATCCTCCATCAGATGAATGATCGGGAAAAGCTTCGATTCTTCTGCAATATTTTCATTCAACAGGTCCTTGAGCCCGTTTTCAGAACGATATTTCTCTCCGTTAAAGATAATAGTAAGGCCCGTATTGAGGTAAACATAATTTTTGATCATCTTTACCACATACTCGTTTCTGAACTTGTAATGCGGGAAGATTTTCAAAT
>CP070731.1:868287-871347 GCA_020347545.1 Flavobacteriaceae bacterium | reverse complement strand
CCGGGAGAAGGAAGACCGCAGCGCGAAATGTTTGAAATTACAGGCGAGGTATATGAGAAGAATGAAAAGATCCCTTTAGAATTTACCACAGTTATCCTGAAGCCACTCAGAGGCAAGAGGGTTTTTGGCGGAATGACCGATGACAAGGGGAAATTCCTGGTTGAAGCGCCAAAGGGCAGGTATAATATAAGCTTTGAATTTCTATCATTTAAAACCATAACCCTTGAGAATATTGAATTGAACAAAAATCTTGACCTGGGAGAAATTCTTCTGGAGGAAGATGCCGAAGCCCTGGACGAGGTTGAGGTCATCGCCGAAAAAAGCACAATGGAAGTCAGGCTGGATAAAAAGATCTATAATGTGGGAAAAGACATGACCGTAAAGGGAGGAACTGCTAGTGATGTGCTTGATAATGTTCCCTCGGTTACCGTTGATGCCGAAGGGGTAGTTAGTCTGAGAGGAAATGAAAATGTAAGAATCCTTATTGACGGTAAACCAAGTGGCTTAATAGGTTTAAATGACACAGAAGCCTTGCGTCAATTCCCTGCTGATGCCATTGCAAAAGTCGAGGTAATTACAAGTCCGTCCGCAAGATATGATGCCGAAGGGACTGCCGGTATTTTAAATATTATCTTAAGACGAGACAAAGCTACAGGCTTCAATGGGGTGGGAACGATAAATCTTGGTGAACCTAAATATTACGGGGCCTCAGCCAGTCTGAACTACAGGTTGGAAAAAGTAAATTTCTTCACGAATATTGGCTATTCCGACAGAGAAGCACCGGGCAATGCAAGCTATGAAACCAATTATTTTTCTCCAAACGCCACCTATCCGTATACCGATCAGAAAATTGTTTACAATCGATTGAGAAAAGACCTCAATGTAAACCTCGGAATCGAATATTATTTTACAAAAAATACATCACTTACGGGAAGCTTTTTGTACCGGGATTCGAAAAGAGGCAATTCCTCTGAAAATTTCACTGATGCCTATGATGATTTTGATGATCTGGCCAATACCACATTCAGAAATGAGAATGAAGAATCCGATGGAAACGTTTTTCAGTATGACCTGAATTTCATGCATAAATTCAAAAATGAAGGCCACCAGATTGATCTTGATCTGCAATATCAGGATAACAGCCAAACGCTTAATAGCCTGATTACCAATGAGGAACTTTTCCCTGACCAAATGGACCTGCCATCTCAAAAAATTTATTCCGATGAAATACAAAAACGCTTCCTACTTCAAAGTGACTATGTCCTTCCTATTGGTGAGAATCAACAGGTTGAACTCGGGGTTAGAATAAACGCTGAAAACAGGGATACGGATTACAGGTTTTATGACGAAGATGAAAATGGAGATTTTATAGTGAATGACAGCCTTACCAATTTTTTTGAATATGAAGAATTGATATCAGCTTTTTACGGGCAGTACGGGAACAAGTTTGGGAAATTTTCAGCGCTGCTCGGATTAAGGGTTGAAGGAACCGATATTGACATCAGGTCAACAGGAAAAAATATTGACTCTGTAAATACCAAAAATTACGTTAACTTCTTTCCAACAGTAAATCTTGTATATGAATTTACTGAAAGTGAAAACCTTACGCTTGGTTATAACAGTAGGATCAGACGACCAAGATCCTGGTTTATTAATCCATTCCCGTCACAATCAAGCCAAACAACAATTTTTCAGGGAAATCCGGATCTGGACCCTTCCATTTCTCATGGGGTGGATCTCGGTTATTTTAAAAGATGGCAAAAAGTTACATTTAACACTTCCGTTTATTACAGTCATGCCACGGATGTATTTCAATTTATAAGCCAGGACACAGGCGAGACTACAGAGGACGGCATTCCTATTATCAGAAGAACCCCTATTAATCTGAGTACCGATGATCGATACGGAACCGAATTTTCAGCCAATTATACACCAAAGAAAAACTGGAGATTCAACCTGAGTTTCAATTTCTACAACTCAACCATTGACGGTGAATACGAGGGCGTTGACTTTGGATCAAATTTTAACAGTTGGTTTACGAGAGCGAGTTCAAAGATCACTTTACCTGCCGAGATCGACTGGCAGACCACACTTATGTACAGAGGGCCAAGACAAAATGCTCAATCAGAAACAGATGGAATGTTTATGGCGAATATGGCCTTCAGCAAGGACATTTTAAAAGGAAACGGAACCCTCGTATTTAACGTAGATGATATGTTTAATTCGCGTAAACGAGTTTCAAATACCCTCACTGATTCCTTTGAACAGAGGAGCGAATTCCAATGGAGACAGCGGCAATTCAGGCTTTCTTTTACGTATCGGTTCAATCAGAAAAAGCAGCGTCAGAGACAGCGTAACGGCATGGGCGATAACGAAGGAGGAGAGTTCCAGGGATAGAATGCAAACCTGCGAAAATACAAGCTTAACCTCAAGTAATTCATGACAAAAATCACCTGGTTTTAAGGCCTTATCTGCTGGTTGTTTTGTATCTTTGAAACATGTTTAGAATCAAATTTTTTCACAAATGAAATACAGAATAGAGCACGATACAATTGGCGAAGTCCAGGTACCCGCAGATAAATACTGGGGAGCTCAAACAGAAAGATCAAGAAACAATTTTAAAATTGGAGCTGCGGCTTCGATGCCGGAAGAAATCATCGAAGGTTTTGCATATTTGAAAAAAGCAGCCGCATATACAAATCATGAACTAGGTGTACTCGAAATAGAAAAAAGAGATGCCATTGGTACCGTATGTGATGAAATACTGGAAGGAAAATTATTTGACCAGTTCCCTTTAGTGATATGGCAAACGGGCTCAGGAACGCAGAGCAACATGAACTGTAACGAGGTAATCGCCAACAAAGCCCATGTCAATCGCGGTGGTGATCTTACGGATAGTGAAAAGTTTATTCACCCAAATGACGATGTAAACAAATCACAATCTTCAAACGACACATTCCCAACGGGAATGCATATCGCCATCTATAAAAAAGTTGTTGAAGTTACAATCCCTGGTGTCCAGCAATTAAGGGACACCCTTCATCAAAAGTCTGTTGAATT
>CP070731.1:865110-868187 GCA_020347545.1 Flavobacteriaceae bacterium | reverse complement strand
TGGCGGGTAAAGAGTGAATCCTGTACATCTACGCCAATAATAATATCAACTCCTTTATATCTCATTTCATCTATAGGATAATTATTTACTACGCCACCATCTATAAGTATTTTATCTTCTAAATGTACCGGTTGAAACAAGGTGGGCAGGGCTCCACTAGCGGTAATGGCTTGGGCCAAATTTCCTTCTTCCAGCATCACTTGTTCGCCAGTTTCAATATCTGTTGCGATACAAAAATAGGGGATGGGTAGTTTGCTGAAATCTTCAATGTCACTTACATGTAACAATAATCTGGAAAATAAATTGAACACATTCTGCCCCCTTGACAAGGCGGAAGGCACAGTTATTTTAAAATTGTCGAAAGGCAATGAAAGGGCATATTTTTCTGAAAGATCGCGTTCGTAAAAGCTTTTGGAGTTTCTTGGTATCTCATCATTTATTAGCTCATCAAAATCAATTTCTGAAAATATCTTTTCCAGTTTTTTTCCTGAATAGCCAGAGGCATATAAAGCCCCTACAATTGATCCCATACTCGTGCCTCCCACATAATCCACCTCAACACCCAAGCTATCCAAAGTTTTCAATACGCCTATATGCGCAAGTCCCTTCGCACCACCTCCACTAAGTAATAGTCCAACTTTTGGAGTGTTCTGTGGAGGTTGCCCAAATGCCAACAAAAGGAAGAAAAAAAATATGACTCCTAAGCGCAATTTCATTGGGTTATTCTATTATAATAATTATATACTTTTTGAGCGCGTGATACACCTATGACATCTTCCAATTCATCGAGCTTAGCAAAAGAAATTCTCTTGGCAGATTTAAAATGTTTTAGTAACTCAACTACCGTTTTCTCGCCAACTCCAGGTATATTCTCTAACTCTGTATTTAAAGCATTCTTGCTTCGCTTATCTCGGTGGTGCTCAATTCCAAATCGGTGCGCTTCATTTCGAAGCTGTTGAATGATTTTCAACGTTTCACTTTTCTTATCTAAATATAGCGGAATTGGATCATCTGGGTAAAACAATTCTTCAAGTCGCTTTGCGATTCCAACAATGGCAATTTTTCCTTTTAATTTCAGCTTTTCCAGACTCTTTAAAGCTGATGATAACTGCCCCTTTCCTCCATCTATAACTATAAGTTGAGGCAAAGGTTCTTCTTCTTTCAAGAGTCTTTTATAGCGTCTGTAAACTACCTCTTCCATTGAGGCGAAATCGTTCGGTCCTTCAACTGTTTTTATGTTAAAATGTCGATAATCTCTTTTACTTGGTTTTCCATTCTTAAAAACCACACATGCCGCCACTGGGTGAGTCCCCTGAATATTCGAGTTGTCAAAACACTCTATATGTCTTGGTTCTTCAGGAAGTCTTAAATCCGCTTTCATCTGTGCCATAATGCGATTGGCATGCCGATCCGGATCCGTAATTTTCACCTGCTTTAATTTTTCCAGTCGAAAATATTTCGCATTTCTTCGAGAGAGATCCATCAAATGTTTTTTATCACCAAGCTTTGGGATTGAAATTCTTACTTGTTCTCCTAGATCAACTTGAAAGGGCACGAAAACTTCCTTAGAACTCGAATTAAAACGCTGTCGTATTTCGGTTATTGCAAGCTCAAGCAATTCTTTGTCAGATTCCTGCAAACGTTTTTTTATTTCCAAAGTATGAGACCTAATAATAGCACCAAATGATACTTGTAAAAAGTTTACATATGCATACCCTTCATCACTCATTATGGTAAAAACATCCACATTGCTAATCTTGGGGTTAACAATTGTTGATCGTGCTTGATAATTTTCAAGGATTTCTATCTTTTCCTTTATTTTCTGAGCTTCTTCAAATTGCATCTCGGAGGCTAGTGCCTTCATTTGTTTCCTAAAACGATTTAATGAATCTTTAAAATTCCCCTTTAAGATTTCTCGAATAGCCTTGATATTTTGTTGATAGGTTTTTTCATTTTCCAAACCTTCACAACCTCCATTACAGTTACCCAAGTGGTATTCCAGACAAACTTTATATTTTCCATTTGTAATTTTATCCTGAGAGAGATCGTAATTGCAAGTTCTTAGCGGATATAATCCTCGGATCAAATCTAACAAAGTATGAACCGTCCGCACACTTGTGTATGGTCCAAAATACTCACTTCCATCTTTAATGATTCTTCTAGTTTGAAACACTCTTGGAAAACGTTCCTTTTTTATTACAATCCATGGGTAGGACTTGTCGTCCTTCAGCATCACATTATAACGTGGTTGATACTTCTTTATAAGGTTGTTCTCAAGAAGCAAAGCATCTGTTTCGCTATCAACCACGATATGTTTGATATCTGCTATTTTTTTTACCAGAATCTTGGTCTTGCCATAGTCGTGATTCTTGGTGAAATATGAGCTTACTCTTTTCTTTAAATTTTTTGCTTTTCCAACATATAAAATCTTGCCTTCAACATCATAATATTGGTAGACACCCGGCAGATCTGGCAAGGTTTTAATTTGAATATCTAAAGCCGTTTCACACATCTATTCAAAGGTATAGTAATTAATAGTTTTTGCGCAAATTTCATATTCGATTTTTAGTATATTGTAGCTCAGCTTTGGTTAATTATGAATATTATTGTCCTCTCAAGAAATGCAAACTTATATTCTACGAGGCGTCTAGTAGAAGAAGGCGAGTCACGTAATCATGATATGGAAGTGATTGATCCTCTTAAATGTGACCTAATTATTGAAAAGGAGAAGCCTACTATTTACTACAAAGATCGCTATTTGGACTATGTTGATGCTATAGTTCCTCGTATTGGTGCCTCGGTCACTTTTTATGGTTGTGCTGTGGTCAGGCAATTTGAAATGATGAATGTATTTACAACAGTTACATCTGATGCGATTATTAGATCTAGAGACAAACTCCGTAGTTTTCAACTTTTGTCAAGATCCGGGGTAGGTATGCCGAAAACTGTATTTACCAATTATTCCAGAGATGTTGTTGAAGTGATGGAGCGTGTCGGTGGACCGCCAGTAATTATTAAGTTATTAGAAGGCACTCAAGGTCTTGGTGTGGTTCTCGCCGAAACAAAAAACGCTGCGG
>CP070731.1:861906-865010 GCA_020347545.1 Flavobacteriaceae bacterium | reverse complement strand
TATTGCGAGCAACTTGATCAGATTGGGTAGTGAATACACCAATCCTTTTCCGATGATCACCAAGGAGGATTTCACAAATTGGCTTTTCCCCCTTGCCAACTGGATAAATTTCATACCCGTATCATCCATTCTTACCATTAAGGCAACAATGCCATAAACACCAATTGTAGCCACAATGGCAACTATTGAAACGACAAGGATCTGTTCAAGAAGCGGTTGGCTTGTTACGGTTCCTAAGGCGATCATGATGATCTCCAAAGACAAAATAAAGTCAGTAATAATGGTGTTTTTAATCTTCGCTTTTTCAACTTCAATCAATTCCTCTTCTGTCTGAAACTGTACTTTTTCTTTTTTGTTATGCTTTTTAGAAAAGAAAGTATGTACGATCTTTTCTACACCCTCAAAACTTAAATACACACCCCCAACAAGCAGGATGGGAACTATTAATTGTGGTGCATAAGCACTCAATAAAAATGCAAAGGGTAATATTATCAATTTATTGATAAAGGAACCTTTGGTAATCTTCCAAAGTACCGGCAACTCCCTTGAAGCTCTGAAACTCGATGCTTTTTCAGCACCAACTGCCAAATCATCACCCAAAACACCTGCTGTTTTCTTTGTGGCAAATTTTGCCATTAGAGCAACATCATCCATCAATGCAGCAATATCATCTAAAATTGCAAAAAATCCTGTCATATTGCTATGGCTTTAATCTTTAAATATTTCATGGGTTTTGTTATTCGTGATGATACGGCTCATTTTTTAAAATACTAAAAGCTCTGTACAGCTGTTCAATAGCAAATAACCGGATCATCTGATGCGAAAAGGTCATTTTTGATAAGGAAATCTTACCCATTGATTTTTTATAAACTGCTTCGGAAAACCCATAAGGGCCTCCTATTACAAGAACAAATCTTTTTATACCTGAATTCATTTTCTTTTGAAGAAAACGGGAAAATTCCACCGATCTGAACATCTCTCCTTTTTCGTCCAGAAGCCATAACTGATCTCCAGAGGCAATCTTCTTGAGTATCAACTGGCCTTCTTTGTCTTTTTGGTCCTTTTCAGACATATTTTTCATGTTCTTCACATCCGGTATTATTTCCATATCAAATTTGATATAGTGCTTTAACCGCTTTTCATACTTCTGAATTAAAACCTGAAGATTTTTGTCATCCGTTTTTCCTATGACCAGTATTTTGATTTTCATTCAACCCGTTGTTTCCGTAAATATAAAGACTTATTTTTGCAATGATAAATGCAAACAAATGATCAGCAAAGAACAGATGTCTCTAGAGCTACAGGGAATTATTAAAAACGGTATTCGTGAAGATATCGGAGAGGGTGATCACAGTTCTCTTGCCTGTATTCCGCCGAATGCCAAAGGAAAAGCAAAATTACTTGTCAAGGAAAATGGCATTATCGCCGGAGTGGAATTTGCCAGGATGATTTTCAATGAAGTCGATCCCGATTTAAAAGTTGAAACCTTAATAGACGACGGGACCCTGGTCAATAAGGGAGATGTGGTGTTTTTCGTAACAGGTAGTTCTCAATCAATACTAAAGGCGGAGAGATTGGTTTTGAATGCGATGCAACGAATGAGTGCGATTGCTACCAAGACAAAAAAATTTGTTGATCTTTTAAAAGGTACCAATACCAAAATACTGGATACCAGAAAAACAACCCCTGGCATCAGGGCCATTGAAAAATGGGCAGTTAAGATTGGTGGAGGTGTGAATCATCGATTCGCCTTGTATGATATGATCATGTTAAAAGACAATCATATTGATTTTGCGGGCGGAGTCGACAAGGCAATTAAAAAGACTAAAAATTACCTTAAAGAGAATAAACTGGACCTTAAGATTATTGTGGAAGCAAGAAGTTTAGAGGAAATAGAAGCCATCCTTGATCATGATGGTATTCACAGGATCCTCATCGACAACTTCAATTACGAGGACACCGAAAAAGCGGTGAAACTCATAGCCGGGCAGTGTGAAACGGAATCTTCTGGCGGAATAACCCTGCAAACAGCAAGGAAATATGCAGAATGTGGTGTGGATTATATTTCTTCAGGTGCGCTTACACATTCGGTAAGCAATATGGACCTAAGTTTAAAGGCCATTTAAGAGTTTCACCCTGTGGGTACATTATCCCTTTTCAATGGGTAAATGATCCAGACTGCCCCATTCTGTCCAGGAACCGTCATATACAGATAAATTCTCCAATCCGGTTAATTCAGCACCTAAGGCCAATACACAGGCAGTAATACCCGATCCGCAGGAGAATATTAGGCCTTTCTTTTTATTTGAATACGAAGAAAACAAACTGTTTAACTCTTCCCGATCTCTCATTTTACCCTCTTTTAAAAGATCTGTATAGGGCAAACTTTCCGAACCGGGAATATGACCACTTCGCAAACCTTCACGTGGTTCTTCCACAAAGCCAAGAAAACGATCTTTAGCTCTTGCATCCAATACCAGGAATTTATCATCCTCCAGATTTCTGAGTACTTTTTGATGATCAATGATAAAATTCTTGTTGAATTTCCCTTTGAAATCCCCTTCTTCAAAATCACCGTTTCTTTTGCGCTCCGTAGGTCCCCTTTCTGCCATCCAGGCCGGAAGACCCCCGTTTAAAACTGCCACGTTTTCATGTCCCATTGCCCTGAACATCCACCAGGCACGGGCACTGGAATAAATTCCATGATCATCATAAACAATTATCGCTGAATCATTATTGATACCAATTTTTCTTGCTGCGCTATTAAATGCCTTTTCCCCTGGCCAGGTATTCGGATAAGTGGCTTCAAAATCACTAAACTGTCTTTTTATATCAAAAAATCGTGCTCCGGAAATCTGTAATTGAGGTAAATCAGTTGAACCATCTGAAGAAACCGCCTTGGGCAAGGTCGCATCCAAAATCACAAGATTCGATCCGTTTAGATTCTTAATGACCCAATCTGCTTCAACAACAGGGCCTTGAAGCTGTACTAAAGACATATTAATTGCTTTTTTAATTTTTTTCTTTCAACATAGGAACAAACCTAAAATCACCGTATTCCAGTTTTTCAAATTTTTTGTCGCCAGTTCTTGTAAAAACAGTCA
>CP070731.1:858690-861806 GCA_020347545.1 Flavobacteriaceae bacterium | reverse complement strand
CTATGAATTCATTTTTGGGCAATCGCATCGCTAAAAAATAAATACTGGCAAATGATCCGGCAAGATTACCTATCATCGAGGTGATCCCTGACAGCAACCCCAGTGAACTGCTAAAGGTCCAGTGTTTTGGTATGGAATAAGACTTTGTTCTGTCCATCCATATCATAATGAGAACCGTTAACAAGATAAACGCTGCCATCACCTGCCTGAAAACAATCTCGGATATGTCATTGCCCAGCCATACCCCCAGTAATACTCCCAAAACCATCATAGGTAAGAGTTTTTTTAAAAAATACCACTGTGTATGACGATGGTAATAGATCACCGCAAATATATCGGCAGCAATCATCATGGGCATTAATATTCCTGTAGAAGCTTTCCCTCCGAACACGATGGCCATTAAGGTGACAATGACCACACCAAGGCCCTTGAGACCTGATTTACCCATCCCCAAAAGTAAGGTGGCCAGTAGCGCAAGAAGGATGTCCGAAATACTAAGTGAGAAACTATCCAAAAGCAGCGTAATAACGATTGTATTTATCCATGGTGTCCAGATCGATAAGACCATTTGGAGCATCGAGCTGAACCATTTTACTCAGATGCTTTTGAACAATGGATTTTGCTCCGTGGTCATGCTTAAGTTCTTTCAGTTCATTAAAAAAATATTTTCCGAATAAAACGGGTACACCTATTTCATTTCCATAAGAAGATGCAATAATTCTATCTGTACTTATACAGCTCATTACAAGTTTTTTATAATGATTATCATCAAGCATTGGTTGATCACATACTGCAATTAACAAGCCGTCAAAATCATAGCCGTTTTCTTCAATATATTCTATAATTCTAACAATGGAAGAGCTCATTCCGGCTTCCCATTTTTTGTTGGTTACAACCTCGATATCTTTAGTTTCCAGCTGTTCCAGAATTACCGCTTTATTGGCCCCAAGGACCACAAACACTTTCTCCACTCCTGATTTCAATAATTGCTCTATTGCATGACCCAAAAGTGTTGTTTTCTGCCAGGGCAGTAGTTGTTTGATTTGATTCATCCTACTTGAGGCCCCTGCCGCAACTACAACGCCGGCAACCTTTGGTAGAAAAGTAATTCCACTCATTTTAGAGTTTTGTATTTAAATGAATTCTGCCAATTTTATCCTTGAGGGATTTTGGTTCCTGGCCTCTTGTAATTGAAAGAATCTCAGAGCAAATAGATAAAGCTATTTCCTGAGGGGTTTCCGCGCCTATGTTCAATCCTGCCGGGCCAAACATCAGGTCGAAAATTTCTTCATTGATTGAAGGGAATTTTTCAATCAGATCATTGAGCATTCTTTCTCTTCGGTTTGAAGGACCCAAAAGGCCAATGTAGCACGGCCTGCTCTTGATCAGTTGAAACAGGAAATCCAAGTCCTTAACATAACTATGCGTCATGAGAACGACTGCCGTATTATCATCAACACGATCTAATTTTAACTCTGAAGGGATTGTTTTTTCCAATACTTGGCTTCCCGGAAAATCAGTTAAAATCTGTGGGCTGGAGGGACTTACAACAACGGTCACGTCCCAACCTAAAGAGGCAGCCATCAGAGACAATTGAGAGGCATCATGTTCTGCCCCGATGATCATCAAATGAAAACAGGGATTTAGTTTTTGTTCAAAAACCTTGAGTGCGGAGCTCTTATCTTTATCTTTTAAGACTTTCTTTGCTCCAAAAGAAAAAGATCCCAGAGAGCCTAACTCACATACAGAACCAAGCCTGCTGTCCTCTCCGGGTGTTCTCGTGAATTCACTTTTTATGGTAAATACAGTCCGATTTTGAAGAATTTCATCAAATGCAATCAGCAATTCATCGGAAGGGGCGAATTTTTCGATCAAAATGTACAAGATCCCTTCACAGCCCAACCGATAACGCCCATCATAAGTCATCATCTTGGGAACACCAGTCTTAAAAACACTGTTGGCTTGCTTTAGGATCTCCTTCTCAACGCATCCTCCACTTACTGCACCCGTCATATGGCCGTGTTCATTGATCAGCATCCTGACTCCGGGCCTCCGGTAAGATGAACCATCAAGATCAACTACAGTGGCTAAAACGCAATGAAGTCCTAAATGACGAGCATTCAGATAACCTTGAATAATTTGTTTTAGTTCATGTGTCATAATAAATCAAAAAATTCCAAATACCTTACTTTGATCTAACTATTCAGATTGTGCTTTTGCATCTTCAATCATTTGTTCATTTGCTGCAACACCTATCTCAACACGACGATTTTTTGCCTGATTCTCTTTCGTATCATTTTCAAATCGAGGTCTTGTTTCTCCAAATGCTTCCACTTTAAACCGATTTCCTGCAACTCCTTTGGATTTCAAATAGGCTACAACAGAATTTGCTCGTCTTTGAGATAACTTCAAATTATAATTTTCGTCGCCTACACTGTCTGTATGACCTTCGATCATTAATTCGGTATCAGGAAATTCTATGAAAATCTCAGCCACGGCATCCAGGTTCTTTTTGGCTTCGGGAGTCAAATCAGCACTGTCAAAAGCAAAGTTAACTCCGCTCTTGTCGTCAAAAATGATCTGAATTCCTTCTCCCACACGCTTTACTTCAGCCCCGGGAACCGCTTCTTCGATTTTGTCCGCCTGTTTATCCATTTGCTTTCCGATAACTGCTCCTGCTGCTCCTCCAATGGCCGCTCCAATTAAGGCGCCACCAATATTTCCACCAATCAATCCTCCAACCAATGCTCCGGCTGCGACACCAATTCCCGCTCCACGCTGCGTTTTATTCGAATTTTGTATGGCTGTACAGCTCATATTCAAAGACAGGATCACTGCCAATGACAATCCGTATAATTTTATTTGTTTTAACATTTTTTTCATTTTTAAAGTGCGAAATCATCTGAAACCTTTGTGTAAGTCAGCACAACGTCAAACTCACTTCCCTCATAACTCGTTCTGACACGCATCAACATCATGTTTTCATCAAGAGAATCTATATCCGATCTGTAACCTCTGTTTGCAGAATCAATGGGCTTATTCTTTTCATCTACATACTTGAACTGAAATTGGTAGGTTCCGTCTCCTGGTTCATAAAATGACCAGTGAATTCTCGT
>CP070731.1:855466-858590 GCA_020347545.1 Flavobacteriaceae bacterium | reverse complement strand
CAGAGGCGTTTCATTTGAGATAATTTCCGAGGCCGAGTCGATCAAAATAATAGAAATGATCTCAAGTCCGTCCCAGAATATGGAAGCCGTTGTTTTAGAGAAAGCGCCAAAAATTGCAGTTTACTCACCCAAAGACAAGCAACCCTGGGATGACGCTGTTACCATGGTTTTGCAGTATGCAGAGATTCCTTATGAAGTGGTTTACGATCAGGAAGTTCTCGAAGACAAATTATTACTCTACGAATGGCTTCATTTGCACCATGAAGATTTTACAGGTCAGTACGGTAAGTTTTACGGGGCCTTTAGAACTGCCCCCTGGTACATTGAAAATAAGGTAAACTCTGAAAAAAGAGCTAAAGAAATGGGTTATGACAAAGTTTCAAAACAAAAACTTGATGTTGCCCTGAAAATAAGAGATTATGTCTTTGGGGGAGGTTTTATGTTTGCTATGTGTTCAGCTACCGATAGTTTTGACATAGCACTTTCAGCAGAGGGTATCGATATTTGCGAAGTGATGTTTGACGGGGATCCTTCTGAAAAAGGGTTTCAGAATAAACTTGATTTTGAAAATACCTTTGCCTTTACCAATTTTCAATTGGAACGGAATCCGGTGGTATATGAATTTTCCAATATTGACACCACCCGAAAAAGAAAGGTACTCAGAACAGAAGATTATTTTGAACTAAAAGAGTATTCTGCAAAATGGGACATGGTCCCCAGTATGCTTTGTCAGAACCACACCTTGCTTGTTAAAGGCTTTATGGGCCAGACTACGGCTTTTGATAGCAGCTTGATAAAACCAACGGTTTTGATCATGGGGCAAAACAATGTAAATGGTGAGGCTCGATACATTCACGGAGTAAAAGGAAAAGGAATGTTCACTTTTTTTGGAGGACATGATCCCGAAGATTACCAACATCGGGTAGGGGACCCTAAAACAGAACTTGATCTACATCCTAATTCGCCTGGTTATCGTTTGATACTCAACAATGTATTGTTTCCTGCAGCCAAGAAAAAGAAACAGAAAACCTAATTGATCAGTATCAATTTAAGTCGCCTGATGGATCCCTTATTAGCAGTGATTAGCGCTTATTAGCCCTGATGCTTTTCAATCCATTTTCTCGCATTGACAAATGCTTCCAGCCATGGGCTCACCTCATCCTTCCTTCCTGAAGGATAATTGGCCCAGTTCCATTGAAATATTGATCTTTCAATATGGGGCATCATCACAAGATGCCTACCATCGTCGCTGGCCATCATTGCTGTGTTAAAATCGGATCCGTTCGGGTTGGCAGGATAACCTTCATACCCATATTTTGCAACAATATTATATTTTGATTCTTCGTAGGGGAAACTGAATTTTCCTTCGCCATGAGAAATCCATACACCAAGGGTCAATCCTTCGAGCCCTGAAAGCATAACGGAATTGTTAGGTTGAATTTTAACAGAGGTAAATGAGCTTTCATGCTTATGCGAATCGTTATGGAGCATTTTTGGCTTTTCACTATGATCAGGATTGATCATTTCCAACTCAACGAACAACTGACAGCCATTGCAGATTCCAACAGAAAGGGTGTCTTCTCTTTCAAAGAATTTTTTTAGCGTTTTATTGGCTCTTTCATTATAGAGGAATGCTCCTGCCCATCCTTTGGCAGAACCCAGTACATCTGAATTTGAAAATCCGCCGACCGCACCAATAAACTGAATGTCTTCAAGGGTTTCACGACCACTGATCAAATCAGTCATATGCACATCCTTCACATCGAAACCTGCAAGGTACATGGCATTGGCCATTTCCCGCTCACTGTTGGAACCCTTTTCTCTGATAATGGCAGCCTTTGGCCTTTTGCCGGAGGTTTCAATAGATGGCAGTTTTCCGGTGAAGGTATCTGGAAAAGAATAGGTTAAAGGCTGATTTTTGTAATTCTTAAATCGTTCTTCAGCCAGTCCGTTGGCAGTTTGCTCCTTGTCCAGTAGGTAAGAAGTCGTATACCAGTAATCTCTGTATTCTTCGATGTTGAAACGCAAGTCAAAGTTTGAGATTTCAAGATGACTCGATTGTAACGCACTTCCCATCACATGGAAAGAAATCTTATTCCTGTTGAGCAGGCTTTCAGCTTTTTCCAGATCATTGATCTGCAGAACCACTCCGCTTTTTTCCGAAAATAACAGTTTCATGGAATCATTTTCTTCCAAAGAACTCAAATCTATCTGGGCGCCAAGCTCGTTTTCTGCAAAACACATTTCCAGTAAGGTAGTGATCAATCCTCCGGATGATATATCATGACCGGCCAGTACAAGGTCATTTTTGATCAATTCCTGAACAGTATTAAAACAGTTTTTAAAATATGCCGGATCTTTGATATCCGGGGTTGATGCTCCTATACTGTTTCGTATTTGAGCGAAACTCGACCCTCCCAAATGAAAATCGTCTTTTGAAAAATCGATGTATACGATCTTATTTCCCTCTGAAATCTGAAATACAGGTTCTACAACCTTTCTGATGTCATTAACCTCTCCGGCGGCTGAAATGATTACCGTACCGGGTGCAATTACCTCTTCGTTCGGATATTTTTGCTTCATGGATAGAGAATCCTTACCAGTTGGCACATTAATTCCCAGGGCAATTGAGAACTCAGAAACAGCCTCAACAGCATTGTAAAGCCTTGCATCCTCGCCTTCATTCCTGCACGGCCACATCCAGTTAGCTGAGAGTGAGACTGATTTCAATCCTTCTTTTAAGGGTGCCCAGACTATATTGGTCAAAGACTCTGCAATCGCATTTTTAGAACCTGCTTTTTCATCGATAAGGGCACTGGCAACAGAATGACCAATTGAGGTGGCTATCCCATTCTTTCCTTTGTAATCAAGCGCCATAACCCCCACATCATTTAGAGGTATCTGAAGGGAACCAGCACATTGCTGTTTTGCAACTTTTCCTCCAACGCATCGATCCACTTTATTGGTGAGCCAGTCTTTACAGGCCACCGCTTCAAGCTGAAGTAATTTTTTGGTGTCCTCATAAATATCAGATGCCTGATATTCCACCGGGCCATATTTTCTCTTAATCGTATTGTCATTCATGATTGTATGAGGAGAGCTTCCAAACATATCGGCCAGGTCA
>CP070731.1:852231-855366 GCA_020347545.1 Flavobacteriaceae bacterium | reverse complement strand
ATGAAAAAATGAATTTACAAACAAATTCCATAAGCCAAAACGAACTTGTGAAAATTACAGGAGGATTACCTGTTCTTCCTGTTCTTGGGGCGATAACAGCAGCGGTAAGTGTTGGGAAAATACTTGATCAGGTAGGAGAATGGTTTCTTCAAGGCTGGAATGACCCAAAATAGGACTTATGAAAGAAATAAATAGTAACTATTGGGAAAACCTTAACTCCATGGAGTTATTGATGGTTCAGGGTGGAGGACCTATTAAAGATGCTGTTGAATGGTATTATAAATCGGTTGGCAGCTTTTACAGAGGAATTTATGATGGACTAATGGGTCTTGAACCGGCAGTCTAAAAAAGTATGGTGTTGTGAAACTTGGAAAGGCCCTGGCATATATTTTACTCATTGTAGGAATCCTGAATATTATCTTATTTATCGATACCATATTGACGGATTCAAGAGCTGAATATGAATTTCTCTCTATTGAAACGAACAAATCAATCAATGCCATTTTTTATGGATTAATAGCCGCATTTCTTTTGATTGCTGGAAATAAAATGCTTAAAAAAAACACTAATACATGTTAATAGATGAAAGAATATAATTGTAACGATCTGGTTTTATTGAACAAGGAAGAACTATACTATTGGAGAGGGGGAGTAGACCCTGCAGAAGGGTCCTATGCCGCAGGCTACGCGATTGGCGCCTGGTTCAGAGAAATGTATTCCATCTGGTCCTATGGTTTAACCCATCTGACTGATCGATAAAAAAATAATCGCCCTTTAAAAAAATTTAAAGGGCGTTTTTAATGTTGTAGTCAAAATATCAATTTATTTTCTCCACTGAACAAATTATTGTTTCTAATGAGAAAAGGAAATCGATACTATTATACTATTCTGAGCAGAAAATAATTTCTCTTTCCTCTTTGCAGCAATACAAACTTATCTGCAATAAGGTCTTTACTGTTTAGTGAAAAGTCTTCCTTAACTTTTTCTTTATTCACAGAAATCGAATTTTCTTTTAAAGCCCTTCTTGCCTCTCCATTTGACTTTAGAAAACCTGATTTCTCATTTAAAGCATCCACAATATCTATACCCTTAGACAATTCTTCCTTGCCAATCTCGGCCTGGGGAACACCCTCAAAAATATCAAGAAAGGTTTGTGCATCCAAATTTTTCAGATCTTCAGCGGTAGATCTTCCAAAAAGAATTTGAGACGCTTTTACTGCATTTTCATAAGCTTCTTGTCCGTGACACATTATAGTGACCTCCTCCCCTACTTTCTTTTGTAAAATTCTAAGGTGTGGAGCTTCTTTGTGTTCTGTGATCAGTTTTTCTATGGTATCTCTCTCCAGGAAAGTGAATATTTTAATATAGTTTTCAGCATCGAGATCTGAAGCATTCAACCAGTATTGATAAAATTTGTAAGGGGAAGTTCTCTTTTCGTCAAGCCATATATTTCCTCCTTCTGTCTTTCCAAATTTTGTTCCGTCTGCTTTGGTTACCAACGGGCTGGTTAGTGCATAGGCTTTCCCCTGAACCTTTCTTCTGATCAATTCTGTACCTGTTGTAATATTACCCCATTGATCACTCCCTCCTATCTGGAGTCTACAATTGTGATGATTGTATAAATGAAGAAAGTCATATCCCTGAACAAGCTGATAGGTAAATTCTGTAAAGCTCATACCTTCTTTCGACTCAGAGCTGATCCTGTTTTTTACAGAATCTTTGGCCATCATGTAATTTACTGTAATATGCTTTCCTATATCTCTTGCAAATTCAAGAAAGGACAACTCTTTCATCCAGTCATAATTATTAACCATCTGAGCTGAGTTCTCAATGTTTCCTGAAAAATCAATAAATCTTTCCAAGGTGGCCTTGACTCCTTTGATGTTTTTTACAAGAGTCTCTTCATCCAGAAGATTTCTTTCATTCGATTTTCCTGAAGGATCCCCAATCATTCCCGTAGCGCCACCTACCAGGGCAATTGGCTTATGTCCTGATTTCTGCAAATGCATTAATAAAATAATCTGCACCAGGCTTCCAATATGCAAGGAATCAGCTGTAGGATCGAATCCTATATAGGCAGCTGTTGATTCTTTCTGTAATTGCTCTTCAGTACCGGGCATAATATTGTGCAGTAGTCCTCTCCAGCGAAGCTCTTCGACAAAATTCTTCTTCATTTCTAAAAATTTGCAGCAAATATAAAAAAGAAAGCTTTCTTAAAAATCAATTCTTTCAATTATTCGCACAAATAAAGGGTTTTATGAATCCTTTGATATTATTCAATTGTTTATTTTCGTAACATGATTTTGGTTACCGGAGGAACTGGATTGGTGGGATCTCACCTTTTGTATCATCTTTTACAGAAAAATGATACCGTTCGTGCTATTCATAAAAGCAGTAGTGACTTAAATGCTGTGAAAAGGGTTTTCAATTATTACACTTCTGATTCTGAAGCGCTTTTTCAAAGAATAAGGTGGGTAGAAGCCAGTTTAGACAATATTCCGTCACTTGAAAGTGCTTTTGAAGAGATAACCCACGTATATCATTGCGCAGCTTTAGTCTCTTTTAACTCCAGAGATTATCAAAAGATGAGACGCGTTAATATAGAGGGTACCACTCATATTGTCAACTTATGCATTTCCAATAAAATAGAGAAACTTTGCTTTGTAAGCTCTGTTGCAGCTATAGAAAATACAAGTGATGGAAGTTTGACCGACGAAACAGATAATTGGAACAGCGCCACAGAAAAAAGCGGCTATGCCATTACTAAATACGGGGCAGAAATGGAAGTATGGCGCGCTTCTCAAGAAGGCGTTCCGGTAGTTATTGTTAATCCCGGAGTGATTATCGGATCCGGTTTTTGGCATAAGGGCACAGGCAGAATGTTTAGTAATGTTAAAAAGGGATTAAAATTCTATACGGAAGGAGTTACAGGGTTCGTAGGGATCAAAGATGTGGTAAAGGCCATGATGCTCTTGATGGAATCAAATATCAAAGATGAACGTTACATACTTGTTTCTGAAAATCAGTCATTTAAAGAAATCCTTTACCGGATTTCAAAATCTCTTGGCGTAGAGGGGCCAAAGTTCAGAATTAATCGATTTTTAATGGCAATCCTTTGGCGGTTGGAACTTATCA
>CP070731.1:848993-852131 GCA_020347545.1 Flavobacteriaceae bacterium | reverse complement strand
GAAGATGTTTGTAAAGGAAATTTTCGGAGGGCTAAGTCCGGAACGAAAGCCAAAATTATCAACCTTTGACAACAATTATAAATATGGGGAGATGCTTGTTGAAAAGAACATCACGCTGTATTCTACCTGTGAGCATCACTTGTTACCCATTGTTGGAAAGGCCCACGTAGCTTATATTTCGAAAGGAAAAGTGATTGGTTTGTCTAAAATGAATCGAATCGTAGAATATTATGCCAAAAGGCCACAGGTGCAGGAAAGACTGAATATGCAAATTGTTCAGGCCCTGCAGGAAGCGCTAGGCACAGAGGATGTGGCTTGTATTATCGATGCAAAACACCTTTGTGTTAATTCAAGAGGTGTTAGTGATACCGCGAGCAGTACCGTTACTTCAGAGTTTGGAGGTAAATTCAAGGAAGAATCCGTAAAAAGAGAATTACTTGACTACATTCAGCTTGATACTAAATTTGAGTAATTACAGGCTTTCAAGAAAGGCGAGGGTATCAATACCATCAGCATAATCTGAAAGTTCAGGCTTTTGCGTCTGTCCAAAAGGAACCATACCTGATTTTTCAGAATTTCCTACCAGGCACTGAATCATTTCTTTGTCCTCCAAAAGTTTCTGTTCCAGTTGTGCATCATCGGTGTAGTATTCATAAAAAACGGTGGCTATAGGAGAGGAGTAGCTTTTATCTTCTTTGAACATCAGAAAACCATTTTCGAGCAATTTAAAATCACTCATCAGATAAACAGCTTTATTATAATCGTAATTGTTTACGTACTTTTCATAATTAAGTACGTCCCTGTACTCATAAAGTGCTTTGAACAAAGGATCAAAATCATAACCTTCCGGAACAAACAGTTTCGAAACACTTCTGCAACCCAAACCAAAATACCTGAAAATGTCTTCACCAAGGCTCCTGAGTTCCAATTCGGATTCAGTTCCAGATAGTACAGCCGCAGAATTTCTATTGCGACGAATGATATTCGGAAATTTTCCAAAATAATAGTCAAAATATCTTGCCGTATTATTGCTTCCCGTAGCGATTACGGCATCAATATTCTCAAGTTTATCCTCCGTAAAATTAATCTTACCCTTAAATCCAGGTGCCACATATTCCAGATATTTTGCTATCAAAGGCAAAAATTTATTATCGGCACTGGATTGTTTTACCATGATACTGTGCCCTGAAATCAGGACGCTGAGAAAGTCATGAAATCCTACCAAAGGAATATTTCCTGCCATGACCACTCCGACTTTTTTGGGTTTTACCTTATTTAAACTATAAGAAGAAGTCCAAACCTCTATATTGCTACTATTCAATATTTTACCCCACCTTGAAAAGGCTGTAAGCACATTCTCTTTTGTAAACCAGCCATTGTATTCCGAGGCACGACTGACCTGTAATTTGAAAGGGTCAAAAAACATATCGTTAAGACTGACCTTTTCATTCTTTACAATTCCATCGGGTTGAAATTGAGTTAAAAATTCTCCCAGTTTCGCAAAAGCTTCGATTCTTTCTTCAACAGTCATTCAGATAGGATAATACTTGTGGATACATTATATTTGTGCGCAAATTTAGTTAAAAAAATAATGGCAATTATAATAACAGATGAATGTATAAATTGCGGTGCATGTGAACCTGAATGTCCGAATACTGCAATTTATGAGGCTGCTGAAGAATGGAGGTATTCTGATGGTACTGAAATAACCGGTGAAGTTATTTTACCTAATGGAAAAGAGGTAAATGCCGAAGAGGAACAGGAACCTGTGAGTGATGAAGTCTATTATATTATTCCGGATAAATGTACCGAGTGTAAAGGTTTTCATGAGGAACCCCAATGTGCTGCGGTTTGTCCTGTGGACTGTTGCGTTCCTGATGATGATCATGTTGAAACAGATGAAGAATTGTTGGCAAAAATGCGCTTTTTGCATCAGGAAGACGGAGATTAAACCATAAGGTCAAAAATGAGGAAAATAGTATTCTTACTAATTTTAATAAGTGCTCAGGGGTATTCCCAGTTCCACAAAATGGATTCTTTGGGAAGTTTCTATGTCATTGATTATAAGCTTGTTTGGCAAAAATGGTATCCTTTGGAAGATAAATCAGAACTTAACCGAATGCTAAAAAGCAATGATTTTACCTCGGATCTGGATATTTTGAAATTTACCAAATCTACGAAAACAAAGCCCTATAGACTGATAGGTGAAAATCTGCCGGAATACGCACAGCACGATTATGAGGCTTTTCTTTATCTGGATATGATAGGTGGCCGATACAGGATAACCATCAAACAGATTGTCTTTCCTGATTTTATTGAAAAAGAATATTATAACGGAAGGCGTATGCATAATCCACGAGGTACACTTGAGCAGTATATCTTAAGACAGGATGGTTTGATAAAACGCAATAATGCCACGATCAACGTACTCAATACTTTTGACTCAGCATTTTCTCAGATCTTTGACCCTATGGGAGGAATGAGTTATGAATAAATAATCACTTCCCAGTTTGCCTGGCCTTTAATTCCATGGGCCTTAACGCATAATAGATGAAATCATTTACCGGAGTTTCAATTCCGAGTTCATCTCCTTTTCTTACAATAAAACCATTGAAATTTTCGAGTTCACTGGGCCTTCCTTCCATCATATCGCGTTGAAGTGACATGGTTGTGTTATAATCAATCTTATCGATGATCTCAAAGCATTTCTTTAGATCTTGTTCGTCGATATCAACCCCAAGTTTCTGCCCGATCTGAATAATCTCTTTAGCGGTACGAACCAGTATATCTCTTAAGTAAGTATCCTCTCTCATTACACCAAGTACACTTCGGGTTAGGGCCCCTGCTGCGCTGATGGAAGCTATAAATAAGAATTTGATCCAGATGTCCCTTTGAATATTCTCTGAAATTCTGTTTTTAAATCCCGCTTTGTCAAATGCCTCTTTGATTTTTTTAACCCGTTCACTTGATGCATGATCTATTTCGCCAAATACAATTTCAGGTTCATAGCTAAAATGATCAATGACACCCGGACTTTCAATTTTACTCACGATTCTGCACAGTCCTGCAATCAAATTACGCTTGTTAAGAATAGTTTGCAGTCTATCCGCATTGTCAGCTCCATTTTGTAAAGGAAGT
>CP070731.1:845721-848893 GCA_020347545.1 Flavobacteriaceae bacterium | reverse complement strand
TTACTCCTTCCAGGGTTTTAATTTATGGGGTTGGAGTTGCGGGACTGCAGGCCATTGCTACTGCAAAAAGGCTGGGTGCCATAGTGGAAGCTACGGATATTAGGCTCGAAACCAAGGAACAGGCCGAATCGCTGGGTGCCAGTTTCATCACCGTAAATGGAAACGGCGAGGAATCTGAAAAAGGATATGCCAAGGCCGCATCAGAGGAATATGCAAGGAAGCAAAAAGAAGCAGTAAACAAATCTTTGTTCAAAGCAGATCTTGTCATCACAACAGCGATGGTACCGGGAAGGAAATCCCCTGTGCTGATCACAGAGGACCAGGTTAAACAGATGAAGAATGGTGCGGTTATCATTGATTTGGCCGCTGCCCAGGGAGGTAACTGCGAGTTGAGCAAAATGAATAAAACAGTTTTAAAAAATGGCGTTAAAATCATTGGGACTACCATTGCCCCTGAGAGTGTCTCGACCAATGCTAGTGATCTTTATGCAAAAAATATGTCTAATTTTATCTCTTACCTGACTGAAAACAATGAGTTTAAGTGGGATCTAGAGGATGAAATCACCGATGAAACCCTCATTGTTAAAGATGGTGAAATCAGAAAAAATTAATCTAAATAATTATGCAAGAGTTTATAGAATTAATCAGTAATAACCTTCAAATGATTTACATCGTGATTTTAATGATCTTTGTAGGTGTTGAGGTTATAGGGCATGTCCCTGCAGTTCTGCACACCCCTTTAATGTCTGGTGCAAATGCCATTCACGGGGTTGTCATCATTGGAGCCATCTTGGTGATGCTTGGCGCTGATCCGGATAATATTTTGGCTTTATCTCTCGGATTTGTAGCAGTGTTTCTGGGAACACTTAATGTTGTTGGTGGGTTTGTTGTCACCGACCGAATGTTAGAAATGTTTAAAAAGAAAAAATGATGACATATTTATTCAGTCTTGAGATTATTTACCTTATCGCTTCGATAACCTATATAGTTGGCTTAAAAATGTTAGGCCACCCTGAAACTGCGCGAAAAGGAAACCTTATTGCCGCCTTTGGTATGACCCTGGCAATATTTGGAACCATCTTTTTATTTGAGGGAGAAGTACAGCCCAAGATTTATTATCTCATTGGGGGTGCCATTTTAATCGGAACCCTGTTTGGATGGGGAATTGCCAAAAAAGTTGATATGACAAAAATGCCGGAGCTTGTATCCTTGTTCAACGGAATGGGAGGTGCAAGTGCAGCAATCATAGGTCTTATCGAATTCAGTCATTACACAGGAGATACCATTTCCATTTTTACGATTATCGCGGGTATGATCATCGGTAGTGTTTCTTTTTCTGGAAGTATGGTCGCCTGGGCAAAGCTCAATGGAACCCTCAATAAACCTGTAAGGCTTCCCTCCTATAATGTTGTAAATAATGTAGTGCTTATCGGTATTCTAGGCTTCGGGGTATATATCACTTTGAGCGGTGCCGACAGCCAGCTGTACCTATACTCACTATTTTTTGCTGCTTTGTTATATGGGATCCTCTTTGTAATCCCAATTGGTGGCGCTGACATGCCGGTAGTCATCTCATTGTTAAACTCTTTTACCGGTTTAGCCGCCGCTTTTGCAGGATTCCTGTATGGGAACATGGTCATGCTCACCGGGGGTATACTTGTCGGTTCTGCCGGAACCATACTTACTTTTGCGATGTGTGAAGCCATGAACAGACCTCTTTCCAGTGTTATTTTTGGGGCCTTTGGTGAAGGTTCGGCTAGTGCAGGTGCTGCTAAAAAAAGCACACAGGGCAATTTAAAGAAAACGACGCCCAGTGATGCCGCTATTCTTATGAACTATGCCAACAAGGTAATCATTGTTCCCGGATACGGTCTTGCAGTAGCTCAGGCACAGCATGTAATTCATGAATTGGAATTGCTCCTCGAGGAAAAAGGTGTAGAAGTGAAATATGCCATACATCCTGTTGCAGGAAGAATGCCCGGGCACATGAATGTGCTGCTCGCCGAGACTAATGTTGACTATGATAAGCTGGTGGAAATGGAAGATATAAATTCTGATTTTCAGAATACGGATGCGGTATTGGTCGTTGGAGCCAATGATGTTGTGAACCCCGCAGCACATAACGACCCGGCAAGTCCGATCTATGGCATGCCAATTCTCGATGTGGAAAATGCCAAAACCATAATTATCAACAAGAGAAGCATGAATCCGGGTTATGCAGGCATTGAAAATGAATTGTTCTTTAATCAAAAAACCTCCATGCTGTTTGGCGATGCAAAAGACGTTCTGACCAAATTGGTTCAGGAACTCAAAAGCATGTAAACTTTCATGAGAGGCCGATGACAGGGATTAACAATTTTTAATCAAAATCTTTTTACTCGTTAAATCTTGAGTATATTTGCTAAAAAGATTTATTGATGAGTTTTATAAAAGGTGATGCAGAACTGGAACATGTTCTGTCGATTAAACAAAAATCTCTAAGGGTTAATTTAAACGAGCACATTTATGGTACCTTCGCTGAGATCGGTGCGGGCCAGGAAACTGTACGTCATTTTTTCAGAGCTGGAGGAGCTTCCGGAACGATAGCTAAAGCCATGTCGGCCTATGACAAGGACTTTTCTGATGCGATTTACGGCATGGAAGAGGATAGACGTTATGTCACAGAGTCTCGACTTCGAAAAATGCTAAGGCATGAGGTAGAACTCATTGAAGAGAGGTTGAGCAGGGATAAGCACCCGAACAAAATTTTCTTTTCCTATGCAAATACGGTTACAACGATTGATTTTGCCAAAAACTTCAAAGGTCACGGATGGGTCGGTATCCGTTTTCAGATGGATGCACTTGAAGATTACAATGAAATTGTTATCCATGTAAGATTCAAACAAACGGATTCAAAACTTCAGCAGGAAACTCTTGGAATGCTGGGAGCCAACCTCATCTACGGGGCGTTCTATCTCAATGACAGCCCAAAAGACCTTCTTAAGTCTTTTTACGACAATATTGATAAGGATACCATCGAAATCGACATGGTCGATTTTTCGGGACCAAGGTTTATGTATGTTGACAACAGGCTGATGAGTTTACACTTATTGAAGAACGGGATGACAAATGCGGTCATGTTCGGCCCTGATGGAAATAACCTACTTCCTGCACAACAGCTATACAAAAAGAA
>CP070731.1:842449-845621 GCA_020347545.1 Flavobacteriaceae bacterium | reverse complement strand
ATCTCCAGAATGCTCGCCCTGGCCATGTTGGTTCTTGCTTTTTCCCAACCCTATTTTGACAGGGATGCCAATGGGCTTGAGAGAGAAACCCTCTTGTATCTCGATAACTCATTTAGTCTTCAGGCAAAAAGTGCTTCCGATATCGAAGAGTTCCAAATGAGTAAGAATCAGCTCATAGACAAAATTGCTGCTTTTGGAGAAAATACATTTTTGATAACCAATGACAGAACTTACGAGAATCTCAGTCAAAAAGAACTTGAGAAAACATTAATTCAGCTGAAATTACATCCGATAAAAAAAGATATAAATCAAATTCTCAATCAGATAAACTACCATTTAAAAAGTCGTAAAAACACGGTACACGAAATCTATTTGATGAGTGATTTTCAAGAAGTTAACGGGAATATCGACAGCTTGTTAATAGATAGGAACCAACGCTATAATATTGTTGATCTTTCTGGAGCCGATCGCAAAAACATTGCTATTGACAGCGTTTGGGTTGGGCCTGGAACAGCGGATCAAATAACGATAAAATCGCGGATCAAGAGTTGGCAGATCCCTCTGATGAATCTTTCGGTTTCTTTGTATCTCGGTGAAGAACTATTTGGCAAAGCGAATTTGGAAATTGAAAAAAATTCGATTAAAGAGGTTGAGTTTCTGGTTCCTGAAGACAAAATCAAGTCCGGTAAAATTAGTATCAATGATCATCGAATCAATTTCGACAACGAACTTTATTTTGTTGTTCCGGAAAGGGTAAAAACGAAAGTAATGCTGATCGGGAAACCGGCTCCTTTCATGAATAAAATATACACGAGAAAAGAGTTTGACATGATAAGCCTAAACCTGTCTGATCTTGATCAGAGCAGGATACAGGATCAGGACCTTATCATCCTGAATGAACTCGAAAAAATTTCAGATCCGCTTATTCAAAGTATTGAAAATTTCGCACGAACAAAAGGAAATGTTGTTATCCTTCCCTCTGACAATCTGGATTTAACAAGTTATAACCGATTATTTCAGTCTTTAAATATGGGGAAAATAGTAGAGGCTTTTGAAAATGAGAAAATTTTGAACCAGATCAATTATGATCATCCATTCTTTGAAAATGTTTTTGAAGAACGGGTATATAATTTCCAATATCCCGTTTTAAGCAGGGGCTACATCACGGAGCTCAAAAGAGCTTCTCCCCTTTTACAGTTCAGCGACTTCAACCATTTCGCTGCAGAATTAAATTATTTTGATCAAAAAATTTACTGGCTTTGTTCGCCACTTTCAGGGGTCAATAATACCTTTACAACCTCTCCTTTAGTGGTACCTCTTTTCTATAATTTTTCCATCAGGCAGGAGAATTTAAAATCATTGTATAACATCATAGGGCAAGCCAACGAATTCACTGTTGAAGATAATTCTTCAGATGATGAAATCATAAAAATGGTCCGCGAAGAAAATGAATTCATCCCCTTTCAGATCAAATCAGGCGAAACCACCCGTATATCTACTCAGGAATTCCCCTTGACTCAAGGAATATACAGTCTTAAAAAAGACGGGGCCGAACTCAAAAAACTTGCCTACAATTACGATCGCGTAGAGAGTGATATGAATTTTTACGACTTAAAGGAACTGGCAACTGCTCTGGATAACGTTGAGATTTTTGACGGCTTCAACAAAGCTTTAGAGGACAAAATTGATAGGGATAATAATAAAAATTTGTGGCAATTATTTATTATTTTTGCCTTGGTTTTTTTAAGCTTGGAAATTCTCCTCCAAAAATTTTTAAAAAACTGATACTTGAGATGAGTAGCTTCAAAACAGGAAATAGATGAACATACTTCTTAGATCGGCAAAGATCATCGACAACAACTCAAAATATCACAATAAAAAAATGGATATTTTGATCAAAAATGGCATTATCTCCGAAATTGGAAAAGGAATTAAAGGCCCTGAAAATTGCAGGGAAATCAAACTGAAAAATCTACATGTTTCAACTGGCTGGTTCGACAGCAGTGTTTCTTTGGGGGAACCTGGTTATGAGGAAAGAGAAAATATAGCACACGGACTGGAAGTGGCAGCTAAATCAGGTTTTACAAAAGTTGCTGTCAACCCCAACACAAAACCTTTTATTGACAATAAGTCGGCCGTTGAGTTTCTCGTTCAAAAATCAAAAGATGCGGCAGTTGACCTTCATCCCATCGCCAATTTGACTCTGGGAGCCCAAGGTAAAGAAATGGCCGAGTTATATGACATGAAGAATTCCGGGGCCATTGCATTTGGTGATTATAACAAATCAATAGAAAATGCAAACCTGCTAAAAATTGCCCTTTTGTATGTTCAAAATTTTGACGGGATCGTCATGAGTTTTCCTCAGGATGGTGGTATAGGAAAACATGGTTTTGTCAATGAAAGCGTAAACACAACACGATTGGGGCTTAATTCTATTCCAAATCTTTCAGAAGAATTACAAATTACCAGAGACTTGTCGTTGCTTGAGTATACGGGCGGAAAACTTCACATTCCCACGATAACAACTCATAAAGGAGTTCAACTCATAAAGGACGCCAAGAAAAAAGGCCTGGATGTGACTTGCAGCGTTGCTGCTCATCACCTTTATCTCACCGATGAAGAAATAAGTTCGTTTGACACAAATTACAAAGTTAATCCTCCATTAAGAGGCCTTAAAGATACCAAAGCCCTGATCAAAGGGGTTAAAGACGGAGTTATTGACATGGTTGTCAGTGACCACAATCCAATAGATATAGAGAATAAAAATGTGGAATTTGAAAATGGGTTTTTCGGATCAATTGGAATGGAATCACTTTTTGGATGTTTAGGTTCCAAAATGGATCTGGAGGACGTCATTCTGAGTATCACGGAAAAACCAAGAAAGAGATTTAATCTTCCAGTAGAAATTATTGAGGAAAGCCATAAGGCTGAACTGACACTTTTTGATCCGGAACTTGACTATATTTTTGAGGAAGAAAATATCCTTTCAAAATCTAAGAACTCTGCTTTTTTAGGAAAAAAACTCAAAGGTAAGGCCTATGGAATAATTGCAAATAAGCAACTCATCTTATCTTAAAAACAGAATCGATCCAACGAGATTTAAATTTAACACTATGTATAATCAAACAGTTCAGGAAGGAAAAACAATGGCCATAATAAGCTATATTACTGT
>CP070731.1:839167-842349 GCA_020347545.1 Flavobacteriaceae bacterium | reverse complement strand
TTTTTTTTTGGCAAATATTAGGATTTCATAGCCAAAAGCTCGATTGCCGAAAAAATTTTAATACTTCCCAACCTCTTTGGGGTTATCCATTTAAAGATTGACATTCCTGTATAATTTCTGAAAAAATAAATGGTTCGTTAAAATCTCTTGAACATGTTTAAAATAAATTGTAACATTGCAGCTATGATTGTATAAATATTCATTTTCGATACTTTTTAGATTCTTCTGTTGAATCCAGGGACAAATTTTTGTTTGTCTAATCTTACAATCAAATATCACAATCATGCAATCATTTAGCACTAAGCTTAAAAAAATCTTTTATTATTTAAAATTAGCCGTTTCAGGAAAGGAGAAAGAATTCACATCCGGTAGTATAAACAAAGCAATTTTTTTACTTTCAATACCGATGATCCTTGAAATGCTGATGGAATCCATTTTTGCTATAGTCGATATCTATTATGTTTCAAGAGTTAGTGTAAATGCCGTTGCAACAATCGGACTCACAGAATCTATGATCACCTTGGTGTATGCCGTTGCAATTGGCTTAAGCATGGCGGCCACTGCCATTGTTGCAAGAAGAATAGGAGAAAAAGATGCTGAAGGCGCGTCCAAGGCAGCTGTACAGGTCATATTTCTGGGAATTGCGGTTGCTTTTATAATTATGATCATCGGAATCCTGTATTCTAAAGAGCTATTAGCCTTAATGGGAGCAGAACCTGATCTCATTGAAGAAGGTTACGGTTATACAAAGGTTTTGATGGGTGGCAATATGACTATCATGCTACTTTTTTTGATCAATGCCATTTTTAGAGGAGCAGGAAACGCTTCTATTGCTATGTGGACCTTGATTTTGTCAAATGGGTTGAATATTATTCTCGATCCGATTTTCATTTTCGGACTGGGTCCAATCCCGGCCTTTGGGGTTGAAGGAGCAGCAATTGCCACAACCATCGGAAGGGGGACAGCGGTGTTATTTCAGTTGTTTATTCTATTTAAAGGCTATGGAATCATAAAGATTCGATTCAGGAATCTGATTTTGGACCTTAAGGTTATGATCAATTTAATAAAGGTATCCCTGGGAGGGATTAGTCAGTTTTTGATCGGTACTTCCAGCTGGGTATTTTTAATGCGTATCATGAGTGAGTTTGGTAGTGAGGTTCTCGCTGGTTACACAATCGCTATCAGGGTCATGATGTTTACTTTGATGCCCGCCTGGGGATTGAGCAATGCGGCAGCAACTTTGGTAGGGCAGAACCTTGGTGCCAACGAACCGGAGAGAGCCGAAATTTCAGTTTGGAGAACAGGAAAGTATAATGCATGGTTTATGGCACTGGTGTCTATTATATATCTGGTATTTGGGGCTCAAATAATTTCTTTGTTTAACGATACTCCCCGTGTTGTGGAATATGGCAGTCTTTGTCTAAGAATTATCGCGGCGGGCTACGTTTTTTATGGGTATGGTATGGTGATAATACAATCTTTTAACGGAGCTGGTGATACAAAGACCCCAACATATATCAATTTTGTATGTTTTTGGTTAATTCAGTTACCCTTTGCATATTTGATTGGATTAAATTTGAATGCCGGGCCAATTGGTGTTTTTTGGGCAATAACATTGGCCGAGATTTTGATTGCTGTTATCGGTGTGATCTGGTTCAGGCAAGGCAAATGGAAAATGGTAAAAGTTTAATCAATCGAAGACAACTTAACTGAAATTAAATGACGAAGTTTATGAATCAAATAATAAAAGTTTTCAACATGAGATCAGGTCATATTTCTTTTATCCTGGCAGTAGTTCTATTTGGGACTGCATATGGACAGAATGATATCAGTTTTGAAGCGTACAACCCAACCTCCACGCTCGTGGTCCCTGAAAACCCCGTAATCAAGGCTAAATTTCCTTTTATAGATGTTCACGGGCATCAATACAGGATGCCTGAGCAGGATCTGAAGCCCGTAATTGAAGCCATGGACACATTAAATATGGGTATTATGGTCAATTTAAGCGGTAGATCCGGAGAAAAGTTGATCAAATCGGTTCAGAATATCAAGGACAATTACCCTAACCGGTTTGTAGTTTTTGCCAATATTGATTTTGAGGGAGTTGGAACTGAGAACTGGACGGAAAATGCGGTGAATCAGTTTGAAGCCGACGTAAAAAATGGCGCAAGGGGCTTGAAAATATACAAAAGCCTTGGGATGAGATATAAGGATAGCGAAGGGAACAGGCTTGCAATAGACGATAAAAGACTTGATCCAATCTGGGCCAAGTGCGCCGAACTAGGTGTTCCTGTATTGATCCATGCAGCTGATCCAAAGTCGTTTTGGGATGATTTTAACGGAGATAACGAACGATGGCTGGAGTTAAAAACACATCCGAGAAGAAAGAGAAGCGATACAGATCCTGCTTCATGGGAACAAATTATAAGCGAACAGCACAATATCTTTAAAAAACACCCCAATACTACTTTTATCAATGCGCACATGGGCTGGTATGCCAATGACCTGGGGACACTCGAGGAGCTTATGGTGGAAATGCCGAACATGTATGTTGAAATTGGGGCGATTATTGCGGAGTTGGGAAGACAACCCAGAAATGCGCGAAAGTTTTTTGAAAAATTTCAAGATCGGATCCTTTTTGGAAAAGACAGCTGGAAGCCAGAAGAATTTCCAACGTATTTCAGGGTTTTGGAGTCAGATGATGAATATTTCCCTTATCACAAGAAATATCATGCATTCTGGGCTATGTACGGCCTAAACCTTTCAGATGATATACTGAAAAAAGTATATTACAAAAATGCACTTAGAATTGTTCCCGGTCTCGATAAAACTTTATTTCCGGAGGAATAGCGGAATGAACCAAGAGTTTATTTTTTCTTCTTAATCATCTCCGGGATTCATAGAGTCCTTTTCGTTTTCTTCAACAACCTCATCAATGAATTCGCTTAATTCTTCATTGATTTCTTCGCGTAAATTCATGTTATTGATTTTTAGGTTCAGGGCTGAAAAGGCATTGATAATATTATTGTTTTCTGCTGCGACCAAATCCTCAGTAATTGTCGGAATAGTTGACATGTCGGCCAGCCTAAGGGTTTCACTGTACAGAACGTTTAACCTAATTTTCACTTCGGGAATATTTAATTTTTCCACTCTGACCGAGTCCTTCAGCTGTAAGGCGAGTT
>CP070731.1:835847-839067 GCA_020347545.1 Flavobacteriaceae bacterium | reverse complement strand
ACAGGAGATGTGACAAAAATTGCCATGCTTGTTAATTTTATGTCTGCTCTTGCCAGTGCCTTTACCATCCTGTTCCTTTTCTGGACCATTACGGCCCTTGCTAAAAAAGTAGTTGAAAAAACGTCAGGAGAAATGACCAAGGGAGCTTCCATTGCAATACTTGGAAGCGGATTGGTAGGTGCCTTGGCCTATACTTTTTCAGATAGTTTCTGGTTTAGTGCGGTTGAAGCCGAAGTGTACGCCATGTCATCATTTTTAATGGCACTTCTTTTCTGGCTGGCCTTACACTGGGAAGCTGAAATGGATAAACCGCGAGGTAACAAATGGTTGTTGCTCATCAGTTTTATCGTTGGATTATCATTTGGGGTTCACATCCTTTCTTTACTGGTCATCCCATCGATTGTATTTATTTATATCTATAAGCGATACCCGCAACTCAATACAAAACAGTTTATTCTGGCCAACATCCTATCGATTCTGGTACTCGCCTTTGTTTTTAAATTGTTGTTCCCTTTTACTCTGAGGTTTTTTAGTGCATCCGAATTATTCTTTATCAACACCTTGGGAATGCCTTTTAATTCAGGAAGTATAATTGCCGGTATTCTCCTGGTTGCCTTGTTCTATTTCGGATTAAAGCATACCCGGAAAAAGAAGATGTACACGGGAAACCTTTTGTTGCTGTCTGTAATGTTCATCATGATCGGTTTTTCATCCTGGCTTATGTTACCCATCAGAGCTAACGCAAACACAACAATTAATGAAAACAATCCTTCCAGCGCACGCGAGCTTTTAGCCTATTACAACAGGGAACAGTACGGCGATGCGAATGTCTTTTATGGTTCCTATTATTCCAATTCCGGTGAGAGGGACAAAGATAATCCTTATAAAGATGCCAAACCTAAATATGAAAAGGATGAAAAGGCTGGAAAATATGTCATTGTCAACAATTACAAGGATGCCCTTCCGAACTACAGTAGCAAACACAAAGGGATTATTCCAAGAATGGTGGACCCCACGGCTTCAGTAGTACAGAATTACAAGGCCATTGCCGGAATTCCACAGAGATCAAAAAGAAGACCCACTTTTGGTGAGAATATAAGTTTTATGATCACCTATCAGTTCGGATACATGTACGGAAGATATTTTATGTGGAATTTCACCGGTCGTCAGGATGATATTCAAGGGAACCTGGACAATCACGGAAACTGGCTGAGTGGTATTGATTTTATTGATGAAATAAGGCTTGGATCTCAACAGAACCTCCCTAGTGAGGTAACGGAAAATAAGGGTCGAAACAAATACTATTTCCTTCCGTTGATACTGGGCATTATTGGGGTATTGTTCCATTTAAAAAGAGATATAAATAATTTTTACATCTTGCTCCTCTTCTTTGCTTTTACCGGACTGGCCATTATTTTCTATACCAATCCCAAACCTTTTGAGCCCCGTGAAAGAGATTATGCCGTGGTCGGATCCTTTTATGTGTTTGCCATCTGGATCGGTTTTGGTGTCTTGGCTCTTTATGAAAGGCTCAAAACAAAAGTAACTAGTTCCCTCTTGCCCACAGCGCTGACAATTGTTTGTCTGTTAGCCGTACCCGCACTTATGGCAAAAGAAAACTGGGACGATCATGACCGATCAGGAAAGTACACGACCTGGAACAACGCAAAATCTTATCTGGATTCCTGCCAGGAAAATGCCATTATGTTTACCATTGGTGACAATGACACCTTTCCTTTATGGTATATGCAGGAAGTTGAAGACTACAGGACCGATATTAAACTGATCAATACCAGTTTGTTTGCAAAAGACTGGTACATCGATCAGCAAAAAAGAAAAACTTATAAAGCAGACCCTATTCCTTCTCAATTAACTCATGATGATTACAAGGAAGGATCACTGGATGTGGCTTATTATTATCCCTATCCATTTCCTCAGTTCAAGGATTCCGTTATGGATATCAAATTTTTTATGCGCTGGATCCAAAGTAGGGATAGCAGAACTTTTGTCGATTTTGAAGAAAATGGTCATCCCGAAAAAGTTTACCCTACAACAAAGTTGAGATTAATGGTAGACAAGGAAGCGGTTATCAAAAACGGGATCGTGGCCGAAAAAGACTCGGCTTTGATAGCGCCTTATATCGATTTAGAAATCTCTGAATCTGCTTTGATCAAAAACCGTATACTAATGCTGGATATACTTGCCAATAACAATTGGGAGAAACCGCTTTACTTTACAGGTGGGGCCCAGGCGGCTGAAGAATACATCTGGCTAAAAGATTATCTCCAGTTAGATGGTCTTGCCTATAAATTTGTACCTATTAGAACCCCTATTTCAAATAGAAGTTTTATGGATATGGGACGAATCGATACAGACGTTATGTATGAAAACGTGAAAAAATGGTCCTGGAAAAACTCCAATGGAGACATCTACTTTGACCCTGAGACCCGGAAAAATGGGATTTCTTTCAGAAACAGCCTCGGAAGGCTTGCCGATGAACTCATCAAAGAAAATAAATTTGATAAAGCGGAAGAAATTCTGGACATGTCCATGGAAAAAATGCCGATGAAATCTTACGGGTATTTTAGATTGGTTATTGGGCATATAGAATCATACTATAACATTGACAGGCCGGAAAAGGCAAGAAAGATCGTTGAATTTTTGATTGAAAATTTCAAGGAAAGAATTGTCTACTATGCCGGACTTAGTTCCTATGAACTGACACAGAACTTTAGCGATCTGGAAGGAACGCTGGATTTGTATAAATACATTATTGCTACCTGTGTGGAATTTGATACAGAAGAATATTCAACTCAGTTAAAAGATGATTTTATGACTTCGGTAACCCTGCTGGAGGAAGTACTTGAGGAGTAGTTTTTTTGATTAATCCAATTTTTTTGTAACTTGGGTCATCCCCAATTTATATCTTGATACTTTATTCTATGAGACCCTATCTGGTGAAAACCCCGAGACTGGTGCAGAGTTTTTTTTACAATTACTCCTGGCGCATCAAAACAACAAAAAAGGAGATCTATCTCACTTTTGATGATGGTCCGGTCCCTGATTTCACTCCCTGGGTACTCGAAACCCTTAAACGGTTCGATGCCAAAGCTACTTTTTTTTGTGTGGGCGAAAACATCAAGAAGCATCCTTTAATTTACAAGAGAATTTCAGAGGCTGGCCACAGTATTGGAAATCATACCTATAATCACCTTCAAGG
>CP070731.1:832511-835747 GCA_020347545.1 Flavobacteriaceae bacterium | reverse complement strand
TTTTTCCTTTGCTAATTTGTTCATGGCTCTGGCTTCAGTTACATGATGTGTCAGTGGTTTCTGACAGTAAACAGGTTTGTTCATTTCCATGGCCATCATTGAGGCCGGGGCATGGGCGTGGTCTGGTGTAGAAACAACAACGGCATCAATTTTATCAGCCATTTCGTTTAACATCATCCTGTAATCAGCATAAATAGTTGCTTTTGGATGCATTTTGCTCGCTTTAGCAAGTAAATCAGCATCTACATCGCATAAGGCAACCACCTCAACAGCTTCATGAGCAGTCATGGCCTTGAGGTCTTCTACCCCCATCATACCTAAACCTATATGAGCAGTTCGTAATCGTTTATTATTCGATAGGGCCCATAACGGAGAAGGAAGGAAAGCTCCCATTGTCAGTGCCGCTGTACTTTTTAAGAAGTCTCTTTTTTTCATGAGTCGAGGTTTTATAATTTTCTGATTTTTATGTTTCTGAACCATATCGGGCTGGAGTGATCCTGGAATCCGATATATCCTGTTTTAAAAGATCCGTAAAGATCTGCGTCTTTCCATTTACCTGCATTTTTCTTGGCATGCCATTCCTCGTCCCATGGAACAAAGGAAACAAGCTTTTTGCCATTCAGCCAGTGCTCAACTTTTTCCGGTGTAAAAATAATTCTTGTCGAATTCCATTCGCCAACCGGGTATAATACTTTCTGAGAGTCATCTGCCGGATGCATGGCGTAATCTGAACCAGTTTTCTGCCAATCCTGAAGGTCCGCAAGATTTTCTTTAACACCCATACTTTCATTGTATCCTGTAAGGTCATGAATCGAGGCATAGTTCTCGTCATCGATAAGTTGGTATTCAGGAGAAATGTCCGGCGGGCCTGCATCGGGAATACCTTCCTTTAAATGATAAAAGATACCACTGTTTCCACCTTCAGGAATCTTCCATTCTACGTAAAGTTCAAAGTTATCGAACTCCTCTTTGGCATAGATAATATCCTGGCCTCCGGTGTAGTCCTGCTCTAACCCAAGCTCTGTATCGAAGGTGAGTACACTGTCTTTGGCCACCCATCCCGGAGGAAGGGCATCGCCATTGTAGGCTCTCCAGCCTTCAGTACTTACTCCGTCGAAAAGATAGATCCAGTCACCGGAATCTTCCTTAGAACCAGTTTCTTCAACTATGGGATCGGAAGCTACTTCCTCTTGTTTTTTGTTCTCTTTTTTACAAGCTATCAATAACACTGTCAATAGCGAGAAATATAAAATCTGCTTCATAAAAGTTAATATTTCAAGGATTTAGAAAATAATTCTTCATGTAAAAGTACAAATCAAAATGTATTTTTTAGCCCTTGATTCGCCATAAATAACTACTCATTAGCTAGACTCCAAAATACAAGGGTCGAATAACAGAATTTGGAGGCCAAGTGACGTACGTTCATTAAATATAAACCGATAGCGTCAAAAGTACCATGGTTACAAGAATCAAAATAATGAACAATGGCATTATAAACTTTAACCATTTATCAAACCCCACTTTAATAATCGCCAGGGAAGCAAGAATCAGTCCTGTAGGGTTAATCAAATAGAACAGCCCCATTCCGTATTGATAGCAATTGACTATTATTTCTCTCCCAATCTGAACCGTATCGGCTAAAGGCGACATGATAGGCATGGTCAATACAGCCATCCCTGAAGAGGAAGGGATGAAAAATGACAGTCCCGCGTAAACAAAAAGCATAACGTTGGCAAAAACCCCCTTATTCATTCCTTCGGTTACAGAACTGGCATAAAATAGCATGGTATCACTGATGAGACCATCATCCATGATCACCGACACTCCTCTGGCAATACCAATAATAAAGGCCACACCCAGAAGTTCTCCAGCTCCCACTGAGAAGGATTCAACAAAATCCGCTTCTTTGATTTTACCTACAAACCCGATCAGGATGGAGCCCACCAGAAAAGTTGCTGTCATTTCTACAAACCACCAATTGAGTGCTGATACCCCAATGATCATAATTATAAAACTCAATGAAAATATAACCAGTATTATTTTGAGTCTTGTTGTAAGTTTGAGGGAATGATCCAGATCTTTGAAATGATTGACCGGAGAAGAAGCTTTTTCCTCAAAAAGTAGAGAGGTTTTGGGATCTTTCTTGACCCTGTTTGCATATCGCAGGATATAAATGATGGTGATGACAAGGCAGGTTATCAGCATGACGATTCTTCCATTCAGGCCTGTGGTCCAGTTTATTCCGGCCGCGTCTGAAGCTATGATAACAGAAAAAGGATTGATGGTTGAACACATGGAACCTATTGCAGATCCAAGAAAGATACAGGCCAGTCCTACCATTTCATCGTATTTGGCAGCAAGAAATACAGGGATCAGGATTGGGAAAAAAGCCATGGTTTCCTCGGCAAGTCCAAACGTGGTCCCTCCGGCGGCGATGAGAACGGTTACCAAAATAATCAGTAAATATTCACGTCCTTCTAAATTCTTTGCCAGCCATGAAATTCCGGCGTCAAATGCTCCGGTTTGATTCATTATTCCAATGAGGCCACCAATGATCAGCACCAGAAAAATGATATCTGCCGCTTCTATAATTCCACGTACAGGAGATTTTACAAATGCCGCAAAACCTTGAGGTTTGGCATCTAAACTTTTATAGGTATTCGGGATGCTTATGGGTTTGTAAATGTCTCCATTGGTAAATTTTTCCAAAGGAATCTGAATATCCAGTTTGTCTAATGACTCCTGTGTGGCAGGAAGCAGAACAGATCCTTCAGAGCTTATTCGTTCAAAAGTTTTTTCCTCTGTATTGTATTTCAGAGTATCATATTCACCGGCTGGGACAAACCAGGTAAGCAGTGTTACCAGACCGGCAATGGTAAAGAGTATAGTTTGGGCAGTTGGAAAACGGAATTTTTTCATTTAAACCAGATGAAGCATCATTGCAGATTAATTGTGAGTGTGCAAGATACATTTTTCCGTGAACTGAACAGGGGAACACATCTTTGATTTGTTATTTTCGAAGAACTTTCCACAGAAAGAAAGAACCCGCTCCTCCAAGTACGGACATTGCAATATCCGTTAAGTCTAAAGGACCATTTCGCTGCTGCCAGAACTCATAAGTCACGGAGCCAGTTGTGACAATAAGAATGACCAGCCAGGGGTATTTGAATTTTTTAATCAATAAAAGTTGCGAAAAGGCAATAACATAAAAGAAGCTGGGTGCGCCATCAGCAAAT
>CP070731.1:829170-832411 GCA_020347545.1 Flavobacteriaceae bacterium | reverse complement strand
GAGGAGAGGTTATTCTCCCTCAAGATACAGATTATGACGAGTCACGGAAAGTGTATAATGCAATGATCGACAAACGGCCCGGTATGATCGTAAAATGCGTAGACGTTGCCGATGTAATTTCCTGCGTTAATTATGGAAGAGAAAATAATTTGCTTATCGCCGTAAGAGGAGGAGGCCACAACGGTGGCGGACTTGGTATCTGTGATGACGGCATGGTGATTGACTTATCAGGAATCAAGTTCGTTCGCGTCGACACAAAAAATAACACCATACGTGTAGGGGGTGGAAATGTATGGGGAGAAGTGGATCACGCTACTCACCCTTTTGGACTTGCTGTTCCCGCTGGAATTATCTCTACAACCGGAGTAGGTGGCCTTACCCTGGGAGGCGGTGTAGGGCATCTTTCGAGAAAATTTGGCCTTACCATCGACAATTTGCTGGAAGCAGATATGGTTCTTGCAGACGGTTCTTTTGTTACGGTCAATGACTCCGAGAATTCTGACCTTTACTGGGCGATCAGAGGCGGTGGAGGAAATTTTGGTATAGTGACTTCCTTTAAGTTCCAGGCTCACCCGGTAAAAACTGTTATTGGGGGGCCGACCTTATGGCCCATTGAACAAACTGAGGAAATCATGGAATGGTACCACGATTTTATTCATAATGTTCCTGAAGAATTAAATGGTTTTATTGCAACGATGATAATACCCGGACCTCCGTTCCCTGAAGAATTACATATGAAACAATTCTGTGGCATCGTTTGGTGTTACGTTGGTGATCCGGATAAATTTGAGGAACTGTTTCAACCTGTGATCGATAAGAATCCGATCTTCAACCATGTTGGGGAAATGCCTTATCCTTCGGTTCAAACCTTGTTTGACGGATTAATGCCTTCAGGAATGCAGTGGTATTGGAGAGCAGATTTCTTTAATGATCTCGAGGCTGAAGCAAGAGCACAGCATAAAAAATTTGGATCAAGTATTCCTACTCCATTGTCGCAAATGCACTTGTATCCAATAAGTGGAGCTGCCAGTAGGCCAGGACCTACGGATACACCCTGGGCGTACCGACATGCAAAATACGCTGGGGTTTTTGTTGGTGTTGACCCCGACCCGGCCAATGCAGAAGCGCTAACAGCCTGGGCAAAAAGTTATCAGGAAGCCTTACATCCCTATTCTTCCGGAGGAGCTTATACAAACTTTATGATGGACGAAGGGCATGACCGCGTTAAAGACAGCTATGGACAAAACTACGAGCGGCTTGTTGAGATCAAAGGCAAGTACGATCCTAACAATCTGTTCAGAGTAAATCAGAACATCAAACCAAAATGATGACCCGGAAGTATTAATTTAGAAAAATCATCCTCTTTTGGTATTTTGAAGGATACGATTAAGTTCAAAAACCCATACATTTGAAATAGAAAAAATCTTGTATCATGAAACAAATTTTATCTCTTTTAATTGTCATGGGTTTATTTTTTGTTTACTCCTGTAATTACGGCAATAAAAAGAATTCATCGGGAAAAGAGGGATCGGGCCAGAAGGAAAATCAGGTTTCTGAGTCAAAATACCAGCCAAAACCTGACGATCTGGTTATTTCCAAAGAAGATTACAAAAATAAGCTCTATGGTTTTTGGTTAGGGCAATGCATTGCAAACTGGACGGGTTTGATCACTGAAATGGATAAAATAGGTAACATTGGTGATATAAAAACCGGTGCGTTTTATACCCGTGAAGATTGGGGTCAGCCGGATCAACCCAGCATTTGGGGAGAAGGAATCCCAAGTACCCTGTCTCCGACTATAGATTTTATACTTATTGGTCAGGACAGTGTTTGGGGTGCGGATGATGATACAGATATTGAGTATATGTACCAACATCTACTTTACTCAAATGAAGCTACAGTTTTAAATCCTGAGCAAATAAGAGATGGATGGTTAAAGCATATAAAATCTGAAGAAGAAAACTTTCTTTGGGTTTCCAATCAAACCGCTTTCGACCTCATGAAAGAAGGGGTTTTACCCCCGGAAACAAGTTCTCCTGAAAAAAACGAGAATTACATGATGATCGATGCCCAGTTGACGACGGAAATTTTCGGTCTGTTCGCCCCGGCGCGGCCTGATGTTGCTCTAAGAATGTCAGAACTTCCGATAAGAGTAACGGCTCGTGAAGATGCTGCCTGGATATCTGAATTTTACGTGATCATGTACTCTTTGGCTTCAGCTGTGGATTCAAATCTGGAAATAAAAGATCAGATCAACCGGATGGCAGATGAGGCCCGAAAAAGGCTTCCGGAAAATTCCTATTCGGCAAAAATGTTTGACTTTGTGAAAGGGAAATACCAAGAAGGGGCCACCTGGGAAGAAGCCAGGGACGCGGTATATCAAAGGTACCAGGTTGAAGGAAAAGACGGATATGATCTTACTTCGAAAAAATTGTACTGCAATGGATGTTTTGCGGCAGGAATCAACTTTGCAGCGAGTATTGTGAGCCTTCTCTATGGTGAAGGAGATCTTGTTGAAACCATCAAAATAGGTGTATTATGTGGATGGGATTCGGATAATCCAACAGCTACCTGGGGTGGGCTTTTGGGCTTTATGATTGGCAAAGATGGGGTTGAAAAGGCTTTTGGTCAGAAGTTTTCCAATAAATTTAACATCCACAGGACAAGACAAAATTTCCCTAATGATGGCCTTGACACCTTTGAAAATATGGCAGAAAAAGGAGCGGCTATTGTAGATCGGGTTGTAATAGAAGAAATGCAGGGAGGCCTGGATCTCGATAAAAAAGTCTGGTACATCCCGATTCGGAAGGATAAACCCATTATTAAGCCGGCAGTTAACTGAACTGATACAATGATTTCAATTCTCTAAAATTATAACGTATGAAAATCTTGATTATCGGAGGAAGAGGAACCATCGGTAAAAGACTGGTTGAACATTTCGAGGAAAAACATGAGGTACTGGTAGCTGGAAGAAATACAGGTGATTTTTTACTTGATCTAACAGATGTAGAATCTATCAGAGAAGTTCTGGAATCTATTCCTTCTCTGGACTCCATTATTTGTGTGGCAGGAGAGGCTAAATGGGATGATTTTAAGGATCTTACAGAAGAAGATTTCTATATAGGCATAAGAAGTAAACTGATGGGTCAGGTTAACCTGGTTCGTGTGGCTCAGCATTATTTAAGGACCAAAGGTTCAATCACCCTCACAACAGGGATTTTGGCAGATGATCCAGTGATCA
>CP070731.1:825796-829070 GCA_020347545.1 Flavobacteriaceae bacterium | reverse complement strand
ATATCACAGCGACCATTTGATCTCCTTTTCTGTCAAGGTCAAAAACCACGGTTTCCAGTTTATAGATATCAGATTGGTAAGTTCTGGAAGATGCAGGCATATATGCCCCTCCATAACCATATGGGGAATAATAAGATCCATAATATCCACCAAAGTATGGATAATATCCACCTGCGTAACCTCCCGTAGTTGTGGTATTGATCTCAGTCTTCATGTCCTTGATCACGGTAAGTACGATCCCATTTATTCCTTCCTGCCTGAATTTTCGCTCAAGCTCATCGATCTGATCGGGAGTCATTTTCATATTGAGGTTGAGATCGGGATATTTTTTATAACTCTCAACGGCATCGACCCCCCTTGATTTAAGCTGTTTTACAATTTCCTGTTCAAATCTTTGTCTCCCTACAATATCATCAACTCGAGCCATAACAACAAAATCATCCGATTTTGAATCTGCAATGTCCGGGGCTTTCCATGAATCGGTAACAGTTACGGATGGGCCACAACTAATGAGTACCATAAGTAAACCCAAGAAAGCAATATACTTTGTTATTTTTTTCATGCTTTATTTATTTAAATTAATCAATGGTTTAAACAAAAATACGAATTAATAGACGCTTTTAAATCATAAGGCTTTCTTAAAATCATTTCTTGTATTTAAACTTATTCAAATTGAGCAAAAACTTTATCGGCATATTTTGGTGCTACCTCAGCAGCCGATTTAGGATCCGTTATATCTACCGTTACTGCCGCAATCAATTGCTTGTTACGTTCCCGTTCAAGATCATAAACCACCGATTCCAAATGGTAGGTTTCAGAAGTATAGGTTCTCTGTGACACAGGAACATAAGCCCCTGAATATCCATAAGGAGAATACATTGACCCAAAATAATCTCCAAAATACCCGTATCCGTCATAGTATCCGGGATAATAACCAACTCCTACCCCTACTCCTGAGGTAGAAGTTCGAGTTTCCTTGGAAGCATCCTTGATAACCGTAAGTACAATTCCATTAAATCCTTCATTCTGAATCCCAGCAACCCATTTATCAATTTCTTCGTCTGTCAATTGAATTAAAACATTCAAGGAGGGGTACTGTTTATAACTTTCTACGGCTTTAATTCCTCCAGCTCTGAGTCTCGTTGAAATCTCCTGCTCAAATCGTTGTCTTCCTACTTGATCATCTACACGTGCAATGACAAGATATTGTTCCTCCCTTGCCTCGTCAATGTCATCTGCCTGCCAGGCGTCCGTCACTTTTACTGACGTACCACATCCTAACAGGAACAAAAGGAAAGAGATAACTATAAATCCATTTATTTTTTTCATGTGTTTTAAATTTGGTTGATTTTTTCCTTAGCTAATTTACATCTATTCCATCAAAATAATTTTCAAAAGCATACTTTTGCCTCAAAAGAATTGATCAAAGATTTTATCATATTGAAAAATAAAATGGCTTCATGCATCATGATCTCCAATAAACTCATTGTTTTAGGATCACTTTTTTTATTGCCTTCTCTTCTTTGGTCACAATTTTCTTCGAATATATCCAGAAATGAAGAAAAGAGAAGCTTTGTAAGTTTTGCAGGAAGTTATGGGGAATTTTTAGAAAGAGATGCCTGGTTTTACGGATTCAACGGAGAATTCAGCAGAAGGCTAAAAAACATACCGATCGGTATTGCAGGTAGTCTTATGTGGGATCAGGAAGAAGATGTTAAAAATGATAAGATTGTAAGTACTTTTACAGCTGCTATAACCGGATCTTATTTGATCGGGAACCGTTGGTCGGTAGGTACAGGTCTTGGAAAAGGTTTTATGGATACGAATAATTCGGATAAAAACTACCAATGGGCGGACGGAGACTGGTCAACCGCTCTGTTTTTCGGGTATCAGATTCCACTCAACCTAAAGAGTGGCATTGGGATCTCTGCCTCGTATGAATATAATATGAGTGCCAATGAAACTTCTATCAGCTTAGACGTTTCCTATGGTTTCAGTCTTTGAAGCTAAGGATTTAAACCGTTTACGTTTCCTGGTTTTCAGAATCCCTTCTTAGTCGTTCCTCTCTTTATTAATGTGGTTTCGATCACCGTAGTTGTATAATCCAACTTGCTATTGTTTAGCCTGTTCAGTAGTTTCGTCGTGGCCACCCTACCTATTTCCTTTCCGTGCTGACTCATAGTAGTCAAGGGAGGATTACTGTTCATCGACAATAAGCCATTCGTAAATCCAATGATCGAAATATCTTCAGGAACCTTCAATCCGTGTCTGGAAGCAATATTAACAGCTGAAATCCCTGTTAATTCATTAGCAGCAATAATACCATCTACCTTTTCCGTAGACAGAATTCGATTCAAATCTGCAGAAAAATCTTTGTATTCCTCAATGGAAAGGACCTTTTCCTCCAAATTTCCTTTTTCCCTAAGAGCAAATGCATACCCCCTGTATCGGTTTTTTCCGATTGTTGTCGTACTTATCGGCGATATAAAAAGTATGTTACGAGCTCCTGACCTGAGCAATTCCTTCGTAGCAAAATAAGTTGATTCAAAATCATTGATGATAACCTTATCACACTCGATCCTGTCATCAACGCGATCAAATAAGGTCACTGGGATTCCATTAGACATAATCTCATTAACATGATCGATATGTCCCTGTTCCTGTGTTTCCTTACTCAAAGACATCAATATCCCATCAACATTTCCCTGTGAAAGCATTTCCAGTGTTGCTTTTTCCTTTTCAAAAGATTCGTTGGAAAAACAAGTAAGAATATTGTATCCTTTTTCACTTGCCTCCTTCTCTATTCCCCTTAAAACACGTATAAAAAATGGAGCCCTCATATCGGGAATAACCACCCCGATAATTTTGGTCCTCTTCGTTTTTAATCCCTGAGCCAATAAATTAGGTGTATAATTGTACTTTATTGCCGCTGTTTTTACCTTTTTCTTTGTAGCCTCACTAATCTCATAGCTGTCATTCAAGGCTTTTGAAACTGTTGAAACAGAAACTTTTAAAATACTGGCTAACTCCTTAAGGGTTATCTTTTTATTTATCATCCTATGGCTGCATTTATTTGTGGATTCAGTGCCCGAAAGTTAACAAAAAAACCAATTCCACTCATCTTGATTATTTTTTAAAACAATCCTCTTCTTAAATAGCTGAAATCATCCATAAAAAAAGCCCTTCTTAAAGAAGGGCTTTTTTGTGCGGGCGGAGGGACTCGAACCCACACACCTTGCGGCACTAGATCCTAAGTCTAGCGTGTCTACCAATT
>CP070731.1:822408-825696 GCA_020347545.1 Flavobacteriaceae bacterium | reverse complement strand
AATTTAGCTGTTAAAGTGTTCCCCGCCCGCTTGTATTTCCAAAACTTGACAATGAAATATTCCCAAACTTGCCAGTGATTATTTACACAATTCAACTTAATGACTTTCCTTAAGTCAACAATAGGAATAATATTAATAAAAAAAAGGAATTTCCTTTGGGCACCCTCGGGAAATTCCTTTGATAAAGTCATTTTCTTACAAATTTTCAGGCGGTACATTCTGGGTATCGATAACCTTTCGATTTTCAATTACTCCAGTGACAATTGACTGATAGCATAATAAATTGATCCGACGTGCAATACCTCCTGTGCGTTTGAATATTTCCATCTTAGCTGCATCAGAAAACAATTTTTCATTGCAATGTACAATATCCAGAGAATGATCTATGTACTGACAAGTTTCTTCGAGAGTCATTCCTGACAAATTAACTGAAAGTCTAATCCTGCCCCTAAGAGAAAGAAATTGAGAAAATCCCAGAATATTACGTAGTTCAGGTTGACCCGCCAAAATAAAAGTGACACGATTTTTTGAGTCCTGGTTGAAATTCACCATAGCTTTAATACTTAAAAGAGCATCAGGTGAAATATCCTGAGCATCATCGATTATTACTACCGGTTTTTTTGTCATTCCATCAACAGTAGAATAAAACAGGGGTTTTGCTTTAGCACTAGAATGTGGTGGGTCAATTTTTAGACCTCGTAAGATTGTCTTATACAACTCTCCAGCAGACATACTATGTCCACGCACATAAACAAGGTGATATCGATTGCTGTCAAGAGCATCAGATGAGGCCCGGAGAACAACTGATTTTCCACAGCCAATAGGACCGGAGAGAAGGAGTATATCTTCTTCCATCACTCCAAGCTGAACCATTGCCAGTGCATCTTCAAAACTTTTACTTCGGAATAAGTCATCTGACGAAATATCTTTTCCGAAAGGAATCCGGGAAAAACCAAAATGATTAAGAATTGTTGTTTTCATAATTATCACCTCTTAATTTTGAATAGTCAGGTGCCGAATTTAGCTTTTTTGTCTCTTCATGCTTTTCTCGCAAACGAGCAAAATAATTTGCAGACTCTGCTGAAACCTTCTCTGGAGTATAGTTATTTTCTTCTGGAACATGAGGTGCCTTCTCATTGATCATACTATTGATTTTCAATGTCTCAATTCTTTTTCCATCTTCAAAAAGATAGACTGCTCTCAAGTTGAAAGGATCAAATCTAACCTCTACAACACTTCCATGACTACGAGTGTCAGTGTGATACTTATTGCCATGTAATTTAATTTTTCCATATTTGGAGACAGTACGCGTTTCTCTTAGTAAAAAAAGATTTTCAAACCACTGCAAGTCAGTGACTCGTCGTTGATCGTCGGATACATTTTTGATAAAACGGTCTGATGGTGCCTCCCCAGTCGAGGAATGATTTCGCATATTGTACTCGACATCAATCCAGGCCCATAATGCGCTATTTAACTCCTCTATGGTCTGAAAGCCAGCAAGAGCGGCTTCACCCTGAAATTCATTTTTAAGTGTTTTCATAACAGCTTCTACCTTGCCTTTGCACCAGGCTTGATAGGGAGGGTGATGAATTTTTTGTATTTTCAGTTCCTTCAATACCCAGGAGAACTGATGGGCAATATACACGCTACCATTGTCCAGATAAATTTTTTTTGGTATTCCCCAGCGCAGGATCATGTTTTTAAATGAGTCTTCCATTCGCGGTAATTTTTCATCCCAATAGTATTTGGCAAAAAGAATTTTACGCGAAAAATCGTCAAGCCAGACGAACAGGTAGGTTTTTCTTTGCGTATTGTCTTTTCCGTTTGGATCAGGAAGGTATATCCCATCTCGGGCATCGCCCTGCACCAGATGCAAAGAGGCTGCGGCCTGAAATTGATGATATGCCTTTCTGCCCAAATCACGGACTTTCCTGTGACGGTTTTTTTGAGTCAAACCTTGTTCTGCCAGGAACCGATAAAGAGTCCTATCTGAGACCTTGCTGATTGCATCTGTATACTCAGGATCTTGAGAAAGTAAACGACGCAATTGCGGCACAGTTCGTGCAGGACGCTGTTCCACAAGATACAGAATCCGATCCCGCAATTTTTCATCAGATATCCGTGGTGATGGAACATGTTTTTTGTAAAACAACAGACCTTTCGCTCCTTGATCCCGGTATCGCTTGAGATAATTCCTGATAGTACGTTCTGTCACACCAGTGCGTTGCAGATAGTCCTCACGTACTCGCAGACGTTCTCCCTCATCAATACTATCATCGAGTATGGTCTCGACCAGTGTCAGACGTTCGTTAAAGGCTTGAAGTTCCAATTCAGGAATATCAGCCCAATCAATTGAATTTTTCATGTATTCCTCCTTTGTTTTTCTTAATAATATCATGGAGGTTGTTGTTTTGTCGTGACAGTAGCCGATGGTCGGTTTGAAAAAAATTGCCACCGAATTTGCTGAAGAAAAGAAAGAATACTTGGTACAGTTGTTGCTGTTCCCGAACGGAGTCTTGCTCGGAAGAAAGCATCACGCAATGACGTAAGAATAATCAAAGGTGTGCTCTCTGGTGTTAAATCTGGCAAGTCGCCGGCTTCTGGAGACTGTGCAATTGTTTCTGCTAATTTAACATTCGCTTGCTGAATTGCATTCTCTATGCAGTCCATATGTTTCCGGGCGGTTCGTTCATCAATGCAGAGCATGGTCTGGCAGGCGAGTTCGATATCACAGGAATGTTGAGTTAACTTGTATGCTTCTAATGCTTTATCAAGGCGAATAACACAGCCGGGCATAAGAAAATCAGGTAAAAGACGGTGAGTATAAGGCTTCCCTTGTTGTTTTGCAGTTTTACAAATGATAGTAATTATTTGTATGGCTTCGTTTTTTTCATAATCCGAGTTGCGAACCATTCGTAAGGGATATGCATGAATATACAGGGAATGTACCTCGCCACATAAAAGACAGGGTTCATCCTGAAATTTTTTCCTACATTTTTCTTTAAATGTTTCGATATTATAAATAGATATTAATCTTTTAATTAAATTTTAAAAAAGGCGCCTTTCTGCTGGAACAGAATACAGGTGCTTTTTTTTGAGCAAATGAGGAAAATTTCCTGTCAGCTCTTGGTAATTAATATCGGAAAGTTTAAGCTATTACTGGAATATTGTGTGGGCGGGGAACAGAATAGCAAACCTTGTTCATGTGATATATTTTTTTTAAACATAAATTAACCTGTCGTAAATTATAATAAATCATTATGTCTCATTAACTATATTTTTCAGCTA
>CP070731.1:818987-822308 GCA_020347545.1 Flavobacteriaceae bacterium | reverse complement strand
ATTGTTGAAAGGAACGCCTAGAGGAGAAATATTGCTCAGATAAAGGTCCTTTTCTTCTGCTTTGGCAAGTTTACTTAAGGTGTTTTCATCAACTGTGGTAGCCTCGGGAACCAATAAGAAAGGGCTTCCCCAACCTACTGAATCCAAACCGTAATGATCGATTAAAAATTGATGTTCTTCATCTGTACCTACGCCTCCCTGTGCCGTAATTTTAAGAGGAAGTGGTGTTTTGGGTTGTACACGCCCGGCCTGCGCCAAAGCTTTAGACAACATCTCGTTTACTGTAGTAGAAAGCGATTCTCTGTTGTTTTTGAATTCCTCTAAAATCGGGCCCAAAAGGAATCCCTCAGTGGCAAAGGCGTGCCCGCCACAATTAAGGCCGGATTCAATTCTGTACTCAGAAACCCAAAGTCCTTTTTTTGCCAGGAACTTTCCCTGTATTAATGCAGATCTGTAATCGCTCACCTTGATGATGATTTTCTTTTTAATTTTCCCATCTGAATCAGGATAAAAATCATCAAACTGCTCCATATAGGTGTAAAGTCTAGGGTTCATACCGGCTGACAATATCAGGGACGATTCCAGATTACTTTCGGCAAACCCTCTAAGTGCAGCGTGAGCATCGTTGTATTCCTGCGCCAGTTTTTCTCCGTTTTGATAATTGGACTTATCGAGTTTTGTCATGATGTTAACATCAATACTACCCATATGCAAATGATTATTTGCCCAGGATTTTATATCGTTCCAGGTGGCATTTTCTGAAACCATCGCTTTAAAATGCTCTTTTAAGGAACTGGAATCAGGAAGCATGTCGAAATATTTTTTCAACTCCAGACCTGACTCATAGGTGGCCTCTTTAAGTTGATTGAACTTTTCTTCCGTCAGTTCCTGAAGAAGATTTAAATAGGAAGTAATTCTTTTGGCCCTGAAGTCTTCGATCTTATTGGTGATTGTCTGATAGGGGATTTCAAACTTCTCACAATAGCTTCTTCTGAGCTTTTCAATTAAAACATCATCTACAATTGAAATGACCGAATCCATTCCGTAATGGGATACTTTTAACGGCGTATCTAAGGTAAAACCGGTTCCCATAACGGGTATATGAAAAGTGTGTTTTGCAGGCATCTGTTACTTTTTTTAGTGTTCGTACATTAATTTCAAACCATTGTTCAATGTTAATTTAGCAACAGTTCTCCCAGCCTACAAAAGTAAAATTCAAGAGTTCTTATTCATTGATATTTGTCATGTTTTGGTAAAATAGGGTGTAATAATTGATTTTTTTAAACAAAAAAAACCTATCCGTATGAATAGGTTTAATCAATTAAAAAAATTAAAGCCAAATATTAAATGGTCTTCACATTTACTGCGTTTAATCCTTTTTTACCTTCTTTTAAATCGAATTCAACTGCATCTCCTTCTTTAACTTTGTCAATTAAACCAGAAATGTGAACAAAATGCTCGTTGTTTGAACCCTCTTCAGTGATAAATCCATAACCTTTGGATTCATTGAAGAATTTTACTGTTCCTTGTAACATTGTAATAAATTATAATTAAAGTGCAAAGATAAGACTATTTTTTATAAACCTCTACAAAATTCACTTTATAAAATATTGATTTAGATACTCGTGAGGTATAGGATACTAAAAAAGACCAGAAAAAGTATTCCGGAATAACTTAGAATTCGCAAAGGTAAGGAAGGCCTGGCCTGTTCAGGCATGTGTTTACCTGTGACCAATAATAGATTGGCAATGGCGTAAAAAGGAGCCGTTAGAAAAGATATAATTGTTGCAACTTTTACAAAAGTGATCATGTTTGCCTTGAAATAGCTGAGAATGACAAGGGTTCCCACTGATAAAGTGAGGATCCAGAAAAGGTAAAATTTAGAATGTTTTTTATTGAAAAGGAGTTCCGTACTTCTGGCCATGGCCCGTGGCGATGCATCGAGGGTGGTAAGCGTGGTGCTGAACATGGTTGTCAAGGCAGCAACTCCTATAAAAACAGCCGCACCCGTTCCCAAATTGTTTGTATAAAGGCTTATCAACTGGCTGGCAAATTCACTGGCACCCTGACTTAATTCTTCGGTGGAATGAAACATGACCAGCGCACCAAGGCTCATAAAACAAATACCGAGAAATACCGTGGATATATATCCAATATTGAAGTCGGTTAGGGCCCTTTTTGTATTAAAATCCTTGATTGTATCCTTTTGTTTTTCGATGGCCCAAAGGGAATGCCATGTTGAAATATCCAAAGGAGCAGGCATCCATCCCAGAAAGGCTATAAGAAAGGCTATTTCCAGTGAGCCCTGGGGAAACTGAGGGACAATTGAAAAATTCTGATCTGTTTTAAAGGCTGCAATTCCTACCGCTATGACCGAACTAAGAGCCAGAATCGAAATAATGATTTTCATTGTTCTGTCAAGGATATGGTATTTGCCCACAAGAAGAATTACAAGGCTGATAAGTGTTATGACCAGGCTCCATATGCTGAGGTTTGAAGTCAGGCCAAACAGGTTCTGAGCAAGTCCTGCCGTGACTATGGTCACCGCTGCCTGAATGGTGAACATTGTTAAAAAGGTCAGTATGTAATAGAGTACCAATACCCATGTCCCAAGTCTTTTGTATCCGTCTATAAGGCTTTCTCCTGTTGCAGCCGCATAACGAGGACCAAACTGAAAAAAAGGATATTTAAAAAGGTTGACAAGGAGCAATGCCCATAGCAGGCCAAATCCAAAATCTGCTCCAGCACGAGTTGATTGTACCAAATGTGAGACGCCTATGGCGGCACCTGCAAAAAGTAAACCTGGCCCCAGATTTTTAATAACATTGCCAAATTTCCCTTTCATATCTTCAATTAATTATTTTCCAGTAATAATTTCGGCAAGTAGTTTTTTCGCCCTGAGCAGCTTCACCTTAATATTGTTCATGGGTTCATCCAGTTTCGCGGCCATTTCCTTATAACTTAATTCCTGAAAATACCTGAGATTGATCACTTCCTGATAATGAGGTTTCAACTGGCTGATATAGGCTTTGAGTTGAGCCAGGTTTTGTTCCTGTATCAGCTTGTCTGAAGGGGATGGATCTTCATCAATAATTCTGTGAAATTCTTTACGGTTTTTATTGATTGAGACGGTTTCTGTTTTTTTCTTTCTCAAATGATCAATGTACAAGTTCTGGGCTATGGTTATCAACCAGGTATTGAACTGATAATTTTCATCGAAACTTTCAATCTTGTCGAAGGCCTTTGCAAATGCCTTTATTGTGATATCTTCTGCCTCATCTTCATTCTTACATTTGTTCAACTGAAAAAGATAAACTTCTT
>CP070731.1:815543-818887 GCA_020347545.1 Flavobacteriaceae bacterium | reverse complement strand
ACTCCAATTTCTGAAGCTTCGCTGCGAGCACTGACCACCATTCCATTTTCGGCAATGACTCCCCTTTTATGGGTATTTTCCGAAACTTTACTCTTGTTCAGGTCTGTACATCCTGCAATCCCTGAACTAAGCCAAAGAAAGACAACTAGAAATTTGAACCCTTTGAATCTATCTCTCATATAATTGTTTAATTTCGTTCATTTTTCGATCGGAAAAATCACATAAATCCTTAAAAAAGAGTGTAAAATCGTTTTCAAACTCCTTGTAATTTTCTCTCAGGTCCTCTACTGCCCTGTTCATCTCAGATATACTACCCGTGCGCCTATTCATCCCGTCAAGAACCTTTTGAATACCCTCAAGCTCAGCATAACTCAACAGCCAGTTATCCTTTATCATATAGTTGGAAAGCATCAACACCTTTTCCGGAAGTACTTCTGTATTCCTCCCGAGAAGCTCATAGAAATTCTCTGTATAGACTTTTAGATTTACGGTCGAATATTCATTCCAGTTTTTAGCCAGGAAGTGATCGTAGAATATGTCGATGATAATCCCCCTGAAAAGTCCATACCTATCGTGAAGTCTTCGTTTACTTCTTCTCGGAACCGGGTGGGCATCGGTGAAGGAATCAATCTGCCTGTGTAGTAAAATACCTATTTGAACCTGTTCATTATAGCTTTTATATTTACTCCCCTTGACATGATCGGCCATAAAATTCCCAATGCTAACCATTTCCTCATCACGAGAAAGATAAATATGAGCCAAATAATTCATTCGTTATTTTCTGCTAAAAATAAACTTTTCGACACAAGGAATAAAATATTCTCCATAATACTTCAAAGCCCGCGTTAAAATCTATTCCTCTTGTAATTTTTTTTAATATTTTTGTGAACGATCAGGATGATTTCTCTCCTAAAGAAGGAATTGTACAAGTATAATTCAACTTTATGTATCTCATTCATAAAGTAATCAATTCTTAATTCAATGTTAGTGAAAGATAATCAATCTTCAAAGGCTGCCATAGCTCTGGAAGATAAGTACGGTGCTCATAATTACCACCCGCTGCCAGTTGTTCTGAAAAAAGGTGAAGGTGTTTTTGTCTGGGATGTGGAAGGCAACAAATATTATGACTTTTTATCCGCCTATTCAGCTGTAAACCAAGGTCATTGTCACCCGAGAATAATTAATAAACTCAAGGAACAGGCCGAGACTTTAACCTTGACTTCAAGGGCGTTTTATAACGATCAGTTAGGAGTCTACGAGGAATTCATGAGCAACTATTTTGGGTTCGACAAAATTCTGCCGATGAATACGGGGGCTGAAGCAGTTGAAACCGCCATCAAATTGTGCAGGAAATTTGCTTATGAAAAAAAAGGAATTCCTGAAAACAAAGCCAAAATAATTGTTTGTGAAAACAATTTTCACGGCAGGACCACAACGGTTATTTCATTCTCCAATGATGAAACGGCAAGGAAAAATTTCGGGCCTTATACCCCTGGGTTTGTTAAAATACCCTATGATGATATTGAAGCTCTGAAAGAGGTAATCGAATCTACCGAAAATATTGCCGGGTTCCTTGTAGAACCCATCCAGGGAGAAGCTGGGGTTTATGTGCCTCAGGAAGGATATTTGAAAAAAGCGAGGGCCTTATGTGCTGAAAACGATATACTTTTTATTGCCGATGAGGTTCAAACAGGCATTGCCCGAACGGGAAGATTACTGGCAACTTGTGGCAATTGCAGTTGTCCCGAAAAAAATTGTTCAGGGACACCGGAGGTAAAACCTGATATCCTTATTTTAGGAAAAGCACTCAGTGGAGGGGTTTATCCAGTTTCCGCGGTGCTGGCCAATGATCCGATAATGGAAGTAATCACTCCAGGAGTCCATGGCTCCACTTTTGGTGGAAATCCTGTGGCGGCTGCGGTTGCCATGGAGGCCTTAAAGGTCATAAGGGATGAAGATCTGGCTTCTAACGCGTATCGGCTTGGTCATATTTTCAGAAAAGAAATGGAGGTTTTTACTAAGGAAAGTGACTTAGTGACTCTTGTAAGAGGAAAAGGGCTTTTGAATGCCATTGTAATCAATGAAGACGAACACAGTGAAATGGCGTGGAAAATTTGTATGAAACTCAAGGAAAATGGTCTTCTTGCAAAGCCAACCCATGGAAATATTATTCGATTTGCTCCTCCTCTGGTTATGACGGAAGAACAACTTATGGATTGTATCAGTATTATAAAAAAGACTTTAGATTCAATGATTTAATGAATTGATTTTAAAGTTAATAGTTTTAAATAAAAAAGCCTTGTTCAACAACAAGGCTTTTTTGTTTGATCTGTTTCCAGGGGGAATTTAATAACCCTCTGTGAGGTGTTGAAGTTTTACTTTATCTTCAATTCTTATTTTCTTTCCCTGTAAAGAAATATATCCTTCTTTCTTAAATTCAGATAAAAGGCGAATGGTTGATTCAGTTGCAGTTCCAATAGCATTGGCAATTTCTTCTCGCGTCAGTGTTACCGAAATATAGCCATCCTTGTCAACACCGAAAATTTTGTCAAAAAACAAGAGAGATTCTGCCAACCTCTCTCTTACGTTTTTCTGTGCCATATTGGCAATTGAAGCGTTCGCCTCATCAAGATCTTCGGCCAAAGACTTGGTAATCTCCATGGAGAACTCAGAATTATTTCTAAACAATTCAAGAATCTCGTGTTTAGGAATAAAACAAACATCCATCTCCTCCAAAGCAGTTACTGTTAAATGAGCGACAGAATTACTGATCACAGACCTGTGCCCCACCAATTCTCCTCTTCTTATAAATCGAACTATCTGTTCCTTGCCGTTAGGTGCAAGTTTTGTCAATTTGCATTTACCATTTCGTAAACAATATACGCCTCTTAAGGATGTTCCTTCACTGAATATCACCTCCCCTTTTTGAATATGAAGCGATGATTTCTTTTTTGCTATTTCATGTAACTCTCTACCAGTTATAGAGCTCAGAGAATTTAAATCTCTGATCACGCATTTTTCACAATCTTCTTTCATAAATGTTAGGGTTGTTTTTTGCAAATTTATATAAATTCTAATACCATTCATTTTTTTATGTAATTTTTTTATAAGAAATTTACCCAATTTTTCTAGGGATATATGTCTAAAGAAAACTGCTACCACTGCGGTCTGGATTGCGATAAGGAAAGGATAGTATTTGATCAAAAATCTTTTTGTTGCAAGGGATGCAGGACTGTTTACGAAATTCTCAACCAACATCAACTTGCCGGTTATTATGATCTGGAGTCAAATCCGGGAACAGCTCCAAGTGATATCAAAGGAAAGTTCGAATATCTCGACAATGA
>CP070731.1:812053-815443 GCA_020347545.1 Flavobacteriaceae bacterium | reverse complement strand
GTTACGATATGATCTTTGCGGCTCAATTGATACTTCTTTCCAAGTATCATGAATTAAAAGGGTTATTAACAGTAAATCATGACAATCTTAGATTATTTTCTGTCCTGGGAAGAGCAAACACCAAATAATATATTCCTCAGGCAACCAAAGGATGCTGGCTGGAAGAACTATTCATGGAAATACTGCGGCATTAAAGCCCGTCAACTTCTGGGTGCCTTAAAATCTCAAGGATTTGATAAAGGTGATCGAATTTCAATATTATCTGCAAATTGTGCAGAATGGATCATTTGTGACCTCGCACTTATGATGGGAGGCTATATTTCGGTGCCATTGTATGCAAATATCAATGCAGCATCGATGAAAAAAATCTTGAAAGATTCAGGTTGTAAAGCTATAATTACAGGTAAACTGAACCCTGAAGACTGGTCACGTCAAAAAGAGGTGATAGGAAAAGAAATCAAGGTTATGTCAATGGATGGGCATGATCGAAAAGGGTGTGTCAGCTGGTCTGAATTTTGCCAGAGCCACCCTGTACCTGAGCCGATTGAAATTAGTTGTGAAGACACAATGACAATTATCTACACTTCAGGAACCACAGGTGACCCCAAAGGAGTTGTTCATACATATGGTTCTGTAATAACTGCCGTCAAGGTAGCTTCAGATGAAGTGGGATTGAACCAGAAAGGTAACAAATTCGTTTCTTATCTTCCGCTTAGTCATGCGGCAGAAAGGGGACTTATTGAATGCGGAGGCATCTACTGTGGCGGGACGATTTCCTTTGTTGAATCGCTGGAGTCATTCTCGAAAAATATTCAAGACACCCAGCCTACTCATTTTTTTGGTGTACCAAGGATATGGGAAAAGTTTCAAATTAAAATTTTAGAAAAAATACCACAAAACCGATTGGATATTTTATTGAATATTCCGTTTATCAACAAAATCGTGATCAAAAAAATAAAAACTTCTCTCGGATTGTTAAATGCAGAGATAATTCTTTCAGGTGCAGCCCCTCTTGCACCTGATATTATACGGTGGTTCATGAAGTTAGAAATTAATATCCGTGAAGCTTATGGAATGAGCGAAAATTTTAACGTGATCTCGATGAATCCGGCAGGAGCAATCAAAATTGGTTCAGTTGGAAAATTATTTCCCGGACAGGAAGTAATCATTGATAAGGAAACAAAAGAGATTAAACAGAAATGCAGTTGGCTGATGAAAGGCTACTACAGGAATCCAAAACTAACCGAGGAGACAATTGTTAACGATTACCTGTTAACAGGAGATATGGGTGAACTTACCGAAGACGGCTATTTAAAAATTACGGGACGGGTAAAAGATATTTTTAAAACAACAAAAGGAGAATATATTTCCCCATCCCTTCTTGAAATTCCTTTTTTAGAATTAAAAATTATCGAACAGGTATGCATAATGGGAACCTTCTATCCTCAGCCTTTTGTGCTCGTTTCGTTGTCACACCTGGCTGAAACACTTTCAAAGAATGAAATTGTCGAGAGTCTTGAAAAAGTATTACGCCAGCAAAATGAAGGGGTGATGGAATATCAGCGACTTAAGAAAGTCATCGTATCGAAAAATCCTTGGACCATTGAAAATGGTCTTTTGACCCCAACACTAAAACTAAAAAGAAGCTTAATCTCGGAAAAATATGAAAGGAAATTAAAGGATATCTATAATAAAGATGAATTGGTTTCCTGGGAAAAATGAAGAAAACTTAAATTTCTGCTAAAAATGGATAAAAATTCACCCTTTTTAAACAAAGTTATTTGGATAACCGGAGCATCCTCTGGAATAGGAGAGGCACTAAGTTATGAGTTTTCAAAAAGAGGTGCCCTTCTTATCCTATCCTCAAGGTCAGAATCCAAGCTCTTAGAGGTGAAGCAAAATCTCCCTTTAAATAATGATAAAGCCAAAGTATTGCCTGTTGATTTAGAACAATTGAATGAATTAGAAAAAAAGGTAGAAAAAGCACTTTCTTTTTTTGGCAAAATAGATTTCTTTATCAGTAATGCAGGGGTTGCCGTTAAAGATTTTGCCTTAAATACGCCTCTGGAAATTGATGTTAAACTAATGAATATTAATTATTTTTCTTCAATTCTGATTTCCAAAGCCCTACTCCCTCATTTTATACAAAGAAATGCAGGGCATATTGTTGTAACAAGCAGTTTGTCGGGGAAATACGGAGTGCCCAAAATTGCCTCTTACGCCGCATCCAAACATGCCCTTCATGGGTTTTATGAAACGCTAAGAAGTGAAATCGCAAACTATAATATCTTTCTGACAATTATTATCCCGGGAATAATTAAAACTGAAATCACTGCTCATGCCTTAACCGGCAGTGGTAAGAAATTCGGGAAAATTGATAAAACTTTTCAAACTGCCTATCCCGTAGATAAAGCCGCAACTAAAATTGCAGATGCCGTGATGAAGCGAAAAGAATCTGCATTTATTGGCGGATCAGAAGGGGTAACTCTGTTTCTAAACAGGTTATCACCCTGGTTGTTAAGAAGATTCATACGAAATCATCCCGTAAAAAAAATGAGGCAATTAAAGAGAGCTATCGGTCTTAAATAGCTATTCTTTCAAGGGCGGTTATTTTATTAAAGTCCCTTCAGGCTATTGGCAAAAGGTACCCTGTTAATTATACTTCGGCCAAGGGTAACCTCATCTGCATACTCAATTTCATCGCCCACTGAAATACCTCTGGCAATCGTGGTAAGTTTAAGTTCATATTTTTGTAATTGCCTGTATATGTAGAAATTCGTGGTATCACCCTCCATCGTAGAACTCAGGGCAAGAATAATCTCTTTCACCCCACCCTTGTCAACTTTTTCAACCAGGTTATCAATGGTAAGATTATGCGGGCCTATCCCTTCGATCGGAGAAATTTTTCCTCCCAGCACATGATAGAGGCCTTTGAACTGAGATGTGTTTTCAATGGCCATAACATCTCGTATATCCTCAACCACGCAAATTACCTCCGGATCTCTTCTGCTGTTACTGCAAATTTCACATAGATCCACATCTGAAATATTATGACAATTCCGGCACAATTTAATTTCTTCTCTAAACTCGAGCAAGGCTTTTGAAAGAAACCTGGTCTGCTCTTTGGGCTGCTTTAATAAATGTAAAACAAGTCGAAGTGCGGTCCGTTTCCCTATTCCGGGCAACTGGGCCACTTCATCTACTGCGTTCTGTAATAATTTTGAAGAAAAATCCATGCGACAAATGTAAGCTTTTTTCACTTTTAAAGAATTATTTTTTCGTCAGATCCAGGCCTTATTTAAAGCAAAATATGTGTTCTAATCCATTAAAAATCTATTATTTTTGCTCATTAAAATCTTAGTATGTCGCCCCTGCTACTGTTGTGTGTCA
>CP070731.1:808554-811953 GCA_020347545.1 Flavobacteriaceae bacterium | reverse complement strand
TGCCTCAGCTTCATTTTTAAATTCGCTTGATACCTCAAATCGATTTACCAAAGTATTTTGAAGATAATTCACTTCACTGTTGAAATCTTTGTCTGCCCATATGCCCGCGATTTTCTTTAGCTCCAGTGAACCCTCTAATGTTTCAATCTGATAAGGGCTTGGGACGATCGGACTAAATTCACCCGGTTTTAATTCAGAGATAATTTCGTTCTCAGAATACAAAATTTCGCTGTCAGGTATAGGTACAAAATCATTCTTGGACCTATGGATTTGTTCTGCCCTATTGAAAGCCTTTACCTTAAAGTTTTCAGCCTCAAAAATTCTTTCATTTTCCTGATCCTCATGAACAACAAAATAAGGGCCTAGTGGAACGTCTGTATTTTTTATCAGAGCATCCTTATAAAAATAATCAAATTGAAGGGTATCCTCAGGGAGCAGAATAAAGTCTTCTGGATTTGGAGAGAATTTAAACCAATCGCCATTAATATGAATTACTTCTCCCAGGGTGTTATTCTCTTTGCGTGGCATGACATTGGCCTGGTTAAAGTAGAGGGCCCAGCTCTGACCCTTGAGTTCGCTATTGGATTTGTTGATAAAGGTGAACCTTGCATGGCATCCTTCTTTTTCCAAATTACTGACTACTTCCCAGTGAATTTCCAAGGCCTCCAGTGCGTCTTTGTTTTTATCGGTTTCACAGCCCAGAAGGCTTAAAAAAATAATTAATGCTATGATCCTCATAGGAGAAAAGTATAAAATTAAAAATCAATTCTATGCCGGGGGTTTTCAAGGAATAATATTAATCAATTTATGGAAGTCGACAAAAGCTTTTCGGCGAAAGGATCAAGACTGTGGTTCATTGACCTAAAATTGATGACGGACGCCAGGCACATTCTTAGGTTCATTATAATTAAGTAAAAATTGACTACTTTAGTATCAACGGATTCTGGACACTTCATAAGTAAAATCAGAAGTTACAGGTCTCAACTTATCATTAACCAAACTTTAAAAAAATGAAAAAATTATTAGCAGAATTTATCGGTACTCTGTGGCTGGTACTTGGGGGTTGCGGAAGTGCAGTTCTTGCAGCCGGATACCCCGAACTTGGAATTGGATTTGTAGGTGTCTCACTAGCTTTTGGGCTAACGGTTTTAACAATGGCTTATGCGATCGGGCATATTTCTGGTTGTCATTTGAATCCCGCGGTTTCCATCGGACTTTGGATGGGTGGGCGATTCGACAAAAAGGATCTGATTCCTTATATCATCGCTCAGGTACTTGGTGGAATTGCAGGTGCAGGAATTTTGTATTTGATTGCCAGTGGAAAAGAAGGTTTTGATCTGGTAGGAAGTGGTTTTGCCGCAAATGGATTTGGGGAACATTCACCTGATGGATATGGTATGACAGCAGCTCTTGTGACAGAAATTGTAATGACCTTTATGTTTCTTGTTGTCATTTTGGGGGCAACACATTCCAAGGCTCCTAAAGGATTTGGAGGTTTGGCTATCGGTTTGGCCCTTACCCTGATCCATCTGATCAGCATTCCTGTTACCAATACTTCTGTCAATCCGGCAAGAAGTACGAGCCAGGCACTATTCGTGGGAGATTGGGCCATAGGGCAGTTATGGTTATTTTGGGTAGCTCCTATAATCGGTGCCATCATCGCCGGTTTAGTGTACAAATTCATGTCACCCGAAGAAGCTTAAAACAAAATTTGTTGAAGGGCCTATGATTAAAAAATATCTGAGTTCTGTTTGCTTGTACGCACTAATTCTTCTGGTTTCATGCGAAACCGAAAATAAACAGGTTTTTACTATTGCGGCGGCTTCAAACCTTCAGTTCGTCATTGAGGAACTCGTTGAAGAGTTTTCAAAGCAAACAGGAACAGAATGTGAGATCGTACTGAGTTCCAGTGGAAAACTGACGGCTCAGATTATGGAGGGAGCCCCTTTTGACCTGTTTCTTTCTGCGGATATGAAATACCCGACAGAATTGTTTAAGGAGGGATATACGCTTTCTGAGCCTTATACCTATGCCTACGGGAATCTGGTTCTCTGGACCGTAAAAGAAAATCTGGTATTGGATCTTGAACTCCTCGAATCAGAGGATCTGGATTTTGTGGCTCTGGGAAATCCAAAGACTGCACCTTATGGTGTGGCGGCCATGAAGGTCATCAATGGTCTGGGTTTACAGGATCAACTTCGAGAAAGGCTCGTTTATGGTGAAAGCATAGGACAGACAAACCAATTTATTATATCAGGAGCCGCTGATTTGGGATTTACCTCTAAGTCAGTGGTTCTTTCCGATAAAATGAAAGATACCGGAACCTGGATCGAAATTGATCAGAGTCTTTACGACCCTATTTCTCAGGGAATGGTCCTTTTGAAGGTAAGGGGTCAATTCAGGGAGCACGCAATTAAATTCAAAGATTTTCTTCTTTCTGATGAAGGAAAAGTAATTTTGCATAAGTTTGGATACCATACGGAGCTAAAGTGAATATACTATCAGGTAAAATAGCTAATATAAAAGTGAATGGAGATCTTTCCATTGTAAGAGTGCATGTGGGATCTGAAATCTTTTCTTCGATTCTCATCGATACACCGGATACGGCAGAATACCTCAAAAAGGGTAATGAAGTGAAAGTTATCTTTAAGGAGACGGAGGTCATCTTAGGTGTTGGAGATATGAGTGGTATCAGTCTTAGAAATAAACTCAAAGGTAGGGTTTCCAATATTGAATCGGATACTTTGTTGAGTAAGGTGTCCATAGAAACTGAAGTAGGCCGGATCACTTCCATCGTTACCTCAAATGCTGTTGAGCAATTAAATATCAAGAACGACATGGAGTTGACAGCTATGATAAAAACCAATGAATTGATACTTGCAAAATGATTGATTGGAATCCCTTGGTAATTACATTTAAACTGGCATTGATAACCACATTATTACTGCTTGTAATCTCCGTGCCACTGGCCTATTGGCTGGCCTATACCAGATCAAGGATCAAACCTTTTGCAGAAACCCTGGTGAGTATGCCGCTGGTATTACCGCCTACCGTGATCGGATTTTACATGCTTCTTGCCTTTAGCCCTTCCAATGCCTTTGGAACCTGGCTGGATGAATGGCTGGGATTAAGGCTTGTTTTTTCTTTTGAAGGATTGGTTCTGGGCTCGATGATTTACAGTTTACCCTTTATGGTTCATCCTGTTCAAGCCGGATTTTCGAATTTGTCACCTGCTTTAAAGAATGCTTCCTTTGTAATGGGTAAATCGAAATTTACAACCTTGATCAGGGTATTGTTACCCAATATAAAACCTTCAATTTTAACCGGAGTTATTTTGGCCTTTGCACATACCATTGGCGAATTTGGAGTGGTTTTGATGATAGGAGGTAATCTGGCAGG
>CP070731.1:805046-808454 GCA_020347545.1 Flavobacteriaceae bacterium | reverse complement strand
AAAGAAAGCATTGGTATTGATAAAAAGCCAAACAGGTTGATGTATTCTTCGGTACATGTAACTCCCTGGCTGCAAGGCTGTATGCTCTCCGGTATGATGCCGGCGTACAGCAAGTTGTGATATAATGCCGTCAGCCAGCCAGCTATTGCTAAAGGCAGAGCATATTTCACAACATTTCTGTCTAAAGGAAAAAGCCCTACTGCAAGAATTAGAACCAAAGGAAACAGAAAAATTCTTTGATACCAGCATAAAACACAGGGCGCAAATCCCATCACATAACTGAAAAATAAACTTCCCATAGTTGATACACTGGCTACTAGCCAGCAGAGAAAAAGAATATTCCAGCTTAAAGATTTTTTGTTCGATTGGGTCATTCGTTATTCTCCAAATTAAATATTTATCCTCTTTACTTAGCCTGATTAAAATCTGACCCGGGAAATCCGCTAGGTGGAGGTTGATCCTTCAAGGTCGCTATCTCCTGGCGGATTGCATCAGCAAGTTGCGGGTCAGGGTTCAGTCCCAGCACCTCTTCAAAGGCCTGCAGTGCCTTGTCTGCATTGCCTGTCTCACGATGCACTAGACCAACATAGTACAAACTGTGGATGTGGCTGGGGTCAATTTTCAAAACAGCTTCAAACTTCTCCAGTGCGGTTTCCAACCTGCCGGTTCTCAGATACAGGGTTCCCAGGTCGTTCAAGATGTGGAAATTTGCTGGAGCCAGTTGTTCCGCTTTTACAAATATCGAGATTGCATTCTCATACCTGTTGCTGTCCAGATAGATATCTCCAAGCTCTATCAAAGCGTTGACATTGTCAGGGTTGGCAGCTATTTCCTGTTCCAATGCCAGTATCCGGTTGGCCTGCTGCTGAACATTCTGGGAAGGCTGGCCGGTTGATTGAGTCCCGGCATTCTGGGATGTACCGGAAGGTGATTTAAGAGCACTGTAAAAAACACCTCCCAGAAACCCTATTACTAGTGCAACGATTGTAACGACAATTGCAATTTCCTTTTTAATTAGATTTGTATCTCTATTCTTCATCTAATTACTCCTGTTTATCCCCCAAACTTCGCTTCCTTTTTTAGTGTTTTCAATCGTTGAGAGTGACTGACGCGGTTCAGGAGAACTGGTTTAAGTTCTTTTTGTGTTAAATAGGCTGTGATAGATTTTATGTCTGTATGGGTCCTGTCAAAGGTCACAACAATTCTTGTACCATTACTGTCTCCACTAACCTTTTTGACCCCTTTCAGATTTTTGATGTCTGAAATAATAATATGTGACCATGTTTCGGCATCCTGAAGTTTATAAACAGCATCATCGAGGTTTCGGCTGCTCAGGTAGGTAATTGATTTTGGTATGACAACCACACCTAATCCAAGGATTAAAATCAATGATACTATTGCAGCCAGAGCCGCAAAGCTTATCCCGCGATTCTTCACCCCAAGAACCTTTTCTCGTTTATTCAGATGTTTTTCTAAATCGTAAGTCATTCTTTTTTTCAAGGCTGCTTAAATTAATTTCTTTTTTTTCAAAAAATCTCTTGCAACATTTCTTGGTTTCTCGCCTTCCTCTACAAATTGCAAAAGTCGCTCATAGGATATGAAGCCAAGTGTCCTAGAGAGTTTAGTCAGTAATCTTGGTAACAACGGATAATCCTTCAGGAGGTCACTCCTATAAAAAACTGTTGATTCAGGGAACCCCGCATCATAACTACCTATAACTAATGGCGTTTGAATAAAGGAGACTGGGTCATTTTTTCCAAACGATTCACCATCTTTCGCAGTTTTTAAAATAGTAATCTTTTTACTGTCTGCAGTTTGTTTAAACTTCTCAGGGTTTTCTATCAGCAGGTCAATACGGTACTCTCTATTAGTAATAGTTAAAGCCTCATTGAATTCTTCAATGGAGTCGTATATCAACAACTTGACATTAGTCCCGGTTCTCTCATTTATTGTCTGCGAAATCAGTTCTGCCAAAAGCCGCGACTTATCTGTATTTAATATGCCGATGTTAATGGTGTTGCTTAAACAACCTAACGCTGGACCTACCCAGATAAGTAAAATTGTGCAAATAATGAATATGGGAATATTTTGTTTCATTGTTTTGATAATCCGGATACTTCATCCACTGAGTTAACCCATTCTTTTGTATCTAGTTTGATTTCTGCAAGCATAGGTTCATAGATGAGATAAACGCCTGATTCATCAGCACGTCTTGCATGACTTGGTCTACCCATATCTGCTTTCCAAAGTAGCAGCGTTCTGGAAGTTTCATCTTTAAAACTGAACTCTATCTTAAAACTGAACTGTGAAGTACTGACTTTAAGTCTTTCATAATCACCCTCATTTTCTGTTACCAAGTCGTCAGATTTGAGAGTAATCAGCTTCTCAGCCAAGGCAGTCACCTTAATCTCATCAGATGGCAGGTTGTCATCCCCGATAACCCAAACACAGTTGATCCTTTTGAAAACAAGGGTTTTATCTTTGTCATCTGTTATAGCAAAACGCTTAAGTTCCCATGATTTCTGGTTAGGGAAAAATGATTTAATTTCTTTTGATTTGTTATTTTCAAGCATGTAGCTAAAACCTATTGTTGCTAAGAAAATAGCAGCGAAAAAAGCAGTGAATGTTTTACGAGGTATCATATTGTTCACCTTCTTTGGTTAAATATTTCAGTACTCAATCGAACATTTTTTGTTTAAGAGCCATAACTGTGAAGGCCGGATAGCAGGAAATTGACGCCATAGTAGGTGAAGACAACCGACAAAAAACCAATAATAGACAACCATGCAATTCTCGTCCCCACCCAGCCTTTAGTAAAACGGGCATGAAGAGCTGAATCATATACAAACCATGTAATCAATGACCATGTTTCTTTGGGATCCCAACTCCAGTATGTTCCCCAGGCTGAATTTGCCCAGACAGCCCCGGTAATTATTCCTGCTGACAACCAGACAAACCCGAACAGTAAAGATTTATGGATATAAAAGAATAACTGTTCATCCTGTGGAATAACGGTCCCGATAATGGATGTTGTGGCCAGAATAATAAATGTAAAAAGTGCCAACTTGACAGAGCATAAAAATGCCCAGACTTCTTTAAGGATTTTTTTCATGTGGTACTCCCGACCAATAAACCTCTTGGCCGACATATATATAAAACGGGTAAAACAATTAAAAAATTTTGATGGGTGCTTATAGGCGAGCCATCAGCATGCTTATCATCTGCATGTCCGATTAAATGTTTTCAGGGAATGGTAAATACCTCAGAAAAGAGGCTGGGCTGTCAGATCAGGAGAACTACTGTTCGGTGTGCTTTAAGGTGGGTTAAGCTGGGCTGGTATTGAAAAAGTACGGAAGAATTTTGTCCCGTTACTTGTTGCTGAAATCTTATTAATCTGCTGGGAAGAGT
>CP070731.1:801528-804946 GCA_020347545.1 Flavobacteriaceae bacterium | reverse complement strand
AAGACGTTTTACGGAACACCTTAATCCAAGGTCCATGCGCCTTGTTGCTTTGAACAAACCCACTGATGTTGAAAGGGGCCAGTGGTATTTCACTCGTTACATTCAGCATTTACCAAACCCGGGAGAGCTGGTATTTTTTGACAGATCCTGGTATAACAGAGCGGTCGTGGAACCCGTTATGGGCTTCTGTACAAACCATCAATACGAACAGTTTATGGTTCAGCTTCCTGAGTTTGAGCATATGCTCTATGAAGACGGGGTTACAATTATCAAATTCTGGTTATCCATTACAAAGGAGGAACAACTGAAACGTTTTAACGCCAGAGAAGACAATCCTCTGAAACGATGGAAGTTTAGCCCGGTAGACAAGAAAGGTCAGGAATATTGGGATGATTATACAAAATATAAGGAATTGATGTTTAGCAAGACACATACTTCCTTTAGCCCTTGGATCATAGTGAAAACAAATAAGAAAGAAACAGCAAGACTGGAATGCATGCGATACGTATTATCGCTTTTTGACTATGATAAAAAAGATGACAGTAAGGTTTCACTATTTCCGGACCCCAACGTAATTATGCGTTATTTTCGTTCACTGCACAAATACGACTAGACAATTATGGAGAAATTATCAGAAAAGGATTTAAAGAAATTGAATTCCAAAAAGGGTTTATTGTCTATTCTAATGAACGATACGATCAATTTACCCAAAACCATAAGGTATATTGATTACGAGAAACAGCTCAAAGTTTTGCAGACAGAACTGATTCGTCAACAGGCATGTATAATAGATGAAAATATGCGTGTAATTGTAATTTTTGAAGGTAGAGATGCGGCAGGTAAAGGGGGTTCCATCAGGAGAATTACGGAGAGAATTAATCCACGGCATTTCAGAATCGTCGCTTTACCTAAACCTACGGCCGTTGAAAGAACTCAATGGTATTTTCAGCGCTACATACAGCAATTTCCAAAAGCGGGTGAAATCGTATTTTTTGACCGAAGCTGGTACAACAGAGCTGTGGTCGAACCTGTTAACGGATTCTGCACCAACGAAGAATACAGGATTTTTATGAATCAGGTCAATGATTTTGAGAGAATGATCACGGAATCAGGAATTCTTTTGGTGAAATTATATATGTCAATATCAAAAAAAGAACAAGCCAAAAGGTTTGAAGACATTAAAAATGATCCCTTGAAACAATGGAAAATGAGTAAGGTTGACGAGAAAGCTCAGGAATTATGGGATTCTTATACATCTTACAAGAATAAAATGTTTGAGAATACTCAAAACGGTGGTATTCCTTTTAAAGTAATCAAGGCGAATAGAAAAACAGACGCGAGGATAGAGGTTATCAAACATCTGTTGAAAAGTATCCCTTATGATAAAAACCGTGAGATTTAGGCCTTTTTAGATGTTTTACGGAACATGAAATAAAGTCCGACCAAAATCATCGGAATACTAAGTAATTGTCCCGTATTTAAATCCCAGTCCCCTCTCTGATCCACCTGGGCTTCTTTAAAGAACTCAACCACCAGCCTAACAGACCAAAGGCAAACCATAAAAAGGCCAAAAATATAACCTAGTTTATCTTTCTTATCTGTCTTCCAGTAAACAAACCAAAGCAAAATAAAGGTAATGAGATATCCAAACGATTCATAGAGCTGCGTCGGGTGTCTGGGAAAATCCTCTCCCAATTGTTTAAAAACAAATCCGTAGTCAGAGTTGGTAGGTTTACCGATAATTTCTGAATTCATCAGATTTCCGATACGTACAAAAATGGCACCACTCGCAACAGGTATTACGATTCTGTCCAGAATCCAGAGCATGGGTTTTTTAACTACTTTCTTTGAGTAAAAATACATGGCAATGATAATTCCAATAGCCGCTCCGTGACTTGCCAATCCCTGGTAGCCCGTAAATCGAAAGGGATTAAATTTTACCGGGAGAAGTACTTCCAAAGGATTGGATAATAAAAACTCGGTATCATAGAATAAAAAATGCCCCAGTCGCGCCCCTAACAATGTTGCTATCACTGTATAAATAAATAAAGAGTCGAGCTTATCCAGTGAAACTCCCTCCCTCTTGAAGATCCTTTTCATGATCTGAAGCCCGAGGACAAAGGCTATTACGAACATAAGACTATAATATCTTATCGCAAATGATCCTATTTTAATCAATTCAATGCTCGGATCCCACTCAATACTTAAAAACAACATTAATTCTAATTTAAAGGGTAAATATAAATGAAACTTTTAATAAGCCTCCTACTCTTTGGTTTTATTATAAATTTCTTTTGGCGGAACAGGGTCGTATCCACTTCCACCCCAAGGATTACAACTGAATATCCTTTTTATGGCCAACCAGCCTCCTTTAAACAAACCATGAATCTGGAGGGCTTCAATGGCGTACTGTGAACATGTTGGGGAATACCTGCAACTTGCAGGAGTATAGGGAGAAATGGCTGCCTGATAAAAGCGGATCAACAAAAGGAAAGGGTAAATTAATATCCTTTTTATCATGATTCTTTTAAATTAGTTCAACGAATAAGTAGTACCTTCTTTTCCATCCTTTAACTGAATACCTAAACCAATTAATTCATCCCGTATTTTATCTGATAGCTCCCAATTGCGATCATCTCGCGCCGTTTTTCTCATTTCAATAAGCAGATTTACCAATCCGTCCAAACGATCGGTATCCTGATCTGATTTTTTAGAATTTTCAAGACCGAGAATATCAAAAGTAAAGACCTTCATTGTTGACCTGAACAACTCTAGGTCATTCGACGTCAAACCTTCTTTACCGTCATTGAGAAGATTGATCCATTTTACCCCTTCGAATAAATGAGCAATCAATACGGGTGTATTAAAATCATCATTCATGGCCAGATAGCATTTTTCCTTCCAGGATGTGACATCCAGAGAAGAACTTTTAGCCGGTTGAAGTTGTTGCATAAGATCTATGGATTCCATCAATCTGCTGTATCCTTTTTCTGCTGCCAAAATAGCATCATTAGAAAAATCAAGTATGCTTCTGTAATGCGCTTGCATCATAAAAAATCGTGCCACGCTTGGAGAAAACCCCTTTGAGATATTCGGGTTGTCTCCGGTGAATATTTCTTCAGGAAGAATATTGTTCCCTGTTGATTTTGCCATTTTCTTACCGTTCATGGTAAGCATGTTCCCATGAAGCCAGTATTTTACCGGATTCAAATGATTGCAGGCCTGAGCCTGTGCAATCTCACATTCGTGATGCGGAAATTTCAGATCCATCCCTCCTCCATGTATATCAAATTGCTCACCAAGATACTTTGTGCTCATTACTGTACACTCAAGATGCCATCCCGGAAAACCAACACCCCAGGGTGAATTCCATCTTTGAATGTGTTCTGGTTCCGCCTTCTTCCAAAGTGCAAAATCC
>CP070731.1:797999-801428 GCA_020347545.1 Flavobacteriaceae bacterium | reverse complement strand
AATGGAGTACCATTATCAAACAATCAAGCAGATGCGGCCTTGGTAAAACCTCGACGAACTGTCTGCTTACCGGGATGTTGAAATTTCCCGATGAATTTCGAAAATGCTTGCTCGCGCAAAGTGATTTCAATAAATCTTTTGAATCCGAAAATGTTGTAAGTGATTATGATGCCATCATTAACGAAATTGAACAAGTCCATGAATAAAAAGGTCAATATTAATATCGATGGTAAAGAATACCAGGTATTAGAAAACAAAAAACTCGTAGACGCAGCCAAAGAAAACGGAATCTATATTCCTACCCTCTGTCATTTCAGAGAAATTGAGCCCTCTCTGGGTACATGCAGAATCTGTACGGTAATGGTGAATGGAAAATTCACAACCAGTTGTACCACTCAGGTAAAAGAAGGAATGAATGTTGAGATCAATACCCCGGAACTGATCGATACGAGAAAAGCCATTATTGAAATGATATTTGCAGAAGGAAATCATTTCTGCCCTTCCTGCGAAAAAAGCGGTAATTGTGATTTGCAAAACCTTGCCTATGATATGGGTATAACTGTTTCCCGTTTCCCTCATGTTTTCAGTAATAAATATGTTGATTTCAACTCCAAAAGAATGATCATGGAATCCAACAGGTGCATTCTTTGCAGACGTTGTGTTGAAGAGATCACCACTTCGGATGGAATGGACATTTTTTCATTTGTGAATCGCGGAGTCAAAACAAGGGTACATATAGATTATGAGCAAGAAGAAAAACTATCTGAAGCCGAGGCTATAAATGCCATGAATATATGCCCTGTTGGAGCAATCCTGGTCAAAGGAATGATCTACAAAGAGCCATTTGGGGAAAGAAAATACGATATCCTTGGTAAAACCAAGCAAACCTCTTCAGGGGACCTGTGCGCCATTAAAAATGAAGATGAAAAATTTATAGTGGCAACAACTTCATTGGCTGGCTGCTTTGGATGCCATATGTCACTGCTTGACATTGATACCGAACTTATTGATATGCTGGAAATTGTTGAATTCAACAAATCACCACTTACAGACATAAAGAAGTTCAGTAAACGTTGTCATGTAGGTTTGATCGAGGGAGGTGTTGCCAATTCTGAGAATATAAAAGTTCTAAAGGAATTCAGAAAGAAATGCGATATCCTTATCGCTTTTGGAGAGTGTGCTATCATGGGAGGAATCCCGGCGATGCGTAATTTTTTTCCTCTCAAAGAGTGTCTTGAAGAAGCTTACATTCATGGAATCACAAGTGAAATTGGGGCTAACACAATTCCTAACCATGAAGATATCCCTAAAATTCTGAACAATGTATATCCTTGTAATGAAGTCGTTAAAATAGACCACTTTATTCCTGGATGTCCACCAAACGCCAATCATATATGGAAAGCGGTAAAAAGCGTGCTGTTGGGTAAAGAATTCCCTGTGATGCATGAAGAATTTAAATACGATTAAACGCAAAATCATGAGTCGAAAAATAGTCATTGATCCGGTAACAAGAGTTGAAGGACATGGGAAAGTAACCATTCATCTCGACGATAATAATAAAGTAAAAGATTCTTTTTTTCATATCGTGGAATTCAGAGGATTTGAAAAGTTCATTCAGGGCCATCCCTATTGGGAAGCTCCTGTAATGGTACAGCGCTTATGCGGAATATGCCCCGTAAGTCACCATTTAGCGGCGGCAAAAGCCATTGATCAAATTGTAGGCCTCGAACCTGAGGATCTTTCAGTCCCTGCTCAAAAAATACGGAAACTGCTGCATTATGGTCAGATATTTCAATCGCATGCACTACACTTTTTCTATCTGGCTTCACCTGACCTTCTTTTTGGGGTTGATGCAAAACCAAACAGACGCAATGTCGTTTCTGTGGCCATGGAATATCCTGAGCTTGCTAAAAAGGGAATCCAAATGAGGAAATTTGGTCAGGAGATCATAAAAATGATCGCCGGTAAAAGAATTCATGGAATTTCAACAACTCCGGGTGGGGTTCATAAAAAAATAAGTGCCCAGGAACGCGACTATTTTCTGAATGGAAAAGAAATTCCTTCTGTTGATGCCATGATTGAATGGTCTAAAGAAATACTGGAGTTCATTAAAGTCTATTATTCAAAAAATCAGGAATGGTTCCATCAGTTTGCTGCCTTTTCTTCTGGTCATTTGGGCCTGGTGAACAAAGAAACGGGTAACCTGGATCTGTATGACGGTTATCTAAGAGCAATTGATGATGAGGGTAAGATCACTTTAAAAGATATCCATTCTGATGACTATCAAAACTATTTTTATGAAGGCGTTGAAAAATGGTCCTACCTGAAGTTTCCATACCTAAAACATCTTGGCAGAGAAAGTGGATGGAATCGTGTTGGCCCTCTGGCAAGATTGAACGTATGTGAAGGAATTGACACTCCATATGCTGCCTTCGAAAGGCTGTCCTATCTGAACGCCACAAGAGGTAAAACCAACAACAGCTCCATGTTTTCTCACTGGGCAAGGCTTATCGAATTGCTGCATTGTGCGGAAATGATGAAAGAACTATTGGAAGATGATGATATTCTCAGCAATGATCTGACACGAAGAGGTGAGCGAAGAAATGAGGGTATCGGTATTATTGAAGCCCCAAGAGGAACTTTGATTCATCACTATCAAGTAGATGAAAAGGACAGAATAACCCGATGCAACCTCATTGTTTCTACTACGCATAATAATGAAGCGATGAACCAGGCCGTAAAATGGGTGGCCAACAATGTCATTGACAGTAAACAAAAGGTTACTGAGGATATGTTAAACCAGGTGGAAGTGGCTATCAGGGCTTATGATCCTTGTTTGAGTTGTGCAACACATGCCATGGGTAAAATGCCTTTGGAAATTAGTATTTATGATCATCTTGGAAATATAACCGATGTTAAAAGGAAAAACTAAAGATCTTTTGATCATTGGAATAGGGAATTCCGGCCGTTCAGATGACGGCCTCGGATGGGAACTTTTGGGTTTTATTGAAAAGACATTCCCCCACATAGAATGTCTTTACAGGTATCAGCTCCAGGTAGAAGACGCTTTTATAATATCAGACTACGAAACGGTCCTTTTTATTGATGCGACTCATGAAGTGACTGAGAAAGGTTACTACTTTAGACCATGTAGCCCAAATCAAGAGTTTGGGCTCACTTCCCATGCATTGGAACCTACAACGGTTCTTTGGCTGGAGAATAAACTATACAAAAAGAACCCAAAGGCTTATATTTTAGGTGTTCAGGGATTTAAATGGGAACTCTCTTCAGATCCCAGTGAAAATGGATTGATTAATTTAAACAAAGCAAAAGCGTTTTTGAAGGAGCAACTAAGCACCATACATATTTCAGGGCATGATAGAAGTCATGTCTGTTAAATTCTTCTTTTAGTATATTTGGAAAACTAAA
>CP070731.1:794467-797899 GCA_020347545.1 Flavobacteriaceae bacterium | reverse complement strand
GGCAAGCTGACGCCCGGGAATAAAAATAAGCAGCCCCAGGCCTGAAAGCACAGCAATGATCACATATGTTTTTAATCTACTCATTCAATTTTGTCATGGTTTGCAAGCAGTTCACTCACTCTTGGTATCTCAATGGGCTCTTTGGTCACTGCTATGGGTTGTCTGTTGTCAGGCGCCTGATCCATTCCCTGATGACAACCTGTACAGGCCCGCCTTTCATTAGGCCTTAAATTTATCCAGCTGCTTGGCCCGTTAACAACTTCATTGTTTGCATCCAGCGTTCGCAAACGAAAAGGAGTATCCGCCTGAAGTTTGAGATAAACGGAGCCATCAGCCTCAAGATCAACAATGCCCATACTTGAATTTTTTCCCATCACCTCTAGTTTTACTGCTTTTTGAGCCTTGGAATCATCTGTTTGAAAACTGTAAAACCCAGCATCTTGACAAAGTAACAGTGCCGTCTGTTCCTCGTGGTTTACTTCACTTGGAATTTTTTTTGGAACCTTCCTCTTTTGAATGGCAGCAATACCCACCACCTTAAGATCTTTGTCTTTAAATATCGGACCGATCAGGGAATCACTGTTTAGCTTAAATTCATAGACCCCTTGCTCATTTTTTTCCGAATCTTCAAGACTCACCAGCAATTGATCCGGTGCCCGCAATGACATGGCCATGATTTTATCACTTACTTTTTCAGCTATTATTCTTTTTGTATGTAGAGGATCATTATAACCCAAGCCATAAACAGAGCCGCTGATATTCCCATCACTTTCAAAGAGATAAATTGTACCGTCAGTTGATTCAACCCCTGATCTTACGAGAGTCCTGTCATTTTCCGAAAACAGCATCTCTTTACTTCCATCCGGCCTCATCACCAATAATTTTCGCTGAGATTCGTCATTCAGCCCCACTCTTAATTTTGAACAGATAATCCTTCCATCATGCAGCGTACCCAGGACAAAGTAAGATCCTGGTGTATAGGTTATTCTCTCTTCAATCTGTTTATCCCTGTTAAGTTTGAACAGAGCAAATTGATTTATCCCGTCCTCCTCAATTTCTTTGCTGAATACAATACTTCCATCCGGAAGGTAAACAGGAGACAAACAATTTGTATTTGAATTCGTCAATTGACTGACATCGCCATCCTCAAGATCCATTTCATAGATCTGCCATGCACCCGCATCCCTTTTCTGGGCAGAAAAAAGCATCTTCTTCCCGTTATAATCAACATTTGGATTCGAAGCCGAATAAAAATCTTGGGTTAAGGAGCGAGTTGATATTTGTCCTTCTAAAGAACTGCTAACTAATATGCTTGCCCTTGATATAAGGCCAAATGATTCCAGATAAGAAGTTTCAGCTGAATTCAAATCCTTCTGAACCACTGTAAAAAGCATATCCTGCTTTCCGGCTTCATTCTGGCAGGATGCAAAAATCACCAGTGCCAGAACCGACAGAAATCTCATTACCAATAAACCTTGTAACCTTCTTTGCATAAGCAATGATCTATAGAGGTTCTTCTATTTTTAATATTTGATTTACCCGAATATTTTCAAGTACCTGCAATGCTCCTGATGGCCAGTTGATCTCAATTCGATCTATCACTTCATTTTCCGAAAGGCCAAAATGCATTCGAGGGTCATTTTGAGATAAATATCCGGTTGTACTTTTCTTTTGTCCAGTCTGAATATGATCTCCACATTGAATTCTTATTCTTGAGCCAATCCCATCCCGATTACTTTTTGAGCCCTCAAGGTCGAGAAGGATCCAATTGTTTTCGTTTCCTTTATTATTGCGCAAAAATTTGGATGCTCCGTTCAAATTGACCACAAAGATGTCGAGGTCACCATCATTATCATAATCCCCCATACAAGCCCCTCTTCCAACATTTTCTTCTTTAAAATAGGGCCCGAGGTCCAGTGAGGTATCCTTGAAAATTCCATCGCCTACATTATCAAAAAGCTGATCTTCCTGGCCGTATAAATGCTTCAGCTCGCCGTTAGTCTTGAATATATCAGCATCTCCGTCATTGTCGTGGTCCAAAAAAGAAGAAGACCATCCTACAAACTGACCTGATGCCATTGAGATTCCAGAGGCATAGGAATTGTCCTTAAATATTCCATCCCCTATGTTTTCATAAAGCGAACAGTAATTGTCATCCGAAATAAATATGTCGAGTTTCTCATCGTTGTTGTAATCCGCAAAATCAACAGACATACTTACTGTGGCCTCGCCGGCCTGACTGAATCCTGTACCTGACAAGGTGCCAAGGTCCGTAAATCCCTTTCCTTGATCATTATGCCATAAATAATTCACCGTGTGGTCATTCGCCACATAGATATCAACAAAACCGTCATCATCATAATCTGCTGCTCCAACCCCCATGGCACGTCCGTCGATGTCAATGATTCCCATCTTCTCTGTTACGTCTATAAAGGTGTTGTTTCCGTTGTTTTTATAAAGCACATCCTTTTGACTATCATAGGCCAAAGGGCCCGGAAAACCATCAGGAGCGTAGTAGTAATCGTATTCAGGGTCAAAATTCAGGTAATTACCAACGTATAAATCAAGGAAACCGTCATTGTCAAAGTCAAACCAGACAGCTCCTACACTGCAATCCTCTCCTCCTTCAACCCCTGCTTTTGAGCTGATATCTTTAAAAGAACCATCACCAAGATTGAGGTAAAGAGTGTTTTTACCGTGATTGCTTAAAAAGATGTCGGGATACCCGTCATTATCGATATCACCAACAGTGATTCCCATGCTGTAAATAAATGTTTTTATCCCAGCCTCTTCACTGACATCCTGAAAAGTTCCGTTTCCAAGATTCTTGTAGAGATGGTTATGCCCTTTTGAATTTTCCGGTTTCGTTTTGCTGAACCCTTCAACCCAGGTGCCACTGCATGTAAAAATATCCATAAACCCATCCTGATCATAATCGAGAAACGCAGCTCCGCCTCCTACGGATTCAACGATGTTTTCCATCTCTGCCGCGCCAATGGAATGGATAAATTCCAAACCTATATCATTTGCAATTTCCTGATAAAAATCTTCTGTCTCCGGAACGGACTCTACTCTTGGGGTTGATGCAAGGTTTTTGGATTGCTCGTCAGATCTGCAGGAAGTAATGACAGCAATTAACAATAGGAAAATCAATCCTCTAAACAGTAACCTGTTATCGTGATGGTTTCCGGGTAAATATTGTTGATACATATAGTTTAAACTCACTTAGACTTACCTGTTTTTACGATTCAAAATGTGATGAAAACAAAAGGTTCTGAAGTTTTATAAAGGAGCCTGATCCCAACTTTTTATAAATGAAATTTCGTTAAAAAATAACGTTAAAAACCTGCTTACTGTTTCCTTCCCAAAGGTGGAACAGTTTTGGCTGAAAAAAAATGATATAAATCATTAAAAAAAATCTAGTTTTGTCAT
>CP070731.1:790929-794367 GCA_020347545.1 Flavobacteriaceae bacterium | reverse complement strand
TGATGAACTAAATGGAATAGGGAATATTCCAATTTCTCTGGGGCATTGGCAAATGACAGGACAGTCTGGCCATTTGAATTCAATAAAGCCTTAAAATGGTTTCTTTATCTGATCAAATCAGAAACCTTGATCGGCCTCTAAGTTAAGAAGCTGCAATGAATTAATTATCTTTAGCTGTTCATCAAAAAAACCATACTATGAAACCGACCTTTTTAGGATTAATCCTTATTTTTTTTATTGCCGGTTCTGTGCCAAAAATAATAGGTCAATCTGTCTATAAAGATCAGTTTGCCCATACTTTTTCAATTGTTGCCAGAGATTCCCGTACCGGTGAAATGGCAGTGGGGGTACAGAGTCACTGGTTTTCTGTTGGAACCATTGTTTCATGGGGAAAATCCGGGGTTGGGGTAGTGGCAACCCAGTCTTTTGTGAATCCTGCATATGGCCCTGAAGGAATAGCCATGATGGAGAAAGGGAAAGATGCAAAGGAGACACTGGACTTTCTTGTAGATAAGGATGACGGCAGAGATGTAAGGCAGGTTGCTATACTGGATGTAAACGGTAATGTTTCTGCATATACGGGGAAAAAATGTATTGTTTCAGCAGGTCAGATTATAGGTGAGAATTATTCCGTCCAGGCAAATATGATGCTCAACGATAAAGTGGTTCCTGCCATGGCTAAGGCTTTTGAGGAGCATGCCAACCTGCCTCTTGCAGATAGAGTTCTGGCTGTTTTGATGGCTGCGCAGAAGGCCGGAGGTGACATCAGGGGGCAGCAATCTGCTGCATTGATCGTGGTTCACGGCGATAAAGTTGATCAGCCATGGTTAGATAAAAAAATTGACCTTCGTGTTGATGATCATCAAGAACCACTAAAAGAGATGAAACGTCTTTTAAAGGTTCATAGGGCTTATGATCATTTGAATAGGGGTGATCTGGCCATGGAAAATTCAGATATGGCACTTGCCCTTAAAGAATATGCCGCGGCTGAAGCAATGTTTCCTGATAATCTGGAAATGAAATTTTGGAAAGCTGTCACCTTGGCCAATAATGATAAACTGGAGGAAGCCAGGCCCATTTTTAAAGAAGTTTTTGAAAGTGATGAAAACTGGAGGGAATTGACAAGGAGGCTTCCGAAATCCGGACTTTTAACCATTTCAAAAGAGGAAATCCAAAAGATTCTGGAACTGTAATTTATAGACCCTGCCATGAAAATACTTTACCGATACATGTTTCCCATAATGTGCCTGCTATTGAATCATGCATATTCACAGAAGTCAGCTGAGGTACTCCTGGTGGTTCTTGGGACGGTTCAGGATGCCGGTTCTCCCCATGCGGCCTGTAAGAAAACCTGCTGTGTTGATCTTTTTGATCACCCCGACTCCGAAAGAAAAGTTGTTTCACTGGGGTTGATTGATAAGATTAACGAGAGAAAATATTTGTTTGAAGCTACCCCGGACATGACGAGCCAAATGAAAAACCTTACTCAAATAGGAGGTTTTAACAAGCGCGAGACTCCGGATGGAATATTTTTAAGTCACGCCCATATTGGTCACTATACCGGATTGATGTACCTGGGTAAAGAAGCTATGAATGCTGGTGGTGTGATTGTTCATGCAATGCCAAAAATGAAAGAATATCTCGAAAATAATGGCCCGTGGAGTCAATTGGTAAACAATCAAAATATTAAAATAGATGCGGCTAAGAATGGCCGAGCAATTGAACTGTCAAATCAGATAAGTGTTGAACCCATTGTGGTTCCTCACCGTGATGAATATTCGGAAACGGTTGGGTTCAGAATCGCTGGCCCGAATAAAAGCGCTTTATTTATACCTGATATTGATAAATGGGAAAAATGGAATCTTAATATTATTGATGAGATAAAAAAGGTGGATTATGCCTTTCTGGATGCCACATTTTTTGATGCTAAAGAGATTAATAACAGGGACATTTCAGAAATACCACACCCATTTGTAATTGAAAGTATGAAAAAATTCCAGTCTCTGGAAGAAAAAGACAGATACAAAGTAATCTTTATTCATATGAACCATACAAATCCTCTTCTGGACCCTGCTAGCGAAGCCTCCAAAGAGGTATTGAAGAAAGGTTTTAGAATAGCCAGGTTCAATGATGTATTTTCACTTTAGGACCATGATGAATACAATTGAACCAATTAGGGTATGAAAGAACAGTATTACAAACAAGCTGAAAGGAGCTAAATTTTCGAGATCAAATCTCAAAGGCCTGTTGGCTAAGTATCATCTGAAAATCGAAGATTGATTATCGAACGAACTTAATTTAACTCACTTATTTCGATGCTCATTATCAGGGAATTGATCAAAAAAAACTATCTTTAACATGATCAAAGAAGCTTTATTTTAAAATAAACAATAAGTTAAATTAAATCTATTTAAATATCAATAAAACAATACTTTAGATATGAAAAAATATTTTACTATTATATTTTTCCTGGTCCTAATACCTGTCAATTTAATTATCGCTCAGGAGAATATAAATTCTCAATTTTTAAACCTTGATCGAATTCATTCCGGTGAGTTCAGTCAAAACTATGAGCGCACCATACAATGGATCGAAAACGGAAACGCTTATGTGATCATTGAAAAGTCTAAACAGAACCCGGAGGCAGATAAATTGGTACGTTATGACAGTCAAACCCAAAGTCAAAGCGAATTTGTATCTGAGTCAAATTTAGTAACCGGGAAGGGCCCATTAAAGATAGAGGGTTTTAGCCTGTCAGAAGATGGTTCTAAAGTTTTGATTTTTACAAATTCAAGCAGAGTCTGGCGCTCCAATACCAAAGGGGATTATTGGGTTTTTGATCGAGATTCAGGAAAGCTTAAACAATTGGGGATTTCGATGGAACCTTCCTCGTTAATGTTTGCTAAGTTTTCATCGGATAATAAGAATGTTTTTTATGTACATAAGTTCAATATTTACAAAGAAAATTTTCAAACGGGTGAGATAGACCAGTTAACTGCCGATGGTGATGGTGATATCATTAATGGGACGTTTGATTGGGTATATGAAGAGGAATTTGGTAAGAGAGATGGTTTTAGTGTCAGTAACAAGGATAGTTATCTTGCTTTCTGGCACCTGGATGCTTCTGATACAGGGGTTTTCTATATGATCAATAACACGGATTCCATCTATTCACGGCCTATACCTGTTCAGTATCCCAAAGTGGGGCAGGATCCCTCTGCTGCAAAGATTGGAGTTATCGACCTCAAAAAAGGAACAACAGTCTGGGTTCCTCTCGAAGGCGGTGAGCGAGAGAATTATATTCCCGGAATGCAGTGGGTTAGTGATGACCTTTTACTGATCCAGCAAATGAACAGGCATCAGAATAGACTAATTGTATGGTCTTATATACCATCTACAAAGGCTTTACGAAAAGTGTATACAGAAAAGGAAGAGACC
>CP070731.1:787386-790829 GCA_020347545.1 Flavobacteriaceae bacterium | reverse complement strand
GATTCCCTCGATATTTGAAACTTTATGATCCACGATATATCTCACCATCAACCCTCTGGCTTGTTTTGCAAAAGTCATGATCACCTTGTATTCTCCATTTTTAAGGTCTTTAAATATCGGCGTGATTACAGGAACTTTCAAATCTTTCGGCTGAATTACTTTAAAATATTCATTACTTGCAAGATTCACAAAAAGCTCATTTTCCTCCAGCTCATTGTTCAGGGCCTTTGTAATCTCGGATCCCCAAAACTTATACAAATTAGGCTTTACACCTACTTTTAATTTTGTCCCCATCTCTAATCTGTACGCCTGTATCAAATCAAGAGGTTTGAGAATTCCATATTGACCCGATAAAATACGAAGACTATTTTGTAAAAATTCCAGGTCCTCCTCAGGAATTGTACTGGCATCAAGACCTCTGTAAACCTCACCAGTGAAGGCATATACCGCCTGTTTGGAATTCTCAGGTTCAAAGGGGAGTTCCCAATCCTGGTTCCTTTCATAATTTAATTGTCCCAAAGCCGGAGATATAGACATTAATTTTGATAATGATCTCGCCGACTTTTTTCTTAAAATCCGGTTCAGACGCTCGGCCTGTTTTAAAAAAAGTGGCTGACTGTATTCTGATGTCGGTGCCTTGGAATCAAAATCCAAAGACTTTGCAGGTGAAATAACTATCTTCATTCTTCGCAGTTTTAAACTATTAACTTTTCTCGTGCTGGTTAACCGTATAGGCTCTCCATTTCTCCAAACACTGAACCATATCCTGGGGGACAGGAGAATCAAAAAACAATCTTTTCTTCGATACCGGGTGTTCGAATCCAAGGGTTTTTGCATGCAGCGCCTGACGGGGTAAAACCTTAAAACAATTTTCAACGAATTGCTTGTATTTGGTATATGTGGTTCCTTTTAAAATACGATCCCCACCATAACGTTCATCATTGAATAGTGGATGTCCGATATGCTTGAAATGAGCTCTTATCTGATGTGTTCTGCCGGTTTCCAATTTGCACTCAACCAAAGTGACATAATTAAACCTTTCGATGACCTTATAATGGGTCACCGCGTGTTTTCCAAAATCTCCTTCTGGAAAAACATCCATTTGCAGCCTGTTTTTAAAACTCCTTCCAATATTTCCGGTAATCACTCCTTGCTCCTCTTTAACACTTCCCCAGACAAGTGCATAATAAACTCTGTCCGTGGTCCTATCGAAAAACTGACTCGCCAGATTTGCCATTGCATACTCTGTTTTTGCAACGACCAGAAGCCCGCTCGTGTCCTTATCTATTCTGTGTACCAAACCGGGCCTTTCATTACTGTTCTTTGGAAGGTGCTCAAAATGATATATCAATCCGTTTACAAGGGTTCCGCTATAATTGCCATGACCGGGATGAACCACCATGCCTGCAGGCTTATTGACCACGACCACTTCTTCATCCTCATAAACCAGATCCAAAGGGATTTCCTCGGCAACCAAAAGATTTTCATGAGGAGGATGCGCCAGTACAACACGAACCACATCCCCAGGCTTTACCTTATGATTCGCCTTTACCGGGGTGTCATTGACCAAGACATTCCCTGCCTTGATAGCCTGTTGAATCTTGTTTCGGGTAGCGTTCTCAATGAAGTTCATCAAAAACTTATCCACCCTTAAAGGCTCTTGTCCTTCACTGGCAGTAAATTTATAATGCTCAAACAATTCATCATCAGAATTGATATGTTCTTCATTTTCCTTCATGGGGCAAATTACTAATTCATCAGGACGCTTTAATATGCAGTGTCCTTTCGCTTTAATATGCAGTGTCCATTTTACTACATAGTACCCTTTTAATATACAGTGTCTTTATTGATCAGGCCATCTCCCAGTACAAGATCAATAACCGTATTCTTTGGAAGCTGATCCCCGGGTTCAATCTTTTTACGGTTGATTTCCAACCCTCTGACAACATCCCTTCCAAGATCTTTAATATACCTTTCCTTTCCGATCCTGAAGCCTAGAGATTTAAGTTGAATTGTGACTTGTCTTTTGGTTTGATCCAAGACATTTGGAACCGTAATTTTTCTGTAATTGGATGGGTTCAAGGTGAGGTATATTTTCCTGTTCTCCTTGACAAAATCACCAGGTAAAGGATTCTGTTCTATTACAGATTGCGGAGGGAACTTAGGATTGAAACTTGCTGAATCGATAACCACATAGTTCAATCTGCTCTCTGAAAGTATTTTTTCAGTTTCAGCAAGACTTAATTTTTCAAGATCAGGTACCGAGATCCTTTCATCATGCTTGGTATAATAACCGAGCCATTTTGCCAATCCAAATACAAGTAAAAGTGAAATGGCCACTATCAATATTATCGTTCTCAGGAACTCTTTGCTTTTAAGATACTGGAATAACTTCATTTTCATTTTTCAATTTGTCAAATATACTTTAAAAATTAATATGTGCGGGTGAGGGTATTGGTCATTTGCAGTCTTTTTTTTGTAAGTTTGTTTGATAACAGGTCTTGCCTGACAAATGTATTACATGAAAAAAAATATTGCCATTATCATGGGTGGATATTCCTCTGAATCGGGAATTTCAATTCAAAGCGGGAATGTCGTTTTTGATCATCTTGACAAAAATAAATTCGAATCGTACCGGGTTTTGATTTCAAAGGAAAAATGGGTTCATCTTGGTGAAAATGATCAGGAGTACCCCATCAATATGGCCGATTTTACGACCACGGTAAATGGATATAAAATTAAGTTTGACTTTGTGTTTAACGCCATTCATGGCCACCCCGGTGAAGACGGTACCTTACTCGCTTATTTTGACCTGATCGGAATGCCGCATTCTTCTGCCCCATTCTATCAAATGGCAGTAGCTTTCAATAAACGAGATTGCCTTAGCCTTTTAAAGCCCTATGGAATAAAGTGTGCCAGATCAGTGTATTTGAATAAAGGTGATCAGATTGATCCGTTAAAAATCGTTAAAGCTGTGGGACTACCCTGCTTTGTCAAACCTAATCGTGCCGGTTCAAGTTTTGGAGTGAGCAAAGTATATACAGAAGATGAAATTATCCCTGCCCTTGAAAAAGCCTTTCTCGAAGATGAAGAAGTTTTGATAGAGCAGTTTCTGGATGGCACAGAGGTCTCTGTAGGTGTCATTACATGGAATAATGATATCAGAGTTTTACCCATAACCGAAATCGATACGGACCGCGACTTTTTTGATTATGAAGCAAAATACCTGGGTGAATCAAGAGAAATTACCCCTGCCAGAATATCAGAGGTACAAAAAGAAAATGTGACTCGCGTAGCTCGAAAAATCTATAAAAGCATGAATTTAAAAGGATTGTCACGAGCTGATTTCATTTTTCTGGGTGATGAACCCTATTTTATCGAACTGAACATGGTACCGGGATTATCAACAGAAAGCATATTACCGAAACAGGCAAAGGAAGCCG
>CP070731.1:783833-787286 GCA_020347545.1 Flavobacteriaceae bacterium | reverse complement strand
AATCGTGTAAACAAAGAATTTTTTTACATCCTCTGTCGATTCTGCAATGTTCAGATTTTGCCTCAATTCCGGGCGCAGTTGTTGTTCGTACTTGGAAAAAGAAAGTTGTCTTGCCATAGCAGTACTCCTTATAGCCTGATTATCTGTTTTCTTAACCATTGCCGACTTATTAACAAAGAAATTGTAGGGCTTTTATGTCATATTGCTCCTCCATAGGCTAAACTCATTTTTTCAAATAATTATCTGTCCCATAATATTATTATAATCTTTTTTTTACCTCTAGCCAGTACTGAATACAAGGAAGATTTTTTCCTGGCAGGTCCTTTTAAATCTTGATAATTTAAAACAGGTTGGAATCATTACAATTCAACGGAGTGCAAAGATTTTTTGAGTGATAATTTTAATTATTGCACAACTTCTGCCGGGAGGAAAAATCCATGAAAAAAGAAATAGCCTGTATGTTGGTTCTCCTGACCTGTCTCCTGCCGGGTTTATCAATTGGTGCTGAAGGAAAGTGCACGAAGGGGGACTGTGTTAACGGACAGGGAGTAATGGAGTACTCTGAAAGGGAAATATATTCCGGAGAGTTTAAAGAAGGGAAAATGCAGGGAAAGGGAACATATCTATTCCCCAATGGCGAGATATATACAGGGGAGTTTAGCAAGAATGAGCCAAACGGGCGTGGTGTGCACACCTACCCGACCGGGGAAAAATACGATGGTGAGTTTAAGAACAGCCTTTACCATGGAAAAGGAACCCAGACATTTCCTGATGGCAGAAAGTATACGGGGGAATTCAAAGGTGGCAAGGCAAACGGTATGGGCACATTAACCCTTGGCAATGGGGAGAAATATGTTGGTGAATTTGCTGACGGTATGGGGAGCGGTAAGGGTAAGTACACCTTTCCCAATGGTATAATATATGATGGTGAATGGAAAAACTTTAAGTATCACGGACACGGCAGGATAGTTTTTCCAAATGGAGAATATGTGGGTGAATTCAAAAATGGCAAAAGAGACGGCAAAGGCAAAATTACCTTTGCCAACGGAGAGTTTTACGAAGGCAGCTGGAAAGATGACAAGAAACATGGGACCGGAGTGCTGAAAACTGCCAACGGTGAAAAATATGAAGGTACATGGCAGAAAGACAAATTTATTGAAGGTAAAAAATAGTTTACTTCTGTTGAGCTTATTTTTTCTTGTAAGCCAGATGTTTGGCTGCAATTCAAATGATTTTTCACAACAGAAAGGTGTTGGTATTATGAACGTTAAGGTTGTGTCTCTGGAAAAATGCAATGCAACAGGCCTAACAATTTCGTTGGTCAATGAAGTTGCCAGAGAAATGGGTGTGGAGATTGCCCTTGAGCATGCCATTGTGAAAACCAGTGAAGATGCAATTGAGCATCGGCATATAGGAAGCCCAACCGTCCAGATTAATGATCTCGATATAGAGACGGGGGCAAGAAATATTAATCAGTTTGGGGTCACATGAAGGCGCGACGGGGGTATCGTCGATGCCCTCAAAAGATTTGATCAAATCAGCCTTTTCAGAAGCTTTGGAGAAAAAACCGGTTTTATAAGCTGTAAAACCAGCGCTTCATAAATATTTTCTAAGTGCATGACAAGAAAGACTAAAAGCGTGACTTAAGTGCTTAAAAAATATAAAGCAGTACTGGCCATTGTACTTGGGTTTACCCTATTCCAGGTCATTCTCACTTTCTCCAACCGCGTCACCACTCCTAATAAACACAACCCATATTTCAGCTATGAGAAAGGTGCTAATCGTAATAGTCTAATCCATGTAAATGTCAATAAAAGAGTGGAGGTGCCGATTGTGTTTGACATTGGGGAAAAGGCCTCTGAAATTAGCCTGGAATTTTCCGTTGAGCATGATGAAATTCCAGGGCTTACAATTACTGAAAATTTTGTAGCGGCTGTCAACGGCAAAGCAATCTCAAAGGTGATTATTCAATTTGACTCAAAGCCAACCCTAAAAGCAGGCACTCATCTTTTGAGAGTTGTGGCCAGTGATAAGGCAACAGGCAAAATAATCCGTAGAGGGGAAATACAGCTTGCATACAATATGCATGAGGTCATTGGCAAGTGCCCCTGCTAAACTTACAGAGACGAGTAAAGTTAACATTAGCGATGGAAATTGCTTCAAAACAAAGTGGTTGAAAGTCAACATTGTGGCAAGCTAAATTCTATATTTCTTTTTCACGAAATGCGGGATATATAGCTACAGTTGATATAGATAATAATTCTGTTCATAATCGTAATACTTTAATTGCAGGTTAATTTATTTCATCAGAATACTACAGAACATGCGAGGTTAAAAAACAGTATGGGTTATACTATAGTAAGCTTAATATTTCCAACATCAGTAGTGCTGCTTGGTGTCTATATCTATAGGAAAAAAGCACGTGAAAAACAAATGAATGCCTATTTCTGTACTGCTGTTAGAGTGTATGCATTAACTGACGAAGAAGATGTTAGAATTGCAATACTAACTGCTGCAAAGGCTGCAGCAAAAAAACAGCGGGAATCAATGGTTAAATATTTGCAAACTATGGCATCAGACATAAAAAACATGACTGAAATTGATGCGAAAGTAAAACCCCATACAGACAAGTTCGCTGAATCGTCAATTGATTTGGCAGAAGAAATATCATCAATGGAATGGACAATAAGCGATATAAATAAACAAAAAGAAGAATTGGGTAGCATAAATTCAGAGTATCTTGATGCACTTGAAAAAGCCGACCCAACAATATTTTCAAAAAAACATCCCGAGTTATTTAAATGAAATCTTTTTTCTGCAAGGCGCTATATTTTTTATCTCAACAAAACGGCATGATCTTAAACCAACATTGCCACTGGAGATTTTGACACAGAAAAAGGTGCTTTAAAATCAAGATGTTGGTAAGTAACTATGTTGACTTTACTTAATATCACATTCCTAATACATTGACGCAATTGATTGATCCCCCAATAAATTATTATAATTACATTGATAATAAATAATCTTGTAAAGTGTATATTCTCATCACTTTTTACCTATTGAATAAGTTGACCCCTAACCAAGGATATAATTATGCCTGAGTTATACCGCACTGAAACCCATGCGAAAGGTTTTAGTGAGTTGCCACAATATGAAGTAAGATGTAGTGAAATTTACAGGACAGTCCATCATGAAGATGGATATTTTCAGGCAGCTCAATATGAAATTAGGGAAGGCAAAATATACAGGACCGAAAATCATGTAGACGGTTTTAGTCCTTTACCACAATATGAGATCAGGGGGTATAAAATATACCGTTCTGCAACCCACTTAGATGGGTATAATGACTTGCCCCAGTATGTTATCAGATAACAACAGCACAGCATATTAGGAGGACACCGTAATATTTATTTGGAGCATTGCAATATTGCTATAGCGCTAATTTTTCCGCAT
>CP070731.1:780267-783733 GCA_020347545.1 Flavobacteriaceae bacterium | reverse complement strand
CCAGACAGGACGGTTCTGTATTGATACTTGAAGTTGAGCAGCACATTGGTGAAGATACGGTAAGATGTATCTCAATGGATTCAACTGATGGTCTTAGTAGAGGTATTGAGGCTGTTTCCACTGGAAACCCTATTAAAGTTCCGGTAGGAGAAGATATTTACGGAAGATTGTTTAACGTGAACGGTGACCCGATTGATGGTTTAAAATCGCTTCCTAAAGATGGAAAAAATGGTTTGCCTATCCACAGATCTGCACCAAACTTTGAAGATTTATCAACTTCTACAGAAGTTTTATTTACCGGTATCAAAGTAATTGACTTGATCGAACCTTATTCAAAAGGAGGTAAGATTGGTTTGTTTGGAGGAGCCGGAGTAGGTAAAACAGTACTTATTCAGGAATTGATCAATAACATTGCAAAAAGTCACGGTGGTTTGTCTGTGTTTGCCGGTGTAGGTGAAAGAACGCGTGAAGGTAATGACCTGTTAAGGGAAATGCTTGAATCAGGCATTATCAAGTATGGTGAGGAGTTTGAGAAATCAATGGAAGAAGGAGGATGGGACCTTGACAAAGTAGATATGTCTGGTTTAAAAGAATCCAAACTAACTTTCGTCTTCGGTCAGATGAATGAGCCTCCTGGAGCACGTGCACGTGTTGCTTTATCCGGATTGACAATTGCAGAATATTTTAGAGATGGAGCCGGAGACGGACAAGGAAAAGACATCCTTTTCTTTATTGACAATATATTTAGATTTACCCAAGCAGGTTCTGAGGTATCTGCACTTTTAGGACGTATGCCTTCTGCGGTAGGATACCAGCCAACGCTGGCAACAGAAATGGGAGCTATGCAAGAGCGAATTACTTCAACGAAAAACGGATCGATTACTTCAGTACAGGCAGTTTATGTACCTGCGGATGACTTGACTGACCCGGCACCTGCGACGACCTTTGCCCACTTGGATGCAACTACTGTATTGTCTCGTAAAATTGCTGAGCTTGGAATTTATCCTGCGGTTGATCCTTTGGATTCAACTTCAAGAATTTTGAACAGAGAGGTACTTGGTGATGAACACTATGATACGGCGCAAAGAGTTAAAGAAACGCTTCAAAAATATAAGGAGCTTCAGGATATTATTGCTATTCTTGGTATGGAAGAATTGAGTGAGGAAGATAAACTTATTGTGCACAGGGCACGTAGGGTACAGAGATTCCTGTCTCAGCCTTTCCATGTTGCGGAGCAGTTTACAGGTATCCCAGGTTCTTTGGTAGATATAAAGGATACGATCAAAGGATTCAATATGATCATGGATGGTGAATTGGATAAATATCCGGAAGCAGCATTCAACCTTAGAGGTACGATCGAAGAAGCGATTGAAGCTGGTGAAAAAATGTTAGCAGAGGCTTAAAATCACAAACTATGTTTTTAGAAATAGTAACCCCCGAAGCAAGTATCTTTCAAGGAGATGTTGATTCTGTAACAGTACCCGGAGTTGTTGGTGAGTTTCAGATTCTGAATAACCACGCACCGATTGTATCTTTGCTTCAGGAAGGAAATGTCAGAATCAGTGGCAAACTGGAGATCGAAGAAGCTTATCAGGACAAATTCTCAAAAGGAGATAATGATTCCAGAGTTTTGAAGATCAATAGTGGTACCATTGAAATGAATGACAATAAAATCATCATTCTTGTTGATTAATTGATATTCAAAATAAATTAGAATAGAATCCTCGCATTTTTATGCGGGGATTTTTTTTGGTTCATTCTTACAAATAAAGATTCATACCGAAGGTCAGTCCGTTCGATTTGGGAACAAATCGGCAAACTCCTCCTATACAAATCAGTCCGCCTCGCTGCCTTCCATAGTTCAAAGAAAATCTGGTTTTCCCTTTTCTATAAGTGGCTCCTGCATTGTAATAATGAATTCGTTCTGAGTTAATATCGTTTCCGTAATTGTAAAGGTCCGACGCATAAACCGAAAACTTTTGTAAAAAGTTGTATTCAATCAAACCACCCGCCCAGTTTTTAGTATCATCTTCGGTCCAGAGGTGTTCGGCTTGAATTCTCAATTCATTTCGTGAACCTACGGTCAGATAAGAGTCCAGTGCAAGTATATTTGTATTTACCTTTCCTCCGTTACCTTCTACGGCTGTTTTATTATAATATTGATTGATCCAGAGTAGTCGTGTCTTCCAGTTGGTAAGCCATTGGTTTTTGACCTCGAAATTAAGATCAGAATAATACTGTTCCCCATAGGCAAGAAATTCACTTGAATACCTTCGGTTCTCCAGATCGTAGGAAGCTTTCAGACCAAACCAGGATGAATAATTAACAGCGAGAACGGTTTGATACTTTGTGAAGAAAGTATTCTCCTTTGAGAACTTGTAATACGCATCAATTTGTTGACCAATTTCTCCTGATTTTCCTCCTGACAAAAATGACAACTGGGGTTGGGACTGATATACATAAATGTTTGATAAGCCCACATTATGTTGTTTTGTGAGTGCAGGGATGTAATTCACGATTAATTCATTGTAGATGTTGCCATAGGCTTCACGATCTGTATAGAAGGCCATATTTTCGAGCCTTCGGAAGGTGCCGTCAATTCCGAATCCTGATTTAAAATATCCGAGATTAAAAGACAAGGCATTTCCGGTGAACAGTCTGCTGTCAAATACATTTCCTAGTTCAACGAGAGCGTCATTTCCTTTATGTATATATTCCAAATGGGAATAAAAACTGCCCGAAGTATATATTCCCTTGAGCGAATACAGATTGGTGAATTCCGAAAAATCAGGGTTGTCCGATTCATATTCCTGGTACCTGCTTACAATTCCCAGGTCAAGATCGATCTTCTTGCTCAGATTCAAATAAGCGTTCAGACCCATCAGTGTTCCGTCAGAAAGATCAAACCCGTTTTTCTGTTTTCCGGCAAACCCTGATAAACGTATGGTTTTAAATTGATAGGAAAGATTGGCACCAAGAAGGGCGTTGTTCAGGCCCAATTGCCTGTCCTCCCAGGAGCGAAAACTTAAGCCCTCACTGAATTGATCAAAGAAATACCCGGCTTCAACACTGAAATTTTTCTTTTTATAGGCAAGTAAAAAAAGCGATAAGCCAATTTTTTCATCAAAAACCGGTGAATATCCCAATAAGGGCTCCTCAATATAGGATTCCAGCTGAATATTGGCACTAAACTCATTTTTAAAATAATTAAACCGTAAATAGTTATTGGAGCGAAAATCGGAATCTCCGGGATTGATGATCTTATCGTCATCCGTGTAATAGGTCATTGTTGATTCGAGGCTACCGGAGAAATTCTCGATGAACTGCGCAAAGGCAAACTGAGTTCCAAAACATAAAATGATAAATAAATGAGATACCTTCATCGGTTTCATTGCTTTTCTATATCCCTAATCTTCTCATATAAAACCAATTCATCTCCGTTAATATACCCTGTGTGTTCGTAAAT
>CP070731.1:776687-780167 GCA_020347545.1 Flavobacteriaceae bacterium | reverse complement strand
ACGAGGGCTGGAAGTAAATTCCTGTTTGAAGGCCTTGTTGTGGACATGAACACCTTTGGATACATCTTTGCCTTTCAGGTTTTACCCACTATTGTTTTCTTTTCTGCACTAACCTCTTTATTATATTATTTAGGAGTGATTCAAAAGGTGGTAAAAGGATTGGCATGGCTACTTTCCAAAGGTTTAAAAATATCCGGAGCGGAGAGCTTAAGTGTGGCAGGGAATATATTCCTGGGTCAAACTGAAGCTCCTTTGTTGATTAAGGCCTATCTTGAAAAAATGAATCGGTCTGAAATCCTACTAGTTATGATTGGTGGAATGGCAACGGTTGCCGGGGCTGTACTTGCTGCCTATATTGGATTTCTCGGTGGTGATGACCCTGTCATGCGGTTAAAATTTGCGAAGCATTTACTCGCTGCATCTGTAATGGCTGCTCCTGGAGCAATTGTTATTTCAAAAATACTGTATCCACAAACAGAAGAAGTAAGTACTGACGTACATGTATCCTCAGAGAAAATCGGAACGAATGTTCTTGACGCTATATCAAACGGAACAACAGAAGGCCTTAAACTTGCCGTCAATGTTGGAGCCATGTTATTAGTATTTGTTGCTTTTATTGCGATGATTAATGGTATTCTGGGCTGGATCGGAGACGTTACTTCGCTTAATGACTGGATGGCAGCAAACACGCCTTATCCTAAGTTCACACTGGAATCAATTTTAGGGACAGTTTTTGCTCCCTTAATGTGGTTGATTGGTGTCGCCAAAGATGATGTCATGATGATGGGACAATTACTGGGTATTAAACTCGCAGCAAGTGAATTTGTGGGATACATACAGCTTGCCGAATTAAAAGACATTTCCAATGTGGTTCACCTCAACAACAGTAAATCTGTAATCATGGCGACTTATATGCTTTGTGGATTTGCTAATTTCGCTTCCATCGGGATACAGATCGGAGGTATAGGCTCACTGGCCCCTTCACAGAGAAAAAACCTTTCAGAGTTTGGTATGAAGGCGCTAGTAGGAGGTTCTCTTGCCTCTCTTTTATCAGCAACAATAGCCGGAATGATCATCGGATAATACAATTGCTACTTAGAAATTCCCTCTGATAATATTCCAGACTCATTTGGCAATTTTCCAATAGAAAATTTTATCTTTGGACACTGCACATCATTTCAAAATGTGATCAGAGCAATCTGAGACTTTCATTAATTTTTATAATACAAATGTCAAAATGAAGCAATATTTAGATTTGGTCAGACATGTGATCGATCATGGCGTAAAGAAAGAAGACAGAACAGGTACCGGAACTCGAAGTATTTTCGGCCATCAAATGAGATTTGACCTCAATGAGGGATTTCCAATGGTAACTACTAAAAAACTTCATCTGAAATCAATAATTCATGAATTGCTTTGGTTTCTCAAAGGAGAGACCAATATTGAATACCTGAAAGAGAACGGGGTTAAAATATGGGATGCCTGGGCCAACGAGAATGGAGATCTGGGGCCTGTATACGGGTATCAATGGAGGAATTGGAACGGAGATGGAATTGACCAGATCAAGGAAGTCATAGATACTATAAAACACAATCCGGATAGCAGAAGGATGATCGTTTCGGCATGGAACCCAAGTGTTTTACCGGATACAAATTTAAGTTTCGCTGAAAATGTTGCCAATAACAAAGCGGCCCTACCTCCTTGTCATGCTTTTTTCCAGTTTTATGTAAGTGAGGGAAAACTTTCCTGTCAGCTTTACCAGCGAAGCGCTGATATTTTTCTTGGAGTACCATTTAATATCGCGTCCTATGCCTTATTAACCATGATGGTTGCTCAGGTAACCGGGCTGGAATATGGAGATTTTGTTCATACATTCGGGGATGCCCACATCTATAATAATCATTTGGAACAATTGGAATTACAGTTAAGCCGTGATCCAAGGCCTCTTCCAAAAATGATCCTTAACCCGGATATTAAAAATATCTTTGAATTTTCATTTAAAGATTTTAACTTAGTATCTTACGATCCGCACCCTCACATTAAAGGAAGTGTATCCGTTTAATCCCCCAAAAAACCACAAATATGAATGCTTTACAATTAAAACTAAATCTCATCAAACATATTACTCAGATCGAAGATGTAAATCTGCTTCGGAGAATGCAGGCTTTTCTGAACACTTCAGGATCCTTGTATAATGATACCTTGAATGAAATTCCTTCATTACGGAACAATAAGGACAAGGAATTCAATGACAAAGAAGATTTCACCGATTACATCAAAGAATGGGTAAAAGACATGTAATTTTTCATTTGTTTTGAAAACTGAATTAGATCACGAATATTACGAGAAGGCCAGAAAAAGAACAAAACAGAAAAAAAGACTCTATTTTCATTTTGTTTTATTTCTTGTGGGTTCTGCTTTTTTTGTGATATTAAACAAGGTAATCAATTTCCATCCTGAATTGGACTGGTATGTTTGGGCCATATCCATTTGGTTGGTATTATTACTACTTCATACGATCAATGTGTTTGTAATGAAGCGTTTTTTTGGAAAAGAATGGGAGCGGATTCAGACTGAAAAACTATTGCAAAAACACAAGGAAAAATTAGATAAGTTAGAAGCTAAACTGGAGAAATCTGGTGCTTTTGACAAACTAAAAGAAAATTCTTAAAATATTTTCTCTATGCTTACTATAATTGCTGCCGTGGCGAAGAACAACGCCTTGGGAAAAAATAATGATCTGATATGGAAGCTTCCGGCAGATCTCAAGAGGTTTAAGAATATAACCAGGGGACATCACGTAATAATGGGGAGAAAAACCTTTGAATCCCTGGGAAAGCCCTTGCCGAACAGAACAACGATCATCATAACAAGAAACCCGGACTATACAGTAGAAGGGTGTATAGTGGTAGATTCTCTGGAAAAAGCGATTCTTGAAGCCAAATCAGATGACAACCCTTATATTCTGGGTGGTGGGGAAATTTATAAACAGGCTTTGGCTTATGCTGATATTATGGACATTACGGAGGTACATCATTCCTTTGACGAAGCAGACACATTTTTTCCTGAAATTGATTTTTCAAAATGGGAAGAGATCAAACGTGAAGATCATAAGGCTGATGAGCATCACAAATACGATTACAGCTTTGTTACGTATAAAAAAAAGTGAGCTCTTATGGGGCGAGCTCACTTTTACAAATCACTGACAATAACTAATTAATGACACTTCTAAATTTTTATGGTTTGTTTAATTTTTCTTCCGTCAACTTCAAAAACAAATACGTAGTTTCCTTTTTTCGAAGTTGAAAAATCGTAAACTTTACTCACCTTTTCGTTTTCTGCGAACTCCTCTGAATGAACTAAATCATTGTTTTCCGCATAATAGATGTCGTAGGACAAAGGTGTTGACTCTGTTGGAGTCCTCCATACATAAACGAGATTATCGTTCATTTTAACTAATGGTTTGTAAATAGTACTTTC
>CP070731.1:773099-776587 GCA_020347545.1 Flavobacteriaceae bacterium | reverse complement strand
ATGCAGGCCTGAAGAATCCAAAGATTTGTAAATCCACCCACGTAGGTCGGCATTGAGAAATTATCAAGAATCTTAATAATTGCAAGATTCTTTGGCTCCTTCATATCAGGATGATCCGCTATAGATTCAACACCTTCAGTTTGAAAAGAGCCTATTAGGAACGTCAGTTGTTCTCCAATAAGCGCTTCGAGATTTTCACTTGGAAAATCAAAGTCTAATTCTTCAAGTGCGGAACGACCAGCTTCTATAGCATCACCATATTCATTTGATAATGTGAGTCGCAACATTTTAAGATAAAAAATATCGGCTTTATCTATGGGGTCTTTAGCATGATTCAAACATTCAATGATGTAATGATCACTTTTTTCAGGTTCACCATTAAGGTAATTGATTTCAGCTCCTAATGCGTTAGCGGAGAGTGTCAGATCATAGTAAGAATCCCATGAATTCTCTCCCAGCATAGTTTCTGCGACCGAGATATATTTTATGGCACTCGAATAGGCTGTTGAGTTCCTGGCTTTTTTTGCAGCTTCCAGATTCAATTCAGCAACCATTATTTTGTTTTCATGCTCTGTAACAAGGTCGAGAGCCTCATTAAATTGGTGCACAATTTCAAATATATAATCTGAATTGTTCTCCTGATCATTTAAAAGCAGCGCTATGTGTAAATGGAGTTTTGAACGTTCCTCTGGCTCAAGCATGGAATAAGCAGCTTGTTGAACCCGGTCATGTGAGAAATTGAATATAAACAATTTTTCAAGTGAAATTTTCTCATCCATTCCAAGTAATTGATAATCCTCATCAGCAGGGATTATTAATTCTTCAATAATGGCAGGTTTTAATTTTTCAAATGTAACTTTCACCGAATCACCCAGCAATTTTGCGAGCATTTCAATCTCAAACTGATTTCCTATACTCGCAGCTAATTTCATTACTGAAATCGTATCATATGGCAATTTGTCAAGTTTAGAAGCCATGAATTCAACCACGTTTTCAGAATAATTTTTTTTCTGAATCTGTTCAATGTTGATGCTAAGTTTGTGATTATGAATGTCGTAACTTACGTGTCCCTCGTCCAAGATACTCGTTATCAACTGAATTGTGAAAAATGCATTACCCTGAGTTTTCTTGTACACCTCATCAGTAAGCTTTTGAACAAGGTCAGAATCCTCGTGTAATGTATCGCAAATCATTCGTTTAACATTACTCTTAGTTAATTGAAGAAGATGGATATTCCTTAAAATGGCATCATTCGCTTTGGCTTGATTAATCATAATATTTAACTGATGAGATTCATCAACTTCATTATCCCGGTAAGCGCCGATAAATAAAAAGTTAGGATGATCATCACTCAAAATGATCTGTTTTATCAATTCTATACTAGCCATATCCGCCCATTGAAGATCGTCCAGAAAAAGTACAAGAGGATGGTCTTGGATACTGACTGATTTTAGAAAGTTTAAAAAGACACGTTTAAATCGATTTGCATTCTCCATAGCATCCAGCTGTATGATCTCAGGCTGAGCACCAATTAAAAGTTCCATTTGCGGAGCGATATCAATGATGATCTGTCCGAGATCCCCAACAGAATCAAGTATTAGTTTTTGGTATGTTTCGATCATTGAACTTCCTTCCGACAACAGGTATCGGGCCAGTTCATTGATGGCTTCGGTAAAGGCAAAGTATGGGACATCTCTTTGGAACTGGTCAAATTTTCCTTTAATAAAGTATCCTCTTTGTTTTGTAATCGGGATATGGGTTTCGTTGATCAATGCGGATTTTCCAACTCCGGAGTAACCTGTAACAAAAATTGCTTCGATCACTGGTTTACCTATGTTGTCAAAGGCCTCCATTAATTCATCTAATTCCCTTTCTCTACCATACAGTTTTTCCGGAATCTTGAAATGCCCCGAATAGTCTAAAACGGATAAGTCAATAGGCTTAATACTTTGTTCTTTCAAATACATCGCTTGACAAGCCAGGAGATCATTTTTCAACCCTATAGAAGACTGGTATCTGTCTTCAGCATTTTTGCTCATTAAAGTTAAAATGATCTCAGATATGGTCTCAGGAATCGAAGGGTTTATTTCTGATGGCCTAACAGGAATTTCCGTCATATGTTTATGGACAATTTCAAGTCCATCGACACCTGTAAAGGGTAATCTTCCGGTAAACATTTCATAAAACAATACACCAAGACTGTATAAATCTGCTCTGTAGTCCGTTTTTCGGTTCATTCGACCCATTTGCTCGGGAGCAACATAGAACAAGTTTCCATCGATTACATTCGGATTTCCTAAATTGGTTTTTTTAATATCCACTTTCGTCGATAATCCAAAATCAATAACTTTTACTGTCTTGGTTGCTCTATTAATGAGTACGTTGTCCTTGGTAAGGTCTTTATGAATGATTTTTAACTGGTGTATCTGACTAATTGCATCCGCCATGAGCACCGATGCCTCTAAAATTTCTACAAAATCTCTTTTCTCTTTTATAAAGGCATCTCCTATGCTTTCTCCATCAAAATACTCCAGATAGAGCGCATACCTATTATCAATTTTATCTTTTCTAATCGCCTTCCTGATACTCGGATGCTTGACATCTTTCGTATATTCATACTCATTGTGAAACTTAAGAAGCAGATCTGCGTTGGGTGAAGGGTCTTTAAGAAGTTTGATGATAACATCTTGCCCTTTGTCTTTACCCTTATATATAAATGAGGTATCACTTTCAAAAATGAGTGTCGATTCTTTGAGAGTCATGGGGATAATTGTTTGTCGTTTTTCTTTCGTCTATTCTTTCCTTTTTTAATTGATAGTTTTGATTTAAGATACTTAGAATTATATTCAAAATTTATTAAGGATTTCGGGCAGCGTTAATGTTTGTGTTTTTCATGCCCTTCATGTTCTTTGTTAAAGTAACCAAATATTTTGAGAAAGAATGTTCTGATCGCCAATATTATCGAATCGATCAACAATTCTTTTTTAGGCATTGGTTTCTCTCGATCTTGGTTAATATTCCAATCGGTTAAAAAACCATCTCCAATTCTGAAATGAGAATTTTTACCACCACGTTCAATTGATAATAGATTTTGAATGAAAAAGGCTGCAATTCGATCTGTTTCAGTCATCTTTTTTGATTGGGTGTTAACACCTTCCATACCAGGTATATCCAAATCGTTAACATGTTCAGCCAGGTCATTATGCGCTTTGTTTAGGCTTAATTTTAAATGAGTTTCTATTAATTTCTCGTTTTCCGGGCCGTTGATTTCTTTAATAAGTGTTAGGGCGGTTTGCTCAGAAAATCCAGGAAAGAATTCTACCACCCATTGAATCAAGGCCTTTGCCAGTACCGGACCGTCTTCATTTGGAAGCGTAAAATGACGCTCGTAAATTATGTTTTGTAGTTTCACGCCTTCTTCATAAGTGTCAGGAATTAAGTCATGATTTACTCCCAAGGCTCTTCCAATAAGGCTCCATGTCTGGTAG
>CP070731.1:769507-772999 GCA_020347545.1 Flavobacteriaceae bacterium | reverse complement strand
TAAGTTTTAATAAAGTTTTAATAAAAAAGTAGGCTAGAATTTGTAATTTGCGCGCCGAAAAAATATTAAATCAGCCGGTTGTTGAAAAAGGTCATTATAACATTTTTTCTGTTTTACCTGCCCTTGTTGTCGTTTGCCCAAATTGACAACAATAATGCGGAAGAAACGGATGTCTTTCAGTACGAGCCTGAAAACAAGAACTCCTTGGAGTTTATTCCTCAGGATTCGGAGTCTAAGGATATCAGCGCAGAAACCGTAACCGTTTTCGGAACCATTAAGGAAATTGCTGAAAAATTCCCGACTCATAGTGTGATTCCTGAGAAAAGAAGTCGCAGTATGAGCGATTTTAATCAAAGGGAGAAAGATGTGCTGGTTGCTCAGTATTGGAACGGTAAGGACGTCAGTGTCAAAAAATTTCAAACCTCTTTAGAACTTGGAAAGCTTGAAACCAGTTCCAAAACAATAAAAATCATTTGCCGTGACCATAGTTATGTTGATGGTGATCGCGTTAAACTATATGTGAATGAACAGGTTATCCGAAGGAGTATTACGCTTCGAGGTGGTTATTACACGATTAATGTTGATTTGAAAGAAGGCTTTAACCGGATTGATATAGAGGCCCTCAATCAAGGATCCTCAGGTCCAAATACGGCAGAGTTCAAGGTTCTGGACGAAAATGGTATCCTTCTTGCAGATAAAGAATGGAACATACTGACAGGATATATAGCGACCCTGGTAGTTATGAGAAATTAAGTATAGTCAATAATCAGGAAATATAGTCCCTGGTTAGTTCGAGTCCTCCCCTCCAAAAATGTTATGAGAAAAAAACTGTTGATTTTATTGACAAAACTATTGTTAATCGGAGTTTTAATACTTGGATTGTTTATCGGTTTTGTGTATTTAGGTGTATTCGGAAAGGTATACACGATTGGAGATCTTAAAGAATTCAAAAACGAATCGGCTTCTCTGGTCGTTTCGGATCAGGGGAAACTTATAGGGAAGTTTTTTGCAGAAAACAGAACGAACGTTGAGTTTGACCAATTCCCAAAGGACCTTATCAATGCCCTGATCGCGACGGAAGATGCGCGCTATTTTCAACATGAAGGTGTCGATGGAAGGAGCTTGTTCAGGGTCTTGATCAAGTCTGTTCTCTTAGGTCAAAAAAGTTCAGGGGGAGGCAGTACCATTACTCAACAACTGGCAAAAAACATGTTCGGAAGAAAGAATTATGGATTTCTTTCCTTACCGGTGAACAAGACGAAAGAGATCATTCTGGCCTCTCGTCTGGAAACTATTTATTCAAAAGAGGACATTTTAACATTGTACCTTAATACAGTTCCTTTTGGAGAAAATGTACTTGGTATTGAAGCGGCCTCCCACAGATACTTTAATAAGAATGTTGAAGATTTACGAACCGAGGAATCAGCTGTTCTTATTGGCATGCTAAAGGCCAATACCTATTACAATCCCAGGCTGTACCCCGAACATGCTCTGCAAAGAAGAAATGTGGTGCTTGAACAAATGCAGAAATATGGCTATCTGAAGGAAGATAGAACGGATCTTTTACAGCAGTTACCCCTAAAACTTGATTATGCAAACCTGGAATCAGAAGGTCCGGCAAACTATTTCCTGGTTCAGGTCAAGAAGGAAGCGCGGAGAATAATCGACAACATTAACCTGAGTTCAGAAACGAAATATGATCTGAATAAAAGTGGACTTGTTATCGAGACAACCTTGGATTATGACCTTCAGCAGTATGCTCTTCAGGCTTTTACATCGCATTTGGGAAAAATGCAAAAAAGACTGAATCGTCAATACGCCAAGGGAACCGACAGACAGAAGTTAGAAATTCTTGTCGAGAAGGAATTGAAACGGCTTAATTTGGATAAAGGGGCGGATATCAGAAAGAAAAGGGAGATTTTTACCTGGAATGGATTTACTTCAGATTCAATTTCAGTTCGGGATAGTATTTCAATTAATCTTTCCATGTTGCATGCAGGACTGCTGGCATTGAATCCAAATGATGGTTCTGTAAAAGCATGGGTGGGAGGAATTGATTTTAGGACCCAGCCTTATGATCAAATATTTGCTCAAAGACAAACAGCATCTGCATTTAAGCCTATACTCTATGCTTCTGCACTTGAAGCCGGTGCCATGCCTTGCCAGTATTTAGATAATGACGCGCTTATTTTGCAAGATTTTGATGACTGGCAACCTAAGAACTACGATCGTTCCCAAGGGGGTAAATACTCAATTGCGGCTGCTTTGTCGAGATCGATGAATATTCCCACGGTAAATTTGTTCTTTCAGGTGGGCTACGAACGATTGAATGAAACTTGGACAAACCTGGGTTTTTCTCAGGAACTGGAGCAGAAACCTTCGGTAGCACTGGGTACTAATAGTGCCAGTTTATATGAAATGGCTGTTGCTTACGCAGCATTTTCCAATGGAGGTAGAAAGGTGGCGCCTGTTTTTATTCATCAGATCAAAGATCCTCAGGGCAAGGTGTTGTACAAAAGGCCGGAGGCAATTCTTCAGGATCGAGTGCTCAAGGAATCAACCAGTGGAATGATGTCTGCCATGCTGGAAAAGGCAGTTTATGAAGGTACGGGAAAGTCCATGGCCAATGTTTATGGCGTTAGAAGTGCTCTTGCGGGGAAAACGGGAACCTCACAGGACTATGGCGATGCCTGGTTTCTGGCTTATAATAATGATTTGGTCATTGCGACCAGAGTGGGGGCAACCTACCCACTAATCCATTTTAACAAAGGTTCAGACGGAGCAGGGAGTACTTTGGCACTTCCGCTGGTGGCGAAGACGCTGCAAAAGTCACAAAGAAACGCAGGCACCAAGTCCAGATACCTAAAAGACATAGAGGTTCCGGATATGTATCACGAGTCAATTGCCTGTGTCGATCATATAGATGATTCGGATTTTGAAAAGTTTTTTGATGATCTCTTCAAAGACAGAAACACAACCTTCGAAAAAGCTTCAAAAAAAGCAAAGCGTCAGGCAAAAAAGGAGAAAAGAAAGTCCTGGTTTAAAAGAGTTTTTGGAAAAAAGGACAAATCCTGACCCCATTTTTCGTTTTAATTGAACATTTGACTCAAAATCGCTATTCCTCCAAAAAGGAATAAAAATGCGAAAGCGATTATAAATCCAATGATCCACAGTATTAAAGTTCCTTTAGCCCAGTTTTTTTTATGAATATTGGTTTCTTCAGAGAATGCCCATACAAGGAGCATAATAACTCCTATTATAGGAAGTGAGGAAATAAAAATGGTAAGCGCCCATTCTTTTGCATCAAGAGTCCGGTTGTTGTCTAATACTTGCATATAGTTGGTTTTTAAATTTAAATTTCAATAGTACGGGTAAGTGATCGGATGCGGTTTCAAATTCTGAGAGAACTTTTGCATCAACTTCTTCGATAAATTCCTTGTTGAAAAAAATATAATCAAGTCTTTCTGAAGGAGATTCTGAATCATAGGTATT
>CP070731.1:765909-769407 GCA_020347545.1 Flavobacteriaceae bacterium | reverse complement strand
ATGATTATATCCCGGATATAGTCATAAGTGATGTAATGATGCCGAAAACAACGGGAATTGAAATGTGCAAAAAATTGAAAAATGACCTGAGAACAGATCATATTCCAGTTATCCTTTTAACGGCAAAAGCCCAGGACAAATGGAGAATTAAAGGCTTTTCAAGCGGCGCAGATTCTTATATTACCAAACCTTTTATCAAAGAAGAATTATTAATCGTTATCGAACAGCTTATTCTGAAAAAAAATAAACTGATCGAAAAATTCAACAAGGATTATTCCGGCCTTATTGACAAAAACAGATCTCAACGAAAAAAGAACAAATTTATCGATAAAACTATTGACTTAATACAGCAAAATCTGGACAATTCAGATTATGGACCTCCGGAACTTGCTAAAGATCTTAGTTTAAGTGAATCTCAGGTTTATAGAAAACTGAAGGCCATTACAGATAAACCTACATCAATATTTATCAGGACGGTTCGACTTGAAGAGGCGAGAAATATGATTGAAAATTCCGACAAAACAATTTCCGAAATCTCCTTTGATACAGGCTTTAATGATCCTTCCTGGTTCAGTAGGGCTTTTAAAGAAACCTATGGTCACAGCCCTAGTGATCATGCCAAGTAAGAATTGAGTTTCACTAATAGTGCATGTAAAATACAAGATTAGTACAAGATATTTTCGTCTCAGTACTTAAGAATAATTGCCTGGTGAAAGCTCATTCAAATACTCCCATTTAACTTTACACTATTGATAATCAGATTGATTTAGACAATGATTGCTCTACATGTGATCATTTTATATGTATAACATTTTAATTCCCTCATCATGAAAAATTTAATAATATTCGCATTTTTGATTTTGACTTTCGGTTGTTCCGATGACGATACCTTTCCGCCTGTTGATGGCAATGCAATAACCGAAACTTCCCCCTTATCCATAAGTATTTCAACCGTGGACGACTTTGATTCTACTTCCTGCTCTGATTTTGGAGATTCCTCATTTTTAATGAAAGATAATTCTATTGTAAGAGGGGCTATTGGAAAGTTTGGAAGACTGGACGATTCAGCTGATAATCATATTAATATTTATAGCTGTAGTGGAAACGATAAATTTGCAATTCAACGTTTTGGTGGAATTTTCACTACGACAGACGGCAAAGAGTTTGTTTTGCAAGGATTCCTAGAAATTCACAGAGATACTCAAGAAGTTCAAGGGTCTATCACCATCGACTCTATGTACGATAAGGAAATGCCAGACCAGTATGCAGTCGCCGGTATCATAAAAAAATCGGGCTCTTGTAATCTTACAGGTAGAAGTATCGGCTAAAAACTACAGGCATGTCAATATAGAACTATTCAACGGTTTGTAAGACCAGGATAGAACAAAACCTTTAAAATCTAACCAAACTTTTCCCCACTTCTTCCCACAGCCGAATTGAAATTTTCAATTCGGCTGTGGGTATTTAACTGCATAATAAAAACTATTTTCCGTTAATTTATAGCATAAAAAGACCTTACATTAATCGTTAATAAATATCTTAATAACTAATAAGTATCCGATAATCAGCTATATAAAAATTTATTAAGTTGTTGATGTATTAATCCGAATTCAAATTCTGCTTTGATTTCTTAAAAAATAGATCGATGAAAAAATTAATGATTATGATGCTGGCAGCTCTTCCATTCGGAATGATTGCCCAGGGAGTACAAGGAGTTGATGAAAATGAAAATGACATTTTTAACAGCTCTTATGCCGAATTAGAAATTGCTGCTAACGACAACCCGTTCAAGGAAAAAGACTCACACGATTTAAACATGTACGAGGATAATTCTTCCGAGTATGAAACTTATGAAGTAAATGATCTGTTACTTGCTGACCCTAACTTTGATATTCAGGAAGACATGATTGCTTATACAAAAGACCTGAAAACGGTTTACTTTAGTGCCAATAAAAAACTGAAAGCCAAAAAAGGGAATACGTCTGATGTAAAGATCAAAAAGTCGGTGCAACTAAAGCTTTTCAAAGCCACAGTAAAAGATAATGGTGAATGGGAAAATTTGGAAATGCTTCCAGTGAATGGCAAACGAAACTCAACAGGATACCCTTCATTGAACAAAGATGATACAAAACTGTATTTTGTTGCTGACGGGCCGCAATCAACCGGAAAGACTGATATTTTTGTTGTTGATCTGCTTGACGACGGTACTTACGGAAAAGCTGAAAATATGGGTTCAAAAATCAATTCAGAAGAACGTGAGATACTTCCCTTAGTTGATGAGAGCGATGTGCTTTTTTATGCCTCTGATATTGATACGGATGGAGAGGAACTTGATGTCTTTGCCTCAGTTGTCAGTGATGATGAGCCAAGCATTCCTGTAAAACTGAATGTCTCAGCTACAGGTTCGAAAGAAGATTACGTCGCTGCATTCAAGGCCGTCGAAGAAGAAGCTATAAGACTGGCTGAGGAAGAAGCCAACCTGAGAGATCTTGAAATTCTTCTTGAGGCAGAGAACTTAGCTGAAATTGCTCAGGTTGAGGAAGACTTCAAAAATACTTTAAGTGGAAAAGCCTATGATTTTGGCGGGGATCAGATCATCTATACGGTTCAAATCGGAGCATTTTTGCAAAATGTAAAAACAGGGACCTACAAGAAATCCGCCGGGCTCTTCAATCATCGATATGACGATGGCTACAATCGTTTTTATTCTGGTGTTTTTGCGACTTACGAGGAGGCACTGGAGCATTTGAAGCAGATGAGAAAGGATCGCTATGAGGACGCTTTCGTCCTTGGCCTTGAAGGGAAAAAGAGGTTCTTGCCTAAATAAGTATGAACCAAACTTTCTGAGTCATCTATTTCTGATAGTCAAAGGTGCAATGCATGAAACATAATTTAAAGGAAAAATCATTTTTCAAAAGGATTTGAAATAAATAGAACAATCAATCGGAACAGAATTATATAACTTGAAATATGTTTTTGTTCGATCTTTAACAGATTGAAAGTAAATATTTTAATTTGATTGATTGTCTAATTTTAAAATCTAAAAAGTCTTATGATTTCGTTCCTCCGTAAAATCCGTAAGAATCTGGCAGATGAAGAAATTCTGATGCAAAGTATTCAAATAAACAAATTGAATCAAAATGAATTGAGCAATCCGGATATTTCAAAAATCCTCGGATACTATAATGAAATTTATGGAAATGGCCTGGATTGTGTATTGCTTCACAGGGAATCCATTGTTAATCCAAGTTTTTTAGGATTTATACCGATTCCGAACACTCATATGTTGATGATTATTAACTACCCAATAGATAGCATGCACATGACACAGTCAAAAGAAGTTAAGTTATCAATAAATAGTGAGTTGAACGGACCAAGAGTATTTATCGTTGATACTACAAATGGCCTGGTTAAATACTCAAATTGGTGTGATGAATTCCGAACGGGCAGTTCTTACCAGAATAATCGTTTTAAATTAATAGGTAAAGATGTTGACGG
>CP070731.1:762276-765809 GCA_020347545.1 Flavobacteriaceae bacterium | reverse complement strand
GAAGATGGCTTCGGAACAAAAACTCGGGTCCGTTTTTACTGTTCCCACCCATAAAAAGGATCTTCTCGATCTTCGGGTTTAATTTTAAAATTGAGATTAGGTCACGGTTTTTTATCTGTTTCATACCTAAGTCAGAAGCATCTATCTTATCCCTTAAACACTGATCGACCATGTCGCAGATCCCTATTTTAAAATCCTTCAGCAATTCTTTTCTTTCTTTAATGGCAAGTGGTGAATTTTCATAACTGATTTTGCGATTATAAATTTGTTCCAATATGGGCCAGAGCAAACCGTATTTACTTCCGTAACAAAAGTTCACATCATCATGGAACAGTTTTCCCGTTGAAAATCGTGGAGGAGGAATGGTTCCAACAATTAATTTATTTGCTCCTTCCGGGATATAAGGTGAATAGGGATGTTGATGAATAAACATCGAATAAATCAATTTTATTTACCGACCTTTATAAAAGGCTATCGTATTTATTGTTTTGAAAATAATTCTGAAATCCAGGGTAACGGATCTGTTCTTAATATAATACAGGTCATATTCTAGTTTCTTACAGGAATCCTGGATATTCTCTCCGTAGTTGTATTTTACCTGAGCCCATCCCGTAATTCCCGGCCGGATAAGATGACGAGAATCATAAAGAGGGATGCTTTTAACCAACTCTTCAATAAAAACTTTTCTTTCTGGCCTGGGGCCAATCAAACTCATTTCACCATTTATTACCGATAAAAACTGGGGAAGTTCATCAATATGTAACTTTCTGAGAATCTTTCCGAAACTTGTTATTCTTTTATCGCCCCTCACAGACATTTTAGCCCCGTCTTTTTCGGCTTCTACTACCATGGACCGGAACTTAGTAATTAATATCTCTTTTCCACCCTTTCCAACACGATACTGTTTGTAAAAAAGTGGGCCTTTATTGAAAAACAAATTGAGAAATAAAATCAGTGGAGTAAGCAAAAGCATTAACGAGAGCCCCAACAATGATGATAAAATATCAAGTAGTTTATGCCATATCAGATAAAAATAATGATGGTTGTATTTCGAAACAGGCAAAATGGAGTAAAATTGATTTCCAGCAAACTGAATGGGAAGGGCCTCCTTTACTTCTTCGTATAACTTCATATAGGTTGTTATATTGCCACCTTTTTCAAGAATTTTTAAAAGCGAAGTATTCATTGAATTCGAAATCATTTCCTGATCCTGATCCAAAATTATTATTGTATCGACCAATTTTCTTGACGTCATTCTAGTAAGCGCCCTTGAAAGTCTGTCATTTTCTTTGGGATCTTCTGTTACATTATAGGTGCCAAGAACTTTTAGCCCGTGTTGAAACTCTTTTCCTTCTATAGATTGTTTAATTTGACGAATCAATTTTTTATTGTCGTTTTGAGTCGTCAGAAGGACACAATTCTTTAAAAAAACATTCGTATGTATCACGGATGCATAGAAAACCCTCCAGAATGTAAGGCAAATTGTAAAACCAAAAGTAAAATAGATCAATTTCAATCCCGGAAATTCTGCGGGGTGCGAAAAAAATGTTGTAATACCATATACGACACTAAAAAAGATTCCTATTGAAAATGCAAGGGGCATTACTTTTCGTGTCTTATTTACATAATCAAGGTCGTAAAAATTAAATACAATCGTAAAAATCCAAAAAACTCCTGCTCCAAAAAGGATATTGAGACTATTGATTTCCAAAAAACTATTTATGTCAGTCTGGGCCTCAATGGATTTGTGAAAATAGAATAGAGACACAATTATGAGCATCAGGTCTACAAAGCCCAAAAGAAATTTTTTATGCCAATTACCAAAAATAGGAACCTTGATCGAGTTGGCACTATTTTGAGTTATTTGGGATACAGAATTCAACAGGTATATTTTTTGGCAAAGATAGACTTAATTTTATGGTTTTTCAACCAATTGTTTTTACCCTTGGATCTAATTTTTTCACCGAATCATAGACTTTTTGCGGAAGTAAGCCTAAAATTATCGGAATTAAAGCATAATAGTATTTGTACTTTGGAATCCCTAAATATTTAAAGGATTGCAACCTGAGTTTACAATCATACAGTCGATACCTGATTGATTTTCTGCGGTGATAATTATTATCCATTCTATAAAGCAGTAAAACATCTTGCAGATTGTAAAATAGCATTCCGTTTCCGGCAGCTCGAAACCACATTTCATAGTCTTGAGTGGTTCGGTAGGATTCATTGTAAAAATCAATTTTCTCCAAACTTTTTTTCCTGAAAACAATTGTAGAATGAATCATTGGATTTGCTTTAGGTAGAAGTTCTATGATTTTATCATGAGTTTCAGGGGCTTGTCGTTTTTGAAGTTGACTGCCATTTTCATCAATGTCAATTGCAGAAGTTCCAACAATATCTATATGAGCGTTGCTTTCGAGAAATTGAACCTGATTTCGCAGCCTGTCTTCAAGGGCGATATCGTCTGCATCCATTCTGGCGATATAATCTCCGTCCGACATGGCTATCCCCTTATTCAGGTTTTTGGTAAGCCCTTGGTTTTGTGCATTGTATACAGGTATTATTCTGGAATCCTCGGAGGCAAAGGATTCAATTATTTTTTTACTTTCATCTGTTGAGGCATCATCGAATATTATAAATTCAAAATCAGAAAAAGACTGTTGAACAATACTTTCAATTGCTGATGCAAGAAATTTCTCACAGTTAAAAACCGACATGATGACTGAAACCTTTTTCATATTACCTTAGAGATGTCTAATTCGTATAATTGTCGAACCCCTTTATGAACGCTATCAACAGTGATCTTGTTATTTGAGGAAAATCTTGGATGCAGGTCACACCGTTGCTCATTGATGAATTTTACAGGAGCATGGAATGAACCCAATATGGTCAGTTTTTGATCAGGGATATTAATCAGTAAAAGATGAGACATTCTGGAACGGTCAGGATAGGTGTCGGTCAAAAGGTATTTCCCACATTGGCTGATGGATGGGTGGCCATCCTCATTTAACAGTTTCGGAAGGAATTTATTGAAATTATTCGTTTGATCTTTTAAAAGATAATAAGCATTACTATCATTTTTCATCTTCATCCAGCCAATAATTTCATTATCATTTTTCCAGTTGCAATGGGAGACCATGCCTTCATCAGCAAGAAGAAAAAGTTCTTTCCCCTCTAAATCCGCACTGATTAACCTACTGAATCTTCTTCCGTTGGGCAGGTACCATCTGTGAACAAAAATAAATCTTTTTCCATTGGGTGAAAATTGCAGATGGTTCACGCTGTGCCCCGCTTTTGCCATTGAATTTTTAGTGCGGAATCTTTTTAATCGATAAAAGGAAATGATCAGCAGGCTTTTGTTTTGTTGAATATCGATTAAAAATATACCATCTTCCTCGTCATCGTTAATCTCTTTGGTCTGAAAATGACCAGGATAACCGTATGCGGGGTCAAAATGCCCCAACCTTTTAAAATCGATTCCAAGCCCTTTTTTTGTTGGACGATGATATGCATAAACTGGAGAATCTATACAT
>CP070731.1:758639-762176 GCA_020347545.1 Flavobacteriaceae bacterium | reverse complement strand
AACTCTTAATGTTAACAACACAACTATTGTTTCTTAAAAAAGTTGCGGTCTGGACGGGACTCGATGCGACTGTTTTCCAAACTATTTATTCAAAAAAAAAAGCCTAATTCGACCCTATGATGTAATGCTACATTTTTTAATGGTATACAACGTGTAGTATAAAGGGCTTTTTAATGCCCTTTATACATTGTTGGAAAATGTTTATTTTGATTAACAGAAGAAAGTTTGAATGGTCAAAACAAATTATTCGGCACCTATAACAGCAGGAATATCTTGTTGAAACGGATTTCTGTTGTATTGCTGATCTCCAACAGGAACAGTTCCAGGTAATATTTCAAAACGTATCTCAAAATGAATCATCATTGATTTCAATTGATCAATAATGGTTTTGTCACCGGTATACTTAGCCGTACCATCCGCAATCATCTCATCCAATGATTTTACTCCCATCATGACTAGGTCCAAGTCTGAGCGATTAATCGTAATTGCCAGATCAGCATCTTCAGCTGAGAATCCTTCAATATTTGAAAGAGTGGAATTACTAAGTTCAATGAGGTATTTTTCGCTATTATCCGGTGTAATGAGATTTATTTTGAAGGCTTTACCCGCAGCCCTGTCACTTACTAACCGAATCCCCAGAAAATCGAGCCAAAGACCTGTTTCCATGGCTTTTATCACGTCCGGTCCATCAGCCTTTGGCGAAGCTCCGCCTGGAATTCCATTTCTTAATTCAAATGCTCCCGCAAGAAAAGCATTTCTCAAACTCGGGCTTTCCTGTTGATATCCCATCTGCTCATAGCAATCGGCTAACAAATCCTTCGCTTCTTGATTGTTTGGTTCACCATAAGTCAATTTATTAAGGAGCTCGATTGCATATAAATACTTGCCTTCATTGAAAAGGCTTTTGGATTTATTAATAATTCTTTCAGAACCTCCCATCATTTCAACAAAAAGTGGCGAGGATTCATATGGTGATAATGGAATAAGATTGGCAGGATTTCCATCCCAATGTCCTAAATATCGATTGACGACTCCTCTGCTATTGTTTTCAGGAGACCCATGATAAGATCTGGCCTGCCAGCTATCTTGTAGACTTTCTGGCACTTTGTATTCATTGTGAATCTCGTTTAAGGTTACACCTTGATTTACTAGATGCAATACCCCATTGTTCAAATGAGCGTACGCATCTCTTTGATCTTTCATGACTTCCTGTATTCTTTCATTCCCCCATCTTGGCCATGAGTGAGAGGCAAACATGACTTCTGCTTCCTGTCCAAAAAGATAAAGCGCTTCATTGATATTTTTTGACCAATTGAGGGCATCTCTTACCATCGCACCCCTAAGGGTATAAATATTGTGAATGGTAGCAACAATATTTTCAGCAGCCCAAAATGCCTTCATATCCGGAAAGTAGGTGTTCATTTCCGAAGGGGCTTCAGTATCAGGTGTCAACTGAAACACCATATTTATACCATCAATTGTCAGATTCTGAATATCATCTTCAATGATCAAGTTAGGAGCAATTAGGCCTAACTCTCCAGCAGCTGTGTTTTTTCCGATGGCTTGATCTACGTGACCGAAAGGATCAGCTGGCAACAATACACCGTACTGTAGAAACATTCTCCTGGTCATGGCATTGCCAGCGTAAACGTTTTCAGATACAGCATGTTGCATGAAGCCTTCAGGGGCAATTATTTTTACTTTGCCTGATTTTACATCCTCCTCAGCTGCGACTCCTCGAACACCTCCCCAGTGATCACCATGAGAATGTGAATAAACTACAGCTACAACCGGTCGAGCGCCCAATTTTTCATTGATTAATTCCAAAGCAGCACGTGCGGTCTCTTTAGCAGTGAGAGGGTCAAAGACGATCCATCCATTATCACTTCTTACAAAGGTTATATTGGCCAAGTCATATCCTCTAACCTGATATATGCCATCTATTACTTCGTACAGCCCATAATTCATATTAAGGGTGGCCTGTCTTTGTAAAGAGGGATGAATGCTTTGATAGCCCTTTTCTTCTAATAAAAACTCATATTTCCCCATACTCCATGCGATATGCCCTGCATCAGCTTTAATTTCTTTGTAGTCAGGTGCAGCGATAAAACCTTTTTCTTGTTCAGCAAAGTCCCGAACATCTTCAAAAGGCATTTTATTCTTGAGCGCCTCCCATTTGGCAACAGTCACTGCTGTTGGTGCTTTCCCTTTTGGATCAAAATGATCTAAGTTAGCCTCTTGTTTTTTTTCTTGAGTTTCTGATTTAGGCTCACAACTTATAAAAGCAGTCATCAAAAACATCATTAAAATAAATATTGATTGTTTCATTTTAGTGGTTTTAAGTTAATTGAATTCAAATTATTTTGGAAACATAAATTGCAATTGAACCCGCCATTGCCAGTCTGGTCCGAAATCTGGTTTTACTGCATTATAAAAAGCCTGAGTATTAAAATTTATAGGCTGTTTGCCAATACGAAAGATTTTTCCAGCACCAGCACCAAATGGCACGATCCATTGATTGCCTGAAGAAGCTTCCCAGTTAGATGTTATTATTGGAGCGGAAACTAAATACCATCCATGATCCATATTATAATTTACAAAATATTGAGCAAGAAAAAAGTTGACATCACCACGATCGCTCTGTCCTGCGAACGACCAAACCTGGCTAACTAACAGTCCGGCTACCCAAGGCCCTTGAATTGTAAGTCCAACTACCGATGGACCTGCACTCCATTTGCCACTTCCAAGAGTTTCATCTGTAGCCGTTGGGAGTATGATAGCCGGACCAGCACCCCAAATAAATTTACCCGGTTTTGCAGGTGATACAAAGGCAGTGAAATTTACATCGCCTAATCCTGTTGTAGACCCGCTTTCAGAAAAGAAATCGGGCTGCGTCGTCACAGGAAAAATGGTACGGGTTATCAAGTTCCAGTCTGAACCCAAACCTATGGGAACGACAGGTTGTATATTCAGTACATTTTGAGTACGGTCATAAGGCCCAAAGCCAAAATTGGTGTTATTTTGTAAAGGCACGCTTATCAAATCTCCAACAGGATTCTGTGCGGCTTGTGCAAGCGCTTCTTCACCTTCGAAATCTTCTATTACATCTGTTTCTTCTTGTTCCTTTTCTTGCGAAAATGCCGGGATCGAAGCAAATACAAACAAAAGAAATAATGTGATTAATTTAAAATATTTCATGCTTGTTTGTTCAACTTTACTTGGGTGTTTCAAAATCCTAATTTTTTAAAAAAGATGCATTAAAAAGCGTCCGTCCATTTAATTCATCAAGATAATCATTTAAAATTACAAATAAAAAATTGCCAAAAAGGCCCGGTTTGAGCTCAGAAAAAGATGCGTTTAATACGATGGAACCATACACCTAAGAAGGCTATTAATTGTAAATCATATTTGTCAAAGGATTCACAAGAAGATTGATATTAAAAGGTGGAATAAGGTTAGAAAAGTCTATAAAACAAAAAAACCTCAGTGTTTACTGAAGTTTTTCATTAGCGATTCGTTGCGGTCTGGACGGGACTC
>CP070731.1:754974-758539 GCA_020347545.1 Flavobacteriaceae bacterium | reverse complement strand
GGACATGACTTCTTATAAAGACCAAGTAATCGTTTTCTTCTCCGTCAAAATAAATACTTCCTCCCCCTCCTATAGAGAACATATCACTTAATCCATAGTCATAGGCAGCCTTTATCCCATTGCCGAACCCATAAGCTTCGTAACCGATACTTATTTTACCGTCTGATTTACCCTCATAAGATTGTGAAAATGCATTGGTTGATAGTAAAATAACCCCCAATGTGAATAATATATTTTTCATAGCAAATTTTAAATATATAATACCTTAATTAATAACGAATCAGAAGCTGGTTTTAGTATGTATTCGGAGACTTAAATTTTCTGATTATTTTTTGTTCTAATCGAGAGACAAAACAGAGAATAACCTGTCATTTTTTCAGGTGCTAATTCAAGATGTCTGGGAATCAGGAAGCTAATACTTTGTAGACAAATCTCTGTAAATAAACTTAATATTGACAGTTTTTATAATGCAAAATACTGTAAGACAGCATATTAAAATTATTAACAGAGGCTGTCACGCATTGTGCATTTTAGGAATTTCTTAACATAAGGGCGCATATATAGTTAGAAGTTGGCACGAAAATTGATTTATCCCTTAAGGAAAAACGATCGAAATAATCGAATTGGTAAATGAAGGAAACTTTAACAATAGATTATGAAAAATTTACAAAAGATACGTTTATTTTGTACGACTAAGTTTAAGAGAAATTAAAACAGAAAAAAAGAAGGTTCTTAGTAAAAAATGTTAATGTTTTGGTTAGGAACAACAATAAAGAAAAGTTAACGTTTAAGTTTAAAATAGACAAAACGTTTAAAAATATTTAAAATAAGGTTTGGTTAGTTGATTTTGGTTGATTTATTTCAACCAAATGTCGCCCCGAGAGATCGGGGCGATTTTTTTTACCTGAAAGTTACAGATCGAATTTGATTCCCTGGGCCAATGGCAATTCAGTAGTATAATTGATTGTGTTTGTCTGACGCCTCATATATACTTTCCAGGCATCTGATCCTGACTCTCGGCCTCCACCGGTTTCTTTTTCTCCTCCAAAGGCACCTCCTATTTCCGCTCCGGATGTACCAATATTTACATTGGCAATTCCGCAATCAGAACCAGAAGCAGATAAAAACTGCTCGGCCTCTCTTAGGTTATTTGTCATAATTGCAGAACTTAGTCCTTGTACCACACCATTTTGAAGATCGATTGCATTTTGAACTTCACCAGAGTATTTTAACAGATACAAAATAGGAGCGAAAGTTTCATGCTGTACGATTTCAAAATTATTTCTAGCCTCAGCAATTGCCGGTTTAACATAGCAACCGCTTTCGTATCCTTCTCCGGATAGTTTTCCGCCTTCTAACAGAAGGTTGCCACCTTCATGAACTACTTTTTCCAAAGCCTCCTCATACATCCTTACAGCGTCTTTATCAATTAAGGGGCCTACATGATTGTTCTGATCCAAAGGATTGCCTATTCTCAGCTGGCTGTAAGCAGCGACTAAAGCATCTTTTACTTTATCATAAATACTGTCGTGAATTATAAGTCTTCTAGTCGAAGTACATCTTTGACCAGCGGTTCCGACAGCCCCGAAAACTGCCCCTATAACCGTCATTTTTATATCTGCATCCGGAGTGACTATAATAGCATTATTTCCTCCTAATTCGAGCAAAGATTTACCAAGTCGTGCAGCGACTTTTTGGGCAACGATCTTACCCATTCTAATCGAACCTGTTGCCGAGATCAATGGTATTCTTTTATCAGTGGTCATCATTTCACCAACAGTATAATCTCCGTTGATTAAGCAGGATATCCCTTCCGGCAAATTATTTTCCTCAAAGACAGTTGCAGCAATATGCTGGCACGCAAGGCCGCAAAGTGGTGTCTTTTCAGATGGCTTCCACACACAGACATCACCACAGATCCAAGCCAGCGCAGTGTTCCAGGCCCAAACGGCAACCGGAAAATTAAATGCTGAAATAATACCTACTATACCAAGGGAATGATATTGTTCATACATTCTGTGTCCGGGTCTTTCGCTGTGCATTGTAAGCCCGTGTAATTGTCGTGAAAGTCCAACAGCGAAATCGCATATATCGATCATTTCCTGAACCTCTCCAAGTCCTTCCTGAAAACTTTTCCCCATTTCGTATGAAACGAGCTTGCCTAAGGGCTCTTTCAGCTCTCTTAACTTTTCACCAAACTGCCGTACAACTTCTCCCCTTTGAGGAGCAGGAATCTTCCTCCATGATTTAAATGCTTCAGAGGCTGATTGGATTACTTTTTCGTAATCTTCCTGTGTTGTTGATTGTACTGACGCAATAAGTTTACCATCAACCGGAGAATATGAATCAATCATTTCTCCAGATGCAAAGAATTTTGATCCCGTTGAACTTCCCTGGTTCATCTCTTTTATACCCAGTTTATCCAAAGCTTCTTTAATTCCGAAATCGGTTGCGACTAAGCCCATATATTTAATTTTTTTAATGTTAGTTCTTACGTAAATATCAATTTAATTGATAGATTGTAAAATTAACAGGATTTAGTATAAGATTTACGGAATAATTAAAAAACTTTGTGAATCACCCTTATTAAATTAGGATATTCTCAAAATTAAAGAAAGCAAAATGGGTCAGTTTGATCAGTTTTGATCGCTAGAATTTGTAATTCAGGCCAGAGTACAGCCCAAAATAGTAGGGCCTGAAATTACCTGAATTTCCGGAGTAAGTATTAAACTGGTATTTAAACATCGGTGCTACGTTGAGATACCAACTCTTACTCAGTTTGTAATCCATATCGACACCAACATTTCCGCTAAAATTAAAGTCATTTAAATTATTGGCACTTCCAAGGTCAACAACATTGTTCTGATTCACAAGAGAGACCGAATTATTGGATAAAATTAGCGTACTAAAACCACCGACCAGATTTAGGCCAAGCCTTTTATCATACAGGTTGTATTTCATTTCAATCGGTAATTCATAATATTCTATGGACTGATTCAGGTCGCCACTCAAACTCGATTTATAAAGCTCATTGCCGGAATTCTGAACCTTTCCGTTGCTTGAAGGAGTAAGAATTACACCGTATTTGTCCGTATTGATATTGTTAACCGCGTTTTTAGAAGAAGAAATCAATGCATTTACACCTTTTGTATTGTAAGCGAGTTCAACCTTGTTTACCCCTGATTGGATAAAAAATTTGTTTGTTAACTGGTAATTGATTCTTACACCAAAAGAAAGCGCATTATCAGAAGTCCTTGAATTATTAGACAATGCTTCATTCAGAGGGGAACCGTCTTGAATAGAGTTGTAAAAAACGGGTGCTACCGTAGGACCTACAGACCATTTTTTATCAATTTTGGCAATTTGACTTTTTTCGGGAATTGATTCCATACGAGCTGTAATCGATTCAGCATTGTTCAGTTCCTCCAGGAAATCCTCTTTGTCAACAATGTACTTATCTTCAATAGTCGAATAGATCGTTGCTATTTCATTATCGGTTACAATGACCTGATTATTGGGTTGTTTAACAAAAATTGGTTTTTCAGCAGCTATGATCTTTTCTTCT
>CP070731.1:751259-754874 GCA_020347545.1 Flavobacteriaceae bacterium | reverse complement strand
GCTCCATGATCGGATTTTCCGGATTAATGTCATCACCCCTGTCACAGGAACTGAGCAGTAAGACCGGTATACATAATAATGCTAAGACGAATAAATTTATTTTTTTCATAATTATTTTATTTATAGATAGTATTTTGAGATTTTCTTATTCAATTACCGGGTACATGTTCACTTGTTTTTTAGTGAAGGCTTCCCTGCTATTTTCTTTTAAGGATTTGTGCATAAAACTGTTGGCACCATATGCAAGGTTGCCGGCATCATAACCCAAGACATTTAAATAGGCTACTACATAGGCTGTTTCCTGTCCGGTTGAACCATATACCAGTATTCTTTTGTCGGTGGGAAGCGTAAGTAAATCTTTAGAGGAACTTAAAGATCCTTGAGGGTCGTATTGAACGGCTGTAGGAATATGACCTTGGGCATAACTTTCAGATCCTGTATAGTCAACTATGTAATAATTGTCAGGATTTTCAAACACATCACTTGATTTCACGATGTACTCCTTATATGGAGTTTCAAATGCTTTTTCAAGTCGATCTCTTAAAATTGATTCACCTTCACTTTTTCCGGTATTTATGGAAGGTTTGGTACCTTTCATAGTTTTTTCATATGTACTGGTTTCCAGTTTTGAAATGAAATCATCAGAGGTATTTTTCAACCAGGAGTTTTCTGCAAAATCCACTCTCCAGGAACTCATTCCCCAATTCATACTGTATACATTGTCATATCCGGCAATTCTTAATAAACCACTGAAGTATGCTGCAGACTGCCCTGAATAACAGATTAGTATGATTTTATCGAAATCGGAAGGAACTATACTGTTTTCAAAATGACTCAGAAGTTTAGTCGGATGAACATTTACAGCATTTTTGACATGACCGTATTCGAACCAGCTTTCACTTCGAATATCGATAATTTGATATTTCGGATTCTTAAGGTTCTTTTTAACCTCATCAGCCGAAATCAGGGCAGGTGCAGCATCCGTATTGATGAATGGCCTGTTGGATTCTAGATAGTTCAACAGGGTTTCAAATTCACCAGGGGGATTAATTGCAGTTGGAGAATTGCTATTGCTTGCTTTAAATCCGCTCAGTAAAATCGAAGCAGGTAAAAGCATAATTACGAGAATAAATGATAGTTTTCTCATGATGTAAAATTTTAAAATTCAATAATTTATCTGTTTATACTTGGCTTAAAAATAATTTTGGAACAAGTGTATTTATATGATATTTCTCATGAAATGTTAATACAGAATGAGTTTGCTCAGTAGCATTTGTTACTTAAAGAAGAAACTTTGGTAACCTTTTAGATCTCTTTCTGAACATTTTGTAATATTCACACAATCAGCGCATTACATGTGTTTATTTTATGTTTAAAGCAAATAGCGTTACGATTGGTCTCGAGCCGGCAACATCTGACGTTTTATTCTCTTCCCCTGTACATTTTTCGTCCGTTTTGAAACCTAAAAAATGGATGCTAAAAGCGTCAGATCCAACTAATTTTTCTTCAGTTTTTGACAAAAAAATGCCCTGCTCAATGCAGGGCATTTAACAAAACAATCAACTAACTTGACTGAAGGATTCATATTTTAGCATCCTCCTTCAGGCATTTTCTTTTTCTTTTTCGGTTTTGTAACAACTTTTTTCTTTTGAGGTAAAGTTTTTTGTTTTGGTGTTATTTTCTTCACTGGTGCAATCTTGGCCTCTTTCATGGTTTGGGCAAAATCGTACAAGGGTTTTTCAATGGTTTTCTCAATAATTGTAAAGGTTTCATCCCGGTAATATGCATCTACTGCAAGAAGTTTTATTTTCTCAAAACCGAGCTGATATAATGCTAAGCATGAATTATTTGCTTTCTCGGGGGTTTCGTTATATACAATGATATATTTATTGTCTGCCAACGCTTTTTTCAATTCATCGAGATGTTCCCTTTTCAAAAGCTGACTTTGAGGGATATTCACAGCATCGTCCATATGCCCTTTTGTATATTCAAAATTACTGCGAGTATCAACCAGCATATAGGTTTCCTGCGCCATTGAGGAGATTGAATCAACAGGGATAATATAGGCATGGTTTTTTATGAACTGTAGTGTGTGATCTGAATTATTCGTGAATATCATATCAGGTTTTTTGAACGTTATAAAACCTATGACAATGACAAGCAAAAAGAGCATGGCGGATATGGATATTCTCCTGGTTTTTTCTAATTCTTTCATAATCTTCTAATCGATTGTTCTCAATATTGAATTCTTATTTATACGTTTTAACATCCTCCTTCAGGCATACGCTTCTTTTTCTTAGGCTTGGGAACTACCTTTTTTTTAGGTGCCGGAGCTTTTTTTACTTTGGCAATGATCTCAATGGTATCCATGGCAACACCGAAGTACTTCCCGGCTGCTTTTCGAAAGTTGTACCTTTCAAATTCATCGCGGGCCATGGTCTGTTCAGGATAGGCCGGTTTAATGATGGTATTGAACCATGCATTCAACCCTCCCCGAAGAACATAAAGCCTTTGATATCCAAGTCTGTTGCCCAGCATCCATACTTCCTCAGCAAAGAAATGATCATTGGAATACAATACGATGTCGTACACTTCCTGATCCAGATACAGATTGTTTTCCGGATCAAAAATCTCTTCAGCGGGTATGTTGATGGCATTCGGTAGACTGTATTTTTCAAATTCTTCAGACGATCTGGTATCTATTAAAAGCAGCGTAGGATCCTGATTGATTATTCTGTCAGCAAGTTCATCCGTGCTTATATACCTCTCGGTACTCAACATATTTTTAACGTAGTGTTCCGGGCTGAGGCCTTCATGTTTTTGAATTTCCGGAAGCAGAAGAAGGCCACCCGAAAGAACCAGCAGCAAAACGGCAAGGGATTGATAGCTTCTTTTAACGAGTATTCTTTTTGTTTTATATCTGGCAGACATGATCTGTTTTTTTAGTAAAATATTTTTTTTCTGTGTTTTCGGATGCGATCTGAAATAGCAAAGGCAAGAATTGCTAGAATTGTAAACCCGAAAATGATAAGCTCTCTTGATATGCCAAGCGTTTCATCCAGCGTTACGTGTCCGAGATCGAAATCTTCATAAATAGGCTCGATCCAATCAAACGATTCTGAGAATACCAAAATCCCTATGAAGAGTCCTATCGTGAATACAATCCCGTCAATTTTCCCGATTCCCACTGCGCACAGGCTTGTTCCCGGGCAAAATCCACCCGAAAGAAATCCGACACCCATAATAACCCCTCCTATCAATGAGGCCCATAAATAAGTAGGTTGGACAAATAATTGATCTAAATCCACCCAATTGAGGTAATTCATATAACTCAGGCCGATCAGGGAAACCAAACAGGCGGTTAGAAATACTTTAAGAACGGCGAAATCATATCCATAAAATACACCAACCAGTTTTCTGGAGGAAGAAAACCCGGAGGCTTCCATTATGAATCCAAATGCCATCCCTATCAAAATAGCTAATACGAAGTTCCATTCACTGGCAATAATTTCATTTGGAATAAGAGGTCCCATATCGTAGTTTTTAATATTATATCCAGTTTTTTCTAAAAAAATAAGCTACGAGATACCCGGTTCCAAATATCGTTAGCATACT
>CP070731.1:747523-751159 GCA_020347545.1 Flavobacteriaceae bacterium | reverse complement strand
ATGATATTTATCACTTTACAAAATTTTAATTTACCACCTTACAATATGTCAAAAAAGCCAATAGAAATAAGGGTTCTACACTTTACAAAAAAACAGTATGCGTGCAAAAATAGATAGTTCACTTGTGAAATCATATCGCTAAAAACAAAAAAAATAACGATGAAAGTAGAATTCAAATTTCTAAAAAAAATATCATAGCAAATGAATATCACAGTTGCAAAACTATTATATTTACGCAACCAAAATTCTATATTAAAATATAAAGGGAATGGGAAAAAGCGGTGTGTTGTTGGTGAATTTAGGTTCGCCTGATAGTACTAAGGTTAAGGATGTCAGAAGATATCTGGATGAATTTTTGATGGATGAAAGGGTTATTGATATTCCTTATTGGAAGCGTTTTTTACTTATCAAAGGAATAATTTTAAATGTTAGGCCGAAGAAATCCGCCGCTGCCTATAAAAAGATATGGTGGAAAGAGGGTTCTCCTTTGATAGTGATCTCGGAAAGGTTTGCAGAAAAAGTTCGGAAAAAAGTAGATGTCCCGGTCGCTTTAGGAATGAGGTATGGGTCCATGAGTATTAAAAAAGGTTTTGAGGAGCTGAAGAAACAGAATGTTTCAAAAGTTTTTCTGGTTCCTTTGTATCCGCATTATGCAATGTCATCCTATGAGACAGTCGTGGAAAAGGCAAAGTCATTGCTGGAAAGTGACTTTAATGAAATGAAAATGGATGTACTTGAACCATTTTATAATCATCCGGAATACATAGATGCAATGTGTAAGCATTTGCAAAAGGAGCTTGAAGGTTTTGATTATGACCAATTGCTGTTTTCATATCACGGAATTCCCGAAAGGCATATTTTTAAGGGAGATCCATCCGGTGCTCATTGTAAATTAGACGTATCCTGTTGTGAACAGTCTTCAGTTGCTCACAAAACATGTTACAGGCATCAGTGTTTTGAAACCACAAAGGAAATGGTAAAAAAGTTGGGGCTGAAAGAAGGGACTTATAGAAATTCATTTCAATCAAGGCTGCTTAAAGATCCGTGGTTAAGGCCCTATACAGATCATGAACTCGAGGCGATGCCTGAGCAAGGTGTTAAGAGGCTTGCCGTTATTACCCCGGCATTTGTGTCTGATTGCCTTGAAACTTTAGAAGAAATAGCCATGGAAGGAAAGGAAGAGTTTTTAGAAGCCGGAGGTGAAGATTTCAGGCATGTAAGCTGTTTAAACGAAGACGATGTCTGGGTTGAGGTTATGGCTAAGTGGATCAAAGAATGGAATTCGTAAAAATTTTGAATAATGACCTACCTATACGTCAAATCCCTGCATATTATTTTTGTTACGACATGGTTTGCAGGACTCTTTTACATTATTCGACTTTTTATTTACTATAAGGAGGCTGAAGAAAAGGATGAACCCGAGCAGTCGATATTAAAAAAACAATACGCCTTAATGTCTAAAAGGCTGTGGTATATCATCACCTGGCCCTCTGCAGTTTTAGCGACAATATTTGCTGTCTGGCTTTTGGTATTGCAGCCCTTTTGGCTTGAAGCAAACTGGATGCTGATCAAATTGTTCTTTGTCTTACTTCTTTATGCATATCACGGATCCTGTCAATATATGTATGGTCAAATTGAAAAGGGATATTTGAATTATTCATCCTATGGTTTGCGAATTTGGAACGAAGTGGCGACAATTATTCTTTTTGCCTGTGTATTTCTTGTTGTTTTAAAAACAACTTTGGGATGGATATTCGGGGTAGTTGGAATCGTGGGGATTTCAATTTTACTGATGCTGGGAATCAAACTTTATAAGCAAATAAGGCAAAAGAGAAGCTGGGATAAAGAATAGCTCTTTATCACAAGTAATCGAAAATGGAAAATTTAAGTAAGAATCAAAAACTATGGTTTGGGCTGATTTGTGATCTGATCGGTATGGCCTCCTATGCCTTTCCTCCGGTTGATTTTGTATGGGCACCACTTTCGGCTTATTTGATAATCAAGCTTTACAAGGGTAATGTTGGTAAAGTGGCAGGGCTTGTTTCCTTTTTAGAAGAAGCTATTCCAGGCCTGGATTTTTTTCCGTCTTTTACGTTGACCTGGTGCTATGTTTATCTTTTTAAAAGGTCGGAATAATATTTAATTACTTAAAAAAACGACCCAGGCCCATTCTTTCAAGCATCTTCTTTTCAAAATTCCAGAAAAAATTAAACTGACCAAAGAACCATCCTACTATGGGCAAAGTAATTTGGTATATTGGGAAGATCAAAACCAGTCTGAGAATAATATAAAGTGCATAGGGTTTCGTGTTTTCTGCGTTTAAGCCGATAAAATTCGTAACCGGTCCGGCAACCCAGGCAGCAAAAGATCCATTAATTGCGAATACGATGATGATGGCTATTACCTGCCAATTTGATTTGATTCCCCATCGTTTTTTCAATTTCTCCATGAGCTTCCTAATTTTCGGCAAATGTAAGTAATATATGTAAATCAACAAATTCTCTTTTTGAATTTTCGGTTTCTTAAAAGTTGGTTTTTGTCAGTTTTGATTTTATTCCTACATATTATTTTTTAGTATCTTCCCGCAAATTTCGAATCATGAAAAAACTCGCTTTACATTGGAAAATCTTGTTAGGTATGGTATTAGGAGTTGCCTTTGGCTTCCTGATGGTTAGTTTTTCCGGAGGTAAAGAAATTGTTCAGGATTGGATCAAACCTTTTGGGACCATTTTTATCAATGCCTTGAAGCTAATTGCCGTTCCTCTGATCCTGGGATCTCTGATAACAGGTGTTTCGGATCTAAAAGACATATCCAAGTTATCCAAAATGGGAGGAAAAACTGTATTGACTTATTTGATCACAACTGTTGTGGCGGTTACTATTGGCCTGTTGCTGGTAAATGTTTTTACTCCGGGAGACTCCATAACTGAAAATACACGAACCGAACTGGTTTCGAATTATGCTGACAACACACAGAAATATAAGGATGAAGCCGCAAATCAGAAAAAACAAGGCCCTTTGCAGGCGTTGGTTGATCTGGTTCCTGACAATATCATTGGGGCCTCGGGAAAGAATAAGAACATGTTACAGGTTATCTTTTTTGCCATCTTTTTTGGGGTGGGACTTATCTTGCTTCCTGAAGAAAAGGCTAAACCTGTTAAGGATTTTTTTTCAAGTTTTAATGAGGTGATATTGAAAATGATCGATTTGATCATGCTGGCTGCACCTTACGGGGTTTTTGCCTTGTTAGCGGCTTTGATTGTTGAATCTCCAAGTGCTGATCTTTTTAAAGCTCTGGGATGGTATGCACTTACCGTATTGTTCGGGTTGACGATTATGATTTCTTTCTATACATCTGTTGTATTCTTATTTACAGGTAAGAGACCAAAAGAATTTCTCCAGGGTATTTCACCAGCACAGTTACTGGCTTTTTCAACCAGTTCCAGCGCGGCCACGCTTCCGGTTACCATGGAGCGCGTTAATGAGCACTTAGGTGTAGACGAGGAGGTTTCGAGTTTTGTTTTGCCAATAGGAGCAACTATAAATATGGACGGTACAAGTTTGTATCAAGCTGTTGCAGCTGTTTTTATCGCACAGGCGTTTGGAATGGACCTTTCTTTAGGAGTACAACTGGGT
>CP070731.1:743779-747423 GCA_020347545.1 Flavobacteriaceae bacterium | reverse complement strand
ATTTAGATCTGAAATAGTGACAGGGATTTTTGATATCTCACTTTTCCAGTCTTCACTTTCAACGAGATAAGTTCCTTTTAGAAAGACCAGGTGAGACCTGTAATATTTACTTGGATTTTCTTCAACATATCCTTGAAGGTCCAAAACCATTTTTCTTGCTTCCTCGATTCGATTTTGCTGTAAATACCCGTATTCAAGCCAGTGAAATGCATGAAGTCCCCTTCCCTTAGGAGCCAGGTTCTTCCTTTCCATTCTGTTTAAACTGGCCTGATATGAATTTTCATTGCTGCTAACCACCTTGTCCCACATTCCCAAAGCCACATAGATATGGGAAGGCATATGCAGGGCATGACTCGCATCAGGAGCCACCACAGAATAGGAGTCGGCTGCGGAAAGGGCGAGTTGGGCGTGCCCGGGGTCATCGTAGGAATGTATCATATAATGAAGGGCACCGGGATGATTTGGATTTTCTTTCAGGATACCGCTAACAATTTTCGCTCCTTGGCCATAGATGGTTTCATCTCTTCCGTCCGATACGGATCCGAGTAAAGAGAGGGCGTAAAAAGCGGCTACCTCATGGTTATCAGGATATTTTTTATACAGTTTTGACATAAAATCAGCATAATTATCATCTCTCTTTGTTTTTATGGAGTCGGATTCATAAAGAATATGTACACTTTTGATAAGATCATCTTCCAGTGCATTGATCTCAACATTATTTTTAACCTGACTTAATTTTTCCAATGCGGCGGATCCTTTCTCAAAATTCTGCTCGGTCCAAAGCGGATGATTGTAGGTCATTGCTTCTCCCCAATAGGCCATGAGCATATTTGGGTCCGCTTCCTGTGCTCTAAGGAAGGCTTCTCTGGAATCGCTGTATTCAAAACTGTGTAGCAATAACAATCCTTTTTCAAAATGAGGGATCGATGCTTCATTTCCCGTCACTTCAATATTTACGACCCCTAAATAATCTTTTGCCGTTTCTTGTTTCTTCTCTGAACATGAAATCGTAATCAGAAATAGCAGTGTTATAAAAATTCTCATAATTCTCATTAATTTTTAATTATAAATATTTGATCCCTTCAGTTTTCTTATATCCTTAAAGGTAGCTGAGCCACCATTTTTTGGGGTTTCCCAATTTATAGATCATGTATTTTTTACACAGTGGATAAAGGATCGCAACGATCAATATCCAAACCAAATATACAATACCCAGTGAATATCCGTAATCGGCTAGTTTACTCGTGGTAAACGAAGCCCAATCAATTATCATTAGTTTCCAGTCTTTTCCAAGAGCAATTAGGGTCAGTAAGGCGGCAAAGTGGATCAGGAAAACATGTAATACATAGTAAAAGAAGGGAACCCTGCCAAATACAATGAGAACATCGGTTATCTTTGATTTAATGTCCTCAATGAAATATAAGACCAAAAACGTGGGGCCAATTGTAATCAATATATAAAGCAAGGACGGTGGGTATTTGTTGACATTTATAAATGAGAACCAGGTAAACAAAAAATCTTTTTGACTGCTCCAGGTCCCGGGGTCACCATATACATTTATAAATCGAATGAAAAGAAATAAGATAATTGTTGAAAGCCCAAGAAATATAAGGTATCTTTTCCTTACTATGGCGTCAAATCCTTTTCGATACAAGAAACCAAAATTGTAACCCAATGCCATTACTCCGATCCATGGCAATATAGGATAAGAGAAACCGATCACCCTGTTTTCTACGATGGGGAGGTATTCCTGCTGATGAAAAATATACCATAGTATTGAGTCAAAGCTATGTCCGGAAGCGTTAATGGAATCTAAGCTATTATGCCCGAAAACGACAATAAGGGCTAAGGCCAGAAGCCATTTGTAAGGTAAATAGATCAACACTGATAAAAAAACCATACACATACCAATGGCCCAGATCACCTGAAGGTTTATAAAGCGGTATTCAGGATCAAACCACCATAGAAAATTCATTAGAACAATTTCCACAAATATTAACCAGAGGCCCCTGGTAAAAAGAAATCTGGATAATTGTTTTTTGCTTCTGCTTTGCCCGTATAAACTAGCTGAGGTTCCCGTAAGAAATACAAAAACTGGTGCACAGAAATGAGTTACATATCGCGTTAGAAATAAAAACGGGGTTGTGGTGGTCAAATCCATTGGGTCATAAAGAAAAGCTCCCAGATGAAAATAACCTCTTACATGGTCGAGGGCCATCAGCACCATCACCAGCCCCCTTAAAATATCAATAGATTCAATTCTGGAGGATTTAATTTTTTGAGTCATAAAAGACGGATTAGTTTATAAGAGGAATTAAAAAATAATAAGCTTTTAAAATCAAATCCCAGGAGATGGTTCAAAAAGAGCAGGACATCTATTCTGAACCCTTTCCCCTTTATGAATTATTCAAAATAGATGTACCTGCCAGTTAACTAAAGGTCAAAACGAAAATTCAATCCTTTAAAATAGTTTGATTTATTCTGCCGGCCAGTATGCCAGATCATTACGCATCCATCCTCGCTTCTGATCTGTCTTCCAGGTATGTTTGCTCAACTCTTTTAAAAGCGGCCCGAAGTCGTCTTTCATAACTTCCCAGTTTTCATCGCCCAATTTTGCGCCACCTTGCTCATTTTCGGCGGCAATAGCAATCATGTAGTAGGTACCCATAACTCCAAATCCTGTTTTGTAAACCCTATAATGCAATTTTGAATTATGTTTTTCAAATGCTCCCTTGATCTTTTTCAGGGTTTCTGCAAATCCTTTGTCATTTTCTGGAGTCACGTAATTGTAATATAAGGTACGGTAATTTTGTCCTTCAACAGTTTGGCTAACTCCGCCCGGCATATAAGAAAGTTCTTTGTTGAGATAAACAATATAGTCTCCATGCTCGTCATAGGTAGCATTGTATCGATCAAAAAGGGCTGAAACTTTATCCTTACCCATTTTTTCTGACAAGGTGGCAAATCCGTCAATATCAAGGTCTGCCATTTTATCAACAGGTGAGACATAGAGATAAGAATTGTCATTAAGAGCCATGGCCAGCCATTTTGTTTCTGTCACGTTATGCTCTTTGCATGCAGCAACCAGATCCTTGGAGATTTGCTCGTATTCATCTGTCATTCCAGGTTTTACTCTGTCTTCATGTATCCAATAGGCCTGATAACTTTTCTCCTCCTGTGACGATAACAATAGGGGCATAGAGATCATTAGCATTGTTAGGATTGATAGTTTAAATAGTTTCATATTTGTGGTTTTAGGTTAATATTAGAGTTTTAATCAATTTTTGGCTCTGTTAGTTCATATCCAAGTTGTTGAAGCAGAGATAGTTCATTGTAAAAAATTGTTTCATGAATAATCTTGCCACTATCATTGAAATCAATTCTGGACAATCCATTAATGTTTACTTTTTTACCTGTTACTCCCAGATCGCCATAAGGACCCGTATTGGTACCTTTTAAATTAAAATCAATCAAGACCATTTCTTCCGATGCCTTAATTTGATCAATGGTTAAATGAAGATCCGGAAAAGCGATAAACAAATTCTGAATATTGGCAGCGAGTTCTGAATTATCCGAAGCCATTTCAATATTATTCACGTTGCGAACAAAAGTTGAAGAGAAAAAGTTATTCAGGCTGTCAATAT
>CP070731.1:740025-743679 GCA_020347545.1 Flavobacteriaceae bacterium | reverse complement strand
TGGCAGATGATCCCGTGATCAAAACCAGCAGCGCAGCCATGGTAAATGGAGCCCTTCACAGCTTTGTAAAGGCGGTCGCTTTGGAAATCGAAAACGAACTCAGGATCAATGTTGTGGCTTCCGGTGTCGTACAAGATGCTTACGAAAAATATAAAGATTTCTTCCCGGGCCATAATCCTGTGCCCATGTATAAGGTAGTTAATGCTTATGTAAGGAGTCTCGAAGGAAAAGGTAACGGAGAGATTATCCGAGTTTATGAATAAGTTTTTTTATGCGGTAAATCATCGTGTTTCCCTAGAAATTTCCTATGACGGTAAATGAAAAGTTTCTTCCGGGAGCGCTGATAGCAGAAGCGAATTCTTTGTAGTGATGATCCATGATATTATCAACATTTATCAAAAGATCTACATATTTTGAGGTCTTGATCCTCATATAATAATTCAGCGTATACCAGGGAGGGCTTCCGTAGTAGGCATCCTGATCGATCAAATAGGGAGTTTGCTCAATATTGTCTATTCCTTCTGAAAGGTTATAATCTTCCGCTTTTTTAATCCCGTTAAATACCATATTTATACCTGTTTCGATACGGTTTCTTACATAGTTAAATTCAACTCTGCCAAATAACGGGGGAATTGACGAAAGCGGTTCTTTTGTATCATAGGTGTTGCCCTCGGTATAAGTTATGGTAGTTCTTGTATTCCAGGTGTTGGTCAATTGACCCTTAAACGTTAAGGTTCCCCCTATCAAGTAAGCATTTCCCTTATTAACATTGGCAACTACATTCGAAAGTTCTCCGTCGTAAATGATCTGGGAGCTTCCATTTAATATAAACGGCGCCCTTACGATATAGTTATTGAGTAAAGTGTAATAACCCGTAAGGCCCAGAAATGTTTTCTTTTCATCAAAATATTTAATCAATCCCGCCTCAAAATTATAGGCAAATTCTGGTTGTAAGTCTACATTTGGAACGGTTACATTGCCTCTTTTCTCCCTTACTTTACCAATATCATCGATATTAGGTGATCTGAAGCCCGATGAAAAGACCCCGTTAATCTGCCAATTTGTATTCGGTTTATAGGCATAACCCGCCGTTAATGTAAAGGCCGTATTCATGGATTGAATATCGCTATCCGGCAATTTAATATAGGTCGTGTCTACCCATTTTGCGTTTAAAATGGTATTCGTTACCCTTAAGCCCGTATTCAAGGTGGACTTTTTGCTCAGATCCTGCCTGTAACTGGCGTATATTGCCGAACTAATATAACTGCTTCCTCCATCTGGATATCGGGTCTGAACCACGTAATTCTCTTCAATCCCGATTATTTCATTACCTTGAACCTGAAGCACATCACCTCTTGAGGTTGAGTTAACATCGTTGTAAGCCACTTCAAAACCATAACCAAAATCTCGATTTATTTTTGGGTCAACCTTTTTTGTAAAATCTCCATTTAAACTAAAAACCTGAACGCGCTCAAACTGTGACGATCGATCAAAAGAATCGAATTTTCGACTGATTCTTGATTCTTTAATATTTTGATAGGCCACTGTGAATCCACCTTTATCCATTAATTTCTTATTAGGTTCAATATGGTATTGTGTCGAAAATAAAAATCGCTCCTGTGGGCCATAATACCATTCAGCAAATCTTAACATGCCGTCCTTTCGTTCTGTCAGCTTATCGAACCTGTTAATATCTGAGGAGGTGCTGAATTGTAAATTGAACATCAGATCGCTTCCATTTTTAAAAGGCAGAAATACCTTTTGAAGAATATCTGTCTGTTCGAATCCAACATTTCGCTGCACATTTGGATTTGAATTCAAAACCGGCTCCGGATTGTAAAATGATTTAGTATTATCAGAGTATTCATATTGAAGGCCCCAGTTGCTGAATCCGTGCGGCCTGTATTCTCCCATTCGAAGATCTCCGAAACTACTGTGCGAAATGCTGGTAAATGAGGCTACTTTCTCAAATTGCAATTCAACGGAAGCATTCGCTGTTTTTTCGTCATTTACGGTACTGTAGCGCCCCAGAAAATCCAGATTTACAGTGGTCCTTTCTGAAACTTCAGGCTTTCTGGTGTAGTAATGAATAACTCCTCCCAAAGCATCGGAACCATAAACAACCGAAGATGGTCCAAATATCACCTCTGTTTTATCCAGTTGGTTGGGACTTACTGTAATTGAATTTTGCAGGTGCCCTTTTCTGTAAATGGCATTGTTCATCCGAACTCCATCCACAACCAGAAGTATCCTGTTGGCTTCCATCCCTCTAAGAACAGGACTACCTCCACCGAATTGAGTTTTTTGCACCTTTACTCCTGGAATCTGTCCAAGCATATCTGCAGAAGTTTGAGGAACTGCATTTTGGATATCCTTACTGGAAAAAACAGCGACTTCCTCGGCAATCCTTTCCCTTTCCAGGTCGCCCATGGCAGCAGACAGGAAAACCTCTTTTAAAAGTTCTGATTTGTATTGCAAAAAAACGGTAGTAAATTCTTTTCGAATTTGTTTTTTGAGCAATTCCAGTTCAACGTAACTCACATGATGAAATATGAGCAGCTCCATTTCCTCAAAACCGCTTAAATCAGCTATTCCATTCCGATCTGAGACCACAGACATCGTCCGGTCCTCGTTTGTAATTTGCACATTGGAAATGGGAAATTCCGAGTCCTTATCTACAATCACACATTTTTGCGCATAAGAAAAATGTCCTATGAGGACAATTAATACTGCATTAAGAAACTTCATTAAAGACTTCTTTTAGTACTTTTAGCGATCGTGGCTTTTTAAATCCTGGTAAATGAAGTTCATAGTAATTCAATAAGGTTTTCAGCATTTCATGCCTTAACTCTGAACTCCATTTCAATCCTTCCATACCATCAAATTTTATGCCGATAATGGATTTAAATTGAATTAATTTTTCACCGGTAATGTAATTGCCCATGGGTTTACCCTCAGTGAAGGTTCCTTCATCAAGGTCAAAATAATTTCTGTTATTTCCCTCCAGATCCGGAAAGAACCCCAGGAATTTCGTCAGACGCCACAGAAAAATTAAATGAAAGTTGGCATAGGAATCATGCTGATCCAGCCATTTAAGCGAGGTTTCAATATATTCGAAAAGCGCAGGGTTTCTTTCTTCTTCTCTTAGAGCATAGGCCAGACATTCTGCTAAAAATAAGGCGATGGACTGTTTAAAGACATTGGAACCTATGCTGGAATAAAGGTAGGACACCCTGGCTTCAGACATCTTGTTTAAATTTCCTTTATTATTGTGATATGCGGTAACAGCCAATTGGCTCAATGGTTGAAAATAACCGATTTGGAGTTTTTTACTCTTGCTCCTGAAAATACTGCGGATAAGGTAGGATTTAACGCCTTCCTCTGTCAAACATTTTACGATAAGATCGGCTTCCCCATATTTGATGGAGGTAAGAACTATCGCCTTGGTTTTAATCTGCATATTTTTAGTAATTGTAAATACTAATTGACAATCGCAATTTTGGTTGAAGCTGTTTCTGTTTTATCGGGACTGGTCAGCAGTACAATATAGACCCCTGAGGCAACACTTCTTCCCCTGAGATTCGTTTTGTTCCAAATCACTTTACCTCCTTTGATCTCCTGGCCAATATCCACATTGGTTTCATAAACCAACCT
>CP070731.1:736254-739925 GCA_020347545.1 Flavobacteriaceae bacterium | reverse complement strand
AGGGGAAGTTATCGACCCGTTACCAGGGTCAACATGGAAATGTATGAAGAGGCTAAAAAAATGTTCTTCTCTGACAAGCGTGTAACGGAAAAGAACACACATGTTATTTTTGAAATTACACTTGCAAATTTAAGATCTGAGGGAAAAATCAATGAGCGTGACTTCCTTGATCGGGCTGAGCTACTTTGCTCTCTTGGTCAAACGGTAATGATTACTAATTTTCAGGAGTATTACAAACTGGTTGATTATTTCTCTGAGTTTACCAAAGCCAGAATGGGACTTGCCATGGGTGTATACAACCTCATTCAGATTTTTGATGAAAAATATTACAGAGATCTCAGTGGAGGGGTTCTTGAAGCTTTTGGTAAATTATTCTACAAGGATCTTAAAGTATACCTTTATCCTCTTAAAGATATGGAGACCGGAGAAATCATTACCAGTGCCAATCTCAAGGTACATCCGCGTATGAAAGAGCTTTACAAGTACTTTAAATTCAACGGTAGAATAGCCGACATTACTAAATTTGATCCGGACATTTTGGAGATCTTTTCAAGAAAAGCTTTCAAAATGATCGTAAACGGGGAAGACGGATGGGAGGAAATGCTACCGGAAGGAGTTGCCAATATTATAAAAGATAAACGATTGTTCGGGTACAACAGAAGAAGACACGAAGGAAAAAGGAAAAAAGTAAAATAAATAAAAGGGACGTAAGTGTCCCTTTTTTTGTGTTCCAAGTTTACCATCCGGCAAGTATCCAATGCCATCAAAGAATTTGTGCGGCGTGATCTTTGGTTTTTACTTTGGAAATAACGTCTGCAATCAATCCTTTTTCGTCAATCACAAAAGTAGTTCTGTGAATACCATCATATTCTCTTCCCATGAATTTTTTCGGCCCCCATACCCCATAAGCCATTATCACATCTTTATTCTCATCCGCGAGCAAGCTGTAGGGTAATTCCTGTTTGTTGCTAAAATTCAATTGTCGTTTTTCCGAATCCGCACTTACGCCGATTATTTCATATCCTTTATTCTGAAAAGAGCTGTAATTATCCCTTAAATTACAAGCTTCTGCCGTGCAACCCGGGGTACTTGCCTTTGGATAAAAGAACAAAACCACTTTCTTACCTATAAAGTCTTTTAAACTTACAGTCTCACCGTGTTGATTGTTAACCGAAAAATCAGGGGCCTTATCCCCTACCTTTAGTGTTGTCATTATTTGTATTTTTACTCAAAAATACTGAAAAAATGACTAAAAAGGAAAAGGTTCAATTCGTAATAGACACCCTTCAATCACTTTATCCCAATCCTCCAATACCTCTGCATCACAAAGACCCTTATACCTTATTAATAGCCGTTTTACTTTCGGCTCAAAGTACTGATGCCCGGGTTAATTTGATTACCCCTATTCTTTTTGAGAAGGCGGACAATCCTTTTGAAATGGTCAAATTAAGCATTGATGAGATCCGGGAAATTATTAAGCCCGTCGGTCTTTCTCCCATGAAATCGAAAGGTATCTATGGATTATCCAAAATCTTAATTGAAAAATATGATGGTGAAGTTCCTGACAAGATCGAATTATTGGAAGAACTGCCTTCTGTTGGGCATAAAACGGCTTCCGTGGTGATGAGTCAGGCCTTTGGTGTTCCTAGTTTTCCCGTGGACACACATATTCACAGATTGATGTATCGATGGAATCTGAGTACAGGAAAAAATGTGGTTCAGACTGAAAAGGATGCTCGAAGGCTATTTCCTGAAGAGTTATGGAACAGGCTGCATTTACAGATTATCTATTATGGAAGAGAGTTTTCTCCGGCAAGAGGATGGAATAAAGAAAAAGATATTATTACAAGTACAATCGGAAGAAAACATCTAAAATAAAAAAAGCTCTTAATAATTCAATTAAGAGCTTTTTCCGATTAATTCAAATGAAACATTAAGCTTTCTTTTTCTGTCTTGACCGCTTTGATCGATTTCGAATAATTTAGTAAAAATGAAATCGTTTCCGATTTTGGATCAAGTTTTTCTTTGAAAAATCTTTCAGTGTAAAGTTTTGCCATAAATCTTATAATTTTTTAGGGATTAATAAGATAACGGACAAAAATAAATATTATTGTACGAACATTAAAAAATTTTACTTTTCTGTTAATTTGTTAGAATAATATTATTGTTGTCTATCATTTTCCTTAAGTTGATCAAGGCATACCTCATTCTACCTAAAGCAGTATTAATACTCACATTGGTCTGTTCAGAAATTTCTTTAAAGCTCATGTCTTTAAAAATTCTCATCATCAAAACTTCTCTTTGGTCTTCTGGTAACTCCTCTACCAATTTCTTCACGTCTTCATGAATCTGATTCTTTATGATCTTTCCTTCAGCACTTAAAGAGTCATCACTCAATACTGAAAAAATATCAAATTCATCGGTATTCTGAAAAGTTGGCATTCTGTTTCCTTTTCTGAAGAAATCAATAATTAAATTGTGTGCAATTCGCATGGTCCAAGGTAAAAACTTACCTTCTTCATTGTATTTACCCATTTTCAAAGTATTGATCACTTTGATAAAAGTATCCTGAAAAATGTCATCAGCAACATCTCTGTCTTGTACTTTTGAATAAATAAAACTGAAAATTCTTTGTTTGTGACGCAGGATTAAGATTTCTAAACAACGTTCGTTACCTGCAATGTAGTTACTAACTAAGACACTATCGTCTAATTTCTGTGTATGCATAATTCCCCTTTTTTTTATGAAGCCTTAATACTATTCAGCTTCCAATTATTATTGTTATGAAAAGTAGAACTATACTATATACAAAAATTTTTAAATTAATAAATCGTTAGGGGAGACTAGTCTAATAATTTCATAAAGTCTCTGGACAAATATAAATAACTTTTTTTCTTATAAACAAATTTTTTTGCGATTTATTTTACTTTTATTAACATTTATGAGTCTTTTTTTAACAAAAAAACCTATGTATCTTTGTAAAATATTTATCGTAACACAATTGTAACTCATTGAATAACAGTAATTTTAAAGATTTTATATCAATTTCCGGGGCCTCGCTTCATAATTTGAAGAATTTAGACGTAAAAATTCCAAGAAATAAGCTAGTTGTGCTTACCGGATTGTCCGGATCCGGGAAATCAAGCCTTGCTTTTGACACACTTTATGCGGAAGGTCAACGCCGTTATGTTGAAAGTCTGTCTTCCTACGCAAGGCAATTTATGGGGAAATTGAACAAACCAAAAGTCACTTCGATTAAAGGAATTTCACCTGCTATAGCCATTGAACAAAAAGTGAACAGTACCAACCCGAGATCAACCGTTGGAACAACTACAGAAATCTATGACTATTTAAAGCTACTATATGCAAGAATTGGCCGAACATATTCGCCCATATCAGGAAAAGAAGTCAAAAAAGATTCAGTTTCTGACGTAATTGACCATATAAAAGATATGGAGGTTGGTGAAAAAGTTCTTTTAATTGCACCGATTCATGCCGACAAGACCAGAGAACTGCCCGTGTTAATCTCTATTTTAAAGCAACAGGGTTTTTCGAGACTACTCGTTGACGGCAAAACCATTCGAATTGACAAATTTGATGCCAATACAAATAGTGAGGTCTGGCTGATAGTTGATCGAATTGTTATTCAGGAAGGTGAAGATTTCTATAAC
>CP070731.1:732451-736154 GCA_020347545.1 Flavobacteriaceae bacterium | reverse complement strand
AGTAATAAGGCGGAAATGAGAAATATTTCAGATAACTATTCTCTGCTGGCCATTCAGGGGCCAAAAGCTGTTGAAGCGATGCAGTCTCTGACTTCTGTTGATTTGTCTAAAATTCCTTTTTACAAATTTAAAGTAGCTGACTTCGCTGGGATCGAACACGTAATCATTTCTGCAACTGGCTATACCGGCAGTGGCGGATTTGAGATTTATTGCAAAAATGAAGAAGTTGAACAGGTGTGGAAAAATGTGTTTGAGGCCGGAAAGGATTTCGGAATTAAACCAATTGGACTCGCTGCAAGGGATACTTTACGTCTCGAAATGGGTTATTGCCTCTATGGAAATGATATTGATGAGAGTACCTCGCCTATTGAAGCAGGTCTGGGATGGATCACAAAGTTCACAAAAGAATTCATCAATAAAGAAGGGTTATTGAAGCAAAAAGAAGAAGGAGTCACTCGAAGGCTAAGGGCCTTTGAACTGGAAACACGTGGAATTCCCAGGCAAGGTTACAACATTTTAGATGAGGAAGGGAATACTATAGGAAGCGTTACTTCAGGAACGATGAGCCCCAGTCTTAAAAAAGGGATCGGTATGGGTTATATCAATACCGGGCATACCAAATTTGGGACAAAGGTTTTTATCGAGGTTAGAAACAAATCACTTCCGGCGGAAGTTGTAAAATTGCCTTTTTACAAAGGTTAATAAATTAAGTCGTCTTTGTCATGTTGAATAAGTTAAGAGGCAAGCTTACACATTTTGCGGATACGCATAAGATTCACATTCTTATGGTATCCATATTAATTCTGGTCTTTTTACCTCCCTTTCTTACCGAACTGCCGAACTTTACCGACAGTTTTATCAAGCTTGATTTTTTAATGATCCTTATAGCATGTTATTTGATCATAAAAAAGGTAAAGAGTTCCCGTTTTATTGGTTATTTTACCTTTGTTCTGGTTATAATCGATGCGTTTTTAGAAAGTGATATTTTAAACTATATAGCGCAGATAGGGATTTCTTATATGGTGATTCATGCCTTTATTTTGGTCCTTAAGGAAGCAATGTCCCTGCAAGGAGATACAAAAAATCTGATCCTGGTATCTATTACCGGTTATTTGATCATTGGATTGTTAGGGGGATTTCTCGCTGCCGGTCTCGAATATATTTTCCCAAATTCCTATTCTCACTCTGCTGATATCGTTTTTGACCTTTACACGTTTATCTATTACAGCTTTGTTACCATGACCACCCTTGGTTACGGAGACATGATCCCTATCACTCAAAAAGCCCAGGCTCTGGCCCTGATGATGGTGATATCGGGACAGCTTTTTTTAAGCGTCATCATCGCCATCAATATTGCAAAATTTATGCAGAAAAAAAAGACGGATGATTAAGGAAAGAAGAATACTAAAGTTTCAGGTTCAGATGAAAATTAGGATCAAAGTTTTCAGGAATTTTCCCCTTGACATCTTTAAAGAATTCATGAAAGTATAAGAAATCCTTTTCCATGTCATTTGTCAGTGTATAAGGTTTATTGATGAGCACCTGCTTCTTTCCAAAATCCAGCGTAGCCATAACCACCGGAATATTTGCCCCTTGTGCAACATGATAAAATCCGGTCTTCCAGGTTGAAACCTTTTTTCTGGTACCTTCCGGGGAAAGTGCAAAAATGAACCTGTCTTGTGAATTAAAAATGTCAATCAGGCCCTGGACAACATTCTTGCTCTTGGAGCGATCTACAGGGGTACCGCCCAATGCCCTGAATATAAATCCAAATGGCGGCTTGAACAAGGTGTGCTTCCCGATGAACTTTATGGGAAGGCCCTCGGAAAACTTGACAAGAATGCCAATTGGAAAATCCCAGTTGGAGGTATGAGGGGCGGCAATGATGATGTATTTATCAAGATCTTCCGGAAAACCATTGATAATTTTCCAACCTAAAAGTTTAAAGAGAATAAACCTTGAAATACTTTTCATATCCGCCGTTTTGGGTTAAAATTTTTCGTAATATCGTAATTAATTCCAATATATTGGTTTTCATAAAACACTTTCTAAATCATCCGGGCTTAAAACATTAATTTTATACCACTTAAAATGGTTTCAGAAAGATTTAAATTGTTTGTGATCTTTTATAAAAACAGATTTTCATGACGGATTTCATGCTATATATCATTTTGGGGATCGTTCTGGTATCGGCGATCGTCATCACCTATATCATAAGTAAACTAAAATTTGAAAAGACAACAGCCGCTCTGCAAGGTAAAATGACCTTGATGGAGAATGAAAAAGCGGATAAGGAAACGGAACTGGGCAATTTACTGGAACAACTTGAAATTTCAAGAAAGGAGCACCAGCAGGCTCAGATGGAACTGGTAAAAAGAGAGGCTGCCCTGGTGAACGCTGGAGAAAAACTACAGGCCCAAAAAGAGGATATTGCAAAACTCCAGGAAAAATTTTCCAAAGACTTTGAAATACTGGCCAACAAAATCCTGGAAGAAAAATCGACCAAATTCACCCAGAGAAATAAAGAAAATATGGAGCAGATCCTGAATCCACTTCAGGAAAAGATCAAAACCTTTGAGAAAAAGGTTGAAGACACGCATAAGGAAAGTATTGAAAAACAATCGGCACTAAGGCAGCAGATACTTGGTTTAAAGGAATTGAACGAACAAATGAGTAAGGACGCAGTAAACCTGACCAGGGCACTTAAGGGAGATTCCAAGAAACAGGGCGACTGGGGAGAATTTCAGCTGGAAACGATTTTGGAAAAAGCCGGCCTCCAAAAGGATATCCATTTTTCAACACAGGACGGCTACAGGGACGAAGAGTCTCGTTTAAAAAAACCCGACCTGATCATTAACCTGCCCGACAACAAACATTTGATCATCGATTCAAAGGTCTCGCTGACCGGCTATGAAAGGTTTTTTAATGCCGAAAATGAAATTGCGGAAAAGACGAGCCTTAAGAGTCACGTGCAGAGTATCCAAAAGCACATTAAGGAACTGGGCAGCAAAAATTATACGGACCTTTACGGGATCAACAGCCCGGATTATGTAATCATGTATGTGCCTATAGAACCTGCTTTGATGATTGCCTTGCAGGAGGATCAGGAACTCTATATTCAGGCACTTGATAAAAATGTGGTTATGGTATCCACTTCTACCCTTTTGGCAACACTGACCACGGTTGCTTCGATCTGGAAACAGGAAGATCAAAAAAGAAATGTCATGGAGATTGCCAGACAAGCCGGAGCCTTATACGACAAGTTTGAAGGTTTGGTTCAGGATTTGATAAAGGTAGGGAAACAGATCAATGCCTCACAGGAAGGATACAAGGCTGCGATGAACAAATTAAGTGAAGGCAAAGGTAACCTGATAACCCGGGTGGAAAACCTTAAAAAACTTGGTGCCAAAACTAAAAAGGCCCTGCCTCCTAACCTTCTTGAGCGCGCTGAGGAAAATTAGAATTCCTGACAAATAATTTCAATAATTTCACTTTAGCGTAAGTAAAACTTCTATCAATCGACCTATATAGAAATAAAGTTTTAATGAGAAAAATTTTGTTTCTAATGCTTATGTCGAGTTTCTATACATTTACGGCATCTTCGCAGACCTGTTGTTCGGGAGGGATCCCGCTTTCCAACAGTATTGGGCTTCCTATAGAAAATCAAGGCGCCTGGCAGTTTAGTCTGACCTACGATCATAAT
>CP070731.1:728647-732351 GCA_020347545.1 Flavobacteriaceae bacterium | reverse complement strand
TGGGTATCAAGTACCCATAGAATACATTGCAGATGCTCAATCCAGAAGTCTTCCTATGCACTACAATGTTTCTGCTCGCTCGAAAGCCGGAAAATTATTGGGAATCAAAATAACGCCGCCTATTGAGGAAAAAGTTCGTGTGGTCGATTTTCTTGTCGCTTATGTGATTTTGTTTAATTACCGCATGACCACAACGCCTCAGGGCAGAGCACTTTTGCGTAAAGTGCCAAAACAAGTGATTCTTTTCTATCTATATTTTCTAAAAGGGTTGGAAATATGGTAAGGCAGCCTGATCAAATTGTAATTATTGGTGGCTCTATTTGGGGAAATCGGGGCGCTTCTGCAATGCTGGAGACCACGATTCATAAAGTTAGAGAAACCAATCCAGCTATTAAAATCATTGTCTTCACACCGTATCCTAAAAAAGATGAATCGCTTAGCATAGACTCCAGCCTTACCTTCTATGACAGCCGTCCACAAGCAATCATCCAATATTTTTTACAGGCTGTATGGGCGTGGATCGTTAAGAAGTTTGGTGGAAGCAATACTCTTTCTGGTGCAGCCGGTGCTCTGACGCAATCGAATCTGCTCCTGGATATTGGTGGAATCACTTTTGCTGATGGGAGACTAATTTTTCTCCCCTATAATATCCTAACAATCTGGCCTTCCATTCTTCATAATGTTCCGGTGATAAAACTTTCTCAGGCGGCTGGGTCTTTTAAAAATCCGATTATCCGCTGGGCCTCACAGGTTTTCCTTTCTCGCTGTGATTATTTTTTCGCACGTGGAGAAAAAACTTTAGAGCATCTGACCGGTTTAAACCTGGATATGCGGAAAGTTTCTTTAGCATCAGATATCGCCTTTAGTTACAAACCTTCTTTTTGTCTTTCGCGTGAAAATCAGAAATCGGTTGAACAGTTATGTGAGATCCTTAGAGACAAAGCTGGCAAAGGGGAGAAAATTATCGGAATTTCTCCCAGTATCCTGGTTTCAGACAAAATGAGAAGTGCGGACAGTGATTATAGTAGCATCGTCATTGATATGCTAAAAAAGAGCGATTATCAAAATCAGACCTATGTCATATTTCCGAATGCTGCACGTGAAGGGTCAAAGAAAACTAAAAATAATGATCTGCATGTAATTCAAGCTCTCCGTGATATAGCTGAATTAGAACTTCCTTACAGCATCTATAATAAAATCTATTGGGTAAATTATGATCTTGATTCTTCAGGTGTTGAAGCCGTTATAAACCATACGAACCTGGTTATTTCATCACGTTTCCATGCAATGGTGGCTTCCTTACGTTTGGCAAAACCAACTTTGGTCATTGGCTGGGGACACAAATATAAAGAAGTTATGAAGCAATTTGGTTTGCAGGATTTTGTTTTTGATTATCGAATGGATCGAAACGAGCTGCCTGAAAAAATTAATTTCTTACATCAGAACGTAGATGAGATTATTCAAAAGATTCAAATTGCCTTAAGGCATGAGATTAAGATCTCGCAACAACAATTTGATTATGTTTCTAAAAAAATATCCCAAAATTCAAAGCCTGCTTAAATTCATCAAATGGATTTGGGTGGTCGTAGTAATCATCGCAGTGGTTTTTTTTCTAACAACCCGATGGGAAAGTATTTTTGCATCCTTCAGCGACATACCCGTATCCAAACTTTTATGGAGCGCGTCTTTTTTAATTTTTTCAAAAATTCTCTTGGTGTATGTTACACAAAATTCTATACAAAAAGAAGGTATTACCCTCCCTTACCCTGATGTTTTCAGTATAGTCTCTTTCACCCACCTTGCGAAATATATCCCAGGTGGAATATGGCATTATGTGGGACGACTTGGTGCTTATGGTGAGAGAGATTTTGGCATTAAAAAATCTACTCGTGCCTTAATTCATGAAAATGTCTATTTACTTAGTGGGGCGTTGATTGTTGGGATAGTAGCAGGATCGTTGTCTTCACAGGGAAAAGTTCTGCTTAAGAATTTTGGCATTAATTTTTCTGTTGTGGCTTTAGCTGCTGTGATCGTTCTTCTCTGGGGTGGTATGCTGATTGCATACGATAAGATTATTAAACCACCTTCGAAGATATCCTATATCAAATTGATCCCCACCTTGTTATTGGCTTGGCTTTCATTTGGATTAAGTTTTGGGGTAATCTTTCCTGAACTTTCATCCAACAACATGCTTTTATTTATAAGTGTGTATTCAATCGGCTGGCTTGTGGGATATGTGGCAATCTTTGCTCCTGGGGGTATTGGAGTAAGAGAAACTGTGTTGGTCTGGATGTTAGGTGGAATAATGGATCCTGAATATGCCATTATTTTTTCGGCAGTTCATCGTTTCATCTTTATTCTGGTTGAAGTTGCGTTAGGTGGAGTTAGCTTCGTTCTTTCGATTCGAAAAAGAACGAATGAAAAAGTTTAAGGGAATATTACTTTTTAGCCTTTCTCCAAAAAATTTTCCCTATCCTTTTTAATTTCATAGAGAAGGACTTCCTGATTTTTCCTTAAACGATTGATCATATCCGCAATGAAAGCAAATAAAAATACAAATAACCCGAAGATGATGAAGCCTAAGCCAATAAAACCAAATGATTTATAGGGTGAAAAGGCCCCATTTAATATGTAATGCCCAACCAGGAACACCTCGAATAGAGTACCAATGAGAAAGCTCAAAAAACCAAACGCCCCGAATACGCGCATTGACTTGTAATCGATCAGTGTACGAAAGATAATTTTTATGGTTTGCAAAGCATATCTTCTGAGGCTTTTTGCCACCCGGGATTTGCGTTCAGGAAAATATTTGACTTCAATGGGATATTCGACAACACTCAGTCCTTTGTATACCAAATCCAGTATTGTTTCATGGGTGTATGTAAATTCCCCAAACAAGTTTAACCATAAAAGGGCTTCTCGGCTATAAGCCCTGTATCCACAAGAAACATCCTGGAATCTTTGTTCTGTGATAAAGCTGATCAATTTAGATACTGCATTGTTCCCCCAAAACTTAATTGCAGACATATTCTTTGGTTTGCCATTTGAGAAACGGTTTCCTGTGACCATATCTGCAGTTCCATGAAGGATGGGGGCTATCAGGTTCGGGATCTCATCTGGGTTGAACTGCCCATCCGCATCAATCCCAACTAAAATGTCAACCCTTTCATTGAGCGCTTCTTTGACCGATGTGTGAAAGGCCGCACCGACACCTTTGTTCCTGGGGTGAGAGATCACTTTCGCTCCAGCCTGGGCTGCTACCTGTCTGGTGGAATCCTGACTTCCATCATCGATTACCAAGATGCTGATCGTATTAATTCCATCCAAAGATGAGGGTAATTTTTTTATCACATTGGCAATGTTATCCTCTTCATTGAAAGCCGGGATATAAATCAGTAAGTTTTTTTTCTCCATATCTCACCTCTGAAAAGTAATTATACTCAAAAAACGTTTTAGCCAAGAACCAATACCTCATCATAAAATTATCGAAACACTGCATTAGTCATAGCTTCGGCAAGTATCTACCTGAATGGGTAAATCGTTTCTCGGTAAAAAAACTCAAATTTGTAAAAAGATGGCGTGGTAGAATGTATCAAAATATTTGGTGCGAGTATTTTTCCTGGGGTATCATTTTTTATTGAGGAAAATTTCGAAAAGGAAAATAAAAAACAATGAAAGCTTACTTAAATACAAAAAAACCACAA
>CP070731.1:724835-728547 GCA_020347545.1 Flavobacteriaceae bacterium | reverse complement strand
TCAGGCAAAGATTTCATTTTTCAGAGAATTGGATGATCATGGACTACTTGAAATAGTTACCCTCGAAGATTCGTTGTATCTGCATAAGGACAGGTTACATGAAGTTGACCGTATTATAAGGATTCACCGAGAGCTCAATGTAAATATTGAGGGAGTAGATGTAGTACTGAACCTACTGAATAGAATGGAAAAGCTTCAGGCTGAGTTAAGCAGGGTTCAAAGCAGGTTGCGGCTTTATGAAGAAGATTTTTAAAATTATATGATAAGATTTAAATCAATCAAGAATGATAATACCGCTAAAAGTAAAGGTCACCATTTTCTTAATTCTGATGATAGTGATTAGTTCCTGTTCAAATAAAACCGAGAAAAGCGCATTGGGTAAAAATATAGAAAAACAGGGTGAATCAGGTCTTTGGCTTTCTTATAGCAAAGAGGCTACAGTTTTTAAATTATGGTCTCAGGAGGCTGACAAGGTTAAGTTAAACTTGTACAGGGAAGGAAAGGGAGGAAAGGCGTTCAAGCAGTTTGATTTGGACAAGGGCCCTGGTGGTATGGCCTGGATCAAAAAACTTGAAGGGGATTGGAATGGAACCTACTACACCTATCAGATTAAATATGACGGGGAATGGCTGGATGAAACTCCAGGAATTTATGCCAAGGCTGTTGGAGTGAATGGGAAAAGGGCCATGGTTCTTGATATGGAGCTTACAAATCCTGAAAACTGGGAGCGCGACAAGGGCCCTGAATTAAAACATCCTAATGAAGCTATTATCTATGAGTTGCATATCAGGGATATGACAATTCATCCGGAATCGGGTTCTTCGAATCCGGGATCCTATCTGGGGTTGGTGGAATCAGGAACCACAGGGCCGGGAGGAGTAACCACAGGAATTGATCACCTTAAGGAGCTTGGAATCAATTATGTGCATCTCTTACCCACCTTTGATCACTATGCGATCAATGAGAGCAGACTGGATAGTGCGCAGTTCAACTGGGGTTATGATCCTCAGAATTACAATGTGCCAGAAGGATCTTTCTCTTCTGATCCTTTTCGTGCTGAGGTTCGTATCAAGGAATTTAAACAAATGGTCAAGACATTTCATGACCACGGGATAGGCGTTATTTTAGACGTAGTTTATAATCATACCGGCAGGACTGAGAATTCCAATTTTAATCTGGAAAATCCTGAATATTACTACAGGTTCAGAGAAGACGGGACTTATTCTGACGCAGCAGCCTGTGGAAATGAAACAGCTTCTGAAAAGATCATGATGCGGAAATTCATTCTGGAATCGGTAAAGTACTGGGCCGAAGAATATCATCTGGACGGATTTCGATTTGACCTTATGGGGATTCATGACATTGAAACCATGAATGAAGTTGCTCAAACTCTTAAGGAAGTAAACCCCAATATTTTTGTCTACGGAGAGGGATGGACTGCCGGGGACAGCCCCTTACTGGAAGAAAAAAGAGCTTTGAAAAAACACATCAAACAAATGCCGGAGATTACTGCTTTTAGTGATGATATAAGAGACGGCCTGAAAGGTTCCGTTTTTGAAGATGAAAGTACAGGGTTTGTAAGTGGAGCCAAGGGTACTGAGGAATCGGTGAAATTTGGTATTGTAGGTGCCATTGAACATTCGGAGGTGGACTATAATAAAGTAAATTATTCTGATGCACCTTGGGCAAATGACCCCTGGCAGGCCATTTCTTATGTTTCCTGTCACGATAATCATACCTTATTCGACAAGTTACGAGTATCACGACCCGATGCAGATGAACATGCGCTAATCGCAATGGATAAGCTGGCCAATGCTGTGGTCATGACCTCTCAAGGAGTCGCATTTATTCATGCCGGTTCTGAAATGCTAAGGACCAAGGACGAGGAACATAATTCGTATAACTTACCCGATTCCATCAATCAGATCGATTGGAACTGGAAATTAAAGAATAAGAAGGTCGTAGACTATTATAAAAACCTGATTGCCCTGAGAAAGGCACATCCGGCTTTTAGAATGACAACAGGGGATGAGGTCAGAAAGCATCTCTCTTTTGAGAGATCAGAACCCGGCCTGATAGCATATGAACTAAAGGATTACGCCAACGGTGATTCCTGGAAAAATATTCTTGTGATCTATAATGCGAATGTTGAGTCTGTTGATTATACTTTGAATGACAATTGGGTTTTAGCAGTGAAAGGTGATGCGTTTACACTAGAAAATGGAGAAAAAGTCTCAGGTTCTATAAAGATACCGCCTGTTTCAATGCTAATTGCTTATCAGGATTAGTATTGTAGCTAAATAAGGATTTTCTTTCGAATCTATACTTTTTTTAGATTTACCCAGATTCCGACAAAAAAGCGGATCGCACCAAAGATAATCAGCGTTAGTATAGTTTCTAATAAAAATGATAATTTATTTTTGGTAGGGGCCTTGATGTCTAAACTCGAATTGTTTTTCAAATCACTGGTATTAATTTCATGGACGAATGTAGGGCTCTTTCCCGTCCTGTCCTATGATATCCGTCATGTGATATGACTTAAAGGAAATTCTATTGGTAATGGGTTTTGATAAAAAGAGTAGCTGGGAAATATTAAAAGTATCCAAAACATTATTAGTACCCTCGCTAGGAATCGAACCTAGATCTAAAGTTTAGGAAACTTTTGTTCTATCCGTTGAACTACGAGGGCATATTTTGTATGTAAACTTCCCTTTTTGAACCAACAAATATAGATTTAAAATGTAGAATTGGAAAGCTATTTGAAGGGGTTTTTTTATATTTATGTTACTATCCAAATCAGTGAATTATGCTATTCAATTTTAATATCAGGTTTTACCTCTGTTTTCTATTCTTCCTTTTTGTTACACCGTGGATTTTTGGGCAGATCGAGTCGATTTCTTCGCCTGATGGTAAACTGGTCTTAACTGTTGAAACTGAGGGAGAGATTCATTGGAATATTAGTTTAAATGGAAAGCCTGTTATAGAGGAGGTAGGCATTGCCATGCTTATGGGAGGGGAAAGGATCCTGGGGAAAAATGCGAAATTGAAAGATAGGGTGCTTGATAAGAGATCAGAAACCATTGTGCCGGTTATCTCGCATAAGGACGCAAAAATTGAAAGTGAATATGCGGAACTTGAGTTGAATTATAAAGATGCGTACAGTATATTGTTTCGATTGTTTAATGATGGTGTGGCTTATAGGTTCATCGATTCGAAAAGGCAATCGGCAATTGTAGAAAATGAAATTTTGAAACTTAGGCTTCCTCAGGGAAGCAAGTCGTATTTTCCAAAGGAGGAATCCATGTATTCTCATAATGAGAGGTTATATGAGTACAAGGAAATTTCGGATATTAAAACGGGTGAATTCTGTAGTTTACCTGTTTTATTTGAGAATCCTGAATCAAAGGTTTTGGTTACGGAAGCAGCTTTGCACAATTACCCGGGCATGTTTCTTAAAAAGGAAGGTGATGGCTTGCAGTCTCTATTTCCGAAATTTGTTTTGAAGGCTGTGTCAAATGAATTGAATTCCCCTGATCGAAACCAGATTATTGAAAAAGAAGCAGGTTATATTGCCGAAGTTGAAGGAGCACGTGCTTATCCCTGGCGTGTTTTTATTGTTGGTAATGAGGATAAGGTTTTTCTTGAATCAAATCTGGTAACCCAACTATCAGACCGTTCTAAAATTAAAGACCCGTCATGGATCAAGCCAGGA
>CP070731.1:720996-724735 GCA_020347545.1 Flavobacteriaceae bacterium | reverse complement strand
AACATCAAATCTAAAGAAGAATTGATAGGAGATATTATCGGATTGTTACAATCACCTGCGAAGAATGTTATTTCAGCACTTCAATCAGGTGGAGGTAAAATTCACGGTATACTTCAAACTTTATCAGAAAAAGAATAACACACTAATAAACTAAATAATAAAAATTTAAACAGTAGAAAAATGGCAGAGTTAAAAGATTTCGCAGAACAATTGGTTAACTTAACAGTAAAGGAAGTTAATGAATTGGCAAATATTTTAAAAGAAGAATATGGTATTGAGCCGGCAGCCGCTGCAGTAGCAGTAGCAGGCCCTGCAGGTGGTGGTGAAGATGCTGCTGAGGAGAAATCAGAATTTGATGTAATCCTTAAAGCTGCAGGTGGATCTAAATTGGCTGTAGTTAAATTGGTTAAGGAATTAACTGGTTTAGGCTTGAAAGAAGCTAAAGGAATCGTTGATAGTGCCCCAGCACCTATCAAAGAAGGTATTGCTAAAGATGAGGCAGAAGGTCTTAAAAAGTCTTTAGAAGAAGCTGGAGCTGAAGTTGAGCTTAAGTAAGCAGCTCAACCGCTAAACATTTGAGGTTTAGGTCTTTGGGGTAAAACCGCTTAGACCTAAACCATTTTGCATATATATTCGTTCTTATAATTTAATTTAAATTTTTCTCCATTGGCAACGAAACAAAAAACCCAAAGAGTAAACTTTGCATCAGCTAAATTGATTACCGAATATCCTGATTTCCTTGATATTCAAATTAAATCTTTCCAGGATTTTTTTCAATTAGAGACCAAATCTGATGAGAGAAGTGACGAAGGTTTGTACAAAACTTTCATGGAAAACTTCCCAATTACCGATACAAGAAATAATTTTGTTTTAGAATTCCTGGATTACTTTGTTGATCCGCCAAGATATTCCATTCAAGAGTGTATCGAAAGAGGACTTACTTACAGTGTGCCTCTTAAAGCTCGTTTAAAATTATACTGTACGGATCCGGAGCACGAAGATTTCGAAACTATCGTTCAGGACGTGTATCTTGGAGTAATTCCTTATATGACGCATAGCGGAACCTTCGTTATCAACGGGGCTGAAAGAGTTGTGGTGTCACAATTGCACCGTTCACCTGGTGTATTCTTCGGACAATCATTCCACGCAAATGGAACTAAATTATATTCGGCTAGGGTAATTCCTTTTAAAGGATCATGGATTGAATTCGCCACAGATATCAATCAGGTGATGTTTGCCTATATCGACCGAAAGAAAAAATTACCGGTAACTACTTTATTCAGAGCCATTGGTTTTGAAAGGGATAAAGATATACTGGAGATCTTTGATCTTGCTGAAGAGATCAAAGTATCAAAAAGCGGACTTAAAAAAGTTCTTGGCAGAAAACTTGCGGCCAGAGTATTAAAAACCTGGTTCGAGGATTTTGTGGATGAAGATACCGGAGAGGTAGTTTCAATTGAAAGAAATGAGATCGTACTTGACAGGGATACCATTCTTGAAAAGGAGCATGTAGAGGAGATTATCGAGTCAGGTGCAAAAACGATCTTGTTACATAAATTAGACAATGAGGCAGGTGATTATGCCATAATCCATAATACCTTGCAAAAAGATCCAACAAACTCTGAAAAAGAGGCTGTTGAACATATTTATCGTCAGTTGCGTAATGCTGAACCGCCAGATTATGAGACTGCAAAGGGAATCATCAATAAGTTGTTCTTTTCTGAACAACGATACAATCTTGGAGAAGTTGGTCGTTACAGAATGAACAAGAAGTTGGGTCTTGATGTTGATATCGAGCAAAAGGTATTGACAAAAGAAGACATTATCACCATTGTTAAGAATTTGATCAATCTGGTTAATTCAAAGGCCGAGGTTGATGATATTGACCACTTATCAAACCGTCGTGTAAGAACTGTTGGAGAGCAGTTGGCAGGTCAGTTCGGTGTTGGTCTTTCGAGAATGGCAAGAACGATTCGTGAAAGAATGAATGTTCGTGACAACGAGGTATTTACGCCTATTGACCTTATCAATGCGAAGACCTTGTCATCAGTCATTAATTCTTTCTTTGGAACGAACCAGTTGTCTCAGTTTATGGATCAAACGAATCCGCTGGCTGAGATTACGCATAAAAGAAGATTATCAGCTTTGGGACCAGGAGGTCTTTCACGTGAAAGAGCAGGTTTTGAGGTTCGTGATGTTCACTATACGCACTATGGAAGATTGTGCCCCATTGAAACCCCTGAAGGGCCAAACATTGGTTTGATTTCTTCGCTTGCGGTTTACGCAAAGGTGAACAATCTTGGATTTATAGAAACTCCTTACCGTAATGTAGATGAAGGTAAGGTTGATGTAAGTGAAAAACCAATCTACCTGAGTGCAGAGGAAGAAGAAGGGAAAAAAATTGCCCAGTCAAATCTTGAATTGAATGCAAAGGGTGATATCGAACTTGAAAAAGTTGTTGCCAGGTTGGATGGAGATTTCCCTGTGGTTCCTGTGAGTGAAGTGAATTATATGGACGTTTCGCCGAATCAGATTTCTTCTATTTCGGCCTCGTTGATTCCATTCCTTGAACACGATGATGCGAACAGGGCGTTGATGGGATCGAATATGATGCGTCAGGCAGTACCTCTTATGAGGCCTGAATCTCCAATTGTAGGAACAGGACTTGAAAGAAGGGTAGCTGAGGACTCAAGAATCCTTATTAATGCGGAGGGATCCGGAGAAGTGATTTACGTTGATTCTGACAAAATAGAGATCCGATACGAGCGCACTGATAATGACCGAATCGTGAGTTTTGATTCAGACGTGAAAACTTATGAATTGATCAAATTCCGTAAAACGAATCAGGGAACTTCGATTAACCTTCATCCGATTGTAAGTCGAGGAGACAGAGTTGAGAAAGGACAGGTTCTTTGTGAAGGATACGCAACTGAAAAAGGGGAGCTTGCTCTCGGAAGAAATATGAAAGTGGCCTTTATGCCTTGGAAAGGGTATAACTTTGAGGACGCGATCGTAATTTCTGAAAAAGTAGTTCGTGAAGATATTTTTACATCGATCCACATTGATGAATATGCACTTGATGTAAGAGATACAAAATTAGGAGCTGAAGAATTGACAGCGGATATTCCTAATGTAAGTGAAGAGGCGACTAAAGATCTTGACGAGAACGGTATGATTCGTATCGGTGCTGAGATCAAGCCTGGAGATATTCTTATCGGTAAGATCACTCCAAAAGGAGAGTCTGATCCAACCCCGGAAGAGAAACTGTTGAGAGCTATATTCGGTGACAATGCAGGTGATGTTAAAGATGCTTCATTAAAAGCTTCACCGTCTCTTAGAGGAGTTGTAATTGATAAAAAATTGTTCCAAAGAGCAATAAAGGATAAAGCCAAGAGAGTAAAAGACAAGGAAGAAGTAAACAGCCTTGAAGTTGAATTCTCTGTGGAATATGACAAGCTTAGAAATGTTTTAATTGACAAATTGTTTGGTTTGATCAATGGTAAAACATCTCAGGGAGTTCAAAATGACCTTGGTGAAGAGATCCTTCCAAAAGGTAAGAAGTTCACACTTAAAATGTTGAATTCTGTAACGGATTTTGAGCATTTAACAAAGGGTATCTGGACAACAGACAAAGATTTGAATGACCTTGTGAACCGATTGATTCACAATTACAAGATCAAATTAAGCGACCTTCAGGGATCATTGAGAAGAAAGAAATTTGCTGTAACGGTTGGAGACG
>CP070731.1:717152-720896 GCA_020347545.1 Flavobacteriaceae bacterium | reverse complement strand
CCAGGCTTGAGATGAAGAACACAAGACTGTCCATTGATCTCGAGAAATCAGAAGCATTTTTGTTCAACGGACAGGATCATTTAAATTTTTTAATGTCTTCGGATAAGGGTAAGACCTTTGAAAGCCTGAAAAAAGTAGCCTCAGGAGGTGAGATGTCCAGAATCATGCTGGCCGTTAAATCTATTGTTTCAGGATATTCTAATCTTCCGGCGATTATTTTTGATGAGATTGATTCAGGTGTATCAGGAGAGGTGTCAAACCGTATTGCAGAAGTTATGCAGAAGATGAGTGAAAACATGCAGGTGATTACCATAACTCATTTACCCCAGGTAGCTGCAAAAGGTCACCAGCACTATAAAGTATTTAAAGAGGAAGCCAGGTCGGGAATAAGTTCAAACATAAAACTCATGAATGATGATGAGCGTCTGGTAGAACTTGCTGAAATGCTTGGTGGAAGTAATTTAAGTGATTCGGCATTGGCTCATGCCAGACAATTGTTATCTTAAAATGTTAAAAATATTCTCTTAACTTTGAGCCGGTTTTTGCCTCATAGGGTTAAACAAAATTATCACAAAATCAATAATTAAATTTTATCATATGTACAATCTATTAAAAGGAAAAAAAGGAATCATTTTTGGAGCGCTGAATGAAGATTCCATTGCATGGAAAGTTGCAGAAAGGGCTCATGAAGAAGGAGCTACTTTTGTGTTGACCAATGCACCAATTGCTATGAGAATGGGAGCTATCAATCAATTGGCAAAGGATACGGGTTCTGAAATTATCCCTGCTGATGCGACTTCTATGGAGGATTTGGAGAATTTAGTTGAGAAGTCAATGGAAGTGCTGGGAGGAAAAATAGATTTTGTACTTCATTCTATAGGTATGTCAATCAACGTGAGAAAGGGAAAGCATTACACGCAATCCAATTACGATTTTACGCACAAAGGCTTTGATGTATCTGCACTTTCATTTCATCGAGTGATGAATGTTTTATACAATAAAAAGGCTATGAATGACTGGGGGTCAATAGTTGCACTAACTTATATGGCAGCTCAAAGAGTTTTTCCTGATTATAACGACATGGCCGACAATAAAGCTTATCTGGAATCTGTCGCAAGGAGTTTTGGATACTTTTTTGGAAGGGATCATAAGGTCCGTGTCAATACGATTTCTCAGTCTCCCACACCAACTACAGCAGGCAGTGGGGTAAAAGGATTTGGAGGGTTTTTGAGCTATGCTGAGAAAATGTCTCCTTTAGGAAATGCCACGGCACTTGAATGCGCCGATTATACGATTTCCTTATTTTCAGATCTGACGAAGAAGGTTACGCTTCAGAATCTATTTCACGATGGAGGATTTTCCAATATGGGAATCAGTGATGTCATAATGGAGGGCTTTATGGACGGCGAAGAAGAATAGCGATTGATACTATTAAATAAATAATTAACGGGAAAATTTGTTTAGAGTTAAATTTTCCCGTTTTTTTTTTAACCTTTGCTGAAACGTATTCAATTGCAGTTTTCTATTATTATACCCGTATACAATAGGCCAGAGGAACTCGATGAGTTACTTGGTTCTATGTTGAACCTTAAAGATTTTGATTCGACCGAGGTAATTATTGTAGAGGATGGATCTACAAGAACGAGCCGTGAAATTGTTAAAAAATACGAGAAACAGCTCCCGATCACTTACTGTTTCAAGAAGAATTCAGGGCCTGGGGACAGCAGGAACTATGGGATGAAAAGAGCATCGGGTGATTATTTTGTCATTTTGGACTCAGATTGCCTGCTTCCACCGAATTACCTTCGCATTGTTCGAAATCAGCTAAAAGAATCTTTTGTGGATGCTTATGGCGGGCCCGACGCTGCTCATGAGAGTTTTAGCAGTTGGCAAAAGGCTATCAATTACAGTATGACCTCATTCTTGACTACGGGCGGATTAAGGAACAAGGAAACGAACAAGAGAAAATTTCAATTGAGAAGTTTTAATATGGGACTTTCCAAAAAGGCTTTTCAGTTAACAGGCGGTTTTTCGAAACAACGTATTGGAGAGGATATAGATTTAAACTTTAAATTAATTGAAAAAGGGTTGTCGATCAGGCTGATTCCTGAGGCCTTCGTCTATCATAAAAGAAGAACTTCATGGTTGTCATTTTTCAGGCAGACCAGAAGTTTTGGACGAGCACGCCCCATATTAAACAAATTACATCCGGGGACGGCGAAATTGACCTATTGGTTCCCTACTTTTTTTGTGTTGGGACTGGTTGCTGCACTTGTTCTTTATTTCCTTGGAATCTATCATTTCTTGCTGATTTATTTGGGTTACACCTTGGTCATTTTTATTGATTCGATGATGAAGTCTAAAAATGTATTGGTATCCTTTTTGAGTTTGTTCGCCGTTTATGTGCAGTTTTCAGGCTATGGCCTGGGATTCTTGAAATCCATTCATCGACTTTATTTGCGCCGGATGGAGGTCAAGGAGGCATTCCCTGCCATGTTTTCCTGATAGCAGCCCCGGAATTATTTGGTTCCTCGGCTAATATTTTCCTTAAATTTGTAAAGAATAATTTTGTTTATGGACTACGCTAAGAACATTTTGGAAACAATTGGAAATACACCAATGGTTAGGCTCAATAAGATTGTAGAAGGCATCGATGCTTTGGTCCTGGCAAAAGTTGAAACTTTTAATCCGGGAAATTCAGTCAAGGACAGGATGGCTTTAAAGATGATAGAAGATGCCGAAGAGGCAGGTCTGTTGAAGCCTGGAGGAACCATCATTGAAGGAACCTCTGGCAACACCGGGATGGGGCTGGCCATTGCGGCAAATATAAAAGGGTACAAATGTATTTTCGTTATTGCCGATAAACAGTCAAAAGAAAAAATAGACATTTTAAAAGCTCTGGGTGCCGAAGTTGTGGTATGTCCCACGCACGTTGAACCCGATGATCCCAGATCCTATTATTCTGTTTCCAAAAGGTTGTCTGAAGAAACTCCCAATTCATGGTACGCTTTGCAGTACGACAATTTGTCAAATACGGCGGCACATTACGAAAGTACAGGACCTGAAATATGGAAACAGACCGATGGAAAAGTAACTCATTTCGTGGTTGGAGTTGGAACGGGAGGAACAATTTCAGGTGTTGGCAGATACTTGAAAGAACAGAATCCGGATATAAAAATATGGGGTATCGACACTTATGGTTCTGTCTTTAAAAAATACCACGAAACCGGAATATTTGATCAAAATGAGATCTATTCTTACATCACGGAAGGAATAGGAGAAGACATTCTTCCTAAAAATGTCGATTTTGATATTATCGATGGCTTTGAAAAGGTTACAGACAAGGATGGGGCGGTCTATACAAGGAAACTGGCCAGAGAGGAAGGTATCTTCGTTGGAAATTCGGCGGGATCGGCTATCAAAGGTGTACTTCAGTTAAAAGATCATTTTAAACCGGAGGACGTGGTCGTGGTCTTGTTTCATGACCATGGGAGTCGCTATGTTGGAAAAATGTTTAATGATGACTGGATGCGCGAAAGAGGATTTCTTGATGAAGAGATCGCAGTTGCTGCTGATCTGATCCGAAATAAAATAGGAACAAAGTTGATCTCAGTCAAAACTGAAGAATTGGTTGCTCATGCTATTGAACGCATGAGGAAGTATGAAATTTCTCAATTACCTGTAATGGATGCCAGTGGAATAGTAGGATCCCTGGATGAAAGTAGTTTGTTTAGGTTGTATTTT
>CP070731.1:713268-717052 GCA_020347545.1 Flavobacteriaceae bacterium | reverse complement strand
TTTTTCCCGCTGGTTTGTGTCATATTATCAGGAACAACAATAATGAAATCAGCAATAGTATTTATTTCTTCTTCAGAAAATTCTTCCCATTCAGAAGAAGTCACAGTTGTTAAAGACACAATGTCCAGGCCTGGCTGAATTTTATTAATCCACCAAATTATACCCTGATCAAAATTTGAATGATAGGAACCCTGAAAATGCAACAGTAAGTCACCCGGATTAAAATTCTTAAGGATAAAATGAGCCATGGTCGCATCTTTGGAGGCCTGGGCCGTTTGAATATTTAACATATCCGGAGGAACATGTTCTCCCATTTTTTCCGCCATCTCAGCATATGCTTTGACAGTTGGGTCGAAATATTTTTCTAAATCCGGACCGATCATTTCACGAGCCTCAGGACTTAATTCCTGTAAGGATTCGATCCCTTTTTTATAGATCATTGAGGCATATCGCCTTGGAATATTGGTAGCTAAAAATCGCAGACCATTATCCTTTGCAAAATCCACCAAAGGTTTGTAATCTGTTACATAATTCCCCCACTTTGTATTTACTTCAGGAATGAGTTTATCATCGTTATAAAATCCCATGAGATATTCATTCAAAACAAGCTGAAGGCTGTTTTCGAACATTTCGGCTCCTAAAAACAACTCCTTACCACGAGATTCATACAGGCTTTGTGCCACTTCGAGTTGAAGCCAATGAGAAATGGGATTTGTATGATATTCGCCAAAAAATACCATATCTCTTTCTTCGAGGTCCTGGATCATTTTTTTATACTTGACCTCTTTGCCCTTGTTCGTGTATAATTTATAAGCTGCTTTATCCTGAGCGGATACAGAGAACATCGCAAAAAGAAGCAGAATACAGCTAATTTTAAAGTATTTCATAGAATTCATTTGTTGTACAAGTTACGTATTATTGAATGATAAATAACGTGAAAATAGCGAAGAATTCTCCGACTTCTAAGGTATTATTCTGATCATAATTAAATGATATAGATCATTGATTTACAAAGAATAAAGTCTTATATTTGAGAATAACAATTTAAAATGCAATAACAATATGGATGAAATTACTCTAAGTAACAGTACGAGGATACTGAGATTTCTTCAACAATTCAGAATGGATTTTAACGAATACAGCATTTGGAACTATGGTAGAAAAAAATTCCATTTTAATGAAGCGAACAGGCCTTTAATCACTGAAAGCATGGATTTTCTTCAGGAACAAGGATGTATTGAGCGGGTTAGAAGGCCCGGTTATTTCAAACTTACGGAGAAAGGAAAAAACTTCATTAGCTGGGATCTCGAAAAGATTCAAGTAACTAAGAAAGAAGAAACCCCGGAACCTAAAAGCTGGAGGCAGTGGTTTGGACTGGGCTCCTTACAAGGGGATCACGCGTAAATCCTAGTTACGATAACTATTGTTTGAAATTGAATAATTCCGATCTTATTTTATAATGGATTGGCATTAAAGGTATCTCCTTGTGCCAGACCCGCGGTTTCAAATCCTTTTTTAAACCACCTCATTCTCTGGGCAGAAGTACCATGCGTAAAGGAATCTGGAACAACGCGACCGGCAGACTGTTTTTGATTTACTGGTAAGGTATACCGCTTTTCCAATAGTAGTTTATAGTGATACTAAAATAATGAATATTGAGAAATTTCGAAAAATATGGAATGGCAGTCGCTTCTATAACTATTTTTTTTCCTTTTTATCCTTTTTATCCAATCCCATAACTTTCTGAATCGATTTACCGGGAACAATATGCATCATGCCATCCACAACACTTAGCCACATGAAATTAAATGGTCCTCTGTATGGATTTCTTTCTGTATAGTAGGAGGCTTTAATGTACTTGCCCTGATCAGGAAGGTTATGATTTCTTATGGCGGAATTAGCAATGGCCGAAATCATTGGTTTATTCTTTAAATGATGTTCTTTATCTTCTTTAAGCAGATGCAACTTAAGATCACGGTAATCAAAGTGCATCTTATTCTCTGACTTTTTATCCGTAGCGTTCATTTCAAAAAATATCCTGTCAGAATTTCCCGAAACTATTTCTACTCCGGCAAGTGTTCTTGTAGTTTCATTCATTTTGACTAAATCCATTTTTCCAATGTGAGCTTCAGCATGAAAAGCATCCCGATCGTATGGCACGGTTAGACTAAGATGAAGTGGAGCAACGCCGTTAATCCTTGCTTTAAAATGTGCATTAAAATTCTTGTATGACGCCTGCAACTCTTTAATGGAGGTCAGATTATTCACAGACCCATTGATATTTTCGAATCTTACGGTACCTGCCTGTGATTTGTTCTTTGCCAGTTCCGAATACCATACTTCCGCATTCTTAAGGACAATGCTGTCTACTTTCAATTCAAAGGGAATTGCATCAACCATTCCCTTGAACATAGGCTTAACCTGATCCGGAGGCCGGGTCATATTTTTGTCTCTGTAATCTTTAAAGATAAGATCCTCAAGTACTATTTTCATTGCAAGAATATCAAGTTCACTGTAAAAACTACTTGAGGCCTCAAGTTGCTCAAAAGCCAGTTCGCCAAGCCTGACTTCCATGAGGTCGGTCTGTTTGCCAACCTTTTTGCTTACCACTTTCCAATCCTCAGTATACCCCATAAATACATTCTTCAAACTCAGCTTCCTATCCTTCATACGATATTCTATCCTTCCTGAACTCACTTTGGTATATTCATTCATATTCCAATAAAGACTGTCTATTGACGCTTGAAAACTCCCCAATTCGAAAGGAATAAGGTTATGCCACTGAAGGGAATCGGTTTCTAATTCATTAGCGACAAGATTCAGATTATTCAATTCGCCAACAACACCTTTATTCCCCGGCTCCAATAAAACTACACCTCCGTTCTTTATTTCAAATCTTCTTAATTTCCCCCTTGACAAAATATCTCCGAACAATTCCTGCAACCCTTTTCCACTGGATTTCTTTACGGTGTCATTGCTCAATTTTATATTAAAAACCGGTTTTTGAAAAATAATCTGATCAATATTCAGTTTTCGACCTGCAAACAAATCGATCCATACCAATCCGTCAAGTTTGGCATAATCAACAGCTCCCCTGATGACCGTTCCACTATCTATTCGTACGGGAACAATTTTCATTTCTTCAAGGGTAACCCCTTTAAACAGAACATGAAGGTCCATATTTTCATATTCAATATTATAAGCACGATCAGGATTCATATTTATAAGAACTTCAAGCCTATATTCGATCCACCATTCAACACCTTTATAGAGAATTACAAGGACTAAAATGATCATTAAAAAAATTCGGCTATTTCTTTTCAATCGCATCAGGGTTTTGCATGAAAGTGTTATAATGAGTAATTTACGAAAAAATAAGAGTACTTATTCATGAAATCCAGATTTATAATAATCGTACTTGTTTTATTAACCGCCCTTTTATCAAGCTGTTCAAGCAATGAAAGTGATCCCGTCAGGACGAAATACAGGCTTACTGTCCCAGGTACTGTATTCAAAGGTTTTCAAGGTGATATTGTCAATGAGACGATTAGGGCTGGAGTAACCGATCAAGACGGAAATCCTGTTTCAGGGTTTGAACTTATTATATCTGATGTTAATGGAGGGGGATCTGTTCAGACCGCAAAAGGTTATACAGATCAAGATGGTAACTTTGAGATCATTTGGTCTCTTGGACAGGAATATTACCAGAAATTAACTGTAAGCAGTGTAAGATACCCGGAGATCTATCGAAATATTTCCGCACAAGCCTTGTACAATTATAAAA
>CP070731.1:709354-713168 GCA_020347545.1 Flavobacteriaceae bacterium | reverse complement strand
CCGTTATTTGGTATAAATACCCATTGACTTCCTTTGAAACATGCTGAATCGGCCATATCAAATAAATTGGCCTTATAAAGACCTTTTTCTCCAACAAATTTAATGTTGGTAATTTCCCAGGTTCCTTTTAATGTTTTCTTGCTTGGCTTCGAGGCTGAACTTGACTGAGTTGAGCCACAGGAACTAACAAATAAAATAGTAAGTGTTAATAGTAGTAGTTTTTTCATAATTGGGGGTATTTTTGTTAAAGTTTCTCAAATTTACGAAAATTATCACATCGCTGATACTGACAATACTCAATAAATGAGAAGATCCTTTAGGGCACTTTCAAACCTTTTATTGGGAAGGTAGATTTCTTCAAGGTTTTTTGCAAAAGGGATCGGCATCTCAGGCGAGGCAACCCGAACCACAGGGGCATCAAGAAATTCAAAACAGTTTTCACAAATCATTGCCGATATGTCAGAGGCAATACCGCCGAACAAGGAGTCTTCCTGAAGAATGATGACTTTACCCGTTTTTTTGACTGAGTTGTAAATCGATTCTGTATCCAAAGGTTGCAGAGATCTTAAATCTAACAAATCAGCTCGTACATTGAGGTTCTTCAATGACCCTAGCGCCCAATGGACCCCTGCCCCATAAGAAATTACAGATACTTCTTCTCCTTCTTGAATCAAAGATGCTTTTCCAAGGGGAATGGTGTAATAATCATCAGGAACTTCCTGGTAAACTGATCTGTACAATTGTTTATGTTCAAAAAACATGACGGGATTAGGATCTTCAACGGCCGCTGCCAAAAGCCCTTTGGCATCAGCGGGAAAGGCCGGATAAACAACTTTTAAGCCTGGAGTTTTTGTAAACCAGGCCTCGTTTGTTTGACTGTGAAAGGGGCCTGCTCCCACTCCTGCGCCACAAGGCATTCGTAAGACAACATCTGAATGCTGACCCCATCGGTAATAAGATTTCGCCAAAAGATTTACTACCGGATTGAACCCGGTGCTTACAAAATCTCCGAATTGAAGCTCCACCACTGATTTTATACCGGAAACGCTAAGGCCAAATGAGGCCTCTATTATGGAAGATTCACATATAGGGGTATTTCTCACCCGCTCTGGGCCAAACTTTGCAGCAAACCCCTCGGTAATCTTAAAAACACCTCCATAAGAAGCTATATCCTGCCCCATAATCACCATCTCTTCATGTCTTTCCATACTTTGGTATAAGCCTTGGCTAATCGCATCTACCAGTCTTATTTTTGAAGTTTTTTTATCTGGATCAACTTGCTTAAAATCAAGCGGTTTATATACATCACCTAATTCTTTTTCCAACGTCGACTCCACCTCCTTTTCCTGGAAAGCCATTTCCAGATTGTCATTAATTTCGTGGGCAATTTCAGTCTTTATAACAACTTCCTCCTTTTCGTCAAGAATATCTTGATTTCTTAGATATTCCTGAAAATTTAAAATAGGGTCCTTTCTTGACCATTCATTTAAAAGATCTTTCGGTACGTATTTGGTTCCACTGGCCTCTTCATGTCCTCTCATTCTGAAGGTTTTGAACTCCAATAAAACGGGTCTAGGGTTTTTTCGTATACTTTTGGCAAGTTCCGATACTTTGGAATACACTTCTACAATATTGTTTCCATTAATGATATGGCTTTCCATACCATATCCTTTTCCTTTATCGGCTATGTGTTCACATTTGAATTGCTCGCTTATCGGTGTTGAAAGCCCGTAACCGTTATTCTCAATACAAAAAAGAACCGGAAGTTCCCATACTGCGGCTACATTTAAGGCTTCGTGAAAATCACCTTCGCTGGTGGCACCTTCGCCTGAAAAAACAGCTGTGACCTTTTGTTCTTTTCTCAATTTGTGCGCCAACGCTATTCCATTGGCCACTCCAAGCTGAGGGCCGAGGTGTGAGATCATTCCAACAATTTTGAATTCTTGTGTGCCAAAGTGAAATGATCTATCGCGCCCCTTGGTAAATCCATTCATTTTACCCTGCCATTGAGAAAAAAGCCTGTTCAATGGGATCTTCCTGTTTGTAAATACACTGAGGTTCCTGTGCATTGGCAAGATATATTCATCTTCCTTCATGGCGAGGGTAATACCTGAAGAGATTGCCTCCTGGCCAATTCCCGAAAACCATTTTGAAATTTTTCCCTGCCTCAGGAGGATCAGCATTTTCTCCTCTATCATTCTTGATTTAAGCATTGCCTTATACAGGTCAATGAGCTGGGAAGCCTCTAAATCAGGCTTGTTATAGTCAAAATTCATAGAAAAACCATTCAATAGTATGACAAAAAGAAATTCTACTCAAATATCGATTTTTTTATCATCTTTTCGTCATCGTCCATTAAAAAATCCTCTCTATTAAAATTTAACAAAGAGGATTTTAAACTGTTCATTTTTCTTTAAAAAGATATTTCCTTGAATATCTGGTGCATGAGCCTTTTCTTATCATTGATCACTTCTTCTAAAGAAATTGACGTTTCTGTACGTTTTATTCCTTCGATCCTGTCAAGTCTGAAAATGATCTCCTTGGCATGCATTGTATCCTTTGCTCGAATTTTACAAAAAATTGAAAATTTTCCGGTCGTAAGATGTGCAACCGTAACTTCAGGAATTTTTCTTACTTCTTCAATTACTAATTGTGTTGTAGAAGAATTTTCAAGAAACAATCCTACGTATGCAATGAAAGTGTATCCCATTTTGTTGTAATCCACGCTTAAGGTAGAGCCTTTTATAACACCTTCATCTTCCATCTTTTTGACTCTGACATGAATAGTACCGGCTGAAACGAGAAGGTTTTTTGCTATATCTGTAAATGGAGTTCTTGCATTTTCAATTAAGGCCTCTAAAATTTGATGATCTAACTCATCCAATTTGAATTTTGACATAAGTGTTGCATTTGTTTATATTGCAAATATGACAAAATTTGATAAAATAATTACATTTTTTACTAAAAAAGATTAGCTTTTTATGGCGGATGTTTAATTAAATGTGCTTTTGACCCAAAGTTCAACATCTTTTTCATCTTTAAATATAAGGTCTTCACCCCCAATAATCTTATCTGCGTTAAAATTGGCAAGGTTTGTCAGCTGATTCACGCTTGGCTCAAATATCAGCTTTTCTTCTTTTAGCTTTTCAATAAACAATATTCCAATATCCAATCGCTTGCCGTTCAGACTGATATTTCGCACAATGATGTCCAGGTAGTTCTTTTCATTATTGGGAATATTGAAATAATCTCTATGCAGATCCATGTCAGATTCTAAGGCTATAAACCTTAAACCCTCCAGAAGTGCTAAAAATGTACCTAGTCGCGATTCCTTGCGCTTGTAGTCTCCTTTACTGTGACCTGCTTCAATAAGAATGGTATTGTAACCCATTTTTTGAAAATTATCCCCGGTTGCTGTCGGGTAAAATTCATCTGTATACCGCCCTATCCTGCCCGGCATGATCTGTTGCAGGGATTTGTTGATGGATGAAATAACGCTCATTGTTCTTTTTCTTCCTTCGGTTATATTTCTTTCTACATCAACAGAAGGCGCCAAAAAAGACATGGTTGCCGTTTTATTGTCAGGTGCCACGCTAAATATGGTTCGCTGGTCGTGAAGATTAAAGCAGTAATCTGGTTTTACTTCTTCAAGAACCTTTTGCAGGAGAACACTTTCAGGTGCTTTTTTATCAATAACATCCCTGTTGAGATCTATACCCTGGGCATTTACACGGGTATAGGCCACGGCTCCGTCAGGGTTCAAAATTGGTATACAATGAATTGAGCAGGTGCTTAGAATTTGTTCTTTCAAGCG
>CP070731.1:705428-709254 GCA_020347545.1 Flavobacteriaceae bacterium | reverse complement strand
GGTTTTCTATCTTTTGAACGAGATTACAAATCGTATTTCCCAATTGCGGTAACTCGAATTGTTGACAATAAAGAAGAAGAAAATATAAGCGTTCATGAGATAGAACAAGGCGATCGATTATTGATCAGAAATGATGAGATAATTCCTGTTGATGGAATTTTGATCAGTAAAGATGGGATGATCGATTACAGTTTTGTCACCGGGGAATCGATTCCTGTTTCAAAAAATTCCGGAGACAAAATTTATGCCGGTGGTAAACAAACGCGTGGAGCTATTGAGATGGAAGCCATTCAAACGGTCAAACAAAGTTATCTTACACAGCTCTGGAGCCACGATGTTTTTAATAAAGCTGACCCAAAAGACATTAAATCACTCACAGATTCCATTTCAAAACAGTTCACAATAATTATTTTATCTATAGCTTTTGTTTCAGGTATATTCTGGTACTTTGAAGATAAAAGTGCCGCATTTCAGGTAGTATCCGCCATCCTGATTATTGCCTGCCCTTGCGCACTGGCTTTGTCTGCTCCATTTTCTCTGGGAAATATGATCCGATTATTTGGAAAACACAAATTTTACCTTAAAAACACAGCGGTCATTGAGTCAATGGCAAAAGTAAATTCTGTGGTTTTCGATAAAACAGGAACCATTACTTCAAACAGAAAATCAGAAATTTTTTACACCGGAAAGGAACTTCAAATTGAAGAGCTAAGCAGGATCAAAACCCTGTTGCGTTCTTCAAATCATCCTCTAAGCAGGATGCTTTACGAACACATCGACAGCAAGGAATTAGGAAATTTAACTCAATTCAAGGAACACACTTCTAGAGGGATAGAAGGAGAAATCGATGGTGAAAAAATCTTAGTGGGTTCTGCTTCATTTGTTGGAGCTGATGACAAAAAAGGCCTTGAAACAGCAGTTTATGTCAGTTTCGGAAATAAGGTGAAGGGGAAATTCGTTTTTAAGAACTCCTACAGAAAAGGGCTTAAGGAATTGGTAGAGGAACTTGTGAGTAACTATAAAATTTCGTTGTTATCGGGAGATAATGAAGGAGAAAAAACGCGACTTGAAGAACTTTTGCCCGAAATTAATGAGCTTCTATTTAATCAAAAGCCTGAAGATAAACTCGAATTTATCAAATCAATGCAGGATCATCAGGAACATGTTATGATGTTCGGAGACGGGCTGAATGATGCAGGAGCCCTGGCTCAGAGCAATGTAGGTATTGCGATTTCAGAAAATATCAATGTATTTTCTCCTGCATGTGACGGCATTCTCGATGCCAGCAAATTCGAACAAGCACCAAAGTTCCTTCAATTGAGCAAGGCAACCATAGGAGTGATAAAAGCGAGTTTTGTGATTTCGTTCCTTTATAACATTATTGGGCTTCTATTTGCGGTCACCGGAAATTTATCTCCAATCATAGCAGCCATATTAATGCCAATCAGTTCTATTTCTGTGGTTCTTTTCGCAACGGTCAGTACTAATTATTTAGCAAAAAAAATACTATCTTAGCTCAGCAAAACAAGAAGTAATTTTTAAAAACATGACTTTTATCATGTTTCAGATTTGTTACTTTTTGTTATTTTGTTGCAACTAAAAAAATCAGTAATGAATATAATATTCATGCTTATCATTGCAAGTCTCGTCATTGCAGTCTTATTTTTTATTTTATTTGTCAAATCGGTCAGGACCGGCCAGTATGATGATGTTTATACACCATCGGTCAGGATGCTGTTTGACGATGAATTGGTTGAAGACAAATCATCTACAGAAAAAAGCAAACAAAAATCAATCAACTAAATTATTAACTAAATTTTTCAGATGGAAAAAGAACAATTTTATTACGACAACAAAATAGTAAAAATGTTTCTTGTTGCCACCATTCTATGGGGTGTGGTGGGTATGTTGGTGGGGCTCATAGTGGCCTTGCTATTCATTTTCCCTAATTTGCTCGAAGGTATATCATGGCTTAGTTTTGGTCGTATCAGACCATTACACACCAATGCTGTGATTTTTGCTTTTGTGGGGAACAGCATTTTTATGGGTATCTATTATTCGATGCAACGTCTGCTTAAAACCAGAATGTTTAGCGATACTTTGAGCAAAATTCATTTTTGGGGCTGGCAATTAATAATTGTTTCCGCTGCCATTACGCTTCCACTTGGGATTACAAGTTCTAAAGAATATGCCGAACTGGAATGGCCCATTGATATTGCCATTACCCTGATCTGGGTTGTAATGGGTATCAATATGATCGGTACAATTTTGAAAAGGCGCCAGCGACATATCTATGTGGCCATCTGGTTCTATCTGGCAACCCTTATTACGGTAGCTGTCCTACATATATTCAACAACCTTGAATTACCGGTTACAGGATTCAAAAGTTATTCTATCTACGCAGGTGTGCAGGATGCTCTGGTCCAATGGTGGTACGGGCACAATGCCGTTGCCTTCTTTTTAACGACTCCTGTTCTTGGTTTGATGTACTACTTTGTGCCTAAAGTAGCCAACAGGCCGGTATATTCCTACAGATTATCCATCATACACTTTTGGTCATTGATATTTATTTATATCTGGGCAGGACCTCACCATCTTTTATATACGGCCCTTCCGGAATGGGCTCAAAACCTTGGAACCGTATTTTCAGTAATGCTTATTTTCCCTTCATGGGGTGGTATGATCAACGGTTTACTTACCCTGAGAGGAGCATGGGATAAAGTTAGAGAAGATCCTGTACTTAAGTTCTTTGTGGTTGCCATCACCGGTTACGGTATGTCTACATTTGAAGGACCAATGCTTTCGTTTAAAACGCTTAACGCTATTGGTCATTATACTGATTGGATCGTAGGTCACGTTCATATTGGTGCACTGGCATGGAACGGGTTTATGGCTGCTGGTATTATTTACTGGCTTGCAACTAAGCTTTGGAAAACAGATCTATACTCCACGAAACTGGCAAATATTCATTTCTGGCTTGGAACCCTGGGTATTTTGTTTTATGCCTTACCGCTTTATGTAGCGGGATTTACACAGGCTGCCATGTGGAAGCAATTCAATCCCGACGGAACGCTCGTTTATGGAAACTTTTTGGAAACGGTAACGCAGATCATGCCAATGTATATGATGCGTGCGTTTGGAGGAACGCTTTACCTTATCGGATTCATTCTACTTGCTTACAATGTGATCAAAACAGCTAAGGCAGGATCTGTTGTTGAAGATGAACTTGCCGAAGCAGCTCCATTGAAAAAAATCTCTCCGAGAAGAGTAGCAGGAGAAGGATTTCATTCTTGGCTTGAGAGAAGAACCATATTATTTACTTTCCTTGTTGTTATTGCGATAGCCATAGGAGGAGCTGTAGAGATCATCCCTCTTTTGACTGTGGATTCGAACATTCCTAAAATTACCTCCGTCAAACCCTATACTCCACTTGAATTGGAGGGCAGGGACATTTATATTAGAGAAGGCTGTAACAATTGTCATTCTCAAATGATACGTCCTTTCCGTTCAGAAGTGGAACGTTACGGAGAATATTCAAAAGCCGGGGAATTTGTTTATGATTTCCCATTCTTGTGGGGTTCAAAACGAACAGGTCCGGATGTACACAGAATTGGAGGGAAATACAATGACAACTGGCATTTCAATCATATGCTGGATCCGAGAACTACTTCTCCGGGCTCTATAATGCCTCAATATCCTTGGTTAATTTCTGACGATCTTGATGTTTCTCAAACTGTGAATAAGGTAAACGCCATGGTTACTTTAGGAGTACCTTATACGCAATTTGAATTGGACAAGGCAGTTTACCTGCTTCAGAATCAGGCAA
>CP070731.1:701476-705328 GCA_020347545.1 Flavobacteriaceae bacterium | reverse complement strand
TGATCTCCTTGAGAGCACAATTGAAGAATCACAGAAGAGATTGACCCCATTCCGGAAGCGGATACATTAGCGGATTCCGTTCCTTCCATGGCAGCAAGTGCCTGCCCCAGATATAAGTTGGAAGGACTTGAATGACGAGAGTACAGGTAGCATCCCTCAAGATTTCCCTCAAAGGTATCGATCATTGATTTTGCAGCGAGAAACGTATAGGTTGAGGAATCAGAAATGGAAGGATTAACACCTCCAAATTCACCAAAGTATTGTAAATCTTGAATATTATCGGCCGGATTGAATTTCATGACTTGTGATTTAGATTAAACGGTATTACAAATTTAAAAATTAGTAGAATAAAAATCAATAGAAAATAATATATATAGATAATAAATCTATATTAAACCATGATAATAGTTAAATAATAACATAATTTTTTATATTTGGCGAACAAACAGAAAATATTTCCATAGGTATGGATGAACAGGATAAAAGAATTTTAAAATTCCTGCAAAAAGACAGCAAAATTACAATAAAAGAATTGTCAACTCATCTTGGGTTATCAGGAACGGCTGTTTATGAGCGAATCAGGAAGATGGAACGCAAAGGAGTCATCGAGGCGTATACCATTAGAATAAACAAGGAACTTGCCGGTCTTGGATTCGTAGTATTCTGTCAAATAAAATTAAAGGAACATCGTCATGAGTATCTTGTTAAATTTGAAAGAGAAGTGATCAAATTCAAAGAGGTTCTAGAATGCTATAATGTAAGTGGTGATTATGATTATTTATTGAAAATTACCGTCAAAGATATGGCAGCCTATCATCAGTTTTTAAATGACAAATTAACCTACCTTGATCACATAGGAAGTGCCCATAGCACCTTTATAATCAACGAGGTTAAAAATACCCAAGCGGTTGAATTTCAATAAAAAAAGAGCCACTAAGGCTCTTTTTTCAGGTGTTTTAAAAATCTCTTATTTATTGGCCTCAACCACAACGGAGAGTTCTATGTCATCAGAAATGAACTTGTCTCCAAGATCGTTAAAAAAGGACTGAGATTTATATTTAATATCCCATTTGGACCTGTCAATCATAAAGTTTTCCGTTTTCAAAGACAAATTTTTATCCGAAACTGAAACGTCAGCCAAGAAAGAAATGGAATGTGTCTTTTCTTTGATCTTTAAATCTCCCTTGATCAAGGTTTGATCACCTTTTTTTTCTGCAGAGGTCACTTTAAAATTGGCCATCGGATACGTCGCCGCCCCAAAAAAGTCGTCACTTTTCAAGTGCTTGACCAGTTTTACATTGTATTTATCATCCTGTGGCAAGTCCTCAACAATAATAGAGTTCATATCAATATTAAACTCACCTCCAACGATCATTCCTTTGGAAACATTAAAGTGTCCATCACTGACTTTTACTTTTCCATAATGCTCTCCCGTAGGTTTAAACCCTTTCCAGTTCACTACCGAAGAAGCAGTAGAGGCTTTGTATTGATCTTGTGCCATCACTACTATCGTAAACAACATGAACATGGCATAAATACCTTTTTTGATAAAATTTTTCATAGTTTTTTTGTCTTTTAATTTAGTTCGATAAACTCTTTTTCTTAAACGATTCAAATTTTGAATCACTTTCCTCCTTAGGCCAGCTGTTATTGTCTGGGTTCACATCCGCAGTCAATCCATTTGGATCAATTTTGATGCCAGTTATTCTTTTCTCTGTACCTAAAACCTTTTTGACTTCCTTGTCATTGAACCTCCAGATTTCAGCCGGGTAATATTTATCCTCTACCGTGCCGTCCTCGTATGTTATTTGTGCCAGAATAGGCATGACCAGGCCACCAGGTTTTTCGAAAATAATTTCATAAAAATATTTTGTATCCTTCAAATTCTCTCTTTCTTCCTTGCTAAAGTTATCCGCCAGATATTCTCTCAGAGCGGGATTTTCCTGCATGGATCTCTCAGCAGAAACTCCTTCCGTATCATCAGCATCAATTTCAACCAGGTATAAGTAGTTGTTTCTGAGGTCCTCATCGCTCATGCCATACCTTCTCCCCATTTTTTTGGCTTTTTCAGTGGGTTCACTTGAGGCTTGATACATTTTGATATCCTTTATGCCGATATCGTTGTAATCTGTTGTGTAAAACCACCCTCTCCAGAACCAGTCCAGGTCTACTCCTGACGCATCTTCCATAGTCCTAAAAAAGTCAGCAGGCGTTGGATGCTTAAATCTCCATCTTTCCGCGTAGGTCTTAAACGCTTTGTCAAATAAATCATGTCCCATGACCACTTCTCTTAATATATACAGCCCTGCAGCAGGTTTTGAATAGGCATTTGCTCCACTGTTAAAAACATTGTCGTGTTGCGTCATTATTGGTGCTATTCTGCTTTGATCACCGCTCATGTAGGAAACTACATTCTTGGGATAACCTCTTGAAGGGAATCCAGGTTCAAAATCCTGTTCTGCCAGAAGTTGTGCAAAGGTATTCAATCCTTCGTCCATCCATCCCCACTGACGTTCGTCAGAATTAACGATCATGGGAAACCAGTTGTGACCTACTTCGTGAATGATCACACCAATCATTCCATTTCGGGTTCTCTCCGTATAGCTACCGTCAGGTTTTGGTCTTCCAAAGTTAAAACAGATCATAGGATATTCCATTCCCTGGCGCTGGGCATGTACCGATATTGCCTTGTGATAGGGATAATCAAACATTTGGGCTGAGTACGATTTTACCGTACTCGCCACAACTCTTGTTGAGTATTCTTCCCACAGCGGATTTCCTTCTTTTGAATACAAAGAAATAGCCATTACTGTTCGTTCTCCCAGTTTAACTGCTTGACCGTCAAGAATGTATTTTCTAGATGAGGCAAAAGCAAAATCTCTTACGTTTTCAGCTTTCAATTTCCAGGTTTTTGTCCCTTTGGCAACTTTTTTCTCATTTTCCTCAGCTTCTTCCTGGGTTACAATGACGATAGGTTTGTCGTACGATTTTAGGGCTTTTTCATAGCGTTTCCACTGTTTCGAAGTCAACATCTCCTTACGATTCGTAATAACACCCGTGCCATCCAGGATATGATCTTCAGGAGTCGTAATATTTACTTCGTAATCTCCAAAAACCAATGCAAATTCTCCACGTCCCAAAAACTGAAGGTTTTGCCATCCTTCCACATCGTTATAAACAGCCATTCTCGGAAAGAACTGGGCAATGACATAATTGTTGTTACCGTCCTCAAAGTGTTCGAAGCCCGATCTTCCGCCGTCGATGACGTGATTGGGAATATTATACCACCATTTGATCTTAAACCTTACATTTTCTCCTGATTTCAAGATTGCCGGAAGATCAATTCTCATCATTGTTTCATTGATGGTATAGGGCATATCTTCATCGCTGCTGTTTTTTACATAATCGATATTAAACCCTCCCGGGAATGGTTCACCCAGGAATTCCTCCGTAAACTTTTTCGGCCTGTAGAAAGTAGATGGCCCTGCTCCCTTTACGTCATTGGTCTTGGCATCCGGGGCCCTAATATTTTGATCTAATTGAACCCATAGGTACTCAAGGTCATCCGGTGAATTATTGTAATAGGTAACAACTTCCTCTCCATAAATTCTTTGATTTTCGTCGTCAAGGATGATGTCCATTTTGTAATCAGCTTTTTGCTGATAATATTCATGACCTGGTGCTCCGGAAGCGGTCCTGTAGGTATTAGGTGTCGGAAGCTCCTGTTTTAACTGCCTGAATTTACTAATGTTATAATGCCCTTGCTGTTTTTCATTCTGTTCTCCTCCTGTCTGCTGTGAATATCCTGATAAAGATATCAGAAAGGCAGCAACAAATACTGTAACTTTTTTC
>CP070731.1:697524-701376 GCA_020347545.1 Flavobacteriaceae bacterium | reverse complement strand
GCATCCTGACATGCAATTCGATCAGGTGCAAAGTCAACATAATCAACACCTCTTTCAAAGGATTTGGTAGCAAGACCATCCCAAAGATGGTTGTATAATATTTTTTCAGATAAGGTCAAAGGTCTTCCCACAATGTTTCTCGCAGTATCAACACGGTCAGCCATGCGCTCATAAACCTTTTTTATCATATCAACATCAAATGCCATAATCTTAATTTAATTTATTCTGGTTAAAATTTATCGTCCCCAAAAGTACAAAATAATAAGTTGATTTTATAAAATATTCAACGAAAATAGGCTCCTATTTCCTATTCCTCAAACAGTTGGAAATTTTCCTTGAAATTGATAAAAATGAAGGCAAAAACAAGTGTTTAATTGCGAAATCCATAAATAGAAAAGTAAGCCTGTAAGCCGGATTCTGTATCTGTCCAAAGACAGACTCTTATCATTTATCTGGGTTGCAAATTACTTTACAACTCTAGCTGCTCACCCCTTGAATCGAACGAGTAGTTCTCTCCCGATTACTCGGATCTCCAATGTACATAGCATTGCACCGCATAGAGTTTACCTGATTTCACTACAGCCGAACTGTACATTCTTTCTGTTGCACTGGTCCTATCATATTCGCATATGATGACGGATGTTATCCGCTATGCTACTCTTCGGTGTCCGGACTTTCCTCTACGCTAGATAAGCGCAGCGATAAGACGGCTTACTTTTCGGATGCAAAAATAGTATTAAACTGAATCAAAAAAAAATCCCACTCTTGTAAACAAAAGTGGGAAAATTGCTATGAAAAAGAATATTACTATTAAAAGTAATATAAATAAGATTGTAAAAATACAATATTTACTTCAAAATCCTAATCTTTTGAAAATTTATTTTAAAACAAATTTTGATTTTGGCTACAAAAAAACCCACTCTTAAAAAGAGTGGGAAAATTGCTATGAAAAAGAAAAAGTTACTGAATTTTAAAATCCAGCAAAACAAATATACTGAAATTTTTCTTAAAAAAATTCAATATTCTCAAATACTTCCTTATAAGAAATTGATTCTTCAGAAGTTATGAAAACATATCTTTTACTTTTTCAAAAAACGACTTTTCCGAAACTGAAGGTTTCGGAATAAAATTTTCGTGATCCTTCACACTTTCAAAGAACGCTTTCTGGTCTTTGGTCAATTTTTTTGGCGTCCAGACATTCAGATGAACAAGCAGATCACCGCTGCCATATCTGTCAAGACTCGGAAGGCCTTTTCCTCTTAATCGAAGAATTTTTCCACTCTGTGTACCCTCTTCAATCTTGATTCTGACCTTTCCCGTAAGTGTATCTATTTCTTTGCTGGAGCCAAGAACTGCCTCTGCATAACTTATATACAAGTCATAATGAAGATTTGTCCCTTCCCTTTTTAATTTCTCGTGTTGAACTTCCTGAATTACGACTAAAATATCCCCAGGGATTCCGTCTCCGGGAGCCTCATTTCCTTTACCCGATACTTTTAACTGTACGCCATCAGTAACTCCTGCCGGAATGTCAATCTCAACCGTTTCTTCCTTAAGTATCAATCCGTTAATATCAGCTCCTTTTGGCCTGTGACTCACAACCTTCCCTGCTCCTTTACATGTAGGACAGGTAGTTGCGGTTTGCATACGCCCTAGGATGGTATTTGTAACGCGCATCACGCTACCCTGGCCATTACATGCCGAACAAGTTGAATACGTAACACCTGGCGCCTTGACCTGACGTTTTACCTTGACTTTCTTGTTGACACCATTGAGTATATCTTTCAACTCGAGTTTAACACGAATTCTAAGATTACTTCCTTTAACCCTTCCCTGTCTGGAACCTCCACCGAAACCGCCACCAAAGCCACCGCCGAAATGACCTCCGAAAATATCACCGAACTGGCTGAATATATCTTCCATATTCATACCGCCAAAACCTCCGCCGGCTCCACCATTTTCAAATGCAGCATGACCATATTGGTCATACCTTGCCTTTTTGTCAGCATTACTCAGTATCTCGTAAGCCTCAGCAGCTTGCTTAAAACGCTCTTCTGCCTGCTTATTCCCCGGATTCTTGTCCGGGTGATTCTCTACGGCCTTTTTGCGATAAGCCTTTTTTATTTCACTGGCAGTGGCATTTTTGCTCACGCCAAGTATTTCATAATAATCCTGTTTCACGGTAGTAAGATTTTTGGTTAGAAAGGATTAATTTCCAATAACAACTTTTGGGTATCTTATGATCGTTTCTCCTAGCTTATAACCCTTCTCAACGGCATCTATAATTTTCCCTTTCAACTTCTTGCTGGGGGCAGGAATCTGGCTGATTGCCTCGTGAATCTCTGCGTCAAAACTATCACCCTGCTTAACCTCCATTTCCTTGAGCCCCTTCTGACTCAATGTGTTTTTGAACTTATTATAAATCAACTGCATTCCTTCAAGCAAGGCTTTATCAGAAGATTTTTCCACCTCCTTGAGGCCCCTTTCAAAATCGTCAAGAATCGGTAAAAGAGCCGTCATCAATTCTTTACTTGCCGTGCTGAATAATTCAATTCTTTCTCTTGAGGTACGTTTCTTATAATTTTCAAATTCTGCAAAAAGTCGCAAAAAATTGTCCTTCTCCTTTACAACTTCAGCTTTTAAGGCATCCACTTCAGAGATTTCCTCTTTCTTTTCTTCTTTTTTATCAGTTGGTTTGTTGTCTTCTCCCTCATTCAAAGTTTCATTTTCAACTTCATTTTGAGGTATATCTTTTTCAAGTTCTTTCTCTGTATGTTTTTGATCACTCATTTTATTCAATTTTATCCTCTTACCCCTAGCTAAGCAAATTACTTGCCAAGAGTTGATTTGTGTCATAATGTCACAAAAAATTATACGGTGTTTCCCTAAGGCTTAAAAGGTATTATCAATTCTTTCAATCTTCGCTCCCAAAGACCTCAAACGGACATCGATATCCTCGTATCCCCTGTCTATTTGATCTATATTGTGTATGATACTGGTCCCCTTAGCAGATAAGGCTGCTATCAATAATGAAATTCCCGCTCTAATGTCAGGAGAACTCATAGTAGTTGCCTTTAAACTTGATTCGTGATTCATGCCTATGACCGTGGCTCTATGAGGGTCACATAGGATCACCTTGGCACCCATGTCAATCAATTTATCTACAAAGAACAACCTGCTTTCAAACATCTTTTGATGTATGAGCACGCTTCCTTTGGCCTGAGTTGCTACTACCAATACGATACTTAATAAATCCGGAGTAAACCCTGGCCATGGGGCGTCAGAGACCGTTAAAATCGACCCATCCATATAGCCTTGTATCTTGTAGCTATCCTGAGCAGGAATATAAATGTCATCATTTACTTTTTGAAGTTCTATCCCCAATCTTCTAAATACATCAGGAATCAAACCCAGATCTTTCCAGCTCACATCCTTAATGGTCAATTCTGACCTCGTCATGGCAGCCATTCCGATCCAACTGCCAATCTCAATCATATCAGGTAAAATCCTGTGTTCACAACCTCCAAGTTCGGCTACACCATGAACGATCAACCTGTTGGATCCAAGTCCGTCAATTTTTGCTCCCATGCTCACCAGCATCCTGCAAAGCTGCTGAATGTAGGGTTCACAGGCGGCATTATAGATTACGGTTTCACCCTTGGCCAAAACAGCTGCCATTAGAATATTGGCCGTACCTGTCACAGAAGCCTCATCCAGCAACATTTCAGTCCCGATAAGCTCCTCCGCTTCCACACCATAAAAATACTCTTCTCTGTTATATCGAAAGGAAGCACCAAGTTTAATAAAACCTTCAAAATGTGTATCTAGTCTCCTTCGTCCTATTTTGTCTCC
>CP070731.1:693557-697424 GCA_020347545.1 Flavobacteriaceae bacterium | reverse complement strand
ACAAGAAAACGAAAAATTGCTGAAAGAAAATAAGGTGCTGGTCAACGGAGAGAAAAACAAGGACCAGGAAATCAACAAATATCTTGTTCAAAAACCTAACAGGAGGTCCCTTGGAATGCCGCTTTCCTTATATTTTTACAATTTTGGCGATCCGGATTTTGAAATGACTTATGAGGAATGGATCCAAAACCACCCAAAAAAATACAATCGCTATGAAAGTTTTTTCTCCAAAAAACAAACTTATATTATCTACAGTAATAAAAAGGCGGTAAATAACTGGTTTCTGAATAAAGGCGAAGCACCTGTAATATTTGATACAAGTAAAGCCAGAAAATCTGCCAACACCTTAAAAGATTATTATATATCGAAAGGATTTTTTGAGGCCGATGTGAGTTATGACACCTTAAATTTGGGAGAAAAAGAGGTAGGTGTCAATTACCATGTTACGACAAAGACACAGTATAGGATTGACTCCGTAACGGCCGATATTGAGTCACCTGTGCTTGATTCCATTTACAATTCCACTCGGGACAAGAGCTTTTTGAAGAAGGGTTACCCCTTTGTTTTTGAAGACTTTGAGAAGGAAGAAGCCAGGCTCGTAAGATTATTTAGAAACTCCGGTGTCTATCATTTCAAGAATTTCAGTATGGGATTCTGGACAGATTCGATAAAGGGTTCCTATATGAAAGACGTCCTGTTGAAAATACCGGATCGATTGATCACAAGAAATGACACCTTGATCAAAGAACCTTATAAGGCTCAAATTGTAAAAGAAGTGAACATATATACGGATGCCACACCCGGTAACAGAAGCAAGAAGGTTAAGGATTCTGCAACTTACCAAGGGTACAGGTTTTACAGTTACGATAAATTGAAATTCAAACCAAAGTATTTGGTCAATTCTTTATTTATTACGCCCAACGGCCTTTATAAAGACGCTGAAAAAGCCCAAACTCAAAGTTATATTAGGAATTTACAGACGTTTTCTTCTTCTGTAGATATTGCCTATACTGAAAATGAGGATGAGTCTTTGACTGCAGATGTATATTTGACACCCTTAAAGAAGTATGCCATTACTGTTGACCTTGACGCAACTACTTCGAATATCAAGCCTTTTGGAATTTTAGGAAAATTCTCATTTTTGGGTAGAAATATGTTCAGAGGATCCGAAATTTTGGAGCTTTCTTTTCAGGGATCCATATTCAATTTAGCAGAGGACCCGTCAGACAGCCGGGGTTTCTTCAATGGTTGGGAAATATTATCGAGTGCCTCTCTTAGATTTCCCCGAATATTGTTTCCTGTCAATACGACCAAGTTGATTCCGAAATATATGGCTCCCACAACAAATTTTGATGCAAGTTTAAGTTTTCAAAAAAACGTAGGGCTCGACAGGCAGACTACAACGGCAGGGATGGCTTATGGCTGGAAAAGTTCCAAGAAGATAGCCCATAGGGTTGACCTCTTCAATTTGCAATATATTAAAAATCAAAATGTTGACAACTATTTTGTCATTTACAAGTCGGAGTATAACAAACTTGTTGATGTACAGGAATCTATAGGCGCCGATCCTCTTCCGGAAAATAATCAAGATAATTATGCGGAGATCTTAGCGATTATGAATGACTTTCTTGAAGATCCTAATAATTCGGAACTATATCCGGATGAGTATGATACGGTTTCGGATGTCGATGAAAGGCATGATATCTTAATTGAGGACTCGTTTGTACCTGCAATTTCTTATTCATTTGTTTACAATACACGGGAAAATATCAATGACAATGATTTCTCTTATTTCACAGCGCGTTTGGTTTCTGCAGGTACCTTTTCAGAGTTGATTTTCCAAAGTAAGGATGAATTCGGTAGGAGAACTTTAAGAGATGTACCTATTGCGCAGTATATTAAGACTGAATTTGAATACAAAAAGTACTGGGAACTTAGAGATGAGAACATTTTGGTATTCAGAAGCTTTATTGGTGCAGCATTCCCTTACGGCAATTCCTCGGATATCCCATTCAGTAGAAGTTACAGCGCCGGTGGTAGTAATGAGATCAGAGCTTGGAGAACTTTTGACCTTGGTCCTGGAGGGGAGCTGAATAATCTGGAGTACAAAGTAGGAACCTTTAAATTAGTCGGAAACCTGGAATATAGATTCAAACTGACCAACAAGTTTAACAGTGCCTTGTTCATTGATGCGGGTAATATTTGGGATATCACAGACTCTAATCTTGTAAGCGATGAAGGTAAACTAACCAGTTTAAGTTCTTTAAAATATACAGCAGTGGGCTCGGGATTTGGATTGCGATATGACTTTGGTTTTCTTGTTTTCCGTTTTGATATTGGGTTTAAAACTTATGAGCCTTACCTTCCGGCCGGAAGCAGATGGTTTGTCAATTATAATTTTGGCAATGCAGTCTATAATATTGGTATAAATTATCCATTCTAATGCTAATATTTTCGTACTTTTGGACATTCGTTATTTAAAATAAAATCAAATAAAATGTCACAAAAAATCAAATCAGGAGTTGCTACCGGAGATGCAGTTCAGGAGATCTTTAAACTTGCCAAAGAAAAGAGTTTCGCATTACCGGCGGCTAATGTTATTAGTTCAAGTACCATAAATGCTGTTTTAGAAGCAGCTAAGGAATTGAATGCACCAGTAATTATTCAGTTTTCAAATGGAGGAGCTCATTTCAACGCAGGAAAAGGTTTGAGCAATGAAGGTCAAAAAGCAGCTATTGCAGGTGCTGTTGCAGGTGCGAAGCATGTGCATGTTATGGCAAAGGAATATGGCGTACCAGTGATCCTTCACACGGACCATTGTGCTAAAAAACTGTTACCTTGGATTGATGGATTGCTTGATGCCGGGGAAGAATTCTATAAAGAAAATGGTGTGCCTTTGTTTAGTTCTCATATGATTGACCTTTCTGAAGAACCAATAGAAGAGAATATAGAGATATCTAAAAAGTATCTTGAACGCATGGATAAGCTTGGAATGACTCTTGAAATTGAATTGGGAATCACAGGTGGTGAAGAAGATGGTGTTGATAACACAGATGTGGATGTTTCAAAACTATACACACAACCCGAAGAGGTAGCTTATGCTTATGAAGAGTTGTTAAAGGTAAGCCCGCGTTTCACAGTTGCGGCGTCTTTTGGAAACGTTCATGGAGTTTACAAGCCGGGGAACGTAAAATTGACTCCAAAAATTCTGGATAACTCTCAAAAATACATCGAAGAGAAGTACAATACCGAAAAGAACCCGGTCGATTTTGTATTCCACGGTGGATCAGGATCTTCACTTGAAGAAATCAGGGAAGCTATTGGATATGGAGTTATAAAAATGAATATTGATACAGATCTTCAATACGCTTATATGTCAGGCGTAAGAGATTATATGGCCGAGAAGACTGATTACCTTCAGGGACAAATTGGAAATCCCACAGGCGACGATTCTCCAAATAAAAAATTCTATGACCCTAGAGTTTGGGTAAGAAAAGGAGAGGATGCTTTTATTACAAGAATAAAGCAAGCATTCGAAGACCTGAATAACGTCAATACGCTTTAATTATCATTTAAAAATTTTGGAGTGGCTCGACAAGGGCCACTCCATTTTTTTTAGGAATTTGCCAGTTTAAGTTAATTTTTATAATCTTTGTCGATTCAAATGACAATGTAAAACAGCTAACTATGAGCTCTTGGTTTAAAAGAAAGAATAAAGGGATCCAGACGCCAACTGATGAGAAGAAAGACACCCCGAAAGGACTTTGGTATAAAACACCCAGTGGAAAAATTATTGATTCTGATGATTTAAAGACACATCTTTATGTGAGCCCTGAAGACGGGTATCACGTCAGAATAGGAAGTGCA
>CP070731.1:689571-693457 GCA_020347545.1 Flavobacteriaceae bacterium | reverse complement strand
CCATTTCGACCGATTTATACGTTTTTTCACGATCTGTATGGGCTCCCCCAAGCGGTTCTCTTATGATCCCGTCAATTAATTTTTGACGACTCATATCTTTGGCAGTCAGTTTCAAGGATTCTGCAGCTACTTCCTTGTATTCCCAGCTTCGCCATAAAATTGAAGAACATGACTCCGGCGATATTACCGTATACCAGGTGTTCTCAAGCATCAAAACTTTATCCCCAACGCCAATTCCAACAGCACCACCTGAAGCTCCTTCCCCTATAATAATGGAAATAATTGGTGTTTTCAAGCGTGTCATTTCAAATATATTTCTGGCAATGGCCTCACCCTGGCCTCTTTCCTCTGCCTCCAGGCCTGGGTATGCACCAGGAGTGTCAATTAGTGTGACGACCGGAATCTCAAATTTTTCAGCCATTTTCATCAGCCTCAAGGCCTTTCTGTATCCCTCCGGGTTCGACATACCAAAATTTCGATATTGTCTTGTTTTTGTATTATAACCCTTTTGCTGGCCGATAAACATAAAAGATTGATCTCCTATTTTCCCTAATCCACCTACCATGGCTTTGTCATCCTTTACGGTTCTGTCACCGTGCAGTTCCATAAAAGTACCCTTTGTAAGCGCTTTGATGAAATCCAGGGTATAAGGTCGGTTGGGATGTCTTGATAATTGAACTCTCTGCCAGGCAGTTAAGTTCTTAAATATTTCTTTGCGTGTCGCTTCTAATTTCGTCTCTATTTGCTGACAGGTCTCCGTTACGTCTACATCGCTTTCTTCACCTATTAACCTGCATTTATCAAGCTGATCTTCTAACTCCTTAATTGGTAATTCAAAATCCAGATACTCCATTTTTGATGTGTTGATTCAAGTTAAACTCAGGCTACAAATATATAAACTTTGCGTTATTATCTATCCTCGGATTTTAATCTTCGGTTAAATTTTGTGCTTTTCACAATTCCATTGATCAGAACCGAACTGAAAATAATAAGCCCACCGATATAAAATGGTGTACTTAAACGCTCTTTATCTCCAAAGAGCACCAATGCCAGTAAAATTCCATAAACAGGCTCAAGGTTGTTGGTAAGCACAATGGTAAATGGACTCATCTTTTTTAAAAGATTCGTTGCCACAACAAACGGATATGCCGTACATAAAACGGCTAAAATCATCAAATACAACCAATCAGTGCCGGTCAGAACAAAAAACTCAGTTGAAAACTCATTCTTAAAAAGAAGTACAACTGTTAGAAAAACACCGGCAAAAAAAAGTTCATAAAAAGCAATTTTACTTCCTGAATACGCTGTTATCAATTTACTATTATAAACCGAAAAGAGGGCCACCAATACAGCAGATGCCAGGGCAACTATAATTCCATGCGTATAAAGCTGCTCACTTCTAAAAATTATGACAAAACCCAAAATGGTTAGTAAGGCCAACAGCAACTCGTAAAATTCTATTTTCTTTTTCTCAAAAAAAGGCTTTATGATTACGACAAAAAAAGCGCTTGATGATAAGGTAATCAGCGTAGTCGAAATTGTGGAGATCTTAATGGCATGAAAGAAGGTAACCCAGTGAAGTGCAACAATTATCCCTCCGAGCAAAAATTTGAATAAGTCCCCCCATCCTTCCTTAAGTGGTATCCTTCTTACTTTCAAAAAAATGAATAAAGCAGCAGATGCCATAAAAACCCGAAACCAGACTAAAGGAATCGCATCAATTGAGATCAAAGCCCCCAGAATAGCGGTAAATCCCCATATAAATACAATAAAATGAAGATGAAGTTGATTCTTAAGCTTATTTGTTGGCATTGAAATAAAGAATTGCAGCGATTATACCGAATATTATATTGGGTATCCAAACCATCAACAAAGGAATGGATTCAGCTGTTGACCCAAGCACTTCTGATACCTTCATAAAGAATACGTACAGAAACATCAGACTGATTCCGGCCGCCAGGTTAAAACCTATCCCCCCTCTTCTCTTTTTCGAAGCAAGTGTAACTGCAATCAGGGTCAATACAAACGAAGAAATCGGCAAACTCGTTCTTTTATACAACTCGACCTTGTAGTTATTTAAATTTTTAACACCTCTGCCTTCGGATTGCTTAATATGACTGCTCAGGCTACGTGATGGCATTTCCCTGGCAAGATAATCCACATACAAAAGATCCTTCGGAGTAAAATTAAAAACAGTATCCATAAAACTGCCGTTATCAAGGCTGTCCTTGTGCTCCCCTACAAATCTTTTCCTGTAAGTACTTAATCTGTACGTACTGTCTTTCTCATTCCATCGAATATTCTGTGAAATTATTTTGTAGACAAGTTTGTTGCCATCAAAGTGTTCGTATGAAAAATTATAGCCGTTTTTAGATTTAAAATTAAAGTAACCGAAATAGACATAATCATCCTGACTTAGCTGCAAACTTACTTTACTTACAGAACTTTTGGTTTTTTTCTTGTAAATTGACCGAAGGTAATCTTCTTCAAATTTCTCCAGGGTTTTATTCGAATCAGGAACCACAAAATGGTTTGTATACAAGGAAATAACAGTAATTATCGTTGCCCCAAGCAAATAGGGTTGTAAAAACCTTTTGAACGATACTCCGGAACTATGTATAGCTATGATCTCTGAGTTATTGGATAATTTAGAGGTAAACATGATCACAGAAATAAACAGAGCCAGGGGCATAAAGGTATTTCCGTAATTTATGATAAAATTGACATAATAATCGTTGATGATCTCTTCGACGGTCAGGTCTTCCGCTTTCAAAAATTTACCCACCTTCTCTGCCACATCAATAGCCATGGCAATGGGTATTAAGATCAGCAACGTGAAAATAAAGGAAGTAAAATATTTTCGGAGTATGTATCGGTCAAGAATCTTCAAATTCATGAATTTTTATATAGCTCGGTCTTCAAATTCAGCTCTTACAAACGCTTGTTCATTTGCTTCACCATCATTTGCTTCCATGGCATAAAATCTCCAGCTAAGATATGCTTTCTTGCCTCACGAACCAACCAAAGATAAAACCCGAGATTATGAATGGAAGCAATTTGTTTTCCAAGATACTCGTTCGCCGCAAACAAGTGTCTTACATAAGCTTTGGAGTAAATGGTATCCACCGTGGTTATTCCCATCTCATCCAGAGGAGAATAGTCATCTTCCCATTTCTTATTCTTGATATTGATCGTGCCGTGTGCCGTAAAAAGCATTCCGTTTCGTGCATTTCTCGTGGGCATAACACAATCAAACATGTCAATTCCCAAAGCAATGTTTTCAAGAATATTGATCGGGGTTCCTACTCCCATTAAATACCGAGGTTTGTCCTTTGGCAGGATAGCGGTGACAACTTCGGTCATTTCATACATTTCTTCTGCCGGTTCTCCAACTGACAATCCTCCAATGGCATTTCCTTCCGCGCCAACTCCGGCTATATACTCCGCAGATTGTTTTCTCAAATCTTTATACGTACTTCCCTGAACTATAGGGAAAAAGCTTTGCTTATAGTCATAATTTTCAGGATTCTTATTAAGATAATCCATACACCTTTCAAGCCACCTGTGGGTCATATGCATTGAATTTCTGGCATAATTATACTCGCAGGGGTAAGGTGTACATTCATCAAAGGCCATTATGATATCAGCACCGATCTTTCTTTGAATTTCCATAGAAAACTCTGGAGAGAAGAAATGCGATGATCCGTCAATATGAGACTTAAATTTAACCCCTTCTTCCTTGATTTTCCTGTTATCAGATAAAGAATAAACCTGGTATCCTCCGGAATCCGTTAGAATGGGCCGATTCCAGTTCATAAACTTATGCAGACCTCCTGCTCCCTCAAGTATTGGTGTTTTGGGCCTGAGATACAAATGATAAGTATTA
>CP070731.1:685581-689471 GCA_020347545.1 Flavobacteriaceae bacterium | reverse complement strand
GCTGCATCTCCTGTGGCTATATTCCCTACGATCACATCCGTATCCGGATAATTTGATTTGATCTCTTTCAATATTTTTACGACCCCCTGACTGTGTCCGTGTGCCGTATCGATCACCAAGGCATCTACACCCTCTCCAATAAGCGAAGCCGCTCTGCTTAAAGAATCTCCTGTTACGCCAATGGCAGCAGCTACGCGCAGCCTTCCATAAGTATCTTTATTGGCGTGTGGATTCTCGCTCACTTTGATGATATCCCTGTAGGTAATAAGGCCAACCAGTTTTCCTTCATCACTTACCACAGGCAGTTTTTCAATTTTATGGTCCTGAAGAATCATTTCGGCCTGCTTTAAAGACGTACCCTCTTTGGCCGTGATCAGGTTTTTTGAGGTCATTACCTCACCCACGAGCCGGTTATTATTGAATTCGAACCGCAGGTCTCGATTTGTTATGATCCCGATCAACTCTTCTGATTCGTTCACTACAGGTATTCCCCCGATTTTGTATTTACGCATAAGTGATTTTGCGTAAGCTACATCTCTGTCTTTGGTCAAGGTGATCGGATCAATGATCATACCTGATTCGGAACGTTTCACTTTCTTGACCTCTGCCGACTGCTTTTTAATGGTCATGTTTTTATGAAGAATACCTATCCCGCCTTCCCTCGCCATGGCAATCGCCATATCAGCTTCTGTTACCGTATCCATGGCAGCAGAAATAATCGGAGAATTAATGGTAATGTTTCTCGTGAATTTGGTTTGAATACTGACTTCACGTGGTAATACTTCTGAATAAGCAGGAACAAGCAATACGTCATCGTAAGTAAGTCCTTCAAGCAAAATTTTGGGAGTAGTCATAGAACGCAATTAAAATTTAATTGCGTGCAAATTTACGACGAATAATCGGATTGAAAAAACATATGATTGTTAATCCCCCGAAAAAGGATCAAACACCCTGGTTTTTGGGGTACAAACAGCATTTTATAACCAGTGCACTCATCAGGATCAAAGACAATACCATAGCGAATCCGGAGACCATGATCACATACTTGAACCAGGTAACCCCTTTCCATAAGATATAAATACCCCCAAAAGTGAGCAATAAAGATAAAAAAGGTTCAAACATCAAAAACGATGCAATACGATCATGCACCTGACACATATAAAGCAGGATTCCCAGAATAAAGAATATCAAAGACAGAGAAAGCACATGATTATGGATCAAGGTAAGAATTTCTTGCTCGGATTTCTTAAAATGCATGACTTCTGCATTTTCATCGTCCTCATTGCCAAGATAATTCTGCTGTATACCCTGTGAATTTAGGGAAGTGGTAACACGTACGAAACTAAAACCGGTAAAGAATCCAACATTGAGCAAGAGCACAAAACAGACGACAAACAATCTGAATTTTCGGGGCATCGACGCCATTATTCCTCTTATCTCCATACTATAACCTATTCCTGTAATTTTGAAAGATTAAGTAATAAAGCATTTACCGCATTGGTCATTGATCTTGCTGAGATGGTGGCGCCTGAAATTCCCATGACATCCGATCCGTACTTGAGGGAGGTTTCAGGGTCACTTCCTTTAAATTGCCTTAACCAGCGCTTACTTGTGATCTCACCACCCCAGTCTTCCCTGTAAGCAAGTATTTTAATCTTTTTGATGATCAGGTCCTTGTCAAAAACAACGATATAGTCAAAAACATCAGCCTTACTCGGTGCGGTTCCAAAATAGAAATAACCGAGGTGTCCATTTGAATCAACGATCTTAAAGAAGTTTTCGGGGTCAAAATCCTCAGTCATTTGGTCCAATACCTCAGCTTCAATAACAACCAATTCCTTTGAATAGGTTTCAATCTCAAATATGCTGACTATTTCCTTGTCTATTTTCTTCTGGTAATTCTTCGGAATACCCGAGAAAGAACTCAAAAAAAGAAAGGTTAGTATGTATGCAAAACTTCTCATATAAATTAAAGCCCTTTCTTTTCTGAAGAAAAGAAAGGGCAAAGATACTATTTTTAGAACATTACTCCGACTCCGGCGTTAAACAAGTTACTTCTGTCACTACCTTCCTGTGCATCTGTTCTCCACTGATAATCTGCTTTAACAGCTACTCCCGGAGCGATTTTAAAGTCACATCCAAAGGTTATGTCGGTTCGGTCATATAATTTGTTTTTTTCAAGGTCGCCTGCCGTTGCCGCATGGGTATTGTAAGCTTCATATCTTGAAAAAAGTGATAAATTTTTATTTGAATTTTTATTGATCAAAGGCATAAAATCATAAGCAGCCTCAATATAATACCCGTCCATTTTAGATCCCAGGTCCTTTCCTGTTAATTCATTGTATTCCTCGGTTCCGGAAAGGCTTGAATAGATATACTGGCCTCTGAAGTCTAAACTTCTGTATCTGTAAGATGCATTAAGACCAATCATGGCAACCCCTACCGTTGAATTTTCAACAGATGGATCATCTGATTGCGTCTCTCCAAAATACCCTGCAAATCCAACTTTAAGGCCCAGAACACCATAATAATCGAGTTTAAAAGAAAGGTTTGGGTTGTGAATCACAGACTCTGCACCTTTCTGCCTTCCTTTTCTCAGTCCGTCAATACCTCTTAAAGTTCCTTCTCCATCCTTATAGGAGATAAAACCATTAAAGATATAGGCCTGATAACGCAATGAAAGATCCTGAAGGTTACCCGTGGCACCAATTCCCAGTTCACGCCAGGTCGTTGGTACTACATATTTGTCCAGTCCGGGACGCTCTACCCCATAGAATACCGGTGGTTCATGGTATTCGTTGACATATCCCATAGGCACCAGCATCAAACCTCCGCGAAGATTGAAAGCTGTATTAAAACTATAATTTACAAAAGCCTGTTCAACGTAAACCTCTTTCACATGCTCAAATTCAATTTCAGTCAAGAAACTAACTTTTTCGTTAAAATTATATCCAAACAACATTACAAGTCGATGTACATCAAGTTTCCCCGGTGCAGCTCCGTCGGGTTCATTATAATCAATTTGAACGTACCCCCCAATGGTAAGCTTACTTGCGTTGTTATATCCAATTCTGTTCATTACTCGTAAGGAATCCTGTTTGGTATCCTGTTGGGCAAATGATACTGTGGTCATCAAGACCAGAGCACCCCACAATTTCCATTTCATAATGGTTAAATTTACTTATTCTTATTTAGATTAATTACAAATTAGATATATCTAGGGCAAATGTAAAATGAAATTTTGGTTCCGCAATGGCTTATTTAGAATAATTTTAAATAACCTGACAAAAGTCATGTTTTAAGGCCCTAACGAGCCATTTATATCAAAATTATTCGCTAATTTTAGCCAATGTCAACACGATCCTTAGTTCTTGTAATTTTGCAGTTTTCCTGCTTTATTTATTTTTTTCTTTTCGCAGATGTGATAACGAGCGGCCCGGGTCTGATTCTTCAGATTGCGGCGGTTTTTTTATGTGTGTGGGCCGTAATAATTATGAAACCGGGAAAATTCAACGTTCAGCCTGAAGTAAAAACAAATGCCGTTTTTATTTCCAAAGGGCCTTATCGTTTTATACGAAACCCGATGTATCTTGGATTGATCGTCTTTTTTGGGGTCACCATAATTTATGAACCAAAACTGCTCAATATTCTCAGTTTCTTCATTTTACTTCTTGTTTTCATAATTAAAATTCAAATGGAAGAAAGATATTTACACCGAAGTTTCGGCAAAGAATACGAGAAATATAAAAAAACGACTTTTCGGTTGATTCCTTACCTCTATTCCGGTATTCTCATTTTCAAAATTGCCCATCTTTTTTTTCATCAGAATGGCCAAAATCTTTTTTTGGGCTATATTTACACCACTTAAACAAAAACACAATTATGAAAAA
>CP070731.1:681551-685481 GCA_020347545.1 Flavobacteriaceae bacterium | reverse complement strand
ATATCCCTGGATCTTGCCATGGTCAATACCTATCAGGACTGGATCGAATTGTATAAAAAACTGGTCCATTGGGAAATTCAGCTGGAATCGATAGCAGATCCCGGAATGACTGAAATTCTTGAAAGCCAGAAGGAAGAGGCTAATTCTCAGTTTTTCAAGTTTATCAAGAATAATTACAGAGGATGGTTTCATGGTGAAGACAGGCCGGTACTCTCACACACTTTATTTAAAGAAGTGATTGTTCCGCAACTTGATAATGATCCGGGCACCTTGCTAGTGGTAATTGACAATCTTCGCTACGATCAGCTTCGGGTTCTGGAACCTATTATTAATGAGTTCTATAAATCCGTTGATGAAAAATCATTCTTCAGTATTTTACCTTCAGCGACCCAGTATGCACGAAACGCGATTTTTTCAGGCATGATGCCACTGGATATGGAAAAAAAGTATCCTCAGTACTGGAAGAATGATACCGACGAAGGCGGAAAAAATCTCTATGAAAATGAGTTCCTGACTGAGCAGATAAAGAGGCTTGGGCTTAATCTTAGTCATGAATATTATAAAATTACATCCCTCAATCAGGGGCGCGAACTGGCATCGAACCTTGCCAAAATTAAAAATAATGACCTTACTGTTGTTGTCTATAATTTCGTCGATATGCTCTCACACTCGAGAACCGAAATGGACATGATCAAAGAATTGGCGAGCGATGACAAGGCTTACAGATCGTTAACGCTAAGCTGGTTCAAGAATTCTCCACTTTTAGAGATCATTCAGAATGCACAGAAAATGGGCTTGAAATTGATAATTACCACGGATCACGGAACGATTAATTCTGTACGTCCGTCAAAAGTGGTAGGTGATAAAAACATCAGCTCAAACCTTCGTTATAAGACAGGTAAAAGTTTGAGTTATAATGAAAAAGAGGTTTATGAAGTTAAGGATCCGAAAGATATATTTCTTCCTGCCCTTCACATCAGCAGCTCGTTCATATTTGCAAAAGAAGATTATTTCTTTGCCTATCCGAATAATTTCAACCACTACGTCAAATATTATAAAAACACCTATCAACACGGAGGTATCTCGCTTGAAGAAATGATCATCCCTTGTATGACCTTTGAACCAAAATAGGAGAATACTTAAGATTTTTGCTTGAAATATCTGATTATAATTTCTTCATAAATTATGAATTGAAGAATTATGCGGTGCAACTTTTGAATATGTATAATAAAGCGCCCTAATTTTTAATAATTTCTTAGCCTGTTTTTGAAAGAATTTTATCAATTTTGCATGAGCAAATTTAACCTAATCATTTAAACAGGAATTTGATGAAAAAACATAATTTTAGTGCAGGACCTTGTATCCTTCCTCAGGAAGTCCTCAAAAAGGCCTCAGAGGCTGTTTTGAACTTTAACGATCTCGACCTTTCATTAATAGAAATTTCTCACAGAAGTGCTGATTTTGTTGATGTCATGGAAACGGCCAGGAGTCTTGTTCTTGAGTTAATGGACCTTGAGGATAAAGGTTACTCCGTACTATTTCTGCAGGGTGGAGCCAGCCTTGAATTTTTAATGGCTCCTTACAACCTGCTCCCCGAAGACGGTAAAGCTGCTTACATTGACACCGGAACCTGGAGTGCAAAATCTATTAAAGAAGCAAAATTATTAGGTGAAATTGAAGTAATAGCATCTTCCAAGGATAGCAATTACAGTTATATTCCTAAAAATATTGAAGTCCCGGCTGATGCTACTTATGTTCACTGTACCAGCAATAACACCATATTTGGAACTCAATTCAAAACTTTTCCAAAAACCGACAAACTTCTGGTATGTGATATGAGTTCTGATATTTTTTCTCGTCAACTGGACTTCAGTCAATTTGACCTGATCTATGCAGGGGCTCAAAAAAATATGGGACCTGCCGGAACCACCCTTGTTGTTGTAAAAAATGACATTCTTGGTAAAACAGGGCGTAAAATCCCATCCATGCTGGATTATCAGGTGCATATTTCAAAGGACAGTATGTTTAATACCCCTGCGGTTTTTCCTGTTTATGTATCCATGCTTACGCTTCAGTGGCTCAAGGATCTCGGTGGAATCAAAGGGATAGAAAAAATAAATGAGAAAAAAGCAGCATTACTTTACGGTGAAATTGATTCAAACCCTCTCTTTCAAGGAGTTGCTAACGCAGATGATCGTTCGAACATGAATGTTACCTTCACCCTAACGGATGAAAGTAAAAAAGAGGAGTTTGATAAAATGTGGAAGGCTGCTGGAATTAGTGGAATCAACGGGCACAGGTCTGTTGGTGGATACCGTGCAAGTATTTATAATGCGATGCCTCTGGAAGGTGTGCAGGCCTTGGTTGATGTAATGAAGGCACTTTAAAAAAATTTAAAAAAATTAAACTATTATGAAGGTATTAGCAAATGACGGAATAGCAACTTCAGGAATTATCGCCCTGGAAAATGCGGGTTTCGAAGTCATCTTAAAAACCGTTGCTCAGGAGCAGTTGGCTGATTTTATTAATGATAATCAAATTGATGTGTTACTGGTTCGAAGTGCAACAAAGGTGCGTGAAGGTTTAATTGACAGCTGTCCATCGATTAAAATTATTGGTCGCGGGGGAGTTGGAATGGATAATATTGACGTGGAATATGCCAGAAACAAGGGAATCAAAGTGATCAATACCCCAGCTGCTTCGTCTCATTCCGTGGCAGAACTGGTGTTTGCTCATTTATTCGGTATGGTTCGTTTTTTACATGATTCAAACCAGAATATGCCTCTTGAAGGAGATTCGAAATTCAAAGAATTAAAAAAGGCCTATGCCAAAGGGGTGGAATTAAGAGGTAAAACCTTAGGAATTCTGGGGTTTGGCCGAATTGGACAGGCTACGGCAAAAATTGGATTGGGAGTTGGTATGAAAGTGGTCGCCTATGACCCTTATATCGATGCGGCCAATATTCAATTGGATTTTTTCGATGGCCAGCATGTCAATTTTACCATTGACACCATAGATAAGGATGCAGTTTTGGAACAGGCTGATTTTATTTCGCTACACGTTCCGGCACAGGATGAATACGTCATCGGAGAGAAAGAATTTAAAATAATGAAAGAAGGTGCCGGAATTGTCAATGCTGCCAGAGGAGGCGTTATAGATGAAGAAGCGCTGATTGAAGCTATTGAAGAAGGGAAGATTTCAAATGCGGCTTTGGATGTATTTGAAAATGAACCAACTCCGGAGATCAAATTACTGATGAACCGAAGCATTTCTTTAACCCCGCATATCGGAGCTGCCACAAAAGAAGCTCAGGACAGAATCGGGGAAGAACTGGCCAGCCAGATTATTGATATTCTGAAATAGATTTTAGAATTTTACAATTTCAAAATAGAGGTTTAATATTTTCGGTATTAAATCTCTATTTTTGTTTATCGATGTATCAAATGAATTAGAAAAAAGTTAACCTGTAGATTCCACAATGGCCAACGTCAAACCCTTCCAAGCCATAAGACCGACAAGAGACAAGGTTGCCCTGGTAACCACCCGATCTTACGATATTTACAAAAAGAAAGAATTGAATGACATTCTTAGATTAAATCCCTTTTCATTTCTTCATATTCTCAGGCCGGGATTTAAATTTCACAAAACTGTTCATGGTATTAAAAGGTTTAAGATGGTTCATAACAGGTATTGTGAATTTAAGGAAAACGGTATTTTCAAACGCGACGAAAAACCCGGTTTTTACCTTCATCAAAAATCATTTGACGGGGAAGTATTTTGGGGCATTATAGGGCTTGCCTCCTTAAAAGACTATCAGGATGCCGTAATTAAAAAGCATGAAAATACCTTAAGCGAAAGAGAGGCTTTATTCGGGAATTATCTTGAAGTTACCGGATTTAATGCCGAACCGGTGCTTATTACCTATCCGGA
>CP070731.1:677509-681451 GCA_020347545.1 Flavobacteriaceae bacterium | reverse complement strand
CAACGTCCGAGGCCTGTAACTCCTCAACAGAACCAAATCGCGAATAAGGCGCCGTAGGAATACCGTGCTCGGAAAAAAAGTCTTTTTGACGTCCTTTATGCTGAATGATCTCAAGAATCCGGGGTTGAGGAAAAATCTTTAAGCCTTCCTCAGACAGCTTTTTCAAGGCCTCAATATTAACATGTTCGATCTCAATGGTTAGCACATCTACCTTTTTCCCAAATGCATATACCGTATCAAAATCCATAAGGCTCCCATGGTGGAATTCATTACAAATCTGGGAACAGGGAGCATTTTTATCCCCGTCGAGAATGACTGTAAAAATATCGTATTTCTGCGTTTCAGAAAGTAACATACGGCCTAACTGGCCTCCTCCAAGGACCCCGAGTCTAAAGTCTGATGAAAAGTAATTTTTCACGAATTGATTAAATATTAAAAGTTGGTAATTTGTAAGGTATTGGGACCGGTTGCAATTACACGGTACTGTCTGGCTGGATAATTAACTCCCTCGGTCAAGGGTGCTCCGTTCAGAATGTTGAATTCACTGTCATCACATGCACAATTCATAACAAGGCCATTTTTCACTGTCATGGTTGAGCAGGGCGTCGGGCTTAAATGAGGGGCGCTTCGTTCATAAGCAACATAGGTATCAATGCCATAATGGTAAACAATAATACCACTGATTCCACCTTGTGAATAGGCCCATCCTCCAACCACCTGAAGGTCTAAAAATTCAGGATTATTAAGAAATATGGTCTGGTTCACAGGAATATCCGGAAGCAGGTCATCAAATTCATTTCCATCTTCATTACATGAATAAAACGTTACAAATAAAAGTAATATCCAAAGTTTTTTCACCGTTACAAATTTTGGCGCAAGTTACAAATATTTTGGCTTGTATCGCAGGGATTTATCGGGTCCGAAGCCTAACGGAATTCAAATATTTGCCTCGTATTTTCGTTTATAAAATTAGAATTTGGTACATTTGTATCTAGATCTCATTCCAAATTCTTTGGTTTCGAGATTTTTTGTCTTTATATATCAAGGAACAATCCACGGATTTTAATATAAAATTGTTTAAAAATGAGTGATGTAGCCTACTATTCAGCCGAGGGGTTGAAAAAACTGAGAGATGAGCTTGAGCAATTGGAACATGTTGAACGACCAAGAGTGACCAAGGAAATTGCTGATGCAAGAGATAAAGGGGATTTAAGTGAAAATGCCGAGTACCATGCTGCCAAGGAGGAGCAGTCTTTACTTGAATATAAAATTGCTCAATTAAAAGATACCTTGTCCAAGGCGAGGCTTATCGACGAATCTATCCTGGATACTTCTAAAGTACTGGCTTTGTCCAAGGTAAAGATCAGGAATATTGAGAATAATATGGAATTCGAATACACTTTAGTCGCGGATGCTGTATCGGATCTCTCTCAGGGAAAGCTATCTGTGGGATCTCCTATCGGAAAAGGGCTTTTAGGAAAAGAAGTAGGTGATGTCGCTGAAATTCAGGTTCCTAGTGGTATCATGAAATTTGAGATATTGAGTATCTCGAGATAATTTCGGTTTTCAGTCGATATTTCAGTGGATATTTCGGTCAATATTCGAGTCAATAATGGCGTCAATATTAGACTGCAAATTGGACATCAGGTCAAATTTTATCGTAAAATATGTATCTTAGATACAAGAATTGACCAAACCAAAGCTATGAGTACGATATTCACCAAGATCATTAATGGAGAGATCCCGAGCTATAAAGTGGCGGAGAATGATCATTATTTCGCCTTTTTAGACATTAACCCTAATTCCAAGGGACATACCCTTGTGGTGCCCAAAAAAGAGGATGATAAAATTTTTGATCTTAACGAAGATGAATATTTGAAGCTGATGCGTTTTTCCTACAAAGTAGCCAAAGCTATTGAGCGCGCTGTTCCCTGTGAACGGGTTGGAATGAGCGTTATTGGATTGGAAGTGCCCCATGTGCATGTACACCTGATTCCTTTACACACGATGGCAGATGCCAATTTTTCAAAAAAAGAAGAATTGACCAGAGAACTATTTCAGGAGATCGCGCAAGAGATTTCTCGAAATATGATTTATTAATTATCAGCCATTTTTAACTGAATCTGGAAGGTGGTCCCTTTTCCGATTTCCGATTTTTTTACGTAAATACGACCTTTGTGATAGTCGTTAATGATCCGCTTAGTAAGTGATAATCCAAGACCCCAACCTCTTTTCTTTGTCGTGTAGCCGGGTTCAAATATTTTTTTGTGGAGTCTTTTAGGGATGCCTTTTCCGGTGTCTGTTATGGTCACCACTGCATTTGAATTCTCTTGTGTCACATGGATATCAATCTTACCTTTTCCCTGCATGGCATCAATGGCATTCTTCACCAGATTTTCAATCACCCAACTGTAAAGCTGAAGGTTAAGGTCAACATAAATGGGCTTGTCGTTTTCAGTATGAAAATTGAACTCGATCTGTTTAAAACTTCGCGATCGGATATAGTCAAATGCCGTATTTGTTTCCGCAACAATATCATGCCGGGTCAGTTTCGGGATAGAGCCAATTTTAGAGAACCGGTCAGCAATGGTATTCAGGCGAGACACATCCTTTTCGATTTCCTGCACCGTATCTTCTTCAACATTTTCCATTCTAAGGAGTTCGACCCAACCCAGTAAAGAAGAAAGGGGAGTCCCGATCTGATGTGCAGTTTCCTTGGCCATTCCGGCCCACAATTTATTTTGCTCCGCGATCTTATTCGACTTAAATGCCAGATAAATGATCGTTCCAAAAAGAATCAGGATAAGCAAGAGGCCCAAAGGGTAGTATTGCAAACGGTTCAGTAAATCAGAGTCTCGATAATAGATTTTTTCGGTAATATTGACATTATCCAGTTTAAAATTCACTATGAGAGGTTCATTTTCCTCCTTCATGATCTGCAATTGACGACTCAGGTATAAACGATCATCAACATCAAGTTTCGTAAAACGTTTCGTATTTTCAACATCAAGATTTGCCCATCGATTGATATCACCATTTTCATAAGTAATGATCATGGGAATACTTCTGTTACTCTGAATAATTTTCTCCTCAAGGGACACGTCTATGTCAAGATCGGCATTATTGAAATTCTCATAGGCAGTCGCCAGAACTTCCATCTTAATGCGCTCTTCATTCTTGAATTGTTTAAAAAAGAGATTAGTATTCCATAAAATGGAAGAAACTATTAAAAATGACGCCAGTATGAGCGACCATTTGATAAGAGTTTTACTACTAGGGAGTTGATTCATTAAGAGCAAATATATAATATTCTTGTTTTATAACTGAATATTAAAGCGCTTATTATAATTAAAAATAATTATAGCTATTTTTGTTGAAAAATAAGCTCAATTGTTAACAATTCACCCCAAAGATACAGTTACGGCAACCTTGCATTCTTACTTGCTTTCAGCCGTTGCGCCAAGGCCGATCGCCCTGGCAAGTACAGTTGATAAAAATGGACGGCCCAACCTGTCTCCTTTTAGTTTTTTTAATGTCTTTAGTGCTAACCCTCCAATACTGATTTTTTCACCTGCCAGAAGGGTCCGGGATAACACTACAAAGCATACCCTGGAAAATGCAATGGAAACAAAGGAGGTGGTCATTAATGTGGTTACCCACGATATTGTTCAGCAAACCTCGCTTGCAAGCACTGAATACGGCAGAGGCGTCAATGAATTTGATAAAGCGGGATTTACCATGATCGAATCTGAAAAAGTAAAACCCTTTCGTGTAAAGGAATCTCCGGTTCAGTTTGAGTGTAAGATCCTTGAGATCAAAGAAATGGGCCGGGAAGGAGGTGCGGGCAACCTGATCATCTGTGAGGTGGTCTGTATGCATGTGGATGAGATGGTCCTGGATGAAGCAGGTAAAATTGATCAGGTGAAACTGGACCTTGTTGCA
>CP070731.1:673457-677409 GCA_020347545.1 Flavobacteriaceae bacterium | reverse complement strand
GGCAGCCTGCAGGCTGCCTTTTTATCAATATGTACAAGGATATTAGTCATCCAAACTAACAACTTCTTCTTCGGCCATAAGGGCAAAGAATTTGTTCAAGTTAGGCATGATAATAATATTGGTTCTTCTGTTTCTTGCTCTGTTCTTGTAAGTAGAATTGTCCGTAAGCGGCACGTAAGAGCTTCTTCCTGAAGGAATCAATCGAGCTGGGTCAACTTTGTATTTGTTTTGAAGAATTCTTACAATCGCAGTTGATCTTTTTACACTTAGGTCCCAGTTGTCAACGATATCGGCTGTATGTATGCCCTTTGAATCAGTATGTCCTTCTATCATTACGTCTATACTTGGTTCTGCGTTGATAACATCAGCAAGCTTTTCAAGTAATGGCTTTGCTTTAGAGCTCACGGTGTAGCTTCCGGATCTGAATAGTAAACTGTCGGCAACTGAAATCATAACGACGGTCTGATCAATGTTCACATCAATATCTCCATCGTTATCAATATTGTTTTCATTGATCGATTTCTCAAGATTATAAGAAATGGCAACATTCATCGAGTCTTTCAACGTTTTGGCATCTTTTAACGCTTCAGGAGGTAATTTTGCAAGCGTCTCATTCAATTGAGTCTTCATGTTTTCAGACATGACTACAGAATTGTCTGAAAGCAAATCCATTTTCTGATTATTGCTTTCAGTAAGGCTGGCGTTGTCTGACTGTAAAGAGTTGATCTGATTGTTGTAAATTTCGACTCTCTTTTCAATTTTAGCAAATTTAGCTTCTAGTTCCTCTTTCTCGACAGTTGTCTTTTGCAATTCTCCCTTAGTGTTCATCAAATCCTCTTCCAATTGCACATATTTCTTTTTTGAAACACATGAAACCATTAAAGTGGTTACGACAAGTAGTGCAAAAATTTTTCTCATTGTAATTAGTTTTAGGTTGTTTTAGATTATTATGTTGAATAAATGAACAGTTGCTAAAAAACACTGTTCTGATTTAACTGAGGCAAATGTAAATGACAATTCTGAAGAGAATCTTAACATCGTGAAAATGAGTAAAAAAAAAGAGATATGAACTTCATACCTCTCTTTAAAATATCTTAAACCCTCATTTAAACTCCGGGAAGGTCACCGTTTCCTTTGGTGGGTAAATTACTTGTCCCCATCAAAAATAAATCAACCTCTCTGGCGGCTTCTCGTCCTTCATTTATGGCCCAAACAATAAGCGACTGCCCCCTTCTCATATCACCGGCGGTAAAAATATGCGGCACATTGGTCTGATAATTACTGGCCTTATAATTGGTTCTTTCATCCAGTTCAATACCCAACTGATCACTTAAGGTATTCTCAGGTCCGGTAAAGCCAAGAGCCAAAAGGACCAAGTCACAGGGCCATGTCTTTTCCGTGCCCTTTTTTTCTATAAGCTGCGGCCTTTGACCCGGAACTATTTTCCATTCAATTTCAACCGTTTTCAAGGCAATAAGTTCATTTTTATCATTGGTTACGAACTCTTTGGTATTGATCAGCCAGTTTCTTTCACAACCTTCTTCGTGAGAGGAGGAAGTTTTTAACTGTAAGGGCCAAAAAGGCCATGGGGTCGTTTCACTTCTCGAAAGGGGTGGCTTTGGCATGATCTCAAAATTCGTCACGGACTTTGCTCCTTGTCGGTTTGATGTACCTACACAGTCAGAACCTGTATCTCCACCACCAATAACGATTACATCCTTATCTTTAGCAGAAATGATTTCACCCTCTATCTTACTATTGAATAAAGACTTGGTTTGTTGTGTAAGAAAATCCATTGCCTGTTCCACACCTTTGGCATCAATGCCTTTCGTAGGAAGAGAGCGTGCCTTTGTGGCTCCACCACACAATACAATAGAATCAAATTCATTTAGTTGATCCACTGCATAGTTTTTCCCAATATGAGCGTTGGTTACAAATGAAATACCTTCTTCTTCCAATATTTTTATACGGCGGTCTATTACACTTTTCTCCATTTTGAAATTTGGAATCCCGTAGCGAAGCAGGCCACCAACTTCGTCATCTCTTTCGAAGACAGTTACTAAATGACCGGCTCTGTTCAATTGCTGAGCAGCTGCCAAACCAGCGGGACCAGAGCCCACAACAGCAACCGTTTTACCTGTTCTTTCCACAGGTGGTTTAGCGACGATCCATCCCTCTTCAAACCCCTTTTCAACAATATTTTTTTCGATATTCTCGATGGATACCGGGTCCTCAATAAGCCCTAAAACACAAGCTTTTTCACAAGGTGCCGGACATAATCTACCTGTAAATTCAGGAAAATTATTGGTAGAATGCAAAATTTCAAGGGCTCTTTTCCATTCACCTTTGTACACCAGATCATTAAAATCAGGTATTAAATTTCCAAGCGGACATCCGCTATGACAGAAAGGAATACCACAATCCATGCATCTTCCACCTTGCTTCTTAAGCTCTTTGGCAGGAAGCTTAATAGTGAATTCCTTATAGTCTTTAACTCTTTGTTTTACAGCTTTATTTTTCTCATCAACTCTGTCAAACTCAATAAATCCTGTTATTTTACCCATAATTAAACTGTTTGTTTTACCGCTTTTTCCTCTTCTAATCTGGCTAGTGCCTTCTTGTAATCTGTTGGTATTACTTTTATGAAATGGTTCAATTGTTGTTCCCAGCCTTCAAGAATATGTAAGGCCTTATTGCTTTCCGTTGCATGATAATGGTTTTGGATGAGTTCAAATAACTCCTGACTATCTGATGCGGAAGGTTTTTCAAGCTCCACCATTTCCATATTGCATAATCCGTTTACAAATTTTTTCTCCGGATCATACACATAGGCAATACCCCCGCTCATTCCGGCCGCAAAATTACGCCCTGTTTTTCCAATTACCACAACTTGTCCACCTGTCATATATTCACATCCATGATCTCCAACTCCTTCAACTACAGCAGTGATTCCCGAATTCCTTACACAGAACCTTTCTCCTGCAACCCCATTGATATAAGCTTCACCTTTGGTTGCACCATAGAAACAAACGTTTCCGATGATGATATTTTCGTCAGCTATAAAAGAAGCCTTTTCCGGTTTTTTGATAATTATTTTAGCTCCGGAAAGCCCTTTTCCAAGGTAATCATTAGTGTTTCCTTCTAAATTCAGGGTAAGTCCTTTGGTAGCAAACGCACCAAAACTTTGTCCGGCAGAGCCTTTGAAATTAATCTGAAGGGTGTTTTGTGGTAATCCGTTAACACCATAGATCTTTGAGATTTCATTTGATATGATCGCTCCTACTGATCGGTCTGTGTTCCCTATGGAATAATTCAGCTGCATTTTTTCCTTTCGGTAGATAGCTGGATGCGCGTCCTGAATGATTTCGAAATCCAATGCCTCATCAATATCATGATGTTGTTTTTCGGTATTTCGAATTACTTTTTCATGATAGTTGGCTGGTTGGTATAAAATTTTCGAAAGATCAATACCTTGAGCCTTGTACTGCTGTATAGCCTCTTTGGCATTAATTTTTTGAGATTGCCCAATCATTTGATTAACGGTTCTAAAACCTAAGGAAGCCATGATCTGTCTTAGCTCTTCTGCCACGAAATACATGAAATTAATCACATGTTCAGGCGTTCCTTTAAAGTTTTTTCTCAGTTCGGGATCCTGGGTGGCAATTCCAACCGGACAGGTATTCAGATGACATTTTCTCATCATGATACAACCGGAAGCAACTAAAGGAGCCGTTGCAAATCCAAATTCTTCCGCACCAAGCAAACAAGCAACTGCCACATCGCGACCTGTTTTTAACTGCCCGTCACATTCAAGTACAACACGACTCCTAAGGTCGTTCAGTACAAGTGTTTGCTGGGCTTCGGCTATACCGAGTTCCCAAGGTAATCCGGCATGTTTTAAGGAAGTTAAAGGAGAGGCTCCGGTACCACCATCATAACCAGAAACAAGAAT
>CP070731.1:669401-673357 GCA_020347545.1 Flavobacteriaceae bacterium | reverse complement strand
AAACCATTGTTGACCCTGTAGGCAATGTGATCATAAGGAAACAAGCCACAAAAGGGATGGAAAATAGAAAAACGGTCGTTCTTCAGTCTCATCTGGATATGGTACATCAGAAAAATGCGGACACGGATTTTGATTTTGATACGCAGGGTATAGAAATGTTTGTAGAGAATGGTTGGGTCAAGGCAAAGGGAACCACACTTGGTGCCGACAATGGTTTGGGTGTAGCAGCCATTATGAGTGTTTTAGCTTCTGACTCGGTTGAACACCCTGATATTGAAGCTCTCTTTACCATCGATGAAGAAACAGGAATGACCGGAGCACAAGGGCTTCAGCCGGGGTATCTTAACGGTGAAATACTTCTTAATCTGGATACGGAGGAAGATGACGAAATTGACATAGGATGCGCCGGTGGTGTTGATGTTACGGCAACGGGAAACTATTCTCAGGCAGAGGTAAATTCTTCTTCCCGAGGTTTCAGGATAAATATTAAAGGGTTACAGGGCGGACATTCCGGAATGGATATTGACAAAGGCATTGCCAATGCCAATAAACTCATGAATGGGTTCTTAAAGAAAACCGCGGATCTTGTAGAAATTCACAGTATTCATGGCGGAGGATTGAGGAACGCTATTCCTCGTGAAAGTGAAGCACTTATTTTATGTAAGAATGATAATATTGACGCCCTGCAATTGGCCTTCAACAGCTATGAATCTGAAATTAAATCAGAATATTCAGATCAGGAGCCTGAATTATTATTCGAAATGAATTCGGAGGAAGTTCCTTTAACCGGGATGGATTCAGATACTAAAATGAAATTAATAGCCTCACTTGATGGGGCCATTAACGGGGTTTACAAAATGAGTGAAGAAATACCGGGATTGGTTGAGGCCTCGAATAATATAGCAAAAGTAGAGGTGGATAAAGGAAATATTCAAATCCTGTGTTTGACAAGATCCTCGGTTGAAAAATCCAAGGAAGAGGTTGCCAATCAATTAAAGTTGAGTTTCGAAAAAGCAGGATTTCAAGTAAAATTATCCGGTTCTTATCCAGGATGGAGCCCAAATCGTGATTCCGCCATTTTAAAAGTACTCACTGACCTTTATGAGCAGCTATTTAAAAGTAAACCTGAAGTTGTTGCCTGTCATGCAGGATTGGAATGTGGTATTTTGGGGACACATTATCCCAAAATGGACATGATCTCATTCGGGCCTACCATCAAGGGAGCACATTCTCCGGATGAAAGAGCGGACATTGCCTCTTCTCAAAGGTTTTGGAATTTTCTCCAGGAAATCCTGAAAAATATTCCAGTTAAAAGTTAGGGATATGTTTTTAGGGAGGATGATTACCAGCGAATCTCCTCTTTACCCAATTTCTTTAAATAGGAATTCGCCCGGCTAAAATGCTTATTTCCGAACCAATACCCTCTGTTGGCACTTAAGGGTGAAGGATGTCCGCTGTTTAAAACCAGGTGTTTTTCATCATTGATCTTTCTACCCTTCTTTTTTGCATAGCCTCCCCATAGCATAAAGACAAGGTTTTCCCTTTTTTCTGATAAGCTTTCTATGACTGCATCTGTAAATTTTTCCCAGCCTTTTCCCTGATGCGATCCTGCTTCTGAGGCCCTGACCGTAAGCGTTGCATTGAGCAATAAGACCCCTTGATCGGCCCAGTACCCTAAATCGCCCGACTTGGGATAAGGTTTGCCCACATCCTCTTGCAGCTCCTTGAAGATATTGACCAAAGAAGGAGGGTGAGAAACAGATTCATGGACCGAAAAGCAAAGTCCGTTAGCCTGTCCGGGGCCGTGATACGGATCCTGGCCAATGATCACGATCTTGACATCATCAAAACTGCAGCGGTTGAAGGACGCAAATATTTCACCTCCCCCCGGAAAACATTTGTGCTTCGAATATTCCGTCTTTACAAACCGGGTGAGTCGTTCAAAATATTCTTTTTCAAACTCCGTGTAAAGAATCTTTTTCCAACTCTCTTCAATGGCTACATTCATAGGATTAAATTGGTTATTTTTGCCTTAACAAAAGTAAGACATTGGCACATAATATTGCTCAAAAAACATTAACAGACCTTGAATTTTCTACAGTTTTAGAAACAATCAGGGAATATTGCGTTTCTGACCTCGGAAGAGAGGCCGTAAAAAATTTAAGTCCCATAAGAAGGTCTTTGGAATTGAAATCTGAACTGAATCAGGTGAATGAGTATTTGTCCTCTTTTGAAAACGAAAATCGCATCCCCAGCCATTATTTTGAAGAAATAACGAAAGATATTTCTCTTTTAGCCATTGAAGACAGCTTTTTGGAAGGGCCTTCATTTATGAAGATCTCGGGTATATCTGAAAATATAAACAACCTGCTTCTATTCTTTAAAAAATTCAAGGACTACTATCCTACCCTGTTCTCTCAATCTGAGGAAATCGAATTAAATAAGGAGCTTGTAAAGCTCATTAACAAAATCATTTCACCTTTTGGAGAAGTCAAGGATAAAGCTTCCCCGGAATTAAACAGGATCCGAAAAGAAATGAATAAGATAAGGGGTCAGTTAGGTGGAAGTTTTAACAAGGCCCTGGCCCACTACGCGAGCCTTGGGTATTTAGACGATATACGGGAATCTGTTATTGACAATCAAAGGGTCCTTGCCGTTCAGGCGATGAACAGGCGGAAGGTAAAAGGTGCGATCATGGGTAGCTCAAAGACCGGAAGTATTGTATACATCGCTCCGGAAGCAACTTTGCAGCTGTCCAGAGAACTCCAGAATATTACCTATGAAGAACAGGAAGAGATTGTAAAGATCCTAAAGGAACTTACCGACAGGTTAAGGCCCTATGCCCCACTTCTGAATAAATACCAGGAGTACTTAACCCATTTGGACAGTCTTGGATCAAGAGCAAAATACGCCCAAAATATAAATGCCTGCCTTCCTGAAATTGTAAATGAGAAAAAAATCAATCTTAAAAAAGCTTACCATCCAATTTTGTGGCTGGAAAACCGGAAAAAAGGATTGCCAACAATTCCTCAGAACCTTGAACTAAACGAAAAGCAACAGATCATTGTAATTTCGGGGCCCAACGCCGGTGGAAAAAGCATAACACTTAAAACAATTGGCTTGCTGCAGGTCATGCTGCAAAGTGGCATACTCATTCCGGTACATGAAAGAAGCGAGGTAAGCATTTTTGACAAGGTCCTTTCTGACATTGGGGACAATCAGTCAATTGAAAATCAATTGAGCACCTACAGTTATCGATTGAAGAACATGAGAGACTTTTTGAAAAAATGCAACGACAATACCCTTTTTCTGATTGACGAATTCGGAACCGGAAGCGATCCTGAACTGGGAGGTGCACTGGCAGAAGTGTTTCTTGAAGAATTTTATGATAAAGGCGCCTTTGGAGTAATTACAACGCATTACTCAAACCTGAAAGTTCTGGCCAGCGAACTTCCAAATGTGACCAATGCCAATATGCAGTTTGACCAGTCATCCCTTGAACCACTATTCAAATTACATACAGGCCAAGCAGGAAGTTCTTTTACCTTTGAGGTAGCTCAGAAAAACGGCATTCCCTTCCGGTTGATCAATCGAGCCAGGAAAAAGGTAGAAAGAGAAAAAATTCGACTTGATAAGACTATAGCCAAATTACAGAAGGAGCGTAATGAATTGCAGAAGAAATCAGATCGCTTACTTAAAGAACAGGACCGCGCCAAAAGCGGAGCCGAAAAGCTTTTGATTCAGCAGCAAAAAATTAAGGAGAAAATAGAAGGATTCCAGGAACTCTATGACAACAATCAAAAAATGCTCTCCTATGGTCGTAAAACAAATGAATTGTTCAATAAATTTTTTCAGACTAAAAACAAAAAAGAGCTTAGGGATGCCTTTGTCAAGTGGTCACTTATAGAACAAAGTAAGTACGATGAGAGGAAAAAAGAAAAAATAAAGGCTGAATT
>CP070731.1:665344-669301 GCA_020347545.1 Flavobacteriaceae bacterium | reverse complement strand
AAATTATAGCTCATTTGTGCCAGTACACTGATCAAAGAAATTATAAACAATAAAGTGGCCAATTTCCTTTTCATAAGTAACAAAATGCATCCAAGAAGCCCCCCAAATACTGCTAATGCAAATGCCCCGGTCACCCAGGCGGGAACATTTTCATAAAGAGCTTGTTGCTCTGCGGGCAAGGCAGCAAGTGCCTCTTCCGTCATGTAAGCTTGCTGGAGATAGCTGGCAACACCCATTAAATTCCATAATAGTGCAACTATTCCAATGATCCAGAAGCCCTTCGGGCTTTTACTTTTTGTTTCGGACATGATTTAAGATTTAAGGTTAATTCAGATACAATATAGCTAATAATTTTAAAATGAGAGGAATAGTGAAGTGATAAGCGTGAATAGAAACCAAAAAAAACCTACTCAAGAAATTGAATAGGTTTAACTAAGGTGGGTTCTCTTTATAATCCATAACGTCTGTGTTCTGACCATTTGACTCTTTTTGTATACTTATAATCACTGAAGTATAGTTGTTCCCTGGCCTGTGTGCTTGAAAGGTTAATACTTGTATTCATGATATTTTTTTTGATGTATTAGACTTAATTTTTTAGATTAATGACCGAAATGTCTGTATTCTGACCATTTGATTCTTTTTGTGTTTCTGAAACTTGAAAATGTAACGTATTTTCTTGATTCGGATTCTGTCGGAGTGCTTAATAAATTTTTCATAATGTGTTATTTTAAATTGGTTTCTACTATATAGACGCTTGATTCAACCAAAATGTTACAGTACTATGTAAAACCAAGTACTATATTAACAATTATTTAACACAAAACCCTTGAATATCAACGGATAGAGTAGGGTTGGGAATAACTGAAAAGATTTATTAACGTTCTATTCCAGGTTGGAGGATTTGAAAATTATCATCTGATTTTGCTTTGTCAACCATTATTTCGACATCCTTTAACAATGCCTTGGAATCATAGATGATCCCATCCTTGACCGTATATTTTACGCCTCCCACTCGGACCACCTTATTATCTGCTGTAAGTTTAATAGCTCCGGTGCCGTATAAAACCTTTAAGTTCTCAATCGGATTTTCCTCGAGAATCACAAAATCGGCCAATTTTCCAATTTCAACGGTCCCTATTTTATCGTCAAGGTTTAATGCTTCTGCACCGTTTAGGGTAGCTGATCTTATAATTTCAAGTGGATGAAAACCTGCCTCCCTCAAGAGTTCTAACTCTCTGATGTAAGCAAATCCGTACAGTTGAAAGATAAAACCCGAATCTGAACCGGTGGTGACCCTTCCTCCCCGGTTCTTGTACTCATTGACAAAGGTCATCCAAAGTTGGTAATTCTTTTTCCATTGAATTTCCTGTTCTGTGCCCCAGTAATGCCAATAGGAACCGTGAGAGATTTTACTGGGTTGATAAAATTCCCATAATTTCGGCAGGGTGTAGGTTTCATGCCATTCTGCTCTTCGTGCACGATGAAGATCTCTGCTTGCTTCATAAATGTTAAATGTGGGGTCCAATGTAAAATCGAGCTCCAACAATTCGTTCATGACGGAGTTCCAACGCTCAGAATAAGGTGCTGCTGCCTGTTCCCATAATTTACCGGCCTCTTCAAAACGATGCTGTTCATCATTGTAATTATAATCCAATGGATAATTTTGAACCGTTCTATCCTCAAATAATGCCTCAGGAAGCCCGTACCAATGCTCCATGGTGGTCAGGCCGGCTCTTGCAGAATGAAGAACATTCCATCTTGCTACACTCATTTGGGCATGATGACAGGCAGAACCAAGCCCCAGTTTCTTATTCTCATCAAGAGCTGCTGCCATAATTTTCGGATCGGCCCCGAAGAACTTTATACCATCTGCGCCTCTTTTTGCATTCGCACGTACCCATTCCCGGGCTAGCTCCGGAGTGTTGATTGGCTGATCGTTCAAAGGATTGAATGTTTTACTCTTATGGCCAAAACCTGTATAGGATATTATTCTTGGGGCAATTATTTCATTTTTGGCACTTTGCTCTTTTAGTTCAAGGGTGAAATCAATGCCTATGCCACTAGGTTCCCTTATGGTCGTTATTCCATGAGCCATCCACAACTTAAATACATATTCAGGATCAGCTCCCTGAGCCTTGCCTCCTATATGTCCATGCATATCAATAAAACCCGGTAATAAATACATACCCTCTGCATTGAGTTCCATTCCACCATTTTTTAGCTGAGGCCTTCGTTTGGGGTTTATTTCAACTCCGGGATAGCCTACCACTTTGACTTCCTTTATGATATTACCTTCAACAACAATATCTACGGGACTTATTGGCGGAGCTCCATTTCCATTTATCAATGTTACCCCTCTGATGATCAATTGACTATGCGGTCCTGAATGATTAATTTCTTTTTGCTGAGAAAAAAGGACTCCATAATACATGAAGAGAAGCATAAAAACAGTAAGAAAACGAGAACGATTCATAGAAAGAAATTTTAGGTAGATCATAAAAATACAATTTAATCATTAAGAATAAATGGCACTCGACTTCAACTATTCAAAATCAAATAATAAATAGGTTTTATTTGATTTGGGGCTTTGGGAAAAATTATTTTATATATGAAATAAGGCACCTCGGATGAATACATGGTTTATTTTTCTAAATTTGATGCGAACAACTTTTAAAATCAAGAGACAAAATGAATTACTCAAAATTTCTATCGGCATTGATACTATTATTTTTTACCTACTCAAACATAGGAGCCCAAACTAATGGTAATTCGGAGGATGATAAAAAGGAAGTTCTTAATGTCATTGTCAAGCTTTTTGATGGTATGAGAGAAGGAGACAGTGCCAAGGTAGCTTCAGTATTCGATAAAGAAGTAAATATGCTCACTTCCTACACGAACAAAGAAGGTAAAAAAATAATATCCAAAGGGGACCTCTCCAAGTTTCTGACAGCAATTGGAACTCCTCATGATAAGATCTGGGATGAAAAGATCTGGAATACTGAAATAATGATCGATGGCGGAATCGCACAGGTTTGGACTGATTATTCTTTTTATGTAGGTTCAGATTTCAGTCACTGTGGTGTGGATGCCTTTCATCTTGTCAATAGAGGAGACGCAGGCTGGAAAATTGTGCACCTTATGGACACAAGAAAAAAAGACGGTTGTCAGGAATAAGTTGAAATTTTATTTTCGGCCCAGAGTTACTTTTTTACCCGCTCTGAAAACAACAATCTCAAGAGAGGCATTATCCGATTTTCGTTCCATTACTTTGGCTATATTCAACAGAGATTCATCTGTGCTCTCAAACTTTACACCATTAATAGAGAGTATGATGTCACCCCCTACGATCAGTTTTTCTCCATTTAAAGTCATTTCAACGTCTCCATCCTGAATACCCAAAACACCAAATGGAGATACTTTAACGACTCTTTGAACCAATAATCCACTTTCCTGCGGTAGGTTAAAAATTTGAGCAACTTTACCCGTCAACGGAATCAAATCTGTTCCGTTCCAAATTATTTTCTTTTCAAATAACAGTTCCTTTGTAATGTTTGAAGACGAAGCAAATCCTATTCCTTGAAACCCTCCTGATTGAGTTAATATATTACTTACCACTCCAATTACTTCACCCTTCATGTTCATCATAGGTCCTCCCGAATTTCCTGTATTTATCGCTGCATCCGTTTGAATATATTCAGAATTCGTGAATGGATTTTTATCTTCCTTATCCCTTATAATCCCACTGACATAACCTGAAGAAAGTGAATGGCCAAGGCCATATGGAGCCCCAACAACAAATACACTTTCTCCAACTCTAACAGCATCCGAATCAGCAAGTTTTAACGTGACAGCGTTTTTACGAGGCCAAATCAACTCAAGCAAGGCCACGTCCGCAGTGGCATAAGCTGAAATTACCTTTGCCGGAATGATTTCTCCATCCAGAAATTGCACGTTTAC
>CP070731.1:661232-665244 GCA_020347545.1 Flavobacteriaceae bacterium | reverse complement strand
GTTTTGAAATTTCAAAACACTTGTTATTATCAATTGAGCAATTGTTAGTTATAAGACCACCTGGTAAGGCTCTGGTCAATAATGCCAAGGGCATCTCCTTCATAAAGAAGGTAAAAAGCCAGATAGGCGATCAGAAAAACTACTGGCCATACAATAGATCTTCTGAACCAGGTTTTTTCATCCTTTAAATGCATAAAATACCAGGCAATTCCATAGGCCTTAACAAGTGTAAGGATCAAAAAGATCCAATTCAAAATACTTGTCCCCAATACCTGTGTAAGGTTCAATGAATCCGGTTTTACTATACCCAGCCAAACCTCTACTATGGTAACTATTGAAAGAAAGCCAAAAACTTTCCAAATTAAAGCTGTGTGTGATTTTGCGTGTGACATTTACGTTAATATTTTTAGATCAGATAGAAGAATGTGAAAACAAATACCCATACAAGGTCTACAAAGTGCCAGTACAAACCAACCTTTTCAACCATTTCATAATGACCTCTTCTTTCATAAGTTCCGATGATCACATTAAAAAAGATGATGATATTGATTACGATTCCGGAAAATACGTGGAATCCGTGAAATCCTGTAATGAAGAAGAAAAAGTCAGCAAACAAGGTTTTACCGTATTCATTCTCTGTTAGGTTTGCTCCCTGAACTACTCTTACTGCATTATCGAGATATTTATTCGCTTCTTCTCTTGATACAATTGTCTTTTCTTTTGTGTCAAGATTTATAAGTTCGGTCCTCATTGAAATGTCTGAGTTTGCCGCAAATCCTTCCTTTACCTGTTGCAGGGTCACAGGTGGTAAAGCAGCTTCATATTCAAACCATAACCCGTTTTCCTTTTTGTGCCTTACCCTTTCGGTTGGTGTATCAGAGGCAAAACTTTCTAAGGTCACCTGATGTCCGGATGCATCAACAAATTGTACTATTTTTCCATCTTCAAGCTGAAGTGCACCATAACTACCATTGATAAAGGTCTTCCATTCCCAGGCCTGTGATCCAAGGAAGATCAAACCGCCAATAATTGTCAGTCCCATATAAACGATAACCTTGTTCTTTTGCATATGCTTTCCGGCATCAACCGCCAGCACCATGGTTACCGATGAAAAGATCAGAATAAAGGTCATAAACGCCACATAATACATCGGAAAATCCCCATGTATAAAAGGAATGTGAGTAAAGACCTCATCAGCAATTGGCCAGGAGTCTAGAAATTTATAGCGGATCAATCCGTATGCACCCAAAAATCCTGAAAACGTCAGGGCATCGGACATGATGAAGAACCACATCATCATTTTTCCATAACTCGCATCGAATGGTCTACTTCCTCCTCCGCTCCAAACTCCTCCTTTTGAGGTATCAGCAACTGTTGCCTCCATATAAAAAGTTTAATTTAATTGATCTTATACAATCTGAAAAAAACTGACATTTATCATGTTTTCTTCGGTGCAGCAAAAATATAAAAATAATTGATAAATAGAATTATTCAGCCAAAAATGTTGGTGCTAACGGATAAAATAAAAAAAGATAAAGAGATAAATCCATAAGGCATCCACAAAGTGCCAGAAAATAGCGCTTAATGAAAAGCCCAGATGGCTTTCCGGCGTATATTTTCCTTTAATATTTCGGAAAAGTACCCAGGCCAAAACCAGAATTCCAACAAAAATATGCAACAGGTGTGTTGCCGTTATGACATATAGGAAAGAAGAAGCCACATTGCTTTGAGGACCTGTGGTATACAATCCTGCATCGATCAATTCGTTAAATCCGTTAAATTGAAAAAACACGAATCCAAGCCCAAGCAAAAGGGTCACAGCTAATAAAAGTGTTGTCCTGGACTGAGAACCCGACATTAAAGCTCTTTTCCCCAAAACAAAAGTGATACTGCTCAAAACGATTAACAGGGTACTGATATAAAATGAACTCGGCAAGTCAAAACTTACCCAATCCTCTCTTCCTTTACTTACTACATAAGCACTTGTCAAACCTGCAAACATCATGGTCATACTGATCATGGATATCCACAACATCTGCTTAAATGACTTCTCTCTTGTTTTTTGTTCCATGGTATTAATGCAAAAATTTATCGATCACAAAAATGATCTGAATCAAGGTTATATACAATACACTAGAAAGCATCAACTTCCTTGCCATTTTATCAGTTTGATCCATATGAAGTTTTACCCCGTAGTACAACATCACAAGTCCTAAAATAAATATGATCACAGCAGAAAACGGGTGCAGATAAAGATCTCCGGTAAGTCTGAACACCGGGAAAATAGAAACGATCAGCATAATCACGGTATAAATGATCACTAGCTTTGATGCTTTTTTGTTCTTTTCACCTGTTGGCATCAAATTAAATCCGGCTTTCTTATACTCATCAAACTGAAGCCAGCCAATGGCCCAAAAATGAGGGAACTGCCAGAAGAACTGTATCATAAAAAGGATTCCCGGCTCGATACCAAATTTGTCCGTTGCTGCCACCCATCCCAGCATAAAAGGAATTGCTCCCGGAATTGCTCCAACAAACACGGATAAAGGTGTAACCGGCTTTAATGGTGTGTAGGCACTGGTATATAAGAAAATCGAAATCGCCCCGAAAAGCGCTGTTTTCTGATTTATTGAGTAGAGGATCACCAAACCAGATAAGGTAAGCACAACCGCGATGATCATGGCAACATTCACAGAAATCCTGCCCGCGGGTATGGGACGGTCCATGGTCCTCTTCATAACCGCATCCGGAACCCTTTCAATAATCTGATTAAAGGCATTCGAAGCTCCAACCATACAATAGCCTCCAATCGATAATAAAATAACGATTTGATAATCTATGACTTCAGCAGCCAGCAAATAACCGGCAATTGATGAAAATACGACACTCAGCGATAAACCAAATTTTGTTAATTGCTTAATATCATCAAAAATATTATGTCGGATCACTGCCGTCTCCACCATGTTAATCGCCTGTTCTTAAAATCGCTGCAAATATATCCATTAATTGAGATTAACTGCATAAAAAAATATGAAAAAATATGATCGAAAATCCTTTGGGATTTATTAAAATGTTTTAAATTTGCGCCTCCTAAGTGAAAAGAGGTGATTCTTCAGCCCTTAGGTTTAGATGATAATCATCGATTTGTTCTTTGAATGAAAATTTATGCGAAAGTAGCTCAGGGGTAGAGCATCACCTTGCCAAGGTGAGGGTCGCGGGTTCAAATCCCGTCTTTCGCTCTGCATTACTAAAACCAAAAACACAGGCTCGGATGGTGGAATTGGTAGACACGTTGGACTTAAAATCCAATGGACAGTAATGTCCGTGCGGGTTCAAGTCCCGCTCCGAGTACAGAGAAAAACCAAGCTTATACAGCTTGGTTTTTTTATTTTCAGTTACTTTAAAATTTAAAAAAGTAGGTTATCCAAAATAAGATGGGAGAGCGATACCATACCTATATATTCACCATTCTCTTCAACCGGAGCCATCCTGAGGCCAACCTTCATGAGTAAACTTGCAACGTAGCGCACATCCATATCAGCCGGCACACTTATCACTGGCTTGGTCATAATCTCAAAGATATTAACCTCCTCTGAAGTCTTTTCAGGAATAATAACACCTTTTATAAAATCATGAACGATCACAATTCCATAGACATCCTGTTCATGCCTTTTTTTAACTATTAGCGCTTCAACATTTTCCCGACGCATTAATTCAACTGCCTCTTTGGCAGTAGCCATACCATCTACGAAAACTACGTTTTTCGTCATGACATCCTTGGCACTCTGAAAACTTCTTTTTGTATCCATATGTACTCTTTTTTTAAGTTTTATCCGTTTATGTTTTTCCTAAAATAGCTAAAACTTTGATCTATACATTTTACTTAACTAATCGATGAGAATTACCAAACCTGTTTACCCTAAAAATACTGATCACGAGCCTGATCCTTAAACTTTTTCATTTGACTCTCGAGGCCGGCTACATGCTCTATGGGTAAAACAAGAGCAATACC
>CP070731.1:657087-661132 GCA_020347545.1 Flavobacteriaceae bacterium | reverse complement strand
CTTTAAATCATCAATCTGTGCTGAATTGAGATATTTGATGCTGCTTTGTTTAATGACTACCGCTCTTTTGATCCTTCTTCCTCCTGAATTTTCCATTCCGCGCCAGTTTTTAAAAGAATCAGATATTAAGGCATAGGTTGGAATTGTTGTAATGGTCTTGTCAAAATTCTGAACCTTTACTGTGGCAAGATTTATTTCTATGACATCTCCGTCAGCGCCGAATTTTTCAAAAGTAATCCAATCGCCTATTTGGACCATATCATTGATGGATACTTGGATGCTGGCAACGAACCCCATTATTGTATCCCTGAAAATCAATAATATAATGGCCGAGGCTGCTCCGAGAGTTGTGAGGAACTTAAAGAATGGAATTCCTGTAATAAGCGCAAAGGCAGACAATAAACCAATTGACCACACAATGATCAGGATTACCTGAACATAACTGTTTATGGGTTTGTCTTTTAATCTTTCCTTCGTATTTAGGTAATCACGTATCGCCTTGACGAAACTTCTAATCACCCAGATAGTCAATAGAATGCTGAATACCTGCAATCCCTTCTCCGCAATATTTTCAAAATATGGAAAATCAACAAATATGAATGGAGCAAATTCAAGTGCGATCAATAGCGGTATAATGTGGGCCACATTTCTGGGAACTTTGTTTTCTACGACATAATCATCAAAATGCGTTTTTGTCTTTTCTGAAAACCTTGTGAATAGATTTAGTAATATCCGCCTGATAATGATATCTATGATAAAGATTATCAAAAGTGTCGCTAAAGCCAAAATAGCCATATTGAGGTATTTTGCACCTGTATCGGGCATTCCGATTTTTATAAAATAATCATAGAAAAAGTGAGAGAATTCCTTCATTGTTTTTCAAATATTTTTGAAGGGCCAAAAATACAACGAATAGCCTGAATAAGAAAATATCTTTATATATTAGGTCTATGAAGGAGCCAATAAAAATTCGAAAATTTTCCGGGGAACTTGTCGATTTCGATGAGACCAAATTGATTCGATCACTAAAAAATGCAAGAGCCGATGACGAACTTGTAAAGTCCATTATAGACAGGATTGAACAAGATCTCTTCACCGGGATGACCACAAAGGCCATTTACGAAAAAGCATTTAGGCTCTTAAAGAAGAGTAGGAGACCAAGTGCGTCAAGATATAAACTAAAAAGAGCCATTATGGAACTGGGGCCTTCGGGTTTTCCTTTTGAGAACTATATTGGTCATATCTTTAAACACGATGGTTACACCTCTGAAGTCGGTGTCGTTATGGAAGGTAATTGTATCAGCCATGAAGTTGATGTTTTGGCCTGTAAAGATGAAAAGTGTTATATCATAGAGTGCAAGTATCACAACTCCCAGGGAAAAAGGAATGATGTGAAGGTTCCTTTATATATTCAATCGAGGTTCAATGATATTAAGAATCGGCTTGAGAAGGATAAAACAAATGGATTTACAGATTATCAGGGATGGATTTTTACAAACACCCGATTCACTTCGGATGCGATTAAGTATGCAAAATGCAGTGGGCTACAGTTAGTGAGTTGGGACTATCCTGAGAATAAAAGCCTCAAGTACAGGATTAATAAATCAAAACTTTTTCCTATTACTTCACTTACCTCATTGACAAAAAGAGAAAAGCAGTATTTTCTGGAGCAGGGAATAGTTCTTTGTAAAGAGATCTATGAAACTCCTGAATTACTGCGTAAAAATGGTTTTTCCAAAACGAGAACTAGAAAAATTCATGAGGATATAATTGATCTTTGTGAAAATCATGATTGAATTGTCTGTTTCATGAATGGATGTTTCTAATATCTGTAGTGTCTGTGTTCCGACCATTTAATTCTTTTGGCATTTCTAAAATTTGAAAATTGAACGTACCTTCTGTCTTCTGTTGCGAATGTGTTGATATCTGCTTTCATAATTGTATAATTTGATGGTTTCTACTATAATGACGTAATTAAAACTTGTTTTGTTACGAAATATCTATTACATTAACTATAATTTAACGGAATGATTAATTTAATGCTAATAAAAATCTAAAATTCATAATATTTTTAATAAAAATTTTGAACTTCATGAATCTGATCATTAAAGCGTCATAAGGATTCTAAGATTTAGAAGCCGGTATTTTTATTCGAAGATCTCTGACGGTTAAAAATATTGCGCTTATTTTAACGTTCTAACAAGTCAAGATCTGAAAAACACTTTTTTATGCTATTATTGGTTAAATTTTTTGCTGCCGCTTTTGGTTTTTTTGGAATAATATTTGGCGCCTTTGGAGCCCACAGGTTAAAACGTATTTTACCCGCCGAGGTTTTACATAGTTTTGAGACAGGTGTAAAATACCAGCTTTTTCACGCCATTGTCTTATTAATTTTAGGCTTTCACTTTGAATTTATCGACTTTACTGAACGAATGATCGCATCTACAATGATTATTGGGGTATTCTTATTTTCTTTCAGTATTTATGCTTTGTGTTACGGAAAAGCGAAAAAAATAAACCTGAAGTTTCTGGGACCCGTTACTCCTGTAGGAGGTTTACTGCTAATGACCGGATGGGGAATTCTACTCTATTATTTTATCGTTCGATAGGTTTTTAGCTTCAATCCATTTGGATAGGTACTTCGTACTTTTGTATTGATGGAAATGAAGAAGGCTTCCCATAAAGTTTTTTTTGCGATGCGCTTTCAGTTGGTCTGAAATTGATATAATCCTGTTCTCCAACAAATTTTCATGAAACTCACGATTAAAATTTTCATTGATAATTTTAAATCCCCCGGCCTGGGCTTGCTTCCAGGATTCTTTATGATTGTAAATCTCAATGGCTTTTTGAGCAAAGGCCTTTGGGTTATCTAAAATTCTATCGTCCCAATCTGATGTGGGGCCCATAGATTCTGCGCCTATTGAAGATGTAATTGCCGGGGTTCCATGAATCATGGCCTCAAACAGTTTTCCTTTTTGCCCTGCACCAAATCGAACCGGCGCGAGACATAGTTTTGACTGCTCAAAAGCTTTTTGTTTATCCTCTACCCATCCTTTGATTAGGAATCCGTTTTTAGGATCATGCAAATGTTGAACTTTGGCTGTAACGTATGCACCATAAACATGGAGCTCAGCCTGTGGTAAGGCCTTTCTGATCAAGGGCCAGATCTCTTGATATAAATAAAAAATGGCATCCTGATTCGGTAAATGTTTAAAGTTCCCAATAGTCATGAAATGCCTTCTTTCCTTGAAACCAGCGAGTTTGTCTATGGTTTTTACATCAATTTTGTCTGCTAAAAAAGGAGTATACTGAAGGAGAATTTTCGGTACTTTAAATTCATGCTCCAGTAACTGCATTTCAAATTCAGAGATGATTAGTGAAAGGTCACATTTATAGATGGAAGCGATTTCTCTTTTACTGGTGTCATTGTTCAGATAACTTTTCCAATCAATCGTTTTATTTTTAAGTGCCAGCTGCCTTGAAGTCCTTAACAAATGAAGATCTTCTGTGTCCAGTATTCTCATTGCGTCAGGGCAATTTTCCTGAACACGCCAGCCAAACTGTTCTTCAGTGAGAAAGCGGTCAAACAACACAATTGAAGGATCTAATTCAATGATCTTTCTGTCAAAAGAGCTGTTATTGAGTTCAATCCCGAAATAAGAAACAGGTGTCTTTTGAAAGTCATACGACAACGTTGATTTTGAAGCCGCAGAAGCAAAAAACACCTGGTATCCTTTTGATATGAAGAAATGAATAAGCTGTATCATTCTTGTACCTGCTGCCGTTGCATCAGGCTCAGGCCAGGTGAGGCCAATGATCAATACTTTCCTATTCTCCATTAGAGCCGGTTAAGAGACAAAAAGAACTTTGATTATCCCTTAGGCTCGTCAAATTTCTTTTTGAAAAAAGTGGGTTTGAAGGTAACCATGATCCATCCCCAGTTGTTGACTTCATCTTTGCTTCCTCCTTTAATGATTTCCATGGATTCAGTTGCAAACATTTGAGAGTACCCCGCAAAGATCATAACGTCTTTAACCAACTGATA
>CP070731.1:652838-656987 GCA_020347545.1 Flavobacteriaceae bacterium | reverse complement strand
AATGCCGGTAAATAGATTCACCGACATTTATCAAATAACTAACCACAATATTTTAATTGGAACTTATGCTTCCTGATCCACTGACTTTTATATCCTCTTTTGCAGGGTTTCCTTTATATTTTATGTCACCGGATCCAGAAATTCTCGCTGTAATTTCTTTTTCCACATTTGCTTCTATTGATCCTGAACCAGAAATTTTCAAGTCTGCTTTTTGTGTAACAAGACCACTAGCTTCAATATCTCCCGAACCTGCCACCTTTGCTTCAAAGTGATTAGAGGTTCCACTTAACTCCATGTCCCCTGAACCGGAAATAGCTGCTCCAATTTTATCGGCTTGGGTACTGATTTTAATATCTCCTGAACCGGCTATGGCCAATCCTAAGTTATCAGTGACTATCTTGTCTTTGCCAATAATATCACCGGATCCGGCCAAAGCAAGACCACTAATATTCTTAAAATATACGGTGAGAACAGTCTTTTTTGTAGTTCTGATGTTGACACCTTTCTTCCATTTAATTTTCAAAGACCCTTCTTTCACTTCGGTAATCAGATAAGGTTCCAAATTCTCTTCAACACTTATTTCAATTTTACCTTCCTGGCCTTTTACAAGAAATACATCAAATGAACCGGAAACTCCTACTCCTTCAAAACTTCCAACATTTCTTGTTTTTTCAATAATTTTACCGTTCCCTTTTACCTTCTGTGCATATCCAGCACCAATAGAAAGGATAAATACAAAGGTGAACACTATTGATTTTAAAATTAAGTTTTTCATTACTGGTTTGATTTTAATTGTTATATAATTTTACTCCACCATATTCTGAAGAAATATTCACAACAGAACCGGAATTTTTATTCTTTACAAAGCCTTCAAAATACTTAGATTGTGATTTAACGATCTTCTTTTCATAATTGATTCCTTCACCGTCATAATCAAATCCGCCATAGCTTAACTCAACCTTGAAATCAAATGCTACATCACTATCAAGCCCTACTTTGATCCCTGCGTAATCTGAATGGACATATAGTTCACTAAATCCTTTCATCATCTTGGACACCTTGATACTGCCGTAATCAGCCTCGATATGTAATTTATTTTTAATGGTTCCGAATCTCATGGTCAAGTAGTCACCGTTTCCTTCAATACTATTCGCATTATCAACTTCGATTTTACCATAGTCACAGTTGAAATCCAAGGTTTCAATATTAACGAATTCAGAATCCGTATAATCCGCGTTCAATTCAATTTTTTTAGCCTTCTCTATCCTGAACTTAGAGTAATCTGCATTGATACTGCCACCATTCATTAATTCTATTTCTGAATCAGAGGTATAGTCAATGTTTATGCTGTTATTATTGTGATATAAGCTTCCTATCAAAACTTTTCCATAATCACAATTTATTTCCGCCTGGCCTTTGATCTCGTTCAAGGAAATTGTTCCATAATCATTGTTGAGATTAACGCTGTTCGTTACCGGAACTTTCACCTTGTAATCAATTTGATAGCTCATTTTATTACCTGAGTTCCACCAGCCTTTAGAACTATTGTTGAATTTTGTTTCCGCCGAAACAAATGACTTGCTGTTTTCGAAATTCACATCGATCTTCGACAATCGATCAATCACCTTGGATTCATTATTTCCGGAAACCGTTATGGTTACCTCAATAACAACCTTGTTTTGGTCCCAGGAAATGACGTCCACGTTTCCGTATTTATTTTTAATTTTAAGTGCTGCATCAGCATTTACGCTATATTCCTTCTTAATGTTTTTGGTTTTTTCGTAATCCCATTTTTTCTTCAATGGATTTGCCATACTCAGCATGGGGACCACCAAAAAAATTGCTAGTAATAATTGTATCTTGTTTTTCATGACTTTTGTTTTATTGTTTTTAAACTTTATTTTCCTGAGGAATCAGTTCTTCAAATTCCTCGAGTTGATCCATCAAATTTTGCAAGACCAGAAGTCTGCTTTGAAAATTTGTTATCATGGCATATATAACACGCTTATCAGCATTGCTTTCTTTGAGCTCTAAAGTCAGCTTCTGATAGTTTGTTTCAAGTAAATCCAATTGCTTAAAGGCATCATCGATGATGCGCTGATTCGATGGGTTTTGCATCGACCTAATTTCTTCCATTTCTTTTTGAATGGTCGCTACATAAAAATTCTGCGTTTCTTTCATTTGAGGTGATATTTCCGCAAGTTCCAGACCTCTATTCGGATCATTCTGATTGTAATTACCCATCCAATAACCAAAGAATAATAATACTGAGGCGGCTACGGCCAGAATATACCATGGAGTACCTCCCTTTCTATCCGATTTTTGCCCTTCACCGTCAAGTTTGCTTTGGAACCTTTCAAAATGTCCCATATTGGGTTCCGCAAAATCAAAATCCTCTTTATTTTTTTTAAAAAAATCTTCCAAATTCGTTTTCATAATGTTCAGTTTAACGCGGATGACTCCATTAATACTTTTCTTAACTTACTCTTTGCTCTTGAAATTGTGGTCCTGCAATTCTCATTACTTATATTCATTATTTGAGCGATTTCCTCATTGTCATATCCTTCTATCAAACTCAAATTCAACACCGCCCTGTAATTTTCCTTCAGTTGACCCATTGCCTTTCCTACTTCTTTCACCTTTAGGTTTACATAATCAATTTTAACCCCTTGCATCTCTGATTCATCATCCTCTTCCAATTTCCTGTCTACGATTTCCAGGTTCACTTCCTGAAGCTTATTTCTTTTCTTTACCTGGGTGAGGCTTCGATTGATAACGATTCGCTTCAACCATGCTCCAAAGGGAACCTCTCCTTTATAAGTATCCAGTTTCGTGAAGGCATTTAAAAATGCCTCTTGCATCACATCTTCAGCATCATAGGTGTTTTGAAGTATCCTTAACGCTGTATTATACATTGCTTTATAATACAATTTATAGATCTCAAACTGAGCCGATTTACTACCATTCGAACAAGCCTTAAGCAAGTCTTTTATATGTTGTTGTTCCTTTTGCAATGTTTCACTTCTATGTTAATGACAATCGATTTATTAAGGTGTTACACTTTGTATAAATAAATTTAATCTTTTTTCTAATAATTTAGACTCAATACAATATGTCTCGTCTTTGGATTCAGCTTTTTTGTTATTAGAAAATATGGCACAGGAATTGACTAATACATAATAGCGGTATAAGGTGAAATATCCTAAATCGCTTTAAATGAACTAATTAAATATTGATAATTAATACAAAAACATTTTTACATTATTTGCGCAATGTCAAAATGGCTTAAAAGAAGAATGAGCAGATCAAATTTTATAAATATTGACAATTTGTCACTTCAGAATATTCTGGATGAAGAAGCGGAACTGATCCCTTTAATGACTCCTGAAGATGAAGAAGAAATGAGGAAAGAAGATGTTCCTGGTGAATTACCCATTTTACCGCTGAGAAATACGGTTCTTTTTCCGGGTGTTGTAATCCCTATTACGGCAGGCAGGGATCAATCCATTAAATTGATAAAAGAGGCCAATAAAGGTGATAAAACGATTGGTGTGGTCGGACAAAAGAACGAAGGGGTAGAAAATCCAGGAATGGATGATATCTTTAAGGTCGGCACGGTGGCAAGAATCCTTAAGATTTTAAAAATGCCTGATGGTAACACCATGGTGGTTCTTCAGGGGAAAAAGCGATTTAAAATTGACCAGCTTACACAGGAAAAGCCTTATTTAAAGGCCCTTGTAAAAGAAGTCGTTGAGGAAATTCCTGCTGTGGAGGATAGTGAATTCAAGGCAATCATCGATTCAATCAAAGATATTTCCTTGAGAATCATTAAGGAAAATCCAAATTTACCAACAGAGGCATCTTTTGCGATCAAAAATATTCAAAGCAACTCCTTTTTAATCAATTTTGTTTCTTCCAACCTAAATCTTACAACAGAGGAAAAACAGGAGCTCTTAAACATTAACAGTCTTAAAAACAGAGCATTGGCCACTCTGAAAAAGATGAATAAGGAGCTTCAACGACTGGAACTCAGCAATGATATTCAGTCCAAGGTTCGCGAAGATATGGACCAGCAACAAAGAGAATATTATCTACATCAGCAAATGAAAACCATTCAGGAAGAACTTGGTGGCGTTTCCCATGATGAGG
>CP070731.1:648586-652738 GCA_020347545.1 Flavobacteriaceae bacterium | reverse complement strand
GGCGGATAACTGAGCTTGCAAAAAGTTTGTATTATTACTGGTTTCGCTAAAATACATCGAACCACTCTTACGCTCGATTTCAGTCAAACTATAGTCAAGGACTCTTTCTTTAAAGGTGTAATTCAACAATTTGAACCCAATTGTTTTTAATGTAAGCTTTACTTTTTTATCTGGTTCATTCTGAATAAGCTTATTCTTGGGGATATCAGAATAGGAAAGTTCAAATTCAACTTCCGCAATATATTCCTTTGAAAGTTTGATCAAAGACCAAAAGAGCGTTGCCAGCAAAAGAAAAAGCAAAAAAACTTTTAATTTCTTTTGATTTTGACGTATTTCCGAATTATTCGAACCATTTGTTTCAGGCATCAGAGCTCAATTTTTCTTTTCTAAATGTATAAAAAAAGAGGTTATCAGAAAAACATATTTCACCAATAACCTCTTTAAATTTATGTTAGAAAAAATTACTTCTTCTTAACTTCTTTTGGAGCATACTTTTTACTTAACTCCATTGAAATTGCAGATCTTTCAAATTTAATCTTTCCAGCTCCTGTTTCAATCACACAAGTGTTATCGCTGTCTATCAGGTCCACTATTTTACCATGTATTCCACTGGTTGTAACTACCTTCGCTCCTTTTTTAATGGAAGACTGGAACTTTTTCTCATTTTTTTGTCTTTTCATTTGAGGTCTGATCATAAAAAGATACAGAACCAAAAACATTAAGGGAATTAATATATAGTTCCCTATTCCGCCTCCTCCGGCTTGTAAAAATATTGTTTGATACATCATTTGGATTAACTATTCTGTTGAACTTTGGCTTTTGGTGTAACCTGCGCCTTTATTTTAAGGATTTCCTTTCCCTGATCGGTATTGGTTACCAATGTAATTTGTTTCTGTTGCAAATTTGGTTTTCTGTCTGAATTAAACTTAACCTTTATCGTACCTGATTCACCTGGCATGATTGGTTCCTTTGGCCACTCAGGAACAGTGCATCCACAACTTCCTTTTGCCGAAGTTATAATCAATTCTGATTTACCTGAATTTGTAAACGAAAATACAGTTTCTACAACATCACCTTCGTTAATCACTCCAAAATCGTGCTCCGTTTTATCAAATTTAAGTTTCGGACCGCCTATTTTAATCTCTTTGTCTCTCTCTTTCGCCAATTCAAGATTTTCACTCTTAATCTTCTTAGCTGCATTTTCATTACACGAAACGAGCATTAAACTCAAACTCAAAACGGATAAAGCAATAATTTTTTTCATTCTGTTAAAATTTGTTTTTGTAAAAGTATAATTTTTTATAATAATCCTCTCCCTATTTTCTTTAATCTGCCTGATTTATTATAGTCTTTTAAAAGTTTATCCAAGACCCCATTAATAAAATAACTGCTCTTTCTTGTTGAGTAATCCTTTGCAATCTCGATATACTCGTTGATCGTCACTTTCGTGGGTATGGAAGGGAAATAAAGAAACTCAGTCAAAGCCATTTTAATGAGAATCATATCCATGTCAGCTATCCTTTCCGTATCCCAGTTCGGGGTTTTCGCATCTATTTCACCTGTAAACTCCTGCTGATGAAGGATGGTCTTTCTAAAAAGGTCAACCAAAAACTCTTTATCGTCATCCTTTACTCTAAGTTGGCGCAGGGTGAAGAAATCACCAGCGTCCATTTGCTTGATCACTTTCATCACATTTGTATTGACTAGTGGATAGTCATCCACCCAGCTCAGGTTCAGGCTTTCATAAAAATCGAAAAGCTTCTCGTTGGGTGCAACAATGGATTTAAAAAATTCTAATACAAAAGTCTTGTCTTTGTAAAATGAGTCCTCTTCACTGTTGAGATAGTCCTTGTAAAGTTCACTTTCAACCAGTTCATCCAGAAGGATCCTGACATACTCGCGGTTATCCTTCCACTCCATCAATTTCGAGCTTGCAACATAATCTTTGATTTCGGGACTGTCAGCTATGGACTGAATCAAACGATTATTGATAAACTTTAAATTTGGGTTAATATCTTCCTGTGTGGCAAGGTATTTTTTCTTTTTGATCTCTATATGTTCCAGAGCCAGATTCCTGACCTCCACCATAAGAAGCAATTGAAGCACATAAAGTTCTGTAGTTTTTTTAATGTTGAAAAGAAGAAACTTTTCTTCCTTTGTTAAATCATCACTTTTCGATTGAAGTATGGCATAAACTGATTGCATTACCTTAATACGAATATGTCTTCTATTCACCATGATAAAAAAGATCGTAATTCAAATAAATTATTTGAGCATTTAATTGCTGGCAAAAATACCATTTTTTTTCTAACGATATTTTATAAATCTAAAGAAAAGGTTAAATTTTGTTTTGAATGAAAACTGCAAAATAAATGCTTTTAATATTTATGTATCTTCGCCTACGCGTAACGGCCCATTATATTCATGAAAGCACTCAGATATCTTAATAAATTCTTCTATAAATACAGAGCAAGGCTTATTCTTGGGATTTTGATCACAATAGTGGCCAAAGTTTTTGCGCTTCAGATTCCACAATTGATCAAAGAGTCTTTAAACGTGGTGGAAGATTATTCGAATAACAGGATCACGGATCTTGAAATCGTCAAATCACAATTGATTTTAAACATTCTTTACATCATTGGTGCGGCACTGCTATCAGGATTTTTTACATTTTTAATGCGACAGACCCTCATCGTGATGTCAAGACTGATCGAATTTGATCTAAAAAACGAAATTTTTCATCAATATGAAATGCTTTCCCTGAATTTTTACAAGCGTAACAGAACGGGTGACCTTATGAACAGAATCAGCGAGGATGTGGGCAAGGTCAGAATGTATTTTGGTCCTGCTATAATGTATACCATGAATATGCTGGTCTTGTTTATCATCGCAATTACAAAAATGTGGAATATTGATCAGACTTTGACCATGTATACCTTGATGCCATTACCAGTGCTCTCCGTATCCATTTATTTTCTAAGCAGAATTATTAATAAACGAAGTAATATAGTACAACAGTATCTTTCCAAATTAACTACAAACGCCCAGGAAACATTTTCAGGCATCAACGTCGTAAAAGCTTATAGCATTGAGGGTTTTACTTCCAACTCCTTCTCTGTACTTGCCAATACCAGCAAGGAAAAAAATATTTCTCTGTACAAGGCACAGGCCTTGTTTTTCCCCTTGATGATTCTACTCATCGGAATCAGCAACATTCTTGTAATATATATTGGAGGAATGCAATACATCAATGGTGAAATTCAGAACATAGGCATCATCGCTGAATTTATCATCTATGTTAATATGCTCACCTGGCCCGTGGCAGTTGTGGGTTGGGTAACTTCAATAATTCAGCAGGCGGAGGTGTCTCAAAGGAGGATCAATGAATTTTTAAAACAGAAACCAGATATCAAGAACCTTGTTGATAGACCTTCAGAAATCAAAGGAGCGATTGAGTTCAGGAATGTAACCTTTGAATATGAGGATACGAATATTACAGCCCTGAAGAATATCAGCTTCAAAATTAAGCAAGGCAAAACCCTGGCAATACTTGGGAGGACCGGATCGGGTAAATCAACGATCGCGGCATTAGTAGCAAGACTCTATGATACAACTTCGGGAGAGATCCTAATCGATGGAATGCCCATAAGGAATTTAAACCTGGAATCCCTCAGAGAAAGCATTGGCTTTGTTCCTCAGGATGCCTTTTTATTTTCAGATACCATAGCCGACAACACTAAAATTGGAAATGAGAATGCATCAACGGAAGAAATTGAACAGGCCGCCAAGTCCGCTTATATTTACGACAACATCATGAATTTTAGTCAGAAATTTGAAACTCTGGTAGGAGAACGCGGCGTAACCCTCTCGGGAGGCCAAAAACAACGAGTCTCGATTGCCAGGGCCTTGATATCCAATCCTGAAATTTTGATTTTTGATGATTGCCTCTCTGCCGTGGATACGGAAACTGAAGAAATAATCCTTCAGAACCTCAATGAGGCTACACGAGGCAAAACTACTCTAATAATCAGTCACAGAGCATCTTCGGTAAAAAATGCAGACCAGATTATTGTATTGGAAGAGGGCAAAATAGTTCAATCCGGAACCCATGACGAATTACTCGTTCAGGACGGTTATTATCAAGACATTTAT
>CP070731.1:644331-648486 GCA_020347545.1 Flavobacteriaceae bacterium | reverse complement strand
AAACGTTTTTCGTTAAATCTCTGTATAAATTATCCATAAAAAACGGAGCAATTGGTGAAGCCATTTGAGCTATCCTCAACAAACAGGTGTGCAGGGTCTGGTAGGCAGAAATTTTATCCTTCTGATAATCACCCTTCCAGAACCTTCTTCGCGATAACCTTACGTACCAGTTACTCAAATTTTCACCAACAAAATCCTGAATGGCTCTTGCTGCTTTTGTGGGTTCGTATTCATCGTAAAAACGCTCTGTCTTTTTATTCAAAGTATTGAGCTCAGATAAAATCCAGCGATCTATCTCCGGTCTTTCATGATAAGCGATTTCATCCTCTGCGTACGAAAATTCATCGATATTGGCATACAGAGAAAAGAACGAGTAGGTATTGTATAGAGTTCCAAAAAATTTTCTTCGAACCTCTTCTACCCCTTCCAAATCAAACTTGAGATTATCCCATGGATTTGCATTGGAAATCATATACCAGCGTGTAGCATCCGGGCCATACTTTTTCATGGTTTCAAAAGGATCTACTGCATTTCCAAGACGCTTCGACATTTTTTTGCCATTTTTATCGAGAACAAGACCATTTGACACTACATTTTTATAGGCGACATTGTCAAAGTTCATTGATGCTATGGCGTGTAAGGTGTAAAACCAGCCTCTGGTCTGGTCCACCCCTTCGGCGATAAAATCAGCAGGGAAAAAATCCTTACCATCTATCTTGTCTTTGTTCTCAAAAGGATAATGCCATTGTGCGTAAGGCATTGCTCCGGAGTCGAACCAAACATCTATCAAATCCGATTCTCTTTTCATTGGTTTTCCGGTTGAAGAAACCAGAACAATCTGATCTACAACGTTCTTGTGAAGATCAATTTTTTCATAATTGTCCTCACTCATGTCACCAACAACAAAGTCTTTGAAAATGTCTTCTTTCATAAAACCTTTGTCAACTGACTTCTGCATTTCCGTCTTTAACTCTTCTACAGATCCGATAATGAGCTCCTCAGTACCGTCTTTAGTTCTCCAGATAGGCAAAGGAGTTCCCCAGAAACGGGATCTTGACAGGTTCCAGTCATTCGCATTCTGCAACCAGTTTCCAAACCTTCCTTCTCCTGTTGATTTAGGTTTCCAGTTGATAGACTGATTCAATTCATACATCCGGTCTCTTTTATCCGTCACCTTGATAAACCAGGAATCCAACGGATAATATAAGATCGGCTTGTCAGTTCTCCAGCAATTTGGATAACTGTGCTTGTATTTTTCAACCTTAAAGGCCTTGTTTTCTTCCTTTAATTGTATTGCCAACTCAACGTCCACAGATCTTTCAGGAGCTAGTCCTTCATCATAATATTCATTCTTCACATATTTTCCTGCAAAATCTCCCATATGGCTGGTAAATTTGCCCTGCAAATCCACCAATGGGACAGGATTATCATGATCATCCAAGACCAGCATCGGAGGAACTTCAGGTTTTGCCTGCTTGGCAACCATCGCGTCGTCGGCTCCAAAAGTTGGTGCCGTATGTACAATTCCAGTTCCATCCTCTGTTGTAACATAATCCCCTGCGATAACCCTGAACGCATTTTCAGGATTTTGATATGGCAGGGCAAATTTCAGCAATTGCTCATATCTGATGCCCACCAATTCGGAACCCTTACATTCGGCTAAAACGGAATAAGGTATAAATTTATCTCCTTCCTGATAGGATTTGAATTCTTCTGAATCCTTGGCAAGTTTATATTTCTTACCGAACTGATAATTCAATAATGCCTTGGCCAAAACGACCTTAATCGGTTTAAACGTGTACTGATTGTAAGTACTTACTATTACATAGTCAATTTTGTTACCCACTGTAAGCGCCGTGTTCGAGGGCAAAGTCCAGGGAGTTGTTGTCCATGCCAGCATATATAAATCCTCTCCCAGGTATTTTAAATTTTCGGGAAGAGAATCCTCTTTCACCTTAAACTGGGCAACAACGGTGGTATCCGTTACATCCTGATAGGTTCCCGGCTGATTCAGCTCATGACTGCTTAATCCAGTTCCTGCTTTTGGTGAATAAGGCTGAATGGTATACCCTTTATACAACAAACCTTTTTGATAGAGCTCCTTTAAAAGCCACCAAAGGGTTTCCATATATTTTGGCTTGTAAGTCACGTAAGGATCATTCATATCCACCCAATGACCCATTCTCTTGGTCAAATCTTCCCAAACATCAGTATATCTTAACACTGCCTTCTTACAGGCTTGATTATAGGCTTCAATGCTTATTTTTGTGCCGATATCTTCTTTGGTGATTCCAAGCTCCTTCTCAACCCCCAACTCAATGGGTAAACCGTGTGTATCCCATCCTGCTTTTCTTGGAACCTTATACCCTTGAAGTGTTTTATATCTGCAAAAAAGGTCCTTAATGGCTCTACCCATGACATGATGAATGCCGGGTAACCCATTCGCCGAGGGCGGGCCTTCGAAAAAAACAAATGTTTCCTTGTCTTCTCTTGAGCTGATACTTTTCTCGAATATCTCATTCTTTTCCCAAAAATCAAGTATGTTTTCGGCAATTTCCGGTAAATCCAACCCCTTGTATTCTTTAAAAGTCTGACTCATTTTTTCTTGCAAATTCCATTAAGTTTGCAAAAGTACATATTTTCTTAAAAATTTTTGATCAAACCAACAAAAAAAGCATCCAAAATGAATGGATGCTTTTTTAATTTTTTTACTGATTATCAGATGGCTACTTTTTGATTACCACAAATTCTGTCCGTTTATTTTGTCTGTGCTCCAGCTCGGTACATTTAACCCCATTCGAACATTTATTGACCAACTTGGTCTCTCCAAATCCTTTTCCTGTAATTCTTCTGGAATCTACACCAATACCGATAAGGTATCTCACAGTTGAAGAAGCTCTTTTCTGAGAAAGCCACATGTTATAACCATCACCACCTCTTGAATCTGTATGGGAACCGAATTGGATGATCATTTCAGGGAATTTTTCCATAAGTCTGGCTACTTTTGACAACTCATCATAGGAACTTTCAAGAATGTTAGCTTCATTCAGCTCAAACTCGATCGATCTTACATTGAGAATCTCTTTCCCATTGACTTCTAAAAATTCCTTTTCATCCAGTTTTAAAGTGATCTTGTTTTCATATGCATTTTGCCTGTTGGTTACTAAAGTGGAATCGGTTTGGAAATACCCGAATTTATCCCCCTCAATCCTGTATGTTGCGTCACATTCGACCTTGAAATAGAATTCTCCGTTCTTTAGGGTTTCAATTCTCCTCAATTTTTCCCCTTTACTGTTGTAAATTGTTGCAAAAGCATTTGATAAGGGGTGTCCGGTAATCTCATCAACGATTTTACCCTGAACGACCTGGTCACAAATTGGATTAACTGTCAGCTCTTTAAAGGAATAAATATCGTCATCCCCCTTTCCGCCTCTTCGATTTGACGAAAAATACCCTCTCTGAGTGGTCTTGTCAATTATAAAGGAAATATCGTCTCCTTTACTGTTCATGGGTTTACCCAGGTTTATTGGTTCTTCTATGGATCCGTCCAGTTTTGTCATATAGATATCAAATCCACCTTCTCCTCCAGGTCGGTTTGAAGAAAAATAGAGGATGTCACCGTCAACATAAGGCGTATATTCCTTGTATTTGGAATTCACGGTGGGCCCAAGATTTTTTGGTGCCCCATAATGGCCTTTGTTTATGGTTACTTCATAAATATCGGTACCACCCAGACCTCCTGGCATATCACTGATATAATACAGTTTTTTACCATCTTTGCTTATAAACGGATGACCTGTACTGAACTTATCGTTATTTATGGGCAAGGTCATGATATTATTTCTCACACCGGATGAGGTCAGACTTGCCCTGAATATTTTTAAATTACTTGATCTTACCTTACCTCCCATATAATTATTAGAGGTAAAATAGATCTCTTTCAAATCAGGCGTAAAAGCCACCATGGCATCGTGGTACTTGGAGTTTACGGCACTTGAAAAAGGCCTGACACGGGTTATCTCCCCGTCCGATTCCACATTACCAATATACAGATCGAGAAAAGGCTGATCATTGCCTTCCCATCTTTTATTTGAGATACCGTTTTTTCTCGAAGATGAAAACACAATTTTATCTTTTCCGTAAAAAGTCGTTCCG
>CP070731.1:640070-644231 GCA_020347545.1 Flavobacteriaceae bacterium | reverse complement strand
GGCACCGGTTACCATGTTTCTCGTGTATTGAACATGTCCCGGAGTATCCGCAATGATAAACTTTCTTTTGGGTGTAGTAAAATACCTGTAAGCAACATCTATCGTTATACCTTGTTCCCTTTCATCCCTCAGCCCATCTGTAAAAAGTGCGAGGTCCACGGTTTCCATTCCTTTCCTTTTACTCGTCTTTTCCACCGAAGCAATCTGGTCTTCAAAAATAGACTTTGAATCGTATAAAAGTCTTCCAATAAGGGTACTTTTTCCATCGTCAACACTACCCGCTGTTGTGAATCTTAAGAGTTGATTGTTATCTATACTCATGATTTGTTTCTTTTTCAATTCGATTAAAAATAACCTTGTTTTTTTCTGTCTTCCATAGAGGTTTCTGACCGCTTGTCATCAGCTCGATTCCCTCGTTCTGTTTCACGCATGGCTGAAACCTCTTCAACAATTTTTTCCAGTGTATCAGCCTCACTTTCTATTCCACCTGTTATGGTGATGTCTCCGAGAGTTCTAAATCGTACTTTTTTTGTGAAAATTTCCTCATCATCCTGCATGATCAGGTATTCCGAAACCGGAATCCAACTGCCATTTCTCCAGACCACCTCTCTGTCATGTGCATAATATAAGGAAGGAATCTCGATATTTTCTCTGGTAATATAGTTCCAAACATCCATTTCTGTCCAGTTACTAATTGGAAAAGCTCTGAAATGTTCTCCCTGTCTCATTTTGCCATTAAACAGGTTCCATAGCTCAGGGCGTTGATTTTTAGGCGTCCATTGACCGAAATCATCCCGATGAGAAAAGAAACGTTCCTTTGCTCTTGCCTTTTCTTCATCTCTTCTTCCTCCACCTATGGCGCAATCAATCTGATTATCTTCAATAGCGTCCAGTAAGGTGGTAATCTGCAGCTCATTACGTGTTGCATTCTTACCACTCTCTTCCACCACACGCTTACTGTCGATAGCCTCCTGAACGGATCCGACTAAAAGCGTTGCCCCCAATTTTTTTATTAGATCGTCTCTGAATTGAATTGTTTCCGGAAAATTATGGCCGGTATCAATGTGCAAAAGTGGAAAGGGCACTTTGGCCGGATAAAAGGCTTTTTTGGCTAAATGAGCCAATACGATAGAATCCTTTCCCCCTGAAAATAGTATTACAGGGTTTTGAAACTGAGCATAAACCTCTCGTAAAACAAAAACGGCTTCTGCTTCAAGTTCATCCAAATAGTTCAAAAAATATTTCGTCATAACGCTAGTTTTGTTTTTATACTATTGTAAATTTTTAAAACGCTTTCTTCTATAGATAAATTATCTGTCACAATCTCTACCTCAGGGTTTTCCGGAGCTTCATAAGGTGCATTAACCCCTGTAAAATCCTTTATTTCTCCGGCTCTTGCCTTTTTGTATAATCCCTTGACATCTCTTTTTTCACATTCTTCTAAAGAAGTGTTTACAAAAATTTCGACAAAGTTATCATTTCCAACTACATTGGCAATGAATTCCCTATCTTTTTTGTAGGGTGATACAAAAGCAGCAAGAACAATAATTCCTGAATCTACCATTAAACCTGCCACCTCGGCAATTCGACGTATATTTTCCTTGCGTCCTTCAGGGCTGAAATCAAGATCGCTATTGATCCCTTTTCTTACATTATCCCCGTCCAGAGTGTAGGTTTTAAATCCTTCTTCATGCAACTTTCTTTCGAGGCCATTGGCAATGGTAGATTTTCCAGAACCCGAAAGTCCAGTAAACCAAAGTAAAAAAGCATTTTGATTCAAGAGTTTTTTTCGTTCCTCTCTGGAAATTGAATAATTATGTCTGATTATATTTTCTTTCATACTGTTTCAATCTTTTCCGTTACCAGTCCAAATTTGCTTTTGTGCCAGATTCGTTCATGAAGGTAATAAAATACCATTTTTGTTATGACCTCTGAAATCCCGATTTTTAATCCTGTTACAGGATTTCCCGATATAACCCAGGCCAATACGATGGTATCCAACGTCCCTACAATTCGCCAGGTGATTGTCTTACCAAAATGGCGTTTGCGGCTCTCGAGTAATTTTCCATCCTTGGTCAAATTTAACTTAAACCAGACTCTTTCATGGACATAATACAAAATCATTTTGGTGATCATCTCGGAGAAACCAATCTTTAATCCAGTAAAGGGATTTCCTGAGATAAACCAGGAAATCAAAATGGTATCCAAAGTACCAACGATCCTCCAGGTAAGAGTTTTGGCAATATGTCTTTTACGAGACTGATCTTTCATGGTTATTTTACTATGAACCAGGGGTTCAAAAGATTCTCTTTGTTATAAAGCAAAGGCTGGTCCGTCTCTTTAGAAATTACTTCAAGTCCTGCGGCCTCGCATATGGCCTGGCCAGCTGCAGTGTCCCACTCCATGGTAGGAGCAAATCGAGGGTATACATCTGCCCTGCCCTCAGCAACCAGGCAAAATTTAAGTGAACTTCCTTTGGATACGATATTAACCTCTTCATAACCATCCGATAAAGAATGAACAAATTCTGTCGTTGCCTCATTCATGTGAGATCGGCTCCCTACCACATTAATTGAAGCCGATACATGTTTGTTCGGCCCAATGGAATTCTTATCAAAGTCAAGATCCCTGACGTCAACCGAATGCTTATCAAGTTGAAACTTTGAAGCTGTGGAACGAGTCACGTCCGCTACATAGAGTTCCTTCGAATCCGGTACATAGATAACCCCCAATAAGGGTCTCCCATTTTGAACCAAAGCTATGTTTACTGTAAACTCTCCATTTCTTTTAACAAATTCCTTGGTACCATCCAAGGGGTCTACGATCCAGCAGGTGACCCAGTCCTTCCTTTCCTCATAAGACAGTAATTTATTCTCCTCACTGATAATTGGAAATTCTGTTTTTTCCAGAAACGAGTTGATAACATCATTGCACATCTTATCAGCCATTGTCAAGGGTGACTGATCATCTTTAAATTCAACCCCGAGATCATCTTGAGCATATACCGTCATGATGGCTTCACCTCCCTTAACAGCCGCTTCAATAGCGGTTTTCAACGATTTATTCATTTTCATTCAATTTTAAATATCGATCAACAAAAGCTTTTATCCCTTCCTTAATGGTGGTTGATGGTTTAAAATCTATATAATCGTACAGGCTTTGCACATCAGCATACGTGGATGGGACATCTCCCGGTTGCAATTCTTTATAAATAATTTTCCCTTTTTTTCCCAAGGCTTCCTCAACGGCATGAACATAATCCATTAAGGCCACCGGACTATTGTTCCCTATGTTAAACAAATGATAGGGTGCCGAGCTTATCGAAGGATCAGGATTTTTTGGGTCAAAATTTGGATTATCCGGTTTAGGCGGGAGCGGAATCAATCTTTTCACGCTTTCCACTATATCAGCAACATAAGTGAAATCCCTGCTCATTTTTCCATAATTAAACACCTCAAACTCCTTGTCTTCCACAATGGCTTTCGTAAAAATATGAAGCGCCATATCAGGCCGTCCCCAGGGTCCGTAAACGGTAAAAAAACGCAAACCGGTAGTTGGAATACCGTACAATTGAGAATAAGAGTGAGCCATCATTTCATTGGCTTTCTTGCTCGCGGCATACATGGCTAAAGGATGGTCGGTATGGTGACTTGTTTTGAAAGGAATGTTTTCATTTAATCCATAGACCGAACTTGATGAAGCATAAACAAGATGTTTTACCGGAAAAGCTCTGCAGGCTTCCAAAATATTGAGGAAACCCGTTATATTACTATCCACGTACGAATGAGGATTGATCAAAGAATACCTCACCCCTGCCTGCGCAGCAAGGTTAACCACATAATCAAATTGATGTAACTCAAAGAGATTACGAATTTCGTCCTTGTCCGTCAAATCCAGCTTCACAAATTCTATATCTCCTTTGATCGGAACATTGTATTGAATGTTTGAGGTATTCACATTCATATCCTCCAATCGTGCCAGTTTCAAATTTGGATCATAATAATCATTGATATTATCGATCCCCACGACCTCATATCCTTCCTTTAAGAGAAGTTTACTTAAATGGTGGCCAATAAAACCGGCGGCTCCGGTTACTAATACTTTCATATTCAATTTTAAATTGTTCTACAATCTACTATCGGCAATTCCTTTTTCCAAAAT
>CP070731.1:635804-639970 GCA_020347545.1 Flavobacteriaceae bacterium | reverse complement strand
AACCATGAACACGGACATCATCATCACGACCATGGACACGTGCATGACCACGACCATGGACACGACCATGGACACGGAGATAACCACGGCCATCATCACCACAATGATCACCACAATAGCCGAAAAACAGTAATACAGGTTCAACAAAACATTCTCCAGCAAAATGATCTGATGGCGGCGCGAAACAGAGGTTATTTTGAGGCTAAAAACATATACGTACTTAATCTGGTCAGTTCTCCAGGGTCGGGTAAAACAAGTATCCTTGAGAAAACACTCCAGGATCTAAAGGATAAAATCCATTTTTCCGTAATAGAAGGTGATCAGCAAACAATGCAGGATGCAAATAGAATCGATGCCTTGAATGTGCCTGTAATACAAATCAATACTGGGAAAGGTTGTCATTTGGAGAGTGATATGGTGTATAGCGCCATCAAAAAACTCGAGCCTTCGGAAAATTCAGTGCTGATGATTGAAAATGTCGGAAACCTGGTTTGTCCTTCAATGTTTGATCTGGGTGAAAACAAAAGGGTTGTAATCATAAGTATTACCGAAGGTGAAGACAAACCTTTAAAATATCCGGATATGTTCCACAGTTCAGATATTTGCCTTATCAATAAAATAGACCTTCTGCCCCACCTTGATTTTGATCTGGAAAAACTTAAATCATACGCCTTAAAAGTGAACCCGAACCTGGTATTCTTTGAAGTTTCAGCAACAACAGGAAAAGGCATGGAATTGTGGTATGACTGGATGGAAAAAGAAATAAAAAATTATTGAACATTAATCTGCTAAAATAAGAACCTATGTGCCTTTCAATTCCAGGAAAACTGATAAAGATTACGGAACAACTCGATGATATATTCCGAGTTGGAAGAGTCTCATTTGACGGGATTATCAAAGAAGTGAGCCTGACACTGGTACCTGAAGCAAAAGTAGGCGACTATGTCATGGTTCATGTAGGCGCAGCCATAAGTATTGTCAACGAAGAGGAGGCAAAAAAAACATTTGAATTACTCAAACAGCTCGGGGAATTACACGAACTTGACGACCCGGATTCCACATAAAAAAAAGCTCCTTTCGGAGCTTTTTTTAAATTATTCTTCTGATGTTGGTTTGACTTTGGCTTTAGCAGGAGTACCAGAGTTTGCTTCTGCCACCCAATTCGTGTAGAACTGAAATACCAGAGCCAAAATTACCGGCCCTATAAAAAGGCCCAGAATTCCCTGTAGCATCATACCACCAAGGGCTCCAATCAGTATAACAAGCATTGGGGTTTCAAGCCCTTTACCAAGTAAGATAGGTTTAAGGAAACTGTCAGACATGGATACTATAATCGAATAAATTGTAAATATTATGGCAGGTGTCGAGTCTGCATAAGAAAATACGATAGCTATAGCGGGTATCATTGCAATTAAAGGAGGTAGCTGGATTATGGCAAATATCAGCACCAGCATGGCAAATAATGATGCTGCCGGGAGATCAATAACTATGAATCCTATATAAGCCAGTGTAGCCTGAATAATGGCCACGAGAAGAATTCCTTTTACTACAGATCTTATGGTGCTTACGCACATCGTCATAATTTCTTCTCCTTTTCCTGCAACCAACCTGTTTATAAAATTAACTCCCGACTGGTAACCGGCGTCTGCCGAGGACATAAACACGGCAGCTATGATCAAGGCGAAGAGTCCTAAAGCAACAGAACCCATTAAACCTGCAAAACTGCTAAAAAACCAGCTCAATGAACTTGATATTTGATCTTTATACTTTACTATAAAGTTTTCAAGGTCATGTGAAGCGGAAGCCCAAAGTTGATAAAGATCTTCCCCTACTAAGGGCCAATCTCTTACAAATTCCGCAGGAGGAGGAACTTTTAAGGTACCTTCCTCAAAGCTTTGATAAAACTCCTGGCCTGAATCGATTATGGAACCTGTCAGTCCAATTGTGGGTACTACAATCAAAGCGATAAGAATAATTGTGAAAAGTGAGGTAATCAAACCTTTCTTCTTTCCCTTGGTTAGTTTTAAGAGTTTCTGGTAGAAGGGATAGAGTGCTACGGCCACAATTATGGACCATACAATCAATGTAACAAAAGGTCTTACGATTAAAAAACTCCAAACCAGAAGTAATGAGATCAGTACTATTTTGATATAAATATCAAAGGGTTGTCTAGAATCTGTATTTTTCATTATAAAGGATTTTAAATTAGTTTATTGTTTGTTCTTCTTCAGGTGCATACCATCCACCTCCAAGGGCTTCATATAGTTTGATGACAGAAGTAAGCTCATTTTTAAAAGCTTCAGAAGCCTTTAATTCTGCATTGAATTGAGACGTCTGCAGACTTAAAACTTCAAGATAACTGGTTAATCCTCCGTCATAGCGCACCCAGGAAAGTTGTGACGCCTTTGTAGCCATTTGCATTTGTTCATTCCTGAGATCGTATTCTCTTCCATAAGTCTGAACAGCGATCATGGCATCCTCCACCTCTTGCAGGGCGGTCAAGTATGTGGCTTCATAATTGAGCAGCAATTGCTTTGTCCTTGCCTCCTCTACCTCTACATTTCTTTGCAATCTTCCTGCATTAAAGATAGGTCCCAAGAGCTGGGCACCCAAATCAGCAAATAAGAAAGAAGGATTCACCAATTGTGCTCCCATATCCAGGCTTAAGGTCAAAGAGGGGTATTTTAGTGCTTCCGCCACACCTATTCTCAAGGTTTGTGCATGAAGGTTTCGTTCTGCCTGCAGTATATCGGGTCTGCGATCGAGCAACTCTGAAGGTAATCCCACCGGAATCTCAGGTATAGAGATCTGATCAAAAAGTGAACTGCCTCTGGGAATCTCTTTTGGAGGCGTTCCCAGTAAAACGCTAATTGCATTCTCTATCTGGCCCCTTGAACGGTCAAAAATCTCAAGAGCGGTTTTTGCTTCAGTCAATTGAATCTTTGACTGAGAAAGATCTACTTCACTTATAAATCCTCCATTGAATCTCGCTTGCATTACATTGAGGTTTTCCTGGAAATTTTCAGCCGTTTTCTGAGAAATGATGATCCGGTTATCAATATCTCTTAAAGACACATAGGCCGAAGCGACAGCAGAAACAATGCTTATGTTCAATGCCTTGTAGGCCTCTTCAGAAGCTAAATAATCCTGAAGAGCAATTTTATTCATCGATTTTATCTTTTGCCAAAGATCGACCGTATACGAAACATTGACACCTCCTCCCGCCGAATTATTTAAACCTGAGTCTTCTGAATTAGCTACACTTGAACCGTAGGCATTGTAGCCAATAAAAGGATAATAATCAGCTTTAGCAATGTCAATTTGCAACTCCGCCTCCTGAATTCTCGAAATGGCAATCTGTATATTTATATTATTAACAAGGGCCGTGTCGATCAGATCAACAAGGACACTGTCATTAAATAATTTCCACCAGGGAATATTTGAAATACTGCTGTCCTTTGGAAAATCCAGTTGAAAGGATTCAGGAGACTCAACCGGTTGTCTTTCATAGTCTCTACCAACCTTGCATCCTTCGACCAAAGAGAATACAAATCCTGTTAAACCGATTATCAGCATATATTTTATGAGATTCTTCATGCCGTATCCTTCTTTTTAGATTCCAAAATTCTATTCAGAATATTGAAGGCGATCACAACGTATGATACCGCAATGGATATTTGAATTACTCTGCTCCAAACCTTACTTCCGGCTTCTGCATCCGATGAAGTAACCGATCCCAGTATCAATAGAAATGTAGAAAAGCCACTGCCGAAAATAGCTGCGTATTTATTGTCTGAAAAAAGTCTGCTTCCAAAAAACATACCAATTACAAAAACGAGCAGCATCATAAAAATAAAATTAGGTACGATCACAAGTAATTTATAGGCCAAAATCCCGAACATGCCTCCAAGGATATTTGCAACGATCATAACGAATCCTACTTTGGGGTTTGCAAGTGCCGGACTGATCGATAGAATGGCAATAAAAGTAAGAATCAATATACTTGAAGATAACTTGAACATGTAAAACAGAAGCAGCACCGGTAACAGAATCAGAATAATACTTATGGCATAATTATAGCGCTCTTTCTCAGTCTGTTTTTTAGCTTCTTCCTTTTTCTTTTCAAAGGGTTTGTCAGCAGGGCACAGAGGAAAAACCATAAAAAC
>CP070731.1:631532-635704 GCA_020347545.1 Flavobacteriaceae bacterium | reverse complement strand
CCGTATGGGTTACCAGTTAAAAAACAAGTTTCCACCGATAAAGGATCAGGAAATTATTACTTCTTCCACAATTCCGGGTACCGTACAATTAACTCCCTCGGGAAAACTGATCATTATGATGCGTGATTGTCCAACAACCGGCGGTTATCCCAGGATCCTTCAATTGACCGATATTGCCATCAATCAGCTGGCTCAGAAGAAGGAGAATGATGTTTTTAAGTTTGATCTGGAGAGTAGTTTTGATTTTCTGGGCCGACTAGTGAATCGATTTAAAGACTGATCCGAAATTTGTAAAAAAATATGAAAAAGACAGAAATCAATCTGATAAGCGATACGATTACAAGACCGACCAAAGAAATGCTGTCCTGTATGATGGAGGCCGAAGTAGGTGATGATGTATTTAATTCTGATCCGACAGTGATCCAACTCCAGAAGAAAATTTCCACAATGTTCGGGACTGAATCGGCGTTGTTTTTTCCTTCGGGGACTATGGCTAACCAAACTGCTATTAAATTGCATACACAGCCCTCAGATCAGCTTATCTGCGACAAATACTCTCATGTTTATAATTACGAAAGTGGCGGGGCATCATTTCATTCGGGAGTTTCCTGCAAATTAATTGACGGGAATCGAGGAATGTTTAAGGCTGACCAGCTCAAGGGAATGATTCATGACCCTGACAAGTATTATCTGCCTACAACTCGTTTGGTTGTTGTTGAGAATACAACAAATAAAGGTGGAGGTGCCTGTTGGGATTATGAGGAACTGGTCAGGATCAAGAATATATGCGAGGAGAACAATTTATCCTACCATCTGGATGGGGCTCGAATTTTTAACGCCTTAGTGGCTAAAAATGAGGATCCAAAATCGTACGGAAATTTATTTGATACGATTTCGATATGTCTTTCAAAAGGCCTCGGAGCGCCCATAGGTTCTTTACTTTTATCCAGTGAAGAAAATATCCAGCGTGCGATTCGAATCAGAAAACTGTTTGGAGGAGGTATGAGACAAGTCGGTTATCTTGCGGCTGCCGGTATTTATGCCTTGGATCATCATGTGGAGCGTTTAAAGGAAGATCATGAACGGGCTGCTGTTCTTGGTAAAGCCCTTGAAAGTTCTAATTGGGTCGATAAGGTAGAACCCATTGAAACGAATATTGTTATTTTTCAATTGAAAGAGGGTTGTGATGAAAATATTTTTATTCAACTCCTTGAGAAACATCAGATCAAAATGATTTCAATGGGAGAGGGAAAGCTGAGAGTGGTGACACATCTGGATTTTAACGATCAGATGCTTGACCGGGTCTTGAATGTGTTGAAAAGAATCGAACGATAAAGTTTGCAGAAGGATGCAGATGGATACTTAATATAGCTGAATTTTTGTTGTGTATGATGTAATGAGGAAGAAGTTGTTGCGTCAGAGATGAAAAGTATTGAAATGATGAGAGGAACAGGATTTATTTTACCTTTGGTTTTCGTAGTAAGTTTTACTTTAAATGCTCAAAATAATAATAAGATGAACGAGAAATTAGCGACGGCTACTTTTGGAAATGGATGTTTTTGGTGTACAGAAGCTATTTTTCAACAATTAAAAGGTGTTCATTCCGTACTTCCCGGGTATACCGGCGGGACTGTCAAGAACCCCAGTTACAGGGAAGTTTGTAATGGAACCACAGGGCATGCAGAGGCCATTGAGATCAAATATGACTCAAATGTAATCAGTTACAGAGAATTGCTAGATATCTTTTTTTATACGCATGACCCAACTACTCTAAATCGTCAGGGAGCAGATGTGGGAACCCAGTACCGGTCTGCCATTTTTTACCATGACGAGCAGCAAAAAGAAGATGCGGAAACGATTATAGCTCAATTGACCTCAGAAGGGGTTTATGACAATCCCATTGTCACTGAAGTAACTGAAGCTCAGGTTTTTTACGAGGCTGAAGATTACCACAAGAACTACTATAACAACAATAAAAACCAGGGATATTGCAGAGCGGTAATAAACCCAAAACTCGATAAATTCATGAAGAAATACGGGGCTAAGACAAAATAGGTAACTTAGCTGACCGACATTCTAAATGGTCATGGAAAAAATGCGCGTATCCGGTTTGTTATTGATCAGACGCAGATCAAAGGCCATACAAATATTTCTTACAAACATTCTTCCTTTTTCTTCCACTATCAGCTTGTTGCCTTCTAATTTTATCAGGCCGTCTTCGAATATCTCAGTGAGCCTTTCCAGTATTTGATCCTTGATTGAAGCATCGAGACCCACGTTCCATTCCGTTTCCAGGTTACACATCAGGTTCAGGATATGTTTCCTTATGATCAAGTCCTCAGGAGTAAGCAAGTGCCCTCTGAAAATGGGTATCACCCCTTGATTGACCCTTTCCGTGTAGGCTTCAACCGATTTTTCATTCTGGGCAAAGGCATACCAGGAATCACTGATAGAAGACATTCCCAGTCCGATCATCAGCTCAGTTTTACCTGCAGTGTACCCCATAAAATTTCGATGTAATTTATGGGAGGTCATGGCTTTGTGCAACGAATCTGTAGGTAATGCAAAATGATCCATTCCAATTTCTACATAACCCGCATCGAAGAAAAGTTGTTTCCCCAATTCATATAAGTGACGTTTTTCTTTGTCCTTTGGGAGATCATTTTCATCAAAACCGCGTTGTCCGACACCTTTGATCCAAGGTACATGAGCATAACTGTAGTAGGCAATCCTGTCGGGTTTCAAGGCGATCGTGTTTTTTATGGTGTTTCGAATACTGTCCTCGGTTTGAAACGGGAGTCCAAAAACAAGATCATGACTGATCGAAGTATAACCAACTTCTTTTGACAAATTATGAATTCTTTCAATTTGTTCAAAACTCTGCACTCTATTGATCGCTTTTTGAACAACGGGATCATAATCCTGAATACCAAAACTGTTCCTTCTTGATCCAAGTTCGTATAACGTTCTTAATTGTTCCTCTGAGGTATGATTCGGATGTGCCTCGTAGCTAAATTCGAATTCCTCAAATTTATCTGCTCTCAGGAAAATTCCATCGATAAGTTTTCGAAGATTTTTAGGAGAAAAGAATGTTGGTGTTCCTCCTCCCAAATGAATCTCCCTGATCAACGGCTTTTCATCAAGAAGATCACAATAAAGATCCCATTCTTTTAAAACCGTATCTATATAAGGTTCTTCAACACTGTGTCGTTTGGTAATTCTCTTATGACAAGCACAAAATGTACATAAATTCTCGCAAAAAGGGAGGTGGATATATAAACTGATTCCCTCTTTTTCATTACTTTCCTTAAAGGCTCTTACCACGGTTTCTTTCCAGTCTTCCAGCATGATACCTTCTTTGTCCCAAAAAGGGACCGTAGGATAACTCGTGTATCTCGGACCCGGGATGTTGTATTTTTGTATGAGCTCTTTGTTCATTTTATTTCCTGTTAGCCATTATTTCAAATCTCCATTAAGCACTTATGGTTTAAGCGCCATACTCTTTAACTGCATCGATGAAAGCTTTCGCATTGTCAAGAGGAATATTTGGTAATATCCCGTGCCCTAAATTTACAATGTATTTATCTTTTCCAAAGTCGTTAATCATTTTTGTGACCAATTTTTTGATCTCCGCAGGAGGGGACAGCAGTCTTGAGGGATCAAGATTTCCCTGAAGTGTCACACTGTTATTTGTTAGTTTTCTCGCTATTTGCGGGCTAACCGTCCAATCTACACCTAATGCAGATACGTTAGATTTTGACATTTCTTCCAGCGCAAACCAGCATCCCTTTCCAAAGGCAATAACCGGTGCAAGATCATAAAGGGCATCAACAATCTGTTGGATATATTTCCATGAAAATTCTTGATAGTCTTCAGGGGATAGCATTCCTCCCCAAGAATCAAAAACCTGAACGGCATTCACACCTGCAGCTACTTTTTCCTTTAGATAGGCTATGGTCGTATCTGTAATTTTTTGTAGTAATTGATGCGCGGCAACCGGTTGCGTAAAACAAAATTCTTTTGCTTTGTCAAATGACTTAGACCCTTGACCTTGAACGCAGTAACAAAATACGGTCCAAGGAGATCCCGCAAATCCTATCAAAGGGATTTCGTCATTGAGCATTTGTTTTGTCATCTTGATCGCATCCATGACATATCCCAAAGTATCATTG
>CP070731.1:627259-631432 GCA_020347545.1 Flavobacteriaceae bacterium | reverse complement strand
CTCGTTTTAGGTGTGCTTCACTATTTGTCTTTTCAGCCCAAAGCATGCTGATCTGATAAATGGTCCGCATACCTATTATATCCATAATAGCACAGGGCCCAATAGTTGTGCGACCCATTGAAATACTCCAACATTTATCTATTGATTCCGGAGTAGCCACATCATTTACCAACAGATCTCCAGCAGCATCTAAAAATGGCACTAACAAAGAATTGAGGATATAGCCATTCTGTTCTTTATAAATGGGAATTGGAACCATACCTATTTCAGATGCAAACTTTACGACCCTGTCAAATATCTTTGGGTCTGTTCCTTCATGCCCCATCACTTCTCCAACATTTGCATCCCAAATATTATTCGCAAAATGAAGTGCCAGGAATTTATCTGGTCGGCCGGTAAGAGCAGCAAAATCACTTGGAAGCAGTGTAGATGAATTTGTTGTGAATATTGTTTTGACCGGAGCAACGGATGCAAGCTTTGTATAAAAACCTTTCTTTATTTCAAAGTTTTCAGGGACCGCTTCAATAATGAGGTCTACATCATTTACTGCATTAGTCAAATTAGTTGTGTATGATAATCTATCGAAGGTTTCTTCAATTTCAGACTGACCAGCACCTCTTTCTTTAAGAAACAAGGAAGCGAATTGATTATGGAAATTTTTACTCCTTTTCAACCCTTCATCGAAGGCATCGTAAACAATTACTTTAAATCCATTGAAGGCTGTTTGCCAGGCAATTTGGGAGCCTAAGGTTCCACCACCGGCGATCATAACATTTGTAATTTTCATTTTTTCTGTTTTTATTTATTTATACCACAAATTTCAGAATATCAGGAAAGGTATATGTCCGTGAAATGCAGAATGTGTGAACTTTATTAATTCACCTAATGCTTAGGTGATTCACCTAGTCAACTGTAGCTGCAACTGTGGATGAAAAAAATCCGGCCCTAAAAGAACCGGATATATTCTAAATCACCTTTCATGTGTAATCACCATAGTGTAATCAGATTAGTCACATACAAAGCTCTTGACATCTCTTGGGTTTCCTTGACCGTCATATTGAGGAACACTTGGATAAGGGCATAAAAGTCTTGACCCATCTGGTTCCATGTTCTCATCAACAAAGTAGACGGTAAGTTCCTCTGGGGAATTGTTTCCAGCAACCCATTTGTCAATTTCATCAATCCAGTTGATAAACCAAGGTCCATTTCCACCAAGACAATGAAGTACTCCGGGCATCATATACAACTTAACATCATCAACAGCACTCGGATCATGGGCAACAACATCTTCGTAATATCCAATGGTACCATAGGCACTTATTGCCACATCAGACCAGCCAGTATACATCAATAGTTTGCCACCCCTGCTTCGAAATTCAGATAAATCAGGGCTGGTGGCATTTAAAGTATGAGCCGCAAGTCTGGAATCATCATCAAAATTTTCAAAATTGTAATCCTTATAGGTCCAGCTGGAATCATGAAAAATTAAGTTTTTCATGACTTCTGTTCCAAACCCATATTGAATATTGGGCACATGAGGAGGTTCAAATTCTGATGTTACACCTGCCTGAAAATCGGAAACACTCCCAATATTATTAAAACCACCGGTCAGCCACTTAAACCATCCTCCTTCATCTGTCTCCCCGCCAATTGGCAAGCCATAAAACAAAGGGTTACCGCACGGATCTGTTGCCCCTGTATAGATCGCCCTAAGTACCTCAATCTGTTCCTCAGTTAAACAATTTGCGGTTTTTTCTCCTTCACACATAATCAGCTCAACATCAACATCAAAATTAACCACTGATGGGTCGTTTATTATTCCGTCTTTTATCCCATCCAGTTCGTCATATAATTCCAGATAGGTTCTCTCTATTAGCTCAAGGTCAGACTTGCTTATCATAGGTTCGTTCAAGTCATCCGGGTTAGGATACATATATTTCATGTTGTGAACCATGGTAGCCGCCATGCCATGCGTCCAGTTATAGGCAGGTGCACCTGCCACAATTCCATCAAAATCCTCAGGGTATCGCTGCGCCTCCATGAGTGCCTGGCCTCCACCCCTTGAACATCCCAAGAAGTAACTGAAGTCGATCTCCTTTTGATAATATTTTTCAATCATCGCCTTCGCATTAACCGCTGTGCGATGAACCGCGAGGTGACCAAAATTGGTGATAGCTTCCATATCATTCAGGGCCCAACTTCCGTCAAGAGGATTTCCCTCATGTCCGGTGTCGGTTCCCACTGTGGCATAACCTCGTTCAACTGCACCGTAGGTCAGGGCGAAGTTGATAACCGAACCGGCAAAACCACCACCACCACCCATGACAAACTTTCCGTTCCAATTGTCGGGTAATAGTAATTCGAATTTTATGTTTTTTCCAATTACTCCTGCTACCTTTACATGGGGAGCGTATTCAGATTCTTGAGTGATGGAAGATATTGTTACTTCTGACATATTGATTTGATCCTTCAACTTTTCGGGATCAAAGCTATTTAGCTCAATCGATTCGTTTTTCATCGTGTCAGCAATCAGACCGATACTGACGAAAATTATTAAGATTGTTATAATTTTTGTTTTCATTTTTTACTTTTTTAATTTGTATTACTAAAAATTTCTCAATTTGATGACCGTCATGACTAATTCTGAATTTCCATTTTGAATTTGAAATTAGGTTCTGCAGCGTTGTACTGGTCAAACATTTCTAGAATTCGTTTTGCGTCTTTCTTGTTACCTACAATAGTCACATTTTTATTTGTCAGTAAATCATGTAACAAAATTGTACCCGTATAGTATTTGGCATATAGTTCGCGTGGCAGCATGATTTTTACATCACTTTTTCTATAATATTCGGCAGGCTCTTTTACATATTCAGCAACACCACGTCGAACATGCAAAGCGAAAGCGGCATCGGTTTCAATATTTGTAAATTCAAATGATATGATCTTGTCCGTATCCATGCTTTTTTCAGGATCAATTCTCACACGCATCATATTTACATAAGTTCCCGGATCAGAACCCAAAATTTGATGTTTAGAAGGCATTACCGTATGTAAAACACTCACTTCATTTTCTAAAGCTCTGGCCTGCGAAAGGTAAAATGATCTGGGTATTGATGCTATGGTTAGTTGTCCCATCATTCTCAGGGCATCGGCTTTTAACTGACGAACATCCTGGTCATTTGGATATACCTTGTATAAATATTCAGAGAGTTGGTTGGCCCATGCATATTCTTTATTTTTCATGGCCTTTTCTATAGCTTCTATCATGTTTTTTATTCCACCAAAACCTTCGACGATTTTTTCTGCCTCAACATTAGGATGAACAGGATTGATATTTGATGCATTGCCATCGAACCAGCCGAGGGCATAGTTATATATGTTCGGGGGATAATAGCTCATTTCTCCATAGGTGAGCTGGTTTTCAGGCCATTCGGCCAAATGCTCCGGCAATTGAATAGTGTGACGAAGTTCATCAGGTGATTCGCCCAGTAGGATTCTCCGAATTGTTTGATCGTAGGTAAATGCTAGTGCATCATGATAATTGGTAACAGCCTCTGATACATTTTCCTTGCCTGATACTGCTGTGGCGTGGGTGTTGATCAAATGATCCGCTTGTAAGCTTTTGATCTTTTTTAAGCCTTCTATCCAAGGAAGCGGGTCACGATAAACAGAACCTCTTAAAGTGTACAGATTGGGGAACACGGGCCAATATATGTTGTTGAGTACAGTACCTTTTTCTGGTAGAAATACCATCAAACAATCATTGGTATCACTGTGGTAATTCGTAAAGAATTGCATTTTAATTCCATCAATTACAACTATTTCTTCATTTTGTGCAGTTTTTGTAACGGGAACAAATTCTTTATCATTGCTCCCTATTGGGCTCTTAGCCAATGGAGCATCTATTCCTTCTGAAGGCAGGTATGCATTAAATTGTTCATATATCCTTCCTGTTAGTACCGGTGCTAGTTCCGGAACAGAAGCTCCTGCGCCTCCACTTTCAAGAATATTTTTATTAAGCATTGGATGACCAATAACCGTAATATTCTCATTATCTTCAATCATAACTCTTCCTCCCCACACATAATGAGAATGACTATAGATTATGGTGTGAATAGGTTTATCACTTACTTTTCTGAGTGCTTTCATAAAGCGCCTGGAATCGTCATTATC
>CP070731.1:622982-627159 GCA_020347545.1 Flavobacteriaceae bacterium | reverse complement strand
ACATGTCAAATTCTTCAAAACTGTCGTCGTCGAGTAATAGATCAATTCTTTCGCGAGCCGTGAGTTTTCCTTTGGCATGTTGCGATTCTATTCTTTTTTCTCCACCTCCAAGTTTGGCTTTAACTCTTTTTTCAATGAGTTCGTTAATTTTTGTTTGATTAACCATGGTATTCTTTTTAACTGGTCTCTGATTTTTTAATACTCAAAGTGATTGTACATCTGTTATTTTGAACATAGTTCTGTCAATACTCCATGAGTTGACCGCGGATGAAGAAAACCAATATTTAATCCCTCAGCCCCGGCTCTTGCAGTTTTATCAACCAGTTGAACCTCTTTTTTTGAAAGATCTTTCAGTGCCTCATTTGTATCAGGAACGGCAAAGGCTATATGGTGCATTCCCTCTCCTTTCTTTTCAATGAATTTACCAATGGGACCATCCGGTGATGTACTTTCAAGAAGTTCGATCTTTGTATCTCCAACTTTGAAGAATGCGGTTTTTACTTTTTGATCTGAAACCTCTTCAATGGCATAACATTTAAGCCCTAAGACTTCTTCATAGTATTTTTTGGATTCTTCTATGCTTTTTACTGCAATACCGATGTGTTCTATGTGACTGATATTCATTTTTTTGGTGGTTTTTGTTAATCATGTTTGAATTACAGTGCAAAATTATTGATAAGAAAGACTTCAAAACATGACGAATATCATTAGCTGTTAAAAGACTATGACATGTTTTTAAAATTTGTAAACGAAGAATTGAAAATGATCCAAATTTTCAAGTAAAAATCAAAAAAGATCAGGATTATTCGAAATGAATATGAGTTTTTGTTGGATTATCATCAACGATATTTTTAGTCAGAATTAGGCGTTTTTTAAACCTCCCCAGGCCCTGATGAGTTGACGAATAAGGATTGAAATTATGGATTGGTTTTCAGGATTTTTCTAATGAGGGCAATCTGGCCCAAATGATAGTGGAAATGTTCAATTATTCCCAAAAAATTACGATAATAAGTACCGTATTTTTCTTCGATCATGATATCCCATAATTTTTCATCGGGCATGTTTTCAATATGAGCAGCGAATTCCTCGGCATCGCTCCAGACTTTTGACAAAAAGTCTTGCCATTCCTTCTCGGAATTCACAGGAGGGAGGTCGAAACTATATTTATCTTGAGCCTCAAGTTTGCCATGTTGAAGTGCATATAGAGTTTTATCGATATAATAGTTGGAATGGAAAATCAACAAAGCAATTGAATTCATTGAATCCAAAGAAACAGTAGCTTCATTCCAGTTAAGACCTTTAAGTTGATCTTTCAAAGTAGAGCCTGTCCAGTTGTTGCCAAAATGCATTTCTCTGATCTGCCTGGCGATTTCTTTTGATAGGGTCATAATGAAGGTATTTTTATGGGACAAAAAATTACAATTAATTTTGATGATCATTCGTTACCCTAAAGATGCGAAAAATATAAGCAAAACGAAAACTTAAAAACCATAATGTGAAATGACTGAATCTGGCCGAAAAATAGAATAAACCTGATCTTTTTAATTTTGCAATTTTTTGGAATTTGTAGAACCTAGTCCAATTGCCTGGTCATAACGGTCACCGAACTTTCGGTAATAAACAATAACCGTATAGTCATTTTCAGTTTGATAGTAAGATCCTTCCACCTTGTATGGATTAATTCTGAATTCACTATTTACAGCAACGTGGGTATAATTATAGAATCCTTGTTTCATCATCATTGTAGCTTCATACATTCCTGACTCTTCATTGAATTCCATTTTATTCTCTGGTGTGATCTGCCAGTCATTGAAGTTGCCGTAAATATAAATGTCATCCTGATCAAAGTTTCTGTCGTATTTTAGAGAAAAGTGAACAAAAGAATAATCTCCCTCAAGAGAAACATCTTCTGCATCCAAGGTTCTCAAGACAAAGTTTCCATTTACATCCGGATAGAAAGAATAGGGCAGGTGCCCTCTGGCTTCGTTTGCATACAGGTAAGTGTTAAAAATATTGTCGAGCCTTGTTTTAAAAATATTGTTGGTGGCATTTCTTATTTCTTTCGTGTCAAAATATAGATATTCGTTACCTGCCCAATAAGATATGCCATCAATATAGTTGTACCAGAGTTGTGTTCCCCTAACATTTTTTGGTTTGATCTCCTTAATCACAGAATTCCAGTCATAGTTTTGATATACATCCACTTTGATCTCTCTGGATGGATCGTTTAGCACAAGGTTTGGGTGGTTGATTGTAAACTGGATGCTGTGTTTTTCATTGATTTTTGCGGGATCTGTGCTTCTGTGTGCCGTAACGGCAACATTTACTTTTGGCTGATACATGATGAACCTTCTGGTAAAAAGGACGTTGCCATAGTCATCCAGGATGCTTATCAGATAATTACCGCTTAACTTGATCCTGTTGTTTTCGTTGGGAATCTCCAGCTCGTAGTGGGTATAATATTGCAGGGTATTAAAGGAATTCTGGTAATTTCTTATTCTGTCTGATGAATAGCCTGTCATATATTCGGTAGAAGACAGGTTAGAAATTTGCCAGTTATAATCACAGTGTTCAATTTTGTATGAATAGATTTTTTGATCTGCATTGATGTCATCAAAGCTCAGCTTTAGTTTCTCTCCAAGCTTTACGACCGGGGCATAAGAATCGGGATCCAAAGGCTTAAATTCAATCGTTTTAATGTGCAATGGAGGGGGAATGATGTTATTTTGCTGTGCCCAAAGTGGAGCCAAACTAAAGAACCCCACGATTGCTAAAACAAGTCTTAATTTAAAAAATGTGATTACAGGCATTTGTTTTTCAATAAGTTGTGTAAAAATTTGAATCAAACCGATCGAGAAAGTTGAACAAAAAAATATGAGTTTTTTGATTCTAAATAAATGTTTATTAAATGCTAATCTATAAAATATTAATTATTAAATTTGCACTCGATTAAGAAACAATTGATTTTTCCATTTTTAAGGGCCGAATGCGCCATTGAGGAAAAATAATTTAATTAAGCAAAGTATGTCTACAGACATTAAAATTAAAAAGGGTTTATCTATTAAACTCAAAGGAGTAGCCGAAAAAGATGTATCTACGGCAAATCGCTCTAAAATTTTTGCTATCAATCCATCCGATTTTCATGGTCTGCAACCTAAGTTATCTGTCAAAGAAGGTGATAAGGTAAAAGTGGGTGATCCTGTTTTTCATTCGAAAAGCAATGATCAGATCAAATTTGTAGCTCCGGTTAGCGGAACGATCAAAGAGGTTGTCAGAGGAGCAAAAAGAAGGTTGTTGTCAATAAAAATAAGTGCGGATCAAAAAGATACTTTTGTAGATTTTGGATCTAAAACTCCTGCAAAACTTGCAGCTCCTCAAATAAAAGAGGCACTTCTTACAAGTGGATGCTGGCCGATGATCAGGCAGCGTCCGTACGATGTGATTGCTGATCCAAATGATACACCTAAATCCATTTTTATATCTGCTTATGCCACGGCGCCGCTTGCGGCTTCGTATGAGGTGATTCTTGATGGCAAAGAGAAGGAGTTTCAGGCTGGTATTGATGCCTTAAGTAAATTAACCGAAGGTAAAATCCACCTTTCTGTCGGCGCTTCTGAATCATTTTTGGATGGGATCAAGGATGTGGTTATTCACAAAGTAAGTGGTAAGCATCCGGCTGGAAACGTTGGCGTACAGATTGGGAAACTTGACCCTATTAATGCAGGTGACAGAGTATGGGTGATAGATCCTCAGGATGTTGCTTCGATCGGAAGCATGTTCCTTTCAGGAAAATACGATGCCTCAAGGATAATTGCTCTAGCCGGAAGTCAGGTTGAAGGGCCTCAGTACTTCGCGATCACTCAAGGTGCACAGATAACGGATCTTATCGCAGGAAAATTAAAATCAGGAAAGAGTAGAATCATTAGTGGTGACCCACTTACGGGTGTTGCGGTTTCCGAAAAGGATTCGGTAGGTTTTTATGACAATCAGATCAGTGTAATTCCTGAAGGTGATCATTATGAGTTTTTTGGCTGGGTACCGTTTATAGGAAACCACAAATTCAGCATGAGCAGAACCTTTTTCTCCTGGTTGTCTCCAAATAAAGAATACGATCTTGACACGAATTTGAACGGTGAAGAAAGAGCGTTTGTAGTGACTGGAGAAATGGAAAGAGTAT
>CP070731.1:618685-622882 GCA_020347545.1 Flavobacteriaceae bacterium | reverse complement strand
ACTTTTTGATATGGTGATCTCAAACCTGATCAGCAACGCCATTAAACACAATAAAGAAGGCGGACAGATAACCATTCAGACAAATGATCTATTTATTAGTGTCTCAAACACCGGAGAACCTCCGAAACTTTCATCCGAGTCATTATTCGAAAGATTTAAAAAAGAAAGCTCGGCTACCAATTCTTTCGGCCTGGGCCTTGCGATAGTGAAAAAAATATGTGATAATTACGGTTGGAAAATAACGCATTCGTTCGTTGAAGATCAGCACAATATCTCCATATATTTTTAAGGGGAGAATACGTAAATAAATTCTTTTCTGATTCTTCAGAATTTCTTTAGAATGGCCCCATACATTTGCTGCGTTATCTGACTGTTATAGATTTATAACTATTTCGGAACGTTCAAAAATTCATGCTATGAATACTGAAATATGAAGAAGATATCAGCTTAATCTTTGAAAAGGAGATATTTTGAGGGGAATAGGACCCTTTTTGGAAGATTAGAGCATTCAATTGAAACATTAAGCTGTTTTAATTAAATTAAAAAGGCCTGTAAAGGCTATATTTTACAGGCCTTTTAATAAAAAAAGAATCAAATCTGAATAAAACTTCAGATTTCCTTCAGATTTGATTTCTATTTTGAGCTCGATTTTAAAATTAAGTGTTCTGTACTTGATTTAATTTCATAGTAATAAATGTAAACTTTTAGTTTATCATATAGTTGACCTACTTTTTAATATTGGACTGAGGGGAATGATATTAAAAAGGGTTAACAAGGGCAAATAAACAAATATTAAGCTATTTTAATTTGCACGAAAAAAGAAACCTGTTTGAGCTATTCAAACAGGTTTTTTTTATGATTCACCTACCGCCTGACAGACCATTTATCCTAAATGGTAAAAAAGTACCTGAATGTTGATAACTTGACCCTTTAAAAAGCTTAAAAAACCGGCTTAAAATTGAGGGTTTTCTTATATTTGTACGTTTTAAATTTTAGCACAAAAAGAGAACTAAAAAATATGAGTGAAGAAACTAACAAAAATCAATATTCAGCAGACAGTATTCAGGCTTTAGAGGGTATGGAACATGTCAGGATGAGACCATCCATGTACATTGGAGATGTCAGCTCAAGAGGACTTCATCATTTGGTCTACGAGGTAGTTGACAATTCCATTGATGAGGCCATGGCCGGGCATTGTGATCGAATAGATGTTTTTATCAATGACAACAATTCAATTACAGTGCGGGATAATGGTCGTGGAATACCTGTTGGAACTCATAAAAAAGAAGGTGTTTCCGCTTTGGAGGTCGTAATGACGAAAATCGGAGCAGGAGGAAAATTTGATAAAGATTCCTATAAAGTTTCAGGAGGTTTGCACGGTGTTGGTGTTTCTGTGGTTAATGCTCTTTCCAATCAGCTTAAAGCAACTGTTTTCAGGGAAGGAAAGATTTGGCAGCAGGAATATGAAAAAGGGAAGACCTTATATCCGGTTAAAACGGTAGGGGATTCTCAGGAAAACGGTACTGAAGTGACTTTTCTGGCGGATGATACGATTTTTCAAACTGAAATAGTATACAGCTATGAAATCCTTTCTGCAAGATTGAGAGAACTTGCCTATTTGAACCAGGGGGTTACAATTACGATAACAGATAAAAGGACCAAAGACGAAGAAGGAAACCACATATACGAAGAATATTACAGTGAAGACGGATTAAGAGAGTTTGTTAAATATCTGGATGCCACAAGAGAGCAGCTTACTTCTGATGTTATAAGCATGGAAGGTGAGAAAAATGGAATTCCTGTGGAAGTGGCCATGGTATACAACACTTCTTATACTGAAAATCTTCACTCCTATGTAAATAATATCAATACGCACGAAGGAGGAACCCATTTATCCGGATTCCGAAGAGGTTTGACACACACGCTTAAGAAATATGCTGAAAATTCAGGCATGCTTAGTAAGTTAAAGTTTGATATTGCAGGTGATGATTTCAGAGAGGGACTCACAGCCATTATCTCCGTAAAAGTTGCCGAACCCCAATTTGAGGGGCAAACCAAAACAAAACTAGGTAACCGTGAAGTGAGTTCAGCCGTAAGTCAGGCTGTATCGGAAATGCTTACCAATTATCTGGAAGAAAATCCTGACGATGCAAAAACCATTGTTCAAAAAGTAATCCTTGCTGCTCAAGCAAGACATGCAGCGACCAAAGCCAGAGAAATGGTGCAAAGGAAAACTGTAATGTCCGGAGGTGGATTACCTGGTAAACTTTCAGACTGTGCATGGAACGATCCTGAAAAGTGTGAGATCTTCCTCGTGGAGGGTGATTCAGCAGGGGGTACCGCGAAACAAGGCCGAGACAGAAATTTTCAGGCTATACTTCCTCTGAGAGGTAAAATTCTCAATGTTGAAAAAGCGATGCAGCATAAGGTCTTTGAAAATGAAGAGATCAAAAACATGTATACAGCCTTGGGAGTGACCATTGGAACCGAAGAAGATCCAAGAGCGCTTAACTTAAGCAAGTTAAGATATCATAAAATTGTGATTATGTGTGACGCGGATGTTGACGGTAGTCACATTGCCACACTTATTCTCACCTTCTTCTTTCGTTATATGAGAGAACTCGTTGAGAATGGCAACATTTATATTGCAGCTCCACCGCTTTATTTAATAAAGAAGGGAGCAAAAAAAGAGTATGCCTGGTCTGATGCCGAACGGGATGCCATCCTTGAAAAATTTGGAGGAGGAAGTATCCAGAGGTATAAAGGTCTTGGTGAGATGAATGCAGAACAACTCTGGGATACCACGATGAATCCTGAATTCAGAACAATGAGACAGGTTTCAATTGAAAACGGAACGGAAGCAGACAGAGTATTTTCGATGCTGATGGGAGATGATGTTCCTCCCCGTCGTGAATTCATTGAAAAACATGCTGTTTACGCCAATATTGACATATAACAGAAAGACCCAAGATTCTCACAGGAACTTGGGTCTTATAGATTTTTGAACAAACATATTAATTAATTATAAATTCTAGAATTATGAAAGTAACTATAGTTGGTGCAGGAGCGGTTGGAGCAAGCTGTGCCGAATACATCGCAATCAAAGATTTCGCCTCAGAGGTTGTCATTGTCGACATTAAAGAAAATTATGCTGAAGGTAAAGCTATGGATCTTATGCAATGTGCATCCTTAAACGGATTTGACACTTTGATCACAGGAAGCACAAATGACTATTCAAAGACAGCGAATAGTGATATCGCGGTTATCACAAGTGGTATTCCACGTAAACCGGGTATGACAAGAGAGGAGTTGATCGGTATCAACGCCGGTATTGTTAAAACGGTTGCAAAGAGCGTTCTTGAGCACTCTCCTAACGTAATCTTTATCGTAGTAAGTAACCCAATGGACACTATGGCGTATTTGACGCATAAAGCTTTAGGATTGCCAAAGAACAGGATCATTGGTATGGGAGGAGCTCTGGACAGTGCACGATTCAAATATCGTCTTGCAGAAGCTTTGGAATGCCCTGCATCTGACGTTGAAGGTATGGTAATAGGAGGTCATAGCGATACAGGTATGATCCCATTATCAAGACTTGCTGTCAGAAACAGTGTTCCTGTAGGTAAATTCTTATCTGAAGAAAAAATTTCTGAAGTTGTAGAAGCGACAAAAGTAGGTGGAGCTACTTTAACCAAAATGCTAGGAACCAGTGCGTGGTATGCACCTGGAGCAGCAGTATCTGCTTTGGTTCAGGCCATAGCCTGCGATCACAAAAAAATGTTCCCATGTTCAGCTCTGTTAGAGGGTGAATACGGACTTAATGATATTTCAATCGGTGTTCCTTGTATCATTGGTAAAAACGGAATCGAATCAATTGTTGAACTTGATCTGAACGAAGCTGAAAAAGAAAAGCTTCAGTCTAGTGCCGATGCCGTTAGCAAAACTAACGGATTACTTGAAGAAGTTGTAAGCTAAAAACTTTAGGTATTAAAATTGAAAAAGCCGTGTTTTAACAAACACGGCTTTTTTTACATTTATAATTTCACTCAGGGCGTTCTCTCAACCTTTGAGCCATTTTTTCAATAATGCCTTCTGAGCTTCTGTGATATCCGAATTTCTTCCCAATTGCATACCCATGGTATAAGAAGTAGTCAAGGTTTCTTCGATAAGAACCTCTTCTCCGTCACGCACCAGGGT
>CP070731.1:614384-618585 GCA_020347545.1 Flavobacteriaceae bacterium | reverse complement strand
TCAAGGATTCTCTAAATACCATAAGCTATTTTCTGGATTTTCTCGAAAGAAACAAATCGGTGAATTCCGTCGCCTTTTTCCAGGGAAATTATAAGCTGGTGGTAAGAAAAGAAAATAAGAGCCATATTATCACTCTTGACAGCTTAAATGATTTTGGTATTGTACAATGGAATCGAGTCGAAAATGGAAAAGTAATCAGTAGCTGGCTGGAGAGCTTCGAGGAAACCGTTTACAGCAGGGATTGGTTCAAGGATTTGATAAGTACCCAGAATCAACTCAAATGGTACTTAAGAAAGAGAAGCAATCTCGATAGTACTGAGGAGGAAATGGAATTTTTCTACACGGCCTACTCCTACAAGGTCAAAGGTAAAGTTAGTGCCATTGTCTTTGAATTTTCCAAGAACTTTCTCTTTAATGAATTCGACCTTAACTCAAAAAAAATTCAACCAAGACTTACCTTTAGAAATATTGATGGAAAGGAATTGAAATTAAACAGTGGTGCTCTGAATCCCTTAATGGATTCAGATTCATTGAATTCAGTTGACAGCCTTCAATTAACCATCGATCGTCATTTTTCAAATTTCAGAGATATTGATCGGGGCAGCTTTAATTTTAATTTTAAAGACCGATTTTACTGGACCTCATTCAAACATCTTCCTGAAGACAGTGGAATCGAATATTATTTGTACACATTACCCAACAGTGAACTTTTAAGTGCCTCTTCGGGCCCACTTAATACTTATGGAGGTAAAATCGGCCTGGCCTTAATAATCCTTGGCGGGATACTATTGCTGATCCGAAAAAGGTTTTTTTACAGACCTAACAAAATGCAAATCCCTACGGTAAAGGAAATATTGAAAGATGAAGAGAACAGATATCTGGAGTTTAAATCTTCTCTAAGGTATGATTACAGACAGGAAAAAACCAACCCGGAACTGGAAAAGGTCATCATGAAAACCATTGCCGCCTTTGGAAATACGGATGGCGGAATCCTGATCATAGGGGTGGATGATGACAAGAATGTTGTTGGACTTGAGAAAGATTTTCAAACCCTTAAAAAATCGGACGCAGATTATTATGAAGTCCATTTAAGAAATATCATGCATAAGCTGATGGGTGTAAAATATGTAAGTAAGTATATTCGAACTCAGTTTGAACAGGTAGAGGACGGAAACTGGGTCTGTAAAATCAAAGTGATTCCTGCCAAGGAGCCTTTGTATTTGAAATATAAAAACAAAAATGGGCAACTTGATGAAAAATTCTATGTCAGAAGCGGAAATTCGTCACATGAGATAGAATCAATCGCCGAAATAAACGATTATATCAATTCAAAATTCAAATAAGAAAAGTGATATCATTCGACGGGCCGGCTAATCATGTCAAGACAGCACTCTGTTGTTGTTTGTTTGTTTTTTTGTTCTCCACCTCTATATTCCCCCAAAATGACAGCATTGTTCAGGTATCTGGTTCTTCGGACAGCCTGTCGAATAATAATGAATTCATTACTGATTATAAGAAAAGATTCAACGTCAAACTTGAAGTTGGCAACGATATAGCAACGTATTCTATCAAAGAAAATGAAGTGGATTATGTGATTCAACCAAATTTAAATATTCGATATGCCGTTGTTTTCAGTTACAAGTTTCTGTCTATACGAATTGGCGTCAGGCCTAAAGTTTCAGATGAAGAAAAAGAAGAGAAAGGGGGTTCTGACACTTTTAGATTTAGGATTCAGGCACTTTTTGACAACTGGAATCATGTGTTGGAATACAATATTGACAAAGGCTTCTATGTGTCCAAATCAAATGGACTTATAGACATAGGATCGGATATCAGGATCCAATTCCCTGAACTTTCATCAAATGTTTTGAACGGGGCCTCCTCCTATAAGTTCAATAAGAATTATTCCATGAGGGCCATTCAGTCTCAAACAGAGGTTCAAACCAAAAGTGCAGGCTCCTTTATGCCGGGAATCGGATATATGTTTTACAGTCTGAGTGGAATCGATGTTGTGAAGGATATCAACGGAGAAATCATTTATCGAGATACTTATTCTGAATACAGCGGGTTTAATGTCTCCTTGCTCCTTGGCTACTATTATACTTTGGTTTTGAAACAAACTGGTTTATCAACGCCTATGGGGTACCCAGCATGGGACTGGATTTTTATCAATCCAAAAACATAAGCCCGGAAGGAACTCAAACAGATCATTTTAATGACGCTTTACTCTCTTTGAATTACGGATTCGGTGGTGGATACAATGGTGATAAGTTTTTCTTTGGTGCAGAGTATACAAATAGGTTTACCAATGAAAAATTCAATTCGGACAAAATAATAATTTCGCCTTCAAAAAACCAGTTCAATGTTTTTTTTGGTTACCGATTTAAAACACCAAAAACTGTTAGCGCCCCCGTAGACTATATGGAAAATAAAATTCCCATACTCAAGGATGAATAATCTTTAGGGGCAAATGAAGAATCGTGCAAATCCCGTTTAACTGAAATTTATTTCGCAACATTTACAACGCGCGTCTCTCGGATCACCGTAACCCTTACCTGACCCGGATAAGTCATGTCATTCTGAATTTTTTGGGTAATATTAAAGGATAATTCTGCTGCTTTAGTATCATCAACTTTTTCACTTTCCACTATTACACGTAGCTCTCTACCCGCCTGTATTGCATAGGCCTTTTGCACTCCATTAAACGCAAAGGCAACGTCCTCAAGTTCTTTCAGTCTTTGAATATAAGAATCCACAACCTGTCTTCGTGCTCCCGGTCTGGCACCAGATATAGCATCACATACCTGAATTATAGGAGCGTACAATGACTTCATTTCTATTTCATCGTGATGCGCACCAATGGCATTGCATACATCTGCTTTTTCATTGTATTTCTCGGCCCACTGCATACCAAGTATAGCATGTGGTAATTCCGTATCAGTATCTGGAACCTTTCCAATATCGTGTAAAAGACCTGCTCTTTTGGCTATTTTTGGATTCAGCCCAAGTTCAGAAGCCATTATCGCACATAAATTCGCAACTTCCCTTGAATGCTGTAATAAGTTTTGGCCATAAGATGATCTGTATTTCATTCGTCCTACAGTTTTTATCAACTCAGGATGCAGTCCGTGTATTCCAAGATCAATCACAGCCCTCTTCCCTACTTCAATAATTTCTTCATTGATCTCCTTTGTTGTTTTTGCCACAACTTCTTCAATACGTGCAGGATGAATACGTCCATCAGTAACCAGTTTATGCAAAGACAACCTCGCAATTTCCCTTCGAACCGGATCAAAGCAGGATAAAATAATTGCCTCCGGAGTATCATCCACAATAATTTCCACACCTGTTGTAGATTCAATGGCGCGAATATTTCTTCCTTCTCTACCAATAATCCTCCCTTTTACATCGTCATTCTCAAGATTAAAAACCGATACACAATTGTCTATGGTCTGTTCAACCCCTATCCTTTGTATCGTGTTTAAAATAATCTTCTTAGCCTCCTGTTGAGCACCCATTTTGGCCTCTTCTATCGTACTTTGCATAAAGGCCATGGCATCACTTTTGGCTTCTTCTTTTAAGGTTTCAACAAGTTCCTTTTTTGCTTCATCAGCAGATACACCCGAAATGGTTTCCAGTTGCTCAACTTGCCTTTTGTGCATTTTATCGATCTCAACATTCTTTTTCTCGATCAATTCGAGGCGATTCTGCAGTTGCTTATTCTTTTGATCAAGTGAATTGTTCAGCTTTTTGTTTCTATCCAGTTCCTGAGAAACCTTGGACTCCTTCTCTCTGACTCTTTTCTGGGCCTCATTGATCTTTTTATCCCTGGCGATAATCACCTTCTCATGTTCCGACTTTAACTCGATAAATTTTTCTTTGGCTTGAAGGATCTTATCTTTTTTGATTCCTTCTGCTTCAATTTTCGCTTCTTTTAATATGGTAGAAGCTTGCTCACGTACGTTCTTCAACGTTGATGAAGCCTTCTTCTTTTCAAGCAGTTTAGCAATGAAGTATCCCAATATCAGGGCAACAATTGCTATACTTATGGTTGTTTCTATCATGATATATAAATAAAAAAGCCTACATCGGTTACGGTTTTGTAAACTCCTTTTAACAAGTTTAGGACTAACTTAAAGGTCAAGTATCCAATTTTAAAACGACATAGTCGTTTAGTTAGGCACGCTTTTACTTTAAAAAC
>CP070731.1:610056-614284 GCA_020347545.1 Flavobacteriaceae bacterium | reverse complement strand
ATTCATGAATAAAGATTGGGGCATTCACGAAAAGGATGTTATCACCTTTTTTAACGTGTAAAGGCTTCTCCAATCCTGAAATACAGGCCCCAGTCATCTTTTCCTACCGCCACATCCATTCCAACACTTATCTTGGAACTCGGGATAGCAAGGAACCTGATCCCCCCACCAACTGCAGGAAGCAGATTATCAAAGGATAAGTCGCTCGCGTCATTAATTGCTGTGGCAACTCCCCCAAACGCGACATAACCCCATCTTTTGGCAAACCAATGACGGTATTCAGATTGAATATCATATACCTGGTTGGCTCTGTATTTCCCGTTTGAGTACCCGCGAAGATCATCGCGTCCCACAACATTCTGTCCTGCAAAAGGAACATCCCCTACCGCCGCCTGGCCATACAAGCGAAGCAAAATAGTATTTCGCTCCCCCTGAGGAAAATACTTATTGTACTCAAGATTTAAGTTGGTATAATTAGAACTGCTTCCAAGGCTTTCCAAAAAGGTCATGGTATTGAATTTTCCGTTGAATCCGCTCAAAGGCATAAATTGATTATCCCTGGTGTCATATTCAGAAGAAAATCCAAAACCGAATAGATCCAGCTCTTCTTTTGGGTTCCCAGGTGCGTCAAATTCGGTAAGCGCATGTGAATAAACCATATTTCCACCCAAATACAATCGCTTATAGGTACGCACCAAAAAATCGAGGTATATAAACTGAAATTGAGTATTGTAATCGATAAAAACACCCTCCCCCGGGGGTGGAATCGGAATGATCGAAGGTGGCAGGCTCCCAATGATATCGCCCCAGTCCAGATAGGTTTGAAAATTAACAGAACCGAGACCACCAACAAGTTTTGACCTGAACCGATCCTCTTTAAAATAAAACTTATTGGCCTGTACCGCATACCACGTATCATTTGTGGAATAAGCCCCGATTAAAGCCGAACTCGATTCCGGGGAAATCGAATCAGTATCATTGAGTTTATAAAAACCGGAGGCCATAAAGCCCAAAATAGCTCCAAAACTGTTGTTATAAGTAACCGTCGGTATGATCACCTTTTTCAGCTTCTTTTTGCTTTCCTCATCCTCGACAGAATCCTCTTCTTTAACCTGAGAAGCAACTTGAATAGAATCATTAACTACCTCGTTCTTTTTACTATTTTGAGCTTGAATTGAATTGGAAACAGCAAGGAAAAATAAGGTGAGCAGCAGCAATTTTTTCATAACTCAAATTTATTCAAAAGACAAAAGCCTTACAAACCTGAAGCGATTTTATTTGCTATATTTATACTTGATAAAAAAAATGTGATGAAAAAGATCTTTATCCCTCTGTTATTACTTGTCCCTCTAACCCTTTTTTCCCAGGAATATAGCCGAAAGGACAGCCTACGCGGCAGCATTACCGTTGAACGGGAATGGTGGGATCTTCTTCATTATGAAATGGATATAACGGTAGATATAGAAAAGAAATCAATTTCAGGTAAAAATAGCATAAGCTATAAGGTGCTTGATGAAATGTCAGTTCTTCATCTTGACTTGCAGGATCCGATGAAAATAAAAAGTATTACCCAGGATGGAGAATTTCTCGTTTATAAAAAGGAGTATTCGGCTTATTTTGTAAAACTAGTCAAACCTCAACGTCCGGGAAGCGTTGAGGAAATTGAAGTTGTTTTTGAAGGCATTCCTCCCGAGTCGTCTAATCCACCTTGGGACGGTGGTTTTGTTTGGAGAAAAGATAAAAACAAGAATCCTTTTATTGCGAATGCCAACCAACTCATAGGATCCAGTTCCTGGTTTCCGTCCAAAGACATCCCCTATGATGAACCTGATAATGGAGTACGATTCAAGATCACGGTTCCTTCTACCTTGACCGCGGTTGCCAATGGCAGACTGATCAAAGAAGAAAAAACTGATCAATCAATTAGTTTTACCTGGGAGGTGGTGAATCCGATTAATGGCTATGGTATCAATATGAACATTGCGGACTATGTCCATTTCTCAGAAACCTACGCAGGCGAGAAGGGAGAACTGGATCTTGATTATTATGTTTTGTCTTATAATTTAAAAAAGGCCAAAAAACAATTTAAGCAAGTCCCTAAAATGCTTGAAGCTTTTGAATATTGGTTTGGGCCTTACCCCTTTTATGAAGACAGTTTTAAGTTGGTGGAAACTCCTTATTTAGGGATGGAACACCAGAGCTCGGTTACGTATGGAAACAAATATGAAAATGGCTATTTAGGTGGCGATCTGAGTCTTACGGGTCAAGGATTAAAGTTTGACTTTATCATTATTCACGAATCGGGCCATGAATGGTTTGCCAATAGTTTAACCAATTTTGACGTGGCGGACATGTGGATACATGAAGGATTTACAACCTATAGCGAAGTGCTTTATCTGGATTATCATTTCGGAACCGAGGCAGGCAATGAATATTTGATCGGCTTCAGGGATCGTATAACCAATAACAGCCCCGTAACGGGAATCTATAAAGTCAATCAAAGAGGGTCCGGTGATATGTATCCAAAAGGTGCTGCCATGATCCACACATTGCGTCAGGTCATTGATGATGACGAGAAGTTTAGATCCTTGCTGAGAGATATCAACAAAGATTTCTACCATCAAACCCTGAGCAGCAAGCAATTGGAAAGCTACATTATGGATAAAACATCTCTTGAGCTTAGAGGCTTCTTTGATCAATATCTCAAAACAACAGATGTTCCAATGCTGCAGTGTAAAATTAAAAACGGAGAAATGAGTTACCGATTCAAAAATACTGTCGATAATTTCAACATTCCTGTAAAAATGAAAATTGACAACAAAGAGATTTGGATCAGGCCCCGAAAAGAATGGCAAAAATACACTTTACCCCAGCCGGATTCAAAGGTCAATATGGATCCAAATTTCTATATTGACTTTAATAAAGTCAAGGCGTAAATCTATTTATCTCCTTGATGATCCAGATCAGGCAGGTGAAAATGATCAAAAACACTTTCCTGTTCCATCATTTTTTCGATATCCTCTGATTTTCTTGGAGCAAGAGCAGAATAATTAACAGGCCCGTCTTTTGTGATTAAAACATCATCTTCAATTCTCACCCCTATTTTCCACCATTTCTTGTCGCATTCACTTCCTTCAGGAATATAAATTCCGGGTTCTACGGTAAGGATCATGTTTTCCTTAAACGGCCCTCGATTATTCAGATCATGTACATCAAGCCCAATATGATGTGAAGTTCCGTGAGGAAAATATTGCTTGCCCTGTTCCAGAGAATCTGTAATTCCAAGTTCAAGCAAGCCTTTATAAACCACTTCCCTTGCAGCTGCATCGACTTTCTTGTAATCACTGCCAATTACCATGGCGGCCATTCCCGCTTCCTGTGCGTCATAAACAAGATCATAAATAAGCTTCTGTTCTTCCGTGAATTTTCCATTCGCAGGAATCGTTCGGGTCACGTCAGCCGTATAGCCCCTGTATTCCGCTCCCAGATCCATCAAGATCAAGTCATTCCCGGCTTCTAATTTATTGTTGTCTATATAATGCAGCACGCAGCTGTTATTTCCGGCCCCAACAATGGATGGATATCCTTCATATTCCGATCCGTATTTCTTAAATACCATTTCATGAATGCCTTGTGTTTCAGTTTCAGACATGCCTGGATGCATTGCTTTCATCACCTCGATTTGTCCCACACATGAAATCTCAACCGCTTTTTTGATCAACTTCAGTTCGTCGTCTGTTTTTATTTCCCTCAAACTTGCCATCAGCGTTCTTAGGGTCCTGTTGTCAACAACTGATTGTGCGGAATTCTTATCCGAATCCAGATCTTTTGATTCAGGCATCGGGATACTGTTGATACTGGTTTTGAACTGTTCGATCAAGGCATACAAATTGGGCTGTTCCCATCCTTTTTGTCTCACATCATTCTCAAACTTTTTGAACATGACCTTGTCAAACTTTGAAAAGTCAATGGGGTCCTCTATAAAAGATTTACCGGGATAAACATTGGTGAACCCAAGGTTATCAATGGCCCCCTGTACCCCTACACCGGCTCCATTGTAAATTTTATACCTGGCCCCTCTTTCGTATACATAAAGGGCTTCATTAAAGGTTTTACCGCCTTTTTCCTGATCCTCGGAATAAATTACCAAAACAGAATGGGGTTCTTTTAAACCCGATAAATAATAGAAATTAGGGTCCTGATGGTAGATAAAATCTACATCATTGGA
>CP070731.1:605727-609956 GCA_020347545.1 Flavobacteriaceae bacterium | reverse complement strand
TTGGCGTTTCACAAAATCAAAACAATGGCAAGGATGTTTTAATTTCAGGAGTATCCTGGAGTCAACATTTCCACTTGACACCGTTATTAAAAGTCAAGATTTTTCGGTTATCGAATACTTATATTAATTAACCTGCGGCGGCTTGCTTTTCAGCTTCCACATCGGCATCATCCACCTCGCTTTCCTTTACCGCTGCAACGGCCTCTGAGTCATCTGTGGCTGCGGTCGGTGCACTTTTTTTGCTTTCGGAACTGTCAGCGGCTTTGGTCGCGACCTTCTGAGTTTCAGTTTTAAGAAATTCCTTTTGTAGCTGATCAATTACGTCGCAGATTATAGATTCGGCGCCCTCAAACCAATTAAGGTTTTCATCCGACTCATTTATACGTGAAACACCCTGGCATGAATTTTTCAAAACAATTAGTTTTGAAACTGTATCCTTCGCATTAAAGCTAAAATCTTTGCTTGTATCTTCGTCGCTGCTAGCAATTTTTTGCTGTGCCGACTGCAGCTTTTCAATACCCTGCTGGAGCAATATTGCCGCTCCCTCGAACCAGATAATGTTCGGGGCGTCTTTTTGGGTAATGCTTGTGCCCGTGCATGAATCTCTCAGAATAAAAAGCTTGGAGATTGAATCCTTTATGACGTTGTTTATTTTTGCTTTTTTGCTCATGATGTTACCTCCTTGTATGTTGCTCACAATTGTTATTAATTTGTTAGCAATTTTTTTTATATATTAGGTTACATATAATGTAACCGTGGGTGCAGTTTTACAAAACAACAACAGCAAACAAAACTATTATTCATTCCCATTCATTCAGGATGCCTTTCTTAATTTCAACGAATATTGAAAAGCGCTCCGTACCAAAAATAAAATTTCATTGTAACCAAATGGCTTAAAAATCAGGAAATCAATTCCCGAACAGCCGTATTTTTCCTCATAAAATCTGCTTGGCAGTGTAACCATCATAGCAACGGATATGCATAGATCAATTCTTTCAATCTGAGTAACAAAATCGGTAATATTCAGCCCTGGAATACTGTGATCAAATATCACCAGATCGCATTTCCTGCCGATGAGTTTTGAAAAGCATTCATATTCCTTCATTACCAGGGAAACTTTACAGCCGATTCTTGTAAGAATTTCCTCCATCATCACCAACTGATCTTTTCTACAGTCAAATAGCAAAACATCCATGTTAATCAAATTTAACATGGAAACATCTCACACTGGGTAGTTGTCAGTTTACGATATTTTACGGTCCAGTTCATTCTGCTTCACGTCCTGCGGCTTGTTTGTATCCAGAATATCCACTCCGTCAAAATCTATTGTCTTAAAACTTTCAACCTCTCTGAAACTATCAAGTATCTCTGAAATGATTTGTAATTGTTCTTTTACTATGACAAGTTTTTTTTGTGTTTTTTCATCTTTGGTGCTGGCTAACAAAAGATCAACATAGCCGATTATAATTGTAAAAGGTCGACTGAATTGAAAGACTATGGAAGCCGTTGCAGCCAGCGCTCCACGCAGCAGGTGGTCATCTACTTTGCCCCAGCCTAGGCGCCTGTCATTGACGCTTCGCCTGTCAACCTTACTTCTCCTTTCTCCACTTGTCCTCCGATTAAAAGCTTTTCGCCTGTCTCCTTCATCTGGTTGGTTTATATTTATATCTCTCGTTTCCATTCATTCATCCTGCAATGATAATTTCAAACTGACAGGAGTATTTCTTTTTGAGCAAATTTAAAATTATTTTAAAAGCTGTTTATACAAAAATAAACAGATTAATATACATTACAACCCAAATGACCGTTAGCAGGTGTAATCTGGGCACAAGGCTTCTAAAAGCTGAACTGATGCGGCTGCAGTTTTTCTATAAACCTGAAGATCAATTTTTTTGATCAGTCCATTTATTCATTACGTATAAATAACCTATAATTAATATACAGACAGACTGCAATTGAATATATAAACCGGAGATGGAATTTAAATTTCTCTCTCCGGTTGTACTATGTTCAGGTTATTGAATATATAATTGGAATCTTGCATCTAAAAAGTTAAGATGGCCATTGGACATGCTGAGTGAAAAATCCTCGTCTGATTTGGGCGGGGATTTTTATTGGGTACACAAAAAAGAGCACCCAATAAAAAACGTCAAAAAAAACAAGGAAAACAGGACCTTAAAGAATGCTGCCGATGTTCGGGGCGCTGGGGTCGGAGGTTCAAATCCTCTCGTCTCGACCATCCTCAATTATTTCATTTACCTTTGTTGCTATCTTGCCTCGCTGCAGGATGATCTCCAACTGCTTGCCAATATCAACCTGTGTTGCAGAACGGATTAATTCACCCGGTGGTTTTTCATGCGGTCCTGAGCGGACAACTGCATAGCCACGGCCGAGAACAGCCAATGGGCTGACTGCATCGAGCAGGGTGACTGCACCCAAAAGCCTGACCTTTTTTTTGTCGAGTTGTTTTTGTATCACCACAAGCAATCTCCTGGCGAGTTCCCTGGTCCACTGTTCCTTGTATTCAAGCTGCTGTAGCGGGCTTTGTTTGTTAAGCCTGACATTAAGGGCGTCAAGCTGCAGTTTCTGCTGATAGAGAAAGGTTTTAAAGGTGTTGATGAAAGAACTCTGCACGTTGTCAAGGTAGAGAAGACTGTGCGTAAGCAGTGTTCTTGGATCACCCAGTATCCTTCTTTGCATCCTGATGAAATGTTTTTGGGTATTAATATTCTGCTGGACGGAATCCACCAGCTGTTGCTTAAAACGATGGATCCGCTCAGTCAGTATCTCTTTGTCAGGAACAGTCGCTTCCGCAGCTGCAGTTGGGGTTGGTGCCCGCAAATCAGCCACAAAGTCGGCAATGGTATAGTCAATTTCATGGCCAATGGCAGAAATTACCGGGATCTCGGAGCTGTATATGGCCCGGGCAACCCTTTCGTCATTAAAGGGCCACAGGTCCTCAATTGAACCGCCTCCCCGACATAAAACGACGACCTCTGAACTGCGACGTTGGTTAAGAACCTCGAGAGCATCACAGATTTCCGGTGCCGCTTTATCTCCCTGGACATGCACTGGGTAAATCTCTATTGGTTGCCCTGAAAAGCGCTGCTGTGCCATTTTGAGGAAATCAAAAACCGCGGCTCCTTCTGGTGAAGTGACCAGGGCTATACGGGCTGGAAAAGTGGGTATTTTTTTCTTGTGTGTTTCTTCAAAAAGGCCTTCATCGGCTAGTTTTTGTTTAAGCTTTTCAAAGGCAATTTGCAGTTCACCGCTGCCAAGCCGTTCCATATAATCAACGATCAACTGATACTCGCCACGCGGTTCATACACCGATATCCTGCCCCGGCAGATAACTTGCTGTCCGTCAGCGGGGAGTTCCGGCAGGTAGCGCTGCTGTGTCTTGAAAAGAACCACCTTTAATTGCGCTGCCTCGTCCTTTAAGGTGAAGTACAGGTGGCCGGAATAGGGTTGGCGCAGATTGGATATTTCGCCGCTGACCGTGACAAAGGGAAATTCTGTCTCCAGCAAGCCGCGGATTGACCTGGTCAGTTCAGTAACTGAAAAGATCTTGGGGGTGGTCAGAGAAAACATATTTCAGTAGTACCATACGTTAATTTTTGCCGGAACAGATTTTTTAAAATAGTGTGGGATATTTGGAGCGCCATTAATGGTTTTTTTAATTTATATATGATTTTAACTCGAAAATTAAGAAAAGGCGGATGCTTTTTTTGATTGTGGATATTATAGTATCCGACTTTAATTAAATGGCACAGTATTTCGAAACTCATAAATAACATAGGAAACATATTGAGCGCTCAAAGTTTGTTCAGCAAGAAGCTAAAAGATTTTGGATTAACTCATACTAATTGGGGTCCAGAGATTGAATTTTTTGTATTTGATTCTATCAATGTGTATCCATCACCCTATGCAGCAACCCACTCTGGAGGAGGTTCGGGATATTCTATAGAATCAAAAGAATCACCATGGGCTAAAGGAAACGTAAGTACTGCAATAGATCTCAAAGAAGGATATTATCCATCACAACCTAAAGACACGCTTGAAGGATTTAGAAAAGATGTTTGTGATGATTTGTACAATTATTTTGGCATTAAAATAGAAGCTGAACATCACGAGGTAGCAACTTCCGGTCAATGTGAGATTAATTTGGTTTATGATGAAATGATTGGAATGGCAGATAATGTTATAGCTGTTAAAAATTTAGTTAAAGT
>CP070731.1:601386-605627 GCA_020347545.1 Flavobacteriaceae bacterium | reverse complement strand
AATTTGAAAAATTTGACATCGTTACCACAAATGAATAAGTCCCCGGCGTTAAAACAACATTACCACTAATTTGCTCCCAGGGAGTTGTACTAGAAGATCCTCCCTGTAGCGGAAACGCAACTGTTCCTGTGGTAGATACCAGAGTTCCAGTATTTCCCGTTCCTGAATAAATAGAAATTTGACCCGTAGCTGAATTGTTATTATCTCTTGGAGAAAAATAACCTGAATAAGTTATATCTGTTGTATTGGTAATTGTAAAAGTTTGATAAAAATCTGCGTTCCCATTGATATCGAAATAATGCTGATTAATTCCATCACCAGTATTTGGATCTGCATCGGATGGAGGTCCGCCATTTCCATAATTATAATCTGGGGCTACTCCGTCACCATCTACCTGAACTACATTTGGGGTGCCACCTGAGCCTAAGGCACCAGGAGTTAATATCCATGGCAAAATAGTTGTTGCATTAACACCTTGACCTGCCTGATTATTTCCATCGTTCGGAACTGGAACATTTTCAAAACCACCATAAAGAAGTAAATTATTTTCTTGCTTATCTAAAATTCCATCATTATCATCATCTAAATCAACATTATCCGGAATACCATCCAGATCCGAATCAGGTTCTTCAGGTATACAAGTTGCATATTCAAAAGTCACTGATTCCAATTGAAATTCTTTATCAGCAATTACCTTAACATATCTCGCACCTCCTGCTGGAACTGTATAAAATACTGCTTGTGAAAATGGGTATTCAGTTGTAATTCCTGTGACAGTCATTTGACTATTTGGAAAACTATTGGAAGAATTTGCATCAAAAGTGGCGTCAACAGATTTTCCTTTTTCACTAAAAACACTAAAGATTATTTGTGAACCTTCCACAGCAGTTTCACCTAAATCTATAATAATTTCTCCATCGTCTTTATCAGCCTTGGAAAGATTGGAATCTGGAGCTCCCAGTGCATCAGCAGCATCTTTCCAATCGCTTGAACTAACCACCGAATCACCATAATCAGTTGTTAATACTAAAGTTTCATTTGATGAACATGGGCTGTCCAAAACATCAATAGAAATTGTTCCGGTATCACATAAAGGACCTCCAGCTGTATCATCGCAAATAACATAGTCTAAAGTAGAAGTTCCTACAAAACCATAAACTGGTGTGAATGTTATAGTACCATTAGTGTTATTAATAGAATAGGTTCCTTCACCAGGTATCACTAAGAATTCTCCAGGAGCTGGGACTAAAGAAGTAACATCTATGTTATAGTTGTCGTCAGTATCATTCTGTAAAGGGTTAAATGTGATGCTATTTGAGGTATATGTTGCATAATTATCATCATTTGCAATTGGAGCAAAAGGAGTATTTGGAACAATTTTTAATCCAAAAGATTTAAAACTTTCTCTTCCACAATCATCTGTGGATGTAAGTTTAATAAACAAACTTCCCGAATAATTAGGATCAATATCAAAATCTGTCACATTTGAAGTCGGAGACGTAAAACTACCGGCCGAAGGATCACTTACAGTCCATTGATAAGTGAAATTATTACCCGGAATATTAGAACTAGCACTCACATTTAAACTCAGGGTCTGTCCTGCTGTTTCGATTAGTGGTACCGATGAATTATCAGTAAACTGTGCCGATTTACCCGTTCTCGCATCAAATGAAAAATTTAAAAATGGTCTTATTGCTGCCACTTTTTCACTTACTGAACCCGTTTTTGTAAGATCATGACCCCCCTGATACATCACCATTCCATTATCAGAATTTCCAAACGCAGGGCCATAAAGTACAACAGCCGCTCTATCTTCCGGATCGGATGAACTTATATCCTCCTGGTTTGGATCCCAAACTGCAATCTGAGTAGTAGGTCTCCATTCACCATCCGGTAAATAAATTCGTTCTGAACCGTTTTCAGTGGCGCCATCCATAGTTCCTAAAAATTGCATAAAAGAATCCCCTAGATGGTCATAATGGAATGGATCTCCTGAACTATCCTCATGATCTTTATGACCAATCATTGTGGGATTGGAAAGAAAATTTGTTGTATCTCCGTTTTGTTCCATTTGCTCCAATACACTCGCAGCATGGCAACCGGTCCATAACCATCCTCTGTTTCCTTCAAGTGTTGTTTCGGCGCTTGTTGTACCATAGTCCTGTGTCCAGGTGTAGAGTTCTCCACTATCATCCCATTCAGGGTCAGCATGTGGCATCATATAAATGTCATCACATTGTAATAAATCATCAGCATTGGCTATTCTATAAGCATCATCAGGTATTGAAGCAATATCAAGATAGTAGGTAACCTCGTCTTGATTCTTAGGATCAATCACCCATTCCGGCCAAATATTAATCTCTTTGTAAAAAGGGACATCTACTTCAGATAATGTCGTGTGCATGACCACTCCATAACCTTGCCACTGAGTTAATAATGATTGTATATCAGGAATATTTGCAAATTGTTCTTCTATGATAAAAGGTCCGCCCTTGAAATCGATTCCATCCACAGTAAAATCCAATTGATCATAAGTCTTTTGACTATCAGAAATTTTTGCTGGGTTAATTGACCAAACAACAGGAATACCAACACTATCAACCAATCTGTAAACCAGCCCATAGGGTTTCAAACCGTTTTCAATGGTTTGAGTTGATACCCCCATGTCAATTATGACTGATCCGGCAGGAATCGTTCGAGTCTGTCCGAACATACTGATTGAAAATAAAAGTAATCCCAAAATCATTAGTATTTTCAGCCCTTTCTGGGAATAATAAGATTTCCGAACAGATTTTGTTCTGATAAAATCTGATTTTTCTGATCTTTTCATTGTTAAAGAATTCATATTATTTGAATTGTTATTGTTGTGGTTTGGTAAAAAAGTAATGCCCGTCATCACAGAATCTTCTGCTGATAACAGGTTATAATTGATATTTTTTGATTGTCTCCCGGTTCGCGAATTCTCGGTTGGCATATCTAATAAATTTGTTAACTATTTGTATGTCAACAATTTATCTCGAAGATATTTTCATTAATTCTAGAAGAGGAGTCCATCCTTGTTAAGAAGATGTTAATAACTCGAGAAAATTGTTAATATCCGAAACGGCATCAAATGGGCTTTATTGCGCCATTTTTAGCCTGCAAAAAAATTTTTTTTATTGTGTTGAAGAGTCACTTTTTTTTTCCGAGTATTTATTAAGTCTATATTTTACCATATCTTTGCACTTATTTAGAATGAATCTAATTTGTTATGATACAAGTATCTGAAAAAGCAAAACTGAAAGCGATTGAGCTGATGGAAGAAGATGGTTTTGATGCTTCCAAAGATTTTATCCGTGTTGGAGTTAAAAGTGGAGGATGTTCGGGACTGTCCTATGATCTGAGTTTTGACAATGAGGAAAAGGAAAATGATAAAGTGTTTGAAAACAACGATATCAAGATTGTAGTAGACAAGAAGAGCTTTTTATATCTGGTAGGAACTGAACTTGATTATTCCGGTGGATTGAATGGAACCGGTTTTGTGTTTAAAAACCCCAATGCCAACAGGACATGCGGTTGTGGTGAAAGCTTCTCACTATAAGTATTAATCGATCTAATTTAATGTTATGAGCAAGTACACCGAGGATGATCTTAAAAAGGAACTCGAAACAAAAGAATACGAGTATGGTTTCTATACAGACATAGAATCTGAAACCTTTCCAAAAGGGTTGAACGAAGATATAATCCGAGCGATTTCCAAGAAAAAAAACGAGCCTGAATGGATGACGGACTGGAGGCTTGAGGCTTTTGGCATCTGGCAAAAAATGATAGAACCTGAATGGGCCAATGTAAAATATGAAAAACCTGATTTTCAGGGCATAAGCTATTATTCTGCTCCAAAACCCAAAAAAGAACTTGAAAGTTTAGACCAGGTAGATCCTGAACTTTTAAAAACTTTTAATAAGCTTGGGATTTCCATTGATGAGCAAAAAAGACTCACCGGAGTTGCAATGGATATTGTTGTAGACTCGGTTTCAGTGGCAACCACATTTAAAGAAACCCTGGCTGAAAAAGGAATTATATTTTGCCCTATTTCTGAAGCCATACAAGAGCATCCGGATCTGGTCAAAAAATATATTGGAAGTGTTGTCCCTAAAACGGATAATTTTTATGCCGCTTTAAATTCGGCTGTATTCACGGATGGTTCCTTCTGTTATATTCCGAAAGGGGTTCAGTGTCCGATGGAATTATCTACCTATTTC
>CP070731.1:597031-601286 GCA_020347545.1 Flavobacteriaceae bacterium | reverse complement strand
AAGATCTTCTTTTTCACCATAATAAAATTTATAATGTTAAACTTTTTAATCCTGAAAAGTTAAAGGGAGGCTAATAGTCACCTCAGTTCCCTTTGTCTCTTCGCTTTCCACATGTATTGAACCATTGATCTTCTGTAAATGCCTTTTTACGATATTAAGGCCTATCCCTGTACCCTGAATTGGCAATGCGTTTTTTGCCCTATAAAACCGGTCAAAAATATGTTCTTTGGCTTCATTGGGAATTCCAATTCCATCATCTTTAATAACAATATTCATATTTTTTCCGGAATGAATCTTTATTCCGACTACAGAATTCTTTCCGGAATATTTTATGGCGTTGTATAAAACGTTTCTGATTATGATGTCCACAATTATTCTATCATGTTGTAATTCTGTATTCGATTCGTAAGAAGAAATCTCTATGCGCTGTCCTTCTTTTAAAATTGCCCCGGCATCTTTCACCAAACTGTTAATTACCTCACGAATTTTGAATCGGGATATATTCATTGGATATCCTTTTCTTTCCAAATTCTCCAGGAAAAGAAAATCATCCAGCACGTTATTGAGTTGTCCCACCAACGACTTAATCGTATTTGTATGTTTTGCGACGCGTGGATTCGACTGAACCTCGTTGTACTTTTGAATGAGCGAAGCTGAAGTGAGTATTCCACTCAATGGAGTTTTAAATTCATGAGAAGCAAGAGAAACGAATTTGGTCTGCATTAAATTAAGCTCCTTTTCTTTCTCCAAGGCTAATTTGGTGCGTTGCTCAGCGAAAGCCCTCTCCTTGATTTCCTCCTTTAGTTTTCTGTTGGAAAGTTCGAGTTCAGAGACCAGACTGATCAATTGACTCTCTTGTTCCTCCACCTCAAGTTCCAGATTCTTATTTTTCTGTTTGATCCAAAGTTCCTTGCGCTTTCTTAAACTTATTTCAGAAATTAGGGCTTTTGCAAAAAATTTCCCTTCATGCGTAAAATAGTTTAATCCGATTTCAAGATCGAGAATCTCTCCGTTTTTGTGAAGTCCAAGGAATTCTCTTCCTTTTCCTTTTTTATAAACTCTTGGATGTTTAATGAAGTTCTGAAAATATTCGAGATGAATTTTACGCTGGCCTTCCGGGATCAGTGAAGTTATCTTTTTTCCAATTAATTCCCCTTTTTCATAACCAAACAATTCCTCTACGGCAGAATTATTCATGACAATTCTCCCTTCATGATTTGCGATACAAATCCCTTCCATTAGGGAATCAAAGCAAATTTTGTAAAAAACCTCTTTACTCTTATCCATGAGTCAAGATTTTTAAAAATTCACTTTATGAAGTTACGTAATTATCTTCTGTTTTTCAAGTATCTAAGAAAGTGCAGTCTATTAAATAATCATTCTAAATAGAATTACTAGCGAACATATCCTATTACCTGGCCATTTCGGTACGTCATTTTATTCACGAGCCTGCCATTTTCATCATAGCTTTCAAACTCTCCGGTTAATTTTCCGTCCTTAAAATAACCTTTCCGTTTAAGTTTGCCATTATCGTGATAAATCTCAAAAGGGCCATTTTCCCTTCCTCTTGAATAATATCCTTTTCTTTTTAGAAATCCGTTTTCGTGATACATGTGAAATATGCCTTCCTTTTCTCCGTTACTGTACGCGGTCTTTACATAGAGCATCATATTCTCGTAATAATTCTCGTAACTTCCGTTTAGTCGGCCATCCTTATAAAATGCATTTTCCTTTAAATCTCCGTTCTCGTAATACTTTAAAGACTCTCCTTGTCTGGAACCATTAATATATTTCGACTTTGATTTTAAATTTCCGTTTTCGTAATACTTCTTCTGAATACCGTCAAATTGACCTACCAAATGATTACCTGTAGCCTCTATCTGGCCGTTCTTATAATACATGACAAGCGGGCCATGGTATTTACCCATTTTAAAGCTCGTTTTTATTTTCAACTGTCCGTTTTCATAAAACTCCTCATAAGGACCATCATATTTACCCTCCTTGAAAGATGTTTTTCTTCTCAATCGGCCATTTTCAAAATACAACTCGTAACTACCCTCTTTAACTCCTTCCTTAACAGCATATCTTAATTTCGGAACAACATAATTCTCATAAACAATTCCTGTAAAGGGTGCTTCATTCGATATCAAGATATTTTTTCCATTGACATTTCTCTCCTCTATTTCAGAAACATCTACTTTCACCTGTGACTGTGCTATTTTTCCACACAATAAAGCAAGTGAAAGGACAACGATTTTTCCTTTCATGATTTCCAGATTAATTTCACCAAACCGCTCAAAAATAGAAATTTATATTGAAATCTGAAACTTCTTAGGATTTATACTTATAATTGTTTGTAAACAAAATCATTGAAAATGAGATTGTTGAGACAAGATAAAGAGCTCTCTATAAGTTATGGCTTTAAAGGCCTAAGTTCGCTTAAATTTAGCTTTTAAGGTCATGTCGAATACTGCTTTAGAAATGATGGATATTCCTAAAAGCACTGTCACTATTGCAATACCCTTTATAATCGACAACACAGGTTTTAGTTCCGGAACAAACAGTTGAACCGCAATTTCTATCGTTAGAAACAAGGTTATTGTAAGGATTATTCCAAAGATACTTCTAAAAATTTCCTTCATGACTTTGATTTTAAAGTCACAAATTTAATTTCAACACATTAGAATCAAGACGACATGAAATGTCAACAAAAAATAAATTCTCATTTGAGATAAAGTCAATTTAACTCCTTTTCCATACAAACGCTATTCTCAATACCCCTATATTGTCCGTAATTAGGTATAATCGAATATCCTGCTTTTCTATACAGTGAAATCGCCTCAGGTTGTCTTTTACCCGTTTCCAGAATACATTTTTCCATGCCAAGCTCAAGGCTCCAGTCCTCCAAAGACTCCAGGACCAGCTGCGCGATTCCCCTGGATCTAAAACCCTTCAGAACGAACATTCTTTTTACTTCCATGGCCTTTCGCTCGAACGCTTTGATCGCCCCGCAGGCTATTGCTTCTTTTTTGGCTTTGACCAAAATAACATGGTCCAGGTTCTCTATACCGTTATATTGATGGTAAAAATCATGATCCGGACCGTCTCGCTCAGCAAGTTCCCTATCTAATTTTGCAACCAGAAACTGAAAGTCTTTATTTTTTGAATTCGTTTTGATGATCTCCACAACTAATATTTAATAATTATTAGAATATTTGTCTCAATAGAATTGAACTAATTAAACTCCATACCCGTCTTATACACCTTCAAAGCCCTTTCACGAGCCATTCTGTGTTCTACAATTGGTGATGGATAATCAAAGGTTTCATATTCCGGTAACCATCTCCTGATGTAAATCAATTCTTTGTCAAACTTTTTGACCTGTTCAGAGGGATTGAAAATTCTAAAATAGGGTGCAGCATCACAACCTGTACCAGCTGCCCATTGCCAGTTTCCGTTATTTGAAGATAGTTCATAGTCCAGAAGCTTCGAAGCAAAATATGCCTCTCCCCAACGCCAATCAATTAATAAATGTTTACATAAAAAACCGGCGGTAATCATTCTGACCCTGTTGTGCATATAACCCGTGTTATTTAGTTCTCGCATTCCGGCATCCACCAAAGGGTAACCAGTCATTCCTTTGCACCATTTTTCAAACTCCTCTTTATTATTCCTCCATACAATTCCATTGTACCTTGGTTTGAAATTCTCATGAACCACATTCGGATAGTGATACAAGATTTGCATAAAAAATTCTCTCCAGATCAATTCACTTAATAAGACTTCACTTCTTTTTTTAATTTCCTCTACAAGTTTACGAATGCTAATCGTTCCGAACCTAAGGTGTGGACCCAGGTAGGTTCCCCCTTCCTTAAAAGGATAGTTCCGGTCCTCTTCGTACCGATCCGCTTTAGTCAAGTCAAAAGGCTTTACTCTTATCTTGGAATACTCAAATCCTAATTCTGAAATTTCAGGAAATGGTATTTTGTGCTGGATCAATTTTTCCAGCTGTGCCAATGAAGAAGTCTCTGTCTTTTTATAAAGACTCAGCCATTTGTTCTTATAAGGTGTAAAAACGTGATAGGGCTTCATATCGCCCTTGACAATCTCATCTTTCTCAAAAATAACCTGGTCCTTAAACGATTTGAATTCAAGTGACGCTTCCCTAAAAAGTTGTTCTACCTCCTTATCCCTCTCTCTGGCGTAAGGTTCATAATCTTTATTGTAATACAACTTGGACACGTCGTATTCTTTT
>CP070731.1:592583-596931 GCA_020347545.1 Flavobacteriaceae bacterium | reverse complement strand
AGTTAAAATTTGCAATTGCAAAGTAGTTTTTTCTCATAGCCTTGAGTTAAATTCAATAATTTAAATATAAATTAAATGTAGTATAAAATTAGATAAAAATTGTCATAAATACAAAAATATCCATAGATAATCGTTTAGAAATTAGATCACTAATAATTTTCAGTTAAGCTGGAAATGATTTTGAGGATCTATCTATTCTTCCAAGATGAATCAATGTTTGCACTTTTTGTATCTTCGAAACTTCAAAATAAATCTATGAAAAGGGTATTTCCTTTTACGGGTCAGATTCAACATTATGCCTGGGGTGGTGGCAATTTTATTCCTGATTTTTTGGGTATAAAGCCGGATACAAGGCCTTTTGCAGAATACTGGATGGGTGCACATGAAAAGGCACCGTCAATTGTGAGCATAGAGAATGATGAAATTAACCTTGATACATTTATTCAAAGAGATCCTGAAAAAATACTCGGCCCTGGGGTATATTCGGAATTTGGCAGATTGCCTTACCTCTTTAAGGTCCTGGATGTGAAAGAGATGCTTTCCATTCAGGTACATCCTACGAAGACAGAAGCTGAGAAAGGCTATTTAAAGGAAAATGAATTGGGTATTCCCTTGACGGCTCTGAACAGAAATTACAGAGATGACAACCACAAACCGGAGATCATGGTGGCGTTGGGCGAGTTCTGGTTGCTGCATGGGTTTCGAAGTAAAGATTCGCTTATATCCGAATTAAAACAGGTGCCCGAATTGACCTGTCTCATCTCCGTTTTTAAGGAAAAAGGATATAAAGGCTTATACAGGTTCGTTATGGAATTATCTGATGCAGAGGCTGATGCAATCCTAAAACCTTTGATGGAAAGGATCATTCCTTTGTACAAGGAAAATAAACTATTAAAGTCATCACCTGATTTTTGGGCTGCAAAAAGTTTCCTGGGAAAGGAGTCAGATTCCCCTTTGGATAAGGGTATTTTTTCGATTTACTTTTTTAATATCGTTAAGGTTGAGAAAGGAGATGCCGTTTTTCAGGATGCCGGTATTCCACATGCTTATCTTGAAGGCCTGACCATGGAGCTTATGGCAAACTCTGATAATGTACTTCGCGGCGGCTTGACAGAGAAGCACGTAGACGTTGAAGAGTTGCTAAAACACATTAAGTACCAGGAAACGATCCCTGAGATTATTAAAGGTACCGTTGCTGATAATACGAAAGAAATAATTTATGAATGCGCGGTAAAGGATTTTCAATTGAGTCGAATTTCACTCGATGCCAATGATTCACTTAGCCTTAAATCAAACACCCTTGAAATTTTTCTCTTAATGAACGGTGAGATTGAGGTCCATGAAGATGAAGTTGTGAATCATTATCGTAAAGGTGAAAGTTTTTTGACAGTTTCAGGTGCAAGATTCAAACTGACATCCCAGAAAGGAGCAATTTTATATAAAGCAACAACACCTGATAATAAGCTTTAGTTTGAGTAGGAGAACCCCAATTTGTCAAGGCCCTTCTGAACATCTTCATTTTGCATGAACAGATTCCATAACAATCCTGTCCTGTAATTTTCAATCATCACAACAATAGGCCCCTGGTCAATGGCCAGATAGGCTTCAGCTACCCAGGAACTACCCGGTTTAAAAGCATCGTAGAAGCCTGCGGGCCCTAAAAGTTTTTCTCGATGATGATAAAAATAGCGCAGGGCACTTAATGATTCATCCGGAGTATAAGGCATGGATGACAAGGCAGCAGTAGGAGATATGATTCCCAGGTCATTGCCCGGTGCATGTGCCGCATAACCAATACTTCCATCCGGATTTCTTGTATAGCTGGCCGTTAAACCCCAGCAATCTGTTCCATAATCCATAAAGTTTTTAGGATTCTGAACACAATACTGATAATTTATTTTAGAGTGGTTCACATTGACATCCCAATAGTTTACAAATTCATCCTGCAGCCCCTTTGGATTTAATCCTAAATAGGAGTAATGCGCCCAAAAAAGAGGGCCTCCATAGGTTTCTGCGCCATTGTGTTTCACCAGTAAAGGTTGTCCATAAGCAATACGGTCACTTTTGATTCCTCCATCCGAAGCCCATCCGGAGTTATAAGCCTCTTTGCTAATGGTAAAGTCAGGAGAAGATGCAGCCATGACATAGGTAATCAAAACCTCGTTATATCCCGATAATTTGAAATTCATGGCAAAATCGTGATTCGGGCTCCAGTGCCAGTATAGTGCATCCTGCCCTTGGGTATACCAGTTCCATTCAACGCCTTTCCACAATTGGTCCGCTTTTTCCGATAAAAGTTTTTCCTGTTCATTGCCCTCCTTAAAATATTCCTTTACACAAATTAATCCCTGGCACAGGAAGGCAGTTTCAACCAAATCTCCGCCATCGTCCTGAGGGCTAAAAGGAATAACTTTTCCGGTTTGACCGTTCATCCAGTGCGGCCATGCTCCGTGAAACCGATCAGCATTTTCTAAAAAAGAAAAGATCTTTTCAAATCGATCAACGGCCTCATGCCTTGAAACAAAGTTTCTTTCTATTCCTGTGAGAATGGCCATAAGCCCAAAACCTGTACCTCCCGAGGTCACCACTTGATCTTGCGTGGAGCTTCCAGGATGAAATCGCTCTCTTGCAGCACCGGAATTTGGTTCTGCATAATCCCAAAAAAACTTAAAGGTCGATTCCTGAGTCAGATCGAGCAATTCATTTTCAGATAAATCAGGTTCCGGAATGCCAGGATTCGGATCGGGATCCGGGATATCCATTGGCTCATCTCCACCACAGGAGAATACAACCCAAAAAAGGAGTGAGAATAATAAAAATCTTTTGTAAGTTTTTTTTGGCATATTTCCAGGACATCAGAATTCAAAGCGCAATATAGTTAAATCCTATAAAGAGTGAATGACTAATATCAGTTGCAGGAATTCATTCAGGAAGGTTTCAATTTTATCAGCTACCCGGTATTTGCAGACAGTCTCAAGTGAAATTTCTAAAGGAATCCAATTATTTCGTAATTTTCCCGGAATTTTATAAAGTTCCACTTTTAATGGAATTTTGGCAGTTATGATACATACAACTTCTTAATGCTTTTTAAATGATTTTCAGATACTACATAGCAACATTTTTATTACTCTTTACCGTTAATTCTGTTCTGGGACAGGACACTTATCAAAAAAATAAATCGGCAGATGTATTACATTATTGTTTTCAACTTTCTTTAAATGATGCATCGAATGTGATCCAAGGAAAGGCAGAAATTAAGGTTAGTTTTGCTGAGGATGTTGAGGAGTTCAGCCTGGACCTGGTTGGAAAATCAGGGAAATATGGGATGGAACTCATACATGTTTTAGAAAATCAGAAAGAAGTTAAATATGAATATTCCAAAAATAAACTCTCAATATCTCCTGATAAGAAAGGAACTGGCACAAGAGTGTATGAAATTAAATATAAGGGAATTCCTGAGCGAGGACTTGTTATAGATAGGACCAAATACGGGCAGCGATCTTTTTTTGGGGATAACTGGCCCAATCTTGCCAGATATTGGTTGCCTTCGGTTGATCATCCCTATGACAAGGCTTCTGTGGAATTCCAAATTATTGCCCCTGAGCAATACGATGTTGTAGCCACCGGAATTAAAATTGAAGAAAGTAGCCTGGGGAATGGGGAGAAGCTAACAAGGTACTTTGAACAAGCTCCTGTGGCAACCAAGGTCATGACCATAGGAGTCACAAAATTTGCTTATAAATACCTTGGAAATGTCGGCGATATAGCCGTGAGCGCCTGGGTATATCCTGAAAACAGAAAAGAAGGATTTGATGACTTTGAGGAGGCCACCAGGATCCTGAATTATTTCATCGAAAATATAGGGCCATATTCCTATGCCAAACTTGCCAATATGCAAGCGAAAACACAATGGGGAGGTCTTGAAAATGCGGGAACCATTGCCTATGCGGAGAATGCGATAAACGGGAACAAAGAGTTACAACGTTTGATGGCACACGAAATAGCCCATCAATGGTTTGGGGATTCAGCATCAGAAAGTAGTTGGAATCACGTTTGGCTCAGTGAAGGTTTTGCTACCTATTTTGCCATTTTATATCAGGAATCAGTTAGTGGGAATATAAAGAGAAAAGAGGAGTTGATTCAAGACAGAAAGGAAGTCATTGAATACTACAAAAAGAACCCTGCTCCAATTGTTGACCTGACAATATCGGACCCTATGAAAGTCTTGAATAGAAATAGTTATCAAAAAGGGGGATGGGTGCTCAATATGTTACGTTACAAGCTAGGTGATGAGGTTTTCTGGAAGGGGATCCAATCCTATTACATAAAATTCAAAGATGGAAACGCC
>CP070731.1:588090-592483 GCA_020347545.1 Flavobacteriaceae bacterium | reverse complement strand
CGCTGTACGAATGGTGTTTTCTTACATCATTTGAAAAACCGGACCCTCTACCTACCGGACCTGTTACGCCAAATGAAATGGCATCTTCTTTTGAAAGAATTCCAACCCCTTTCGTTCTTTTTTCAAAAATTACATTTCCAGTTAACAAGCGGTCGTATTCAGGAATTTTAGTTTTAAAATGCTTGATAAATTCTTTGGTTCGATTTACAAAATTGGGATGAATATCAAACATCAGACCACCGGGAATATTATAATTCATGGTCAGTCTGGCACCACAGGTTTCTTCAAAAATATCGTTGATCATCTCGCGATCTCTAAAAGCGTAGAAATAGGTAGTTAATGCTCCAAGGTCCATTCCCATCACACCCCACCATAAACAATGTGATGCAATTCGAGTAAGTTCAGCAATTATAGTGCGAATCACTTTTACACGATCAGGAACCTCTATTTCAAGTCCTTTTTCTACCGCTAAGCAAACAGCCTCATTATTGATATGAGAAGACAAATAGTCCATTCTGTCTGTGAGATGAACGATCTGCTGATAACTATCTCTTTCACACATTTTTTCAATGGAGCGATGTATATAACCGAGATCGGGCTCAACATTTTTTATTATTTCTCCATCAATGGTTAACAATAAACGTAAAACACCATGAGCTGCAGGGTGTTGAGGACCCATGTTAACGAAATATTCTTCCGTTTTAATTTTGGTTTTTAAGTCTTGATTGGCCATATAAATCCCTATTTAATGATCATATTAGTTTCATCTTCATAATCTTTTCTCAATGGCCAGCCATCCCAATCCGGAGTTAAGAAAAGGCGCTTTAAATTTGGATGATTATTGAATTTAATACCAAAAAAATCATAAACTTCCATTTCGTGAAATTCGGCTGTTCTCCATATATCACAAACTGAATCAAGCGTTGGATTTTCTCTGTCTTCAGTCTTCACTTTTACAACAACGGCATGCTTAAATTCAGTGGATTCCAAGTGATAGATAACACCTAATTCTTTACCCCAGTCCATTCCTGTGATACAGAAAGCATAATCAAATTTTAGTTCAGGCTCTGATTTTAACTTACTGCAAACTGAATGAAGTTGTTCTTTAGGGACCGTCAGCGTTAAATATTCCGATCCTTCTTCTGTAAATTCGAGATTTTCTCCTAAACCATTAATAATATTTTGTAGTTCTTCGTTTTTCATGGTATCTGTATGCTTAGATGCTAAATATTTCCTTCATCAAAACCGTCAATAGGATTGATCTTACGCTTCATGTTCTCTTTCTTTATTTTATCCTGTAACATGATCATCCCCTCTAATAATGATTCGGGTCTGGGCGGGCATCCCGGCACATAAACATCCACAGGAATTACATGATCTGCACCTTTAATAACAGAATAGGAATTATAATAGAATGGCCCTCCTGAAATAGCACATGCTCCCATAGCTATAACATACTTAGGCTCAGCCATTTGGTCATACAGTCTTCTTAATACCGGTCCCATTTTGTTTACAATGGTTCCCGCAATGATGATCAAATCAGCTTGTCTGGCAGAAGGTCTTGCGACTTCAAAGCCAAAACGTGAAAAATCATGCTTCGGAGCTCCTGTCTGCATCATTTCTATGGCACAACAACTGGTACCAAAATATAAGGGCCACAAGGAATTGGATCGACCCCAGTTCACAACAGAATCCAGCGTGGTAACTACAATATTAGCTCCATTTCCTGCCGGGATTACTTTTCCCGGAAAACTATCCGGAACTACCTCTTTTAAACCTTCAGCTTCTAACTGGCTTAAATATCTTTTCTTTTCTACTCCCATTTTAAGGCTCTTTTTTTGTATGCATATAACAGTCCTAGACCTAAAATAAATAAAAATACCATTATTTCAATCAAAGCAACCGTCCCTATTTCTTTAAAAACCACTGCCCAAGGCACCAGAAATGCAATCTCAATATCAAACAATAAAAAAAGAATTGCGAACAAATAATACCCCACCTTGAATTGTACCCAGGTAGGTCCTATTGTTTCAATTCCACATTCATAAGGTTCTTTTTTTGCAGGATTCACTGATTTATGCGAAATCAGATTTGATAAGAAATTTGCAAGTACTACCAAAAATACACCTGCAATAAAAAATACTAGAATCGCTTCATATCCCATAACTGACTTTCTTAATTAGTTCACAAATGTATCTTGTGATTTAAAAAAAAAGGATGATCATTGTCACCCTTTAAACAATAATTTATTTTATTTAACTTCATAGGTTTCTCCGGAGAAAAATAATTCATCTACTTTAGAAAAACCAGATTTTGATTTTACCTGCTCGTTTAGCATGGCTTCTCGTTCTTCAAAAGTCGAATCTTCATAACTCCTGATTATTCCTGTTGCCAAAGGATATTGCAATTTGACCAACATCTGATGAAGTGTATTATCCTCACATTTGGCATCATGAACCAGAATATCCTCTTCAGTAATACCATTTTCTCCAATCGTAACAACCTCAAGCTTTAATCCGTTTAGGACCAATCCCTTATCTTTTTCCTTTCCAAAAATCATAGGCTTGCCGTGTTCCAGGAAAATCTGTTTGTCTTCTTTGATCTTCTTGTCGGTAAACTGTGTAAAACAGCCATCATTAAAAATTACACAATTTTGAAGAATTTCAATCAATGATGTGCCTTTGAATTTCTCTGCCTCAACAAAAAGAGCCGTCATTTCTTTCGGGCTGTTACCCCCTAATCTGGCAAAAAATCTCGCCTGAGCACCCAGTGCTAATTCTCCCGGGTGAAAAGGTGGCTGTGTGTTACCGTAAGGTGAGGATTTCGTTTTTTGTCCTATTAAGGATGTGGGAGAAAACTGTCCTTTAGTCAATCCATATATCTCATTGTTAAACAAGATAATATTGAGATTCAGATTTCTTCTCAGCACATGAATGAAATGATTTCCTCCAATAGCAAGACTGTCTCCATCTCCGGTGATCATCCAGACACTCAGGTCAGGATTGGCCAGTTTTACACCACTGGAAATAGCCGCTGCTCTACCGTGAATACTGTGCATTCCGTAAGAATCGATGTAATAAGGAAATCTGGATGAGCATCCAATTCCTGAAATAAAAACAACATCCTCTTTTTTAACGCCCATTTCCGGCAATGCTTTTTGCATGGACCTAAGAATAACATAGTCGTCACAACCAGGACACCATCTAACCTCCTGGTCACTGGCAAAATCCTTGAAAGTATATTTTTTTTCTACAGTATCTTGCATATCAATTGTCTTTAATTATATTTTTAGATTTTGCAACCAGATCGGTTACTGAAAATGGTAATCCCATTACCTTATTATATTGGATATATTCGAATTCAGGGTACTGTGCCTTCAACACTTTGGCCAGCTGACCTTTGTTCAATTCACAAACAATTATTTTTTTGAATTTTGACAAAACCTCAGCCGTATTCTTCGGAAAAGGGTTCAGGTAATGAAAATGAGCGTGTCCCACTTTATAGCCTTTTGCGTCCAGTTTTCTAACGGCAGAATGTAAACTACCATAGGTGCCTCCCCAGCCAATTAGTAATAAATCACCTTCCTCGTTATACTCGGCTTCCAGATTGGGAATGTAGTTTTCAACACGTTTAACTTTTTCCGCTCTTATATTGGTCATATACTCATGATTATCAGGTACATAAGAAACATTCCCTGTAATCTTATCTTTTTCCAGACCACCAACTCTATGTTCCAGACCTGAAGTTCCGGGAATGGCCCAATTTCTCGAAAGTGTCTCATTATCGCGATCATAAGGATGCCAGGTTTCCGACCTCTCATCAATAACATGGGTCTTTATTTGAGGCATATCTTTGATCGATTTTATACGCCACGGTTCTGAGCCATTGGCAATATAACCATCTGTAAGTAAAATAACAGGGGTCATATGTTCCAAGGTCAATTTGGCTGCTTCAAAAGCATAGTCAAAACAATTTGCCGGTGTACTGGCTGCAATAACAATTACAGGTGATTCACCGTTTCTTCCATACATGGCCTGCAACAGATCGGATTGCTCAGTTTTTGTTGGCAAACCTGTTGAAGGACCTCCTCGCTGCACGTTGACAACTACCAGTGGTAACTCTGTCATTAAAGCCAGTCCAATGGCCTCTCCTTTTAATGCAAGTCCCGGTCCCGAGGTTGTGGTTATAGCAAGGTCACCCGCAAATGATGCCCCTATAGCTGAAGTAACTCCCGCTATTTCATCTTCCGCCTGAAATGCTTTTACTCCAAAATTTTTATGTTTTACCAACTCATGTAAAATATCAGTAGCAGGGGTAATCGGATAAGAACCCAAAAAAAGTTCGAGTCCGGATTTCTCAGCAGCAGCAAGGAAACCCCAGGCTGTAGCCGTAT
>CP070731.1:583563-587990 GCA_020347545.1 Flavobacteriaceae bacterium | reverse complement strand
AATTCGTCTTCATCAAATGGGTTTATTTTAACAAGAACATCACTGTTTTTATAAACAACGCCTCTTTTTTCAACTTTGGCACCTGCATCTTTATAGTCATCATTGCTGAATTTAGACGAATTACCGGCTCCGTCCTGGACGATAATATTGAATCCCTGATCAATCAGAGATTTGGCTATTTTTGGGGAAATAGAAACTCTTTTTTCACTTTTAATCGTTTCTTTTAAAATACCTATTGTCATGTGGAATGATTTGAATTGATCATAAATTTAGAATTAAATTTAAGTTTAATTAATGATTTAAGTCATTTTGTAGCAACAAATTTCAATCTTTTTACAATTTTTTAAACTATTTTTTAGAGAGCATAAGTATCAGTAAATCAGATAAATATATTCTTTTTATTCGAGGTATAAAAGTTTAAGTCATTTAATGCTATTTTTGTCACAAACTGCTATCGATGAAAATCACTTTTTTGGGCACCGGAACCTCACAGGGAATTCCTGTAATTGGGTCAAAAGACGAGGTATGTCTTTCTACTGATCAAAAAGATAAAAGGCTGAGATCTTCCTTAATGATGGAGTGGGACAATCAGGTATATGTAATTGATTGCGGCCCGGATTTTCGTCAGCAATTATTGACTGCGGGAGTAAACAGGCTTGATGGAATTTTGTTTACACATTATCACGCAGATCATACCGCCGGTTTAGACGACATAAGACCTTTTTCTCAACAAAACGGAGCCGTTAAAATGTATATGGATAAGACAGTTTCTGATAATCTAAAAGAGAGATTTGCTTATATATTCGCAACCGAAAACAGGTATGCAGGGGCACCCAGTGTTGCTATTGATATTTTCAAAAACGAGGAATTTAATCTGGGAGGAAAAGAGATTTATCCTATTGAGGTCATGCATGGATGGTTGAGAATATTTGGTTTTAGGGTTGATAAGATGGCTTATATCACCGATGCCAAAACAGTTAGCAAAAGAGAAAAAGAAAAGTTAAAAGGATTGGATGTCCTTATCGTAAACGCACTGAGGATAGATCCTCACCCGACTCATTTCAATCTGGAAGAGGCCTTGGAATTCATCAATGAGTTAAAGCCGAAAAAAGCATATTTAACACATATCAGTCACCGGCTTGGTTTTCACGAGCGTGTGTCCAAAGAATTGCCACAGAATGTATTTCTGGCCTATGACGGTTTAGAAATCGAATTAGATTCCTAATTCCTCTTTACGTTCCCGGTTTCAGACTTTTTCAAAATCTACCGCCACTACTTTATATTCAGGAGTAAGCGTATATTCGTCTCCCACATTTCCGGTTATCATATTGATAAAGACCTCCGGTTGATGAAAGGTGGTCCTAACAACCCCAGGTTTAACCAGGTAAGTGAGTTTGACAGGGATGTTGACACTTCCTCGATCCGAGAAGATCCTGACAGAGTCTCCGGCAGAGATTTGTTTGTCAGCAGCATCCAAAGGATTAATCTCCAAATAATCCATAGGTGATAATTCCTGATTATCCGTTCTCCGCGTCATTGTCCCTGCATTGTAATGTTCCAGTTGCCTGGCCGTTGTCAAAATGAAGGGATACTTTTTTCTGTGCTCAACAAGCTCAGGGGTTTCCTCAAAATCAAAATGATGAAACTTTCCCTTTCCTCTTTTGAAGTTTCCGTTCCTGTGAATGATCTGCGTATCTGTACCGTCTTCTAAAATAGGCCATTGTAATCCGTTTTTACCTAATCTGTCCCAGCTGATGCCCTTCATGAAAGGTATGACTTCAGCAATTTCTTCCAAAATCTTTGCAGCGTCATAAACAGGGCCGGTTGGCTGTTCATAACCAAGGCGGTACATCATATCAATGATCATTTGACCGTCCGGTTTTGTATTCCCAATAGGATCAACAACTTTATTGACCCTTTGAACTCTTCTTTCGCCGTTGGTAAAAGTGCCATTCTTTTCGAAGTAGGAACTCGCAGGAAGCACCACGTCAGCCATCTCTGCCGTAGCAGACATAAATAACTCCTGAACAATGAGTATGTCGAGCTGTTCCATTGCTTTTCGTATGTGCAGCGTGTTTGGATCTGTCATAAGGGTATCCTCACCCATGATCCACAAGGCCTTGAACTTGCCTGCTATAGCCGCTTCAAGCATTTCTGGAATCTTCAACCCTTCTTTTTCCGGCATTCCGGATATGCCGTATTTCTCTGCGTAATAGGCCTTAATTTCGGGATCGTTAACGTCCAGGTACCCTGCACCCTGATGGGGCTGGACACCCATATCAGCGGCACCCTGGACATTATTTTGCCCCCTCAACGGATTTAAACCTACTCCCGAGCGGCCTACGTTCCCGGTCATCATGGCTAAATTTGACAAGAGCATGACGGTTTTGCTTCCCTGAAAATGCTCTGTTACCCCGAGGCCATGAAACTCCATGGCATTCTCGGCTGTTGCATAGGCGATTGCCGCTTTTTTTACCAGTTCTTTAGATACGCCGGTCAGGAGTTCCAGTTCATCCATATCCAATGTTAAAACATGTTCTCTAAAACTGTCGTATTGTTCGGTATACTTTTGGATAAAATCATTTTTAACTAACCCTTCTTGAACTATATAATGCCCCATCATGTTTAAAAGTGCGACATTGGTACCGGGCCTCAGTTGTAAGTGGTAGGTTGAGAGTTGCGCAAGGCTTGTGCTAACAGGATCCACAACAATACTTGGGATTCCTTTCATGAAAAGCTGTTTGATCCTCGCTCCTGTTACAGGATGTGCCTCTGTAGGGTTTGCTCCAAACAGCATAATGCAGTCGGTTTCCTGAAGATCATTTATGGAATTGGTTGCTGCGCCTGTACCAAAGGCTTTCTGCATGCCAAAAGCAGTCGGGGCATGGCAAACTCTGGCGCATCCGTCAATATTATTGGTATTCAGAGCAACCCGGGTCATTTTCTGCATCAGGTAGTTTTCTTCGTTACAGGCTCTGGAAGAGGATATGCACCCTATGGAGTCGGCTCCGTATTCCTGTTTTACTTTTAAAAGCGCTTCCGTCATAAAATCATAGGCCTCCTCCCAGGAAACGACTTCAAATTTTCCGTTTTTTTTGATCAGAGGATTCTTAAGTCGATCAGGGTGATTGTAAAATTGGAAGGCAAACCTTCCCTTCAGGCAGGTATGCCCTTCATTAACCTCTGCTGTAACAGGGGCCTGAATACCTTTTATTTCACCGTTAATAACGGAAACATCCAGCTGGCAGCCAACGCCACAGTAGGTACAGGTGGTCCTGACCGTTTCATCGGCTACAAGGGTTTTGGTAGTAAACTTATCCGAAAGTGCCTCGGTGGGGCAGGTTTGCACACAAGCACCACAGGAAACACAGGCTGAAAGATCAAAATTGGTATCAAAACCTTTAATTATTTTCGTCGCAAAACCTCTTCCGCTCATACCCAAAACCATTTCCCCCTGAATCTCTTCACAGGCTCTAACACATCGATAGCAATTGATGCATTGAGCCAGGTCTGATTTGATATAAGGATGTGAATTGTCTTTTTTTAGGTCAAGGCTGTTTTTTCCCTTAGGGTATCGGACATTAGGAATTCCGATCTGAGCGATGGTTTTTTGAAATTCTGTTGGATTCTTGCCCTTTTCAGGAAAAACCTTATCAGAAGGATAATCTGTTAGAACCAACTCCAGAATGTTTTTTCTAAGCCTTTTCATTCTATCGGTATTGTGGTAGATGTAGGCTCCCTCAAAAATCGGAGTGTGACAAGAAGCTACTGTTTTGGTCACACCTCCCTTTTCGCGAGCAACTTCCACAGAGCAAACCCTGCAAGAACCAAAATTTTCAAGTCGATCATCCTGACACATGGTAGGAATAGCTTCAGGACTTTCAATTCTTTTTACAAAATCCAGAATTGTTTCATTCTTTATTGCTTCATAGGCAATGTCGTTCAAGTATACCGTCATAATTCTGTTTTAAGATTCAAAAAATGATTTTAATTCAGGTTGAAAGTATTGCATGGCATTTTTTAAAGGTAAGGGTACCCCGCCTCCAAGTGCACATAAGGATCCTATTTCGAGGGTTTCTATTAGGTCGTCAAATAGTTGTTTGTCTATTTTATAGGTTTCGTTTTGTGCTTTCTCCAGCATTTCAAAACCACGATATGAACCAATTCTGCAAGGATAGCATTTACCGCAACTTTCGTCTGCTGTAAATTCAAGTAAATGACTCATAAATTTAATCATGGGATAATCTTCCGGAATTGAAACAACGCTTGCGTGTCCCAGCAGAAAACCGCCTTGATCCAAAGATTCAAAATCAAGATTCAGGGTATTGACCCGTTCAGCAGGTACGATTCCACCAAGTGGCCCTCCTATTTGGAAAGCTTTGATCCGGGTTTTTACCCCCTGACCAAATTCATCAAAAACCTCTTGC
>CP070731.1:579036-583463 GCA_020347545.1 Flavobacteriaceae bacterium | reverse complement strand
GGTGTTCATCGGATTGGCGCTGAGCAGGAACTTTGTCTTGTCGATAAAAATTACAGACCTTCTTGTAATTCAATTAAAATAATTGAAAACCTCAATGACCCTCATTATACAACTGAATTGGCCTTGTTTAACATGGAGATCAATCTGGACCCCCATAATTTATCGGGGCAGTGTTTCTCAGAGATTGAAAAGGAACTCACTTCTTTTATTGAAAAGGCTGATAGGGTTGCGGCTGAAGTTGAAAAATCAAAGGTTGTCCTGACCGGAATTCTCCCTACCTTGAGAAAGCGTGATATGATTTTTGAAAATATTACGCCTTATCCCCGTTATAAAATGCTGAATAGTATATTAAAAAGCATTCGGGGAGATGATTTTCTTTTAAGGATTAAAGGTGTTGATGAGCTGATCACCAATCATAAATCGATTTTATTTGAAGCCTGTAACACAAGTTTTCAGGTGCATTTACAAATACCCCAGGATGAGCTGGTCGATAAATACAACTGGTCGCAAACCATAGCTGGCCCTGTCTTGTCAATTACTGCAAACTCACCTTTGTTACTGGGGCGTGAGCTTTGGAGTGAGACCAGAATTGCCCTGTTTCAGCAAAGTGTTGACTTGAGAAACAGCTCTTTTCTGCTCAGGGAGCAAAAACCGAGGGTTTCTTTCGGCAGTAGCTGGATCAAGGACTCTGTTATTGAGTTGTACCAGGATGACATCGTCAGATACACCCCCTTGCTCACCTCGACCAAGGACATGAAGGAAGATGCAGTGGCCCAATTGAATGATGGCAAGGTTCCGGAACTCCAGGCAATAAATATTCACAACGGGACCATTTACAGATGGAACCGTTTGTGTTATGGGCAAACCAAAGGGGTACCCCATATGAGAATTGAAAACAGATATATTCCGGCAGGCCCCACGATTAAGGATGAAGTGGCGAACGCTCTTTTCTGGGTAGGTTTGATGCAAGGTCTTCCGGACAAGTATAGAAATCTGCACGAGACTCTTCCATTTAATGAGGTGAAAGGTAATTTTATAAATGCCGCAAGAACGGGTATCAACACCTATTTTGATTGGTTTGGCAAAGGTATCTCGGCAAGAAGGCTTATACTGACAGAATTGATCCCTATAGCCAGGGAAGGGCTCCTTAAATCAAATATCGATCAGAAAGACATAGATTACTATTTGAATATTATTCAAAAAAGGGCTGAAACAAGATATACAGGTTCGCAATGGATGCGGCACAGTAATCGTATTCTGAAGAAAAAGATGACAAAGGATATTGCCAATGCTACTTTAACGGCCCACATGTATAAAAATCAGAAAGAAGGTAAACCCGTTCATGACTGGAAGCTGGCTAAAGACAATCATGTGCTGGAACTGGATGTTGGTTTGACCAAATTGGAAAAATTTATGACTACCGAAGTTTTCGTCGTAAATGAAAATGATCTGGTGGAGCTGGTTGCAAAAATTATGGAATGGCGAAATATTCATCATATACCGGTAGTTGATAATAATAACAGGCTTACGGGTTTGATCACCAAGAAAACTATTCAGGAAATCAGCGGGCAGGATACCAACGTAATTGTTGCCAAAGACATTATGGTCAAAGATGTGATCACTGTAGATTCGGAAACTTCCATCGAAAAGGCAAATGCGATAATGATTGAAAATAATATTGGATGTTTACCCATTCTAGAATTAGAAGATCTGGTAGGAATACTGACGAAAAACGATCTGAATAAAATCCTGAGTTCCTGATATGCCCTTAAATAAAGACAATAGGAAAGAATTTTCTCCTAAAAACAGAGTTCTTGGAAGTTTTTACGGATCCAATGTTGGCCCTACAATAATAATTTTTGCAGGAATTCACGGTAATGAAAAAGCGGGAGTCTATGCCTCTAAAAAAGTTATTTCTAAAATTGCCGAAACCAATGTTGAGTTTAAAGGTAATGTACACTTTATACTTGGAAATATTAATGCTTTAAACAAAGGAGTTCGTTTCGAAAAGTTTGATTTAAACAGAATCTGGAGGAACGAGCACTTTGAGGATCCCGAAAAAAGTGATGAAGGATTGATCGCCGAAAAAAAGGAGCAAAAGGAGATTTTATCGGTTATAAAAGCCATTCTGTTAAATGAACCTGGCCCCTTCTTTTTTCTTGATTTGCATACTACATCTGCATCTTCTGTTCCGTTTATTACGATCAGTGATTCTTTGAATAACAGAAAATTTTCATCAAACTTTCCGGTCCCTGTGGTTTTCGGAATAGAAGAGTTTTTAGATGGTCCGTTGCTTACCTTTATAAATGAATATGGTCATATTGCGCTTGGATTTGAAGGGGGAGCCCATGACGATCCGGCATCCGTTGTGTATTGCGAGGCATTTATATGGAAGGCCCTGGTACACTCCAAATGCATAGAAAAGGATAAGGTTAGCGACTATGCAAAGTATCAAAAAGTATTTGAAAACCTTTCCTGTAAATTTCAGTTCTTCGCCATAAAATACAGGTACGACATTAAGCCCGATGAGAACTTTGCCATGCGTCCCGGATTTAAAAATTTTGAACCCATCAAGAAGGATGAGTTATTGGCCACAAGCGACGGAATTCCTATTCCCTCACCTAGAAAAGGTAGGATATTTATGCCTTTATACCAGGAACTTGGCGAAGATGGATTCTTTGTTTTAAAGAAAATTTCCAAATTCTGGTTGTGGTTATCCATTATTGCGCGTAGATTGAAATTTAATCACTTTTTAAGACTAATTCCGGGAGTGAACCAGGATCCGGAGAACAATTACACCTTAATCGTGGACCCCAAAGTGGCCAAATATTTAACGTTGCCGATTTTTCATTTATTTGGGTACAGACAGCAGATATATAAAGATGATAAATTGCACTTTATCAAACGGGACAGAAAGATCACAATTTTTCCGTAGTAGCGTTATGCTAATCAATTAAATAATTTTCTAAAATGGCGAGGGCGTAGATACTTGCCACATCGCTGGCAAATTTTGGAAAATCCACATGAGCATTGTGATTGGCGTTATCAGAAATCGTTCGAACGATGGAGTAGGGCACATTGTATTCATAACATACCTGTGCCACGGCAGCTCCCTCCATTTCAACACATTTTACCTGAGGGAGTCCTGAAAGTATGGCTGAAATTTGTTCTTTATTTGAAATAAACTGATCACCCGAAGCGATATCTCCGGTATGAATGTCGGGTTCTAAAATATCAAATTCAGCCAGTTTATCCTGATCAAGATATTTATGAATGTTTTCAAGAAAATGAATACAGGCCTTTTTCAATTTATTTCTGTTCTCTTCATGTGTGGCAAATGATCTTAATCCTAAAAGCGGTACTTCATAAGTGGCTACCAGGGGGCTGCCATCCAGATCATGTTGGTAAAGTTCTTCTCCGATTATTATATCCCCAATGGAAACCTCCGGATGAATTGCACCTGCAACTCCTGTGAAAAGGATTTCCTTTATCTTAAAGTCGTTCAAAAGCTGCGTAACGGTAGTTGCCGAAGCGACTTTTCCCCATCTCGAAAATACAATGACCACATCCTTGCCAAAAAGTGTGCCTTCAAAATAGGTGCGCATGCCTTTAGTAGATTTTTTATGAACCTCCAATACTTGAAGAATGGCTTGGATTTCCTCCCTCATGGCACTAATGATACCTATTCTCATAAAGCTTGTAATGTAATTATGATTGAATAATTTTTCCGTCTTTCATTTCCAGTTTTCGATCTGCCATTTGCGCCAATTCCTGATTATGGGTTACGATGACAAAGGTTTGTTGAAACTTATCGCGCAGGGTAAAAAAAAGTTCATGCAATTTTCTCGAAGATACTGTGTCGAGATTTCCGCTGGGTTCATCAGCGAAGATCACGTCAGGTTTATTGATCAAGGCACGAGCTACGGCTACTCGCTGTTGCTCTCCACCCGATAGTTCACTTGGTTTATGATCCTTGCGATCCGAAAGCCCCATAAATGACAATAACTTCTCAGCCTCGGCTTCTACATTCTTTCTTGATCTGTTGGCAATAAAGCCGGGTATGCAAACATTTTCCAGGGCCGTAAATTCAGGAAGGAGTTGGTGAAACTGAAAAATAAACCCAATATGTTTATTTCTGAATTTTGAAAGTGCTTTGTCACCCAGTTTTTCAATGTCAGTATCATTGATGGCCAAAGCATCACTGGCTGAAGGTTTATCAAGGGTTCCCAGAATTTGTAAAAGAGTGGTTTTTCCGGCACCACTCGGACCCACTATGGCAACGATCTCACTCTTTTTTATGTAGAGGTCAACACCTTTAAGTACTTCAAGTTCTCCATAATATTTATGGATGTTTTCAGCTTTGATCATTTCAATATTTTATGCCTGTGAAAATACAATATTTTGATGAGTTATCAAGCGTGTGGATT
>CP070731.1:574485-578936 GCA_020347545.1 Flavobacteriaceae bacterium | reverse complement strand
GTCAAGCGTTTTTCTGTAAATCTTATAGATTCGTGAGGATTCCAGGGTTTTGGCTTCTTTTTTCTTTTCATCAGAGGACCTATCCTTTTCTCGAAGAAAAATATATCCAAGATAAGGTGTGATGGTCAACGCAACGAAAAGAGATATAAGCATGGCGATGGAAGCACCGATAGGCATAGGGCTCATGTACGGTCCCATAAGACCTGAAACAAAAGCCATTGGAAGTACCGCGGCTATGACTGTAAAAGTGGCCAGGATCGTTGGATTTCCGACTTCGTTAATGGCGTAAATTGCAGCTTGTTTAAAGGGCAACCTTTTCATTTTAAAATGCCTGTGCATGTTTTCAGCGATGATAATGGAATCATCAACAACGATACCCGTTACAAAGACCAGTGCAAATAAGGTAATACGATTTAAGGTATAATCCATAAAATAATAGCTGAACAGGGTCAATGCAAAGGTTACTGGAACAGAAAGGAATACCACAAGTCCACCGCGCCATCCCATGGCAAGCATGACTACCAGGGAAACTGAAATAATGGCAATAAACAAATGACTTAATAATTCAGATACCTTATGGGAAGCAGTTGCCCCGTAGTTTCTCGAAACAGTAACCTGAACCTCATCAGGGATCAAGGTTTTTTTGAGTTCTTCGATTTTATCCAAAATTACTTTGGATACCTTCATGGCATCACCTCCTTTTTGTTTCCCCACAGACAAGGTAACTGCATTGTAGAGGTCCGGATGCTGAACTAGTTTGTCAGAGGCCTTTCCATATCCAAAATTAACATACTTCTTTGCCGACTCAGCCCCGTAATTAAGACGTGCTACCTGATGAAGGTATACAGGTTTATTCTCATTGACACCTACAATAAGGTTCTCAACATCTTCCAGCGAATGAAGAAAATCACCCGTATGAATACTTAAAAGCTCATCATTTTTGTTAATGCTGCCTGAATGTGACTGCAGGTTATTTGCCTGAATCATTTGTGAAACACTTAGGATGTCTAAATGATTTTCTGCAAGTTTGTCTTTATCAAGGTAGACACTTACTTCCTGACTTCTTCCACCTATGATATTGGTGATGGCAACACCTTCTACCATCTCGACCTCAGAGTTTACCTCTTCAACAAGTTGCTTCAATTGAAAATCGTCATAGGTGTCGCTCCAAAAAGTAAGTCCAAGGACCGGCACGTCATCAATGGCTCTTGTTTTGACCAGGGGTAACTGAACCCCTTGTGGAATTTGGTCCATATGCTTAATGATCTCATTATAGAGCTGAACGAAGGACCTTTCAAGGTCTTCTCCCACATAGAACTGTACGATGAGCATTGCCTTGCCGTTCATGGAGGTCGAATAAACATACTCAACCCCGGGAAGGTTACTGACTATTTTTTCCAGTGGTTTAGCCACTTTAGACTCTATTTCTGTAGGTGACGCTCCAGGGTATCCCACAAATATATCCGCAATAGGTACCTCGATTTGAGGTTCTTCCTCTCTTGGAATAAGATAGGAGCTGTACACACCTATGATCATAAAAATGATCATGAGTAAAACGGTTAGCTTGGATTGTAAAAACACCGAAGCTATTTTTCCTGCAAATCCTTTATCCATGACCCTCTATTTAATATTGAGCTTTGCCCCGTTATACAATTTGCCTTCGGCTTTCACAATATACTCTTCACCTGAGGCCAGACCTGACAGCACCTCTGTGGAATCACCGTGTTTTTGGCCTAGTTTTAACCAACGCAGAATAGCGGTTCCTGAAGATGAAACTGTGTAAATGCCCTGCAAGTCTCCTTTTTGAACTATTGCGGAACTAGGTATAAGGACAGGCTGAGACTTTTCCTGACCTCCCTTAAATGATGCCGACACATACATCCCGCTGTACAATGAAGTTTTGTTACTGGGATCAAGTTTTATCTTCACAAGATATTGGCCTCCTGAATTAAACGATGAGGTACTGACTTCATCAACAAGGCCCGGAATATTTTGTCCGGATGATTTGACCAATACATTTACCTTATTGTCAACTTTAATAGATGAGATCTGGCTTTCAGGAACCATAACGGCAGCGATATATTGATCGGGTTTTTCCAAACTCAAAAGTGGAAATCCCGGTTTGGCCAAATCACCTTTTTTGACAGATTTTGAAGTAATGACTCCACTAAATGGAGCTTTTATATTTGAGTAAGATAACATGGCTTCAACTTCATTTTGAACCCTTGTTGCTCCTTCAAACTGTGCTTTGGCGATTTGATATTGAGTTTTAATTTCCTCAAGCTCCTTTTCCGATGCACTGTTTTGGTTGTACAAATTCTCATAACGTTTCAAATCCTTTTCAGCTGTCTGAAAGCGTGCCTGCGCTTGTAGTACTCCCGCTTCCGTTTCGGCTTTCTTTGCCTGAACATCACTGTTGTTGATATCTATCAAAGCCTGTCCTTTTTGAACGGACTGACCTACCTTTACATAAACATTTGTAACATAGCCCATTACTCTTGTACTGATTCTTGCGAATTCATCGGCTTCAATATGTCCACTTGCGTTAAAAAAGTTACCAGCCATAGGCGAAGCAGATTTCTCTGTTTCAACCGTAACAGGAGGTTGGAGGCTTTGATTCATATCTTTTGAATCTGAACAACTCAGCGAGATAAATCCTGTTAAAAAGGCAAGTCCTATAATTTTAAAATTTTGTATTTCTAGTTTCATGACGGATATTTATTGGGTTAAGAATTTTAGGTAGACTTTTGAAAAATTGAAATTGAATATGGCGCGTGCATATTCCAGTTCTTTTTCGTGATACTTGGTTTCTGCGTAGAGGAGATCCTTGGATTTTTCCAGTCCCTCTCTGAATCTGTTATTGGTGATTCTATAAGCTTCTTTTGATTGTTCGAGCGCCAGGCCTGAAAGTTCTATCTGTTTTTTGGCATCGTTTAACTGTCTTACGGCTTTATTGACTTCAAGTGCACTTTCTTCTATGTACTTTTCTTTTTCGAGGTTCACCTTTTCCAGTTGGGCCTTCTCTTGATGGATTTTTCCGATGTTCTTATAACCACTGAAAATGTCCCATGATAACTGAAGTCCAACCAGGTAATTATTTGCACCAAAGCCCATGAAGGAAGCGTCATTCCATTCGTAATTGGCTACTGCATTGGCTCTTGGAATAAATTTCATTTTTGATGATTGAAGCATTTGCTCCTGGGCATCCACTGCGAATTGCATGGCAAGAAGATCTTTCCTTTCCATATTCAGAGCATATTCACGATCCTCATTCAGATTGTTTATGATGAGGCTTTCGGTTGGTTTTAATAATACATTATTGTCCTCCCCGATTAAAAATGACAGATATTCCGAGACATTTTGCACATTGGAATTTGCCAATTGCAGTTTGTGCTCAATTTCAGCTACTCGTACTTCCATATTCAGATAGGAAGCATTTTGAATCAGACCTTGTTCCAGATTGTTCCTGGCCCAGATTTTGTTTTCAAGGGCGGTTCCCCTGGCTTGTTCCAGAACTTCCACCGATTTTACGGCGAGCTGGAGCTGCATATAGGTTTTTATTGCTTCCAGTTCAATAAACTCTTCTGTTCTCTGAGTTTGTAAATCGGATGCCTGCAAGCTGAGATTTGCAGTTTTTCTTTCTTTCCATCCATCCACATTGATCAAGGGTTGCATCAATTCAATTCGAGTGTTAAAATTTTCAACATCTCCCGGATTATTAAGCAATTCAGGATCAAAATCTTCTGAACTAACATCTCTTTGAAGCAACTTGAATCCAAAGGCATTAAGTGGATTATTCGTGAAGGTGCTTGTATTACTCAATCTAATCTGTGGCAGCAATATGGCCCTGGAGCTTTCGTATTGCGCTTTGGCAAAGGCATATTCCTGTTGGGAAATCTGAAGACTTTTATTTTTGTCCAGCGCTTTGGTTTTGACCTCCTCGAGACTGATCAGGGAGGAAGACTGTGCCTTGGTATTTTGTACGGAAGCAAGCAGTATCAGTGAGAAAATACTTGCCAGAATCGATTTTTTCATCTCTATTTTCTGCATGGATTAATTCAATTATTTTCATGCAAAATTAGAGTCGTGGAAGCCTAATTTAAGTAACTTAAGGTACAGTTCTTACCGCTAATTTGTTGTAATGCACCTGAATATTATCCGCTGATTTCATGAGGTGAATATTTGATATTGGCAGTACAATCTCCAGCAGATTAATTCTAATTATTTAAAATACAGTTATTTAACCCTAACCTGTTTCTTCCGAACTTTCATGTTGAGCGCTTCAACCCCTAAAGAAAATGCGATGGCAAAATAAAGATAACCTTTAGGTATGGCACCTACGTGTTGTTTGAAAATCACAGCTTGTGAGAGGTGGGCACTTTCGGTCACCAGCATAAATCCAATAAGGATCAAAAATGAAAGAGCCAGCATCTGAACCGTTGGGTGTTTAT
>CP070731.1:569910-574385 GCA_020347545.1 Flavobacteriaceae bacterium | reverse complement strand
TTTAGAAGGCTCTGGTTTATTCCAGAGCTTTTTTCTATTTGCTCTTTTCACTCTTTCTTCAATTACATTTAGAAACCTTTTTACCATATCATGGGTTGTGACGTGCTCTCTTATCATTTGGAAATGCTTTGTAAAAATTTTATTTTCAGGTAAATATAAGCTGAGATTCTAAAGAAAATTTAAAGCTTATACCTGGTTAAATTCTACTTTGATAGGTAAAGAGTTCAAAGTACCTTCCTTTTTGATCTAGCAGTGTTTCATGTTTTCCCTGTTCTACTATTTTCCCTTCCTCAATGACAAGAATCTGATCGGCTTTTTGGATCGTACTCAGTCTGTGGGCAATTACAAAAGTGGTTCTGTCTTTCATTAATGATTGTAAACTTTTTTGAATAAAAGTCTCACTTTCCGTATCCAGGTTTGAAGTCGCCTCATCTAGAATAATTATTTTAGGATCAGCCAGTAGGGCTCTTGCAATAGAAATTCTTTGTCGCTGACCCCCAGAGAGTTTTACACCCCTCTCTCCAATTACAGTATCCAATCCATCCTTAAACCGGTCCGTAAATTCGTTTACATAGGCTCCATTTACAGCTTCCAGTAACTCTTTTTCACTGGCATTAGGCCTCGGGAATAAGATATTCTCCCTGATCGTTCCCTCATAGAGAAAATCATCCTGAAGGACTACCCCAAGATGGGACCTGTAGCTGTTTAAATTAACTTTTGAAAGATCCACCCCGTCTAAACTGACTTCGCCTTTATCAGGATTTAAAAATGTTGCAGCCAACCCTGCAATGGTAGATTTTCCGGAACCGGAAGATCCAACAAGAGCGGTAACACTCCCGGAAGGAGCAGAAAAGTTGATATCTTGAAGTACTTCCTTGCCTTCTTCGTAACTGAAGTAAACATTTTTAAAATTCATATCTCCTTTTACTTCATCGATAAGCAAGGTTCTTTCCTCGGGATCATCCTCTTCTTCCATATTCATCAGTTCCTGTGTCCTGTCCAATCCGGCCATAGCCTCAGTTAACTGACTTCCGATATTGCTCATCTGTACAATTGGGGCTATCATAAACCCTAAGAAAAGCGTAAAGGAAACGAATTCCCCATAGGTCATGTCTCCTTTCATAATAAAGTATCCGCCAATCCCCATAATACCTGCCGAAGCCAGCCCCAGTAGCAAGGCTGAAGAACTTGTCATCATGGCTGTAGCCGTCAGGCTTTTTTTAACATTTAAAAACAATCTTTCCACACCGTCTTCAAAAGTCTTTAGCTCTTGTGCTTCAGCGTTAAACCCTTTAATTACTCTTATCCCATTGAGCGTTTCAGTAAGCCTTCCGGTTACTTCAGCATTTATTTTCCCACGCGCCCTGAAAATTGGACGAATATATCCAAAGGCTTTTAGAGCTATAACCGCAAAAAGAGCCACGGGAAGCAACACAAATAAGGTCATTGTAGCATTGATCTTTATCAGGATTATTAGGGAGATCACAGAAGTCAAAGATCCTCCGATCAATTGTACCAGTCCCGTACCTACAAGGTTGCGAACTCCTTCAACATCTGTCATTACTCTCGATACCAGCGCTCCGGATTTATTGTTATCAAAAAAACGAATAGGCAGGGTGAGAAGTTTCTTTTGCACTTTGGCTCTCAACAGAGAAATCAGATGCTGTGCTTCTACACTCAATAATCTTGTCAAGGAAAAGGAACTGACCGCTTGAACTACGATCGATAATACCACTACAATGAGGAGTATTTTTAGAGACCTCATATCCTGGGACGGAATGATTTCATCGATCAGGTTTTTAGTGGCATAAGGAAGGACCAGTCCTGCAAGGCTTTTCAGAATGATTAATACGAGTCCAAGAAGAACAATATTTTTACGTGGCCAGATAAATTCCTTAAAGGCCCACACGAAGGAAACTTTATTTTTTTTACTCATAGTTATACCCTATTTCTAATATCGCGCCAAAACCGAGCCGTATGACAAGAAGTCATGAAAGATTAAATTCTATGGAATAGAAACAATTTCTTCAAAGTTCAAACGTTAATAGGTAAAAATAAATCATTAAATAAGCTATGAATAATCAAATCCTAAAATTTAAGGCCCTCCTGTTCATCGCAGTTATGGCCATTTCGATTCACGCATGTAGCGATGACAACGAAGAAGAAAAATCATTTCTAGAGGCACATGGAGGCAGTTTTTGGAAATTTGGAGAACCTGAAGCCGGGCTCACCATATATGCTCAAATAAATAATTCCGAATCGAATCCTTTTGAGATTTGGCTTTACGATGTGATTAATGATTGTTACCTCTATGAGAAAATTTCTAACGAAGGTTCACCTGAAGTATTGGAAAATAGAGAAAACAAGGTAGAAATTAGGATAGGAGATGAATCGGGAGATTACGGAATTTTAACAATGACGGTTTCTGGAGATATTTTAAGGGTTGAACTCGATTCTTATGAAGATGGTGAGATGGTAGAAGATGAGAAATTCATTTTGAACAGATCATGTGAGAATGCGAATGATTTGAACGTATGTGATTAATATAAATAAGATTATAAATTCAAGTATTAAAGGGTCCTAAGGGCTCTTTTTTTTTTTCGTTGATAAGTATTGGGCCCGATCTTTGATTAATGAATACATAATTATTAATTTTGTTTTGATTTAAGATTCGATCGGTATATGATGAAAAAATACGTTTTTATTTTTTTCCTTTTTTTCTTTTCAGGTTTTGGGGCGATGTATGCTCAGGAAGACCCGGCTGATAGACAATCTCAAACTATCGATAACTTCGTGCTCAACGAAGAGGTGAGTATGTACCCGAATCCTGTCGAAAGGTATTTGACCATTCGCTCAACGCAACCCATTACCAGGGTACAAATTTTTAGTTTGTTAGGTGACTTGGTTATGGATGAAAGCAAAAATTTTATCAGAATAGATCTGCATCGATTAAACTCAGGAATTTACATGATTAAGATTCATTCAAATCAGTTTCACGTAACGAAGAAACTGGTAAAGAAATAACCTGTCAATCACTGCGTACCATTTCCAATTATATTGTTAACGAGATATAAATACCAAAAAGCAAAAAATATTCTGAGAAATCAAGTTCCACTATCCATTTGAAAAACATATGGGAAAAAGCCCGAAAAAAGGTTTCTTGTTACCACCTGCTGTTGGTTATTCTTTTGGAGTTTTGACCTACCTTTTTGGAAACCACAGAATCTCAATAAAGTATTTGGGACGCGTGATCGTAACCATGCTGATCAACCTGATCAATCTGCCTTTCAGAGTATATGAAAAACTATTTATTAATAAAAAATACCAAAGGGATATTCAGGATAATGCCCCAATATTTATTATTGGACATTGGAGGAGTGGGACAACGCATTTGCACAATATTCTGTGCCAGGATAAGCAGATGGGATATGTAAATACTTTTCAGAGCGTATTTCCAGATACACTTTTTAATCGAATGGGCCGATTTCTATTCGAAGGGTTTGCCAAAATATTAATTCCAGGGATCAGAAAAGGAGATAATGTTACTCTTGGCACCCACCTCCCTCAAGAAGAAGAATTTGCACTTGGTGATAAAACCCCTATATGTTTTTATTATTTCTGGATGTTTCCCAGGTCCTTATTAAGATTCTATGATCGTTTTATACGTTTTAATCATATCGACTCCTTTCAAGTAGCTTCCTGGAAAAAGGATTATAAGCTTTTAGTTAATAAGGCCCTCAAGGAAACTGGAGGAAAGATTTTCCTTTCCAAGAACCCTCCAAATACAGGGCGAATTGCCGAGATTTTGGAAATATTCCCCAATGCCCGTTTCATTCATATTCACAGAAACCCTATTGAGGTCTATCTCTCTACCAAGAATTTCTTTGATAAGATGCTGCCTCATTTACAGTTGCAAACTATAGCCCCATCTGAACTAGACGGATATATAATTGAATTGTACAAACTGCTAATGAAAGATTATCTGGAGGATAGAAAGTTAATTCCCGAGAACAACCTGATCGAACTTTCATTTAAAAGCCTGGAGTCGGACCCGGTTTCATGCATAAAATCCATTTATAAAGAATTAAATATTGATGGATTTGACCGAGCTGAACCATTCATTGAAAAATATTTAAGTAGGATGGAGAGTTACAAAAAGAACAAGCATTATATCAGTGAAGCTATAATTGCAAAGATAAAATCTGAATGGGGATTTTCAATGAAAGAGTGGCATTATGATACTCCGGAGCATATAAAAATTCTGAATGATGAATAGATTCTGTCCGTATATCATAATTTTTCTTTATCTCCTTTTGACCGATACATCATATGCTCAGGAAAACTGGGATCTGATCAAAGACAAAAAGGAAATAAAAGTGTATACCAGGTCAAATACGGTATCTTCTTTTAAAGAATTCAAGGGTGTTACTGAAATGAAGGCAGACGTCAATGACTTTTTAGCTGTTCTTTACGAT
>CP070731.1:565297-569810 GCA_020347545.1 Flavobacteriaceae bacterium | reverse complement strand
AAGGTTTAAAATGTTATTATGAAAAAAGAAAAACGTCAACTTGGTTATCAATTTGAATTGTATTCGGAGGGTAAGAAAACTCCGTTTGAAACACTGTTTGATATCTTCAAAGAGTTGATCACACATACTTCAGGAGATTTTGATGAGGCCCTGGACTGGCTCGAGCAGCTCAATCAGGAATACCAGCTTACCGATGAAAATTACACCCTGGATGATTTTGTAGAGGAACTTAAGGAGAAAGGTTACATAAAAGAAGAATTGAAGTCGGATGGGACTTATGACAAAAAGATAACGGCAAAAACAGAAAGGGCCATAAGAAAGAACGCATTAAATCAGATCTTCGGACAGATCAGAAAAAAGGGTTCAGGAAACCACAAAACAAAAAGCAGTGGAGTGGGAGATGAACATACTGGAGATTTGAGGGAGTTCAGATTTGGTGATGCTCTTGAAAACATCAACATTACGGAAAGCCTTAAAAATGCTCAGATCAATCACGGCTTCGGTGAGTTTAAACTCCATGAGAATGATCTTATTGTTGAGGATACACATCATAAGGCGCAAATGAGCACAGTATTGATGATAGACATAAGCCATAGTATGATCTTATACGGTGAAGACAGGATAACACCGGCAAAAAAAGTTGCAATGGCTCTCGCAGAGTTGATCACCACAAGGTATGCAAAAGATACTTTGGATATTCTGGTCTTTGGAAATGATGCCTGGCCCATTAGATTAAAAGATTTACCTTATTTACAGGTGGGGCCTTATCACACCAATACCGTTGCCGGTCTGCAACTTGCCATGGATATGCTAAGAAGGAAAAGGAATACCAACAAACAGATTTTTATGATCACAGACGGTAAGCCAAGTTGTGTTCGCCTCCCTGACGGCAGGTATTATAAGAACAGTAACGGGCTTGATGGGTTCATTGTTGATAAGTGTTACCAGATGGCAGCACAGGCAAGAAAACTTCACATACCTATAACAACCTTTATGATTGCCAAAGATCCGTATTTACAAACTTTTGTAGATAATTTTACAGAATCCAATAAAGGAAAAGCCTTTTACACGGGGCTTGACGGGCTTGGAGAAATGATATTTCACGATTACGAGAACAACAGAAAAAAAAGAATCAGATAATGCATAATTCAATTAAAACTTTAGGTGAGCTAAAGAAGGCAGGTTATAGGTCCAAAAGCATAAAAGAAGAGCTCCGGGGAAATTTAATCGATAATATAAAACAAGGAAAGCTTTCTTTTACAGGGATTCATGGTTATGATGAGACAGTAATACCTCAATTGGAAAGGGCTATACTTTCTCAACATAATATCAATCTTCTGGGTCTTAGGGGGCAGGCAAAGACGAGGCTGGCTCGTCTTATGGTTGATTTACTTGATGAATACATGCCCGTTATAAAGGGATCTGAGATAAATGATGACCCCTTGAATCCAATTAGTCGTTTTGGCAAGGAACTCATTGATGAAATGGGGGATAAAACTCCCGTTGAATGGATACACCGAGAACAAAGATTCTACGAAAAACTTGCCACTCCTGATGTCACAATCTCAGATTTGATAGGAGATATTGACCCCATTAAAGCCGCGAATTTGAAGCTCAGTTATGCCGATGAACGCGTAATTCATTTTGGAATGATACCACGTGCAAATCGAAGTATCTTTGTGATAAATGAGCTTCCGGATCTTCAATCAAGAATACAAGTAGCTTTATTTAACATATTAGAAGAGGGAGACATACAGATTAGAGGGTTTCAGGTTCGATTACCTTTGGACCTTCAATTTGTCTTTACGGCGAATCCTGAAGATTATACCAACAGGGGTAGTATAGTCACTCCTTTGAAAGACAGAATCGGTTCTCAGATTTTAACCCATTATCCTGAATCCATTTCGATTGCTAAGGAAATAACTTCTCAGGAAGCCAGGTTGCAGAATAACAGATTGTGTAAGATTCATATTCCGGATCTTGCCAGGGATCTTGTAGAACAAATAGGATTTGAAGCCCGTAAAAGTGAATATGTTGACAGCAAGAGTGGGGTGAGCGCACGGATGAGTATTACGGCTTATGAAAATCTTTTAAGTACAGCAGAGCATCGTTGTATTGCTTCTGGTTCTGAAGAGACGGGTATTCGTTTTGTAGATGTGATGGGAATGATCCCATCTATAATAGGTAAAGTAGAGTTGGTTTATGAAGGAGAGCAGGAGGGAGCTGCATTTGTGGCAGAAAGGCTTATAGGAAGCGCTGCCAAAAGTATTTTTGACAATTATTTTCCTGCCATCAAGAAGCTCAAGCGTGAAGATGAGAAGGATCCTTATGAGTCCGTACTTCAGTGGTTTTTCGAACAAAGTTCTTTTGAGCTCATGGATGACGGAACTGAAAAGGAATACAGTGAAGCTTTAAACGGAGTCACACCTTTGGAAGAACTGATCGAAGCCTACATGCCGAAAACCAAAGATGAAGATAAATTGTTTATCAAGGAATTTATTCTTTGGGCCCTGGTGGAGTATAAAAAACTCAATAAGAAAAGAATCCAGAAAGGGTTTGAATTCAAGGATTCCTACGGAGCTTATCTGTCAAACTTATGATATCATCAGTATTAATCCTGATTTTAGGTTTTGGATTGCCCTTTGGGTATTTTTATTTTTCCAAAAATCCACAATTCGGAGGTAAGATTGGAAAGAATGAAAAGAGCCGTTTAAAAGTTTCGAAAAACTGGAAGGGCGGGAAGTTTTTGAATTTGGAGAAGACTACCATGGAATTAAAGCTAAGTGGTATTCCAGGGCTTATTCAAGAGAGTAACAAGGCTAAGAAAACACAAAACCCGAAGTCAAATTTAGATATACTTCCTTTAAATCCTGAGGATTTCCAAAGAGATGGGGAGCCAAAATTTGTCTGGTACGGTCACTCCGTTCTTCTCCTACAGATTCAAAATAAGAACTTACTCATTGACCCTATGCTGGGGCAGGATGCTTCTCCCGTAGGTCCTATAAGGACGAAAAGATTTTCTCAATCAAGCCTTGAAATAATTGATGACCTGCCTGAAGTTGATGCGATATTATTGACCCATGACCATTATGATCATCTTGATTTTGAAAGTATTCGAAGACTCAGGCAAAAGGTAGAGATGTTTTTGGTTCCATTGGGGGTTAGCAGACATCTTGAAAGATGGGGAGTAGATAATACTTCAATTAAGGAATTTGATTGGTGGGATAATATTGAATTGTTTGATTTGAATTTGACGTTTACGCCATCCAGACATTTTTCCGGGAGAGGCCTTTCCGACCGAACGAAGTCTTTGTGGGGAGGATGGGTTATAAAAAGTGATGAGTTTGCTGTCTATTGGAGTGGAGACGGTGGGTATGGAGACCATTTTAAATTAATAGGAGAAAAGTTGGGTCCGTTTCATTGGGGGTTCATGGAGTGCGGTCAGTACAATCGAAGATGGCATCAGATCCATATGTATCCTGAAGAGGCTGTTCAGGCGGCTATAGATGCAGATGTAAAGACTGCAATTGCTGTCCATTGGGGGGCATTTAGTTTGGCATTGCATCATTGGAAAGATCCGATAGAGCGATTTGTTCATGCTGCACAGCAAAACAATCTACATTATTTAAGTCCTCGAATAGGAGAGGTTGTGAAAGGCGAGAATACTTCTCTCGGCCATTGGTGGGAAGCCCTGGATTAAAAAGTTTGGCTGTAAAAATGCCATTATGACATTAATTTATCTTAAAAAGAGACAATATGTCTGTTTTTTTGTCGTGATTTCGGGACAAAACTGCTAAAAATGAGTTTGGTAAATAGTTTGCTTTAGGATTGTTAGCAATTAAAATTGAAGTGTAATTTATTTAAATCAAAAAATAATGAACAATCTTATAGTTAATAAAAACGGTAATGTCTTGAGAAAACGTAATACAATGACTGGATTTCCTGCATGGGCTTCTTTTATTGATGAGTTTTTCGGAGAAGAACTTGGAAACGTTAAAACCAGCAATTTCAATAAGGGACTCAGTACTCCTAAAGTAAATATCAGTGAAAACGAGGATGCCTATACACTTTATATGGCGGTTCCCGGATTTAAAAAATCAGATTTTGTCATTGATGTAGAAGATGAAATACTTTCTATCGCTATGGAAGTTAAAAAAGAAGATGAGCAAAAAGAGGAAAATTATTCCCGCAAAGAATATGAATACAGTTCTTTTAAAAGAAGCTTTACCTTACCTGAAACAGTAGAAGATGAGAAAATTGAAGCTGCCTATACGGATGGGATATTAAGCATAAGTATTCCTAAAAAAGAAGAAGCAAAACCAAAACCAGCCAGAAAGATCCTGGTTGGATAATTAGATTAGACATTTGATCTTAAGGCCGTCAAACTCAGTTTTGACGGCTTTTTTTACTTTGATTTTAAGATTTTTTACAATTCATCACAGTTTTTCTACAACTCGGTAATTGTAAATTTTAAATCATAGTGATTCGGATGATATTTGATGTATAATTTAAA
>CP070731.1:560671-565197 GCA_020347545.1 Flavobacteriaceae bacterium | reverse complement strand
ACTGTTTCTTTTTTTTAGCACCCACAGAAGCGAGGATATCTTTTGTTCGAACAAGTTCAAAGGTCATCGATTCTTCTTTCTTCTTTATTTTCTGAGAAGATACAACTTTTGGCTTAAAATCTGAAACTGCAGCTGAAAAGATGGCAATATCCACATCATCTGCAAACTTGTGCGTAGCTTCATACATTTCATCTGCACTTACCACATCGATTCTTTGCACAGAATCATTAACCAACCTCTCATGACTCGGACCAGAAATCAAGACAACATCTGCCCCAAGGCTTGCAGCTTCTTCAGCCAGCGCAAAACCCATCTTACCCGACGAATGGTTCCCTATGAATCTTACCGGGTCAATCGCTTCAAAAGTAGGGCCCGCGGTAATCAAAACCTGCTTTCCCCTCAAAGGCATACCCTCTGTTAAATGGTCCTGAACAAAGGATACTATTTCTTCAGGCTCAGCCATCCTTCCTTCGCCTTCAAGGCCACTAGCCAATTCTCCAAAAGATGGCGGGATAAAAATATTTCCTCTTTTTTCAAGGATTCCTATATTTTTTGACGTGGTCTCATGCTTGTACATATCCAGATCCATCGCAGGAGCAAAATAAACTGTTGATTTTGCTGAGAGATAGGTAGCTAGCAAAAGGTTGTCGCAAATACCATCAGCCATTTTGGCAAGCGTATTCGCGGTCAGCGGGGCAATTACCATCAGATCCGCCCATAGAGCCAGGTCCACATGGTTGTTCCACAGCTCATTTTCATCCGTTTTATCGTAAAAAGTAGAATGTACAGGATTCTTTGATAAGGTAGAAAGGGTCAACGGGGTAACAAAATCCTTTGCGGCAGGAGTCATCACCACTTTTACTTCTGCTCCGGCCCTAATAAAAAGCCGAACCAGAAACGAAACCTTATAGGCAGCTATTCCTGCAGTAACTCCAAGGAGAATTTTCTTACCGCTTAGGACTGACATCCTTATTCTATATTATCGTTGTTAGTTTCCGGAGTTCTGAAATAAATTTCTTCATCTAACCATTCCTGAACCGCAATTGAAGTTGGTTTAGGAAGTCTTTCGTAAAAGCGCGATACTTCTATCTGTTCCTTGTTTTCAAAAACTTCCTCAAGACTATCGTTAAAAGTGGCAAATTCCTCAAGTTTGTCAATTAGTTCACTTTTCAAGTCTTCATTGACCTGAGCCGCTCTTTTTGACATGATCGAAATTGCCTTATAAATGTTCTGAGTTGGCTCTTCAATCTTTACTTTGTCAAAAGTTACCGTGCTCTCCGGAGCCGAAGTATTTTTATAATCTTTCATCAATTAATTGTTTTGCGATATTGTAGCTAATAATTCTTTTGTTTTTACCATTTCTTCCTGCAATTTTAAACCCATTGCATTGACTTCCTCCAACCTTTCCGATTCCGGATAGGCCCTTTCAAACTTTCTATGGGCCAGAATTGCTTCGGATAATCTTTCTTCCTTTTTACTTAAAATACTCTGCATTCCCAATTCATAAGCTGCTTTGAAACTAAAATAATAAGCATCTTCTTTATAAACTGAACCTAAGTGATCTTCATTAAAATTCTCGAAAGCTTGAATGGCTGCCTGATAATTTTCAGTATGATAATAAAGACGAGCCACTTCAAAATCCTTAAATTCAAGTTTTTTATTTAGCTCGGCATAATCCCTGTTTGCTTCTTCGATCAATTCAGAATTCGGATATTTATCTATAAAGTTCTGATAGGCCGTAAGCGCTTTATAGGTGTCTTCCTGATCCCTGCTGTAAGCCGGAGATGACAAATAGTAACTTTTCGCACTTAGGTATGCAGCTTCCTGAACCTTAGTACTCTCTGGGTAATTGGCAATGAATTTCGAAAAATAATACGAAGACATTGTATAATTCTCTGTCTGAAAATAACAATCGGATATCATAAACTGTATCCTTTCCATCTGCGGTTTATTCGCATAGGGACCCATGATTTTTTCAAATAAGGTTATAGCCCTTTTGTATTCCTTTTTCTCATACATCTCCACCGCCATCTGGTATTTTTCAGTGTTCTTTCCTTTATTCAGGACTTTCTGATATTCACTACAGGAACCCAGCAGAAATACAAACGATAAAATAAAAACTAACTTCTTCATTTTTTGCATTTGGCAAAATTAGTCTTTTCAAATGGATTTTGAAAAAATATTTTCTTAATAAAAGACAGACTTATACAACTGACAAGGTTTTGATTCCTAGCAGCTTAACTGTTTTAAAAGTAAATAAGGCCATTACTGCACCTCAGGAGACGGATTTGTTACCAAAAGTTTTACATCGTTATCAAACAAGTAAAGCCCACCTTTATCATCCCCTATTAAATTGATCTTGTCAAGAATTGTACGAGCCAATGCTTCTTCTTCGATCTGCTCAGCTACATACCATTGAAGAAAATTATGCGTTGCATAGTCCTTTTCCTTTAATGTAATATCCACAAGTTCATTGATCTTTTGAGAGACCATTACCTCGTGATCAAATAACTTTTGAAACATCTCTTTGAAGGATCCAAAAGAAACCGGAGGTTTTGCAAGGTCAGAAACCTCCGCGTGTCCTCCTCTTTCATTGACAAATTTGACCAGTTTTAACATGTGCATGCGTTCCTCGTCTGAGTGCGCATACATAAATGAGGCCACGCCTTCGAATCCTTGCACTTCGGCCCATGAAGCCATTGCAAGATATATTTGTGATGATTCAGCTTCAATTCGAATCTGATGATTCAAAGCTTTTTCGATAATATCTGAAACCATTAATTATACAATTTAAAATTGATCAACAAAGGTATTAATTTTTTGTCTTAATTCAGAGGATGCAGGAACCAGAGGTAACCGGACAAAAGGTTCTGAAATTTTTAACGAATGTAACATACATTTGATGCCCGATGGATTCCCTTCGGCAAATGCCAAATCAATACTTTCCGTCAAAGAATAAAATATTGCATAAGCCTCACGAGAATTTCCTTCCAAGCCCAACCGGATCATCCGGCTAAACGCTTCAGGAAGTCCCTGGCCGACCACTGAAATAACCCCGTCGCCTCCTGCCAGAACAAGAGGGAGGGCCAGTTTATCTTCTCCTGAAATAACAAGAAAATCGTCAGGTGTTTTCCCAATCAACTCCAGGATTTGTTCAAAATCACCGGCAGCTTCCTTAATTCCTATTATATTATCACATTCGTCAGCAAGCCTTAAAACAGTCTCTACCTGAATATTACTTCCGGTTCTCGGAGGTACGTTGTAAAGAATAATTGGCAAAGGACTTTTTTGGGACAGCGCCTTGTAATGTTGATAGATTCCTTCCTGAGAAGGTTTGTTATAATAGGGCGAAACTGATAAAATAGCTGAAAACCCCGTAAAATCATCTTCTTCCAAATCCTTAAGGATTTGATGGGTATTGTTCCCTCCAAGACCCAGAACAACCGGAACTCTTCCTTTGCAGGTTTCCAAAACGCAATTTTTAACCAAACTCTTTTCTTTCCCGGACAAGGTGGCTGTTTCTCCTGTAGTGCCTAGCACAACAAGGTAATCCACACCATTGTCAATCTGGTAATTGACGAGTCTTTCAAGAGCCTCGAAATCTATTTGACCCTCCTTGTTAAATGGTGTAACCAAAGCTACCCCCGTCCCTTTAAATTGTTTCATTTTTTTGATAATTGTATTTCTAATCGATCAATTTCAATATTCTTAAATATTTTGCCAACTCACTATTAAAAGTGTCAATATCATTCTGTTTTGCTTTTACTGCAATATCATTAAAGAAATTTGCTTCATTTTCAAACCCGGCCCTCATTTTTGCTGCCGACCTCATCATGATCACCTTTGGATAAAGTAAAGATGCATCGCAATAATTGATCAGCAAATCAAAATCAATCGTCAGAAACCTGTTGAGCGCCTCTGACTTTACCTTGCCGAAAAAACCAAAATCCTTATCACTACAGGATTTGAAAAAACCCGGAGCCTTTCCTTTTCCGGTCGGATCATATAAAAAGACCTTTAAATCTTCATCCGAAACCTTTAAATCCCCTGCCAGCCTTTTGGTAAAATCGTAAGTTTCAAACAAACTTAATTCTGCCAGAACCCCAATTTTTTTTATAGCCTTTAGTTCAAATTCCTTTTTTCTTCCGGTTGCATTCCGTTGGTTTTTTATAAATTTGGTGGCCGTTTTATTCTTTAAATTCAATAGTCCCATTTAACAGAATTATGCAGACAAAACTATATAAAATTCTAGTATTAATATTGATTTCATCATTATTAAACAAAATAGTTGTTTCCTGTAAAGAAAAAAACAGCGAACTGAAAATGATACGGGGTGAACAGATACAGATCAGTGAGGATCTTGATGCTGACGAGGAAGTAAAAAAAGCATTTCAACCCTATAAAGATGAGCTCAAAAGCAAAATCAATGAAGTTTTGTGTTATAACCCCCGGTCCCTGGACAGAACAGAAGCTGATCTTGAAAGTTCACTCGGTAATTTCTATGCAGATCTGTGTTATGAGAATGC
>CP070731.1:556019-560571 GCA_020347545.1 Flavobacteriaceae bacterium | reverse complement strand
GGAGTAAGTGCGAACACCTTACCAGTTCCTATGATGAATATTGTAAATGGAGGATCTCACTCTGATGCTCCAATCGCATTTCAGGAATTTATGGTGATGCCGGTTAAAGCGAAAAACTTTACTGAAGCTATAAAAATGGGTAGCGAAATCTTCCATAACCTAAAGAAATTATTACATGATCGTGGTTTAAACACGGCTGTAGGTGATGAAGGTGGTTTTGCACCAACTTTTGATGGAACAGAGGATGCACTTGATACCATCATCAAGGCTATCGAGAAAGCAGGTTATAAGCCAGGAGATGAGGTAATGTTGGCGCTTGACTGTGCAGCTGCCGAATTCTACAAAGATGGAAAGTATGATTACACTATTTTCGAAGGAGATAAAGGTGTTGTAAGATCAAGTGAAGCGCAAGCCGATTATATTGCAGAATTGGCCGGAAAATACCCTATTATTTCAATCGAAGACGGAATGGATGAAAATGACTGGGAAGGCTGGAAGTACTTAACTGAAAAAATTGGTGATACAGTGCAATTGGTAGGTGATGACTTGTTTGTTACCAATGTTGAAAGATTGTCAAAAGGAATAGATAATGGTATCGCGAATTCTATCTTGATCAAGGTAAATCAAATTGGTACTTTAACTGAAACGATTGCAGCAGTGAATATGGCGCATAATGCCGGTTACACTTCTGTTATGTCACACAGATCAGGTGAAACTGAAGACAATACCATTGCAGATTTAGCGGTTGCCTTAAATACGGGACAGATCAAAACAGGTTCTGCTTCAAGAAGTGACCGTATGGCTAAATACAATCAATTGTTAAGAATTGAGGAGGAATTGCACAGCGTTGCTTATTACCCTCAATTAAATGCGTTCAAAGTAAGATAAAATCCTATTATTCAGGACAAAAAAAGCTGAATGTATATTCGGCTTTTTTTGTGACTTAAATCGAACAATTTAGGTGGAAAATTGTCAGTTATTTTGTATTTTCGCGAGTAGAACAAATTATTAAAAATTAAATATAAATTACCAATGTCAGAAGTAGCAAAATTGATTGTTAATGGGCAAGAATACGAATTCCCAGTTATTGTAGGAACCGAAAATGAAGTAGCCATTAATGTGAAAACATTAAGGTCTGTAACCAATGGAATAATTACATTGGATTCCGGTTTTAAAAATACTGGATCCTGTGAAAGTAAAATTACTTTTTTAGATGGAGAAAAGGGGATTTTGCGTCATCGAGGTTATGCTATTGAAGAGTTGACAAAAAAGGCCAGTTTTCTGGAGGTGGCCTACATGATTATTTTTGGAGAGTTACCTACAAGGGAACAATTCGAAAAATGGGAAAAGGACATTAAACATCATCAACTTTTGAACGAGGAAATGAAGGATATCATTGACGGATTTCCAAAGAAGGCTCACCCGATGGGAATGCTTTCTTCTTTGACTTCTGCCTTGACCGCTTTTAATCCTGCTACTGTAGATATTACGAAAGAAGACCAGGTATATGATGCCATTACTAAATTGATGGGTAAGTTTCCTGTCATTGCAGCCTGGGCGCATAGTAAGAACCTTGGAACTCCTCTGAATTACGGAGATAATTCTTTGAATTATATTGAGAATATCATGCAGATGATGTTCAGAATCCCAACTGAAAAATATGTTTTGAATCCAATTGCCGTCAAAGCTTTGGATGAGTTGCTGATTTTACACGAGGACCACGAGCAGAATTGTTCTACATCTACGGTTCGAATTGTCGGATCATCTGAAGCTGGATTGTTTGCTTCGGTTTCTTCAGGGGTTTCAGCGCTTTGGGGAAGACTCCACGGAGGTGCAAATCAGGCAGTTCTCGAAATGCTTGAAAATATCCAGAAAGATGGAGGAGATGTAGAAAAATATATTAGGAAGGCTAAAGACAAGAATGATCCTTTCCGCTTGATGGGCTTCGGTCACAGGGTGTATAAGAATTTTGACCCTAGAGCAAGAATCATTAAAAAAGCAGCCGATGAATTGTTTGAAGATTTAGGAACCAATGACCCGGTACTGGAAATTGCGAAACACTTGGAAGAAGTTGCCCTGAATGATGCGTATTTTGCTGAAAGAAAATTATATCCTAATGTTGACTTTTATTCGGGAATTATTTATCGCGCGCTTGGTTTCCCAAGAGAGATGATGACCGTAATGTTTGCTATCGGAAGATTGCCGGGATGGATTGCTCAATGGAGAGAAATGAGATACAACCATGAACCTATAGGAAGACCGAGACAATTATATATCGGAGAACCTTTAAGACCCTTCAAGCCATTTGAAGAAAGATAGGGTTTAAAGGAACTTTTTAACGGTTTTTGAATTGTTCATAAATTTTAATGCGCGCTGATGATTATTTATCATCAGCGCGCGTTTTTTTTATTTATTTTTGCGAAAAATTCAATCATATGAACCTTCATATTTTAAATGAAACTTCCAGATTAAGAGCCGTTGTGCTAGGTACTGCTGAATCCAATGGACCCGTTCCAAAGGTGGAGGACTGCTATGATCCTAAATCAATTGAAAATGTGCTTGGAGGGACCTATCCCAAGGAAGAGGATATGATTGAGGAAATGACTGCATTTGAAAAGGTTCTCAAAAAATATGAGGTTGAGGTATTCAGGCCAAAGGTTTTGAAAGATGTGAACCAGATCTTCGCGCGGGATATCGCTTTTGTAGTAGAGGATAAATTTATTCGCTCCAATATTTTGCCCAACAGAATTGAAGAACTGGATGCCATAGAACACGTTTATATGCAGGTGGATCCTGATAAAAGAATAATTCCTCCTGAAGACGTACATGTGGAAGGTGGCGATGTAATGCCGTGGAACGAATATATTTTTGTGGGTGTTTACACCGGGCCGGATTATCCTGAGTTTATAACCGCACGAACTAACAAAGAGGCTGTAGAATTTTTAAAAGAATTGTTCCCGGATAAGAAAGTAAAGTCCTTCGAATTAAGAAAATCCAATACGGACGCCAAAAATAATGCGTTGCACCTCGATTGTTGTTTTCAACCGGTCGGGAAAGACAAAGCCATTTTACATAAAAACGGTTTTCTGGTTGAGGAAGAGTATCAGTTCCTGGTGGATTATTTTGGAAAAGAAAATGTTTTTGAGATAAGTAAAGAAGAAATGTATGAGATGAATTCTAATGTTTTTTCAATTTCAGAGCAAGTTGTTGTATCAGAGATTGGATTTACAAGACTGAACCAATGGCTGAGAAATAAAGGATTTACAGTTGAAGAAATTCCTTATGCCGAAATTGGAAAACAAGAAGGATTACTTAGATGTTCCACCTTGCCACTGATTAGGGATTAATCAATGACCCCATCCAATAATTTAAAGTTTAAAGAATAACCAGAATTTATTATAAGATCTTAATGAGACTGCTTACCAATACAATTTTAATGATTCGACCTGTTTCATTCAGAATGAATGAAGAAACAGCTGTAAACAATTACTACCAACACGAGATTAAAGGACTTTCTGCTCAGGAGGTCCAGGAAAAGGCACTTGCAGAATTTGATGCCTTTGTATTAAAATTAAGAGAAGCAGGTATAAATATCATAGTAGTTGAAGATACCTTGGTCCCTGATACCCCTGATTCTATTTTTCCGAACAACTGGATTTCATTCCACTCAAATGGAAAAGTTGGTGTTTTTCCAATGTTTGCCGAAAACAGACGCCTGGAAAGAAGAGAAGACATATTTGATATATTGGAAGAAAAAGGCTTTGTTATTGAAGAGATCGTGGATTATACGTCTGCTGAAGAAGAGGGATTGTTTTTGGAGGCAACGGGTAGTATCGTATTGGACAGAGCTCAAAGAATAGCCTATTGTGCACTATCTCCAAGAGCGGACGAAGATCTGTTTATAGAATTTTGTGAAGATTTTGAATATACACCGGTTATTTTCCATGCCTACCAGACCGTTGATGGAAAAAGAGAGCTGATCTACCATACCAATGTAATGATGGCTGTGACCCGCGACTATGTTGTGGCTTGCCTGGATAGCATCGACGATAAGAAAGAAAAGAAAAATTTTATAAAACAGGTCAAAGCAAGCGGAAAACAGATTCTGGACATCAGCGAGGAACAGGTTGAGCAGTTTGCCGGTAATATGCTTCAGGTGATGGATGCCGATGGAAATGCGATCACGGTAATGAGTCAGTCTGCTTATGACAGTTTAAGCCCGGATCAAATAGCTATTTTATCAAAGGAAGCCACTCTTTTATCAAGCGATTTAAGTACGATCGAAGCCTGCGGCGGCGGTAGTGCACGCTGTATGATGGCAGAGGTGTTTTTGGAAAAAAATAATAGTTAATTTTTTTATGTCTGTTCATAACTAGCCGATTCTGTTAACAACTGAAGTTTGTTGAGAATGTGGTAATTTATTATTGTTATTATTGAGATATTAATGAGTTTTTTTGTTGATTTTTGACAGCTTCACAATAAGGGTTTAACATCCTAAAATAGTGCGACTTAACTTCCCGAAAATTTATGAATTCCTTTAGAATCTCTTCAG
>CP070731.1:551337-555919 GCA_020347545.1 Flavobacteriaceae bacterium | reverse complement strand
CATCTCCGTCTGTATCTCTGTCAACTACACCATTATCCTCATCTACATCTGTAATACCGTCGTTATCATCATCCAGGTCAACAATGTCAAATACACCATCACCATCAAAATCATCCGGAGTGATATATCCTACATCAACTGAGGTAGTTGTAGGATCACAGGCAAAGGCAATATTATTTACAATTACCTGATACCTGTATAAAAGCTTACTTACATTACTGTTGGTCACTTGAAGATCTGCTGTTGTTGCCCCGGCATAATCACCACCGTCAACAACATCCACAAAACCGTTACCGTCCTGTCTGTCTTCCTGCCACTGATAAGTGTCGGCATCAGCAACTACACTAAAGGTGGTAATACCAATAATCAAATCCTGATCAACGGGCTCTGTTGTAATACTCGCTGCAGCCCCTGCTTCCTGGAAGTCCGGAGTTCCGCTTCCGTCCGCATCAACAGGAATACCATATCCTCCATTTGGGCCTAAACTAGTCACCAAACCATCAATATCAACAACTGCAGGATCCTGTGTTCCTACCTGGTTGATACCATTATTGTCATATAAATTCTCATCAACATCAAAACACCCGTCTCCATCAGCATCTAAATCAATTCTGTCAGGAAACCCATCTCCGTCTGTATCTCTGTCAACTACACCATTATCCTCATCTACATCTGTAATACCGTCGTTATCATCATCCAGGTCGACAATGTCAAAAACAAGGTCACCATCAAAATCAAGTGGAGTAATATAGGTTACTTCGTCAGAAGTAGTTACCGGATCACAAGCGTAAGCAACATTGCTTACTAAAACTCTATATCTGTCAGTCAGTCTGCTCACATCTGTATTGGTCACTACCAGGCTCGCAGTGTTAGCCCCTGCATATTCCCCAGGCGTATCAACAATAACAGTCCATGTAGCTCCATTATCGGTGCTCTCTTCCCATTGGTAAGATTCATCACCCGGAGCTAAGTCAGAAACTACTGTAAAAGTCACGTCTCCAATGATCAGATCCTGATCAACTGGCTGAGTCGTGATTGTTGCCGCTGATCCCGCCTCTTGTGAATCAAGAATTGTGTTATTGTTTAAGTCATTCAACGGGCCATAGGCATCAACTGGAGCATTGATCGCTCCATTATCATCGCTTACAACCAATCCATCCGCATCAACATTAGCTGAAGTTAAAATACCAGTACCTACATAACCATCCTGATCACCATCAAGAACTCCAGCTTCTAGCGAATCAAAACAACCATCACCATCCGAATCAAGTTCGAGCATGTCGTCAATACCATTCCCATTGGAGTCTCCTACTTCATCAGTGTTTAAAATTCCGTCATTATCTGCATCAAGATCCGCAGAGTCAGGAACCCCATCTTTGTCCGTATCCTGATCAATAACAAACGAATAATCCTCAACCTCACCACCGGTGGCGAATCCTCCAAATGAAGAAGAATCAAGGTCATTATCACTAGTCAATCTAAATCTTGCGTATGTTTTCCCCTCAAGTATATCCGCCCCTGATCCTGTAATATCCCAATTTAGAGTATATGTTCCTTGTCCGGCACTTGCAGGAACTGAAAGTGTAGCATATTCATCAGGGTCAAAAGTTCCATTTACATCTAAATCAATCCATGCATGTATATAAACAACATCATTAAGATTATTAATAATTCTGATATCAATATCAATATTTGTACTTGAAGTTAAAATTCCATCAAATTCTGATGGCAATACACCGTCCTCATCATCTAAATTATCAGTATCATCTCCGTCCGCGTCAGCACTTGGAAAACCTGTACTTTCTTTATCTTTTGAATCACCAATTGCATATTGATCTCTTTGGGGGTCAAATAAATGAACGGCTCCACCTGAAGTCAATAAAGTTAAGTAGTTATCCGGAGCATCTCCCAAATCAAATCCTTGGGGCGGTCGAATATCCCAACCCTTTGCGATAAGGCTGATATAAGCAGCGATTCCATTTTTTGTGATGACACCACCTGTAGAATTCTCCAGATATAACTGACCATTAGTTTTACCAAATCCATCTAATTCTAAAAGAATATTATCAATTGTTTGGCTGGTTAATGGCGCATTCGTAAGATCAATTTCAATCAATTCCGAATTTAGAGAAATATCTAAGGTTGTAATTCCAATATCTCTTGCAGAAAGAATCTCCAAATCTTCATTATTACTTATATCCAGATTGGTCAGATTCAAATTCGCATCAATTAATAATTCTTCTAATTTTCCATTTTCTGATAAATCCAAAGAGGTGATATCATTTCTTCTTAAGTCCAATTCAATAAGGTCCTTATTTTCAGACAGATCAATGGTAGTCAATATATTATCAGCTAAGAACAATCTTTCAAGCTTGTTTAAGTCGGTCACATCGATAAATGAAATTTGTTGACCGTATCCCGCATCTGCAGTAACGGTTGTGATACCATTAAAATTTCCCGGTGTATCAGTGGTTGTGATAGTGATTAACCCATTAGCACCATTCGTACTGAAATTGAATGTTGGGGTGTTCGAATTATTTATAATCTGTGAAACAGCACCGGTAGCTGTCCAATCCATGAACTTAATGGGATTGCTAACACTAATGTTCCATGCACCATTATTGGATGTTGTCTCAATAGTCAAAGTACTTTGGGCATAAGTGAAAGATACTAGAACTATAAATAATAGGGTCAACAACCAGTGTTGTATTTTCGAAATACCGAAATGGAGAGTAAAGTAATCTCTTTTCATATGATTAATTTTATAAAATGAGTTATTTCAGTGAAATTTCTCACTATTTTTTATTGAGCCTTTTATACGTTAAAAACTCACTTTGCCTCTAAGCAAAGTGAGTTGATAATCAGCATAAAATCAAGCTTTTAATTTTATAAGATTCGTTTTTATTTTTGAATATTTTTCCCACATTCTAAACCGTATAAGCAAATATATAAAAATTTGTTACATATCACTTTTAGCACATTCTTTTTTCTTAAGCAAATGTTAACAAGGTTTTAAACATTATTCCTGGGGAGAAGGTACCAGTTCAAATCCGCTTTCATTGGCGATTTTAAACTCAGTTCTACGGTTCAATTGATGTGCTTCTCTGGAGCATTTCACCCCGTTGGCACATTCATTTACCAATTGAGTTTCACCATAGCCCTGGTACGTTATTCTTGAGGCGTCTATTCCTTTAGAAACTATATAATCAACAGTAGCTTTCGCACGTTTTTCAGATAATTTCATATTGTATTTGTCCTTACCTCTGGAGTCAGTATGAGATCCAGCTTCTATTAATAATTCCGGATATTCGTTCATTACCTGAACTACTTTATCCAATTCTTTCGCTGCATCCGGACGTATATCATATTTATCAAAATCAAAGTAAATCGTATTGATATTTACTTTGTTTGACACAAACTGAGCCGGTAGATTCAAATTAACTACATAAGGAGCCTGATCAATATCGTTCACCGTACGAATAGTCTGTTCTGCATTCAAAAACCCTTTGTTTGTAGCAAACACAGTATATGGAGTATCGCATAAAGTCAAATCAAATGTATAGGACCCGTCAGGACCGGCAGTTACAGTTTCTATAACTTCACCACTCTCGTTTCTTAGTTCAATTGTCGCTCCGGCCACGATTTCTCCGGTTGCCTCGGATCTGACATTGACCGTGATGTCCTGACCGCAATAAATATGTAAACCTGGATCAGCTAAAAACGAGTAGATATCATCATCTCCTTTTCCTTCATCTCTGTTTGAAGAAAAGAAACCTCTGTCTTTTTCATCATCAATGATAAAAGCAAAATCATCCTCAACACTATTCACAGGCTCTTCGAGATTCAAAGGTACCGAAACTGTGGTGTCAAAAATCTTACTGGCAAAAACATCAAGTTTTCCATAACCGGGATGTCCGTCAGAAGAAAAATAAAGAATATTATCTTTCCCAATATAAGGGAACATTTCCCTTCCCTCTGTATTAACTCTGGGGCCAAGGTTTCTTATATTTCCAAAAGAACCGTCCTCTTTAATATCAACGACATAAATATCTGTTTGTCCATACCCGCCAGGCATATCTGAAACAAAATATAATTTGTTATCTTCATGATTTAAAGCAGGATGCCCAATGGAGTATTCTACATGGTTAAAAGGTAATTTTTCCTTTTCTGTCCATTTTCCATCAACACTGAGGGAGGCCCTGAACAATTGTAAATTATTGACTCCTGAGGAATCTGTCAGGTACTTTTTCTCGTAAAAATTATTGGCCGTGTAATATATCGTTTTAAGATCTTTTGTCACGGCTACACCGGCTTCGTGATATTTAGTATTCACATCACCCGGCATTCTCTTCTTTTGAATAACCTGTCTGTTATCAGTTATCAAACCCGTGTAAAGATCCAGAAATTGCTGACCATTTTCTTTCCAGGTCTTTTTCACGATCATAGTGTTTGTGGTAGGAGCAGCAAATATAACCTTGTCCTTTCCAAGGAAAGCGGTTCCAAAATCAGATTCCTTGGTGTTTATATCCAGATTCTTGACTGTGTAGACTCCAGGTGTTGTTTGAGCGGTGAGATTAAAACC
>CP070731.1:546627-551237 GCA_020347545.1 Flavobacteriaceae bacterium | reverse complement strand
GTTATATTTCGTCTTTCCTTACAAAAGTCAAAATAGGATTTAAAGGTATTGTCGAAAAAAATTCCGTAGGACTTTTCATGATGAAGGGCCACATAGAAAGGAATGGTCTTATAAATGGGGTCTGTATCCCTGCCATAAGCATAGGAATCCGTCACCCAGTTCTCAAACCTTTTCCCTTTTAAATTGATATGCACCGGCTTATCTCCAAGTCCGTAAAAGGCTTCGCTGTCTTGAGAAACTTTCGACATTTTTACAATGTCTCCTCCAAATTCGTAGCTTTCCTCCCAGTGGAACCCAAGCTCATCTTCGCATATTAATTTATCATCCTTGGCATCGTAAATGGACTTTCTGAGGTCTTTTTTCGAAATCTTACAAATCAGTTTTGAGGTCGTAATGATGTAATGCGTTTTATCCTCTGTCAGCTCCAGATGATTGTAGCCTTCACTCGCGTATTTTGTTATAGCATAGGAAAAATCCTTGTCAAAAATAGTCTTTGTACTATACCTGAAACGGATCACGCTGTCACGCCTCACGGTAACCTGTAAAACCACATAATTATCTGTGGTAAAATAAAAAGTATCTACATCTTTTCGGTAAGATATTACTTTTGAAGGAAACAAATTCCCTTTATGTTCCAGCTCTGTATTTAAAATCATAAATCTTCATTTTGTCCGCCTGAAAGACAGAACATTTCATAGCTTACAAACCTAATAAAATTACCGAGTACTAACTATAAGGATATATTAAAAATACGCTCGCTTATTTACGATATATTCAATGAAAAGGAGTTTTTAGTGAAAAATATAAAAGTTATATACTATATTATCTCAAAAGCCACTAAACTTAACGGAGGCAAGGTTATGGCCGCAGAAAAAGGCCTTCCATCTCTGGCTGTTTTCTTGATTTCAACGGCTTTCGAGTTACTGACCCCGCTGCCAAAGTATTTTTTATAATCACTATTGAGAATTTGCTTTAATTTTCCTTTTCTAGGCAGGCCGATTTCATAGTTCTTTCGAATCACGGAAGTAAAGTTGCAAACTACAACAACATCATTTTTCTCATCATGTCCCTTTCTGATATAGGAAATAACTGAATTTTCATGATCCCCATAGTTGATCCATTCAAATCCTTCACCGGCAAATGCCTTTTCATAAAGCGCAGGGGTATTTTTATAAAATGTATTCAAATCCTTGACAAAAGATTGAAGCCCCTTGTGTGGCTTGTATTCAAGCAAATGCCAATCCAGGCTTTGGGAAAAGTTCCATTCTTCAGACTGGCCGAATTCTCCCCCCTGGAAAATCAATTTGGTTCCAGGATGCGTATACATATAAGCATAGAGAAGTCTTAAATTGGCAAATCGCTGCCATTCATCACCTGGCATCCTTCCCAAAAGGGAATTTTTTCCGTAAACCACCTCATCATGTGATAAGGGAAGCATGAATTTTTCAGAAAAAGCATAAGCAAGACTAAAGGTGATTTCATTTTGATGATGTTTTCTGTATATAGGATCCTTGGCAAAATACTCAAGTGTATCATGCATCCATCCCATCATCCATTTCATACCAAATCCCAATCCTCCAAATTCAACGTCATTGGTCACTCCCGTAAACGCTGTGGACTCTTCTGCAATAGTCTGAATTCCCTCAAAATTAGCGTAAACCTCTCTGTTAAAATCTTTCAGAAAATCGATAGCCTCCAGATTCTCTCTTCCTCCGTACATATTTGGTTCCCACTCCCCGTCTTCGCGTGAATAATCAAGATATAGCATGGACGCAACAGCATCTACCCTAAGCCCGTCAACATGGTATTTATCAAGCCAGTAAAATGCATTACTGATCAAAAATGACTTTACTTCATTTCTTCCATAGTTGAAGATCAGACTCTTCCAGTCCTGATGATATCCCTTTCTTGGATCGGGGTGCTCATACAAATGGCTTCCGTCAAAAAAGCCCAGTCCATGATCATCAGAAGGAAAATGAGAAGGGACCCAGTCCAGAATGACCCCGATATCATTTTGATGCAAACGGTCACATAATTTCATGAATTCCTTGGCGGATCCGAATCTGGATGTTGGGGCATAGTACCCTATGAGCTGATAGCCCCAGGACGGATCAAAAGGATATTCCATGATGGGCATAAATTCTACATGGGTAAAATTCATTTTCTTTAAATAATCCACCAGTTTGTCGGCAAATTGATCATAACTAAAAAAAGTATTATCTGATGCATTTCTCATCCAGGAACCCAAATGAACTTCATAAACGGCATATGGTTTGTCAAGACCATTTTTTTCCTTTCTGTAACCCATCCATGCTTTATCCTTCCATTTATACCCGTCGATACTAGTAATAATCGATGCCGTATTTGGCGGCTTTTCGTAGGAAAAGGCGTAAGGATCTGCTTTTTCAGTAACTATATTGTTGTGATGCGATTTGATTTTATACTTATACCGCATTCCTTCTTCTGCATCAGGAATAAAACCCTCCCAAATACCGGAACCATCCCATCGTACATTAAGCCTGTGTTGCTTTTCGTTCCAGAAGTTAAAATCTCCTATCACCGAAACCGATTCAGCCGAAGGAGCCCAGACCGCAAAATAAGTTCCCGAAACTCCGTCAACCGTAATTGGATGGGAACCAAACTTTTCATAAAGACGGTAGTGCTTCCCGGATTTAAATAAATTGATGTCAAAATCGGTAAAAAGACTGTGATTTATAACTTCTGCCATATAATTAGTGATTTATAATATTAGAGATTCCTTTTAAAGGAATCAGTGCCCAACGGGGCCTGGAGTTTAGCTCATATCCTATCTCATAAACAGCCTTCTCCAATAAACAATATTTTAATATAAAGATGCGCTCCTGGTTATAACCAATATTCAGATTGGCATTTTGAACCTGTTCTACATAGGTTCCAAGAAAAACACTTGTCAAATACTCATAAAGAATTTCCGCCGCCTCAAAAAGTTCTTCCTGTGGACGTTGATACGCCTCAGAATTATTGAAAACACTCGCATAAATAGCGTAATGAAACGACCTGAATAATCCGGCCACGTCTTTTAAAGGAGGTTGCTTTACTTTTCTGTCCCGAATCGTGCTTTCGGGCTCTCCTTCAAAGTCGAGTATGTAAAAATCATCTTCAGTTACCAGAATCTGTCCAAGGTGATAATCCCCATGAACTCTGATGCGTTCCCCTTTTAGCTTGGTCCAGTCGAAATTTGTTATCTTTTTCCTGATGACATTCTTTTTTTCAAGAAATTCCTTAGCCAATGCCAGGGCCATGCCATCCAATTTATGCATTTGATTCTCTACAGTATTGAGCCGGTTTTGAAACTGATAGATCAACCTGTTTTTTAACCAGACCTCATAATCTCCGTTAAAATGATTCGGGGTAAACGAATTGTCTTCAAATTCCGACCCCAGAACAATATGCATTTCAGCAGTTCTTTTCGCCAGTTTCTTGATCTTTACGAAAAGGTTTAACCCCACCCAATCAATAATTTCAGGGCTTACCTCATTGATATCCAATCTTCCAAACATATCAACCCTTTTAAGTGCACTGATGTCGATGTGCTTGGTATCGAGATTTAAAAACACTTCGTGCAATTCATGCAACATATAGTCCCAGGCGTCTCCCTTATTTGGGACAAGTTTCTGCATTAGGGCAATGGTGACGTTGACATTATCCGAATCAATAATATTCAGGCTCCCCTGATACGCCGGAGTATTTTTAAAATCCTTAACCTCGGTCAGAAACCTGCTCATTTCATAATCAGGATTCTTATCCGCAAAAATTCTTCTAAAAAACTTAAGGACATACTTATCGTTATAGATTATCGATGTATTGCTCTGTTCCATTCCCATGAAACGAGAAGACTCATATTCCACATCACAAAATGAATCACTGCGATGGTACTGCACCTTGGTCCTGTCAACAGGCATGGCCCCTAAAATTCTCTCAAAGACAAGTTTTCTGAAAGCCTCCAGATTAATGGCATCTATGATATACCCTTGCTGGCCCTGAATTTTTATCGGTAGAATCCTGTCACTTTTAGCAAAGCTCGCATCCGTTACAAAGGCAATAGGCAAAAAATAATGATGGTAAAAACCTTCAAAAAAATCGATTTCCAGAAGCAATCCAAAATAAACCTCTCCATGCTGTTGTATTCTAAAATATTCGCTCAGCTCTATATATTTCAGTTTACTTGACTTACCGCCATACCATCTTTGCTTGAGGATATAATCTTCTAAAACCTCCGACAAAAAGACTTCTATGAAGTCCTTATTTTCGAGAAGTTCTTCCCATACCCCCTCAAATTCGAAGGTTGATTGTAATTTGTTCTTTAAGGCTTTCTCCGCCATCGGTTATTTAATTATTTCAAAAATATGAAAAGGCATGTTCGGATGCAATTCAACAAAATTCCATTCCCCGTTCCATGTATAGGTCACATCCGGAACAATATCCTTGATTTGTAAGTCCTGATCATGACCGATTCCTATATCCTGCAAAGGAAGCTGTACCGTACCACGTTGTGCGTGATGATGATCCAAACTGATTATAACAAATACCTCACTGGTTCTTTCATCGTTCCATTTGTAAAAGGCAATCAA
>CP070731.1:541895-546527 GCA_020347545.1 Flavobacteriaceae bacterium | reverse complement strand
AATATTTCCAGAGCTTTTCATCTCAAAAAAAAATCGAAAGTTCCGAATTATTAATACGACAAAAGATTACGATAACCTAAATGAAATAATATTATGAAGAATTCTAAATTTTTTTTACTGCCCTTGCTAATGATTTTTCTCTATTCCTGTTCTTCTGATAGTGATGATGATCCAGGATCTAATCCGGGGAACAATGATGTTACATATACACAGAATGTTAAACCGATTATTGATTCCAGGTGTATAAGTTGTCATTCAAATCCCCCGGTAAATAACGCTCCAATGCCCTTGGTTACCTATAACAATGTAAGAAGTGCCGTAACCGGCAGAGATTTGATCGGGTCGGTTGAAAGTGGTGCAATGCCGCCAGCAGGAGCGGATCTTACAAATGCTCAGATCCAAATTCTAAAAGATTGGCAGGACGGAGGATTCAAAGAGTAGTATAGGATTCAATGTATGATTTAAAGAATAAAAAAAAGAGGTTGTAAGAAACAACCTCTTTTTAAAAATGAATTATTCAGGATCAATAGTTCGCCCCGATTAGTTTTCCTCCTAACTGTAACAACCTCAGTTCAGCAACCTTTGCCGTGTATTTAGCTTGATTATAACTATTTATGGCACTTAAAAAGTTTACCTGAGCCAGCCTGAACTCAACAGTGATGATCTGACCCAATTTAAATTGTTCCTCACTTCTGAGAAAGTTCTGCCTGTTGGTTTCAACGTTCTTTTCTTCTGCGCTCAAAACGAATAATGAATTTTGATAGGTTTCCCACGCATTCGCCACATTTCGTTCCAGATCTTTTTCGATAAGTTCTTTTTCAATGTTACTGTTGTCGATGGCAATTTTTGCATTCTGAACCCTGGTTTTGGTTTGCCCACCATCAAAGATGTTCCATGAAACGGTCAATCCACCTACTATTCCTCTCGAGGTCTGAGAAGCAAGTAAAAACGGGTTGCTGATATTCGAATCGGTATTGGAATCTCTCCAGTTATAAGCCCCGTTAATTCCAACATTCGGCACCCACGACGATTTGTTTATCTTCAGGTCATAATCACTTAAAGTAACATTCTTCTCCGCCTGCAAAAGAAGTGTGTTATTCAACTTAGCTGATTGGAGCATGTTTTCATAGGTCAGGTCGATGGCATAAGTTACTGTTGTATCTACCTGAAAATCGATATTTACATTTCTTCCAAGAATAACATTCAAATCTCTCTTCGCATTAGCGAGTTCCCTCTGAATGTTCAGTAAATTGATGCTGTCCTGGTTTACGTTTACCTCTGAGTTTAATACATCAAGCTGGGTTTTTTGTCCATACTGGTAGCCGTATTGTTCTCTTAAGAGCTGACTCTTCGATATGGCCAGAGATTGTTCCAGATTCGATTTATTTTCAGTAAGAAGCGCAACATCATAATATGCAATGAGAAGATCGAGCAGGGTATTTTCAATGACCTGTCTTACTCGGATCTCAGAAATATTATACTGTTCCTGTAATTTTTTATAATTGTATTTCCTTCCGAATCCGTCAAAGATCAAATAGTCAATACCCACACTTGCATTAACCGAATTTGTGGTATTTTCAATATCATCCTGAACCGTTCCGTTCTGAAATTCAATTTCACTTTCATTACTCTGATAATCAGCTCCTCCATTGGCAAATACCGATGGTAAATATCCGCTATTATAGATGCTGGAACTATTTTTCGCAGCCTCCAAATCATTGTTGGAAACTTTGATATCATAGTTATTATCTAGAGCAATATCAACCGCACCCTGTTTTTCCAGTAAGTCCTGGGCATTCATTGAAATGCCTAACAGCAATACCAATAAACTTAAAACCTTACTTTTTGTCATTTTCTTCTAATTTTAATTCTTTTACAGCTCTGGTTACTTCTTCCTTCGAAGCCATCTTTCCCGTGATGAGCCACTTAATCCTTACCGTTAAACTATTATTTATGGACAATAACAAGGGTAACATCAGCAAGGTGAGGAACGTTGCGATCATGATTCCATAAGAAATTGAAATCGCCATCGGTTTCAAGAACTGAGCCTGCCTGCTTTTTTCCAATAAAAGCGGCATTAGTCCGGCAACAGTGGTAAGGGAAGTCAGAAATATAGCTCTGAATCTTGATTTTCCGGCCTCATACATAGCATCATTAAATTTCATTCCCTGCTTGAGGTAGGAATTGAATTTACCAACGAGAACCAAACCATCGTTTACCATAATCCCGACCAATGCAATAATTCCTAACCATGATAAAATATTAATTGAAAACCCATGAATATAATGTCCCCAAACAATCCCTATTAAACTAAATGGAACCATTATAAGTAATAAAAGAGGTTGACTGTAGGATCTAAAGGTAAATGCAATGACGCAATAGATTAAAACCAATACGATTCCTCCTACACGAGTTGCTGAATTAATGGTTTTAGCTGCTTCCCTGTTCTGGCCCTCAAAGCTAGGCTGCACTGTGGGATATTTCGCAAGTATGTCCGGAAGTACATTATTCTTAATATCAGCCATTACGTCTGTAGCACTCTCTTTTGGATTCGCCATATCAGCCGTTATCTGGATTTCTCTTCTTCCTTCCAAATGGTTAATGGCTACATCGCCTCGAGCAATTTCATAGGTTGCAATTTCAGAAAGTGGAACTTTATTACCGGTTGGAGTCGAAATCCACATATCATCAAGATTCCTAATGGATGATCGATCCTCTTTTTCATACCTGACCCAAACTTTGATCTCATCCTGCCCACGCTGAAATCTTTGTGCCTGGAAGCCAAAGAACCCTGATCTAACCTGATTCATTACAGATTGAAGGGTGAGTCCAAGAATATAGGCATCATTTTTCAGCTTGATTCGAACTTCTTTTATTCCTGCCGGATCTGTATCCGAAACATCTTTAAGAATCGGGTTGGTTACCAGAGCACTTTTAAGCTCCGTTTTAGCAGCTTTGAGTTCATCAATATTATTACCTAACAAGGAAACAGCTACAGGACTTCCTCCAAAGTTCATTCCTGATCCGAATGTGAGGCTTTCAGCTCCATAAATTACCCCTGCCTTATCCCGGATGGCATTTGTGATATCTCCAGAGGCAAAATCTCTATATTCTCCGGGTAGCAAATTAATAGTCAGACTTGCATTACTAGAGCCAGGACCAATTCTTTTAATAATGTTTTCAATTACCGGAGTATTTCCGGTTTGTTTCTCGGTATATTCATTACCGACCAACCAGGCAGCTTCTTCAATACTTGAGATGATCGAATCGGTTATCCTTTCATTGGTTCCCTGGGGCATTGCCAGGCTAATATCGACCCGATCACTTGCCATATTAGGAAAAAATGAAGTTCTTACCACTCGACTTGAAATTCCTCCGATGGAAAAAATCAATAAGGCAAATGGAATGGCCAGGCCAAGGAATCTGTTTTTCAAAAAGAATTTTAGGTAAGGACCATAAATCCTGTCTCTACAGAATACCAAAAACTGGTCAGCCTTTACATTGATCTGGTTGAATACATAAAAAAGTCCGGAAGTTGGTTTTTTACGGTTTCTTACCAAAGCCTTGGAATGAGCAATATGCGCAGGCAGTATGATCAAGGCTTCAACCAAAGATACCGCCAGCGTAAGTATTACAACTGTCGAAACCTCTTTAAAGAAATCACCAATACCTCCATCTAAAAAGAAAAATATGGAAAAAGCCAGCATTGTTGTCAATATAGCTGACATAATTGGCGGAATTACCTCCATTGTCCCATCAATTGCAGCCTGTATCGGGGATTTTCCCTTTTCATAATGGTGGTAAATATTTTCACCAATCACAATTCCGTCATCGACGAGAATACCAATAACGATAATCATTCCAAATAATGAGAGCACATTTATGGTAACGCCTAAGTTGGCAGCAAAAATAAACATTCCCAGAAAGGCTATTGGAAGTCCTGCAGCCACCCAAAAAGCCAATCGTACATTTAAAAATAAGGATAAGAATAGGAGAACCAGCAAAATACCGATAAAGGCATTTTCTGTTAACAAATCCGTTCTTTGTTTAAGAACAATAGAGCGGTCACTTGCTACATTTAATTGGACATTGTCATGGGTAGCGTTAAATTTTTCTATGTATAGATTTATCGCATCAGCAGAGGCGATCATATCTTCACTGTTGGTATTGTTAACCTGAATACTTATTGCAACTTCATCATTGAAAAACAAGCGATCCGGGTTTTCATTCCAACGATCTCTAACGGTAGCCACATCCTTAAGATAAATTACGTTTCCTGATCGATCGGCTTTAACGATCAAATTGTGTAAGTCTTCTCCGTAATATTGCCTGTTTCTGGCTCGAATCAGATAGTCTTCATAATCCGTTTTAATATTTCCTCCTGAAATTAAAAGATTGGATCCCTGAACCGCCTGTGCGACCTCAGCAAAAGTCAGGTCAAAGGCGCGCAGATCAATTTCTCTTACAGCAATTTCAATTTCTTCATCAGGAAATCCGGTAAGGGAAATCTGAGAAATTCCAGGCATGGCCCGTAGGTCATTTTCAACATCTCTTGCATATTTTTTTAAAGTGGTAAGTGGAAGATCTGTTCCACTAACTGTAAAATTGATCGTAGGGGCAATCGCTTCCACC
>CP070731.1:537156-541795 GCA_020347545.1 Flavobacteriaceae bacterium | reverse complement strand
TTGTATTCATCTAAGATTTCAACTGTCTCTGAAACCCCTTCCTTTACGATTTCCATTACGGTTTTTGAGTCATCAAGTTCTGGTTCCTGCTCAAGGTATCCTACGGTATAATTTGGCGCAAAAACAACATCTCCCTGATAATTTTTATCCAGCCCTGCGATTATTCTCAATAACGTGGATTTTCCTGAACCGTTCAAACCCAGTATTCCAATTTTTGCTCCGTAAAAAAAGCTCAGATAGATATTCTTTAATACTTGTTTATTTGTTCCCTGATAGGATTTACTTACTCCCGACATGGAGAAAATGACTTTTTTATCGTCTGACATATTTGATGATTTTTAGTTTTTGCTGTTTCTGTTACCGGTTTTCTAAATTCAATTAGGAAATCTTTGATTTAGAAAACTCCTTTTGATAAAGAGCTACAAATATAAGAGGATTTGTTATTTTTAGGGCAACAAGCAATAAAACCTGACATGAAATATTTAGTATTATCCCTCTTTCTGCTGCTTCCATTTATAAAATTACAATCTCAGTCAACCGGATACCCTCTTACATTTGAAATTTCTGTTGATAATGCACTGCGGGATACTTTTAATGAATCCGGACGTCTGTTTCTCTTCTTAACAAAAAACCCTAATGTTGAACCAAGGACACAAATCTGGCCAAACCCTTACAGCAAGACCCATATTTTTGCCACCAATATCAATGATTTCCCCAAAGACAAGTCCATGACATTTGGTCCTGAACAAAACTGGGCCGGAACCACAGAATGGGGATTTTCGAATATTCCTGAAGGAATTTATTATATGCAGGTCCTGTGGGATCAGGATACAAAAGAGAGCAGGATTAGTGCTCCCGGAAATCTCTATAGTTCAAAGGAGAAAATAGAGCTCAATTCTTCCAAGAATATTGCTGTCGTACTGAATCAGAAAATCGAAAAAAGATCTCTAAAAGAACATCCTCTTGCTAAAATCATTGATCTAAAAAGTGATACGCTGTCCAACTGGTGGGACAAAGAGATACGAATCAAGGCCTCAATCCTTTTTCCTCGGGGGTATCAGGAAGGAAAAAGTTATCCCATTCGATATAATGTTGCAGGGTACGGAGGGCGTTACACACGTTTGAATCGATTATTAAATAATGAAAAATTTATGGAATGGTGGCTGTCTGATCAGGCTCCTCAGATCATCAATGTTTTTCTCGACGGAGAAGGGCCGTTTGGAGATTCTTATCAGATGGATTCTGACAACAGCGGGCCCTATGGATATTCCCTGATCCATGAAGTTATACCCGAAATCGAATCTAAATACAGAGGAACTGATGAAATGACTACACGATTTGTCGACGGCTGCTCAACCGGTGGATGGGTTTCACTTGGACTCCAGCTGTACTATCCTGACATCTTTAACGGGGTATACTCCTATAGCCCGGATGCTATCGATTTTGAGTATTATCAACTCATTAATATTTATCAGGAAAAAAATGCTTTTTACAATGAATTTGGCTATTTAAGGCCGATCATGCGGGACGAATACGGGGAACCCATGCTGTCCATGAAAGAGTTTATTGCCTATGAAAATGTGTTAGGGGCTTCCGACACATATCGGGATTCAGGAGGCCAATTCAGCGCGCATACAGCTTTATACAGCCCAAAAGGTGAGGATGGATTGCCTCAGCCTATGTTTGATCATTTAACAGGAAAAATAGACTCCCTGGTGGCCAGTTCATGGGAGAAGTATGACTTTAAAAGATATGCTAAAAAAAACTGGAAAACCCTGGGCCCAAAAATACAGGGAAAAATATACATCTGGATGGGAGACATGGACCACTTCTATCTCAATACCGGGACTAGAGGCTTTGAAAATTTTCTAAAAAACACCAAAGACCCAAAATCGGATGCTATCATTGAGTTCAGCCCAATGGAAGGACATTGCTCTTTATTCTCTCACAAGGAAATTTTACTTAAAATGAATGAAAGGCTTAAAATGCTGGAATAGAAGAAATCAAAAGCAGCCCATAAAAAATCCCACCGTTTGGTGGGATTCTTTTTAGTATTCCATTTTCTTCATGTACGAGAGCTTTCTTTTCCAAACCTCGAGTGACTTTTTATGGCCATTGATATTCTTATAAACATTCTTGACCAAGGGATTATCTTCTGAAGCGTTGGAAATAAAACTAATGTTGTTTTCCAATTGTTTAATTTCCTTTGTTATATCATCAATCTTCCTTCTGACAAAAAGTTGTTCGCTGTCCAGTTTTCTCGTATTCTTCTGATCCAACATGGAATCAACAGTACTTTTAAACCTCAGGAAGTCTGCCTCATCCTTGTCGATGTTCAATTTTTTATATGCAGCATCCAGCACTTTATTGAATTTAATATCAAGATGCTTTACCTTTTGAGGTAAAACTCCAAGCGATCTCCACTGTTCCAGTGCTTTGTGAACGATATCAGAACTAATATCCTTGCCTTTTTCAATTTCTTGCTTTAAATTTTCAATAAACTCCTTTTTCTTATCTATCAACGCCGACTGATCCTTATCCAGATCGTTTTGCTTCTCATGAAGGCGATCAAAATAATGATTGCAGGCATCTTTAAAACGCTTCCATATCTTATCTGAATCCTTTCTGGGCACATGGCCTATTTTTTTCCATTCAGCCTGAATCTTTTTATAGATCTCTGTCGCTTCTGACCAATTATCACTTTCCTTGAATTCTTCAGCTTTTTCTACCAGAGCAAGTTTCTTTTTTAGGTTTTCCGACTGGCTCTTTTTAATTCCTTTATAGAATGCATTTTTTTCAGCGTTGAACTTACGTGTTGCCTCTCTGAACAACTGCCACACTTCTTCATTTTTAGCTTTTGGAACCTTCCCAATTGAGAAAAATTCATCTCTCAGCTTATCGAGCTCTTTTATACTTTTCTGCCAGTCTTTATGAGATTCGTTCTTTTGAAAATCTAACTGATTAATTTTCTCTATTACCGCCAGCTTTAAACCAACATTCGCTTTGTATCTTTCATCGAGAACCTCCTGAAATTCATGCCGCTTTTTATGAATTTTCTTAGTCGCCTCACTGAATTTGTGCCATACCTCTTCTCTCAGTTCTCTCGCGACGGGACCAATTTCCTCTTTCCACATTCTGTGCAGAATCTGTAATTCCTTGAATGCATGATTCACATCTTCCTCTTTGGTAAGTGCTTCCGCCTTTTCAATAAGTTTCGTCTTCTCTTCCAGATTATGTTTAAAATCAAGGTCTCTGAAATCATTGTTCAAATGTAACAAGTCATAAAACCTTTCCACATGATGATGATAGGTCCTCCAAATATCATTGTACTTCGCATGTGGAATCTGCCCAACTGCTCTCCATCGCTCCTGCAAATTTTTAAAATTCTTGTACATTGTTGAAGCCTCCGCATTGTCAATCAACTGCTTTAACTCGTCGATAAGTTGAAGCCTTAGCTCGAGATTTTCCTTTTGAATACGCTCAATATCACGATAAAACTGTTGTCGTTTCCTCTTGTAGATACTCAGCTGTTCGTCAAACTTGTTTTTAACGGCCGCATTAAAGAAAAAATCCTCGACCTTCCCGCCAGCCTTAACATGTTCTTCCTTTTTTTCCTGAATCAAAGCCTTAAACTTTTTGAGGAAATCTATTCTAAGATCTTCTATTTTCTGTTTAATTTCCTGAATATCAAATTCTTCCAATAGATTTTTCATAGTAGCTACAACACCTTCCAATGTTAGGGTAGCAATATCAAATTCGGGAATTTTCTTTTTAGTGACCTCTTGTTTTTTCTCTTCAGGTTTCTCCTCAGTTACAGCTTCTGTTTTCTCTTCAGTTATTGCTTCGGTTTTCTCTTCAGGTTTCTCTTCGGATTTCACTTTAGTTTCGCCTTCAGGTTCCTTTTTCGTTTCTCTCTTATCAGATTCAATCGCGTCCCCCGTCTCAACTTCACTCTTTTCAGGAGCTACCTGAGTATCCTTCATTTGCTTCTCAACAGATTCAGTTTTCTCTTTCTTCGCCTTTACGGTGTTGTCTTCCTGTAGTCTTTCTTCTCCTTCCGCCTTTGAATCGGATGATAATTGATCATTATTTACGTCTAACATTGTTTCATGTTTAAGGTTCCTAAAATTTTACTTTAAAAAGTTTTGAAAGATACTAATAGCGCAACAAAGCGCAAAATTATGTTTATAATAAGATGTGTAATCTTTAAAAGGTTGCGGCTCCTTACTTTATCTATGTATTCCAGATTTCCCAGGCCTTTTCTGCCTGATGAACCAGCATTGAATATCCATTCATAATTCTGCAACCTGCTTTTTCTCCCATTTTGAGAAAAGCTGTTTTTTGAGGGTTGTAAATCAAATCAAAAAGCAAATGCTTATCCGTTAGAAACTCATAGGGTAAATCCGGACACTTATCCACATCGGGAAATGTACCAACCGGGCTGCAATTGACAATCAACTGATGTGAAGACAATAAGTCTCTGTCAATCTCATCATAGGTAATGGTAAGCCCTTTTACTTTTGTTCTTGAAACATACAAAAACTCAATTCCGGTTTTGCGCAAAACGTGAGCGACAGCTTTTGAGGCTCCCCCGGTCCCCAGGATCAAGGCTCCTTTCTCGGTTCCTCTCCAGCAAGAC
>CP070731.1:532414-537056 GCA_020347545.1 Flavobacteriaceae bacterium | reverse complement strand
CGATCGCCATGACAGGCCTGGATCAGGATAATATGCAGAAAAACTTAACCTGTAAAAACCTTAAAGATGCTCAGAAGAATATGGTATCCCTTGGCTTTGTACTTATACCTGTGAACTTGATTTTCTTGTTTTTAGGAACGCTTTTATTCACTTATGCCAGTCGGTTTCAAGTTGAAACACCTATGGTAAATGGAAGTGTTAAAACCGATCTTTTATTCCCTGAAATTGCCTTAAACCAGGGCCTGGGTGTTGGGTTTGGCCTTGTATTTATTCTAGGTCTCATTGCAGCCGCCTACTCCAGTGCTGATAGTGCTTTAACCTCTTTAACAACCTCCTTCAGTATCGATTTTTTAAATATTGAATCGAAAACTAAAAACAACAAAAAACTGAGAAAATTAATTCACCTTTTATTCTCAGGACTCCTGGTTTTGATAATAATAGCCTACGAATACATCCTTGAGGATAATGTAATCAGCAGCCTTTTACTTGTATCTTCATATACCTATGGCCCCTTATTGGGTCTTTTTTCTTTTGGGCTATTTACCAGGTATATGGTTAAGGAAAAATGGGTTTGGGTAGTTTCAGTTTTATCAATAGTTCTGAGCTATTTTCTTAATATTTATGCCGCATCCCTATTCACTGGCTATCAGTTTGGCTATGAAATTTTAATTGTAAACGGCCTCTTGACCTTTACCGGATTGTTTCTGATTCGACAAAAAAAGGTGGCAAAGTAAAATTTAGCTTATTTTTGAACTATGGAAAAAGACCTTAGTCATTACAGAAAAAGTTACGAAAGGAATCCCTTAATAAGGGAGGATTTACCTGAGAATCCTATGGAATTGTTTCAAAAATGGTTTTATGAAGCAGATGATTTTGACGGACTCGAGGAAGCCAATGCCATGAGTGTTTCAACAATCGGAATCGACGGATATCCCAAAACAAGGATCGTACTTCTCAAGAAAATTACCTGGGAAGGGTTCATTTTCTTTACAAATTACAACAGTGAAAAAGGTAAGGCCATTGATGCGAATCCCAGAGTTTGCCTGAATTTTTTCTGGCATGGTCTGGAAAGGCAGATCATTATCAAAGGAAAAGTCGAAAAAATTGCACCGAACCTGTCAGATGGCTATTTCGAATCAAGACCGGACGGGAGTAAACTTGGAGCAATAGCCTCGGATCAAAGTGAAGAGATCGATTCGAGAGCATCTTTAGATGCCAAACTAAAAAAGATAGAGGATAAATACAAGGACAAGGAAATACCAAGGCCCGAATATTGGGGTGGTTATATCGTGAAACCAAGTTCAATTGAATTTTGGCAGGGTCGCCCCAACAGGATGCATGACCGAATACTTTATGCCCTGCAGAAAGATTTTAACTGGAAAATCTCCCGGTTGCAGCCTTGAACCTTTTTTTGTTTACCCGGAATGAAAAAAAATATTTCAATTATTTGCTCGTTCCTTAATTTGATTATACTTTTATCTTGTTGACCATTATTGCGACTTGAAAAAATGAAAACACTGTTCATTGTTCGTCATGCCAAATCCTCATGGAAATATCAAGGCATCAAAGACATCGATCGTCCTTTGAAAAAAAGAGGCATTAACGACGCTTATCTTATTTCTAAACAGCTTCAAAAAAAAATTGAAACTCCATCTGTATTTGTCTCCAGTTGTGCAAACAGAGCTTTGCATACTGCCATGATATTCAGTTATTCATTTAATTTTCCTTTAGCGAACCTGAAAATCAGTAAATCACTATATAGTTTTAGTGACGGATATCTGATAAAAACAATAAAGGCCCTTGACGACGGTTTTGACTCGGCTATTATTTTCAGTCATGATCACGGAATCAGCGATTTTGTTAACAAATTTGGCAGCAAAGTAATTGATCACGTACCTACCTGCGGGGTTGTAGCCATTGAATTCAACACCAAACACTGGAAAAATATTAAAGACGGCAAAACCTTATTCACCGAATTTCCAAGATACTACAAATAGAGTTTTCCATCTCCCGTATCAGTTTGCTCTTTGAAAGTGAAAAGGTTTATTCATCGCTTTTGATATGTCTCTGTCCCTTTTGTAAACATCTTTCATAAACATCAGATTATTATCCTGATCCACTGCAGCCGTAAGATAGATAAGATAGATATTGATCGGTTTGGGTAGCATGATGGTAGTTGTTTCCCCGGACTTTAAAATCTCGTTGATTTTCTCCATGTTCCAGACTTCAGGATCATCCATCAGACTCATCAAGAGCCCCCATTTATCCTCTGTTCGAATGCAACCATGGCTAAATGCACGGTCCTGTTGATTAAACAAACCTCTTGAAGGTGTATCGTGCAGGTACACCGCATATTTGTTGGGAAACATAAACTTGACCTCTCCCAGTGCATTCCAGGGTCCCGCCTTTTGACGGATGATAAAGGGAAAGTTTCCTGCTGAATATTGGCTCCAGTCAATGGTAGAATGATCCAGTATTTTCCCATTCCTATCCATCACTTCCATGTGTTTGGCAGCCAAATACCCAGGATCCTTTTTCAATTTTGGCAAGGTTTCATGTGTCGCGATGGAATAAGGAAGGGTCCAGGTAGGGTTTATGACGATATATTTAACAAGCCCTTTGAAAACCGGAGTTTCCTTATGGTATTTACCAACTATAACCCGAGAATTGAACACTTCTTTTTTATTAGTAATCCTTTTCACATGGAATCCGGCAATATTCACAATGAGGAAATCGTCATCAAATTCCTGCAGGATCCATCGCGTTCTTTCCAAATTGAGGATAAGATCATCAATTCGGTTTTCAATAGGCACCTGCATTTGTTCAATGGTTCCTTTCCCTATGATTCCGTCACTGGTAATTCGATGCCTCCATTGAAATTTCTTAACGGCCGCTTCCATTTCATCATCAAAAATCTCAGAATTCTCCGACCTAACATCCTTAAGGTCTCCAACTGCAACGAGGTATTTTCTGATTTCGGGGATTCTGGATGATGTATCACCGGGTTTTAAGGTTTCCCCACTGTCTACCACAGGCCATCCACCGGCCTTCGCTTCATTTCTCAGCTTGTTCAAATGAAACTTCATGAGTTTATACATATAATGTTTGGGCTTCAAATCCTCTAATACGTTTTTGATATTCCTGTTGTGCAAAGTAGCCGTAAGAAGACTATCAGGGTTTGAGGGGCCTTCATTTCTTTCAACATCCCATTTTTTCCTGATTTCAGATTGATCAAGTTTCCCATCCAGAAGATGAGAAGCATACAGTATCAAGGCATCCGTCATTAAAATATCCAGATCTGCCTTTTCCTCCCGGGTCAGTTCCCTGCTTTCCGTTTTCTTTACGATTGCCTGAATCCTTTCTAAATGATAATCCTCAGGCATCAGTCCTTCATCAACAGAAGACTCCAGGCTTTCCAGCAGATCGGTTCTGTTCTTAAGATCATTCCATGCCGGTTCAAATCCTCTGTTACTGTAAAATCTTGGGAGTTCTGATTGTGCATATAATTCAATTCCATCTACGACAACCGCATCTTCCTCCTGCGGCTGAACCCTATTTTCAATCAGTTGCTCAACTGAGATATTTTGTGCCTGAAGGCCTATAAAAGAAAATAATATGAGATATAAGAGTGATTGTGACAATAGCTTTTGCATAATAATGGGGTTGAGTTTAGCACAAAAATATCCAATTAAAATCAAAAAACTGCTTTTAATATTAGTTGATGCCAATGACTTGAGTGTTGACTTCCAATTACATTTCAATTGAATTTTGAGGCCCTCAAATTTTTTCTATATTAGTTGACCGACAAATTTGATGATCAATGCCTGAAAAAGATTTAAAAAAATACTGGAGAACAAATTTGAAATATTTAGGAATTCTTTTGTCCTTTTGGTTTCTCGTTTCCTATGTCATGGGCATTGTTTTGGTGGATGAACTGAATTCTTTCAAATTAGGAGGTTTCAAACTAGGGTTTTGGTTTGCCCAGCAAGGGGCTATTTACTTTTTTGTACTGATCATAATGATCTACATATGGCTTATGAACCGGCTCGACAAAAAATATGGTGTAAACGATTAAATAATGACCTTACAAATCTGGACCTGGCTATTGATAGCCATCACTTTTTCACTTTACATAGGTATAGCAATTTGGTCAAGAGCTTCATCTACTAAAGATTTCTATGTTGCGGGAGGAGGGGTTTCCCCTCTTGCAAACGGGTTGGCAACAGCTGCCGACTGGATGTCTGCGGCTTCATTTATTTCAATGGCCGGTCTCATCTCTTTTAACGGATACGATGCTTCGGTATATTTGATGGGATGGACCGGTGGTTATGTTTTACTTGCCTTATTGCTGGCTCCTTATTTGCGTAAATTCGGCAAATTTACGGTTCCCGATTTTATAGGTGATCGCTATTATTCAAATATCGCCCGATCCGTTGCTGTTTTTTGTGCACTTATTGTATCCTTTACTTACGTTGCGGGACAGATGAGAGGAGTGGGGCTCGTGTTTTCAAGATTCCTTGAAGTAGATATTACGACCGGTGTCCTAATAGGAATGATCATTGTACTGTTTTACGCCGTTTTAGGAGGCATGAAAGGAATCACCTACACACAGGTAGCCCAATACTGTGTACTCATTTTTGCG
>CP070731.1:527637-532314 GCA_020347545.1 Flavobacteriaceae bacterium | reverse complement strand
ATTATTGAAAAGGAAGGGAGACTGGATGTGCTGATCAATAATGCAGGGATGGGTATAACAGGGCCCATTGAGGAAACGCCTACTGAAGAAATGCGAAGGGTTTTTGAAACCAACTTTTTTGGGGCCATTGAGGTCATTAAAGCTGTACTTCCTCATATGAGGAGACAGAAAAGTGGGCTTGTGATTAACGTGACTTCTGTTGCGGGCTATATGGGCCTGCCTTTTCGAGGAATCTATTCCGCGACCAAAGGAGCACTTGAGCTTGTTACGGAGGCTTTGAGTATGGAAATAAAGCCCTTTAATATTCAGGTTACTAATGTTGCTCCCGGCGATTTTGCCACAAACATCGCGTCGGGAAGATACCACAGTCCTGTGGTGAAAGATTCTCCTTACGCCGAGACCTACCAAAGGAATCTCGATCTGATGAACGAGCATGTTGATTCGGGCAAGGATCCGATTATGATGGCGAGAGCCATTGGAAAGATTATCGAGAGCTCTAACCCAAAAATTCATTATAAGGTAGGTGAGTTCATGCAGAAGTTTTCAATAATACTTAAAAGGGTTCTACCCGACAGAATGTATGAAAAGCTTATCATGAACCACTACAAGCTGTAAGGGAATCAATTTAATCATAAAAAACAGAGATATCTTTAAGAGGCTTCCTCTTCAGGTCAGGTACATAAACAGGATCTTTCGGGTAGCCCACGGGAAGTAGCAAAAAGGCTCTCTCATTATCTGGTCTTTTCAATATTTTTGTCAGAAATTTCATGGGGCTGGGGGTATGTGTCAGCGTCACAAGTCCGGCATTGTGGATCGCTGTAATAAGCATACCACAGGCCAAACCGACGGACTCATTTACGTAATAATTGTTGTGCTTTGTTCCATCGCTTTCATATTCATAGGCTCTTTTAAAAGCAACAATGATCCAGGGTGCTATTTCGAGAAAAGGTTTATGCATGTCCGTCGCCATTGCGGCAAGATCATTTTTCCAACGATCTACCATCCTGTTTTCATAAGTTTCCTTTTCTTCAGCTTCAGCAGCGACCCGGATTTTTCTTTTGAGTTCCTTATTCGAAATTACACAAAAAGTCCAGGGCTGTTTATGAGCACCGGATGGAGCAGTAGATGCTGTTTTCAGGATGTTTTCGATTACTGACCGAGGAACATCTTTGTTGCTGAATTCTCTTATAGAACGCCTTTTATCCATAAAATGATAAAATTTTTCAGCTCGTTCGAGCATTTCATTTTCTGAAAACTCAACAGCATCATATTTCAGGTGTTTGAATCCGTTGATGATTATTTCATCTTGAGCTTTATTCGTCATAGATTGAGTTATATTTAAAAATGAGTTTTAAATTTTTTGATTTAAATGTCAATTTAGAATTGTTTCTCAGGAACTTACTTATGAGACCAGTTGTCAGAATTTGTATCGTCACTTGGAGATAGGCCCAGTATATCCCCCGCCGTATTTACTCCCAACCCGAGAACTGTTCTATTGGCATAGTTAAAATAACTTACAACCTGGTTGATCTCTAGAATTTCCCCGTCCGAAAAAGTTAAAGCTTTCAGATGAAGAATGTCAGATTCGATCATTTTACAAGGATACGTAGTTAACTTTTTGGCATATAAAAGCCCTGCATACCATTTTTCGTCAAAAAACGAATTGAGCTCTTCCTTTTCCAATGCAGTTTTAAATTGTGAGGATTTGTCCTCATCATCCCATAAGCGTTTTAATCCTTCAAAATGATGATCTACGCAATACAGACAATCATTGATAAAACTGACATAAACCCCTATAGTTTCAAGATACCATTTCGGTAAATTGTTATTCCCGTTATGCAGGACGTTCTTGTAAAGCGCCATATGTCCAATAAGTGTATGGGGCCGCAGACTGTGAGCCATCAAAATATTATCGATGTTTTTGTCAGGTCCACTGATGCGGTCATATACCTTTTTGAGCCTTACATCAGCCTGCTCATAGTTGAAATGTTTTATCCAAAACATAGACAAGTCTTAATTTTTAGTAATCAGAATTAAAAAATTGAGTTTAAAGGTAAACAAAAGTAGAAAAGACAGGATTGATTTTTTTTCTCATTTTTCTAAAAACTAAAAATGTGCTTATCTACTGATCAGGAAATAGTGTTGTTAAAAAATATCTGGCGATTTATTTTCAGAGGAATAAATTAAATTATATTTGCAAAAATTATAAATTAACAACATGAAATTTTTTATTGATACTGCAAACCTGGATCAGATCAAAGAAGCCCAGGCGCTTGGAATTCTTGACGGAGTAACTACGAATCCATCTTTAATGGCAAAAGAAGGAATAACCGGTGCTGAAAATATTGTTAATCATTACAAGGCTATTTGTGAAGTGGTTGAAGGTGATGTCAGTGCGGAAGTAATCGCAACTGACTTTGAAGGTATGGTAAGAGAGGGAGAAGCTCTTGCGGCTCTGAATCCTCAGATTGTTGTTAAACTTCCTATGATCGCTGATGGGGTTAAGGCTTGTAAATACTTCGCGGACAAGGGAATCAAAACAAATATGACTTTGGTATTTTCAGCAGGCCAGGCTCTTTTGGCGGCGAAAGCAGGAGCAACTTATGTATCGCCTTTTATAGGAAGACTGGATGATGTTTCTACGGATGGACTGGGATTGATCTCGGAAATTCGATTGATTTTTGATAATTACGGATATACTACCGAAATATTGGCTGCTTCGGTTCGTCACACCATGCACATCATTGATTGTGCAAAGATTGGAGCCGATGTAATGACTGGCCCATTAAGTGCAATATCTGGGTTGTTGAAGCACCCCTTGACGGATATTGGACTGGCAAAATTTCTGGCGGATTTCAAAAAGGGGAATTAGCAAGAAACGGAGGACTTCTTAGAGGTGGTGAAAAGATATTTGGGAAGGTAAAGAACAGTTCAGACATTTTAATATAAAAGTTGCAATTGTTGCAACTTTTTTTTTTAACATCAAATATTTTGGGTTGCATTAAAATTATTTTAGATTTAACCATCTAAAATTATCAAAATGCAACAATTTATTTTAAAAGCGAGACCTTTTCTGGTCCTAATTCTACTGATTATTTTCACGGGTTGTGGAGGCGACGATGACGGCCCGGACCCCAACCCGAATCCGAATCCGGGTCCTGCAGACAGAACTGCTCAGGATGTAATTAATGACTTTAATAATCTGGAAATAAATGAAGGTACAAATGATCTGGAACTGGAATCCCTGCAGAAAGGAGATTTCTGGAAATTTCGATTGATTGTTCCTGAAGGAGCTTCAGCTACCAACAAAAGGCCATTGGTATTGCGCCTTCACGGGGCGGCAAGATCCGGTTCACCCGATGCCCACCTTTCAACAGAATGTCTTGTTGAACCGGGCTTTCAAGGTAAGGACGTTTTTATCCTTAGCCCGAACAGTAATGGAATCTTTTGGTATCAGGAACCAAATATCGTTCAGGTTCAGGCTCTGCTTGACCTGGTAACTTCGAGGTTTGATGTAGATAAAGATAAGATTGTGTCCATGGGCTACAGCGATGGAGGTAACGGAAGTTGGTTTTTTGCAGAATTCAATTCTCTTTTATTTGGGGATCAATTCTCAGCCTCTATTCCAATGGCGAGTTCTTACAGAAATCCGCCAAGTGGTGGAGATGTCAGCATGATCGATGTTCCCCTTTATGTGATCCACGGCACTGCCGATGACCTTTTTCCAATAGAAACAACAAAAGGATTTGTGGATGAGTACGTCGCTGCGGGTTCTGATATTACTTTTGCAGAGGCTGAGGGACTGGTTCATAACGCCCCTTGTTCCTATGTTCCTTATTTAAGGGAAGCGGTAAACTGGCTGGAAACAGAGGTATGGGATTAAAGAATTAATCATAAATCATTTATAGAAGTAAAGGTCGGCCTCAGCCGGCCTTTATTCGTTTCGCAAGAGACTGAAATGCTTTGTGTAGGTCGTTGAAATATTGTCCGGATCAGTTACCGTAATCGTAAACCAATAATCATCGGATGGAAGGGTCTTACCGTTATATGTTCCATCCCAATATCCATCGGGAGGTATGGAAGCCAGAAGTTTTCCAAACCGGTTAAAGATCTGAATATCGGAATACTCAAAATCAACCGGGTCAAGTCCTTTAACTTCCCACACATCGGTTTGACCGTCGCTGTTCGGTGTTAAGTTTTTGGGGAAGCCAAAAACAAAGAATTTTTTCTCGATTAAGTGGCACGTATTGAGATCTCGAACAAATACCGAATAGGAATCAGGCGGCAAATTATCAAATCTCGGATCCTTTTGATAGGGGCCAAAAGGGTTCTCTAAAGAGAATTCAAAATCACCTTCTCTTTCAAGAATAACTGTTGCACTGTGAGTGCCAACACTTTCCTCTAAATCAATTCTTTTAACAATTGGAGCCTCTACCATATTCAATTTAATACTTTTTACGGTACTACAAAGCGTAAGTTTGTCAGTTATGGTTAAATAATATTCCCCTTCATTGAGCGCCTCAAGCTGATATGTTTTTTCTCCGCTTAACCATTCATAAGTATAGTTCTGTTGTTCTGAAATATCTACGCCTCCATCTATTAACACAGGGAAATCATCTGCACAGATATCGTATTCTTCATCCAGATTTATCCTTGGTAACACCGGCATATCCAATT
>CP070731.1:522840-527537 GCA_020347545.1 Flavobacteriaceae bacterium | reverse complement strand
TACAATGACCGCAAAAAATAACTCGTCGAGAGGACGACAAGAGCGTCGAAAAGAAAGTGATTTTTCAAAAAAAGGAGCTTCAAAATCAGCTTCTGGAAACTCCAAAGGAAAAGGTAAGGGCAAAAACTTCAGGCCGCATCCGGAAAAAATCAAGGCTTTTAAAAAAGGGCCCTCTGCTCCCAAAAAAGCATCCGATTCCGGTGAAATCAGATTAAACAAATACATTGCAAATTCAGGAATCTGCTCCAGAAGAGAGGCTGATACTTTTATTGCAACGGGAAGTGCCAAGGTAAATGGTAAGATCATTACCGAAATGGGCTATAAGGTAAAGCCGGGTGATGAAGTCCGTTTTGATGATGCCTTGATCTCACCTGAAGTGAAACGATATGTTCTGTTAAATAAACCGAAGAACTACATCACCACGATGAACGATGAAAGGGAAAGAAAGACGGTGATGGAATTGATTCATAAAGCTTCAAAAGAAAGAATCTATCCGGTAGGAAGGCTCGATCGCCAGACGACAGGACTGTTACTTTTTACGAACGATGGCGAAATGGCTAAAAAGCTGACACATCCCAAACATCAGGTAAAAAAACTTTATCATGTGACTTTGGACAAAAAACTGGCAATGAGTGATCTGAAAAAGATCTCAGAGAACTTCGTGCTGGATGGAAAAATGGTTTTCGTGGACAAAATTTCTTATATCGAAAACAAACCTAAATTTGAGGTGGGAATTGAAATTCACTCAGGAAGAAACAGGATCGTTAGACGGATCTTTGAGCATTTTGGATACCATGTCATCAAATTGGATCGTGTGATCTTTGCAGGGCTTACCAAGAAAAACCTTGGAAGAGGTGTATGGAGGCATCTTACAGAGCAGGAGGTTAACAATCTAAAAATGATTTAGTAAAACAGGCCCTGGAAATATATAAACAGGCTGATATAGAATAAAAAAAAGACTGCATGGGTGCAGTCTTTTTTATTCAGGAAATAATCCATTTACTCAATAATTAATCTTCTGAAACTGCTACCTTCTTCAGAACTGATCCTTAAAAAATAGATCGAAGGTTCCAAAAACGAAGCATCGTATTCCTGATCCGGATAAAAATCACCCTTGAAATTACTTACAAGACGACCTGTATGATCAAAGATTTCAACTTTCTGTACATTTTTATTTATTCTAAAAGTGTTCTTGGCCGGGTTTGGGTAAATGGTCAAATCAGCCAAGGGGTCAAACTCCATCACAGGCAGAACTACCTGAGAACTTCCGTAAATTCTGAATTCCCCGGGTTGAAGGGAAATCAGTTGATTAACGTTTGACACATTGTATTCTGAATTATCGTTCATTAGATCATACCAAACGCCCGTTTCCTGGAAATCAGGATTGATATTTTGGACCGTCACACCAAAATTTCCAATGATATTAATATATTTTAACGTAGCTCCCTGATCATCGTTATTGAGCTGAATCTTCTTTAAGCCTGTAGATTTGTTCGCATCAACAAAAAAATCAGAAGTCTCAAAAATATCCTCCTTCAGCTTGAGCTCGATCAATTTTGCCCAGGTATCATAAACCTGTTTTCTGTTCGCGTCTTGAAAATAATCCCAGCGTATTGGTTTAGGGTCCAGCTTGCATTGGTCATTGCCATAAGGCGTTGGAACAGTCCCATTTGGGCAGGTAAAGATACTGTAATCGTAACCCAGCTCTCCAAACTGCCAGATCATTTTAGGTCCGGGAACCGTAAAATAAAAAGCACCGGCAAGCATTTCCCTTTCCAAAGCAGTTGATAATTCTCTTACATCATAAGAACCACTGGAATTTCCAAATTCCACATTCTTATACATGAGTCTTTCCTCGTCGTGGCTTTCCATATAGGCAACATTCGCAGGGACAGTCCAGTTTCTGTTCTTGTAATCGATCCAGGAAAAATCCGACTTTCCATTTTCATTGTATCCCATGGTTCCCTCATTATAAGGGCCCGTAAGTTTGCTCCACATCATGATTCCTTTGCCTTCATTTACTCTGTAATTCACCCATTCTGTCTCTTCCTCATTAGTACCCAGATGCTCAAAAATGATGTAAAAATCATTGTCTGCAGCCCATTGATAATCTGCGTACTCTTTAAGAACAGCAATCCTGTCATTCTGCTTTGAATCCGTGCAATTGTCGCTTCCGGTGCAGTTTTGAGTAAATCCTTTGGTGAGGTCCCATCGGAAACCATCAATTCTGTATTCTTTAATCCAGTGTTCAACCGTTCTCTTTACATAATCTTTTGTTGCCTGCTTACTGTGGTTAAAGTCATTAAAAACACTGTAGGAATGTGTTGCCACCTGATTGAAAAAAGGGCTGTCTGCACTGGCCTGCCCTCCGTAACCTCCGGCACTTGTATTCCACATTCTGTAATACGGGTTTTGGCCTGTTGCATGATTGTAAACAACATCTAAAATAACAGCCATATTTCTTTTATGACACTCATCTATAAGTTGTTTAAATGCCTCAGGAGTTCCATAAAATTTGTCTAGGGCCATATGAAAAGCAGGGTTATAACCCCATGACTGGTTCCCGTCAAATTCGTTTACCGGCATTAATTCAATGGCGTTAACTCCCAGTTCCTGTAAATAATCCAACCTTGCCTTTACAGCATCAAAACTGTGAAGGTTATCAAAATCACGGATCAATAATTCATAGATCACCAGATCGGTCTTTTTCGGCAGTTCGTAATTATTACTCTGCCAGTTAAAATCAGGGTCTCCTGTCCTTAAAAGGGTAACCGCATGATTTGTTTTGCCAGCCGGGTAATCCGGCAGATTAGGATAAGTTACCTCATCAATGAACTGATCGTTGAACTCGTCAAGAATTGTTGTTGAATAAGGATCAGCAATTCGGATAAAGCCATCAACCAAATATTGAAAAGTGTGATCAAATTGAGGGGTTAATCCCGTCAACTCGATCCAGAAACGATTTTTAGCACTGTCTTTCTTTAAAAGATAGGCTTCCTGCTTCTCCCAATTATTAAAATCCCCAAGCACATAAACATACTGTTTTAACGGAGCATAAAGTACGAGGGTTGCCTTTGTGTTATCAGCAGGATCAAGGTTGATTCCGTCGAGTAATCCATCGGGTACCGGTGCTTCGGTAACAGGAGGAACTGTACTTCCTCCAACTACGACAACATTGTCCTGTGATTTTTTGTCACCGGTTCCATTTTTTGCCTTGACCAGAAAACCGATGGTTTCCAGTCCTGTTCGCTCATAAAAATCTTTAGGAACAAAGGAAATCGAATAGGTACCGTCCCCGTTGTTGGTCATTTTCTGAGCCTCATTAGAATTGGTCCATTCACCATTTGTGGGTGAATCCTCTTCGACCCCATTTACAGAAGACCACGCCCATAAATACACATCGGTAACGCCCCATACAGCAGGGCTAAAATCAGAGGCTGTTATAGTAATCTCATCGTTTTCAGAGAAAGATTCAGGCACTACTTCAAAAGTAACATTTTGTTGCTGAGCGTTTGCCAGAGTCGATAAAATCAAAAAAAGTAGTAAAAGTTTTTTCATATAAGCTGTTTAAATGGTAAAAAGGGCTGTTCAAAAAACAGCCCTTTTAACTTAACTAACAATCAAAATTATTTCGCCGTAAGCGTGTATGTCGGAACACTCGGGTTGGTGAAGTCCAGCATAATATCATACGTACCAGCGGTACTTGGTATATTATCTCCACCAGGCTCTAAGATTCCGTCTAATCCGGTGTCACCATAGTTAACACCCCAGTCATTATTGACTCTGAATTTGATCTCACCATCCAATAAAGGCACATTATTGGCATAGAAGATACCTTCATTACAATAATCAGGTGTGAAAGGGAAATCATCGATTCCTGCATTTCCCCAGTCATTATATCCAGAACCTACAACCCCATAAACACTTGTTTTTTCAATACTATATGTCAAATTGTTGAAATCAACGATAACTTGGTAATAGCCTGCTGTCACAGGAATATTTCCTCCACCAGCTTGCAAAGTACCGTCCGCGGCATCGGAACCATAATTTACGTTCCATTCTCCATTTTGACGGATCTTCCACTCACCCTCTTTCAGTTTAACAACTGCCCTCCAGGTGTCAGAACAAGAATCGTACATCAATGGTACATCCGGTCCACTCCATTCGCCAGGGGTCGCACTTCCTACCAAGCCCCAAGAATATTTCTCAATGGTATAGGTAAGATTTTCTTCATCGAACGTGATCTTATATGATCCAGCTTCTTCAACAGGGATATTTTTACCATCTGGCTGTAACGTGCCGTCATTGTTGTCTGAACCGTAGTTTACAGCCCAGTCACTATCCCTTCTGATCTTCCATTCACCTTCAATCATATTGATGTAGGCCACATAAACTCCTGTTTCCGAAGTTTTATAGAATGGGGTGTCTGGTCCGACTCCCCAACCACCTGGTGTGGCACTACCTACAACACCCCAAGGTGTAGTCAGGTCAAGAACACCCGAATAAGCAGTGGCTGTTAAACCGGTTGACTCCGTTGTTTTACTATACTGTTTAGACAAAATGATATCCACCATTACATCTAAATTCGTTACGGTCCCGGGTTCCGCGCCAAGGTTCAAAAGAACTTTATTCAAATCCTCTGTCATAAAATCCTTTTCCAATGCAGATCCGGCCGATACAGATTCAATTGGTGAATC
>CP070731.1:518014-522740 GCA_020347545.1 Flavobacteriaceae bacterium | reverse complement strand
CTTGCGAGCCTCATCAGGTCCGGCAAGAATTAAATTAACGTTTAGAGAACTGGAATTTCTTACGGGCTTTCTTCTGACCGAATTTCTTTCTCTCAACCATTCTTGGATCTCTTGTTAGTAATCCTTCTGGTTTCAAGATCGCTTTGTTCTCTTCATTGGCAGCAACCAATGCTCTTGTAATTGCCAATCTTATAGCTTCTGCCTGACCTGTAATACCTCCACCAAAAACTTTGGCTTTGATATCATAGTTTTCAGCATTTTCAGTAAGCGCTAAAGGCTGCAATACTTTATACTTCAACATGTCAGTAGTGAAATAGCTGTCATAAGCTTTTTCATTTACTGTGATGTTTCCTTTACCCTCTGAAAGATATACTCTAGCAACAGCAGTCTTTCTTCTACCAATTTTGTGAATAGTCTCCATATTACTTGATATCATTTAGGTTAATAGTTCTTGGTTTTTGAGCATCTTGTCCATGATCTCCTCCATTATAAACATAAAGGTTTCTAAACAAGGCACTACCAAGTTTGTTTTTAGGTAACATACCTTTTACAGCTTTTTCAACAACTCTTTCCGGATTTTTAGCGAAAAGTTCATTTGCAGAAAGCGTTCTTTGTCCACCCGGATACCCTGTATGACGAACGTAAGTTTTGTCATTCCATTTGTTTCCGGTTAATTTGATCTTCTCAGCGTTGATGATAACTACATTGTCACCACAGTCAACGTGAGGTGTAAAGTTAGGCTTGTGTTTTCCTCTGATCAGTTTTGCAACCTTCGAGGCCAAACGTCCTAACACTTCTCCTTCAGCATCCACCAAAAGCCATTCCTTGTTCACGGTAGCTTTATTGGCTGATACTGTTTTGTAACTTAATGTGTTCACACGTATTTATTAAAATTAAACATTCCTTCTCTTCAGTTCAAAGAGTTTGCAAAAGTACAACTAATAATTCATTTGACAAACAGGTTTTGGCTATATTTTTGACCTGCAGATAAACGGTCAAATAATTTATAACGAGAGGAGTAGCCATCACATTTGTTTCTGAATTGGAAACAGCGTTTTACCCGGGAATTTCTTCAACGGATCAATGTGCCTCCAGCCAGTCATTACCGAGCCCGATATCTACTGTTAAAGGGATAGACAATTTGTAGGCAGTTTCCATTGTATTTTTAATCAGAGGCTGAAGCAGTTCCATTTCCTCTTTATGCATATCGAACACCAGTTCATCATGTACCTGAAGCAACATTTTTGACTTGTAATTTTTGTTTTTCAGAAGCTCGTGAATCCGGATCATGGCAATTTTGATAATATCAGCCGCGCTACCCTGAATCGGAGCATTCACCGCATTGCGTTCATCAGCGGAACGAACAATGGCATTTCTTGAATTGATATTCTTTAAATACCTCCTTCTGCCGAGGATGGTTTCCACATAACCGTGATCCCTTGCAAAATCAACCTGTTTTGCGATATACGATTTTAGGGTTGGATAGGTTTCGTAATAGGTTTCAATGAGCTCCCTTGCTTCTGACCTGCTCAGGTCTGTTTGTTGGCTTAATCCAAATGCAGAGACTCCATAGATGATACCGAAGTTGACCGTTTTCGCATAACTTCTCTGTTCTCTTGTAACTTCTTCAATAGGCACTTTGAAAACATTTGCAGCCGTCGAACGATGGATATCTTCACCTTTTAAAAAAGATTCTTTCATTTGAGCATCACCGCTCATTTCAGCAATCAGCCTGAGTTCTATCTGAGAATAGTCAGCGGCGAGAAGCATATAATTTTCATCTTTGGGAACAAAGGCCTTTCTAACCTGTTGTCCTCTCTCAGTCCTGATCGGGATGTTTTGAAGGTTGGGATTGTTGGAACTTAATCTTCCTGTGGCCGCTACCGTCTGGCTATAAGTAGTGTGAACCCTTCCAGTTCTTTTATTTACCTCATTGGGAAGTGAATCCACATAGGTGTTTTTCAATTTGACCAGGCCTCTCCATTCCAGAATATTCTTTACAATTTCATGATCAGCTGCCAGTTTGGAAAGTATTTCTTCCCCGGTGGCATATTGCCCTGTTTTTGTTTTTTTCGGTTTGTCTACAAGTTTTAACTTTTCAAAAAGGACCACTCCTAATTGTTTAGGTGATGCCAGGTTAAAATCGGTATCCGCTTCCGAGTAAATGAGGTTTTCGAGATGTTCAATATCCTTGCTCAGGTCTCCTGCCAGGGACTTTAGGTATTTTTCGTCTAAACGAATTCCTTCAAGCTCCATTGATGCGAGCACTTCAACCAGAGGAATTTCAATATCCCTAAATAGTTTTGTAAGCCCGTTGGATTCCAGTTGTTTCTCAAAAATCCCTTTGAGTTGCCAGGTAATATCCGCATCCTCAGCAGCGTATTCTGTTTGAAGTTCCAGACTGACATCGCGCATAGAACCTTGATTCTTCCCTTTTTTGCCAATAAGGTTTTCGATCGGAATGGGTGTATATTTCAAATACGTTTCAGAGAGTACATTCATATTGTGCCGCATATCCGGATTGATCAGATAATGCGCGATCATCGTATCAAAAACGGGCCCTTTGATCTCTACTCCGTAATTCTTTAAGACTTTTAAGTCATACTTCAGGTTCTGACCCACCTTTTCAATCGTCTCACTCGTGAAAAAAGGTTCAAATCGTTTGAGAACCTCATGTGCCGCTTCATCCTCTTCAGGAACGGGGACGTAATAACCTTTTCCCTTTGAATAGGAAAAGGCAATTCCAACAAGTTTTGCTTCAAGCGTGTTGAGGCTCGTGGTTTCAGTATCAAAACACACCGAAGGCTGTTCAAGCAATTTCTTTAGAAGTAATTCCTGAGCAAACGGGGTCTGAGCATACTGGTAAAAATGATCTGTATTCTCGGCCTGTCGGTATCCGCTCAGGGAGTCATTATTATCGGTATCACCAGAGGCAACGGAAAACATATCGAGCTGATGGCCACTACCCTGATCTTCTGAACTTTTACTCTCATCGTTAGATGACGGTACGTTCGTTTCTAACTGGTCCTGAAAAATCCGATTCAGATTCTCCAGGGCCCTTCTGAATTCCAGTTCCTGAAAGATATCTCTGACTTTTTCGAAATCAGGGGTATTAAGCTCAAAATCTTCTTCATGAAACTCAACAGGGCAGTCGAGCATGATGGTAGCCAGTTCTTTGGAAAGCAATCCTAAATCCTTGTTGGCTTCAACTTTCTCCTTCATTTTCCCCTTCAATTCGTGGGTGTTTTCAAATAAACCCTCGATGCTGCCATAGGCCTTAAGGAATTTTTTAGCAGTTTTTTCCCCGACCCCGGGTAAGCCGGGTATGTTGTCGACAGAATCACCCATCATTCCTAAAAAGTCAATGACTTGCTTGGGATCTTCTATTTCAAATTTTTCCTTAACGGTTTCAACATCCCATATTTCAATACCATTTCCCATTCGGGCCGGACGATACATGACAACATTTTCAGTAACCAGCTGGGCAAAATCCTTATCCGGAGTGACCATAAATGTTTTGTAACCCGCCTGCTCAGCCTGAACTGATAATGTCCCTATCAAATCATCCGCTTCATAACCTTCCATTTCAATAATCGGGATATGCATGGCTTCTAGAATCTTGTGAATATAGGGCACGGCAATCTTGATAGCTTCGGGAGTTTCAAGTCTGTTGGCTTTATATTCAGGAAAGGCCTCTGTCCTCATCTGAGACCCACCCTTATCGAATGCCACAGCCAAATGATCCGGTTTTTCTCTTTTGATAACATCCAAAAGGGAATTGGTAAAGCCCATGATGGCTGAAGTATCCATACCTTTTGAATTGATCCGTGGATTTTTTATAAAAGCGTAATATCCTCGAAAGATCAAGGCGTAGGCATCAAGTAAGAAGAGTCTTTTTTGTTCGGCCATTAGAATGATTTTAGATGTATGTAAAAGTACAAATTTGTGATTCCGTTGAAAAAGAATTACAAATTTATTGCTAAATCGTTAATTTTTTGGACTTTATAATCCTTGTCCATAGAAAATACTATATTTGTAAGTATAGAATTAAAAACTTTAGTATGACTAAGTTTGGAGAATTGATTGGATCGAAAACCCCCACCCTAATTGATTTTTATGCAGACTGGGAAGGAGATAATACAAATTTACATTCCATATTGCGTGATGTAGCAGCCGCTTTGGGAGATAAAGCGAAAGTGGTAAAAATAGACGTTTCAAAAAATGAAACCCTGGCTGCAGCCTTAAGGATAAAGGGAAATCCTACTTTTATTATTTATAAGAATGGTGAAATGAAGTGGAGGCAAACGGGACAGCAGGATGCGAATACCCTCATCAGCCTTGTTGAACAATACGTCTAAGGTCTTTAAAGAGATTTGAAAACAAATCCCTTTTCAGTAAAATGCTCAAGTACCTTGGGCAGCACATAATCCAGATTTTTAAATGATTTATCACTGTCGTGGAAGACAACGATGCTTCCATTTCTAACATTTTTTAGGGTGAGTTCCAAACAGGATTCTTTAGACAGACCTTGATCAAAATCGCCACTTAAGACATCCCACATGATGATTTTATAACCTTTTTTTCTGAGCTTTTTAGCCTGAAGCGGCCTGATTCGTCCATGAGGAGGCCTAAAGAGTTTATTTCCTTCCCTGTCCGTCTTGTTTTGAAGATAAGACTCTGCTTTTAAAATATTTTTAATGTACTTGCTGGTGGGCGTCTTCCAACC
>CP070731.1:513143-517914 GCA_020347545.1 Flavobacteriaceae bacterium | reverse complement strand
GGCCTCGCTATGGTCTCTACCTATGGTGACGACATTAAATCGGATAAAAAATACGATAAATACTACACCTGGCATTTTGTGAATTTCCCTTTTGACACAAAATACGAGACAAGTAAAAAGGACAAAAGAGGAGACATAGTGATGGGAATCCAAACTTGTGTCGACCAGCTGAAAGATCCAAACACCAGTCAGGAGGACAAATCATTTTACCTAAAATTCCTTGTTCATCTTATAGGAGACCTCCACCAGCCTTTGCATGTTGGAAGAGCTGAGGACAGAGGGGGAAACGACATAAAAGTGCTTTGGCATTATGACAAATCCAACCTTCACAGGGTTTGGGATTCAGAAATGATCGAATCTTTCAATATGAGCTACACGGAGCTCGCGGCAAATTCAAAAAAGCTATCCACTGAACAAATAAAAAATATACAAAAGGGTAGTATTCTGGACTGGACCTATGAATCACAGGCTCTTGCCAAGAAAGTTTATGCTTCTGCTTCAACAGATGAAAAATTAGGCTATCGCTATTCCTATGACCATTTTCAGACTGTGCGATCACAACTTCAAAAATCCGGTATCAGGCTGGCCAAAATATTAAATGAAATTTTTGACTGATGCATTCTTATTTAGCAAGTTTGTTGCAAATAAAAGTAAATGGAAGAATGATCAAAAAAGATATGGACCAGGCCTCGGGGCTGATAGATGCGAAGGGAAGTGAAAACAATGCCGCCGAAGGTTCCGGAAGCAATTGAAAAAACATGGATTTTTCCTCCTTATCGTTGATGTTATTTGAAGTGAGTTTGTGTTTTCTGGCATAAACCCAATTGAAAACTCCTAAAAATCCCGCAAGGGCCAAAAAAACACTTTGCATCTCCAAGGCTATGATCAGACCTTCAAACTCCATATCAAAGCGAACAAAATAAAGATAGAGCATCAGGCATATCATCTGAGCAACACCTACCCCGGCGTGAAACACAGAACTCCGAACCAGATTACCCAACTGTTTGTTAATCTGAACCCAATAAGTAACAATCAGGATAAGTCCGACCAGCATCACCATAAGTTTATCGATGTTTCCTTCGAATATCTGCTCCAAACTATAATATTCAAGTTCGGGATCCTCAGGACGAGGTAATATCAGGAAAGCCTGAAAAATAAGAAGCGCAAACAATACGTTCATCAATACTTTCAGACTGAAAAGTATTTCCCTGCCTCGTTCTTTCTGAGCCTCAGTAGGCTGTTTTTTTATAGATTTCCGCTTCACAATTGAATTCTACTCTTAAAGGTTTGGTGAAACTAAATTACAAAAGTTAACCACATCTACCTTAATATTTTAGCGAATATTATTAAGATAAAAACTACAAATGAACACTATTATGATCCTGGAATAAATAAGTCTTTCCAATCTGATCCAAAAAAACTCCCTGCAAAAAATAATAAATATGTTAAATCTTCGTTCTAAGACAAGCATTCTTAACAATTGCAATAATGAAATTGAATATCATTTTAAAAAGTTTGGCAGTAATTGCACTGCTTAGTTTCACTACTTTAGGTCAGAACGGAACAGACCGTCCGCCCTCAAAAGAGGATTTTGTATACTTAAAGGAAATAATGCCAAACTTAAGATCAGACCTAAGGTATTATGGAGACAATAATTTTGTCGGAAGACCCATTGAAGGCTATAAAGAGCCAAAATGTTTACTCACCAAAGAAGCAGCATACGCCCTAAAAAAAGTTCAGGATGAATTGGAAAGACTCGGATTCGGACTAATGGTATACGATGCGTACAGGCCACAACAGGCAACAAATGACTTTGTTCAGTGGGCCGAAGACATCAGCGACACCATGATGAAGCCTCAGTACTATCCCAATATTGATAAGAAAGATCTATTCGCAAAAGGGTATATTTCTGTAAAATCAGGGCATAGCAGGGGGAGTACCGTTGACGTTACAATTGTATCGCTCAAAACGAAACAGATTTTAAATATGGGTAGCCCTTATGACTTATTTGACGAGGTGTCGGCAACGGACCACACAGCGACAATAACCAAAAATCAGCATTCCCTGAGACTTCTGCTCAAAAGGCGAATGGAAAAACACGGATGGCAGTCTTACCCAAAAGAATGGTGGCACTTTACTTTAAAAGATGAACCCTATCCAAACACCTACTTTGATTTTCCGATTGAATAATCAAACAGAAGGTCACAAAACAAAAAAACCACTCAAATGAGTGGTTTTTTTTTGCTTATCGAGAAACGATTTAGTTATTCATCAAATCATAACTTCTCCTTATAAAGTCAGTCATTTCTTTACCTTGCAAGAGATTTTGAGATAATCTGGCCAGATCCAGGGCCTGATTGATATACTCACTTCGCTTACCTTTTGCTTTTAATATCTTTTGCATCAGGTCGCTGTTCGTATTGACAACAAGATTATACATCTCCGGGAATCCTCCCATACCCATCATACCACCACCACCGGTTTGCTGCATTTCCTTCATTCTTCTCATAAACTCAGGCTGTGTAATGATAAATGGGCTTGATTTAGAATCCATAGCCTCCAATTGTACGGTATATTTTTCTTTTGGAACGATCTCTTCTATAAATCCTTTTAATTTATCCTGATCTTCCTGTGACAATTTTGACACCTGATCTTCTTCTTTTTGAATCAACTTTTCAAGAGAATCTGAATCTACACGTGCAAATTTCACTTTATCTCCTTCTCCTTCAAGCTTCTGAATAAGATGCGAAACGATTGGAGAATCGAGTAAAAGGACTTCATATCCCTTTTCATTTGCTTCCTCAATGAATCCGTGCTGCGCTTCCTTATCACTTGCGTATAACACAACCAGATTTCCATCCTTATCTGTCTGAGCGGCTTTTATTTTATCCTTAAGCTCGTCAAAAGTTACGTATTCATCTTTAGTTGTTGGATAAAGTGCAAACTTCTGAGCTTTTTCAAAGAATTTAGGCTCAGACAACATTCCATATTCGATTACGATCTTAATGTCGTTCCATTTCTTTTCGAATCCTTCTCTGTCATTTTTAAACAAAGAACTTAATTTGTCAGCTACTTTTTTGGTTATATAAGATGAAATCTTCTTCACCGCTCCGTCGGCCTGCAAATAACTTCTGGAAACGTTCAACGGAATATCCGGAGAATCGATAACACCTCTAAGCATTTGAAGGAAATCAGGAACAATACCCTCCACATTATCTGTTACAAACACTTGATTCTGATACAATTGAATCTTATCCTTTTGAACATCCATATTGGTTGTCAATTTCGGGAAGTACAAAATTCCGGTTAAATTAAAAGGATAATCAACATTCAAATGAATATGAAAAAGAGGCTCTTCAAATTGCATTGGATACAATTCTCTGTAAAAGCTTTTATATTCTTCATCCTTTAATTCAGTCGGCTGTTTCGTCCAGGCAGGATTCGGATTATTGATGATTCTATCAACAGTGATCATTTTTTGAGGCTCCTTGGTTTCCTTACCTTCCTCATCCTTGATCGTTTTAGGCTCATGCTCCGGATCAGCTACTTCCTCGGTACCAAATTTGATCGGTACCGGCATGAATTTGTTGTATTTATTCAGCAACTCATTGATCCTGTTCTCTTCAAGAAATTCAAGTGAATCTTCATCGATATGAAGGATAATTTCCGTTCCCCTGTCTTTTTTATCCGAATTCTTAAGGGTGTATTCCGGCGATCCATCACAAATCCAGTGAGCAGCGGGCTCATCTTCAACAAATGATTTGGTGTGGATCTCTACCTGTTCGGCCACCATAAAGGCCGAATAAAATCCCAGTCCAAAATGCCCTATGATTCCGGCATCATTTTTTTCATCCTTGAATTTTTCCAAAAACTCTTCCGCCCCGGAGAAAGCAATATCATTGATATACTTTTTCACTTCCTCTTTAGTCATCCCGATTCCCTGATCGATGATATGGAGCTTTTTACCTTCTTTGTCAATTTTAACTTCAAGCCTTACATCATCAGCATCACCTTTATACTCCCCAATCGAAGCCAGATGCTTCAATTTTAAAGTTGCATCGGTAGCATTCGAAATCAGCTCTCTTAAAAAGATCTCATGATCTGAATATAAAAATCGTTTTATCAACGGGAAAATATTTTCTACCGCCACATTTATTTTTCCTTTTGCCATAATTTAGTTTATTTATGATTTTAACATACACACCAACTTTATCAAAATAAATACCAAAAATTGTATCCTGACAAGATGACATAAATCTATGGATACATACCTCTTTCAGGCCTGTAACGGAGCCGTTAAACTAAATTGAATTATGTATCTTTGTTTTAATCGTGCATGAACTTCACCCGGCCAGGACAGAACTGGAGCTTGGAATACTATGCCTTTTACTTACTGAAAAACAATACAACAACTAAATAATAGTAGGACTATGTATAACTCAAAAATTACCGGATTAGGCTTCTATGTACCGGATAATATTGTGACAAATGATGATCTTTCCAAGATCATGGATACCAGTGATGAATGGATCCAGGAAAGAACGGGAATAAAGGAACGCCGATGGATTAAGGAGGGAAGTGATGAAACCTCAGCCACCATGGGTGCAAAAGCGGCTGAGACCGCTATTGAAAGGGCTGGACTTACCAAAGACGATATTGATTTTATCATTTTTGCCACGCTGAGCCCTGATTACTATTTTCCGGGGTGCGGGGTTCAGATTCAGGATATGCTTGGCATGAAAACCGTGGGGGCACTTGATGTAAGAAATCA
>CP070731.1:508140-513043 GCA_020347545.1 Flavobacteriaceae bacterium | reverse complement strand
GACATGCATTACATCCTCCACCTCGGCTTAGCTGATCAATTTTTCCAAACTCGGTTTTCTCTGCTCCGAGGTGACAATTGGCACAAAGGTTTCGCAAATGTTCATCGGAGGGATTATGACCGAGCCTTCTTATGTCATAATGCAGGTCCGGACTGTTCGTTTCTCCAAAAATATATTTATCTACGGCAACAATTCCGCTATTGGTTGTCATCAGGGAATGACGGATCTTAAATAATTCATCCGGATGACAGGTACCGCAGGTCTCATCTGCATTACTCAAATTTCCAGGAATCAAGACCATGTCCTTATGCGCCTCATTTTTGTCGGATGCACTTCCGTTACCCAGATGACAAACTACACAACCTATGAGACCGGGGTCATGATATTTTGAGAAACCATCTACTTTCACATGGCAATCCATACAGGATTCTTTTGGCCTGTCGATTTTATCATAAGATGTAGCTGAAGCTCTTTTCGCTTCTTGGTTCAGATACTTCATAGCCTGCCAGACAGATAAAGAAATCAGTACGACCAGCAAGGGCCAACTCCTTTTCAAATATTTATTGAAAGTACTCATCTGCATATATTGAACAAAACTACGTCCACCAGACTTTAAAAATTATGAGTAATGACAGTTTTTTGATTCCGATATGTTACCCGAGTCACATTTCAATATGATTTTTATCATCTAATCAACTCCTTCTCAACCATAATTTTACCAATGAAACAAGAGGGTAAAAATTCATTCATGTATTTTCAATTCCATAAAATTCAATCGAGATGAGCAATTCACGCAGGTCGTTTATCAAAATTTCTGCTCTGGGAGCAGGTGGTGTAGCCTTATCTACTGCTGCCATTAGTGCAATTCCGCTGAACGATACCATAAATTCCGTAGTCGGTAACATAAATCCTTTACCCTTAAAAAGGACGGCTACGTATTGCGAAGTATGTTTTTGGAAGTGTGCGGCCTGGGCCTATTCTGACGAACAGGGCACGATTCAAAAAATCATCGGAAATCAAAATGATCCTCATTGTTTCGGAAGGTTGTGCCCAAGAGGAACAGGTGGTGTAGGAATGTACAGTGACAAAGACAGATTGAAAAAACCTTTGATTCGAACCGAAATCAATGGAAAGCAAGAGTTTAGAGAGGCCAGTTGGGAAGAGGCGCTTAATTTAGTAGCGGACAAAATGCAAAAGATCAAGGACGAATACGGACCAGAGTCTATGGCCCTTATCAAACATGGTTCACCCGGTAGTCATCTCGAACATCTTTTTAAAGCATTTGGTTCTGACACAATTGCAGAACCTGCTTACGCCCAATGCAGAGGCCCTCGTGAGACTGGTTTTGGACTGACTTTCGGGTCCTGGGTAGGTTCTCCGGAACCCACCGATATCCGGGATACCAAATGCCTGGTGCTAATCGGTTCCCATTTAGGTGAGAATATGCACAACAGTCAGGTACAGGAAATGTCCGATGCGATCGATAACGGCGCACAACTCATCACCGTCGACCCCAGATTTTCAACAGTTGCCAGTAAATCCCAGTTTTGGCTCCCCATCAAACCCTCCACGGATATCGCTCTCCTCCTTGCATGGATGCACGTTTTGATCTATGAAGACCTTTATAATAAGGACTACGTAAAAAAATATGGCCATGGTTTTGAGGCACTTAAAAAGCATGTTAAACCTTTCAGCCCGGAGTGGGCCTATGGTATCACCACTCTAAAGCCGGATCAGATCAGGAAAACCGCAAGAGCTATGGCGGCTGCGGCACCGTCAACCATTGTTCATCCGGGAAGACATGTAACCTGGTATGGAGATGATTCTCAACGAGCCAGAGCCGTAGCTATTTTGAATGGCCTTTTAGGGTCCTGGGGAAACCGAGGTGGTTTTTATTTTAAGGAAAAAATCAAAATTCCTAAATACCCTCATCCAAAATACCCACACCCTAAATGGGGATGGAAAGAGATCGGGGAAAAATTTCCCTTTGCAGAAATGGGCAATACCACCGAATTTATTAAAGCGTCTATAGCATCTGCGAATCAAAAATATCCTATCAAAGGATGGTTTGTGGCTGGAACGAATCTGCCTGCCTCCATACCTCAAAAAGATAGTATTGAAAAGGCAGTAGAATCATTGGATTTCATTGTTGTGATGGATACCATGCCCATGGAAATAACAGGCTATGCAGATGTCATACTCCCTGAGTGTACTTATCTGGAACGCTATGATGGCTTGCGATCGTCTCCTAACAGAGAACCTTCAGTTGCTCTGAGAGCACCTGTCGTTGAGCCGCTCTATGATACAAAACCTGCCTGGTGGATGGCTAAAGAATTAGGAAATCGTCTTGGGCTTTCTGATTATTTTGACTTTGAGCATATTGAGGAAGTACTTGACTGGCAACTTAATCAGATCGGCAGCTCGCTTGAAGAAATGAAGAAAATAGGTGTTAAAAACTTCAAGAGAAAATCAGGCCCTCTTTATCTGCAAAAGGGAAAATCCTATGAATTTCCTACACAATCGGGAAAAATTGAATTTTACTCAGAGGAACTGGCCAGTATGGGACTTGATCCAATGCCTGTATATACCTCTCACGAAACCCCTGATCAGGGATTTTACAGATTGAATTACGGAAGGTCCCCAATGCATACTTTTAGCAGGACCATTAATAATCCAAATCTAAGCGACCTGACAGATGAAAACACACTTTGGGTGAATCCAAAGGTTGCAAGAATAGAAAATTTGAAAAAAGGCCAGGAAGTCTGGCTTGAGAATCAGGATGGTGTTTTATCGCAATTCCCTATTAAAGTTCGGGTTACGGAGCGAATTCGCTGGGACTCTGTTTACATGTACCATGGTTTCGGCCACAACAATAAAAAATTATCAAGAGCCCACGGAAAAGGAATAAGTGATACAGACATGATTACAAGAATCAAAGTTGATCCGTTAATGGGTGGAACAGGCATGCGAGGTAATTTTGTAAAAATACATGTTGAAATCCCAGCTAAAGAAGTACTGATATGAAATATGCAATGGTCATAGACACATTAAAATGTGTGGGTTGCAGCGATTGCGTCGTTGCGTGTCAAACGGAAAACAAGGTCCCGGTTGGATATTGTCGTGACTGGGTTACGGAATCCGTAAACGGAAGCTATCCTCAGCTGAATTTAGAACTCAAATCTGAACGATGCAATCAATGCGACAATGCCCCTTGTGTGCGTTGTTGCCCTACCGGAGCAAGCCATAAGGCAGAGGGAGGAATTGTATTGGTTACGGCAGATGAATGTATTGGTTGTGGTGCCTGTATCGCGTCATGTCCTTATGATGCCAGATATCAGCACCCTGATGGTTACGTTGATAAATGTACTTTTTGTGCCCACAGGCTCAAAGAAGGTCAACTTCCTGCCTGTGTTTCTGTGTGCCCAACAAAGTGTATGTACTTTGGAGACATTGAGGACCCTACAAGCAAAGTATCTCATCTTCTTAAATCGAGAAAATATAAAGTTCTCGCTCCTGAAGCCGGAACCAATCCTAATGTTTATTATCTAATTTGACAATTTCAATCATGCAAGAAGAACTATTTATAAGCGGCAGAAATATTCCAAAGATTGATCCCTATCTGGAGGTATGGCATTTTCCAATATCCCTTTATCTTTTTTTAGGAGGTATGGCAGCCGGAATCATTTTCTTCGCCTCACTTTTTACAATACTCGGCAAAGAAAACAAGGTCCAAACAGCAATAAAACCTGCAATGATCATTGTGCTCTTTGCCTTGAGCATTGGACTGATTGCTTTGTTTTATGATTTGACTCACAAACTATATGTATGGAGATTGTATACAACCCTTAGGATTGAATCCCCTATGTCCTGGGGAGCCTGGGTCCTTCTCTTTATCACGATCGGATCTTTCCTTTGGGTATTCAGCTATTTTTCAGAATTATTTCCAAAGTGGTCAATTAAAAAAGGTTGGCTTAAAACTTTAGAACAATACCTTATCAAAAACAGGAAACAATTGGCAATTATTCTGTTACCACTTTCTGTAATTCTGGGAATTTATACGGGAATACTCCTTTCAGCTTTTAATGCCAGGCCTCTCTGGAATAACGCCATACTAGGCCCCTTATTCCTGGTGTCGGGTCTGTCCACCGGTGCGGCCTGTATCATTTTATTCTCCCGAGATCATTTTGAAAGAAAGTTATTCAGTAAAATTGATCTGGCTTTGATCATTTTAGAGCTGGCACTCATTGCGCATATGCTTATGGGGATGTATGCCGGATCTGCAGTTCAGCTCGAAGCACTGGACATCCTTATCCGAGGAGAATATACCGTCATGTTCTTTGTCTTTGTGATCATTCTTGGCCTGATCTTTCCTGCTCTTCTTGAAAGTATAGAATTATTAGGCTTTAAAGTTCCTGTAGCCATTCCGGCAGTTTTGATCCTGGTCGGAGGATTAATTTTCAGAATAGTTATGATCGAGGCAGGTCAGTTAACAAGATATTTATATTAATTATGGAAAAGAATAAAAATCAAAATCGACATATTTACTGGAACCCCTATTTTGGAGGCTTTCTTTTGGGTCTTCTCATCATTCTTACCTTTTATATCACAGGGCGCGGGCTCGGAGCCAGTGGAGCACTGAAAAGTAGCGTGGTCACTGTTGTAAACAAGGTATCTCCTGAACACAGTGAAAGTAACGCCTATTACAGTAAGTTTCTTAAAGGCTCTAATTCACCAATGAACAACTGGCTGGTCTTTGAGGCGCTTGGCGTAATCCTTGGAGCTTTCCTTTCCGGGGCAATTACCGGAAGAATCCAATGGCGTACACAGCATTCTCCAAAAATCACAGTGAGAAGACGGCTCGTATTTGCACTTACAGGAGGATTACTGTTTGGATTCGGAGCTC
>CP070731.1:503136-508040 GCA_020347545.1 Flavobacteriaceae bacterium | reverse complement strand
CTAAGCCGAAAGTTATCAAGAACTTATGAAATACTCCCGTGCTGTAATTGGCTAAAACAAGAAGGGGAAGAACCAAAATCGATACTAGTGCTAAATTACTGATTTTCAAAAAAGTAAAATAATTTTGATCATCTTCTAATTCAAAAATATAAGCCAGAAAGTAGCCAATAACATAGCGTATTCCAAAGTAAACACTTGTCATGATAAGTATCTTGGAATAAATGAAAAATGACTCATCTTCAAGAGGTCCTTTTAAGGCATTTAAGGCGAAATATAAGGCCAGTGAAATGATAAATACTATGATAAAAAAGAAAATTACATGGAACCAGTTGAAAATTAATGGCCGACTTTTATAAAAATCAGTATAATATTTTTCAGAGTAAACCAGAGAGAAAAGTTTTGAAAACCTTTCAGTAAAATTGAGTTGAAGTACAGCAATTAGTATCAAAACAACAAGAAATATCAAAGTGATCCAATCACTTGAGACAGATATTCTTTCAATTCCTTCAAACATGGTTTTCGTTTAGTTTTATTTAATAACCACCTTTACTTTATTTCCCTGAAACCCTTCCATTAGCTGGTAAAAGTCAAGTGCTACCCTGAAGGTCAACATTTCTGACGAGGGTACTTTAGAAAGATCAAAACGCGCTTGTATTAATCTTTTTTCATTTGGTTCCAGCGGATCCATTTTTTCTATATGCAGAGGCACTTTTAAGAGAATTTTATTTTTTGAACCTTGAAAAACCCCTACCACGGAAATATTATCGAATTCAATTATCCTGTCATAAGGGTTTATTATACTGAAATCCAACGTATTAACACCCAATTTTAGATTAAGCTCATCTTTGTTTATCACACAACTTACTTTTTCAAATGTATGATAATTGTCAATGGGTTTTCCATAATAGACGCGACCTGTCCTTGAGGCCAATTCCGGAAGGTCCGACTTATATTTCGTTACAGTATAAATATCTCTTCCCTGCATTCTTTCCTCAAATTCAAGAAGGTTATATTGACTTTTGCGTCCTTTTAAAATACTGTAAGAATGTGTTTCGATTCCAGTGTAGAAATTATAGATGGAAGCTTCGCTGTAGTTGTTTATGAAAACCAGGGGTTTTGCATCCGTGTTGTTTTTCAATTCTTTTACCCACTGCTGTGATAAATGAGGCTCTAAAGGCACCGGAGAAATCGAAGGAAATGCAAAAAGGGCTCTGGCTATTAAAAGAATAAGCAACTGAACGGAGCCCAGAATAAATAACCAACGACGGGCCTTCATATGGTCTACCAAATAAGGAAAAACAAGAATCACCAAAGGAATCGAAATAACAATTACCCATTGGGCCTGTGGTTCTGAACTGAATGTACTGATCAGGAAAAAGATAAAAAAACCGTAAACAATATATTTTAAAGACTTTTCAAATAAGTTTTGTGCCTTTTTTTTGAAAAATGCGTTATATATTACGGGAAATGCAATCCCTACAATGGCTATCATATTTACAAAATGGAGCAAGGTTTTACTAACATGATAAGGCTTTTTGCTTCTTTCTTTTAAATGATATAGAAAAGACGGAAAGTCATTTTCATATTGCCAGACTAAATGAGGAACAAACAAGATAAACCCAAAGATACTCGCCAGCCAAAACCTTGGATTTCTGAATAGTTTCAGGTTTGAGAGTACAACAAAGATAATAACCAGTATCCCGTGATATTTGCTATAAAGCATTCCGGCCATCCCAAAACCAAGCAAAAGCGCATTGACTAAACTGTCTTTATCCAGAAAACGCTTGTAAGCCAGTATAAAAACTGTTGTAAAAAGGAGCAGAGGAGTATCCGGAGTCATAATAAAACCAAATACCTGCCAAAAAGCAAATGATACGATCAGAAGAAAATAGAGTAGAACATGGTTCCATTTGTCTTTAAGGTCTATCATAGACCAAATTAACCATATCATTGTTGAAAAACTCACGGCGCTAAGGATCCTCACACCCAATTCGCCTTCAAAAAACTGTTGTCCTGCAGCGGCCCACAAGGCAACCATGGGGGGGTGGTCAAAATATCCAAATGCCAGATCCTTGGACCAGACAAAGTAATAAGCTTCATCCTCAAATAACAGGGTAATACTGCTTTGTATGAAGTTGAGAATAAAAAATAAAAGAAGTAATGAGAAAAACTGAAACTTGTGGTCCTTGATTATTTTCATTAAGCTTGATCTTAACGCAAAATTAGCAATTATTTATTTTACCTTTGTGCCAATTAAACAAGTATTATGCAAGATACTCTGGTCATCATCCCTACCTATAATGAGAAAGAAAATATCGAGAATATCATTTGCGCTACATTTTCTCAGGAAAAAGCTTTTGACATTTTAATTGTTGACGACAGTTCCCCCGATGGAACGGCAGATATCGTAAGAAAATTACAGGTGGATCATCCAAAAAGCCTTTACCTGGAAGTGAGAGATAAAAAAGATGGCCTCGGAAGGGCCTATATTCACGGTTTTAAATGGGCAATTGAAAGAAAGTATGATTACATCATTGAAATGGATGCCGATTTTTCCCATAATCCAAAAGATCTTGTAAGACTTTACAATAAATGTGTCGAGGAGGGTGCTGATGTATCCATAGGTTCACGATACTCTAAAGGAGTGAATGTGGTGAACTGGCCTATGAAGAGAGTATTACTGTCCTATTTTGCTTCTAAGTACGTTCGGTTTGTGACCGGGATGCCTTATAATGACACCACAGCAGGATTCGTTTGTTACAATAGAAAGGTGCTGGAAACCATACAGTTAGATAAAATTAAATTTGTCGGATACGCATTTCAGATTGAAATGAAATTCAAAGCATGGAAACATGGTTTTAATATTGACGAAGTTTCTGTGATCTTCACCGATCGGACTCTGGGAGAATCAAAAATGAGTAAAACCATCATAACCGAGGCAATTTTCGGAATAATAAAAATGAGGTTTGCGGGTTTGCCAAAACCATCAAAGAAAAAGTAAATGTCAATGAATACATTAATAAAAGGAGCAAAAGTTGTTAATGAAGGTAAATCTTCTGTTCAGGATATTTTGATTGAAGGAGAATTAATTAAGAAAATAGCTCCCTTTATAGAAGATTTTCCTGAAAATACAATGATTATTGAGGCATCGGGAAAGCTTTTGATACCTGGTATTATTGATGACCAGGTTCATTTCAGAGAGCCTGGGCTTACACATAAGGCAAATATTGAAACTGAATCGCGTGCGGCTGTTGCCGGCGGGATTACCTCTTTTATTGAAATGCCAAATACGGTTCCTCAGGCGACGACTCAGGAATTACTGGAAAATAAATTTAAAATAGCGGCAAAAGTTTCCTATGCAAACTTCTCATTTATGATGGGAGGAACAAATGACAATCTGGAGGAGCTTTTAAAAACGGATCCAAAAAATGTAGCGGCCATAAAACTCTTTTTGGGCTCTTCCACAGGAAATATGTTAGTAGATGATGAGGAAGTTCTGGAAAAAATATTTTCTTCTACAAATCTTCTGATTGCCGTTCACTGCGAAGACGAGACAACCATAAAAAATAATTTAGACAAACAAAAAAGCATTTATGGGGATGATATTCCCATTGAATTGCATCCTGTGATCAGAAGTGCTGAAGCATGTTATAAATCATCATCGAAAGCCATTGAACTTGCCAAAAAAACAGGAGCTAGACTTCATGTATTCCATCTTTCCACAGCAAAGGAAACAGAATTATTCTCGAATAAAATACCGCTAAAAGAAAAACAGATAACTGCCGAAGTTTGCACCCACCATTTGTGGTTTGATGATCGTGATTACAAAGAAAAAGGAACCCTGATCAAGTGGAATCCGGCGGTCAAGAGTGAAAATGATAAAAAAGGCTTGTGGGAGGCCTTGCTCGACGACAGAATTGATGTAATTGCAACGGACCATGCTCCCCACACGCTTGAAGAGAAAGACCAGGTATATACCAAGGCACCGAGCGGGGGTCCCCTGGTACAGCATACACTTCAGGCTATGCTTGAATCGGTCAGAGGAAATAAAATCAGCGTTGAAAAATTAGTAGAGAAAATGTGCCATAACCCTGCCATACTTTTTGAAATTGAGAGAAGAGGGTTTATCAGAGAGGGTTACTTTGCCGATTTAGTACTTGTTGATACAGATTGTGAGTATCAGGTTCAAAAATCAAATATTCTTTACAAATGCGGTTGGTCACCTTTTGAGGGGGTAACTTTTCACTCAAAAGTGAATAAAACCTTTGTAAATGGTCAACTTATTTACAACAATGGTGTTTTCAATGATCAGATAAAAGGAAAGCGATTAACATTTGACAGGGTATGAACAAATTAGCCTTCGCAATTCTTATGACGGTCTTGTTTTCCTGTAAAAGCAAAATCGAATTCGAAAAACCTGCTGATCTTATCAGCAAGGATTCCATGGTTATGGTACTTTATGATATGCACATTGCGGCGGGAACCTCGAATCTTCTGAATGTTCATCTGGAAAAAAACAGGAATTACATGTCGCTGGTCTATAAAAAATATGGTATTGACAGTATACGATTTGCTGAATCTAATATTTACTACACGGCAAAAATTGATGATTATGAGGAGATTTTTGAAGAAGTAGAAAGAAGGTTATTGAAACTGGAGGAAGAAATGGAAGCCGCTACCGATTCCATTTTGGGTGTCAGCAAGAATGCAAAAGAAGCTTCGAGAAAGAAGGACAGCATTGAAAAAGCACTCAACCTTAAAAAGTAAATCCGATTAGTTTTGAAAATCCCTTTTAAAATCTTCGGAAACCCGTTCGACAGAAGTTAAAATAGGTTCAAATTCAAAATTTAGTTCCTTGATTATTTTTCCAGATGTATATGGATGAATTGACAAAGCAGATTTTG
>CP070731.1:498094-503036 GCA_020347545.1 Flavobacteriaceae bacterium | reverse complement strand
AGAATAGACGATTCGTTCTCAATAAACATCCTTACGGCTTCCTGAATGAGATTTCCAATGGCTAGAGCCCTTAAATAACTTATGCGGTCCTGAGTATTCTGCAGGGAGTTGTACTTCTTGGTATTGATTGTATCCCTCACCAGGTTGATGAGGTATTCAAGGGCGTAATCTTCTGAAATAAGCCCAAGGTTTATCCCGTCCTCAAAATCAATTATAGTATAGCAAATATCATCTGCTGCCTCTACCAAATAGGCTAAAGGGTGCCTGGCATATGAAATATCATTATTATTTCCGGTTTTCCTAAGGCCTAATTCATCAGCCAATTCTTTAAAAAAGTCAAGTTCGGACTGAAATACTCCGTATTTTTTATCAGCAATATGAGTGCTTGGCTTTTTAGGTAAGGACTCTTTCGGGTATTTTATAAAGGCTCCTAAAGTTGCATAGGATAATCTCAGTCCACCCTGAATATTATTCACAGTTTCACAAAGTATTTTAAATCCATTGGCATTACCTTCAAAATCAATTAGGTCCTGCCATTGTTTGGGATTCAGTTTATCTTTAAATTTTTGTCCATTTCCGGAAAGGAAAAATTCTCCAATAGACTTTTCCCCGCTGTGACCAAAGGGGGGGTTGCCAATATCATGTGAGAGGGCCGCAGCGGCTACAATGGCTCCAAAATCATTTGAATGGTATCCTTTTTCATTGAGTTCAGGATATTTTTCCAGGACATGCTTTCCTATTACTCTGCCAAGAGTTCTGGCCACCACAGAAACTTCCAGGCTATGTGTTAATCTCGTATGTACGAAGTCCGTTTTAGACAAAGGAACCACCTGTGTTTTATCCTGAAGGCTTCTAAAACTGTCAGAAAATATGATACGGTCAAAATCAACTTCAAATCCTAGCCTTGTTTCGTCCTGATCAATACGTTTTCTTTGGGCAGTGTCGCCATATCGTTTTAAAGAGAGTAATTTTTCCCAATTCATATGCTGTAATTATGAGCGGAAAGATACATTTTTTTAAAGAGTTTTAACGGGATAAAATGTTGAGTTGAGCGGTTTTTTTGAAGGATCATAAGGCCTGAAAACAGATTACTTTGGATAATCTTTTTTTTAAAGGCAAATAATTCTCAATTCTGATTATATTTAGAACCTAATTAGACCTTAAAAAATAATGGAAAATATCTATTTCTTAATGATCATCGCATTGGTCATCCTGGCTATTGCTGATCTAGTTGTTGGAGTAAGTAATGATGCGGTTAATTTTTTGAATTCTGCACTGGGCTCAAAAGCAGTTTCCTTTCGTACAATTATGATTGTAGCAAGTATCGGGATTGCATTCGGAGCCGTTTTTTCGAGTGGGATGATGGAAGTGGCAAGAAAGGGGATTTTTGTCCCCGGCGAATTTTACTTCAATGAGATCATGATCATTTTTTTGGCAGTGATGATTACCGATATTCTGCTGCTTGATTTCTTCAATACTTTAGGCATGCCAACTTCGACTACGGTTTCCATTGTTTTCGAGTTACTGGGGGCTGCAGTCGCCATGGCTTTGATTAAAATTGGCGCTGATAATGGTTCTTTTGGGGATGTTCTGAATTATATCAATACGACAAAAGCAACAGAGATAATTTTAGGAATTTTGCTTTCTGTCGTAGTGGCATTCTCGGTAGGGGCAATTGTGCAGTATATTTCAAGAGTTTTATTGTCATTTAACTTTGAGAGAAAAGCGAAATGGGTTGGCGCCGTTTTCGGAGGATTCGCCCTTGCAGCCATTACGTATTTTATTTTTATCAAAGGGTTGAAGGGTACTGATTATTATGCTGACATAAAACCTTTAATAGAAGGAAAGACTTTGATGATCGTGGCAATTAGTTTTGTGATTTGGTCCCTGTTGTCCTACCTCATAGTGACACTTTTCAAAATGAATATCTATAAAATCATCATCATCGTTGGGACCTTTGCTCTTGCATTGGCTTTTGCGGGAAATGACCTTGTAAATTTTATCGGTGTTCCTATAGCAGCCTGGCAATCTTATGAGGCATGGAATGCATCAGGAATTCCGGCCACGGAGTTCAGCATGGATGTTTTGAGTAAAAAAGTGCCAACTCCAACCTTGTTCTTAGTTGGAGCAGGTTTGATCATGGTAGCGACATTGTGGTTGTCAAGCAAAGCCAAATCTGTTGTGAAAACTTCTATTGATCTGTCAAGCCAGGAAGACACAAAGGAACGTTTTGAGCCTCATTTTTTATCGAGAAACCTGGTGAAATTTTCAATGATGGCCTCGGAATATACGAGTACGATAGTTCCTGATTCTGTTTTAAAGAAGATAGAGGATCAATTTAAGAAGCCTGTTATTAAACTTGCAAAAGATAAAAAGCATGAATTACCCGCTTTTGACATGGTAAGAGCAGCTGTGAATCTTATGGTAGCGAGTGTATTGATCTCTATTGCGACATCAATGAAACTGCCTTTGTCAACAACCTATGTTACCTTTATGGTTGCCATGGGGACATCTCTTGCTGACCGGGCCTGGGGAAGTGAAAGTGCAGTTTACAGAGTTGCGGGTGTATTGAATGTAATCGGTGGTTGGTTCTTTACGGCTATAGTGGCATTTATTGCCTCAGGAACAGTGGCATATTTGATACATTTAGGTGGCCCTACCATGATTGCCGTATTGCTTTTGCTGGCCATATTACTGTTATCGAGAAATTATATCAAACATGTCAGGGCATCCAGGGAAACCAAAACAGAAGATAGTTTGAGCAAAGCTGAGAGCAGTTCAATTCAAGGAGTAATAGAAGAAAGTGCAGATAACATTTCAAAAACTTTGAAAAGAGTTGGAAAAATCAATGCTACCACCATTAAAGGATTGATGAATCAGGACTTGAAAAAGTTAGGTAAAGCAAGACAATCTGTTGTCAAGCTCGAAATTGAAATTGAAGACCTTCAGAATGATATTTTTTATTTTATAAAGGAACTGGATGATTCTTATCTAGGTGCAAGTAAGTTTTACATCGATGTTATCGGAAGTCTTCAGGACGTGGCCCAGTCATCAAGTTTGATAGCAAAAAAGAGCCATAAACATGTGCAAAATCATCATAAGGCTCTTAAAAAAAGGCAGACTGAAGAATTACTTGAAATAAATGATAAGTTATTGGAGCTTATTGCTGAAATAAGTAACATCTTCGACTCGAGAGATTTTGATCATATTGTCCCTGAGATCATAGATCGAAAAAAGGCCTTGTTAGAAGACGTAAAGGAATCAATCCAGAAACAGGTGGAACGTACCCGAGAAAGTGATTCAACAAGCCCGAAGAACACGACCTTGTATTTTATTATTCTCCTGGAAACAAAAGATTTGATCATGGCGGTTATAAATATCCTCAACTTATATTACGAAGAACACGATCATAGGAATTGATACCCATAAGGCAAGATAAATAAATTCTAAGCGGCGGGTTCAAGGATACTGTCTTTTTCACCATAAAGCAATTGACCAACTTCGATTAATTTTTGGATCATTTCATTAACATTGTCATGATCATTTACCAGAGATGAGGCCATGTTGGTCGTAATCAGATTTTTCCTGATCAGGTTGTTGATACTCTTGTTCCCCATTTTGGATTTTTGTTTTGACTTATTTTTTAAATCTACCAGTTTGTCGTAATGTTCTTGCTTATTGCCGTCGGTTTTGATCAAATAAATGGCTCTTAATACCTTTACAACTCTTCTTCGGAATTTATTGTACTCTTTTTTGATATAGACGTTATCTGAATAGGTGTAAACGGTAATATTTCGTCTCAACTCTTTTACATCTCTTATAATCTCCACCATTTTTCTGTTTGCAATTTTTATTTCTGAAATTCTTTGATGCTGGTCTTTGCTCAGTTCAAGTTCCGATTGGGCTATGGTTGCAAATTCAAGAATTTTACCATATATGGTTTTGACCTTGTGCAGGTAAAGATTTCTGATGTCGATATCAATCTCTCGTTTAGATTTTTTTATGAGATCTTTTGATCTCAAACTTGACAATATATCCGTTCGGTGTATGTTAAGGGCATGGGTTACAATTTCAAAAATAGCATTTTCAAACAAGTATTTGGTCTCAGCTTCTAAGGAAGAAATAGCCGTTGGAGCAAGTTTCAGCGTTGAACTATTCAGATATTTAGGTTCATCGATGTCTTTCTCTTTATGCTCCTTTACCACTTTAATTAGGAAGGTCTCAAGCTTTTTAATGAAGGGAATCATGATCAGTACTCCAAGGACATTGAAAATGGTGTGAAACAGCGCAAGTTTTAGAGTGAAGTCGTCTGTCGCAATACCTACGAGTTCCGATAGTCTGTTAACAAGGTTGGCCAATGGATAGATAATGGCAAGAGCGACCAGGCCGGTTACAAAATTAAAAATAAGATGAGCCAAAGCCAGTCTTCGACCAGCGACATTTGCACCTACAGAACCAATCAAAGCCGTTACAGTTGTGCCGATATTGGTTCCAATCGCCAGCGCCAGGGCATTTTCATATTCAATCTGCCCTGCGGATAATGCCGTAAGAATAAGGGCAAGAGAAGCACTGCTTGATTGTAGAATTGTGGTAATAAAGATTCCTATACCTGTGTAAATAATTACACCCAAAAATCCTGGTACGGCATAAACGGTTAGGTTGAAATATTGACTAAATACATCGAACCCCTCTTTCATGTAATGAATTCCCAAAAAGAAGAATCCTAAACCTGTCAACACGCTTCCAATCCCCTTTAAAGACTTCTTGTTTTGGAAGGAAAAGATGATTCCAAAAATCAACATAGGCATTGCCAGAACAGAAATTTTGATTTTTAACCCGAATCCTGCCACCAGCCAGGCTGTTGCAGTTGTACCTATATTGGCTCCGAAAATCAATCCAATACCTCCGGCAAGGCTTATCAGCCCGGCACTAATAAATGAAA
>CP070731.1:493039-497994 GCA_020347545.1 Flavobacteriaceae bacterium | reverse complement strand
GAGAGAATATAAATAACGCCCTGCTCTTTATAGGTCTGATACTTTTACAGATCATCATAATGAATAACATTAACTTCCTGGGTTATATCAACCCCTATTTTTACATCTTTTTTATCTTTTTATATCCTGTCAGAAAAGATGATGCTTCGATTTTAATTCTCAGTTTTTTTCTGGGCCTCCTAATCGATGTGTTTTCTGATTCAGGAGGTATCAATGCCGCAGCAACACTTTTAATAGCTTTTATAAGAATTCCTGTACTTCAGAGTGTCATTGGAAAAAGAGATCTGGATTATGGAACACTTTCCATTTTTAAGCTCCCTTTTCCAAAAATGTTTCTTTACGTGGTGATCCTTACATTTGTGCATCACTTTGTTGTTTTTGGTCTCGAGTATTTTAAATGGAGTAAATTCGGGATCATTTTTGTAAACACCCTGTTAACGAGTATTTTTACAATAATTTTAACCTTGATAAGTTTTACTTTTGTAATGAGAAAAAGATAGAAGATGCCAAGAAAATCCTTATTATATTTTTTGATCTTATCGGTAGGAGTCATCTTTATCGGCCGGCTTTTCTTTCTCCAGGTCATTGATACCAAATACAGGCAAAATCCACTCAATAATTCTGCGGTCACTATAAAATTCGCCTATCCTGATAGAGGCTTCATCTACGATAGAAACGGAAAACTCCTTGTAGCCAACCAGGTTTCTTATGATATCATGGTCATTCCTAAGGATGTGGAGCCTCTGGATACACTTGAGTTTTGCAATTTGCTGAAGATTGATAAGAAAGATTTTATTAAGCGATATAAAAAAGCAAAAAATTATTCTCCTCGGATTCCCTCCATTTTTGTAGGCCAGGTCTCAAAAGAAGATTATGCATTTTTACAGGAGACGATGTATAAATACAAGGGATTTTACATCCAGAAAAGGTTTTTAAGACAGTATCCGGAAAACACAAGTGCCAACGTACTGGGTTATATCAGCGAAGTCAATGAAAGGCTTCTTAAGAAGAATAGTTATTACCAGCTTGGCGAGCTTGTTGGTTATCAGGGAATTGAAAAGCAATATGAGGATGTGCTTCGCGGTAAAAAAGGGGTCAGGTTCATACAGAAAAATCGATTTAACAAAGAAATCGGCCCTTATAAAGATGGTATTTTCGATACCTTGGCCATTCCTGGAAAAGATATCTCGCTTACCTTAGACATGGAACTGCAAATGTATGCTGAAAGCCTTATGGTCAATAAACGAGGTGGAATCGTCGCCATTGAACCATCATCAGGTGAAATATTGTCACTGGTATCAACTCCAAGCTATAACCCTAATATGCTTGTTGGCAGAAAACGGTCGAAAAATTCCGTACTTCTTTTCAATGATACGATCAAGAAACCTATGCTGGACAGAGGGCTTCAGGCACAGTATCCACCTGGATCTCCTTTTAAAATTATCAATGCCTTGATTGCCTTGCAGGAAGATGTTGTGACCCCCGAAACTGCCTTTAACTGTTATCATGGCTTCAAATATGGTCGTGGCGGATTCATGAAGTGTCATTGCGGAATTGTGGGCACTCCTATTGCCATGAATACGGGAATCTACAGATCTTGTAACGCTTATTTTTCAAATGTCTACAGAAGAACCATAGAGAAATATGACGATGCTCAAAAGGGAATGGACGTCTGGAGCAGCCATGCAAAAAGTTTTGGCCTTGGAAATTATCTCGGATATGACATGCCCTCGGGTCAAAAGGGGCTCATTCCTGACTCGAAATTGTATAACAGGTATTACCCAAATCATAGATGGAAAGCGATCACTACGATTTCTAATGCTATTGGTCAGGGAGAGGTTTTGACAACTCCTATTCAGTTGGCAAATATGACAGCGGCTATAGCTAACCGTGGATGTTACTATACACCGCATATTCTTAAAAAAGTAGGTGACAGCCTTAACCAGAATGAAAAATACACAAAACCCAAATATACCTCAATTGATGCCAGGCATTTTGAACCTGTAATTGACGGGATGCTCAATGTGTTTGAAATTGGAACTGCAAGAGGTTCCAAAATTGAGGACATTCAAATTTGTGGAAAGACAGGAACGGCTGAAAATTTCGCCAGAATAAACGGAGAGAGGATTCAATTTACGGATCACTCGACATTTATAGCGTTTGCCCCCAAGGATGATCCTAAAATTGCTATTGCGGTTTTTGTAGAGAACGGCTACTGGGGTTCAAGATGGGCAGCTCCCATTGCCAGTTTGATGATAGAAAAATACTTAAAAGGAGAAGTTAAAAGGGATTGGCTGGAAAAAAGAATGCTGGAAGGTAGTCTTGAGGAAGAATATAACAAACAATTAGAATTAGAGAATTACGTTGCGCAAAAGGAAGAGTAATATTTTTAAAGGGGTTGACTGGGTACTAATTGCGATGTACCTCCTGTTCGTGTTTTTGGGTTGGCTCAGCATTTATGAAGCGACCTTTTCAGAAACCGAATTCGAAGTTTTCGATTTTTCAACGAAATACGGAAAACAAATGATATGGATCCTTTTGAGTTTCATTATCGTTATTGTGATACTGGCCATTGACAAAAAGTTTTACGAACAATTTTCGGGTATATTTTATCTTGCCTCCATATTGACACTTGTCGGGCTATTTGTTTTTGGAAATAATATAAACGGAGCTACTTCCTGGTATAGTTTTGGCTCCTTCGGGATCCAACCATCCGAATTTGCAAAAGCGGCAACTGCTTTGGCACTGGCAAATTACCTTGATGAAAGAAACCAGGACCTTAAAAAGTTGAATAATCAGCTGAAGGCGTTTGGAATCATTTTTTTACCTGCCCTATTGATTACCTTCCAGCCTGACCCGGGGTCGGCACTGGTTTACGGCTCGCTGATTCTGGTATTGTATCAATTTGGTTTGCCTCTTTACTATTTGGTCATTGGATTTCTTGCCCTGCTTCTTTTTGTTGTAACCCTCTATTTCGGTTTCCTCAACACGCTTCTGATAGCCTCTGTAATCATTTCGGGGTTGTTGATCTATTTGGTGTATAAAAACAAAAAATACCTCAGGCATAACTGGCTTCGTTTTGTTGCCATTTATCTTTTTACCGGTTTTTTTATTGTGAGTGTTGATTATGTTTTTAACAATGTCTTTGATCAAAGACACAGAGATCGATTCAATATTCTTCTCGGAAAAGATGTAGATGACCAGGGCATTGGATACAATACGGCTCAATCGGTCATCACAATCGGTTCAGGCGGTATCACGGGCAAAGGGTTTCTGCAGGGAGACAGGACACAAGGAGATTTTGTTCCTGAGCAACAAACCGATTATATTTTCAGTACGATTGGTGAGGAATGGGGATTTTTAGGAAGCAGTTTTGTTATTATTCTTTTTATAGCCTTCCTGATAAGACTTTTATTTATTGCAGACAGACAAAAGTCCATGTTCAGTAAAGTCTTTTCCTATGCGACGGTGGCCATTTTCTTTTTCCATTTTACCATTAATATTGGGATGGTGATCGGATTACTTCCTACTATTGGTATCCCACTTCCATTCTTCAGCTATGGAGGTTCTTCCCTTTGGGGCTTTACGTTACTGCTCTTTATAATGATCAGACTGGATGCTGATCGAATTTATGAGTGGTAGCAATTTGGAGCTGATAATTGATGATTAGTTTGAAAACCTTATACTGTAATAAACAAAAAAGCAACCCATAAAGGATTGCTTTCAGTATTTTGTGTTTGGTTCTTTTTATAAAGAAGCAACGTGTGCAGTCAAATTTGATTTGATGTTAGCAGCTTTATTTTTATGAATGACATTTTTCTTAGCCAATTTATCAACCATAGAAACTACTTTTGGCAAGAGAGCCTCAGCTTCTTTCTTTTCTTCAACAGACTGCAAGTTCTTTATCGCATTACGTGTTGTTTTATGCTGATACTTGTTTCTTAAATGTTTTGCCTCATTACTTCTGATTCTCTTCAGTGCCGACTTATGATTTGCCATCTTTTCTAATTAAATTGTTATTTAAACAAATTTGTAGCCCGTAGGGGAATCGAACCCCTCTTACCAGGATGAAAACCTGGCGTCCTAGCCGATAGACGAACGGGCCTAGACATTGCTTTTATTTATTAAAGCGAGTGCAAAATTAATACAAATTTTCAACTCTGCAAGTACTTTTTAATTTTTTTTCAATTTTTTAATAGGCCTTCGCAAATAAAACCCTTTTCGTCGATTTTTCACCGCTTAAAACACAAACTCCGTCTTCCTCTACGGCATCATTTGGAATACATCGAATGGTTGCTTTTGTCAGGTTCTTTATCTTTTCTTCTGTTTCAGAGGTTCCGTCCCAATGAGCCGAAACAAAGCCCCCTTTGGTATCCAAAACCCTTTTGAATTCCTCAAAACTATCCACCTCCGTAATCAAATTATTCCTGAAGTCCAGCGCCTTTTGAAACAGAGCTACCTGAATTTCCTCCAACAAGTCTTCTATCCGGTTAATAAGATTATCCTGGCTTAATACCTCTTTTTGAAGTGTATCCCTACGTGCCAATTCAGCCGTATTGTTCTCAAGATCTCTTGGGCCCATTGCTATTCTCAATGGAACTCCTTTTAACTCGTATTCGGCAAACTTCCATCCCGGTTTATGCGTGGTTCGATTATCGTACTTCACGGTAATACCTTTTGATCTCAATTCCCTGGTAATTACCTCTACCCTTTGATTGATCTTTTGAAGCTGCTCCTCACTTTTATAAATGGGAACTATAGCAACCTGAATCGGAGCAAGTTTAGGGGGAAGAACCAATCCAAAATCATCACTGTGCGACATCACCAAGGCTCCCATCAGTCTGGTTGAAACTCCCCATGACGTAGCCCAAACAAAATCCTGACGACCTTCTCTGGTTGTATATTTTACGTCAAACGCTTTTGCAAAATTTTGTCCTAAGAAATGTGAAGTCCCT
>CP070731.1:487724-492939 GCA_020347545.1 Flavobacteriaceae bacterium | reverse complement strand
GCCTCTTTAATATGCTCTGAAGATATGGACTCAACTCCTTCCAGATCAGCAATAGATCTGGAAACTTTTAGAATTCGATCATAAGCTCTGGCTGAAAGATTTAATCTTTGTATAGCTGTCTTTAAAATTTTTTTTGAATTTTCTTTTAATTCACAATAGACACGAATTTGACCCGGGGTCATCTGGGCATTGCAATGAACCTTACTATTCCCCGAAAATCTTCGGTTTTGAATCTCACGTGCTTTGATGACACGTTCTTTAATCATCTTACTGGATTCTCCTTTACCCTGATCCGACAGCCTTTCAAAAGGAACCGGTTGCACTTCAATATGCATGTCAATCCTATCCAGTAATGGCCCTGATATTTTACCCAGATATCGTTGCATTTTTACAGGAGAATTAATGCCTTGCCCGTTATTTGCAAAGTAACCATTCGGACTTGGATTCATACTTGCCACAAACATAAAACTGCTGGGGTAAGTCACATTTGATCTGGCCCTTGAAATGGTGAGTTCTCCGTCTTCAAGGGGTTGTCGCATTACCTCTAATGCACTCCGTTTAAATTCAGGAAGTTCATCGAGAAAAAGTACGCCGTTATGTGCCAATGAAATTTCTCCTGGTTTAGGATAAATTCCTCCGCCAACGAGCCCTGCCTTGGTAATGGTATGGTGAGGAGCTCTAAAGGGACGTCTCCGAATCAATCCCTTTTCCCCCTTTATTCTGCCTGAAATAGAGTGGATTTTTGTAGTTTCCAGCATTTCTTTCCGTGTCATTGGCGGTAAAATTGTTGCCAGACGTTTCGCCATCATGCTCTTTCCCACTCCTGGCGGACCAATAAGCATTAGATTATGGCCTCCGGAAGCTGCAATTTCCATACATCGTTTTACGAGGGACTGACCTTTGACATCCGCAAAATCGAGATCATCTTCAGGTAAATCCATTTTCCTGTGATTTTCCATCTCATTTTGAAGGGGTTTAAAAGATTTCTTTCCACTTAAAAAATCAACGACTTCTTTTAGATTACGCATCGGATAAATCTCCAGTTCCTTTACCAAAAAAGCCTCCTTGCCGTTCTCATAAGGAAGAATGATTCCTTTGAAACTTTCCTTTCTGGCCATCAAAGAAATGGGTAAAATACCGTTGATAGCGTTGATACTGCCATCCAATGACAACTCTCCCATGATTATAAAATCCTTTAAGCGTGTAGAATTTAACTGACCGGAGGCAGCCATGATCCCTAAGGCAATGGTTAAATCATAGGAAGCACCCTCTTTCCTCAGATCAGCAGGTGCCATATTAACGGTAATCTTTTTCCCGGGAAATTTAAATCCCGAATTCTTTAATGCTGCTGAAATTCGGTATCCGCTTTCTCGAATGGCACTATCCGGTAAACCCACCAGATGATAGGCAATTCCCCTGTCAATATTAACCTCAACGGTAACCAAAACACCATGAACTCCTACCACGGCGCTTCCATAAACTTTAGTCAGCATTTAGAAAATAGTTTATTTATCTGTCCCGAAATCGATCAAAGTAAACATTAAAGAGATGTGTGTAAAAGAATGATCAGGTTATTCCAAAGGAGAAACCACTCCTTCACTGTCAATTTTAAAGGTTTCTGCGCTTTTTCTTTTTCTCTTAATTAACAGTAATTCTGTAGCTGCATCATCCAAATCCGTGGTCAGCAGTTTTCCATCGTATTTACTGGTGATGGTTTTACGGGTAGTATGAGCAACAATATGTACTTTGGACTTGTATTTTTTTAACATGGCATCAAGTTGAACATCCAAAGTATCCTGTAATACGTAACCTCTGTACCAATAGGGTCCATTTTCATAATAAAAGAAATCACGCATTCGGTACCAGCGTTCCACATCGTATTTTGTGCTATCGGGAAATTCCTGTGTCAGTTCCAAATACATCGGGTCTTTCATGTAATAAGAGACGGCTTCGTTAAACGAATTTAAAGTAAAAGTTCCCAGATCAACAATTCCTCCGTGAGCAAAAATGAATTGATCTATTTTCAATACCGAAGGCTTTCCGCTTAGCCACAGACCCAATAATGAATTTTGTGGATGAAACATTTGATCATAAGTCACTTTATGCCCAATGGCTATGTTTTTCTCCTTGGCATTGAGATATCTAAGATCTTTGGTCATCGTCATGATTTCATGATTTCCTAAAACCAAATGAACCTTGCCTCCTACATATTTTGCCTGCTCCTCCAATCCATAAATAAACCAAAGAACTTTGGTTACCTGAGCACCTCGATCAAAAAGATCTCCTAAAAAAACCAAATGTGATTCTCCGGCTATCCATGAAAGATCTTCGTCAATCACTTTAGACTTTTGCAATAAATTGATTAATTCCGGATACCTTCCGTGAACATCCCCTACGACATAAATGGAACTTACATTTTTGTAAACTGTTTTTAAGTCATTTTCGTGTTTTTTCAGAACCACCTCATACAGGCCTTCATTCTTACCTCCAAATTTTAAAACCAAGTCTTGCTTAAGTTTATTGCTGATGTCAAATGAGTGAACTCTGGAAGGTGCAGTAAACCCTTTTGTAAAAGCTTTCTTACCGCGTCTGCTCAATTCAAAATATCCGCTGTCCTTAACCTGTGTAATCCAATGAACCTTTAGTCCACTGTCAATCTTGACATACAAGGAATTGGTTCCGCTGAAATCAAAATTTCGGGGCCGGGAAAGGTAATTGATACGATTAAAGAGGTTCAGACATTACAAACAGAATTCAATGAAATTGCAGCGTCTTTTGAATACGAAGTTAAACTTGAGGCCCCAAATGAGGTGACGGTGCTTGAAAAGGATTTTGTGATCGTTAAAGGGGAGGTTGACAAAATTACCGATGGGTCTTACAATTTACCTTTTAAGATAATCAATCTGCCCAGAAATGTTATCATCAGTACCTATCCCAAGGAGGTAAAAGTTATTTATCAGGTGGCATTAAAGGACTATAGCAAGATTCCTGAAAATGCTTTTAGAGTTCAGGTTGATTATAAAAAGACCATAGATAACAATCTCGATTATTTCATTCCGGAATTGGTTGAAAAACCTGAGATCGTGACGAATGTCAAGATCGTTCCCAACAAAATAGAGTTTCTCATTAAGAAATAATCAATTGACGAAGGCGAAAAAAGGAAAGACCTTGAAAAAAGTTGGATTAACAGGAGGCATTGGAAGCGGAAAGAGTACCGTAGCAAAGATGTTTGAGGCCCTTGGGGTTCCGGTCTACTATGCGGATGATCGTGCCAAATGGCTTATGGTCAATTCGCCTGAACTCAAAAAGGCGATCCAAAATGAGTTTGGATATGATTCCTATATCGATGATAAGTTGAACAGGAACTATCTCGCTGAAAAGGTTTTTACAGACAAAGCCCGGCTTGAGAAGTTAAATGCCTTGGTACACCCTGCTGTCAGAGATGACTTTGAATCATGGGTGAATATTCAAAAAAGTAAGTATGTCATTCAGGAAAACCCCTTAATTTTTGAAAATCAAAATGAAGATAAGTTTGATGTGGTAATCTCGGTAGTGGCCGATAAGGAGTTAAGGATTCAAAGAGTCATGTCTCGTGACGGCTATTCCAGAGCTGATGTAATCAACAGAATTAAGAATCAAACGTCAGATGAAATAAGAAGATTCAAATCTGACTTTATAATCGAGAACAAAGAGCTTTCAGACACCCGATTAGAGGTTTTTAGGATTCATCAGAAACTCCTCGTTTAAATTCCTTAAAAAAATCTTTTTCGCTTTAATTTTTTGTTAAAATAATTGTAATTTTCGTTAACAATTGTTAAAAGATTATTTATAAGCTAAAGAAAATTTACATTTGCTTAGATGAGTAAACGAATTTTTGTACTTTTAGTAGTGTTGATGGTGATTTCTCTGCTTGGAATCATTACGGTTCAGATTTTCTGGATACGTTCTTCTATTGAAATGAGGGAAGAACAATTTTCGACAAGTGTCAAATTTGCTTTGGCCAGAGTTTCTGAAAATATTCAGAAGAGAGAGTTTAAAGACAATATATCCAGATATGCCCCTTTGATTGACAGTATGCAGAAGTCCAAGCAAAGTAATGTCAGGGATTTTGTATTTCAGCAGATAGATACCAGCAGAAACGAAATTTTCACATTTCGTCAGAGTATTCTTGAAAACAATTACAAGTCGCAGATATCGCCTTTTGAAACGGATACGGTTAATTTTAAAACCTTCCTAAGCAGAGAGGAAACTCAGATTGAAAAGATAGAATTCAATTCAAAGGATTTTTCCGAGTTATCGCCAAAGGACAGAATGGTCAAGGTGGAAAGGCTTGACAAATATGATAAGCTTGAATTGGAAGGGATCTTTAAGAATATAGTGGCAAGAACACCAATTCATGATCGGGTTAGTTCCAATGAGATCCGAATGAACCTTGACAATGAGTTGAGAGCCAGAAATATAGAAACAAAGTTTGAATTTGGAGTTTTTAATGAGGACCTGATCACTAAAGTTAAATCGGACAGGTTTGTTGAAAAAAGAGGATATACCTATAACGTTCCGTTATTTGTGACTGATGATATTGAGGATTATACATTGTTTGTAAGTTTTCCGGAAAAAAAAGAATATATTTTATCGACAATCTCATGGATATTGATTCTTTCGGCTCTGTTTATTTTTATAATCATTTTATCATTTGCAAGTGCATTGTATCAGCTGATAAGACAAAAGCAGATATCTGAAATAAAAACGGATTTTATCAATAACATGACTCATGAGTTTAAAACTCCGATTGCGACTATAAATTTAGCTATCGATTCAATAAGGAACCCGAAAATAATCGGTGACAAGGAAAAGATACTCAGGTATTCTCAGATGATTCGTGAGGAAAATAAAAGGATGCATGCTCAAGTGGAAAATGTACTGAGAATTTCAAAACTGGAGAAAAATCAGCTTGATCTTAGTAAGGATGTGGTTGATTTACACGACATAATTGAGGATGCGGTGTCTCATGTAAGTTTGATCATTAGTGACCGTGAGGGTGAAATAAATCTTGCTTTGGAGGCCAAACAAACTGAGGTTTCGGCGAGCAAGTTCCATATGACGAATGTAGTGACCAATATGCTTGATAATGCCATCAAGTATTCAGAGGGTCCACCAATCATCAAAATGGAAACTGTGAATGCGGGAAATTCAATTGTTTTAAAAATTACCGATA
>CP070731.1:482302-487624 GCA_020347545.1 Flavobacteriaceae bacterium | reverse complement strand
TCAAGTATCGAGGGAATCCAAGGCTTTAATTACGGAGGCTATGGGTTTGATCAAAACTTATCCACCGAAACAGAACTTGTGTTCACCAGATAAGTCTCAAATAGGGGAATTCATAACTTAACTGTAACGGGGCTTCCAAGATTATTGTTTCTACTCACACTTAAAATGATAAGATTTTCTCCTGCTTGAATATCTTTTTTTGCAATTCGAATCTCAGTTTCACCGGTAAGGGCGATTATATTGGAGGTCTTATTTAGGTTATGAACTTCATCTTCCTTAAACTTATAGATTAGAAATTTAACAGCCTCATAGGATTGGTTTTCAGGAATTACGTCCCATGTTATAAGATACTGCTTGTTCTTAATCTTCGAAATTTTGGGATTGGTCACAGGCTGTGGTGTAAATTTTTCTGACTTATTCGCTATGGGCTGTAATGAAGGATGTTTGTAAAACCGGTCCTTCAGAGCATTATTGATGTTGTAAGTGTTTGAAATAAAAGATTTTGCGCTAAAAAACACACTTCCATCTATCGAAGAAAGACTTTTATTCATTTCCAGTTGCTTTTCTATTTCGTTCGGGCCTTTTTTAGTCCAGGCCAATGCTTCCTTATTATTTCCCAGTTTGTAGATACCATGACCGATATACAGGTTGGTTCCGAAAGAATTATCCGACCACCAGCGTATTACTTTATCATAAGATACTTTCTCATGTCCAATATGCCAATAGGCCTGGGGAAGGATATAATCAATCCATCCGTTTTTCATCCAATATAAGATGTCAGCAAACAGATCATCATAATTGGTTTGTCCCGCCAAGGTTTCCGAACCACGCTGGTCATCCTCCTGATTGCGCCAAACCCCAAACGGACTGATGCCAAATTGCACCCAGGGCTTCAGCTCCTTAATGGTATGGTGCAGATCTCTGATAATATAATTTACATTTTCTCTTCGCCAGTCATCTTTCTTTTCAGGGAAGAAATTACCACCGTGAGATGCAAAACTTCTCGCGTCGTCAAATACCTCGTCTCGTATCTTGTAAGGATAAAAATAATCATCAAAGTGAATGGCGTCGATATCATAGTTCTGAACAATATCTGTCACTATTTTTGTTGTATAGGATCTTACCTCCGGAATTCCGGGGTCAAAGTATTTGTTTTTACCGTAATTGATAAACCATTCGGGTTTTTCATAGGTCAGGGGAAAAGGATTAGACCTGTACTCCTGATAATTGACCACGGCACGATAAGGGTTCAGCCAGGCGTGAAACTCCATACCTCTTTTATGTGTCTCTTCAATGATAAAGGCCAAAGGGTCATAATACGGATGTGGCGCTTTGTTATTTTCTCCGTTGAGGTAATACGACCATGGTTCATATTTTGAATTGTAAAATGCGTCAGCTGAAGGCCGGATTTGGAAAATAACGGCATTAAAATTTAATCGCTTGAATAGATCAAGAAGGTTTAGAATTTCCTTTTTTTGCTGCCCGCTCGTCAGGTTCTTTTTGCTGGGCCAGTCTATATTCCCAACGGTGGCCACCCACACGCCTCTGAATTCTCTCGGTGAGGAATCCTGGGCCAAGGCGCCAAAAACAGAAACTAATACAATTAGTACAAATAGGATTGATCTCAATTGATTCATAGGGTAATTATTAATTCAAAAATAAACTCTTCTTGTAATATGACAAGTTTTTGTTTTTATTAAAACGTTAATGCATACCGCCTATTTCGAATATTTTTTCAAAAAATTATGTCAGTATGTCATTCTATAGTGTCAAAAACGTGACATATTACTATAAATTGTCTGTTGGCACAATCATTGACTATACAGCAACAGTTATTTAAACAATAGAATTGAATAAAATTAAAATATAATATTATGAGTAAGATAATTGGAATAGATTTAGGAACAACCAACTCCTGCGTTTCTGTAATGGAAGGTAACGAGCCTGTTGTAATTCCTAATGCAGAAGGAAAACGCACAACGCCTTCTATCGTTGCTTTTGTTGAAGATGGTGAAAGAAAGGTTGGAGATCCTGCAAAACGTCAGGCGGTTACCAATCCTATCAAGACCATTTATTCGATCAAAAGATTTATGGGAAATAAATTCTCAGAATCAAAAATGGAGGCAGACAGAGTGCCTTATAAAGTTGTAAAAGGAGACAATGACACACCTCGTGTTGATATTGATGGCAGATTGTACACACCACAGGAAATTTCAGCTATGGTACTTCAGAAAATGAAGAAAACGGCTGAAGACTATCTTGGTACAGAGGTTAAGGAAGCAGTTGTAACTGTTCCTGCATATTTTAACGATGCTCAAAGACAGGCTACCAAGGAAGCAGGTGAGATTGCCGGTTTGAAAGTGAGCAGAATTATAAACGAGCCTACAGCGGCTGCTTTGGCATATGGTCTTGATAAATCAGGTCAAGACAAAAAGATTGCTGTATATGACCTTGGAGGTGGTACTTTTGATATTTCCATCCTGGAAATCGGGGATGGAGTCTTTGAAGTGTTGTCAACCAATGGTGATACACACCTGGGAGGTGATGATTTTGACCAAGTGATTATAGACTGGCTGGCAGATGAATTCAGCAAGGAGGAAAACATGGATCTAAGAAATGATCCAATGGCCCTTCAAAGATTGAAGGAAGCTGCTGAAAAAGCTAAAATTGAATTGTCGTCAAGTACTCAGACAGAAATTAATTTACCTTACGTTACTGCTACAGCATCCGGACCTAAGCACCTTGTTAAAACTTTGACAAGAGCTCAGTTTGAGAAGTTGTCAGACAGCTTGGTAAAAAGATCGATGACTCCTGTAAGTTCAGCATTAAAAGATGCTGACCTTAGCAAGTCAGACATTGACGATGTAATTTTGGTTGGTGGATCTACCAGGATGCCAAAAATTCAGGAAGAAGTTGAAAAATTCTTTGGAAAGAAACCATCAAAAGGAGTAAACCCGGATGAAGTTGTGGCAATTGGAGCTGCTATTCAAGGTGGGGTCTTGACAGGAGATGTTAAGGACGTACTTTTACTTGATGTAACACCACTTTCTTTAGGTATTGAAACGATGGGTAACGTAGCCACAAAACTAATTGAAGCCAATACAACGATCCCTACAAAGAAATCACAAGTGTTTTCTACGGCGGCTGACAATCAGCCATCAGTTGAGATTCACGTTCTTCAGGGAGAAAGAGCAATGGCAGCAGATAACAAGACCATTGGTAGATTTCATTTGGATGGAATTCCACCAGCACCAAGAGGAGTTCCTCAAATTGAAGTAACTTTCGATATTGATGCAAATGGTATTATCAATGTTTCAGCGAAAGATAAAGGTACAGGTAAGGAGCATAATATTCGTATAGAAGCCTCTTCAGGATTATCGGAAGAAGAAATCCAAAAGATGAAGGCCGATGCTGAAGCAAATGCGGACGCGGATAAAAAGGCAAAAGAAACTGCCGAAAAGATCAATGGAGCAGATGCCATGATTTTTCAAACTGAAAGCCAGTTAAAGGAATTTGGTGAAAAGCTTTCTGCTGACAAAAAGGCGCCTATCGAATCTTCTTTGGAAGAATTGAAAAAGGCACATGAGTCAAAAGATATTGCTCAGATCGATGCTGCAATGGAGAAAATAAATGAAGCGTGGAAAGCTGCTTCAGAAGAGATTTATAAAGCACAACAAGAAGCTCAGGCGGGAGGTGCGCAAGCCGGACCTGATGCAGGAGCAGGAGCTGCCGATGGTAGCGATGCAGGACAGGATGATGTGCAGGATGTTGATTTTGAAGAAGTCAAAGAAGACTAGTTTCAAATGAAATAGCGAAAAAAAAACCGCCACATTTTTGTGGCGGTTTTTTATTTTCTTCTTTTTTATCTAAGACTTTAATCTTTTAAAGATGAATCGGGTGATAAAAATACCGGTCCCATCTCCTTTTCCCGCATCACTTTCAACGCCACTGGTTACGAAGGCCAGTTCCCATCCTTCTTCGATCATTTTATTCACTTTTGATGAAAGAAATGCATCGTTCGACGCTACGTTCTGAAAGTTTATACCTGTAGCACTGTAGAAGTTTAAAATTTTGGTCTCATCAAAATTTTCAACTTTGGCATCACTACGTTTTGATTTATTTTGTTTTTTACTGTTTTCAGTCCGGGATGTCGTAAAATCCTCATAGTTTTTTTCTTCTTCTGAAGAAATAATCCTTGATCTACCTATTCCCATGGGAACAACAGATTCAATACTTGTAACGATTGAGTATTCATAGGCCTGAGCCTTTAGATCCATAAAAGATGCTAATAAAAAGAATACGAAAATTAGGTTTTTGTGCATGATATAAATTTAAGGGTTTGCGCAATATAACATTTAATTATTGAAATTATTGTCGAATGAGGATATCTTGTTTACACAGAGCTGCTATAGCTTCATTTTTCCGGGTAGGGAGAAGTTTACAGACACAAGGTGATTGAATCTTTAACTTTAGTTAGGACCCAGTGGGTAAATCAAAAAATCAAAATTGGGGAAAATTATACTTTTAATCCAAGTTAATTTTGGTTAGTTTTGAGTGGTATAAAAAAATATAATTTAATTACATTATGAAGAATTTCACGATTAAAGGTTTGTTGTTATTGACGGTGATTGTTTTAAGCAGTTACAGTGTTCCTGAAAGTTTTATGGGAGTCAAAAAGATTCTTGGAGAATGGGACTATACGGTTCCTGATGCAAGTTATGAGTATCAGAAAGGGGTATTGTTTTTGGATAAGGTTGATGGTGAGTTGACCGGAGAAGTCAGAATTGGAGGACAAGGAATGGCTCTGGAAAATATCGTATTTCAAAAGAAGAACCTAAAAGGAGATATTTATGTTCAGGGAGAGATTGTAAAACTTGATTTGAATTTTACAAAAAAGACGTTTGAAGGGACGGTAACCTATTCAATGGGAGCCTTGAAAATGAACGGAACAAAAAAGTAAAAAAGCAAAATTATTTTTCAACCGCTGATGAATGCATCAGCGGTTTTTTTTATTGATTTTTTAATTATTTCCAATTCAATTACTTGACTAACTGTACTTATTTTGTAGTTTTGCAAAAAATTGACAAAGAAAAACAGTATATGAAGAAATTTTTACTTTTAAGCAGCCCCATCTTATTGGTAATCTTATTCGGTTTTGGAAGTATCAAAAGTGATGAGTCCCCATCAAAATTATTAGGTTCCTGGGAGTATCTTGCTCCTAATATTGGTGTGAAGTACCAAAAAGGATCCATTACGTTTAGTTATGTGAACAATGAGTTGAAAGGAGAAGTAGTGTTGGATTCTGAAGTAATTTCAATGAAG
>CP070731.1:476869-482202 GCA_020347545.1 Flavobacteriaceae bacterium | reverse complement strand
CGAGCGAGCTCGTAGCTTTTTCAATTCTTTTTGTGTAGTTGAGCATCAATTTGTCTTCAGAAGTTCTTAGCGTAACCGCTTCCATCAAAAGGTCTTTTGCCTGTGCATTTGTAAGAGCACCTTGTTTTGTGGTATACTTTTGCAATAATTCAAGTTTTGCTTTTCCAAGATCCTGGCGTTGTGCTTCGTACTCATCGTACAGTTTCCAGAATGCAACTCCGTCAACTCCAGTAAGGTCTACATTGTCTTCAATGATGGCTCTCTTTTCGGAACCAAACAATTCCTGTACCATTTCAATTTCCTCAGAAGTGGTGTCTTGGGCAAATGACACATTGAACACCAGGAAGGCGGTAATTAAGTAAGTTAATTTTTTCATGTTGTTGTTTTAAAGTTATTGTTATTAAGTTATTGTTTTTTTGTGGTATATATTTCTTCTAAAAGTTCCATTCTTATTGCATCAGAAAGATAGTTTTCTATCTGATAAAACTGCATAGCAACCACAGGATCGGTCCTGGATTTGATTTTATTGTAATAGTTGTCTCGAAGCTTATCCGTTTTGATTCGAATTGGAATGGCTTGTTTCATGAAATTTTCAGCGTTTTCCGGCTTAACCTCGCCATAATCATTTACATAGCGTTGCAGCAGATCAAATCGTTCCTGCCCGAGTTCCTTTCTTTTGTTTTCATACTCGTCATAAAGGCTCCAGAATTCATTTTCCTGAGCTTCACTTAATTCTACAAATTCCGCTACAATATCCCTCTTTTCCATACCATAAAGGGATTGCATTAGTTGCAGTTCGTCTTGATTGGATTGGGAAATTCCTTCAAAACACAATGAAATAATAAGTAACAAGGTGAGGATTGGTTTGAGCATGTTGATGTATTTTTTTTGGGGGATTTATAAATGAAGTTTCCGTATTTATCTGAATAAACTAAATTAATTAAAAATACTAACTTTACAAAGCTATGGTTTCAAACGAAAAAATATGATTAAAATAACCGTAAATGGGGAAGAGCATTCTCTTGATGTTTCTCCCGAAATGCCCGCTTTATGGGTGCTAAGAGATGTCCTTCAACTGACAGGAACAAAATACAGTTGTGGACTGGGTGTGTGCGGTTCTTGCTCCATTCTGGTTGAAGGAAAAGCCATCAGGTCTTGTGTTACTCCGATTTCTGTTTTGAACAATAAAGAGATCGTAAGTATTGAAGGTATTTCAGAGGTGAATAAAACGGTACAAAAAGCATGGGAAAAACTCAATGTGCCTCAATGCGGATTTTGTCAGCCTGGCCAGGTTATAAGTGCCGTAGCATTGTTAAAGGAAAAACCAACTCCTTCGGATAAGGATATTGACGAAGGCATGAGTGGTAATATATGCCGATGTGGTACTTACGTAAGGATAAGGAAAGCCATACATCTTGCAGCTTCCATGATGGATGAATCTGATAACAAAGAAGCCCTATGAAGAATATTACAAAGATAAACAGACGGGTTTTTATTAAAAATGTGAGCCTTTTTAGTGGTGGTATTTTGCTGGCCTGTGATATGAATTCCGCAAAGGATGTTTCCTTAAATGCGTCTGATCCCAGCAGGTTTTCACCCAATTTATTTGTGGAACTCAAAAAAGACGGTTCGCTTTTACTTACGGCCTCAAGAAGTGAGATGGGCCAGGGGGTCAGAACTTCGTTAACCTCTGTAATTGCTGATGAGATGGATGCTGACTGGTCAAGAGTTTCTGTGATTCAGGCACCGGGTGATGATGCCTATGGAAATCAAAATACGGATGGCTCAAGAAGCATTCGAACCATTTATGAACCTATGAGAAGAATGGGGGCTATGGCAAGGACCATGCTTATTTCCGTTGCCGCTAAAAAATGGGGTATATCTGAAGATTTGTGCAAAACGGAAAGTCATTTTGTACTTAGATCAGATTCAAATGAAAAACTTTTTTATGGCGATCTGGTTGAGGCAGCGGGAAAGTTACCACTTCCAGATTCTCCCAAACTCAAAACACCTGATGAATTCGTTTATATCGGAAAGGGTTTAACAAGTGTTGATGTTGATGATTTTGTAAATGGCAGTTCAAAGTATGGTCTTGACATAAAACTCGATCAGATGATTTATGCAAACATAAGCAGATGCCCTGTAACGTTTGGCAAAGCATTGTCCTATGATGCTTCGGAAGCTTTGAAGATCAATGGTGTAATTGGTGTCAAAGAAATTGAAAGGATAGAAAAACCCTTTGGTGCTCTGGGTGGAATAGCAGTTTTGGCAGAGAATAGCTGGGCTGCAATGAAAGGAAAGCAAGCCTTGACCATTGAATGGGATCTTGGCGAGAATGAGCTTTATTCAACTCGGGATTTTATGGCCGCGTTAACTCATAATGTTGAAAATCCGGCTAAATTGATTCGTGAAGAAGGTGATGTCAGAAGTGCGCAGAAAGAAGCAGACATGTTAGTTGAAGCTACCTATAAACTACCCCATTTGGTGCATGCCCCGATGGAAACACCCAGTGCAACCGCTTATGTTAAGGAAGACTTCTGCGAGGTCTGGGCCCCGGTTCAGGCACCACAGCTAACCCGACAGGAAATAAGTGACTTTTTAGGATTGGAACTGGAACAGATAAAGGTTCATGTTACATTTTTAGGTGGAGGATTCGGAAGAAAGTCTAAACCGGATTTTGTACTTGAGGCGGTAGCCTTATCAAAAATGACAGGTAGACCTATACAAGTATTATGGACAAGAGAAGATGATATTCAACACAGTTATTATCACGCTATTAGCGCCCAGTATTTAAAGGCTTCAATCAAGGGTGGCGAGGTCACCTCCTGGCTTCACAGAACTGCTTACCCTTCCATAACTTCTACCTTTATGCCTGGGGTTAGTCATGGAGCTGGATTTGAGTTTCAGCAAGGAATGACCAATATGCCTTATGATATAAATAATATTAAATATGAAAATGGTGAGGCTCATGCTCATGTTAGAATAGGATGGCTTCGGTCTGTTTATAATATCATTCATGGTTTCTCTGTAAATGTTTTTGCGGATGAGCTCGCTATTGCTTCACAGAAGGATCCCTTGGAATTCAGATTGGATCTTATTGGACCGGATCGATTATTTCCCTCTGATAACGAGTATCAGTTGGATACGAAAAGACTTAAAAATGTACTTTCCAAAGCAGCTAATAATGCAGGCTGGGGAAGAGAACTTCCTCAAGGGCATGGGCTTGGACTGGCGGTACACTATAGTTTTTACAGCTATGTGGCTTCGGTGGTTGAAGTATCTGTGGTTGAAGATAAATTAAAAGTGCATGATGTATTTACCGTTGTGGATTGCGGAACCGTGGTCAATAAAAATACGGTGAAGGCACAACTCGAGGGTGCCGCAATTTTTGGAATGTCACTGGCCTACTATGGAGACATCACCGCGGTCAAGGGTAGGGTAGAGCAAAGTAATTTTCACGATTACAGGTTGATAAGGATTCATGAAGCTCCAAAGGTTCATATTGAAATTGTTGAAAGCTCTGAGGCTCCAACAGGAATCGGAGAACCAGGTGTCCCGGTCATTGCTCCTGCTATTGTCAATGCCATTTTTAATGCAACAGGAAAGCGTTATAGAAATTTGCCTTTGAGTAATGAAGGGTTGGTATAAATAAAAAAGCCATAGCAAGTTTCAATAGTTGAACATCTATATTCTAAATGTTTTTAGTTTGATCAATAAGCCCCCCTCAAGGCCGTTTTAACTCGCTATGACTCTTTTTGATAAATATCCTTTTTCTTCCGGATTATTTAGCAATTTAATTATGGTTAAGAACTATGTAAATAACGCTCTTGCTTTATAATTATTGTATGTCTGTAATCTTTTAGTTTGTTTTTTTTCTTTCTGTTCTTTAAATAGATATGATTCAGTTATTTTGAGGTAATTGTGAATTGTTCTATCTTAGCTTGAATCAACTTAATTGTGAATATCATGAAAATCAAATTTATTTTGCTCGTGGTTTTATGTGTCGTTTTGAATGGATGCGGAAAACCTTCTTATAAAAAAAATAAAATCTTAAAAACTCAGGAGGAAGCAGCCTCTGAGACCTCCCTTTTTGATGAAATCCCATTGAATCAAGAACTTACGATAGCTCAGCAGATAGCTTCTGCTACGCTTGTTGTCCCGAAGGCAGCAAGAGATGAGGCTACTGTTTATGGATACAGTGAAAGTGGAGAGTTCATGACTTTAAGAGAGGGGACGAATGACTTTATTTGTATTGCAGATAATCCAAAAAAAGATGGTTTTCAGATCGTGGCTTATCACAAAAGTCTTGAACCCATGATGGCTCGAGGTCGCGAATTGGATTCAGAGGGAAAATCAAGAGAAGAGAAGGAAGAGACAAGGGCAAAAGAGGCTGAAACTGGAATAATGTCTTTGCCAGAGGCGCCGGCCACCTTACATATTTATTACGGAGCCGATGCCTATTTTAATACCGAAACGGATAAAATTGAAAATGGTAAATTCAGGTACGTAGTATATATTCCATATGCTACACAGGCAAATACGGGCCTTTCTCTTGCACCGAACGAACCTGGCCACCCCTGGCTAATGTTTCCGGGTCAGTATAATGCACATATCATGATCACTCCTGAATATTAGGAATTTCCTTCATTGGATCACTACAATATTATTAAGCAGATTCAGCGTGTAAACCAATTAAATAATACAGCCCCACAATTTTTGGTAAAGTGAGGCTGTTAGTCTATGGGAAGACTTGGTCAATTGTTATTGTAAGCTAAACTAATTCTTGATCATTTTAATGGTTTTGGCTTTTCCTTTATGCCAAATTCTGGCATAATAGCGTCCTCTTCTGACTGATTTACCTTTGTAATTTTCACCATTCCATTCTACTTCATATTCTCCCGCTTCCTGATTCTTTCTGACAAGTTTGGTCACATACCTGCCATAGCGATCAAAGATCATTAACGACACATTAGATTTACTGGGAATGTAATACTTTAAAGTTGTGGACTCAGTGAATGGGTTTGGATAGTTGGAGTACAACGTTAAAGTTTTAGGTATTTCAGGTTCTTCTTCTGATTTCTTTGGCAAACTAAACTTCCAAACGTCATTGTCAACGTTTAAATAATTATCTTCATCACAAAAATTAAAGGTTTCTCGATCTCCTCCAAAGGTATAAATAGCATCCTGATATTTATCTTCTCCCTTCACCACAACTGCATCGAAATCGTACTTGATATCTTTCGAGTCATTTGCATTCCAAGGAGCGTCATTAACCTTTTTCCATACTTTTCCTTTATTACTTATCCATACATCAGATGGGTTAAAAGGAGAAA
>CP070731.1:471424-476769 GCA_020347545.1 Flavobacteriaceae bacterium | reverse complement strand
CAAAAAAAATGATGAAAGACAAAAACCTTTGTCAAAAAGGGAAAGAACCAAGATCAACAAGGCCTTAAAAGAAAAACAACGTCAAAAGGAAGCCGAATTGAAAAAAATTGAAAAAGAGGTTCTTCCGGAGGTTCAAAAAGTAAGGGTACAAAAGGAAAAAGTGGAAAGAGAAAAAGCGATACACATTAAGGATTATCGTTTCCAGCTTAATGATACCGTTCGATTAATAGACGGTAACGCCAAAGGAACCATTGAAAAAATAGAAAAAAATACAGCCGTGATCAACTATGGCCTATTTAAGGCTAAAACGGATCTGTCTCAATTAGAACTCGTAAAAAAAGCGCCTAAATAAAATCTAGTCTTCAACATACCGTTCCATTTCACGGTCATAAAACAAACTGGCTTCTTCAATCAGTCGAGCGATTTCCACGGCAATCTCGGATTCATCTCCCCTGAGTTCATCATACCATTCCACATCATCATTAACCAAATTAATAATAAATTGAGGATACTCCGTATGGATGATAAAAATATCCTCGGGATGATCCGTATTGTCACCTAATAAAAACTTTGGTACTGTCATATTTATATTTTTATTTCTGCACCCGTCGCCGGTATTGTTCAAACAGAAAAGTAGTGCGTAAAATTAATAAAAGCATATCCAATCTCAGGCCCTAAAAAGAAAAAATTACATTCGTCAAAAAAAAGTATTTTTGTAGTAAAACAGAAACTAAAGATGAGTAAAAGAACCGTATTTTCAATGCTTGACACAGCCGTATTGAAATATCCCAATGATCCCTATTTAAGTTCCAAAGGAGACAAGGGCTGGATAAGAACTTCCTTCAAGGAAGCTCAGATCAAATCAAGAAGGCTGGCCTCCGCATTTCTTGAACTGGGATTGAAAAAAGGTGACAAAGCCGCCATCTTGTCTGAAGCCAAAACAGACTGGATCATTTCTGAATTCGCTGCCCTGTACGCCGGAGGAGTATCGGTTCCCTTGTCGATTAAACTGTTGCCTGAAGAAGTTCCTTTCAGGGTTAACCATTCAGACTCCAGCATCTTTCTTATTTCAGAAAACACCCTGGAAAAGGTTATTAGTCAGTGGGATGCCTATAAAAATAAAGAACTGAAACTGATCCTTTTGGACAAGCCTTCGGAAAAGATCAGCAAGCAATGTACTCAATACGGTTTTGAAGAAGGGAACCTTTTTTACATAGATGATCTGTATGAACTGGGAGAGGCTAAACTCAGCTCAAATGAATCGGCCCTTAGAAAAATTGAGGAAGATACAGAAGAGGATCAAGTGGTGACTATTTCCTACACCTCTGGAACCACAGGGAACCCTAAAGGGATCATGTTGACGCATTTGAATTACCATTCCAATAGCCATGCAGCTGTTTCAACCTTTCAGATTAAAGAAAATATCTCTACCCTGCTTATCTTGCCAACCGATCATTCTTTTGCACATACGGTGGGAATCTATACCGCTCTTGTTAAAGGTTTATCCCTCCATTTTGTGGATGCGAGAGGCGGAAGTGTTAACGCCTTAAAGAATATACCTAAAAACTTGATTGAAGCTGAGTCGAATTTTCTTTTGACCGTACCGGCATTGACGAGTAACTTTATTCAAAAGTTCAAGGATGGAATCAGGGCGAAAGGACCTTTTATTGAAGGTATTTTCAACAGAGGTGTAGAAGCTGCTATTCAAAGAAACGGTGATGGTTTCAGTAAACCGGGCATAGGTATTCAGACGGCTACCTGGCTGAATGCAACCCTTGCTGAAAAACTGATTTTCAACAAATTAAGACGCATCTTTGGACCAAAAATTGAATTCTTTGTTGGAGGCGGTGCCCTTCTTGACATAAAACAACAACAATTCTATAAAGCCATAGGAATTCCTGTATATCAGGGATATGGCTTAACGGAAGCAACCCCTATCATTTCGACCAATACCCCTTTCAATCATAAAATGGGAACTTCAGGAAAAGTCTTGCAAGGAATTGAGTGCAAAATTTGTGATGATTCGGGCAAGGAACTTCCCAAAGGTGAAAAAGGTGAAATCGTAATTAAGGGAGACAATGTGATGAAAGGGTACTACAAAAATGAATCAGCGACCAAAGAAACCATAAAAAATGGCTGGTTGCATACCGGTGACCTCGGATTTATGGATGAAGATGAATTCCTCGTCGTGGTTGGAAGGGAAAAAGCACTTCTCATCTCTGAAGACGGTGAAAAATATTCTCCTGAAGAAATCGAGGAAGCCATTGTGAACAGCGCAGAGTGTATTGATCAGATCATGATCTATAACGACCATGAAAAATATACCACTGCACTGGTCACCATTAACAAAAAAGCTTTGGAGGAACTTGTGAAAAGTGAGGGCTTAACATCTTACGAAGTTATCAATAAACGTCTTAAAGAGGATATGTTGTCCTTTTCAAGGCAAAAGGAATTTGAAGGTAAGTTTCCGGGCAAATGGATTCCTTCTAATTTTCAGGTACTTGAGGAACCCTTTACGGAAGAGAATAAAATGATTAATTCAACGCTGAAAATGGTCCGACACAAAATAACAGAAACCTACCGTGAGCGACTTGATATGATGTATGGAGGCAAAGCCAATGATAAGGCTTTGACCGAAAACATTAAACGCTTGAAAAAAATTGTTCCTATCCCGTAGCACATTCTTTCTCTATGGCAATAATTCAGGAAATAAAAACAAACAACCCTTATTATCAAAAAGAGCGCGAACTACGAAATGAGGTCTTGTTAAGACCCTTAGGAATTCCTGATTTTGGATGGGAAATGAACGATCCTATTTCATGGCACTTTGTTGCAATTGAGAATTCTAAAGTTATTGGATGTGTAATACTTTGTCCGCTTGATCCGGAAAAATCCAAGGCCCAATTAATGCAAATGGCAGTCAGCCGTGACCATCAAGGAAAAGGCATCGGAAAAATGCTTGTTAATTATTTACTGAAATTTGCCTCAAATCAAGGGATTAAGGAAATAATCATTCATTCAAGAAGCAACGTCACTTCATTCTATACACAATTCGGGTTCAAAGTTGCAGGTGACGAATTTGAAGAAGTTGGGATAAAACACCACTATTTATCTACTTCCCTGTAAGTTTAATTTTTTGTTCCGGTAGTTTTTTTCTCAAAATCTTTGAATTGCAAAAAAATCAAAAGATTCATAAGGATCATGGAGAAGGCATAAGCACTATCCTCCACCGGTATAGTCCCCATTCTTATTCCCAGGTTTTCAGCATCGTTGTACCATACTATATTTTCTTCGATACCTGTTCCTGTCAAAACGCCATTGACAACAAAAAACGGTATCAGCATGACCAAAAAGGTGAGGTAAAAGGAATTGAGTAATTTCGGTCTTACCCGATAGGCCAGAAACAAGACGATCAAAGCGAAAATCATGTCAACGGCCGTGTAGGCCTTGGAGAAATTAAAAACCAGGAGCGCAGCAAATAACAGGCCTAAGACATAAGTAACCCGCTTCGTCACCTGGTCAGACAGCTTTATTTTAGGATTGAGTTCAAGCAGCGATATATGAGTAAAAACACAGGCATAAGGAATACATATGAAGAATAACCATTCCTCGATGGGTAGGTGAAAAATATAGATACCGGAAAGATATTTCGGATTAAAACCCCAGTATTGCTCCACCGTAAAAAAGACATCCCAGATAATAAAGGGAACCATTGTAATGGCGATGGCAAGAAAAAGAAATTTCCATTGCCTGTACAACTGTAATCTCGGGTGAAAGGACACCAGTAACGGAACGGAAAGCGATAATAAATCGATCCAAAGATAGAGTGACATTTTTTAGTAGTTTCCTTTGTAGTATTTCATAGGTACCCATAACATACCAAAGCATTCGCCATCGTGTTTTCCAAGGTGCTTATGGTGAATTTTGTGCGCTCTTCTTATTCCAAGTAAATATGGATTTTTGGTTTTTCTCCAGATCTTTATCCTTTGATGAATAAAAAGATCATGAATTATGAAGTAGACCACCCCGTAAATGAAAACACCAATTCCAATCCCCAGGCTTATCTGCCAATCGAATATGGACCACAAGGCAAAAGCTGTTATCGAAATGATGGCAAAAAATACAAAAAAGGAATCATTCCGTTCAAAAAATGAGTCATGATTGTCTCTGACATGGTGATCTTCATGTAATTTCCAAAATAAACCATGCATTATGTATTTGTGCATTGCCCAGGCTACCCCTTCCATGAGAACCGCTGTAACCAAAATCGTAATAAACAAGACCATATTTCTAATTTAAATCAACTATTTTCAATCTTTATCTGCAACAAGATATCCTTTATTTCCTTCTTATCCGCAACACTAACCAGGTTTTTTATCATGGTTTGCTTGTATGTTGAATTTATCAGAGCGTCAGCCAAATGAGTCTCCAAAAAAACAATGTCACCCTCAATTTCCTGATAATAATTAAGAAGACGCGGTATATTTAATTGTATGAGCAGCCTCAAATAAACCTTCTCAACCGATTTATCATTTGCAATAAGGGTTTCCAGCTTTTTCTTTCCCCTTTTGAAATACTTGAGCTTCGAAACCGATGAAAAAACATATTCGGCTTTCATACATGTTGCCGCAGCCTGATAGGCCCGGATGACATTTCGATTATCTAATTCCGCTTCCTCAACATTGATACGATATATTGATTCGATATCTTCCTCGCTCTTTATTTCCTGAAAGGCTGATCTCGTATTTAGAAGAATCTTATCCTCCTCCATAGTTAAAGGGGTTGAAAGATACATCCATATCAAAATCAATAGTTTCACAACAAATTCAACTTATAATTTACAAATGATTTGGTCAAAAGGACCATTTTCATAGGGTTACTGATTCGTATTCTTTTTTCTCTTATTTCACTCGCCTTGGTCACCGTAAGCTTTCTAAGTAATTTCCTGTAATAAATAAAAGCTGTATAGACCCCAAATTTTGCTTCCATCGGAAGCTTCCGGATTCCAACAAAGGCATCTTCAAAATCCTTGTTGATTTCTTCAATGATAAGGCCCTTGGACTCCTTGTCAATGACCCCTCCTTTAATATGTGGAAAGTAGGAACGATGCAGGTTTTCGGTATCATCTTTAAGGTCTCGCAGAAAATTGACCTTTTGAAAAGCACTCCCCAATTTCATAGCGGGCTCCTTTAAGTCATCATAACGCTTCTGATCACCTTGAACAAAAACCTTGAGACACATCAAACCAACTACATCTGCTGAACCATAGATATATTCTTCGTACTCTTCAACACTTTTGTATTCTTGTTTATTCAAATCCGCTCGCATACTTTTCATGAAATGAT
>CP070731.1:465975-471324 GCA_020347545.1 Flavobacteriaceae bacterium | reverse complement strand
GGTAAATACCTTCCTGCCTGTCTCATCATCCACACCGGTGGTCTGCTGACAGATTCTCCTCTTAAGGCTCTTAAATATAAATCGTTTTTGATCATTATTTTATCTGACGCTATTTAATCGTCGTTTTGTTGGTTCTGTTTTATTATTTTTTTTTCAGCGACTTTTGCTATTGAACTATCTATAGCTTCTTCTATTTTGCGAAGGTCTCTTTTTCTTAATGCGGATGAAAGGAACCAGGCTTCAAACTGTGAAGGAGGAAGGAAGACCCCTTGCTCCATCATTTGCCAGAAAAACACTTTAAAGCTTTCTGTATCACACGTTTGGGCCGATTTGAAATCAATGACATCGCTATCTGTGAAAAATGGGTTTATCATGGATCCAAAATGATTCACCTGCAAGGGAACTCCATATTTTTTTCCAGAAGAAATAAGCATATTTTTAATCTTCAAGGCATTCTTATTGAACTTCTTATAAGGATTTTGTTTTTTAAGTTCTTTTAAGGTAGCTATACCACATGCCATTGCTATCGGATTGCCAGAAAGGGTTCCTGCCTGATACATTCCGCCTAAAGGGGCTACCATATTCATGATCTCATTTCTGGCACCGTAAGCTCCCACAGGAAAACCTCCTCCTATCACTTTGCCCAAGCAGGTTATGTCAGCTTCAACTCCAAGTAGTTCCTGGGCTCCTCCGAATTTAGATCTAAAACCCGTCATGACTTCATCAAGAATGAGCAGGATGCCCGCATCCCGTGTAATCTTTCGAAGTTGATGAAGAAATTCCTCAGTAGGCTGTACCACTCCCATATTTCCCGCAATCGGCTCCAGAATTACTGCAGCAATATCATCATGCGTACTCATATGCTGTTTGACACTTTCCAGATTGTTATATTCAGCAATCAACGTATTTTTTACGGCTTCGTCGGGAACACCTTTGCTACCTGGAAGACTGAGTGTTGCCAATCCTGAACCTGCAGCAACAAGCAAGGCATCTGAATGTCCATGGTAACAACCTGAAAATTTGATAATTTTGTTGTGGCCCGTGTAGGCCCTTGCTAATCGAATCGCGCTTAAAACGGCTTCGGTTCCTGAATTTACGAATCGTACCTTGTCCATACCCGGAAAGGCATCGCAAACCATTTTTGCCAGTTTTATTTCTTTATTTGTCGAGGCACCAAAAGTGTAGCCTTTTTTTAACGCCTTTTTGATCGAATTTTCAACTTTTTCATGTCTGTGACCCAATATCATGGGTCCGTATGACAATACCAGGTCAATATATTCATTGCCGTCTACATCAAAGACCTTACTACCCTTGGCATGATCAATAAAAACAGGTACTCCGCCCACCGATTTAAAAGCCCTTACAGGTGAATTTACAGCACCCACCAGGTTATTCTGACCTTTGTTATATAATTCTATTGATTTCTCTAGTTTCATTTTTTCTTTTTTTAGTTGCTAAAGCTATTCTTTCAAGGCTCTTGCGACATCTTTCGCAAAGTAAGTTATGATGATATCCGCTCCGGCTCTTTTCATTGAAAGCAGACTTTCCATCATTACTTTCTTTTCATCAATCCAACCTTTTTCACCAGCGGCTTTGATCATGGCATATTCGCCACTCACATTGTAACAGGCTACGGGTCTGTCAAAATTGTTTTTTAAATCTCTGATAATATCGAGATAGGAGAGTGCAGGTTTTACCATTAAAATATCAGCTCCTTCCTGATCGTCAAAATTTGCTTCTCTCAAACCCTCGTCTCTGTTAGACGGATCCATCTGATAGGTCCTTCTGTCACCAAAGCTCGGTGTTGAGTCTGCAGCATCCCTGAATGGCCCGTAAAATGCAGATGCATATTTCACCGCATAGGACATAACAGGTAAACTTGGAAAGCCCGTGTTATCCAGAGCCTCCCTTATTGTTGCTATCATTCCGTCCATCATTCCTGAAGGAGCTACCATATCAGCTCCAGCCTTTGCGTGAGAAATTACCTGCTTGGCAAGATTCACCAAAGTAGCGTCGTTATCAACATCATTGTCATGAATTATTCCGCAGTGTCCATGGCTCGTGTATTCGCAAAAGCACACATCGGTAATCACGTATAAATCAGGATAGTGTTTTTTGATAAGTCGTATGGCCTGTTGAATAACTCCTTGTTCATTCCAGGTCTCGGAACCGATTTCATCTTTTGCCGCAGGAATTCCAAAGAGCAGAACCGCAGGAATTCCTAATTCGGTTACTTCATCAAGTTCTTTGGATACCGTGTCTAGTGAATATCTTTTTATTCCCGGCATGGAAGGAATTTCATTTTCAATTCCCTTTCCTTCTTCAATAAATAAAGGATAAATTAAGTCATCAATATGAAGTCTGTTCTCTCTGACGAGCCTTCTTATATTTTCGGTTTTTCTAAGTCGTCGGGTCCTGTTCATCACAACTAAATTTATTTAATAAAATGTGTGTTTACCGATTTTAAAACACTCTCTACCGATGGCATTTTCGCTTCAATAACTTGCTTAAAATGATTTTGGGCGGCTTCGGCAGTAGTACCTCCAATGCAAAATGCTATTTCGTCGTTTGGCTTATTTTCACTCAAATAGCTCTCAATCCCCGAAGGGCTGAAAAAAAGTAGACCATCGAATGCTTTATTCATTCTGTTTGGGCTAAGAAGTGTTTGATATGCAACAACTTCATTCAAGCCAATTCCGTTTTTTTTCAAAAGTTGAGGAAGTTCCTCTCTCCGTTTATCGCCGCAGAAAAAAGTGACTTCACCCTGATCTAAATGTTTTGATAAATAGTTTCCTAATTGACTGGCAGAATTTTCCACATGGGTTACTTTACCGATCTTTCTTTCAATCAATCTTTTCGTACGTCTTCCAACACAATAGATATTTTTGAATTGAAGCTCGGATCCCATAAAATTGTCAAGTACGGCTTCAACTCCATTCTGGCTTGTAAATACAACATGGTCTAAAGGTTCTTTTATAACCGCCGGTTTGATTCTGTTGTGTCTGATTGTTATAAAATCGCTCATTTCTACACCAATCTCCTGATTCAATACGCTTTTTTGCCCTATCGAAAGGTTCTTCGTTGAGAAAATATTGATTCTTTTTTCAACTTTTCCCAGTTTCCTCATCAATTTTTTTCCTCCGCGATCCAAAATATAGGAGGCTGCGAATTCAGAAAGATCATTGATACGATGCAAAGGAACCGTTTTAGAAAACTCGATCTTTTTCTTGCCGTCTGTGCTAAATAGCGCTCCTTTGAAATTCAATTCTTCATTTTTGATCAAAGCAAGTGCTCCAATAGGGGCAGAACAGCCACCTTCTAATTTATTCAGAAAATCTCTTTCAACCCCAACGCAAATTTCAGTCTCCTTGTCATTTAATTCATACAGGGCCTTTAAAAGTTCTTCATCCTTTTCCAAAGCAGCTACCATTACCGCGCCTTGAGCCGGGGCAGGGATCATCCAGTCTAACTTAATTGTATTTTCCGGCAAAATCCCGATTCTTTTTAAACCTGCAAGCGCAAAAATGGCACCATTCCAATTATTTTCCTTTAGTTTTCTTAGACGTGTGTTCACATTTCCTCTAAGGTCTGTAATTGAATGATGGGGGTACCTGTAAAGCCATTGGGCCTTACGCCGTAAGCTACCGGTTGCAATGGTGGCGGACTTTTGTGTAAAAAAATCGTCATTATCCTTAAGAACAAGAATATCATGAAAGAGGCCTCTTTTAAGAACTGCAGCCTGTACGATACCCTTAGGGAGGACCGTTGGAACGTCTTTTAATGAATGTACAGCAATATCAATTTTTTCATTCAGTAAAGCAATATCAAGATTTTTAGTGAATACACCAGTAGTTCCCAATTCGTACAGAGGCTTGTTTAAAACCTCATCTCCAATGGAGTCAATCTTGACAATCTCTGTTTCGTGACCCAGATGCTGGAGCTGATTTGAGACAGTATTCGCCTGCCAAAGTGCCAATTCACTGGACCTGGTTCCAATTCTAATAACTTTTTCCATATTAACTTTCAGTCGGCTCTAAATTAAACACGTCTTTCATCACCTTGATGCTCTGGTTAGCCTGAGTATTCTCTGCTTTTAAATGCATGGCAAATTTAGAAACAATCTTATTGATCATTTGTGAAGTAACGTCTTCTACCAGTTTAGAATTTACATCCTGATGCTTTTTAGAATGAGAAGTAATAGCATCTTTCTGAATAACCTCTAACGATTTTTTTAATGAATTTATAGCGGGAGTACTTCTTCTAAAGTTCAGCCACTCGTAAAATTCGGATTTGTGTTTTTGAATTATTTCTTCGACCAAAGGAATCTGCTTTTTTCTATCCTCAATCGTTTCCTTGGTCTTTTTCGATAAGGCATCTACATCAATCATTGAAATATTATCTCTTTCATTAAGAGCAGGATCCGCATTTCTTGGAATCGAAAGATCGATGATCAATTGTTCCTTTGACTCGTGAATCATATCAGCAGTTACCGTTGGGGTAGGAGCCCCAGTCGCTACGATCACGATATCCGATTCTTTGACTTTGGTTTTCAGATTCTTGTGAATTTCCATTTTCGCATTAATCTCATCAGCTATTTTTACTGCTTTTTCCTCGGTTCGGTTTATCAAAGTCAAATTATGAGCTTTTAGATATTCCGCACAGCTTCTCGCTGTATTTTTTCCTATATCACCAAGACCATAAACGAGAATCTTTTTAGGATCTTTTTTGCTGTAGTTCTTTTTGATGTATTTGATTGCGGCATAAGAAACAGTGGTTGTTCCTGAGCTAATGCTTGTTTTATTTTTCGTCTCTTTGCTGGCTGCAAGGGAAATATTGAACAGTCTTTCAAGGTAGGCATTTACCGTTCCGGCGTCTTTTGCCTGATAAAACGCTTCTTTTAACTGACCTACTATTTCGTAATCTCCAAGAATCTGACTATCGATACCGGTTGCAATCCTTATGACATGCTCAGCGGCTTCGCTATTTTTAAATACATAAGATACCTTGGCAAATTCTTCCATTGTACCTTTCGAGTATTTACAGAGTAAAGAAATTAGTTGAAATGGATGTTTGGCAAAACCCATAATCTCTATTCGATTACAAGTAGAAAGGATAACAACACTATTTATGTTTACCCTTTTTGCCTCTTCTAAAAGTTCTTTTTGTTTTTCCTTGCTTATGCTAAAATTACTTCTGGTGACAACGTCAGCCTTTTTGTAATTTAAACCTATAACGTAAAATTTTTTACAATCGGAATTTTTAGTCATAACCTGATTAATATTTGGTTCTACTGATTCTAGTCTGCTACAAACTTAAAATCAAAATTACGCTAAAGGATTTAAACACAAT
>CP070731.1:460473-465875 GCA_020347545.1 Flavobacteriaceae bacterium | reverse complement strand
GCATTAGGTAAATCCCCCACGACGATACCAGGCCTTACAAATAAACTGGCCCATTTTTTTATGAATCGTATTCTACCCAGAAAATGGGCAATTTCAATAATGGATAAAAACACAAAAGATCTTTCGTCATGACTCAAGAACAAGTACTTGGTTTCTTTTCACCATGGATCATCTATTTGATCATTACAGTTTTACATTATTACCTCCCGGGAAAATGGGAAACAGGCTATGTAAAAGACATACAATCCGGAAGTCTTTTAAGGTACCGTCTAAATGGAAGGCTGGTCTTGTTCTCAACTATTTTTCTTTGGTTTGGTTTGGGTTATCTGGGCTGGGTTCCCTTTGATTGGCTTTATTCCATGAGGTGGTACAGCCTGGCAGGTGCCTTTGTTTTTGGGTTGCTGTTTTCTTTCTGGATCGTATTGTCAGCGCCTTCTAAGGGTAAATCCTGGTTGTCAGATTTATATTTAGGCCGACTGATAAACCCGCAACTTAAAGGCGGTAGATTAGATGCCAAAATGTGGTTATACCTTATTGGGGCCGTGATGCTTGAGTTAAATATATTGAGCTTTATTGCGTATCATTATTTAACCTATGGCAGTATTTCGCCAGGGCTGATCCTTTGCGGAAGCATGCTGACATATTTCATTCTTGATTATTTGAGCTTTGAGAAAGTACATTTGTATACCTATGATATTTTTGCAGAACGTGTAGGTTTTAAATTAGGATGGGGTTGCCTCACCTTTTATCCTTACTTCTACTCGATTGCAATTTGGGCGACCGCTGAATTACCCGATCCGCATACCCCGTTATGGTTGTTGGTATTTTATTCCCTGCTTTTTTTACTGGGATGGAGCCTAGCTCGCGGAGCCAACATGCAAAAGTTTTTCTTTAAAACAGCTCCGGAAAAATCATTTCTGGGAATTAAACCAAAATCCATTTCCGATGGAAACAAGACATTACTGGTCAATGGTTTTTGGGGACTCAGCAGGCATATTAATTATTTGGGTGAAATTCTAATGGGAACTGCAATTGCCTTGAGCGTTGGTTACCCGAAAGTGCTTTGGGTATGGTTGTATCCGTTGTATTATGTAGCTTTGCTTTTCCCCAGACAAATGGATGATGATAAAAGATGTGCCCTGAAATACGGTAACTTATGGCAGGAGTATACCCAAAAAGTGAAATACCGAATAATTCCTTATCTGTACTAAAGAGATTCCGTCTGTTACAAAGGAAATCTGTGAGTTAATTCCACTCCAGGTTTTTTCTTTCATTCCAATAGAAATCGCTGTCTACAGCGTATCGTTTTAACTGATCCAGCTCCTGCGGTTGAAGTTTGAATTTTAAAGCCTTTAAGTTTTGTTCCAATTGAATTTTGGTCGATGCCCCGCTGAGGACCAGAGCCGGTTCCAGATGATCCATGACAAAGCGCAATCCAATGGCATCAACGGAAACCTTGTATTTCTCTGACAGGTTTTCCATCAACGTGACCAATTCAGAATAATGGCCGTACCCCTCATTTCTAAAAACTCTTCCATTTGCCAGGGCTTCCTTGATAATAATTGTTTTGCCCTTCTCGATAAGTGCTGTCAGCATCTCATGTGTACTTAATTCCAAAAGGTTATAGGTTACCTGAAAACTTTCAAAAAGCAGCTCACCATCAATCCGTATCTGAGAGGCATATTTCAAAATTTCGTTTTGTTGAATCCCACTGGTGGAAAGCCCAATTTTTAATCCTGTTTTATTCTTGATGTTATTGAGTTCCTGAAGCACCTCCCTATTTTCCAATACACCGCTTTCAAAGGTTGCGGAATGGATTTGATAGGTTTTTAAAGCAGGCAAAAGATGCTTTGAAACCTCCCACTGTTCTTTTAGCTTATTCTTTGAATGTTCCTTGATTTCATGCGGTTTGGAATAGCCCAGATCCCAATTAGCCACATAAGTATAACCCCATTTTGTGCTTAATGAAAGATCTTTAAAAGGATTGTTTCGATACCATTGTTGCAGGTATTCTTCCCCTTTTCCATAAGAGGGGGCCGTATCAAAATGCCGAATTCCATGATCATAGGCAAAGCTTAAAATAGTAAAAGCCCTTTTTCTGTAGAAAGCCTCGGATTTATCAGGGTCCGTTTCTTGCCTTAAATTGATATATTGAGGTCTGCCGATGGCAGCCAAACCAAGTCCTATTTGGGTATGACTCAAATTACTTCATTTATTAGTTCCGTTAAAGATACTAATTTTCAATGCAGTCAATCAAGTCTTGATTCAATGTAGATTATGATTTATGATTCAATAATAACCTTAGTGTCATGGATCATTAAGAGGGGGAGTGAAATGATGAGTACAAAGGCAAGACACATGGCGAGAATTAACTCTAAAAAATTTTTCATTAGTTGATTGTTAAGATGTCAAAGGTAACCATTTTATATTTAATGAATTATGAGTTAAATCATAATACTTTTTCATTGCGGATATTTATATAGGAATAATTTTATATCTTCAAAAATCGGTTTAAATTTAAGGTGATAAATACTAAAATCAAAATAAGATGAATCCAATACTGAGAAACATTTTGGCCGTTCTTTTTGGATGGTTGGCCGGAAGTATCATAAATATGGGGATCATTAAGGCCGGACATCTTGTGTTTCCGATAAAAGATTTGGATCCGAATGACATGGACGCTTTGGCCCGTGTGATGCCTACACTCGATTTTAAATATTTTATTTTTCCGTTTTTGGCGCATGCCCTCGGAACGCTTTCCGGAGCAATGTTAGCGGGATGGATAGCTTCGAGTCATAAAATGAAATATTCAATCGGTATTGGACTATTGTTTTTGCTGGGTGGTATTTGGGTCAATTATATAATTCCGGGCCCAGTATGGTTTACTATAATCGATATCGCATTTGCTTATCTTCCCATGGCATGGCTGGGAGGAAAAATTGCTCAAAAATTCTCGAAACAAAAGTTTAAAGGTTTATGACCTAAAAAATCAATTTATGAAACTTCTCTCTTTTGCCTTATTCAGTGTTTTAACGCTTTTAATGCCTTTCGTTGTCAAATCCCAGGAAAGGGTTTTGGTATCTTCGGAGCTGAACAAGGAAATGACGGCAGGACCCGATCAGGAATTTGCCGCTTCAAAACTTTTGGCTAAAACTATTCAGGTTCAAATAAATGAAGATTTTGAGGTGAAGAGTGGTTTTACAAAATACAAACATAAAAAGGATATGAAATATCCGCTTCGCAGGGCTAAAAAGGGATACGACCTATATTATGCGAATGACAGATTGATCGATGGTAAATACTGGGGAATAGGAATCAATAAGAAGGATTCACTCGATGTTATTTCGGTTCTCATTACTCCGGAAGGAGATATGTCAAAGCAAAAGAAATATAAAATTCAAGACAAGATAGAACGCATAGAAACCTTTCAATCCTGCAATGATTGCTATATTCAAAAATTGACTTATTTGGGGAAAGAAGAAGAAGAAATAAAGTTTAAGTATCAGTTGCTTTCAGGGGTCTTAGAAAAGGTCTTAATCGAAAAGGACTACAACTATCAACTAAGAGAGGATACTATTTATGAGTGCGAAGGGCTCCAGTTTACGATAAATTCCATCCATGGTTCTACTTTAGAATACGAACTTCTGTCTTCCTTTAGACCAAATGAAAGATAAATTGTATTTTTGTAATACCTACCAGTGATCAGACCTCCTGATCCATACTTTTAGTCGTATCATTTATTTCATCGAAACTAATATGAAGTATTTCACTCGCATAGTTGTTATTTTTTTCTTTCCATTGTTATGGTCTTGCTCTGATGACTCGCCTTCTCCCAAGGAATATTTACAGCCAGACATTCCGGCTTCAAACAATAATATCATAAATCAATCACCCGTAGTAAAAAAGTTTACTTTTCTCGCACTTGGAGATTCCTACACAATTGGCCATGGGGTTTCAGAAGAAATGAGATGGCCAAATCAGTTAAAGGATAGGTTGCTTAAAGAATCTGTCTCCTTGGAAAAAGTTGATATTATTGCACAACCAGGCTGGACCACTTCTGCCCTTCTCTATGCCATCGATCAAAAGCAACCGGATCAATACGACATGGTATCATTGCTGATCGGGGTAAATAACCAGTACCAAAAAAGATTATTTGAAGAATTTCAAGAGGAATTCAGGGAGCTTCTTGATATTGCTTTGAATCTGTCTGGTGAATCTCAAAGAGTGTTTGTTGTATCTATTCCTGATTATGGAGTAACGCGATACGGATCAGCAAATCCTGAAGGAATAGCTACAGAAATAAATAATTATAATGGTTTTATAAGAGGATACTGTGAAGAAAAAAACGTTCCATTTGTGGATGTTACTGAAATTTCAAGAACTCTTGCCGCTTCAGACGGGGCACTTGCTTCAGATGCACTGCATCCCTCCGGATATCAATACAGTCTTTGGGTTGAAAAAATTGTTCCGGTAGTACTCGAATTACTGGAACCGTAAAATTGAGAAAAAATTTAAAAAACCGGCTGTAGCGAACTGCAACCGGTTTTTAAGAGGGGAAGTGAAGTAATTTTGTTCAAATGTATAAATCAATATTTTTTTAATAAATGATCAGGATCATCAAAAAATATGATTCTAATCAATGCAAATTTGAATTCCAACAATTCGGCTTTTTGGTAGCTGAATTGACCCCAAGGTTTGAACTTTACATTTCAAATTATACTAAAGCTTGATTTTTAAAGTTTTATATATCAAATTTATGTGTTTACAAACCTTTTTACATGAACATGATCTTACTTATCGATGTTGGAAGCACTATTTTGGTAATCATTACCCTAATTTTATGGATTGCCATCCTATTTGAAAAATTTGTTCATCCGGCCTATAAAAATCTATTTAGAGGAACGCCGCTCTGGCCTTCCGATGATCTTGAAAGACGAAGACTTAAAAAGTGTATGCAAGGCGTGGGCCTGTATTATTTTACAGCTGCGCTTCTGCTGTTGTTTACACCTGCCATTGCAATTTTAATGGGCTTTGGAGGAATATTTTATGCCATTATTATTTATTACTGGCTTGTTGTTTCGAAGCGTGAAAAACGAAGTTAATACTGCACTTTGAGGGAAAGGATCAAATTGTTTACCTTAGACCTGACAATTTGTAAAATCAACTATGCCGGAAAATAACAAGAAATCATTTGCCAAGTGGTTAGAGATATTGCAACAGGAAAGCTGGCAACTTGAATTGCTTATATCGGGGTTTGCTATTTTTTTACTCGCCAGCGCTTATGACCCGCTCGTACAATTAAATTATGATTTGCGACTCCTGACAATGGGTGGCAGCTATTACGGGACCCTGTTTCTTCCATTGCAAATCGCTGTTGGCACCTGGTATGTTCTGATCATCAA
>CP070731.1:454908-460373 GCA_020347545.1 Flavobacteriaceae bacterium | reverse complement strand
TAATTTTTACGGGCTTCCTTAATTTCGTTAATGATCTTCAAAAGGTCAGCACTTTTATTGCTTTCAACTTGATTTAATTTTGACTGGAATTCATTCGAGCCATAAAGTTTAGCAAAATAGTTCAGGGTTGGTTCTTTTAATTCCAAATGATCGATCCAGTTATACAAGGCGTTTATTGAAGATATACTGTCCTTTTTGGACATGTGTTTGAGGAAAAGTTTGAAATAGTATTTTTCCGAATTAAGGTAAGCTTCCCTTTTGTTTTTTAGATGAAGCAGCAGACCTTTGTTGATAAGCAGCCACCTTATGGTTTTGTAGAGTAAAAGAATCACTAAGATCCCAATGCCCAGATAGCTTAAAATTTCCTTTGCTGAGAGTCCAAAGATTGTATCTTCGATCTTGGCAGTTTCCTCATTAGTTATAGCCGGCGAGGCGATCATCAGAGAATCCCTGACACTTTCCAGCATTCCAAGATCAGGGTTAGGAAGTACCTCAATTGTTTTGGCTGGGATCGTTTTTTTATAGAGCTTTTGCTGCCTGGAATTCCACCAGTTGACGGTTATTTCGGGCAGAATAACTGTTCCCTCTTTCTCAAATAAATAGCGCATGCCTTCAGATCTTGTAGAACTAATTGCAGTTTTTGACTTGTTTGTGTTTATATCAGGACGGGTAGGGTACAGGCTAACGTTTTTGACGCTATCCCACACAATTGGAGGAATCAACTCAGCCACGGTTCCTGAGGCGTTTCTCGAAATGGTACGCTCAATAACATCTCCAACTTTTACTGATTTTAGGTTGCCTTTCCAGGATTCATTCAGATACACATTGGAAGATACCAGCCAGTTTTCTTTATCAAATCCTTTTGGTATAGTCTTGATATCAATTTCTCTTTCTTTTGTAATTACCTTTCTTTTTATTCCTTTGTAATCGCCTTCATTAGGGGTTTCAACGATCAGTTCCAAAGCAGGAAAAACAATATCTTCACTATCGTATGGGAAGACATTATAGATGGCTTCAACACCGGCATAGTTCCTACCGTTGACCTGTTTGTTTACAGAAACTGATCTGAAATATACCGTAAAGGCTCCATTGACTTTGATGTTGCCAAATTTTACACCTGAGGTGAACCAGGTCGAGGTATAGATTCCCACGCTTACCTGAACAGGTTCTCCCACATAGGCAGACCCTTTATTTACTTTAATTTCACTGAAAACCCTGGTCTGCCCGAGGATCTGCCCTGAAACCACCATAAGCAAAATGCAAATCATGCTATTTTTGATTTTTCCTACCATGTTACCTCTTTGTTTTTCGGTTGGATATTTCGGGTTTTAACTTGATGATTAAATTTTCTTTTTAGAAATAATGACGGATCGTCATCAACTTTACGCATCAATACTTTTTGCGAGTTTTCGCTTTTACCTGATTCAAAATCTGGCGGGACTTCATCCATTTCTTTCCCGGTTCTCATATCGGTTCCCACGGTTTCTTCTTTCCGCTCTTGTTTCATGTCTTCCTCTGTGGCTTCCTGGCCCCCACCACCCAGATCTTCCATGTCTTTATTCTCGATATTTCCTGCTTTCGGTTTTTCCCGGACTTCTTCTGCCTCTTCAGGGTTAACCGAACTTTCACCTTCCAGAATTCTCTGGGTTACCTCCCTATTTTTCTTTGCTCCCTCCAGGTCTGGGTCCAATTGAAGCGCCTGGTCAAATGCCACAGCAGCTTCGGCATAATCCCCATTTTCATAATGAGCGAGGCCAAGGTTATAGGCCCCCATAGCGGTCGTATCTTTTTCAAAGGCTTCAATGGCTTTTTCATAATCACCTGATTTATACCAGGCCACTCCTTCTCTCAATGGATCCTGATACAATTGTGCTGCTTTACTGAATTCTTTTTTGTCATATTCCTGCTGGGCCTGATAGTCCTTAGTCTTCCAGAGATCGATAAATTTTGATTCCTTTGAGCAGGAACCTAAGCCAAATGATATAAGTAGTCCGTAAAGCACCCATCCTTTCCGAAACCAGGCCAGAACAACGATGGCAAAGGGAATCGCCAGCCAGACACCTTCATCTTTCCAATTATCTTCTTTTTCTTCCTGGTCCTCCTTGAATTCAAGATTTTCGCTAATGTTCTTTGCAAGAAATTCCATATCACTTTTATCAAGGGTAAGCGGACTAATGGTCACCCGGTCGAGTGAGCCAATTTTGTTCAGTATCTCTTTATTAAGCGAAGAGAAAACTTCTTTCCCCTGTTTATCCCTTAATACTCTTTTTCCTCTCTTGGCAGGAACAACGGCTCCTCCTAAGGTATTCATCGGAAGTATGGTCAGGGAATTATTATTGCCGTTGATAAACTTCTGGATCATGTCAAAACTGTCCTCTGTAAAATCGTCAGAAATCAGCAGGACATGACCCGGCGCATTGCTAACTGAAGTGATGGAATCTGAAAGAATCAAAGCATCCTGTAAATTACTGCCCGGGAAAGGCATAATATCTGAAGAAAGCGTTTTAATATGACTATTGATAATCTTATAATCTCTGGTGAGGGGCACTATGGTATGTGCGGTACCGGCAAACCCTAACAAAGCGATCCTGGCTCCCGGTTTTGAATCAAGGAGGTCTTTGATTTTAAATTTGGATCTTTCAAGCCTTGAAGGTTGAATATCGGTTGCCATCATACTTTGGGATAGGTTGAGCAGGATCACCATGGGAGTTTCAAGTATCTTTTCAGGTTCTTCAATTTTTTGCCAAGTCGGACCGGCCACACCAAGAATCGAAAGCGACAGCGTGATAAATAGCCCTACATGCATCCATTTTTTTATGCTTTCACTTCCTTTTTTGATCATAAAAGGGCGTAAATGAGGGGCAATAACTTCTTTCCATTTAACAGTTTCCTTCAATCCTGAAATGGCGATTACAAATGACAATAATGCAGGTGCCAACAACCATAGAAATTGGGGCCTTAAAAAATGGAATTCTTCCCAGTTGATATGTAGAAATCCCTCATTCATTAAGTTTCTCTTTTATTTTGTATCAGTCTTTGGAATCCTCTGAAAAAGGATAAAATAATTGTCAGCGCCATTGCGGCAATCATGGGATAGGGGTACAATAAAGTGGCCGGTACATAACTTTCTTCTTCGAATTCTATGGGTTCAAGTTTGTCCAGTTCATCATAGATTTCTGAAAGAGCCTCTGTATCGATTGCCCTGAAATAGCGCGCCTTGGTCATTTCGGCTATTTCAGTTAACGTTTTTTCATCAAGATCAGAGGAGGCACTTTCAGGATTTCCTATTCCCAATGTATAGATATGGATACTGTCTTTTCGGGCCAGATCCGCGGCGTCAAGTGGCAGGATTTCTGTTCCAGAGTCCACGCCATCTGTCAGAACCAGCATTACTTTTGTTTTGATGGTGTCCTGATCAAACATCTCGATCCCTTTGACGATGGCTTTTCCGATATTTGTCATCTGCCCCGCCATACCGACATCAGCTTCCTCCAGTAATTGATCCACAGTGGCCAGATCTGAGGTGAAGGGAGCCTGAATATAGGAACTTGAACCAAAAAAAATAAGGCCCATTCGATCCCCGGTCCGCTTCTCAATGAACTCATGCATGACGCTTTTAACGGCCTCCCATCTTGTGGTTCTTTTACCATCGATCATCCAATCCGTATTGGCCATGCTAAATGAAATGTCAGCAACGATAAGGAAATTTCTCGAGGTTTTGATCTTTAATTCCGGTTCACCAACCAGCCTTGGAGATGAAAACGATAATAAAAGAAGTAACCAAACGATAAAAAGTAAAATTGAAATCAATATATTTTTCTTGCTGATTAACGCTGATTTTCGAGGTTTTAGTCCTGTAATACGGGCTGCCTTGTCCAAATTGGGAACCTGTAAGGAAGCACTTTTTATTCTCAATGGGGGCAAAAGCCAATATATCAGCAAGGGAAGAGGTATCAGCAGGAAAACCCACAAATGAGCTATTTCAAAGTTTTCAGGCATGTGTCTTGATCCATTTAATTGAAAGGTTTCTCAATTCGTTCAATTCATTCGGTTCCGGAGTTTGATTCTCATAAATAGCACTTGAGATCATAGGTTCAAAATGACTGAAATTTATGTCGTCTGATTTTGACTCAAGGAACAGGAGCCAGGAATTTCCGTGTAAAGTTGCCACCGAGTTTCTTCCATAAGCTTTCAGAGCAACGTTTTTGAGAATGGCCATTATAGCTGAAAGCTGAGCCGTAAAATCCATCTCGTGGCCCTGTTCCTTTAGCGCTAACACTTCGTTTAAGGCTTCCTTTCTGTACGCATTGGATCTGTATTTTTTTATCCAACGATAGGATGCATAGAACAAACCCAGAAGAATTAGCGAACCCAGCACGTACCAACCGGGAGTGTCAAATGAAAACCCTATACGGCCGGGTTCCAATACAGGTTCCAGATCCTGAGGTTCGGCAACCTTTTGGGATTCCTGTAGTAAAAAGGAGGAATTCCCTCCTGGAATCGTATAAAAAAAATTGATTATTCTAATCATGTTCTTTTTAATATTTCTTTGATCTGAAGATCTGTGTCTTGAATGGTATTAATTGATAGAACAGGTATCCGATGTTTTTTCATTTTCTCCTTGAATTGCTCGAATTCATTTTCATAGACATTTTTAAATTCTTTTCGAATTCCCACATTTTGTCCATCAATAAGAAGCTGCTCTTCCTGATTTCCAGCGATTAATTTGGTTTCAGGAATGATCTGTTCCATCGGGTCATAAACTTTGGCTAATATCACATCATTATGATGTGATATCCTGGTGATAAATTTGACCAATTCCGGTCTGTACCTTTGAAAATCAGAAATAACAACAACCAAAAAGTCATGGGTCACAATATTCTTTACCTTAGCCATGGTTTCGGTCAGTGCCTTTTCAAATTCAACAGGTTTCGAACTGATTAATTCTCTGTTTCGCGTGACTATTTTTTCCAGGAAACGGAGAATGTTCTTTCTGTCTCTTTTGGGGTAAATGATATCAATACCATTGTCTGCAAATACAATGCCTCCAACACGATCCCCTTCTTTAAGAACCTTAAAAGCCGTTAGGGCCGCAAACTCAGCTGCAACGACCGATTTCGTCTTTTTTCGGGAGCCAAAAAACATAGACTTGGACTGGTCCACCACAATGAGTGCGGGCTTTTCCTTTTCTTCGCTATATACCCTTGAATGGGTCTTTTGAGTTCTCGCCGTAACCTTCCAGTCAATGTTTCTGATATCATCTCCGGGAACATAATTTCTTACCTCTTCAAAATCCAGTCCACGGCCCCTGAGTTTAGAGGCATGTTTCCCCCCTAAAATACTCCTGACTTTTTGTTTACTGGCCAGAAAACTAAAACCCCTCGAAAAATGTTCCATCTTTAAAAGATCATTCAGGGTTACGAAGATATTTTTTGGATATTTACCGGGCTCCGTCATTTTGATCA
>CP070731.1:449196-454808 GCA_020347545.1 Flavobacteriaceae bacterium | reverse complement strand
AGAATTTAAACAGGCCTAAAATTACAATAATATTCCACTTAAAAATCGTATTTCAATTTTAGTTTAAATTGGTTTCTAATCGATTCAAGGAATCAAGATCAATCCCTGAAATAGTAAATATTTAATAAATCAACTAAGCATTATAGATATTGTAAAAAAAGACTCGGTTTATTGCTATAATTATAATGAAATTTAAAATGCATCCAGCCCAGGCAACTGAAAAAATTGGGTCTAAGATTTTTAATGGTTTTGAACATTGTAAAAAAATCATTAATTCAACAAATAAGATTCAACTAAAGAGATAAATTTGCATCTGCCTATGGCAAAATGGAAATAAAAAATATAAACTAGATTATGAGTAATACCCTTTTTGATAAAGTTTGGGACGCCCATGTGGTAAGAAAAATAGAGGACGGGCCAGATGTTTTCTTTATTGACAGACATTTTATACATGAAGTGACCAGTCCTGTGGCCTTTCTTGGGCTCGAAAACAGAGGAGTAGGTGTGATGTACCCTAACAGGACATTTGCTACAGCAGATCATAACACTCCTACAATTGATCAACACCTTCCTGTAAAGGATCCGCTTTCTGCCAACCAGCTGGAAACCCTGGAAAGGAATGCAGGTAAATACGGTATCAGTCATTGGGGTCTGGGAGATAAAAACAATGGAATTGTACATGTGGTAGGACCTGAGCACGGTATTACCCTTCCGGGCTCTACAATTGTATGCGGAGATTCACATACATCGACACATGGGGCCTTTGGTGCGATTGCTTTTGGTATTGGTACCTCTGAGGTTGAAATGGTGCTTTCAACACAATGCATTATGCAGCCCAAGCCAAAGAAAATGAGAATCAATATTAACGGAAGTCTAGGAAAAGGAGTCGGGCCAAAAGATGTTGCTCTATTCATCATTTCAAAGTTGACTACTTCAGGTGCTACAGGTTATTTTGTTGAGTATTCCGGTGATGTCTTTGAGCAGATGAGTATGGAAGGAAGAATGACGGTTTGCAATTTAAGTATTGAGATGGGAGCAAGAGGAGGAATGATCGCTCCGGATGAAACCACTTATGACTATTTGAAAGGAAGAGAATTTACACCGAAAGGAGAAGACTGGGAAAAGGCAATGGCCTATTGGAAAACTCTTAAAACTGATGAAGGTGCTGTCTTTGACAAGGAATTTTCTTTTGATGCTTCTGAAATTGAACCCATGATCACTTATGGAACAAATCCTGGTATGGGTATTGGGATTTCAAAAGATATTCCTGACGCTGAAAAGGTAGAAGGTGGAAAGGCAACTTATGATAAATCCTTACAATATATGGGTTTTCAGGAAGGAGAAGCCATGAAGAAGAAAAAGATCGATTATGTATTTTTGGGCAGTTGCACCAATGGCCGCATAGAAGACTTCAGAGCTTTTGCATCAATTGTTAAAGGACGTAAAAAAGCAGATCACGTAACGGCATGGTTGGTTCCCGGATCACATATTGTTGAGGATCAGATCAAGAAAGAAGGAATACTCGATATTCTCACCGAAGCTGGTTTTGAATTACGTCAGCCGGGTTGTTCCGCCTGTCTGGCCATGAATGATGATAAAGTTCCTGCCGGAAAGTATGCAGTAAGTACCTCAAACAGGAATTTTGAAGGAAGACAGGGGCCAGGTTCAAGAACTTTGCTTGCGAGTCCTCTCGTGGCGGCGGCGGCTGCGGTAACCGGTGAGGTAACAGATCCGAGAGAATTATTATAACAAGATTTGAATTTAAGAAACAGAAAAAATGGCTTACGATAAATTTACAATATTAAAAAGTAGTGCTTATCCTTTACCCATAGAGAATGTGGACACTGATCAGATCATCCCGGCTCGATTTCTAAAGGCTACGGAAAGAAAGGGATTTGGTGATAATCTATTCAGAGATTGGAGATATAACAACGATGGTTCCCCAAAAAGTGACTTTGTTCTTAATAAGAGGATCTACAGTGGAAAAATACTTGTAGGTGGTAGAAATTTCGGTTCAGGTTCATCACGAGAACACGCCGCATGGGCAGTTTATGATTTTGGATTCAGATGTGTCATATCAAGCTTCTTTGCAGATATCTTTAAGAACAATTGTTTGAATGTAGGTGTGCTGCCTGTACAGGTTAGTGAGGAGTTTTTGGCCGAGATCTTTGCGGAAATAGAAAAGGATCCTAAATCAGAGATATTGGTTGATCTGGAAAAGCAGGAAGTATCGCTTTTATCGACGGGAACTAAGGAATCTTTTGTTATTAATGGTTACAAAAAAGAAAACATGCTGAATGGATTTGACGATATCGATTATCTTCAAAATATCAGAGAGGAAATCATCGAGTTTGCAGACAAAAGACCTTTTTAAAAGAACTTTAAATGGCTAAGAAAAGGAAGATAGAGATCATGGACACCACCTTAAGGGATGGCGAACAGACCAATGGTGTATCATTTTCCTCCTCAGAGAAACTGACCATTGCAAAATTGTTGCTCGAGGAGTTGCATGTTGATCGAATCGAAATCGCTTCGACCAGGGTCTCAAAAGGAGAATTTAATGCAGTCAAAAGTATTACCGACTGGGCAAAGGAAACAGGTTTTATTGATAAGGTTGAAGTTCTTTCATTTGTTGACAAGGGCCTGTCCATTGAGTGGATGGTTGAAACAGGAGCAAAGGTTCAAAATCTTTTGACCAAGGGCTCTTTGAACCATTTGACACATCAGTTAAAAAAGTCACCTGAACAGCATTTTGAGGAAATAGCCCAAAGTATAGCATTGGCCAGGGAAAATGGCATTGAAACCAATGTTTACTTGGAAGACTGGAGCAATGGTATGAGAAATTCTCCTGAATATGTCTTTCAATTTCTTGATTTCTTGTCGTCACAACCGATAAAAAGGCTTTTATTACCTGATACCTTGGGGGTGCTTACTCCAAAAGAGTCTTATGATTTCATAAAACAGGTCAAAGACAGATACCCTGAAATGCATGTCGATTTTCATGCACACAATGATTATGACCTGGGTGTGGCAAATGTTCTCGAGGCTGTTAGGGCCGGAGCTGATGGCTTGCATCTGACATTAAACGGAATGGGCGAAAGGGCAGGTAATGCTCCCCTTGCCAGTGCCGTGGCTGTCATAAATGACTTTGTTCCTGAGGTAAAAATTGCGGTAAAAGAGAAATCCCTGTACACCGTTAGTAAACTTGTCGAAACTTTTTCAGGATTCAGAATCCCTGAAAACAAACCTGTACTTGGAGATAATGTTTTTACTCAAACTGCTGGAATACATGCAGATGGAGATAATAAGCATAACCTTTACTTTAATGATTTGCTTCCTGAAAGATTTGGAAGAAAAAGGCAATATGCGTTGGGTAAAACCTCGGGTAAAGCCAATATCCAGAAAAATCTGCAACAGTTGGGATTGCATCTGAGTGACGAAGATATTGCAAAGGTAACAAAACGGATTATTGAATTGGGTGATAAAAAAGAGGTGGTTACCAAAGAGGACCTTCCTTATATCATATCGGATGTCCTGGACAGCAATGCGGTAGAGGAGAAGGTTGTAGTGGAATCCTATGTTTTAACGCATTCAAAAGGTCTTAGGCCATCGACTACGGTTTCTTTGAAATTTGAAGGTGAATCAATTCAGGAAAACGCACAGGGTGACGGGCAATTTGATGCCTTTATGAATACCTTGAAAAAGATTTATAAGGATAAAGGCAAAACTCTGCCGAAGTTGACTGATTATGCGGTAAGGATTCCACCGGGATCCAATTCTGATGCACTTTGTGAAACGGTTATTACCTGGCAACTGGGGGATAAATCATTTAAAACTCGTGGTCTTGATTCGGATCAGACGGTATCTGCCATTGTAGCCACCCAAAAAATGTTGAATATAATTTAGATAAATAAACTTCTTATGAAATTAAAAATTGCACTTTTGGCCGGAGACGGAATAGGACCTGAAGTAATAGATCAGGCCGTAAAGGTTTCTGATGCCATAGCAAAAAAGTTCAATCATGAAATAACCTGGCACCCGGCCTTGACCGGTGCTGCGGCAATCGATGCAGTAGGTGATCCTTATCCTGAAGAAACCCACGAGATCTGTGCGAACTCGGATGCCGTTCTTTTTGGAGCCATTGGGCACCCTCGATTTGACAATGATCCTTCTGCAAAAGTCAGGCCTGAACAGGGTTTGTTGAAAATGAGAAAAAAACTGGGTCTTTTTGCAAATGTAAGACCAACCTTTACTTTTCCCTCATTGATCGACAAGTCTCCCTTGAAAAAGGAAAGAATTGAGGGTACTGACCTGGTCTTTTTAAGAGAATTGACAGGTGGTATCTATTTTGGAAAGAAAGGCAGAGAGAACAATGGTGACGTTGCATATGATCATTGCGTTTACTCGCGTGAAGAGGTTCAGCGATTGGCTAAAAAAGGATTTGAAATGGCTTTGAGCCGTGGTAAAAAACTTTGTTGTGTAGACAAGGCCAATGTTTTGGAAACTTCAAGATTATGGAGAGAAACGGTTCAGGAAATGGAAAAGGATTATCCGGAAGTTGAGGTCTCTTATGAGTTTGTAGATGCGGTAGCGATGCGGCTTGTGCAATGGCCCAACGATTATGATGTGCTGATTACAGAGAATCTATTTGGCGATATTCTAACCGACGAAGCATCGGTAATCTCGGGTTCCATGGGCTTAATGCCTTCTGCTTCAGTGGGATCGGAAGTTTCTCTTTTCGAGCCAATTCACGGGTCTTATCCTCAGGCCACTGGAAAAAATATAGCGAATCCGCTTGCTACGGTATTATCTGCTGCAATGATGTTCGAAACCGGATTTGGCTTGCACGAAGAAGGGGCGGCGATCAGGGAAGTAGTCAATAAATCACTGGCTCAAGGTGTGGTTACAGAAGATCTTGCCGATGGTGGTAAATCTTATGGGACTTCAGAGGTTGGCGATTGGCTGTCTGCAAATGTTTAGCGAAGAATTTAATCGTGAAATTATAAAAAATGCCGATCTTTTCTTGAATCGGCATTTTTTGTTTAAAATGATTGGGTGTCTAAATTTTTAGAAATCAGCCGTATAGAAAAAGATTGAAGCATCTGAAAAAATTTCTTTGAAAGAATTGCAAAAGAACCTAGTGAATTGAGTATTTTTGCAAGGTTTATTTTTAACTACATGGTGCTCACAAAACTTGACAAAGAAGAAAAGATTATTGGTAAGAAACTTTATGATTACCAACATGGGGCGATTGACAAGATTTTCCAGAGAATAAACGAAAACCCTACAAGTTACAACCTCCTGTATCAATTGCCTACTGGTGGCGGGAAAACAGTTATTTTTTCGGAAATAGCCAGACGATACATTAAAAAGAATAAGCATAAAGTCTTAATTCTTACGCACAGGATTGAATTGAGTAAACAGACTTCAAGTATGCTTACTGAATTTGGCGTCAACAACAAGGTGATTGACAGCAGCGTAAAAGAAGTGACTAACGAGGAAAAATACTCTTGTTTTGTTGCAATGGTTGAAACCCTCAATAACAGGATCAAGGAAGAAAAAGCAGATCTTCAGGATATAGGTCTAGTGATCGTTGATGAGGCACATTACAA
>CP070731.1:443445-449096 GCA_020347545.1 Flavobacteriaceae bacterium | reverse complement strand
TTTATATGAAAAACACTTTTGTTTATCGCTACGAGAAGGATGAAATAAAAGAAGGGCAGCTAAGTGGCTACAGAGTATACCGAAGAAGATGGCATGCCAGAATAGGAGGTACGGTCAACGATGCAATAGTCGGGGATAAGAATGTCTATTCGACCACAGAGGATATGATGAAATGGGTGCAGGGACTCAACTCGGGAAAAATCATTTCAAAGAAAACCCTGGATGAAATGTACACCAGGGGTGAAACTAAATACAAGAGAAAAGTTCCATACGGATTCGGTTTTAGAATCAAGGAAGACGATAATGGAAAAGTGGTCTATCACAACGGAAAATGGAATGGTTTCAGCACCTCTTTGATGCAATATCAAAAAGAGGACCTTGTTGTCATTACCCTGGAGCATTCCAATTATAATTCCATGAAGACCTTGAATCAGAAGATCAAGAAAATTGTAGATCAGAATTTTGACTCCCCCCTTTAAATAAGATTATTTTAAAACGACTGATTAAATTGGCAATGTAACGGCAACCTGCTTGTTCATTATATCCTCAATGGTCTCACGTTCTCTAATGAGATAATCCTTACCCTTAAAAACGAGTACTTCTGCCGGTCTGTACCTGGAATTATAATTCGAAGCCATGGAATAACAATAAGCACCAGCGTTTTTAAAGCTTAGAATATCACCTTCTTTGATTTCACTGATCTGCCTGTTGGTGCCAAAAGTATCCGTTTCACAAATATATCCCACCACAGTGTAAAACCTCTTTTTCCCTTTTGGATTGGATAGATTCTCGATGTGGTGATAGGAGTCATAGAACATCGGCCTTATCAAATGATTCAAGCCCGAATCTATTCCTGCAAAGACGGTGGATGTAGTTTGTTTGACCACATTGACGTGGACTAAAAACTGTCCTGCCTCACTGACGAGAAATTTTCCAGGTTCGAACATCAAAGTCAGTTCTTTACCTGTTTCCTTGCAAAAGTCATTAAACCTTTTTGATAATTTTTCGCCTAGTTCTTCTATATCCGTTTGGATATCTCCTTCTTTGTAGGGCACCTTAAAACCTGAGCCAAAATCAATATATTCAAGATCCTCAAAAGAAGCTGCTACGTTAAATAATATTTCAGTGGCCCTTAAAAAAGCATCGATATCGTAAATATCAGATCCGGTATGCATATGAACTCCATTGATCAGCATTCCCGTATTTTCGACGACCCTGTGTATATGAGGGAGCTGATGTATGGAAATACCAAATTTTGAATCAATATGGCCTACTGAAATCTTTTTATTACCGCCTGCCATAACATGAGGGTTCATTCGGATACAAACAGGTACCTCCGGGTGCTTTTGACCAAACTGCTCTAAAATTGAAATGTTATCAATATTGATCTGAACCCCAAGTTCCATGGCCTGCTCAATTTCATCCAATGAGACCCCGTTGGGTGTGAAAATAATATCCTTTGGATCAAAGCCAGCTTTGAGGCCCAGTTGAACCTCTTGAACCGAGACGGTATCAAGCCCTGAGTTTAAGGATCGAAACAATTTTAAAACACTGATATTGGAAAGTGCTTTAGTGGCGTAATTTATTTTTAAATTCTTAACTGAAGAAAAGGCATTGCTAAGCCGGTTGTATTGCGAAATTATTTTTTCTGCATCGTATACATACAAAGGGCTTTCGTATTTTTTCGTTAAAGAGATCAAAAATTTATTGGTCATGTCTTAAGTTTTATCAAGGCAAAAGTAGCATACTGATGGTATTTTCAAAATTTTTGAAAAATAATAACAGAATACCCTAATTCGTGAAATTTTAACAGATCAGTATTTCTTTGCGGTCAGCTCCACAATTTTCACGATGACTTCAGTTGCTTTGATCATGGACTCAACAGGAACATATTCATACCTTCCATGAAAATTATGCCCCCCGGCAAAAATATTCGGACAAGGGAGACCCATATAAGAAAGCTGTGAACCATCCGTTCCCCCTCGAATTGCCTTTATCAATGGATTTATACCTAGTTCCTTCATCGCCTCTTCAGCTATATCAACAATATGTTTTACAGGCTCCACCTTCTCCCGCATATTAAAATATTGATCCGAAATTTCTATTTCAATAGTTCCAGACCCCTGTTTATCATTGATTTTTTTCGCGGCTTCCAGCATTACGTTTTTCCGTTTCTCAAATAATGCTTTATCATGGTCCCTGATGATATATTCAAGTGTTGTTTTTTCTACTTCACCCTGCATATCCGTGAGATGAAAAAATCCTTCATATCCTTCTGTTTCCTGAGGGATCTCATTTTTTGGTAGCGATGCGATAAACTCGGATGCGATCAACATTGAATTGATCATTTTACCTTTGGCATATCCAGGATGAACAATTTTTCCATGAACTGTAACTACTGCACCGGCAGCATTGAAATTTTCATATTCTAATTCCCCAACCTGACTGCCATCCATCGTATAGGCCCATTCAGCGGCAAATTTTTTCACATCAAATTTATGTGCTCCTCTTCCAATTTCCTCGTCGGGTGTAAATCCAATTCTGACAGGACCATGTTTGATTTCCGGATGAGCAAGTAAAAATTCCATGGCGGTAACGATCTCAGTAACCCCGGCCTTATCATCTGCACCTAAGAGCGTAGTACCATCTGTTGTAATGAGTGTCTGGCCCTTGTACAATAACAAATCTTCAAAATAGGACGGAGATAAAACGATATTCTCTTCTTTGTTCAAAACAATATCTTCACCTTGATAATTTTTGTGGATCCGTGGTTTTACATTCGTTGCCGTATAATCTGGACTGGTGTCAAAATGAGCAATAAAGCCAATCGCCGGTACCTTATGATCAACATTTGAAGGAAGTGTGGCCATGATATATGCATTTTCATCAATGCTGACATCCTCAAGCCCCAGGTCTTTTAATTCCTGGACAAGATAATTGGCAATTTCCCATTGTTTTTCGGTACTTGGCGTGGTCTTACTTTTAGGATCCGACTGACTGTCAAAACTGACATATTTTAAAAAACGATCTGTTATATTCTCCATTGTCTAATGTTTAATCAAAAGTAATTAATCTTGACAAGAACAATAAAAAAAAGATTGCCTTATGACAATCTTTTTTTGTTTTATTTGATTCAGCGATCTAAGGCAGCAGCGCCTCAGGACAAACTTTAACATGGGCAATGAAATAGGATTCAGGATCCCATTCTATCCAGGTTGCAGAAAAACTTTTCTGATTCAGGTCTGTCAGATTTATGTCAAATGCATCTGAGGACAGGGTTGTCTGACCTCTTTCATCAAGAGGATACTTACCACTGCCAAAATATAGGTTTATATCAGTTATGGAAAGGTCTTGATTATTCAAAACAATATCAACTTTTGCATAAAGCTTGCCGTCTCCTCCCTGCACATTAAGTTTCATTTCTCCAATAAGGATACTATTTGATGTATCGCATTGGAAGGCACTTGCATAAAGCGGATAAGTGTAATCAACTCCTCCAGGGATATAATGTTGTGAATTTTCATTAACCAGATTCGTCCAGCCCCATTGTCCGAATTCGTCTAAAAGACAGGTCGATTGTGTGTCATTTGAATAGGCGTATGCATCCATACATCCACTATCAGAACCTGTGTCTCCGTTACTGCTTCCGTTTGTTCCATCGATTCCTCCAATTGTTGTTCCCGAATTGGTTCCGTCATCGTCGTTCCCGTCATCATCGTTCCCGTCATCATCGGTTCCGTCATCATCAGATTCATCAGAATCCTGTAAGCTGCTACCTCCTTCTTCATTTTCGTCTCCTTCGCACTCCGCGATTTGATAATTAATGATCCAGCCCCAACGATTTCCCTCGAATTCGGTTTGCCCCTCGGCTATGGCCGTTTCATTTGCAGTTGTATTATCACCGTCTCTTTGAACAACAACCGCATGTGCAATAATCGAAATTTCTTCCGTATCATCATCTATTGGATCAGTGTATAAAAATTCATGTACAAAATCATGATTGGCCTGGTACGTAAACTGACCAAACTGCGGATTACCACCGTTCGTAAATGGGGCATCATCTAAATCTCCAATAAATAAATGAGTTTCTTTTAGCGACCATTCTGTCTCGGTGATCTCATACCTTACATAAACATAATTTTCATCGTTGGAAACGTACACTGCTCCAACTTCAATATGCTGTCCTGCCATCAAAGGAAATTTGACAGGCTCATCACAGCTTTGGGTTTCAATGTCTTCTTTGGTAACTAAAATTGTTTGTGGTTCTTGGTTAACACTCTTTTCAAGAGATGATGAACCGTTGATTGAGTTTAATGAATCAATTTGATCTTCCGAATCGCAGGAGAGAAATGAAACGAACAAAAGAGCCAAACCAATTACAATACTTTTTTTCTTTTTCATAGCGTTGTATTATAATAATTAGTTGAGCAGAACAGGGGAAGATTCTTATCAACTTAGATAACGCTATTTTGGGGGGAATATTTTATTCAATAAAAGAAATTTCATTAAAAATACTGAAGGAGGCACAAATCCTTTCTGAAACAAACTCATCACCGTAAATTTTTGATGTAAAAGTGTAATATTCATCAACTTTATGCTGTACATAAACTTCAAGATAATGCCAGCTTAGATCTTCGCTTTTTCCTGTTGCGATATGATAATAGGCAGGCTGTCCCAAATACTCTCCAAAACCTGATTTCACAGGAATCAATTTTAAGTTCCTGCTTGCATTTTCGGCAACTCTTACCTCAAATTCCTTGTTCAGGACCAATTCACCCTGATGCCAGGCGATATCAAGAATAAAAGTCTCTCTTAATTGTTTTGTAGTGTCCGCGGTATAAAGGGCCGATTGGTATTCATCATAATAAAGTTCTGTTTTCCAGCTCTTTGGGACGTCTATCTCAAAATGATTTAAAACATCTTTATAATCTTTAGTTTGCGTATAGCTTCTGGGTGTGTTGCACTCAAATTCTCTTTCAAACTTACTTTGTTCACAGGAGGTTATGACAATCACAACTGCGAGACAAATGGTGGTTAAAAAATACTTCATGGATTACTGTAATTTTATCTTGACTATTTCTTCATGTCCCGAAAGCCAGATCTCATTCGGTCCGGAAAAACGAAGACTATAATACCCTTTATCGTAAATTCGGATCCAGTTATTACCGGCATCCTCGCTGTAAAAAAGCCCCTCAGTGGAAACGGCAACAAGATTATTACCCTTACTTCCCGGAACATATTGAACACAGCTAATATAGCCCGGAACATTCGAATTAATAGAATTCCAGGATTCACCTCCGTCTGAGGTAATTGCCTTGGAATCTTTACCGTTCTTTTTTTCTTCCCAGTTACCGCCCATAACTATACCATTCAGCTCATCATAAAAATCTGTAGTGAATATTCCGGTCATTTTCCCGCCCTGAACGATTGGTGTCTCCCTTACTTTCCAGGATTCTCCTTTATCAACTGATATTAAAACCCGGGCTTTTGACCCTCCGGTTACGATCCATACCTTGTCACCGTAAGAAGCAATATTCGTGTTGCTCGCAGCAAAGGCAGCTTCACCCTCAGTGACCTTCGGTAGGTTAGCGCAGTCTGTTTTTTGCCAGTTATTTCCTCCATCTGTAGTTCGAATAACAGAAAGGCAGTCA
>CP070731.1:437690-443345 GCA_020347545.1 Flavobacteriaceae bacterium | reverse complement strand
AAATAAGCTCCTTTTTTGTCAAGTAACTCTGAATGTTTTCCTTGCTCCACTATTTTTCCATTTTGCATCACAACGATCAGGTCAGCCTTTTGAATGGTTGATAATCTGTGTGCAATTACTATGGAAGTTCTGTTTTCCATCATCTTTTCCAAAGCGGACTGAACCAGTTGTTCCGATTCTGTATCCAGCGCGGAGGTAGCTTCGTCCAAAATCATGATCGGAGGGTTTTTTAACACCGCCCTGGCTATGGAAAGCCTCTGTCTCTGCCCCCCGGAAAGCATGTTTCCACTATCCCCGATATTGTTGTCGTATTGCAGAGGGAGTGCCGTTATGAACTCATGTGCATTGGCAACTTTTGCAGCAGCAATAACATCTTCATCACTGGCACTATCAACCCCAAGTGTGATATTGTTTTTTACAGAGTCATTAAATAGTATAGATTCCTGTGTTACGATGCCCATCAATTCCCTGACACTTCTTTTCTTTATCTCCTGAAGCGGAACGCCATCAATCAGAATGGCTCCTTCATTGACATCATAAAACCTGGGAATGAGGTTCGCCAAAGTTGATTTGCCACTTCCTGATTGTCCTACAAGCGCTATCGATTTTCCTTTGGGTATTTTCAACGAAAAATTCTTAAGGACATAATCATCCTTATACTTGAAGCTAATATTTTTCAGTTCGATTTCCTGGTCGAAACTATCTTTTTCCAAGGCCTTGGGGTGATCAATAATATCATTTTCCGTCTCTAGAATTGAAATGATCCTCTCTGCTGAAGCATTTCCTTTCTGAATACTGAAAAGTGCCTTGGATATAGCTTTGGCAGGATTTAAGATCAGGTAAAAGAGCCCTATATAACCGAGGAATTCCTGAGGCTTCATTTCATCTTCCCCAAGAAGAACGATTCTTCCTCCATACCACAAAATGGCTATAATTGTTGCGGAACCCAGGAATTCACTCATGGGGGAGGCTAGATTTGTTCTGTTAATGACACTGGTCATTAATTGTTTCAGCCTTAAGGTAGAACCTTTGAATTTATTTTCCATTTTCTTCTCAGCCGTAAAGCTCTTGATCACTTTGAGCCCCGTAAGCGTTTCTTCGATAAAAGACAGAAAATTACCAGTTTCCTGTTGAGCCAGCAGTGATTTTGCTTTTAGACGCTTACTTACTGAAGATATTATAATCCCGGACACTGGTAGCAGAATAAAAGCAAAGAGCGTTAGTTTGGCACTGATCGCAAACATTGAAGTCAGGGTAAATATAATGGTTAACGGCTCTCTGACTACTGCTTCGAGGGTATTGAGAAAAGACACCTCAATTTCCTGAACATCATTGGACATTCTTGCCATGGTATCCCCTTTTTTCTTTTCTGAAAAATAGGAAAGGGGTAAGGAGACGATTTTTAAATACAAGGCATCCCTGAGATCTTTTACTACCCCTGTCCTCAGAAATGACAATACAAAAAGGGCCAGGTATCTGAAGAGGTTTTTAAAAAAGAACATGGAAAAACTGATCAAACATATGAAGAGTAAAGCCTGTTCCAGCCCACCCGTTTCCATCATGTTCGAAACATAAAAATTGAGAGAATCCTGAACATAATCATAGACACCGGTTAATCCTTTAAATTCTGGTTTTACCGTTACTTTTTCCTCTCTGCCAAACAGTATTCCCAGAACCGGGATAAAGGCCAATACTGACAACACATTAAAAATTGCATAAAGGATGTTGAAAAATACATTTAGCCACGCATATCTGAGATAGGGTTTAGCAAAACGAAGGATTTTCTTAAAATAATTCATTTATTTTATTTAAAAGGCTGCAATCAAATGAAACCACAAAGTGATAAGCAATCAATGGCCTATAACTTGAATTCTTTTATAATCTCTTGGATCTTTTGATCCAATTGTTCTTCAACTTGTTTTGCATCTCCAATGCTTTCAAGTGGTTGATGCACACTAAAATAAAACTTTATTTTCGGTTCTGTTCCACTTGGTCTTGCTGCCATTCTGGTTCCTTCAACCGTTTCATAGATCAACACATTTGACTTCGGCAACTCAATAGCCGACTCTTCTCCGGTCAAAAGATTTTTGCATACAGAAGTTTGATAATCAAAAAGAAAATTCACTTTTTCGCCATGAATTTGGGTCACAGGAGAATTTCTCATGTCAACCATCATTTGCTGAATTTCCTGAGCACCCTCTACACCTTTTTTTACAACAGAAATAAGATGCTCTTTATAGAAACCGTGCTTTTTATACAATTGCAATAACTCAGCGTAAACAGAACTACCCATCGATTTTGCCTGAGTCGCAATTTCACAAGCCAATAAGGTACTGGATACGGCATCTTTGTCTCTCACGAAATCGCCAACCATAAATCCAAAGCTTTCTTCTCCACCTCCTATGAACTCTTCCTTACCTTCGGCCTCCCTGATCATTTTCGCGATCCATTTGAATCCGGTAAGACCTATTTTGGTACTGACGCCATAGCTCTCGGCTAATTTCTGGATCATAGGTGTTGAAACGATGGTGGAACCCACGAATTGTTTACCGTTAATTCTTCCTTCTTCCTGCCATTTTTTAAGTAAAGCATCCACCAAAACAGCAAAAGTCTGATTTCCGTTGAGTAATACAAGCTTGTTGTCAAGATCCCTTACGGCAATACCCAATCTGTCACAGTCAGGATCGGTTCCAATAACAATGTCCGCACCGATTTCATCGGCAAGATCCGTAGCCATTTTAAGTGCAGCGGGCTCTTCCGGATTGGGTGAGTCAACCGTAGGGAAATTTCCGTCAGGTTCTCTTTGTTCCTCAACAATATGTACGTCCGTAAATCCTGCCAGCTCCAGCGCTCTTGGTACCATGGTAATGGAGGTCCCGTGAAGAGATGTAAAAACGATCTTTAATTTATCTCTGCCTTTTGTATCCCTGGAGGTGGCGTTTTCCACAGCCTCTTCAGCGAATTTCTTATCAATTTCTTCCCCAATGATCTCAATGAGATCTTCCTTCGCTTCAAAATTTATGTCTTCAAATTGAACCTTGTTTATTTCGTCAACTATTTCACCATCCTGTGGCGGAATGATCTGTCCGCCATCATTGAAATAGACTTTGTATCCATTATATTCCGGTGGATTATGAGAAGCGGTAAGCACAATTCCAGCGTCACATTGAAGTGCTCTCACAGCATAGGACAATTCCGGAGTAGCTCTTAAATCCTCAAACAAATAAACAATAATGTTATTTGCCGAAAAGACATCTGCCACAGATTTTGCAAAAGTCTTACTGTTATGTCTGCAATCATAAGCAATAGCTACCTTTGGTTGTTTTCCCGGAAATGTTTTTAGAAGATAGTTTGACAGACCCTGCGTATTTTTTCCAAGCGTGTATTTATTGATTCTGTTTGTGCCGGCTCCCATTGTTCCCCGCATTCCACCTGTTCCGAATTCAAGGTTTTTATAAAATCTATCGGTCAGATCCTTGGAGTCCGTATCCAATAAATCCTTAATTTCTTTTTGAGTTGCTTGATCAAACGGAGGTTTGATCCATAATTTGGCTTTGTTGATTATTTCGTTGCTGTTCATAGGGAATTAAAATTTAAGGACACAAAGATAAACTTTTTGTCTTGAAATTAAACTAGTAAAGGATCAGGGTTTTAAGGCTTCTGCCTGAAATTCACCCAGTCTCACAGATTCAGTTTTTCACGAATCGAATAGCGTTGGGATTTTCTTTTTGATCTCAGGATCAATTCGCCAAGAAACCCTGCCAAAAACAGTTGCGATCCTAAAATCATGCTGGTAAGGGCAATATAAAACCAGGGATTGTCCGTTACCAGAATGGTAGGTTCCCTCTGGTACAATTTGATAAGTTTGGAGATACCAATAACGAGTGAAGAAATAAAACCCAGAATAAATACCAATGTCCCTAAAAGTCCAAATAAATGCATGGGTCTCTTACCAAACTTAGTCAGAAAGTTTATGGTAATAAGATCAAGAAATCCGTTGATGAATCGATCCATTCCAAATTTTGTGGCCCCATATTTTCGGGCCTGATGGATAACTACTTTTTCCCCAATATTTCCAAATCCTGCATTCTTGGCCAGAACCGGAATGTACCTGTGCATTTCCCCGTAAACATCAACGCTTTTAACTACTTCATTTTTGTACGCTTTTAAACCGCAATTGAAATCGTGGAGCTTCAGTCCAGAAGTCTTTCTTGCGGCAGCATTAAACAACTTTGAAGGTAAATTCTTTCTGATTTTCGAATCGTATCTTTTCTTTTTCCAGCCGGAGACCAGGTCAAAACCTTCTTCGGATATCAGATTATACAATTCCGGGATTTCATCCGGACTATCCTGTAGATCCGCATCCATCGTGATTACCACCTCGCCCTGTGTCTCTTTGAAAGCTGCGTTCAAGGCCTGGGATTTACCATAATTTTTCTGAAAGCGAAGTCCTTTTACAGCATCGTTGGCGGATGATAATTCGGTTATTTTATTCCAGGAATTATCCTGACTTCCATCATCGACAAAAAGTATTTCATAGGAAAAATGATTGGATTGCATAACTTTTACAATCCAATCATGAAGTTCCTGTAAGGATTCTTCCTCATTCAGCAGAGGAACAACTATGGATATATCCATTTAAATAATGTGCGTTAATTTAATCTTCTTTTGATTTTTTCATTACCAATCCTGCTACAAGAGAGATGATTAATCCAAAGAAAAGACTAACAATAATAGTTATGGTTAAGTTAGGTCCGGTGCTTGCAAACATAGCTGCATTTTTCTGTGCCCCTTCCAATTGTTCATCGGTCAGCTGAGGATACCTTTCAGCGATCATCTGCTCTTGAAACTCAATCATATTGGCAAAGTAATCCGGTTCGATCACGTTGTAAAAAATCAAGAGATAAACACAATAAATGATTGCTGAAACAAGAGAAATTCCAAGGCCTGTCTTAATGGCCTCACCAAGACTTAGGAATCCTGAATTTCCCTCTTTGACTTTTTTTAAAGCCATAACAATTACGGCTGAGGTAAGAGCCAGCGAGATGACCATGATGGACCAGTGAGGTTCGTATAGGTCTCCGAATACATAATTGATTAACATGACAATGATCGACACAAGGCCCAGTACCAGACCGTAATTAAGCATGATCGATTTCGTTGTAGATTTAGGTTGGTCTTCCATAAAATTTAATTTTAAGTTACACAAATATAATTAATATAATGTATCAGTAGGTATTAGTAAAGGTGGAATATTAAAAGTTACAAAAAAACTTGTTTTATTGTAAATAGGTAGTATTTTTGCAGCGGCAAGTCCTGCACAACCAGCTCCCTTTGAATCCTCCAGGGCGGGAACGCAGCAAAGGTATTAGGTTGAGCGGTGTGATGCAGGTAGCTTGCCATTTTTTTTGTTTTTAAGCAAAAGAAATAGCTCCATTAATAAGACCCGTTTTCATTTAAAAGTTTAATTTTTTTATTCCATCTTTGCAGCATGAGCAAGGTTATTTTAATTACGGGTGCATCTTCTGGCATAGGAGCCATAACAGCAAGGTATTTAACATCTAAGGGCTATAAAGTTTACGGAACCAGTAGAAATCCTCGAAAGAACGATCAGGAGTTTGAACTTATACGTTTGGATGTTCTCGACACCAGGAG
>CP070731.1:431916-437590 GCA_020347545.1 Flavobacteriaceae bacterium | reverse complement strand
AGCTTTTTATAAAAAGCTGAGTTCTATTATTTTCTTTCTTTTTCTAAGTATATCCTTGTTTTGTCAGCATCAACAATTGGCTGACAGTCTAGAAACAATTTATGTCACTGGTGATTTTGAAGAAGAAAAAAGGCTTGAAATACTAAGGAAGCTGGCCATACATCAACATGATCTTGAGACTAAACTGAAATATTCGAATGAACTTTTGGCCTTGGCTAAAGAGATGGAGTCAAGCACACATTTATATATTGCTTATTTGGAAAAAGGAAATTCTTTTGCGGCCATGGGAGAATTAACAGAAGCCGTCGAAAATTATTTCTTAGCGGGAGATATAGCAATTAAAAATGATGATTTTAGACGCTTGGCTTCTGTTTGGGGATCTATAGCTAATGTGTATAGAGAATTTAGTGATATGGAAACCAGTATTACATATTATAGAAAATCTATCGAGGAAATTAAAAAGAATTTGCTTCGAAAAAGAGATACAATTTGGTTGGGATCCAGCCTGATGAATCTAGGTCATTGCTATATTTATTCAAATAAGCCCGATTCTGCATTAATTTACTTCAATGAATCTGAGAATCTTTTTAAACAGATTAATTTTAGGAGAGGTCTTGCATATAATGATGCAAATAAAGGATTGGCTTATGTTCAGAAGAGAGATTTTATAAATGCACAGAACAGCCTCAATAATTCTTTGCCAATTTTTGAAACTTTAGGAGATTTTGAAGGTTTGAGTGAAACATTGATCGATTACTCCAATATCTATTTTCTAAAAAATGATTTTGACAGGGCAACTGAATTTGCATTGGAAGGTCTTTCTCTTGCAGAGGAGCATAATATGAAACCCCTTATTAGCGAAGCTAGCCATATACTTTCAAAAATATATTCCAAGACAGGCAAGCATAAAGAAGCTTTGAAATTCTATGAGGATTATGTTACATTTAAAGACAGTGTTACCAACCTTTCCACCGTGCTGAAAACTTCCAATATGCGAAATGAGTTCGAGGTTGCCCAAAAGCAGACCGAAATTGATTTAAAACAATCCGAAGTTGAACTTTTAAACCAGCAAAAATCGAATTTGAGAATTCTTGCTTTTAGCATGATTGCCTTATTAGGTTTGACCGGTTTCTATTTTAGAAACATTCGAAAGGCAAAAAGAAGATCCGATGACCTGCTTCTGAATATCCTGCCAAGTTCTACGGCGCAGGAATTGAAAGAACACGGTAAGGTAAAGGCCAAAAAGTTTGATGCTGTTACTGTAATGTTTACTGATTTTCAGGCCTTCACCAGATACTCTGAAAACCTGTCTCCCGAGGTTTTGGTAAAGTCAGTTGATTTTTTCTTTTCCAAATTTGATGAGATCATTGATAAATTTGAACTGGAAAAAATTAAAACGATTGGGGATGCCTATATGTGTGCGGGTGGACTGACTCATGTATCTAAAGATGAGGTCATCAAAATCCTTCAAGCCGCATTCGAGATCAAAAAGTTTGTTGAAAAGATGAGACATTCCTCAGATGACAGTATCGCTCATTTCAATATCCGAATTGGTATTAATACAGGGGCCGTTGTAGCCGGTGTGGTAGGTACCAAAAAGTTTGCCTATGATATCTGGGGGGATACGGTAAATATTGCATCCCGGATGGAATCAAATTCTGATGCGGGAAGAATCAATGTTTCAGAAAATACCTATCAGCTGATCAGGGATCATTTTGACTGCGAATATCGAGGTGAAATAGATGTTAAAAACAAGGGGATGATGAAAATGTATTTTGTCAATGGCGCAAAAAAAAATCCCCAAAATCCTGTCAAAGATAAAAGTTTCGAAGTTTTATGTTAACTTTAGGAGCAATTACTGATTAAACTTTATGAGATGAGACAGGATCCTAACAATTATTGGGAGCAACTCGAACGCCTTGAAAAACTGATTCGCGCCTCGGAATTAAAAGCGGGAATTATCTTTTCTTTCCACAGTCTTATCATTGGACTTTTTATTGACCGTATAGAACAGTTTCAGCCTGTTATTGAAACAAGTAAAGTATTTGTGGTACTTTCTTTTTTGTGGATTGGTTCCGTATTGGTATCCATTTATTATTGTTTCAAATGTTTCAAACCTCAGCTGGAATTGAAGTATGATAAGAATGTTTTTTTCTTTCGTGATGCTGTTTACGGTTTTGGAGATGCCAAGGAATACACCAAAAAACTTATGGAGGTATGTAATAGTGAGCATGAAATGTTTGAACAGTTAAGTCAGCAAATTCATATTGAAAGTAAAATTATTGACCAAAAGTTCATCTGCGTCCAAAAATCTATTAAGTTTTTTGGATTGAGCTTTATTTTCGTTATCATGGCACTAGCTTTTTGGTTAGTTACCGTTTAAGAGAATTAAATTGCAATGAAAGGATATTACAAGCTTCGAAAACACATTCTGGAAATCCTGGAAACCAAATTGTCTAAGGATCTTCATTACCATGGCATTCATCACACCTTGGATGCTTTAGAGACCAGCGATAAATACTTAAGGCATATTCAGATCGACCCGGAGGATGCCAAATTATTACGATTAGGTATTTTATTCCACGACATCGGTTTTACGGAAACAACGGTCGATCATGAAAAAAAAGGTGCTGAAATAGCTCAAAAGATGTTAAAAGAATATGATTTTGATCAAAAATCGATCAATACCATAACCAATTTGATTTTGGCTACAGAAATCCCTCAACATCCAGAGACTTTATTGGAGCAAATTATCTGTGATGTTGATCTTGATTATTTGGGAAGGTCTGATTTTTATAGAATCAGTGACTATCTTTTTGAAGAGCTTCAGGTTTTAATCGGCCTGAAGGACAAGAATGAATGGAACAAAATACAGATTCGTTTCCTGGAAAAACATCAATATCATACGGAGTTTGCCATTAAAAACCGGCAGCCCGAGAAAGAAAAAAGGATAGCAGAATTAAAGAATATGGTCGCAGAAAAAAATATTTGACTTTTTATGTTAACCTTTCTCATTTTATAACATAAAAGTTATACCCCCTCATATTTTGACTTAACGCTTGTTTAAAAACCCCTGTTTTAGGCAGGGGTTTTTTCATTCGATATGACAAATGATATAAACGAATAAAGGTGTCAATTAATCATCAATAGCCTGCCCCACAACCTGCCTGAATTTCCATCCTGTATTATCTTCTTTGACGTCCATGGTCTGTTTCATTAAAATCCCGATAACTTCTTCTTCGGGATCGGCCCAGTACATTGTGTTGAAATATCCACCCCACCAAAAGGAACCGATGCTGCCCTCTCCTCCTTTGTCTTGTCCTTTTTGACCATTGACACCAAAAGCAAGGCCATGGAAAGTACCAGAATCCCCCCAAAGATCACCTATTTGGTTCGCCATCATAAATTGAACCGTTGTCCTACTCAATAATCGTATTCCATTCAATTCTCCTTTATTTAAATACATCTGTAAAAACGTAGCATAGTCTTTTGCTGTACTTGACAATCCTGCGCCACCTGAAAAGAAAGCCTTGGCTCCGGTAATCGGGTAATCCGGATCATATACATCAGATGCCGGATACTTTTCCCACTGTCCTTCCTTTAAGGTTTGTAAGGCAACTAAGCGCTTGTGTTTGGATTTAGGTAAATAGAACCAGGTATCATCCATGTCGAGGGGTTCAAATATCCTTGTTTTGAAAAATTCATCCAGGGGCATCCCGGAAACAATCTCTATAAAGTAACCCAAGACATCAATTCCTTCGCTGTAGGTGAATTTTTCACCTGGATTGTGATGTAAGGGTAGTTTGGCAAGCTTCCTGATATTCTCTCCAATGCTAATGTTCTGAGTGGTAAACCCATCAATAATACCTGCTTTGGTGTAGATCTTTTTAAAACGTTCATCTCCGTCAATAAAACCATATCCAATACCCGAAGTATGGGTAATGAGATGTCTTATTGTAATTTCCTTATCCGCTTTGGTTGCAACGAACGAAGAATCCTTTTCAATCAGTGAATCCAGCACCATTGGGTCCTTGAACTCAGGAATATACTTTGAAATCGGGTCATCCAATCTGAACTTTCCTTCCTCCCAAAGCATCATCACAGCCGTTGAGGTTATGGCTTTAGTCTGGGAAGCAATTCTAAAGATATCGTCTTTTTTTAATGATCTCCCTGCCTCATTATCGGCCATTCCAAAAGCTTTGTAGTACACTATTTTCCCTTTTCGTGCAACAAGGGCAACTGCTCCCGGAATTTCCTTTTTCTCTATCGATTCCATGACCGCGTCATCAATGAAAGACAACCGCTCCTCAGACATGCCAACCGTTTCCGAGCTCGCTTCTGTTAGCGGTGGCGAGTTTTTAATTGACTTGGTTTGACTCAGACCGGTAAGGGTCACAAAGAATGAAATTGCAATGAGAATTTGTTTCATGGTGGTTTGTTGATTTTGATTTTAAAATGAACGTTACGTTTTATCTATGAACTTCAAGTTTTACCTTTAAACTCCAAGTTTTATCTAAAAATACATAAAAATTCAGCAATATTGATTCGAAGTTTACATTGGAATCGTCAAAATTAGTCCCGATCTTTTTGCTCGATATCACTTAAATGATGTTCCAGGGCGGTTACTGAAATCTGAATTTCCCTGATAAGCAGACCTAGTGAAATAATCAAAAGAATGAGGGCCAACCCAAAAATCCATATCGCTATTACATGTTGTTCCACATAAATTAAAAACATGGTCAAGACACAAAGTAGTAGGCTGCTTATACCAAAAATTTGCATCGACCTCGTGAGATAAAGACGTTTGCGCAAATTCTCAATTTGTTGGATAAACACCTTCTTTTTATCCTTCTTATACTTGTCATGCAAATTTCTTACCACTGCTGCGTAAGCTAGAAATCGATTTGTATATGCCAGCATGATCAAAGAAATTGCTGAAAATAATAAGGCCGGGGTTGTTAGTGTGAGTTGTTCCATTACTCAAATATAGCTTAATCAGTTCAAAACTTATGATTTTACTAAAATCATCTTCCCATTTAAATTCTTAAAAAATCGTTAAAAGAATCGTTATTTAGAGACTTTAACAAAATGCTAACAATGAGCGGTTTACAAAGCTTCTATTTTAGTGTCATTCAATTTTAATCCAATATAACATGAACTATCATTACAAAAATTTACGTGTGATTGCTTTTGCTTTCACATTTTTTATGGGTGTTTTCATCAGTAAAGCACAGATCAATTTACCAAGAGGAAGTCAAAAAGCTACTGTTTCTCAGACTGTCGGAACTTCTGATGTGACCATTCATTACTCAAGGCCAAGTGTAAAAGGGCGAGAGGTCTGGGGAAAGCTCGTTCCTTTCGGAACGACAAACCCAGGATTTGGAACTGCCACGGAGGCTCCATGGAGGGCCGGGGCCGATGAGAATACAACCATTTCCTTTTCTCATGATGCCAAAATTGAAGGCAAAGAAATTAAGGCTGGAACTTATGGGTTGCATATTCTTGTAAAAGATGCCAATAACGCTACAATCATTTTTTCAAAAGATATTGATTCCTGGGGCAGCTTTTTTTATGATGAGAAAAATGATGCCTTACGGGTGGATGTAACAATCAATGAGGTACCTCATAAAGAATTGCTGACATTCGAATTTGGCCAGCTTACGCCAACAAGTAC
>CP070731.1:426135-431816 GCA_020347545.1 Flavobacteriaceae bacterium | reverse complement strand
CTTACAAACTCTTTTTAATCTCCGGAAATCGTGGTTAGAATTGACCCGTGAGCCATTTGTAAATGTCGTTTCCATTTGCAAAAAGCAACAAAGAAATCAGAATGATAAATCCGGTAATTTGGGCATATTCCAAAAACTTATCACTGGGTTTTCTTCCGCTGATGATCTCATACAAGGTAAAAACAACATGACCTCCATCAAGTGCAGGTATAGGCAATAAATTCATGAATCCAAGCATAATGGATAGCAGAGCGGTTATATTCCAGAATGATTGCCAGTCCCATTTTGAAGGGAATATACTTCCTATGGTTATAAATCCGCCAAGTTGAGTGGCACCTTTTTTCGTAAATACATACTTAAATTGTCCCATGTAGTCTTTTAGGGTCCAGTAAGCCTTGGAAAAACCGGGAACAATACTTTCTCCAAAGCTATATTCCTTGTGGGTTATAGTAAGCACATCTTCAGTATATACCTGAGGATATACCCCTAATTTCTGATCCTCTCCAGGAGTGATCATAAAAGATAATTCTCTTCCGTCTCTTTCAACGGTTACTTTAATTTCGGTATTTTCGGGATTATTTCTGACCACGCTTGTAAATTCATCCCAATAGACCATGCTCTTATCATTGAGAGATCTTATGATGTCATTTTTTTTCAAGCCACCTTCTGAAGCAGGCGTACCCGGGATTACACTATCAAGAACAGCGTATATTCTGGGTTGAAAAGCATCTCGATTTCCGGTTTTCCACATTTGTAATCCCACATCTTCGGGTAGATCGATAACTTCATTGTTACCATCTGCATGTTCCACTTCAATGTTCTGTACGTCTCTTAAAAACAGAAATTTGTTGATATCAAGAACATTCTCGGGGACTTCTCCATTGACTTTTAGAATTTTGTCGCCGTCCTTAAATCCATATTCTTTGAACAGATCAGATACATAAAAACCCGTTTTTACATCTTCCGGAGCCACAACATCATTACCCCAGGCATTCAACATCAAAATGTAAATTAAAATACCCAGGATGAAATTAACGGTAACCCCTCCCAACATGATGATCAGTCTCTGCCAGGCTGGTTTAGATCTGAATTCCCATGGCTTGGCAGGTTGGGCCATCTGTTCCTTGTCCATACTCTCATCGATCATTCCTGAGATTTTCACATATCCTCCCAATGGAATCCATCCTATTCCATAAACAGTTTCACCAATTTTCTTTTTGAACAATGAGAATTTGTAATCAAAGAAAAGATAAAATTTCTCAACTCTTGTTTTAAACAATTTAGCAGGAATATAGTGACCCAATTCATGAAGAATGATGAGCAAAGACAAGCTTAATAAGAACTGGGCAATTTTTATATAGGTTTCCATTAATGAATTTCTAAATTTTTTGGACGACAAATGTACACTTTATGCACAATAATAAGAAATCAGAAAAACGAAATAGTTGTTAAATTCCTTATTTTTTTAGAATTGTTTTCCTCATTGTTCCCTGATCGGTCTCAATAACCACTAAATGAAGCCCAAATTCAAGTCCTCGCAGACTGATACTGGTTGATGGATCTTTTCGCTCCATCATTTTTTCTCCAAGTACATTATATATTGTTATTTTCTCTATTTGAACGATTCCCTTTAAACCAATATTTAAGACCTCGGCTACCGGATTTGGATAGATGGAAATCATATTTTGCAGACTTTCATCATCGAGGCCCAAAACAGCATTGTTATTTTTGGATACTAAATGGTAATCTGGGTCAATCTGAACCGAAATAGCTCTGAAATTGAGCTGAATGCTAAACATCTGGTCATTTTCTGAAACCTCAAGCCTAAGTTTTTCAGTCTCTCCAAAGGGGCCGGTGACCGTAACCGGAACCGGCATTTCAAAAAACGAAACCGAAGGATGAGATTGCTCCTGGCGAATTCTGATATTCAGGATCAGGTCAGATTCCTTTTGACTCCAGATGGCTTCATAAGAGGGATAACCTTCACCGTAATACCAGTCTTTAAAAAATTCTTCAAGTTCCTTACCGCTCGATGCTTCCAAATGCCTTTGAAGATCTGAGGTCACGGCATATGAAAAAGCAAGATCCGGATCTTTAAGATAATTTTTTATACCATTGAAAAACGCATCATCTCCTAATTTATAGCGAAGCATATGTAAAATCATAGCTCCCTTATAATAGGTAAGTCTACTATCAAATATTCTGTTCACAGACGTGGTATCATTAACAAAAGTTGATCCGTCAGTTTTTTGAGTTACAAAATCTACAACAGACTGTCTCCAATTCGTAAACTCATTCTCTCCATCAAAATTTTCCCGAACTAGTCCATCAAGATAGGTTGCAAACCCTTCATTTAGCCAGATATCCTCCCAGCTACCACAGGTGACCTTATTGCCAAACCACTGATGCGCCAGTTCATGAGCGATTAAGAAACGCCTCCAGGAACCCATAAAACTCATGGTGGTATGTTCCATTCCTCCGCCCCATCCAAACTGAGCGTGTCCGTATTTTTCATCGGCAAAAGGATACATTTCAAAAAGCTCATTAAACAGGAGCATGATATCCGTTGTAACTGCCGTTTTGGCCCTGGTTTCTGAAAGATCTTCGGGATAAACATAATTGACAATATCAAAATCAAGGCCTTTGGGATTATCCTTGTAGACACTGTAATTGGTAACAGCAATGGCAATGAGATAAGCAGGTATCGGATGCTTATGCCGCCAGTGTGTTATTGTATTACCAAATAACCATGGTTTTTCCGAAATCAGCAGACCGTTTGATGCCGCCTTATATTGAGAAGGGTGCTGGACATAAATGTCAACCGAGTCTATTTTGTCTATCAGGTCCTGTTTGCAGGGCCACCAACCCTTGGCCCCATAAGGCTCAGATAAAGTCCACAAAACTGGCACATTCGACCCGTGGGTACTTATTTCAAAGGAACCGAAACCTGAACTAACAGGATTTCCTGAATAGCTTACAGTAACGGAGTCAAGTTTTTTTGCATTGAGAGTCGTTGGAAACTTTATGATAAGTTCATCCTTGTTATTTTGACTAAATGCCAGTTCTTCTCCCCTCTGTTTTACAGCTGAAACCGTCATATTGTCCGCAAGATCGAATACAATTTCATCCATGTCAGTATTCGCCGTGAAATGCGTAGTAACTTCACCTGCAATCTGTGCAACCGCAGGATTCACATTCCAATACAGCCTGTGGTAATTAATGTCGTAATTAACCGTATTGGGATTGGCCTTAAATGCCACTTTATGTGCTGCATTCTTCATTTCGTTCTTTGATATTTCATTTAGATAATCAAAGTTGAAAAGATCCTGTTGGGCGAATCCGGATAGTGAAAATAATAGAAGTACAAAGCGTAGAAAATACTTCATATAGATTACTTTTGTAATTGTTAGCAATTTTTACAGAATCTCAAAGATACAAATTATGTATTTAATTGAATTTTTCAAAAAATCGAAATCAACCTTGATATTTCTGTTTTTCTTTTCTATTGTATTTATTCCAATTTTGTATTTTTTGGTTAAGCCAAAGTCTGAGCTTCCAGTTTACAATCCTGTTGATGTGAACCCAAGGCTTGTGGCTGATGAAGTAAAACATATTCGTCGTGATCATCGGATTGGTGATTTTAGTCTGATCAACCAGAACGGGGATACCATAACTGATAAGGATTTTGAGGACAAGATCTATATCGCTGACTTTTTCTTCACGAGATGTCAAACAATTTGCCCCATTATGGCTATCAATATGGCTGAATTACAAGCCTATTATAAGAATGATACAGATCTAAAGTTTCTATCTCATTCTGTGACCCCTGTTATCGACAGCGTTCCTGTTTTAAAATCATACGCGAAAAAGAACAAAGCCATCGATGGTAAATGGGAGATCACAACGGGAGAAAAGGCTCATATTTACGAATTGGCCAGGAAGTCCTATTTTGCGGTTCTGGATGAAGGAGATGGGGGAGAACAGGATTTTATTCACACGGAACAGTTCGTTTTGGTGGATAAGAAAAAGCAGATCAGAGGGTTCTATGATGGTACCGATGCCACTGAAATTGAAAGGATTATTAGGGATATTGAGATCTTAAAGTCCGAAGAGAATTGAGTATTTTCTGGCAAGGCACTTTAATTTGTTGTTTGGTGATAATTATCAGTTTTAAACAAATTTTTTTCCGTAATTTCGTATTGTATTTATAATTAATCTAAATAAAAATTGGATACAAGTATTGCAAGTTTAAACGTTGGAGAAAGAGGCATGATTCAAGAAATATCTTTGGAAAAGATTCCCTTGTCATTGCTTGAAATGGGATGCATGCCAGGCGAAAGTGTTGAATTGATCCAAAGGGCACCACTCAAAGATCCTTTGTACATCCGTGTTAATGGAAGCCACCTTGCTATAAGAACAGAAACTGCGGCTCAAATTCTGATCACCAAAGAATAATTCATGTCAGAACATAAGGCCATAAGAGTAGCTTTAGTTGGTAATCCTAATACTGGAAAGACCTCGCTTTTTAATCAATTAACAGGATTAAATCAAAAAGTCGGAAATTATCCGGGTATAACCGTTGATAAAAAAGTTGGAAAATCTCAATTGGGAAAAGATATTGAAGCTTCAGTCATTGACCTTCCCGGAACCTATAGTATCAACCCTACCAGTATTGATGAAAATATAGTACTTCAAACGCTTTTGAACCAGGATCATGATGATTTCCCGGATGTGATCGTGGTTGTGGCCGATGTAGAAAATATCAAACGAAATCTTTTGTTGTATTCTCAGATCAAGGACCTTCAAATTCCCACTGTACTGGCCATCAATATGGCGGATCAATTGACCCGGAAAGGGGTCGAAATAGATCTAGAAGCTTTGAAAAATGAGCTGAAAAGTGAGGTGGTTTTGATAAGTGCCAGAAAAAATCAGGGGATCGAGGAGTTAAAAGATATACTTGTCGATTACAAAAATCTGAATACCTCGCCGTTGGCAAGAATTTCGAGCAGGATTGATAAGGAGTATTTTGAGGAAATGGATTCGGCTATTAAGGGATTGTCACTTTACAAAACCTGGTTATACATTACTCAGATGCAAGAATTTCCCGGATTGGATAAGGAGGAAATAGAAATCATTCAAAAGTATAAGCTGGACCGGGAAAAACTAAAAAGATATCAGCATAAGGAAACAATTTTTCGCTACCAGCAGATTAATTCGATCTTAAAGAAAACATATTCTGTTGATCGTTCAAAGGCAAAAGACCTGAGAAGCCGTCTGGACCGTGTCCTAACCCATCGCATTTTCGGATATTTGATCTTCGCATTTATTCTAATGATGATTTTTCAGTCCATATTCGATTGGGCGAACGTTCCAATGGATTATATAGATGGATTTTTTGCAGAACTTAGTTCAAAAGTGCAGCAATGGATGCCTGGAGGTAAATTGACTGACTTGATCAGTGAAGGAGTAATACCGGGCATTGGGGGAATTGTTATTTTTATTCCTCAGATCGCGATACTCTTTCTTTTTGTTTCCATATTGGAGGAAACGGGTTATATGAGCCGTGTTGTATTTTTGATGGATAAGATCATGCGCAGATTTGGAATGAGTGGAAAAAGTGTGGTCCCTTTAATTTCAGGGACTGCATGCGCCATTCCGGCGGTTATGGCTGCCAGAAACAT
>CP070731.1:420249-426035 GCA_020347545.1 Flavobacteriaceae bacterium | reverse complement strand
GTGTCAAGGTTTTTTTTCAAACTCAAAAGGATCTGATTCGGATTGACAGGCTTAATTAAATAATCCGCAATTTTTGAGCCAATAGCTTCCTCCATAATGTATTCTTCCTCACTTTTAGTGATCATGATTACAGGAAGGTTCGGAAGTTTCTCTTTAATCTGTGAGAGGGTTTCCAAGCCCGAAAGCCCAGGCATATTTTCATCGAGAAAAACAATGTCAAACTGTTCCTCACTAACACTTTCAACGGCATCAGCTCCATTGGTGCAGGGAGTTACTTCATAATTCTTTTTCTCTAAAAATAACATATGGGGTTTAAGAAGTTGGATCTCATCGTCAACCCAAAGTATTTTTCCTGAACTCATTCTAAATCTATTAACTATGATTAATTAAATTAAACCTTTATTTTTGCGCTTATTCTTGAACCGCAAGGAACGAAATTAATTCTGAAAAGTACAAAAATCAAAGTTAATATATTGAAAAAAATAAAAATTTTTAACGACCCGATTTACGGCTTTATCACAGTCCGAAGCCCTCTGGTTTTTAGGCTGATCGAACATCCTTATTTTCAAAGGTTGAGAAGGATTTCTCAAATGGGCTTATCCTACTTGGTTTACCCAGGAGCACATCATACCAGGTTTCATCATGTGCTGGGTTGTACTTATTTGATGCAGATGGCGGTTGAAACCTTAAGAAGCAAACAAATAGAGATAAATAAAGAGGAGGAAGAGGCTTTACTCGTCGCGATACTTATGCATGATATCGGCCATGGCCCTTTTTCTCACGCCCTGGAACACAGTTTTCTTTATAAAATAAGACATGAAGAGGTTTCCTTGCGTTTTATGGAGGCCCTAAACGAAGAATTCAATGGAGCACTTGAGCTTGCGATAGAAATATTTAAAGGAGGCTATCACAGGACTTTTATGAACCAGCTTGTTTCGAGCCAGCTGGATATGGACCGGCTTGATTATTTAAAAAGAGACAGCTTTTACAGCGGGGTGGCAGAAGGTAATATAAATGTCGAGAGGCTTATCACGATGCTCAATGTGAAAGATGATAAATTGGTTCTGGAATACAAGGGAATCTATTCGGCCGAGAAGTTTATCATGGCACGGCGATTTATGTACTGGCAAGTATATCTTCACAAAACAGGAATAGTGGCAGAAAAAGTACTCGTAAAAATATTGGAAAGGGCCAGGGAATTAACTACTGAAGGAGCTGACCTAAAATGTAGCGAAACATTGAAGATCTTTTTAAAGGAAAATATAGATAAAGATCGCTTTGATCTGACTAAACTGGACATGTTCAGTCGTTTGGATGATTATGATGTGATGTCTGCCTTAAAATTATGGTCTGGCCATGAAGATAAGATTCTTTCTTATTTGTGTGAATCAGTAATCAACAGAAGGTTACCGAAAATTGAAATGAGCAACGAGGCATTTGAGCCTGAATATATTGAAAAGGTCAGAGCCGTGGTAAAGGAGAAGCTCGGAGTGAAAGGGGAAGACATTGATTATATGGTGTATGGCGGAAGTGTTGAAAACAAAGCGTATAATTCGCAAAAGGAGGGGATAACCATACTCTATAAAAGTGGTGATCTTAAGGACATAGTGGATGCTTCAGACAGCGAAAGTATAAGTGCCTTGTCAATGACGGTTAGAAAGTATTTTTTGTGCTATCCAAAGAATTTACTTTAATTAACCTGAATAGCTAAAATTTAGTATTTTTGCAATCAGCAACAGGAATTTTAAAACGTATCGATTGAAATTTACAGCCAAACAAATCTCAGAAATCCTGAACGGGGAAGTTTTTGGAAACCCTAATGAAGAGGTGTCAAAATTGTCCAAAATTGAAGAAGGAGAAAAAGGCTCTCTAACATTTTTGTCGAATCCAAAATACAATTCCTGGCTTTATACAACGGACGCTTCAGTAGTCATTGTAGATCAAAAGTTTCAACCTGAGAAAGAGGTTACGAGCACAATGATCAGGGTAGAGGATCCCTATATGGCTTTTACAAAACTTTTAGAGTTTTACAACAACATTCAATTACATAAATCCGGGATCGAAGAACCGTCATTTGTACATCCAAGTGCAATCTATGGTAAAGAGATTTATTTAGGTGCCTTCAGCTATATAAGTGAAAATGCCAAAATCGGTGATCATGTTAAGATTTATCCCAATGTTTTTATTGGTGATAATGTTGTGATAGGTGATCATACGACTATTTTTTCCGGTGCCAAGATCTATTCTGAAACCGAAATCGGGAATAACTGTACCATTCATTCCGGATGTATTATCGGAAGTGACGGATTTGGTTTTGCCCCTGATAAAAACGGAGGTTACAGCAAGATTCCTCAGATAGGAAATGTGATTATAGAAGATTTTGTAGATATTGGATCAGGTACTACAATAGACAGGGCAACTCTCGGTTCAACGCTTATCGGATTTGGAGTAAAACTTGATAATCAGGTTCATGTGGCGCATAACGTGGAAATTGGGGCACATACTGTTATTGCGGCCCAAACGGGTATCGCAGGTTCTACCAAGATAGGAAGCGAATGCAAGATAGGCGGACAGGTAGGGATCGTAGGACATATTACTATTGGAAATAAAGTAAGAATTCAGGCACAATCTGGAATAGGTAAGTCCATTGCAGACGGTGAAATTGTCCAGGGTAGCCCGGCTATGCCTTATAATGACTTTAATAAATCATACGTACATTTTAGAAATTTACCCAAGTTGTGTTCAAGACTGGATGAACTTGAAAAACTAACTGGTGAAAAACATATTAAAAAATGAGTGAAAAGCAAAAGACAATCGGAAATGAGGTTTCCTTGCAAGGGATAGGACTGCATACAGGAAATCAAGTTTCTCTTACGTTTAAACCTGCCGAAGAAAACACCGGCTTTACTTTTGTGAGAACCGATCTTGAAGGTCAACCCGCTATTGAAGCTTTGGCCTGCTATGTTACTGATACTCAAAGAGGAACAAACATTGAAAAGAACGGGGTTGTCATCAATACCTCTGAACACGTCCTTGCGGCCATTGTAGGTCTTGATATTGATAACATCATTATCGAGATCAATGCTCCCGAGCCGCCAATTATGGATGGATCTTCGAAATTTTTTGTTGAAGTCCTGGAAAAGGCCGGAATTGTGGAGCAGGAGGCTGAAAGAGAAGTGTATGAGGTTAAAGATATTGTTTCATTTAAGGATGAGGAAACGGGAAGTGAGATCATGATCATGCCTTCGGATAAATACGAAATTACGACCATGGTTGATTTCGGAACAAAAATCCTGGGAACGCAGAACGCGACGTTGGAAAGAATGAGCGATTTTAAAAAGGAAATTGCCGATGCCAGGACGTTTAGTTTTTTGCACGAAATAGAAATGCTTCTCGATAACGATCTGATCAAAGGTGGAGATTTGAACAATGCCATTGTTTATGTGGATAAGCCCTTGTCTGATGCCACAATGAAAAAATTGAGCAAGGCATTTAAGAAAGATTCTGTTAAGGTAAAACCCAATGGAATTCTTGACAATCTGAACCTTCACTGGGCGAATGAGGCCGCAAGACATAAACTTCTTGACGTGATTGGGGACCTCGCCCTAATTGGAACAAAAATTAAAGGAAAGGTTATTGCCACAAAACCCGGGCATAAGATCAATACGCAGTTTGCCCGTAAAATGATGAAGCTTATCAAAATTGAAAAGCGAAATAAAGTGCCTCAATATGATCTGAGTAAGCCGCCGCTTATGGATATTCACAAAATCATGAAATTATTGCCGCACAGGCCTCCGTTTTTATTGATTGACCGGATCATTGAACTTTCGGATCATCACGTGGTGGGTATGAAGAATGTTACGATGAATGAGTCCTTCTTCGTAGGTCATTTCCCTGGTGCTCCGGTAATGCCGGGAGTATTGCAGGTGGAAGCCATGGCCCAATGCGGTGGAATTCTTGTATTAAGTACCGTTCCTGATCCGGAGAATTATCTTACTTATTTTATGAAAATGAACAATGTTCGGTTTAAGCAAAAAGTACTTCCAGGAGATACACTGATTTTTAAAGCTGAACTAATGGCTCCAATCAGAAGGGGAATTTGTCATATGCAGGCCTATGGTTATGCGAATAACAAATTGGTTGTAGAGGCAGAATTAATGGCACAAATTGTCAGAAACCCCGATAAATAATCAAATCATAAATTTATGAATCAACCATTAGCATATATACATCCCGGGGCTAAGATTGCCACTAATGTGGTTATTGAACCTTTTACAACGATCCATAATAATGTTAAAATCGGTTCAGGAACCTGGATCGGATCTAATGTGACCATAATGGAAGGGGCCAGAATTGGTAAAAACTGTAGGATTTTTCCGGGAGCTGTTATTTCGGCCATACCTCAGGACCTGAAATTTGAAGGAGAGGAATCTCTAACAGTTATTGGGGATAATGTTACAATCAGGGAGTGTGCAACGATTAATAGAGGAACCAAGGCTTACGGAAAGACCGAAATTGGAAATGATTGTTTGATTATGGCAACAGCCCATGTGGCGCATGACTGTATCATTCACAACAATGTTATTATCGTAAACGGGGTTACCCTTGCGGGTCATGTTGAAATAGGAGAATATGCCATTATTGGAGGACTGGCTGGAATTCATCAGTTTATACACGTTGGAAAGCACGCAATGATTTCCGGAGGGTCTTTGGTCCGTAAAGATGTGCCTCCTTTTGTAAAGGCTGCCAAGGAACCTTTGTCCTATATTGGAATCAATTCAATAGGTCTGAGAAGAAGAGGGTTTTCATCGGATAAAATAAATGAAATACAGAATATCTATCGAATTCTTTTTCAGCAAAATAACAATACCACTCAGGCAGCAAGGATTTTGGAAGCAGAACTAGATGTTAGTCCTGAAAGAGATGAGGTCCTAACTTTTATAAACAATTCACAAAGAGGTATCATGAAAGGGTACACAAGCAATTATTAAGAATCAGAAATGGCAAACACATCAGATATTAAAAAAGGTCTTTGTATTGTATTCAATAATGATACGTATAAAATCATAGAATTTTTACATGTTAAACCCGGAAAGGGGCCGGCATTTGTAAGAACCAAACTAAAGAGTCTTACTACGGGCAAGGTTTTAGAAAATACATTTTCTGCCGGTCATAAGATCGAAGAGGTTAGAGTGGAGACGAGAAAATACCAGTACCTGTATCCCGAAGGAGATACGTACCATTTTATGAATACGGATGATTACAATCAGATTTCTTTGCAGCGCGAGGCTTTGGATGCCCCTGAACTTTTAAAAGAAGGAGAGATTGTAACGATCATCATCAGAACTTCAGATGAGTTGCCGTTGGCGGTAGAAATGCCTTCACATGTGTATCTTGAGGTAACCCACACAGAGCCCGGGGTTAAAGGGAATACGGCTACGAATGCTACCAAACCGGCAGTGGTTGAGACGGGAGCGAAAGTTAATGTTCCTTTGTTTATCAATGAAGGTGACAAGATAAAAATTGATACGGAAAAAGGAAGTTACGTTGAAAGAGTGAAGGAATAAGCAGATGAAATTTTCTCGCACCTATGGTTTAAAGGAAATTGCCAATATATTGAACGTAGAATATATTGGTGATGAGGATTTTCCTGTGAAGGGAATGAATGAAATTCACGTGGTTGAACCAGGTGATATTGTATTTGTGGATCATCCCAAGTACTACGATAAAGCCTTGAAATCAGCTGCTACTGTTGTGTTGATAAACAAAAAGGTTGACTGTCCTGA
>CP070731.1:414358-420149 GCA_020347545.1 Flavobacteriaceae bacterium | reverse complement strand
ATCGTTGAAGAAGGGCAGCCATTGCAAGCTCCTTGAAGTAGAACATTGACCTCCTTTGTTTCAGTTTCATAAGACAGGAACTGAATATTCCCACCATCACCGGCAACGGCTGGTTTAATGTATTCCTCCAATACAGCTATGATTTGCTTTGAAATTTCGTCATCAGTTGTTTTGAAAACTTCCTTTTTTTCACTTGTTTTCTGAAGAGCCGGTCGATAAGTTTCTGAAACAATTCGTCTGTCACTTTGTAAATATTCTTTTAAGAAATCTCTTAGGGCATTATTGATTTCAAACCATTCCAGATCGTCTGTTTTTTGGATCGAAACATAATTATCAGATATGAAAATCTCCTTTACAAAAGGAAATTCGAAAAGCTCAAAGGCTAAAGGCACCTCGTGCGCATTTTCTTTATTGCTCAACTCAATATTCTGGTTGCTCAGCAACTTATTTGTAACGAATTTTTGGACATTTGGATTCGGCGTGATTTCTGCATAGACTTCGACGACCTGTTCTTTGGTTTCTTCGGCGAAAACCGAATTATTTTGTTCCAGGTATGCCTCGAGAATTTCAACAAGTTCCTTCTCAACTTCGTTCCATTCGAGTATGTCGAACTTTTCCAAAGCTATGAAATTGGCACTGATAAAAACTTTTTTCACAAAGGGTAAATGAAAAAGTTGTTGAACCAAAGTGGAGTTTTTTGCATCGTCAATAGAATTGTATTCAAAACTGCTTTCAGTAAGCATTTTGCCAGCTACAAATTTTATGATTGACGGGTTTGAGGTATGTTCTATTGTAATTTTGCTCATAACATGATTATTGGGAAAGCAAATTTACGAAAGTATTTTTTCTTACTTTTGACACTTGTGTTAAATGAATCTAAAAAAAACAATGATTCTTAAAGAACTTAATGGAAACAAGCCGATTTACGGTAAAAATTGTTTTTTTGCTGAAAATTCAGTCATCGTTGGAGAGGTAAGTCTTGGTGATGATTGCAGTGTATGGTTTAATGCCGTAATCAGGGGAGATGTTCACTATATAAAGATTGGTGACAAGGTCAATGTTCAAGATGGAGCCGTAATTCATGCTACCTATCAGAAATCACCGACAACTATTGGAAATAATGTTTCTATTGGCCATAATGCCTTGGTACACGGTTGCACGGTTCACGATAATGTTTTGATCGGAATGGGTGCCATTGTCATGGATGATTGTATTGTAGAGAGTAACAGCATCATTGCTGCAGGGGCAGTGGTCACCAAAGGCACGGTGATTCCTTCGGGTTCTGTTTACGCAGGTGCACCGGCAAAAAAAATAAAGGATATTGACCAGGAATTGATCTCAGGAGAAATTGATCGAATAGCCAATAATTATATAAAATATTCAGGCTGGTATAAATAAAAAAAACATCCCGATAGAGGATGTTTTTTTATAACAGATAGTAGAACTTTATTGGATTCCGAGTTTTGCTTTTACGGCAGGCATCAAGTCTTCACCTTCAAAAACAATCAATCCCTTTCCAGGAGAAGAATCCAGAACGTATTTAAATCCTTTTTCAGTGGCTACTTCACTAACCGCTTTTTGTGCCTTTTCTACAATAGGTTTTAAAAGATCAAATCTTTTTTTCTGAATTTCCTGGTCAGCAGTTTGAGCATACTTTTGAATTTTTTGTTTTAAACCTTCAACCTCAACTCTTCTTTCTTCGTTTTTAGCATCAGTCTGCGTTGGAGCTTCAGCATCATATTTTTGCAATTTAGCCTGCAATGCTGTAGCCTGTGCATTGTACTCGTCGGCATAAGTTTGCTGAACTTTTTTCAATTCCGTCTCCATAGCTTTCGTTTCCGGCATCGCCATTAAAAGTTGTTCGCTATCAATATGTGCAACGTTTTGAGCCTGTACTGAATTAAAAGCCATCAGAAGGGCACATGCCACGAATAAATTTCTAAATAATTTCATTTTTCTCTAGTTTGTTATTAATAATTTTTTTGTTTTTACTTGTTTAATTTTTGTTTTCTATTGCTTCTTCCCTCTGTTTTTTTCGATCTTCAATTTCTTTTAGTTTAGCAGCTCTTTTTTCTTCAGCTACCCTTTTTAAGGAATCTCTCATTTTTGCTCTTGCTTCTTGTTGCGCCTTTATTCTTTGTTTTAATTCCTCTCTTTTAGCCTGTCTAGCCTCAAGTTTTAACTGTTCTTCTGATTTAACCTCAGAATCCGCCTGCGTTTGATCAGGATCGGTTGCATCAACTTCAGCCGGATCCGAATTCTCAACAGCTGTATCACTTTCTACATCATCCTCAAGAACAGTTGGAGAGCTAACCACACCTGCTTTGGCGATCCTTTCCTGCTTCAGGTCTTCCACAGCTTTTCTCTTTCTGTTTTTGACTATTGCATTCAACACAAGTTCGCTAATATCATACTTACTATTGCTGTAAAGCATAATCAGGTCACTTGATTTATCAAATACAAAATCATATCTTTTTTTCGTCGCAATATCCTGAATTGCATTGTAAACCTGGTCCTGAACCGGTTTTACAAATTGTTTACGCATCTGAAAAAGATCTCCTGTAGGTCCAAAATAGGCCTGTTGCAAACGTCGGAACTCTTCCTCTTTAATTGCTATATCTTCTTCTCTTTCACTTATCAACTCCTTGGTTAAAAGGGATTTTTCATTGCTCAAATCAGTTTTTAACTGTTCAATTTCGTCTGAAAGACCATCGAGTTTTTGCTGCCAGGTTTTTACCTTGGCATCTAACTGAGACTGAGCACTTGTGTATTCGGGAACATTTTCCAAAATATAATTCATGTCTATATAGGCTACCCTTTGTGGCTTCTGAGCCATTACAACAGAGCTTAAACATATAAGGACAATAATTAAAACCCTTTTTACTCTCATTACATTAGTTTTCAAGAAAATATCGTGCCATTTCTTGATTGGGGCAAATATAGCAATTTAGCTTAGAATTGTTGCCCAATGATGAAATGTGTTTGCCATCCTGATATTTGATTGGAACCTGGAATCGTATCGAAACCATATCCAAAGTCAATTCCTAGTAATCCAAATGCCGGCATAAAAACTCTCAGACCTGCACCAGCCGACCTTTTCAGGGTGAATGGTCTGTATTCTTCAAATTCATTCCATGAATTACCACCTTCTAAAAACGACAAGGCATATATGGAAGCTGAAGGTTTTAAGGTAATTGGATATCGTAATTCAAAAGCAACTTTATTGTAAATTGTTCCACCGGTCTGGGAGGATAAACTAGAGTTCGGATAACCTCTTAGGGCAATTGTGGTTCTCCCGTCAAATCTTCCTTGTTGCATTCCATCTCCACCTACATAAAACCTTTCAAAAGGAGGGGCTCCGATCTCATCATTGTAGTGACCAAGAAAACCTAGTTCGGCATTTGACATGAGTACCAATTTTCCAACCACGGGGCTATACCATTTTCCCGTAAATACAATTTTATAGAATTCGATCCATTTGTACTTCTCCTCATCAGGAAGGTCCGTATAATCTTTGTCGTCAAATAAAGAATAAGGAGGAGTTAATTTCAATAAGAGGTTAAATTGAGATCCACCTGAAGGGAATACTGGGTTAGGCCCTGCAGAACTTCTTCCAAAGTTAACCGCGAAGTTAAAGTTGTTTGAAATACCATTATCAAAATCAAAAGATGAAATGGTATAATTTTTAAGCTTATATCTTTGGTAGTTCAAAGAAGTTGATAAGGTAAAAAAGTCATCTGGCCATTTTAAGCGCTGGCTAAGCCCTACAGAGGCTCCAAGAATATCGAGTAACTGATCTTTATCTACGTCATTGGTAAACGGATCAAATCCAAACTGACTTGAGTTGTAAATCGAGAAATTAAAACCTTTTGGTTTTTTACCTCCCATCCATGGCTCCGAAAAAGATAAACTATAGGTTCTGTAAAATTTACTTATTTGTAGTCTTAGAGCCACAGTTTGGCCGTCACCTCGTGGAACGGGTTTATACTCATCAAAATTGAACAGGTTCCTGACAGCGAAGTTGTTGAACGAAAGCCCAAGTGTACCCACGAAGGTTCCACCTCCGTATCCTCCCTGAAGTTCGATCTGACTCGATCCTTTTTCGGAAACTGAAAACTCAATATCAGTTGTTTTATCAGCAAAATTGGGTTGAACATCAGGAACAATATTCTCCGGGTCGATAAATCCTAGTTGACCCAATTCACGAATCGATCGTACAATTTCACTCTTACTGAAAAGATCACCCGGTTTTGTTCTTATTTCCCTGAAAATAACATGGTCATTTGTTACATCATTCCCCTTTACAGTTACTTTTCGGATGGTTGCAGGTTCATCTTCAATAATTCTTATTTCCAGATCGATCGTATTATTGGCCGCACTGGTTTCTACCGCATTCACACGGGAGAATAAATAACCATTGTCCAAATAGGTATTGGTAATGTCTTGAGATTCAGGAGTCCCATCCCCATATACACGTTCGTTTAAAGCCTTTCCGTTATAGGTTACACCTTTGTCGATTCTAAGTATGCTTTGTAGTTGCTGATCTGTGAATACCGTGTTGCCCAGGAAGCTAATAGTACCAAATTTATAACGTTCACCCTGGGTCAGGAAGATATCCAGATTGATGGTATTGTCTTCATTCCATGAAATCGAGTCTTTGATGATAAGTGCATCCCTGAATCCTTTCTCCTGAAATAATTCAACCACCATATCCAGATCCTCTTCATAAAGATCTTCTACAAATTTTGACGGAGAAAAAATTCTTGTAATTCCTTTCTCTTTTGTCTTTTTCATGGTTTTTTTCAGCTTTTTATCAGTAAAGGCCGTATTTCCATGAAAGGTGATGTTTTTAATTTTAATTTTATTGCCCCTGTCAATAACGATCAAAGCGTCCTGAGTATTCGGAAAACTCGTGTCCTTCTTGGTATTGATGGTTACCTTGGTTTTAAGATATCCTTTTTCCCGATACTTATCTTTGATATAATTCTCGGTTGTAGTGATGAGGTTTTCAGTAAGCATGGATCCGGGCTGAAACTCTATTTCCTTTTCAAGATCTTCTATTTTAGATTTTTTCAGTCCGGTTATTCTAACGTTGCCTACCTTATCCAGTTCTCTCACATTGATCTCCAGATAAATGGCGTTACCATCCAATTGGGTAACATAGACGTCAACATTTGAAAACAATTTAGAGCTCCACAATCTTTTTATGGAAGAAGATAGTTTATCGCCGGGGATTTTAAGTTGCTGACCGGGACTTAGTCCTGAAAAAATAAGAATGGATTGTTCAGAAATGGTTTCATTTCCAACTACAGATACTCCTCCTAAGACATACTTTCTATTCTTTTCGAGTTCTATAGGCTTGGGAGATTCCTTTATTACTGTATCAATCTGTTGCTCGGAAAGCCTTAGAGAGTCGGCTGGAGAAACTACTGGAGACAAGGAGTCTTTTCTAACCTGAGTAGCAGGAACCGTGTCCAGTACTTTGCTGGCCGTAACAGAGTCTTGCTTTGCAGTATTGTTTTGGCTGGTAACTTGCCCATTCACAGTAGAAATCAAGAAAATAAAAAATAACGGAAGCACCGTCTCTTTTAAATTATTTATTACTGCTTTCAATTTGTTCACTTGTTTTTCCAAATCGTCTTTCTCTTCTTTGATAATTCAGTATCGCTTCGTAAAAGTCCTTCTTCCTAAAATCGGGCCACAAAATATCAGTAAAATACAATTCGGCATATGCAATCTGCCATAATAAAAAATTGCTAATGCGCATTTCCCCACTGGTTCGGATCAAAAA
>CP070731.1:408438-414258 GCA_020347545.1 Flavobacteriaceae bacterium | reverse complement strand
AAATTCGCGGAGCCATACCGGGTTCTGAGATACCATACCATTCAGGCTTCATCACCATGCTAAGGTTTAAGATCAAGAGTAAGACGGACCCTACATAACCATAAATAAAACCTAAAGCACTCACTCTATCCTGCTGGTCGTTATAGGCAACTTCCGGTAAAAAGGCATTGTAGAACACCAGACTTCCCCAAAAACCGATACTCGCAAAAACAGAAAAAAGAATACCGACCCACAATGTATCCACTCCTTCGAAAAAATACAGACTCATCACACTGATCGAACCGAAATAGCAAAAAAACTGCATATATGATTTCTTATTTCCAACATAATCAGCAATACCCGACAAGATGGGTGAAATAAAAGCCACAATCAGAAAGGAAAATGAAAGTGCATAGGTGTAAAGCGAGGTGTTATCAAATTGCATCCCCAAAAAATTCACTAGACCGCTTTCAGTCTTAGTAACGGTTTCATAATAGATCGGGAAAACTGCCGTACTTATAACGAGGGAATAAACTGAGTTGGCCCAATCGTAAAATGCCCAACTGTGAATCAGTTTTTTATCTCCTTTCTGGAGCATAGGATGGTAGTTTAAAATTTCGAACGACAATGTACAATTTTTTATCTTTTTCCCGATACGGTAATGCTCAAATACCTTGATTTTATTTGGTTGAGAAAATCGTTAGCTTTGTCTTTACAAAATTGTTCATTACCAAAACAAAACAAATCGTTAAACAGAGCTTGAAAAGAATCCATTGTGCCCGATACTAAATTGCCCCCCAGAAATCATAATTCCTTTGTCATTCCGAGATATGTGATCGCATTTGGCAAGGTACTGCAATTCTTCTCAAAAGATGCTGCTACCCTATTTGTTGCCAAATTATTTTCTACCCCTGTTAAAGTTAAAGTACCTGATAGAGAACTAACGATGCGAGACAGTGCAAAAAATGAATCCCTATACCTTCCCCTATGCAAAAAGGAAATAAATGTATACATCTACGGATATTCCAAAAGAAAGGTGCTAATCGTACATGGCTGGGCTGGAAGAGGAACACAATTATTTCAAATTGCCGATAAAGTACTTGAGAACCGAATGATGGTCGTAAGTTTTGACGGACCCGCTCACGGTCTTTCTTCCGGTAAAATGACCAATATGATTGAATTTCTTGAGGCCATTAATGAAGTCAATAAAAAATATGGGGCTTTCGATGCTGCCATAGGGCATTCATTTGGTGGAATGGCGCTGATCAATGCAGTGGCGAATGGCTTAAACGTTTCGAGACTGGTAACCATAGGCGCAGATAATTCGATTCCTCAAATATTTAAATATTTTGTAAAAAAAGTTGAATTAAAACCAGAAATAGAAAAAAGATTAGTTGCCTTGTCAGAGAAAAAATTACGCACTTCGCTCAAGGATATATCCTCAAAAAACAAGGCCGAGAAAATAGACATCCCAACACTGATTATTCATGACACGGAAGACAAATATGTTGATGTAAGCAGTGCAGTTCAAATACGACAAAGTCTTAAAAAAGGTGAATTACTCATCACATATGGTCTCGGCCATCACAAAATTTTCAAAGACGGATTTGTCATTCAGCGTATAATTGATTTTATAAAATGAAAACACTTATGGTATTGCTGTTATTTTTGTCCGGTACGACTTTAACAGCACAGGAAAAAAAAAGTATGGAGAGAAAAGTAATTAAATCGGAAGAGGAATGGAAGGAAGTTTTAACTCCTCAACAATATTACGTATTGAGAGAAAAAGGTACTGATCGTCCCGGAGACGGTGGTTATACCAAACATTTTGAAAAAGGAACTTATCACTGTGCTGCCTGCGATGCACAACTTTTCGAATCAGGTACAAAATATGAATCACATTGTGGCTGGCCTTCTTTTGACGACGCGATCAAGGGAAGCGTGGAATATGTTCTGGACAAAAGTCACGGTATGCTGAGAACAGAGATTATCTGTACAAGCTGTGGCGGGCATTTAGGTCATGTCTTTGACGATGGCCCCAGAGATACAACAGGAAAACGCTACTGCGTGAATACTTCTTCAATTCGATTTGAAAAATCTGATATTTAAAAGCGCACTGAGCTGGTTTAAGTAAGGAAATCTTTGTTCGATTTTCTTATCTTTGCATGCTATTATAAAATGCATAGTAAAAAAATCAGGATAAGAAATTATGTTCAATAATTTAAGTGACAAATTAGATAAGGCCTTTCATGTTCTTAAAGGACACGGAAGTATAACGGAGATCAATGTAGCTGAGACTTTAAAAGAGGTTCGAAGGGCACTATTAGACGCTGACGTTAATTTTAAAATTGCCAAGACTTTTACCAATACGGTAAAAGAAAAAGCGCTTGGACAGGATGTACTGACCACCCTTAACCCGGGTCAGTTAATGGTGAAGATCGTAAAGGACGAACTTACGGAATTAATGGGTGGCGATACTGTGGGAATCAATCTAAAGGGTTCACCTACAGTAATTTTAATGTCAGGACTGCAGGGTTCAGGTAAAACGACTTTTTCCGGAAAGCTTGCCAATTATCTTAAGAATAAAAAAACAAAACAAGTATTGCTTGTCGGTTGTGATGTGTACCGCCCCGCTGCGATCAATCAATTAAGGGTTGTCGGGGATCAGATAGGAGTTGAAGTATATGCAGAAGAGGGGAATATGAATCCCGTGGAAATTGCTCAAAACGCACTAAAACACGCCAAATCAACCGGAAAGAATGTTGTGATCATCGATACTGCCGGTCGTCTTGCCGTGGACGAGCAAATGATGAATGAAATTTCCAATATTCACAGGGCCATAGAACCTCAGGAAACACTTTTTGTTGTCGATTCCATGACGGGTCAGGATGCCGTGAATACGGCAAAGTCCTTTAATGATGTATTGAATTTTGACGGGGTTGTGCTCACCAAACTAGATGGTGACACAAGAGGTGGAGCTGCCCTTTCCATCAAATCTGTTGTGAACAAACCCATTAAATTTATCGGAACAGGTGAAAAAATGGAGGCCATTGATGTTTTTCATCCGGACCGTATGGCTGAACGTATTCTGGGTATGGGAGACGTTGTATCCCTTGTTGAAAGGGCCCAGGAACAATATGATGAGGAAGAAGCCAGAAGAATCCAGAAGAAAATTGCAAAAAATCAATTTGGTTTCGATGATTTTCTGAAACAGATCCAGCAGATCAAGAAAATGGGAAATATGAAGGACCTTGTAGGAATGATTCCCGGAGCCGGAAAAATGATGAAAGATGTCGACATTGATGACGATGCTTTCAAAGGCATTGAGGCCATTATCCATTCGATGACTCCCTCCGAGAGAAGTACTCCTTCAATTATTAACGCCAGCAGAAAGAAAAGAATTGCAAAGGGTTCAGGCACAAATGTCCAGGAAGTAAACCAGTTAATGAAGCAATTCAACCAGATGAGTAAGATGATGAAAATGATGCAAGGTGGCGGTGGTAAGAAAATGATGCAGATGATGAAAGGAATGCAGTAAGCATCGAACCCGGAGTACAAAATTTCGCTCGAATACAAAATAAATAGCTTTGAACAATTAAAACTTACATGATATGATCCTACTTGATGGCAAAAAAACTTCTGACGATATCAAAAACGAAATTGCCAAGGAAGTAAAGAGCCGTAAAGCAGCCGGGTTAAAAACACCTCATCTTGCAGCCATTATTGTCGGAACAGACGGAGCCAGTATGACCTATGTCAACAGTAAAGTGAAGTCTTGTCAAAAAGTCGGATTCAACTCCACCTTGATCGACCTTCCTGAAGATACTACTGAGGAGCAGTTATTGCATGAAATAGAGGAACTCAATAATGATAAAGACATCGACGGGTTCATAGTTCAATTACCCTTACCCAAGCAAATTGATGAACAAAAGGTCCTGATGGCCGTTGATCCTGATAAGGATGTGGATGGTTTTCACCCTGTAAATGTGGGTAAAATGACACTGGACCTCCCCTCCTTCTTGCCGGCTACACCCTATGGTATACTCGAATTATTGGAAAGGTATGAAGTGGAAACTTCAGGGAAAAATGTGGTAGTCATCGGCAGAAGCCATATTGTTGGAAGACCAATGAGCATTTTGCTCAGTCAAAAACGGAAAGTGGGTAACGCAACAGTAACCATTGCCCACAGCCGAACGAAAAATCTGGATTCAATAACCAGAGAAGCCGATATCATAGTTGCTGCCTTGGGAATTGCAGAATTTCTTAAAGGTGATATGGTGAAGGAAGGGGCAACAATAATTGATGTCGGAATTACAAGAGTACCGGATAAAACCAGAAAAAGGGGTTACAGGCTTGCTGGAGATGTTGATTTTGAATCTGTGAGTAAAAAAGCCGGATATATCACTCCAGTACCTGGCGGAGTGGGCCCTATGACAATTGCCATGCTATTGAAAAATACGCTTCAAGCCTGCAAAAATAATTAATTCTCTTCTCTGTTGGCCCGTTCCAACTCAAACGGAGGAGTGCAAATTGCTATATATTCGCAAGGTTCATCAAATGGATTGGCGTATTGTATGCGACTTCCTTTGTTTATTTTAATGGATTCTCCAGGTCCCAGAATAAGTTCCTCTCCATCGATGATAAATCTTTTTTTCCCTTTGATGATATACGTTATTTCATCAAAATCAGGAGTCTGAAAGGGTTCACTCCATCCGGGTGGTGCTATCATATGTGCAAGGCTGAGGTCAGCCCTGATACTTGCCAGCCCAAAATGCTCTTCAATTAATTTTCCATCGTTAGTAGGAACGATAAAAGGGTTTTTCTGAACCTTATAATTTTTCATTTATAACTTTCTTTACACTCTCCGCCAATTTAATCTCCTCTCTTAAAAAGGGATCCGAAACAGGATTTCCGAACTTCCTTTCTATCGGCAAAAGGCCGGCCCAAATATCAAGTTCATAATCCTTTTCATCGTCCCCGACACCTTCATCTCTGATCTTTGCGGAACCTTCTTCTATCTTAAATTTTAATACCTTGGTGACGTTCAATTCTTTGGCGTTAGGTTGTCTTACCTCCTCCCACCTGTCGGCTAAAACCTGATCTGAGATAATGCGTAAGGCTTCTGATTTTTCTTTATCGTCCTCCACAAGATAAGCTTGACCAAAAAGTGTTACCGATTCATAATTTAAAGAATGGTGAAAAGCTGATCTTGCCAAAACTAAGGCATTGGTGCGTGTCACATTTATTGAAAGAGAAATACCCTCCTCCATGGATTGAAGCATTCTGCTCACATTTGCTCCATGGAAATACAAGGTATCTTCTTTTCTGCCATAAATAGTTGGGATAACCACCGGGTGATCTTCGTGAACAAAACCTATTTGACAGATAAATTCCTTGTCCAGAATCCTGTAAATGATTTCATTGTCATAGGAACCTCGTTTCGGGATCCTCCTTACTTTGGAGCGGTCAGTTTTCATGATTGACTCTATTCAAATTAAATTCTAAATCTATTCAAACCAAAGGCTGATAAATTTAATGTTGGCCTCATCCGGTATTTGGTCCTGACGAATCTCCCTCATATCGAATTCATCCAAATTCAGATCTTCTTTGTTTAAAGAGATCGTTGCATTAATTTCGTTGATGAACAAAATAGCCGAGCTAAAGGAAGGTTCAATCTTATCGATAGAATAATTCTCGGACACTTCCCCAAAAGAGGAACTTGTAGAAATACCTTTTTCCGTGGCGTAATCACTACTGTAGACCTTTACCAGCTCCAAACCAATTATTGAATCGTTTGCCACCTTTGGATAAAATACGAGTGCCGGCTTTCCATTCACGTCA
>CP070731.1:402506-408338 GCA_020347545.1 Flavobacteriaceae bacterium | reverse complement strand
ATTGGGTTCGTTGGAGTACTCGTGTAAAGTAGCCGGGTCCAAGGTGATTGTTGTGCTTGGTCACACAAAATGCGGAGCGGTAACTGCTGCCTGCAAACATGTTGAACTGGGAAATATTACCCATTTATTGAGCAAGATCAAACCTGCGGTTGAGGAGGTAATGGAAGGTGAAGCTGATGAAGAAACTATTGAAAAAGTTGCACTAAAAAATATTGAATTATCTATTGAAAGAATTCGATCTGAGAGTCCGATTCTCGCGGAAATGGAGTCTAATGGAGAAATTGCAATCGTTGGAGCCGTTTATGATGTAGCCAGTGGTGTCGTGTGTTTTGTTTAAACAAATAAACACCTGACAATTAGTACTTAAAGCAAAATCAGTTCAATTGATTATATAATAAAAACCCCGAAAATATCTTTCGGGGTTTTTACTTTTTATGAGAAAATCTATTTGGTCAAATACATCTTTCTTCTCGAATACAATTCATAAAATTCGTCATCCTTTAAACTGTCTACAAAAAGGATGCTTTCTCCGGTAGATTTCATTTCAGGCCCTAAACGCTTGTCTACATTTGGAAACTTGTTGAATGAAAATACAGGCTGTTTGATGGCATATCCGCTCAGTTGAGGATTGAATTTAAAATCAGTTACCTTATTTGCTCCAAGCATCACCTTGGTTGCATAGTTCACATAGGGCTCTCCATAGGCCTTGGCAATAAAAGGAACCGTTCTTGAGGCTCTTGGATTTGCTTCGATGATGTAAACGATATCATCTTTTATGGCAAACTGAATATTGATCAATCCAACGGTCTTAAGGGCTTTGGCTATTTTGTGGGTATGGTCCTTAATCTGCTGCATTACAAACTCACCCAGATTAAAGGGCGGGAGAGTAGCATTGGAATCACCCGAATGGACCCCGCAAGGTTCAATATGCTCCATGATTCCTATGATCTGCACATTTTCACCATCGCAGATTGCGTCTGCTTCTGCTTCAATGGCCCCATCAAGATAGTGATCCAGTAATAGAACATTATTAGGAATTTTTCTCAGTAAATCAACCACATGCTCTTCCAATTCCTGTTTGTTGATAACGATTTTCATTCCCTGTCCCCCAAGAACATAAGAAGGTCTTACAAGGATCGGGAAATCAAGGTCATCGGCAATGGCTGCGGCCTCATCAGCAGTTGTGGCCGTTCCGAATTGCGGGTAAGGAATTTTCAGTTCTTTTAAAAGCGTTGAAAAACGACCCCTGTCTTCCGCAAGGTCGAGTGCCTCAAAAGAAGTCCCAATGATCTTTATACCATATTTATCAAGCTTTTCGGCAAGTTTTAAAGCAGTTTGTCCACCGAGCTGAACAATGACTCCTTCAGGTTTTTCATGCTGAATGATGTCATAAATATGTTCCCAGAAAACGGGTTCAAAATATAATTTATCAGCCGTGTCAAAATCAGTAGATACTGTTTCCGGATTACAGTTGATCATGATCGTCTCGTAACCGGCTTCTTTGGCAGCTAAAACCCCGTGGACACAGCAATAATCAAATTCAATACCCTGACCGATCCTATTTGGTCCTGATCCAAGAACCACCACTTTTTTCTTATCCGTTACAACAGATTCATTTTCAGGATAAGATTTTTCATTGACAATCATATTACTCTCAAAAGTGGAGTAGTAATAAGGCGTCTGGGCCTGAAATTCTGCTGCACAGGTATCAACAAGTTTGTAGACTCTTTTGATATCCAGCTCCTGACGCTTTTTATACACCTCACTTTCGTAACAATCGAGCATATGCGCAATTTGTCTGTCTCCATAACCCTTTTGTTTCGCTTCAAGAAGTAATTCAGGGCTCAGGCTTTCCAGGGTGAATTTGGAAATTTCTTTCTCAAGGAAAAACAACTCTTCATATTGCCTTAGGAACCACATGTCAATTTTAGTGATCTCATGGATCCTGCTCAATGGAATTCCCATCTGAATGGCATCGTATAGCGCAAAAACCCTGTCCCAGGAAGGGAACTTTAGTTTATTGATGACCTGTTCGTAGTTGTTATAGCTTTTTCCGTCAGCGCCAATTCCGTTTCTTTTGATTTCCAGCGATTGGGTGGCTTTGTGAAGTGCTTCCTGAAATGAACGGCCGATACCCATTACCTCTCCCACAGATTTCATCTGTAAACCTACGGTTCTTTCAGATCCTTCAAATTTATCAAAATTCCAACGAGGGATCTTTACAATGACGTAATCCAGGGTAGGTTCGAATAAAGCCGAGGTTGTTTTTGTAATTTGATTTTCCAGTTCATCCAGGTGATATCCAATGGCGAGTTTTGTTGCTACTTTAGCAATCGGATAACCAGTTGCTTTTGAGGCAAGGGCAGATGATCTGGAAACCCGTGGATTGATCTCAATGGCGATAATATCTTCTTTCTCATCTGGACTCACCGCAAACTGCACGTTACATCCTCCGGCAAAATCACCAATAGAACGCATCATTTTGATGGCCATGTCACGCATGCGCTGGAACGTAGTGTCGCTCAAGGTCATCGCAGGGGCTACAGTAATGGAATCCCCTGTATGAATACCCATCGGATCCATATTTTCAATGGTACAGATGATAACTACGTTGTCGTTCTTATCTCTGAGCAATTCAAGTTCGTATTCTTTCCACCCTAATAAGGCTTTGTCAATAATTACTTCATGTATAGGAGACGCCTCCAGTCCTCTTCTCAGCAATTCGTCAAAATCATCTTTGTCATAAACAATCGAGGCTCCGTATCCACCGAGGGTGAAAGAAGGGCGGATTACCAATGGAAATCCATATTCCTGGGCAATTTCTTTACCTTTTAGGAATGAGTTTGCCGTAGTTGAAGGTGCCTGACCAATTCCAATTTCAATCATTAACTGTCTGAACTGCTCTCTGTCTTCGGTAATTTTGATCGCATCAATATCCACACCAATCAAATCGATTTCAAAATCATCCCAAATTCCTTTATCCTGTGCCTCGATACATAGGTTCAATGCGGTTTGGCCACCCATTGTTGGAAGAACTGCGTCTATATTAGGGTGTTTTTCAAGAATTTCAATGATAGATTTAGTCGTTAAAGGTTTTAGGTAGACATTGTCAGCCAAAGAAGGATCGGTCATGATTGTCGCCGGATTTGAATTGATTAAGGTAACTTCTATACCTTCTTCCTTCAAAGAACGTATAGACTGACTACCAGAATAGTCAAATTCACATGCTTGTCCTATAATGATTGGACCTGAACCTATAATTAGTACTGATTTGATTTTTTTGTTTTTCGGCATTAGTAGTAATTTTTGGGAAGCAAATTTAAGAATTTGCGATATATAATTTTAAGGGAGTTATTCACAATTGGATATAAAAAAAGGTGTTACTAAAAAAAGTAACACCTTTATATCTATATGATCTAACATATTTATTTTTTATGACCTGGTTCTGATGAAATTGATAGCTTGGCTCTTCCTTTAGCCCTTCTTCTGGCCAGGATCTTTCTTCCATTGACACTAGACATTCTTTCGCGAAAACCGTGCTTGTTTTTTTTCTTTCTATTCGATGGCTGGAATGTTCTTTTCATTTCTAAATATCTTAATAATTAGGTGTACTCCTGATTTTTCTCTAAAAGTCCGGCAAATATACAAAGGTTTTTAGTTCTGGCAAGGAGTAATGTAAAAAAAAATCTGAATGGCATTTGGAGTTTTTAACAATTTAAAAATGTATTTTTACTAAAAAAACAAGATCTATGGATTATAAGAAACCTATGTTAAGGGACAATGCTTTAAAAGGTGAAGTCATTATTGTTACTGGAGGTGGAAGTGGTTTGGGAAAGGCAATGACCACCTATTTTCTCGAGTTGGGAGCCAAGGTGGTGATCAGTTCACGGAATTTGGAAAAATTGTTAACAACTGCCAAGGAGCTAGAGGAAAAAACGGGTGGAAAGGTATTGCCCGTGGCTTGTGACGTGAGAAATTATGAAGAAGTGGAGGCCATGCTGCAGGAAACGTTAAAAGCTTATGGAAAAGTGGACTCCCTGGTCAATAACGCGGCAGGAAATTTTATAAGCCCTACAGAAAGGTTATCAGCCAACGCGTTTGATACCATTATTGATATTGTTCTAAAAGGGTCTAAAAACTGTACCCTGGCATTGGGTAAGCACTGGATCGATATAAAACAAAAAAAATCAACTGTTTTAAATATTGTAACTACATATGCATGGACGGGTTCCGCTTATGTGGTTCCTTCCGCTACGGCAAAGGCAGGTGTGCTGGCAATGACCCGGTCATTGGCCGTTGAATGGGCTAAATATGGGATCAGAACAAATGCTATTGCTCCCGGACCTTTTCCTACAAAAGGAGCCTGGGACCGTTTGTTGCCCGGTGAACTCAAGGATGAGTTTGACATGAAGAAGAAAATTCCTTTGGGCAGGGTTGGTGAGCATCAGGAACTTGCGAATCTGGCCGCCTACCTGATTTCTGATTTTTCAGCTTTTGTCAATGGAGAAGTGATCACCATTGACGGTGGAGAATGGCTTAAGGGTGCCGGAGAATTCAATATGCTTGAAAAAATTCCGGAGCAAATGTGGGATATGCTCGAAATGATGATCCGCAGCAAAAAGAAATCTTAAATCCTTCAAAAACCGGGTCCTTACTTTGTGATATTCAATTTAAATTCAGATGCTTGAGTTAAAAAGCATTGAATCTTGTCGTGTCATGTGAATAAGCAGGGCCTTTATGTTAAAAACTTCGTTTTATAAGCTCATAAATAATTGTATTTTTACAGCGGTTTAAATTCAATATTTGAATGGGAAAAATAATAGCGATTGCTAATCAAAAAGGTGGTGTGGGAAAGACTACAACTACCGTAAATCTGGCAGCGGCTTTAGGAGTTTTGGAGCAGAAGGTTTTGCTTGTTGATGCGGATCCGCAGGCCAACGCTACCTCAGGATTAGGAATTGAAGTTGAAAGTGTGGAAAACGGAACCTATCAGGTACTGGAACACACGGTATCAGCCAGGGAGGCCATACTTAAAACCAATTCACCTAATGTCGATATTATTCCTGCCCATATTGACCTTGTTGCCATTGAGATAGAACTGGTTGACAGGGACGAAAGGGAGTCAATGTTGAAAACCGCCCTGAGCGAAGTAAAGGATGATTATGATTATATCATCATTGATTGTGCACCGTCACTGGGTTTGATCACTGTAAATGCGCTGACTACTTCTGATTCTGTGATTATTCCTATTCAATGTGAGTATTATGCTCTTGAAGGTTTGGGTAAATTGTTGAACACGATTAAAAGTATTCAGAAAATTCACAATCCTGAACTTGAGATTGAAGGATTATTGCTTACAATGTACGATTCCAGATTAAGACTTTCAAATCAGGTGGTTGCCGAAGTGAAGAAGCATTTTCACAATATGGTATTCAAAACGATCATTCAGCGCAATATCAGATTAGGTGAGGCTCCAAGCTTTGGGGAGAGTATAATTTCTTACGATGCAACCAGCCGGGGAGCGGTCAATTATATCAATCTGGCTCATGAAATAATTAAAAAAAATAACAATGGCGAAGGCAACTAAAAAACAGGTACTGGGAAGAGGATTATCAGCCCTGCTCAGTGATGCAAGTGAAGATATAACTTCGATCAAGGACAAGAATGCTGACAAACTAGTTGGAAATATTGTTGAGATAGAACTTGACGCCATTGAGGTAAACCCTTTTCAGCCCAGAACAAATTTTCACGAGGAATCTTTGAAGGAGTTGGCAAGTTCCATTAAAGAACTGGGTGTAATACAACCTATTACGGTAAGAAAACTTGAAGGGA
>CP070731.1:396545-402406 GCA_020347545.1 Flavobacteriaceae bacterium | reverse complement strand
TGAATCTTTTAAAAGCTCATGCTTCTTCAGATCCAGATCAAAGACACCTTCATTTGACGCATATTTGACTTTGTTCTGAAATAGAAACACATTGGAGTCGTATCCTACCGGTTCTATTGAAACTGAATTTTTGACCTGACTCAACTCTTGATTAAGTTCAAGTATAAAAAGTCCTTTAAATTCGTGATTTACTACCACACCCCTGTCGTCATAAAAATCAAATGACTTTGAAGAAATATCAAATCCTTCAATTTTATTATTGAAAATCCAGTTACCATCCTTTTTGACCAGCGTACTTAACCCATTGTAATTCCCCTGAATTAGAATATCTCCGCTTCCAACTGCAATTTTAATGTCCCAAGTACCGGATTGATCATAAACCTGAGTCGCCTGAATTCCATTTATCAAAAAAGTTCCATTGGTATGTCCGCAAAAGACATTTCCGTCAATTTCTTTCAAACTCCATACCTGCCCTGCGGTGCCATCAATTAAATTAAACCCACTGTATTGGCTCTTTTCCTTTACATAAAGCCCTTGATTCGTCCCTAAATACAAAAGGTCATCCTTCTCCAACGAAGCATAAATGGATCCTAACTTCCCCTTATTGTCAGCAAAAATCCTAAAAGCTGATTCTAAATTCACAACACTTATTCCGTTGTCGAGGCCCAACCAAAGGTTCTTGTCAAGATCCTCAAAAGCTGATAATACAGTATTATTTCCCAGGCCTTTTTCCTGATTTACTCTTTCGATAATTTTTCCCTGGTTGTTAAGTCGTATATACCCCTCGGACACCGTACCTAAAACAAAACTCCCGTCCTGAAGTTTGGTGCTGCAATAGATAAAAGAATTCTGGCCGAGTGCCAGATTATCAGTTTCCCAGGAAACTATTTCATCGTCTGTCCAAAAATAGAATTTTCCCGATTCAGTAAGGACAAGTATCCCCTCTCCATGCTCAAAAAGTCCTACAATAAAATTTTTTGTGAACAAAGGGTAGTCCGATTCAAGAACCGCCTTTCCATTTTGAATGGAATAAAGGCCCCCACTTCTTTTCTGAAAATAAATATTTTTAGATAGATTAAATATTTTGGCTCTTGGTGTAACCAGATCAATTACTTTTAATTGTTCATTGTCTGAATTATAGAGGTATATACGATCCAATGACTGGAACAGTACCCATTCGTCTCTGGATGTAATATTCCAGAAGTGTTCATCATCTTTGAGTTCTATTGAGAGTTTTTCAGTTAACGAGTGATAGGCAAGTCCTCCGAATTCATTACGCTTCCAATATCCAAACTCCATGTAACATCCAGAATAGACCAGGCCATCCTTCTCGTGAACCGCCCTTACTATGGTTCCGTTTGGTGAGGGGTACAATTGCCAAACTCCACCATTGAATTCTAGAAGTCCTATATTATTTCCAAAAAAAAGGCTTTTGTCGGATGATTGTGTTACTGACCAGTTCTGCCTTCCTGCTTCATAATCGATAATCTGATAATTCTGAACCGGAGGTAATTCCTGAGCACTCAAGTTTAAGCTCACAAGAATCATTAGGAGAACCAAAAATCTTAATTTAACTTTCATATATCTCCAAATTTAAAAAATAGAAGCGATCCTGTTTTTTGATAATAAACATTTCATATCGGTCCGAAACCTATCATTTAACCACAAACTTAAACATTTCCGAAATATGGATTCGGCTATTGATAAACCTTAACATAATCAATTACCATTTCTGACTGATCAAAACCAGCGTCGATGTTGCCACCAAGATTTCCTCCCATGGCAATATTCAATATCAGAAACTGATCGTTGTTAAATGGCCAGCTTCTGTTATCCTTTTGGAAGGGGTAGTAAGTGTAAAAACGCTCTCCGTCAAGGTAAAATGATATTTGATTTGAGGTCCATGTCATCGAGTAAAGATGGAATTCATCATTTTCATCCTCAATGTCAACCTCTTCAGTGTTTTCTGTTGCCCCGAAGCTGGAAGGAGAATGAAGAGAACTTCTTATCTTTCCAGGTTCATTTCCAACGTATTCCATGATATCTATTTCACCACACCCCGGCCAGATATTGGTTTCATAATCTGCTCCCAACATCCATATAGCAGGCCAGGTACCACCTCCCGAAGGTAATTTAGCCCTCACATCAACTCTTCCGTAAGTAAATTCAAATTTGTTTTCTGTTTTTAATCTTGCTGAAGTATAGGATTTACCTCCTCGACTTTCTCTTTTAGCAGTAATGTAAAGGTTTCCATCTTCAACTCTTACGTTATCCGATCTGTCAGTATACCACTGCTCTTCATTATTACCCCATCCGCAGAGCCCCTGGGCACATCCATCCTCCAGATCATAATTCCACTTTGCCTCATCAGGCGCACCGTTGACATCAAAATTATCTTCAAAAACCAGCTTATTGAATGAGGGTTCCTGGAATTCCTCTTCAGTTGTAAGTAAAATAAACCATGATAATTCATCCGCTCCTTCTGTTCTCAACACCATGGCTGTTTCAGTTCTTTGAATTATGGTATAAGCATGAGTCCCTCCAACGTAAAACCCTAAAAATCCAAAATCCGACAAATATAGGGTCTCCCTTCCATTAGAAAATCCATAAGCCCAGGTCCCCTTGTAATCATCCAGAGGATAATTCTCATATTCATCATCATCATTCACAGGCTCAGAAGTACTTCCGAGATCATCCTCCATAGGGTCTGCTTTTCCATAAACGGTTCCTCCTGTTTTATGGTCAAAATTCTTGTCCTGATCAAATACATATTCGTCATCATACATCCCTGAAAAATCTTTCTCAAATGACTGGGCCTTATAAAACTCCGGAACAGTCGCCTCCTTGGGCCCAACACCAAAATGACCTGTTACTTCTGCCTGTACTCTCCATTTCTGAGATCCATTATTCGTTAATAATTTCAACAGGTCATCTGGTACTTCATATTCTCTTTTTACCTTGACTTCAACATTTTTAGAGGCCTGTGAACCACCACTTCCGGTAGCAGTAACTTTAACCGAATAATCCTGAACACCTGGATCTTCAAAAGTAACTGTCAATTCACCATTGATCATATTCTGAGAATTCCCATCGTACTCAAGCCTGTATGAAGTAGCATTATCGGCAGTGGCATTAAAAGTCACCTTACCACTTCCGTCTCCTTCCGGATTTTCCGACGAAGCACCCTGGATCTCAAATGTTACATTTAAATTTTTTACAACCACAGGAGGTGGCGTCATATCTTCACCATCACCCCCACAGGAAATCAAAACGAAGGAACTAATTAAAAACGTCAAAAAATACCTAATCTTCATCATCATAAAATTTTTCTGAAAAATAAGAAATCTAATCAACTTTTCTTTGTCTTACTTTAAATTATTATCTAATATTACATACTCAATATCTGTTTTACAGGTACATGCAAATAATATAAATATATACTTTATATAAATAATGTTATATATCTGGTTTAAATACTTTTAATACAATTTAATAAAACATTGTATTCAGCATTATAATCACTATAAGTATTTTCTATAATGAATGAATGTTTCAACCTATACAACTGTTTTACAGCTACTTACATAGGTTAATGCTTCAGGAATTAAAATATTATCAAATTCTCAAAAAATTGGGCTAAATCGTCGTTTTTTAGAAATTAATTCTCAACCTCCCTGCCACTCTTTTCGATGCCCAATCCTTCATAAATCATCAAATTCAAACGAGGCCTGTAAATCAAAAATTCCCAATAAATTTCTCGGGTAAAAAATTAAAAAACCTTAACTTTAGATCTAAAGAAATTTTGAAAAACAATAGTTTTTATCATGGAATATTACATTAGCAAAATCTTAAATGACATTTCATTCGAGGAAGGAATAAACAGGGTGACTGAATCCTTAAAAACACAAGGATTTGGAATTTTGACCGAAATTGACCTGAAGACAACTTTAAAAAATAAACTTGACGTTGACTTTTACAATTACAAAATTTTAGGGGCATGCAACCCTCCTTTCGCCTATCAGGCCCTTCAGTCAGAGGATAAAATAGGTACTATGCTACCATGTAATGTTATTGTTCAGGAAAAAGTGCCGGGAAAAATTGAGGTTTCAGCTGTAGACCCAATGGCCTCAATGCAGGCCGTTGAAAACCCTGAATTGGGTAATCTTGCCATACAAGTAAAGGAAAGGCTTCAGAAATCCATAGATGCCCTTTAGTTGTTCAATGAGCCTTCATAAGCGAAACTAAACTTTTTAAGACCTTGTGAAACCCATTTTCCAGCCAGATAATCCCAGTATCCATAGTTCAATTCGAAATCTTCGAGAACTATTCGGTATTGCCTTATCCCATCTTTTTTACCTGTGTATTGAATATCCAGTTTAAGCCCGTTTTCACCATTGGTATACCACACCCACTGATCATTTCCATCTGTTGAATGAACAAAACTCAAATCATAGGTGCCCACATCTCCTGTCTTACTGTAAATGTAAACTCCTTCCAATTCTGACCCTCCGGGAACCGGGCTGAAAATAATCAAATCATACAAGTCGGTACCATCCAAAGGTTCCAATAATCGTATCTCATCAGCATCACCCTGCTCCCCGGAAGACTCTCTATACATCTCTGTCTGAATTAACTTTTGGCTTCCATCCAGAACGTATTGACTCACCAAAGGTTCAACAACATCATCTGATGAAGAACAGGAGAAAATTGCAAAAAATATGAAAAGAATCACTCCCCAACGAATCCTTAAACCCATAATCCTCTGAATATTACGAATAAATACAACTCTTTTTATTGTATCTCCGAATGTATAACTAATTTTGCAAAATAAAAGAATTGCCCGATGAAATCATTTCAGGACCTTAAAATCAAAAAACCACAGCTTAAAGCCTTAAGTGATATGGGCATTTCCGATCCTACCCCTATTCAGGAAAAATCAATTCCGGCGGTAAACTCAGGAAATGACATGGTTGGGCTTGCACAGACAGGAACAGGTAAAACTTTAGCCTATCTGCTGCCCATATTAACATCCCTAACCTACTCTGATCAAACGCACCCAAGGATTCTTATACTGGTCCCAACCAGGGAACTGGTATCTCAGGTAGTTAAAGTCACCAGGGAACTGACATCTTATCAAAATGTGCGAATAGAAGGTGTTTACGGAGGCACAAACATTAACACCCAAAAAGAAATGATTACTCAAGGGCTGGATATTCTTGTTGCAACTCCGGGAAGACTTTTTGACCTCGCCGTTTCAGGAGTCTTGCGACTATCCTCTATTCAAAAACTCGTACTAGATGAAGTGGATGAGATGCTGTTTGTGGGATTCAGGCCTCAGTTGCTGAACATTTTCGATATTTTACCCAGAAAAAAACAAAGCATCATGTTTTCTGCTACCCTTACCGAGGAGGTTGATGAATTGATTCAAAACTTCTTTAAAAGCCCGAAAAAAATCGAAATTGTTCCCGTGGGAACACCACTGGAAAGGATTGTTCAAAAAGGAACTCCTGTCCCCAATTACAATACAAAAGTTAATTTCCTGAGATTCCTAATTCAACAAAAAGGTTTTGACAAGGTATTGGTTTTTACAAAAAACAAAAAAATTGCTGACAGACTCTCTGTCGATCTTCAGGATGAATTTGAAAATGAAATGGATGTCATCCATTCAAACAAATCGCAGAACTACAGATTTCAGGCCGTAGAGAAATTCGAAAACGGAACTATCAGACTATTGATCGCGACGGATATTGTTTCCAGAGGAATGGACATCTTGGGTGTCAGTCACGTCATCAATTTCGACGCTCCCAAATATCCTGAACAATACATTCACAGAATAGGTCGCACCGGAAGAGCCCGTGAAA
>CP070731.1:390575-396445 GCA_020347545.1 Flavobacteriaceae bacterium | reverse complement strand
GCAATACCATCACCTATTTGTAATACAGTTCCAATTTCAGTCAATGAAGCTTTACCCTCAAATCCCGTTAGTTGTTCTTTTAAAATTGCTGATACTTCAGCTGGTTTTATTGTTGCCATTTTTACTAGTTATTATCTTAATTAGATTTTAGATATATATTGATTATCCTCAAATTGAGAAAGAAGGTCTTTTAAACGGTGAGCTACACTTGAATCATATAGTTCGTCACCTACCCTTAAAACGAACCCTCCAATGATAGAAGGATCCACAACATTATTCAATGAGATTTCTTTTCCCACAGCCTCCTGAACTCGATTCAGGATTGTTTTTTCCAATTCTTTAGTCAGGGGAACCGCAGAGGTTACCTGAGCTACTTCAACTCCCTGAAGGAAGTCGTAAATCACGATGTATTCCTTAGCTACCAAATTCAATAAGGCAGGCCTTTTGTTTTCGATCAAAAGTTTAAGAAGCCCTATCGTAATTGGGTTAACTTTTTTCTCAAAAACGCCTTTTAATACGGATCTTTTAAGGTCTGATTTGATCACAGGACTTTTAAGCATCACTTCAAGGTCATGATTTTCCTCAATGGTTTTTTGAATCAAAATCATGTCATCATTTACCTCTTTAGCAAGGCCTTTTTCCTTTGCAAGATTTAATGTCGCTTTAGCGTATCTTAATGCTGCTCTTGTTCCTACCATCTTATTTTAGCCTAGCTTCGTCCAACATTTTTTCAATCAACTTTACCTGCTTGTCTTTGCTTGACAATTCATCCTTCATTATCTTTTCAGCAATTCCAATTGATAATTCAGCTACCTGATTTTTCAATTCTGTAATCGCAGCAAGTTTTTCATTTTCGATGGTTTGCTTTGCCTGCTCAATAATTTTATTTGATTGCGCCTTTGCCTCATCTTTCGCCTCAGTAATCATCTTTTCTTTGATGGTTCTGGCATCTTTCAGCATTGAATCTCTTTCAGCTCTGGCTTCTTTTATGATCTTCTCATTGCTAGATTTTAGATCAACCATTTCCTGACGTGCCTTATCAGCCTCATCCAATGCTTTTTGAATGCCTTCTTCTCTGCTGTTAAGAGCGTCTAAAATTGGCTTCCAAGCATATTTTTTCAGTAAAAACAGCAAAAGCAGGAAAAGTAGCGTTTGCCAGAAAAAAAGTCCAAATGAAAAATCGTTGATTAATTTCTCCATGTGTTTATTTTGTAAGTATTAATATTTTTTTTGAAACAATAGCTGCAACCAACCGTTACAGCTATTGTTAATGTTCAGATTATACTGCGAATAAGGCAGCAAATCCAATACCTTCAATAAGCGCCGCTGCAATAAGCATCGCTGTTTGAATTTTTCCAGTAGCTTCAGGTTGACGAGCAATAGCGTCCATTGCTGAACCACCAATTCTACCGATACCGATACCGGCACCAATTACAACCAATCCTGCACCTACAATAGCTGGAATCTCCATAATATATATATAATTAAAAATTAAACGTTCTTATTTAATGCGCTTCATCATGATCATGCTCTTCAACTGCAAAGCCAAAATAAAGGGCCGACAGCATTGTGAAGATATAAGCCTGAAGTAAAGCAACTAATAATTCAATCATTGAAATGGCAAAAGACAAAACAAATGTCAAACTGCTTCCAATCCAATTTTTGAATACAAAAATCAAACCGATCAAACTCATCAATACGATGTGTCCTGCCATAATGTTTGCATACAAACGAATCATTAAGGCAAAAGGTTTGATAAAAACTCCCAATAATTCAATAGGAGCCAATATGATCTTCATGGGAACCGGTACTCCCGGCATCCAGAATATGTGTTTCCAGTAATTTTTGTTTCCTGAGAACTGAGTGATCAGGAAGGTCAACAAGGCCAACGCAAAGGTGACTGCAATATTCCCGGTAACGTTGATCCCAAGTGGTGTTAATCCGAAAAGATTAAGGAACCATACAAAAAAGAATACCGTAAGCAGGAAGCTCATGTACTTTTTGTAGTGTTTTTCACCAATATTAGGAATGGCGATTTCGTCTCGAATATAAACAACGATCGGCTCAAAGAAACGGCCCGCTCCTGTGGCGATTGGACCTTTTTTAAACGACTTGGCCAGGCCTGAGAATAACAATAACATCAAGATCCCGGTCACAATGATCATCAATACACTTTTGGTGATCGAAAAATCAAGAGGTTTAATATTTGTGGGGTGATGATGATCATCAAGGGTCAGGGTGCCTTCAGCGTCTGTTCTGTATATTTTATTATGGTATAATTTGTAGAATTTACCGTTGCTCTCTGCAACTGTTTCACCATGGTGAAATTTTGAGGATGAAAATAAGTGAAGTCCTTCATCAATAAGAATTACAGGTAATGAAAACCCGTAATGGATGTTTTTTTCAGTATCACTAAAAAAGATAAAATCGTAAGAATCCTGGATGTGATGGTTAATACTCTCCTTGATTTCCGTTTTTATATCTCTTTCTTCTTTAGTTCCTTCGTGCTCCTCGTGCTGGGCATTCAGGCTAAAGCTAAAAACTAAAACTGTGATTGTAAGGAATTTTACTAAAAACTTACTTTGCATCTTTAACAAATTATGTTGGCTAAAAAAATCGGTGCAAATGTAATATATTTATTTGGATAGATTATAAATAATATTCTATTTTTTTAGAAATTCAATAACACCAAAAGTTTCGAAAATAAGGCTGACGACATATGGTACAAAAAAGGCTGCAAATTCAAGTGAATCAAGACTTCCGTCTTGTTTGTAAAATGGGTAAAAAAGGATGAAAAAAAATAGAAATTTGACAAAACTGCCGCCCATGTATAAAAAGCCTAATTGCTGGGCCATTTTATTCCTGAGATAAAACAGTGAAATATAAATCAGTATTGCAAGGGTGCCATTAACAAGATAAGCTTCAATTATCCTGTTTTCAAAAAGAGGAAGGTCAAATTGCTCCAGGATAAAAATATGAACAGCGAAAGCAACGGAAAGGACTATAATAAGACTTGATGAGAACTTAAATACATGGCGCATAATTACGAATTATCAAGATTTTTTAATTGTCTTAACAGGCTGTAAAAAGACAATACAATTGCAAGCAGGGTAAAAATAATCGTAAAAACTTTATTGTCCGAATATTTAGCATCCAGCCATTTTCCCAACTGGGCACCCAAATATATTGTGATACCCATTTGAAGGCCTATACCGGTTAGTACAATATACCGGTTAAGCTGTTTTTTTGGTTTTTTCTGAGTCATTCTGTATCACTTTTACAGAGCCTTTCATGGCACAAGTAGCATTGAATACAGCACCGGGTTCTACAGAAAGTTTTCCCATGACCACATCACCGCTTATATCTGCTGAGCTTTTTAAAGAGAGAACCTCATCTACAATAAGTTTCCCTGAAAAAGAACCTTCTATATCAGCATTTGTGCAATCAATGGTTCCGGATACAAATCCGTCTTTCCCTATGACAACTCTTCCGCTGGTTTTAATGGTTCCTTCAATTTTACCGTCCACTCTAAAATCACCATCTGATTTGATATCACCTACCAAAGAGGTGTTTTTAGCAATTGTGTTACGTTCTCCAACCGGGCTTGAATGATCTTTTTTTTCGTTGAACATGATAGTATAGTTTTAGTTTTGTTGCGGGGTCTTTTTTATTTCATTTAGTTTAGCGAGAGCTTCTTCCGCATGTTCGCTCTCTTCAGTGTTGGGGAAGTTTAATATTATGTCATTTAGTTTTGTTCTGAAAAGTTCTTCACCTATGGTCTTATAGAGAAGATAAGCTTTCAGCAATTCAAATTTTCGTTCAATTTCCAGGCCTTTAAAACGTTCGAGCCCTTCGTTGACAGTTCTCAGGGAATATTCAAAATCTTCTTCTTCGTAACAAACGAAAGCCAGTTTGTACAAATAATCCGGGCCATCATCTGAATTTCCTTCTGCCAGAACATTTTTGGGGTTCAGAATGATCTGTGCATAACGAGAATCTGGATAATTAGTAACGATATCTTCTCTGTATTTATTGCTTTTCTCTTCATCAAAATTAGCATAAGTTCTGAACAATTGGTACTTCGTTGGTAAGATCAGATTTTCAATCGGATCATTTTCCAGAAATTTCTCGAAATCAACCGCGGCGATCTCATACTCTCTGAACTGTTCTTTATAGATCAGCCCCAGGTTGTAATAGGCATCATTTCTTATAAAATTTATACTGTCAATTACCTTAGGTTCCTTAGGGATTTGATCTTTGTAGTACGCCGCATTAAAAAGAAGACTTGTATCAAGGGCTATTGCCGTTTCTTTGATCTGGACGTCCGAGCTGAGACCAACATTGTTGGCTATGAGCCAAAAATCTCCGTGTGATCGGTTTCCGTACTTGTCTTTGAATTGCTGTTTCCCAAATCCAACCACCTGTGCGTTGTAAAAATAAAAGGTTCCGCCATCAGAATAGTTGTTGTTCGTTATAGCAAACTCACCCAATCCTGTATTTGCACTTCGTTGTTCCTCGAGTTGCATTTGCGTTTCGTAGTCGGCTTTTAACTGTTCAATATATCCTTTAAAATAAATATCCCGTTCATCTGCTGACATATTGACCAATCCTAAAATACTATCATTCCTTTGTGCAATGCCTTCATAGAAGATTACATCATTCAGGCTCTCCCGTTTTCGAATAATCTTTCTCATCCGCTTTGTATTCTGATCAATTGGAATTTGTAAAACGCTGTCGTAGTAAGCTCCAGCAATTTCAAAATTGTTCCTGTCAAAATAAAAGTCTCCCAGCCTTTCGTAGGAAAGACTTTTTTGATAAGGTTTCGAAGTATTGTGAATCAAAGAAAGCTCAAACAATCCTCTGGACCTTTCAAAACTTTCATTTTTGAGTTCTATAAGCCCCGCCTGATAATAGAGTTCATCCAGATACGGCCTGTTATCTCGATCTTCTATTAGTTCCTGCAAGGTAAAAGCTATAATACTTGTACTGTCAGCTTCCGAATAGTTTTTTGCCCTTTCCAAAACCGCATGAACCTTATATTTTTGAGGAATATTTTTCATGTAAGTCAGTGACTCGAAAACCATATTGGAAGAATCTAATTTTTGCTGTTCCCTGTAAATCTGGCCCAGAATAAATAAATTTCGAGCCCCTTGACTCTGGTCGGTAAAATAGCTGGTTGCCTGTTTAAGATGATCCACGACCCGGTCCGTGCTGTCCAGTTGTGTATAGGCCATGGCCATTGCAGTATGTGCTTTTTCGTATTCTTCTTCAGTAATCTCAAAATTTCTAAGAACAGATTTAAGCGTTTCTATGGCTAATTTTTCATTTTGCAGCCTGACATGTGCCTTGGCTTTCCAGATTTTCGTTTCCCTGTACAGATTGGCATCGGGATAATTTTCCAGTCCAAAGGTAAAAGCTTCAAGTGCCGGAACAAATCGCTGTAAATAGTACCTTGATTTTCCCAATAGAAGATAAGCCTCATCAATCTGGCTGTTTTTCTCAAAGCCATCAATAACCATCGAATGTTTTTGAATTGCCTTTACAGCTTTTTCTTCGGCCTTGTCAAAACCTTTAGCTTCGTCATCATCACCTGCTGGCTGGCCCGGAAAAGGGATCAATTTCTCTTCAATCTTAAGGGGTTCAATGGGGAGTCTTTCCCAGAAATTGTCCTCATAAGATCGATCGAGTTCTTCTTTAGCTTCATTATAGGCAATGTTTCCGTTATGCAGGACATTGTATTTTGTACTCATAGCATGGCCGGTTCTGTTGAGAAAACTATCCTTTTTAGTGGAACAGCTCATTGCCAGCACGATTGCCGTGAGTAATACAATAATACGTTTGATGCTTTTTTTCAAAATTTTAGCCTCAGC
>CP070731.1:384600-390475 GCA_020347545.1 Flavobacteriaceae bacterium | reverse complement strand
GCGAAAGGATATGCCTTCTGCACCTTTTTGTAGTACCAGTAATAATAGCGCCTTTCCGTTTCAGAAGAAAATTCACGTTTGTCCAAAACGATGACTTCGTCCAAAGGAATTGTTAGTGAGTCATTCTTTATGATATACATCTCCTCCAGTGATTGTTTTTTCTTCGGTTTTTGCGAGAAAAGCATCATTGGTAGCAAACAGAGTAAAACCAGAAATTTCTTTTCCATAGTATCTTCTCAAATCATTGTAATTATATCAAAATCTGAGGTCGGTTTCATTGACATTACAAATTTACTAATATGTACGATGAATCCTTTCATTTTAGGTGATATTTCTTAATTTAGAAGAAAATATCATACAATGACTCAAAAGAAAATTCTCACGAAGAAATCAATTACTTTTTTAGAAAAATATTTAAATAATGCTTCTCCAACAGGCTATGAATCAGAAGGTCAGAAGATTTGGATGGAGTATTTAAAGCCTTATGTGGATACTTTTATTACCGATAATTACGGAACGGCTGTTGGCGTAATTAATCCTGATGCGGATTTCAAGGTGGTTATCGAGGGACATGCGGATGAAATATCCTGGTATGTGAATTATATCACCGAAGACGGATTGATTTATGTGATTCGAAACGGAGGAAGTGATCATCAGATTGCGCCGTCCAAACGTGTTAATATTCATACAAAGAAAGGAATCGTTAAGGGGATTTTCGGATGGCCGGCAATTCATACAAGATTAAAAGACAAGGAGGCGACTCCTAAACTCGATAATATTTTTATTGATGTAGGTTGTAAAAAGAAAGAAGAAGTGGAAGCTTTAGGTGTTCATGTGGGTTGTGTGATCACCTATCCGGATGAGTTTATGATCCTGAACGAAAATAATTTTGTTTGTAGGGCACTTGACAACCGGATTGGCGGATTCATGATTGCTGAGGTTGCAAGGATGCTAAAAGAGAATAAGAAGAAATTACCTTTTGGCCTTTATATAACGAATTCAGTACAGGAAGAAATTGGTCTCAGAGGGGCTGAAATGATCACGCATACTATTCAGCCGAGCATGGCAATCATTACAGATGTTTGCCATGACACGACCACTCCCATGATAGACAAGAAAAAGGAAGGGGAGACAAAATCAGGTGATGGCCCTGTGATTTCTTATGCACCAGCGGTTCAGAACAAAGTAAGAGAATTGGTCATAGAAACAGCAGAGAAGCATAAAATACCCTTCCAGAGACTGGCGTCTTCAAGAGCCACGGGTACCGACACAGATGCTTTTGCCTATTCCAACGGAGGGGTCCCATCGGCCCTAATCTCTCTGGCCTTACGCTATATGCATACTACGGTAGAGATGGTACACAGAGATGATGTGGAAAATGTGATACGCCTAATTTATAACTCTTTATTGGAGATCGATCCTAAAAAAGGTTTTAGTTATTTTGATTAAGATGCCTTTTCAAGATTTAGGCCGTGAATAATGGAATTGAATTGAGACTCTTTTCTTGCCACCTCTCCGAATAGAATGATAGCAGGTGAGGAAAGTCCTTCTGATTCGACCTGATCGATAATTGAATCAACGTTTCCAACAACGGACCTTTCATTTTCCAGGGTTCCGTTCTGAATTACGGCCGCCGGCAGGAAGCCTTTATTCAAATTCTGAAAAACACGAACGATCTGAGGTAGTTTATGCATGCCCATCAGCACTACGATTGTTGCTGAAGATTGGGCTGCCAAGCTAAGATCCAGACTCAGCTGTCTTTCAGAATTACAACCTGTTATGACCCAGAAACTTTCGGATACGCCCCTTTTAGTAAGTGGAATACCTATGCTCGAAGGAACTGAAATACTGGATGAAATTCCAGATATTATTTCGGAGCGTATACCGAAGTTTTCTACGTGGTCGATTTCTTCCGAACCTCTCCCAAATACAAACGGATCTCCGCCTTTGAGTCGGACAACGTGTCCATGGGAAACGGCTTGTTCCACGATCATATCATTGATCTCGTCCTGAGAATAACGATGAAATCCTTTTCTTTTACCAACAAAGATCTTCTTTGCCTGTGGAGCATGTTCCAGGATCTGTGGATTTACAAGAGCATCGTATAAAATCACGTCAGCTGATTTAAGAGCCTTGACACCCTTCAATGTTATAAGGTCCGGATCTCCGGGCCCGGCCCCTACCAGAGTCAATTTAGCTTTTGGATTCATCGTTTAATGCGTTTATTCTTAATTCATCGATCAATTCATAGAATCGTTTTGCCTCGTTTAAATAAGATTTTGCAAAAGAGGATTCCGGTTTATTGGATTTTATTTTATAGACAAGGTCACTTAGTTTTCCATCCATTTGAATTAGTCCGCTTTCGACAAAATACTGATCGAAATCCTTAATAATACCTGATTGGGTATTTGTTTTGATATTTTCACCTATCAATACCGCTTTTGCTGTATTCACAATGGAAGCATAAGCATGATAAATACTATCCGCCCATCTTTCTTCTTCAATTCCCAAAGACGCATTTTGAAGCTTTTCTTCGGATTCAAACAACAGGGTACTTACCAGATCAATGACAACTCCGGCACATTCTCCCACTCCGATGGCTTTGATATACGCCTCATCATGCCCCCAGTCTATGAAGAGATCCTTGTCTTCTTCTTTGATCTCGCCAACGGGTTTTAAAAGCTTATAAAAATATTCTTTTCCCTGTTGCAGGTAATATGAATTAAAAGATTGATCGGCTGCCTTTTTGTCTTCAAAATCATAGATCAAAAGGCGGAGTGCATCCGGTGCTTTTTTACTTGGGACTTTGATGATTTTATCGGCAAAATTACCCAGCCCGCCACCAAGGTTTCCACCTCCCAGAAGTACCTGAAAAGCAGGAATAACCAACTTTCCCTTTTTCATGGACATTCCGTAAAATCCGATTTGAGCGATGCTATGTTGCCCACAAGCATTCATACATCCACTTATCTTAATGGAAATATCCTTATTCTCCACGTACATCGGAAACTCTTCAGAAAGGGTTTTCTCTAATTCTCTTGCGAGTCCGGTACTGCTTGCAATACCCAGATTACATGTATCCGTTCCAGGGCAGGAGGTTACATCCATTATACTGCCATAACCCAGATCAGTGAATCCTAATTCTTTTAATTTGACATAGAAAAACGGTAAAAATGAAGCCTGCACTCCCCGAATTAATATGTCCTGGTTTATGGTCAAACGCAACTCATCCTGAGCATATTCTTTGATCAGATCTGCCAGTTTCCTAGCCTTATCCGTATAAAAATCTCCCAGCCGTACCTTGATTCCAATAGCGTAATATCCATTTTGTTTCTGAGGGAGTACATTGCTTTTTTTCCAGGTTTCATAGGCAAAATCATTTTCCGGTTCTACCTCAGGGGCCGGAATTGAAGGATCTTTCTTCTCAATGTCGAATTCTGAGGTATCTATGCCTACAGTTTGATTTGATATTGCCAGCTTTTCTTCCTCTACAAGTTCTAAAAACTTCTCTAATCCAATTTTCAGGACGAGATGTTTTAACCTGGCTTTTGCCCGACGATTTCTTTCACCGTGTCGATCAAAAACCCTTAGAGTACTCTCGATAAAAGGTATGATTTTATCAGTCTCAAGAAAATCATAAAGTATATCAGCCTGCCTTGGCTGTGCCCCGAGGCCACCGGCTATCATGACTTTAAATCCTCTTATTTCTCTCTGATTCTCATGTTTTACTTTCGCAATAAATCCAAGATCATGTATAAAACTCAAAGCAGAATCTTTTTCGCTTGAGGAAAATGAAATCTTGAATTTTCTTCCCAATTCCTGACAGATCGGATTTCTTAGAAAAAATTTAAAAACAGCATCTGCGTAAGGACTCACATCAAAAGGCTCTTCCGGGTCAATCCCGGCCATTTCCGAGGCGGTAACGTTTCTGACCGCATTACCACAGGCCTCTCTCAAAGTAATGTCACTTTTTTCCAGCTCCGCCCATAGTTCAGGAGTTCTGTCCAGACTAACATAGTGGATTTGAATATCTTGTCGTGTTGTAATATGGAGTCTTCCTTTTGAATATTCATCAGAGACATCCGCAATACGATGCAATTGTTCCGAACTCAATCGCCCGAAGGGAAGTTTAATCCGGATCATTTGAACACCTTCCTGCCTTTGTCCGTAAATTCCACGAGCCAGCCTTAAGGATCTAAAACCGTCTTCATCGATTTTTCCATTCTGAAACAGCTGAATTTTTTTATCCAGTTCGATGATGTCTTTTTGAACCAGCGGGTTTTCGATTTCTGTTCTAAAACTTAGCATTTTTTATTTTTATAAGGTTAAATTATAAGTGCAGTTAACTATTACAAGTGCAATCCACATTCTCTTTTTGCAAGAACCTTTGTGGGATCGTAATATTTCTTTTCATTGGGTAGGGCAAACTCCTGAAGATACAGTTCCATCTGAAATTCTGTATAATAAAAGAAAGGGCTCACCTTGAGGATTCCATTTTTATCAAGATGCAGAATATCCAGTGTACTCCTGAAGTCACTCTGATCCTGTCGTAAATTGGTAAACCAAACATCAGGATTGTGTTCTTTCAATGCACGGCGAAAAGGCTCCAGCTTGACTTCTTCAGTAAACGTTTTATGTTCTTCGGTATCTATATGAGGAATACCTGTTGTAATATCTCGAAATCCAGCGGTTAATCTTGGGCTGTAAATATGCATGTTCAAATCGAATCTATTTATCAGGTCATTGGCAAACCTATAGGTATGAGGGGTATTGTATCCCGTATCACACCAGATAACCTTGATATTTCTGTTTACGCTGTTCACTGCATGTACCAGGCTTGCTGAATATGGTCCGAAGTTTGTGGTCAGAATTGGACGCTCGGACTGCCTTAGTGCCCATTCAATAATTTGAATCGGATCTTTTCCACGTAAATAGGCATTCGCTTTCACCAATTCTTTTTGTAAGATGTCTTCATTCATAATTATGTCCTTTTGTATTGTCATTGAAAGTTTCGACGTGTAAAAAGTATCAACTAACATATTTTAACATACTTTAACTATATACCCTATCGGAATAGTAGGATAAAGATGCAAATGTAGACAAAAAAATGAAATGTGCAAGATTTGAAATGTTAAAATGTAATTATTTTAAATCTTCCAGTGTAGTATTTCTGAAGACATTCAGATTTGCATCCCGAACCTGAATCATCAATTTATTCAGGCTGCAGCTCTTTTCATCAACGCAGTCATCACATTTTTCATAATAATTCAGACTAACGCAGGCTACAGGTGCAATTGGGCCCTCCAGAATCCTCATAAGATCGGTCATATAAATGTCAGAGGCTTCTTTTCTCAAATAATACCCTCCGCCTTTACCTTTTTTTGATCCAAGAAATCCGGATTTTTTAAGTAATAATAATATACTTTCCAAAAATTTGTGCGGGATATTTTCTTCCTCGGCAATATGAGCAATCGGAACCATTTGATCAGGATTTCTGGCAATGTGAGTCATGGCTTTTAGCCCGTATTTGGTTTTTTTAGAGATCATATAGAAAAATAAATCAAAAAGTTCCTTATTTGTAAAGATAACTGAAATTTACAACTTGTATAAGGCTCATTAATCCTTATTTTCTTTATATGTAAGTTTTCCCAATTCAATGGCGATTCCCGTTCTTGCCAAAATTGAAAAAATAAATGCTCCCATGGCCCAAATACCTATAGTTACACCTATTTCTACAAGAGTAGGGAAGTACTCTGCAATTTTGCCCCATGGACCGGGAATAAATCCAGGGACAATTAATCCGAACCCTTTTTCAATCCAGATTCCAAGAAATAACAGTCCGCACGCTATGTACAAAATAGTGAGGTTATTTCTT
>CP070731.1:378397-384500 GCA_020347545.1 Flavobacteriaceae bacterium | reverse complement strand
GAATTATCAGAATAATTAAGAACTGAATTATGAAAATAATCTGTATAGGAAGAAATTACACCAAGCACATTGAGGAGCTGAACAGTGAAAGGCCTGATGAACCTGTCATATTCATGAAACCCGATTCAGCGGTGTTGCTGAAAAACAATCCTTTTATAATCCCTCCGTTTTCTGATAATATCCACTACGAAGCGGAGATACTTGTAAAGATCAACCGGATAGGGAAATTTATCGATAAAAAATTTGCCCATAAATACTACGAAGAGATTGGTTTGGGGATTGATTTTACGGCGCGAGATCTTCAAAGCAGATTAAAGGAAAAAGGGCTTCCCTGGGAAAAGGCTAAAGCGTTTGACGGTAGTGCTGTGATCGGGAATTTTTGTAATAAATCAGAACTTGATTTAGATGCAATTCCCTTTCAGTTGGAAAGGAACGGTGAGATCGTACAAGACGGGAATTCTTCTCATATGTTATGGAAAATTGACGAATTGATCTCTTATGTTTCTCAGTTCTTTACGCTTAAAATAGGAGATATCATCTTTACAGGAACTCCGGCAGGCGTTGGACGGGTGGAGGCCGACGATGTTTTGGTAGGAAAAATAGCTGATAAGGATTTTTTCAGGGTAAAAGTGAAATAGGTTTGGTCAATAAAGAAATTGAAAGGAAATTCTTGGTTCTCAGTGATGATTTTAAAAAGGAATCATTCAAAAATGAACGAATCGTTCAGGGTTTTTTATCTTCGGTGCCGGAGCGTACGGTTAGGATAAGAATTACTGGTCAGAAAGGATTTATTACCATTAAGGGTATCGGGAACAGCTCGGGAACCACCCGATTTGAATGGGAAAAAGAAATAGATGTTAAGGAAGCAGAAAATCTTTTAGTGATATGTGAACCCGGAACCATTGAAAAGGTCAGATACTTCGTAAAATCAGGAGTTCATATTTTTGAAGTAGATGAATTCGGTTTGGAAAATCAGGGACTGACCATTGCTGAGATCGAACTTGCCGATGAGGAAGAAAGTTTCGCTAAACCAAAATGGCTTGGCGCTGAAGTCACTGGCCAGGTCAAATATTACAATTCTTCACTTGCAAGGAAACCATTTAACCAGTGGTGATTTTCATTGTGGTTTCGATTAAAATTATTTTTGAAATTATTTGGCAAATCATTTAAATCAATTTGAAATCTTGCCTTTCTTTTTCCGTATGATTCATGGATATACTTCAAAAAAAGAAGCAATAAATACCAAGAACCTGGTAAATTTATTGCCTCTTCAATTTCTGAAATAATCTTTAATCTAATACGCTGGCTTCTTCAATTTTCTCTTCATAAAGCTTAACTCCGGCCTCATAATATTTATCACCCTCTGTCCAAAATGGCGTTTTAGGATCATTGGCGATAAGCCTCGAAGAGAGCACATAGGATTTAAAAAACTTTACCAGATAATCATAATCTACATTATCCGGATTATCCGTTACCTGATGGTAATATTTGTTGATCTCATCATCAAAGGCATTGAAGCCCATACTGTAAGTAGGCGAAGGAATTCCCTTGGCGGCAAAATTCACGTTATCCGACCGATCAAATAAGTTTTGCTCCGGAGCCGGATCATCAATGGCAGTTAATCCAAACTCAGTTGCTGCCGTTTCAATATGGTGGCTCACCGTGGTTCTGTTCAAGCCAAAAATGGTAATTTTTGATGTGTCATTGTATCCTGCATTGTCACTATTGAAACAATAAACCATCTTTTCCAAAGGTATTACAGGGTTTTCTACATAGTATTTACTTCCCAGCAAACCTTTTTCTTCTCCGGTGAACAAAATAAATAATGAAGATCTTTTTGTAGGGTATTTTGCTAAATTTTCAGCAACACTCAAAACAGTAACGGTTCCGACTGCGTTATCTCTGGCCCCGTTGTAAATGGAATCATTTTCAGCATTTGGTTTTCCGATGCCTACATGGTCATAATGAGCGGAATATATAATGTATTCATCTTTCAATTCAGGATCAGTACCTTCCAGGTAACCAACCACATTTCGGGAAGATATTTCCTTGGTTTCGATCCCGTTAATCGAAAGGGAGGAATGTAAGGATTTTGATTCTGATAGTTTTCCGGCTCCTTCAAGCTCCTTGTCCATCATCCATACATGAACAAACTTCCCTTCTTTTTCTTCTTTTTTAAGACCCGTTTTACTTTCATTAAAATAATGAGCATAACGGTTCCACATTTTCTCATCCGCATGGGTGAGCTCTACAAGCCCAGCAGCCCCATTTTCCTTGGCTAAAGACCTTTTCTTTTTTCCTTCTCGGTATTTGGCACGCATACCTGTATTCTCCTCAGATCCGGCCATGACAATAACCAGTTTACCTTCAACATCATTGTTTTTAAAATCTTCCTCTGACCCATAACCTAAATATACTGCCTCCCCGTCAAAAGTGAAGTTCTTTACCGACATGGCCAGATAATTATCAAAGCTCAATTCATTAACAGTTAGTGTTATCCCATCAGGTGCGCTAACTTCTTCCATAGGTACATTTTGATAGAAGGAACCATCCTTTCCTGCAGGTTTTACATCGTGTTTTCTTAAGTTATTGGCAATGTAGGCTGCTGCAATGTCAAGCTCTGGGGTTCCCGTTTGCCTTCCTTTTAATTCATCCGAAGCGAGGAAATAAATATGTCCCTCGATATCTTTTTTAAATACGGTTGAATTGGCTAACTCAGCCTCAGTTTGTGCGTTTAAAATAAAGACGGAACAAAGTGAAAGAGTCAGAAAAAATTTGATCTTCATTTATTTGATTTTTTAAAATTAGAGCCTAAATATAGAAATTAAATTCATAATCTTGATTTAGGCTAATAACCTTTATGTTTACTGTAATGACTATCTTTGTCTGTTTGAATTTCTATATATGAATGCAGAAATAATAACCATAGGAGATGAAATCTTAATTGGACAGATTGTGGATACAAATTCACAATGGCTAAGTCAGCAATTGAATGAGATCGGAGTTTCGGTTTATCAGATTACTTCAATTCAGGATGACAGAGATCATATTTTGAAGGCGATTAAGGAAGCAGAATCCAACGCGGATATTGTTATTTTGACAGGAGGATTAGGGCCTACAAAAGATGATATTACAAAAATAACACTGGCTGAATATTTTGAAGATACTTTGGTAAGAAAAATTGAAATTGAAGAACATATCAAACAATTATTTGCCAAAATCAAGTATAAGTTTACGGATATGGATATGAAGCAAGCCATGCTTCCAAGTACTTGTAAGGTATTGAAAAATCACTTGGGTACGGCGTCAGGAATGTGGTTTGATAAAGAAGGAAAAGTGATCGTCTCACTTCCCGGTGTCCCAAATGAAATGAAGGGATTGATTAAAAATGATGTAATTCCAGGCATCAGAGATAAATTTCATTTGCCTTATATCATTCATAAGACCCTTCATACCTATGGAATGGGTGAGAGTCGATTGGCCGAAAGGCTGCAACCTTGGGAAGATCAATTACCTTCTCATGTTAAATTGGCTTATTTACCCTCTTATGGAAAGGTTAGATTAAGATTGAGTGCAAAAGGAAATAGGCTGAATGAGCTTCGGAATGAAATTGAAAAAGAAACGGATTCATTAAGATCACTTGTGTACGATATACTTGTAGGTGAGGACTTGAACGAGGCCTTGGAGATTTCAATCAACAATCTGATGCAGGAAAAAAAATTAACCTTGAGTTTGGCGGAAAGCTGCACGGGTGGAAACATTTCTAAAATGATTACAACAATTCCCGGAGCCTCGAACTTTTTGAAAGGGGCGTTAATAGCCTATAATGAAAGAGTCAAAACCGAGCTTTTAGGGGTGGATAAAAATACTATCGATGATTTTACGGTGGTTAGCAAAGAGGTTGCGGAGGAGATGGCTGTGGCCTGCAGAAACCTTTTTGGCTCCGATTTTGCGGTTTCCACAACGGGCAATGCGGGTCCCACAAAGGATGAAACGGATAAGTCTGTTGGGGTCGTCTTTATTGGTATTGCAACTCCGGAAGGGAGTTTTTCCAAAGAATATTATTTTGGTAAACCAAGATCGAAAGTTATAGAGCGAGCTTCGGTTAAGGCCTTGGAACTGCTAAGAAAAGAAATTTTAAAAAACCCGATAAATAGTTTGTCAGATTAGGAAAGAATATTTATTTTTGCACCTCGTTTTGAAATAAGAATTAAAACAGTCAGGAAATGTCAAGAGTTTGTGAGTTAACGGGCAAGAGAGCAATGGTTGGAAACAACGTATCTCACGCTTTGAATAGAACCAAAAGGAAATTCAAAGTAAATTTGGTAAAAAAGCGTTTTTATTTACCGGAGGAAGATAAATGGATAACTTTAAAGGTTTCTACAAGAGCTTTAAAGAACATCAATAAGAAAGGTGTTGAGGCAGTAATTGCTGAGGCAAGAGCTAATGGTTATCTAAAAAAATAAGAAGAGATGGCAAAGACTAAAGGAAATAGAATTCAGGTAATATTGGAATGTACCGAGCACAAAGCTTCAGGACAACCTGGTACTTCTCGTTATATTACAACGAAGAATAAGAAAAATACTCCGGATAGATTGGAGATCAAAAAATTCAATCCTATCCTGAAAAAAATGACAGTTCACAAAGAAATTAAATAATTAAGGGATTTTCACTTTTGTGAGAATGTCACATAAACATTGAGTCATGGCAAAGAAATCAGTAGCATCTTTACAAACAGGGTCAAAGAGATTGACAAAGGCTATTAAAATGGTGAAATCTGAAAAAACAGGTGCATATACATTTGTTGAAAGTATTATGGATCCATCAAAAGTAAACGAGTATTTGAGTAAAAAATAGTCGTTTATCACTACAAAATACATAAAGCTGCTTTCTGTTGAAAGTGGCTTTTTTGATTTTAGGCCAGGACCTTAATCCGTTGAATTTTAATTATCTTTGTGTCCGCTAAAAAATCGATATAATCAGAGAACTATCATGAGTTTGTTCAAAAATATATTTTCCAAAGAAAAAAAAGAAACCCTTGACAAGGGACTTGAAAAATCCAAAACCTCCTTCTTTAATAAATTATCCAAAGCAGTTGCCGGAAAATCGAAAGTTGATGATGACGTACTGGACAATTTAGAGGAAGTCCTTGTTTCTTCGGATGTGGGTGTCGATACTACCTTAAAAATAATAGAGCAGATAGAAGAACGCGTTTCAAGAGATAAATATTTTGGAACTGACGAGTTGAACAGTATCCTGAGAGAGGAAATTGCTGCCCTGCTGGCAAAGACAAATACAGGTAATGAAACGGATTTTACCATTCCTGAAGATGTAAAAAAGCCTTATGTGATCATGATCGTTGGGGTGAACGGGGTTGGCAAAACGACGACAATCGGAAAACTAGCCGCACAATTTAAACGCAAGGGGCTTAAAGTGGTTTTAGGAGCGGCAGACACTTTTCGGGCGGCTGCCATTGATCAGCTTCAGGTGTGGGCGGACCGGGTAGATGTGCCCATGGTAAGACAGGAAATGGGCAGTGACCCGGCTTCGGTTGCTTTTGATACACTTCAGTCTGCTGTAAAACAGGATGCCGATGTGGTGATCATAGACACCGCGGGAAGGTTACATAACAAAGTCAACCTGATGAATGAATTGACAAAGATCAAGAGGGTAATGCAAAAGGTGACTCCGGACAAACCCGATGAAGTATTATTGGTTTTGGATGGTTCAACGGGTCAAAATGCTTTTGAACAGGCCAAGCAGTTTACAAAAGCAACTGAAGTTACCTCTTTGGCAGTTACAAAGTTGGATGGAACCGCCAAAGGTGGAGTTGTCATCGGAATTTCGGATCAGTTCCAGATTCCTGTCAAATATATTGGAGTAGGAGAAGGAATTGATGATCTCCAGGTCTTCAATAAAGTAGAATTTGTAGATTCTTTTTTTAAATAGGATATGAGGACTAAATCTGCCAGAAAAAATAAGATCAATGTCGTTACGTTGGGCTGTTCGAAAAATGTTTATGACAGTGAGGTCCTCATGGGCCAGTTGAAAGCAAATGATAAGGAGGTTGTTCATGAAGATGAAAATGATGACGGGAACATTG
>CP070731.1:372048-378297 GCA_020347545.1 Flavobacteriaceae bacterium | reverse complement strand
AACACTATTGACAGATTAAAGTTCTTTTTATAGATTTTAATGTCTCCTGAGGTATCCAGAGCAAGTGAATTTTTCCTAAGTAGGTATCTGAAGATATTATAGACAAACAAATAGATAAAACTTCTGATGATCCACCCCGGTACATTCAACCACCAACTTTTTCCGGCAACAATGGCATCATAGTTCTCGCTTGAAGGATCAAATGTTCCTTCAGCCATCCAAACATAAATATGATTCATGTGCATACCCGAAGCCAGAAGAAACAAGAACAATAAGATTGAACCAGGTAAAATATAAGCCGTAATTCCTTCCATAACACGGAAAAGAACAATTGACCATCCCGCTTGAGCCGCCCATTGTATGGCGTAAAAAACCAAAACACAAACCGAGATCATCAAAAAGAAAAATGCAGCTATAAAAAATGCTGTCCAAGGTCTGTTCTGTCCCTGATGCAACAAGTGCTCCAAATGACTTTGAGCCTCTGCTTCACTATGTTCCTCTGAGTCAGCCGCCTCACCATGAGACGTTTCCCCATGAGAAGCTTCCTCTCCGTGATGTCCGTCATCATGGGCCATTGCCTGCTCAACATCTTCGGTGGTTTTCGGGGCCGTAAAGAACCCGTAACCAATACTCAAAGCACCAATGATCATTAGCACAAGTGAAACCGTTTTTAATTTACCTGAAAATGTATACATTATATTCTGTATTTATTTTTTTACTTAATTGATTTATTTTAAAAGATCTTCTCTAAGATGCTCCACATAGTACACCGCATTCCAGCGTTCTTCCTCGGTCATCTGAGAAGCATGAGATCCCATTAGATTTCTACCATGCATGATAACGTGATAAATTGTACCCTGATTGATATCTCTGTCTTTATAATTTGGCACCCCTAGAAACTTTTCATTTTTCACCAAAGTTCCCATTCCGTCACCCTTGTCGCCATGACATGATGAACAATAGATCTTATACGTGACCTTTCCTTTTGCCAAAACCTCTTCTGTTAATGGATAAGGTGCTTTTAAAGAGTCCTTGGCCATTTGATATCCAGCTTCAGAATTTGGATAATCATAAACGGAAGCACCTCTCGCTATTGTTCCGTCAACAGGAAGCTGTGCATTAGTCCCGTTCGAAAAGATCGGGTTTTCTCCATAGGTTTCATAGGGAACCGGTTCATACATATCCGTATCACCCATATATTGAACACTTCTTTCAGTAGGTCTTCCCTCACTGCACGAAGCAAGCAACAATACCATTAAACCTGACAATGCAATATTGAATATATTCTTCATTAGTAATCTTTTAGTGCTTATCTACAATTTTAGTTTCAACAGCTCCTGTCTTTGTTAAAAACTTCTCTAACTCTTTTTCATCACCTGTAACAGGTACTTCCATCAAAAACATATTGTCCGTTGTTCTCGGATCCGGGTTCGATGCTTTTACAAAAGGCCCGATCTTACTCCTCATATAAAAAGTTATAACCATAAGGTGAGCCGCAAAGAAAACAGTTAATTCAAACATGATCGGAACAAATGCCGGCATGTTCTCAGCATAACTGAAACTTGGCTTACCACCTATATTCTGAGGCCAGTCCTCAATCATCATGAAGTTCATCATCCAAACCGCAAATCCAAGGCCCGTAATTCCATAAAGAAATGCTGTAATTGCAATTCTCGTATTCGCAATTCCCATGGCTTTTTCCAAACCATGAACCGGAAACGGAGTGTAAACTTCTTCTATGTGATGATTTGCTTCACGAACTTCTTTGACTGCCTTCAACAGCACATCGTCATCGTCGTAAACAGCATGTATAACTTTATCGCTCATCTTATTTATTTTATCAATTCTATAAATTGTGTCTTTTACTTACTATCTCTTGCCCTTTTGAAATTATCTCCTGATGATTTCAGTATCGATTTTACCTCAGCCTGAGCCACAGCAGGGAACGTTCTGGCATACAGCAGGAACAATACAAAGAAGAACCCGATGGTACCAATAAAAATTCCTATATCTACAAAAGTAGGTTCAAACATGGTCCAAGTTGATGGAAGATGTCCTCTACTTAAGTTAATTACAATAATATCAAAACGCTCAAACCACATTCCAATGTTGATGATCAGCGCCATAATAAATGAGACCGTATAATTGGTTCTCAGTTTTTTGATCCAAAGCAATTGAGGGAAAACACCGTTACATAAAATCAATGCCCAGAATGCCCACCAATAAGGCCCGGTCGCGGCACCTACCGATAAGTAAACGAAATCCTCATAAGAACTTCCCGAGTACCATCCTACAAAAAATTCAGATAAGTAAGCCACCATAACAATACCTCCGGTGACAAGAATTACCTTATTCATATTTTCAATATGGCCTCTGGTGATATAAGCTTCAAGGTTCGAAACCTTTCTCATAACGATCAAAAGTGTCTGTACCATGGCGAATCCTGAGAATACCGCTCCGGCAACGAAATAAGGAGGATATACCGTACTGTGCCATCCCGGAATTACCGAGGTAGCAAAGTCAAAGGATACAATAGTATGTACGGAAAGTACCAGTGGAGTTGCAAGACCTGCCAAAACCAGAGAAACTTCCTCAAATCTTTGCCAGTCCTTTGCGCGCCCGGTCCATCCAAAACTCAATAAACTATAAATCTTTTTCTGAAAAGGCTTCGTAGCCCTGTCCCTGATCATTGCAAAATCAGGTAACAATCCTGTATACCAGAATACTACCGATACCGTCAAATAGGTTGAGATGGCAAAAACGTCCCACAATAAAGGTGAATTAAAGTTGGTCCAAAGGTTTCCAAACTGGTTTGGAATCGGCATGGTCCAATAACCATTCCATACACGTCCCATATGAATTACAGGAAATAAACCTGCCTGAAATACCGCAAAAATTGTCATTGCCTCCGCAGATCGGTTGATTCCCATTCTCCATTTCTGACGGAATAATAAAAGTACAGCCGATATCAAAGTTCCGGCGTGACCAATACCTACCCACCATACAAAGTTGGTAATATCCCAGGCCCAGTTGATTTTATTGTTCAATCCCCAGACTCCAATACCAGTTCCTATCGTATAGGCAATAGCTCCAATTCCCCATAAAAAGGCAACTAGGGAAAGGCTAAACACGGCCCACCACCATTTATTGGCTTTTCCTTCGATTGGTGCGGCTATATCATTAGAAATGTCGTGATAACTCTTATCCCCTATAATTAACGGTTCTCTAATAGGTGCTTCGTAATGAGACATAGTATATTTTAATATTTATTTATTTCTCTTTTTATTATTCGACCACTTTGGCTTAAGCCTCATTGGTGTTCTTAACCTTTAACTGATAAAATACATTTGGCTTTGTACCAACAAAATCCAACAATTTAAAGCTTCTGTCATCCTCACTCAAGTGGGCAACCTTACTCGATTCATCATTGACATCTCCAAATACAAGAGATCCGTTAGGACAAGCATCAGAACACGCCGTGGAGAATTCACCGTCTTTTACGGCTCTACCCTCTTTCTTGGCATTCAATATGGTCAATTGAGTTTTTTGGATACAGAAAGAACATTTTTCCATTACCCCTCTGGACCTTACTGTTACATCCGGGTTCAATACCATTCTACCCAGTTCATTATTCATATTGAAATCGAACTCATTGTTGTTCGCATATTTGAACCAGTTGAATCGTCTAACCCTGTAAGGACAGTTGTTGGCGCAATAACGTGTACCGATACATCTGTTGTAAGCCATCTGGTTCTGACCCTGACGTCCGTGAGAAGTAGCAGCAACAGGGCATACTGTTTCACAAGGTGCATGATTACAATGCTGACACATTACAGGCTGGAATGAAACTTCAGGTGCATCCGAAGGCTCGCCCTGGGCTTTAAAGAAATCGCCGGTTCCAAATGTTCCGTCTTCTTTTCCTTGAGCAACTGTGGTATCGCTTGAGTAATACCTGTCAATCCTCAACCAGTGCATGTCCCTGCTCACTCTGATTTCATGCTTTCCTACAACAGGAACATTATTCTCAGCATGACAGGAAACCACACATGCGGCGCATCCCGTACAAGTGGCAAGATCCACGGACAAATTAAATTTGGTTCCTAAACTGTCATCAAACTTTTCCCAAAGATCAACTTTATCTTGTGTTACCTCCTGATGATTCAATGAAAATACAGGGGCCTGGTTCCATTCTTCTTTTGGTTTTGTAACAAAATCTTCCAAGGTAGTTTCCTTAGTGATCTCGCCTTCTCTGCCCATTATGGTATGATGCAACTGGACACAGGCAAATTTGTGTTCTCCAGTTGTTTTTTCTATAGAAACGCTTTGGAAAGACCCTTTAGAAAGTGGATAGGCATTGATTCCAACATTCATATCATTTTTCAGATCAGTTCTTCCATAACCAACGGCTATAGCAACCGACCCTGCAGCCTGTCCAGGCTGAATGTACACGGGAACATTATTTAAAGTAACTCCGTCAGCGGCAATGTTAACCAAGTCCCCGTCAAGGGCTCCGTTATCCGCCGTTCTGTTGGAAAGACCTAATCGCTCAGCGTCAATTCTTGATATAAGTAAGTAATTGTCCCAGGAAGTTCTTGTTATCGGATCAGGAAGTTCTTGTAACCAAGGGTTATTAGCCTGCTGACCATCTCCTAAACCTGTTTTAGCATAGACCGTAAGTTCCATTTCCGCACCTGCTGTATTAGCAAGAGCTGCACTCGCGCCTGAAAGGTCAATTTCATTGGCTACTGCTGCCTCTTCACCATGGCTTACCATCAAGGTTCCTTCCTGAAGTGTCTTATTCCAGGATTTACCACCCAATAAAGCTGATTGCCAGTGACTCTTGATGTAGTCGTAATAACTAAGGTCACTTCCACTCCAAGCCAATAGGGTATCTTCCAATTGTCTCGTATTAAACAATGGCTTGATCGTTGGTTGAGTTAATCCGTAATGTCCCTTCTTGATCTCAACATCACCCCATGATTCCAGGAAATGTGGAGTTGCAACCACGTATTGCGCAACCTCAGATGTTTGATTTGCCGACATTGTAAATGCAACTGAAAGCGATACTTTTTTAAGTGCTTCGGCAAACTCAGCCCCATTTGGTAAAGAATAAACAGGATTGATATTTGAAACCAATACAGCTCCGATATTACCGGCAGCCATTTCTTTGATCAAGGCCTCAACTTTGGCTGAATCTCCCTGACGTACATTCTTTGTTGAATTAACATCAATCACCTCACTTTGAAGATGTGCATTGATTGCTAAAGCAAGTAACTGCGCGTTTTCATCCTGAATTCCGGTGATTACAACTGCTTTTTTACCCGCCTTTCTTATTTGGGCAACTGCTTTGTTAATCGCATCATCAACGGGACCAGATCCGGAATTTTTACCGTTTACAACCGCTTCATACAATTTACTCATCACCTGATGTTGTTCAGAAGGCTTGACGATAATTCTTTTATCTGAATTACCTCCCGACAAAGTCATATTTGATTCAAATTGAATATGACGCGACATTTTGCCTTTTTTAGGCTTTCTTCCTTTACTATATCCTGCGCTGAAGTTTCCTCCTTGCCAGTCGCCAAGGAAATCTGCTCCTACTGAAACAATAACTTCAGCTTTTGAGAAATCATAATCAGGCAAGACACGTTGCCCGTACATTTTTTGAAATGCGTTTAAAGCAGCATCTTCATTAACGGCATCATAAGCAATATGCTCTACATTTCCATAAGCCTCTTTGAATTCTCCTGCCAGTTTAGTTAAAGAAGGGCTGGCAGTAGTACCTGTTAAAAGGACAATTTTACCCCCGTTGGCTTTAATGGTCTCCAACTGGGCCTTTACTTCTTTGTTCAATGTCGCATAATCGGTATCTGCTCCCTTTGATAAAGGTCCTCTAAGTCTGTTGTTATCATATAAAGAAAGGACCGAAGCCTGAACCCTTGCATTGGTGATTCCATTGAAAGAATCCTTATTCGGCTCAATTTTAATCGGTCTGCCCTCTCGAACCTTAACCAGAATATTCGCAAAATCAAATCCATCTGCAATGGAAGATGCATAATAATCCGGAATTCCGGGAATCAGATCATCCGGCTTTACTACATAAGGAATTGAATTCACCACAGGCCCTTCACAGGCTGCCAAAGAGGCAACAGCAGTGGAAAACCCAACATATTTTAAAAAGTCTCTCCTTGAAGTATCTCCTGAATCTAAAGCTTCTTTATCTCCTAAAAACTTGTCAGTTGGTATATC
>CP070731.1:365691-371948 GCA_020347545.1 Flavobacteriaceae bacterium | reverse complement strand
GTTGCCCAAACATAATCCTGACGCCCTTCCCTTGTAGTATATTTTACATCAAATGCTTTTGCAAAATTTTGCCCTAAGAAATGTGAAGTTCCCGCCTGAAGCGCCTTACCATCCTGCATCATTGCTTCTATGGTATAGGTATCAAGAGCCCCCGCGAATCTTTCACTTTCCGTTTTGGTTCCTTTGATCACAGGCATTGCCATAAAGTTCTCGGCAAAATCTGCATAAACCTCCTGCATCTTTCTGGTTTCCTCAATAGCCTCTTTTTTGGTTTCGTGAGCGGTATGTCCTTCCTGCCATAAAAACTCGGCTGTTCTAAGAAATAAACGCGTCCTCATTTCCCATCGCATAACATTCGCCCACTGATTGATCAATAAAGGTAAGTCACGATAAGATTGTATCCATTTTCGGTAAGAGTCCCAAATAATCGTCTCAGAAGTTGGCCTGATAATTAATTCTTCTTCCAGTTTGGCGTTTTCATCCACCACTATACCTTTTCCCTCCTCATCATTCTTTAACCTGTAATGCGTCACTACCGCACACTCTTTGGCAAAACCATCAACATGGCTGGCCTCTTTGCTGAAATAAGATTTAGGGATCAGTAGCGGAAAATAAGCATTCTCATGTCCGGTCTCCTTAAACATTCTGTCAAGTTCCGCCTGCATTTTCTCCCAGATAGCGTAACCATAGGGTTTTATCACCATCATTCCTCGAACTCCTGAGTTCTCTGCAAGGTCTGCTTTTAAGACCAGTTCATTATACCATTTTGAATAATCTTCAGCTCTTTTCGTCAATTTACTTCCCATAAAAAATAATTTTTGGCATAAATATTGTAATATTCCTAATGCACTCGAAAAATAAGTTGCAAACTTAGTTTTTTTTTGCCTTACAACCATAAAAATAAGTCACTATGAAAAACATTACTCCAATTAAAAACATTCTCTTTTACAGTACGATGCTGGGATTGCTTGCAGTAAGTTTTTCTTCTTGTGGCTCGTCACAACACGCTTATAACGATGATGATGGAATCTATGGTGCCCCGGATACCCAGAAAGTTGTTGTTGTGGAAAATGCCAGAGGCGATTACTACAGTAATTACTTTGGAGGTGAATATGCCAATAATGAGGAAATATTTACCGATGTTGAAGCTTATGAAGGAAATTATGAAAATGACACGGTTTACGTGGAAAACAGATATTATTCAAATCCACCATGGGAAGGAACCTCTTCCGTCAGTATAAATGTTAGCTTCGGATTTGGAGGCTATTACGGATGGGGCGGTCCATGTTACGGATGGGGTGGATATTATGGATGGGGATACCCTTGTTATGGCTACGGCTGGGGTTGGGGATATCCCGGATGGGGTTATTACCCACCTTATTATCCACCTTATTATCCTCCTTATTATCCTGGATACTACGAAAGAGCAACCTACGGAAAAAGATATGCCCATAATACCAGCAGATTGAATACCGGAAGGATTAACCGTTCAGATTCCTTTAATTCAAGATATAATAGAAACAGCAGTAGCAGAAATGTGGCTACTAATTATTCTTCCAGAAGAAGCAGCAGTGCTTCTGCAAGAAATAGCAGGTCCTATTACAACAGATCGAGTTACAGTAACACCCGAAATAACAGTGCGGGATACAGGAGTAATTCAAGGTCGTATAATAGTGGATCTTCAAATAAATCAATGGGAAGAAGTACAAGGTCTTATAGTCCAAGTTCCCGAGGTAGTTCTTCAGGATACCGAGGAAGTTCTTCCGGGTACAGGGGAGGTTCATCAGGAATGAGAAGTAGTTCCGGAAGAAGACAAATGTCTTACAACCAAATGGACAACAGAACTGACGATAGAACTCAGTCGACCAACAGAACCTTTATCAAAAGAGGGCAAAGTCAACAAAAGAAAATAAGCCAAAGCCGCGTATCCTATGCGAATGCGAGAAAAAATGGAAATATTCAGCGTTATGAGAGATATGTGCCCTCATCAAGGACTCAAACCTCTTATAGTAATTCCGGCAGATCGGGGAACTCAGCTGGGTCAAGCAGATCGGGTAACACAGCAAGGTCGAGCAGAACTGCCACGAGATCTGGAAGCAGTTCGAGTAGTCAGGTTGTCAAATCAGTCTCTGTAAAACAATCTTCGGGAGTGTCTCGATCATCTTCCGGTGGAAATTATTCCCGATCGTCTACGGGTTCCAGACCATCTTCTGGAAATAGTTCAAGAAACAGATAACGGTTAATTAAATCATTCATTATGAATCAAAAAATACTTTTGGTAATATTATTGCTATGTAGTTTTACCATCTCGGCTCAATCGTTGAGTTATACAGATCAGGCCGTTCTATTTTCAACTGAGAACACTTTAGGAACTGCCAGATATATGGGATTAAGCGGGGCATTCGGAGCCTTGGGAAATGACATGACTGCTGTTGATGTGAATCCGGCGGGACTGGCGGTTTACAACAATGGAGAATTCTCAACTACCCTTACATACAGGGATACCGATATCAATTCGACCTTTTACGGCAATACCGTTTATAATAATGACGACTACTTTCGATTTGCTCAAATTGGCGGATTAAACAGCTGGGACAGTTTTGGGAACCCCAATATTTACAAATTCGCTTTTGGTTTTAATTATAGCGTGGTAAATCATTACAACAATAATTATGTAGTTCGAGGAAACAGCGGAATTCCTGAATATCCTGATGACCCTGACTTTAATTTTGACAATGATCCTGATAACGACATAAATTATATCAATGTTGATGATCAATATTTCTACAATTATACATCAGGTTTGAATGACAAATTCAGTTTTAGCTTTGCGACGCTTTACAAGGATATGCTCTATATGGGAGGCTCAATGGCTTTCCACCATATCAATTTTTATCAGAATACCATATTTGAAGAAAGTAGCAACGACGGACAAGGGAACTCAATGGACGTTAGAAATGTTGAATACCTGTCAACCTATGGAAATGGTTTTAATTTTGGTTTAGGGTTGATCCTTACCCCTATAGAAGGATTGCGATTAGGTGCTGCCTATCAGTCTCCCATTTGGTACAACCTTTCCGAGCGATTCGAATACCGAAGAACCTATGTGTTCAATGGTGAATTGGATCCCAACCCGGATTATCCTCTTCCAAATTACTATGATTATAAGCTTAAGACCCCGAGTAAATTCATTGGAAGTGTTGCCTATGTATTTGGAAAAAATGGTTTGATAAGTTTCGATTACACCTACCAGGGATTTAAAAATACCAAACTCCAACCTTCCAGCAATTTTATCGATGAGAATGCGGAACTTAATACAGGCTTAAGAAATACGAATTCATTCAGAATAGGAACTGAATGGAAGTATAACATTTTAAGCTTTAGAGGAGGATATAAAATTATCCAGTCTCCTTATGTAAGTTCCTCGACCGATTATGATGTAAAGGGTTATTCCCTGGGGCTTGGTGTGAAATTTTCGAAACGATTTGGCCTGGATTTTGCCTATGACAATTCAGATTACCAGGAACAATATCGATTTATGAATGCGGAAGGAGTGAATCCTGCACAACTCGATATTACAAATAAAAGATTTACCTCCTCTTTAGTGGTCACTTTTTAAACGAAAAGTAAAGATGTTACGGTACCCAATTTGAACCATTCAAGTTGGGTATCTTTTGTTTCAAAGTGTAAGAATAACAAACAACATCTAAAATTGTTGTGTAACTTAGGTTTGTTTAAGTATTTTTACTCTTTTAACAAATATTGATTTCATGGATCAAATTGAAGAAAACAATAGTAACAAACAACTTAGTAACAGGGAAGAGGATGTTGACATTTCACAACTTTTCCTGATTATAGGCAAAGGAATTACACAGTTGGTAAACGCTGTTTTTCAGGTGATCAACACTGTTTTTAACTGGATCTTGACATTTTTACTGTTCATACGTCTCAACCTCAAAAAAATGCTGTTGGCGGCAATAATTGGAGGAAGTCTGGGAGCAATCTATCAGTATGGTTTAAAAGATCCTCAATACGAATCTTCAATGACTGTTGAACCTAATTATGGATCTTCAGTTCAACTATATAAAAATATTGAATACTATTTAAACCTCATTAAACAGGATGATTTTGAACGATTGGCATCGAGCCTTGGAATAACCGAACAAGAAGCTGAGACTATCTCATGGATAGAGGCAGAACCCTACTCAAATGAGAATGAGGTCATTCTTGCTTATAAAAACTTCATTTCAGAACTAGACAGTAATTCAGTCAGGCTTATAAATTTTAAAACCTTCTCAAAGGAACAACCAATTGAATCCTTTAAATATCATATTGTCACCGTTACGGCCAAAGACAAATTTATCTTTCAAAAACTTGAAAAATCCATTATCAATTCCGTCATAAATAATGATTATTACCGAAATTTAAAATCAACGTCCTATGCCAATTTACTCAGAAAAAAAGTGGCTTTGGAAAATTCCATGAATGAACTTGACTCGTTGAGGAATTTATATAAACAAGTACTTCTGGCCGAAAGTAGCAAAGAAAGTTCAGGTACGAATATATTTATGTCTGAAACTGGAAACAGCTCCAAAGAAGTCGATGTTTTTGACAAATACATGGTCATGAACGAAGAATTAATTGAAGTAAATGTCAAGCTGACCTCTGAAAAAGAAGTTGTCAATATTATGTCCGGTTTTGATGTTGTTGGAATGAAAGTAAACTACTGGTACAGAAATTTTGCCGTTATCGGGCTTATTGGTGGGTTTTCACTAATGTTTCTTTTGATAGGGTTTAGAAAACTCGATAAGGAATTGATGACGTATAAGGAATCCATGTAGATCACAGATAAACAGATTAAAGTGTTAACTCCTCGTATAACTCTTTGCCTTTTACGAAATAAGTGAAATTATCCAACCTAAAAAACATTCACCCTGACGGAAAAATAGTATTTAAAAATTTTTCTTATCTATCGCTTTTAAGGTTTTTTAATATACTCAGTCAATATATTCTTATCTCTTTTCTTGTTCGAATTCTGGGTGGTGAAACTTATGGAGTTTTTGTCTGGGCATTTTCAATCATTCAATACCTGGTCATCACAGTTAATTTTGGTTTTAACACTTATGCCGCACGATATATAACCGAAAACAGAGATAATCCTGAAAAAACGAACAGTATTTTTTCGGTAATTTTCGCGAGTAAAATGATACTTTTCTCGGTTACCTCATGCCTATATCTTCTTTTAATTTATATCTCACCCGTTCTATTTGCTCATAAGGGACTGATGATCATCTTATTGGGGTTTGTTCTGGGAGAAGCTCTTTTCCCTTTATGGTTCTTCCAAGGTAAAGAAAAGCTTGATCTCCCAACAAAAATTGTTTTTGTCTTTAAACTGGTCCTGGTCATACTTACCTTGACACTGGTTTCCGATTCCGATGACATGATCATTTATGCACTTTTTTTGAGTGTGAGCCAATTTTTAATAGGGATCTTTTCTTTCTTCCTGGTATTAAGGAAATTCAACACCCGGCTTATCAGCGTTACATTTTCGTCTGTAAAAAACATTTTAAAGGAGGGATCAGGCTTTTTTGTCAGTGCATTATGCACAAAATCAATTAATCTGCTGATTATCTTAATTGCAGGAATTTATTTTACCATGCACGATGTCGCCGGTTTTGATGTATCTTTTAAAATTATAGCGGCCTTTCATCTTCCTTTTGAGACACTTTCAATTGTATTATTTCCTACTATTGCTCGAAACAGGAACAAAATGATGAATCAAAAATTGATTTATGTTGCCTCCTTTATTGCAGTATCTTTAGGGCTTCTCGCCTATTGGAAAGCCGAGTTTATGCTATCCGTCCTGGGAGGTAATGAACTCATTGCCTATGGTTTTCTTTTAAAGCCGTTAAGTGTTTTGATTCCCATTGTGGTCATCACCTATTTTCTGGGAACCAACACTTTAGTTGCCTTTGGTTACTCCAAAGAATTTAATTTCAGCATTATCATTCCGTCAATAATGTATATCTTGATATTGTTTATCATGTGGCTGATGGATAGCTTCACACTGATTGCGCTTGTATACGCCAGAATCTGTGTTGATCTGCTCATAATGAGCTTCAGGATCGGGTTTGCGATAAAATACAAACTGATTTTTAGTAAAATATGAAATTATCTACCTCAAAATTATTCGCTTCGGACCTGATTATTGGGGTATTATTCATTATTACTCCTTTATGGTCGCTTCCATTTACTAT
>CP070731.1:359283-365591 GCA_020347545.1 Flavobacteriaceae bacterium | reverse complement strand
CTCGAATAAAATAATCAATGGTGTAAAAGGTGTCAACAGGGTAGTATATGATATAAGTTCGAAACCTCCTGCAACCATCGAGTGGGAATAAATCGGAGAAAAAAGGTCAAAAATCATATATTTGGTATAATATCATTGACTGTTTTAAGTTTAAAATATTAAGATTTGAATTTGGATGAAAAAAATTAAGCTTGTTGTTTTACTAATATTCTTTGGTTGGGTTTCAATGTTATCTCAGGACAAGAAATTTATAACTTATAAGGTCAAAGAGGGTGAAAGCATTCAAAGTATTGCTAAATCACAGGCAATAACCCCCTATGATATCCTAAAGTTAAATCCTGATGTAAAAGGAGATGTTGCGGAAAACGATATATTGATACTTCCAAACAAACAATACGATCCCCTGGAAGATATAAGCAATGCGGATTTAACCGGAGTCAGTGAGCGGGATATTATAGTAGATAAATTTATTTATCACGAGGTCATTCCCAAGGAAACTCTGTATAGCATCAGCAAGAATTTTAATGTTACTACTGACGAATTAAATAAGTTTAATCCATTTTTGGCGGAAGACGGGTTGAAAATAGGACAGGTAGTAAAGATTCCTTTGCAGATAGACGATACAGAATTATTGGCCAAGAAAGAGAAGACCCAGCCTTATTTGGTAAAACCTAAAGAGACCAAATTCAGTATTTCCAAGAAGTTCGGGATTACTATTGGCTACCTTGAGGAGCTCAATCCCAAAATTGAAAAGGAAGGACTGCAAATTGACGATGTGATTCTGGTACCGGCAGAGATACAGGAAAGTGGAGAAGACGGTTATTTAGTTTATGAGGTCCAAAAGCTTGAAACCCTTTACAGTTTAACGAAAAAGTTTGAATTAACTGAGGAAGAACTTATCGAATTGAATCCTGAACTCAGCCAGGGAGTCAAGGACGGAATGCTCATCAAGGTTCCTGATTTACTTGCAGGTTCCAAGCCAATGTTTATCGATATGATTCCTGAAGACAAAGCATTGAAAGTGGCTATGATGTTACCCTTTAAGAGTAAGAGAGACAGTTTGAATTTTGAGAAGGACCGACTGCTAAAAATAACCACAGACTTTTATTTAGGGGCACTTATGGCAATTGACTCCTTAAAAAAGCAAGGGCTTTCCGTGCATATGAAGGTTTTTGATACTGAAAACAGCCGACAGGTATCAAGAAGTATCAGTAATGAGGTCGATCTGCAGGAATTTGATGCGGTGGTTGGACCATTGTTCTTGACAAATGTAAGGACCGTTTCGGATAATCTTAAATATGGTAAACCTTTAATTGTTTCTCCCATCTCAACCAAGGATCATTCAGATATTCGGAATTCGAAACTGATACAAGACAAGGCTTCTACAGAAAATCATATTAGCCGAATGTTAGATTATGTAAAGCAGAAATATGAGAATCAAGATCTTATCGTAATTCGAAACAGCAGTGAAAGGTCTGATTCCCGTTATAACAGGATTATTGATGAGTTGAAGGCTTTAAATCCTGAAAAGGAAGTCTTAACCTTGTCACCTGAAGATGGTTATATCAAGCCGGATGATTTTAAGGTTTTCAGAGATACACTTGACAGGGATATTGTAAACTGGTTTTTTGTTACTGATAATGACCCTGCTTATTTAGGTGATGTATTTAATAATCTAGGTGTTTTTCCTGAAGCGGACAGCCTGATGGTTTTTGGTTTTGAAAAAGACAGAAACTTCAATAAAATTGACAATAATTTTTTAGCGAGGGTTAACTTCCATTATCCGAGCAATATGTTTATCGATTATAACAATAGTGTTTCCTACAGAAATTTTGAAGCTGCTTATAAAAGGAAGTATTTCAATTTGCCCAGTTCGTATGCTGTGGAGGGTTTTGATGTAACTTATGATCTTTTAATGAGGTTGGCAAGTGATGCCGACTTTGTTAATCAGGGAAGATCTGAAAGGATCGGGACTAAATATGATTATATCGAAAACACTTCCGGAAGTATCATAAATAATGGAATTTTCATTATCAAATACCAAGGGTTAGAGCAGAAGCTGGTCTCTGATGAGATTAGGCCTGTGGATCCGTAATGCTGTTGGAACCATAGATTTGGTTAAACGTGTGGTTGGCAAAACCGAATCCGGCTTCTTCATAAAGATTGAATACCACCTTAACCCCGGCATCTGTTAATTCTTTCATTTCATCGTCGAATCTTGAGATTGCCGCAATTTTTATACTGCAATGAATTTCATCGAGTTGCTCGATAACTCTCATGTGGGTTGCATGACTCGGTGTGGCAAGAATTATCAGAGGAAGATTATCCGACATATTGATGCGTTGCCAGAAATTCAGATCGGTAGCATCACCTTGAATTACGTTGTTGCCAAGCTGTTCATGTTTTTGAATCACTTCTGAACTAACATCAATACCGAGAACTTTTTTCTTGTATTTTTCCGACATTACCTGATAGACTTCTGTCCCGGTTCTTCCCATGCCAAACACGATGACTTCTTCATCCGAAAAAACAATAGGTTCATCTCCTTTTAGTCGGGTTTTAGTTTCAAACCTCAGAAAATATTTTTGAAATCTTGCGTAAATGAGTTGAGATCTGGTATTCAAAATGGATGAAAACAACATTGAAAATGAAAGTGCTACCGCAAATATAACAAGCCATTCTGAAGTGATCCAGCCGGAAGAAACACCTGCCGCCCCAACAATTAAACCGAATTCACTATAATTTGACAAACTAAATGAACTGAGAGCAGAGGTTCTTGCGCGTACTTGTAACCTTGTAAAAATTGCAAAAAACAAGATAGATTTCAAAGGAATTAACAGGGATAAAACAAGAGCAATTCCAATGGCCTCTATGTCAGGTGTACCCAGTAGACCGATCGACAGAAAAAATCCAACTAAAAACAGATCTTTGAAACCCATCATCGTCTTGGAAAGCTCATCTGCTCTTTTATGTTCGGCAAGAAGAACACCAAAAGCGAGTGCACCCAGATCAGCTTTTAAACCGACCAGCTCAAAAAGGGCTGCTCCTGTTATTGGCAACAGCACCCCTAACAGAATTAATAATTCTCCATGACCCGTGGCGTTTATGATGAAAGAGAACTTTGTTCGGTTCAGAAGTTTTGGGAGAAATAGCAGTAAAAGGAGGCTTAAGGCCCATATGGAAGGGACTTTTCCAGAACTTATGGTTAAAAAAAGTACAGCAAAAATATCCTGCATTACAAGAATACCAATAGCAAGTTTGCCATGAGTAGTTTTCATGCTTCCGGTTTCTTCCAGAATTTTTACGGCAAATATGGTGCTTGAAAAACTTAAAGCAAATGCTATCAGAGCAGAAGATTCAGGGCTAAGTCCAGTAAATTTAGAAAATCCAAGATAACTGAATAGCATGATGACTGATCCAAAGACCAAAGTGATGATCATCATGTGAAGGGATGAGGTTAACCAAATTTCTTTGTTTAGAAGATTCCTGACTTTCAATTTTAGACCTATCGTAAAAAGGAGCAACAAGACCCCGAAATCTGCAATTTTCTCAAGAGTATCACTTTGTTCAACGCCAAAAATATTCAGAACAAAACCAGCGATAAGAAAGCCTACAAGCGGGGGTAGATCAATCTGCTTAATCGCAAAACCAAATCCAAAGGCAAAAATGATCCAGAGAGGGTCCATAAAAACAATTTTAATTAAGGTTTTTAAGTTCTAAAATCACGCTTCTTTTTTACTGGTAAGTCCCAGCCACAGCATTCCAATTATAGCAGATAACAAGGAGGCGACCATGATTCCTACTTTAGCTATTTGTTTGAACGACTCATCCTTGAACGCAAGGTCAGAAATGAACATGGACATAGTGAATCCGATACCCGCAAGAAATGCAGCCCCGTAAATCTGATTCCACGTCACGCCTTCGGGCAGTGTTGCAATTTTCAACTTTACCATTAATTTTGAGAAAAATGCAATTCCGAGGAATTTTCCGAGAACAAGGCCAGCTATGATTCCAAGTGAAATGGGGTGCACCATCATATCATCCACACTGCCATCAATATGCACACCTGCGTTGCTCAAGGCAAAGACAGGAAGTATAAAATAGGCAGTTACAGGATGAAGTGCATGTTCTAGTTTTTGTAAAGGAGTATGTGCTTTTTTACTGAGATCCTCTATTTCTGCAATAACATGAACCTGGCCCTTGGTAAGCAAGGTGGAGTTCGTGTCTGGGTTTTCTTTTTTGAATTTTTCAAGATACTTGCCAAGTTTATCTATATAATCATTTTCGCTAATCTTTGTTCTGGCAGGGATAGTAAGTGCAATGAGCACTCCCGCGATCGTTGCATGTACGCCTGAGTAAATAAACGCGATCCAAACTCCTGCAAAACCGATCAGGGCATAAAAGAGAGTTCTTCTGATGCCTGCAAAATTGGCTGCCACAAGTACAGCCAGACAAAACCCTGCATATAAAAGTTCATTCATATCAATTGATTCTGTGTAAAACAAGGCAATAACCATTACTGCTCCCAAATCATCTGCAATGGCAAGTGCGGTCAAGAAGATTTTTAAATTTAGCGGGACTCTGCTTCCAAGCATGGCGAGTAACCCTAAAGCGAAAGCAATGTCTGTTGCCATAGGAATTCCCCATCCGTTGATGTATTCAGGATAGTTTATCGTTACGATAACATAGAGTATGGCTGGAAAAACCATACCACCTATAGCCGCTGCAATGGGCAGGGATGCCTTTTTCATGGAGGACAGTTCTCCACCCATAATTTCTCTTTTGATCTCGAGTCCCACGACGAAGAAGAACAGTGCCATCAAACCATCATTGATCCAATGATGGAGGGAGGCTACCAGGTCAATTTCTCCCCATACAAATCCAACCTTGTAATCATGCCATATATAATGGTAACTTTCATAAAAAGAAGAATTTGCCCAGATCAGGGCAGCAATGGTAGCTATGATCAAAAAAATGCCGCCATAGGCTTCTTCATTGATGAATCGAGATATTCTAAAGGAATTTAACGGTTTGTTTTTCATGGTTTGATTATTAATTTACATGATATATTCGTTATTGACATTTTGAGTTGGTTCTGGTATATCCTTTTCACCCAGGGTTTCCAATAAATTGATTTCAATGGTTCGTGTTATTTGATCCAGCGAAACTCCCGAAGGTGCTGCTTCGAAAGGGTTTAAAATGGTTAATCCTACTTTATGGGTTACCAGAAATATATAACCTACAAATACACCAATTAGAATAGACCATGTTCCGACCAAATCTGAAGAAACAAAAGTAATGCTCACAATTAGAAACCAAATGAATGTTTTTGTATAGAAAATATAGGTTGAGGGAAACACTGTATTTTTAATACGTTCAGACATTCCCATATGATCACAGAATCGGGTTAGTGTTTTATTCATTTCCACGAACCTAAATCCATCGATCCATTGTTTTTTGGCTAAATATTCCAGGTCATTGGATTGTTGATTAAGAATGGCATTATGGATATTCGAATTGGAGTTCACCAATTCATATTCCTTAGGTTTTAAAAACTTCTTAAAGCTTTTTTCATCAGAGCCTCTTAAATTTTCTTTTAATGCATATAAAAAAGCGATATGTCGATAGATGGTTGATCGTCTGAGTTTTCTCAACTCATTTATTTCTTCAGAACTGTTAGCAGATGTATAATAGATCACCTGCCTTGCCCATGAACGTGAATCATTGACCAATGCTCCCCATATCTTTCTGGCTTCCCACCATCGATCATAGGCTTGGTTATTATTAAATCCTATAAAAAATGCCAGTGCCGGACCCAATATCGAAGGTACCAAACTAGGCACTATGACATATCTGTTCAAAAAGTATACATAGAATAGGTAAGAAGCGGTACAAACCAAAACCAGCCACATTAAACTGAGCCAGGTGCCCGAAATTACCTTACTAATGGGTATATTCTTAGCAATGATCATTTAAAAAAAGTTTGATTAGCATAATAAAAATCATGTTAAGTCAAATATACGAATGTTATTTTGGGCCTCAACAGATTTTTTATTTGGAAATAATGACATTCTTTTTGATAATTATTTCAGGGCATCTAAGGTATTTATTTTGATATAAAATGAAAAAAGCCTGATTCATAATGAATCAGGCTTTATATTGTATATCATTGTGATCAAACAAGCATCGTCACAGGATTCTCAATATATTCTTTTAAGGTCTGAAGGAACATGGCTCCCGTGGCCCCGTCAACTGTTCTGTGATCACAGGCCAGCGTCAATTTCATTGTATTTCCTATTACAATCTGA
>CP070731.1:352799-359183 GCA_020347545.1 Flavobacteriaceae bacterium | reverse complement strand
TATTGCATTTCGCTCCCTATTTTTTGATCCCATAGTCGCTGTTGTCTTTCATAGGTCGTTTTTGCCAGATCAGCCTGAATTTTCAGTTGGGCAAGTTGCTGACTTAATCCTCCATCATCAATTTTCGCAAGAATTTCTCCTTTGTTCACCCTTTGACCTTCTTTTACATATACATTTGAAAGGACACCTGAATATTCGGGGTAAATGATCAGTAAATTTTTAGTGGTAACATTTCCCTGAAGTTCAAGAAAATGGGTGAAGTTTGTTGTTTCAAGTTTAAATGAGGTGACAAGAGGGATTTTTTTACTCTCATCCAGCTCAGCGATTATAATATCGAGCTTTTTAATGTCTTGTTTAATAGAGTTTTGTTCTGATACCAGTTGAGACTTTTTTGCTCTGAGGGATTCAAGATCTCTCGTCGCGATTATATCTTCAACACTTTTATCGTCTCCACCACTGCATGAAGCCATAAAAAGAATAACGATTAAAACGGGGAATATCTTTTTCATATTAAAATAAGTTAAGTGCATTTTCTAATTCTACTTTTGATTGAATAATTTCAAGGATCGATTGTATGTAATCTTGCTGTGATCCAAATAATTGATTTTGAGTATTGGTTAAGTCTATACTGGAGCTGAGGCCTTCAAAGAATTTTACCTGTTCTTTTTCCGCGATCCGCTCGGCAAGGGCAAGATTCTTTTTTGATGTCTGGAACTGATCCAGAGAGAATTGGTATTTGTTTTTGGCAGTATTTACCTGAAGTTTTAAATTTTCGGAAATCTCATACTTTTCAATTTCAGACTGCATCAGATTTATTTTTGCCTGCTGCGTCCTTGAACTTCTCTGTAAGCTACTGAAAACAGGAATTTTCATGCTAATTCCGAATAATGAAGAATCAAACCAGTTTTCATCGAAATCTTCAAAGGCTATTTCATCTCCATATTGAAACGTACTGTAATTGACAAAGGCATTGATTGAGGGAATACTTTTACTCTTTTCATACTTCACAAGGAGCTCATCAGAAAGCACCTGATTATCCGCAATTCTGTAGTCTACATGGTTTTCCAGGTCAAAATCTTCATAAAGCATTTGCAGGTCAGTACTCTTTAAAGCCAGATTCTCCAAATTTTCAGTGAGTTCGACTTGTGTTTCAAGAGGAATTCCCAAGGTAATATTCAAAGCCTGTTTGGATATGGTTTCGAGCCTCGACGATCTGTTGATCTCATTTTCAATATTTAAAAGGGTAATTTGCTGTTGTTCAAAATCCTGTTCCTCTGTAAAACCGTTTTCCAATAAGATTCGTGTTTCATTCAGGTTTTTTTCCAATACTTCTTTATTCTTATAAAGGATGGCGAGGGTCTCCTGAGCCACCAGAACATTACCATAGGCATTAATGACAGCTTCTCTAATCGTTTGATCCGTTTTTTCTTTAGCCAGATTAGAGATCATCAGAAAGGTTTTGGCAGATTGCAACCCGACCAAATAGGAACCGTCAAAGATCAGTTGATTCAAGGTAACGGTAGCATTCATATTTTGTTTTGTACCAAATACGACCGGAGTGAATTCACCCGGGTCTCCCCCAATTATTTCTGATGGAATAAAGGAAACCTGTTGTTTGATCCAGTTTTGATAGTCAATTCCTGCATCTACCTGGGGAAGACCAAATGAAGTTGCTTCCCATTTTTGCTTTTCCGCAGCATCAATGTCCAGTGAGGCATTTCGAACCGTATAATTGTTTTTCAAGGCGTATTGAATCGCCTCGTCGAGGTTGAAAGAATAACCTTCCTGTGCTTTTGAGGCGTGTGTCAAACACATTAGAAAAAATAGGGTAAATATCTTTTTCATTTTTTAAGAATATTTAATAATGTTTTTAATCCTTTTTCAGTAGCTATTGCTCTTACATGGTATTCTAGAAAAGCGTCCTTTAAATTAGGGAGGCTATAAGTGTCCGATGGAAAGAATTCTCTGTTGGACAGGTTCATAATACCACTTAAATAAAATCTTGTGATCAGATCAATATCAATATCGTTTCTGTAATAATCCTCTTTAATTCCTCGTTTAAGATTATCTTCTACACAGAGATTCAGGGATTGAAATTGTTTTTCCTTCAATTGCTTGAAGACTTTGGGGTAATATTTTTGAAGCTGATAATGAGGGCTTGACTTTTCGTTCTTTAATTGATCATTGACCATGGACTTTATGGTAAAAATCTCCTGAATCGGATCATGATCCGCCGAACAAACCAGGCAAATCGTCTCGTGAATCTTCTCCAACACAAAAAAAGTAGTTGCCTGAACCAGTTTCAGTTTCGTAGGGAAATGAGCGTAAATGGTTTTTTTTGAAATACCCATTTCCTGAGCAATATCATCCATTGTAACACTTTTGAAGCCCAGGTTGAGAAACATATCCGAGGCTTTTTCTAATATTTTTTCTTTCATAAGGCGGCAAAGATAAGAATGGAAACTTTAAAAACAAAAAAAGTTTCCAAAGTTTACAAAGAATTAATATGCCTCACGTTTGACGAATAAATATCACCAAAGTTACAAGGAGGGATTTGTTTTTTTAACGGGCCAATAATTACAGAATTCGAGTATAGGATTTAGTGAAGAATAGTTATTTTTACAAAAAACAATTACTTTGAATATTGAAGAATACAGAACGGCTTTCCTAAACTATTTGGATAAGAACATCGATATTAAGGAGCCTCCAAATTTATATACCCCGATTAATTATATCATGACCCTGGGAGGAAAACGAATGAGGCCCATTCTGGTACTCATGGGTTGTCACTTGTTTTCAGAGGAATATGAAAATGCCATGGAAGCAGCAATGTCTGTTGAAATGTTTCATAATTTCACCTTGATCCATGACGATATTATGGATAGTGCAAACTTGAGAAGAGGTAAAGAAACCGTACATAAAAAATGGAACCTGAATACAGGAATACTCTCTGGAGATGCTCTGATGATCATGTCAAATCAGAGGCTTGAGCATTATAATGGAAGTACATTTAAATCCTTGATATCGCTTTATAATAAAACGGCACTGGAAGTGTGTGAAGGTCAACAGCTGGATATTGATTTTGAAGAGAGATCCGATGTCAAACTGGAAGAATACATAAAGATGATCAGTTTCAAAACGGCAGTATTGGTGGCTGCAGCTTTAAAAATGGGTTCAATTGTTGCCAAAGCCGTCCCTGACGATCAGCAAAGGGTTTATGATTTTGGTTTGAATCTGGGTATTGCCTTTCAATTGCAGGATGATTATCTTGATACCTACGGCGGTGAGGATTTTGGTAAACAAATAGGAGGAGATATTCTTGAAGGAAAGAAGACTTTTCTATTTATCAAAGCATTGGAAGCCGCAGATGACAATGATAAGAAGAGATTACTCTCCTTTTATCAGTCGGAATCTGATTATAAAGGCAAAGTTGAAGATGTTAAATTCATATTTAACAAATACGGTGTAGATAAGATGCTGCTTAGTGAAATTGAAGAATATACAGATGCAGCTTTAAATGATATTCAGCGTTTATCGATTCCCTCAGAAAAGAAAAATCTATTAAAGGAATTTGCTTTAAACTTAATGAATCGTACTACCTGAAAAGGATGAAGACCAATGAAATTGAACTAATAAAAGAGCTTGAATCTTTGAATTTGATACCCTCTCTGATTCAACAGATTAAAAAAGATGCTCAGCTTTCAGGGCTTGATTTTCAATGTGCACACGATAGTTCTGCAAAAGAATTGATTATTATAGTGTACGAATTCCTGCTGAATCATATCGTAAATGATTTTGGGTCCTATCTTAATTTCCTCTATCGTGTAGACCTTTCTGAAAATGATCTAAAATCGATTCATCAAATACAACCAAAAGAAATCGCTAAAGAAGTTACCATTTTATTGTTGAAAAGAGAATGGCAAAAGGTTTATCTTAGAAGTAAAAACCAATAACAGGAGACCATGCTGAGCTGTAAACACTTCTTGAAGAGTCATACAAAACGTCATATCTAACCCCAAAGGAAACGTTTCTTGAAACAAAAGAAGCACCCAGATATAGGGCGTTGTTCCAATAAGAGTAACTGTTTTTCTCTCGATCACCGAACTTTATCGTACTGTCCCCGTTGGTCTGCAGCCCTTCATATTCTGCGGATAATTGTAAAAATGGAACCGGTCTGAAAGCACCCATTACACTTGGCCCGAAAGAATTTTGACTGTATTTGGCAAAGTCATCTTCCTGGCTCGAATAGATATAGGTAAGTCCGAATCCGGTTAAAAATTGTGGCGAAACATTGTAATAGGCTTTCGGAGCGATTAAGATATCTGTTCCTTGGTTCCAGAAGGAAAGACCAATATTACCTCCAAAGCTCCAGTAAGGTTGGAACTGATAGGATTTTTTTGTTTGATTTTGTGCTTGAGGGCGGGTTTGAGATTGCGTTTGCGTCGCTTGATTCTTTTCCGATTGAAACTCATAATCCGCATTAGTTTCTATGACTTTTCTCTCCTGAGCACTGGCTATTAGAAAACTCATTGAAAAAAAAATCGAGATATATAAACGTTGAAGCATTTTTCCTTTTTTTATTTATTGTTTCTAAATATAATTATTAAAAGATAATTATTGTAGATAACGTAAAAAAATAGTAATATTGCACTCCAAATTTGGACCCATAGCTCAGTTGGTTAGAGCACCTGACTCATAATCAGGTGGTCCCAGGTTCGAGTCCTGGTGGGTCCACAAAAACCTGAAAGAACACTTTCAGGTTTTTTTATTGAATAAATAGTTTTCAAGAAAAAGTTTAAGTCTTCAAATTTTACTAAATCATACCATTATTTTACGGAATTATACCTTTAGAGAAGATGTAAAAAAAAAAGTAATTTTTAAGGATTCCTTTTTTTATTGAAACTAAAATATTTAATTTTATATTTGGTTTTCAGTTTCTTTGTTTACAATGCAAATGGGAAATTGATAAATGTTAAATAATTTAATGCTTGTTGATATATTTTTTATTCCTTTTCATATATTTGCAACAAATTAGATTTATTTTCGTTATAAAAATCTAAAAAGAGTAATATCATATGGCAAATAAATACTTTAAGGCAATTTTTTTTCTTGCTTTAGTCCTGGTGTCGAGTACTTCTTTTGCTCAAGGTCCGCCACCACCTCCACCACCATACCCAATTGATGGAGGGATAGTAGGATTACTTCTTTTAGGAGTTGGATATGCCGTGAAGAAGATCCATGATAACTCTAAAAAATAGTTACTTTTCTAATAGTTTTGCAACATATTTTCCTATAACGTCAAATTCAAGATTTACTTTGGTTCCCTTCTTGATCTGATGAAAGTTTGTATGTTCATGGGTGTAAGGAATAATCGCTACACTGAATTCATTATCCTTTGAGTTGACAACGGTGAGACTTACTCCATTGACGGTTATGGATCCTTTTTCAATAGTAATATTATCATAAGTATCCTTGAATCGGAATGTATACATCCAGCTTCCGTCCATTTGCAGAACCTCTGTACACTCCGCAGTCTGATCTACATGACCCTGCACGATATGTCCGTCAAGACGGGCACCCATTTTCATGGCTCTTTCCAGATTCAGCTTCGAGCCTACCTTTAAATTACCAATATTTGATTTTTCCAATGTTTCCTGTATGGCTGTAACCGTATGTGTTTCCGGGCCTAATTTTACCACAGTAAGACAAACCCCATTATGTGCCAGACTTTGATCAACCTTTAGTTCGTTTGACAATTCACTTTTTACGGTAATATTTAAATTCTCCTGATCCTGAAGGAGTTCGGTAACCTCTCCGAGTGCTTCTATTATTCCGGTAAACATATTCTTAAATTATTGTTTAAATTTGTGTTTGGTATATTTGAAAGACCAGTCAAAATTAAGAATTATTAAACAGTTGGATGAAAAAATCGGATAAAATAAAAGTAGGGATTTCGGTAGGAGATTTAAATGGGATTGGTATCGAAATCATCCTAAAATCCTTCGAGGATAATAGAATGTTGGATTTCTGTACTCCGGTTATTTTTGCCTCATCAAAAGCGGTCAGTTTTCATAAAAAGGCACTGAAACTAAATACGAATATTCATGGAATAGATTCCTTGTCAAAGATTGTTCCCCAAAAACTTAATCTTCTAAACGTATGGAAGGAATTAGTGGATTTAGAGCTCGGGAAGCCATCAGAGCCTTCCGGTAAATACGCCCTGAAATCACTTGAAAAGGCAACAGAAGCATTGAAAAACGGGGAAGTTGATATTCTGGTGACAGCGCCAATTGACAAGAACAACATTCAATCTGAAGAGTTCTCGTTCAAGGGACATACCGAGTATTTGGAAAGTAATCTTGAAGGCGAAGCTCTAATGATATT
>CP070731.1:346303-352699 GCA_020347545.1 Flavobacteriaceae bacterium | reverse complement strand
GGCTCCCGATGTATTGTTGTAGAGGGTGTGAGAGTTGAAAAAGAGGCTGTTCTAGGTGCGAATGTTGTACTTACCATGAGTACCAAGATTATTGACGTTACCGGAGACGAACCTGTTGAAATGAAAGGAAGGGTTCCTGCCAGGTCTGTTGTGATTCCCGGAAGTTATACAAAGACTTTTAAGGCAGGTGATTATCAGGTTCCCTGTGCTTTGATCATTGGCAAAAGAAAAGAGTCTACGAATAAGAAAACTTCACTGAATGACGCTTTGCGTGAATACAGCGTTGCGGTTTAGAATCTGAATTAGTTCTCTTTGATAATTCCGTAAGGCGTATATTTGATATTATTCTTTTTGACATTTGCTCGTATATCCAGATTTTTTTGAATCGACTCCGGGGTTTTATAACCTCTTTTGTGGTCCAGATGGAGGCAAATTGCGCTGTATCTGAACTGCTTTCCCTTAATGCCATGGTTCATCAGCCTTTCTCCTAATTCTCTATCCTGGCCTCCATATTGCATTCTTTCATCAAATCCATTTACTTCAATAATGTCCTTTTTCCAGCCGGAAGCATTGTGTCCGTTCCAGGTTGAATTGGTCGTAGTTATCTTATTGAGAAAGTTTGCTTTGGCCTTTTTAGTTGTTAATTTATTGTTCTTAAACGATTTTTTAAGACCATGTTCTTTTAGCCATTTTTTGTTGAAGCATATTTCTAACAATATATCTTCTTTTGTAATCATGTGAGATATATCCATGGGAAGTTTAAAATATCCTCCTGAAATAAAATGACCTGGTTCTTTATTTTCCTGATGCACTTGAAGAAAATCACTTCTTGGGATGCAATCCCCGTCACTCATGACAATATAATCTGCGGCACATGCCAATATAGCTTTGTTAAGAATTCGAGATTTTTGAAATCCATCATCTTCCTGCCAAACATGTTTAATAGGGTAAAATACCTTTTTAGCCATGGCGTCTATTAATTCCTTTGTCTCGGGACCGGAACCATCATCGGCTATCACTATTTCAAAATCTTTGAAAATTTGATTGTTGTATCCCCAAAGAACTTTTTCCAACCATTTTGTTGCGTTGTAGGTGCTTATGATGACTGATATATCCATATTTTTTCCAATCAAGAATTTATTTCATTTATTTTTGCTGCAAAATTACAATTATGAATCCATTGAAGAAAATTCTATATGGTCTAATAAAAAAAAACAGGCATTTACCAATGAATTTTTATGCCAGAGTATATTATGAATATTATCATGGTACTAAACTCGACCTTGACAATCCTTTGAAATATGTTGAGAAACTTCAGTGGCTAAAGGTGTATTTTCACCCTCCTGTTTTAAACCAGCTGGTTGATAAATATGCCGTAAGAAAATACGTTAAAGAAAAAATAGGAGAGAGGCATTTGATTGAATTGTATCAGGTTTGTTCTGAATTTGGGGAAATAAATTTTAAAAAGCTGCCGGATAGATTTGTTGTTAAAGGAACTCACGGTTCAAATATGCACATGATTGTAAAAAATAAGGATGAATTGAACATAGGGAGATTGAAATTTAATATTTGGAAGTGGAAGCGAAAAAATCTTTATTATCATTCAGGGCAGGAATGGGCCTATAAAAATGTCAGCCCCAGGATAGTCATCGAAAAATATATGGAGGACAAAAATGGAGAGTTATTGGATTTTAAATTATTTTGTTTTAATGGTACTCCCAAGTTTATACAGGTTCATAAATGGTTTGAAGGAAACAAATGCCTGGCTCATTATGATTTGAACTGGAACAAATTGGACGTGTTAAGTCAGGATATGAAAGACTATCCTGGAGAAATCAAGAAACCAAAGAAATTGAAGAAAATGATTGAACTGGCTTCGGTTTTATCTGGGAAATTTCCTTTTGTTCGCGTTGATCTTTATGAAGTTGACGATAGTATTTATTTTGGAGAATTGACATTTTATCCATCCGATGCCAGAAAAAACTTCTTCCCTGAATCGTTTAACGCAAAAGTAGCTGATTATCTAATATTACCAGAAATCCCTGAAGGTAAAAAGGAAATTACAAGTATCCTATGAAAGACGAGATTAACCGAACTTTAAAAGTTTTAGCATCAGGAGGAACATTCATCTATCCCACAGATACCATCTGGGGGCTTGGTTGTGATGCCACAAACAATGTTGCTGTTGAAAAGATTTATCAGATTAAAAACAGACCAGACAGCAAAAGCCTGATCATTCTCGTTGATGGAATGGAAATGCTTCAAAAATATGTTGGTGCTGTACCTGAAAGAATCGAGAAATTTTTAAGTGCTGCCACTAAACCTACTACTGTAATCTATAATAACCCCCACGGACTGGCACCTAATGTGGTGGCCTCGGATAATACCGTCGCTATAAGAATCGTTCAAAATGATTTCTGTCAGGCATTGATCAAAGCATCTGGAAAACCGATTGTTTCAACTTCTGCAAACGTCAGTGGTTACCCTTCTCCTGCTTCTTTGGAGGAAATTGATCCGATACTTTTGAAGAAAGCAGATTATATAGTAAATTTGCCCGCAACCGAAACCGGAAAAACCGCTTCTCAAATTATCAAATTAAATGATCTTGGCGAGATCGAGTTCCTGAGAAAATAACATGCTAGATTTTAACACTAATTTGAATAAAGCCCTTTCGCTTCCGGCTTTTGACTTTATCGCCCAGGCGGCTGAGGATCTTTCACTGGACACCTACGTAATTGGTGGGTACGTGCGGGATTTTTTGTTGGAACGCACAAAATCAAAGGATATTGATGTGGTGGCAGTTGGAAGTGGAATTGATCTGGCTCACAGGGTTGCTGAGTTGTTGCCGGTAAAAACCAAGGTCCAGGTTTTCAAAACCTATGGGACGGCGATGCTGAAATATAAAGGGCTTGAGATAGAATTTGTGGGAGCAAGAAAAGAGTCTTATGTAGAGCACAGCCGAAATCCTCTTGTTGCCAGTGGAAGTTTAAAGGACGACCAGAACCGAAGGGATTTTACAATTAATGCCCTGGCGCTGAGTTTGAACAAAAGTGATTATGGTAAACTTTTGGATCCCTTTGATGGCATTGCTGACCTTGAAAACAAAATTATTCGAACACCTCTTGATCCTGATATTACTTTTAGCGATGATCCGTTAAGAATGATGAGAGCCATACGTTTCTCGAGCCAGTTGGGTTTTGAGATTGAGGAAAAGTCCCTGGAATCGATATCGAAGAATGCCAGAAGGATTAAAATTATTAGTGAAGAGCGAGTAGTGGATGAGCTTCACAAGATCATGCTTAGTGACACTCCTTCTATTGGTTTGAAGCTATTGTTCGAGACAGGTCTGCTGCAATTTATTCTTCCGGAACTTGCTGATTTACATGGTGTTGAAAGAATTAAAGGGCAGAAGCATAAGGATAATTTTTACCATACCCTGCAGGTGGTTGATAATATTTCTGAAAAGACGGATAAGTTGTGGTTACGCTGGGCCGCTTTGTTGCATGATATTGGTAAGGCTCCGACAAAGAAATTTGATCAAAAAATTGGATGGACCTTCCATGGTCATGAATACGTGGGGTCGAAAATGGTCAAGAAGATCTTTCAGCGTTTGAAAATGCCGCTAAATGAGAAAATGAAATATGTTCAAAAGATTGTTATGATGAGCTCAAGGCCCGTAATTCTGGCTGAGAATGTAACTGATTCTGCGGTGAGAAGACTGATTTTTGATGCCGGTGACGATCTGGATGACCTGATGACGCATTGCGAGGCTGATATCACCACAAAGAATCCGAAAAAGGAAAAAAGATATCTGAACAATTTCAAGTTGGTGCGTCAAAAAATTAAAGAAGTGGAAGCACGGGACCATGTGAGAAATTTTCAACCCCCGATATCGGGTGAACTGATCATGGAAACTTTCGATTTGAAACCTTGCAGGGAGATCGGTATCATTAAGGACGCCATAAAAGAAGCTATCTTAGAAGGGGAAATTTCCAACGACTACGATGAAGCTTTTCGATACATGTTGAAAAAGGCTGAAGCAATTGGGCTAAAACGCTAAATAGCGTAAAACGAGAAGCTGCGCGTCTCATTTTCCCATTCAAAATCATTTTTAAGGAATTTTTAAAGGATCCCTGATTGGGTTTTAGCGAATTATTTCAATAGATTTCTTGAAATGACAAGTTTTTGAATTTCAGTAGTTCCTTCTCCAATGGTACATAATTTGGCATCCCTGTAAAACTTTTCGACAGGAAAGTCTTTGGTATAACCATATCCTCCATGAATCTGAAGGGCTTCATTGGCGATTTTTACACAAACCTCTGAACTGTACATTTTGGCCATCGCTCCAATTTGAGTAATTTTTTCACCCTTGGTTTTGTCATGGGCCGCCTTGTGCAATAATAATTCTGAAGCTTCTATTTCAGTGGCCATGTCCGCCAGTTTGAATCCGATGGCTTGAAATTTACTTATCGACTTCCCAAATTGTTCTCTTTCCTGAGCATATTTCAGGGCTGCTTCGTAGGCCCCTTTCGCAATTCCCAGAGAAAGTGCTCCAATAGATATCCTTCCGCCATCCAATACTTTCATGGATTGAATAAATCCTTCGCCAACCTCTCCAAGCATATTGTCTTTATGGACCCGGCAATTGTCAAAAATGAGTTCTGCAGTTTCCGATGCCCTCATCCCCATTTTATTTTCTTTCTTTCCCGAAGAGAAGCCCGGAGTTCCTTTTTCGATAACAAATGCGGTCATCCCGCGAGAATCTCCTTTTTCTCCAGTTCTGACAATCACCACAGCAATATTTCCGCTAATACCATGCGTGATAAAGTTCTTTGCGCCATTAATAACATAGTAATCTCCGTCTTTAACAGCTGTAGTGCTCATACCGCCCGCATCGCTACCGGTATTGTGTTCAGTAAGCCCCCAGGCACCAATCCATTCACCGTGAGCCAGTTTAGGCAACCACTTTTGTTTCTGAGCCTCATTTCCAAATTCTAAAATATGATTGGTACACAATGAATTATGAGCGGCCAGTGACAAGCCAATTGATGAATCCACTTTAGAGATCTCTTCAATTACGGTAATGTATTCGTGGTAATCCATACCACTCCCTCCATATTCTTCCGGCACCAGTACACCCATGTATCCCATTTCTCCAAGCTGATGAAACAGATCCTCAGGGAACGTTTGATTTTCGTCCCATTCCATCATGAAAGGCTTAATGTGTTTTTTGGAAAATTCCCGAATCGAGTGGGCAATAGTCTTCCTTGTCTCTGACATTTCAAAATTCATAGTACGCAATTTATTCAGCACACAAATATAAGGCTATTCTATCAAAGTTCTCCAAGGGGAAAGAGTCTATTTTTTTAAGTTCGTGAAGGTCATTTATGATAAGTTGCTCGTCTTTTAAACGCATGATCTTTTTTGTCAAACCGTAGTCCACGTAAGGGTTAGACAAGATTTCTTTAAAGGTTGCTTTATTCACATTTGTTTTTTGAATGGTTGGTGGTTTGAGCAGGGGGTAGCTCTTAAGAATTTTAGGTACAAGTTCCACCTTTAGATCATATACTTCATACAATTGTTTGTCGAGGGAATAGCCTCCCAGAAATTTTCTGTAAGCAAGTATTCGTTGTGCCAATCTGAACTCCATTCCTTCTATTTCCATCAAGTCTTGTACAGAGACTGTATTTAAGCCAATTATTTTGGGGCTCGTTTTTTTGGTGTTTGAGCTTACATGTTTTTTCTTACTAATCCATTTGGGAAAGGAGAAGGATGGAGCGATTTCATTCAAAAGGCTGTCACTGACCTCGGTTACCTGTTGAAATTCCTCTTTGGAATTAACAAATTTTCCACTACTTCGAAAGAGAAAAAGGCGATCAATTTCTTCGACGCTTAGGCCTAACCTGTATGCTTTGTAATCGGTTAAGTAGTTTGGATTGAATTTTCGCTCTTCAAATTTTGGTTTTGAAGACTTTAATCTTTTAAGCGAATCAATTTTTTGCTGAATTAAGTCGAATTCATATTCGTTGTAAACGAATTCCTCTTTATTATTCAGGTAATCTATGGCTGTAAGAACTGCAATAAGGGTGAGCAACAAAAATAAAATCCCATTTCTCTGACCTTTAGTGTACCAGAAATGGGATTCAAAAAAATTCATTCAATAGGGTCTATTTCGTTTTTATCGCTTTAATGTCTTTTAAGTAACGATCAATTTCTTCTTTTACTTTAGGAAATAGCAATACAAGACCAATCATGTTTGGAAATACCAGTGCCAGGATCATGGCATCAGAGAATTTGATCACCGCATCCAGGGTTGCTGAGGCTCCTATGATCACGAACACAAGAAACAATAATTTATAAAGGATATCTGCCATTTTTCCTCTTCCAAATAAATAT
>CP070731.1:339741-346203 GCA_020347545.1 Flavobacteriaceae bacterium | reverse complement strand
TTCTAATAGATCAGGAAATCACCTATTTTAACCATTCTGACAGCATATTGGATACGATTTACCTGCTAAATTGGGCGAATAGCTACAAAGACAAAACTACGCCTCTTACCCGAAGGTTGATTGAAGATTACAATAAAAGTCTCTATTTCGCAAATATTAAGGACAGGGGATATTCCGCCATCCGATCGCTGACATGCGACAATTTAAATGTCTATTTCCGAGAACTAAGAGATGCAGCTGACATCATAAAGGTAGTCCTTCCCAATTCATTGAACCCTGGAGATTCAACAAAAATTGAAATCACCTATGAAATCAAGGTACCTAAGGATAAATACACCCGATACGGACGTAATCCTCTGGGTTATAAATTAAGGTATTGGCACATAACTCCTGCTGTTTTTAACAGTAAATGGCATCTGTTCAGCAACCTGAACATGGATGATCATTATATGCATCCGGCTAATATTGATATAGAGTTCTCCATACCATTGGGTTATACTTTAAATTCTGACCTTGAACAAGAGGTCATTATCAAAGAGGATCATGTCTTATACAAATTAAACGGAAAGAACCGTCTTGATACCGAATTAAGTATCCAGCCGCGAAATGATTATTCAATATACCCCACTACTGGGCCTGATATTGTTACTAACATAAAAAGTAAAAACCTGACTGAAAATATTAAAGTCGATGTACTGCAAAGGCAACTTGACTTTATTTCGGAGCACCTTGGAGCGTACCCTCATTCAAAATTACTTGTGAGTCAGACTACCTACCTTAAAAGACCTGTCTACGGCTTTAATCAACTACCAAAAAAATTAAACCCTTTTTCTGATATTTTTGAATGGGATATTAAAATATTCAAGGCCTTAACCGATCGGTATATTGAAAATACGATATTGACCAACCCGCGAGAAGACAATTGGCTGGCAGATGGAATACAGATCTATTTGATGATGGAATATGTAAAACAGTATTATCCTGAGGTGAAAGCAATCGGAAATGTTTCTAAAAAATGGGGAATCCGAAGGTACAATATTGCCCAACTGGATTTCAATGGGAAATATCCTTTTGTGTATCAGTTTTCAGCCAGGAAACAGCTCGATCAGTCTTTAACGACGCGAGCAGACTCCCTGTCAAATATCAATTTAAAACTGGTCAATAAATACAAATCAGGCCTTGGATTGAGGTATTTGGATGCCTATCTTGAAAAAGACGTTGTAAGATCCAGTCTAAAGTCCTACTACAAGGATAATGCCTTAAAACTCTCCACAACCGAAAAGTTTAACAAGATTCTGGTTTCAAAAGCGGACAAGAATCTCGATTGGTTCTTCGGGGACTACCTGAACACCAATAATAAGATCAACTATACCATAGATAAAATTGAAAAAGATAAGGACTCCGTTCATGTAACGATCAGGAACAGAAGTAATTTCACAGCTCCCATGCTCCTTTACGGACTTGATAAAAAAACAGTTAAATACGAGCAATGGATCGAACCGCTTGAAGATAAGACAACTGTTACGGTTCCAACGAAAGATATCGATCGCCTGAACCTTAATTATGAATATCTCATTCCAGAGGAGAATTTGAGGGACAACTGGAAAAGGCTCGACAAAAAACTGTTGAACCGGCCTCTAAAAGTTACTTTTTTCAGAGATATAGAAAACCCCTATTACAATCAAGTCTTTTACAGGCCTTATGTGGGTTATAATTTTTATGATGGATTTATGCTGGGTCCTACCATTTATAATCAGGCTCTTTTTAAAAAGAAATGGTTGTTTACTGCATCGCCCGTTTACGGATTTAAGAGTAATGAGCTAACAGGAGGTCTAGGATTCGGGTATGAGCATTTACCTCAAAAAACCAGTGTTTACAGATATCGAGCCGGTTTTGCAGCCAGCCGCTCTCATTATGATCAGGATCTCGCATTCAACAAATTCACTCCTTTTGTAAGTATTGATTTTAAAAGAAATTCCCTACGAGACGTGGGAGGCAAAGCTTTGACAGCCAGGTATGTAATGGTAGATAAGGAACTACCAGATGATACGATGGATTCAGAAACATTTAAATACAATATTCTGAATTTTAGATATGGCTATTCCAAACCTGAAATCGTGAATGATCTCAGGTATTTTGCCGATTTTCAATATCAAAAAGACTTTAGCAAGGTTTCCCTTGATGTTCGATACCGAAAACTGACAAATATTAACCGCTATATCGACTTGAGACTCTACCTCGGAACCTTTTTGTTCAACAATACTTCAAGTGATTTTTTTAGTTTTGCTTCTGACCGTCCCAGTGACTATTTGTTCGACCTGAACTACCTTGGACGATCTGAAAGTTCAGGATTTCTAAGTCAGGAAATAATTATCACCGAAGGAGGGTTTAAAAGTATTTTCGAGGATCCATACGCGGATGAATGGATTTTTAGTACAAATGCAAGTATAAGTGTTTGGAGATGGATAGAAGTTTATGCCGATGCCGGATTCTTAAAAAGCCGAAATGAAAATCCAAGGTTCAGGTACGACTCAGGTGTCAGGTTGAATTTTATACATAACTTTCTGGAAGTCTATTTTCCCCTTCAATCAAGTCTGGGATTTGAACCGGAATTCTCAGATTATGCTTCAAGGATACGATTTGTACTGACCCTTGATTTTGAAAGAATTTACAACCTGATCAAAAGAGGATTTTACTGATCCTCCCTTTTTCGATTTTGATGAATTAGGATTAGTCTCTCTATTACAGCTACTTAGATCAACCGAAATTTGCTCTTATTTTTTGTATATTTGCTCAACTCCTAAAGTCTTAGTTATATGATCAAAAAGACGCTTGAATCTTCAAAAAAATTGTCATTTCTAGAATTTAAAAATGAGGTCCTGAAGGACTACAAAACAGCTGTCATAAGCAGGGAGTGCAGTTTACTGGGAAGGCGTGAGGTTTTAACCGGAAAGGCAAAGTTTGGAATCTTTGGAGGAGGAAAGGAAGTTCCTCAACTCGCTATGGCCAAAGCCTTTAAAAAAGGAGATTGGAGATCAGGATATTACCGTGACCAGACCTTTATGATGGCCCTTGGCGAATATAGTCCAAGACACTTTTTTTCGAGTTTGTACGCGCATCCGGATATTGAAGCGGATTCATTTTCAGCTGGCCGACAGATGAATGGGCATTTTGCAACCCACTCCATCGACGAAGACGGATCATGGAAAAATTTAAAGGAGCAATACAATGTGAGCTCGGATATCTCCCCAACCTCGGGTCAGATGCCAAGACTTTTAGGACTTGCAGAGGCTTCAAAGAAATTCAGAAAAATAGAAGGGCTGGATGAAGATAATATTCTTTCAGACCATGGAAATGAAATTGCCTGGGGAACCATAGGTAACGCCAGTACCTCGGAGGGCCCTTTTTTCGAAACGATAAATGCCGCAGGTGTATTGAAAGTCCCAATGGTCATTAGTATTTGGGATGATGAATACGGAATATCAGTACATTCAAAATATCAAACTACAAAAGAAAGTATTTCTGAAGTTTTAAAAGGCTTTCAGCGTGAAGGTGATGGTGACGGCTATGAAATTTTTGTCGTTAACGGATGGAACTATACGCAGCTAGTGGATGCCTACACCAAAGCCGCAAAAATAGCCAGAGAAGAGCATATTCCTGTGATGATTCATGTAAAAGAGCTGACACAGCCTCAAGGGCATTCAACTTCTGGATCTCATGAAAGATATAAGAGTAAAGAAAGACTTGCATGGGAAAAAGAACATGATTGCATCGCCAAAATGAGAGAATGGATCCTGAATTTTGAGTTGGAGGACCCGGATGGTGAAGTTTTGAAGTTTGTGGAAAGTGAGCAAGATTTAAAAGATCTGGAAAAAGAAGCCAAGCTTGAGGTCCGTAAGGCAAAGACCGATTCCTGGAACGCTTTCCTCGAACCGATGTTAAAGGAAAGGAAAGAACTGCTTGCGCTACTTGAAAAAGCGGCGAAAAAGAGCGAAAACGAGATCTTTTTGGAAAAATTGAAAAGGGAACTTGAATCAATTGATGAACCGATCCGTAAAAATATTTTAACCCTTGGGAGAAAAAGTCTTATTTATCTTAGAAACGAGGAGTTCAAGGAAAAAGAGTTACTCCAGAATTGGCTGATGGACTACATGGAACTGCAGCAACCAAAATACAGTACGCACCTTTACAGTGAACTTGATTCCAGAGCTACAAACATTGCTGAAGTTGAGCCAGAATACGATGATGAGGCCGAAGATGTGGATGCGAGACTGATCCTCAGGGACAATTTTGACTTCTTGCTTAAAAAGCATAAAAAAATTATGATTTTCGGAGAGGATTCCGGAAAAATCGGAGACGTTAATCAAGGACTGGAAGGTCTTCAGGAAAAGCATGGAGAGGAACGGGTTTATGACACGGGAATTAGGGAAACGACAATTATTGGACAGGGGATTGGAATGGCTATGAGAGGGCTTCGACCCATCGCTGAAATCCAGTATCTGGATTATATTTTTTACGCAACCCACGTATTAACAGATGATCTGGCGACCCTTAGGTACAGGACATTTGGTAAACAAGTGGCTCCTTTAATCATAAGAACCAGAGGGCATCGGTTGGAGGGTATCTGGCATTCTGGATCTCAAATGGGTAGTCTGATCAATTTGGTTCGCGGGGTCTATCTTTTGGTTCCCCGAAACATGACCAAGGCCGCAGGTTTTTACAACACGCTTATTCAATCTGACGAGCCGGCAATTGTTGTGGAAAACCTGAATGGATACAGGTTAAAAGAAAGAATGCCTGTCAATCTTGGAGCGTTCACAACTCCTATTGGTGTTGTTGAAACGGTGAAGGAAGGCAGTGACATTACTCTTGTATCTTATGGATCCACTTTAAGGCTGGTAGAGGAAGCCTCAAAAGACCTCTCACAGGTTGGAATTGATGCGGAAATCATTGATGTACAATCATTATTGCCCTTTGACCTGGAGCATGAAGTATTGGAAAGTGTCAGAAAAACAAATCGCCTTGTAGTTATTGATGAGGATATTCCCGGAGGAGCATCAGCCTATCTTCTTGAGGAAATCGTAAACAAACAAGGAGCTTATAATTATTTAGACAGTAAACCGACTACCATAACGGCCAAGGCACACAGACCGGCCTATGGAACGGACGGGGATTATTTTTCCAAACCTTCTGTCAATGATATTTTTGAAGGAGTTTACCGAGTGATGCAGGAAAGTAACCCTTCTAAATTCAAAAGTTTATATTCCTGACCAGGCTGAACTATTTTCACTACCTGTCTGGTTTTCAGTTAAAAAAATGATAAATTATTTTTTTTGACGAGAAAAATGGTAACTTTGTATTTAATTATTTTCAACAGGTATATCTTAGGCCTGTTTTCAACTGCCGCCTATAGTTATTGATCATATGATAAGCAAAAATTTATTCTTGTTTTGTTTTTTAGCGGTTTCCATGGTGACAACCCACCTCTATTCTCTCAATAAAGAACATAGACTTCTTATAGAAATAGAAGACTTCGAGGTATATGCCAAGGAATTGTATCAAGAGCTCAATGAACCGGATCTTGAATACGATGCCTTTGAAACAGGGCTTAAAGGTTATGTAAAACTGAAAGATGAGGGGCAGATCGAGGAGCACAGTTTGCTGACCGTTATTGATATGAGTGTCTCAGCCAATAAAAATCGTTTCTTCCTTATAGATCTTGAAAAGAAAAAAGTCATTCATAAAAGTATTGTCGCTCACGGAAGAAATTCCGGGGGAGAATATGCAAAATATTTTTCCAATGAAGAAGGCTCCTTCAAAAGCAGCATAGGCTTCTATCGAACGGCGGAAACATATCATGGGAAACATGGTTTATCGCTGAGACTTGACGGCCTTGAATACACCAATAGCAATGCGAGGAAAAGAGCCATTGTTGTGCATGCAGCTGATTATGTCAGTTCCGTCTTCATCAAGAATAACGGCAGATTGGGTCGAAGTCTCGGATGTCCTTCACTTCCGAAGGAAAACTACAGCGAAGTTATCCATAAGATTAAAAACGGATCACTTTTGTTCATCTACTATCCGGAAAAGAATTATTTGAAAAAATCGCTTTTGGCTAATTACGGAATTTAATTGTCGAAGTAATTACTTCCGGTTCAATAAACTTTTATTAATCCTCTTTACCAGCCCCGGGCCTTCATAGATAAAACCCGTATACAACTGTACAAGGTCCGCACCCGCTTCAAGTTTTTCTTTTGCATCTTCTTCAGAATGAATTCCTCCTACGCCAATGATAGGAAAAGCTTTGTTGGATTTATCAGCAAGGTACCTGATTACTTCAGTAGACCTCTCTCTGACGGGTTTACCACTTAATCCTCCGGTTTCACCTCTATTTTCAGATTGCAGCCCTTCTCTGGAAATGGTCGTATTGGTTGCTATGACTCCCGCTATTTTTGTGGAATT
>CP070731.1:333177-339641 GCA_020347545.1 Flavobacteriaceae bacterium | reverse complement strand
CTGTGAAGAAATCAAGGTTGCCTACAGTGCTGTTTTTATTTGACTCATCAATAGGAGGAGGCCCAATAATATGGAGCGTAAAATTCCTGCCTCCTTTCGGCATACTTGATTCATAAATTTGTCCCAATTCATAGATTTTACCTTTTGATATGAGGTTTGCCGCTTGAACCACTTTTTCAGGTGTAATATGATTTGTGGCTCCCTTTTGATCTTCTTTTCCCCATTGTTGAGAAAATGCTAAAGACGGGCTTATCAAAAGTCCTAAAGAAAAAAGAGAAAGAAATGTGCAAGATTTTAATTCGTGATTCATGATTGTGGAATTATAGTTGATTCTTGATTTTATGGTACCTAAAATAAATATAACATCAGGGATTCAGATGAAATAATGGTTAAGGACGAACGGTATCAATTCACTTCCGAAAGTCATGGATTATTTATCGAGATGTCCAAACGGTTTTAGAAATCGGATTGTATCTCACCATTATATTCTAAAACTAAATCTTCTGTTGCGATCGCTAAGCCTACAACATAGGAATTATCTCCTTCTTCTTGAACACTGACATCGTAAACAACTCCATCTTTAGAAGCCTTATAACCAAAATCAAATGTGGAATATTTATATTGCTCTTTATCTTTTAGATTCAGCATAACTCCATATTTTTTTTCAACACCCTCAAGAAGATTGTCCAATTGATATTTTTGAATTTTGATTTTATTCTTAAAGTTTTCAGTATAATCAACAGAAACGAACGTAATCATAAATATTCTGTCATCGATTAATGTCTTGGCCGATAAGGTTCCTTCAATTCCAGCAACTGTTGTATGTCTTTTGTCCACTCCTTTCAATTTTTTTCCGAGTGTGTATCCTTTTAAAGATACCTGAGAAAAAGCTGTAACACTCATTATGAAAGCCAATATAAGAGCAAAATATTTCATGATGTTTAATACTTACCTTAAAAATACACTAATTCTCCAGTGGTTGGGAAATTCCGTTATTATAATTTTTGGAATATGGAGTTAGATGTAATGATTGAGGTGGGCAGGATTGCTTTTCAAGCATCCTGATATAACTCCGTTTTGAAAAAGAAAATCTCAGATCTTCCATTCGTCAGATCTCGGCTTTTTTATTTGTTAAGTCCTTACACAAATAAATACGTGACGGTCTTTCCAAATAAAAAACCCTTCACTTTTAGCGAAGGGTTTTCTTTTATCCGTGACCCCGGCAGGATTCAAACCTGCAACCCTCAGAGCCGAAATCTGATATTCTATTCAGTTGAACTACGGGGCCGTTAAATTCTATTAGCTGAGAAGTTGTTTTACAATTGTGGAAATTGCTTTTCCATCAGCTTTTCCTGCGAGCTGTTTGGAAGCGATTCCCATAACCTTGCCCATATCGCGCATCGAACTCGCTCCGGTTTGCGAAATAATGGCATTAATTGCTGACTTCAACTCTTCCTCTCCCATTTGGGCAGGAAGAAACTGTTCCAATATTTTTGCCTGAGCAAGTTCAGGGTCAGCGAGGTCATTTCTATCCTGTTCCTGGAAAATAGCAGCGCTGTCTTTTCTTTGCTTCACAAGTTTTTGAACAATTTTGATCTCATCTTCTTCAGAAAGACTCACATTGCTCCCGCTTGTATTGGCCAAAAGAAACGCAGATTTTAATGCTCTTAATGCCTCCAGCGCCACCGTATCTTTCGACTTCATAGCGGCTTTCATCTGTTCCATAACCTGTGCCTGTACACTCATACTAATTCATTTTTAGGGCAACAAATATACTAAAAACATTCAGCCTAAATTAGCTACTTCGACGAATTATTTTCCAATTCAAGCTCTCGGATCAAAGCATAAACCTTTGGGCTCTCAAAACCTCTTCTCAATAGATAATCAGCCACTTTCTTTCTCTTCTTAAGCACTACAGGCTCAGTAGTGCTATGGAACTTTCTTTTCCCTAAAGTTCTAAGGGTTTCTTCATATTCAGAGCTGTCAATCTCACTTAAAGCTGCTTTAATATTGTAACTGGATATTTCCCGAATCTTTAATTCATTTGTAATTCTTAAGAGTCCCCATTTTTTTATCTTGAACTTACCTCGTGCAAAACTTCTGGCAAATCGTTCTTCATTTAAAAAATCGTGTTCCATCAGATGGAGGAAAATAACTTCTCTTGCCTCAGGAATCATTCTCATATCGATTAATTTTCGCTCAATATCCTTATGACACCTATCCTGATAGACACAATATTTTTCCAGCGATCGCTTCGCCTCTTCTAAAGTATATGTTGACTTTTTTTCTCTCATGTAATAAATAATACATTCCAAAAGTACTCGCATCAGGCAATTTTTCCAAAACTAATCTGCTATATCATGCTCAGGTACTATTTATGTCTTTATCTACTTCTATATATGATTCAAACCATGGCTCAGTCAACATTGATTGCCGGGAACAGCTTTGAAACTTCCGGGGACAACTGGTCCGTAAAAAGCTTTTCCACAACACCTTGTACCATTGGCGATGACAGTTGGAACTATCATACTGAATTAGACAGTATTTATCCGAGTGATGGAAATCGATTCTGGGGAATTAAGGACCTGAACGGGAATTGCGGTTCTTCAGATTTTGAAGCAATTGAATTCGAAGCAATTGATATTAGGCAATACCGACAGGTAATCCTAAAGTTTGACTATCTGGTTGCCGGGTACGATAATGGTGATGATATGAAATATCAATTGTGGTTTGACGGTGAGGCGCAGGAGGAGGTTCTCTTTGTTGATGGCCGGGATAATTTAACAACTCCCTGGACAACACTGGAAATTCCTGTTCCCAATACCGTTAAGTCAGTAAAAATTACGATCAGCGTCAAACAAAACGGTTCAGACCTCGGAGGGCTCGACAATCTTGTTCTCACAGGAAATCCAATTGACCTTTGCAACGAATTGCTTATTTCAGAATATGCAGAAGGCAGCTCATCGCGCTTACATAGAAATAATTTTATAGAAATTTACAATTCGAGTGATTCAGTTATCGACCTGTCTTTATACGAACTATCAAAATATACCGGCAAAAACTTAAATCCATCATCTGTATTATCACTATCCGGTTCATTGGCGTCAGGGGAAACGTTTTTAATTGAAGATGCCACTGAAAACCTTGGGATAGCATCAGATCTAAGCTCTAACAGCACAGTTCTCGATTTTAATGGTGATGATAAAATTGTGCTCAGCAGAGATCAAATACCAATAGATGTTATTGGCAAGATTGGTGATTCTTTAAATTTCGGAAAGGACATAACGTTGAGAAGGAAGACCGGTATTCGCAGTCCCAACAGTCAGTTCGACTCTCTGGAATGGGATATTTATCCTTTAGAAGAAATAGGTGACCTGGGGCTTCATACAAGTATATGTGAGGGGCCTATTGCGGAAATAGAAGTAACCGGTAACGGATTATCAATTTCGGATGGTAGTCTTACAACCACCTTACTTGATCATACCTACTTCGGAGCTTATCCCGTTTCCCTTGAGCACAGTGCTCAAAAAGAGTTTTATATAAAGAATAATGGAAATGCAGTTCTTTTGATTGATGCCATTTTTTTAACCGGACCTGACAAAGATAATTTTACCTCCCATTTCAATGGCCCTGCCTTTATTTCCCCAAATGACAGCCTTCAACTTCTTATTGACTACTTTCCTGCTGAACTTGGTATTCACGGGGCCGAGGTTCAAATTCTTAATTCCGATTCCTCTGAAAATCCTTTCAATTTCCTCATCATTGGAGAATCCACGGGTTCCGTTGCAAGTCCTTTGATCATCTCACAATACTATGAAGGAATTGCAAATAATAAATGGGTGGAAATTTCAAATATCAGTAATACAACCAGTCCGGAAAATAAGTATTATCTCGCTTTATTTAGAAATGAGGACACCTATAATCCTGTTGATATAAAACCCAGCACCAAGATATCTATACCGTCTATTTTACCCGGAAAATCGCTTAAATTTTGCGCCTCCTTAAACATAACCACACCCGATTATGCTTTGAACGGAGAAGAAATTAAAACTAATGTTTGTAGTTTTTCAGGTGATGACATCATCGTGATTTCAACCTCAGGATCCGAAAATTGCTGGCGGGATAAAGTAGATATTATTGGTGAATCTCAAGAATGGGGAAAAGACCTGTCCATGGTGAGAAAACACGGATGCAGTGCCTCATCAGCGAATACAGGTTTCTCAGTATCAAACTGGGATGTTCATACACTGCAAGAAATTGACACGGCGCTTATTGCGTCCAATTTACGAATTGGTATCCACGAATCCGGTACAACTTCATGGAGGGAAGGAGGTTGGACAAATGGAATCCCTGACGCCGATAAGGCCGTGTTTATTGAATCTGACTATTCCAGCCTTAACAGCGGAAGCCTGGAGGTTTGCTCCTTGAAAATTGAGGCAAACGTCAGAATGCTGGTTGAAACCGGGACCAGCCTGATTGTCGAAAAAGATCTCATAGTTGATGGATTTCTGGAATTAGAAAATAATGCTTCTCTTGTCATCAGAGATGATTACGGGGAAATAGAGAATAATGGTGAAATACTGGTGAATAAGAGAACTTCCTATCTTGAACCTTATGATTATACCTACTGGTCGAGCCCTACAGAGGGAAATAAAATTGAAGATGTATTCTCTGACTCTCCCCATAATTCCTTTTATTCATTTTCTGCTGCTTTTTTTGAAGATCTCAACAATGACGGGATCGATGACAATAGCGATTCCTGGCAGAACAAAACTGGGGTCATGGAGCCCGGTATTGGTTATACCGCGATGTCTCCACTGGTAAAACCCTTTAAAAATTATCAATCTGTTGTTTTTAATGGAAAAGTAAACAATGGCATCGTTGAAGTTCAAATGAATATTAACTCGAATACTCTAGGTACGAAACCTCAGTGGAACTTGATAGGCAATCCATATCCTTCTTCAATTGACATCGAAAAGTTTTTACGTTATGGCTCCAATAATGACATCTTAGGCAAAACCATCTATTTCTGGACCCATGCCACCCCGGCTTCCAAGGACCCGGGAACAAGTTCATATAAATATACCTCCAGCGACTATGCCATGTATACCTTGGGAACGGGAGGAATAAAAGCCAGTGAACATGGAAAAACACCTTCAAATTATATCAGTAGTTGTCAGGGCTTTTTTATTCAGGCTTTGAACAGTGGTCATGCTGTATTCAACAATGAAATGCGAACTACGGCAGGAACCGACAACTTTTTTAAGCCTGCTAAGATCAAATCCCCGCGGGAAGAACAGAAAATCTGGCTGAATCTTTCAAATAATGAAGGGGCCTTCAGTCAGATACTGGTTGGTTTCATAAAAGGCGCAACTGAAGGTATGGATCAAGCTTATGACGGCTTGAGGTTGCAGACTGAAAACTATATTAATTTCTATTCTGTTTTCGAGGAACATCAACTTGCCATTCAGGGCCTGCCTCCGATTCAGGATTTTAAAAAAGTTGAGCTGGGATTTGAAAATAAAATCAGGGAATCGACTCAGGTTGAAATAGCTTTGGAAAAAGTAACCGACGGGCTTTCAGGCTACAGGATCATACTCATTGATAACCAACTCAAAATACAAAAAGACCTGAGAAGGGGAAGTTATCATTTTGATTTATCAGAACCCGGTAAATTCAATGATCGTTTCCAATTGTTGATCTCTAAAGAGACTTTATATGAGCTTGGAAACTCAACTCAAAATCCTAAATCGGATGAACTTCTTTGGAGGATCCACGAAAATTCACTTTGGTTGAATACTTTGTCAGAAAGGGTCATCAGGAGTGTTGAGATCTATGATCTTAATGGCCGAAGGCTGACACGTTCAAAAATTGGAAACAAAACAGCGCGTATCCCCTGGTACGGATTTCCCGATCGTGCCATTTATATAATTCGTGTTCTTATGGAGGATTCCAGCTGGGTGGTCAAAAAGATCCTCCCTTAAAAACAAAAAAAAAGCCCCGCTCTTGCGGGGCTTTATGATATATTCTTACCTTATTATTTTATCGTTCTGATCGACAAATTCATATTTTAAATACGGAAATGCATCTCTTGGTACTACTTTGATCCATTTCTTATACTTCAAGAACCATTTCATCTGGATTGAATTTATTCCTTTGGTAAGATGGGAAGCTACAAATGAATGCACATGTAATGCAATTCCTGTTCTATCTTCTTCCATGATCTTAGTCAATTTGGACTCTATTCGATCTATTAAAACTATCGGAGCTTCTACCTCTCCATTCTTGTTTGGATTCTCTTCTTTCGTTTTGATATTTCTCTCGGGTCGAACTCTTTGTCGAGTGATTTGAACCAAACCAAATTTACTCGGTGGCAACACCTTGTGTTTGGTTCTGCTATTACTCATTTCTTTCCTTAGATGATCATATAGTTTCTTTCTGTGATCTGCACTGTGCATGTCAAT
>CP070731.1:326603-333077 GCA_020347545.1 Flavobacteriaceae bacterium | reverse complement strand
ACAAATAAAAGAAAGAATCAAATTGATAAAGAATAGTTAATAGAAATTAATCCTTATAAACTTAAAAAATACTCAACATGTCTATACAGACGATTTTTAAAGACAAGAAGGTGCCCGAAGAATTCGATGTGCCATTGAAAAAGAATTATGACAAATACCTTATAAACGGTTCGATCAAAACCTGGAAGGGGAAAACCGCAGAGGTTTATTCACCGATCTATACCGCAAACGGAGAAGGTAAATATGAACCAACCCTTTTGGGAACACTTCCTGTAATGGGTGAAAAAGATGCCTTGGAAGCACTCGACGCGGCCAATGAAGCTTTTAACAACGGAACCGGATCTTGGCCAACGATGAAAGTGGAAGAACGGATCAAATGTGTTGAAAAGTTCGCCGAGCTTATGGTTACCAAAAGAGATGAGGTTGTCAATTTTATCATGTGGGAAATCGGTAAGACCCTGCCCGATGCGCAAAAGGAATTTGACAGGACAGTTGATTATATCTATGATACAATTGACGAATTAAAGGAACTTGACCGAAACTGTGCCCGTGTTAAACTTCACAGTGAAGTCTATGCCCAGATCCGAAGAGGTCCCTTAGGAGTGGTGCTCTGTCTGGGCCCTTATAACTATCCATTGAACGAGACTTTTTGCCTTTTGATACCGGCATTGATCATGGGTAATACAACGGTTTTTAAGCCGGCTAAATTCGGGGTCATCTTGATAACACCATTATTGGAGGCATTTGCGGAAGCATTCCCTAAAGGTGTCGTAAATATTTTATTCGGCCGCGGAAGAGAAGTGGCAAGTCCAATTGTAAAATCAGGAAGGGTAGAAGTGTTGGCACTTATTGGGAACAGTAAATCTGCCAATGCCCTACAGAGCCAGCATCCGAAGCAAAACAGGTTAAGACTGGTACTGGGGCTCGAAGCAAAAAACCCGGCCATTGTCTTGCCGGATACGGATATGGATCTTGCTGTCGAAGAATGTGTGCTGGGATCTTTGTCATTTAACGGACAACGTTGTACAGCTCTGAAAATGATTTTTGTTCATGAGAATATCATCGAAACATTTAATAAAAAGTTTGTTCAAAGGATCGAACAGTTACGTTGCGGTTTGCCATGGGAGGACGGGGTAAAACTCACACCGCTTCCGGAACCCGGAAAACCTGAATATATAAAAGACCTCATCGAGGATGCCGTTTCAAAAGGAGCGGAAATTATCAACAAAGGAGGCGGGGATACACATCACAGTTTTGTCTATCCGGCAGTTCTGTATCCGGTCAATGAGAAGATGGATGTATACCACGAAGAGCAGTTTGGCCCGGTAATTCCAATACTTTCATTTAAGGATGTTAAGGAGCCTATTGATTCAATTGTAAATTCAAATTACGGACAACAGGTGAGTCTGTTTAGTAAAAATTCAGATACCCTGGCACCACTGATTGACAGTCTTGTAAATCAGGTGTGTCGTGTAAATATAAACAGTCAATGTCAGCGAGGACCAGACGTATATCCGTTTGTCGGAAGGAAAGATTCAGCCGTAAGCACCCTAAGTGTTCGTGCTGCCTTGAGGTCCTTTTCGATCAGAACTTTGGTAGCGTGTAAAAATAATGATCTGAATAAGGACATTCTAAATGATATTCTAGACAATAACAAGTCTAATTTTGTGAGTACAAATTACATACTTTAAAGCTGTTTAATAAGTTTTAAAAGGGAGGCCAGTCTGGCCTCCCTTTTTTTTGATCGGATATCAATCAAAATACCGATTTGTAATAGAAATACAATATTACTATCTTCGACTATCACTAATCCCTCAGTTATGTTCTCTAAACCAGACCCCCTTTGTCAGGACAAGTTTGTTTTTTCATTTCCTATTTTATTGATCCTTTTCTTTCTTGGCTCGACTCTGAGCACAAGTGCTCAGATTCAATACCAGATTTCAACCAATAAAAAAGTGTCTATTGGATCTTATGGACGGGCAGGTGTAGACTGGTCTTTTGAGAACGGAGGCTCCATAGGCCGAAGGTTAAACCTGAATAATATGGGTAGTATCGGTGGCAGATTGGAAGAACAGGACTATCTGGAAGTTGCACCCAATTTCAACTTTACGCCAAAAGAAGGGGATAATACCATTATTTACGCCCAGATCAGATTATCTATGTATTCAACAGGAGTGGCTAGTTTTGCGAACAGCACCTCATCCAGTATTGGAGGTTTGGCCTTTTCTATGCCCGAGATTTTTGTTGAGGCCAGAAATATAAAAGGTTCAGGGGTTAGTCTCTGGGCAGGATCCAGGTTGTACAGAGGCCCTGATGTTCATATTGCGGATCACTTTTATTTCAATGATCATTCAGGAGCCGGATTTGGAGTTGAATTTAAAAAAACACGATTATCCACGGTTTTTGTCGCTTCTACGGATACAACCTCTACACTGCCACCCTATTTTTATCTGAATATTAAAACGGGCACACCAAGTGCCGAGCTGAGACAAAGAGTTGTATTGGTCGGGGAGCAGGACATTGATATCAATGAAAATAATGCGATCACCTTATTGGGTGAATTTCACAGAATGGCAGACGCCGACGGTGACGTTGAAAATGACAGTATAGCGGAAATCTATAACTTTCCTTCAGATTACGGATTTGTCATTGGTGCAAAACATCAGCATAAAATAAAGAAATTAAAGTCAGGCTCCTTTAATGATTTTTCCTTAAGATATGGTACGGGAATTGCCAATGGTGGAGATGGAGGATTGTCCAAGACCTGGCTTACTTACGGGGCTCCTGATACAATTGCAAGAAACTTTCAGGGAGCTTATTCCCTGGCCTTGGTAAACCATACGGTTTTAAATTTTTCGGATCGATACTCGCTCAATGGCTATGTGATTTTTACAAACAGCAAAGGCGCCGCTGACACGAACGGACTTTCAAAAACATACTTTGGAAGGGAAGTATACAATCGAAAGATTGATTTTACCGTTGGGGTCAGGAATCAGCACTACCTTTCAGATTATTTTCATTTATTGACAGAAGTCAATTATTCGCAGCGCAAGGATGGGGAAAACCCATGGGCAAGTATGCTTAAATTTAGCGTTGCGCCGGTTTATGTTCCCACCGGTCAAAGGGACGTCTGGGCCAGGCCTCATATCAGATTTGTGGCTTCTGCCGCCCGATACAATGATTTCGCCATGGAATCCCTTTATTCCCCGTATCTGGAGGCAACCGGCCCGAAAAGATGGGGTTATTATTTCGGAGTAAAGGTGGAATGGTGGATTTGGAATTGAAAGCCTGGTATACAAAACTAAAGGCTGCTAATGCCGCATTTTTGAATCACAAATTCCCCATAAGGCATCGGACGGCCTCGGGGCTTCCAAGGAGATATTTACCTTTTTTACGGGATGAATAAATTCAATTCTTACGGCATGAAGGTGTATACCTCCATCTTTGTTTGATCTTTTGCTACCGTATTTTAAATCACCCTTTATGGGATGACCGATAACGGATAATTGCGTCCTGATCTGGTGATGCCTTCCGGTTTCTAGATTGATTTCCAGTAAGGTATAGCGGTCGAGCCTTAATAATTCCTTATAATGTAAAGTGGCTTTTTTAGAATCAGATGAAGCTTTTAGAAAGGCTGTTGACTTGTTATTTTTGGGATTCTTTTTGAGGTAGTGTTCCAAGGTGCCTTTATTTTCTCCCGGGACTCCTTCAACGAGTGCCCAATAGGTTTTACTGATCTTTTTATCCCGTAACATTTTGTTCATTCTTTCCAAAGCTTTACTGGTTCTGGCGAAGATGACAATACCTGTTGTGGGCCGGTCGAGTCGGTGAACAACGCCAAGAAATACCTTTCCCGGTTTCTTATACTTTTCGGCGATATACTCCTTAACGACCTCACTAAGAGGTTTGTCCCCGGTTTTATCTCCCTGAACAATGTCGCCAACACGTTTGTTAACAACCAGCAAGTGATTGTCTTCATAAAGAATCTGGAGATTATCTTTTGTACTGCGTTTCATACTCTTGCGTTCCCTGTAAAAATACCAATGGTCTCGCGGTAAAAATACGAATTTAAACATCTCCTGGTTTTATGTGAAGTATAATTTTGAATGGTGACTCAGGTAACAAAATTAGGCTTCAATAAGGCGGCAATTCTCCTTAATTTTACGTCTCATATTAATTCGAATAATGATGTTAAGGAATCTGATAGTATACATTTTTGGTTTATTCATTTTGACCTCTTGCGGAAAACTAAATAAGAACTCGGGAGAAGCCTCTGAACAACTTGAAAGAACAACAATTGAAGTAAATAAAGTAAAGAATGAAGAGGGCCTTTTGCTTCTGAGAAAGCACTGCTATGTTTGCCACAATCCGGTTTCAAATTCCCATGACAGCATCCTGGCACCTCCTATGGCAGCGGTAAAAATGCGTTACCAAAGAAGATACAGAAACAAAGATAATTTCATTGAAGGGATGGTGAAGTGGACCGCTGACCCCAAGAAAGAAGAAGGTATCATGAAAGGCGCAATTGATCGCTTTGGTCCTATGCCAAAGCAGAATTTTGAAAAAGAAGATTTACTTAAGATAGCAACTTATGTCTATGAAAATGAACTGGAAGAGCCGGAATGGTTCGCAGCCCATGCTCAGGAAATGCACGGACAAAACTAAGACTTCGAAATGCTTTAAATTTTTAATTCTGCTGATTGATCTGCTTATTGACATCTTCGATAAAATTGAGGATATCTTCCCTCCCCCTTTTATCATTGGAAGAAGAAACGAAATAAGTAGGTAATTCTTCCCAGGTATTCAGCAATTCTTTCTTGTAAGCTTCAATGTTTTTAGGTAGAGTAGAGGCATTTAGTTTATCTGCCTTGGTAAAAACGATGCAAAACGGAATTCCATTTACACCCAGATATTCCATAAACTCCAGATCAATTTTTTGTGGTTTGTGACGACTGTCGATCAGAACAAAAGTGCAGGCAAGCTGCATCCGTTTATTAAAATAATCTTTGATGAATTTTTGAAACCCCTTTCTTTTGTCTTTTGAAACCGAAGCGTATCCATAGCCTGGCAGATCAACTAAAAACCAGCTTCTATTAATGATGAAATGATTTATCAGCTGCGTTTTACCCGGTTTTCCCGAGGTTTTTGCCAGGTTTTTATGATCAGTTAGCATATTGATCAAAGAAGATTTACCAACATTCGATCTGCCAATAAATGCATATTCGGGCAGGTTCTCCTTCGGACATTTGAAAACATCCGTATTACTTATAACGAATTCCGCCGATTTGATCTTCACAGCAAAAGTGTCAGGGTTTAAAGTTTTTTGTCAGCCAAGGCTCCAGTAATCTGTTAAATTCTTCCGGAGTTTCCATCATTGGAGCGTGCCCGCATTTATCAATCCAGTGAAGTTCTGAATTGGGCAGTAGTTTGTGAAACTCTTCCGCTACGTCAGGCGGTGTTACAGTATCATTTTTTCCCCAAATCAGACAGGTTGGCACCTTCATGTCAGGAAGGTCTTTGGCCATGTTATGTCGAATTGCACTTTTGGCGATCGCAATGGTCCTGATAAGTTTATTTCTATTGTTCAAAGTTTCAAAAACATCATCAACAACCTCTTTTGTCGCGATTTCAGGATCGTAAAAAACATCCTGAGCCTTTTTCTTTATATAATCGTAGTCACCTCTTTTAGGGTAGCTTTCTCCCATTGAATTTTCATAGAGTCCCGAACTGCCCGTAAGCACTAAGCCACTCACATTTTTTGGATTCAGTTTGGTATGAAAAAGAGCAATATGCCCTCCCAGGGAATTGCCCATCAGGATGTATTCGTCAAGACCTTTAAACTTTACAAAATCCTTGATAAACTTAGATAGATTTTTAACATTGGTCTTTAAAAGCGGCAAGGTATAGATTGGAAGTTCAGGCATGATGACCTGATAACCCAAATCAGAAAAGTGATCAAAAACTCCGTCGAAATTACTAAGGTTTCCCATGAGTCCATGCAATATGATCAATGGTGTTCCCTGACCTGATTCCAGATATGAATAACCATTTTCTTGTTTGAGGGTGTATTTCATTAAAGATAATTTCTTTACAATTTGCAAATTTATATAATTTGTTTCAAAGTACTAATTTTCTCTTCATTAGTTCCAATTATTTTCCACAAAAAAAAACCTCCCCATTTAATTATCCATTAATCAGTCACTTACGCGAATATAAAGAAAGTTATCAACAAAGTGGTAAAAAATGGTAAAAAGTGGTAAAAATCCATATATTTGTGAATGTATTTCAATATAGTGGGGTAAAAGTGGTAAATTTAATTGGAACATACGAATGTAAATCTGATGTCAAAGGACGTCTGATGTTGCCATCTCCACTTAAAAAGCAACTATCCAGTATACTGCAGGAAGGTTTTGTTTTAAAACGTTCAGTTTTTCAACCTTGTCTCGAGTTGTACCCCATGAGCGAATGGAATGC
>CP070731.1:319877-326503 GCA_020347545.1 Flavobacteriaceae bacterium | reverse complement strand
AATAAGGAAAAATCACCTGTGTGACGAGGCCACATCCAGTTATCGGTATCCGAACCAAATTTTCCGATAGAAGTAGGAGGGGCACCCACCAGCCTTATATCTTTAAACGTCTCCGTGATAAACAGCATGTATTGATTGCCGTCATACATGGATTTGACTCTGGCGTCCTGCCAACTTTCTTTTTTTGCGCCTTTGGTTACAGCTTCAATATGCTGACTTATAAGATTTTGCTGCTCAGTCAGACTTGCATCAGAAGGAACATTTTTAAGAATATCATTCGTAACGTCTTCAATTCTGACGATCAATGTAGCCACCATACCTTTATTGGGCAGTTCATCCTTCATTGTTTTTGCCCAAAATCCATCTTGCAGGTAGTCGTGTTCAACGGATGAGTGAGACTGGATTGCTCCATATCCACAGTGATGGTTTGTCAGCAACAATCCGCTGTCAGAAATTATCTCAGACGTACATCCTCCGTTAAAATGAACTATGGCATCCTTTAAGCTTGAGTTATTCACATCGTAAATATCTTTTGCACTAAGCTGGCTTCCCAGGCTTTTCATCTCTTTTTCATTCATTCCTTCGAGAAGAGAGGGGATCCACATACCACCTTGCTGAGCCGATACCTGAACAACCAGAAATAATAATAAGAACTTAAAAATTTTCATTGATTTCATATTAGAATATTAAACTTCCAAAGTTAGTACTTTACCTTGGATTTGCATATGAATTGAAGAGGCTTATTTCTTTTTGAACGGATTTTTACTTTCAAGCCAATCCATGCCTCGTTCAAAGGATTTTGGTGCGTCGAACCTGTAACCGATATAAATTTTAAAGTAACCTCTGACACTGTCGAATTGAATTACCGACTTTTCATCGCGATGTGTGGCGCTACCATTGAGATTGGTTCCTCCATAGAAACGTGTTGAATTATATCCAAGCCCTATCTGGGTGCTCACATTGACCGCCAGATTTGTGTGGTGGGTAACTTCTTTAGGCTCATCTTCAGAGTACCGGGTGATCAGTTTATTGAATTCAGGCCCCATACCAACTGCAAGACCAAGATTAGAATACCAGTTCTTGCTGAAAACGAACGTATGATAATATCCGGCATTGGCCAGAATAAAGAAACTTTTTATATCCTGTGGAGTAGTTTCATCTGTAATTTCGAAATATCCATAGTACAAGCTTGGAATGAAGCTCCCTGTACTTTTAGTTTGAATTTCATTTTGATTGATTACTGCTTTAAACGAATAATTCTCATTAAACCTATACCAGGTGGTCCCTGTTATGGACATGGTTTTTAGATCGGGTAAAATAAAATACTCATTGTTGGTTTCAATATTGTTTAGAGTGGGAAGTTCCAGACTGTTCACATAATATCCTTTTACCTTATTAAATTCAATGTTCTGATAAAAATCTTTGTAAAAAATGTTCAGAGCCAGTCTGAAGACATTGGTTTTTCCTTTTAAGCTCGAATCATCGGCTTCTAAAAATTTTGGAGAAAATCCTATCTTTAAAGAGATAAAGCGATAATTAAAAGCAACACCCAGCCTTAAATTCGTGTTGGGTTCAATAGAATAGATTTGATCTCCCAAATCATATTCAAAGGCCCTTACATCATTGTCAAGATCCAGTCTTAAATTCAAGGTGTTGTTCATCTTCAGAAAATATCCTCCTTTAGAATAGTCTTCCTGAAGTTGAGCCCATGAAAACAGGGGCAAAATAAAAAGTACGATACAAATGGCCTTCTTCATAAACTCATCAAGGTAATGGCCATAAATATAGGTTAATTTTACAATGAAAATAAAAACTGCTCAATTGGCTTTAGTTTTTTTATATTTAGCCTCCGAAAACGAGTTATATAACCAGCAGCAGCTTGTTTTATTTATTCCAATTACTTTTTTCTAACAAGATATTCATGGCTGGTAACGAATAAAACATAAGAATAAATATGAATAATGTACCGGTATTTACAAATGACACCATTGTGTTTGGCTTATTAATGATTACCCTGGGTTTCATTTTCTATACTTCCTCAAAGAGCGATGGTTTTTGGTTTAAATTCTACAAGGTGGTACCAGCCTTGTTTATGGCCTATATGCTACCCGCTGTATTGACAACTACAGGGCTCATAGCTCCGGAGTGGGAAACGGTGAACCCGGATGGAAGTATTGAAGAACACTCCTCTAACCTGTACTTTATGTCGAGTCGCTATTTACTTCCGGCTGCCCTTGTTTTAATGACATTAAGTATTGATTTGAAGGCGGTTTTTAATCTGGGATGGAAGGCGCTGGCCATGTTTTTTACAGGTACTATCGGAATTGTTATCGGAGGGCCAATCGCAATACTATTGATTTCAATGGTTTCACCTGAAACTGTGGGAGGAGCCGGACCGGATGCCGTATGGAGAGGCTTATCAACCTTGGCTGGAAGCTGGATCGGAGGAGGTGCAAATCAAACGGCCATGCTTGAAATTTATGGATATAACCCCAAGCTTTATGGAGGTATGGTCTTTGTGGACATTGTTGTTGCCAATATTTGGATGGCTATTATTTTGATTGGAGTTGGCCGATCAAAGGAAATTGATAAGTGGTTGAAATCGGATACGACTGCTATCGAGGAATTAAGGGAAAAAGTAAGCTCCTTTTCAAAGAAAGTAGAAAGAAACCCAAGTTTGACTGATCTTATGATCATGGTAGCCCTGTCTTTTGGAACGGTAAGCCTCGCTCACTTTGGAGCAGGATATTTGAGTGGGTATTTTGCAGATTTTGTAAATGGCATTCAAAACGAGACCACCAAGAATGTATTTACTTTTTTGAGTTCTCCCTTTTTCTGGATGATCAGCTTATCAACTGTTGCTGCGATCTTAATTTCATTTACGAAAGCAAAAAATTATGAAGGAGCGGGTGCCAGCAAAATAGGAAGCGTTTTTATTTACATTTTGGTGACTTCCATTGGAATGAAAATGGACCTTAGGCTTATACTAGAAAATATTGGCCTTGTGGCCATTGGCTTTGTATGGATGAGTATTCATGCCCTACTTCTGATCCTTGTGGCCAAATTGATCAAAGCTCCGTACTTTTTTCTTGCGGTCGGAAGTCAGGCGAATGTTGGTGGTGCCGCCTCGGCCCCTGTCGTTGCCTCGGCATTTCATCCTTCCCTTGCCACCGTTGGTGTTCTTCTGGCTGTGTTCGGGTATGCCGTGGGTACCATTGCGGCCATAGGATGTACGATTTTAATGCAATTGGTCTCACAGTAAATCAAGGTGTCTTTTAGTGATTAAATTCAATTTTTCTAATATATTTGCGCACTTAAAACCATTATTATGAAGAAGACCTGTCTGATCTTTTTAGTTGCTCTTTCAATCCTGGCGTGTTCCAAGGAAAGTGATAATACCATGTATGTTAAAGCCCAGGTCAAGGGATTAAAGAAAGGAACTTTTTTTCTACAGAAACAAATGGATTCAATGATTATTTCAGTGGATTCGATTTCGGTAAATGGGAAAGAGGACTTTGTTTTGACGGATCAAGTCATTAGCCCTGAGATGTACTATCTGACTCTTGGCAATAGTTCAAAACGAATTGCCTTTTTTGGCGAAAAAGATTCGATCTACATCGATACCCAGCTTGACCTGTTTTCTGTAAAAGCAAAAATAAAAGGATCGGATAACCAGGATATATTGAATCAATTCAATGACTTTCAGCAAAAATTTAACGATCAAAGATTAGACCTTGTTAAAGAGGAGTTTGAGGCCAGAAAGAAAAACAGCCAGGATTCCATTGATATGGTGGCTGCTAAGTTGCGTAACTGGAATAAAAGGAGAATTCTATACACCACCAATTTTGCCGTAAAACATGCAGATCATGAGGTGGCTCCTTATATTGCCTTGACCGAACTTACAAACACTACTATTAAATTGCTCGATACTGTAAATAAATCAATGACGCCAGAAGTAAGGCAATCGAAATACGGAAAACAACTCGAATCTTTTGTAAAGGATATTAAAACAACTGAAGAATAAAACGTCTATTAAAAGATATGTAAGGATCTATTAAAAGATCAGTTTAGAGTTTGTTAAAATCGGTTATCTCCGTCTAACAGGTCACCAAGGCCACCTAGGATACTGCCTTCACCTTTTCTCTTTCCACCTGATGAAGGGGCACTTGCAATGATTCGATCAGCAAGCCTGCTGAATGGCAAAGATTGAATAGCCACGGTACCGGGACCTCTTAGAGTCGCAAAAAACATTCCTTCACCACCGAATATTGTGTTTCTAATACCTCCGATGAATTCAATGTCATAGTGAACCGAACTGCTGAAACCTACAATACAACCCGTATCCACTTTTAATACTTCGCCCGCAGCGAGCTCTTTCTTGATCACGGTTCCACTTGAATGCAAAAAAGCCATGCCATCACCCTCAATTTTTTCCATGATAAACCCTTCACCGCCAAAAAAGCCGCGCCCCAGTCTTTTCGAAAACTCGATACTTATTGTAACACCTTTGGCCGCACAAAGAAAGGCATCTTTCTGACAAATAAATGTCCCCTGAAATTTAGTAAGGTCTATGGGTATTATTTTACCGGGGTAGGGGGAGGCAAATGAAACTTTTCTCAAGCTTTGTGAGGTATTGGTAAAGACAGTCATGAACAGACTTTCACCGGTCAACAATCTTTTACCTGCTGAAAACAAACTTCCGAGTATGTCCTGTGACTGGCCCGAACCATCACCTAAAATGGTGTCCATTTTTATTTGGTCGTCCATCATCATAAAACTTCCGGCTTCAGCCACAACGCCCTCTGACGGATCAAGTTCAATTTCAACGAATTGCATTTCCTCTCCGTAGATTGTATAGTCAATTTCGTGCGCCATCATAGTATTATATATTTAAATTATTCTTTTAGTTTAATACTCCAGGTGAAGGAAAAGTCGGATACCATGATGTTTTCCTCGTTGATTCCTGAGGCCTTTAGAATCAGATTTTGACCTTCCCCAGTTTCTATGGCCCGGGACAGAGCCTGGTCAACTTCCAGTCCCTGATCGCATTTAAAGACGATCTTCCCAGTCGCTTTTTTATGAAAACTTCCTTCCTGATGAACTACCAGCATCGAAATCTTTCTTCCCGAATCATTTATTTTTTTCATCATCAATATGCCGGTCACCAATTCGGCCGCCATCCCCTGTGTCGCCCAATAAAGAGACCTGAACGGGTTCTGATTAATCCATCTGTGTTTGACTTTTGCAACGGCTTCTTTGTCTGAAATATGCGTTACACGTATACCTGAAATATAGGCAGAAGGGAGTTTTATGACCAAAAACCGATTTAGATTTTTTACTGTGAATTTTGGCATTTTTGAGCTTTAAGGCCCTAAGGTACAACAAAAATCGTGAAAACAAGCTTGAAGTTAAATGTTAAAAAAATGTTAAATTATAGTACTTTGTATTGCATAGTAATATCTTTTATATATATATTTGCATAAGAAAGTATTATACATTTTAAAAACCATGACAAAACAAAACGATAATAACAACGCATTTTTATTGCATCTATCTGCTTTTTTTGGATATATCTTTCCATTTGGTGCCGTAGTCGGCCCGCTTGTGATCTGGGAATTGAATAGAAGAAAAAGTGAGTTTATGGATCAGAATGGAAAAGAGGCCATCAATTTTAATTTGAGTTATTTACTGTATACTATGATACTTGGATTATCCATTGTGCCCTTCGTTTTAAGAATTGCCCTTGAAGATTTTCAACACCTGGACCTTTTTGGAATCGTAAGTGTTGGATCCCTGATCGGGATTCTGGCAATTGTCAAGTTTGTACTGATTATTGTAGCCGCTTTAAAGGCCAATCGCGGTGAAGTTTATAAATACCCCTTAACTATTAAGTTCATTAAATAAAAACATTATGATAACTATACTAATCTCAATCGTAATATATATTGCAAATTCGATACAATCGATTTTGTTTTAAGCCAATGAGTCTTAAAAATCAATAATAATGATTAAAAGAGAAAAACATGAAGATTGAAAACACAAAAGCACAAATGCGTAAAGGAGTTTTGGAATTCTGCATCCTTTCCATTCTTGAAAATGGAGATGCCTATACTTCTGAAATTCTGGTTCAATTGAAGGACGCAAAACTGCTTGTCGTAGAGGGTACAGTGTATCCGTTGCTGACAAGGCTGAAAAATGCGGGACTATTGACCTATCGCTGGGAGGAATCAACCTCCGGACCGCCAAGAAAATACTATGGTTTAACCGAAACAGGAAAGATATTTTTGTCAGGATTGAATTCTACCTGGAGTGATTTGGTTAAAGCAGTGAGCCTGATAACAAAGAATAATAAATCAAAAAATACAACAAAATGAACAAGACAATAAATATTAATCTAGGTGGCGTATTTTTTCATATCGATGAAATAGCTTATCAAAAACTGAAAAGTTATTTAGATGCTATTCGACGTTCTTTGAGTGATGACCCAAAAGGTAGAGACGAAATCATAACCGATATAGAATCAAGAATAGGTGAATTATTATCAGCTAAAGTAAAGGATGTAAGACAGGTTGTGAACCAGCAGGATATTGAAGAAGTAATTGATGTCATGGGTAAACCGGAAGATT
>CP070731.1:313149-319777 GCA_020347545.1 Flavobacteriaceae bacterium | reverse complement strand
GTGGTGACCAACACGGGCACGGCGACCTTGACCACTGTCACGATTACGGATCCGCTGCCTGGGCATGAGGGATGGACCAAGTCCACTACAGAGATCAAGGAGGCTAATCCTGATATAAATATTAAGGAATTGATCGATTATGCAAAGGAGAAAAATGTGGGTATAATTCTTTGGGTTTTATGGAAACCACTGGATGAGGAAACGGAGGAAATACTCTCTTTGTATGCCTCCTGGGGAGCAAAGGGGGTAAAAGTAGATTTTATGCAAAGAAGCGACCAGTACATGGTAAATTCATATGAACGTATAGCGGAAATAGCTGCCAAACATCATCTTCTGGTGGATTATCATGGAGCGTTTAAACCGGCAGGTATTGAAAAGGTCTGGCCCAATTTGATCAATTACGAAGGCGTAAAGGGTAACGAAAACAACAAATGGAGTCTTGATATAACACCTGAACATAATGTAACCATTCCTTTTATCAGAATGGCAGCCGGCCCGATGGATTTTACTCCTGGAGCAATGGTTAATGCCCATGAACGAAATTATGCGGTGAGTTTTACACGGCCCATGGCTATGGGAACTCGATGCCATCAGTTAGCGATGTATGTGATCTATGAAGCACCCTTACAAATGCTATGCGAAACACCAAGCAGGTACAGGAAAGAGCAGGAATCGGTTGATTTTATAAGTAAAGTTCCTACTGTATGGGACGAAACCGTTGTTTTTGATGCGGCGGTTTCTGATTATGTTTTAATGGCAAGGAGAAAGGGTAAGGTTTGGTATTTGGCAGGAATGACCGATAATACGGCGAGATCGTTTGAATTGAGCCTTGATTTTTTGCCTGAAGATGAATCATTTAACGTAGAGATTTTTAAGGATGGGGTGAATGCTTCACGCCACGCAGAGGATTACAAAAAGGAAACCCTCGAAGTGGATCGGAATAGTGTCATTCCAGTGAATATGGTCTCGGGCGGGGGATGGGTGGCCAGAATCTATTAGGATTTGGGTAGTATTGAGGAATGTCAATTAGAAATTTAATTTAGTATATCTTTGTTTTGAACCTTCAAAAATTTCATTATCAAAGCAACATTTTACAGATATTTTTTAAAGTTTAAGATTCCGGGGGGTACCTCGAGGGGTGTCCTAAAACAGAAGGAAACTTTCTTTCTGCTTATCGATTCAAATGGAAAACGAGGGGTGGGAGAGTGCGGAATTTTTCGTGGCCTGAGTTATGATGACCGGGAGGATTACGAAGAGAAGTTGCAATGGCTGTGTGACAACATCTCGCTTGGAAAGGAATTAATAATGCCGGAATTAAAAGAGTTTCCTTCGATTCAGTTTGGGCTGGAGCAGGCATTTTTATCTTTGGAAAGTAAATTTGGCTTTGATTTATTTCCATCCAATTTTACCAGAGGAAAAGATTCAATACCCATAAATGGATTGATCTGGATGGGAGACGAGGACTTTATGAAGGCACAAATCGAAAAAAAGCTGAAAGAAGGATTTACTACGCTCAAAATGAAAATCGGCGCCATTGATTTTGATACCGAATTGAGCCTGTTGAAAAGTATAAGAAATCGTTACAAGCCATCTGAGCTTGAGCTACGAGTTGATGCAAATGGAGCATTTAGTCATAAGGAGGCGCTTGGCAAACTTGATCTATTGTCACGATTGCAGATTCATTCCATAGAACAACCCATAAAGGCCGGTCAATATGAAGCCATGTACAATTTGTGCAGAGCTACACCGCTCCCAATAGCATTGGATGAAGAATTGATAGGCATCGTTGATTTTAAAGATAAGAAGCACCTGATTAACACCATTCAACCTCAATACATTATTTTAAAGCCCAGTTTGGTTGGAGGATTTCATGGAAGTAAAGACTGGATCCGGCTGGCGGAAGATTCAGGTATCGGCTGGTGGATCACTTCTGCACTTGAAAGCAACATCGGGTTAAATGCCATAGCACAGTTTACTTATACTTTGGGAAATATTCTTCCTCAGGGTTTGGGTACAGGAAGTCTTTTTACCAACAACATGAACAGTCCCTTGTTTGTAGAAAAGGGTGCACTTCATTATTCCAATGAAGGAAAATGGCAGAAACTAGAACAGTTTTTAAAATGAATAATAGTATTTTTAGCAAAATTTAAAATGCATGAAGTTTATTGAACAGGCCTATACAGGAAAAAATGACTGGTGGCGTTATATACTTACCCTTATAATTGTTTTTTTGGGTTGGCAATTGATTGGGGTGGTACCACTTTTTGTTGTTGCATTGAATAACGCAGAAGGGGTAGATGATTTGATTGTGAGCTCTCAGAATGCTTTCGCGGATCTGGGTATTGATTCTAATCTCTACTTATTCGTTGTGTTGCTCACCTTCGTTTTCGGATTGCTTGCTTTATTGTTTTCTGTAAAAAAAGTGCATGCTAGAAGTTTACGAAGTTTAATTACTTCTCGTTCCTCGGTAGATTGGAACAGGGTTATTTACGGATTTGCATTTTGGTTTTTGATTTCCGTCTTGTTTATCGCTATTGATTATGTTTTGCATCCGGATCACTTTGTCTTGAATTTCAAGCTTGTACCGTTTTTGATTCTTTTGGTTGTGGCATTTCTATTCATTCCTTTACAAACGAGTTTTGAAGAATTGTTGTTTCGAGGTTATTTGATGCAAGGGATCGGTATCGGGTTTAAAAGTGCTGCCGTTCCATTTGTGATTACGTCAGTTGGATTTGGATTGATGCATGCGTTCAATCCTGAGATCGAGAAACTGGGGTCTTTAATTCTCCTCTATTATATTGGAACCGGATTCTTGTTCGGAATAATAACTTTAATGGATGAAGGAACGGAATTGGCTCTGGGTATGCACGCTGCAAATAATATTGTGGCTGCGGTAATTGTAACAGTGAATTGGGCGGCTTTTCAAACAGAGGCACTCTTTAAAGATATTTCAGAACCTTCTTTAGATATGTATATGTTTTTACCGGTTTTTGTGGTATACCCCTTGGTACTGTACTTCTTAGCTAAAAAATACAGCTGGTCTGACTGGAAAAATAAGCTATTCGGACCTGTTGCTGATGCCCCCGTACAAAATGAAGACTAGTCTGTTACATCCTGATTTTCAATGGAACGGAATGTCCTTCTCGCATCAAGTTGACTTGATTGATTTTGTTCATGAAAATTACCCTGAGCTTTCTGAATTTATGGCTGAATGGTTCTCTGAATCGGGAGAAATCCACATGAAGACCTCCGGCTCTACAGGGCTTCCAAAAGAAATTATTTTAAAAAGGGAGCATATGATAAATTCAGCACAGTCGACGGCGTCTTTTTTTAATTTAAAGGTGGGAGCGAAGATTTTGCAATGCCTTCCTTTAGGTTATGTTGCAGGTAGAATGATGCTGGTACGGGCCATGGTCATGGGCTGGGAATTGGACATGGTTGAAGCATCCGGCACCCCTGAAATTGGTGATAAAACTTATGATTTTTCAGCCATGGTTCCTTTACAGGTTCAGAATAGTATTGAAAAACTGGGGAGTATTCGTACCCTGATCGTTGGAGGTGGGGTGGTTTCTGATGAGCTCAAAGAGAAAATTGCAGATCTAAATACAAAAATATATGCTACTTATGGTATGACGGAAACCGTTACTCATGTGGCCCTTGCTCCATTGAATAAAGCAGCTGGCCTTGAGGGGGATAGAACGATTTTCAAAGCTTTACCGGAAATTAACTTTTCACGAGATTCGAGAAGTTGCCTGATCATTAACGCGCCAAAAATATGTTCAGTGGAGGTAGTTACCAATGATATTGTGAAACTGATCTCACCAACCTCGTTTCAATGGATTGCAAGACATGATCATGTCATTAATTCGGGTGGAATTAAATTGATGCCTGAACTGATCGAAAAAAAATTGCGCAAACTGATTCAGGTTCCGTTTTTTCTCGGCCCGGAAAAAGATGAAAGACTGGGAGAACAAATGGTACTTTTTGTAGAAAGTGATGAAGAATATGATCTTTTATCCTTGCTAAAATCATATCATTTCGAGAACCCGCGAACCCTTTTGAAATTTGAATTACCCAGGAAAGTTTATTTTGTGAACTCCTTTGACTATACCGAAACCGGTAAAATTCAGCGTGCGCAAACGATGAAGAAGGTTTTAAAATAGATTCGGGATGAATTTATCAGTTAGATAAATTCATCCCGAAACTGTTAATTCATGCTCTAGGGTATAATTAATCCTCAGAAATAAGTACCCATTGTCCTTTTTCGATCAATGGAATAGCTTGTTTGTACTTTACGGTTTTGGATTCACCCGTTGCAATATTCTTGATGTTAACCCTTTCGTTACGTCCAATTTTCCGTTCCGTTCTGACAATGGTCTCAGTGACCTGTTGAGCTTGTGTCTGATTGGTCTGTACATCCTGAGTAGGACTATTGAATTCAGCTTTGCTCAACTGAACCTTTTCCTTTTTTTGCTCTCTTGCCTGAGAAACCTGTTGCGGGCTTTGACTCGGAAGCTCCCCTTTAAACAAGAAGGAAAGAACTTCTTTATTTACCTTATCAAGCATTTGTTTGAATAATTCAAAGGCCTCAAACTTGTAAATCAATAAAGGATCTTTTTGCTCGTACGTAGCATTTTGAACCGATTGTTTAAGATCATCCATCTTTCTCAAATGATCTTTCCAGGTGTCGTCAATGATGGCAAGCGTGATATTTTTTTCAAAATCTTCTACCAGCTGCTGTCCCTGACTTTCATAAGCATCCTTAAGATTTGTCACTACCTGTAAGGTTTTGATACCATCCGTAAACGGTACCACTATACGCTCATATCGATCTCCCTGTTTTTCATAAACATCTTTGATCACCGGATAAGCTGCAACTGCGCTTCTTTCAATTTTGCTTTGATAATGCTCATAAACCACTTTGAACAACTCTTCTACTAACTCCTGTTCTTCTTTTGTCTCAAATTCTTCCTTGGTAAACGGAGAAGTAGTGGAGGAGAATCGTATCAATTCAAATTCAAAATTTGAATAGTCATTGGTCGCTTTGTTGCCAAGCACGATAGAGTCACAGGTATCATAGATCATGTTTACAATATCTACCTGAAGGCGCTCTCCGTAAAGTGCATGTCTACGTCTTTTATAGATCACCTCCCTTTGGGCATTCATAATATCATCATACTCCAGTAATCGTTTACGAATTCCAAAGTTATTCTCTTCAACTTTCTTTTGAGCTCTTTCAATCGACTTGGAAATCATAGAGTGCTGAATCACTTCTCCTTCTTTTAGGCCCATTTTGTCCATCATCTTGGCAATTCTGTCCGATCCGAACAAACGCATCAGATTATCTTCCAAAGAAACATAGAATTGAGAAGATCCCGGATCTCCCTGACGTCCCGCACGACCTCTTAACTGGCGGTCAACACGTCTGGAGTCATGCCGCTCTGTTCCGATTATGGCTAGACCTCCGGCTTTTTTCACTTCATCAGAAAGCTTAATATCCGTTCCTCTACCAGCCATGTTGGTGGCAATAGTTACCACACCGGGGTTACCTGCGGATTCAACGATGTCGGCCTCTTTTTTATGCAATTTCGCATTCAATACATTGTGCTGAATCTTTCTTATTGAAAGCATTTTAGAGAGTAATTCAGAGATCTCAACCGAGGTGGTACCCACGAGCACCGGCCGTTGCTGGTTCACTAAATTATTGATCTCGTCAATCACAGCGTTGTATTTCTCTCTTTTTGTTTTGTAGATCAAATCTTCGCGGTCATCTCTGATCAGTGGCATATTGGTAGGGATCTCAACTACATCCAGTTTGTAGATTTCCCAGAATTCTCCTGCTTCAGTAATTGCCGTACCTGTCATACCTGACAATTTGCGATACATCCTAAAGTAGTTCTGCAGCGTAATTGTAGCAAACGTCTGGGTTGCAGCCTCGATCTTTACATTTTCCTTGGCTTCAAGCGCCTGGTGCAATCCGTCTGAATAACGTCTTCCATCCATCACACGACCTGTCTGTTCATCAACGATTTTGATCTGATCTTCAATGATCACATATTCCACATCTTTTTCGAAAAGGGTATATGCCTTTAGCAATTGATTCATCGTATGAATCCTTTCGCTCTTAATACTGAAATCCCGGTATAATTCTTCTTTCTCTCTTGCCTTATCCTCCGCTGATATGTCTTTGGAATCGATCTTTCCAACTTCAATTCCCATATCCGGCAAGACGAAGAAATGATCTTCATTATCTCCCGAAAGATGTGCGATCCCTTTATCTGTAAGGTCTATGGAATTGTTTTTTTCTTCAATTACAAACAGAAGCTCCTCATCAATTTTAGGCATTTCACGGTTGTTGTCCTGCATATAGAAGTTTTCCGTCTTTTGAAGCAATTGTTTGATTCCTTCCTGACTTAAAAACTTGATAAGAGCCTTATTTTTAGGAAGCCCTCTAAAAACGCGATATAACAAAAACCCGCCATCTTTGGTGTTTCCTTCAGCGATCAGTTTTTTAGCTTCTGCTAAAACGCCAATAAGATATTTGCTCTGAAGTCGAACCAGTTCATCAACTTTGGGCTTTAACTCATTGAATTCGTGACGATCACCCTGCGGGATGGCACCTGAAATG
>CP070731.1:306332-313049 GCA_020347545.1 Flavobacteriaceae bacterium | reverse complement strand
CATCCTGAGGTGATCAAAGTTGATGCTGAAGCGGCTAAGGAGCATGGAATGGCTTATCCTATGGGTGCCAGAATGATGAGTGGGCATACAGATTATCATGAGCAATTGGAGCGTGAATGCGCTGAATTCGTTGGTAAAGAGGCAGCCTATCTGGTGAACTTCGGATATCAGGGTATGGTTTCTGCCATTGATGCCCTCGTAACTAAAAATGATGTCGTGGTTTACGACATGGATTCGCATGCGTGTATCATTGACGGAGCCAGATTGCACCAGGGTAAAAGATTTACTTTCCGTCATAATGATATGGAAAGTTTCGAGAAGAACCTTATCAGGGCCTCAAAGAAAGCTGAAGAATCTAATGGAGGTATTCTGGTTATAAGTGAAGGTGTATTTGGGATGAGAGGAGAACAAGGGAAATTAAAGGAAATTGCCGCCCTCAAGGAAAAATATAATTTTAGATTGCTTGTTGATGATGCTCACGGGTTCGGGACACTTGGAAAAACTGGTGCCGGAGCTGGTGAGGAACAAGGGGTTCAGGATGCGATTGACGTTTATTTTGCAACATTTGCAAAATCAATGGCAGGTATCGGAGCCTTTTTTGCCGGGAATGAAGATGTAATTAAATATTTGCAATACAATATGCGGTCTCAGATGTTCGCCAAGTCTTTGCCCATGGCAATGGTAAAGGGGGCTTTAAAGAGGTTGGATATGATCAGGACGATGCCGGAACTCAGGACGAAATTGTGGGAAAACGTTGATGCCTTGCAAAATGGCCTGGTTGAAAAAGGATTTAATATTGGTAAGACCAATACCTGTGTTACTCCTGTTTTCCTGGAAGGTGATATTCCGGAAGCAATGGCAATGGTAAATGACCTAAGAGAGAATTACCGTATATTCTGTTCAATTGTTGTATATCCGGTTATTCCAAAAGGAATGATCCTGTTAAGATTAATTCCAACGGCAGCTCACAATCTGGATGACGTGGCTGAAACCATTGATGCATTTTCTTCGATAAGAGAAAAGCTTAAAAAAGGATTTTATAAAAGAATGGCTGCCTCACTTATGTGATTTAGCTGATGCGATAAAAAAAAGCCGAAGGAATCTCCTTCGGCTTTTTTGTTACTTTTTATTTGTTAATGTCAAGTCGAGAAGTAGCAGAAACATTTTCTGTTGCGAAATCTTTGCTCAGGTATTTGTAATAACCTACTATTCCTATCATGGCAGCGTTGTCTGTAGTGTATTCAAATTTCGGAATATAAGTGATCCATCCCAATTCGTTTTCCATAGCTTTTAATGTTGATCTGATCTCAGAATTAGCAGAAACTCCCCCCGCAATGGCTACATGATTTATACCCGTTTGTTCTGAGGCCAATTTTAATCGGTTCATCAATATATTGACCAGGCTCCTTTGCACAGAGGCACATATGTCATTCAAGTTATTTTCGATGAACCTGGAATCCTTTTTCTGTTCCCTTTGAAGAAAATAAAGTATGGCAGTTTTAAAGCCGCTAAAACTAAAATCAAGTGGATTCGTGGTTTTAGGTTCTGAAAAGCTAAAGGCTAAGGGGTTTCCCTTTTTTGCATTTTTATCAATCAAGGGGCCACCAGGATAAGGCAGACCAAGTAATTTTGCTGTTTTATCAAATGCTTCTCCAACGGCGTCATCAATGGTTTCACCAAGTATCTCAAAATTCACATAGCTGTTCACTCTGAGAATCTGAGTGTGTCCTCCACTGATTGTCATGCACAGAAATGGAAAGGGAGGTTGCTTCTGTACTTCATCATCAATAAAGTGAGCAAGTACATGGGCCTGCATATGATTCACAGGTATAAGCGGAATTTCCAGTGCAATGGATAGTGATTTTGCGAACGAGGTGCCGACAAGTAAAGATCCCATGAGTCCGGGACCTTGTGTAAAGGCGATGGCATCGAGCTCATTTTTATCAATATCGGCTATTTTAAGCGCCTGGTCCACCACAGGTATAATATTCTGTTGATGGGCTCGGGAAGCAAGCTCCGGGACAACTCCTCCGTATGCTGCATGAACTTTTTGTCCTGCAACTTCATTGGAGAGGACCTTGTTGTTTTTAAGCACCGCTGCACCTGTATCATCACATGATGATTCTATAGCAAGTATGTGAATAGTTTTTTTTGACATGTCAAAAATTTAGGCACAAAAATTGTACTTTTAAACATGCAAATTTAGAAATATTTTATTATCAAGCGGTTAAAAAGAATAGCAATTCGTATTTTTCTAATAGGCAGTTTTTTACTGGTGCTGTTTAGTATTATTTTCTCCTTATCAAGCGTTCAGACAGGGCTCGCCAAAATTGTAACCAACAGGGTAAATGCCAAATACGGGACCAATATTAACATTGAAAAGCTTGACCTCTCATCTATTCGAAACATTTCATTAAATAATGTGCTGATTAAGGATCATCACGGAGACACGCTCATTTCTGCAGCGAGCATTGAAACTTCCATATTGAATTACAGGAACATGTTCACAAGCCAGTTGGATTTTGGAGAGATTTATCTTGACGACGGCGCCCTTCGAATGAGAACCTATAAGGGAGAAGAAAAGAACAACCTTACAGTTTTTGTCAAGAAATTTAAAAAGGATAGTGTTAAAGAGGGAAGTGAATTTAAAATGTATGCCACTTCCATCGTTGCCGAAAATGTTGATTTTGTTTTGCATAATGAGAATAAAAGGGAAGGCCCCATAGTTTTCTATAAAAATATTTATGGTGATTTTGATGATTTCAAGATAGAAGGATCTGACGTTAGTGCCAATATCCATGATCTGAGGGTTGTTGAAAATCACGATGTAAACGTTACAAAGTTTTCTACAAAATTCAAGTACTCCAACTCCCGAATGGAGTTTTTGGACACGCATCTGTCAACTCGTGGTTCCTATCTGGAGGCGGATATTGTATTTAACTATGAATTGAACGATCTGTCGGATTTCCTGAATAAGGTACAGATAGAGGCAGATTTTAAGCAGGGGGATATTGTTTTATCCGATCTGAAAAAATTTTACGGACAATTTGGAAAAAATGATGTGATCCACTTTAAAGCAAAGGTTAAGGGGACAATCAACGATTTTGTTGTAGAGGATATTGATCTCGAATCTGACAGGCATTCTTCACTTCGCGGGAATATTCATCTTAAAAATGTGCTTTACCCAGAGAAATTCAGGTTAAGAGGAAATATCGCGGAAATTAGTTCGAATTATGATCATTTAGTCAATTTATTACCCGATCTCCTGGGTGCGAAAATACCAAAGGAACTTGAAAAAATTGGATATTTTTCGAGTAGCGGAAAGGTTGACATTACAAAATCCGATATCGACATTCAGATGAGAACCATTGCACAATTAGGAATGTCCGACGTTGATCTTAGTCTTAAGAATGTTGATCAGGGAGATTTGGTTTCTTACAAAGGAAAGGTGGAGTTGGTTGATTTTGAGCTGGGAGAATTTGTTAAAGATTCTTTAATCGGTGAATTATCGATGATAGGTGAGATTGAGGGGCAGGGATTTTCAATTGACAATATCAGTATAAAGGTAAACGGTCATATTTCCAAGCATCAGTATAAGGGATATACCTATTCAAATATTGACATGAATGGCGTCTTAAGGGATAAGGAATTTGACGGCTACTTGCAGGTCAATGACCCTAACATCAAAATTGAATTCAGAGGATTGGCGGAACTGGCTGATGTTAAAAAGTTTAATTTTCGGGCCGATGTTGACCATGCGGATTTACTCAAACTAAACCTTTTTACAAGAGATGAAAAATCCATTCTAAAAGGAAAGATCCAAATGGATCTAACCGGAAGTAGTTTGGATAATGTAGAAGGTGTAATAAGCTTCAAGGATGCCTCTTATTCAAATCAAAACGATGATTATTATTTTAAGGATTTTACGGTAACATCTGAAAATAAAGATACGATTCGTGAAATAAAGGTAAATTCTTCTGAAATAGTCAATGGTTATTTGCGGGGTAATTTTAAATTCAGGGATCTGAAAAAACTTGGAATCAACTCCCTGGGCAGCCTGTTTGTTAATTTTGAAAAGGAAGAGGTTGAGCAAGGACAGTTTTTGGATTTTAGATTCAGCATCTACAGTAAAATTGTGGATGTTTTTGTTCCGGATATACAGCTTGGGCCTAATTCATTTATTAAAGGTTCTGTAGATTCCGACAAAGATGTTTTTAACCTTACTGTAAAATCTCCCGAGATCGAAGCTTTTGACTATTCCGTGGATAGAATTAATCTGCAGGTGGATAATCAAAACCCGTTGTATAACACCCTTTTGAGTATTGAAGAAATCGATCATAAATACTATAATCTTTCTGACATCAATATGGTCAACGTAATGCTGAACGACACCTTATTTGTACGTGCCGAAATGATTGGAGGGAGAGAAAAAAGGGAGAAATACACCTTTAGTTTTTATCATACCATTAATGAAAATAATCAATCTGTTCTGGGGATGAAGCGATCAGAACTCATTTTCAAAGACCACCAATGGCTGATCAACCCGGAGAATAATGATCAGAATAAAGTAGTTTACGATAAGGATATAAAAACCTTTGCCTTTGATAATTTCAATATGGTGAGTGGTAACCAAAGAATCCACCTGGCGGGGCTCATTACTACAGATCAGGATAAAAACCTTGATCTGAGCCTTCAAAACGTGAACCTGGAAGATATCACACCCTCGATAGACAGTGTTGCCCTTGATGGAAAGGTTAATGGTACCATTAACTTAAGAACAGTTAATGGAAAGACCTTGCCCATTGCAGACATGGAGATTAATTATTTCAGTATTAACAAGGATTATTACGGTGATTTGAAATTCAAGGCATCCTCAGACGATAATATCCGAAATTATACCTACGATCTGTTTCTGGATAATGGTGGTTTAAAAACAGTACAGTCTCAGGGAGAGATCGATCTCGTGGCAAATGCTCCAACAATTTTGGCAAATGCAAAATTTAACAGGTTTAGGATCAATGGATTTAGCCCACTTGGTAAAAATGTCCTGTCAAAGATTCGAGGATTGGCATCGGGCGAAGCCACGATTACGGGTAGGTTATCCAATCCTGATATTGAGGGGGAAATTACCCTGGTTGATTCTGGGTTGGAGTTACCTTATTTAAATGTTAACTATGATTTTTCGGGAGAATCTGTAGTGAAATTATACGGACAAACATTTGATTTTCAAAACTTTAGAGTAAGAGATCAGGCTATGGGCACCACCGGGGTTATAACGGGTACGATTAGGCATCGCTCCTTTAAAAAGTGGAACATGGACCTGGTGTTAAAAACCGATAACCTATTAATTCTCAATACGCAAGATAAAGAAGGGGCACTGTATTATGGTACGGGGTTGATGGCAGGAACCACCACATTAAAGGGGTATACAGACAATCTTACGATCAATGTCGACGCAACGACAAATGCCGGAACAGCGTTTTATGTTCCCTTGGGAAATGTCAGTACGGTCAATACGTCAAGATTGATACATTTTGAAACTTTTGAAACCGAAGAGGAAGAAGAAAACTATAGAGAAAGTATCGTTTTTGAAAAGTTAAAAGGATTAAATCTTAATTTTAAATTAAGGGTAACAAAGCAGGCCGTTGCTCAAATTGTATTGGACAGGGCTACAGGAAGTATTTTAAAAGGCTCGGGAGATGGAAATCTGGTTTTGAACATTGATACGAAAGGTAAATTTGAAATGTTTGGAAATCTGGTCGTGGACAATGGAGAATATCAGTTCAAGAACATCGTGAATAAGGACTTTATTGTACAAAAGGGTGGCACCATTATCTGGGAAGGAAATCCTTATGATGCTCAACTTGATATTACCGCCATTCACTATGCTAAGGCTAATCCCTCTGTTTGGCTTGATGCTATTGCCAGCTCGAGAAAACTCGACGTAGAATTGTACACCAATATTTCCGGAAATCTTTCGGCACCTGACCTGGATTTCGATATTAAAATACCGAATGCCAGTTCTGACGTTGCGAGCGAACTGGATTTCAAATTGAGAAATGAGGACGAAAAACTCACCCAGTATTTTTCACTTTTAGCCACAGGCGCCTTTGCCAGAACAGAGAACAACAGAACAAATTTTGACGGGAACGCCGCCATTGCAGGAACCCTTGCCCAGAAGGCGTCCCAACTTCTTTCGAATATGCTGGAGAGTGAAAACGAAAATTTTGAAGTGGGTGTTACCTATGATATAGGAGTTGAATCAGGTGTTCAGGATGTAATTACTGATGATCAATTAGGATTGGAAGTCTCTGGCAGGATTGCAGATAAGGTTATTGTCAGTGGAAAGGTTGGGGTCCCCGTTGGTTCAAATACGAACTCAAGTGTAATTGGAGAAGTGGAGGTCAAGGTACCTTTGAATGAAGCGGAAACTTTTCAGGCAAAAGTTTACAACAGGCAGAACGAAATTTATTTTGATCCTACTGAAGGAGAGGGATATACACAGGGTGTTGGGATATCCTACAGGTTCGATTTTAATAATGGAAGAGAGTTCATGGAAAAGCTTGGGCTGAAAATGACGGCTGAGGAAAAAGAGATGACCAAAGGTCAGAGAGATAGTGTAAGAGCTGAAAAGAAACTCATTAGACAGGAATATAAGGAGGTAAGAGCTCAATCGGCTAAAAGATAAAATCAATAAGAGGATTTAACGACTTCTTT
>CP070731.1:299464-306232 GCA_020347545.1 Flavobacteriaceae bacterium | reverse complement strand
AAAAATTGATGATTAGGGTAGCGATCATCATAAAGATCATCCAGTTCAGGACCTGCGACGTACTGTAATCGTTAGCAATCAAAACTGCTCCAAACGGTATCACGGCGAAGAGCGGAAGAAAATTAAAAAAAGAAATTACCGATTTTCCGAGAACATAATGCACTATTTTACTTTTTCGTAAAGGCAGAGTCAATAGCGGTTTAATGCTCATGACAGGTAGTTTTTGAAAAAAGAAACGCATCAGCAAGTCGACCAGGAACCAATAAAAAACAAATTGATTTACAAGTTGGAAAGGGTCTTTTTCAGGGAACTGTTTTTTAAGAATCGGATAGAGTCCTAATCCCAGCCCCAGGAAAACCACAATAAAGTAAAGAGCTATAAAAACAAGAAAAATGTTAAGGGCAATGCTTTTTTGCCAATAAGAAGACCGAATGAACTGTTTCCATTCTAATCTTATAAAATCAGATACCATAAGGATTGGTTTTTTACAATTGGTATCGCTAAAATAAAATAAGTTACACTTAAGTATTACTTATATTCGAAATTTCCGTATTCACTCTTAATACTCAATTTTTTTGTATCAGATTTTTCGACCCTTCCAATTATACGGGCATCGACACCGAAAGATTGAGAAATGGAAATGAGGTTTTCTGCAATCTCCTCGGGTACGTACAATTCCATTCGATGGCCACAATTAAATACCTGATACATCTCGCGCCAATCAGTTTTTGATTGTTCCTGAATCAGCCTGAATAAAGGTGGGACTTCAAATAGGTTATCTTTTATGACATGCACCTTATCAACGAAGTGAAGGATTTTTGTTTGCGCCCCGCCACTGCAATGCACCATTCCATGAATATCTTTACGGTGCTTTTCAAGCATTTTAATTATGATCGGTGCATAGGTCCTTGTAGGAGATAAAACCAGTTTTCCGGCGTCTAGAGGGACTCCTTCCACAGGATCCGTCAATTTGATGTTCCCCGAATAAACCAGATCCGCAGGAACGGCATGATCATAGCTTTCAGGATATTTTTTAGCCAGATAATTAGCAAAAACATCGTGACGGGCACTTGTTAATCCGTTGCTTCCCATCCCTCCGTTGTATTCCTTTTCATAAGTGGCTTGTCCAAAAGAGGAAAGGCCCACAATAACATCGCCCGGACCAATATTGGCATTGTCAATCACATCATCCCTTTTCATCCTTGCCGTAACTGTGGAGTCCACGATCATGGTACGTACAAGATCTCCAACATCAGCTGTTTCTCCACCTGTAGAATGAATCTTTACCCCAAATCCACTGAGTTCATCAAGTAATTCTTCAGTTCCATTGATGATTGCGGAAATTACTTCGCCCGGAATTAAATTCTTGTTTCTTCCGATGGTCGAGGACAGGATTATATTGTCTGTTGCCCCTACGCAAAGAAGGTCATCTACATTCATGATCAGGGCATCCTGTGCAATTCCCTTCCAAACAGAGACATCGCCTGTTTCTTTCCAGTACATATAGGCAAGAGACGATTTTGTCCCCGCTCCGTCTGCATGCATCACCAAACAATAGTCCTCATCATTGGTTAAATGATCGGGTACGATCTTGCAGAAAGCTTTTGGAAACAAACCTTTATCTACATTTTTGATGGCTTTGTGCACATCTTCTTTTTGGGCTGAAACTCCTCGAAGGCTGTATCTGTTGTCCTGATTGCTCATGTTTAATTCTTTTTTTTCAATAAATAGAGGTACTTCTTATTATAGTCAATAATAGACTTACCCTTGATAAGAATATCTGCTCCTAAAATTCCTTTAACCGGATTGGCATCCTGCTTTTCAAGTGCCTTGTTGATGTGACTGAGGTCGATCAAAATGAGCGACATTTTTTTTATGTTGAATTTGCCAACTGTAACTTGATTCTGAGCAGAGATCAAAGTGTCAATTTCACTTGGCCCGGCTCCGCTGGCTTTTTCTTCCGAGTCTTCTGTTTCTAAATTAAAGTACTCGATATCCTCAAATCCAACACATGATTTAGACGCACCGGTATCAAGAATAAAATTACCTTTAATTCCATTAATTTTTGCCTTTATTTCAAAATGGTTCGTGATGGTCTTTTTGAGTTTAATTCTCACATAGCCACGCTCAAACAAAAAATCTTTCAGATCCTGCATCCCTTATATTTCAGATTTAAACTGTTCCAGGAAGCGAATATCATTTTCATAGAACATTCTTATATCCGGGATCTGGTAAAGCAACATGGCAATTCTTTCAATTCCCATTCCAAAGGCGTATCCGGTATAGGTTTCGGGATCAATATTGGCATTTTTCAAGACATTCGGGTCTACCATTCCGCATCCCATGATCTCCAGCCATCCTGTACCTTTTGTAATTTTATAATCCGTTTCTGTTTCAAGCCCCCAGTAAATATCTACTTCTGCACTGGGTTCCGTAAAAGGGAAATAAGAAGGCCTCAGCCTGATTTTAGATTTGCCAAACATCTCTTTGGTAAAATAAAGAAGTGTCTGCTTTAGATCAGCAAATGAAACATCAGTATCAATATACAAGCCTTCAATCTGATGGAATATACAATGTGATCTGGCCGAAATATCTTCATTTCTAAACACTCTTCCCGGAGAAATCGTCCTGATTGGGGGTTTATGGTTTTCCATATACCTTACCTGAACCGAAGAAGTATGCGTTCTCAACAGTATATCCGGATCAGTTTCAATAAAAAAAGTGTCCTGCATATCTCTTGCCGGATGATATTCAGGTAAATTCAATGCAGTGAAATTATGCCAGTCATCTTCAATTTCAGGCCCTTCAGAAACGGTAAATCCTATTCTTGAGAACACCTCTATGATCTGGTTTTTCACAATTGAAATGGGATGTCTGGCACCTAGGTCTATTCTTTCACCCGGGCGCGTAAGGTCTCCATAGACTTTTTTCTCAGAAACCGTATTTTCCAATGCGTCCTTTAGTTCATTGATCTTTTCACTGGCAGCATTTCTCAAACTGTTAAGAGATTGTCCAATTTCTTTTTTCAAGGAAGGATCAACCTCTTTAAATTCAGAGAATAGTTGTTTTAGGATGCCCTTGCTTCCCAAATATTTGATCCTGAAAGCTTCAATTTTCTCTAAACTCTCTGCTTTAAAATCTTGAATTTCACTTAAATGGTCAGATATTTTTTCCTTCATTTCTCCTGAGAATTTTAGATGGCAAATTTACATTTTTTTGTCGGATTGACCTTTTAAACCCATGCAATTTTTGAGGGTGATTGATTTGATGTTAAATGTCAATTTTTTTTGTGAAAATAAGTGGAAATTAAAAGTGCTTTCCGTAGTTGGTTATTAGGAATTTGATTATTTTTGCTATGAAAAAATCAAATTTTAATAATTTAATCCCTACAAAATTATGAAGTCAAAAATTGATGCCTTTATGAAAGAAATTGAGGCGCGCAACGGACTTGAGCCCGAATTCATGCAAGCAGTTCAAGAAGTGGCCGAAACCGTTATACCCTATATTATCTCACAGGATATATATCATGGCAAGAATATTTTGATGCGAATGGTTGAACCCGAGAGGGCTGTAACCTTTAGAGTAGCATGGGTTGATGACAATGGAGAAATTTGTGTCAACCGAGGATACCGTATTCAAATGAATTCTGCCATTGGTCCTTACAAGGGCGGGTTGAGATTTCACCCAACTGTAAATATGAGTATTCTTAAGTTCCTGGCTTTTGAGCAGGTATTTAAAAATAGCCTTACCACCTTACCTATGGGAGGGGGAAAAGGAGGATCTGATTTTGATCCAAAAGGGAAGTCTGATAATGAAATTATGAGATTCTGTCAGAGCTTTATGTCGGAGCTTTACAGACATATAGGGCCTAATACGGATGTTCCGGCCGGAGTTATTGGAGTGGGAGGTCGAGAAATCGGATTCCTTTATGGAATGTATAAGCGTCTAAAGAATGAGTTTACCGGGGTATTGACAGGTAAAGGTATTTCATGGGGTGGATCTTTGATTCGACCTGAAGCTACAGGATATGGAACGGTTTATTTTGCTGAAAGTATGCTGAAGACGAAAGGAGATTCCTTGAAAGGGAAAACAGTACTGGTTTCCGGTTCTGGTAACGTTGCACAATATGCAACGGAAAAAGCGACCCAATTAGGGGCAAAAGTTGTAACGCTTTCAGATTCTTCAGGGTATATTTATGATCCGGATGGAATTGATGCGGAAAAACTTGCTTATGTCATGGAGTTGAAAAACGTTAAAAGGGGCAGGATAAAAGAATATAGTAAGCAATATCCTTCTGCTAAATATACAGAGGGAAAAACGCCATGGGGTGAGAAATGTGATGTGGCCCTTCCTTGTGCCACTCAGAATGAATTACTCGGTGAAGACGCAAAATCTCTTCTTGCCAACGGTTGCTTTGTTGTGAGCGAAGGAGCCAATATGCCATCGGACCTGGACGCTGTTCATGCCTTCCTTGATGCAAAGATATTATATGCGCCGGGTAAAGCCTCAAACGCCGGAGGAGTTGCAACTTCAGGACTGGAAATGAGCCAGAATTCTTTGAGAATGAATTGGACCAGGGAAGAGGTTGACACTAAATTGAAAGAAATTATGAACAATATCCACGATGCCTGTATCAAGTACGGCAAGGATGAAAATGGATATGTTGACTATGTCAAGGGAGCCAATATAGCTGGTTTTGTAAAAGTGGCAGATGCCATGCTGGCCCAGGGTGTTGTTTGATCCAATACTCTTGTTGACCCTTTTGGTTAAACAAAAAAACCTTTCGCAACGGCGAAAGGTTTTTTGTTTTTAGAGAAATACAGTTTACTTGGCGCTCTTCATATAGGCAGCCAAAGCCTGAAGTTCTTCTTCTTTTAAATCTTTTACAAATCCATCAAGGTTGGCCTGCATGATTGCAACCTGTCCTGCATCTGTATCAACAATTGCTTCTTGATTACCCTTTAGGAATTCCACCAAACTTGCATTGTTTTCTTCATATATCTTGACAATGTCTTTAACTGAAGGTCCAACGATCTTTGCATCCAGTTGATGACAGGAAACACATGTTTTGTCAGTAAAAAGCTTTTCACCCATGGCAACCAAATCATCTGCACTTTCAGCAGGAGCTTCCTTGGCTACTTCTTTAGCGGGAGCTTCCACATCTTTTTTCACTTCTTCTTTTTTTGTTTCTCCGCAACTTACAATAGCCAGAGAAAAAATGGCAAATACGAAAAGTATCTTTTTCATGGTACAAAATTTTTGTGGTTAAATTAATTACAAATTTATTCAAAAAATGCCATAAAATAGCATTATGAAACTTATAATTGCTCATATTTGTCAATTGATCTTTTAAAGATTAAAAAATGTTAAATTTGCAGGACAAGACATAGATAATGATAGATAAATTACAAATAGTAAAACAAAGATTTGATGAGGTCTCTGATTTGATCATACAGCCCGATGTGATCATGGATCAAAAACGGTATGTCAAATTGAATAAAGAGTACAAGGATCTAAAAAAAATTGTTGATAAGGGAGCTGAGTACAAATCTGCTCTTGCAAGTATAGAGGAGGCCAATGAGATCATTGCCGACGGCTCTGATGAGGAGATGGTGGAAATGGCGAAAATGGAACTTGAAGAAGCTTCTGTGAAGTTGCCGGTATTAGAGGAGGAGATAAAATTTTTGTTGATCCCAAAGGATCCTGAGGATGCCAAAAATGTCATTGTTGAGATTCGCGCAGGTACAGGAGGAGATGAGGCAAGTATTTTTGCAGGGGATTTGTACCGTATGTACACCAAGTTTGCCTCAGAAAAGGGGTGGAAAGTTGAATTGGAGGATCTTAGTGAAGGGACTTCAGGAGGATTTAAGGAAATAATATTCAGTGTTAGCGGTGAAGATGTCTATGGAACGTTAAAGTTTGAATCCGGGGTACATCGGGTACAACGCGTACCTCAAACGGAAACCCAGGGAAGAGTCCATACATCTGCGGCTACGGTAATGGTACTTCCGGAAGCAGAAGAATTTGATATTGATTTGAAAATGAGTGATGTGCGGGTTGACTATTTTTGTGCCTCGGGCCCTGGGGGACAATCTGTAAACACCACGTATTCAGCAGTTCGCCTGACTCATGTTCCCACAGGGATTGTGGCCCAGTGTCAGGATCAGAAATCTCAGCATAAGAACAAAGAGAAAGCCTTTAAAGTATTGCGTACCAGAATTTACGAAGTGGAACTGGAGAAAAAGCTACAGGAAGATGCGGCCAAGAGGAAAACCCTTGTTTCAAGTGGTGATCGTTCTGCTAAGATCAGAACCTATAATTACCCTCAGGGAAGGGTTACCGAACATCGCATCGGTTTGACCCTTTACGATTTGAGTAATATTATGAACGGGGACCTGTCGAAGATTATTGAGGAGTTGAAGCTTGCAGAAAACTCGGAAAAGCTGAAAGCCACCGAAACAGATTTCTGATAAGATATTCAAGTTTGGGATAATGTTGAGTCAAGACATAAAAAAACCTGAGGGAGACCTCAGGTTTTTTTTATAAGCAAGTATTTGTTTTATTTAATTTTATCTACAATCGCTTTGAAGGCATCTGGCTCATTCATTGCAAGATCGGCTAGAACCTTTCTGTTCAAATCGATATTGTTTGCTTTGATTTTACCCATGAATTGCGAATAAGACATACCGTGTTCACGAGCTCCAGCGTTGATACGCTGAATCCACAATGCACGGAAATTTCTTTTGTTTTGTTTTCTGTCACGGTATG
>CP070731.1:292570-299364 GCA_020347545.1 Flavobacteriaceae bacterium | reverse complement strand
TGGTATATACCTTGGCATCGTCAAGATAAATATGCAGGGTGCCTCCTTTAACTTCAACGTTGAGTTTATCCATGGAAACACCAATATCTTCAATGACTACAGACTCTCTGTCTGACTTTTCAAAAATAACTTCAATATGAGGACTAATAATAACTTCGTCGAAGGAATCTACATTGAAGGTTTTTTCCTGACCCAGGACCAAATGCGTCGTACCGAATAGGAAAAGCAGTACAAAAAGTTTAGTTGCTATTGTTTTCATAAGGCTACATTTAAAATGAATTTCACCGGTAAACTTTTGACCGGGTTCATATTTATAGATTTAACTTTCCTGTAATTGTTACAGTTTGAATGATAAATATGTTATTTCTTCGTCATGGACTGAACTCCTTTCCAGTCCTCATCTATTTCTTCAGTAATGAGATGTGCAGCCCTGTTGAGGAATAATTTTGCCGTAAGATCTTTTTTATTTTGTTTATAAATCTTTTGGAAGGTAACGGCCGCCATCGCAAATTCCCTGTTAAAATAAAGTTTCATGCCTTCGTCAAAAGTACCCAGGGTTTTTGATTTATGCTCAAATAAGGAGTCGTGGTCACCGTTGATGCATTCGTATAATTTGATCGGTTTTTGTTTTCCTATTACCTGTACCGGCCCAAGGTAGCGAAACACAAATTCTTCTGGGTTTGACAAATTGTTCAAACATTTTTCCGTCATCAGGATAGAGGTTGAAAAGTGCTTTGATAAACCTTCAATTCTGGAAGCTGTATTCACGGTGTCTGAAATGATCGCTGCATCAAGTCTTTCCACGTCACCGGTAATTCCCATGATCAGGTTACCATTCTGCATTCCAATGCCAACTTTAACTGGCGCCCTGTCCTTTTGTTTTCTGATCTTATTGTATCCTTCCAGTGATTTATGCATTTCAACAGAAGCTCGCAGGGCATTCTGCGACCCATCTGGAAACAGTGCCATAAAACCATCGCCTAGATATTGCATGATAAAACCATTATTCTTACGAATGATCGGACCCATTCGTTTATTAAAAGCATTGATAAACAGGAAGTTATCCTTAGGGCTCAAATTCTCGGAAATACTGGTGAATTCTCTGATATCCACAAACATTACAGTTACTTCCTTTTCCGTCAGGTCGCCAAGAGAGACCTCTGTCAACCTGTTTTTCCCCAGTGATTTAATAAATTCTGTGGGGACAAACTTTTGACTCACATTATGGATTCTTTTTATGGCGTCCTCTCTTTCTTTAGCGGCTTTTAGCCCCTTCTGATAAAGATGAGCTCCTTCAATGGCAACCGCAGATTGGGAAGCAATGGTCGTAAGTAATTTCAATTCGGCAGCTCTGTACTCTTTTTCCTGATCGTGTCCTAAAATGACCATTCCAAGGGTTTTATTTTTAACCTTTAGAGGCGCATACATCATTGCTTTAAGATGTCTTAGCGCCGGATTCTTTTCAATGACCTCCTTACTTACAATAGATGAGGTTCCTCTTATTATCAGTTCTTTCAGGAGATGGTTTTGTTCTTTAATATTTTTTTCTCGCTCAGGGTCCTTTCCAAAAGAAGAAAGAATAATAACACGATCACTGTCCGTATCATGAAGCAGGAACAAACCATGAGTTGTATCTAGAATCTGTGACGCTTCACTTAAAGCCATTTCAGCAATTGATTTTTCATCAATGATTTCAGATAGCTTTTCACTAAAGTCATAGATCATATTTATTTCCCTGTACAGGCCAAGAACTTCATTTCCAATATTTTTCTTTTCCAGCTCTTTGTTTACAAGTGAGGCAAGTAGCTCCTCAATGATCTTACACGAATCATTTTCGGAATAAAGCGTGGCAAAATGAACGTTTTTATGAATGAGTTGAAACTCTTTCGAGTAGTTATTATGTTCACCCCAAAGGATTACACTATTAGAATCCGCAATAGAGAATTCGAGACTTAATTCATCGGATAAAGAGAGTAAAAGATCCCTGATTTTAACATCTTTTAAAATGTGCTTCAGGGCTCTGGATTTATTCCTTATTTTTTTATCAGGACTCGTCATTTTATCGTTTCAGTACTTCTTCAGCAACAGATAACATTTCATCAGGGTCAAAAGGCTTTGTCATGTAGCGGTCGGCTCCCATTTCGAGCCCTTTCTGCCTGTCAACCTCCTGACCTTTTGCAGTAAGCAGGATGATATAAACATGAGAAAGGTTGAGTTCTTTTTTTACTTTATAACAGACCTCCATGCCATTCATTTTTGGCATCATTACATCCAGGAAAACCAGATTAGGCTCCTCTTTTTGGATCAATTCAAGTGCCTGTTCACCATTTTCTGCGAACAAGAGTTCTACCCCTTCATCCTCGAGATCTTCCAGTGTTTGTTCGATTAGCATTCTGATATGCGATTCGTCATCAACAATTAATAATTTCTGTTCCATTTTTATTTTTTCGGTTAAGTTGGTTTTTATTCGTAAATGAAAAACATTGTATTTTCCATGCCTTTCTGCTTTTTCAGATCCTTGATCATTTTTTGATTGGCATCGAATACAGAATTTAGCATGATAATATCTGGTTTGGATTCTGTTGCCGTTTCAATTAATTGTTTTGGATCGCTTTCCATGACTTTATAGCCTCTGGCGCTCAGCACATCTGAGAGTGTTTTCACTGCTGTGGCATCTTCATCCACAACAAGTACTTTTTTCTTGGAAACACCCTGTTCCAGGAGTTCGTCAACTTCATGAAAAAGCTGTTCCGTATTGATGGGTTTGGTGAGGTACCTGTCCACACCAATTTTAAGCCCACGTTCCTTATCCTGAACAATGGATAGAATGATAATTGGAATATCCATCGTAGCGGGATCATTTTTGAGTACTGCGGCAACATCAAAACCATTTATTTCAGGCATCATCACATCCAGAATTATTAAATCCGGTTTTGACAAACGGACCATGTCCAGTGCAGCCTTACCATTTGCGGCCTCTTTTACCTGATAACCGGCATCTCCCAGTTCTTGCCTTAATAAGGATCGGATCGGAGTATCATCATCTACTACCAGTATTGTTGGAACATTTTTAACATCCGATAGGGAAGAATGTTTAATTTGCTTTTTAAGACTATTCAAGATACGATCAAGCTGAATAGGTTGTTCAGCTCCTGATTCTCCCATAGTAGGAATCGTAAAGAAGAAGGAGCTGCCTACTCCGTGCTCACTTTTCATCCAGATTATACCTCCATGATGTTCAATAATCTCTCTACATATGGGTAAACCAAGTCCGGTTCCTTTAGGTTTATCGGTCAATGTATCTCCAGCCTGACGAAAACGTTCAAAGATTTTATGCTTGTCTTCTTCTGCTATTCCAATTCCGGTATCCTGAACCTCCACCATGATCTGCCCATTGTCTAAATAGGCCTCAATACTAACTTTTCCTTTGTCCGTAAATTTTACAGCATTGGATAACAGGTTGATCACTACCTGAATCAGTTTGTCTTCATCAGCACTGACAATTGGGAGGTCGGGACTGATATTGGTTTTCAGTTTCAATTTCTTCTCTTCAAATAAAGCCGAGGTACTTGCAATGGCCCTGCTAATGACATCCTGCAAAAAGACAGGTCGTAAATGCCATTCCATACGCCCGGATTCAATTTTTGCCAGATCCAGGACATCATTAATTAAATTGGTTAATCGCTCTCCCTCTGAAACTACAACATTAAGGTTTTCACTAACCTGTTTCATGGTTCTCTTAATCTTCTGATCTTCTACATTCACGGAAGGAAAGATTTTGTCTTCGAGTCTTTTTCGAATAATTTTTGCAAATCCCAGAACCGAAGTCAGAGGAGTTCTCAATTCGTGGCTCACCGTTGATAAAAATGCAGACTTGGCCTCATTGGCATCCTCAGCTTTTGCCTTGGCCTCTTTTGCTTCTTCGTAAAGCTCAGCATTATGGAGTGCAACACCAACATTGATAGCGATGGTACTTAATAATCTTTCGTCTTCTTGAGTAAAACGGCTTGCCTGTTTGGTACTCTGAACGCTTAAAACACCAATAATAGTATCTTCAACAGGAATGGGCACTCCTAAATAGGACATTACATTTTTCCCGGTTCGCTCCACACCGATTTTGTCATATGTGGCCGAAATATCCTTATCCTGATTGATCAGCAAAGACTCTCCAGTTTTGATAATACTGGAAGTAAGTCCTTCTCCATATTTCATCGGTGGCATGGAATCACCATCCTGATAGGGGAAATTGATCATCTTTTTGTCTTTGTCAAGAATGGCCAGATAGGTGATATCTGATTTAAACAAATTTTTCATCTGTTCGCCTACCATTTTTATCAGTTCACCCAATTCAAGCTTTTGTGTGAGCGCCTGACTTACATCATTTACGGTAGCAAGTTCTTCGAGTCTTTGATTTACCTCAGCCGTTCTTTCTTCAACTTTATCTTCTAAGGCTTTTCGCTGATTCACGAGTATTCTGGTTCTCGATCTTACAATGGCGTAAACCAATAGAAGGAATCCTAGACCATAAAGAATATAGGCCCACCAGGTTTTATACCATGGAGGGACTATACTGAAATCAATAACGGCTTCTTCAGTTTCACTTCCAAACTGGTTTTTTGATTTCACTTTAAAGGCGTATTTCCCTGGAGGAAGATTTATATATTCACGTGAGGTCTGTTTGCTCCATTCGGACCATTCCGCATCCAGGCCTTCAAGAAAAGTTTTGTATTGTATTTCATCTTGAGCAATGAAAAGAGGGGCTGCAAATCCTATATTCACGTTGTTGTTTTCGAAGGGAATCTGTATTTTTTTCTCCAGATCTATTCCTCCTGCGTATAAGAGGGAATCCCCTGTCATTTTTACGCTTCGAATTAAAGTTTTAAAGTCAGGAATACTTGATTTCTCAAGCTTACCCTGATATCTGAAAACGCCATCCGGACTATTTAGCCATACAACACGGGTTCCGTCAGGCTTTGGTTTTTCCGGAACGATTCCCCAAAGGTTTATATTTCTGAATTCCTGAAAAGCGCTAGAATTCATCTTGTATTCACCATCTTCACCTTTTTCACTAATCACAATTTGCCCGTTTACCCTGAACCATATCTTTCCGTCATCATCCTTCCATGGTTTTAGAATTCCATCACCATCAATGGTGTCCAGGTCCATATAGTAAAATTCAGTCTCTTCAAATTTTAAGGTTTCCTTATTAAAAAGATACATAAAAGTACTGTCATTTCGGCCATTGAAAAAATGAATTTCATCATCATGTTTCCAAAATCCAAGACCCTCAGACGGAACTCCATTTTTGTGATCCAATACCTCAAAATTCAGGTTGGAAAGATCCATCTTTCCATTCACAATTGTAGGTTTCAGACGCCTAATTTCTCCCTCTTCCTCACCCTCGAGCCAGAGATAGCCATCGACGTCTTCTTCTATATCCCGGAATGTACGAATATTTAGATCTTCTGTGTTACTTTCGAGTTCAAGTTGCTTTTTATTATCGTTGAAATACATACTTGAAAATCCTTGATTATGAGTGACGTATAGTCTTTTCGGATCGTTTTCAGAAAACTGAATCCCATTCACTCTAAAATCATAGTTTATGCTTCTTTTCACGTAGCTCCAGGTTTCGCCTTTTATTTCGATAAGGCCTAAATCTCCTGTTCCTGCATAAAGCCTGTTGTTATATTCGGCAAAACCTCGTGACTGTCCGGTAGTTCCCTCCAGATATTTCACTTTCTTTTCCCTATCTTTTATGTAATATATTCCATTATTAGTTCCTAAATAGAGTATGTCATTATGTTTGTATATCCTATGAACAATATTTGATGGCAGCCCCATGTTCGCATCAATGAGTGTCATTGAAGTATTCAAATTGATACTTGAAATTCCATTAAAAAGCATAAGCCACATGACATTGCGAGAATCCAGATACGTATAATCAACGGCTCCATCCTGAAGACCATTATCTGTTGTATATTTTTGAATTAATTTTCCCTGATGATCGATCAGGTAGGCTCCATTGGAAAAGGTGTTAATCAAGAAATTTCCATTTTCCAAAGCCGTTCCGGGAAGATATAGACTGGAGCCTATCAGATCATCAATTTCTGTTTTGAAAGGAACAAAGTTTTTTCCGTCATAAATAAAAAATCCTTGGGTTCTTGTTCCAACCAGCATTTTTTCATCATCATAGGGTAGCATAAGATAGATGCGCTCATCTGCAAATTTTTCTCCACCTGGAACAACTTCAAAGGTATCTTCTTCTGTTAAATAGCAAAGCCCGCGGTTCCAGATTCTTAAATAATAGGTGTCATCAACAATTTTTCCTACATGATAATCGTCTTCTGATTCGATAACTTTGATAGTCTCACCATCCCAACAATACAAACGTGTATTGGTCCTGAAAATAATACGTCCTTTATACAAATCAACCTCCCATACAGTTTGAAATTCTTTGAATTCCTCAGGGATTTTATCCTCAAAAGAAACGTATTTTAAATCCCCGTTGGATAATCTTTCCAGATAACCGAAGTCACCTTCACGACCAACATAGATAACTTCATTTTCGTCTTGTACCAGACATCGTGCACCACCCGTTCCATCTATCTCCACCCAATTGACACCATCGTATTGAAGCACACCACCATTGTTGGCAAAATACATGACTCCGTTTTTGTCTTCAAGTGCCCACCAGTTTATCGGAGCACTATTGTAGTCCTTATAGGAATAATTTGTAATTAAGGGCCGTCCAATCTGTTCCTGAGAGACAGCTCGGTCATTAGATAGAAAAAAGG
>CP070731.1:285644-292470 GCA_020347545.1 Flavobacteriaceae bacterium | reverse complement strand
GACGCTCTCAAGGTCAAGCATGGTTGGAAATATTTCTGAAGCCACACTTAAAAACTCAAGATCCGAGTTCAGGGATTTCTCAAAAAAGAATAAGCCTTCTTTTTCCTTTTGAATTAGAAAATGCAGTCCGGCGAGTCTGTAAGTGATCTCGGGCTCGTCCTTATAAGATTCTCTTGCATCGAGGAGTACCCTGATAGATTCATGAAATTCTCCCAAAAAATGAAGTACATCCGCAAGCGCGAGATAAACTTCAATTCTGTCGTCCTGCAGACCAATACACTTATAATAAGCTCTTGCAGCCTCTTCAAACAAATTTAGTTTCAGGTTTATTTCAGCGAATTTATGCCAATACAGATTATTTTCTTCATCAATTCCCAAAGCCTTATTGACATAATAAAGTGCTTTGTGATAGTTCCTGTTTTTGATGTAAATATCTGTCAGGGCCAGCCAACCCTTGTCAAGAAGCGGGTCCTCATTTACTGTTTTATTATAAAAATCGATGGCATCTTTTACCGAATTCAATTTTTCATAACATTTACCGATTCTCAAATAAGCGAAGGAAGTCGGTGTGTCCAGTTCCATTGTTTTATGATAGAAACTGATAGCATCCTCATAGTGTCCTAATTCTTCAAGGGTTTTGGCTTTCTCAAGATGCGCTCCAATAAATTCCTCATCAATTAATATGGAATACTCAAAAGCCTCAAGTGCCTGCTGGTAGTCGTAAACGATATAATATTGCCTGCCCAACTGGTGCCATGCTATTTCGCTGTAAGGATCCTTTTCAATATAATTCTTCAAATAATCTATGGCTTCGTCGTGTTTCTTCATCATGTCAAAGCAGTAGATCACATTATACAGGGATGAATAATTTTCATATTCAACATCCAGGCTCTTCGCAAAATTGAACCTGGCTGTATCAAAATCTTCAAGAAACAAATATTCCATTCCTATCATCGATAAGATTTCAGCATCATCATCTGCATAGATCAACGCCGTCTTTAAATTATCCACGGCCAGTTCATGCTTACCTCTTTTGGAATGGATGGTAGCCTTTTGTATATAAATGTCTTCATTTGAAGGTTCTATTTCCTGAAGCCTATCAAGGATTTTTTCCGCATTGTCCAGTTTTTCATCCAGAATCAATAACTCAACCTGAATCAATTGAAGACTAACAGAAGTGGGATGCTGGGAAAGACCAAGGTGTAACGCTTTTTTTGCCAATGAAAATTTTCCGCTGTCCACATAGAACAGAATCATCTCTTCAAATTCATTCGAGTCGAAAAAATATACACTGTTGGTTTTAAGCATCAATTCAAATTTTGATAAGGGCTGATTATCGTTATTATTTGAAAAGTGCTGCATAGAATGGCTTTTTAACAAACACTAAATTAATATCAATTGCGCCCCATGAACAATCTGCATTTAATTTTTCTTAACAATTTAATTAACACCTTTAATTTTCTGTGCTGTGACAAAAAAAACTGTAACTTTGTTTCATATTTAAAGCCTTCAATGCTACTATGGCCAGAAAGACCTTACTTAACGAAAAGGAAATCTTAATTATTCTTAATCGTTTGGCTTGCCAGCTCATCGAAAATCATCAGGACTTTAGTAATACCATTTTAATAGGAATTCAACCCAGAGGAGTTTATCTTGCTGACCGACTGGTTAAGATACTTCAGGAAGATTATCAGGTGAAGGATATTAAACTGGGCCAACTGGATATTACCTTTTTCAGGGATGATTTTAGAAGAAGAGAGGACCCCTTGTCCGCGAGCACTACAAACATCAATTTCATTGTAGATAATAAAAATGTTGTTTTTATTGATGACGTGCTGTTTTCGGGCAGAAGTATCAGAGCGGCCTTGACGGCTATTCAGGCCTTTGGAAGGCCAAAAAATATCGAATTGCTGGTTTTGATTGACAGGCGTTTCAGCAGGCACCTTCCGATTCAACCCGACTATAAAGGTAGACAGGTTGATGTGATCAAGGATGAGCAGGTTAAGGTAGAATGGAAAGAGAACGAACAAAAAGACAGGGTTTGTATTGTGCGGCCCGACACCGTATAGTGTGAAGCATAAAAAACTGAATATTAAAATTCAATTGCGACTAAGAAAATGGCGAAATTAAGTGTATCTCATTTACTTGGGATAAAACATCTGAAACTTGAAGACATAAATTTAATTTTCAATACAGCCGATCATTTTAAGGAGGTTATCAACAGACCTATCAAAAAAGTTCCCTCTTTAAGAGATATTACCATCGCCAATTTATTTTTTGAAAACAGTACAAGAACCAAGCTTTCATTCGAACTGGCTGAAAAAAGACTTTCGGCGGATATCATTAATTTTTCTGCGGCTCAATCTTCTGTAAAAAAAGGGGAATCCCTTATCGACACAGCGAATAACATACTTTCGATGAAGGTTGATATTATTGTTATGAGGCATCCGAACGAGGGCGCCGGGGATTTTCTTGCAAAACATGTAAATGCCAAAATAGTGAATGCCGGTGACGGGGCACACGAGCATCCAACCCAAGCTTTGCTCGATTCGTATTCCATAAGAGAGAAACTCGGTGGCGTTAAAGGAAAAAAGGTGGTGATCATAGGGGATATATTGCATTCCAGAGTTGCACTTTCAAATATTTATGCCTTAAAACTGCAGGGAGCTGAGGTTATGCTTTGCGGGCCTACGACGCTGATTCCTAAGTTCATCACAGAACTTGGAGTGCGTTATGAAAAAGATCTTAGAACAGCACTTGAATGGTGCGACGTTGCAAATGTTCTCAGGGTGCAACATGAAAGAATGGACGTAAAATATTTTCCATCGATCAGAGAATACACCCAACTTTTTGGAATCAACAAAGACCTCCTGAACAGTATAAATAAAGATATAGTGATCATGCACCCGGGGCCGATTAACAGGGGAGTTGAACTTACGAGTGACGTGGCGGATTCCAAACAATCCATCATTCTCAATCAGGTAGAAAACGGAGTTGCCGTTCGAATGGCGGTGATCTATTTACTTGCCCAGCAGATAAAAAGAGATTAAAAATATGGAAATCATTAAAAAAGAGAGTTATCATCATCTGCTTCCCGAAAAGGACGATTTCCTAAATTCGGATGAGGCTTTTGATAATTTTTACGATACATTTAAAGAAAATTATGCTACCTTTAAGAACATAAACCTTATATTGGATTTTTCTAATATTATTAACATTGATTTAAATAAAATCTTTTTATTTTCGCCAATAAGCGAAACTCAAAGATCAAATAATAAATCTTTTGTTTTGGTTTGTAAGGGGATAGAGTTTGATCAGGTGCCTGAAGAAATTGTAGTGGTTCCCACTTTGAAAGAAGCAGAAGACATAATTGAAATCGAAGATATTGAACGTGATTTAGGAATTTAAACAGACTATATGGTAAAAAAACTACTCTCTATTATTTTTTTATTAACCTTTTCTACAGCTCTTCTTGCTCAAGAAGATGATGCTAAGGATCTTGAGATTCTCGAGAATGCTCTGATTGGGATACACGAAGTTGTGGCATCTCCCAATCCGTTTAGTGTTTCTACGCGTATCAGATTTGAGGCCGATGAAGAATTCGAAATCGATTTTCTTGTCAAAGATCTGTTGGGAAATACCGTTTACGCGAAAAAGCAGGTCGCTAAAAAGGGTCATAATTCCATCACTTTCTACAGGGATGAACTGGAGTCCGGTATTTATATATATTCTATAAAGACCAAAGCAAAAGTTGTTTCTAAGAGGATGGTAATTAAATGAGTTTAAGACTAACCATATTAGGTTGTCATTCTGCTACACCTAGAAGTCTAACATATACTTCATCTCAGTTTTTAGAGATGAACAATGAATGTTGTCTGATAGATTGTGGAGAGGGAACACAGCGTCAATTGCGAAAATACAAGATAAAATTTTCAAGAATTAAAAATATCTTCATTTCGCATTTGCACGGTGATCATTTTTTTGGGCTTATAGGGCTTATTTCTACCTTCAGCCTGTTGAACAGAAACTCAGAGCTTAATATATTTGGTCCTAAAGGTTTAAAAGAAATTATTCAGCTACAACTGAAACTTTCCAAATCCTGGATCGATTTTCCCCTGCGCTTTCATGAACTGAGCAGCAAAGAAAGTGAGCTAATTTTAGAAACTGATCGAATCAAGGTCCACACCATCCCCCTTAAACATAGAATCTATACCAACGGTTTTCTTTTTAGGGAACAAACTCAGCCGAGAAAACTCAATATGGCTGCGATTTCCAAATACAAAGAAATTGATATCTGCGATTATCAGAATCTTAAAAACGGGAAAGATTACAAGCTTGAAAATGGCACCGTCATTCCCAATAAGGAACTTACATCAGATCCTGTAAAACCACTGAGTTATGCCTATTGCAGTGACACGGAATACTTTGAAGCTATCATACCACATATAGAGCGCGTAGATCTTCTGTATCATGAGGCGACATTTTTAGAAGAGCATCGTCACCTGGCTGAAAAAACGAAACACAGTACAGCTTATCAGGCAGCAAAAATTGCGAAAAATGCATTGGTGAAAAATTTGATACTTGGACATTATTCAAGCCGGTATACATCTCTTGATCTATTTTTAGAGGAAGCTGGTAAATTATTCCCAAATGCTCAATTGGCTGAGGCTGGTAAAGAGATTTCCCTGAGCAATTAAAAGGAGTTTAAACTTAAAAGAACCAGGGAACATGCCCGCTCAAATTCGATTGAATTTTCACCAAGAATCAATTCCAGCTCCTTATTTTCTGCTCCTGGATTGAATACTACTTTTTCTGGATTCAATTCAATAATATAGTCATAAAACTGTTTTTGATTAAAGGCATTCAGATATACAGTAACCGCATAAACCTCTTCAATTTTCTTATAGTCTGAAAAAAGTGTTATCCCCTCTACCTGCCCCCGGGATTTCCCAAGTGCAAAAACATCATAATTATTCCTTTTCAGTTTTTTTATTGCCATATTGGAGTACCTGTGAGCATTTAACGAAGCCCCAAGCACGATTACCTTTTTCATATTTTTATCTTTTGAATTAAAATTCCTTGAATAGGTCGACTTTATTCTCTTTAATTTACAGTATCATCAATGAATTCTAATTAAAGTCAAATCTCAACTTTTCATGGGTAGGGTAAAATAGCTCCATTCGTATGGCTTCCCAACATTTTTAATGATTTTTTTTGTGACAAGATATAATTTTTTGGATATTGCGTACCCAACCAAAATATCCTAAACCAATTATGTTAAAAAAATTAATATTATTTGCGATGATTTTTAGCCCGTTTATGGGAATTGCTCAAGAACAAGGGATTGATGAAGTGATCAATGAAGAATTCATGCCTATTGCCACCTGGTGGGAAAATACGGTGCTGACCTCTGTCCCGATCGCCGGATATAATATTCCGTTCGTATTGATTTTATTGGTTTTTGGTGCATCTATGTTCACAATATATTTTGGATTTCCGGCTATTTCCCAATTCAAACTGGCCATAAATACGGTACGTGGTAAATATGATGAAATAGATCATCACAGTGTTGAAAAATCAGAACTGAACATCATTGATGGTGATTTGGTCGATACGATAAAAGATGAGAGCCAAGAGGGAGAAGTGAGCCACTTTCAAGCCCTTGCGACTGCGGTGTCAGGGACAGTTGGACTTGGGAATATTGCAGGTGTGGCAGTAGCGATAGCAGTTGGAGGCCCGGGAGCAACTTTCTGGATGATTGTTTGCGGTTTAATAGGTATGTCGACGAAAATGGTAGAGTGCACCCTTGGTGTAAAGTACCGTGACGTAGGTGAAGACGGTACTGTATACGGTGGTCCAATGTATTATCTTAAAAGAGGTTTGGAAAGTCAGAACAAGGCTGTCCTGGGGAAAATTTTGGCTGGTATATTTGCAATTTTATGTGTAGGGGCTTCCTTTGGAGGTGGCAATGCCTTTCAATCCAATCAAGCTGCCGTTCAAATTGTGAGCATGCTGGGATTAGGCGGTGGAGCGTCTGGATTTATCATTGGGATCATTATGGCCATTCTTGTAGGAATTGTCATCATCGGAGGAATTAAGAGAATTGCGAAGATTACTGAAAAAATTGTTCCGTTCATGGCAATTATCTATGTGCTTGCGGCTTTGATCATTATATTTTCGATTTTTCAACATATAGGTGCAGCATTTGAGCTCATTATTCAAGGTGCTTTCTCGCCTATGGCTGGTTTAGGAGGGGTACTCGGTGTTATTATTGTAGGCTTTCAAAGAGCTGCCTTTTCGAATGAAGCAGGAGCCGGTTCTGCTGCAATTGCACATTCTGCGGTAAAAACAAAATATCCGGCCAGTGAAGGTGTTGTGGCACTGCTTGAACCATTTATTGATACGGTCGTAATTTGTACAATGACGGCCTTGGTGATTATTTTCTTCAACATGGACGTCGGTGCCTTTGACTATGGAAATTCTCAGAACAGTGCTGTTTTAATTAATGCTACAGGCGAGTACATTGGAGGTGTAGACCTTACCTCAATGGCTTTTGATTCTGTTTTGCCAGGTTTTAGTTATATCCTGACCATTGCCATCATCCTTTTCGCATTTTCTACTATGATTTCCTGGTCTTACTATGGGCTTCAATCTTGGAAATATTTATTTGGAAGAGGTAAAACAGCAGACATCTTGTATAAATTATTGTTTCTTTTATTCGTGATCGTTGGTGCCTCGGCAACGCTTGATGCGGTAATCAAATTCTCGGATGCAATGATACTTGCATTGGTATTTCCTAACATGATTGGACTCGTGTTATTGTTCC
>CP070731.1:278713-285544 GCA_020347545.1 Flavobacteriaceae bacterium | reverse complement strand
AATTATATTTTGCAATTTTGCAGTAAGATTCAACTCATAATATTATGCCTGTTATTTCATCGAAAGGGTTACAAATGCCCGAGTCTCCAATTAGAAAACTCGTACCTTATGCAGAAGATGCAAAAAAGAGAGGAGTTGAGGTATTTCACTTAAATATTGGCCAGCCTGACATCGAAACTCCGGAAGCTGCTTTGCAGGCGGTAAAGGAAAATGATATTAAAATTTTATCCTATGCCCGAAGTGAAGGGTCAGAGGAATACCGCAAAAAACTCAGTCAATATTACGGGAAAAATGATATTGAAGTTGATCATGATGACATCATAGTTACCACAGGAGGATCTGAGGCACTTTTGTTCACTTTAGGGAGCGTTACCGATTTTGGGGATGAAATTATCATTCCTGAACCATTTTATGCCAATTATAATGGTTTCTCAGTGGCTAATGGAATAAAAGTGGTACCCATTGTTTCTGGGATCGAAGATGATTTTGCATTACCTCCCATTGAGGATTTTGAAAAACTGATTACGGATAAAACAAAGGCAATTCTTATCTGTAACCCCGGAAATCCAACGGGATATTTGTATTCTCGGGAAGAACTTGAAAAACTCAAGGAACTGGTTTTAAAACACGACCTTTTTCTAATTGCCGATGAAGTATATCGTGAATTTGTTTATGATGGTATCAAGCATCATTCTATTCTAAGCCTGGACGGAATGGAAGAACATGGCATTGTCATAGATTCAGTGTCCAAAAGATACAGCATGTGCGGGGCAAGGATAGGTTGCATCGTTTCAAAGAATAAAAACCTCATCCAGACTGCCCTTAAGTATGCCCAGGCCAGACTGAGTTCTCCTTCCTATGCCCTGCTCGCCAGCGAGGCCGCATTGGAAACTCCCTCAAGTTATTTTGAGAATGTCATTGAAGAATACGATGCCAGGCGCAACGTATTGATTGAAGAGCTTTCCAAGATTGAAGGCATAAAGGTTTCACGTCCGAAGGGAGCATTTTATTGTATCGCCCAGCTGCCGGTAAAAGATGCTGATGATTTTGCCCAGTGGATGCTGGAAAAATTCAGCGACAATAATCAAACCGTAATGGTGGCTCCTGCAAGTGGATTTTATTCTACCCCAGGCTCAGGAAAAAATCAGATCAGAATTGCATATGTTCTAAAAAAAGAGAGTTTGATACGTTCTGTGGAATTACTTAAACTTGCACTTGAACAATACACGGATTAATGTTTCAAAAAAATGTTTCTTTAAAAGCTTATAATACCTTCGGTATTGACGTAATCGCTGAAAAATTCGCGGAGGTAAGCTCTGCGGATTCCCTGGCTTCCCTATTATCGGTGAACAAAGATGTGATTATTTTAAGCGGAGGAAGCAATATCTTATTGACAAAAGACTTATCCAGACCTGTTGTACTTATAAACAACAAGGGCATAAAAATCATCGAAAAGACGGGCGATCATGTTTTGGTTCGTGCGGAAGCAGGAGAAAACTGGCACGAATTTGTCATGTGGTGTCTGAAAAAAGACTTTGGTGGGTTGGAAAATTTGTCTCTGATTCCTGGTAATGTCGGGACATCTCCCATGCAGAATATTGGCGCTTACGGAGTTGAAATAAAGGATCGTTTTGTGTCTCTGGAAGCCATGGAAATCAAGACGGGAAAAATCCTTAGCTTCTCTAAGGAGCAATGCGCATTTGGTTACAGGGAATCGATATTTAAAAATGAGCTAAAAGGCCAATATGTTATTCTGAGTGTCACTTTTAAATTATCAGTAAAGAATCATGCCATTGTTGATGGATATGGTGCGATTAAAGAACAACTCAGAAAAGACGGTGTAAAAAATCCTACAATACAAAATATTTCAGATGCTGTCATCAAAATAAGACAATCGAAACTTCCAGACCCCAAGGATATAGGAAACAGTGGGAGTTTTTTCAAAAATCCTGTGATCTCGGAAGAACATTTTAAACAAATTCAATCTGATTTTCCAGATATGCCCTTTTACAGAATCTCTGAAGAATTGGTAAAGGTCCCTGCAGGCTGGTTGGTCGAAACCTCTGGATTTAAAGGAAAGAGATACGGAGATGCAGGAGTCCATAAAAAGCAAGCCCTCGTTCTGGTCAACTACGATAAGGCTACCGGATCGGAAGTCCTTGAAGTGGCCCGTAAAATTCAAAACACCGTCAAAACAAATTTCAATATTGCACTTGAAATGGAAGTTAATATTCTTTAGTGGCAACATACAGTTTAAATTGGTTTGTTTGAAAAATTTTAACCTGCCTGTTTCAAATCATCGTCAATCTTTTTAGACTCATTATTCATTTATTGCTGACTTATTTTTGAGGAGTAAAAAAATTGAGATAAGAGCTAACATATATCATGAAATACTTGTCGTATATTTTATTAACTTTATACGAGAGAACTTCTAAAGACAATTTCCATGAAAATATATGACGAAAAACACATCAAAAATGTTGCATTTGTTGGAGCCCATAACAGTGGTAAGACCACACTTGCCGAAACTATGTTATTTGAAGCCGGATTGATCAATCGACGAGGGTCAGTGGAAGATAAAAATACCATTGCCGATTATCATGACATTGAACACGAAAGGGAAACCTCCGTTTTCGCAACGCCTCTTCACACCGAATGGAGGAATTACAAAATCAATATCATTGATACACCGGGCCTAGATGATTTCATTGGCGAAATAGCATCTACCATGAGGGTTGCCGATTCTTTGGTAACCGTGGTCAACGCGCAGCACGGAGTTGAGGTGGGCACAGAAATCATCTGGCAATATATCAACAGGTTCAGTCGTCCAACTTTATTTGTTGTGAATCAGATTGATCATCCTCAGGCTAATTTTGACAACAGTTTTCAAAGTATAGTTGATCTGGTGGGTAACAATGCCGTAAAGATCCAGTATCCGATACTTCTTGACGGTGCACAGTGCATTGTTGATGTACTTAAGATGAAATGTTACAAATTCAAACCGGAAGGTGGAAAACCTGAAAAGCTGGAAATTCCCGAAAGTGAATCGGAAACCGCCAACTATTTACACAATGAACTTGTTGAAAAAGCTGCTGAGAACGATGAGGAATTGATGGAACTATATTTTGACAAAGGCACCTTAAATGAAGATGAGATGCGTTTGGGAATTCAGAAAGGTATGTTGCACCATGAGCTTTTCCCTGTTTTCTGTGTATCGGCATTGAACGATATGGGAACAGGTCGTTTGATGGGATTCATTGATAATGTAGCTCCTGCCGCCTCTGACCTCAAACCGGAACAAAGCCTTGAAGGCAATGAAGTGTTCTGCAAAGCCAGTGAACCGACTGCTCTGTTTATCTTTAAAACCTTTCACGAACCTAATTTGGGACAAATTACTTTTTTCAAAGTAAAGTCGGGCGAAGTAAATCAAAATGACCGATTAAAAAATTCCAGAAATGGTGAAACGGAAAGTTTGAATCAACTTTATATCATGGATGGCAAGAAAAGACATCAGGTTGAAAAACTTACCGCCGGTGATATTGGGGCTACCCTTAAACTGAAGAATACAGAAACCAATGATACCTTAAGAGATCCGGGAACTGAGATTACCATCAAGCCTATTATTTTCCCTCAGCCAAGGATCAGAAAAGCGGTTGAAGCGGAAAACAAGAAAGATGAAGAAAAACTCAATGAGGTTCTTAAAAAGATTCACAGTCAGGATCCTACAGTAGAAATAAAATACAGTAACGAACTGAGACAGCAGATACTATCTTGTCAGGGGGAACTGCATTTGGCAACCATTGACTGGACCCTGAAAAACCTCTATGGAATTAAGACCTTGTTCAATCAGCCAAGAGTGGCATACCGCGAAACCATACAACGTGCGGCCACGCAAAGTTATAAACACAAAAAACAATCAGGAGGTGCAGGTCAGTTTGGTGAGGTACATTTAAAAATTGAGCCCTGGCACGAAGGAATGGATGAACCGGAAGGATTCAACATTCGCGGAAAGGAAGAAATAGATCTGAAATGGGGTGGAAAACTTATTTTTTACAATTGCATTACCGGTGGTGTGATCGATACAAGGTATCTGCCTGCCATCATGAAGGGAATACTCGAGGTAATGGAAGAAGGTCCGCTTACCGGGTCCTATGCGCGAGACATCAGAGTTATGGTATTCGATGGAAAAATGCACTCTGTGGATTCCAATGACATCTCCTTCAAAATAGCAGGAGCACATGCCTTTAAGGCTGCTTTTCTTGATGCAAAACCAAAATTACTGGAACCCATTCTTGATCTTGAAGTAAAAGTCCCGGAAGAGCTGTTGGGAAATGTTATGACTGACCTTCAATCAAGACGCTCTATCATTATGGGAATGGACAGTGATGGCAAACATCAGATTATTAAAGCTAAAGTTCCTGAAGCTGAGATGTATAAATATTCTACAAGTCTTCGTTCCCAAACTCAGGGACGTGCTACTTTTAATACAAAGTTTGCTTCTTTTGAACCTGTTCCTTCGAATGTTCAAAGTGAACTTATTCAGGAAGCATAAATTTTAGAATTAACTTTTACCCATCAAAAATTTTTTTTGATGGGTTTTTTTTTGACCTTAGCTGACTATGAAAATATTTCGATCAGAGAGTTTCGTTGATTATAAAACCTACACCTTTAATTATGCGACCTATTGCATAAAAGAGGAAAAGAGCGAATTGCCTGAAATTTATAACAAAGGTTTTCTTCCATATTCAAATAATCTTGATCTGAAAGAGGAAACCTATTACCTGGCAAGGAGTTTAAGGATTGAATTAGCTGATTTCACAGAAACTTCTGAGAACCGGAGAGTGGATAGGAAAATACAAGAGATAAAGCCTTCCTTCGAAGTAATTCCGGTTAAAGATTTTGACTTAAAAGATCCGCAGTTTTTATCCTATTGTTTTGAATTTGCGAATCAACGATTCAGTGAACCCATAAGTATGGATCGATTGGAATATATTTTCAATGCCCAAAGTGTTAGCCATGTTTTTCGTTTTACCACCAATGGCAAGCCTGTAGGCTACGTCATTACAATTATTGAACAAGGCACCCTGCATTACTGGTTTGCGTTTTTTGATTTGGACAACCCTAAATATTCTTTGGGTAAGTGGATGATGTTCAGTGTGATTCGCTGGGCCTTTCAAAATGATCTTTCCTATGTGTATCTGGGTACCTGTTATGGTGAAAAGTCCTTATACAAGGTAAGGGACTTTAAAGGATTGGCATATTTCGATGGCAACCAGTGGGTGAAAAACGTCAAATCTTTAAAAGCAAAATGCAAGGAGGATAACAATTTTGTTTTGGATGCCTTTAAACAGGATACAGATTTATTCCTTGAGAATCTCTATGGTTAAACGTTTATGCGATATCTTAAAGTGATCATAAAGTAGCATAAAAGTTTTTAAGTAAACCGGGAAATCATTAATTTTGCCCCATAATTTTTTCATTATGAAACTACTTCTTTTAAGCATAATTCTTTTGGGTCTTGGCTTTGCAGGAATCGCTATTAAGATCTGGGCAAAAAAGGATGGGGAGTTTGACGGAACCTGTGCGGGTAAAAATGTAAGACTTAAAGCAGAAGGTATAACCTGCGGCTGTGGTAAAGAAGGAAGTTGTTCTACGAACCTTGACAACAAAGAAGCGGATCTTAGTGCAAAGAGCATAAGTTAGATAAGGATGTTATTGCTGATAACATTTTGCTTAATTGTTCTTATTCAGCTTTGTTTTCACCTTTTACTATTTCGTAAATTTTCAACCCACAGAGAGATACCTCCCAAAGAGCCTAGAGTTGGTGTCAGTATAATAATCTGTGCAAAAAATGAAGGGCAAAATTTAAAAAAGCTGCTTCCGTTACTCGCATGTCAGGAACATGATAATTATGAAATCATCCTGGTCAATGACGGCTCGGAGGACGATACCCTTCAGATCATCCGATCCTTTGAGAAACAATATTCAGCGGCAGCTTTTACCGTAAAAACCATCAATATTTCTCAGGAAGATTCCAAGGGCAAAAAATCTGCCTTAACTCAAGGGATCAATCATTCCAATAAAGAGTGGATCTTGCTGACAGATGCCGATTGTGTTCCCAAAAGCAATAAATGGATCGCATCGATGACTTCCGGTTTAGACGATAAAACTGAAATCGTTATAGGTTATGGTGCCTATGATAAAATTCAAGGATCGTTCTTAAACAAACTGATTCGATTTGAAACCTTACTCACTGCGCTGCAATACTTTTCTTATGCCTTGGCCGGAATACCTTATATGGGAGTGGGCCGTAATCTTGCCTATAAAAAATCCAACTTTCAACATATTGATGGATTTTCAAGTCATCTTAGCGTAAAATCCGGGGATGATGACCTTTTTGTTTCGGAAGTCGCTAATGATTCAAATACTGAGATACGTTCCACTTTGGAATCTACGACCGTTTCGGTCGCTCATTCCTCATTTTCAGGATGGATAAGACAAAAAAGAAGGCATATTACCACTGCAGATCATTATAAGAAAAAAACAAAAATTCTCCTGGGTCTTTTCTTTTTATCTCAACTTTCTTTTTATGTACTTTTTCTTGCCCTGATCTTTGAAGGAACTTATCTCCTGGCGAGTATTTCGGCATTTACATTAAGATTCCTGCTCTGGTACTGGAACGTATCCAAGGCAGCCCGGAAGTTAAATGAAAAAGATTTAGTGCTATTTGGACCTTTGTTTGAAATTTCAATTATATTTATGCAGTTGTACATCTATTTAAGAAATTTGGCTTCTCCCCCAAAGCATTGGTAATCAAAACATGAGTGACAC
>CP070731.1:271771-278613 GCA_020347545.1 Flavobacteriaceae bacterium | reverse complement strand
AGTGCCAATCAAGGTATTGAAAGTGTTCTAAAAACGCTGCCTGGTGTTAATTTCAACAATGAATTAAGCACACAGTACAATGTTCGAGGTGGTAGTTTTGAGGAAAACCTCGTTTATGTCAATGGTATAGAAATTTACAGGCCGTTCCTGGTTAGATCGGGACAACAGGAAGGATTGAGTTTTGTAAATCCGGAACTCACCCAGAATGTTGATTTTTCGGCCGGGGGATTTCAAGCAAAATACGGAGATAAATTGTCTTCTGTCCTTGATATTACATACAGAAAGCCATCACGATTTGGAGCCAGCTTTGAAGCAAGCTTTCTTGGAGCATCAGCATCAGTTGAAGGTTTATCAAAGGATGAAAAGTTCAAGGTTCTGGTAGGTGCCCGATACAGAAACAACAGCCTTTTTCTCAACAGTAATGATATCGATGCCAATTTCAATCCAAATTTTACGGATATACAAGCTTATCTTTCCTATGATTTTACAGAGAAATTCTCATTGGATTTTTTAGGAAGTTATTCTTTGAACAATTACAACGTTACCCCAAGATCGAGACAAACAAATTTTGGCACCCTTACCAACCCCTTGTCCTTGGTCGTTTCATATCAAGGAAAAGAAGAAGATCAATACGAAACCTTATTTGGGGCTCTTAAAGGAAATTATATATTTTCTGAGAATGTATCTGCTTCTCTGACGGCGTCAACCTACAATACAAAAGAACAGGAGTATTATGACATTCTTTCATTTTATGGTTTAGGTGAAGTTGATGCTAATTTCGGATCAGAGGATTTTGGGGATTCAAATTTAGTGCAATCGATTGGCTCGCAACTTGATCATGCGAGAAATAATCTTAAGGCTCAAATCAGCAGCATTAAATTAACCGCTGATTGGAGGCTGAATTCCAATTTGTTCGAGTTTGGAGCCAAATACCAGCATGAGAATATCAAAGACAGAATCAACGAATGGCAGGTTGTGGATTCTGCCGGTTTCTCGCTTCGACCTCCCCATTTATTGCCGAGAAATGATGAACCCTATGAACCTTATACCGGCCCAATAGTTCCTTTTATCAATATAAACGCCGAGAATGACGTGACCATTGAAAGGATATCAGGGTTCGCTCAGTGGAGCCGTAAATCTTATATCGGAGATCATCCTGTTTGGTATAATCTTGGGGTACGGGCACAGCACTGGACGGTTAACGGGGAAGGGCTTCCTTCTCAAAACTACACCGTGATAAGTCCAAGAGCTCAGTTTTCCATAAAGCCTAACTGGGATCACGATATGCTTTTCAGAGTGTCCGGTGGAGTTTATTATCAGCCCCCGTTTTACAGGGAACTCCGGGATTCTTTGGGAATGGTCCACCCCGAAGTAAAGGCACAGAAATCAGTACATATTGTATTGGGGCATGACTACAGTTTTTCGCTTTGGAACAGACCTTTTAAACTTGTGAGTGAGGTATATTATAAAAACCTAACCGATGTGAACCCGTTTACCATTGACAATGTTAAAATCAGATACAGAGCCAGGAACAACGCAGTTGCTTATGCAGCCGGAGTGGATTTACGACTTAATGGTGAATTTGTACCAGGTACTGAATCCTGGTTTAGTATAGGTTATCTTCAAACGGAAGAGAACATTGATGATCGAGGTTATATTTCGCGGCCCACTGACCAGCGCTTTAAATTTGCTCTTCTCTTTCAGGATTATGTTCCGTCGGTACCTAGTTTAAAAATGTATTTAAACCTTGTTTACAACACCGGTGTGCCCGGTGGTTCCCCCTCGTATGCGGATCCATATGACTACCAGAACAGGTTGAAGGCTTATTTTCGTTCTGATCTGGGAATATCCTATATATTCGTTGATTTGAATAACCCTCCTAAAGCGAATTGGCAAAAATCATTTAAACACCTTTCAGCAGGCCTTGAACTTTTCAACATGTTTGACAATCAAAACACGATTACAAATACCTGGGTGAGAGATATTTCGGCAGATCGATATGTTGCCATCCCGAATTACCTGAGTGGTCGCGTGCTCAATCTCAAAATCGCCATGAGATTCTAGAATTTATATAATTTTTATCATTTTTTTTCTGAACTTTAAACCTTTAGACCTTATGAAGGTCTTATAAATAAAATTTAGTGCAGGACGAAACAGTGTTTATTGAGAGGTTAAAAGATCCCAAGACCAGGGATGCATCCTATCGTGAACTGGTCGCTCATCATAAGGAAAGATTATACTGGCATATCCGAAAGATTGTTTTAAATCACGATGACGCTGATGATGTCCTCCAGAACACCTTTATTAAGGTATTTAACAATCTGAATGGATTTAAAGGCGACAGTCGCCTGTTTTCATGGATGTACAGAATTGCGACAAACGAGTCGATCACATTTTTAAACAAAAAAGCCAGATCCCTCAAAGTAAGTTCTGAAGGGCTCCAGCAAAAAATGGTCGAAAAACTTGAAGAAGACACCTATTTCAATGGAGATGAAATTCAGATAAAGTTGCAAAAAGCAATTGCTACTTTGCCTCAAAAACAGAGGTTGATATTTAATATGAGATACTTCGATGAATTAAAATATGAAGAGATTTCAGAAATACTTGAAACTTCTGTTGGTGGTTTAAAGGCATCTTATCATCACGCTAAAAAAAAAATTGAAAACTATTTAATAAATAGCTTCGATTAAAATTACAATGGATCAAAGTAAAAAAGACATATTAAATCAAATTAAGGATACCGGTCACGGGTTTGAAGTCCCCGTCGGATACTTCGAGAAACTTGAACATCGATTGAGAAATGAAGATGAGAAAAGAGACTCTGCGATTCCTGACCGCCTTGAAACAGGTTTTGTGGTGCCGGAAGGCTATTTTGAAGAAACTGATTCGATTTTTCCTGTTGAAAACGAAAAAAAACTTTTTCGATTGAGACATCCGAAATTAAGAATACTTTCGCTCTCAATTGCAGCTTCGATCTTATTGTTTTTTGGAATCAGGACCCTAAAAGTATCCGAAAACGCATCGAGCCTGCCCGAATATCAATATGAGGATATTGCAACTTGGGTTGACAACGGCCTTATTGACTTTGAACCTTATGAAATTGCCGAAGCTTTCAGTGACATTGAATTGGATCAAAGCCTACTTAGTGAAGAAGAGCTTTTCTTATATTTTGATGAAATAGATGTTGAAAATCTTATGATTGAAAATTAGCATTATGAATAAAAAAATCGTTATTTGTTTGGTATTCCTTTTATCGGGATGGGTTATGTTGGCCCAGGAAAGAGGACGAGAAAGAATCAAAGCCTATAAAACAGCTTATATCACCCAGGAGCTCGATCTCAGCTCAAAAGAGGCTGAAAAGTTCTGGCCCATATACAACCAGTATGATAAAAAACTTTTTGAACTGAAGGTCCGGGAAGTCAAAAAATCGAAACAGCTTATAAAAGAAGCCGGAGGGCCTGATGCACTTAATGACGAGGAGGCACAAAATGTTTTGAGCAAGATGCTTTCTACCGAGAAAGAAGCATCCATTGCCCGAGAGAAAATGTATACGAAGCTCTCCAAAGTTTTAACACCTCAAAAACTTTTAAAGTTGTATAACGTAGAAAATAATTTTAACCGAAAGTTATTAATGGAATACAGAAAGGGCAAACCCAGAAAATAACAAAACATTGATGGTCAAAACTCGTGGTAGATGCGATTAAAATGTATTAGGTATTATGTCTTATTGGCGAAAAGCTCCACATCCGATTCGCTGACCACTTCATCACCCAGAATCAATAAACGTTCAACGACATTGCGCAATTCCCTTATGTTTCCTGTCCAGTTATAACTTTGAAGAAGTTCAATAGCACCTTGACTGAACGTTCTTTTGGCGTTACCCTGCTGTTCCGAAATAAGCTCTGAAAAATGATCTACCAAAAGATGTATATCATCCCTGCGCTCGTTGAGTGACGGTACGTTGATCAGAATTACGGCAAGTCGGTGGTATAAATCTTCTCTAAAAAGCCCTTTCTCAATTTCCTTTTTCAAATTCTTATTTGTCGCGGCAATTACCCGGACATCAACTTTAATATCCTTATCACTACCTACTCTATTTACCTTATTTTCCTGAAGTGCTCTTAAAACTTTCGCCTGGGCCGAGAGACTCATATCTCCTACTTCGTCCAGAAAAATAGTACCACCATTTGCGGCTTCAAACTTTCCTGCCCTATCTTTATTGGCTCCGGTAAAAGATCCTTTAACATGACCAAATAACTCACTTTCAATAAGTTCTGAAGGAATGGCTGCACAATTTACCTCTACCATAGGACTATTAGATCTTTCACTTTTCTGATGTAACCAATGTGCAACAAGTTCCTTTCCTGTTCCATTTTCACCTGTGATCAATACCCTTGCATCTGTTGGAGCCACTTTCTCAATAATGGTCTTGATCTTCTTTATCTCCTCACCTTCTCCGATCATTTCGTAGTTCTTGTCCACCTTTTTCTTTAAGCGCTTGTTCTCAACCACGAGTTTCTTTTTGTCAAGTGCATTTCTTATCGCATTGAGCAGCCTGTTCAAATCAGGAGGTTTCGAAATATAATCAAAGGCCCCCAGCCTCATAGTTTGCACTGCCGTTTCAAGCTCGCCATGTCCGGAAATCATAATAAATGGAATCTCAGGCTTTATAAGTTGCGTTTTTTCAAGTACTTCGACCCCGTCCATTTTTGGCATTTTTATATCGCATAGTACAAGATCATAGTCCTCGTTCTCAAGCAGTTTAAGGCCTTCTTCACCATTGGAAGCTTCCTCCACTTCATAAGAAGCATTTTCATTTTTTATAATCTTGATCAGTACTCTTCTGATCGCGTCCTCATCTTCAATAATTAGTATTTTCGGCATCACTTTTTAATTAGGATCAACAATTCTAATAACGAACCCATTTGATCAACTCTTTATAATTTATTTTTTTTCCATACATCAAAATTCCAACTCGGTAAATTTTCGCCGCTACCCATACCACTGCCAGAAAGCTTATCAGTAACAAGAACAAGGATGTTACTATCTGCCATGCAGGAACCCCAAACGGAATTCGCATAAGCATAACTATTGGCGAGGTAAAAGGGACGAGTGAAAAAATAGTGGCAATTGTACCGTGCGGGTCATTTATGACCGTGGCGAATCCTATATAGACCCCAAGCATCAGGGGAAGCATAATTGGCAGCATAAACTGCTGTGTATCGGTTTCATTATCAACTGCTGCACCAATTGCAGCATAAAGTGAACTGTAAAGCAAGTAACCAAGTACAAAATAAAGGATAAAATATACAAAAGTACTTATCAATGGAAGCTGCATTAACTCATCAAATATTTCCTGGGTCTCATTTTGAGCAATCTGATTCATTTGGTCAGCACCCATTTGCTGCACACTCATTTGCTGTACGCCCACATCACTGTTGTACAAGTCCACTCCAAAAAAGTAGGAACTTCCTATAAAGATCACCAGCATCAGAAGACCCCAGGTCACAAACTGGGTCAATCCTGCCAGAGCCGTCCCAAAGATCTTACCCAGCATAAGCTGAAATGGCTTTACCGATGAAATGATAACTTCAATGATTCTGCTTGTCTTCTCTTCAATGACGCTCCGCATGACCATGGCACCATAGATCAGTATAAACATCATGATCAGATATCCTGCTCCCATTCCTATTCCAATCTTTAAACCGTTGATCAGTTTGGATGATTTTACCCCGCTAAAATTTGACATTTTAATGTTTACATCTACTCTTGAAGCCTCCAGTTTAACAAGATCAATGCCTAAATGCTTCATTTTTTCCTTTTCAAGTTTCTTATCAATCAGGGATTCTAAAGTTGAAATTGTGATCATGCTGGGAGAATCCTCTGAAAAGAATTGAATATGATCGGCTACCTCTTCTATTTCTCCGTAGGAAGGGATATACAATAAACCTTCATGTGATGATTCTCCTACAATAATTTTGGCTTTTTCTATACCAATATCAGACAAATCCTCGAAACTGATAGATTTGTCCTTCTTAAAATCTTCCCCACTAAAAAATCCTGATTCATCAACAAAAGCCACGACACTCTTTTTCTCTATGCTGCTTTTTGTAAGCAAAGTGACCAGAAGTATCATACCGATCATTAAAATCGGGCTCAAAAAAGTCATGATGATAAAAGTTCTATTTCTCACTTTCGCAAGAAATTCTCTCTGTATTATTAACTTTAACTTATTCATTTTGTTTATTCGCTCTTTATCAAGAGTTCATATTTACCGTTTGGATGAAAATATCATTCGCAGTAGGAATGATTTCGTTATAATGCGTAATAGAAGCCCTGGTGTTTAGAAATCTGATCAAATCAGAAGAGGTACTTCCGTTACTAAGCTTAATATTGAGTTTCAGATCATCCTCAAGAGACTTGAAACTCGCACGGCTCAATTCAAACTTTTCCTTAAGCTCTGTTTCAAGCAAGGATTTATTGTCCGTAGAAAGACCTACTTCAAAAGTATTTGTCTTATACTTTCTCTTGATATCGTTTAATTTACCATCCAGTACCTTATTCGATTTATGAATGAGTGCAATATACTCGCAAAGTTCTTCAACGGACTCCATTCTGTGCGTGGAAAAAATAATAGAAGCTCCCTGTTTCTTTAAATTCAGAATCTCCTCTTTGATCAAATTCGCGTTGATGGGGTCAAAACCACTGAATGGTTCATCAAATATCAGCAATTTGGGTTCATGAAGCACAGTGATAATGAACTGCAGTTTCTGAGCCATGCCCTTTGACAATTCCTCTACTTTTTTATTCCACCATGGCCCAATATCAAATTTCTCGAACCA
>CP070731.1:264812-271671 GCA_020347545.1 Flavobacteriaceae bacterium | reverse complement strand
GCCAAAAAATGGCAGATGGCACTGATAGGATGGCGATACTACGTAACGCGAAACAGCCTTGACTAAAATGCAAGCTTTTTTGTATCTTTAAGAAAACGCTTTGTTATGGACGATCAATCAAGACACATCAAATTTTTTACAGGATCATTAATTGAAATTCAAAGACTTCAGCTGGATCTGGATGACAACGGTATCCCTTCCATGGTAAAAAACAACTTTCAATCCGGTCTAAGGGCAGGTTTCTACGGCGGATCCCCTTCTTTGGTGGAACTCTTTATTTACGAAGAAGATATGGAAAAAGCCAAGCCGATACTCGCCTCCTTTAAAGAAGCGATGAATCTTTAAGTTTTAGACGATTTTTTTTCCTGTTTTACAAAAAAGAAATATATTTGCAGCCCGAATATAAAAGGCCTCGTGGCGCAACTGAATAGCGCATCTGATTACGGCTCAGAAGGTTACAGGTTTGAATCCTGTCGAGGTCACAGATGAAAGAAAACCCTTCGCTTGTCGCGAAGGGTTTTTTATTTGGAGAGCGCGTTGCAAATTCATTTGCATAAGTGATATCCAAATAAAAAACCCAGATCTGCCGCAAGGAAGATCGAAGGTTTTCTTTTTCAAAACGGAGCTTTATCAGGATGCTTGAAAAGCAATCCTGTCGAGGTCACTAATTAAAATCGCAATTATCTGTTTTAAAGTTAGTTGCGATTTTTATTTTCCTTTCTGGGTCGAATATTAATAAAAATAGGAATAGGAATATTTGAATTAATCAAATCATTTCGTAAACTTTTTGATTTTAGGTAATTCTCCTAAACAACTATAAAAATTAAATTCAATAATAACACTGGAAATCGATTTCATCAATACGAACATCTGCCTCATGAATTACCAAACAAATCATAAGAAGCTATTAAATCTTCTGAATTAAAATTCTTCATAAAGTCAATTTGATCAGTAGATTAAAATTCAATCCATGAAGTTGGAGCTGAATTCGAGTGAATGCAAAGAAGGATTCGAATTAGAATTCAGATAAGAGACTATTTGTCAAAGTCGCTTATTTCTTTGAGCGCCTTAAGATCGATCAACCTGATATTCTGTTTTTCAGCAACCAGTAGATTTGCTTTTTTAAATGAACCTAGTACCCTAATGGCATTGGCCGTATTCATATTCGATAATGCGGCAAGTTCGTATCTTTTCAGTCGAACTTTCAGATATCCTGATTTCGGGTCCGTTCCGAATGTGTCGTAAATCATTAGTAACGTTTCGGCAAGCCGACCCCGAAGATGCTTTTGTGTCAAGTTTACCAAACGATTGTCTGTGTTCCTTAATTCTTTAGCCAAGAATCGCATGATCTTTTTAGCCAGATCATTGTTCTTTTCAACCACCTCAAAGAAATTCTTTCGATCAATAACACATACTTGCGATTCCTCCAAGGCAATCGTCGTCGAAAGTAATCTCTCTCCGCTTATGAATGCCTTGAATCCTAAAAAATCTAAAGCTTTTCTCAATCCCAGGATCTGATTTATGCCGTTCATTCCTCTTCTTACAATTTTCACTTTTCCCCGATTCAAACAGATCAAGCCTAGTGGCTTAGTTCCTGCTTTGCAGATGACTTCTCCCGATTTGTAAAAAACCGAATATCTATTTTCGTCCAGAATTACTAGCTCCTCCTCACTCAAATCACTAAAAAGAGAATTTTTTCTTTTCAAACAGCTCGAACATATATGTTCTAAAAAATCCAAAATCAATTAATGTTTTATTCTGTCTAATAATTATTGAAAATATATCCATTAAAGTTATACAATAATTATTTAATTCTGCTTTGTACGATATAGAAATCGATAAATATACCCTCATCAGGGTATATGCAATTTCGAGACAATTAAGGCTATTTGAGCGGAGTAAAAAACCCAAAAAAACAGTTCACTCTAAATAAATACACTAAGCTGTATTAAGGAAATAAAATATGTTTAAAAACACGTCTTGTTATGTTGAATAGCAATGTTTTTATGAAATTTAAGTTGGAAATTGATTCCTCTACCGATATTAATCAAATTTTCAAATAAACGTTTTATCATGAAGGCAAAAATTCTAATTTCAACCATTTTTTTAATTTTCTTCTGTATCGCATGTCAGACAGGAAACGACGAGATCTATTTAGAGGAAAGCTCCTTTACTGAAGTCGAAGAAAAGGAACCTATTTACATGAACATTCCCATTGAAGAACGATCCTTTGCCATTCCCATGACCGGGGATGACCAATTGAAATCCAATGTTGAACTCAGAGTCGTCCTTGGAATGGCCGAATATTATACCACTGGAAAAAGCGGGCAAATGGGTAATACCATTATATTTGGTGAAAAAGACAGGGGTAACAAACAAGGCTATCGTGACCTATATAGTGAAGGGCCCTACGGTCAAAACTTCCATTTCAGCCCAGTTCTTGCACCTGAATTAGAACCAATTCTTCCTCCAGGGACAACAGTCGGTGATGAAAGTATCATCTATTACGTGGATGCAAACAGGCCCCCACCAGGCTTGGGTGTTAATGAAACAAATCAGGCCATACGCAACGCCATGAACACCTGGGATGGGGTGAGCTGTTCTGAACTTCAAATGTCTGAAATTCCCTATGACGGGAGGCCTACTGGGGCAACAGCTGGTCTTTTTGGATACCCACCATCATTCGATCATTTTGGCTCCATGGATATACTCTTCGCAGGGTGGATAGATGGTTTTGACAATCTCGTCCCTGGCGGATCCGAATTCATTGTAGGAGTGACATTCACATGGTTTTGGGGATTTCAAAACGCCGACGGTGAATGGACAAGCTTTGACGCAAACAACGATGGATTCTACGACGTCATAATAAGAGAGATTTATTTCAATGAGGACTTGGGTTGGAGCACTGACGGAACTGCAAATATGCAAGACATGTATGATGTACAGACCGTTGCCCTTCACGAATCCGGACACGGGCTGAGCCAGGCTCATTTCGGAAAGGGCTTTATCAATAAAGGAGGTATGCACTTTGCACCAAGAGCGGTGATGAACGCGGCCTATTCAGAAATCCAAAGAGAGATCGGGAAAACAGACAATGCGGGACACTGCAGCCTCTGGGGAAATTGGCCCAACTATTCTCAGCGACCAACAGAATAACTAATTTGACCCGAGTGTTAATTCATTCGGGTTTCCTTTTTCAATACCCCAGCCACATATTTTCCGTTTCCATTTGCTAACCTAAGGATGTATGTCCGGCTTCGGCAACAGCATCAATTTTCTTCCCGAAAACTTATAGTCATTAGTTGTTTGTTCTTGAGGTTTTATATACCCTTGGGAGGGTATATATATCTGTAAATCAGATATTTAATTGATTAAAATCAAGTTGTAAATTGATTAGTATCATTGTTGAATTTATAATTCCCTACTAATTTTATCCCTTATAATAAGATACTGCGTGATAAATGCCAAATGGCATAGATTTTTAAAATTAATATAACTCAAAAATCGAACGATATGAAGAATCCTATTAATCTTAAACTTACAGTATCTGTGATGTTTTTAGCCCTTTTGACTTTTTGCGCAGATGATGACCCAATCCAGTATCAGCTTAAAACATCGTGCATCCCCGAAGAAACAGGAACCGTAACCCCTTTACCCGGCATGTATAATGAAGGAAGCGAAATTGAACTCAAGGCAACCCCTATAGATGAGTATATTTTTAAAAACTGGACCGGCGATGCCAGTGGTAATGCAAACCCTTTGAAAATTATCATGCTTGAAGATAAAAATATTACTGCTGTTTTTGAAAAAGTACAATACACCCTGGACATCATTATCAATGGAGGGGGTACTGTGAAGCAGGAAGTCCTTCAATCCAAAACAACGACTTTCCCATCCGGAACACATTTGAAGCTAATTGCTACTCCTTTTCCCGGATGGCAATTCGTATTTTGGGATGGTGATGTTGAGGGCGTGGAGAATCCTATGGAAATTACAATGACCAAGTCCATGACCATTACCGTTTATTTCGAGCCAACTAAACAGACCTATGTTCCAGACGACAACTTTGAAAAGGCACTTGTAGACCTCGGACTGGACAGACTGATGGACGACTATGTGTTTGATCTTTACGTGGCTGACGTCGATGAATTGGACCTAAGCGGTTTAGGCATCAAAGACCTTACAGGCATCGAGGCCTTTACCAATCTGAAAGAATTGAATTGCTCGAATAATGAATTGAGCACATTAGATCTTACTAAAAATATCCGCCTCGAAAGCTTGAACTGCTCAAACAATGAATTGAGCACATTAGATCTTACTAAAAATATCCGCCTCGAAAGCTTGAACTGCTCAAACAATTCACTTGAAGACATAGACTTGACCAATAACAAGAATCTTTATGTTTTAATTTTATCTAACAATGAGCTCACAAGGCTCGATATTTCGCACTTGACAGAATGGATAAATTTATGGGCTGATAATAACAACTTAAAATGTATCCAGGCCTATGAGGATCAATGGACCAACGCCCTAAATGATTGTACGCCTCCGCCTTATCTACCACCTTCACCCTATGACACCTGCATGGTTGTAGACGAAGGAGTTACCTTCTCTTTGGACTGCGACAACTAAACTTCCCCTCAAGAAAATGAAAACCCGGTAGCGAGATGCTATCGGGTTTTCTTGATGAGGATCAATTATTCAGGTCCCTTTTCCAATACCCCATCTTGCTATTTTCCGTGCCCTTGCTCCGGACCTGATGCCCATTTAAACATCTCGATAAATAATCCATGACTTTCGGAGGTCATTTGATGCTATTCGTCCTTAACCATTATTACATCTGATTAGCTGATACTATATTTAATTATAAAACTAAGCAGATGCTTCCTTTCTTCCGTAAAATTCGCTGGAGACTAGCACAAGATAATCAGTTCTTCAAGTATAGCAGATATGCCATTGGGGAAATTGTTCTTGTTGTTATTGGGATTTTGATTGCTTTACAGATTAACAATTGGAATGAGCAAAAGAAGAAAAACATCCTTGAGATTGAAATTCTAACTGAAATACGACAGAATCTCATCATGGATTTTCATGATCATAATGAAAACCTTGGATTTTTAAATCAAGTTATTTTCTCATCTAAAATCATCTTAGACCATTTAAATAACAACATTGCCTACCATGATTCATTAACGACACATTTTTCATGGTTACCTATGGCGGCTAATTTCGATCCTATTACCAGTGGCTATAATTTATGGTTATCCGAAGGAACTAAAATCATTGGAAATGATTCTTTAAGAATTCAAATTTCAAAAGTTTATGATCAGCGTTATAGATGGTTAAGAGATTTTCTTAAAGATCGACAATATAATAATAATCAGCCTTTACTATTGGATATGATGAAAAAGTTCAAAACTTTTGAACTGTTGAATTCGGCTCAACCAAGAAATTATGAGGCCCTTAAATCCGATGATGATTTCAAAATTCTCGTCCAACAAAACGCCTACACGATAAAAATAACCCTAAACTTTTACAATGAAATAGTGGATGAAACCAAAAAACTGATTGATGACATTGAAATAGAAATCCAAAAATTAAATGCTAAAATATAATTAAAAACAAATGCTCCCCTTCTTCCGTAAAATACGCTGGCGACTCGCTGCAGATAATCAGTTCTTCAAGTACTCAAGATATGCCATTGGGGAAATTGTTCTTGTTGTTATTGGGATCTTGATTGCACTGTATATTAATAACTGGAACGAACGACGAAAAGATCTTGAAAGATTTGATCAGGCATTGGTTGAAGTTGAGAAAGAACTTATTTTTAACATTACCAGTGTAAGAACTGGTATTTACTTCCATTCATATTACGATTCTCTTTTTCTAAAAGTACTGATTGACACCCTCCAATTTGACGACTATAAAGGATATGCTAGACGTGCGTTGACCAATATAGGCTGTGATCCTTTTATAGTTAAACTTCAGGACAAATCATTCAGTAAAATGCCTCAAGTGAAGGACTTAACACCAGAGCAGGACTCCATACTAATTGGTTTAACCTCTGTTCATAATTTTTATGCAAATGTTGTTAAGGATTTTGAGGAAGATGTGAAAGAATCCGCCCTTAAAAAGGAAAGAATACTAGAGAAGTATGAATGGTTTAGGGATTGGCAGTTTGGAGAATTAAAGGATGAGGTCATTACCAATTATTTTCTACGTAATCCAGAACACTTGAATTCAGTTTCTGTAGTTTATAAAAAACAAAGCAGATACAATCAATGGATAAATAACTACGATCGTATCTCAGTTTCAACCTATAGAAAGCTGCACAAATATTTAAATGACAAGGAAATCGAACGAGCTAACTCAATAAATCTTGATATTGATGTCGAAAAGAATAAACATTATCTCGGTAAATATGATTCAAAATGGTGTTCCGATAAAAACTACATTCACGATGATTCTATAGTAATAAGCCTTGAAAAAGGTCAGCTGATCTATACGGGTTATAGATCTTCTGGTCCTCACACAAAAATGAGCATCATTCCTATAACGGAGCATCGATTTAGATCAGGTAACGGTGGTTTTTATCATTTAGAACTTGATAATCAAGGGGAGGTTGAAGGTATTCGCTTTAGCCTTGGTCCGAGATTCATTTTAACGATGAAAAAGGTCCGTTAATTACTCACCTCTGGCATCTTACTCCAGGCATCCCCTAGCAGTTTGCTCATGGCATCATAAACATCATAACGGAATTTGGCATTATCCGGATTCAACCCTTCTTCTTCGATTTCCAATATAAGCCTGTCGTATTCTTGCAGGAGCTCCCTAAGTACAATTTGATCTTTTTCCGGTA
>CP070731.1:257699-264712 GCA_020347545.1 Flavobacteriaceae bacterium | reverse complement strand
GGATCTTTGACTTGCATATTTCTTCAGCTGCTGATTGTCAATTGACCCGTTGCCAATTTTATAGAAAAGATCGAAACTTGTTTTAAGCTTAAAAAAGTTGACAAGTTCGTTGATCGTTTTTTCGTTCAATTTTATTTTCAAATGACGCAGCTTACGATCCAGCACCTCTTTTCCTTCTTTGGCAATAATTTTATGCTCTTCTTTAAGAATACTCTTAATTTTCGATTTAGCGCGGGCCGTTTTTACGATATCCAGCCAGGCGAGCTTCGGCTTCTGATTCTTGGCAGTAATGATCTCAACCTGATCTCCACTATGAAGTTCTTTGCTTATCTGAGTAAGGCGACCATTTACTTTTGCCGCCCTGCAGCGCATACCGATCTCTGAATGTATGGCGAAGGCAAAATCCAAAGCTGTGGCACCTTTTGGCAAGGATTTAATGTCTCCGTCCGGAGTAAATACATAAATCTCCTTGGCATAAAGATTGAGTTTGAACTGTTCCACAAAATCTACCGCGTTGACATCCGGGTTCTCAAGTGATTCTCTCAGCTTGTTAAGCCATTCCTCCAATCCGCTCTCTTTTTGAGATCCGTGTTTGTATTTAAAATGTGCCGCATATCCTTTTTCGGCGATCTCGTCCATTCTTGAGGATCTGATCTGTACCTCCACCCATTTTCCCTGTGGCCCCATAACAGTCGTGTGAAGCGACTCATAACCCGTAGTTTTGGGCTGGGTAATCCAGTCTCTTAGTCTGTTCGGGTTGGGGCTGAAGTGATCAGTTACGATGGAATATATTTTCCATGCATCGAATTTTTCATCTTTTAAAGTCGAATCATAAACAATCCGTATCGCAAATTTATCATAGACTTCATCAAAGGAAACAGCCTGATTCAGCATCTTTCTTCTGATGGAATAGATAGATTTCGTCCTTCCTTTAATCGTGTAGGTAAAACCCTCCTGATCCAATGATTTCTTTATGGTCTTCGTAAAACTATCGATATATTTCTGTTGCTCCTCCTCACTTTCGAATATTTTATTTTTTATATCGGTATATACTTCGCTTTCAGTATACTTAAGACCTAAGTCTTCAAGTTTTGTTTTAATATTATAAAGTCCGAGCCTATGCGCCAGGGGCGCGTAAATGAATAGGGTTTCAGATGCTATTTTTACCTGTTTGTCCTCGCGCATGGAATCAAGGGTCTGCATATTGTGAAGCCGATCCGCAATTTTGATCAGAATCACCCTCACATCGTCATTTAGGGTAAGCAGCATTTTTCTGAAATTCTCTGCCTGAATGGATGCATTCTGGTCCTTCTGTAATTTTGAAATTTTAGTGAGTCCGTTAACAATTTTGGCAATGGTCTCACCAAATAATTGTTCGATGTCCGCAAAGGTGTAATCGGTATCTTCCACAACGTCGTGGAGTAATGCTGCAGCAATAGAGTAGGCTCCCAGTCCTATTTCATTGGCCACAATTTTAGCCACAGCAATGGGATGAAAAATATAAGGCTCCCCTGTTTTACGTCTTTGATCCTTATGTGCATCAGCTGATATATCAAAGGCTTTACGGATCAATAGTTTATCTTCATTCGATAAAGTTTGATACGTGTCCTTAAGCATGTCCTTATAACGGATCGCTATCTCCTTTCTCTCATCTTCTATGCTTGCAGTATATGCCATTTATTTAAAATCCTATGAAGCTTCTAAAATACCAAGTTTTACCATCTAAAGCAAGTGGAAAAGAAAAAAGAAAAAGACTTTCTAGCCAAGGTTTTTCACGCGTTGCAAAAGTGTAGGGTGAGAATAATGCAAAAATACATTCGCCTTATGTGGTGTCAGGTTGCTAAGATTGTTTTTGGACAACTTTTTTAAGGAACTGATCAGATCTTTGCCGTTGTAATAATGCTTGGCATAGTTATCGGCCTGAAATTCGAACTTTCTCGAAATAAAATTCATCAGGATTCCTGTTAATTCAGAAATTGGACTATAAAGGATCCCGAAGGTAATTAAACCAATATGAAAGCTTGGTATTTCAACAGAAAGCGCCTCTGATAAAATGCTATTGTCAATAAACAGTGAAAATATGAAAAGTGTCAGCCCCGTCAGCAACAATGACATGATCATATTGAATAACACATGTTTCTTTTTGTAATGGCCTATTTCATGAGCCAGAACCGCCACTATTTCTTCGGTATTTAAATCATCGATAAGTGTGTCGTAAAGCACAATCCTCTTTTTTGCTCCAAATCCTGAGAAATAGGCATTCGCTTTTGTAGATCTTTTCGACCCGTCGATAACAAAAATATTGTCAAGTTTAAATCCGACTTTTTTTGAAAATTCATGAATGGCCTCTTTAAGGGTACCGCTTTCCAAAGGGGTTTGCTTATTGAACAAGGGGACTATAAGAGAAGAATAAAACATGGTCATAAAGACAGTAAAAAAACCAATAAGTATCCAGGTATAGATCCAAAACATATCACCTGTCTTTTCATAAAACCATATGATCAATGCCAATACCCCTCCTCCAATAATTGCGCTTAAAAACCACCCTTTCAGCTTATCGATAAGAAAGAGTCTTTTGGAGCTTTTGTTGAAGCCGTATTTCTCTTCAATTACAAAAGTGTGGTAATACGAAAATGGTGTATTAAGGATGTCGCTTCCAATCATGATAATCCCGAAAAATATAAGGGCCACAATAATCTCATTGTCTCCATGATCTCTGGCTATTCTGTCTGCCCAGGCAAATCCTTTGAATAAGAAAAAAGCCAAGGTAAGAAGTATGCTGAAGCTACTTGTAATCAGCGAAAAACGATAGTTCTCTTTTTTATAGGCCTGGGACTTGTAATACTCTTCCTGATTAAATACGTCAGACAATTCTTCAGGTATCTGATCGTCAAAATGCATGGCATTCAAATAGTCTATTATTTTGTCTACGACAAAATTGACAATCAAAATAGCAATGATAATGTAAAATAAAAGTTCTGGTTTCATTGTGATTTGAATGCTTTTGTATTGAATGCTTATGAATTGAATGCTTAAAATGAAAAAGTCTAGAGAGACCGGGCCCTTTGTCTTTTGGCCTCAAAAATAACAATTGCAGCTGAAACTGAAACATTTAGTGAATCAATTTTACCTTCCATGGGAATGATAATCTTTTTTAATGATTCATTCAGCCATTGTTCACTGAGCCCCTTGTCTTCTGTACCCACAACTATTGCTGAGGATTCTCTGAAGTCCGGCTCGGTATAAATGATGCTGTTTTCGTTTAAAGCCGCGGCATAAATATTAATATTATTCCGTTTAAGAAACCCAATAATTTCATCTGTGGTTCCTGTTGCGATCTGACTGGTAAATACGCAGCCTACACTGGAGCGAATAATATTCGGATTATAGACGTCAGTTTTGGGGTTTGCTATGATAACAGCGTCAAGGTTTGCGGCATCTGCCGTTCTGAGCAAAGCACCAATATTACCAGGTTTCTCGGAGGCTTCAGCAACAAGAATTAGAGGATTATTTTTTAACTGTATATCACTTAAATTAAGTGATTTAGATTTGCATAACGAAAGTATTCCTTCAGTTTTTTTTCTGTGAGCCAGTTTCTGATAAACCCTTAAAGATATTTTGATGAGCTGGAAATTTAATTCCTTTCCAAGGCCAATAATATGTTCAAGGTCATCCGCAGATAAAATTTCTTCACAAAAAAATACTTTTTCTAATTCATAGCCTCCTTGAATCGCCAAAGATATCTCTCTAAGGCCTTCTATGACAAACATCCCTTTCTTATTCCTTTGCCTTGATTTTTCAAGTAACTGGACAAGATCCTTGATAAGGTCGTTATTGGGGCTCGAAATCTCTTTTATCATTTGGCTTGATTTGGATCATCAAAAATATCAAATTAATTAGAACGGATTTTTTTTATCATAGGAAATAAGCAGACCCATGATCTGGTTGTAACTTTCGAGTCCGTCAGGCTGCTGGTTGTACTTTAAGTAATGATCATAAAATATTTTGAAGAAAGGTTCAAACGGGTTCTCGTATTTTTGCCAAAACTCATCTGATTCTCTAATGTTCTTGAGAACTCCTTTTGGTAACTTATCGAGATAATATTTAAAGAGATTTTTGTCATACCTTCTGATATCTAACAAGGCATAGCGAAGAGCAAGTAAGTATCCTGCATATTGAAAATAAGGGTCCTCATGATGTATACTCGCTAAAAACCCGACAAAATTCGCTTCATTTTCGGAAGCAATACCCAATTGGTGTGCAACTTCATGGGAGCAGGTAAAGGGAAGGTTTATTTTTGGAATCAGGTAATCTACCTGAGCTTCTCCGGTAAGGGGATTAAGATACCCTGAAAATCCCATATAGGTCAGTGGTAAGCTGAACAGGGACTTTTTTAAAGATACCGGATGATATTTGAACTTGGGCAATTCTTCTCCTAAATTGGCATATCCTTTGGGTGTCAGTTCAATGATCTTTTCCTTGGAATAAGGTACAATGACGGCAAGGGTATCGTGATCAGATAGCTTGGATTGGAGTCGTTTAGTCCTAAAAATAATTTTCTCAGTGATCAACTCGAGTTCTTCAATATTAAATTCTTCTTTTTCCATCTCAAGTGACTCTCCCAGTGGTGGGCGTGAATAGTTCAATCCCCAGAAAAGATAAAAGAAAAAATAAAATACGGAAATAGCTGCCAGAAACTGAATGAATTGATACTTTCTGTTTTTCCCTGGATTCCTTATCAGATTCCAAATCAGACGCAATAGAAGAAAAATCAGTATTCCATAAAGAATATCTCCTATAGAAAAAGGGATCCAGCCGAACAGCCTTCGCAGGAATTTAGCAATTACCGGATATATTCCGTTGACGTAATACTTTTCGATAAGCGAAGAATAGCCCGATAGGATAGCGACAAGAACAATCTGTAAAAAAAGGAAAATGCTTAGTAGAATATTTCTTTTTTCTTTATACATTGCATTATATTTCTTTGAACAAAAGAACAAATTATTAACAACAATTACAATTCAGTTTTTCATTGTTTTGATTTGGAATTTAAGTTCTTAAATTCCTAAGGAATTGCAAATTAATTTATTGCGAATTTTTAAATTCAGGAAGGACTATCCAATCATACTTTGAAAAGGACAGGTTAGGTATACCGTTTATGTTTTATTAACATCTTTTATCAATAGTTAACATTAATTGTTAATTTTAATTGCTATAATTAATCGGGTTATACCTTACTATTCAGTTACATTTGCCACATGGATTCAGCTAGGTCATTATCATATAATAAAAAAGGAAAAGGAACAATCATAAATCTGGAACAGGGAAAAATCCCTCCACAGGCCATGGATCTTGAAGAGGCCGTATTGGGTGCCATGATGATCGATAAAAAAGGTGTAGACGATGTTATTGATATCCTTCATGCTGAAGCGTTTTACAAACCGGCACATCAGTTCATTTACGAAGCAATTTTTAAGCTTTTTGAAAATTCAGAACCTATTGATTTGCTCACGGTTTCCAATCAACTTAAAAAAGACGAGAAGCTCGATGCCATAGGCGGGGATTTCTATTTGATCAATCTCAGTCAAAAAGTGTCTTCGGCAGCACACATTGAATTTCATGCAAGGATCATTCTTCAAAAATTTATCCAGAGAAAGCTAATTACAATTTCGAGTGAAATTATTACCAGCTCGTATGACGAAACAATAGACGTTTTTGACCTTCTCGATGAGGCGGAGGCAAAATTATTTGACATAACACAGGGCAATCTCAAGAAAAGTTCAGAGGCAGCACACAATCTGGTTTCACAGGCTTTAAAGAAGATCGAAGAGATCTCAAATCAGGAAGGAATGAGCGGGGTGGCAACGGGATTCAGTAAACTTGATCAATTGACTTCCGGTTGGCAACCTTCGGATTTGGTTATTCTGGCTGCAAGACCGGGTATGGGTAAAACGGCATTTGTAATGTCCATGGCTAAGAATATGGCTATAGATTTTGATATACCGGTAGCGATTTTTTCTTTGGAGATGTCATCCGTGCAGCTAATTACAAGGATGATCTCAAGTGAAACAGGAATTTCTTCCGAAAAACTCAGAAAAGGAAGTCTGGAAACCTATGAATGGGAAGCCTTGAATGTAAAAGTGAAAAAATTATCGGATGCACCGATTTTTATAGATGATACTCCTTCACTCTCAGTTTTTGACTTGAGGGCAAAGGCCAGAAGACTTGTATCACAGCATAACGTCAGGGTGGTTATTATTGATTACCTTCAGTTGATGACTGCAGGTTCGGCAGCCAAGGGCTCCGGTAACAGGGAACAGGAGATATCTACAATTTCGAGAAACCTTAAAGCACTTGCTAAAGAACTAAATGTTCCCGTAATCGCCTTGTCTCAGTTATCAAGGGCAGTGGAGACCCGTGGAGGAAGTAAAAGACCATTACTTTCCGACCTGAGGGAATCAGGAGCAATTGAACAGGATGCAGATATTGTATCTTTTATTTACAGGCCCGAATATTACGGACTCACGGAATGGGATGATGATGAAAGAACGCCATGTGAGGGACAGGCAGAATTCATTGTGGCCAAACACAGAAACGGTGGCCTCGATAACATCAGGATGAAATTTATTGGTCGACTGGCCAAATTTGCCAATCTCGATGAAGGATTTGAAACTGAATTCCAGTCCTCGATGAATGCGGGATCTATTTCACCAAGTAATTTCAGTAGTGCAAATGATGCTTTTGGCCAGATGGAAAATGATGATGAGGATGTTCCATTCTAAAATTATTAAAGACTTCAGTCATGCCTAATAAAAAGACCCGTACGCTTACTGTTGTCTTATTATTGGTGTTACTTCTGAATTCTTCATCACATCTATTCGCGTCCTTTCTTTTGATCCCTATGGATGACGCCTCCCAGTCGAATCATTTAAAGGCCTATGGAATAACATTTAAATCCTTGCTTCAGGGAAGAAAGGTGCAGTGGCTCTTAAATTACAGAGGGGGGTCCTTCC
>CP070731.1:250546-257599 GCA_020347545.1 Flavobacteriaceae bacterium | reverse complement strand
AGGTGATGAATGTTATCACGGTTTCTGGGAAGAGGATCCTAAGGTGAAGGATTTTATGGCAAAGAACAACATCAAAGACGGTGGTGAATTACAAAGCTATTTTGTAAAACGAATCGAAAAGATCATTAGCAGCAAGGGTAAAAAGATGATCGGCTGGGATGAAATTCTCGAAGGAGGACTTGCGGAAGGTGCCACTGTGATGAGCTGGAGAGGAATGAAAGGGGGAATCGAGGCTGCCGGAATGGGTCATGAGGTAGTTATGACGCCAACAACATTTGCGTATCTGGATTACACCCAAGGTGATTACAGTGTTGAAAACAAAATTTATGCCGACTTGTCGCTTGAAAAATCATATAGTTTTGATCCCGTTCCGGAACTGGTTCTTGATCCTGATCTGATTCTTGGAGGACAAGGGAATTTATGGACGGAAGATATTCCTACCCTTTCTTTTGCTTTTTATATGACCTATCCAAGGGCTATGGCACTGTCCGAGTCACTTTGGAGCAGTAAATCAAATAAAAACTGGGATAGTTTTCTTGAAAGAACCAGCGCTCACCTGGACCGATTTGATGAGAAAAACATCAATGTTGCCAGAACCATTTATGAACCGGAAGTAAGGGTTTACAAAGACGGGAATAAACTGATGTGTGAGTTAAAAAATTCGTTTTCGGATATCGAGATGTATTACACTATTGATAATACATACCCAGTGAGTTTCGGCAAAAAATATGAGGGTCCGTTTCAAATACCCGCAGGAAATTTAAAGCTAAGGGTACAGTCATTTAGAAATGGTGAACCCATTGAAAGATTATTGATCATTGACAGAAAAGACCTGGAAAGCCGGGTCAAATAATTTTTTTCATAAAGTTTTTTCCTGTTAATGCAGATGCGGTCAGTAAGCCCGAAAAAAGGGCTCCGCCCACTCCCGCAGTGACGATATCCTGACCAGTCAGGTAGAAATTTTTGACCGGGGTCCTTGGAACGAGAAACTTTTGTCTGAATCTGCCTGGGCTGTGATCTAAGCCATAGATCTCACCCTTGCTGTAATTCATAAAATGTTGCGTCGTAAGCGGGCTGCTTAATTCGTAATGAACGATTTTTCCTTTTACCTGAGGGAGTTGTTCGTACAATTTTTCGAGAAGTCTTTTGGATATTTTTTCTTTCAGTTCCTCATAGGCTTCACCTCGTTTCATCCATCGTGAACCTTCCCAGGTCTCAAAAATAGCAAAGGGCAGCAACGTGATAATGTCAATGGTACTTTTACCGGGATAGCGGTTAGACCAGTCCGGATCTTTTGCCGCCGGGAAAGAAACGTATACCACAGGAAATTCTGAATCAATGTTCTCCAGATAATTTTTTACGGAAGTATCGTGATCCGTATTTTCAGGGTAAATCCAAAGATTGGTTTTTGGTAACTTCAGTTCCTCCGGACTACCATCAAGGCCGATATACAAACAGGCGTGTGAGGCGGAAGGATTCACTTTCTTTACCTGGTCCTTTAATTTGTGTTGATTGACCACTCCTTCGGGAAGCAACTTTTCATAAGTAGTTTGAAGGCCTGCTCCGCTGATGACATGATCTGATTTTATAATTCGTCCATCAGTCATTTCTACGCCGATTGCCTTGTTATTTACGATATGAACCTCTTTAACTTCGGCGTTTATTATTATCGTACCACCTGCTTTTTCTATTACTGGATCTATCGTTTTTACAATTTGAGATGATCCTCCAACAGGAAAGCTTCCACCACCAAAATAGTGTTTGGCCACAGTGGCGTGCATAAAGAAACTGCTTTCTTTTGGGGGTAATCCGTAATCGCCGTATTGGCCGGTGAGTACCTTGATCAATTCCTGATTTTCTGTCAGGCTGCTGATGACCTCATAGGTTGTCTGGTCTGCATACTTAAAAAAAGGATTCGACATCCATTTATAAGTGAGCTTGGACAGGAAAGGAGGAAGGGCCTTGTTCATGTAAAATTTGCCGGCAGTCCTGTTGGCGCTAAAAACAAGATCGATGTATTTATTAATGGCCTGTTCTTCCTCCGGAAAATAACCGATGAGTTTTTGTTTGAAATTTTTTAATCCCTTTACCAAATCGTAGGAGCGATCTCCGATAATTATTCGATCATAAACCTCACCCATATCAGCCCATTTCAATTCTCCATCAGTGATGTAATCAAATAATCGTTTCATGGCACTTTTGGGTCGTTGCATATCACCTATATAGTGGATTCCAACATCCCATTCAAACCCTTTTCGTTTAAAAATATGAGTATAACCTCCAGCCGTATAATGTCGTTCAAGTACAAGTACCTTATATCCTTCTTTGGCAAGTATGGCAGCAGCTGATAAGCTACCCATACCGGATCCGATCAGAATAGAATGGTAGTGATCGTCGATCTTAGGGTTCTTTTTATAGGATTGAATCATGACATAAGATTAAGCGATTAAGATACGAAAAAAGAAAATCCATTTATTTGAAATTCAAATGGAAGATAGAGCTTATGGTCTTATTGAAGCAGCGCTATTCCTTTCGCTTCTTTGCGGGCAATACTTCTTCGGGGAAAGGGAAAACAATCGTGGAATTCTTTTCACTTGCAATGTTTGACAATGTTTGATACAATCTCAGTTTGATCGCAGAGGGTGACTCATCGATTACCTTACCTGCCTGAAGTAGTTTGTCAGCAGCCTGTTTTTCTGCTTCTGCCAGGATAATTCGTGCACGTCTTGATCTTTCTGCTTCAGCCTGATTGGCCATGGAACGTTTCATATTTTCCGGGAGTTCGATGTCTTTTATCTTGACATCCTGAATTGAGATACCCCATACTTCCGTTTCCAGTTCCACAATTTCCTTAATGTTTTTTCCTATTTCTTCTCTTTTTGAAAGAATGGTATCCAGCTCCACCTTACCGCATACATCACGAAGGGTTGCCTGAGCCATTTGAGAAATGGCAAAAACATAGTCTTCAACCTCAAGGATCGCTTTTGTGGCATCTTCAATTTTAAAGAACAAAACCCCATTGATATGGCAGGGAACGTTGTCCTGTGTCATTACCTCCTGCTTCTGTATATTAATAGTGATTACACGGATGTCAACCAGTTGAATTCTTTCAACAACCGGGATAATCCATCTGAAACCAGGTTGCAAAAGGGAAACATATTTTCCGAATCTGAATTTAACGGCTCTTTTGTATTCATAGACAATTCGAATACCGGCTAAAATAAAAATAACAACAAATACTAGAATAACATTGATCGGGTTCATAGGGATGCATTTTTTTGGTTAATAAAAGCACTTAAAATCAACCCTTTAAGGTACAAAAAATTCGTAGCAACACCAAGCAATATCGACGCTATTTTTAACCTCTTATTATTTCAGTAGCCATTCCAATTCCGGGAATTTATCAAAATACTCCTTCAAAAGAGTTTCATTGTAGGCATCGCTGTCATCGAGGTTAGAACTGAGTAAAACAGGAGGCGTGCCACCCATCTTTTTTATGTTGACGATAATCTCAGAAACAAGCAACTGAATGATATAGGCTCCCGTTATGGTCGAGGTGGCCCCAAAGGTATAGGGTTCTCCTTCAATGCTCATTGCGGCATCTCCCGGAAAACCGCAGTTGTCAATGATATAGTCGGATACCTCGAACAGTTTTTTACCGCTTTTATGCCTGGATTCAACGGATTTACTATGAGCAATATTTGTAATGCATATGACGAGTAATCCCTCTTTTTTTGCTTCAATGGCCATTTCAATTGGAACCGGATTCCTTCCTGAATTGGATATGATGATGATCACATCTTTTGACCTGACGCCATTTAAGGTCAAAATCGATTTTGAGATTCCCTCAATGCGTTCCAAAGCGGTACTTTTCCATTTGGTTCCATGTAACATGAATTCCGGTTCAAGGATTCCTTTAGCCGTAAATAGCCCACCTGCACGGATGTATAATTCCTCGGCAATCACATGGGAGTGCCCTGTTCCGAATCCGAAAAGAATAGATCCGTCTAATGTTTTTTCTGCTATGAGCTTTCCTAAATTCTGGATCATGGGTAATTGCGTATCCATGATCCTGGACAACATCTCACTGACGATGGAATGAAATTCTTTTGATTTGTTCAAAATACTAAACTTTAATAAAAATCTTCTTTTTATACAGGATATATGCCGGGATAAAGCAAATCAAGGTATAGACGATCGACCAGAGAAACGATGCTAATTCAGGTACCATTCCTGCATTCACCAACCCGTTATAAAAAAATCCTCTTACCCCCATGATATCATTCAAGAGCCATGGAAACATACCCGCAAATACGTAAACTGTGATGGCATTACTTCCATAGATGACACCAAATTTAGCAGATTTGTCATATCCCATAACATCTACCAGTAAAATACAGGCTGCCAGTGCCATAAAGGCCCATCCTGAAGTGAAGAGCACATAGGAGCTGGTCCACAGGTTTTTATTGATCGGGAAAAACAGATCCCATAGATAGCCTCCCACCACGCAAAGCAAACCTATCAGGAATAGATAATTCAATTTTTTTTCAATTTCCATATCCTGTTTTAATAATTGCCCGGCGAACATTCCTGTCATACCTGTGACGATGGCTGGAATTGTACTTAAAAGTCCTTCCGGATCCCAGGTTCCTTGCCACATTCTTAACGGTATAACGATACTGTCGATCCATGCTGCAAGGTTTTTCCCAGGTTCAAGAACACCTGCACCTATGCCCGGGACAGGAATCAACATCATCGCAAGCCAGTATCCGACAAGCGCAGCTATCGCTATTTTTAATTGAGTTTTCCAATTTACGGCCAAGAATATATGGGCGCATACCAAATAAACGATAGCGATCCGTTGAAGAACTCCCGGAATCCTTAATTCGGCAAAATTGAAATCAGGAAAAAGATTTAAGAGTATTCCCAGTGCGAATATTTTAATGGATCTGATCCATATTTTTTTTCTCATTTTCTTCTTGTCTGCTCCGGCGTCAAGTTGTTTGTATGAGGATAACACAATAGATACCCCCACGATAAACAGAAAGAATGGATATACGAAATCCGTTATTGTGATTCCATGCCATTCGGCGTGGGCGAGGGGCCAGTACATATGTTCCCAGGACCCCGGGTCATTTACGACGATCATAAGAGCTATGGTAAGCCCTCTTAGCATGTCTAAAGAAATAAGTCGCTTGTTTGAATCAAAAGTGCTCATGGTGCAAGATTTAAATTGGTGTTTTTAGGTTCACTCGTCCTGCTTCCTCGCCCTTCTGTATTAAAGGCCCTGAGTTTGACGGGTGTTTGATTAATTTTTATGGGTTCGCTGTACAGGGCTGAGTCAGGCCCTGGCTCAGAACCGTCTATGGTATATCTGATCTCCAATCCTGGATAAGCGGAATTCGCAAATAAAAACCCATTTTGGATTTTTGCTCCCGGTGGAGGAATACGATAGTTAAATCCGCCAAATAGTGAATTCAATCTTTTCATCTCCGTTTTTCCGATGGAATTAGCCATCTGATTCCATTCTTCCTGTATTTTTATGTCTCGTGATTTTTTGTCTTCGATCGACTCCCAAACACGTTCTTTGGCCCATGCTGACTCCGCAAATCCAAGTAATTTTGGGAACAAATAATATTCAAGCATTGCGGGACCTTTTAGAGTTTCACTCCAGAGTTGGGCCTGAATTCCAAGAATATTTTCTGCGCCTTCCTTAGTAAGGCGTTCCATATTTTTGAATGATGCTTCCTGATCAATTGGCGTATAGTAGGAATCATCTCTGGTGGTGGTATGGAATACATTGTAAGGCGCATATTCATAGGCGTTCCTCGTATTGACGAATCCCGCCCAGTACAAGCCTGGTTCTTCTGGATGTTTGTCATAGGCAAGGTCAAAATAGAAATTCGTAACCGGACACAAAACAACCGGATATCCTGCATTGGCTAATTTATAACCCAGGTCCTGTGCACCCCAGAGGTTATTCCATACATATGGAACCACCTGACCACCTGAAAAATCCTTGTTCACAACAATTTGACCATCCTGATGTAGAAGGGCCGTTTCTTCCCATCCTGCGACAATCAAATCACGTTTTTTTAAAATGTCAACAACCCTCTTAAAAAAATAGGAGTGAAGGTTTTTAGCGTCCAAACCTTCTGTACCTTCAAGCAGATCATCGCAAATTGGAGAGGCTGTCCAGGGGCCAACCGGAACTTCATCGCCCCCAACATGAAAATATTCCAACGGGACTTCAGCTTCCTGATAATAATCCACAATCACATCTACGACTTTTTCGTAAAAACGATAGACGGATTCCCTGCAGACGCAGGCAACATTATCTTTAAAACTTTGTGCGGATGAGTACACAGATTTGTCATCAGGATCTAAAAGCCGGTAGCGATTGGCTTCCTGCTCATCTCCTAATTCCATGTATTTTTCATAGCGTTTCTCCATGGATTTGATCGCGGCTCGGGCGTGACCCGGAAGATTTACTTCAGGGATAACCTTGATATGTCTTTCATTTGCATACTTCAGAATTTCAATAAAATCTTCTTTGGTATAGAATCCTGAACCATGACTTCCTTCTTTATAGGCAAAAGGGCCCGAACCATAAGACGGATGCAACGCTGTTTCATTCATGGATGCATGTTGTCGCTGACCACCAACCTCTGTAAGCTCTGGAAGCCCTTCTATTTCAAGTCTCCAGCCTTCGTCCTCGGTGAAATAAAATAGAAAAGTGTTGATCTTGTAAAAAGCCAGAGCATCGATAATTTTCTTTATGGTTTCCTTAGTCTGGAAATTTCGACCTACATCAAGTTGAAATCCCCTGTAACCAAACCTTGGGTGGTCCTTGATTTTTACATAAGGAAATGAAATTCCACTTTTACTTTCCAAAGATGGGTTTTGAAGCGCAAGTAAACTCTGTATGCCGTAAAAAGCACCGGCTTTTGTCTGGGCTTTTATCGTGATTCCCCGGCCGTCAATTGATAATTCATAACCCTCATCACTCCCCGATACGTTCTGAAGCTCTGATCTGATCAAACGTATGTCTGC
>CP070731.1:243311-250446 GCA_020347545.1 Flavobacteriaceae bacterium | reverse complement strand
CGATCCAGGAGCCAACAAAGGAAGAGCGGTTCAGTTACTTCAGGATTCCCTGGGGGTTTCGAAAGAAGAAACCATGGTGTTTGGAGATTTTAACAATGATCTTGAAATGATTGATCAGGCCTTTTTCAGTTATGCGATGGAAAACGCTCACGACAATGTTAAAAAAGCTGCAAAATTCAGTACAAAAAGTAACAATGAGGCGGGTGTAGAATTCGTTCTTAAGCAGTTAATAGAGGCCAAGAAAATGGCTGGTTCATAACAATTCTTATTTTTTTGCCTTCAATATGTCAAGAATATCATTTTTTATTCTTGTCGGCCGCTGCGTCTCTGCGTCGATGAGGCACCAGGTAGAAGCGGCTCTTAACAAAAGTATATCATCTTTATATATTTCAACATGTCTTACTGATTTAACACCCTTGGATTCTCCAACCCAGGTTAAAATGGTCAATTCTTCATCTAATCTGGCCTCGCGGAAATAATCGAGCTCATGCCTTAAAACCACCCAGAAATATTTGTTTTTTAATTTCTGGCTTGCCAGCAAGTTCCAATGCTTTTCTGAAATATCATTAACCCATTGCAAATAAACCACGTTATTTACATGCATAAGTTCATCTAAATGAGAAGTATCTACCTTCAGAGTATAGGAATAAGAAATCGAATCATCCGGAATCATAAGGTAAATTTTATTTATGTCTGTTTATCAATACCTGTTCAATATCCTTAAGCGTATACCCTTTGGCCTGCAATAGAATCAAATAATGAAAAAGTAAATCCGCCGATTCGTCCAGGAATAATTTCTCGTCATTGTCTTTTGACTCAATTACAACTTCTACAGCCTCCTCCCCTACTTTTTGAGCTATTTTATTGATCCCTTTTTTGAACAAAGAAGCTACATAGGATTTTTCGGAAGGATTTTCTCTTCTGCTTTTGATCACGTTCTCAAGGGTACCAAGAAATCCAAACTGGGGAGTATTTGACTCGCCCCAGCAAGTATCCGTTCCCTTATGGCAGGTAGGTCCCTCAGGTTTTACACTTACAAGCAATGTATCCTGGTCACAATCATTCCGGATGCCAACCAAATGAAGAAAATTTCCGCTTTCTTCTCCTTTTGTCCAAAGTCGCTGTTTGCTTCGGCTAAAAAAGGTTACTTTTTTTGTTTCCATCGTTTTGTCAAAGGCCTCCTGGTTCATATATCCGAGCATCAGGACATTTTTCGTTCTTGAATCCTGTACAATAGCCGGAACCAATCCTGTATTTTTATCAAAATCTATTTTCATAACCTCACATTAATTCCTTGATTATCAAGTGTTGATTTAAGTTCTTTTATTTCTATTTCTTTATAGTGAAACACGCTCGCTGCCAGGGCGGCATCCGCCTTTCCCTCTTTAAATGTATCACAAAAATGCTGAATATTGCCAGCTCCACCGCTTGCAATAATAGGTACGTTCACCAGCTCAGAAAGTTGTTTCAAGGTCTCATTGGCAAAACCATTCTTGGTTCCGTCATGATCCATCGAGGTAAACAGAATTTCCCCTGCTCCCAAACGAACACCTTGAGCTACCCAGTCAAAAAGATCCAATTCCGTCTCAACGCGCCCTCCAACCAAAAAGACCTTCCATTTTCCATTGATCAATTTGGCATCAGCCGCCAGCACAATGCATTGACTCCCAAACTTATTTGCCAGCTGCCTGATCAATTCAGGATTTTTAACCGCTGAGGAGTTGATGGAAATCTTATCGGCACCGGCCCTCAACAAAAGGTTTACGTCTTCAACACTAGAGATTCCTCCTCCAACAGTAAAAGGAATATTGACTTTTCTGGCGACTTTTTCAACAAGTTCCAATAGTGTCTTTCTTTTTTCCTTTGTCGCGGTAATATCTAGAAATACCAGCTCATCTGCTCCTTCTCTCGAGTAACGATCTGCCAGCTCCACCGGATCACCTGCATCCTGCAGGCCAACAAAATTTACACCTTTTACGGTTCTTCCGTCCTTAATGTCCAAACAAGGGATGATTCTTTTACTTACCATGATGACTTTTTATTTGGATGATTCATTAAGAATAAATGATTCTAATTGTTTCAGACTGATCCTTTTTTCATAAATCGCCTTTCCAATGATGGTTCCTTCACAACCTGCCTCGGCCAATTGAGCCAGTTCATCAAAATGTGATATCCCTCCGGAAGCGATCAGATTGATTTCAGGGACCTCTTTAAGGATTCTTTCATACAATTCAAATGAAGGACCTTCAAGCATACCATCTTTGGAGATGTCCGTACAGATCACATAGGATATTCCTTTATTCTGATACGATCTTATAAACGGGATCAATTCTTCCTGAGAAGCCTCCATCCACCCGGATATGGCAATTTTTTCATCCTGTGCATCCGCCCCGAGAATGATCTTTTCCTTACCATACCTTTGGATCCAGGACTCAAAAATCTTAGGCGATTTAACAGCAATGCTTCCACCCGTTATTTGAGAAGCACCACTCTCGAAAGCGATGCGAAGATCCTCATCAGATTTTAACCCGCCGCCAAAATCAATTTTTAAATCGGTTTTTGAAGCAATTGATTCAAGGATCTTGTAATTTACAATGTGCTTGCTCTTTGCTCCGTCAAGATCGACAAGGTGAAGGTGTTTTATACCCACATCCTGAAAGGTTTTAGCCACCTCTAAGGGATCTTCATTATATATTTTTTTCGTACTGTAATCTCCTTTGGAAAGCCTTACGCACTTTCCTTCAATAATATCTATGGCAGGAATAATCCTCATATTTAAACTGCTTTAATAAAATTCATCAAAATCTTTTCACCTACATCGCCGCTTTTCTCCGGATGAAACTGACATGCATAAAAATTATCCTTTCGTATAGCTCCTGAATACGCGATACCGTATTCTGTGTCTGCAATTGAGTAAGGATTTTCAGGAATATAGTAACTATGTACATAATACACGTATTCATCCTTTTTAACGCCATCAAAAAGATGCCCTTTAAGCTTTTGAATCTGGTTCCAGCCAATATGGGGAACCTTTAATCTTTCATCAAACTTTTTTACCTCAATAGGAAATATACCTAAACAATCCGTATCATTCTCTTCAGAGTGCTGACACATCAGTTGCATTCCAAGACAAATTCCAAGAACAGGTTGTTTCAGCTCCGGTATAATTTTATCAAGGCCATATTTACTCAGTTCCTTCATGGCACTTTGGGCTTCACCAACCCCTGGGAAAATAACCTTATCTGCATCAATTATTTTCTTCGCCTCATTGGTGCATTCAGCCTGGAGGCCCAATCGCTCCAGTGCGAACTGCACGGACTACACATTTCCGGCTCCATAATCTATGATGACAATATTCATTTTATAAAAGTCCTTTAGTGCTAGGTAAAATCATTTTATCTGCATCTCTCCTGACAGCAACCTTTATGGCTTTTGCAAAAGCCTTGAATATGGCTTCAATTTTATGATGCTCATTTTTTCCCTCAGCCTTAATATTCAAATTCGCTTTTGCCCCGTCGGTAAATGATTTGAAAAAATGATAGAACATTTCGGTTGGCATGTCTCCGATCATTTCCCTTTTAAAATCGGCCTCCCAAACCAACCAGTTCCTTCCTCCGAAATCAATGGCTACCTGGGCCAGGCAATCATCCATAGGCAATGTAAAACCATATCTCTCCATCCCCCTTTTATCGCTCAGTGCCTTCGCAAAAGCCTCTCCCAAAACGATGGCAGTATCCTCCATGGTATGATGTTCATCTACTTCCAAATCTCCTTTTACCTGAATCTCAAGGTCCATATTTCCGTGTCTTGCGATTTGATCAAGCATGTGATCAAAAAACCCAATACCTGTTTTGATCTCACTTTCTCCTTTCCCGTCAAGATTAAGTTTTACATAAATATCTGTTTCCTTGGTCTTTCTGTGGATTTCAGCGCTTCGTGCATTTAGCTTTAAAAACTCATAGATCTCTTTCCAGCTTTGCGTTTCCAAACTTATACATTCCTTTATTTCAGTATCTGAGGCATCAGTTTCCATAACCCCCAGGTTCGTTTCGTTATTGATAAAAATTCCCTGAGCATTTAAATTCTTAGCCAATTCCATATCGGTCATACGATCTCCTATGACAAAGGAATTCTTTAAATCATAATCCTCCGAGAAGTACTGTCCCAACATGCCAGTCTTTGGCTTCCTGTTGGGTGAATTATCTTTCGGGAAGCTTCGATCAATAAATACCTCCGAAAAAACAACACCCTCACTGGCAAATGTTTTCATGATAAAATTGTGAACAGGATAAAAGTCATCCTCGGGGTATACATCTGTTCCAAGACCATCCTGATTGGTGACCATCACAAGCTCAAAATTCAGTTCCCGGGCAATTCTGGATAAATAGGATATGGCCCCGGGGTAAAACACAAGTTTTTCAAAACTGTCAATTTGCTCATCCTCAGGCTCCCTGATCATTGTCCCGTCTCTATCTATAAATAATACTCTCTTCATCAGTTCTTTGTTATTTCGTATCTAAGTAAGTTAAACTTTTTATCAATGCCTTATTCTCTGAAGGTGTACCAATTGTTATCCTCAAACAATTCTCGCATAATGGTTCTTTGCTCCTGTTTCGAATGACCAGATCGTGACCTATAAGTTCGTTATATCTGAGATCTGCATCATCCACTTTTATCAGCAGAAAATTACTGTCTGAGGGATAGACCTTTTTTACCAGGTTTATTCCGGAAAGTTCACGAACCAGTTTCTTTCTGTTTTCAACAATTTCCACTACCTCTTGTTCCGTAACACGTTGGTCTTCGAGTTGTTTTAAAGCCGTTTGCTGGGTAAGGACACTTATATTATAAGGCATTTTCACTTTTTTCAATAAGGTGATTATTTCGGAGTCAGCATAACAAACACCTAACCTTATTCCTGCCATTCCATAAGCCTTTGAAAAAGTCTGGGTAACAATTAGATTTTTATATTTATCCAATTCCTGATTCCAGCTTTTCTTTTCCGAAAAGTCTATATAGGCCTCGTCGATAACTACCAGTAATCCCTTTGAAAGCAATGCTTCAACCCCTTCCTTTTTCATTGAATTCCCGGTCGGATTATTGGGAGAACAAACAAAAATTGCTTTTGTATTTTCATCTATGGACTCCACAATTTTTGTAACGTCCAACTCAAATTCTTCGGTCAGAGAAACCTCCTTATAGTTTACATTGTTTATCCCGCAGAGCACCTTAAACATTCCAAAGGTTGGCGTATTGATAATGATATTATCCTTGGCGGGCTCAAAAAATACCCTAAAGATCATGTCAAGAATTTCGTCACTACCATTTCCCAGTAAAATTTTTTCTACCGCTACTCCTTTTAACTCTGATATTCGCTCTTTTAAAACCGATTGATGTGGATCAGGATACCTGTTTAAACCATTATCATAAGGGTTTTCATTAGCATCAAGATAAATCAGTTGCTGATCAAAATCTTTAAATTCATCCTTCGCCGAAGCATAAGGTTTAAGCTTCTTTACAGAAGGTCGAGCCATATTCATTATGTCAATTTTCTCTCTTTTCATGATTCAGGTCAATTCTTTTCTTTTAAAGCCGCCAGTCTTAAGGAAACCGCATTCTGATGCGCGAATAATCCTTCTGCTTCAGCCATCTTTTCAACAGCCTCACCTATATTTCTAATCCCTTCTTTCGAAATTTCCTGAAAACTTACAGCCTTTTGAAAAGCATCAAGATTAACCCCGCTATAGTTTTTCGCAAATCCGTTGGTGGGCAAAGTATGGTTAGTACCGGAAGCGTAGTCACCCGCGCTTTCCGGGCTGTAATCTCCTACAAAAACGGATCCTGCGTTTTTTAACAAGGGTAATATTCCCGAGGTATCCTCTACACTTAAGATCAAATGTTCAGGAGCGTAAAAATTGATAAGATCAATCGCCTTTTTATGATCACTGCAATAGATCAACTTAGAGTTTTCAATTGCTTGCACGGCAATATCCCTTCTCGGAAGTTCTTCGAGCTGTTTTTCAATTTCGATCTTTATTTCGTTTAGTTTTTCAAGGGAATTGCTAACCAGTATCACCTGGCTGTCTGTTCCGTGTTCTGCCTGAGAAAGTAAATCTGCAGCCATAAAACTGGCGGTAGAGGAACTATCGGCATAAACGAGTAATTCACTGGGGCCGGCGGGCAAATCAATACCAACTCCAAACTTCATGGCCATCTGCTTAGCTACGGTTACATATTGATTTCCAGGGCCAAAAATTTTATACACCTTTGGTATACTCTCCGTTCCCAGTGTCATTCCGGCAATCGCCTGAATACCTCCAACTTTGAAGATTCGGGTAACTCCACAAAGATCAGCAGTGTAAAGGACTGCCGGATGGACTTTCCCCTCCGCATCACAGGGAGTGCACATAACCACTTCCTCACAGCCTGCTATCCCAGCCGGAACAGCTAACATTAGTATCGTAGAAAACAACGGTGCTGTACCTCCGGGAATATACAATCCAACCTTCTCAATTGCCCTTTTTTCCTGCCAGCAAACAACTCCAGGGGTCGATTCGATTTTTTTAACAGGAGTCTGTTGCGCAGCATGAAAAGCCTCGATATTTTTTTTTGCCAGTTTTATGGCTTCTTTAAGTGAATCATCAAGCGCGTTTTTTGCCGCTTCAATTTCAGAATTGGCCACAATTAATCCTTCTAAACCGGCACCGTCAAATTTCTTGGTATATTTCTTTACAGCAATATCCCCTTCTTTCCTGACATGTTCAAAAATCTCTGTCACAAGTGGTTCAATGTCCGAATAGGTTTGCGTAGGCCTCTTTAAGATCCTCTCCCAATCCTCCTTTTTCGGGTTTTCCAATATCTTCATCATCGTCAAATTAAATTACCATTTTTTCAATAGGAGCCACTAAAATTCCTTCAGCCCCAAGATCCTGAAGTTCATCAATAACCTCCCAGAATTTATTCTTCTCGATCACTGTGTGAATTGAACTCCAGCCTTTTTCAGCCAAAGGAAGAACCGTAGGACTTCTCATTCCCGGCAATATCGAGATTACCTTTTGTATCTGCTTATCGGGTACATTCATTAAAATATACTTGAAATTTCTTGCCTTTAATACAGATTGCAACCTGAAACGAAGTT
>CP070731.1:235996-243211 GCA_020347545.1 Flavobacteriaceae bacterium | reverse complement strand
GGATTCGTGGAAAGTATTGGAGTGGTTTCATATTATCTGGAGGAAAATTATATACCGAACCTTGAAATATCCACTGATGTACCGTTGGAAAAAATGGAATCTCCTCCATTGTATTTGGCGGCGCATAAAAGGTATCCTATTCTTAAAAGTATTCTTCAAAAAGGTCTGGAGAGTATCTCACAGGATGAAATGAACACACTCAGAGAAAAATGGGTCACCTCAGAGTCATTGGAGGAAGATGTTTCGATTGATTTTTCATACCTAATTTTTAAGAGTATCGCGGTCATTGCCCTTCTTTTCATTATCGGGCATTATTCCATTAAGTACTTTTTCAAAAGGGTGGTCAAAGAAGAGATCGTTCTCGAAATTGGGTCACGAAGATTCCGTTTAATTACCCTGATCGGAACCTTGATCATATTATTTGTAATCTCGTTTTTTGGTTATCTGGCGATGGAACATAACAAAAATAAAATTCTGAATGACTTAGAAGTCAATCTTGAAACAACACTTGAAAACTCACATGAAAGATTAAAACTATGGATTGATCATCATAAACTAATTGTTCAGGAATTTGGTCGTGACCCTGTACTCGTGAATGCTACCAAAAACATTTTGGGAGTCCCGAAAGATACTCGTGAATTACTCAAATCGGAGGCATTAAAGGATCTGAGAGCATTTTATGATCTTCATAAAGACGAACTGCAGAGTGTGGGATTTTTTATTATTGATAAAAACTATCTGAACCTGGGGTCATCAAGGGATGAAAATATTGGAATTCAAAACCTGATTTACAATCAACGGCCCGAACTTATAGAAACGGTTTTTGAAGGAAATTCTGTTTTTGTGCCTCCTATTGAGTCTGATGTATTCCTTAATGGCGAAAAGGATAAAGAGATCAAACCGGCTACTATATTTTTTGTTTCCCCGGTTCAAAGTGTAGAGGGAGAAACTATGGCTGCGCTGGCCATACGACTCGATCCGACTCAAGGATTTTCAAAGGTAATGCAACTCACCAGGATCGGTAAAACGGGAGAATGTTATGTTTTTGGAGAAAAAGGAAGGTTATTGTCCGAGAGCAGGTTCAAAACCGATCTAAAAAATTTAGGGCTCATTTCTTATGAGAAAGATGATATTCTGCAATTGGAAATAAGAGACCCAGGCGGCGACATGACCACTGGTTTTATACCCACAGTTCCAAGAAATGAGCAACCTTTAACATTTATGGCTTCTGATGCAATAAAAGAGAAATCTGGTACGAATATGACGGGTTACAGAGATTATCGAGGTGTCATGGTCTATGGATCATGGTTATGGGATAAAGAAATGAAACTGGGATTTGCTTCTGAAATTGATGTAACAGAGGGAAACTCTACCTATACTACAATGCGCCTAACGGTTCTCGGAGTTTTTGGTGGCGTGGTAATTCTCATGATTCTGGCAATTCTGTTTTCTCTGGAATTGGGTGAAAAAGCGAATCTGGCGTTGATAAAAGCCAAAGAGGAACTGGAAGAAAGAGTGGTCTTAAGGACCAGAGAATTGAATGAGGAAAAAGCATTTTTAAAAATTCTTATCAATGCGATTCCGGATATAATTTTCTATAAGGATACCAAGAAAAAATACCTAGGAGCGAATAAGGCCTTTGAAAAACACATGGGCCTTAGCACCGAGGAGTTAACAGGAAAGACTGATTTGCAAATACTTGAAAAGGAACGTGCAGAAAAACATATGATTTCAGATGACACCGTGTTGAAAAAAGGAAGCTCGGAACTCTTTGAATCGGTAAGAACCATGCCTGATGGAAATCGTATCGTTGTTGAAACTATGAAAACCCCATATTTTACTGAAGATGGGAAACTGGCAGGACTCATTGGAATTGGTCGAGACATCACTGAAAGAAAGAAAACTGAAGAAAAAATCAGGGCTTCTGAAAACAGATTTCGTTCTATCACCTCCACCGCTATAGATGCAATTGTATCTGCAAATAAATACGGGACTATTGAATCATGGAACCCTGCAGCGACAAGAATTTTTGGATATACTGAAGAAGAGGCTTTAGGTCAAAACCTTGATATTATTATCCCGGAAAAATATCATAAACGACATCATGAAGGGATGAATCGTGTTTTGAGTGGAGGAGAAAAAAGAGCTATTGGCCACATCGTTGAAATGGAGGGTAAAAGAAAAGACAACTCTATTTTTCCGGTTAGTCTTGCCCTGTCTATGTGGGAAGGTATCGATCAGATGAATTTCAGTGGTATTATTCGTGATATAACGAAAAGGAAAAAGAATGAGGCCATTATGATTCAGGCCAACAAAAGAATGGAAGGGGAATTGAATGTTGGTAAGGATATTCAAATGAGTATGCTTCCTTTAACCTTTCCGGCCTATCCAAACAGAAAAGAAATTGACATCTATGCAGATTTGATTCCCGCCAGAGAAGTGGGAGGGGATTTTTATGATTTTAATTTTTTAGATGAAAATCACATTTATTTTGCGGTAGGTGATGTTTCGGGTAAGGGAGTACCTGCCGCATTGGAAATGGCTGTAGCAAAAACACTCTTAAAATCAAGAGCCGCAAATGACAGGTCAACAGCAAGTATTTTGACCCAGATAAACAATGAAATTGCCAAGGATAACGAGGCTTCAATGTTTATAACGGTTTTTATCGCCATTTTAAATACTGATAACGGTAAACTAACTTATTCCAATGCAGGCCATAATCCGTCCTATATTATCGGAAAACACCGTGACCTCAATATCTTGGATGAACTTCACGGTCCTGTAGTGGGAGCCATGGAGGGGATGACCTATAATGAGAGTATTCTGCATCTGGAAAAAGATGACATTATTCTGGCATATACGGATGGTGTTTCCGAGGCACAGAACAAAAATGATGAGTTTTATTCGATTCCGCGGTTGACCAAATTAATAAAGGAAGGCAATTACGATTCGACAAGAAGTTTGACGGACCTCATCATAAAAAGTGTCAAACACTTCGAGGATGGCACAGAACAATTCGATGATATAACTGTTCTTTCGATTCAATACCTTCAAGACAAAGAACGTGATTCAAGCGAACAAACCTCTATCAAAATTTTCAACAGAATAAGTGAAATGCCTAAGGTTATTAGTCATTTTGAGGCATTTGCGGCTAATAATGATCTTTCACCAAAAGGAGTTCAAAAATTCAACATTGTTCTCGACGAACTGTTGAACAATATCATTTCATATGCATATAATGACTATGAGGATCATATTATTGAAATAAAGTTTCAACTAAAGTATCTACGACTGATCATTACCATTGAAGATGATGGAATCCCTTTTAATCCTTTTAGATATGCAGCTCCGGATATAAATTTATCAATATCCGAAAGAAATTTAGGAGGTCTCGGGGTTCACATCGTAAAAAATCTTGTTGATGAATATCACTATATCCGACAATCTAACAAAAACATTATAAATTTGATTAAGTACAATATAAATACCAATTCAATATGAGTCTAGATATCAAATTGAAAGAAATAAAGGATCAGGTCGTTATTGCATTCATTGGAACCCTTGACAGTAACACCTCTCCTGTTGCAGAAGATGCAATAAATGAATACCTCGATAAAGGTGCAAAGAATATGCTTCTTGATCTTGAAAAAACAAGGTATGTAAGCAGTGCGGGTCTAAGGGTTTTCCTGGCTACCGCCAAACGGATAATGGCGAATTCAGGTACACTGATTCTATGTCATCCGAATGATATTGTTAAAGACATCCTTAAGGTATCAGGGTTTAACACCATTATTGAAGTAAGCCCCACGGTGAAGGATGCCTTAGAAAAAGGTTAAAAAAAGCCTGAAATTATGAAGCTCTATTTTTGAGACTCATGTTTTACCCAGTCAACTTCCATTACCCATTCCCCTTCCATAGGTGAATCTGTAATTTTTGCATAGTTTAAAATGGCAAACATAGGCTCCGGATATTTATCACCTTCACCAACATTACGATAAACTTCTTTTCCATCCAGAAGATAAACAAGATCACTTCCTTCCCACTCTACCGCGTATTCATGGTATTCATCAAGCGTCGTTTCAACTCCTGTCCGCAATGACCACCAATCTCCCTTGTCACATTCTCCCAAACTTTTTATCGCACCTGTAGTGTAATGATTCTTATCACCATCTCCATGATGCTCAAAAATATCAATCTCACCTGATCCCGTAAGCGGCCAGCAAATATTTTCATCCTCTTCCTGAACCGGTGATTCGTTGTTTTGAGCTCCCAGGATCCACCAGGCAGGAAACATACTTGGCTCGCTTTTACCAACTAGTCGCAACCGCGCTGTCCATCTTCCCTTAATAAATTCCTTTCTGTTTTTGGAGGTAATTCGGCCTGCCACATAAGGTGTATCATCCTGTTGTTTACCGAATTTATCCAGGTTATCACAAGGACGTTTTTCACCTATATTAATCACCTTGATTTTTAAAGTTCCGTTACTGACTTCTCTGGTTCCAAATTCACCGTCAGGCACATAACATTGTTTTTCATTGTTCACCCAGATCCTTTGATCCTGCCAGTTATCCTTATTGAAAGTCTCGAAATCATCAAAAAAATCAACTTCCCAGACTGTCGTTTTTGATTTGGATAAACTTTCTTCTTTGCTATTAATTTTGAGTCCCATGGCCAGCAGCACGAATGCTATTGCAACAGTTAAAAAGTATTTCATTGCTTGTGATATAAATTGATTAAAATTGAATATTTTGAAAGATAAAGGTCTTTATTTCCGATTACTATTACAGATCAAAACAGGACCTTTAAACACAAGGCATAAAGGTAAAAAAACTGTTCGGCACACAAAAGAAGAATCATTTTAAATTGCATTTATTTTCTCAGTAATTATCAATGAAATCAGCTGCCGATGCAAGCACTTATCAAAAATCTATTGGCAAACTTTTATACGCAATGATTTTTCCGGTACCGGGCTGTAAGCCAGACATACAGCACATTCCTCAGTAGATTCTTCGGTAATCGCTGTAAACTGAAAAGTATCCCCTTCTTGTATGTTGTCCGGAAAATCACATAGACTTCCCAAGGCAAAGACATTATTATACGTATCGTTCGTTGTTGGATGGGTCCAGCTCTCTTCAATTAAATTCTCATCTATGTCGCCATCAATTACTTCGATAACATAATTCATACATATCCCTTTCACCACAAGTTTTCCTGTCAGCGATTTAGAATCGCATTCCATGATTTTGAAATTTGAATTTATGAAACTGTATTCCTCATCGGCTATATTTTTATCTATATCCACGGAAAACTTCTCAGGATATCCATAGTCTGAATTGTACTGTATATCTACTTTATAAGGAAAAGGATCCCGTTTTAATTCCTTTTCTATCTGAGCAAATAACTGATCTACAGATAAAGCAAATTCGGGAAGCTCAGGAACCAGATCATTATTGAACAGTATAAATTGATCAGGGGCTTTCCTAATCTCGATACTCCAGTCATGCCCTACATCTCCAAAATAGCAAAAACATACTTTGGACTGATCCAGTTTGTAATGACCTATACTTTGACTCTCCCATAGGTCCTTATTCTTATTCAACAAGTCCATTTGAATTTGACGTTCACTCAAATTGCTTCCATTATCCTCACATGAGAGAAATATGAAAAATCCAAAAAAAACCATGATTGGTTTCAATTTAATCATGTTATAAAGATTTTATATTGAACACTTTTTTTTGATGCATGAATCATGCCAATAAGCACATCTCAAAATTAGCAATTGCCGGTGAGTTGCAAAATATAAAAAAGCACCCTTTATTAACAGGTGCTTTTTTTTATTAAAGTTCCTTAATAAGAAATAAAAAAAATCAATTCATCTTAGAGGAAGCAAAAGCAAGTGATTGCTCAAGTCTTGAAAACATCTTGTCAAAGTGTCCTCCTTCAAAGGTTTCATGTGTATAATCCACACCCACGGCATTTAATTTAGCAGCAAATGCATCCACCATACCATACATCTGTAATTCATCAAGGGATCCGCAATCCAAATAAATACCTTTCAAGGAACTCATTCCGTCCAGATGATCATCCAGTAAATTGAAGGCACAATTTTTCAGCCAGCGCTCCCTTACTTCTGGAACAATATCTCCAGAGGGCCACTTAAAAGGAAAATCAACCATATAGGGAGGATTTTCCAGGTTTGGCGACCATGCCGAACTCATCGCATAGGCGGCACTTGTAAAGAACTTATTAGGATCCGGCCCTGTTAGACCATCTGGGTTTTCAGCAATAATATACGGACCCATTTCAAAAAAACCATCTAAATACAAAGCCCCGCTGTGACCTGCAACAACACTAAAAACATCTGAGTGTTTCATCGCTAATTTTACCGCGCCGTACCCCCCCTGAGAGAACCCTATAATGGCTCTTCCATCTTTATTGGAAAGTGTTCGGTAGTTCGCATCGATGTAATTAACAAGATCATTTACAATATAATCCTCAAATCCTCCGGTTAAAATTGAATTCGTATAAAAACTAAAGCCGTAGACGTTCCCGGCATCGGGCATTACCAGAATTGCAGAATTCATTTTACCACTTAAAATCAGTCCATCAACCCAAGATCTGAAACCTTCCTCTGGAAAATCAGGATAGATTTGAAAAGGGCTTGCTCCTCCAATATATGGATCCCATGTTGAGGGGTCGGTGAAAGATTCAGCAGTAAAAGGAAGCCCATGCAGAAGATAAATCACGGGATACTTTTTCGAATTATCATTATCATACCCTTTTGGTAAATATATCTGAACTTTTCTTAAGTCAGAATTTCCTATTGGGTTGTTTGCTAAGGCTTCACTTTTGAGCTCTTTGAACTCCATTCTACTCTGAGAAACAGGTTCAATTTCATCGCTCTCACATGATACTAACAGCATAAAAATTGCCATTACCATCAACAAATTCAAGGATTTTTCCATAAGTTGATATTTAAAAGTTAAACCTTAAAATTACCAACCAATCAAAAGCAATCAAATGATTCGTATCAAGGAAATATATGATTCTTATCACCTCTTGATCGGATTTACAAAAGTTGTAAAACAAAAAAAGCACATACTTTCGTAAGTGCTTTTTGCTCCTCCTCTTGGGCTCGAACCAAGGACTGTAAAAGCTACACAACAGCCATGTATGTGTTTTATGCATAATTGTGCACTTCTAATAACATCTTAA
>CP070731.1:228575-235896 GCA_020347545.1 Flavobacteriaceae bacterium | reverse complement strand
ATTATTGGTTTGTACGTAATAATCAGGGTCATCTTTTTGAGAAGTTGTAAACCGGGCCCTGTTGATGTAAAAGGTACTGTCGTTTTCCTTTTTAGAAATGTCCCCGGTGATGATCATTCCCTGCTGCTCTGTTCTGGAATTATAGATCAGGGCTTTTTTATTCTCAAAATTATAGATCAGGGAATCCTGAGTTGAGGCCTGCTGTCCCTGTCTAAATTGAGGCCTCTGGATGTAGGCACCGGCCGAATCAAAGATTCCTGTGGCAATGGCCAGACTGTTTTTGTAATCGATGATGATCTTTCCTGCCTTGAGCTCAATATCCTGGTAATAAAGTTCTGCCTCATCATATAAAGTAGCTCTCTGGTTGATAAAGTCATTGGAAAGGTAGTCCTTTGACTTATGAATGATATTGTCTTCGAGGTATTCGGGAGTGATCTGAACCGAATCAATTTTAGTGGTATCTAGGACGGCGAGCGCCGGATTTTCTGCATCAGATACCCTTAGACTGTCTGATCTATTTATATTGTTTTCTCTACTTTCAGTATTTTGAGTCACTTGGCTCTGAGCCGATTGACATACAAAACAAAAAAACAGGGCAAAGAAAAGTAAGTATCTTAAATTTGTATACAATGCTATAAATAGTATTTTTGTAAAAAAATGCCAATTTTTTTAAAGTTACAAACTTACATATATTTTTTCAGTGGCATAAACATAATAGGGAAAAACTAGAAGGATAAAAAGCATGTTGGATTTAAGAAAAAAGGGAGATTTCTATTCGTTTTCAAAGGTAGTTCTAATTACATTAGGCTTGCTGTTTTTTCAGGCAGGAATTTTTGCTCAGGAGAATTTTACGGTTGTTCTTGACGCAGGCCACGGGGGAAAGGATCCGGGTAGGCCCGCCAAGAATTATGTGGAAAAAGACATCGCACTGGATATTGTTTTAAAACTAGGTGCCAAATTAAAATCTTTAGAGGATGTCAAGGTGGTTTACACCAGGGACAAAGATGTATTTGTCGACTTAAAGGAACGCGGGCGAATAGCCAATGACGCAGATGCTGACCTCTTTGTTTCCATTCATTGCAATGCCTTTAGCAACAATGCTTATGGAACGGAAACTTATGTTTTGGGTCTGCATGCCAACAAACAGAATTTTGAAGTGGCCAAACACGAAAACTCGGTAATCTTCCTCGAGGACAATTATCAGGAAAAATATGAGGGGTTTGACCCGAACTCTCCGGAAGCAGTGATCGGGATGACCTTGATGCAGGAAGAGTTTTTGGATCAGAGCCTGTATCTGGCAAGTAATATTCAAACTAATTTCAGAGATGATCTAAAACGAAGAGACAGAGGTGTTAAGCAGGCTGGTTTTGTGGTGCTTCATCAAACCTATATGCCCAGTGTTTTAATAGAAACGGGCTTTATTACCAATTCCAATGAAGGAGCTTATCTGAATTCAAAAAAAGGGCAGGACAAAGTAGCGGGAGCCATTTACAAGGCCATAAAAACATATAAAGCCAACCTGGACGCCAACATGGTGATCGAAGAGGCACCAATTGCGGCAACGACAAGTTCAAATGTTTATCCGGGGGTGGATTTTAAAGTGCAGATCGCATCCGGAAAAAGGAAGCTTGAAACAAAATCCTATAATTTCAAAGGCCTGAAAGGAGTTGAGCGAGGAAGAATCGGAGGTGTATATAAATACTATTACGGTAATTCTTCTGATTACGATCAAATTGTGAAATTGCAGAATGACGCGAGAAAAGCGGGGTTCAAATCGGCATTTGTTGTAGCCTTTAAAGGCGATGAAAGGATCAAGGTTTCGGAAGTGATCGATAAGTCACTTTAAAATAAATTAACGCGTTTTTACGTTTAAGCTGAAAGGCTTGATTTTACAAGGAGAAAAGATTTGTATTCTTTCAATGACAGCAGAAAAATTATTAGTAATATTGTTGAACCAATAACACTATTTTGACCGTAAACAGAGAAATTAAAACAGGTATTTTCGCCATAGCCATCCTTGCGATGTTCGTTTGGGGCTATAATTTTATCAAGAATCAAGGCTTTTATGACGATACGAGGACTTTTTATGCTGAATATACCAACGTTCAGGGCTTATCACCAAAGAGTCCGATCACGATCAACGGTCTGAAAGTGGGAACCGTCTCACAAATTACTTTTCATCCTGAAAAAAAGGGAATTCTTGTGGCTCATCTCAACCTGAGCAATGATATTGAGTTTTCGAGGAACAGTGTGGCACAGATTTACAGCCCTGATTTTATAAGTGGAAAATCCTTAAAGATCAACATATCCATCGATGAAGGTGAAATGGCCAAGGACGGGGATACACTCATCGGAGAAGTGGATTCAGGGATCATGGGTATGATCAATGAGCAAATTGCGCCGCTTCAGTCAAAGGTAGAGAGCTTTGTGGTGCATACCGATTCTGTGATGCAGAATATCAATGAGATCATGAATGAGGAGAATCAGAAAAACATTAAGGAGTCTTTAGCTAACATGAATGCCATACTGGCCAGATTTAAAAATACGGCAAGGAACCTTGAGGTGATGACCAGTGACGGAGGAAAGATCGACAGTATTATGACCGGAGCCAACCTGGCCATGGGTAATTTTGTTGAGATCTCTGATTCGATCAAAGCCGTAAATATAGGTTCCACGGTTGCTGAATTGCAACATTCCCTGGAAAGTTTTAATGTGATCCTTGACAGTGTAAAAACCGGAAACGGATCGATAGGAAAACTGATGACGGATGAGGAACTCTACAACAATCTTACAAATGCCTCTAAAGAGCTAGAGGAATTACTGCGAGAAGTCAAGGAGCACCCTAAGCGCTTTGTACATTTATCGGTCTTTGGAAAGAAAGAAAAACCGTATGTGCCGCCAGAGGTAGAGTAGTTAATAACTTGTAATAATTTTGTTATCCTTCCTTTTTGATTATCTTTATTTTTATTTCCGATAGGAGTCATTGCTGAGATGGCTTCAAACATTATTTAGATACCCGTATATGTCTTATTTACCTAATGTTTTATTTACCTTGCTTCTTATTGGAGCAATAGGTTTTTTTATAAGAAACATCAAGAAACTAAGCCGAAATATCGGTCTGGGACAAGATGTTGACAGAACTGATCGTAAAGCTGAACGATGGAAGCATATGGGGGCCGTTGCCCTGGGGCAGTCCAAAATGGTGAGAAGGCCAATAGCCGGCCTGCTTCACGTGCTTGTTTATATTGGTTTTATTATTATTAATATAGAAGTTCTTGAGATCATCATAGACGGACTTTTTGGAACGCATCGAATTTTTGCCTTTGCCGGCGGAATCTATGATTTTTTAATCGGCTCTTTTGAGATTCTGGCATTTCTGGTACTTGTTTCGGTTATTATTTTCTGGATCCGGAGAATGGTTTTGAAACTGCCAAGATTCTGGTCAAAGGAAATGACAAGCTGGCCCAAGAATGATGCTTTGAATATTTTATATTTTGAAATGGTTTTGATGGGATTGTTCCTGCTGATGAACGCCGCGGATTTCGGTTTACAGCAGATGGGAGCCATCCATTACGTGCAGGCCGGAAGTTTTCCGGTGAGCCAGTTCATTGCCGGGTGGTTGCCCGAAAATGAACTCACCCTTTTTTATATTGAGCGTGGCGCCTGGTGGTTGCATATCATAGGTATACTGATCTTTTTGAATTACCTGTATTATTCCAAACATTTACACATTTTACTGGCTTTTCCCAATACATTTTACGCGAATCTTGAACCACAGGGAAGATTTGATAATCTTGCTTCTGTGACCAAGGAGGTCAAACTGATGATGGATCCTGATGCTGATCCTTATGCCGTTCCCGAAGAGGGAGAAGAAGAGGAGGTAGGCAAGTTTGGTGCGAGTGAGGTAACCGATCTTTCATGGGTGCAGTTAATGAATGCCTATACCTGTACCGAATGCGGTCGATGCAGTTCGGTATGTCCGGCCAATCAAACGGGGAAAGAATTATCGCCGCGGGCCATCATGATGAAGACCAGAGACAGGCTTGAAGAGGTAGGACGATTTATTGATAAGGAAGGAGAAGCTGCGTTTAGGGAAAAGGGTGATGGCAAATCACTGCTCGACACCATCTCTGAGGCAGAATTGTGGGCCTGTACCAGCTGTAATGCCTGTGTAACGGAATGTCCGGTAAGTATTGATCCTTTGTCGATCATAATGGACATGAGGAGGTATCTGGTCATGGAACAATCAGCGGCGCCTCAGGAGTTGAACCTGATGATGACCAATGTTGAAAATAACGGTGCCCCCTGGCAGTACAGCCAGATGGACCGATTGAACTGGAAGGATGAATAAGGAACTTTTACAGTTGAAAAACCTGATTAAAGTTTACAGATAGGAATATTGAATTTAGAAAAAATTAAATTAACTTAGTATGGTAATACCGACAATGGCTGAAAAAATGGCGGAGGGAAAAACTCCCGAGGTCTTGTTTTGGGTAGGTTGTGCAGGAAGTTTTGATGACAGAGCCAAGAAAATAACTAAGGCCTTTGCCAAGATCCTGATCGAAGCAAAAGTAGATTTTGCGGTATTGGGAACGGAGGAAAGCTGTACGGGAGACCCTGCGAAAAGGGCCGGGAATGAATTTTTGTTTCAGATGCAGGCGGTGACAAATATTGAAGTACTGAATGCTTATGAAGTCAAGAAAATTGTGACGACCTGTCCGCATTGTTTCAATACACTGAAAAATGAATATCCGGAGCTTGGAGGAAATTACCAGGTGATGCATCATACAGAGTTTCTAAAGTCCCTGCTGGATGAAGGGCGTATCCGAATTGAGGGTGGAAAGTACGCTGGTAAAAGGATCACATTTCACGATCCTTGCTACCTGGGAAGGGCCAACGGGATCTATGAGGCACCACGGGAGCTCATCAAGAAGCTGGAGATCGAGCTGGTTGAGATGAAGCGTTGCAAATCTCAAGGGTTGTGCTGCGGAGCGGGCGGGGCTCAAATGTTCAAGGACGCTGAAAAAGGAGATAAAGAAATCTTTATTGAGCGAACTGAAGAGGCCCTGGAGACCAAACCCGAGTTTATAGCCACCGGTTGCCCGTTTTGTAACACCATGATGACCGACGGGGTTAAGAACAAGGAAAAAGAAAAGAGTATCAAAGTAATGGACATAGCCGAATTAGTGGCCGGCGCCAAGGATTTATAATACATACAAACAAACAGATGCCACATTTGAGAGATAAAAATTTAGTAAACGTTTACGAAGAGATCGATAAGGCGAACGGAACGATCAAGACCCTTTCGACGGCTTTAAAGGACGAAGAGGAGAACAATTCGGTACTGAAAAAGCACAGGATTATTTTAGGAGTGGCGAGCCTGGTGCTTCTGATCTTATTTTTGTGGTCCTTTTTGCCGAAATCCAAGCAGTACAAAGAAGAGTACCTGATCAAAAACAACCTGAGCCTGATCGATACGGATTCTTTGCACAAACTGGAACGCAAGGCAAGACAACTGGTGGTGATCGATTCCGCCAAAACCTCATTGATCGATATGAGCATTGTTTACAGCATACAGATTGGTGCCTATACGAATTTCAGCTCTAACCTGATCTCTGATGATATTACACAGCTTGAAGAATTTGAGGAAAATGGCTTTAACAAGTTTGCCATTGGTAAATTTACCACCTATAAAGAGGCAGTGATGCTCAGGGATGATCTAAAGCGGGTTGGTTTTAAAGACTGCTTTATTATAGCGAAATCATATGGTATGCCTGTTGATATCAAAGAGGCCTTACAACTGAGTGGGGAGAAATGGATAAGAGGAACAGTTAATTAATCAAAGAATTTACAGTGTCAAAAGTCAGCAGCTGGATCAAGGCGGCACGCCTTAGAACCTTACCCTTGTCTTTATCGGGAATTATTGCGGGTTCATTTATGGCTGCGGCCAAAGGTTTGTTTGATCCGGTTATCTGTATACTTGCCTTGTTTACAACGACAGGTTTTCAGATCATTTCAAATTTTGCAAATGATTATGGAGACGGAGTAAAGGGAACCGATAATGAGGATAGAGTAGGCCCCCAACGTGCCTTGCAGAGCGGAACGATAAGTCCGTCGGCTATGAAAAACGGAATTAAGATTACCGGTATAATAAGTTTTGCCCTTGCCTTGCTGTTGATCTATGTTTCTTTTGGAACAGAATACCTTTTTTACAGTATCCTTTTTATTGTTCTCGGTTTGGCCTGTGTGGTAGCCGCAATCAAGTATACCGTAGGGGTGAACGCTTATGGTTACAGTGGATATGGGGACCTCTTTGTTTTTGTATTCTTTGGCCTTTTAAGTGTTTGTGGCACCTATTTTTTGTACAGCAAGTCACTTGAATTCAGTGTCTTTCTTCCTGCATTCAGTATAGGCCTGTTGAGCACCGGAGTTTTGAACCTGAACAATATGCGGGATCAGGAATCGGATAAAAAGTCAGGTAAGAATACATTGGTGGTCAAGATCGGCAACGAGTTTGCGAGGTATTACCATTTCTATCTGCTTGGTGCGTCATTTTTATTCGCACTTTTATATACAGCCATTAACTTCCAGAGCCCTTATCAGTTTTTGTTTATCATTTCCTTTATTCCTGTTTTTAAACACTTTAAGACGGTTTATAATAACAAGGACCCTAAGACACTTGACCCCGAATTAAAAAAACTTGCACTGAGTACTTTTTTGTTTGCCATCTGCTTTGGAATTGGATTACTTTTGTGACCTGATTTTTGTCATATTAATAAAAGACAAATTAGTCTACTTTTACGGCGTCAATCATTATGAAGAAATTAGCCATCACACATTTGCTACTGAACCTCTACCTTCTGGTCCTGGTTCAACCTGCAATTCCGGTGCTTGAGTATCTTATCAATTATGATTATATCGTAAATGAACTATGTGAGAACAGAGAAAAGCCCATACAAACCTGTAACGGGAAATGTTACCTTGGTGATCAGGTTGAAAAACAACTCGACCTGGACCCTGACCCACAGCTCCCGCTTCCTCCCAAAGTGGATCTGGAAAAATTTATAACCCTGGGTGTAGAGTTTGATCATGACATCTCTGATCCGAAACGGGTAAACCATAAACTACCCAGGTATTACAATGAACTGGAATCACAGCTTCAAGGTGATTCTCTTTTGCGCCCTCCAGAGGCTTTACTTGTTTAATCCGTATTCAATTAGGCTGTTTTACCTAACCTTCACGGTTGCATTGAAGGCAGCTTAAAAACCAACAACAATTTTTACAATCATTAATAATGACTGTCAAGGCACTGCATGTGCTT
>CP070731.1:221086-228475 GCA_020347545.1 Flavobacteriaceae bacterium | reverse complement strand
ATCTTCAAAAAATCCCTGAGCATTCACCAGGGCATTTTCTTCGCTATCCTTATTCAGCTTGTCATATAAGGAACCCCATGTTCCAAGATCGTTCCAGCCAAATTCTGTGGCCATCACGTATACATTTCCTGCTTTTTCCATAATTCCGTAATCGATGGATATATTTTCAGCCTCTCCATAGTTATCCTTGATAAAACCGGCTTCGCCATCTGTATTCCAACAGTTCAAACCTTTCTGAAAAAGACCATACATCTCAGGTAAACTACTCCTGAACGAATTCAATATACTTTTCGCACTCCAAATAAAAATTCCGGCATTCCAAAGGTAATCTCCCTGGGCAAGGAATTTTTCTGCTGTTTTAAGATCCGGTTTTTCAGTAAAATCCTTTACTTTTTTTACTTCATTTTCTGTGGCTTCAAATTGTATATAGCCATAACCTGTATTAGGCCCTGATGGTTTAATCCCCAAGGTCATTAAAATATCATTCTTTTGACAGGAATCAAAGGCGGAAGCAACATAAGAAATAAAAGCCTCCTCATCTTCTATAAAATGATCTGAAGGTGCAACGATCATCACAGCATCCGGGTTCTGATCTGCAATTTTCAGAGCGGCGTACAAAATACAGGGGGCCGTGTTTCTCATTGCCGGCTCCAGCAGAATCTGATTTTCTGAAATTGCTGGCAAATGATCCATAACCAGACCTTTGTAGCTTTCATTGGTCGCAACAAGAATCTGTTCCTCCGGGATAAGATTTGACAAACGGTCAAAAGTCTGCTGAATCAAAGATTTACCCGTACCGAGCATATCGTGAAACTGCTTGGGGTTATTGGGAGTACTTACGGGCCAAAACCTTGAACCCACTCCTCCGGCCATAATGACCGCATAATAATTCTTATTCATGTTGTTTATTTAGAAGAACCACCTCGGCGTGAGGGTGAAAAATATATTTTTTATGTGTGAGTACCTCAATGCACTCATATCTTGAACGTCTCTTTCTTTCTTTGACAAAGGTTCTGTTTTTGTATTGAAACCTGCTTTTGTCAGGAATCTCAAAAATAAGTGTTTTATCATTATCAAGATCATATTTCCTTAATTCCATTGATAAATTAATGTCCCCGTCAGAACTTGATTTTGGATTCATCATATGTGCTGCCAGTGACCTTAGGATTTCATCCGGAAAAACTTCGGAGGTTAAAAAGGGAAGCATGAGTCTCTGAAAGTTGATTTTCCATTCCCTTCCATGGGGCCTCACATTCTTGTGTTCCCTAAAAGTTACCAAATGGGCAAATTCATGAACCAGAGTGATCAAAAACCGATAAGGATTTAGATCGTTATTGATTGTAATCTGAACACGACCGTCACGGTATCTCCTGAAATCCCCATGCTTGGTACTTCTTTTTTTTACGATTTTAAAATGACAAGGATATTTTTTAATTAAATCACGGGCTTCCCCAATGGCATTTCGGGGTAAATATTTAACAAGATTTTCAGAATTTGTTTTCACCAATATTTATTTTACTCCTTGGATCAAGGCGTGGAATTTGAAACCGGTAATACTTTTCCGTTAAAAACCATATTCCCTTGTAGGGAAAAGTCCGCTATATATGAAGCCATTTCCGAAGCAGTAACAGGAGCTTTATAATCCGGGAATGCCTCGGCAAGCATTTCAGTTTGAACTGCCCCTAATGCCAGCGTATTAAAAGAGACTTTACGTTCCTTATATTCTTCCGCAAGTAACTCCATTAGGGTAATCACAGCCCCTTTAGAAGAACTGTATGCTGCCAGACCCGGGAATTTCATACTACCCTGAATTCCACCCATGCTGCTGATTGCAACCACATGAGTTCCGGAAATCAAATAGGGGTCCAAAATTCTTGTCAATTCGGCTACAGCGAAAACATTCACCTTGTAAATCTCATAAAAATCCTCATCCGTAGTTTCTTTAAAAGGTTTAAAAAGTAAAGCTCCGGCATTGTGAATCAATACATCCATGGCACCCCATTGATTTTGAACATGGTCCTGAATGTTCAAAAGGCCTTCCTTTGAGGTAATTTCCGCCTGAAACGGAATTAAACTAGGGTAAGAATCATTGATTTCAATCAAATTCCTGGTATTTCGGCTTACGGCAAGTACTTTATGACCCTGTTTTGATAAAAGTTTCACCAGTTCCAGTCCGATACCCCTGCTTGCCCCGGTAACCAAAATTCTTTTTGAATTCATTCTTAATCCAATTAAGCTTTTAATATTTATCCCAACTAAACGGTCAAAAATATGAAATTTTTAAGCATTATCTTTTTTCTACTTACCTCTTTTATTTGCTTCGGTCAATCTACTTATTTGCACTGATGAAAATTGATTGTGCCCGGGACTTTGATGAGCGAGGAAACCATGGAACTAATGAAAGAACACAACGTGCACTGTGTTCCCGCAATAACAGCCGGAAAAGAAGTAGGAAAGAAAGCTACGACAAAGGTTATTATCCGAAGATCATCGTTCCAAAGGCTTTGGAAATAGGCCCAAAAATTCAAAGCACCTTTAGCTTGCCTACAAAAAAGTGGTCTACAAAAAATAAAGAATCAAATCAGGGTTCAAAGATCATATGCTGATACGCTCCTATATCAGGAGATTCCGTCCGATTGATTCCCATTAGATCAAAAGGGACGTTCTGAGCCGCCTGAAGGTCTGCCTGCTCAATGCAATCGGAATTCTCACCTATCATGAGTTGATTTTTATCTATGTTTTTAAAATCTGCTTCACCGTTAAAAATATTGTCCTCATAAATAGAGGTGTCGTCAAAATCATAAAGAGGATCCCCAGATGAATTCCCATTATCATTAAAGCGCAGCAAATTATTTTTAAACTTAAAATTGAAGGCCGCCCTGTCATCTTTCTGAAGAATAAATTCAATATTCTGATTTCCTTCAATTATGCAATTGGTAAAATTTGCCGAGAGAAGATCATTTGCAATGGTCACACCGGATCCGCCATCTGAGACTGATTGTTGAAAATTATTTACCAGAACGGCTGGTAGTTCGCGAATACCATCAGACCAAAAATTCCCAAAAGTAGAATGTTTAAAATTGTAAGTTCCTCCCGCGGTGCAGGCAAGTGAGGATTGTCCGTTATTGCCGATAACCAAATTGGAACCACTGATGTTTGTTGCTCTTCCCAACAATCCAAAATTTGCCGTGTTGTAAATTTCTGTATTATCAATTCGCAAAGTGGGTTCTGAATTGCTTCCAATAGAATCCATTAAAATTCCTATGATATTATTCTTGATCAAAGCATGATTAATTCTATTATTCCTACTACCTGCCTTTAACCAAATTGTCCCCCATTGTCCGGCCACATTTTCATAAAAAGGTTCTAATCTGTCTCCTTGAATAACCACTTTGTCGTCCAGGGTCCCTTCAATTTTTAAGGACGCATTTTTCTCGATCAAAAGACCCGAGTTATGATGAAAATGAATTTGTGCTCCCTTTTCTATTTTTAAGGAATTCCCAATATTAACTCCCGCATATCCATAGATAACATAGGGCTTGTCATTACCCCATAAAGCATCTTCTTCCAAATAGAACCCTTCTACCCTTATTTCTTCGCCATTGCCGTCAATACCCCAAACTATGGTTTCTTTTATCCCGTTCTCATCTCTTTTCGGATACAAGAAATGCGCATCCTGCACCAAGGTAACCAATTGAACCTCCTGAACAATCTCTCCCTGATCAAAAATAACCTCATCCTCATATAAAGGATCGCTTACCCTACTAAAATCAATAGTTGCCTCGACAAAAACATATATACTGTCTTTGGGAAGTATCTCAATGTTCTCAAAACTCTTCCCGGACTGACCATTGACATTCAGCCTGTAAAAAGAATCAGGGCCATTAGCCAGTTTTACAGTAGGTATACTTAGAAAATTGTTGCTTCTGTTATAAACCTTAAAAGTTCTGGTACTTGAACTTATATTGGAAAAAACCGTATCGAGATAAACCGTGTCTTTCGAGAAAACAAGTTCACCTGTGGTTGGCTCTGCCTCAAAAACATCCTCAGCACATGCCTGAAAACCAATAATTACCCCAAAAACAAGGACAAGAATACGCCACATAAAATTATTTCTCTTTTATTTTAATTTCAAATACTTTATTCCAGTTCTTTCCGGTAACGAATAACCGATCATTTTCTTTATCATAGGCGATACCATTTAAAACGTTATCCTCACCTTGCTGTCCTGCTTTTGCCTGCAAACCTTTCAAACTGACAATACCCTCTATGGCACCGTTTTGAGGGTTTACGATCAAAATAGAATTTTGTTGCCAAATATTCGCATAGATTTTTCCATTTACAAACTCAAGTTCGTTTAATTTTTCCGCTTTCCTTTTATCTGTATAGGTTTCTATATATGAAACTTCTCTAAAACTTACAGGATCGAGAAACCACATTCGCTCTGAGCCATCTGTTTTAATGAGCATTTCACCGTTATGAGTGAGGCCCCAGCCCTCTCTACTCGTTCCATATTCAAACGTTTTTTCAAGCTCAAAAGATTCCAGATCATAAATGAATCCGATCTTTTTTCTCCATGTCAGCTGATAAATCTTGCCATCCTTAACGGTCATGCCCTCTCCAAAATACTGCCTGTCCAGATCTATTTTTTTCAAAACCTTACCCGTTTCAATTTCAACTTTCCTCAAAGAAGAACGGCCATGTTGACCCGTGCTTTCGTAAAAATAGCCATTGTGGTAAACAAATCCCTGTGTAAATGCCTGATCATCATGAGGAAAGTCTTGAATTACCTCATATGTATAAACCTCAGGAGGGGTATCGTTCAGGAAAAAGATCGTATTATTCAGTTTTCTTTGTTTTCCCTCAAAGTAAACCTCTGCTGAAAGAGCCTGTTTACCCAATTTATACCCGCTGATATCAAATGACTCATTATTGTCAATCAACTTTCCATTAATGAAATACCTGACAGAGTCAATGGGATTACCTCCTTTTTCCTTGACACTGATTTTTAAAGCCTTGTTTATCTTAATTGTCTTGGGTGAATCCAACTTCAATTGATACTTATTGCCGCATCCTGTGAGAATAATTAGTGATACCAGGACAATAATCGAAGCAATTTTACTCATATCATTATTTTTTTACTGAAAATAACTAAAATATTGTTTGAGATTTAAAAATAATATTTAAATTTGCACTCTCAAATTCGGCAGGTGCTGAATCTTCTTTTTAAGAGAAGCGAAAGTATAAAATTTAAATGAGTTAACGATGAGAAAAGGAATACATCCGGAAAATTATAGAATGGTAGCATTTAAAGACATGTCTAACGGAGATGTTTTTTTAACTAAATCAACTGCCAATTCAAAAGAAACTATCGATGTAGATGGAGTTGAATACCCGTTGATCAAATTGGAGATCTCACGTACCTCACATCCATATTACACTGGTAAAATGAAATTGGTCGATTCTGCAGGTAGAATTGATAAATTCAAATCTAAATACGCTAAATTCAAGAAATAAGAATTTACGTCATAAATGCTAAAAAGGCCCTTTTACATCAAAAGGGCCTTTTTTTATGTCATGGTTTCTGGTGGTTTTTATCAACAATTCCGGGTATATTTGTGCACATTATTAGGAAAAGTTGGTTTTATTTTTAACTTTGTTTTAAGATTAAAGCGGAGCTCATGGCAAAGTTTTTGATCTTCCCCTTATAATAACTCCCCTCAGTTAGCGTTAAATAATAATGATTGAACTCTTGTTCAGTCAACAATGTATTTAAAGAAAGTAAGGAATATGAAGACAAGTGAGGTAAAAGTGAGAAATGAGTTTTTTGTGTCTGCATTGTTTATAGAAAGTGCAATGACGGACTATCTTTCCGAAAAACTAAATATAAAGGACTCGATCAATTCTGAATTACTGGGAAATCATGATAAGGCTCTAACCTTCAGTCAGAAAACTGATGCGTTACTTGATTCTATTGATTTTTCAATAATTGACAAGAGTAAATTATCGGTCTTCAGAGAGGTTTATGCTGAATTTCAGAAGAATAGTGCAGCCTTGACTCTAGAGGAAAGTTTTACATCTCCGGATAGTAATGACGATTTTTTACTTATACTTTATCCTCAGAATGATTACTTACCGAGAGAAGAAAAATTGGTAAATGCCTGTTATCAACTAATAGGAGAGGTTTCGGAACTGGTTGCCGAACATACCAAAAAACCGGAAGTTAAACTTCATGGAATAAGTCGTTTTTTCAATGTTGATAAAATCAAAATTGGAAAGTTTGCAATGATGTTTTCTTTTCTATTCGTATCGTAAAAACTATTTCCAACATAAATAATTAATTAAGATGACCGGTTTAGCCGGTCATTTTTTTTAATTTTATACCTTAATTTGACCCCAGATGAGTAAAATTTACAGACAAGCTGTCATGGCTGTAATCATAAACGAGGAGGCAAAAGTTCTGATTGGATACTCTCCAAGAGATAAAAGTTATAAATTTCCACAGGGTGGACTTGAGGATAATGAAGATCTTCTCACGGGAATAGCAAGAGAGCTAAAGGAGGAATTGAATTACTTGTTACACGAAGACCATGTTTTGGAAGTTTATCAGGAAAAAGTCCGTTATCCTTTTCCTCCTGATTGCCATCCCATTTACATGGGACAAGAACTATCCATTGTAAAAATAAAACATCGTATTGATGCAGAAACCGTTCCTCAAGATGATGAATTTGACCGGTTGATATGGATCAAACCACAGGAAATCACTGCTTATAATTATGAATATCGCTCGGAGGCTTACAAAAGGGCGCTTGAAATTTGTGGCCTGATTCATTAAAACCTCAAGATATCAAACTCCAGCGCCAACGGATCCAGGCTGTCTGCCAGTAAAGGGATCAGTTCCTCCCCGTACAATTCATAAAACTCAGAAAAATTGGCCTGTCGCTCCTGAAGACTGGACTTGGGAAATAATTGCTCTTTCAAATCAGTGATTCGATCAACCATTTCTGAATGTTTCCTTTTTTGGGCCTTTAACAATCGTTTCTCCAATTTCTCCAGCCCATTCAATTGCTTTTTTTCCTGGGCCAACACCGCACCGCTAAATGATTTATCTGTTTTATCGGATAGGGCTTTAAGGTTGCTGAACATTTGATTCAAGGCTTTTTTCTCTTCAGAAAAGTCAATTTTTATATTCGAGACCTGCTTGACTTTTGTTTTGATCAATTGATTCTGATTCAAAAAAATCTCATGAAGCTGAATGCCTAAAGCATCCATTTTTCGCTCGTATTTTGAATCGAGTAAGAGAACAGAATTTCTCAATAACAAAATTGGAAACGGCACCTGAACCTGATTAAAATAGTCTTTTAACTGCATCCAGTAGGCCATCTCCCC
>CP070731.1:213582-220986 GCA_020347545.1 Flavobacteriaceae bacterium | reverse complement strand
CCCATTGCCGCCTTTCAACTTCAGCAAAAAAAGCTGGCTGAGATGATTACAGAAATCACAAAGGCTCAATTGCTGACCTGGAGGCTGGGAGTACTTAGAAATGAAGGAAAAGCAACTTCCGCTCAGATTTCCATGGCGAAAAGAAATAATGTGGAAATGGCATTGAATATTGCTAGAGAAGCCAGACAGGTTTTGGGTGCAATGGGTATAACAGGTGATTATTCCATCATGAGGCATATGATGAATCTGGAGTCTGTGATCACATATGAGGGAACTCATGACATTCATTTACTCATTACAGGGCTTGATATTACCGGTATTGCGGCTTTTAAATAATATAGTGTAACGATTTATTCAAAGTGTACGTCCTATTACTTTGAATAAATCGTTTACTATGACTACAAAATATCAATTTAGAAGTGTATACCCCTGTTTACTTGTCTTATTATTAACTTTTTTTACTGCTTCCGGATTTGGAAACAGAGAATCCCTTTCCGATAAATATCAAATACATATCGATGGCAACAGCGTGAAAAAGGCCATAGTTGAATGCGAGATACTGCTTGAAGATGATCAGCTCTATATGAGTTCGATAGGTGCAAATCAGTTCCCTTCACGATGGGCTCATTTTGTGAGTGACCTGGAGGCGTGGTCATTGGAAGGAGACCCGATCCAAATTGATACGCTGGAGGGATCAAACTGGAAAGTTCATGCAGATGCAGGAGCTCGTATCAGGCTTAGGTATCAAATAAACCTGGACCATGAAAATTTCAAATGGAGCGGTGGAGTTGACGGGGCAGCCTATGCCAGGGACTGGGGTGTTTTCTATACGGGAAGAAGCATTTTTATCATGAACGGTCAGGACAAAAAAGATATCGTCGTTGAATTCGATGTCCCGAAAAAATGGAAGGTTTCATCCCCTTGGAATAATTCATCAGCTCAACCATTTGTCTATACTGTAACTAATTTAACAACACTGTCAGATAGCATGTTCTTTGCAGGTACGCATCAAGAATACAGAATAAAAAGAGAAAACTTTGAGCTGATATTTGCATTTGGCGGAGCTGAAATTTTGGCCCGAAAATATGAATTTACCAATATGGCTGAAAGTATAATGGATTACTATATAAATTTAATGGGGGGAGTTCCAAATCCATCACCTGAGGACGCCTTTGACAAATCCATCGTTATTTTGAATTCCTCTTCCAATACAGATGGAGAGGTCATAGGAAATCACATCAGTCTCTTACTCAAAGAAAACGGGGATATGATGTCAGAAATGATCGGAAGATTCATTTTTGCTCATGAGTTTTTCCATCTCTGGAACGGAAAATCTTTTACTCCGTCAGGAAATGATTGTGAATGGTTCAAAGAGGGAGTTACCAATTATTACACACTTAAAGCCTTATACCATATTGGCTTTTTAAATGAAGACGCCTACTTAAAAACCTTAAATGACTTATTTTATCAACGTTATGATAAAGACGAGGGTGTAGGGGTCTATTCCTTGACTCAAGGCGATTTGAAACATGATCACTGGGGTCTTATCTATAGTGGGGGTATGTTTACCGGAATAGCACAGGACATGGTTATTCGTTCCTCTACCTCGAACAAAAAGAGCCTTGACAACATTATGCGTCATCTGTACAACAAATATGGAGGAACCAACCAAGGCTATGAACTGGAAGAATTGGAGTCGCTTTTTTCTGAAGCAAGCGGAACAGACCAGGCGCAATTCTTTAAGGACCACATTTCAGGCCCAAAGAGAATTCCATTGTATAAATATTTGAATATAGGGGGCTTTAAGGCCAAAGAAATTGACGGCAATCTTATTGTTCTGTTGAAAAACGAACCTACTGCCATGGATAAAGAGCTCAATGAAGGTTTCTTTGGTGTAAATTAGGATTTGATTCTTTGATTCTAAATGTTCTTCATTTAAATTAGCGGATCAAGACCTGCTAATGTCAAAAGTAAAACCTATATCCGCCTCCTTCCATACTGCTTTTACAGAAACAAACCTGGGTCATTCCGGGCTCAGGCTGAATTCAAGCTTTGTTAAAGCTGCTACTTATGAGGGAATGGTGGATAATGGTATTCCCAATAAGAATCTCATAGATCATCATGTGTCTATGGTAAAAGGCGGAGTTGGGATGACAACAGTTGCCTACGGTGCGGTTTCTTCAGATGGCAGGACTTTTAAAGAACAGATGTCCATAAATGAAGCAAGTTTGGAAGTATTGAAAGAACTTGCTGAAAAGGTTCATGGTGAAGGAGGTAAGGTATCCATGCAATTGACACACTGTGGCTATTTCTCAAAAAACAAAGCATCCAAAAGTTTTATGGCCCCGAGCAGGATATTCAATGCCTATGGTTTCCTGTCCGGTTTGGTTTTTTCCAAAGCCATGAACGAGGAGGAGCTGGAAAGGGTTGCCCTTGATTTTGCCAATTCTGCAAGAGCCTTACAAGAAATAGGTTTTGATGCTGTTGAGATACATTTGGGGCACGGCTATTTACTGAGCCAATTTTTAAGTCCGCTGACCAACAAAAGAAAGGATCGTTATGGCGGGTCTATCAATAACAGGAGTCGATATCCTTTGTATGTGGTTGACAAGGTAATCAAAACCGTCGGTCCCGACTTTCCTGTATTGGTAAAATTAAATCTTGACGATGGCATAAAAGGAGGATTTTCATTGACTGACTGTATTTTTGTTTCAAAGAAACTTGAAGAAATAGGCTGTACAGCAATCGTATTGAGCGGTGGGTTTACGAGCAAGTCCCCGTTTTATCTATTGAGAGGTAAGGTGCCTTTTAAAGGAATGATTAAAAATGCCTCCTCCGTTGCTGAAAAGTTAACCATGGGCATTTTAGGTCCTGCTATTATAAGGAAATATCATTTCAAAGAGAATTTCTTTTTGGATAAAGCCATACAAGTTCGAAAGGAAGTTACCCTCGACCTGATCTATCTTGGAGGGGTGGATTCTAAAATTGGAATGGAAAATATATTTTCGAAGGGTTTCAATTTCATTGCCCTGGCAAGGCCTCTGATTCACGACCCTGAATTTCTTTTGAAAATAAAGGATGGCATAATCGATAAAAGTGGATGTAACAGATGCAATGAATGCATTGTGGAAATGGACAGGAAGGGAGTAAAATGTGTACTAAATTGAGTTGAATTACCAAGTTCCCGAATAGGGAGATCTTAAAATAGGAGGCAAAAAATATGAATATAAAATTTGAACAGGCGATGGCAGGTGACCTCAAACTGATCCTGTCATTTTTTAAAACAGCGAGTCAATCGCTGAAGAAAAAAAACGTCAGCCAATGGAGCTACTGGAAGAATCCTCCAATGGACAAAATCAAATGGGTGGATGAAGGATTGAAAAACAACGAATTTTACTTCATTTGTAAAACATCCGGCCAAAAAACAGGCATGTTCAGGCTCCTAGCGGAGGATGTCCTTTACTGGGGTGAACAAGGTAAAGAAAAAGGGGTAAGGTATATCCATTCTCTGGTTGTCAATCCGGAATTTTCAGGGCTTGGAATTGGAAAAATCGCCATGCAGAAAATTATTGAGGACCTTAAGGTCAGGGGCATAGGAAAACTAAGGCTTGACTGCGATGCGTCAAATAAACTATTATGCCAATATTACACAAACTTAGGATTTAAAAAAACGGGAATAAAAGAGACCAGGTATTCGGTCAATAATTTATATGAAATGTCTATTGATTAAAAACCTGTAATAAGAATTACGTATCTTTCATGTATGAAAAAATCAACAAAAAGCTATACGGTTGAAGAGCTTTGCGAGCTATTGAACGGGACCCTGATAGGACATACAAATGAGGCTATAACTGAGCCTGAACAAATTGAATCTGCTCAAAAAAATGCCATTACTTTTATCGGGCATAAAAAATACATTTCCCTGTGGGAAAACTCCAGGGCTTCTGCGGCCATTGTTAATAGCTCTCTGGGGCTTAAAGAACCCGGGGCGAACAGGGCGTTTATAGAGGTCAGCAATGCTGATCTGGCCATGGCACAATTACTCGACCTGTTTACACCTTCACCGGTTCAGTTAAATTCAGGAATTCATCCTTCTGCAGTGGTTGAAAGCACTGCCAAACTTGGAGAAGGAGTTGTTATAGGGGCCAATTCATACGTTGGGCCAGGGGTTCAAATAGGCAACAACACACAAATTTACCCGAATGTTACCCTGATGGATGAGGTTGAAATCGGAAGTAATACCATCATAAAATCAGGTTCAGTGGTTGCCGAAAGATGTGTCATCGGCCATTACTCCATCCTTCAGGCCAATGTAAGTATTGGTTCTGACGGGTTTGGTTACAGGCCAAGCCCTGATGGAAAGGGTATCGTAAAAATAACTCATATCGGTAACGTAGTTATTGGAAACCAGGTAGAAATAGGGTCCTCAACTTGTATAGACAGAGGAAAATTCAGCTCAACAACCATAGGAGACGCAACCAAAATTGATAACTTGGTGCAAATAGGTCACAACTGCAGGATAGGACGCGCCTGTTTGATAGCAGGAAGTTGCGGAATATCGGGGTCAGTTACCATGGGAGACGGTGTGGTAATGGCTGGCCAGGTGGCTGTTAAAGATCATATCACCATTGGAAATGGAGTTACCATTGGGGGTAAATCAGGAATCATCAATGATATTCCTGATGGACAAACCATACTTGGATTTCCTGCTGTGGAAGCAAAGGAGACCTTAAAACAATGGGCCATTCTAAGGAGACTCGTTAAAAACAGATAAAGAAATGACAATTATGAAAAAGTTCATTTTTCTTTCAATTTTCCTGCTGATTATATCGTGTAAAAATCAAACGAAGGAGAAAGTTCAATCTGCTTCGGAAACAACTGATTCAATAGCAATTAAAAATGAAAAGAATCAGGAGAAATCCATCTACGCCCCTCAATCAACTGACCTGCAAACTGCTAATAATTTGAAGAATTTTCTTACCCTGGAATACTTAAAGGATGACCTTGAATTCTTGCAGGCGAATGACAGGAAATTCCAGTTCTACAAAACAGATCTCAACAATGATGGTAAAGAAGAGATTTTTTTACGGTTTATGGGGCCCTACTTCTGTGGTTCCGGAGGTTGTACCTTTTTGCTTTTGGACAAATACGGGGAAATCATAACAAAATTTACGGTAACTCGAGCGCCGATATTTGTTGAACCCACCAAAACCAATGACTGGTCCTTACTGCTTGTCAAAGACGGGGGAGTCTTTAAAGAATTAACTTTTAAAGATGGATCCTATCCCAATAACCCTTCGCTGCTGGATAAAGCTCCTTATGATGCTCCAAGCGGACACGCTCAGGTCATGTTTGACGATGAAGGTTTCCCGTGTAAAACGTTTGAATTCTGAGTTTGAAACAAAATTGGTTTCTGTATCGTATGCAGAAGATCTAATTGCATTTTTAAGAGGCCGGGGGCCATCATTTTGAAATGGAGTCGCATATAAAAAAGAACATATTAAGCAAAAAAACGGTTGCCGTTACAGGGGCAACCGGACATTTGGGAATCAATTTGGTAAAACACTTACTCGATCAAAATTTCAAAGTAAAAGCACTGTTAAGAAAAGAGGAGTACCCATTTAAACATTCCGAACTGGAGTGGGTTCATGGAGATTTATTGAGGCAAGACAGCCTTTCTGAATTAATAAAGGACTGTGCCTGTGTTGTACATTGTGCAAGTGCCATATCTGTTGGAGATGGAAATCACGATTTGATCTACCGCGTAAATGTAGAAGGTACGAGAAACCTTTTGAACAGCTGTATAAACTCGAATATCCGGTTCGTATACATCAGTTCCTCAACGGCTACTGAAGATATTATCGGAAACGGAGTGTTTGATGAAAACAGGCCCTACAGAAAGAACAAATCCTTTTATTATGCCTGGACCAAGGCGAGGGCGGAAGAATTGGTACTCAAATATGCCGATCAAAAAAATCTGGATGCTTTCATCTTAAGACCAACGGCCATTCTGGGGCCTGAAGATCCTCAAATCTCGAGGTTTGGTCGGACGATACTTGATATGCACAAAGGTGAACTCCCCTTCATTACCAATGGCGGTTATAACATGGTTGATGTCAGGGATCTTTGCAAAACAATTGAGAATAGCCTGTCCAAAGCTACCAAGGGATCCGTTTATTTGACCGGTGGTCATTATGTTACCCTAAAGAAACTGGCTAAAATGGCAAACCCTGCAAAAACACCTTATGTCCTTCCCGTAAAACTTCTTATTTCCATATTGCCTCTTATCAATTTTTACAATAAATTGTTTCCTTTAAGGTGGCCCATAAACAAGGAAAGTCTTATTACTTTGCAAAATGCTCCAAAGAATATGAACTGCAATAAAGCCAAAAAGGAATTGGGACACGTAAACAGACCGGTTGAAGAAAGTGTTGAGGCACTTATTTCCTGGTTCCATAAAAATAATATCAAATGACATTGGCTACCTTATACACTGTTTGCTGGATTTGGATAATTGTAGGAATAGCTACTTTCATCCTGTTGCAATTTGTTACCGCGCCTTATGGAAGGCATACCAAACAGGGTTGGGGTCCTCAAATTTCCAATAAGGTCGGGTGGATTCTAATGGAGGCACCTTCTTTTTTGATCATACTCTATTTTTTTCTGACATCAGATCAAAGCTCCTTTGCTTCAATGCTCTCCATCCTTTGGTTGTTGCATTATTTTAACCGGACGTTCATCTTTCCGTTCCGAATAAGGACAAAAGGAAAACGAATGCCATTGATTATTGTGGCCTCTGCCATTTTCTTTAATCTGATCAACGCAGGATTAAACGGTTATTTTCTTGCCTATTTTGAAAACTATACCTTGAGTTCCTTTGCAAAATGGAATTTCTTTCTGGGAATCATACTTTTCCTGGCAGGATTCATAATCAATCAGATCAGTGATCATAAATTGATCCATCTGCGAAAGCCTAATGAAACAGGCTACAAAATCCCAAAGGGATTTTTATTCAACTATATTTCCTGCCCCAATCTTTTTGGAGAACTGCTGCAATGGAGCGGGTTTGCCATCATGGCATGGAATCTTCCTGCCTTGACATTTTTGGTCTGGACCTGTGCCAACCTCCTCCCCAGAGCAACCAAACATCACCAATGGTACAAATCCCGTTTTCCTGACTATCCTAAAAAGAGAAAGGCAATATTTCCTGGGTTGCTTTAACAATAAGTAGCATTGAATGAGTTAATTAAACCATAATTTGAGTAAATTCTTGCATACTTCTAAAATTATAAATAGTAACTTTAGAAGATTATATCTATCAAAACATCCTAACTAATTTAACTATCAAACCTATGGAATCTAATTTTGAAGTATTTAAGAGCAGTATTAGAGGAGAGGTTATTC
>CP070731.1:205998-213482 GCA_020347545.1 Flavobacteriaceae bacterium | reverse complement strand
TTATACATAAATAGTTTATCGTTTCCTATTTGAAACTCAGCCTGAAGTTTTCCTTCAAAATATGGAGCCTTCAGACCTTTGTTAAAATCCTCAGCTCCTTCAAAGATCCTTATTTCATCCCATAGTCCGCTTTGCATAAAAGACTCAAGAGTAATGGAGCCTCCTTCCACGATCAGAGACTGAATACCTTTATGATAAAGCACCTGTAGAATCTGCTCAACGACTTCTCCTTTAAAATTAAGTTGACAATACTCAATATTGTTTTCATTGTTTTCAGCTTCCTGGCGAATTGCGTTAAAAATCAAAGTCGGGCCTGATCCATCTAAAATATTAAGGTCTCCTGTTAATCGGAGTTCAGGATCAATTATGATTCTGTAAAGCGGATTTCCTTTAAAATCTCTACTGTTCAATCTTGGATTATCCTGCTCAACAGTCTTTCTGCCCACCAGTATGGAAGCCTCTTCGGTTCTCCATTGATGAACTTTCTGTCTGGAAAACTCATTGCTAATCCAAACCGGGCTGCCCTTCTTTATATTTTCAGTATTGGGAAAAATAAAGCCATCCTTGCTCTGAGCCCATTTTAATATGACATAGGGTCGCTTTTTTTTATGAAAGGTGTAAAACCTCTTGTTCAATTCTTCGCATTCTTGTTTTAAAACACCTTTTATCAATTCTACGCCATTATCTTCCAGTCTTTTCAATCCCCGGCCTGCTACAACGGGATTCGGATCGAGCGATCCCACTACCACCTTTGGAATTCCATGTTTCACAATTAGATCGGCACAGGGAGGAGTCTTGCCATGGTGTGAACATGGCTCCAGATTAACATAAATTACAGACTTTTGAAGCATGCTCTTGTCCCGAACAGCATTAATGGCATTGACCTCCGCATGTGGGCTCCCTGCTTTTTGATGCCAGCCCTCACCTATAATCTTATTCTGATACACAATAACGGCACCAACCATCGGATTAGGATACACCAGTCCCAATCCGTGACTTGCCAATTCAAGGCAACGTTCCATAAACTTTTCATGATCCACCATAAAACCTCTTATGCATGCGAAAATAAAAATATTAAAATTTAAATGTATATTTTCACAATTCTAATTTAATCGCATTTTAACATTACAAGCGTTTTACCCTGATTATGCGTATCAATTCCATTAAAAGACTGTTTCATGATAAATTAAAATCGTATTATCCTGAGCAGGAAATCAATAGTTTTTTCCATCTTCTTGCAGAAAATTACCTGAACAAATCACGGTTAAAACTGGCATTAGAACCGGAATTGAACTTAGATCAAAAAGAATCAAATCTATTTCTGACCGCCTTGAGTAAATTGGAAAAAGAATATCCCATACAATATATAATAGGACATACCGAATTTATGGGAATGAAGTTCAGGGTAAATGAAGATGTTTTGATCCCCAGGCCTGAAACCGAAGAATTGATTCATTGGATCCTTGAATCGGCTCCTCAAAAAACTATGCTGAGCATCATTGATATTGGAACTGGGAGCGGCTGCATCCCCATTACATTAGCAAAGCAATTGCCTGATACCCGGATTGAAGCAATGGACATCTCAAAAGAGGCACTTCAGATCGCCTCTGAAAATGCCTCGAAAAATGAAGTTATCGTAAATTTTACACATTGTGATATACTCCAATTAAAGAGCTTTTCGAGACCGTATGATATTATTGTATCCAATCCTCCTTATGTTAGAAAATCCGAAAAAACCGAGATGAAAAATAATGTATTAAAATACGAACCTGATCTGGCATTATTTGTAGAAGATGAGGACCCTTTGATTTTTTATCGTAAAATAGGAGAACTAGCCATAAAGAGCTTGAATAAATCGGGGTATCTGTTCTTTGAGATCAATCAGTATATGGCAGAGGAATTAATAAAATTGTTAAAGGGTATGGGTTTTGAATCTGTTGAATTGAAAAAGGATATTTTCGGAACCGACAGAATGATCAGGGCTCTTAAAAATTAAATATCTTTGCCAGATGCGAATAGACATCATTACAGTTTCTCCGGAATTGATAAAAAGCCCGTTTGAACATTCAATTCTTAAAAGGGCCCAGGACAAGGGTAAGGTTGAGATTCATTTTCACGACCTCCGAGAATATGCCATTAATAAGTACGGAAAAATTGATGACTATCAGTTTGGAGGTGGTGCGGGTATGGTTTTGATGGTAGAACCCATTGACAAATGCATAAGCAAGTTGATGAAGGAAAGAGAATATGATGAGGTCATTTACATGACTCCTGACGCTCAAACTTTAAATCAGCAGACAGCGAATTTACTCTCGGCCAAAGGAAATCTGATCATTTTGACCGGGCACTATAAAGGAGTCGATCAGCGGGTAAGAGATAAATTCGTTACCAAGGAAATTTCCATAGGTGACTATGTGCTTTCAGGAGGCGAATTGGCGGCTGCCGTACTCTGTGATGCTGTAATAAGGCTTATCCCAGGGGTTTTGGGAGATGAAACTTCTGCACTTACCGACTCTTTTCAGGATAACTTACTCGCACCTCCGGTCTTCACGCGACCTGCTGAATACAAAGGTATGAAAGTACCCGAGATACTTCTTTCGGGAAATTTCCCCAAAATTGATGAATGGAGGCACGAGCAGGCCCTGAAACGAACCCAACTTATCCGGCCCGACCTTTTGAAGGGAGAATCTAAGGATGAGTAGTTTACCAATCTGTCTTAATTCTCAGAGTCAAAGCCATTTAGATAGAGTTAAGAAGTAATAAAAATTTTTCTTGCCCCTACTTTTTTAATCAAAACTTTTTTATAAATTTGCACACTCAAAAATTAACCTCTGACGAAAATCGTGAATGTTGATTATTGATAAACCATTTTAAAAGATAATAATGGAAAATTTAGTAAAATTTGTACAAGACGAATTTGTTGCAAAAAAAGAGATTCCTGAGTTTGCAGCCGGAGATACAATTACAGTTTACTTTGAAATCAAAGAAGGTTCAAAAAGCAGAACCCAGTTTTTTAGAGGAGTTGTAATTCAAAGAAGAGGAAGCGGAAGTTCAGAGACTTTTACTATCCGAAAAATGTCCGGAACAATCGGAGTGGAGAGAATCTTCCCTGTAAACCTTCCTGCAATCCAAAAGATTGAAGTGAACAAGAGAGGTAAAGTAAGAAGAGCAAGAATATACTACTTTAGAAACCTAACCGGTAAAAAAGCGCAAATTAAAGAAAAAAGGGCGTAATCCTTTTTTAATCGAAATAGACAACCTCTTTCATCAAATGATGAAAGAGGTTTTTTTATTAACTTTTGTTGATAATTGCGTTTGATAATATGTTAAAAACAAAAGTGCCTAAAAATTGAATTCTAAGGTTTTACGATTTATATTTGAATCAGAAATCAGGAAGGTCCAGTTGAGGTTTGGAACTTGAGGTGCAGATTTTAAGTTTCTTCCTTTTTTGAAATCGACTTGGTTTTGTCAGGATGCAAGTCTTGACGTAATAACTGATCGTTACATAAGGTCAATGTATTTAGCATAAATATTTAGATTTTAAGGTTAGTTATTGCAACACAACATTTTGACAATATCCTTTGAAGGAGCCTGAGTTTCGATGAAGGTATTTTTAAAAGATAACGTGAAAATGTTGAAGAAATCTAAGCTTGAAAGTTTAATTATTGGAACATGAAAATGTGAGGATAAGTGATCAATTTTAAGCTAACGTTTCGGCAAGTACCCATGAGAAAGTGCTACTTTTTCATGGGTATTGTTTTTGGGTGTTGTTTTTATAAGCCCTAAGCTTTTCAAATAGGGCATTAGATTCGGGATCACCCGGAGCTGGAGAGATCCGATCTTATATTATTAACAATTGTTAATAACAGTTGTTAATATCCTGTTAGTCCTTTTATTATTTATTTCTAATTACTTGTGAATCTGTTCATTTAAATTTGTTTTGGTCTTTGATCCTGGTGGGGCTCTCCCCGATAAAAAGGTTATGAAAATTGTCTCATTAAGAAAAAAGACTTTAGATTTATTTCTAAAACTGTTTTTTGAAATACGAAACTAAAGTGTTTAGCGCAATTCATTTTTAGTTTTACAAGAGACAGTCATTTAAAGAGTTTTTAATGTTATACTACCATTAAATCCTCCCTATTTTAAACCAAAGCAATATTTAAATACTATTAAATATTGTTAACCAAACCAAAAAGCCGTACAAAGTCCCACTTTGATGCGGCTTTTAATTTTTAAATACATTAAAAGCAAGGCTAAAATTTAGAGAATTCTCAAAACTGAATTTTTTATTTTTCCATGGTTCAAACTTAGTGATGGTTTATTATATTTGCAGGAATTAAATCAAAATGACAATGACTAAAATAAAAGTAACCAATCCCATCGTTGAATTGGACGGGGACGAGATGACAAGAATCATTTGGAAATTCATCAAGGACCAGCTTATCTTACCCTATCTTGATCTTGATATAAAATATTACGACCTGGGAGTTGAGTACCGTGATGAAACCAATGACCAGATTACAATTGATGCTGCAGAAGCCATCAAGAAATACAATGTCGGGATCAAATGTGCTACCATTACACCAGACGAGGACAGAGTTAAAGAATTCGATCTTAAAAAAATGTGGCGCTCACCTAACGGAACCATCAGAAACATTGTGGGAGGTACCATTTTCAGGGAACCCATAATTATGAAAAATGTCCCCAGATATGTTCAGGGATGGACCAAGCCTATCTGTATTGGAAGACATGCTTTTGGTGACCAGTACAAAGCAACGGACATAGTAACAAAGGGAAAAGGTAAACTGACCATGACCTTCACTCCTGAAGACGGAAGTGAATCTCAGTCATTTGAGATCTACAATTTTGACGAGAACGGAGTTGCCATGGCTATGTACAACATTGATTCCTCTATCTATGGTTTTGCACGTTCAAGTTTTAATCAGGCACTTTCAAAAGGCTGGAATCTTTACTTCAGCACCAAGAATACAATTCTAAAGGCCTACGACGGAAGGTTCAAAGATATCTTTGAAGAGGTTTATCAGAATGAATTTAAAGACAAATTCAAAGATGCAGGAATTACGTACGAGCACAGATTGATTGATGATATGGTAGCTGCTGCCATGAAGTGGAATGGAGGATTTGTATGGGCCTGTAAGAATTATGACGGAGACGTTCAATCGGATACTGTGGCACAAGGATTCGGAAGTTTAGGACTTATGACCTCTGTTCTTGTTACTCCTGATGGAAAAACTGTTGAAGCTGAAGCCGCCCATGGAACGGTAACAAGACATTACAGACAACATCAGCAAGGAAAGGAAACATCTACCAACCCATTGGCGTCGATTTTTGCCTGGACAAGAGGGCTGGAACACCGAGGTAAATTAGACAATAATCAGGAATTAATAGATTTTTGTCACAAACTTGAGAAAGTTTGCATTGACACTGTAGAGGGTGGTAAAATGACAAAAGACCTTGCGCTTTTGATTCATAAAGAAAATATGACTTCAGAACATTACCTTAATACACAGGAATTCTTGAATGAATTAAAACAAAATCTGGAGAAAGCCCTGGCTTAATCGACACGATGCACTTATCTAAAGGGCTTTAATATTTAACTATTAAAGCCCTTTTTTTGGTATTGAGAAATTTCACTTCTATATTTATAACGCCTTTGGCATCATTTTATCAATTACCATGAGCATGGAAACTTCAAAACAAAAAAAAGTTTTTAAGGATAGGGAGACAAAAAAATTATACCAGAAAGGATTGAAATTTCTGGCAGGATCCCTACCCTTACTATTCGCGTCTCCCATAGTAGTTACTATAGGTTTTAAATCTTTAAATAAAGGTAATGGCTATTTTCTTCTGGTCTTGGGATGTCTAATGACGGTTTTTACAATTGGTCTGGTCACTCAGGCCTTCAGACTTATTTTAAAAGCACTTTTTAGTTCATGAAACGCAATGCGGCCTTAGTCAAACTTACCCACTGGGAACACTGGCCGGCGTTTACCTATTATATACCTTTACTGCCTCTTTTTCTGGTCCGTTCATTGAAAGCGAGGCATCCAATTTACTACACAGTGACAAACCCGGGTGTCTTATATTCCGGTAATGGCACAGAGTCAAAGTTCAAAACCCTGGAGCTCGTTCCTAAAGAGTTCCGTCCAAAAGGATTTCTTTTTTACAAAAATGATCCGTTGGATACTCTGGAAAAAAGATTAGCCGAAGAACGTATTGAATTTCCGCTGATCGCAAAACCCGATATTGGATTCCGGGGATATATGGTAAAAAAAATTGAGAACCTGGATCAATTGAAAAAATATTTGATCCTTCTAAATGAAAATACCATCATCCAGGAATTTATATCTCACAACAAGGAAATAGGTGTTTTTTACCATAAATTCCCTGATAAGAAAAGTGGTGCCATAAGCTCGGTTACAATCAAAAAATTTATCAGTGTCAAGGGTGACGGGAAACTAACTTTATCGGAATTGATTCAAAGTGATGATAGAGCCTTTTTGTATCATGATTTATTTTCTGTTCTCCACAGAGATAAAATTGATCAGATTTTAGAGCGTGATGAGGAAATGATCCTTACGGTAATAGGAAATCATTCCAAGGGAACTCAATTTCTAAATGGCAACCACTTGATAAATAGCCAATTAATTGAATTCATGGACAGGATTTGTCAACATATGAAAGGATGGAATTATGGACGGCTTGACATAAAATTCAAAGATTACGACAGTTTACTAAAGGGAACTGATTTTAAGATTCTTGAGGTAAACGGAATTATATCTGAACCAACACATATTTACGATGCCTCTTACGAAAATGCTTCTTTTTTAAATGCACTCAAATCCATCAACAAACATTGGTCAATAATGGGTAAAATAGCGGTTCAGGTTCACAAGGAGCAAAAAATCCCCTACCCTGCCGTAGGTGCATACCTGAAAAACATCCTTTGGTTAAGAACCTATTCTAAAAAATTGAAGAAATTGAATAAGGTAGATCTGTGATCCGGCTATTTATTGATAATTTTTCCTCTTGGGGTGGTCGGATTGTAGCCAAAATCACCGTCCGGAAGATCGATACCCAATTGCGAAATAATATATCCAATGCTGGCAAAATGATGAATGGCATGACTATGTGCCTGAATCAAAGCTGCAGCAACGGTATAATTGGCTGTTTCCATACCCAGGCCCAAATCGTCTTTCACCTTGACTACCACATCCAGGCTTGCAGGATCAATTTCTTTCAGTTTACCCTGAATCTCCTGAAAATACTCCAACCCAACTTCAACGCGAATCTCTGCCAACTCGTTTCTCTCTCTGGCAGACAAATCAATAATTCCTTCATCCATCCCCTTTAAAACACAATTGAACACATCAAGAATGTGTCGCATATGGATTCCAATACTCGAATAATAAGGGGCGGTAGAACTATTGGCGTATTCCTCGTCATTTATTGAATTCAATAAA
>CP070731.1:198382-205898 GCA_020347545.1 Flavobacteriaceae bacterium | reverse complement strand
GCACCCTGGCTGTGGTACCTCTGTTTCGCATGAATTCGGCCTCGTAAGCCAACAGGCCATCCCATTTTTTATCGACAATTTTTCGATCCTGGTATTTTCTTGCAAATCCAAGAAATACGGTGTAATGATTGGCCTCGGATGCCATCAGGTCACGATAGAACTGAGCTAATTCCTCATCGTATATGTTTTCAGAAAAGACTTTAAACCTTTCACAGCTTCTGGCCTCGATAAGGGCTGCAATCAAAAGTCTTTGGATCAGAGCGTCAGTCCTATTATTCGTTTTTGGGAAATAGGAGTGGAGGTGCTTTGCATAATCATTCTTCTGTTCTCTTCCCAGTACCATTCCTCGTGCTACCATAAAGTCATGAACCATTTTAAAGTGTTCCATTTCTTCGATGGCAATCTCGCACATCGCCTGAACCAGCTCAGTTTCTTCAGAATAATTGATAATGATCGAAACTGCATTTGACGCAGCTTTTTGTTCGGCAAAGGCATGGTCTGTAAGTACCTGTTTCAGTCCATTTTTTGCAACCTCTACCCAGGAAGTTTCCGTTTCAAATTTGAGTCCTAACATTTTTTCTTGAGTTGGTTTTTAAAGTTCCAGATTGAATTTTTTTCTGAGTAAGGAAATCGCTTCGTTTTTTTCCTTTAAAAGCTCATATTTTTCCTGCGGAGTGTATGCGAAACGTTTGGTAGTATCCTCATTAACTGAAATTTCGAAATCCACTTCATAGTTGTTCAGTTCTTTTCTGATGTGCCTTAATACTTTTGGACGGACCTTCAGTAATTCAACCTTCATTAATTCATTCGGGTAGGTGACATGAATTTGAGATCCTACCAGTTTAGGTGCATCGGCTTTAAGAATAGAAGCCAGGATTTTTTCTCCTTTTGTGTGGAGGTCGTTTACATAGGTGTTCCAAACTTCCAAAAAGGTTCCTTCCGTAAAAGGATCCTTGGGAAGGTCTTTTTCTTGTTCGCGTTGCTCCTTGTTCTTTTTGATCCGTTCTTCTTCTTCCTTTTTGTTTCGCTTTAAACTCGATAAAGAAAGCGCTGAGTTACGCCGCTCGTTCCGATTAACCCTTAACGGCTTAGGCCTCTCTACACTTTTTGAAGGTTTCTCAACGGAACCTCCTTCTCCTAATCCTTTTTGTGTTGTTTGACTCTCCTCAACCCGGGTTGATTGTTGAGGTAAACCTTCTAAAGTTTGAGGCGTTTGACCAGATTTAGTCCCTGTCCCTGGTATTGGTGCTTTGGGCCTGATTCCATCTGAATTGGAAACCGCGCCCCGATCTAAAATTCGCTCAGCAGCAGGATTTGCCGGTTCGAAAACTTGCGGAGAAGTGGTTAAAAAATGAAACGAAGGAATTATAAATCGTTTAGATTTTTTTTTTGCCATCAAAAGTGATGGATGCAATTTTCATTAAAGTTAATTCAACTAAAAGCCTTTGATTCTTACTGCTTTTAAAATTTAAATCACATTCATTGGCAAGATCTATGGCCCTCATTAAAAATCGTAAATCAGATTTTTTTGCCTGTTCTAAATACTGCTTTTTGGTGGTATCCCCAACCTCAAGAAGCTGCACGGTTTCAGGATCTTTCGCTACAAGGAGGTCTCTGAAATGCGAAGCCAGTCCAATTACAAAGTGATGACTTTCAAAGCCTTTGGTAAGTATATTGTTTAGTGTAATCAGTACCTGTGGGATATTGTTGTCAAGCAACAGATCCGTTACCTGAAAATAAACGTCATGATCAAGCACATTCAGGTTGTCCGCAACTGCTTTTCTGGTCAGATGATCCCCTGTAAAACTTACGACCCTGTCAAAAATTGACAAGGCATCCCTCAGCGCTCCATCCGCTTTTTGAGCAATGACATGCAAGGCATCATCCTCTGCTGTGACATTTTCCCCTTTGGCTATTTTATGTAAGTAATTTTTTATATCCAGTACACCAATTCGTTTAAAGTCAAAGATCTGACACCTCGATAAAATCGTCGGTATAATTTTGTGCTTTTCGGTGGTGGCCAAAATAAATATGGCATGTGCAGGTGGTTCTTCAAGGGTTTTTAAAAATGCATTAAATGCGGATTGAGAAAGCATATGTACCTCATCAATGATATACACTTTAAATTTACCGGTTTGCGGTGGGATTCTTACCTGATCTGTCAGGGTCCTGATATCGTCGACCGAGTTGTTTGACGCTGCATCAAGTTCAAAGATATTGAAGGCAAAATCCTCATCAGCCATTGGACTGTCAAGGCTTTCCTGATTGATTCGTTTTGCCAGAATTCGGGCACATGTTGTCTTGCCAACACCACGTGGTCCTGTAAATAGCAAAGCCTGAGCCAAATGGTTGTTTTTTATCGCATTCTCCAAGGTGTTCGTTATGGCTTCCTGGCCTACGACGTCACTAAATACCTGAGGTCGGTATTTTCTTGCTGATACGATAAAATGTTCCATTTAAAAAAATTATTGAAGGAAACAAATGTATGAATTACCAAAGGCATTTACAACAAATTTAACAGGCTTCTGCTGATCTGAATCTAAGCTCCATAAATTTTATCATAAAGGTGCTTGTATTTTTTGAGGATCACTTCTCTTTTGGGTTTGAATGTAGGGGTGAGGAGGTTGTTGTCAACAGACCAGATCTCAGGGGTCAACTCCATCCTCTTGATGGTTTCCCATTTGCCAAAATTTTGATTCCCTATGTCAATTTCTTCTTTGATTCTTTTTTGAACGTCAGGGTTGACAGCCATTTCTTCCGGAGTATTGCCGCAGCTAACGTCATGACGTCTTGCCCATTCTTTGACGAACTCAAAATTGGGTTGCACTATGGCGGCAGGCATTTTCTGACCCTCACCAATAACTAAAATCTGCTCAATAAACCTTGATTGTTTCATTTCATTTTCGAGAAGGGTAGGGCTGATATACTTGCCTCCTGAAGTTTTGAATATTTCTTTTTTTCTACCCGTAATTGTCAAAAAACCATCCTTATCAATTTCTCCCTTGTCACCTGTATGGAAATAATCTTCAGTCATTACCTCAGTTGTTTTTTCAGGATCCTTGTAATATCCCTGCATCACATTTGGTCCTTTTATCAGGATCTCCCCGTCATCTGCAATCTTTATATCGACATTGTCAATCGCTTTTCCGACCGAACCAATTTTAAAATTTCCTCCCTCATACATATTGACTGAAATAACAGGTGAAGTTTCAGTCAGCCCGTAGCCTTCCATCACCTGCATACCAGCAGCTGCAAAAATTCTCGTTAAACGTGGCTGTAAGGCGGCTGATCCTGAGACCATTGTAGTTAAATTCCCTCCGAGAGCGGCTCTCCATTTACTAAAGATCAATTTATTGGCAAGCCTGAGCTTTTTCTCATAATACCAGCCGTTTCTGTTATAAGGCTCATATTTTAATCCTGTTTCCACAGCCCAGAAAAAAAGACGTTTTTTAATTCCTGTCAGATCAGCACCTTTGGCAATAATACTGTCGTATATTTTCTCAAGTAATCGCGGAACCACACTCATAAAATGTGGATTTACCTCTTTTATATTATCAGCTATTTTTTCAATAGATTCTGCAAAATGTATGGTCAATCCCGAATAGAGATACAGGTAGTGCAGCATGCGTTCAAAAACATGACAAACCGGGAGAAAGCTCAAAACGGTGCTTTCACCTTTTTTAATGGGCAACCTGGGAACGCTGTCAAGAACATTGCTAACCAAATTATTATGTGAAAGCATGACCCCTTTAGGAACTCCGGTAGTACCCGAAGTGTATATAATAGTGGCTAGGTCAGTAGGCTTTACTTTGTCTTTGAGTTTGTTTACTTTATCTTGTAAAGCTTCATCAGATCCAAGGGTGAAAATTTCTTCCCAATAAGCACAATCCTTGATTTTATCAAATGAAAAAATTCTTTTTAAACTTTTGACGTTCTTTTCAACAGCATTTGCTTTATCAAACAGTACCTCATCCGAAAGAAAACAGAATTTAACTTCAGCATGATTGAAAATATATTCATAGTCCTTTTCGCTTATAGTAGGATAAATGGGGACGTTTACGGCTCCAATCTGAAGTAAGGCAATATCAAGAATGTTCCATTCGGTGCGATTGGTTGAAGATATCAGAGCAATTTTATCTCCCGGCTTCACTCCCAGGGCCAGCAGCCCTCTGCTAACAATATTCACTTTCGCTATAAATTCTTTGGATGAGGTAGCTACCCATTCTCCGGTCACCTTTGAAACAAAAGCCTTGGGAAGGTCATATTTGTCAAGTTGATAATAAGCGAAATCAAAAATTCTTGTTATTGCTGCAGACATACCGTTAAATTATTAAAATCGCAAAATAGGGAAATTAAATTAATATTTAAAATCCATCCGACGCGCAAAAAATTCTTGGTCTTTAGCTATACCGATACTCGTTCATTTGTATATCTTTGCAGCTGAAAAAATTAAAGAGTTTTTGAGGTTTTAAACCTGAGTATCAGAAGCATTTTACTTAATTTTGAACGATTAAAATTATTACAATGAAGATATCATACAATTGGTTGAAAGAATTTTTAAATATTGATCTGGACGTTGAAAAGGTCAGTGAGATTCTTACTGATTTAGGATTGGAAGTGGAAGGGATTGAATCATTTGAGTCTGTAAAGGGTAACTTGAAAGGAGTTGTTGTTGGTGAGGTCCTTAGTTGTGAGCAGCATCCAAATGCAGATAGATTGAAGGTTACTCAGGTAGACTTAGGCAACGGAAGCCCTGTTCAAATCGTATGTGGTGCTCCGAATGTAGCAAAAGGACAGAAGGTACCGGTAGCAACCATTGGAACCGTTTTATATACAGGTCAGGGAGAGGATTTTAAAATAAAAAAAGGAAAAATCAGGGGAGAATTCAGTCATGGGATGATATGTGCGGAGGACGAATTGGGCTTAGGTGAGAGTCATGATGGAATTATGGTCTTGCCTGCAGATACGGAAGTCGGCACCCCGGCTGCTGAGGTTTTCGATCTTTATAATGATAAGGTAATTGAAATCGGTTTGACACCTAACAGGGCAGATGCCATGAGTCACCTTGGTGTGGCCAGAGATCTTTATGCCGGGCTCCTTCAGATGGAGGAAATGCAGACAAAATTGAATACACCATCTGTTAGTGATTTTCATGTTGATGAACGAACATTTAATATCAAGGTAGAGGTGGAAGACTATGATCAGGTTCCCAGATACGCGGGAATTACGATAACGGATCTTAAAATTGAAGAATCTCCTGACTGGCTTCAGAATAAATTAAAGGCAATTGGACTGGGACCCATCAACAATGTGGTGGATATTACCAATTATATTCTTCATGGCCTTGGACAACCTTTACATGCCTTTGACGCGGATAAGATCAAGGGAGGCAAGGTAGTTGTAAAAAACCTTCCCACGGGGACTAAATTTGTAGGCCTTGATGGCGTTGAAAGAGAATTACATGAAGATGATATCATGATTTGCGACGGAAAGGATAATCCGATGTGTATTGGAGGTGTTTTTGGAGGATTAAATTCGGGAGTGACCGAAGAAACCAAAAGCATTTTTCTGGAGGCGGCATATTTTAATCCGGTCTCCATAAGGAAAACTGCAAAACGTCATGGGCTGAATACCGACGCTTCCTTTCGTTTTGAAAGAGGGATCAATCCAAACTCAGTGGTTTATGCTTTGAAAAGAGCAGCCATATGGATTGCTCAGCTTGCCAATGGAAAAATAGTCTCTGAGGTTACAGATCTTTACCCGATTAAAATAGAAGATTTTCAGGTCAATTTTTCATACGATAAAGCGTTCAAACTGATAGGAGAAGAAATTTCTACCGATACCATAAAAGATATTCTTGCTTCACTCGATATAAAAATTAATCATCAGACTCCATCCGGACTGGGCTTAACAATTCCTGCGTATCGTGTGGATGTTACGCGCGAGGCGGATATTGTAGAGGAAATACTCCGGGTATACGGTTATAACAACATTGCCATCCCTGAAAAAATAAAGACCTCTGTGTCGAGTTCTGAGAGGTGGACAAAGGAAAAGATTGAACAGAGAGCTGCAGGATTTTTGGTTTCGAACGGAATCTATGAATCGATGAGTAATTCTTTGACAAAACCGGAATATTCAGAGATTTCAGAGAATCTGATTAAGGAAAGAAATGTCAATATACTGAACGCTTTAAGCGGAGATCTTGCCGTGATGAGGCAGTCGATGTTGTTCGGTTTGCTCGAGGGACTGTCCTACAATATCAACAGGAAAAACAGTGATTTAAAGCTTTTCGAATTTGGTAACACCTACCATAAATATGAAAGTGGTTACAATGAAAACAAACACCTTTCACTTGTGCTTACAGGAAAAAGATCTAAGGCGCATTGGGCAAGTAATGAAGGTGATTCAGACATTTTTTATTTAAAAGGGGTGATCAAAGCACTCCTGGAAGGTCTGGGCCTTAAAAGTCTTAAATACGGAAAGACCAACAATGACATTTTCTCAGAAGGGGTTAGCCTGAATTTGGGTAAATCAAAGATTGTCGAGTTTGGAATCGTTAAAATGAATCTACTTAAACAATTTGGGATAAAGCAAGAAGTTTTATTTGCTGATTTTGACTGGGACAAGGTAATTGAAAATGCCGGAAAGCGCAGAGTAAAGATTTCTGAATTGCCGAAGTATCCTGAAGTAAGACGCGATCTCGCCCTGCTGTTGGATGAGGATATTGAGTTTATTGATCTTTACAATTTTGCTTTCCAAAGTGAAAGAAACCTTTTAAAAGATGTGGATCTGTTTGATGTTTATATCGGTGACAAATTGCCGGAAGGGAAAAAATCGTATGCGATGAGTTTTGTTCTGCAGGATGAGAAAAAGACGTTGACGGACAAGCAGATAGATAAAATAATGAACAAATTACAAGAAGGTTTTAAGAAGAACTTTAAAGCCGAGTTGAGGTAAAAATAAACATAGTATGTACAAATCGGTTGTCAGAAGTTTTCTCTTTCAGTTTGACCCTGAAAAAATTCATCATTTTACCTTTTCGGTTATCAAAAATTTGATGAAACTACCTTTAGTACCTTCCATAACGCGCAGTTTGTTCAGGGTGAAATCTTCAGAACTGGAAAAGAACCTGTTTGGTTTGAATTTTAAGAATTCGGTTGGACTTGCTGCCGGGTTTGATAAAAATGCGGTTTTATTTGATGAGTTTGCCAATTACGGTTTTGGATTCGTTGAAATAGGAACGGTAACACCTAGACCACAGCCCGGTAATCCAAAAAAGAGAATATTCAGATTAAGAGAAGATGAGGCTTTGATCAATAGAATGGGCTTTAACAACGATGGAGTGGATGCGGTTGTAGAGCGTCTGAAAAAAAGAAAATCGGATATCATTATCGGGGGTAATATAGGTAAGAATAAGGTAACTCCTAATGATCGTGCCATTGACGATTACATGATATGTTTTGAAAAGTTATTTGATTTTGTTGATTATTTTGTGGTTAATGTAAGTTCTCCCAAC
>CP070731.1:190759-198282 GCA_020347545.1 Flavobacteriaceae bacterium | reverse complement strand
AGAAAGAGACACCAATATTAAGTTTATTCGTGGTGACAGATCGTATATCAATTATCCAAAACGCATTGCCAATCTAAGACGAAAATATGAAGGAAGGATCAATATAAAATTTGGGGTAGAACTCGAATGGATGGGGGCAGACCTTGGGTTGTTATGGAGTCGATCCAAAATATTTCAGGCCGAGGACGCTGATTTTGTAATCGGATCGGTACATTTTGGTCCTGAAGGGCTACCTTATGATGGCTCAAAGGAGGAGGCTCTTGAGTTGTTGAAATTGAGAGGTTCCCTGGAGGCTTACTGGAATGGATATATCAATGAAATGATCGAAATGATTGAGAGTTTCGGAGATATGATACAGGTGGTTGGCCATATAGATCTTCCCAAGTTAAATGTTGAGGTTCCGGAAGTTTTAAAGAATTTTGAATCGAGTTCTCATCCTTTGGCCAATAAATTCAGGACACTTCTGGAGATAATAGCAGACAGGGACCTTGCTTTGGACGTGAATATGGCTGGAGATTTCAAAGGTGTCGGAGTTTATCCTTCGCAAAATATTTTAAAAAGGGCCCTGGAGTTACAAATACCAGTTTCACTGGGAACCGATACACATCATGTTCGCTACTATGGAGTCAATTTTAGGGAAAGCCTGGAGTATATTTATAAGGCAGGTTACGAACAGTATGTCAGCTTTTCCAAATTGATACCGGAAAAGAGAACTATTTTTGACGATCATGAACTGAAGGTGAAATATACCATATTGAACAAGGGGATTGAATTGTTAAATCAACGTTTTCACCATGGAAGCAGAAGAATAATTCCTGATTTTTCCTTTGGCGGTTCTTTTTCAGAATTTATTGATATTTACAAAAATGCTACCGGTATGGGAGACTATAATGCCGTTAGGATCAGAAAAGGGAATAAGTCCATCACCGTTTCAAATGAAACACCGGTGGCCAGCAAGGATAATGTAAAAGGCCTGTTTTCAAAACACCTTGATCAACCTGGAGTGTTGTCATCATTGTTTAATTCACTTGCTTCTGAAGGAGTTAATGTTGAAACGGCAAGACTTCATTCAAATAATGACGGTACCGCCGTGGCCTGGCTGACCCTTGAACAGGAAAACGGCAATGTGAAAAACGCCATAGATTTTATAAACGGGACGGATCAGAATACGTTTTTGGAATTGTGCTACAGGGAGAAAACCCAATTGCCTAATTTTTACGGAGAGGGTGTGTATTTATACGAAATGGATGGGGTCGAGTTGAAAATTGCCTTAAGCGCTAAGATGATTCTGACAAAACACGAAAATTCTCCGGGGGTATTATTGATACTTTTGTCTGCACTTGCCTCGAAAAATATCAATATTATCGATATGCGATTGGGGAAAAGAAATAAAATAGGTTATTCGGCCCTTGCCATAGACGGAGATTCGAATGTGATCAGAAATTTGCTCACGAAATTAGGGGAACAATATTATGAAGCAAATCTTGTAGAGTTTCACAGTATGTAATTCTCAATCAGGTTGCAAATAGGTTCCTGGGATCTTTAAATGATTTAAACTCCAGCGCATTTCCTTCAGGATCAAGAAAAAACATGGTCGCCTGCTCTCCGGGTTTTCCCTGGAATCGAATGTAGGGTTCTATAATAAAGTCAATCTTTTCATTGCGAATTGAATCTTTTAACTCGTGCCAGGTTTTCCATTCGAGAACAACTCCAAAATGTGGAACCGGAACTTGATGTCCGTCTACCGGGTTATAGGAATTATCAGATACCTTACCACCAGAGGATTTCTCATGAAGAACAAGCTGATGGCCGAAAAAATCAAAATCTACCCAATGCGTATCGCTTCTTCCTTCTCTGCATTGTAGTACTTTTCCGTAAAAGTTTCTGCATAATTCAAGGTTTTGAACGGGTATGGCAAGATGGAAAGGGGTTAAATTGTTCATAGGTTTATATTTTGAGACGAGTAAAGTTTGTGAGATCCGTTATTGGATGCCATATAGTAAATATAGGTAATTGATCAAAATTTCGAAAGGGGTTCGTTGGGATTCATGGTACCTAAAAAATAATTTGATTCAGGAATAACTTTTTTTTCTTCAATTGTTTTTTCGGAAATTGGACCTTTAAAAAAGCGATACCAAACATATCTATGTCAAATGAACCACAATCAAAAGTCCTGCGCCATATAGTTTTATTCAAGTTTAAAGAAGAAGTAACTCCAATGGCCATTGATCAGACTGTGAAGGCATTTATACATGCTGTTGATCAAATCGGAACAATTAATGACTTTGAATGGGGTTTAAATAATTCACCTGAAGATTTAAACAAAGGATTCACCCATGCGTTTGTTCTTACTTTTGAAGATGACAAAAGCAGAGATGCTTATTTGCCGCATCCTGATCATCAGAACTTTGTTAAGCAACTAAAACCACTGATTGAAGATGTTCTTGTTCTCGATTACTGGACCAAATAAATAAAATACATTTATGAGAATAAAATTGTTACTACTTCTTTTTCTTTTCATTCTTAAAGCCAATGCACAGAGCGATGAGGAAATCTTACAGAAAATTTATGCCGGTTCCTTAACCAAAGGAATGAGTTATCAATGGCTTGATCATCTTTCTAATGAAATAGGAGGAAGGCTGTCCGGTTCAAAAGGAGCCAGCGAGGCAGTGGAATATACAAAAGCAGAGTTGGAAAGAGTGGGCCTTGACAAAGTTTGGCTCCAGCCTGTTATGGTTCCCCATTGGATCAGAGGAGACAAGGAAACCGGTTATTTTTTAACCAATGGAAAACGTCACGATTTAAATATTTGTGCTTTGGGAGGATCCGTTGCCACTCCGGAGCAGGGAACCATTGGCAATGTTATTGAAGTTCATGGCATTCAGGAAATGAAGGACCTTGGTACTGATAAGATCAAAGGAAAGATCGTATTTTTTAATCGGCCTATGGAACCTACCCTGATTCATACCTTTCAAGCCTACGGAGGTTGTGTGGATCAAAGATATTCCGGAGCCATGGAAGCAGGTAAGCTCGGTGCCAAAGGGGTTATCGTCCGATCAATGACCTTAAGACTAGACAATTACCCGCATACGGGGGCGATGACCTATGGAGATCTACCTGTAGATAAAAGGGTTCCTTCCGCTGCCATTAGCACGATGGATGCCGAGGCCCTGAGCGAAGCCTTAAAACTGGATCCGGACTTGACGATTAATTTTCGTCAAAGTTGTGAGCAGTTGGAAGATACTGAATCGTTTAATGTGATTGGTGAGATCAGGGGCAGCGAATTTCCAAATGAGATTATTATAGTTGGCGGTCATCTTGACTCCTGGGACCTGGGTGATGGATCACATGACGATGGGGCAGGGGTGGTTCAGTCGATGGAAGTACTCAGGCTGCTAAAACAAACCGGAATAAGACCTAAAAGAACAATCAGGGTTGTTTTGTTTATGAATGAAGAGAATGGTTTACGAGGCGGAAAAAAGTACGCCGAAGTGGCAAATTCTAAAAATGAACATCATATTATGGCTCTGGAAAGTGATTCCGGAGGGTTTACACCACGTGGATTCTCATTTGATTGTAGTGAAGAAGAATTTGAACAAATCAGAAAATGGGAGCCTCTTTTCAAACCTTATCTGATCCATTATTTTGAAAAGGGTGGAAGCGGAGCAGATATTGGCCCTTTAAAAAGAGAAGGTATGGTTTTGGCAGGTTTAAGGCCTGATTCTCAGCGTTATTTTGATCATCATCATACCAGTATTGACACCTTTGATGCTGTAAATAAAAGAGAACTTGAACTTGGTGCCGCCACGATGACTTCCTTGATTTATCTTTATGATAAATATGGATTAAAGAATCAACTGCAGTTACCTATAAAAAATTAATACCTTGTATGGAAAATAAGTTTCTTGTCAGTTTAATCTTTAGTATTGTATTTAATATGACTCAGGCACAAAATATCAACAAAGATTTACCTTATTATGAAATTCCGGAAGCTCCCGAGAATTATAGTGGAGGGTCCGTGTTGTCTCGAATGGTTGATGGACTTGGATTCAGGTATTTCTGGGCAAGTGAGGGTTTAAGAACCGGCGATCTGGCGTTCCGGCCTTCCAAAGAAGCGCGTACAACAGGGGAAACCATAGATCATATTTTGGGGCTGTCTACTGTTATTTTGAATTCTGCTCTTCACAAGGTGAATGAAGGCAATGATTTTAATGAAATGACCTTTGATGAAAAGCGAATACGTACACTTACTAATTTAAAAACAGCCTCAGATATTTTTAGAAAAAATGAAAATCTGGATGATTTTAAGATTGTTTTTAAAGGAAAATCAGGATTGAGGACCTATCCTTTATGGAACCAGATCAACGGACCCATAGCTGACGCCATATGGCATTGTGGCCAGGTAGCCTCTTTCAGGCGTTCTTCCGGAAACCCGATCAACGGAAAAGCCAGTGTATTTCTTGGAAAGTTAAGGGACTAGAGTAAAAAGGATCCCCACTAACTTCTTCAGGAATTTTTGGATTCAATCCCGGGTATTTCAGTCATTACTACGGATATTACTTAGATCATTTGGTTGGTTAAAATTTGTAAACAATCTTAAATCCGTGTGTCAATAATTGAAATTACTTTTTTTTCCGTTTCAAGGGTATCCCTATATATCTTTTCCGCTCTCTCGATAATATCTTTGGCAAAGACCTGGTCTTTTATGTCTTTTGCGTTGATTCTAACATTGAGATAAGCACCTAAAACAGCAGTTCTGGCACATAAGATTCCAACTCCTGCATCTGAAAGTGAATTGGGCAAGCCCTCTTTGATCATGGCTTGCATGACCTCCATAGAGTCAAAGGCTGTCTGCATAACCTGAAATGGGATTTCCGTTGCGTATTTTGTAGCATCTTCTATGGCCTGAAGCCTTATTTTTTTCTCTTCCGGAGTTCCTTTTGGCATTCTGAACGCCTTAATGATTTGATTAAACGAATTGGTGTCTTCATCAACAAGATATAAGAGCCTGTTTTTATAATCCTGTCCCTTTATTGCCCAGTTTGAGAAGTTTGCCCATTTTTCATCCCAACCTGCCTTATGCGCCGATAGATTGGCAACCATGGTGCCTAAGGAGACACCCAGGGCCCCCACATAAGCTGAAATTGAACCTCCTCCCGGAGCCATGGATTCGCTTGCAGTTTCTTCAGCTAAATCAGCGGCACTAAGATCGATCAACTTTTTTTCGTAGTCTTTCTCAAGAAGGTATTCAATGATCTTCTCTTTTGGATTAAAAGGTTTAAGATCATCAAGTCCAAGGGACTTTATGGCTATTTTTATTTTTTCGCTTTCTGCTATTCCAAGAGAACGCTCCTGTTTCTTTAAATAAAAATCGGCTGCGTCCAGCATAGCCTGTAAGGGTATCAAACCTATCAATTCCGATCCTGTTACACGAAGCCCTCTTTTATCAGCTGCTTTGCAGGTTGCATCAAACGCCTCATGCATCGAGGTGATGCTGATATTGGTAAGATTGTAGGAAATCTGAGCAATCCCATACTCTTCGATATACCATCCTATTCCTTTCACGGCCTTTAATTTCCCGGGTATTCTTACCGGCTCTCCATTCGCATCTAATACCTTTTTACCGGTAGCCGGGTTTCCTTTCCTCTTGATCCTTCCGGCTTCTCTTATATCAAAGGCTATTGCATTAGCCCTTCTCGTAGAAGTCGTATTTAAATTTATATTATATGCGATGAGAAAATCTCTTGCCGAAATTGCTGTGGCACCGGACCTGGCCACAGATTCATTGAATTCCGCGGGCCCGAAATCGGGCTGCCAGTTTTTATCCTTGAACTTATCTTTTAACCCTTCATACTCCCCTGATCGGCAGTGTGCAAGATTAATTCTGTCCTCCTTTTTTGCTGCCCTTTCATAGAAATATCCTGGAATGCCAAGTTCTTTACCTACGCGTTCTCCCAGTTGATGTGCAAATTTCGCCGTTTCCTCCAGGCTTATTCCTGAAATGGGGACCAAAGGACAAACATCAGTGGCGCCAAATCGTGGATGTTCACCAGAATGATTCGACATATCGATCAGTTCAGCAGCTTTTTTGATCAACCTAAAGGCTGATTCAATCACTTTTTCGGGTTCTCCTACAAAAGTAATTACCGTTCTATTTGTTGCTTTCCCAGGATCAATATCGAGAAGCTTTACGCCTTCTACAGTTTCCGCAACCGCTGCGATTGCATTTATTTTATTAATATCTCTCCCCTCACTGATGTTTGGGACACATTCTATGAGCCTTTTTTCCATGTCAATTGATTTGATTTGCCAAATTTAGGAATTGCAATTACAACTCAAGTTAAAAAACGATAGAAAATCCCTTTCATTTACCGAATTAAACTGGATTATTATTCATTCCTTAATTCTAGAAATCAAAATTGATTCCAAGTACAATGTTTCTGCCGGGATTCGGAATCATGTCACTTTTTAGTGCGGATAAATGGGAAATATAACTTGTGTCGAATAGATTGTTCAAACTAATATTTATACCCATATTAAGCTTTTTAAAATTTATTTTTCCACCCATCCTGACGTGAAAGAGATTGTAAGCATCCGTAGGATCCTCAAATTCACTCACCTTATCCTGTGAAAAATAAGAATCAAGGACCATGGCGGCGTAAATCTTATCAAATCGATCATTTCCAATAAACTCACCCCTAATGGTGTTGGTCCATTTATTCGCAGGAATCAGAGGCAGGTAATCTCCATTTTTTAGCTTACCCACAACCATTTCATAAGCGCTCTCAAGATGCAGCCAGTCATAGGGATGAGGATGAAGATGAAATCCAAATTCACCTCCATAGAGTTCGGCATCATTTTGTACGTATTCAAAGACTTGAACCTCTTCTATGGTTTCACCAGTTGGATTCGAATAGATATAATTATTCATATTATTATAAAATCCATTGGCATAGATTTCGATATGCTTATTCACATATTCCAGTGAAAGGTCTGCCTGGAAGTTTTGCTCACTGACAAGGTCAGGATTTCCGATTTCAAATCGGTTTGAGCCATGATGAACACCGTAAGAACTCAATTCGGCAAGGTTCGGAGCCCTGAAACCGGTGGCAAAATTAAGTCTTGTGGTAAGGACCTTGAAAATCTGTCCCCTGTGGCCCAAAGAAAATGTGAAATTATTATAATCTCTATCAATCCCCGGAACGATTGTCTCATTCTCATCGGGTTCGTGAGGCTCTATGGTATAGGATTCAGTACTGAGATTGCGATTATCAAAGCGAAGCCCTCCCTGCAGGTACTGCTGATCGTTGATTTCAAAGATTCCTGTGGCCAGAACTCCAACATCGTTTGTTCTGGCATCCGGTATCAAAATTTCCTCTCCAAAGTTGGTGTTTACCTGGCTCATCCCTTGTATTCCGATAATTAGTTCCAATCTTTCTTTTTTGGGAAAGTGATACTTCAAATCATAAGAAAATGTATTGAGTTTCATATTCAAAGCAGCTCCTTCCTCCTCACCGTGTTCC
>CP070731.1:183119-190659 GCA_020347545.1 Flavobacteriaceae bacterium | reverse complement strand
TAGCTCCCCTGTATAAATCACAACATTATCTCGAATCAATCTGATCTTAGAACTCCTGTAAATCTTACCTTCCTGAACCATACAACCTGCAATGGTACCTACTTTGGAAATTTTGTAAGTCTCCCTGATCTCCGCACTACCGGTGATCTCTTCCACAATATCAGGAGATAGCATTCCTTCCATGGCATCTTTAACATCATCAATAACCTTATAAATAATTGAGTAATTTCTGATGTCGATTTCCTCTTTCTCAGCCAGCTGTCTTGCATTGACTGAAGGCCTGACATTAAACCCTATGATGATCGCCTCAGAAGCAGAAGCAAGCAATACGTCTGATTCAGTTATTGCACCAACTCCCTTGTGGATTATATTTACCTGAATCTCTTCAGTAGAGAGTTTTTGAAGCGAATCAGTAAGTGCCTCTACCGAACCGTCCACATCACCCTTAAGGATAATATTGAGTTCTTTGAATCCTCCGAGGGCAATCCTTCTTCCGATTTCATCCAGTGTAATATGCCTTTGAGTTCTCACCGACTGTTCACGACTTAATTGAGATCGTTTTGCTGCAATTTGTTTTGCTTCTCTCTCATCTTCGTAAACTTTAAACTTGTCTCCTGCCTGTGGTGCTCCGTCAAGACCAAGAATCGAGACTGGTCTCGAAGGGCCTGCTTCATCCACATTATTTCCTCTTTCATCCTGTAAAGCCTTTACTTTACCTGAATGATGTCCTGCAAGAATATAGTCTCCCACACGTAGGGTTCCTCCATCTACCAAAACAGTGGCAACATAACCTTTTCCTTTATCCAGATAAGCTTCAACTACCGAACCGCTTGCCAGTTTATTTGGATTGGCCTTTAATTCAAGTAGTTCTGCTTCAAGAAGAATCTTCTCTAAAAGTTCTTGAATTCCGATACCTTTTAAGGCAGATACATCATGTGATTGGATTTTACCACCCCAGTCTTCAACAAGAAGATTCATCTGTGCCAGTTCCTCCTTCACCTTATCAGGGTTCGCATCGGGTTTGTCAATTTTATTGATGGCAAATACTATCGGAACTCCTGCTGCCTGAGCATGGCTTATGGCCTCCTTCGTTTGAGGCATAATTGCATCATCTGCAGAGATTACGATTACCGCAATATCCGTTACCTGAGTACCTCTGGCACGCATCGCCGTAAACGCTTCGTGACCCGGAGTGTCCAGGAAGGTTATCTTTTGACCGTCTTCAAGTTCAACCGCATAGGCACCAATATGCTGCGTTATTCCTCCTGATTCACCAGCAATTACATTTGCCTTTCTGATATAATCAAGTAAAGAAGTCTTACCGTGGTCAACGTGACCCATAACTGTAACAATCGGAGCCCTTGGTTTCAGATCTTCAGGTCTGTCCTCCTCTTCTTCAACGGTTTCCTCGACCTCAGCATCAACGAATTCAACTTTATATCCAAACTCCTCAGCAACAATAGTCAGGGTTTCAGCGTCAAGTCTTTGGTTCATTGATATCATCATCCCCAATGACATACATGCGGAAATTACTTCCGTCACAGAAACATTCATCATGGTTGCCACCTCATTCGCCGTAACAAATTCCGTTACCTTTATTACTTTACTTTCAGCTTCTTGTTGTTCCAGATCCTTTTCGGCCTGTTGTCTGTGAAGGTCTCTTTTCTCTCTTCTATACTTGGCTCCTTTTCCTTTTTTGGACTTCCCCTGAAGCTTTTCAAGAGTTTCCCTTACTTGTTTTTGGACCTCTTCTGCAGATGGCTCCTCCTTTACAATAGGTTTTCTTCCAGGCCCTCTTTGACCTCCTTTGCTTCCTGACTGTCCTTTTCCTGATTGCCCAAAATCACTTCGCTTAACGTGAATTCTCTTACGCTTCTTTTTGGTCTTGCTGGAATCGCCCTCTCCTTCCTTCTTTTCAGCAGGTTTCTTTTTAGGCCGTTCAAACTTTGATAGGTCAATGGTCTCACCTGTCTTTTTTGGACCCGAAAGTTTTTGATATTCTGTCTTAAGCGTTTGGGTTGGCTCTTCAGTGGACTCCTCAGCCTTGACTTCTTCCTTCTTATCTGCGGGCTGCTCTTCCTTCTTCTCTACTTCCTTTTTGGTTTCCTCAGCAGCAGCCGGTGCTTCCTTGGACTCCACATCTATTTTGCCCACTTGTTTTAGACCCTTCAGCTTCTTGGATCCTTTGATCACCTCCTCAGCAGGAGCTTCCTTTGCGGGTTCCTCAACAACTTTAGCTTCTTCCTCAACCACAGTGGCCTGATCAATATCGATTTTTCCGACCATTTTCGGTCCCGATATTTTTTCAGAATCTGTTTTAAATATCTCTGATCTCTTGGCCTCTTCCTGAAGACGTTTCATCTCAGCTTCCTTTTCAAGAGCTAAACGGATTTCTTCTTTTTCTTTTCTCTTCTCCTCTCCAATTTCTTTCGAGGCTACTTTTTTACTTTTATCCGTCTGAAATTCATCCGACAGAATTGTATAAACCTCCTGAGAGATCTTCGCCGTTGGCCGATGATCAATATCAATTCCCTTGTTCGCCAGAAACTCCACGGCTCTGTCCAGAGAAATATTCAGTTCTCGTAAAACTTTATTAAATCTTTGTGGTTTATAGTCTGTCATAAATTAATTTAAGGTGAACCTCTTTTTTTCTATTGCAAAATAAAAAATATTATGATTCGAATTCTTCTTTCAATATTCTTTGTACTTCAAGAATAGTTTCTTCTTCAAGGTCAGTTCTTTTTACCAACTCACTAACCTCAAGATCCAAGACGCTTCTTGCCGTATCAAGACCTATACTTTTAAATTCATTGATTACCCATTCTTCGATTTCATCTGAGAATTCGCTCAACTCAACATCATCTTCTACTCCTTCTCTCTGAACATCAATTTCGTAACCTGTCAATTGACTCGCAAGTCGGATATTCACTCCACCCTTACCAATTGCTTTAGAAACTTCTTCGGGTTTTAGGAAAACATCAACTCTTGGTTTCTCTTCATCAACGGCTTCGTGAATCTTTAAAGATACAACTTTGGCAGGGCTCAAGGCTCTTTTAATGAATTGTTCATCAATCTTGGTGTAATTCACCACATCAATATTTTCATTACCCAATTCTCTTACGATTCCGTGAATTCTTGATCCTTTCATACCCACACAGGCTCCTACAGGATCAATCCTGTCATCATAAGAATCCACCGCAATCTTGGCTTTTTCACCGGGGATTCTCGCAACACGTTCTATAGTGATCAATCCATCAAAAACTTCAGGAATCTCTTGCTCAAATAACTTAACCAAAAATTCCGGAGCTGTTCTAGACAAAATGATAGCCGGTTTGTTACCTCTAAGCTCAACATTTTTTATGATGCCACGTACAGACTCTCCTTTACGGAAAAAGTCTGAACGAATCTGTTCACTTTTAGGAAGCACCAACTCATTTCCATTGTCATCAAGAAGAATCACAGCGTTGTGTCTTACATGATGAACTTCGGCCGAATAAAGCTCTCCTTCAAGTTCCTTGTAATGCTTAAAGATATTCGTATTGTCATGTTCATGAATCTTTGAGATCAGGTTTTGACGAAGGGCCAGAATCGATCTTCTTCCCAGGTCGACCAATTTAACCTCTTCAGATACTTCCTCGCCTACTTCAAAATCCGGTTCAATTTTTTGAGCATCTGAAAGTGAAATTTCTTCATTGTCATCTTCAACCTCTCCGTTCTCAACCACGATACGATTTCTCCAGATTTCAAGGTCACCCTTGTCTGGGTTAATAATTATATCAAAATTTTCGTCAGACCCGAACTTTCTCTTAAGAGCAGATCTAAAAACCTCTTCAAGAATTGCCATTAAGGTAACCCTGTCTATACTCTTTTCATCCTTGAATTCTGAAAATGATTCAATTAATGCGATATTTTCCATTACATGTTCTTGTTAAAAAATAATCTTCACTTTTGCTTCCTTTATTTCACTCAGTGGTAAAAATTGTTCCTTTTCCACTGTTATCTTTCCTTTTCCTATTGGTTTAGGTTCCCTGGCTTTCCAAAAAAGTCGAATACCTTCTTCTGAAACCTCGGTCAATTTACCCTCAAAACTCTCATTTTCAGTTTTCACCTTGAGCGTCCTCCCGATATTTTTGTTGAATTGACGGTTGTTCGTTATCGGATCAGTTATGTTCGGAGTTGTAACCTCAAGGGAAAAATCCTCAGCTTCCCGATCCAGATTGTGCTCCACGTGCCTGCTTATTCTAATGCATTCACTTAAAGGAACGCCTGAGTCACCATCAACCACGACTTTTATACTCTTGTCGGTTCCGAAATTTAAATCAAGTAAAAACAATGCTTCATTCTCAGCAATTGCTTCATCTACTAATTTCCTAACTAATTTCTCATCCATTTGCCTAGTATAAAAAGAGGGGACTATCTGTCCCCTCCAACTCACTATCGTCGTAAATTTCGCTGCAAATATAGCAATTCCTTTGATACTGACAAAAATCAGAGGCTTATTCAATGAAAATTTATTAACTTTAACTTATTAACCAAAAAATACTGTTATGAAACGAATATTAGTTCCCGTCGATTTCTCAAAAGAAGCTGAGAGTGCAGCAAAGATTGCGGCTAGCATAGCGCGCAAAACAAATAGTGAAATTTTCCTTGTCCATATGCTTGAATTACCTGTCACTACTATAGATCCGGCAGAAATGAACACGATTAGCAGTGAGCCTCAGATCATCTATTTTATGAAGCTTGCTCGTGAAAAATTTGAAAAATTCAAAAAGCTTTCATTTTTTGAGGGTCTCCATGTTGTAGAATCCGTTCAGTTTCAACATGCTTTTTCGGGAATTATCAATGAAAGTGAAAAAAACAAAATAGACCTGATCGTCATGGGGTCTCAGGGAGCTTCGGGTTTACAGGAAATGTTCATTGGCTCGAATACAGAAAAGGTGGTTCGTAGGTCAAAGGTCCCGGTATTGGTCATAAAAGAGGGTGTTGAAAAATTTGAGGTCAATGATATGATATTTGCATCTGACTTCGATAAAGAAAGTAAAAGCACCTTTCATCGCGTAGTAGAATTTGCAAATCTCTTTGGAGCAAAGATTCACTTATTATACATAAATACGATTCATAACTTTAATACAACCAAGAATATAGAATCCAAGATTGCTCATTTTATGGATGATTTCGATTTCAACAATTATTCTACAAAAATTTACAATGATATCTCCATTGAAAAAGGAATCTTAAGTTATGCCAGAGACGTCGATGCAGATTTAATCGCCCTTAATACCCATGGCAGAAGTGGATTGTCAAGATTGTTCAACGGAAGTATTGGTCAGGAATTGGCAAATCACGCTTTGAGACCGGTAATCACATTTAAAATCTAGACGTTACCATTTGAAGGGTGTAAAACCTAAGCCAAACTCTACCCAGTCTGCTCTTGATGTGTTTTTTGTTTTAATGCCAAGCTGGGTAAAAAGCCATTTGTTTATATCATATCGAAAGGCGGCTCTCAGATAGGAAGGCGTCTTTCCTTTATCATCAGAGAGGTAAGCCCCGGCCTGTAATCGTGTGGTAAACCGACCGAACATAAAGTCATATCCAACATGTGCACCATAGAGCCATTGATCGGCTGGCTCAGGGTATTCCGGCTCCAGGCTACTATCGAAAAAGAAGTCAAATCCTGCGGTTATGGCATGCATAGAATTGAATTTATAACGATAGTCGATTACTCCCGAAAAGATTCCATAGCGTTTATTTGTTCCTTTGTCTTCTTCGTTCTGAACCGTGCCCCCTGCAAGAATAATTTCAACAGAACTCTCCCTTAATTTAATATGCTCGTTGCTTTCAGGCCTATCAAAACGTGCTTGAAGAATCTCGCTGGTATAAACATCTTTACTTACATGCTTCTGATCCACATTGTAATAATAGCGGAGTCCCAGATTGATGCCATACATATTAAAACCGTAGTTAGGAGTTGTCATTCTTCCGTTTGAAAAATGGGTAAAATCAATGCCATAAAGAAGATCCACTTCTCTCGTCATTTTATAGGCTCCTCCAAAGTAAAGATTAAAATAAACTGCAAAAGGCGAGCCGATAGCGTCATTTTCAGGATTACTAACCGGGTCGTAGGGCTCCAGATTATAGGTTAATCCAAGTCCCACACCTACTTCAAGGTCATTCATCTTTCCAGGATGAGTCAATGGAAAATTCACAAACCCGAAAAGGGCATTAGGTTTACCCAAAACCCCCGGATTTCCAACAAAACCTGAATAATACCCAATTCCATAGGAGGCATATCCGTAACGGCTGGTCCAATGATCGGGATCTGTGTTTTGCCACCCATACCTGATCTCTAACGCCCCGTAACCATCATTTACGGATTCGTTCAATAATTCTCCGGCGTATAAATGGTATCCGGTATGCCCCTTGACTTCTATATACCGAAACCTTCCGAAGTTTTTTATATCCTTTACATTTTCATAACGGATCGTATCCCTTTGCGCAAATGCCTGAAAAAAGGAACAAAATAGAATGAAATGAAACAAGGCATTTGTTGAGAATGAAGGGGTGCTAAATTTCAGCAATCTCGAGGTCATACGGACAAATTAAAGGGATGCAAATTAAAGATTAAAATCTTAAAAGAAAAAACTCTCCAGGAATTGGAGAGTTTTTTAAACTTTTTGATCCACACTGATCTTGTCAAAAAATAATTTTAAGTACACTTTTATAACTGAAAGTCGGATCTGCATCAGGACCTGTAGTTTTGTAAAAATTCCTCCTGGGTCATTGTAGGGTTCAAATTTCTGGATTTAAAATGCTCCAAATAAATTTTATAGCTTCTCCTGGCAAAATTACTAATCCGTTGATTCGAATTTAAATCATCTTGTATCGCTGAACTCATAATAGAAATGTTTGAGGGGTTAACTTTTCTTACCTCCTAAATATCAAGGCAATAGCCAATATTACGAAATTTATGCTGAGAAACAAAATATTTTCTAAAATAACAAGGAGTAAGAAAACAAAAAAACTCCCCAATTTCTTGGAGAGTTTGTCTAATCTTGTCAGTTGACCCACAAGGATTCGAACCTTGACTGACGGTACCAAAAACCGGAGTGCTACCGTTACACTATGGGTCAATATTTCACTGCCTGATCTAATTTGATTAAGCAGGCGCAAATTTAAAACAAACTTTTTGTTTGGCAAAAGGGTTTTTTTGATTTTTTTTTGATGGCCTATAAAATCGAACTAGTTAATATTTAATTTACTAAATTCGCCTCAGTTTTAAATTGTGTCTATGCTTTCTTTTGATTATAAAAAATTCAACACCATTCTGGGTTGGTTAACCTTTGCAATAGCCTTAATTACTTATACTTTAACACTCGAGCCAACGGTGAGCTACTGGGATTGCGGAGAGTATATTGCTACTTCGGTCAAATTAGAAGTCGGGCACCCTCCCGGAGCACCACTTTTCCAGATGATGGGGGCCTTTTTTGCAATATTCACAGGAGATGTGACAAAAATTGCCATGCTTGTTAATTTTATGTCT
>CP070731.1:175384-183019 GCA_020347545.1 Flavobacteriaceae bacterium | reverse complement strand
TCGTATTCGTTGAACCTGTTTCTGATCTTGGCTTCATCCTGATCGTCTGGTCGCCCACTGGTTTTTCCTCTGTTGAGTAATCTCTCTACCAAAAGATTTTCAGGAACTTCCAAGGCTACCATACCGTCAATACCCTCGTTTTTTTCCTTAAGAAAAGCATCCAGAGATGCTGCCTGAGACTCAGTTCTTGGGAAGCCGTCAAAAATAAATCCTTTAGCTTCAGGATTGTTATTGACTTCTGCTTTTAACATATCAATGGTCACCTGATCCGGTACAAGGTCACCATTGTCCATGTAGGATTTAGCAAGCTTACCCAGTTCTGTTTCATTTTTAATATTGAACCTGAATACATCACCGGTTGAAATATGCACCAGGTCATATTTATTCTTTAACAATTCAGCCTGAGTGCCTTTACCTGCTCCGGGAGGGCCAAACAATACTATATTTTTCATTTCAATAATTTATTTCTCTGTTGTATAATCAAACTTTTAACTGATAAATATCCGGAAGGTTTCTTCCCAGGCCATCATAATCGAGTCCATAACCAACGACAAATTTATCTTCGATAGACTTGCCGATATAGTCAATAGGCAATTCTTTTCTGAATACATCCGGTTTAAAGAATAAGGTTGCAATTTTAAGTTTCTTTACTTCTTTATCCCGAAAAATTTCATAGATCTCAGCCAAGGTATTTCCTGTATCGATAATATCTTCGAGTATAATTACCGTTTTCCCTTTAAGGTCTTCATTTATTCCTACAAGATGTTTGATCTTACCCGTTGAATTAACGCCTTCGTAAGAGGCCATTTTTACAAATGTTATATGGCAGTCTCTTTTGAATTTTTTCATGAAATCAGAGGCAAACATAAATGATCCGTTCAGGATTCCTATGAAAATGGGAACATCACCTTCTTCAATGTCCTCTGCGATCTGACTCGCAAGAAATTCAACGTATTTATCAATTCTTTCCCTGCTTATGAAGGGTACAAAATGTTTATCGTGAAGTTGAATACTATCCATAGTTAACGAGCTGAAAAATTATCTTCAAAAAACTTTTCTTTAATGCTAAAAAGAAAATGCAAAAATAGGTAAAAAGTAAAAACCTTTCAGGAAATATCTCCTAAAAGGTTTTTATATTATTTGAGCACAGACTTTAGAATTCTTAACTCTTTTTTTTCTTGTTCAATTTTTCGGTTGTATCGTACATAATCGGCGATGCAATGAACAAAGATGAGTACGTACCAACGATTACCCCAATGATCAGGGCAAACATAAACCCTTTGATCGAGTCACCTCCAAAAATAAAGATAGCGAGTAACACAATCAGGGTAGTCAAAGACGTATTTACCGTACGTCCCAAAGTACTGCTCAAGGCTGTATTTACAGTTCTTGAATATTTCCACATCGGATGCTTATTGTCGAACTCTCTGATACGGTCAAAAATAACCACCGTATCATTCAACGAATAACCCACCACAGTAAGTATGGCTGCAATAAACGACTGTCCGATCTCCATGTCAAACGGAAGAATCTTGTAGAACAGAGAAAATATTGAAAGTACAATTAAGACATCATGGAATACCGCAGCAACAGCACCAAGGCTGAACTGCCATTTTCTAAATCTGATCAGGATATAGATAAATACAACGATCAAAGACCCTATGATCGCCCAGAATGCTGCTTGCTTGATATCATCCGCAATCGTAGGCCCGACCATATAGAACTCCATGATCCCTAAATTAACTTCTTTATCACCAGGTTTGAATTGCTCATAACTCAGGCTTTCAGGGAAATAAGCACCTAACCCGTTATAAAGTAACTGCTGAATTTCATCTTCTACCTCTACTCCGTAATCATCAATTTTATATTTAGTTGTGATTTTCAACTGATTTGCCGATCCAAAAGTCTTAACCTCAGGTGAACTTTCAAAGGCATCTTTTAAACTGCTTGCAATTTCAGGCGGACTTACATTGTCTTCAAAACGCACCGTATAAGTTCTACCCCCTTTGAAGTCTACCCCGTAATTTAATCCGTTGGTGAATAATGAACCCAGACCAATAACAAGAATTATACCTGAAACGATGAAAGACATCTTTCTTTTCTTTAGGAAGTCAACATCAATATCTTTAAACCAGTTTTTGGTAATATTTGTATTAAAAGTCAGTTTTCTTTCTTTGTTCACGTACCATTCAATAAGCAATCTTGTGATGAATATTGCTGAGAAAAGTGAAGTAACAATACCGATCATTAACGTAGTGGCAAATCCTTTTACCGGCCCCGTACCAAATACATATAAGATGATACCCGTTAACAAGGTGGTTATATTGGCATCAAGAATAGATGATAAGGCGCCTCCGAAACCGTCATTAATAGCTTCCTTAAGGCCTTTTCCTTTATTTAACTCTTCTTTGATTCGCTCATAAATAAGTACATTGGCATCAACCGACATACCAATTGTCAATACGATACCGGCAATACCTGGTAAGGTTAGAACGGCACCAAATGAGGTAAGAACACCAAATATGAAAAGTATGTTAAGTGCGAGTGCGATATCTGAGAAGATACCTGCCTTACCATAATAAAATACCATCCAGATCAATACAATGATCAAGGCGATAATAAATGAATAAGTACCGCTGTCAATAGCTTCCTGACCAAGTGACGGACCAACTACATCTGATTGAATTATTCTGGCTGCAGCCGGAAGTTTACCAGATTTCAAGGCGTTGGCAAGATCCTGGGCTTCGTCAATTGTGAACTGGCCCATAATGGAAGTCCTACCTGTGGTGATAGCATCATTTACACGAGGTGCTGAATATACATAGTCATCGAGTACAACCGCAACAAATTTTCCAACATTGGCCGTAGTCATTTTAGCCCACTGTTTTGTTCCTTTGCTATTCATGGTCATGCTCACCTCAGGATTTGCGCCTAATTGGTCAAACACCTGGCTCGCATCTGAAATAACATCTCCCTGAATAGGAGCTTCGTCGTTTCTGTTGGATTTTAAGGCATATAACCTGATGAAATCATCTGTAGCTTTAGCGTCCCAGGCAAATTTCGCATATTTCTGTTCTGCTGGTAACAAAGCCCTAATCTCTTTCATTGCGAGATATTGATTGATCTCTGCAGTATCTTTTAGGCTTGCCGTAGCAATAACAGAACTAATGTCATTTTGAGACTGTGGAAAGCGTGGGAAAAGCTTGCTGAACAACGGGTTAGCGGCTTCAAAATCCACAGAATCCTTTACTTCACCAAGTAGGTCATCTATTTCATCATCCACGGTTTGTGTTGTGTCCTTAACCTCTTCTAAGTCCTCAACTTTAAGGATTTCAGCCAATTTATTATTGGCAGATATGAAGAATTGGGAAAGTTCCTGATTGTTAAACACTTCCCAAAACTGTAACTCTGCTGTACTTTGCAAAAGCTTTCTTACACGGTCAATATCTTTTGCTCCCGGCAATTCAATCAAAATCCTTCCTGATTCACCGATTCTTTGAATGTTAGGTTGTGTAACCCCAAAACGGTCAATACGACTTCTTAATACTTCAAATGCCGTGCTGATGGATCCTTTCACTTCTTCCTGAAGGATAGGCTTCACTTCATCATCACTCATCTTAAAGTTAATTTTGTCTTTAAGAGATTTGTTCCCAAAAATGGACGGGTCACTAAGTTTTACGGATCCCTGACTCGCTTTGTCAAATTCTTCGTAGAATAATTGTAAATAATCTTTATCACTGTTTTTCTGAGCCTGCGCGGCATTGTTCAATGCCTCATTAAAAACAGGGTTTTTGGACTCATTCGATAAGCCAAAAAGGATATCTTTAACAGAAACCTCAAGAATGGCATTGATACCTCCTTTGAGATCCAGTCCAAGATTGATCTCTTTTTCCTTTACTTCATTGTAAGTAAATTCAGCAAAGCCCAGATTTATAACAGGTGTATTTGCTATGGAATCTAAGTATTCTCTCTCCATTTTGCCCAATTCTTCCGAATCGGTTGCTTCTGCTTTTGACTCTGCATAGATAACAGCATCTTTCTCAACATTTTTTGCAAACCACGTGAATGACAACTGGTACAAACATACCACACTCAAAATGACAGCAAATAATCTAATAAGTCCCTTGTTTTGCATTCCTTATCCTATTTAAATAATCTTATTTTTGATTTAATCGGGCAAATATACTCAAAAGATTTAGCTTTAAAAGAAATAAGCCCTATAATTTTCAGCCTATTGAGACATAAGTCAAAGACATTTTTTTTGCTACCTTAGACGACCAAATATCAACAAAATGGAATACAAATCAGATATTGAAATTGCTCAGGGAGCATCATTGTCTCATATAAAAGAAATAGGATCAAAACTTAATATTGATGAGGATGATCTGGAGTTGTTTGGAAAGTATAAAGCCAAGCTTCCTCTGGACCTTATTGATGAGGAAAAAGTAGAAAAAAACAACTTGGTTCTCGTTACTGCAATAACCCCAACTCCTGCCGGTGAAGGGAAAACTACGGTATCAATTGGGCTGGCGGAAGGACTGAATAAGATAGGAGAAAAGGCAACCGTCGTTTTAAGGGAGCCTTCATTAGGTCCGGTGTTTGGAATTAAGGGTGGTGCCGCGGGTGGCGGGTACTCTCAAGTTGTTCCTATGGAGGATATTAACCTTCATTTTACCGGTGATTTCAACGCTGTTGAGAAAGCAAATAATTTACTTTCAGCCTTAATAGACAATAATCTTCAGGCTTCAAATAATTTAAATCTGGATCCCAGGACTATTTTTTGGAAAAGGGTGATTGATATGAATGACAGGTCCCTTAGACAAATTACTATCGGTCTCGGGGGAACCGCCAATGGAGTACCGAGAGAAGATGGGTTTAACATTACACCGGCTTCAGAGGTTATGGCGATTCTCTGTATGGCAACTGGTTTTGAGGACCTGAAAAAAAGGTTAGGGGATATTTTCATTGGATTTACTTTTGACAAAAAACCTGTATTCGCAAGAGATCTAAAGGCAGAAAATGCCATGGCTATTTTGTTAAAAGACGCAATTAAACCCAACCTTGTTCAAACTCTTGAAAAAAACCCGGCCATTATTCATGGAGGTCCTTTTGCCAATATTGCTCAGGGAACAAACACGATACTCGCTACAAAAATGGGCTTGTCTTTATCAGATTATGTGGTTACCGAGGCTGGATTCGGAGCCGATCTTGGGGCTGAAAAGTTTTTGAATATAAAATGTGCGGCATCTGGTTTGAATCCAAAAGCAGTGGTTTTGGTGGCAACGATACGAGCACTTCGTCATCATGGAGGAGCGCATAAGGATAAGGTAAATGAACCCGACGCATCACTGGTATCCAAAGGGTTGGCCAACCTTGAGAAACATATTGAAAATGTCAGAAAATTTAGAATTCAACCGGTAGTAGCTATCAACTCTTTCTTAAATGATACAGAGGAGGAGGTAAATTTGGTTATTGAAGCATGTGATAAAATGGGTGTAAAAGCCGTTGTTTCGGACGGATGGGCCAAAGGAGGAGAGGGAACAAGCGAGCTGGCTAAGGTAGTCAAGGAAACTGTGGAAAATGCTGATTCAAAGTTTCAACCCTTATACAATTGGAAGTCTCCGGTAAAGGAGAAAATCGAAACCATAGCGAGAGAGATTTACGGGGCAACCAGTGTCTCTTACGATAAAAAGGCGAAACTGAATTTGAGAAGAATTGAACGATTGGGGTTCAATGATTTTGCTGTTTGCATGGCAAAGACCCAAAAATCTTTTTCAGATGTGGAAACCCTTGTAGGAAGGCCTGAAAATTTTGAAATTACGGTTCGGGAAATTGAGATTGCAGCGGGCGCCGGATTTATTATTCCGATTTTAGGAAAAATGATGAGAATGCCCGGTTTACCTGCGCGTCCTGCGTCGGAAAATATGTCAATAGATGAAAAGGGAGTGATTTCGGGACTGTCCTGATTCTAAACATTAACATTTTTTTAAGTAAATGAATTGTATCAAAAGTTGATTTTTGGCACTTATAAGCAAAATAGAATAACCAAAATATTAGTATATGAAACATCTTTTACTTTTAAGTTTTAGCATTGCCTTTGTGCTTACGAGTTGTGGGCCAGCTAAATCTACAGGAAATGATCTGGCCGTTAACAATCCAATTGAAAGCAGTATCGATTTGACAAAAGTTCAGGACGATAAGGTACCTGTAACGATCAACCCCGGAAGAATATCAATGGATACGGTGGTATTCAGACTCCCAAGAGTGGTTCAGGGAACTTATGCCATAAGTGATTTTGGAAGTTTTATTGAGGACTTCCAGGCTTTGGATTATGATGGGAATGAACTACAGACAAAAAAAATTGATACCAATACATGGGTGATTTACGAGGCATCCGAGCTTGAAAAGGTCAACTACTGGGTAAATGATACATTCGATGTTGAAAGTTTAGGCCAGGCTGCACCATTTTCACCCTCCGGAACCAATATTGAAGATGAGAATTATGTTTTGAACCTTCATGGATTCATCGGCTATTTTGATTCACTTAAGTCAAATTCCTATGTCTTGGATGTTACAGCCGCTGCAGAATTTGATAGAACCTCTGCACTTCAAATGGTTGAGGAGGTTATTTCAGAAGATGGGAAAGTGGTGACTACCAGATACCAGGCTACAAGGTACTTTGATATTACTGACAATCCTATGATGTATGGGAAACTGGATGTAGAGGAGTTTATGGTAGGTGATATCAAGATTGTTCTTAGCGTTTATTCTCCTAATAAAATTCACTCCGCAACCAGTTTAAAAGAAACGATGTTTAAAATGATGGAGGCTCAAAAAAACTATCTGGGTGAGCTGAACAGTACTGAACGTTATGACATATATGTGTATTTGGCAGGGAAGAATGCGGGAGCACCTACAGGTTTTGGAGCTTTAGAACATCATACCTCGACAGTTGTTGTAATGCCGGAAGCCATGCCGAAGGAAAGTCTGGAAAAACAACTGATCGATATAGTATCCCATGAATTTTTTCATATTTTGTCCCCGTTGTCAGTACACTCCGAGGATGTCCATTATTTTGATTATAATCAACCAACTTTCTCAAAACACTTATGGATGTATGAGGGCCTGACAGAGTATTTTGCCAATATATTTCAGATCGATCAAGGCCTTATATCCGAAGAGGAATTCTTTAATAAGATGATGAGCAAGATAAATACCGCAGCTTCTTTGGATGATACAATGAGTTTTACGGAAATGAGTGAAAACATTCTGGATCAGCCTTACGCGAAGAACTACTATAACGTGTATCAAAAAGGAGCCTTGATTGGAATGTGTCTTGATATTATTTTAAGGGAGGAAAGCAATGGAGAAGTTGGTATTCTGTCAGTGATGAAAGAATTATCGGTTAAGTATGGAACAGATCAGCCCTTTGATGATGATAAAATTATAGAAGAGATCGTAAATATGACCTATCCTTCAGTTGGGAAATTTTTTGATGATCACGTAATTGGGGGAACGCCGATCGATTATGCCGTTTACTTCAAAAAAGTGGGATTGGGAATCAACGAATCTAAAGTTGAAACCAACTATGTTCAGAATGCCGGAAAAATGATCGTTAGAGGAGATCATGAGTCA
>CP070731.1:167632-175284 GCA_020347545.1 Flavobacteriaceae bacterium | reverse complement strand
ATCATGGGCTTTCTTCAGGAATCGGAGCGCTGGTTCATGTAAAATGTGGTGAAAAAAGACAGACCCTGGTGAATCAATGGACCATTGGATATCTGTCAAACAAGGATCCGAGATTGCATGTAGGCCTTGGAAAGAATACAAAAATAGATGAGATTAAAATCGAATGGCCTGACGGATTTACAGAAGTAATCAGGGAAGTACCTGTAAATCAATATATCAATATTGTTAAAGGCCATGGTATTGTAAAGTGATCGTTTGACGATCCTAATGGAGATTTCCAAAAAGATAAGGAGCTCGAAATAGCTATGAGGAATAGAGGCAATTGCTTAAATTAGCAGTTCTGAATTTTTAAAGAATAATTTTATAATGAATAGTCAGTATATAAGCAAGGTGGTTGATCTGACCGATCCGTCAAAAAATGTGATCTACAATATGAGTCATGAAGAAGCTGTGAATATTGTCAGGTCCGGAGATGTGGAAGAAGTGAGAAAAATAGACGGGCAATTTTGCCTGATTTCAGTGGAAGGCAAAACTATTAGAATGGCCAGGTCCATTGGACGTCCGATACGGTATTTTATTGCCAAACAGGCCGTAGGGCCGCAGTTGATAATTGCTGAGCGTATTGATGTGATTTATGAACATTTGAAGAAAGAAGGAATGGATGATCAGTTTCATCCTTCCTATACGAGAATGGCACCGGCACATTATGTGACCCGGATAGAATTACTTGGATGCCCGGACCCGAATCCTGTATATGAAAGATTTTTTACACCAAAGAGAAATTCCTATCAACCTGATGAAATTGAAAAAATTGGTCGGGATTATATAGGTGCGGTATATAAGGAGATTAAAAAGTGGCTTAGCTACAGAGCAAAGAAAGGACCGGTTGGCGTTACCTTTTCAGCCGGAATAGACAGTGGGTCTGTATTTGTTTTGATGTATCATGCACTTATGGAACTGGGTGAGAGCCCTTCAAGATTAAAGGCATTTACTCTATCTGTTGAAGGGGAGGGTGCAGATTTAAGACAAGCGCGTTCCTTCATGGAAAAACTTGGCCTGGAGTTGTTTTTGGAACCGGTAGAACTCGATTATCAATCGCTTGACTGGAAAGAGGCCATAGACGTTGTGGAAGATTATAAACCTCTGGATATTCAGTCGGCAACCATGAATCTTGCCCTTTTACAGGGGATCAGATCAAGGTATCCTGACTGGAAGTATATTATTGATGGTGACGGAGGAGATGAAAACCTTAAGGATTATCCCATAGAAGACAATCCTGAACTGACGATTAAAAGCGTATTGAATAATCTGATGCTGTATCACGAGGGATGGGGCGTTGATTCCATCAAGCACTCTTTGACCTATTCGGGAGGGTTGAGCAGGGGATATATGCGTACTTTTTCTCCAGCTGATTTGCTTGGATTTGAAGGGTTCAGTCCTTATACCCTTCCTAATGTGATCGAAATTTCTGAAGGAATACCTTATATAGATCTCACTGACTGGGATCATCAGAAATTATATGACCTTAAAGGACAAATTGTTGCGGCCGGGGTTAAGGCTGTTACGGGAATAGATATGCCGGTATTTGAAAAAAGACGTTTTCAGCATGGGGCGGCTTCAATGAATAATTTTAACAAGCATTTTCCTGAAAGGGAGATAACTTACAGAAAAGAGTTCCTGTCAAAGTATGAGCAATGATTCAGTATTTCCGCTTGATAGTGAATGGATTGTCTCAAATCGTCCGAAAAGAAATAAGATTGATCCACTAAAACCTTATGACTGGATCGTTGAAAAGGAACTGAGTTTTGACCGAAAAATCAAAGATACCGGAACCATTTTTTTGAGCAATAAAGAATGTTCTTTTAAATGCCTCATGTGTGATCTCTGGAAAAATACCACCATTACCTCTACACCACCCGGAGCAATTATAAATCAGATCAACTTGACGCTGCCTTATATGAAAAAGGCGAAACAGATCAAATTATACAATAGTGGGAGTTTTTTTGATGAAAAATCAATTCCCTTTGATGAATACCAAAAAATTGCTTCTCTTATTGCGGGTTTTGAAACTGTAATCGTAGAAGGACATCCTCGACTTGTCAATAAAAAAAGTCTTTATTTTAATGATCTTCTGTCCGGTGATCTTGAGGTCGCAATTGGCCTGGAGACCATCCATCCCGAAATTTTGAGAAAACTGAATAAGAAAATGACACTTCAGGACTTTTCAAAAGCCGTTAGGTTTTTGAGCAACCATCAGATCAGGAGTCGGGCATTTATCTTGCTCAGGCCCCCATTTATGAGTGAGAGCGAAGGGGTCTACTGGGCGAAAAAATCGATAGAATTTGCCTTTGATAACGGAGTGGAATGTTGCACTGTAATTCCGGTAAGACCAGGTAATGGGGCCATGGATTTATTGATGGCTAGTGGGGACTTTAGTAAACCATCTTTGGAATCACTTGAAGAAGTACTTGATTTTGGAATTGCGTTAGGGGCGGGCAGGGTTTTCGCTGATACCTGGGACCTGGAATTATTTTCAACCTGCGACACTTGTTTTGATGAAAGACGACTTCGATTGGAAAAAATTAATTTAAGTCAGGAACAAACAGAGCAGATTAAGTGCAGCTGTTAGTTAAGAGAATAGGTGAACTGTAAGTTTAAACCATAATCATCATTTGCAGCATCGATGTTCTGAGGCCGACTATCATATGTATAGTAAAAACTGAGCCCTATTTTGAAATTATTACTGAAGATACTAACCTTGGGGTTAAGGTTGATCGAGACCCTGTTCCTGGTGTCGTTTGTGATGTAAGGCAGATAGGTGATATCTGCATCGAGCCAGATTTTAGCCCCTGTCAATTTATATATTTTCCATTTGAGCTGGAACAATCCAGCAAGGTCTTCCCGTATAGCGGCATCACCTACAGGAATTTCGCGAGACATATTGAGACCCATGGAAAAGTAAAGCCGGTTCCATTCATTGTACATGAGGTCTTTTAATGCACCAAGGTTTAAATTCCACCTCAAATCTGTTCCCAGTTGGAGGTTTTGACTTACTCCTACAGAAACATCCGTAGCCCAGCCCTTGTTTAAATTTCTTTGCCATCCCAATACAACATCAGACTTACTTGAACTTAAACTATCTCCCTGGTAGGTGTCGTTGGTATCCCAGAACAAACTAAACAAGCTATTCCTTTTTCGGTAGTCGAGATTTCCTGAAAACACCAACGTGGCTACGTTACTACCTTTGGCGTAGTTAGCACCGAGACTAAAGTTTCCGCTAAGACGCCTGAAAAAACTTTTTCTTATGGGATACACTTCTACAATGTCTTCCACCTTTACTGAAATATTTTCATTCAAGAGGATAAGGTTTACTGTTCTGGGTTCTTCACTTGCGCCAAACGACGCAAAATAAATTCTTCCATTATCCATTTTTATTTCAAAGAGTTTACTTGAGATAATCGTTTGAATTTTTGGTTCCTCAAGGCTGATGGTCCCCATGCCATCCATTTTCCAGGTTACTACTCCAGAATTCAGCCTTTTAAATTCACCGGTCAGGATATTTCCATTGATATGAACAATGGTATCCGTCTTTTGGCTAAAGGATACCAAAGTCGAAAAGCTTATCACTAAAAGAATTAGGACCTTCAGGTAATGAGAATCATTCAAAGTGAAACAGGCTTGGTTCAAGGCATTAATTTAAATCATAAAAATACATTTTTTATGTTATTTAAAAATGATCGAATAAGCTAACTTGGACCTAACTGATACCTTCCCTTCTCAGAACCTGAAGTGGAGGGCTCAACAACACGCTTCTGCTGTTCATCAGTCCGATGGCCAAAACCAGAAGACTGATTCCCGGGAATAATACCACAAAAGGAAACAATGAAGGAATAAAGGCAAGCTCAAAAATAAAGTAAGCCAGTATCTGAGCGCAAAACAGCGATAGTAATATCCCGCTTAAGCTTCCCAGAATACCCAGATATAAATACTCCAGGGCTGTTATTTTTAAGATTTGTTTTCCTGTCCCACCTAAGGTTCTGAGCAAAACATTCTCTTTGATTCGTTGAAACTTACTGGTTCTTACGGCTCCGATAAGCACTATTATTCCAGTGAAAATACTGAAAATGGCCATGAAATTAATGACCCAGGAAATCTTGTCCAGTACATTTTGAATCAGAATCAGAACTTGTCTGAAATCAATGATGGATATATTTGGAAATTTCTGAATAAGCGAGCTTTGCAGCTTTGCTGATTCAGTTTCATTGGCCGCATGGGTTGTCAATACATTGAACTGAGGTGCATTTTCGAGAATACCTTTTGGAAAAACAATAGAAAAATTCAATTGCATTCTTCCCCAGTCCACCTCTCTGATGCTTGCCACAATGGTTTCCATGATCACACCTTGAACGTTAAAGCTTAATGTATCTCCCACCTGCACAAATGCATCCCTTGAAATACTTTCAGCAATTGATATGGGAACAGGTTTGTCAGGATCATACGTTTCTTCTTCAATCCATTCTCCCTCAGAGATTGATTCCGAATCGATCAAAGCATCTCTGTAGGTTACCCTGAATTCATGGTTTAAGATCCAGGGGTTGATCCGATTGCTGGTATCTTTTTTAATGTCATTAACTGTTCTCCCCTTGATGCTGTTCACTCTCATGGTCACAATGGGTATATTGTCGATCACATTTTCCAAAGTTGCAGCCACTTCTTCCCTTTGTTCGTTTTGAACATCCATAAGGATAATATTGGGCGTATTACCACTGCTATCAAAGTTAAGCTTGGCGAGTAACATATCTTTGGTAAAATATAAAGTACTGATAAGAAAGGTTCCTACCCCAATGGCTAATATCAGGGTCATCGTTTGATTTTGAGGCCTGAATAAATTTAACAGGCTCTGTCTGGGGGCAAAACCCCAGGATGAAGGAAAGAATTTTTTAATGCCCCACATAAACAATCGTGTCACTCCCATAAGAACCAGGAAGGTAATTATGATACCCAGAATAAAATACAGTGCGTATTTCCAGTTCTGCATTAACCAGAACGAGAAAAGGTACAGGAACAACAAAATTGTCAAGCTTACAATTAGGTTTGCTCTTCGTGATTTTAAGTTTTCGCTTTCCTCAATCCTTAAAACCCTTAATGGGGATACGTACCAGGTAGTTAAAAGAGGTGACAAGGCAAACAACACGGACATAAAGAATCCTAATACCACCCCAAGCAACATGGATAGGGGGCTAACCGTGGTAACAATGTCAAAAGGCAACATGTCTTTGAAGATAAAAGGGAAAAGTTCCTGTAGTCCTATTCCTAAAACGGAACCCGTAAAACCACCCAGGAAACCCATGGCAGAGATCTGAATAAGGAAGATCAAAAAAGTCTGCCTGCGTGTTGCGCCCAAACATTTCAAAACGGCTACGTCTTTTAACTTTTCTTTTATGTAAATGTTTACCGAGCTGGCTATTCCAACACAACCCAGCAATAGCGCAATAAATGCCACGAGATTAAGGAACACACTGAAATTTTCATAACGTCTGCCCAATTGCTGGCTGGAACTCAGATGTGTGTCTATATCCGCATCTTCTTTGTCAAGAACGGGGTCGAGCTTTTTGTTGAGCATTACCAGATCTGCATCAGGTTCCGAAATGAAATAGAACTGGTATTCAAGCCTGGAACCTGTTTGAATCAAACCCGTCTGTTCAATAATTCGATAAGGGACATAGACCGTCGGTGCGATACCGCTTGAAAATCCCCCACTTCCCGGTGAAGTTGCCATAGATCCCGTTATAGGCAACGTAACATTCCCAATTTTAATGCTGTCACCCGGCTCAATATTGTATTGAAGCATTAGTGTGGCATCAACAAGAGCGCCTCCCTTTTTCTGGTATTCTTTTGCTGCACTTGCAGGAGAGGTTTCCAAACTTCCATAGAAAGGAAAATCCCCTTCAATCCCCTTAACTTGAATAAGTTTTGTGCCACCATTTTTAGGAAACAGCCCCATTGAAGAAAAATTGATCTCTCTGGCATCTGCTCCTCCCAGAGAATCTATAATCTGCTGTACTTTTTCATTGGGAGGATACCGGCTGTCGATAAGAAAATCGGCTCCCATCAAGGACTTTGACTGTAGGTCAATATTTGTTTTCAAAGTTTCACTGAACGATTGAATGGAAACCACCGCGGCGATTCCAAGCACGATGGACCCCATGAACAAGGCAAGTTTTTTAAAACTAGCCTTGGCATCTCTCCATGCCATTTTAAAAAGCCAGGAACTTTTTGATTTAACTTTTTCTTTCACTTTTATAAAACACTTTGTTCATCCATTATTTTCCCCCTTTGAAGTCGGAGGATTCTTTGGTTCATTTTCGCCAGTTCCATATCATGTGTTACGATGACCAGGGTGGTGCCTGTCTCTTTGTTTAACTTGAATAGCAGGTCTACCACTTTTTCACTTGTTTCTGCATCGAGATTCCCGGTTGGCTCATCAGCGAATAGAATACTTGGCTTGTTTGAAAAGGCTCTCGCCAAAGCAACTCTCTGTTGCTCTCCGCCCGAAAGCTGAGACGGGTAATGATCAAGTCTGTCTGAAAGTCCGACTTTTTCAAGCAGTTCCTTTGCAATAAGTTCAGGGTTCTTAACCCCTTGTAATTCCAGGGGCACAGTTACATTTTCGATGGCGGTTAAGGTGGGGAGTAATTGAAAGTTTTGAAATATGAATCCCACATGTTTGTTGCGAAGCAAGGCTCTCTGGTCTTCATTTAATTCGCTGAGATTGGTGCCGCAAAGTTCAATTTCACCCTGATCTGATTGATCGAGACCGGCGCAAAGACCTAAAAGTGTTGTTTTCCCGCTTCCTGAAGGTCCTACGATGGCAAAAGTCTCTCCTGCTTCTATGTTAAAGGAAATGTTATCAAGTACTTTCAGCTGTTTTTCACCACTCGAGTAGGTCTTCTCAAGATGCTTTACATTTAATATATTTGTCATTCGTAATTGTCTGAATTTAAGATTGAGAAAGATAAGGAAAATGAACAAAAGTATTTTTTTTGAATTATGAGCTATATGTTAAAATTTTGTTATTTGTGTTTGATCCTTTTCATTGTCTCATGCGGGAATGAATCGAAGAAAGTTGAGGAAGTAAAAAATGAAGAAAAGAGTCAAACGGATTCCGCAGTTGAAAATAAAAAAAAGACAATTCTTTTTTTTGGAAATAGTCTGACGGCAGGTATGGGACTGGAAATAGAAGAGGCATTTCCGGCATTGATTCAAAAAAAACTTGATTCAATGTCTGGAGAATTTAAGGTTATAAATGCCGGTCTTAGCGGAGAAACCACGGCAAGTGGTAAGAATCGACTTTCCTGGGTGCTTAAGCAGAAGGTGGATATTTTTGTCCTTGAACTGGGAGCAAATGACGGGCTCCGAGGAATTCCTTTAAGTGAGACTAGAAACAATTTACAAAAGATGATTGATCTTGTACGTGATCACAATCCGGAGGTCAAAATTTTGCTGACAGGAATGCAGATTCCTCCCAATATGGGACAGGACTACACCAGCGAATTTAAAAAGATATTTCCGGACCTTGCCGAGAAAAACAAGATTCAACTGGTTCCTTTTTTACTTGAGGATGTGGCCGGAATTCCTGAATTGAACCAGTC
>CP070731.1:159754-167532 GCA_020347545.1 Flavobacteriaceae bacterium | reverse complement strand
AATGATATCTTCTTTAATTGTTTTGCCGCTATTTTTGCGGTTGGTTCCAAAGTGATTGTAGATTTTGCGCGATACAAGATCGGAAATCATAAATAGAGAAGTTTCCTCACTTACAAATTTTCAGAAAACTCAAGTTTCGGAAAAATTGTTAATTTACCTTTTTGAATTAGTTGCATCTTACGCAAGACCCTGTCAAGCATCCTTACGGCTTTCAATATATAAGGACCTTTATTCAGCATCACACAATCCGCTCGCTGAGCCATGGCAACATCTGTTATTTCTGCCCTTGTAGGTATACCTTTTTTTGCCAGATTTTCCAGCACCTGTGTTGCCCAAATATTGGGAACATGCGCAGCATTGCACATCTGCAATATCTCCTCCTGAATAATGGCAAAATTTTTCCAACCGGTTTCTATGGCCAGATCTCCCCTTGCTATCATAACACCTATCGGGAAGTTCGCCATCGCCTTTAACAAAATACTCGGTAAATTTCTATAGGCTTCTTTGGTTTCAATTTTCAATACGATACCCAGTTCTGCCTTTAGTTTTTCGAGTTCTTTTAATAATTCCTCTACATCTTCCTTACAATTGACAAATGAAAAATTGACCACATCAGCATGTTGGACAACAAATTTCAAATCTTCTTTATCCTTTTCAGTTAAACCTCTTAAACCTAAGCTACTATTTGGTAAATTAATACCCTTGTCAGCTTTCAATTTTCCACCTTTCTTTTTGGCACCTGTAATCTCAATAATCAAATGATCGGGATAAGTCTCTGTAACCATTCCTTCAATTTTGCCATCATTAAAATAAATCGGCTCATCCGATTGTATATGATCAAAAATCTCCGGCAAAGTACAAGAGATATGAGCCATCTTTACTAAATTGCCATCATCATCATAAACAGCTGGCTCGCCTGGAACCGGTTTTTTATCTAATCTTAACCTGTCTCCTTCAAACAAAAAGATAACCTCCTCTAAGGGTAGCAATTCCTGAAGTGTATGGATTTCTCTTTTTGATTTCTTTTCCAGAAATACATTTAAAACCGTATCCGAGGTGACAAAAGCAGAATCTCTGCAAGAAGCCCACCTTCCTTTATCTTCTTTCGACTCAATTATTATGGTACACTTTTTATTGCGCGAATCTCTAAAAATAATATAGGAGCCTTTTTTGGTTTTTCGAAGCCATTTCTTATTTACCGGAATAACCACATCAACTTCTTTATCCTTTGGGGGCTTTACTCCATAGGGTGCCAGCCAGATGCTCGCCGGTTCAGTTACCTGGCCAAGGGTATTCTTTTTTGGTTTGATATGAATTACCTTGGGGCCAGGTTTCATTTTTCCGGTTCTGATCTTAGGGCCCCCAAGATCCATCATTATTTTACATTCCTTGTCGTTGTTTCTTATATTTTCTATGATTTGAAGCCAAGTGATTTCATCATCATGGGCACAGTTTATTCTGCCACAATCCATTCCCTGTTTTAAAAGAGCCTTTACAAAATTTTCATCCGTGGCTGCTTCTATTGGTTGAGTTACTAAAATGGCCGTTTTTCTTTTTTCATTTATCGAGCCAAAAAGTGCTTTGGAATTTTGCTCCTGTAATTTCTTAACCCATTGGTTATCGATAATATCCACCTCGTCAACCAACTGATAATCGAGTAGACTGTAAATAATCGATCTCAAATTGAGTAAAATAAATAAAATATTGTCCTGAGATTCCAGGGTAACGGGCAAACCAATATCCTCGAGCTTTTGTTGAAGAACATTTATATTAAACGAACGCAATGCCAAATAATGGACAAGATTCCTTGCACTTTGAGTGTAATTCGGATGAACACTATTAAGTTGAGATTCGTACTTGTCTTCAAATTCATAAACTGTTTCAATTATTGAATTCAGTGCAGTAACAATCTCTTGTAATTTATCCTTGGAGAATCGCATAATCAACAATTTATGGTACTATAAATTTACCACCCAATTTTTATATTACATAATATTTTGACCAATAATTCCAGGCTTTTGTATCTTTAGAACATCATTAAATATTTCAGAATGAAGAAAACTAGCCCAATCACCCAGTTAAAAAATGATTTCCCCGCAAGTGTTGTCGTATTCTTTGTTGCCCTACCTTTATGTTTGGGAGTTGCATTAGCAAGTGGTGCGCCCTTGTTTTCAGGGGTTATTGCCGGTATCGTAGGAGGTATCCTTGTAGGTGCCCTCAGCGGTTCAAAAATAGGTGTCAGTGGACCTGCAGCAGGTTTGGCAGCTATCGTATTGAGTGCCATCAGTACTTTAGGAGGCTTTGAAAATTTTTTAGTCGCTGTTGTCTTAGCCGGTATTTTTCAAATCGTTCTTGGTTTTTTAAAGGCCGGAGTTATTGGATATTATTTTCCTTCATCCGTAATTAAAGGAATGCTTACCGCTATTGGAATCATTATTGTTTTAAAACAAATTCCTCACTTTTTTGGTTATGATACGGATTACCAGGGAGATTTAACTTTTATGGAAGCTGATGGTGAGAATACCTTTACGGCCATATTCAACACAATTAACCACGTTAGGCCCGGGAGCGCTTTGATTGGAATAATTGGTTTGGCCATATTAATTTTTTGGGACAAGGTGCTCTCCAAAAAAGGCAGATTCTTTCAATTAGTTCAGGGCCCCTTGGTTGCCGTGGTGCTGGGAATTGTTTTCTTTATAATGACCAAAGACCATCCTGTGTTACAAATTACGGGGAACCATCTTGTTCAGGTACCTGTTTCAGAAGATTTACAAGCGTTTTTAGGTGTGTTTACTAAGCCTAATTTTGGTGCCATAATGGACTCTGAAATATGGATCGTTGCCTTTACAATTGCTTTGGTTGCGAGTTTAGAAACTTTGTTAAGTGTGGAAGCCACTGATAAACTGGACCCTGCTAAAAATGTAACCCCAACAAATCGTGAATTATTTGCTCAGGGGGCAGGAAATATAGTTTCAGGTATGATTGGAGGATTACCCATCACACAGGTCATCGTGCGTAGTTCGGCTAACATACAATCTGGAGGTAGCAGTAAGTTCTCAACCATCATGCACGGTATATTATTGTTGTTGTGTGTATTGATCATACCCACAGTTTTAAACATGATTCCTTTATCTGTTCTGGCGGCGGTACTTTTAGTGGTAGGTTATAAATTAGCGCAACCGGCAACTTTTTTGAAAATGTATAAATTAGGCAGGAAGCAGTTTGTTCCGTTTATGATCACTGTTTTGGGAATTGTATTCACTGATTTGTTAGTGGGTATTGGAATGGGGCTTTTTGCCGGAATCATCGTCATCTTGTTCAAAAGCTACAAGAACAGTCATTTTCTTCACAAGGAGGGCGAAGATATTGATGATGGGGTAATTAAAATGGCGCTGGCAGAAGAGGTTACTTTTTTTAATAAAGGGGCGATTTTAATGGAACTGGAAAACTTGTCTGATGATTCGCAATTGATTTTAGACGTAAGAAACACAGTTTATCTGGACCATGATATTGTCGAAATTCTGGATGATTTTACCGTTAAGGCAAAAGAAAGAAATATCTCAATCAAGTTGGTTTCTGAATCCGGTGAATTTTTAAACCTAAAAAGCTATCTCGATTTTTTTGAGGGGAACAAAGCCTATAAATCGGGCTGATAAAAGGTAGTACCTGATCTAAGCATTTTAAGTTTAAGTCAGGAAAAGCATGCCTTCTATATGTAATTACCAATCAATTCATATGATTCGATGGACTTGAGTCTTATTTCTTATCTCTCTTTCCTTATCGGTTTTCAGCTTTTATTTGTTGGAATTTTTTTAATCTCAAATAAAAAAGGAAACCGACGAAATAACTTACTGCTTGGGGGTATTTTTATATTGATGGCCTGGAATATGGGAGACCTTACATTGCAAATGAATAATGTAGTTCTGAATTGGGATTTCCTTCAAGTAATTGACAGTGGTTTTTTTCTTCTCTACGGCCCGATAATTTATATCTATTCGCAAGGCGTGATTTTTAAGGATTTTGAATTATCCAAAGTACATCTCTTACATCTGTTACCTTACCTGACGCTTACGTCATTTCTCCTATTTGCGGGGAGCCCGGCTCCGGGAACATCGGATGAATTTGTCAGTAATGACTTGCCTTGGCAATTCTATCTGGGAAGTGCTTTGATCTACCTTCATTTCTATACTTATATAGCAATGACTTACAGATCATTATGGAGGTACAGACAAGTCATAAAGAATAAATATTCTCAAATAGAGAAGATCAATCTGGACTGGCTAAGTTTTGCTTTAAATACTTTTGTACTGATTACTTTTATATCTTTTATTCACAATTTTATAGCGCTTTTAGAAAATAAAACTGTTTTCCTGATCACCCTGATCCTACTACTTATTTTTATCTTTTACTTTGTCAACAAGGTGATACTTGATGCGCTCAGGCAACCCGAAATTTTTTCGGGAATCTCTCAAAAAGAAACCTCTAAATACCAGGGGTCAACTTTGACCGCGGCCCAGATTGAAGAATACAAAGACAGATTACTGGATCTGTTCAGAACCGAGAAACCCTTCCTCGATCCTGAAGTGAGTCTTAAGGATTTATCTGAAAGGCTTTCGGTATCAAGCAAAAATCTTTCTCAGGTGATCAATCAATCATTTGATAAAAGTTTTTTCGATTTTGTCAATTCTTATCGAATAAAAGAAGCGCAACATATTTTTAAAGAAGCCCAGGATGATAAGATGACTGTTCTCGAAGTCATGTTCGATGTAGGTTTCAATTCTAAGTCTTCCTTCAATACAGCCTTTAAAAAAGAAACAGGAAAAACACCCACCGAGTTTCGCAAAACAATGTAAGAAATGCGTTCGACATCATGATATCGGTCGATTTTGATTTATAAAGTTCGGATACTTGCTGTATCAATATGAATCTTAAATCAAAATCTTATGGAAAAAATAAGTCACATAACAACCCTAGGAAATCTTTTAAACAAAAGTAAATTAGCCATCATCGGTGAGATAATGGTGATATTCTCTTCAGCTTTTTTATTGTTTATCATTTTGAAACCTCTGGCAGGAGAAAACGTTTTATACAAATTAGGAATAATTTGGTGCATTAATGTTTTAATGTTGCTGCTCATTTGGCTGGGGAATAAACTTCGCGGACGAAACTGGGCCGATTTCGGGCTGGCATTTGGAAGGATCACTTCTAAAGAGGGAAAACGTGTATTCTCTCGCTCTCTTTTGGTCTTCGCCCTTGGAATCTCCGCATATATCATGGGAACATTTCTAATGTCCCAAATATCAGGCATGCCCGAAACCGCCGATATGAGTAACTATGAGTATCTAAACAGTTTTTTTATGCTTGTATTGACCCTCTGCGGCGTTTATATTGTTTCTTCATTTGGAGAAGAAGTCATTTATCGTGCTTTTTTAATTAACCGTTTTACAGAACTGGGATTAGATTCAGCATTTGGAAAGATTCTGGCCGTTGTCATAAGTTCGGTAATATTCGGGTTGGTTCATTTTGAATGGGGGCCAACAGGAATTGTTTCAACCGCGATGATGGGTCTCGTCATGGGAATATTTTATTTGAAATACAAAAACCTGTGGATTCTTGTTTTGGCCCATGCCTATATGGATACCTTGTTACTGGTGCCCTTATTTTTGCAGAATAGTTGATTCGTTTATTAAAAAAAGTGTAGATAAACCATTGTCTGGGAAAATTAATGTAATAACATTCAGACTTTAAAAAAGTACGTTAATACGCCTCCATAGTAAAACATATCATGGTCAATTCCTTTGGCGAAAGAAAGATCTAGTGTAAAAGACTTTCCAAAATTAATTCCTCCTCCTAAGTTAAAAATATGCTCGGATCTTTCAGGATGGTACAAATCCCCAAAAAACTCTGTAAAGAAATGGAGGCGCTCCGATAAATTGTACGTAAGATTACCTATATAATAAGAAAATGAGGCATCTCTTTCCAAGACAAATCCTAAATTATAATTTAACAGAAATTTATCGGATATACTATTGGAGCAATTCAAAGAAATCAACTGACCAACCTGACTGGTATTTGTATTATATACTGGTATAAGGGTCCTTAACATTAAGGCTGTTTCGGGAATGATACCATTCTCTTTGAAAATATCAAGAGAGAAGCCCAATTGAAGCTTGTCAAATAATACTCTGGAGCTCATTAACAGATCGTTTTCTAATTTTTTTTCCCTGTAAAAAGGAACGAGAAGCTGGAATTCCATTGACTTAAATACCCCATAGCGGATCAATGTAGAGGGTATACTCCAGGTATATACTTCTTCAACATTAGATGTTTCCACAACATAGAGTGACTCTAATTCGATTTGAATAATATTTTCTTCAACTCCGGCAGTAGGCTCTACTGTATGACCAGTAAGTTTAGAGCAGATAAATAAAAAAACAATCAAGAAAACATTACGCATAACTTGAAAAAGACCAAATTATTTAGAATTAGACTAAATAAAAATGACTTTTATCATGTTCGTTAAAATAAACACCTAATGAATAAAGAGAGTATTCTGATCCTGAATCAAAGCCCTGAAAAATATTTGATCGAAGATGTATTATTAAAAAGATAAAAGATCAATAGAATATTCCATAAAAAAAGCGAGCGTCCATTACTGAAGCTCGCTCCTATTCAACCATTTTTCTGGCTTGTTGTACCTTGGGCCGGGATCGAACCGGCACGATATTGCTATCACTGGATTTTGAATCCAGCGCGTCTACCAATTCCGCCACCAAGGCCTCTAGTAGAGTGACCAAAATAGTATAATTTTGGGCTTGCAAATATAATCTTTTTGGTCAAAATAAAAACCAATTCATCAAGATATTTCCAAATTAATATGGTATCCATTACACTCGATTAAATTCTTCCCTTAAAAATTTCAGCAATGGAAATAATTGGTTAATTTTGCAACCATTTTAAACCAGTCCAAACTTCTAAAAAACAATTCTTTATGCAATCTGCTATGTTGTCCCCAAAAATTTTTGCTTGTTCCCAAAGTGTTGAATTAGCAGAAAAAATTGCAAGTTCCTATGGTATGGAACTTGGAAAGGTTCGTAAAACCATGTTTAGTGACGGTGAGTACCAGGTCTGCTTTGAAGAATCAATCCGAGGTCGTCGTATTTTTTTGATCGGATCAACTAATCCTCCAAATGATAATTTGATGGAAATGTTGCTAATGATCGATGCCGCAAAAAGAGCATCGGCAAGGCATATCACAGCCGTAATGCCTTATTTTGGATGGGCAAGACAAGACCGAAAAGACCAGCCAAGGGTTCCAATTGCAGCTAAGCTGGTAGCAAAAATGCTGCATGCTGCAGGTGCGACAAGAATTATGACAATGGACCTGCATGCCGATCAGATTCAGGGATTTTTTGAAGTTCCGGTGGATCATTTATTTGCCTCTACAATTCTTCTTCCTCATGTTGAGGCCATGAATCTTGACAATATCACCATAGCATCTCCGGATATGGGAGGCTCAAAAAGAGCATATGCCTATTCCAAATACCTGAAATGTGAGGTTGTCATATGTTACAAACAGCGAAAAAAAGCAAATGTTATAGACACCATGGAGGTTATCGGTAATGTTGAAGGCCGAAATATTATACTGGTAGATGACATGGTAGACACCGCGGGAACGCTAACAAAAGCGGCAGATGTGATGATGGAAAGAGGAGCTTTGAGCGTAAGAGCGCTTACAACACATGCAATTCTTTCGGGTCCCGCCTATGAAAGGATCG
>CP070731.1:151723-159654 GCA_020347545.1 Flavobacteriaceae bacterium | reverse complement strand
AAAAACCCAAATAGCCTGAATGTTGGCTTCAGTTCCTCCGGGAGCAATGTAACCATCAAACTGCTCGTCTTCCATTTTGAAGAAATCAACGGCAAGAACCCGCAGCACATCTCTTTCGATTTCCTGTGTTCCTTTAAATGCACTTTCAGAACTGCCATAGGTATGACAACCAATATGATTAGGATTGGCCACATAGGTTTTCAGGGTAGGTGCATCTTTTAGAAAAGGCGCATCTGAATAAAACACTTTGTCATCCAGTTTCGAGGCAGGATATCCAAGTGAAGTATCTTTTTCAAAATCTACATTTTCTTTCAATGCCTGTTCAATTCTCGATTGTAAACTCTGATGAGGAAGTTTTTTCCAATATTTCATGACCTTGTTGTTTTATACCTTATTTTTATAAGGTTGTATCATATCGCAAAAGTACAAATATTGATTATAGAAATTCGATTTAAATTGAACTTAATGAGTTAGTTAGCGATTTTTATCGATTTGTTAATTTTTTATTTTTTAAGTTATTTAATTCAATATTTTTCGATGTGCCCGATGTCATAAAGAAAAGAATTTGATTGTTTTAATATATATTTTGAAATTGTAAATAAATTCTTTTCCTCAAAATTTGTAAGAAAATCCTAAAGGAGTGACTAATGGGTTTCGTAAAAAAGAATAAACGTAAGTCAAGAATTCAATTCATCGAGATAATTGAAACTGATCTCATAAATTGAGTTAATTTATTGGATTTAGAAATTCAAATAAAATCCCTGCCCCAATCCCCCGGTGTATATCAATATTTTGATCGGGATGAAAACCTATTGTATGTAGGCAAGGCCAAAAATCTGAAAAAGAGGGTCTCTTCCTATTTTACCAAGCATCATGAAAACGGTAAGACAAGGGTACTTGTCAAAAAGATATTCCTGATCAGGCATATCGTTGTAGAGACTGAAACGGATGCGCTGTTGCTTGAGAACAACTTGATCAAAAAGTATCAACCCAGATATAATGTACTTCTTAAAGATGATAAAACCTATCCATGGATTTGTATAAAGAAAGAGCCATTTCCACGTGTTTTTCTGACGAGAAATGTCTGGAAGGATGGATCTGAATATTACGGCCCTTATACCTCTGTCAGAACTGTGCGAGCCTTGCTGTCTTTGATAAAGGAATTGTATCCGTTGCGCAGTTGCGCATATAATCTGTCCAAGGATAATATTGAGGGAGGGAAGTACAAGATCTGCCTGGAATATCATATTAAAAACTGTAAAGGAGCCTGTGAAGGGTTGCAATCGGAAGAAGAGTACGACCAGGACATCAAGGAGATAAGAAATATTATTAAAGGCCATTTCAAAACATCAATCAAAAAATTTGAGACCTTAATGCTGGAATTTGCATCGAATGCAGAATTTGAAGAAGCACAGAAGATTAAGGAAAAGATAGAATTATTGGCAAACTATCAGGCCAGATCAACCGTTGTACACCCCTCAATTACAAATGTCGATGTTTTTAGTATCGTTTCGGATGAGTCTTTTGCCTATGTGAATTTTTTAAAGATCACCAACGGTGCAATTATTCAGTCGCATACCATAGAAATTAAGAAGAAACTGGATGAGGAAGACAAAGAATTACTTGAACTGGCCATTGTTGAGATCCGGGACCGGTTCAATTCCGTTTCTTCAGAAATTTACACCCCTTTTCCCGTTGATATTGGCAGCATGGTTAAGGTAACAGTCCCTAAGCAAGGAGACAAAAGGCGAATTGTTGAACTCTCTGAAAGGAATGCAAAATATTTCAGGCAGGAACGCTTTAAACAGATTCAGATTATTGATCCTGACAGGCATGTCAAAAGGATTATGGCACAGATGAAAAAAGATCTTAGATTAAATGAAGAACCTCGTCATATTGAATGTTTTGACAATTCCAATATTCAGGGGTCGCATCCGGTTGCAGCCTGTGTGGTGTTTAAAGATGGGAAGCCTGATAAAAAGGAATACAGACATTTTAATATTAAAACCGTAGTGGGCCCAGATGACTATTCCTCTATGGAAGAAGTGGTCCACAGAAGATACAAAAGACTCCTCGAAGAGGAGAGGGATCTACCCCAGCTTGTGGTGATTGACGGTGGTAAAGGGCAGTTGTCATCTGCATTAAAAAGTCTTGAGGTTCTGGGCCTTCGAGGAAAAATTGCTATCATCGGAATCGCCAAAAGACTGGAAGAGATCTATTATCCCGGAGATTCTATTCCATTGTATCTGGATAAAAAGTCAGAAACTTTGAAGATCATACAGCAATTGAGAAATGAGGCACATCGATTCGGAATTACCCATCACAGAAATAAAAGAAGTAGAGGAGCCATTAATAGTGATTTGGCCAATATTAACGGGATTGGGGAGAAAACGGTTTTAACGCTTTTAAAAAAATATAAATCAATTAAACGTTTAAAAACTGCAACGTTTGAAGATTTAGAGCAACTTATAGGTAAGGACAAGGCATTGAAAATATGCAGACATTATAATATTGAAAACCCCTCAAAATCAACTTAATGAAATATTATCTGTTTCTTGTAATACTTATATTCATGTCTACTGTGGCAGCACAGGAAAAGGCTGAGCCCCGGGAGGATCTTAAAGTAGGTCTGGTTTTAAGTGGAGGAGGGGCGAAAGGATTTGCTCATGTGGCGGTTTTAAAAAAACTAGAAGAGGCCGGTATCAGAATCGATTATATTGCGGGTACCAGTATGGGAGCCATTATCGGAGGTCTTTACGCTTCAGGTTACAATGCCCAAGAGCTGGATTCAGTTCTTAGAATAAATGACCTTAGCGGTTTGGTCCGTGACGATCTTCCAAGAGAAGTTTCTTCTTTTTATCAAAAGGAAAATGATGGCAAATATGCTATTTCCTTGCCTTTGACAGATGGTAAAATTGAATTGCCTTCAGCGGTTTCAAAAGGCCAGAATGCATTTAACATCTTTTCCCAGCTCACTGAGCACGTTCATGAAGTTAACGATTTCAGTGAGTTGGATATTCCATTTTTCTGTATTGCCACAAACCTTGAAACAGGTGAAGAAGTGATCATGGAACAGGGATTTTTACCTGAGTCGATTCGGGCCAGTGGTGCCTTTCCAGGACTTTTGACACCTGTAAAAGTGGATGAAAAAGTTCTGGTTGACGGAGGAATTGTTGACAATTTTCCTGTTGAAAAAATGAGGAAAAAAGGTGTTGATTATATTATAGGTGTTAATGTTTCGGGTGGTTTAAGGGATATTGAAAATATAAAAACGCTTCCTGAGATCCTATTACAAATAGCGGGCTTTCAGATGTATAATCAATGGGATGATAAAATAGAGGAATGTGATCTTTACATTCGGCCCGAACTCGAGGAATTCACAACATTCTCCTTCGATGAGAGCGAGGAAATTCTAAACAGAGGAGAATTAGCTGCAGAAATGGTCGAGGACCAATTAAAAGAAATTGCAAGACAACAAAAAGGGGAACCAAGGAAAAGAACAATTGATTCTTATAAGTTCAGAGAGGACTTTCTGATTACGGATATCAGGATAAAAGGAAATAGAAATTATACCGATCAGTATTGCATAAAAAAACTGGGATTGGAAAGGAATGAAAGAATAAGCAGAAAGGATTTTATGAGAGGGATCGATGTTTTAACCGCTACGGGTAACTTTGAAAGTATTTTCTATAAATTGATCTCAGACGGAGAAGGGGTCAAGGTGGAATTCGAAATCAATGAAAATGATGAGGAGACGTATATTCAGTTTGGGGCGCACTATGACGATCTTTACAAGACAGGAATTCTGGTTAATTTTACAAACAAACACCTGTTTTTTAAAAATGATTTTATCTCGGCCGATATCGTAATAGGTGACAATATCCGGTATAATCTTGACTATTTTTACGACAATGGATTTAACTGGAGTTTTGGAATCAATACGCGTTACAACACCTTTAAGGCCGACGTGGTTACGACTACCCTTCCTGACACAAGAAGTAACGGGAGTCTTGATACCGGATTGAAGGTACCCATAAGATATTTGGATTTTACCACAAGGCTTTTTTTTCAATCAACCATCAAAGACAGATGGGCATTCCGCGTAGGAGTGGAACATAAATTTCTGAACACCTACACGGATGAGGTCATCGATAATGTGACGAATCGTATTTATTTTGAAAAGAGCCACTATTTCAGTGCCTTTGGAAAAGTAATGCTTGACACCTATGATTCGAATTATTTTCCCAAGAAAGGAGTTTATCTGAATTCAGAATACCTTCTTTACGGGCTATCGAGTGACTTTAATAATAACTTTAATACTTTTTCTCAGTTATATGGAAGGATAGGGTTTGCTTATTCGTTCTTTGACAAACTCACTTTTCACCTTATTTCGGAAGCTGGTGTGACAATCGGAAACAATGACAACGGGGTTTTGGATTACCATCTTGGAGGTTACAATGAAAACTATATAAATACTTTTGTTCCTTTTTATGGATATGGATTTGCAGAGCTTAATGAATCCGCGTTTTTGCGCACCGCTTTGACGATGAGGTACGAAATATTTAAAAAGAATTTTCTTTCGTTCACCGGAAATTTTGGAAGGTTAAATGAGGATATCTGGAACGATGGAAGAATATTTGAAGATACTCGATCGGGATATGCCGCTGGTTATGGAGTCAACACCATCATTGGCCCTGTGGAATTAATTTATTCGTGGAATCCTGATAACAACCAGAATCACTGGTATATCAATGTCGGATTCTGGTTCTAAAGAAAAAATCCGGGCAAAGCCCGGATTTTTTTATGTTACTGTTTCTTCCGCCACAGGTTTTCTTTTTAGCCACATTTTAAAACGTGTCACCAGGTAGAACAGAATGGGCACCACGATCAGTGTTAAAAAGGTAGCCACAAAAAGCCCGTAGATTACTGTCCATGCCAGAGGTCCCCAAAATACCACGTTATCCCCTCCAACATAAATCTGGGGATCTAATTCGGTAAACAGGGTATAAAAATTGATATTGAAACCGATGGCAAGAGGAATCAGACCAAGAATGGTTGTAATAGCCGTTAAGAGTACAGGGCGCAACCTTGCCTTTCCGGCTTTTATGATACACTCTAGTAGTTCTTTTCGATCGAGATAATCATCTTCATCAAGTTCTAATTCAGCCTTTTTTCTATCGATCAGAAGCTGCGTATAGTCAAGGAGAACCACCCCGTTATTCACAACAATTCCGGCAAGCGAAATGATACCAACCATGGTCATCATGATAACAAATGAATTGCCGGTAACAATAAGTCCGCTAAAAACTCCAATCAAACTCAGGAAAATCGCCAACATGATAATTCCCGGTTTTGAAACAGAATTAAACTGAAAGATCAATATCAGGAAGATCAGCCCCAGACCGGAGATAAAAGCGCCAACTAAAAACGTCATTTGCTTGTTTTGCTCCTCTATTTGTCCCGTATAGTCAATTTTTACTCCATTGGGCAATTCGGAGAATCCTTCCATTTCTGACTGGATCCTGCTCACAACTGCACCGGCATCCGTAAAACCAGGTGAAAGAGCCGAATACAAGGTAACTACACGTTTCACATCCTTGTGCTTAATGGCACTGAATCCGGAATTGTTTTTTTGACTCGTCACTGCTGAAACCGGAACTTCCTTTATTTTACCCGTTGCAGGATCCCTAAAGGTTATCTTTTGGTTAAACACAGCACTTTTATTATTCTTGTTTAGTTCGTTGAATCTGACATAGATGTCATAATCCTCACCTTCTTCCTTATAGATACCTGCCTTGGCTCCGAAAATTGAATTCCTGAGTTGCTGACCCACCTGACCTGCATTGACCCCGAGCTCTCCTGCCTTTCGCCTGTCAATGGAAACATACATGGATGGTTTGGATCGATTTACATCTATTTTTAATTCATCAATGCCCTCAATACTCTGTCTGTTAATGAAATCTTTCATCTTCTCAGCTGTGAAAATAAGCTCGGCATAATCATCACCCTCAATCTCAATATTGATAGGATATCCGGCAGGTGGCCCGTTTGCATCCTTTTCGACGCTGATAGCCACTCCTGGGTAAATACCTACCATAGCTTCCTGTATTTTTTGCCTTAGGGCTTCGCTGTCTTTTCCACGTCTGAATTTAAACTCGCGCATGGAAGCAGTAATTTTAGCTTTATGAGGCATTTCAGCAGCTGAACCTCCATCAGTCTGTGGATTTCCGGCTCCTTCTCCAACCTGTGCTACAGCACTTTCAACCAGGTAATTATAACCGTTGTCTCTGTATTCTTCGCTATTTAAAAAGGAATACACCCTTTTTTCAATTTCCTTGGAGATTTCATTTGTCTTTTCTATATCAGTACCTTCGGGATATTCAATGTATACTATAATCTGATTGGGTACATTGTCTGGAAAAAATTCCACTTTGGTTCTTTGCATCTGTATTGAAGCACCAAAACCTGAAAACACCAAGAACAATAGGAGAACAGTACCAATAGATATCGCATAAGGTTTCCAGCTGTTGAGCGCCCCTTTTAAGGTTTTTTCGTATAAAACCTCCCATTTGGTCAGAATATTATTCTGAAAATAGTTGGCCATTTTTCTTAGAAACAGCCTGTAGATCCATAATAAAAGAGCTGTTGTCAACATGATGGACCCGAAAATTTTGTATTCTCCTCCAACAAAAAGAATCAGAAGACCAAAAAGCACCAAAATTCCGGTAATTGAAAAAATACTCTTTCGAGACATATCCTTATCCTCAGTACTCATGAATTGCGAGACCAATACTGAATTAAAAAAGATGGCTACAAAAAGTGAAGATCCCAAAACAACCGAAAGGGTAATAGGCAGGTAAATCATAAATTCACCCATTACACCAGGCCATAATCCAAGAGGAATAAATGCGGCAATAGTTGTTGCCGTGGAAATAATGATCGGAAAAGCAATTTCACTGATACCCTTTTTTGCAGCAGCTTTCTTGCTCATTCCTTCTTCATCCATTAAACGATAAACATTTTCCACCACAACGATTCCATTGTCAACCAACATACCTAATCCCATGATCAAAGCAAACAGTATCATAGTGTTCATGGTATAGCCCAAAGCGTTCAATATCATCAGAGAAAGTAACATGGACATGGGTATGGCAAAACCAACAAAAAGTGCATTTCGAAATCCGAGGAAGAACATTAAAACCGTCACAACCAGAATAATACCAAAAACAATATTATTGACCAGATCATCAACCTGTCCAATGGTTTTTGAAGACTGGTCATTGGTAATACTGAGTTCAAGATCTGCCGGGAACTCATCAATTCTGGCTTCCTCCACAATGGTTCTGATCTTTTCCGCGGCAGCCACCATATTTTTCCCCGCTCTTTTTTTCACATCGAGCATAACAACCACCTTTCCAAAATCTCTTGCATAGGTTGTTCTTTCCTTTTCCTTAAAGGTAACTTTTGCAACATCCTTTAGGTAAATTGGACTGTTGTTTTCAGATTTCACAACAAAGAGTTCAAGGTCAGAAGGATCATCAATTTCTCCTATGATTCGGATGGTTCTGCGCTGGCCACTTGAAACCAGGTTACCCGCAGACATGGTTACGTTTCCATTGTTTACCGCACTGATCACGTCATCGAAACTTACTTTTGCCGCCATCATTTTATAAATGTCTACGGCAACTTCGACTTCTCTTTCCTGGGCTCCGCGAATATCCACTTGCTTGATCTCAGGCAAACCCTCGATTTCATCTTCTAGATATTCAGCGTAATCCTTAAGTTTTTCAACCGGGTAATCCCCAGAGATGTTGATGTTCAGGATCGGCATTTCCTCTGACAGATTCAACTCGAAGACATTGGGTTCCACTTTGGCACCATTAAAAGTAGGCCAGTCCTCACTCGCGGTTTCAGAATCAATTTCGTCTTTT
>CP070731.1:143657-151623 GCA_020347545.1 Flavobacteriaceae bacterium | reverse complement strand
AGCCGTTGATAAGTTCTTCATCGATTTTATCAATTTCCAATCGCTCACTTTGCAGCTTGTATTCCTTGGTAAGGCTGTTCATTTTTCTAAAATACTCTTCCAGGATCAGTTTGTTTCCTTCCGTAATATCAAGATTAGCCAGCTCAAAATTAATTGCGGTCAGATAGTAGTTTTCTATTTTCTTTAATTCCGGAGAAAATTCTTCAAGGCTCACCTTGGCGCTTTCAGGAGCTTGAATCTGATTAACAGAAGATTCCTGGTTGATACTGGTCATTAGACCTATAGAGAACAAAATAGCCACTGAAGCTGCGATCAGCAGAAACTTATAAGAACCCTTCGTTTCATTATGCAGTTCCTTTTTCAGTTTTGTTTCGAAAATAGAACGATGATCTTTTGGTAATTCCCTTAACATCTTTTCTTCTTTTAGTTTTTGCTTTATATCAACTTTCATAATTTTCATGAATTAATAGTTCTTTTAATTTACTTTTCCCTCTCGACAATTGTGACCTCGAAGAAACTTCTGAAATTTGAAGTATCTGAGCTACCTCCTGATGATCATAACCCTCAAGTAGATAAAGCTTCACAACGTTTTTACACTTTTGAGGCAGAGCTTCAATACATTTGTAAATAGCCGCCATGCTTATCTCCGATTCCACCTCCCAGGGATCGTCATTGGGGAGGTATGTAACCTCATCCTTCAGCTCTACTGTCTCGATCTTTTTCTTTTTCAGCCAATCGAGACTTTGATTGATAACGATACGTTTTAACCATGCTCCGAAGGAAGCTTCACCCGTATAGCTATCTATTTTTTTAAAGGCTTTTATAAAAGCCTCTTGCATCACATCCTGGGCTATATCGTCATCCTTGATAAAATTATAAGCGGTATTGAACATCGCCTTACAATAAAGATCATATAATTGCATCTGGGACAAACTGTCGTTATTTCTACAGCCCTCAATTAAATGTGCCTGATTATTCTTATCCATATGGTTACTAATTCTATTCTAAATACGACGAATTAAATCTAGTGTGACAAAATCCGAATATTTTTTTAAGTGTTTTCAATTTAAAAAATTATTCGATCACTTTTTCAATGAATCCAGGTCAAAAAAAAAAGGGCCGAGGCCCTTTTATACAAACAACTGAATCTGAATTACTTTTCCAAAATTTCTAATTCAAACATCAGATCCGTATTTGGCGGAATTACATTACCCGTTCCCTGTTCACCATAAGCCAAATGAGAGGGTACCAGCAACAGCACTTTATCACCATAATTCATTTGTTGAAGCCCTTCCCTAAAACCAGGAATTAATTCTGCATCCGGACTGTAGTCCATGGGGAAAGCCTTGTACATATTCATTTGGTCACGACGTTTGTCATACTTCCCAAACAGCTCTGCGGTTTCTTTCACATTTGTATCAAATAAATCTCCCGACACAAAATATCCGGCATACAATACATTGACTTTTGATCCAAGGGCAGGTTTTTCTCCGGTTCCCTCTTTTATTGTAATCACTTTCAATCCGGATGAAAGGCTTTTTGCGGACGCTTCATTATCTTTTACGAATTGAACCAATTTCTCTTTTGCCTGAATTTTCATTTCTTCAGCAAGCTTCTGTCTTTCCTCAATACCGTCAAAATAACTTGTAAATTCCGCAGCAGCATCAAATTCCTTAGCTTTCTTACCTATACGGATGATTTCCAGTTTCTGAATAACATCATACTGAACCATGGAATCCACTACTTCCTGCCCCTTTACAACAAAACCGAATACGGAATGTTTACCGTTCAGCCAAGGAGTTTCTTTGTGGGTAATAAAGAATTGAGAACCATTTGAATCAGGCCCTGAATTCGCCATGGACAAAATCCCGGCAGAATCATGAGATAAAACTAAATTTCCTGTGGCATCCATCGGAAATTCATCTTCAAATTTATACCCCGGATTACCGGACCCATTTCCTCGGGGATCTCCTCCCTGAATCATGAAATCCTTCACTATTCGATGAAATTTCAACCCATCATAAAAAGGTTTACCTTTGAAATATTCATCCACATAAGGATTGGTTCCTTCTGCCAATGACACAAAATTTGCAACAGTGATTGGAACCTTTTCATACTCAAGTTTCAATAAGATGTCTCCTCTATTAGTTTGTAAATCGGCATAAAGACCATCATCCAGATCACTGTACTTGGTGCTTTTACATGAGATTATACTCATCAACAAGATCAAAAGAATACTATTCATTATTTTCATTCTCACTAATTTTATTAATTTTTAACAATTCAACTGTATATATTAAGGGTTGGTTTGGTTCTATTCGATCATTACCCAGATAGCCATAGGCTTTATACGATGGAAATAAGAAAGTGATGATCTCACCCTCTTTCATTATTTTAAATCCATCCTGTAAACCTGAAATCAATTCTTCTTTATCCACAAGGTAACTTCTGGTACCCAGTTCGTCTCTGGAATACAAAACACTTCCATCAAGACCTTTAATCTCGTGTGCATAAAACACTTCATCGCCACTTTCCGGCAGCATGGTCTCATCCGCCTTCTGAGTATTGTAATAATACCAAAATCCATAGGCAGAGCTCAGGTATTGATTCAGGCTGTCTGATTTCATTTTTTGCATCAAAACCGACTGTTCCGCTTTATTGAGCATCTTATTTCGTTCTATAGACTCCGACATAAAGGAGCTTGTTTTCCGGACAATTGGTTTTCTTGCCTTTGAATTATCACAAGACATTAATAGCAGGCCCAGACAAAAAATTAAAAGAAAATTCTTCATTATGACAAGGTTAATTCATCGGTTAAACTAGGTAGTATTTCAACGAATTTCTTCACCGTTTCTTTTAAAGACAGTGTACTTCTACCTCCGGCAGCATTGATGTGCCCTCCGCCATTAAAATTTTTACGCGCAAATTCATTAACGGAAAAATCTCCAACAGATCTAAAAGATATCTTGATGATCTTTTGCTTTTTATCCTCAATAAATATGGCTGCGAACATAACATTTTTAAGGGACAAGGCATAATTAACGAAGCCCTCGGTATCACCACGCTGAAACTTATACTTATTTAATTCATTTTGTGACAAGGTGATATAAGCGGTATGAAATCGTTCCAATACGATCATATTATTCAAGGCCTTACCTAATAACTGCATTCGATTATAGGTATTGACATCATGGATCCTGTTATAAATATCAGAATTATTCGCACCTTTCTCCAATAGATTCGCCACAACACGATGCGTATCGCTCGTCGTAGCCGGAAACCTGAAAGATCCTGTATCTGTTAAGATTCCAGCATAGAGGCAGGTTGCTATATTTTTATCAACCAGGTCATTCTTGTCCATTCTGTCTATAAACTGATACACCATTTCACTGGTAGAACTCATAGCAGGGTCAACAAATGAGTATTGTGCAAAATCATCCGGCTCCTGATGATGATCGATCATGACAAATACAGGAGAAATCTCCGACATCACCGGTTCCATGACCTCACCAAGTCTGTGAAAGGCATTAAAATCGAGTGTAAAGACAAGTTCTGCTTCTTTTAGAATTTTAGTGCATTTTTCAGGTGCCGACTCAAATATTTCAATCTCAGCCTGTCCGGGCATCCATTTTAGAAATCCGGGGCAATCATTGGGAGATATAACAGTGACCTCATGTCCCAATTGTTTCAGATACCAGTAAAGCCCAAGACTCGATCCATAAGCATCTCCATCAGGATTTCTATGGGTGGTGATGACAATATTTTTAGGTTCGGAAAGAGCTTGATTTAACTGTTGAAAAGCTACTTCATTCATAGTTGGCGAATATACAATAAAAATAATATTATCCTTAAAAATTAAAGATGTTTACTCAAGTTTTGCGTACTTTGCAGGACTCCAAAATTCCCATTAAAAAGTTCTTCCGTAATGAGAAACTTTTCCTTGATTATGTTGATGCTGTTGATTACAGCTTCTTCCTGCAAAAAAGATGATGGTTTTGTCCTTGCTTTTGGATCTTGTAACAACCAGAATTTACCTAACCCTTTATGGGAACCCATTATGAAACATAATCCGGATTTATTTATATGGGGTGGTGATATCATTTATTCAGACACCCATGATATGAAATTCATGCGAAGCAATTATAATCGATTGAAAAATGATTCAGCTTATGTCCGTTTCAGAGAAAAAATTAAGATTATGGGCGTATGGGATGACCATGATTACGGCCTGGATGACGGAGGTGTACACTATTCCAAAAAAGACAGCGCTCAGCAGCTTTTTCTCGATTTTTTGGACGTCGATGAAAATAGCCCAAGAAGGGAACAGCAAGGAATTTATCACTCAAAGGTTTTCAGGGTCGGAGAATCCTCTGTTAAAGTTCTTATGTTGGACACGCGTTATTTTAGAAGTGACCTTAAAAAGGATCCCTCGGGTAAAAAAAGATATGTACCGACCCAAAAGACCGAAACTACAATTCTGGGAGAAAAACAATGGACATGGCTTCAGAATGAGCTCGAAAATTCCTCTTCACAATTTAACATTATCGTAAGCAGTATTCAGTTTCTATCCAAGGAGCATGGATTCGAAACTTGGGGAAATATGCCTCATGAAGTAAATAAAATGATGAATTTGATAAAAACAAGTCAGGCCAGAGGAGTCATTCTTTTAAGTGGAGACCGTCATATTGCTGAAATTTCAAAAGCCCGTATTGAGAATTCGGAGATCGACCTGATCGATGTGACCTCAAGCGGCATGACGCACAGTTATGATTCTTTTACATCAGAACCCAATCCTTACCGTGTGGGAAATGTGATCTCTGAAAAGAATTTTGGAATTTTATATTTCAATATTAAAAAGAATCAGATTACCATCGAAATACGTGGAGAAGAGAATATTTTGTTTGAGCGATACAAGGCGAATTATTAAAAAATTAGCTCAGATACTTGTCCAACATGGTAAATAAAGTATTTTTGCAGAAAAATTGAAATTATATCAACATGGTTACAAATAGAACATTTACAATGCTGAAGCCTGATTCTTTGGAAAAAGGTAACACAGGAGCGATTTTGGAAAAAATCAATGCTTCAGGTTTCAAGATCGTTGCGATGAAACAAACTCAAATGAGCAGAAGGGACGCTGAGACCTTTTATGCAATTCATAAAGAAAGACCATTCTTTGCTGATTTGGTAGAATATATGACAAGAGGTCCCATAGTAGCTGCAATTCTTGAAAAGGAAAATGCAGTAGAGGACTTCAGAACACTAATTGGTGCTACAAATCCGGAAGATGCGGCGGAAGGTACGATCAGAAAAATGTATGCTACTTCAATAAGTGAAAATGCTGTTCATGGATCAGACAGCAATGAAAATGCATTTATTGAGGGATCATTTCACTTTTCAGGTAGAGAGATCTTTTAAACATTAACAGTACAAAAATAAAGCGCTTCTCTATAAGAAGCGCTTTTTTTATGCTGTAATATGTCATTTTAACCCGGGAAAAGGCTGGCTTAAATGAGCTTGACTTCTTTTATCTCCACCTGATTCAAGGCCTTATTCATCATGGATACAATTTTACTTTTTCCATAATTAAGCTCTTCCCTGAGCGCAGATGATTTTAGCCTGACCAAAAGCACTCCGTTTTTCAATGACACCGATTCAGTATAGTTGGCTACTCCCATTCCCATTACTTCCTGCCAAACTTCTTTTACCTGTATTTGATCCATTCCTTTTTTGAGTTTGTTCTCTTTTAACATTTGAGGAATCAAATCTTTGATCTGGTTACTTTCTTTGTCCCTTTTACTCATATTTCATTTCTTAAAGGCTAAACATTTTATAGGATTGACCCGTTTGCTTGATCAGGTCTTCAGTTCTTTTGTCATGGGTATCGGTAATAAACAACTGGCCAAAACTTTCATCATTTACCAGATGAAGCAATTGACCCACCCGCTGATCGTCAAGTTTATCAAAAATATCATCCAGTAGCAAAATTGGCTTAATATTCGATTTTTTTGAAATCAAATCAAACTGAGCAAGCTTTAAAGCGATCAAAAATGATTTTTGTTGCCCCTGGGAACCAACCTTCTTGACGGGAAAGTCGTTTATTTGAAAGAGCAAATCATCTCTGTGAATTCCGGCGGAGGAATATTGAAGAATGCGATCACGCTCCAATTGTCTTTGAAGCAAAGTTCTGAAATCGGAATCAAAAAGTTGCGTTCGATACGAAAAACTTACCTCTTCCCTGACTTCATTATTTACCGAGGTTTCAATGATATGTTGATACCGTCTGTTAAAAATTGGCGTAAATTCTTCAATGAAGGACTTTCGTTTTTCAAATATTCTCTCTCCATATAAACACAATTGCTCATCATAGATTTCAATATTATCCTGATCAAATGTGAAATTTGAAGCAAAATATTTCAGCAAAGAGTTACGCTGGCTAAGGGTTTTATTATAATGAATAAGGTCTTGAAAATATTCTTTATCATTCATGGAGATGATCATGTCCATAAATTTTCGTCTGAATTCACTCCCTTCACTAATAAGGTTTGTGTCTGAAGGAGAAATAATGACCAGTGGTATCAACCCAAAATGATCCGATAGTTTCTCATACTCCTTTCCATTTCTTTTGAATACTTTTTTGTTGCCTCTTTTTAAACTGCAATGAACATGCTCTTCCCTGCCTTCTTTAAGATAAACTCCATCCACAACAAAAAAATCCTTGCCATGTTTTATGTTCTGAGAAGCCACTGAGTTGAAATAGCCCTTCGTATGAGATAAATAGTATATGGCATCCAGTACATTGGTCTTACCTACCCCGTTATTTCCTACGAGACAATTAATTCGCTGATCAAAATTGAATGATCTTTCCTCAAAATTTTTAAAATTAATCAGTGAAATAGTTGATAAAAACATAGATAAAACAATAACAAAACTGAAAACGGAACAAAAGCCTATAGCAAAGATCTTATGTGATGCTTTTAATGAATTTAAACAGCTACATATCAGGAATTTACTGAATCACAAGAGTCTGGATGCCGTGTAGTACAAAAAAACAAAAATTAAGTTTAAATTAAGTCAATAATTTGAATAAAAATTTTATTTTTGCGCAATCAATAAAAATACGCATGGCGACTTACAAAAAAAGAGGTAATAAGGTTAAGAAAGGGAATCAGGCAAACATTGAAGATCAGAGCACAACGGCTGAGGTATTTAACACCTTGGACGAAACGGCATCAAGATCAGAACAATGGGTAGAGAAGAACCAAAAGATAATTTTCACCGGACTAATTGTTGTTGCGGGTATTATCCTTGCCTTTTTAGCCTATAACAAATACATTGTTGAGCCTAAGGAAAAGGAAGCAGCTGATGAACTGGCATTTCCAAAAAAATATTTTGAACAGGCTCAGAGCACAACCGTTGAAGTAGATTCACTTTATAATTTGAGTCTTAACGGAGCTGATGGCAAATACGGTCTCATTGACATCGTTGACAATTACGGTGGTACAAAAGCGGGAAATCTGGCCAAGTACATGAGTGGTATCGCTTTTTTGAAAACGGGTGATTATGAAAGTGCGATCAAATATCTAAGTGATTTTTCATCGGATGATGAAATGCTTGCAGCTCTGGCAAAAGGAAACATCGGAGACGCTTTTGTTGAAATTGAGCAACCGGAAGATGCCTTGCAGTATTACGTAGAAGCGGCAAACATTAAAGATAATAACTTTACTTCTCCTCTATATCTGTTCAGAGCAGGGAATACGGCAATGAAACTTGGAAAATTTGATGAAGCTGAAAGGCATTACTCCAGAATTGAAAAAGACTATCCAAAATCAGAAGAGGCAAAAAATATCTCGGTATACATTCAACGTGCTCAAATAGCGCAAAAGTAAGATTCAATGGCCACAACTAACCTTTCCTTATACGATAATGACAGCATTCCTGATGCGTCTGATTTTCGTTTTGGTTT
>CP070731.1:135590-143557 GCA_020347545.1 Flavobacteriaceae bacterium | reverse complement strand
AACTTAATGACGCGGAAAAAGCAAGAAAACTTTCACTTAATGACAGTCAGGTTAGAAACAGAATAGTGAATGATAGTTTGAAAGCAGCTCTTAAATCCAAGCCATCCCCTATTTACGATCAGGCTTTTTCATCCAGGATCACAACCGGAAACCTTGAAGATGATCTGAAGGATATCAAAGATGCAGACTGGGTGATCGAAGTTGTTGTTGAGCGACTGGACATAAAAAAACAAGTCTTCGAGCAAATTGAAAAATTTAGAAAAAAGGGCTCACTTATTACTTCAAATACCTCAGGAATTCCAATTAAATTTATGAATGAGGGAAGAAGTGAAGATTTTCAGAATCATTTTGCTGTAACTCACTTTTTTAATCCTCCCCGATATTTAAAATTATTCGAAGTGGTACCAGGCCCTGCCTGTAAACCGGAGGTTACTGATTTTTTAATGATGTATGGAGAGAAGTTTTTAGGAAAAACCTCGGTACTGGCTAAAGACACTCCTGCCTTTATAGGAAACAGAATTGGAATTTTTGGTATAATGAGTCTTTTCCATATCGTAAAAGAAATGGGGTTGACCGTAGAAGAAGTAGACAAATTAACGGGACCGCTAATTGGTAGACCCAAATCAGCGACTTTCAGAACCATTGACGTTGTAGGGCTTGATACGCTGGTGCATACGGCAAATGGGGTTGCAAAAAATGCTGAGAACGATGAAATGCAGGATACTTTCGCAATACCTGAATTCATTAATACAATGATGACAAACAATTGGCTTGGAAGTAAGACCAAACAGGGCTTTTACAAAAAGACAGTTGACAAAAACGGTAAAAAAGAAATTCTTGTATTGGATCTTGACACGATGGAATACAGAAAATCAAATAAAGTTTCATTTGCGACCTTAAGTTCAACCAAAACAATCGAAAAAGTAATTGATCGATTCAGGGTCCTGGCAAAAGGCAAGGATAAAGCCGGTGAATTCTATCGCAAGACCCTTTCTGCAATTTTTGCTTATGCTTCAAACAGGATACCTGAAATATCCGATGAATTGTATCGAATCGATGATGCGATGAAAGCTGGTTTTGGATGGGAGCACGGTCCTTTTGAAATCTGGGATTCTATTGGTGTTGAAGAAGGCCTTAAGATGATGGAAGCTGAAGGATATCAGGCTAATGCATGGGTCAATCAAATGCTGGCTTCGAACTGCAAATCCTTTTACGGAATTGATAACGGTACCAAATTATATTTTGATCTTGAGGAGGGAAAACAAATTAAGGTCCCCGGCCAGGATGCATTTATCATCCTGGACAATATTAGAGAATCTAAAACGATCTGGTCAAATAATGATGCTTCAATTCAACATTTAGGTGATGGAGTCTTAAATGTTGAATTTCAGTCTAAAATGAACACTATTGGAAGTGGAGTATTACAGGCGATTAACAAGGGAATTGATCTTGCCGAAGAAGAATATGAAGCCGTGATCCTGGGTAATCAGGCTGCAAATTTTTCGGTTGGTGCCAATCTTGCCATGGCCTTTATGCTGGCTATTGAACAGGAGTATGATGAATTGTCAATGGCGACAAAAATGTTCCAGGATACGGTTATGCGATTAAAGTATAGTGCGGTTCCTACCCTTATCACCCCCAGAGGAATGACGTTTGGAGGGGCATGTGAAATGGGGCTTCATGCAGACAAGGTAATCGCAGCCGCAGAAACCTATACCGGACTGGTCGAATTTGGAGTAGGTATTATCCCTGCGGGAGCAGGGACGAAGGAAATGACCAAGCGTGTTTCAGAATTATGGAAAAAAGACGATGTAAAACTGAATCGATTAAGGGATGCTTTTATCAATATAGCCATGGCTAAAGTTGCCACCTCGGCTGAAGAAGCATTTGACATGGGTTATTTCCAAAAAGGCAAAGACGTGGTTGTAGTCAATGCCGACAGGCAAATTGCAACAGCAAAACGATATGCGGTTCAAATGCTCGAAGATGGTTATACCCAGCCCGCCCCCAAGAAAGTTAAAGTCCTAGGGCAGCAGGCGCTTGGGATGTTTCTGGTTGGAACGGACAGCCTTGAAAAAGGAAGATATGCTTCAGAACATGACAAAAAAATTGCAAATAAACTGGGTTATGTAATGGCCGGAGGTGATCTTTCTGAACCTACAATGGTTACGGAACAGTATCTGCTTGACCTTGAAAGAGAGGCTATCTTATCTCTCTTATCTGAACGAAAGACATTGGAAAGAATAGAACACACCCTGAAGACAGGTAAACCTTTAAGAAACTAAATCATGAAAACAGCATATATAATTGACGGATACCGAACAGCAGTCGGGAAAGCACCAAGAGGTACCTTCAGGTTTAAAAGACCTGACGAACTTGCTGCGGAAACAATTGCCTATTTATTAAAAAAAGTGCCTGAACTCGATGTCAAAAGAATCAATGACGTCATTGTAGGAAACGCTATGCCCGAAGCTGAGCAAGGCTTAAACATGGGGCGCCTGGTGTCTTTGATGGGAACGAAAACAAACGAAGTTGCAGGTGTGACGGTGAATCGCTACTGTGCATCAGGCCTGGAGACAATCAGCATGGCGACAGCAAAAATTCAGTCTGGAATGGCCGATTGCATTATTGCAGGAGGAGTTGAAAGTATGAGTTACATTCCAATGGGTGGATACCGACCTGTTCCAAACTATGACACCGCCAAAAAAGGTCATGAAGATTATTATTGGGGAATGGGATTAACTGCAGAAGCTGTTGCAGAACAGTTCAAGATAAGCAGGGAAGATCAGGATGAATTTGCGTTCAATTCGCATATGAAAGCTCTTAATGCAATAGACAATAACATTTTTGAAGAGGATATCGCTCCTATTGATGTCGAGCAGATCTTTCTGGATAATAACGGAAAAAAAACCTCAAGAAATTATACCGTCAAGGTAGATGAAGGCCCTAGGAGAGGCACCAACAAGGAAGCGCTCTCAAAATTAAGGCCGGTATTTGCGAATAAAGGAAGTGTAACCGCCGGAAATTCCAGCCAAATGAGTGACGGAGCCGCCTTTGTGCTCGTGATGAGTGAAGAAATGGTAAAAGAGTTAAACCTCGAACCGGTGGCAAGGATGGTAAGTTTTTCAGCTGTGGGAGTAGAGCCGAGAATAATGGGTATTGGCCCGGTAGCTGCCGTCCCTAAAGCCATTGAACAAGCAGGGCTGTCTTTAAACGATATTGAACTGTTTGAGTTAAATGAAGCATTCGCTTCTCAATCTTTAGCAGTTATAAGAGAATTGGGGCTGAACCAGGATATTGTCAATGTCAACGGTGGAGCCATCGCTTTAGGACACCCTCTGGGTTGTACAGGAGCCAAACTGTCTGTGCAGCTTTTTAATGAGATGAGAAGAAGGAAACAGAAATATGGGGTAGTTACCATGTGTGTGGGAACAGGTCAAGGCGCAGCAGGTGTTTATGAATTATTGAAATAAGTTAAAACCAAATATAAAAACTGAATAAAAATATGGAAGCTATAAAAGGAGGAGAATTTCTTGTAAGAGAAGTCAAGAAGGAAGATGTTTTTGTCACAGAGCAGTTTAGTGAGGAACAGCGAATGATGAAAGATGCCGTAATTGAATTTATCGACCGTGAAGTATGGCCGATAAAAGAAAGGTTTGAGGAAAAAGACTATGCCTTGACCGAGGAATTGATGAAAAAAGCAGGTGAAATGGGATTTCTTGGAGTTTCAATCCCGGAAGAGTATGGCGGAATTGGAATGGGTTTTGTTTCAACGATGCTTGTTACAGATTATATTTCGGCGGCGTCAGGTTCATTAGGTACTGCCTATGGAGCACATACGGGTATTGGAACGATGCCCATATTTCTCTATGGTACAGAAGAACAAAAGCAAAAATATCTTCCGGCTTTGACTGCCGGAGAGAAATTCGGGGCCTATTGTTTAACTGAGCCCGGAGCGGGAAGTGATGCTAATTCCGGTAAAACAACGGCTACCTTAAGTGAAGATGGAAAGAACTACCTGATCAACGGCCAGAAAATGTGGATCTCCAATGCAGGTTTCGCAAAGATCTTTATAGTATTTGCACGTATTGAAGATGATAAGAATATTACCGGATTTTTGCTGGAATACGACAAGGACAATCCCAATGGGGTAAGCTTTGGTGAAGAAGAAAAAAAACTTGGTATTACCTCCTCGTCAACACGACAGGTATTTTTCAACAATACGGTAATTCCGGTTGAAAATATGCTTTCAGAAAGAGGTAAAGGTTTTAAAATAGCATTGAATTCGTTAAATGTTGGGCGTATCAAGCTCGCTGCTGCCTGTCTGGATGCCAGCAGAAGAACCTTGACAGAGTCTATCAAATATGGCAATGAGAGAATTCAGTTTAAAAAACCAATCTCAAGTTTTGGAGCAATTCAGGCAAAATTTGCTGAAATGGCTACCAGAACTTTTACCATTGATGCCGGCTCTTACAGGGCTGCAAAAGATATACAGAATAATATTGATGCCTTATTGGAATCAGGCAAGTCTCATCAGGAAGCAGAATTGATCGCTTTTAGCGAATATGCCATTGAAGCTGCCATTTTAAAAGTTTATGGCTCGGAGACATCCCAGTATGTCACAGATGAAGGTATACAGATTTTTGGTGGTATGGGATTCTCAAAAGACACCCCTATGGAAGCCGCCTGGAGAGATGCCCGAATTACACGAATATATGAAGGAACAAATGAGATCAACCGCCTGCTTACCATTGGCATGCTTCTAAAAAAGGCTTTTAAGGGTGAAATTGACCTGATGACTCCGGCGATGGCCGTTGGAAAAAGTCTGATGGAAATTCCTTCTTTCGACACTCCTGATTATTCAGAATTGTTCTCTGAGGAAAAAGAAATCATTGGTAAATTAAAAAAGGCTTTTTTAATGATCTCAGGTAAAGCCGTGGAAACTTTTGGAATGGAGCTTGAAGAACATCAACAGTTGATACTTGCTGCAGCTGAGGTTTTAATCGAGATCTACATGGCTGAAAGTGCCGTGTTAAAAGCGGAGAAAGTTGCCGATATTACTTCGGAAGAAGCTGCGAAAGGACAAATCGCAATGGCCAAAATCAATCTGTATAATGCAGTTGGGAAGATCAGTGAAAAAGGAAAAGAAGCCATTGCCTATTTTGCAGAAGGTGATGAGCAACGGATGATGCTAATGGGATTAAAACGATTTACAAAGTATACCAATCTCCCGAATATTATTGAGCTTCGAAAAGTAGTTGCCGCTATTTTGATTCAGGAAAACAAGTATTGTTTTTAATTTTTTTGAGCCAGGCGTTTCATACGTCTGGTTCAAAACTATACTTCGTATGTATTTTGTATAAGATTAAGCTTTATATTTGGTATAGAAATAGCTTAATTTTTTTATAAATGCCGATCAGAATACTCCCCTCCATTTTGATGATTTTCCTGTGCATACCTATCTGGTCACAGGAAGCTACTGAAATTTATCTGCTGGACCTGAAAGAACAAGACGATAAAATTGTACTGACAAATGCTGTCAATGTTTCAAATAACGAGGGTTATGACAATCAGCCAAGTTTTACCGAAGACAGTAGCGCACTGCTCTTTGCTTCTTTTAGAGATGGACAATCGGATATAGCAAAATATTTTATTGAGGAAAACTTCAGGGTATGGTTAACAGATACCCCGCAAAGTGAGTTTTCGCCGGTACAGGTACCAGAAAGCAAGAAGTATTTTACTTGTGTGCGGCTCAATGAAGATCAAAGTCAGTATTTATATAAATATGCATACAAGAAAAAGCCTCCTGAAATTCTAATTCCTGACTTAAAGGTTGGCTATTATTTGTGGCTCGATAAAAAATCATTGATCAGTTTTGTGATCAGTGATATCGAAACGCTGCAGGTAAGTAATTTCAAATACAAAATACGATATCCCATTCAGTCAAATGTGGGCCGGTCATTAAATAAAATTCCATTTAATGCAGGATTGGGAAGCAACCTTGTCAGTTTTATCAGCCTTGTGCATGACGAACCTGAAATCTACTCCATCAATCCAAAAACGAGTGAATCAAATTATATTTGTGATGCTCTCTCCGGGTCAAAGGATCTGGCCTGGACCCCCAAAGGAAGCATGATCATGGGTAAGGGAAGTCAGTTATTTAAATTCAAGCCCGGTACGGACCAAGAATGGCGAGCCATTGAAATTGACACTAAATTATCCTTAAATAATATCAGTCGAATTACAGTGAGCCCGGACGGATCTAAAATAGCTATTGTATGCCAGGAATAGGACTCAAAAATTCTTGATTACTTTTTTAATTTTATTAGTTTCCGGCATTCTCATTTCTAATTGGTTTTTGTATTTTTGGGAAAAATTTTTTTATGTTAAAAGCAGGAGTATTAGGTGCTGGTCATCTCGGTAAAATTCATTTAAAACTACTTCAGCAATCGTCTAAATATGAATTGGTTGGGTTTTATGACCCGATAGAAGATTATGCCAAACAGGTTGCTGAGGAATTTGGTTACACGTATTTTGACAGTATTGAAAAACTTATAGACGCCTCCGACGTCGTTGATATTGTTACTCCTACCCTAAATCACTTTGACTGCGCTCAAATGTCGATTGAAAAAGGGAAACATATTTTCATCGAAAAACCGATTACCAAAACGCTTAAAGAAGCTGAGACGCTTAGGGATCTTGTTGCAAAAAACAAGGTTCGAGGCCAGGTAGGCCATGTGGAACGATTCAATCCTGCTTTTACCGCGGTTAAGGACATGATAGGGAACCCTATGTTCATTGAAAGCCATCGACTAGCTGAATTTAACCCAAGAGGAACGGATGTTCCGGTGGTACTTGATCTTATGATTCATGATATTGATATTATTTTGAGTGTTGTGAATTCAGAGGTTAAGGAAATTCATGCCAGTGGGGTATCTGTCATTAGTGATACACCGGATATCGCAAATGCAAGAATCGAGTTTATGAATGGATGCGTGGCTAACCTTACGGCTAGCAGAATTTCTATGAAGAATATGCGAAAGTCCAGATTCTTTCAAAAAGACGCTTATATCTCGGTCGATTTTTTAGAGAAGAAAAGTGAAGTGGTCAAAATGAAAGATGCTCCTGAAAATGCTGATGATTTTGCCATGATCCTTCAAAATGCAGAAGGAAAAAAGAAACAGATATATTTCGAAAACCCAAAAATTTATTCAAATAATGCAATATTAGATGAGTTGGAGTCATTTGCCGAAGCAATTGATCAAAACAAAACTCCAATTGTATCTTTAAGCCAGGGAACAAAAGCCCTGGAAGTTGCCCAAAAGATTATTGACAGTTTTTAATTATGGAACCAAAAGTTACTACCGAACACCATAGAGGATCTGCCACGATTTTTAAAAATCCTTTTTTGGAAAGCCTGACAAAAACCTCTTTAAAGCAAAATATTATAGTTTATGGCCTGGTTGTTTTAATACTCATCTATAATGGCATCGCCATTCAAAACATCCCTGTGCTGACTTTTAGCGGATTATTTGTTTTTGCTCTTTTCTTCTGGACCTTTGCGGAATATATGCTCCACCGATATTTGTTCCATTGGATATCAGAGAATAAACTTGTGCAGCGTTTTCATTTTATTATGCACGGATCTCACCATCTTTACCCCAGGGATACTGAAAGGTTATTAATGCCTCCTGTACCTGGTTTGATCATGGCATCGCTACTGTTTTCTATATTTTATGTGATATTCAGTATTTTAGGACAACCTGTTTATACCTGGGGATTCTTTCCTGGTTTCTTTCTTGGTTATCTTTTATATTCATTTTTACATAGGGCCACACACGTTGTGAAACCCCCGAAACGATTCAAATTTCTTTGGAAACATCACAGTTTACATCACTACAAATATCCGGATAAAGCTTTTGGTGTTTCAAATACTTTATGGGACCATGTTTTTGGTACCATGCCTC
>CP070731.1:127510-135490 GCA_020347545.1 Flavobacteriaceae bacterium | reverse complement strand
AAAGGATTTGTTGACCGGGTTTACGAGATACTCGAAAGTGATCAGGACGATAAACAAAAAAAGCAATTGATGAAAGCTTTGGCATATACCAGGGAAAAAGAATTGCGCGGATTTTTAAGCAAACATAAGACCAATAAATATTTAAAATTAATGGAAGATGAAATGAGGCCCCTGACCAGAAAAGAAAAATTGCTTAAACCAATAGCGAAAAGCTAAAGGTATATCCTAGACCTTTAGTTTGTCCTATCCAATAATTGATTTAGAATTATAAAGCCTAATTCTGATTGCTTTGTTTCTGCATTTAAAACGATCCAATTTTTAAACATTTCATCTTGAAGAACAGATTGACTTTCGCTGTTGCTGATTTGGGACAGAAGAATCTCTGCTTTTTGTTGAGCCAAAAACGTTTCAAGGCCAAGCATTTTAGCCTTAATATCATTTGATTCCGTCAGCATCAATAGGGCGTCAACGTCATTTTCAAGTGCGTTCATGGCAAATCTTTCCACCGATGTGATCAAAGGAGATATATCCACGTCAAAACCCATATCTGATAAGATATGCGCTATTTTACTAACATCTGTTCCTGATTTTTTCGAAAAAGCACCAACTATAATTCTGGGCCTCCTTCCTTCCATACTTGAAAACAAATCACTGAGAGCCAGCGTTTTTATTTGAAACTTTTTGTATTCAGACGCGTTTTTTCCCAACTGGATTTTTTATTTGGCTAAATTTAATGTAAAATGCCTGATGAAAGAGCCTCCGAGAAGTATACTAATTAAAGTTCCTAAGCTTTAATCTTCTTCAACTGTATCGTACTCAATGATATAAATATCCTCATTATCCTTCTTCATCTTGTATTCTTCTCTTGCATATTTTTCCAAAGAATCAGGATCATTCAAATTATTTATTATTTTCTGATCAGCATCTATCTGCTTCTTATAGTACTCATTGGCGTTTTCAAGCTTATCAATCTCTTCATCCAATTCTCTGTGATTCATAAACGAATTCTCATCAAAGAACCCCATCCAGATAATAAAGACCACCAGAATAATAACATATTTATTACTGATGATTCGAATCAATTTATTTTCCTTGAGTTTTTTAAAATTCATTCTATAACCTCTCGTTAATCACTGTTCTTACTATATTGATTGCCACGGTATTATAGGTATCATTCGGAATGATAAGATCGGCATAATTCTTTGTCGGTTCAATAAACTCCGAATGCATCGGCTTAAGCGTTGTTTGATAACGATCAAGGACTTCATTGATATCTCTTCCCCTTTCATGAATGTCCCTTTTTAACCTTCGGATCAATCTTTCATCGGAATCCGCGTGGACAAAAGCCTTGATATCGATAAGATCTCTTAACCGCTTTTCTGTAAAAATCAGAATCCCTTCAATGATGATCACTTTTTTGGGATGGGTTATTATGGTATCACTTACCCTATTGTGGGTTACAAAAGAATAAATGGGTTGCTCAATTGAATTTCCCTTTTTCAATTCTTCAATGTGGCTGATTAATAATTCAAAATCAATAGCACTGGGATGGTCAAAATTTATCTTAGACCTCTCCTGATAGCTTAAATGATCGTTTTTATTGTAATAAGAATCCTGTGATATAACGGTCACTTCTTCTTCGGGCAACTCGTTCAAAATTTGCTGTACAACCGTAGTTTTTCCGCTTCCGGTACCACCGGCGATTCCAAGAATCAACATTTTTCAGACTATTTAAAAGAAATTTATCGCGTAGCTTACATAGTCAAAACTATAAAAAAGGATTGATATTATTAGAAAAAAACATTATTTTCACTAAAATAATAAATCATATCCGTCATGAAAAAACTATTTGCTCATTTCAGGGGTGACGCCTTAGGTGGAATTACAGCCGGAGTAGTTGCCCTTCCTCTTGCCTTAGCTTTCGGGGTTTCTTCAGGTCTGGGTCCAAGCGCTGGACTTTATGGCGCAATAATTTTAGGTTTTTTTGCGGCCATGTTAGGAGGAACCCCAACTCAAATCTCAGGTCCAACTGCCCCGATGACTGCTGTAAGTATGATTCTGATTGCAGGAATTTTACAGATTAATGATGGAGATGTTAACAAGTCTCTACCGATCATTTTAACGGTATTTGTGCTTGCAGGATTGTTCCAGGTTTTAATTGGCGCGGTAGGATTGGGTAAATACATTAAATATATCCCCTATCCCGTTGTATCCGGATTTATGACGGCAATTGGTTTTATCATCATCATTACCAATATTTTGCCCATACTGGGATATTATGTGGAAAATGATCAGGAAAGAATTCAGAAATTCAAACCTCAGGCAGAAGAACTGATTATGGAAAATATACTCAGAGAAGAAGCCGAAGAGGGTCTCTTGGTTTTAGAGGATTTTCGCGAGACTATTCGAAGATCTGAACTTATATCGGAAGAGGAAATCATGAACGAGGCAAAGGTTTTAGCGAATAAAGAAACTTCAGGGGTCGTTGGTGCCATTAAAAGTTTACCTCGAGCCTTACGGAATATCAGCTATATGGAACTCATTTTAGCCTTTTCCACCATTTTTATCATCTATGGATTTAAACGAATAACGACCAAAGTACCATCAACATTAGTCGCCTTACTGGTTGTTTCAAGTGTGGCCATTATTGGGAATTTTGACTATCGACCGATTGAAGAAATACCAAGCGGATTTCCGATGTTCAATTCCAGGATCTTCAGCGAATTCAATCTGGCAGCCATTTCACCTCATGTTTTTACCGCCATTACGCTGGCTTTTTTAGGAGCAATTGATTCGCTGCTCACCTCAGTTGTAGCTGATAATATGACCAAAACAAATCACAATCCAAACAAAGAACTCATCGGACAGGGAATCGGTAACAGCCTTTCAGGCCTATTTGGAGGAATTCCGGGTGCAGGGGCTACCATCAGAACCGTTGTGAATATAAATGCAGGAGGTAAAAGCAAACTGTCGGGAATGATTGCCGGTTCGTTTCTATTGATTATTCTTTTGGCTTTAGGCCCATTGGCGTCGAAAATTCCGGCTGCTGTGCTCGCTGGTATTTTAATGACCGTTGGAATCGGTGTCATGGATTACAAAGGCATAAAAGCAATTCCTTCAATGCCTGTTTCGGAAGTACTGGTCATGATAGTAGTACTCTTACTTTCTACATTTTGGAACCTCGTTTATGCAGTTGGAATCGGTTTGATCATTGCCTCTCTGGTGTTTATGAAAAAAATGGGAGACGCTACAGCCGACAAATCCGATGTAAAAACCCTGAAAGCAGAAAGGTCATGGAAAGACGAAGAAGATTTTCCGGAAGAAATGAAAGAAAAGGTGTTTATCAAACATATTAAGGGTCCTGTATTTTTTGGATCAACAAGTTTTATTCAAGTATTGGCTAAGCAGATTCCGGCAACCGCAACCCATGTAATTATTCGAATGGACCGGGTTCCATATGTGGATCAGACAGGGCTTTTTGTCCTTGAAGATGTTCTACTGGAATTGGAGAAAAATGACATTCATGTCTTAATAGTGGATATTCAGAAACAACCCCTTTATTTGATGAAATCTATAGATATTGTTCCTGATCTTATTCCTGAAGAGCATATTTTCGAGTCGTTTGAGGAATGTACGCAATGGATATCCAAAAATGTACCTTAATTTTTAGGATATCAGAGAATTCTTGAATATGGCATTTTAAGCCAAGTCAGGAGCAGGTTTAGGTAGATTTTCATGATCAATATCATTTTATTTAAATGATTTGAATTGTACCTTTCTTAGGTTTAACCTTAATTTTTATCTATGAAAAATCTCATAATCTTTTTTTTGGGTATCATGGTAAATATCCCGGTAAACTCTGAGATCATGACGAACCTTGAAGAGGTTGGAAAGAATAAAATATTAGGGACTTTATAGTTTTTAGATCAAATGCTTACATTCCGAAATTTCAATATTGCAGACTGGTTTTCATTTTACCGAATTTTTGCCGCCCCTTTCCTTCTTGTTATCATCTGGATGGGAGAGCGAGAACTATTCAGCTGGCTTTTACTCATCAGTTACAGTACGGATGCAATCGATGGGTTTCTAGCGAGAAGATTAAAAATCACCAGCCCCAGAGGGTCGCAACTAGATTCCATGGGTGATCAAATTACACTGTTAATTGGGTTCCTGGGAATATTAAAGTTCGAATTTGGATTTATTGAAAAGTATTATCAATGGATACTCGTACCGTTAAGCCTTTATTTTATTCAGATGATCATCGCGTTTGGAAAATACGGAAAGGCGACCGCATTTCACACCTATTTAGCGAAGTTTTCAGCCGTAATCCAGGCAATGTTCATACTGGGGCTTCTCTTCTGGGGGCCTATCCTTTGGCTATTTTACTTTATGATCTTTGTCGGAATCGTTGAAACCTTGGAAGAAATCATATTAATATTTATGTATCCGCGCTGGGTTGCCGGGGTTAAAGGATATTTCTGGGCGCAAAAAGATAAAAGAAGGCAGGCCATCAATAAAAGTTAAATAGAAGTTATGAGGTCCTTTTCAAATTTTACCATATTCCTGCTATGCCTCTCAATTCTGGTAATCGATATTCTAGCATTTTATTGGCTTCAATCCATAACCCAGTTAATCAATATGCCGAACCTCCGGCTGAGCATCCACCTGGTTTTTTGGTTCTTCACCATTGGCCTTATTACTGCAATAGTCATCTTAAAAATAAGGCTTGACAATATTCATCCACAGAGAAAGCACCTTTTGATCACTTCGTTGTACGGACTGACAGTATCTTCGTTTATTCCCAAAATAATTTTTGTGATCATTATTTCCTTTTTATATTTTTCAAATTATATGATGTCGGAAAGGGAATCACTGATGGTTATTCCGGTAATTGGTTTACTCGCTGGTTTTTTGCCCTTTTTTGTAATTATTTATGCCATTTTTAAAGCCCTGTACCGTTTTAAGGTGCATCACCTTCATCTCAAAACACCTCTCTTACCAAAAACATTTGAGGAACTTCGTATTGTTCAAATCTCGGATCTTCACCTTGGAAGTTTTAATTTCAGGTATCATATTCTGGAGAGAGCGGTCAAAATAATTAACCATCTGGAACCGGATCTTATTGTTTTTACCGGTGACCTGGTCAACAACTTTGCCTGGGAGCTTAAAGGATGGAGTGAAGTTCTTAAAGAACTAAAGGCAAAAAAAGGAAAATTTGCTGTTCTTGGAAATCACGATTATGGTGATTACAGTTCATGGGAGACCCCTGAATTAAAAAAGAGTAATTTCGAATCGATAAAATATTTTTATAAAAAAATAGGATTTAATCTCCTGTTAAACGAATCTTTTATTTTAAAAAGTGAAGAGGCTGAGATTGTTATCCTTGGAGTGGAGAATTGGGGAGTTCCTCCTTTCAAACAATACGGGGATCTGGCAAAATCGTTGGAAAATGTGACATCAATTCCATTTAAAATCCTATTGAGCCATGACCCGACCCACTGGCCTGAGGAAGTGGTGTCCTTCACCAACATCTACCTGACACTTTCCGGCCATACCCATGGTATGCAAGCTGGAGTTAAGCTGAAAAACAAGCAATGGAGCCCAATCAAATACAAGTATAAACACTGGGCCGGATTGCACAAAGAAGGAGATCAATACCTCAATGTTAATAGGGGCTTAGGCTGGTTGGGCTTTCCCGGAAGATTGGGAATGAGGCCTGAGATCACCTGTATTGATGTCAAAACTCAAGCTCAAGCGTGAAAGCTGCTGAGGTCTCCCAATTTAGATATTTCCTCGTAGGCACCTTCATAACCAATTTGATAAATTTCATCTATTTTCCCAACATCAAGTAAACCGTATTTCACCAACTTTAACGGGGCAATCATCAGTTTACAATGCCGAAATTTAGCATGTGATCGCTTTGAATAATTAACTCTTATGGCGCGTTCCAATACATTTACCGAATACTTGAGTTCCTCAGGTTCAATCGCACCCAAGGGGCTGGTATAGGAGCCAATCATCAGGTCACAGGATGAACGAATGGGCGCAATTGGAAAATTATCGAGGATTCCACCATCTGCATAGAGTTCGTTCTCAATATTGACCGGAGAGAACAAGCCGGGAAAGGCAGATGAAGCAAGAAGGGGTCTTATCAAATGCCCTGACTCAAATACCCTGATCCGTCCATTGCACATATTTACTGCCGTAACATAAAGTTTCTTTCTAAGCAGAGAAAAATCATCGTGATCAAGGTATTTCTCAAAATCACGATGGAATTTATCCGTATCTATAAAACCCGGTTTTGAAAATGCAAATTTGTTTAAATGAAATAAAGGTGTTTTCTTAAAAAACTCAAGCATCTCTTCCGGATTATAGCCATTACAGAACAACGCTCCGACCACTGCTCCTGCAGAGGAACCTGAAACAATATTAGGGTTGATGTTGTGTTCGAGCAAAGCCTTGATGACACCAATATGGGCTATTCCCCGTACACCACCTCCCGACAATACCAACCCAAGATTTTTCCTTTTCGTATTCATGAATCTTCAACTCAATTTCCTGATTATTCCTGTAGCTTTTTCTGTCTTTTCTCCTCCTTTAGCCTTTGTTTCTCCTGTTTTTTAAAATATCCTTTAAAAAAAGTATTGTGCCTGAGAGCTTCAAGATTTTCATTAAGCATAACACTACCCTTCTTGATATTTTTTACCGTTTCTCCTATGTCCTGTACCAATATCGTATCCGACACCAGATAATTAAGCGTCCCTTCACTTTCTTTAATATCAACAACAAAATCATTTAAATTCCTGATCACAAGGTCGATGTCTTCACTTGATTTCTCCAGATTTCCTATTATAGTGCGGAACTGTCTCGCAGAGACAGAATCTCTAACCAACACATTCAGTAAATTGTCTTCGTTGTTAATGGCATTCACAAAATCTTTTACTTCATTTATAGCTTTCGAAGCCTCAACACTGGCCTGATTCAGATTGAGAATGGTTTCCTTAAGGCTCTCCCCCATTTCTTCATCATTTAAAAGAAGTGAAAAAGTTCCTTTCCCTTCGTTTATACTTGTCGTGATTTTCAGCAGTTCCTCTGAGAGCTCTGCGGCGTTTTCATTGGTTACGCTTAAGGTAGACATCATATCAGCAGAAGACTTTCTCTTCAATGACTGGATGGTATCACCTTGCTGAAGTATCGCCCCCTTTGACCCTCCCGGGAAGATATTTACCACCATGCTTCCTACCAACCCATCGGAACCAACCACAGCTACCGCACTTTGCTTCATATGGCGCCTAATTTCCTCGTCAATGATCATATCAACACAGATAGTGGAATCATCTACCATCGATATATTCTTGACAGTTCCAACATTAATTCCTGAGAATCGAACATTATTTCCTAATTTCAAGCCATTGACATTAGTGAAAACTGCTGTCACTTTAAAGGTACTTCCAAATAAGTTTTGCTTCTTTCCTATGAAGTAGAGTGCAAGGATCAAAATAGCTCCGATCAGAATTACGAAAATTCCAAGTTTTGTTTTTTCTTTGTCTGTAACTTTCATAAGCATTTATTTAAAAAAGGCCTGTATTCTTGGATCTTCCGAAGAAGACAATTCCCTAAAGGTTCCTTCAGCATAATTAATTCCGTCAATCAATAAAATCATTCTATCGGCAATAACTCTTGAACAATCTACATCATGGGTTATGATCAAGGCTGAAGAGCCATAAATTTTCTGAATATCCCGCATCAGTTGGATGATCTCTTTTGCCGTTATAGGATCGAGCCCGGTTGTTGGTTCATCGTAAATTATAATTTTGGGATGTAATATGATGGCACGCGCCAGCGCTACCCTCCTTTTCATTCCTCCCGATAGTTCATTTGGCATTAAAGCAAGGGTTTCAAGCAGTCCTACGCTTTCGAGGGCCTGATGGACAAGCTCATCCTTTTTTTCCTGGCTTAAATATTGTTTCCTCAAAGGAA
>CP070731.1:119009-127410 GCA_020347545.1 Flavobacteriaceae bacterium | reverse complement strand
CAGCTATTTGAATTGTATTTGTGGCAGCTCCTTTTCTGAGATTGTCACTCACCACCCACATATTCAAGGAATTTGGCTGCGATTCATCTCTACGTATTCTCCCTACGAAAACATCGTCCTTGCCTTCAGCATAAATAGGCATAGGATAAGTATTGGTGTCAAGATTGTCCTTAACGACTACCCCGTCGGTATCATGCAATATTTGTCTTACTTCATCGACATCAAATTCCTTTTCAAATTCAATGTTTATACTTTCTGAATGTCCTCCGGCTACAGGGATTCGTACAGCAGTTGCAGTTACGGCAATACTGTCATCACTTAGTATTTTTCTTGTTTCATTTACAAGTTTCATCTCTTCCTTCGTATAACCGTTTTCTTCGAAAACGTCGCAATGTGGCAAAGCATTTCTGTGAATTGGATATGGATAAGCCATTTCTCCTTTAATACCCTGATATTCATTTTCGAGTTGCTGAACTGCTTTTACACCTGTTCCAGAAATGGATTGATAGGTGGAAATGACAAGTCTCTTGATTCCGTATTTTTTATGCAAAGGAGCCAGGGCCACCACCATTTGGATCGTAGAACAATTTGGATTGGCAATGATCTTATCGTCTGAGGTCAACTCTCCAGCGTTAATTTCGGGAACAACTAATTTCTTATCAGGGTCCATTCGCCAGGCTGATGAATTATCCACTACCGTTGTTCCAACAGCAGCAAACTTTGGTGCCCATTCAAGAGAAGTGCCTCCACCGGCTGAAAACAAAGCGATATCGGGCCTTTGAGCAACAGCATCTTCAAGTCCGATCACGGTTATTTCATCTCCTTTATAAGTCATCTTTTTACCAACTGATCTCTCAGAGGCCACTAACAATAATTCAGTTACCGGAAAATTTCTTTCTTCCAGAACTTCTAACATAACGTTTCCTACCATTCCGGTAGCTCCTACTAATGCAACTTTCATTTTCTTAATATATAAATAATCAATTTTTAAGATGCAAAGATGCTAAATAATTGCCGATGATAATAGCTCATTTTTCAGTTAAATAACAAATTGTTTAAATTCTATCAAATTTAGAGCCAGCTACTTAATTTTTAACAGATAATTATTCATTAAATAATAAATTGTAATTTTGCAGCGCTAAAAAACTAAGAAAATCGATATGGTATTGAACGGAAAGAATAAAATCGAATTGATGGCGCCTGCAGGTAACTTTGAGTCTTTGCAAGCTGCCCTCGATAATGGAGCGGATTCTGTTTATTTTGGTGTAGAGCAGCTCAATATGAGGGCGAGGGCCTCCATCAACTTTACACTTGACGACCTTGAAGAGATCTCAAAAAGATGTAAGGAAAAAAATGTAAGGACCTACCTGACACTTAATACCATTATCTATGATCATGATCTTAGTATCGTTAAAACACTTTTGAAAAAGGCAAAAGAGGCGGATATTTCTGCGGTTATTGCGATGGACCAGGCGGTAATAGCCATGGCAAGACAGGAGGGTATGGAAGTTCATATTTCGACCCAGATCAATATTACGAATATTGAAACCGTAAAATTCTATGCCATGTTCGCTGATACCATTGTGTTGAGCAGGGAACTCAGTTTACGTCAGGTCAAGAAAATAACGGAACAAATTCAAAAGGAAGAGATCAAAGGGCCATCTGGACGTTTACTTGAAATTGAAATCTTTGGCCACGGGGCACTTTGTATGGCGGTATCGGGAAAATGCTACATGAGTCTGCATTCTCATAATTCTTCGGCAAATAGAGGTGCCTGTAAGCAGAATTGCAGGAAAAAGTATACGGTGATCGATCAGGAAACCGGTTTCGAAATGGAACTGGATAACGAGTACATCATGTCTCCAAAAGACCTTTGTACCATCGATTTTCTGGATCAGGTAGCTGATGCCGGTATCAGTGTGTTAAAAATTGAAGGGAGAGGAAGAGCTCCTGAATATGTGGCAAAGGTCATCAAATCATACAGGCAGGCTATTGATTCACTTACCGAGGGAACATATGACAAGGAAAAAGTTATAGGATGGATGCTTGAACTGGAAAAGGTTTACAACAGGGGGTTCTGGAACGGGTATTACCTGGGGCAGAAGCTGGGAGAATGGAGTAAAGGCTCAGGATCTCATGCTACTCAAAAGAAGGTTTACATAGGTAAAGGTGTACACTTTTTTCCAAAGGCAAATATTGGAGAATTCAAACTGGAGGCCTTTGATTTAAAAATCGGGGATCAGATTTTAATTACAGGACCTACAACCGGCGCCAAGGAACTGGTCATTAAGGAAATGTTCGTTAATGACGAGAAGGGTGATTTTGCCAAACGTGGAGATAACATTACCATACCTTTGGAATTCCGTATCAGGCCGAGTGACAAGTTATACAAAATCGTTGCAGTAGAAAAACCCGTAGAGTCTGTTTAGTAAGGGTATAACACTTTAGTGAAGCCAAAAGGTAAGGGTGGCAAAAAGGGCAATTACAGCTATTATTCCAAGAGCTACCAGCCAAACCTTATTGTAATAGATCTTATGGAGTTTTATGTCTTTTCTGTAACTCCAGATCATGATCAGTATAAAAGAAACGGCAAAAAAGGCTGCAAAAATAAGTTGTCCTCTGCTAAACATTTTATTTATATTTAAGGCTGCAAAGTTAAGATAATATGAGCAAACATGCGATCGTTTTTGGTGCCACTTCGGGTATCGGAAGGGCATTGACAAAAATCCTCGTCAATGACGGCTATTCGGTGCTGGTGACAGGAAGGCGAAAGGAGCGATTAGAATCTTTAAAGAAAGAATACCCTGAATCCATATTCATCAGGCAGCATGATATAACACATCTGGATGATACAGACAGGTTTTTTTCCGAGATACCGACAATTTTTGATCATGTGGACCTGATTATCCATAATTCAGGAATCGGAGAGAATAATTTTGATCTTGAGTGGGATAAAGATCATCCCACCCTGGAGACAAATATTTTGGGTGCTGCAAAGGTGTACCAACTCTCTTATAATTATTTTAAGAAACAGGGCACAGGCCATCTTGTAAGCATCACTTCGATAGCTTCTCTTGTAGGAAACAGACACGTTCCGGCTTACCATGCCTCAAAGGCATTTCAGTCAAACTATATGGAGTCTTTGTGGATGAAGGCAAGGAAAACAAAGAAGGCCAAAATTACAGTCACCAATATATTGCCCGGATATGTGGATACAGATATTATTACGGGCCCTACTTTTTGGATGGCTCCTCTTGATAAGGCTTCCAAACAGATTTATTCAGCGATTAAAAGAAAAAAAAGAAAGGCTTATATTACCAGAAGATGGAGGTTGGTTGCCTTGATGATGAAAGTTGTTCCTCCTCATATTCTAATTAAATTTTTATAAACAAACATGAAGAGAAAAATAAAAGCGGTACAGGAGTTCCATGAATCTTTTGGTTTGGGGGTGCAGCACAGGCCTGTTGCAAAGTTGTCAGCCGAAAAATTGAAGTTGCGATTTGACCTTATGGATGAAGAAAATAAGGAATATCTGGAAGCTGCGGTAAATGGAGACCTGGTTGAGGTTGCAGATGCCTTGGGAGATATGCTTTATATATTATGCGGAACCATTCTTGAACATGGAATGCAACATAAAATTGAGGAAGTTTTTGAAGAAATACAGCGAAGCAATATGAGCAAACTGGGTGAGGATGGCAAACCTATCTATCGCGAGGACGGTAAAGTTCTAAAAGGGCCCAATTATTTTAAGCCCGATATTGCCAATATTCTTGAAAAAGGGCCTCACGTTGAGTAAGGCCCTCGGTAAATTTATTTTACTAGCTGCCTCCAGCCAAATTTATCTTCTGATCTGTTGTATTGGATATCGGTAATTTGCTTCTTTAATTTAGCGGCATATGAATCCTTGAGTTTAGGAAGCGCGTAATCTTTATTTCCAAAACCAAAACCGTCAATCGGAGAAATAACAGCCGCAGTACCTGCTCCGAACATTTCCTTTAAGCTGCCATTTTCGGAGGCCTCCACCAGTTCTTGAACTGATATCCTTCTTATTTCTACTGAAATTCCCTGATCTTGTGCAATATCGATAATACTTTTTCTCGTGATACCGTCTAAAATCCGATCGCTTGTCGGGGCAGTGACGAGTGTATCATTGATTCTGATAAATATGTTCATGGCTCCCGCTTCCTCAATAAATTCATGCGAAGTATCATCAGTCCAGATGACCTGCTGATAACCTTTTTCAATCGCAAGGTTCGTAGGGTAAAACTGACCCGCGTAATTACCACCGGCTTTCGCAAATCCCACCCCGCCATTAGCAGATCTGGAGTATTTTTGCTCGATCAAAACATTTAATTCACCACCGAAATAAGGTCCTGAAGGTGAGCAGGCAATGATAAACGTATATTTATCAGAGGGAGAGGCATGGAAGCCATTTCCCGAGGCAAACATAAATGGCCTTATATATAAAGAGCTGTCCGGAGTCTGAGGAATCCAGTCTTTGTCCAATAGCAGAAGGGCTTCAAGACCTTCCATAAAATAGGATTCAGGAAGTTCAGGCATAGCCAGTCTTTTTGCCGAGATATTCATTCTCTTTTGATTCTCGATTGGCCTGAAAAGAAAGACGTCATTATTTTCATCTTTATAAGCTTTCATCCCTTCAAATACAGATTGTCCGTAATGAAAAATTTTGGCAGAAGGATCGAGTTGCAGATTTTGATAAGGAATAATTTTGGGCAGTTCCCATTTTCCATTCTCGTATTCGCAAATCAGCATATGATCGGTATAAACCTGACCAAAAGGAAGATTATTAAAATCGACTTGATCAATTTTAGAATTCTTTGTTTTTTCAATCGTAATCTTTTGACTTACTTCTAAACTCATAGTTCTGATATTTTAAACAAAAGTAATTATTATCCCTTAAATATAAGGTCTCAATGAGGTTTTTATCAAGGGGTCACTCCATGTCCTGCGAAATATTTTTATCATAAATATAGAAAGCATTTTAATTCTTTACCTTTGTCTCGATTTAGTCATATGGAAAGAAAGATCATTAAAACCTCTGACGGTTCATCGAGTATTTATTTACCTGAATGGGATGAAAATTATCATTCAAAACACGGTGCCATTCAAGAAGCGTATCACGTTTTTATCAAAAACGGACTGGATTTATTCCCTGACAACAGAGCCTTGAACATTCTTGAAATGGGTTTTGGTACGGGTTTAAATTGTTTGATAACTTTTCTTGAAGCAGACAGAAGAAATTTATCTGTAGATTATCTGGGACTGGAGGGTTATCCCCTGGATAAGGGTATGATAAAAGAGTTGGACCATTTAAATCAACTCAAGGCGTTTCAGTCAGAGGAGGCCTATGAAAAGCTGATTGATTCCTCCTGGGAAACACCTGTTTTCATCAACGAAAAGTTTAAATTATTAAAGCGAGAGTTAATGTTTGAAGATTTCTCGGGGAAAAAGGTTGCGGACTTGATCTATTTTGATGCTTTTGGAGCTAGGGTCCAACCAGAGCTTTGGACCGAGCTGATTTTTAAAAAAATGTATGAGGCCTTGCTAGAAAATGGAGTGCTGGTGACCTATTCGGCAAAAGGAAGTGTAAGAAGAGCCATGCAGGCCGTGGGTTTTGAAGTGGAGCGATTGCCCGGTCCCCCCGGTAAAAGGGAAATGCTCAGAGGAATAAAGTTGGGAAATTAATTTTACAGGATGAATGGATGTTTGTATTTATTTTAGGATATGGATTTATACAAGCCGAAAAAAACAATGAAAAATTGAAGTATTTAAAACAAGTAATAAAAGAAAAAAGTATTTGGTTCCTGATGTTACCATTTCTGATATGGATGCTTTTTATGATCGTAAAATATGGGAAGAGTACTTCACACTTAATGGTCAATCAATGGCATTCGGAAATAGCAGATCAGTTTTTTAAATATGTCACTCATCTGGGTGATGGGGTAGTTTTTGCCTTGTTGATAGTGTTTCTGGCTTTTTTTAGAATCAGATGGTCCCTTTACCTACTATTTGCCTCACTGTTTACCCTTCTTTTTGTTTTTATTACCAAGCAGATTATTTTTAATGGAATGCCCAGGCCAACAAAATATTTTGAGAACGAAGAGGTATTACATCTGGTAGCAGGGGTCAAAATGCATTCATGGAATACCTTCCCGTCGGGCCATACGATTACCGCCTTTGCCATTTTTGTAATTTTAATGTTGATAAGCAAAAAGGAATATTTAAAATATATTTTTATCATTACAGCCATATTAGCCGGATTTTCAAGGGTTTATTTGTCACAACATTTTCTGGGGGATGTGCTTTCAGGAGCCTTAATCGGAACTGCGATAGCAGTACTCAGTTGTACCCTGGTTGATAACTGGTCTTTGTTTAAAAAGGGGAATTGGCTGGATAATAACATAACTCAATTATTTGCGCACCGAAATGAGCAATAGTCAGAAACTCATTTTACTCATAACTGTCTCCACACTGATACGACTATTTGTGGGAGGTAGTGTCCAATTGGGTAACGATGAGGTGTATTACTGGACCTATGCCATGTATCCTGACTGGAGTCATTTTGATCATCCTCCAATGGTGGGATTTTTTGAACAGATTTTTTCGCTCAACCTGCTTTACAATTCGGAACTGGCCCTGCGCCTGGGCTTTATTGTTTCAGGAAGTTTAAGTACCTGGTTGCTGTTCCTGATTGGTAAGGAGGTTAAGGATGAAAGAACCGGGTTATTGGCAGCAATACTCTATAATACCAGTATTTACGGATTAGTTATTGCAGGACTGTTTATCATGCCTGATGGCCCTCTGGTCCTGTTTTGGATGATTTCGCTATTGTTTTTTATCAAATATCAAAAAGCCACGGATAAAACTCGTCACAATCTTTATCTGAGCCTTTCTGTTATTGCGGCATCTTTGGCCCTGTATTCCAAGTACCAGGCGGCCTTTCTGTTATTCGGTTATGGATTGTACTGGTTGTTTTACAAAAGAGATCAGCTTAAGAACCCAATGATTTATTTGAATCTGAGTTTTACGGCAATTGTGGTTTTTATCATTGTTTACTGGAATTACCTGAATAGTTTCAGCGGGGTGAGTTATCATTCTGAGCGAGTCACGGTCTTTAGTCTTGACTTTAATCTGGATTCCTTCTTAAGAGAATCAGTGGGCCAGATTGCGTATAACAATCCGTATAATTATATAGTGATCCTGCTTGCATTGATAAGTTACAGGAAAAGAAGATTCATAAGTTCAGCGTATTTTAAGCTGATACTCTTGATAAGCCTCCCTTTAATCGGAACCACCTTATTCTTTTCCTTATTCAGAGATACACTTCCTCACTGGTCAGGAGTATCTTTTTTATCCCTGGCAATCCTGGCAGCTGCCCGTTTGGCTGACCGCAAAAACAACAGGGTAATGATAGGTACGCTTTTGGTGATTTTTGCATTGTTGCTCACTGGTATAGGAGTTGTAAACAGGGGATGGGGGCTAGGATCGGAATCGAAGAAAAAAGAGAACCAAAAGTTGGGAAAAAATGATCCTACACTGGATATGTTCGGATGGAACCAGGTTTATGATCAATATCGTACTCTTGAGGCAAATGACGATGCTTTGCAAGATCTTCCGATTGTTTCGAACAAGTGGTATCCGGGATCACATTTATATTATTATGTGGGTAATCCTCTGGGAAAATCCCTGTATGTTCTGGGCGAGATGAAAGACATGCATAAATACTATCTCATTAATCAATCCATGCCGGAACTTGTTCCGGAACAGAATGCTTTATATTTTACACACAGCAGGAATTTTAAAGCTCCGGAAAGCACTATGTCTAACTATTTTGAGAGATATACCTTGCTGAGCGAGTTTCCCATAAAGAGGGGAGGGACCACAGCCGAGTTTGGTTATTTTTATTTGCTTGAAGGATACAAAATCACTAACTTAGAGGTACAAGTTAAAGACTTCGGCAATGACTGATACAAAGTTTATCAAACGCAAAAAGCCAAACTACAAAAGAGTCATTATACTTCTTGTCATTTTGGTTATAGTTGCTTTTATTTTCTACAATATCGAGACCTTGCTTTCCGGATTGTTTGAGATCAGGGATTAGAACTTTAAACAGGTGTGGTTAGGATCTGAGATTCTCTCTTTCGGAGCTGAAAAGAGCATTTGATTAAAGGAACGGATATTTAGGATTTAGGTCCTTATTTAGATTCAGGACCCAGATGACTATTTTCGTTCAGCATGGTCCACAATTTATCCTTGAGTTCAGTAAGCCCGGTTTGTTCCAGGGAAGAGATAAAAACATATGGAAGGTCCTTTGGCAGTTCTTCTTCAATTGCTGTTTTTAATTCTTCATCCAGCATATCCGATTTTGAAATTGCCAGCA
>CP070731.1:110383-118909 GCA_020347545.1 Flavobacteriaceae bacterium | reverse complement strand
ACGACAAAAATATCGGACTTACCTTTTGAAGGTAACCGATCTGAGACAAAGTATAATTTACTGTCATCAGCACTTAATACAGGATAACCGGAAGAGGTTTTCTTTTTATTAAAAGGTAATTTCTTTATTTTCGTCCAAGAGCCATCAGCTGCAACATCGGCTTTGTATAAAATCAGTCGTTGATTTTTAGCGAGCTTTTGTTTTTTAAGTCTCTTTTTGTATTTGTTTCTGCTAAAGTAAACTGTTTTGCGATCTTTGGTATAAGTTACTCCTGTTTGATTAACTCTTTTATTGACATCTTTCGCAACTCGTTCCACATTTTTGATCTCACCATCAAAATCAATATCACCTGTATAAAGATCTTTTCTTGGATTGTAATTTTTTCTGGCAGTGGTCACTTTATGATCTGCTGAAGTAAATATCAATTTATTTTCATCTAATATGGCAACACCATAATCAGAGTTTTTCTTATTTACTTCTAAAAACTTAATTTGATACTTACCGGTCGATTGACCGCTAACTTTCAAAAATAAAGCTAAAACAAAAATTAATATGAATCCCCTTTTCATAAGTACTAAATATATTTGTTTGTAATTCTGGTTATTATTGTTAACGCTTGTGTTGATCAGAAGAATGAAGTTTTGAAAAATTTGTTTTTAAGTATTGGCCAAAAATCTTCAACTTATCAACAGTGTGTTAATAACGCAAAAAAATCAAGAAAATTATATGAACAGGGAGAATTTGAAATATTATTAAAAAACTTGATCCATAAAAAAAGCCCTGCACGGCAGAGCTTTTATTATTTAGTTTAAGGTCTTCTTAGTTCACCGGGGCCGGCGCTTCTGTCGATTCAACTGCTTCCGCTTCTTCCGGAACTTCAGAAACCTCAGGCGATTCATCAGCATAATTTTCGTTCAAAGCGTCAATTACGGCATCTGTTATATTTAGAGAAGCTTCCCCATAAAGTACGCTTTTCGTTTGCATAGAAGATCCAAGGATATAAGTGTATCCTTTCGACTTTCCGTATTCTTCCAAAAATGATTCAATGTCAGAATTCATTTCTTCAAACATTCGCTGACCCTCTGCCTGCACCTGCTGTTGAGCCATTTGCTGCTGCTGTTGAAACATCTGTTGCTCCTGCATTAACTCTGACTCTTTCTTTTGACGCGCAGAAGCTGATAAATTGTCTTTGTTTTTTTGATACTCCTGAATTTTTTGTTGAAGAGGCAGTGCCATTTGATCCAACTGTTGTGAAATTTCCTGAGACTTTGCCTTCATATCTTCCTCAGCCTTCTTTGCACCGTCATACTCTTTTAATATTTCCTCTACGTCAACATAAGCTATCTTAACCTGGTTGCAAGACATCATCAACATCATTAAAGAAAATACTACTGCTAATTTTTTCATTGTAATTAAATTTTGATTTAGTGAGGCAAATGTAAAATAATGATTTGATTAAAGGTCAAAAAGAAGAACTAATTCATAAATTAAAGAATAAATGATATTTATTGTATTTTCAAACCAAATAAGTAACGCTTATAATTATTGGGCTTCATAAGCCGTTTCTGCGCAATCAATAATAAACGATAGGTGTAAATACCTTTTAATTTGTTTAAAACCTCTTAAAAAGGCTTAAAACGCGTTTTTAGGTGTTTTTTATTAAATAGATAAGGGAAGAGTAGTTTCCTGTCCTTCGTGCCTTAAGGTTGGAGAGCAGGCCTGTTTTAAAGGCCCCAAATAAATTTGAGCTACCGCGTTTATATTTTTCAGAAAGAAGACTAACATAGAATGAATCAAAGATCAATGGAAGGGTCTTCTCAACTCTAAAGTTTTTTAATGAGAACAACTCGCGAACAGATTTTTGACTAAAATGCCATAAATGGCGAGGAACATCATAAGCCGCCCAAAACTTATTGTAATATTTTGCGTCATAGCTTTTATAATTGGGAACTGCAATGATCAAACAGCCATCTTCCTTTAGCAGCTTCTTTAGAGAATCTAAATATTCCATTAGGTTGGGTACATGCTCAAGTACGTGCCACATCGTAATCACGTCAAAAGAACCATATTCTTCCTCTTTAAGCTCATTGATATCATGAAACAGTCTTCCGTTGGGAGCAACCTTCTTTTCGGCGAGAACCGTGGCTTTAGAATTGGGTTCAATTCCTGTTACCTCCCAATGATCTGTTTGACACGCCTGCAAAAAGTCACCTGTCCCGCATCCAACATCCAGTATCCTCCCCTTTTGCTGTGCACTTGAATTGATTAATTTCAACTTCCTTTTTATTGAATAGGACTTAATCAATTGATACACCTTGTCCATAAAAGACCTGGTTGAGTCAGTATGTGAAATGTAGTCTTCACTTTCATAATAAGAAGGAAGATCTATATGAGAAGGCCTGGGAAAGGTAACTAACAATTCCGTTTCGGGATCAATAAAAAGCTCAAACGTTTCACGTGAAACAGTGTAATCGACACACTTCAAATATGGCTTTAACTTCTCCTTGCTATCGTAAGGTTCAATACCTGAGTTTACCTTGCCCATTTTTTAAATACTCTTTCGTAGTTTAATTAACGTCCCATGTAAACCAGAAGAACCGAGACATCACTTGGGGACACACCTGAAATACGACTCGCCTGAGAGATTGTGGCTGGCTGGATCTTACTTAGTTTTTCACGAGCCTCAAAAGAAATCGACTGAATTTTTTCATAATTAAAATTATCCGGGATCTTAATGTTCTCCAACCGCTGCAACTTATCCGCGGAGTTCTTTTCTTTTTCAATATACCCAGAGTATTTCACATGAATCTCCGTTTGCTCAAGCACCTCTTCATCGATGGCGTTTTCCTGAATGAATTCATTTACTTTCGGAAACTTTTTAACATCACCAAAATTGAGTTGTGGCCTTGAGGCTATCTTGAACATTTTCATGGATTGACGAATGGGAGCAGTTTCTTTATCTTCAAGAATCGGGTTTACATCCTCAGGAAGGATACTCGTTTCTTTTAAGAATTTAATGAACAAATCCGTCTTGTGTTGTTTCTCCAACACACGATCCATACGTTCCTGAGATGCCAAACCAATTTCATAAGAACGAGGTGTTAGTCTTAAATCCGCATTATCCTGGCGCAACAAGGTTCTGTATTCAGCCCTTGATGTAAACATTCTGTAGGGCTCCTCAGTGCCCTTTGTAATCAAATCATCGATAAGAACCCCTATATAAGCCTCATCTCTTTGTAATATAAATGGTTCCTTTTCTTTAATTTTCAAACTTGCATTTATTCCCGCCATTAGCCCTTGTGCCGCCGCTTCCTCATATCCGGTGGTTCCGTTTATCTGGCCCGCGAAATACAAGTTTTCCACTCGTTTGGTTTCCAGGGTTCTTTTTAACTGGGTGGGAGGAAAATAATCATACTCAATAGCATAGCCAAAACGCAGGAATTTCACATTTTCAAACCCTGCCACCTTTTTTAATGCTTTGTACTGCACCTCATGTGGTAACGACGTGGAAAAACCATTTACATAAATTTCAGTCGTATTCCATCCTTCAGGTTCCACAAATATCTGATGCCTGTCTTTGCTGGCAAATCGATCAATTTTATCCTCAATGGAAGGACAGTAGCGAGGACCAACTCCTTTAATCCTTCCTGTATACATAGGTGAATTTTCAAAGCCCTCCTTTAGTAATCCGTGAACCTCAGGTGATGTATACGACATAAAACAAGATCGTTGTTCTTTTAATTTTTCAGTGTCTAAATAAGAAAATTTTGAAGTAACCTCATCTCCGGGCTGTTCAATCATTTTAGAAAAATCCAGTGACCTGGCATCAACTCTTGGAGGCGTTCCGGTTTTCATCCTTCCAGCTTCAAATCCTTTTGCAACCAAATCTTCAGTAATTCCTTTAGAGGATCCTTCACCTGCTCTACCCCCGCCAAACGTCTTTTCGCCAATATGAATTCTTCCATTTAAAAAAGTACCGGCCGTAACGATTACCGTTCGAGCATGAATTTCCAAACCCAACTGAGTTCTAACCCCTCTAATACAATCGCCCTCAAATAACAACCCATTCACCGAATCCTGAAACATATCAAGATTTTCTGTTTGTTCCAATTGCATCCTCCATTCCTCAGCAAATCTCATACGATCGCTTTGCGCTCTGGGGCTCCACATGGCAGGTCCCTTAGATTTATTAAGCATCTTGAATTGGATAGCCGTTTTATCCGTAATAATGCCGCTAAATCCACCCAGTGCATCAATCTCACGAACAATCTGCCCTTTTGCTATTCCTCCCATAGCAGGATTACAACTCATTTGAGCAATATTTTGAAGACTCATGGTTATCAGCAAGGTTTTGCTTCCAAGATTCGCTGCCGCAGCTGCCGCTTCGCTTCCCGCATGGCCTCCTCCAACAACTATAACATCGTATGTAGATTCAAACAAGTTCATCTCTATTGTTTCACGTGGAACATCTAAGGTCCAGTTTAAAAAGTGCGCAAAGATAAGTAATAATCCTCTTTCTTCCTCATTTCCTTCTTCTCATCACCACTCTTGTCCTTGTATCCGCAATAATGAAGCACTCCGTGAACCATTACCCTATGCAATTCGTCCTTAAAATCAATCCCCAAATCCCGGGCATTTTCCTCAACTCTTTCAAAAGAAATATAAATGTCACCGGAAATAACCGATCCTAAAGAATAATCAAAACTAATAATATCCGTTAATGTGTTGTGTTTCAGCTCCTTGCGATTTAAATCCAAGAGATAATCATCGTTACAGAAAATATAATTAAGTTCGCCCAAATCCTTATTCTCTTCCTCTAAAACAAAACGGATCCAGTCTGTAATATTTTGCTCTTCTTCGAGTTGAAACTTTCCAACAAAATTATATTCTATCATATACTATTGATTTTTCTGATCAAAATAATCCTTAACCTTTGTCTTGTAGTCTGGCGACAGCTCCAGTCTTCGTCTTTTTAAATTTTCATCTTCTGCCCCCTTTTTATACAAATCTTCTAAAGCCTTAATCTTTCGTTCCGTTTCATTAAGCCTGTTGGCTTCTGACTCCCTCTTTTTATCTTTATTTCTCGTTAAATCGGCATTTTCAAGCTCCAGGAGTTCGTGTTCAAGTTTCTGCATGCGATCCAATGTTTCCTTGGTAATTCCCTTTTCCAATAAAATCTTTTCCAATTCCTCCATTTGATTCAGCGCCTTCTTTCCTTCTCTGTTCCCAGAACCCTCGTTGTCAAGTAATTCCTGTAGTTGTTCCCTTAACATTTTTTGCTCTTGAAAAAGCTGAAATTGCTCCCCGCTCATTGCTTCCTTTCCTTTCTTTCCCTGACCTTCTTTTCCTTGCATTCCATTTTCCATCTTTTGCATAATCTCTTGCTGCTGTTTTATGATATCCGGCAAGCTCAATTCACCTTCTTTTCCCTTTCCCTTTCCAGAACCAGGTTTCTGGTTCTGTAAGTTTTGAAGCATATCACTCAACAGGTCAGCCAGATTATTTGCTGAAGTCATCGCATACTGTTGATTGCTCATGCCCTGCTGAATCCTGTTCTCAGCAATGTTCTCCAATGATTTATCAAGGTTATAATGCACATTGCTAAGATCTTCCTGTATCGTAGAACTTAATTCAATCATTCTTAAAGACAGGGCATAGAGACTATCATCAATATGCTCAAAATGTTCTTTTAACTTGATCTGTTCCTTGAGTTTTTTCGGAAAATCAGCACTCCGAGAATCCACCTGGTCAAATGACAGCATCAACTCTTCCTGATCCATTGAAAAGAGCAGCAGATTCTTGAGGATTTGCTGAAGATCCTCAATATTCTCCTGCACAACCTGCATTTCCATTTCCATCAGTCCAGATTCCATTTTCTTGCTGAGCTCCTTCATTCGATTCGATGCCTGTTTTTGTTTTTCCTTAGCCTTATTAAAGTTGTTCTTTTCATTTTCCTCTTCCCTGTCCCCACTTTTTTCCAAAAACTCCTCAGCCTTTTTCATATCCATCTTTATGAGCTTTTCATCGGGTTCGCTGTCAAAAATATCCAAAGGATCCTTTAAGTCATCGTTTTGTTTACGCAGTTCCTCAAAATCTTTTTGAATGGAATCAAATTTATCATTCAACAGTTCCTGTTCCTTCTCAGAATTCTTTTCTTCAGCACTAAGGTTCAGTTGTTCTTCTGAGAGTTCCTTGAGTTTATTCATAATCTGAGCCGATTTCTTCTCGACATAAAACTGTTTGGTCAGTTCCAGAATTCTCTCCAATGATCTCTTTTCCTGTTTACCTTGCTCTTTTAACTTATCGATTTTTTCCAAAAGGTCTTCTTTTTGAAGCCTCTCTGCCAGCTCTTCCAACTCCTTGATAAGAGCCTCTTTCTCTTTATATTCTGACAGCTCATCCCATCGCTTCTTCAGTTCTTCCTGTTTCTCCTTTAACGATTGATTCTCATCAGGACTCATCTCTTCAAGATTGTCCTTCATTTTTTCTGCATTCTTTTCAAGCATCTGATCATATGACTTTTGCCGTTCAAGAAAGTTCTCTAGTTCTTTTTTGTCATTCCAGTCAGTTTCCTCCTTGTTCTTTAATTTTTTCGAAAACTCCTCCAAGGATTTTTCTAATTTCTGACCCGAATCTCTTGACTTTTCCATTTGATCGATGCCGTCTATTTGTTCCTGGAATATCTCGTCTTCCTCTTCTCCCTGGGTCTTATAACGATAAGTAAAACTCCTTGATTTGGTCTTTTTCGGCCCTTTAATAGCGTCATTATCAAAAACCTCAAAATACAACTCATAGGAATGTCCTTCCTCTAAAAGGACTCCTTGTGGAAAAACATAAAAGAATTCTTCGAAATCTGATTTGCCGGAATCAATCTGACCTTGACTTAGTTTTCCATTCTGCAAATCTTTGGCAATTACCTGCAATCTGGAAATACCATAGTCATCCGATAACTGTCCCCTAAACTGTACCGGGCCCCGGCTGACAGAATCAATATCGGATTGTATAAATATTTTGGGAAATTCATCTTTGACCACATCAAGCTCGTAACTCAATACCTCATAATCCTTTAACCTCTCATTTGAGGATCGCACCTCGTAAATCAAACTACGCAATACTTCTTGAGAAAAAGTAAAGACATGTTTCTCTTTCATACCCTTCAAGAACATATCCTTCTTTGAACCAGTAAACTTAAGATCTATCCTCTCAGCATTCTGGGAGCTAATGAACCAATTTACCCTGGTCCCGACAGGAACTGATGCATTACCCGTATTTCTAACAGTATCTGTGTCCTTGTTCAAATAATCGGGATAATCAAGTACCATGACAAATTCCGTAATCTTAGGAGCAGACAAGACTTCCAATTTGTACGTCCTTGACCTGACCGAGCCTCCCTGAAGTCGAAATTCCAAATCCTCCTGAGGTATTTCAAAGGTAAAAGCCATCACTCCGTTTTCATCGGGGACAGCATAAAAAGAATTGTCTCCTATGATCACTTTTGTATTCTCCGGAATCACCTCTCCTTCTGTGGTATATTTTAATTCAAACGACTGATCCTGAACTGTTTCCAAAGAATCATTCAGGATAATAAATCGAAAGGGTGCAGGGGGTTCAAATGCGGTCTGATGATGCACTACCCTATTCAAACTTTTGGTAAATACGGAATTATTTCCCGTGATCCATACCAAAAACCAGATCGTTACAGGAATCAGTAAATACTTTAAATATGCCACATTGTTCTTAAAAACAATGGCCTTCCTGAATTTGACAGGCCTTAACTCCTTTGACTTTTGCTCGATGCTTGCAGACAATAATTCATTTCTTGTATCCGAAGAATTTAATTGAATTATGTTCAATAGCTTATCATCTACTTCCGAAAAATGCTTCCCAATGATCCGAGATGCTTCGTGGTTGGATATTCCTTTTCTGATACCAATAAGTTTCATAACCGGAATAAGAATGAAACGAAAAAGGAAATAAAATTCAATTCCTATAAATAACCAGAATAAAGCGGTTCTGGCTAGTGGTTCAAACCAGAAATAATGTTCCAGCGCAAGGGTCAGCAGTAAATACAGTAAACCAAATGAAAGAAAAAGTATTCCTCCCTTGATGATTTCATTTGTATAATACTTTCGTATAAAAGCTTTAAGCTTGTCGTGTATGTTCTTAAAATGTTCCAAATCTAATTTCTAAAATTACAATTAATCTTTAAATTGTATTTTAGTAAAATGTTAAAATAAAATATGGTTATAAATACGGATAATGTAGAAGTATCAGCTCTTAAGATCGGGGTCCTTGTCAATTTATTAATGGCCGTTGCTGGTTGGGTGGCATATTCCGTAACCGGTTCTGAAGCTTTACTTTTGGACGGAAATTTTTCATTTATATCATCTTTGACGACTGTTGGCGCCATTCTTATCATAAAAAGTAAGCATAAAAGGACCGTTGTATTCCCTTATGGACGTTATTTCTATGAATCCTTCTTCACTTTATCAAAAGGGGTTCTAATTCTTGGCCTTACAGTTGCCG
>CP070731.1:101249-110283 GCA_020347545.1 Flavobacteriaceae bacterium | reverse complement strand
AATTGAACAGGAATGTCATGAGGTCAGTAATAAAAACTTTTTCGTTGATTATTATACTTATTCTAGCCATAGAAGCTCAAGCACAAAGAGATAATCAATACGATGTTAAGGCGAGAGATAGTCAGGAATTTATTTGGCATGTAAAGGCATTGCACCCTGATGGATATACCCTCGATGTCAAAGCTTTTGATGAAAAGGGTGCTATCTATGACGTCAAGGCACTTGAAGATTCCAATCAGAGATATATAATGGAAATTAAGGCTTTTGTCAAGGAAGAACAATTGCCGGTAAAGGTTCTGGTGAGCGAGGAACAGTTTAAACCTGTGGTTGCCGTTGGCAATGATGGAAAAATATATGATATCAAGGCCATTAAAAAAGACGGTTCAACCCTCGAGGTCCGGGGTGTTAGAAAATCAGGGCATATTGTACATATAAAAGCGGTGGCCGGCAAGGAGCTGTTCTATGGTGTAAAAGCCATTTCTCAAAAGGGGAAATTAAATGATGTAAAAGGCATCAAAATGTATGATAAGCGACTGGAATTAAACCTGAACGGGGTCGAGGTACATGCACATGTGGTCGCGCTTCCTCAGATTCAGTGAACCGTATTTTGAAAGAATATCAATGGAGAAATTTATAGAGAGAAAAGAGTTTTGGGACAAGGTTTATGATGAAAAACCGCTGGAATCTTCGGGTTGGTTTCAGGCAATTCCGAAAGAATCTTTAGATCTGATTAAGGTTTCGGAATTGGATAATTCTGCAAAGATCATCGATGTTGGAGGTGGAGATAGTTTGCTGGCGGATCATTTGCTCAGAATTGGTTTTGAAAATGTAACCGTTCTGGACATATCTCAGAAAGCAATAGAAAGGGCAAAAAAAAGATTGGGTTCTGAAAGTGACAAAATTAATTGGATTTGTACAGATATCAGAACGTTTGAACCTTCGGAAACCTATACCATCTGGCATGATCGTGCCTGTTTACATTTTTTAACGGATGATAAGGATATTGAAATTTACAGAAGGGTGGCGACCTCGGCCTTGGGCTTTGGAGGAAAACTGATACTTGGGGCTTTTTCAATGACAGGACCATTAATGTGCAGTGGATTACCCATCAGACAATATGATGCAAAGGCGTTGAGTGAGTTATTTTCAAGCGACTTTAAATATATTCAGGATTTTGAAACTTTTCATACTACGCCATCAGCTTCGATTCAGAATTATGTATTTTGTACTTTTGAAAAATTATCCAAATAAAATTGATCCTATGAGAATTACTTTTTTAATTATTTGTTTTGTACTGACTTTGTCTTGTGAAAATAAAAAGAAAGATTACAGTCCCGTTAAAAATGAGATTGCCCAGAATGAAGTGCTGATTAAGGAAATTCAACAGACCAGTGGTTACACCTATCTTTTGGTTACTGATTCGGGCCAGGAATATTGGCTTGCCGTATCAAAAATTGATGTGAATGTAGGTGATAAGCTTTACTTTACCCAAGCCATGGAAATGAGTAATTTTGAGAGCAAGGAACTCGATAGGGTCTTTGAAAGCATTTTCTTCGTCGATCAGATCAGCAAGGAACCCATTGATGCTGAGGCAAAAAAGGAAGAAGCGATTTCAAAGAGGAAAATTGAAATACAGCGAATGGTAGACAGTATCAAGATCAGTCCGGCAGAAGGTGGGCAAAGCATTGGAGAACTCTATGCTAATTCTCAGGATTATAACAAAAAGAAGGTACTTGTGAGAGGTCAGGTGGTTAAAGTCAATAAAGACATTATGGACAGAAACTGGGTACACTTGATGGATGGAACCACAGGTGAAAAGAGATCGGATCTTACGTTTACCACACAGGAAATGGTACAAGTTGGAGATACCGTAGTTTTTGAGGGTGTTTTGGCGATTGACAGAGAATTTGGAGCAGGATATGTTTACCCCGTGATCGTAGAGGACGCGGTGTTGAGATAAGCGTATCAAGGGGTTTAAATAGTTGCATTTTTTACTATTTTTAAGGTAGAATTGGTAAAAGCATTACTAGTAACCCAACTAAATCCATAAATCATGAATCGACTGAACCTATTTGTTATACTATTTTTTTGTTCCCTAATGCCTTATCAAAAATTAAATTCTCAAACCGATGCCACCGGAATTTTTTTCAGTCATATGGATATTGGTGCCGTCAAGCATCAAGGGAATGTTTCGTATCTAAGCGATGATCAAGAGTATTTGATCGAAGGATCCGGGAAGAATATGTGGTTTGATGACGATCAGTTTCATTATTTGTGGAAGAGTATACAAGGTGATTTCATACTGAGAGCACATGTCAAATTTGTGGGTTCAGGAGTTGATCCTCATAGAAAAATAGGATGGATGGCCCGAAATAGTTTCAGGCCGAACTCTGAGCATGTTAGTGCTGCCGTCCACGGAGACGGACTTGTATCGCTTCAGTTCAGAGATTCAATAGGAGGTCAGACAAAAGAACTATCTTCTTCCGATACTGCGCCGGATGTGATAGAACTGGAAAGAAGAGGAGACACATTTATAATGGGTACTGCCAAGTTGGGTCAGCCTCTAAAGAAGGTAGTTTATGAGGGTTCAAAATTGAATAATGAAGTCTTTGTCGGTTTATTTGTTTGCTCTCACAATCCGGATGTTGTTGAAAAAGCTATTTTTAGAAATGTAAGGATCATCAAACCCTTTGATGAATCAGGTGAGCAGTACCAGGATTATTTAGGAAGTCATATGGAAGTGCTGGATGTGGAAACACTTCACAGAAAAATACTCTTCTCCTCTGCACATTCCATTCAGGCCCCAAACTGGACTCCGGACGGAAAAGGGCTGATCTATAATTCCAATGGATATTTATACAGGTATGACCTGGACAGTGCCAAGACCTCTACCATCAATACGGGTTTTGCCGTTAAAAATAATAATGATCATGTGTTGTCATTTGATGGCAAACAGCTGGCCATAAGCCATCATGATGATGAGGACTATGGAGATTCTGCAATCTATACCTTGCCGGTGGAGGGCTCTTCTGAACCTTTACGAGTAACAAAAAAAGGGCTGGGACCCTCTTATTTACATGGTTGGTCGGCAGATGCGAAAGAATTGGTTTTTACTGGAAGCAGAAATGATCAATACGATATTTACAGCGTTGACATCGCAACCGGAGAGGAGACTCAGTTGACCAATACTGAAGGTTTGGACGATGGCCCGGAATATGATCCCTCAGGAAATTTCATCTATTTTAATTCGAACCGATCCGGAACCATGCAGTTGTATCGTATGAAGCCCGACGGTAGTGAGGTGGAACAACTTACCTTTGATGAGTTGAATGACTGGTTCCCTCACATTTCGCCTGATGGGAAGAAAATCTTGTTTCTGTCTTTTGGAACAGATGTCGAATCGGGCGATCACCCATTTTATAAACATGTTTATTTAAGAATGATGCCGGTAGGTGGCGGGGAACCAAAAATACTTAGCTATGTTTATGGAGGTCAGGGAACGATTAATGTGCCAAGCTGGTCCCCAGACAGTAAAAAGGTTGCTTTTGTAAGCAATTCAAATTAAGCAATTCAAAAACTTTAACAGAATATCATGAGAAAGGAAACAGTAATATTCAGTTTTTTGGCTGTGATTTTAGCAACGCTGACCGCTGTTGCTCAAAATGGCAAGGTCTATGATAATTTAAAAATGTCGAGTAAAATATTGGATAGTGAAAGGAAATATGCTCTTTATTTACCTCCTGATTATGAAAATTCAGAGCGGAGCTATCCTGTATTGTATCTTTTACATGGTTCCGGAGACGATCAAACAGGATGGGTGCAGTTTGGTGAGGTATTGCACATTACGGATAAGGCCATTAAAGAGGGTAAAGCCACTCCTATGATTATTGTAATGCCTGATGCAAATACAGGTCAAAGGGGATATTTCAATGATATTAATGGAAAATGGAATTATGAAGATTTCTTTTTTGAGGAATTGATGCCTTACGTTGAAAAAACTTACCGGGTCAAAAAAGAAAAACGTTACAGGGCTATTTCAGGACTTTCAATGGGAGGAGGAGGAGCTTTTATGTATGCCTTGCATCACCCCGAGTTATTTTCTTCAGCAGCCCCTTTAAGTGCCTATGCCGGGCCCTTAACCATGGAGGATTTCAAAAAGTATTTTAAAGACTCGGATGATGAGGTGTACACCGAGGAGGAACTTCAGAATTATTTCAAAAATCACAATGCTGTGTCACTTGTCAATGAATTGGACGTGAAAGAAATAGCCTCCGTTCGTTGGTATATTGATTGTGGAGACGATGACTTTCTTTATGAAGGGAATAGTCTTGTGCATATCGCCATGAAAAAAAAGGAGATTCCGCATGAATACAGGGTTAGAGACGGTGCCCATAACTGGACATACTGGAGAGAATCACTTCCGGAAGTACTCGAATTTGTTTCACAGGCCTTTCATCAGTATTGATGGTTTATGGTAACATCTGAGCTGTGATCGCTGACTGGGCTGGATGCATCAATATACACGGCAACATCCTTGAATAATAATGGTTATTCTGCGAATTTTTATACGAAAAGAGTTAAATTTATAGAATTATCTCTGAAGTCAATTCTATGAAATTAGTGCCCTTATTTACCTTAATGATGATTTTTGTAGTCATTGAATCAACACTTTACGCCCAAGAAGCTATATCTGCAAAAGAAATAATAGAAAAGGCTGATGAAAAAATAAGAGGAAAAACCAATAAATCTGTTCTGGAAATGCAAATCATCAGGCCTACCTGGCAGAGAGACATTTCGATGAAATCATGGTCCAATGGTCTGGACTATTCCATGACCTACATTACAGCTCCGGCTCGTGATAAAGGACAGGTTTTTATGAAGCGAAAAACAGAAATGTGGAATTGGATGCCGTCGATAGGGAGAATGGTGAAGATTCCGGCTTCGATGATGTCACAGGGATGGATGGGATCGGATTACACCAATGATGATATATTAAAAGAAAGCTCCATAGTGGTCGATTACAACCATAGTCTTGTGGGAGAGGAAGTTGTGGAAGGCTTGATCTGTTATAAAATTGAGATGGAACCCAAGGAGGAAGCTGCTGTTATCTGGGGGAAAGTTTATAAATGGATCACTAAAGACGAGTTTATACAGATTAAATCTGAATATTTTGATGAAGATGACGAACTGGTAAAAAGTGATTTTGGTTATGATTTTAAAAAGATGGACGGACGCCTGATTCCGACGAGAATTGAGATTGTTCCTGTAGGAGAAGAAGGTAAGAAAACAGTTTTGTTTTTAAAAGAAGTTGAGTTTGATATTCCGATAGAGGAATCCTATTTTTCTCAGCAGAATATGAAAAGAATACGATAAAATTGCATACAGATAGATGAAAACCATTGTTAAAATAGCCTGGAGAAATATCTGGAGAAACAAAAGAAGGACACTAATTACGGTGGCTTCGATTATGTTCGCCCTATTTTTTGCTATCATAATGCGAGGTTTTCAAAAAGGATCGTATGCAAAAATGAAGGAAAATGCAGTTGAATCCTATTCGGGTTATCTGCAGATACAGAATAAAGAGTATTGGGATGATAAAAATATCAACAATACCATGGATTTTGATGCTGACCTTACAGAAGAATTCAGGAAGGATAGCAGGATCAGAGTGGTTTTCCCCAGACTGGAATCATTTGCCCTGGCATCTTCAGGGGAATCGACCAAGGGTGTGGCAGTGATGGGAATTGACCCCGACCTGGAGGATCAGATGACCCAGGTAAAATCTTATTTACAGGAAGGAGAATTTATAGAAAAGGATGACAAGAGTATCCTGGTTGCGGAAGGATTGGCAAAATTCCTGGGAATTAAGGTGAATGATACTTTGATATTATTTTCTTCCGGTTATCACGGAGCAACCGCTGCGGGTCTTTATCCCGTTAAAGGGATATTGAAACTGCCTACCCCGGAAATGAACCGCAGTACGGCCTATTTGCCACTGTTGGAGGCCCAGAACCTGTTTTCGGCCTATGATCGTTATACTTCTCTGATCTTCGATCTCTATGATATGGATCAGGTAGACGAAGTAACGTCTATGGTAAGTTCAAAAATTGACCAGGATCAATACAGTGTAATGGGATGGCAGGCCATGAACAAAGAACTCCTGCAAATGATTGAAACGGACAATGCAGGAGGGGTGATTATGATAGCCATTCTTTATATGGTTATCGCCTTCGGAATTTTTGGAACCGTTTTGATGATGACCAACGAAAGAATACGAGAATTTTCCGTCATGATATCGGTAGGTATGCAACGAGTCAAGCTGGCCACCGTGGTTGTAGTGGAACTTTTCTTTTTGACGGCTTTGGCTGTTTTGGCCGGAATCATTATCAGTTTGCCGGTAATGTTCTATTTCTATTATAATCCTATTGAATTTTCGGGTGATGCGGTTGAGGTCATGCAGGATTTTAACTTTGAACCTGTAATGCCTATGAGTATTGAGCCGAATATCTTTATTTTTCAGGGTATTGCGGTAAGTATTTTGAGTTTAATTGCGATGTCATATCCCACGATTAAAATATTAAAACTGGATGTGGTCAATGGTTTAAGATCTTAAGAATATGGTATTGACTAAAATTGCATGGCGTAGTATCTGGAGAAGCAAACTAAGAAGCTCTGTGGTGATTTTTGCCATTGCCTCTGGCTTACTTGGAGGATTGTTTTCCAGTGCCTGGATGAACGGAATGGCCAAACAACGTGTCGAGAACACCTTTGTTTATGAGACGGGCCATATGCAGATGCACCATCCCGACTATGCTGAAAACAAAGATGTAAAAAGGACCATTACAGAAGTTCAAACCAAAATCAAGGGGCTCAGGGATTATCCGGGTGTTAAGGCGGTTGCCAAAAGGGTATTGGTCACAGGAATGTCTGCCACGGCCAATAAAAATATGGGGGTAAACATCGTGGGGGTCGATCCTGAGGAAGAAAAGCAAGTTTTCAAGATCTATCAAAGAATAGATTCTTCCTCCGGAACTTTCTTTGATTCAAAGAGGAAAAATGCTATCGTAATTTCCAAGGCACTGGCCGGCGAATTGAAAGCAAAACTAAAGTCAAAGATCGTCCTGACCTTTCAGGATTATAATGGTGAAATAACAGGGGCAGCTTTTAAAGTTGTAGGCTTGTATAAAACCGATAATAATCCATGGGATAAAATGCATGTTTTTGTAAAGAATCAAGATCTTGCCAGAATCTTAGAGATGCCTGAAAATCAAGCACATGAAATTGTAATGGTTCTGGATGATTTTGAACAGGCAGAATCTTTGGTGCCCGGTTTACAGTCAAAATTCCCTGATACAAAAGTGGAGGACTGGGCCGAAATCTCTCCCTATTTAAGTTTAATGTCGGGCTATATGGACACCATGATGGGATTGTTTATGGTCATTATTTTAGGGGCCCTTGGTTTTGGGATCGTGAATACCATGCTCATGGTGGTGCTTGAAAGAACCAAGGAACTGGGCATGTTGATGGCGATCGGGATGACAAGAAAAAGAGTGTTCATTATGATTATGCTTGAAACAATATTTCTGGCAATGGTAGGAGCCGTTGTAGGCGAGTTAATAAGCATGTTTGTAATCAATTATTATAACAAGTCCGGGATTGATCTTTCATTTGTCGGAGAGGGTATGGAGTCGGTTGGCTACGCGGCTATTACTTACCCAATGCTGGAGGGCTATAGATATGTACAAATAACGATCTTAGTTGTCGTAACTGCGGTGATCGCATCGATTTATCCTGCGATAAAAGCCCTGAAGCTTCACCCCGCAGAGGCAATCCGGTCTATATAATTAATAAGTTCAAGTTGGAAGGATATGAGTATAATTCAAATTAAAAACCTAACAAAAACCTATCATGACACGGAAGTACCCGTTCATGCAGTAAATGGTATAGATCTTGATTTCGAAGAAGGAGAATTTACTGCGATTGTGGGCCCCTCAGGTTGCGGAAAGACCACGTTGATGAATATGATCGGGGGCCTCGAAAAACCTACATCGGGCAAGGTGGTGATCGGAGGAAGTGTTATGTCTGAATTATCGTCCGGAGACCTGATCGATTTCAGGTTAAAAAATATTGGATTTGTTTTTCAGGCCTATAACCTGATTCCCGTACTAACGGCCAAAGAAAATGTAGAATTCATTATGCAGTTGCAAAATTGGGACAGGAAGAAGATGGATGAAAGAACCATAGCCTTGCTGGAATCCGTTGGGCTGGGGGACAAATTGAATAGTAAGCCGAATCAGTTATCGGGTGGTCAACAACAGCGGGTTGCCGTTGCGAGGGCTCTGGCCTCCAAACCGAAATTTATCCTTGCCGACGAACCCACGGCCAATCTTGACTCTAAGGCAACCACTCAATTACTGGACATCATGGAAAAGTTGAACAGAGAGGAAAATATTACATTTATTTTTGCTACGCATGACCAGCGGGTTATGGATAAAGCCAGGCGCGTGATAACGCTGGATGATGGCAAAGTTATTTCAGATACAGCAAAAGTGTAAACTCTCCATGTGCCTTTTAGTCAAAAAATCAGCTATGTTGAAATATCATTTTCTTGCCATCTTTTTATTCATCTCCCTGGTCGCCGTTGCACAGGAGAACTGGATGCTAAAAGGATATGTGAAGGGAATGACGACCATGCAGACAATTGACAATGGTGAAATAGCAATTGAAAATCTGGTACATAACCGTTTTGACGTCAATTGGTACATCAGTGATAATTTTACTTTTACCGCTGGACTCAGAAACAGAATAATTATTGGTAACAATGTCACCCTTATTCCAGGATATGCCGACTATGTAAGTCGTGATTTTGGCTATTTTGACCTGTCCTGGGTGTGGGCTGAAAATAATTCCTGGATCGGATTGTCGCAACTTGATCGGTTCATGCTGGATTATACCACGGGCAACCTTCAAATTACCCTGGGAAGGCAGCGAATTAACTGGGGACAAACTTTTGTCTGGAATCCAAATGACCTCT
>CP070731.1:91841-101149 GCA_020347545.1 Flavobacteriaceae bacterium | reverse complement strand
TGGACATTAGAAGAAAACCCGTTCGCGACAATCTGATATTTCGTTCAAATGTAACCATGGAAGTTAGAAATTATCTTTCCGAAGAAGGTTTTATTGACGTGGAGACGCCCTATTTAATAAAATCCACTCCTGAAGGAGCCAGAGATTTTGTGGTGCCTTCAAGAATGAATGAAGGTCAATTTTATGCGCTGCCTCAATCTCCTCAGACATTTAAACAATTGCTAATGGTCGGAGGACTTGATAAATATTTTCAAATCGTCAAGTGTTTCAGGGATGAGGATTTAAGAGCGGACAGACAACCTGAATTTACACAGATCGATTGTGAAATGGCATTTGTTGAGCAGGAAGATATCCTGAATACATTTGAAGGGCTGGTGAGACACTTGCTAAAAGAAATCAATGGAATTGAGATACCCGAATTCCCAAGAATGAGTTATGAAGAAGCAATAAAGACCTATGGAAATGATAAACCGGATATCCGGTTTGACATGAAGTTCGCAGAATTAAATGATTTAGCTCAAGGAAAAGGATTCGGAGTTTTTGACTCTCAGGAACTTGTTGTTGGAATAGCTGTACCGGGATGTTCCGAGTATTCAAGAAAGCAGCTTGACAAGATCATCGATTTTGTTAAAAAACCTCAGGTAGGAGCCAAGGGACTGGTTTGGGTAAAATGTAACAAAGACGGAAGTTTCAAATCATCAGTGGATAAATTCTTTGATCAGGATCAACTCAAGAGCTGGTCAGAGAAGCTTGGAGCTTCAGCCGGAGATTTGCTGTTGGTGATGGCAGGAGAAGCTAATAAAACAAGAACTCAGTTAAGTACTCTAAGGATGGAGATGGCCGAACAATTGGGACTTAGAAAACCAGAAGAGTTTGCCCCACTTTGGGTAGTTGATTTCCCTTTATTGGAATGGGACGAGGAAACAGACAGATATCATGCCATGCATCACCCGTTCACTTCACCAAAACCTGAAGACCTGGATTTGTTGGATACGGATCCGGGAAAAGTTCGTGCAAATGCCTATGATATGGTGTTGAACGGAAATGAAATAGGAGGTGGTTCGATACGAATTTTTGATAAGGAAACTCAATCTCGAATGTTTGACCTTCTCGGATTCTCAAAGGAAGAAGCCAAGGATCAATTTGGATTTTTAATGAATGCATTTGAATACGGTGCACCACCCCATGGAGGCCTTGCATTTGGTTTGGACCGATTGGTTGCAATTCTAGGCGGTCAGGAAACGATCAGGGATTTTATCGCCTTTCCTAAAAATAATTCGGGGCGTGATGTTATGATCGAGGCACCATCGAAGATCGATGAAGACCAGTTGAAAGAACTTCATTTAAGATTGAATTTAAAATAAATCAATAAATAAAGGATCCGAAATGTATATTTCGGATTTTTTTGTGCTTGACTTTTAATTGCTACTTTTATTAACTATTAATCCTTTGAGGTAACCATTGATCAATGCCGACCCCTAAAAAGCTTAGAAAAAGATTTTATAAATGGAGATATAAGCATATCACCAACCAACAGTTTATCTATGCTTTAAGTATTTTAGTTGGTTTTCTGGCGGGCCTGGGCACGGTGATCATAAAGAATCTTACGCATTTTATCCAATCCCTTCTTCAGGGTAAGATCATCGTAGATTACCACCATAGCCTGTATTTTATTTTTCCATTGATAGGTTTGATACTTGTTTATCTGATACAAAAATATATTATCCGAAAAAAGATAGGCCATGCCATCCCGTCAACCCTGTTTTCATTGTCCAAGAAAAAGGGACTGATCGAAAGATATAAGATGTATGCTTCCCTTATCACTGCGCCGTTGACGGTTGGATTTGGAGGTTCCGTCGGTTTACAGGGGCCTGCAATTAACACAGGGGCCGCGATGGCTTCAAATATTGCCCAATTCTTTCATACGAGCGCAAGAAACAGGTCTTTATTGATCGGATGTGCTTCAGCCGGAGCCGTGGCATCTATGTTTAAGGCGCCGATCGCAGCAGTTATATTTGCTGTTGAGATATTCAGCCTGGATCTGGCCTTTGCGTCAATGATCCCTTTATTACTGGCTTCAGTTTCAGCGGTAATAACATCTTATCTTTTTCTGGGGTCCGAAATTCTTTTTAGTTTCGAAATACAGGACAAGTTTTCAGTTGATGACATCTTATTTTATGTGGTTTTAGGCATCGGATCGGCCATAGCCTCTGTATATTTTTCCAAGATGTATTTTTGGATAACCGGCCTTTTTGACAGGATACAGGGAGAGGTTAAGAGACTCTTTATCGGAGGAATCATCATTGGAGTTTTATTATTTTTTATTCCACCTCTGTACGGGGAGGGCTTTGATCTGATCAATAATCTTTTGCATGGAAATCATATGAAAGCTATTGGCAGTATTCCGTTTGCTCAGACCGTTGAAGAAAATATCTGGATGGTCATCCTTTTACTCATCGGTATTACCGTTTTTAAGGCTGTTGCGATGACCGTTACCTTCTCTGCAGGAGGGGTTGGTGGGATATTCATTCCTACCCTGGTCATGGGAAGTGCACTCGGAAATGTTTATGCAAAAGTGGTGAACAACCTAGGGTGGGATATTTCAATTTCCGAATCAAATTTTACCCTGATCGGAATGACAGGGCTTATGGCCGGGGTGCTGCATGCTCCCCTGACGGCCATTTTCCTTATTGCCGATATCACGGGGGGATATGAATTATTTGTTCCTCTAATGATCGTTTCAGCGATTTCCTTTTCAATGACCCGATATTATGTCTCAAATTCGATCTACACTATGGAATTGGCGAAAAAAGGTGAATTACTGACGCATAATAAGGATAAGAACGTACTGATGATGATGGAAAAAAGCAAATTGATCGAAAGAGATTTCGTGACGATCAAACCCGAGTATAATCTGGGTGAGATGTTAAACAAGGCGGTCACAAAATCAAAGAGGAACATTTTTCCCGTAGTTAATGACGAGAATGAATTTCTCGGAATTCTGCTGCTCGATGACATAAGAAACATTATGTTTGATCAGAACATGTACGATAAGGTTTACGTGGAGGAGCTGATGCACAGGGCACCTGACATCATTTTTCATGAAAAGGACAACATGGAGGCCATTATGCTGAAATTTAAACAGACCGGAGCCTGGAATTTACCCGTTATAAAAAAAGGAGAATACCACGGATTCATTTCTAAATCCAAGTTACTCACAGCATACAGGAGGCAATTACTCGAGGTTACTTCTTAAAATATTCCTGAACAACATCAGGAAAATCTGTAAATCCACCATCAATTTCCAAATCCTTGAATGCAAAATTCAAAAGGTTTTCAAAAGTTTCAAAATTAGGATGCTCATCTTTTCGGAAGGTATACGCATGGATTTTAAGGTTGAGATCTCGGGATCTTTGAATGAGGGATTTCTTCTCACTGTCGGATTTGCCATGGGCATAAAGGATGAGTTGCTCTATTGATGGTCCAATGGCGTTGGCATAAGAGCTATAGGTTTCAAGATTTTCAAACCCTTCAGGTAATTCGATAAGCTGAGTAAGAAAGAGTTGTGTATGTAATTCTTCTCTGATCCGTCTGAGTTCAACGGCATCAAAGCACTGCAGAATGCAATTATCAGATCGTTTCGAGTATCCAAAGGAATCTAAAACCTTTAGAACGATACTGGAAATATCTTTACCATGTTCATTATGAAATCCGGGATTTTTGATCTCAGGATAGATCCCGATATTCTTACCGGTACTTTTATTGAGACCTTGTATCATGGAGATCTCTTCAGAAAGGGTGTGAAGCCTGAATTTGGGTTCTTCCAAGGGATACCTGTCCGGAAAAACAGCTTTCTGTGTATTGAGATCAATTCGCTCATAAACGTATAAAGTTTTTAATTCATCCAAGGTAAAATCGATGACATAGTAACGCCCATCCGGCCTTTTTCTTTCGGGAAATCTATTTTTAACGTCAGTGACTTCTTCCAGATAAATATCATGAATGACGATTGGAACATCATCTTTGCTCAGTACCAAGTCCTGTTCAATATAGTCCGGCCCCATGGCAAAGGCCATCGCTTTTGATTCCATGGTATGCTCAGGCAGGTAACCGGAAGCACCTCTATGGGCAATAACAATTTTTTCGGCTGATTTATCTTTAGGCATCGTGCAGTTACAAAAAAGGAACAAGGAGAATATATAAATGTATTTCAAGAATCGGCTGGAATTAAAATTTATTCAGTTAAAGATAAGACATTTTGTAAATTTGCAGTTAAACAAAACACAACATGAAATTAGTGCTGCGATTGATACTTTTCCTGACTATAGCTTTAATAGGCTATGGTTATTATTTAAATTATGAAAATTCCGGTCAGGGTGAAAAGTTTATTGGAATCGGGGTTCTTATTTTGGCCTTTGTGCTTATGCCTTTGTTTATCTATCATCGCTACAAAAATAAGGACCTTAAGAACTATTCGATCAAGGATTTTTCCAAGTTGCACAAAAAGGAAGAAGAAGATTAATTCAGATTTCGCTTTTCAATAAAGAAACGTGTCAGGATTTCACTACATTCTTTTTCCAGAATCCCACCTGTAACTTTGGTCTTTGGATGTAATGAGGTTCCGAAATGCTGATACCCTCGCTGCGGGTCAGCTGCACCAAAAACAATTTGGTCAATTTGGGTCCAATAGCTTGCTCCGGCACACATCTGACAAGGTTCCAGAGTGACATAAAGAGTACATTTTTTCAAATACTTTCCTCCCAGATAATCAGATGCGGAGGTAAAGGCCTGCATTTCCGCATGTGCGGTAACATCGTTGAGTGTTTCTGTCAGGTTATGCGCCCTGGCAATAATTTTATTGCCAATGACTATGATCGCTCCTATGGGAACCTCATTTTTTTCAAAGGCTATTTCCGCCTCCTGAAGGGCTTTTTTCATGAAATATTCGTGCGTAAATGGACTTTCCATATCAGAAATCTGTTTTAACGGCTTTAAAACCTTCGTCAAACTCATCAAGTATCTTTTGCATCACTTGTGGATCTTTATTCGTATAAAAAATTCGGTTAATTTTTCCATGATCCAGATTCAGTAAATCTTCCTGTTCCAGAATTACCTTGGTTTGTCTCGCGATAGCCTCTCCTGAGTCAAGAATTTTTACCGAGGGGCCAACTATTTCTTCAATTTGATCGGTGAGAAACGGATAATGGGTACAACCCAAGACCAAATAATCGATATTTTTATCCATCATAGGATTAATATGTTTCTTCAGCAGCGAGGTCATCTCTTCGGAATGCATTTTCCCACTTTCGATAAGCGTTACAAGGCCTTCCCCAACCTGTTCCACTACTTCAACACCTTGGGCAAACCTTTGGGATGTTTCGAAAAGAAGTTCGCTTTTTAATGTACTTTTTGTAGCCAGGATCCCAACTATTTTTGTCTTTGAGTTAAGTGCAGCCGGTTTTATGGCAGGTTGTACTCTGATAAATGGAATCTCGTAGTGCTCTCTAAGATATTTTACGGCATTTGTAGAGGCTGTATTACAGGCAACGACTATTAATTTACATCCCTGAGAAAGGAGGAACTCCGTGTTTTTCACGCTGATCTCTATGATCTCTTTTTTTGATTTTTCTCCGTAAGGGGCATTTTTGCTGTCAGCGAGATAAATAATGTCTTCATTAGGCAATAGCCTATGAATCTCTTCATATATGGTCAATCCTCCTACTCCAGAGTCAAAAATTCCGATGGGGTTACTACGCATGGCACATATGAAACTTATTATTTTGGCTCCACCAAAGATAATTGTAGTTTTGCATTGGTGAAGAAAAAAAATTTAGAAAATATCAACAATTCCGACGATCTTAAAAAGCTTTCGCTGACTGAACTGATGGACCTTTCGAGTGAGCTAAGGGATTTTATTATTGATATTGTTTCTGTAAAAAAGGGACATCTTGGTGCAAGTCTGGGTGTCGTGGAATTGACCATCGCCCTGCATTATGTTTTTGATACACCGGATGATATTTTGATCTGGGATGTTGGTCATCAGGCCTATCCACATAAAATACTTACCGGAAGAAGGGACTCTTTTCATACCAACAGAGAACTTGGAGGAATCTCGGGATTTCCTAAAATAGAAGAGAGTGTATATGATCCTTTTGGAACTGGCCATTCTTCCACCTCTATTTCAGCAGCTCTTGGGATGGCGATCGCTTCAAGACTGGACGGAAATTTTAAGAGACATCATATTGCTGTTATAGGTGATGCCAGTATAGCGAGCGGGATGGCATTTGAAGGATTGAATCATGCTGGTGTGACCCAATCGAATTTACTCATTATTTTAAATGATAATGAAATGGGAATTGATCCCAATGTCGGGGCCCTGAAGAATTACCTTACTTCTGTAAAAAAGGGGATGGATGCCCATCAAAAGAATGTCTTCGAGGCTCTTGATTTCTCCTATTCCGGACCTGTGGACGGACATGACATGGGTGCTCTTATTGAAGAGTTGGATCGCCTTAAAACTGTTTCAGGCCCAAAATTGCTCCATGTCATCACGACAAAAGGGAAAGGCCTGAGCAATGCTGAAAAAGACCAGATAACCTATCATGCCCCAGGACTATTTGACAAGAAGTCAGGAGAATTAATTATTGAAAGTGATTTGGGGATGCCTCCTAAATTTCAGGATGTATTTGGTCTTACTTTGGTGGAACTGGCTGATAAAAATGAAAATATAGTTGGTATTACACCCGCTATGCCTACAGGATCATCGCTCAAATACATGATTGAAAAGTTGCCGGAAAGAGCCTTTGATGTTGGGATTGCTGAGCAGCATGCAGTCACCCTGGCAGCAGGATTGGCTACTCAGGGTAAAATCCCTTTTTGTGCCATTTACTCCACCTTCCTGCAAAGAGCTTATGACCAGATTATCCATGACGTAGCCTTGCAAAATTTACCTGTAGTATTTTGTGTGGACAGGGCAGGTTTGGTTGGAGAGGACGGCCCTACGCATCACGGAGTGTTCGATATCTCCTTCTTAAACTGTATACCCAATATGACAATTTGTTGTCCTATGGATGAAATGGAATTGAGAAATATCCTGTATACGGCGCAGCTTGGTTTGAAAGGCCCGATCTCAATAAGATATCCAAGGGGAAGGGGAACCCATACTGACTGGACAAATTCTTTTGAAGAGATTCCGGTAGGTAGGGGAAGAAAAATTCAGGAGGGCCAGGACTTGGCCATACTCTCAGTTGGTCCCTTGGGTGAAGTTGTCAGAAATATTTGCCTTGAAACAGAATTTAGTTCTGTGGGACACTACGATATGAGGTTTGTAAAGCCTCTGGATACCGAGATTTTGGAGGAAGTATTTGCCAAGTATCGTAGAATAATCACGATTGAAGAAGGAGTTATTTCAGGCGGATTCGGGGCCTCGGTACTGACCTATAAAAATGACAATCTGATCGAAGGAGTGGTTGTAGAAAACATGGGGTTTCCTGATACGTTCTTACAACACGGAAGTGTATCAGAATTATACAAAATATCCGGTTTGGATAAGGAGAGTATAAAAAGTAGGATCCGGCTGGTTATAAGTGCCGATAATAATTAAATTTGCATTTCTGTTTCAGTCAGATGGATAGAACTATCAAAATACTTTTTTTAACCTTCTTTTTCATTACTTCGGCAGGTGCTCAGATCAAAGATTCCGTTGATGTGAAAATTGTAATTGATACAATGGCAATGGTTCAGAGTATTGACAGTAGTTATCTCCACAGGCCTTTATACCCGAAAGATGATGAAATACTTGACAGTCTTCAGGCATCAATTACGGAACAACCCAAAATGATCAGTGTAGAAAGGGCCTTGCTGGATTCCTTGCTCACTCCCTATTACAATATTGAAATAGACTCGACCAAGGAAAATGATTTGGGCAGGTATATTGTCATTACTCCCAAATATCGCATGACAATTGACCCGTATACCGGAGATACTTCATATGTACCCATACCTAAAAAATTAGATTATTTCAGCCAGCTCAAATCTGTTGGAATTGACACCATGGGGTTTTACAATGCTATTGAACTTGTACAAATAAAAAGGACAAAAAGAGCTAAAGACCCGGTTTGGTGGAAACATGAAAATAGTGTGGGGCTTGATTTAAACGAGGTGGCTTTTGTAAACTGGAACGCCGGGGGTCAGAATTCCATTTCAGGATTGTTCAAGGTTTTCTTCGCCAGAAATTACGAGAAATTATACACCTTGTGGAACAATGAAATTTCGGCACGATACGGCCTGAATAACCAGCAGAATACCGGATTGATAAAAACAGATGATGAAATAAGAATTTCATCCTCTTTCGGTTACAGAAAAGATACGATTTCGAAGTGGTATTTTTCATCACAGTTCAATTTTAGAACGCAGTTCACTGATGGATATAAGGAACCTGATGACGAGGACCCTATTTCGAGATTCTTCGCTCCGGCCTATCTGCATTTAGGGATTGGTACGAAATACTATCTCAAAGATGAGTTGTTTTCAATTTATATGTCTCCTTTAACCTTAAAGGCAACATATGTATTTGATGAAAAACTTTCAAATGAAGGGGCTTTTGGGGTCACACCCGGGGAAAACTCAAGGCATGAACTGGGGATTCTGATCAGGTCCAAATGGGAAAAAGAGATATTTAAAAATGTGGCCATGGTCAATGATCTGGAATTGTATACTGATTATATTAACAATTTTGGCAATATTGATGTGGATTGGGTACTGAGCTTCCAGTTTAAAATCAATAAGGTCTTTCAGGCGAGTTTTAGGACACATTTAATTTATGACGATGACATTAAAATTAAGGAGACCAACGAAGAAGGCGAAGTAGAGACACTCGGCGCCCGTGTACAACTGAAACAGCAGTTGGGAATTGGAGTCATCTATAATTTCTAACCCAGGTCCAGCCCTTTTATTTTTTTGTGTAACAAAATGGCATAGCTGTCTGAAAAGTTGGCAACCAGATTGCAGATACTCAAAATTCTCTTATAAAGATTTTCAGGAGTGTTTTTATACTTGTCGGGCAGCAGCATCAAGATGAGTTTGTCATAATTCGAAGGGCAATTTTTATGCTTGTGATTTACCGCTGTAATAAAGACATCCAGAAGGTCCGCAATAACCTGATATCCTGCAATTTCTTTTTCAACCACTTCCTGGCTCTGATAAATTTTTTCAACACTTATTTTAATGATATCATTGATCTGGGCCTCATATTTACATTTATCAAGAAGGGAATATTGAAATTCTCCTTTCAGAATAGACGATTCGTT
>CP070731.1:82402-91741 GCA_020347545.1 Flavobacteriaceae bacterium | reverse complement strand
AAATATTTTTCTTTTGTAGGGTAGTATTCTGAATGACCTGTTTGCAGCAAGACGATTGCCATTTCAGGAATGGTCATGTCGTGTTCTTTTTCCCAATTCAAGAAGTCACCAACACTAATTAAATAATCACTGTTTTTCATCGCATTTGAAGATATATCCACCTTTACAGCATTGCCAATAAGTCTTTCTAAAGGTATTTCATCAACTGTTTGACCTTCTTTGGCAAAATGTATAGGGGCATCTATATGCGTGCCACCGTGTTCCGCTGTACTAAAATTATTAGCAGCGTAAAAATAGCCTTTGTCAGTTTCACCCATAAAAACGGTATCCAGTTTAAACTCTTTTGCAGTTACCCAATAAATGGTTTCCTTGGAATAATCATGAGACAGATCGATAATTTTTACCTGTTGGGAGGATATTTCTCCCTCATCAGGTCGATTTTCTTTATGTTTCGAATTGTCCTGGCATCCTGTGATACACGCCAATAGAAGGGATAAAAGTGTCGTCTTAAATTTCATATCATTTGATTTATCGTAAATATAATTAAATTTCACAGCCTCTAAGCGTGAGTTTTGATTACGGCCCATTCTGAATTGAACATGGGGTTTTGAGATCTAATAATTTGTTTTATTTTAGATAATCAATCCTATGGTCAATTCTATACTTAATAAATCCTTTTCAAAAGCTAAAAGAGTTACTTTTCCTCGAGATGCAAAAATCGTATTCTTCAGTGACCTGCATAAAGGCGATAATAGTTATGCCGATGATTTTAGAAGCAATATGGCCATCTATACACATGCCATGGAGTCGTATTTTAAAAATGGTTTTACTTATATAGAATTGGGAGATGGGATAGAATTATGGGAAAACAACTCCTTTAGGCCCATCTACGAAACTTACAAGCATATTTTTGAATTGTTGAAACGATTTTATGAAAAACAGAGATTATATCTACTCTGGGGTAATCACGATATGGAATTTAGGGATCCTATCATGGTTGAAAAGGTGATGCGAACTTTTTTTACTCCCAGAAATATAGCTGATAAAGACGCAATTTTTGATCTTCAATATCATGAAGGACTAATACTAGAATTTGAAAATAGCGAGCGGTCCATTTTTGCCATCCACGGCCACCAGGCTGATTATATGAATTACAAACATTGGAAATTTAACCGTTTTTTTGTCAGGTATTTTTGGAAGTATCTTCAAAAATGGTTTGGAATAAGCGATCCTACAAGTCCCGCCAAAAATTATAAAGGCCTGATCAGGGTCGAGAGAAAACTCAATCAATGGATCGTCAGGAACAATCAGCAAATGCTTATCTGTGGCCATACACACAGGCCAAGATTTCCCGATCCGGGTGATATTCCTTTGTTCAATGATGGTAGTTGCGTTCATCCCAATTCCATCATAGGGATTGAAATTCAGAATTTTTCCATTTCTCTGGTAAAATGGCATTATCAGGATTCTAAAGGAAATAGCGAAAAAGACAAGCCTATTATTCAGACAATTTTGGAGGGGCCGGTCTCGTTGGAAAAATATCTTTAACGAATTGTCAAATATGACATGTCTTGTCGTCGAAATATTCTAATGATGGATTTATCTTTGGGTATTGATCAGTGAAACATAAAGTAAATAAGTTCACAAGTATGTGAGAAATTCCCTAAAAAGAAACATTGGTCAGGTCTGTGAAAAAGCAAATTTAAAGGAAGTATTAGATCTAAAGTACCTCAAAAAAGCAAACACCCTGGTTCAGAACAGGGTGCTTTTTTTTATACCGGTTTTCCATTTTCAAAAACCAGCCTTTCCAAAAGCTTTCCGCTTTCAGAATAGGTTTCAAAAGTTCCGTCTTTTAAGTCATTTTTGTAATATCCAGAAGTTTTCAGCTGACCCGAATCAAAATATTCTTCATAAGGACCTTCTTTCTTGTCATTCTTCCAGGTGATAAGGATTTTTAGTTTTCCATTGTCGTAAAATTCCTCAATGGCGCCTTCAAGGTGTCCATTTTCGTAATATCCTTTTCGCCAGACATTACCGTTTTTATAATACGTTTCAAAATAGTCATCCTTAAAATTGAATTTGTAACTACCTTTTACTTCTTGTTTCCCGTTGTCATAGAATTTTTCATATTCCCCATGTTTTTCTCCGTCTTTCCACATGGTTTTTTCATTAACCTGCCCGTTGGGATAATACGAAGTGCTTTGTCCGTGCTCGATTCCGTTTAATAGGGTCCATTCACTTTTAAGGTTCCCATTCGTGAAGTTCTCATAGGCGATTCCAGTGTATTTTTCGTTATCCAACAGTAATATGCCGTTTTTGACGCTAAACTTGGACCGCTCGATGCGTGAATTCTTTTGTGTACATCCCATAAACAGAATCCCACTTAATACGATACCCAATATTATATTTTTCATGATCAAATAAGTTTCTTTGTTTCTAACAATAATTCTTTCCAAATTTAGCTAAATCCTTTTTGCAATTGTCTTGAAATGAGAGATTATTTTTTCTCTTTTTTATTAAATATTGGATTAGCTCCAGCATCTTTTTAGAAAGGATATAAAATTCTCGCTGAGAATTTTTTGGATATCTGCTTCAGTGTACCCTTTCGATCTTAGTTTCTCAGGGATTTTTTGAAGATCTGCAATCGTGTCGAGATCCGAAGGACACTGCTCTTTTCCAAAGGCTCCGTCCAGATCCGTTCCTATTCCCACATGATCGGCATTACCGGCAAGCTGACAGACGTGGTCAATATTATTTACCATAAGGTCTAGGGTCACATTCATCGATTCCGGAGTAGACTCTCCTCTAATCCAGTTTGGTACCATCATCCAGGCATCGAGAGCCATTCCAATTACAGCTTTACGATTGATAAGTTCAAGGATTTGATCATCAGCAAACTGTCTGTTGTGATCCACAAATTTCCTGCAGTTGTTATGACTGGCCCAAACGGGCCCATCATAGTAATCCATAGTTTCCCAGAAGCTTTGATCGCATAAATGAGTGGCGTCAAGTATCAATTGAAGTTCAGAAATCTTTTTAAGCAGCTCCTTTCCTTTTTGTCCTATTCCCCCGATGGAATCCGTTCCGTGGGCGTAAGTTCCGGGGCCGTAATGAGCAGGGCCAATTGCTCTCAGCCCTTGCTCCCAGGCAGTTTCGAGATAATCTGGTGTAACAATGGAGTCGGCTCCTTCCAGGCTCAGAATATATCCAATGGGCGTATCTACCTGACTACTATTCCAGAGTTTTAAATGCTCTTCCAGATCTCCTTTGTTTTGAATGGACCTTAAATGACCTTCTTTTTCCATTTCCTTATACCAAGCCAGCTGTCCCTGGGTTTGAGCCCATGCCTGTTGAGGTGAATTCCAGCCTGGTAACGGGCTTCCTTTCTTCACATATCTCGCTATCTGAGTTGCCACACAGATTCCAATATTACCTTTTCTCATTTCTTCAAAAGTAACTGTGTTCAAACCTCTGTCAGGTTTGTCCGTCATGGCTACCTCACTCTTTCTGATCTCATTAATATCCCATCTCAGATCACGGTTCCATTCCAGAGCATTCATTGAGAGGTCAAGATGTGCATCGAAAATCAGCATAATACAATTATTTAATTCGTATATATTTTTCTACGATATACCTATCGAGCCCGGCTTCTTCAATTTTTTCATGACCTTTTTGGATCAGTGAATCGCCTTTTATCTCAACTTCAAATGGGAATACATGGCCTCTGTAATCAGGTGAGGCGATAAAATTCAGAGTTTCTTTATAGGATCGTCCATCGAAGGTGTAGCTACCTCCTCCGGCCATAAAATTTTCACTCGTCTCACGATCTTGGTTAAAAAATGCAAAATGGGTACGATTAATAATTTTTATAAAATCTGTATTGCCGAGGTCTTTTATCTGTAAAGAATCGTTTTCTAATATATCTGCATACACAAGTTTCCAGGATCCTTCAATTCTGTTTTCCTCAATAGGTAACTCAGTATTTTTTTCTTCTTTTTTTTGAGAGCAACTGCTTAATATGATAAGCATCAACATCACTATTACAATATTTTTCATTTTATTACTTTAAGTTTTACTTCGTTTTAATGATCCCTTGCGTCGATGGTCCATTCACCTGTTATTTTATGGTTTATAACCGTAATTAATGAATGGTATTTCGTAACGGTTGGGCAAATATGGATCGGTACTGCATAGAGTTCAGAGCCGATTGGATATTGGTCCGGATTTTGACATTTTACAACCAAATGTTCTTCGCTTTGGCTTACTTGGATCAAATCATGATTCCCTAAAAAATGCACTCTTGGAAGAGGCATTTCCGAAGCAACAGATTTATGGCCCAGATCAAGGCACAGCAGGTCTTTTTGAGGTTTGCTGATCACTCTTGTAATTAAAACAGCAGCGTGTTTAAATTTTAAATCCTTATATTTTTTTGCGTAACCTTCATCCCATAATAAAGGGGTTCCCGGGCTCAACTCAACATTTTCCCTTTCTCGGTGAATTGGAAAGGTAGGTGTGCCTCCTGCAACTATTTTCGGAACAGGAAACCCAGAGGATTCGAGATTTACTTTTAGAGTTTCCACGGCTGCAAAGTCCGCGTTGCAAGAAGAAATTCTCTCTTCTAAATTTTCATTGTGGATATGTCCGTCATAAACATGAAACCCTTTAAGGTCTATTGACTTTTCCTTAAAAGCCTTTATATAAAGGGTTTCAGCTTCTTTGCCAGGAGAGATTCCTGTTCTGTTCATTCCGTTATTTATGTCTATCCATAAGGCTATACTTGTAGATTCCTTTTTTGCCATCCGTGTCAATTCTTCCAAAGTTTCACTGTTGTCAAAAACCGTTGAAAAATTGGTATCCGGGTAATCAGCCTTAAGGCGAAAAAAAGAAGTTGTCTGATTTGCAACAGGTTGCATCGCTAAAAGGACATCAGCAGAGCCGCATCTAGCGAGTAGTTCCGCCTCTTTAATAGTGGCACATTTGAATTTATTAATTCCCATTCTAATCTGTAAATTCACTATTTCTGACGTCTTATGAGTCTTAATATGTGGCCTTAGCCTACTCGTATTGCAGGATAATCTGCACATAAGAGCAGCATTGTACTCAATCCTTTCAGGATATATCAGAAGTGAAGGGCTTTTTACATTGCTGGTATCACTTAACCTGAACCAATTAGCGTCTGTCATGATCTTAATTAATGCAATTCAAACATGGCTTCTATTTCTACAGGTATTCCATCGGGAAGCATCATCCCAACAGCACTTCTGGCACCAATGCCATATTCATTTCCAAATACCTCAGCCATTAACTCACTAAAACCGTTGATAACCAAAGGGTGGCGCTTGAAGTCAGTAGTTGAATTCACCATTCCCAATACCTTTACGACCCTTTTTACCCTGTCAATATCGCCAAAGTGAGTCATTATTGTGGAGAGCATGGTAAGGCCCACTTGTCTGGCTGCCTGATACCCTGCATCAATGTCGAGACCTTCTCCAACCCTGCCTTGCATCAAGGAGCCGTCATAGTTGACGGGTGCCTGACCCGATACATAAAGATATTTGTCCACAACTAGAATGGGCCTGTATACCCCTGCAGGCTTTGGAGGTGGAGGGAATTTCAGTCCTAGTTCCTTGATTCTTTGCGATACTGTATTGTCCATATTGTCAAGATTTAGATAAAAAGATTCAAAATAAGTACTCCTATGATTCCTATGATACCCACCATGGTTTCCATAACCGTCCAGGTGGAGAGGGTTTCCTTAACGGACAGGTTGAAATATTCTTTAAAAAGCCAGAATCCTCCATCATTTACATGAGAGAGCATTAAGCTTCCCGACCCGATGGCTAAAACCATTAATTCCGGTTTGACGCCCGTACCTGATACCAGTGGTAGTACAATTCCTGCTGCTGTTAGTCCGGCAACCGTAGCTGATCCGATACAAACCCTCAAAAGGGTGGCAATGAGCCAGCCCAGTACTAAGGGAGAGATACTGGAATCTCTTAATATGTTTCCAAGATAGTCGCTCACACCACTGTCAACAAGTATTTGTTTTAAAGCCCCGGCTCCGGCAATGATCAGCAGAACCATCGTAATGCTTGAAACGGAAGCTGCTACAGAGTCCATAACTTCAGTCATTTTCTTGCCTCTTGCAAGCCCCAAGGTGTAAATGGCAACCAAAACAGACAAAAGCATGGCCATTACCGGGTTGCCAATAAATAAAATGAGATTTCTTCCCGGAAAATCACCGGGAAGTGCATAATCGAGTAATGTTGATAATCCAATCAGGATCACAGGCAGAAGGGCTGTAAATATACTTACGCCCATTTTTGGCATCTCTTCATCCTTTAATACGACCGGGTTGTAAAATTCGGGTAGAGGAGTGGCAACTACTTTTTTAATGGTCCTGGCAAAAAGAGGTCCTGCTATAACAATGGCCGGAATAGCCACGATTATGCCGTATAGCATGGTTTTTCCAATACTTGCGTTAAACATGCCTGAAATAGCCGTTGGAGCAGGATGTGGAGGTAAAAATCCGTGAGTAACCGATAGTGAAGTCAACATGGGAAGCCCTACATAGATGAGCGGAAGGTTTGTCGCGGCCGCTACGGTAAACACCAAAGGGATCAAAATTACGAACCCTACGGTATAAAACATTGGTATACCAACTATAAATCCCGCAAGGACAACCGCCCATTGTATGTATTTAATCCCGAAGCTGTCAACTAGTTTTGTTGTTATCCTTTGAGCCGCACCACTGACCGCTACAAGTTTCCCCAACATGGCGCCTAATCCAAGTATCAAAACGAGAAAGCCCAGTGTGTTGCCTATTCCTGATTGTATTGAAAGAATTACACTATTAAGTTCCATTCCCTGGAGTATTCCTACCAACAGGCAAACAATAATAAAAGACAGGAAAGCATTGAGTTTAAATACCGCTATTAGCAAAAATAACAGGATGATTCCGAGAATAGCAATAATTAGAGGCATAGCTTGGTTTTAAGTATTGAGAATGATAAAGCTAAAATAAAAATTAAAACCGTCCGAAGAAATAAGTATAGACAGAAGTATGAAAGTTGTCGACTAATGGTAATAAATCCTTGTCCGAATCTAAAAAATCTTTGTACGAATCAGGAAGTTTTCGGGCTTAAAAATGAGCTTTGTTTAGAGCCTGAAACTAAATTGAAGAGTTGAAACACGATTTAATGCTCAATTTTTCGCATATTAAACTTTAACTTTATATAAAACACATAGTATCATGAAAAACAAATAGATAAATATATTGTATAAAAAATATCTATAATGGATTTTAGGGGTAAATACTACACTAAAAAGTTAAATTTCATCCTAATTTTAATGAAATTCTTTTCAGTTTTTAAAGAGGCGTTGTATAGATTTAATTTGATGATCAAAAACAGAATTGTTTGGAGCCGGAGAAGTAAATATGTCAGGAGTAAATAAATAGCCTGGATAAGGTCCGAGACTTAATTCAAGCTTACAAAAGCCCCATGTTTTGAATTTCTGCTTTCAATTGAGAGGGGTTATTAAAGTGTATTGTATTGAAATTCATCTCTTTAGCCTTTCTAATATTGTCTATGCTATCATCAATAAAAAGGCAATTTTCGGGCTTCAGGTTGAATCTATCCAGGGTGATCTCGTAGATTTTATTAAAGGGTTTTCGGGTCTTTTCTTCACCTGAAACCACGATTCCTTCGAATTGTTTTAGGCACGAATATTTCCGTTTTGCAATTGGAAAGGTTTCAGAACTCCAATTGGTTAGCGCATAAAGTTTTACTTTATTTAACCTTTTTAACTCATTTAAAATAAGAACAGTACCATTTATTTCTCCTTTGATCATTTCTTCCCAACGATCAAAAAATACCTGGATTTCCATTCTGTATTCAGGGTGCTGTTCGATGAGGAGTTTGCAGGCTGTATCGAAACTTCTGCCTGCGTCCTGTTCCATGTTCCAATCAGGGGTGCAGATATTTTCTAAGAACCATTTCATCTTTTCATCATTTCCGGCAAAAATTTTTCGATATAGGTATTCAGGGTTCCAATCGATAAGTACCCCTCCCAAATCAAAAATAACGGAATTGATATTACCAGACATTTTAGAGTTCGTTTTTAGGATTTGTCTTGTCTGAATTTTCCATTAAAAATGCCTTGATGAAATTGTCAATTTCTCCATTCATTACTGCATCTACGTTTCCGGTTTCTTCTCCGGTTCTCACATCCTTGACCAGTTTGTACGGATGCATGACATAATTTCGAATCTGAGAACCAAAATCAATTTTCATTTTTCCGGCCTCTATACTGTCACGTTTTTCCCTTTGCTTCTGTAATTCTATCTCATAAAGCTGAGATTTGAGCATTTGCATGGCTTTTTCACGATTTTCCAACTGGGACCTTGTTTCAGAGTTGACTACCATAATACCAGAAGGTTTATGTCTTAAAATAGCCTTGGTTTCCACTTTGTTTACATTTTGCCCTCCGGCACCTCCGGATCTCGCAAAATCCCATGTAATATCGGCAGGGTTTATATCTATTTCTATAGTTTCATCCGCCATAGGGTAAACATAGACTGAAGCAAAAGAAGTATGTCGCTTGGCATTGCTGTCAAAAGGAGATATCCTTACCAGCCTGTGAACTCCGTTTTCTCCTTTGAGATATCCAAAAGCATATTCCCCATCTATCTCAAGGGTTACCGTTTTAATTCCGGCCACATCCCCCTCCTGATAGTTCAGTTCCTTTATTTTAAACCCTTGTTTTTCGCTCCACATCATATACATGCGCATCAGCATCTGAGCCCAGTCGCAACTCTCTGTACCTCCCGCACCGGCTGTAATCTGTAAGATCGCGCTCAGGCTGTCGCCTTCGTCCGACAACATATTTTTGAATTCCAGGGATTCTAAAAGTTCAAGTGTCTTTTTGAATTGGACTAAAACTTCCTCTTCAGAAGCCTCCTCTTCTTTAAAAAAATCAAAAAGAACATTAAGGTCTTCACCATCTGATTTTAATCGATTGTAATCTTCTACCCATTTTTTTTTGCCTCTTAGGACCTTCATTACCTTTTCGGCCTCCTTTGGATTGTTCCAAAAATCAGGATCGGATGCTTTTTCCTCTTCGTTTGAGATTTCTATCAGTTTTTTGTCAATCTCGAGATAATCTTTGAGATTTTCAATTCGCTGAATAACGTCTTTAATTTGATCAGATGTAACCATGAGGCAAAAATAAACTAAAAAACGAGAATGAAAATTTAAATAAAATTGAAATAACACTCTTCTTCAGGGGCCAGAATAAAATAGATATATTTGACACAATTATTTTGGGAATTATTATCTT
>CP070731.1:72826-82302 GCA_020347545.1 Flavobacteriaceae bacterium | reverse complement strand
TTGAGAGATGATCTTCCTGTTGTCTTTGAACTGCTGAAATACTTCTGCTTCATCTTTAAACGAAGAACCGAGCATCATATGTGATATACTGAAGTTCCCTATACCGTTTTTTGGGGTATTATCCAGAACGCCGTTAATCACATCTAATTGTTGGTTAAAACTTTCCGTATAGGTCCTGTTTCCAAATAGTTCGATGTCCAAATCTCTGGTGAATTTTACATTGGCTGAATAATCGAATTTGTCATAATGGGACCTGCTGTAATTTCTGGCATAAAAATTATCTCCCTGTCCTCTGGAGATCAGCCACCCATTTCGTATAGCTTTATCGAGAATGTCCGCCTGGCTTCCAAATACAAATCCAAATGTAGGCGCAAAGGTCCCGTTGTAATTACTCTGCCCAAGCAGCCCAAACTCAGGAATATAACCTGGAAGGAAGGTACCGTTATTTTCAGTGTATGAAAGACGAATATTCTTTACGGATGTGAGAATGTCGACCCCTACCTTACCAATTTTTTGACCCGTGGAAAGACCTTTCTTGGCTTTTAACTGCTGACCGGTTTCGGGATCTTGCTTTACATCAACTGTTTTTCGTTTTGTAAATAGTTTGGTAAGTCCCAGGTAATTGTAAAGCCTGTCCATTCCGAGGTCCGCAGTAAAATTATGTGTATTTGCATTTTGAATGGTGTTTCCAACCTGATCTATTGTCGTGTAAGCAGGAGCCTGCCAGTCATAATCGGCTGTATAATTATAGGTTCCGTTTATAAAATCAAGTACAGGAAACTTGTCAAATGGAATTTTGTAGGTAAGGTTAAAAGTCTGATGATAATGCTCAGGGCGCCCAATTCTAAAAAATTGATCGTAGATCTGAAGGTCCTCATCCGCTCCAAATTGATCATAGGCATAGTTGTTTAATGCCCTTAGTGAGAATTGAAGGGATTTACTCAGATTATAGGCAATCAGATAGTCCCAGTCAAACATAAAATTACGTTGTTTTAAAACCGGTAGATCTGGCAGGCCTTCAACAAGCGATCTCGACAATTGCTCACTGTATGTCCTGATAATGTTTGAATTGATGGCAAAAGATGTTGGCAACAAACTCAGGTTAAAGTCTTTGATGAACTTCAAATAAGCCTTGTCACTTACGAGCCCCCACGATTTAAAAGGTTCGATGACCTTAGGTTCAAAACTATAGGTATAATTTGCTGAAGCCCTTAGTTTTTGGTCAATGAATTTTTGAATATTATAGTCGCGGTGATAGGTCTCGTTAAATAAGTAGGAAACCGAGAAATTTTCCACATCGTAAAAATGGGGTTTCCCACTCTGTGACGTCCTGTTTCTCCTGACATTTATAAAATTGATACTTTTTCTCTGGGTGTAGTCTCTGGCCAGATCCGCATCCGTAGATCCGTTCTGGAACAGGACATCCTTGAACCTCGGATCATATTTGGGGTCCCTGAATTCCTCTCCAAAGCTAAAATTGATCGGTATGCTCAGATTTACTCTTTTGGGAAAAAGTTGTCCGATGTTGATATTGGTAACAAGTCCGTATTGTTTCATTTCCTCCTGACTTCTTTCATTCACCATTTGATCAAGGCTTCCAAACCCTACCGTACTCGCACTTCCCGTAACCGATAAATCGGCAAAGTCAGCCAGGTTTGCATCTGCATTGACTATGGCTGCCCAACTGGACTTATTGTCAAAATCGGCTACCCTTAATTCATTGAACCAGAGTTCCATACTTTTGGGAGAAATCGAAATGTTTTTAACCCCCAGCATGATCGTCCTTATATTAGACAAATTCGGATTACCCTTTACCCGAATACGAAACTCCGGATCCTCTCCGGCCACGGGTTTAGGATAAAGTTCTCCTGCCGGGGCACCAATCTCGAGTCGTTCAAGTTTTAAGTTCCCAAAATCCTTTATAGCCGCATCCAGATTATTCTCTTCCGGCCAGATTTCCTCTGGGGTTACGGCATTGAAATCGGTAATTTTTAAGGGTATTTCAACTTGATAGTAGTTGTCATCCGTATCACTACCCAGTCTTATAATTCCCAGTAGTTCGTTGTCCTTGACTTCCAGCTGCCCGACCTTTCCTTCGGCATGAATAAACATCTTCAATTGCTTGTACATCCTAAGGTCGAAGGTTGTATTTTTAAAGATAGTTCGGGTATCGCCTGGCTGAAGGTCATCTACCTTCATCGACACAGATTGCTCATTTTGCTGCTGGATCGTGGTGGTACCCTGAAGTCTTTCTCTTTTTATTCCCGGAGGGAGAACGTAGGGGATAGGTTGGCGGTCCTCATTTTCTTCTATATTTACCACCCCAACCTCAAATTTCTGATTTTCATCCGGAGAGAGATCCTCTGGAGGAACTATCGCATCATCCAACGTCTTGGTATACCTTCTCCAATCACCTCTCACCAATTGAAGTTCACCAAATCTGAGCACTACGGGTACTTTAAATTTCGTTAGGAACATCCTCATGAATCGGATCGAAGTAAACCCGGCCATGTCATTTATTATGTTGCCAGGGTCCTCTGGAGTCGTTATTGGAATCCTGAACTGATACCAGGTAGTTGTCTGCGTTGTGTTGTTTGGTAATTGAACTGTGGTGACCCTGCTGTCAACAATATAGTTTTGACCGACAACAAGATCCGTTTTGTTCAAAGAAACCTTATACTGATAATAACTTTCTATCGCGCTCATGGTCTGATCCCTGTTGATGTCTTCAACATCGGGAAATGTGGTAGAGGAGGTCGGGTAGTTTTCCGGAGAATTATTGATGGTGGGCGAATTCCCTTCGGTCAAACTGAAATCCTTGTATCTCGTAATAATAGACGCATCTTCAGCATCAAAATCGGAACCTCTGAAATAGTGAAAATTATCTGCAGAAGGGTCTTCTCCAAACACAGTTCCATACTTTGTACTTTCATCTATATCATTTATACCATCAAGACCCAAATCCTGATTAAGTCGGGCCTCATCACTCTCGGGAAACGCGTATAAAAGGGATTGTTCTGTGGGGATTGATGACCATGGGGTCGATTCTATATTAGATCCCGGGATCTGGATTCCGTCCTCAGGAAGTCCGTTTTCAAACATTTTCCTGTCATCCTTTAATATATCCTCTGAAATGTTTCCGAAATTAAAGTAGAGTTCTCCTACCTGATCCTGTAAACCAGGAGGGGCAATCGGACCACCTTCTTCGGGTTTGATCGAATAATTTTCATAAGGATCCATCAACCAGAACTGCACGTATTCTATATTGGCCTGCTGGAAATTGGTTGTTGTAAGCGCTCTGGTAACTCCCGCCCATCTGTCTTCAGGATTGATATACTTTCCATCAGCACCAAAACTGTCATCATAATTGTTTGTTCCCCTTTCTGCAGGATAATAAGCCATATCAAAGGTCCTGATAATGCTCGACTGTGTAACATCAAGTTCCACCTGTGGGAAAAGCTCGCTGTAATTTACCTGTCTCACTTCAGCTCTGGAAAGTTCTTCACTGTCAATATTAGGTGGCCTCAGACTTGATCCATAAAATATCTGGTCTATATTGTACCAGGCGAGTTTTGAGCGTTTGGCACCTGTCCTTAAATCATCCGGAAGGCCAGGAGCGATATTTCCGTTTGTAAAGTCAAGGTCACCGGATTGCCCCAAAGGTGTACTTGCCGTAAACCACTGCTTCGGAGATTTTATATCCAGGGGAATCTGAGCTCCTTCGAAATCATCAATATATGAGGTTGCAGCTCCTTCAAGATCTATGCCGCTCGGGGTTCCCGGAATTAAATAAGCCAGCTCCGATCTCACGGAAACATAAGAGGGTACATCCGTATCAATATTGGGTAAGGCATTGGCCCATTTGGTTAATTTTGGAACTTCAGTCCTATAGGTAAGATAAGCGCCTATAATTGTATTATTCACCGGTTCAGCACCAAACTGTGCCTTTTGAGTCAAAGGCCTTTCATTGAGATTGATGATATTACCTCCAACAGCCAGTTTATCATTGAATACATGTAGCACATCCACTCCCATATATCTTCTTCGCTGTTGATTGAACCCGATGTTGTTTTCAACATCCACCTGAATCGGGGCCTCTGAAGCTATTAATGTAGGGTTGATGATCTGTACATTTCCAATATTATAGTCAACCACATAATCCACACCTTCAACAAGCTCCCTTCCTCCTGAGGTGACTTTTACAGATCCCCTTGGTACGTTAAAGGCGCCAAGCGGAATACCGTTCTTTCCGTCTGATTTAAAGTATCCTTTGAATGAGTATTTATCTTTTTGCTGAAAATCATTTTGCGCTTCGGCCTGGGTTCGATCATACAATTCCCTAAAAATATAAACATCGTCTTCGGGCAAAAGCTGGTCATCCAGGTCCTCTCCAAAAGGTTCCACAGTTGGAAATATAAAATAGCCGTTCGGTGAATCAATGGTTATTCCTTCCACATAGTCAAAGAACCCGTCTCCTTCCGGCTTAAAGTTGTTGTTTTGGTCGAGACGGTCAAGTTTTAAAAGATTGAGAATGGTCCTGTCATTCACTCCCGGGGTTTGCGCATTCTGAAGAATATTAACCGGTTCACCCGTGGCATCATCATAGTATAAAAGTTCCAGCCTGAACCCATCCTTTTGAAGCTGAAAAGCTCCGGGAATTTCATAAACATTTTTCATTAATAAGTCGAACATCGGAATATTCGGATTAATAATTTCGCTACGAAGCATTTTTACGACAAGGTTATCCGGGGCTATCACACCCGCATCCGTGAATTCACCAACTCGATGTACCTCTGTGCCATCTGTATATTCGTAGGCAACGGCCATAACATCAGCATCGACCAATCTTCGGTTTAAGGTAATAAAACCCAATTGTGCGTTCATGGTAAAATCAACTCCCTGCACCAGTTTTATGGCGTTTTCAAGAATGGTGTAATCTCTACCCTGAGACATATTGTAAGGTGATACGGCCTGACCTACAGTTGAAATGTCTCGAATAGGTCCGTTTAGTGTCAGGAGGTCCTGGAGATTGTTGGCTTCGTTGGAAGGATCCTGTCCTCCCGGAATGGGTATTACATTTGCAGGCCCTATGTTATCGGGATTATTTTCACCCAGGTCGGCAAGTGCCACTATATTTCTGGTACCTGTTGTCGTTGCATTTCTGTTGGTAACCCAAATTTCAATTCTTGTTATATTGATCGAACTATTGATAAGCGGAAAGTTTTCCAGAGCCTGGTTGTACTTATCCCTGAATGCATGACTGATAAAAAAGTGTCTGTTGTTGTCGTAATTACTGGCCTTAAAATCAAATTCGTTCAAAATGGATCCCCCTTGAGCGGTTACAGTTCTTGTTTGAGATCTTTGCTGGGAAAAAATACCTGTTACGGTGGTCTTTCCGAACTGTAATTCCATCTTAGCCCCAAAAAGATTCTGGGCTCCTGTAACCAATGAGTTTCTTATGGGCATGGACACATTACCTACTTCAATTTTTCGGATAATGTCATCTTCAGTTGGCGTATACTCTAACTTTACCATGTTTTGAAAGTTAAAGGTCGACTGCGTGTCAAAATTTGCCATTACCCTTAATCTGGTTCCAATCCTTGCATTTAAACTTGCATTGATCTCCTGATCAAAGTCAAAGGTAGTGCTCTGCCGGTTGTTTTCTGAAAGCTGTGGGTTTTCTACTTTCTGATAGATCAGCCCCATTTTAATCAGGATAGACCCCTGAACGTTAACATCGATCTGGTTTCCACCGAAAACACTTTCAAAAAAATTAGAATTCACATAATAGGTTGGCAAAAGATTTTTTTGAACATCCGAGGCTTCCTTGGTTTTACCGCTTACCGCATTCAGCTTTTCCTTGGAATATTCCAGCATATCTCTTTGGAGCCTGTAATCCTTGTACTCCTCGGGAGTCATCTGTGTGGGATATTTGACGTAGTAATCGCCAATTTTTTCCATTAAGATATAATTGCCTGTTTCAGGATCGTATATGGTTTCCAGCTCCTTGTTGTCATTTAAAAAAAGCCTGCCGCTTTGATTGCTGTTAAAGGAATAAGGTAAAGGTGAAATGGTGTCTTTTTGGGCAGAAGTGGTTGGTTGAGTGTTAGTTACGGAATTATTGTCAGAATTTATTTGAGCCGAAACATAGGCCGTACTAAATAACAGTACGATCAATATAATAGGGAGATTATATTTAAATCGTTTCAGACCTGACAATCGTTACAAGTTTTTAAGCGCCTTCTTAATTAATTCCTCCAAACTTATATCCGGAGAATTTTGTAAAATAACTTGTATAACTTTTTCAACTTTTTTTCTTGAAAATCCTAAGACTTCTAAAGCAGATAACGCTTCAATTTTAATAGTATTGTTTGAAACAGGTAAATCTTCAGAAATTTCATAAGATTTTAGAATTTTATCCTTGAGATCCACGATAACCCTTTGTGCAGTTTTCAGTCCTATGCCTTTTACAGATTGAATTTTAGAAACATCCTCACTGCCAATGGCCTGCTGGATTTCTTCTGTGTCCATTGAGGATAACATGGTTATGGCAGTACTGGGTCCAACTCCGGAAACAGAAATGAGCAATTTGAAAATCTCACGCTCTGTTTTTTGGTAAAAACCATAAAGAATATGGGCATCTTCCCGAATGACCAGATGCGTATATAATTTTAAGTTTTCTTTATCGGGAATATTGGAAAATGTTTGAAGAGAAACATGCACGTGATAGCCAATACCATTGCATTCTACAACCACATGGTCGGGATTTTTTTCGACCAGTTTACCTTGAATATGTGTAATCATAAATTTTGAATCGAGATGGAGTCAAATGTAACAATTTTATCTTCTCAAAATGAAATTGTTAATCTTAATTTTACAACTTTTTCAAACCGTTTCAAGGCGTTTTTCAGGTACCCTGTCAATTCCTTTTCAATTCGTCAAAAAACCGCTAAAACCGTGGCATTATTTTTTACGACTTTGGGCGTCAACAACTGCTATACAGACCATGTTTACAATTTCATCAACACTTGCTCCTAATTGAATGAGGTGAACAGGTTTTTTGAGTCCCATAATTATCGGTCCTATAGATTCAGCCGCGTGAATTTCTTTCAATAATTTATAACTGATATTTGCCGATTCCAAATTAGGATAGATGAGCCCATTGACCTTTTTACCCTGGAGTTTGGAAAACGAAAATTTTTCCCTTCTCATTTTTTCATTCAAGGCAAAGTCTGCCTGTAATTCTCCGTCTATGACCACATGCGGAAAGTATTTATGTAAATAATTTACTGCTTCAGACATTTTTTTTGCTGAATCAGAGGAGGAAGAACCAAAATTTGAAAAAGATACCATGGCCAGGTTTGGTTTTAGTCCAAACATTTTCATCGTTTTGTCCGTCATTCGCGCAATTTCGGTCAAATCTTTTGCATTCGGATTGATGTTCATAGCGGTATCAGATAGAAATAAGGGTCCTCTGTCCGTAAGCATAAGGTTGGTGGCTGCCACTCTTCGAATACCTTTTATTTTCCCGATCAATTCGATCATGGGCCTGGCAACGGTTGGGTAACTTCTTGTATATCCAGTGACCAGTGCATCGGCATGATTTTCATTGACCATCATGGCGGCAAAATAATTTCTTTCACGCATCCACTTCTGTGCTTCAAGCAGGGTCATACCCTTTCGCTGCTCTTTTTTCCAGAATATTTCAGCAAAGTCATTTCTACGCTGTTCCTCTTCTTTTGATTTAGGATCGATAATTCGGATCGATCCTTCAAACTGGATTTCCTTCATCAAGGATTCGATTGCTATTTTATCCCCGAGCAAAATCGGGATGGCAATTCCTTCATCATAAGCGATCTGAGCTGCTTTTAAGACGTTTAGCTGATCGGCTTCGGCAAAAACCACTGTTTTCGGATCTGACTTGGCCCTATTGGTAACCAGCCTCATCAATTTGCTTCCCGTACCAAGTCGTTCTATCAATACCTCTTTATAAGCATCCCAGTCTTCGATGGGTAATTGAGCCACCCCTGAATCCATTGCAGCCTTAGCCACAGCTGGCGGGATTTCACTGATCAGCCTCATATCGAAGGGTTTTGGGATGATATAATCTTTTCCAAAAGTAATCACCTTCTTATTGTACGTGATATTTACCTGCTCGGGAACACTCTGTTTGGTAAGGTCAGCCAAGGCGTGAACCGCAGCCATTTTCATTTCTTCGTTGATTTTTTTTGCCCTTACATCAAGTGCCCCTCTGAAGATGAATGGAAAGCCAAGAACATTATTAACCTGGTTCGGATGATCCGATCTCCCAGTCGCCATGATGATATCGTTTCTGGTTTCAACAGCAAGTTGATAAGAAATTTCCGGATCGGGGTTCGCAAGGGCGAAGACAATTGGGTTTTTTGCCATCGATAATAACATTTCCGGGCTCACTACGTTTCCTATGGAAAGACCGATAAATACATCTGCCCCTTTCATGGCGTCCTCCAGGTTGTAAATGTCTTTATCTGTGGTAAACTCTTTCTTCTGTTTGTTGAGATCTGTTCTGTCGGACCTTAAAACACCTTTACTGTCGCACATGACAATATTTTTTTTACGTACCCCTAATTTTTTATACAATCGGGTACATGAAATCGAAGCAGCTCCGGCCCCATTGATCACAACATTTACCTCCGAAGGTTTTTTACCGGCAATTTCAAGGGCATTCTTGAGGGCAGCTGCGGAAATGATGGCAGTACCGTGCTGATCGTCGTGCATTACCGGAATATCCAATTCTTCTTTTAATCTTGTTTCTATTTCAAAAGCTTCAGGAGCCTTGATATCTTCAAGGTTGATTCCTCCAAAAGTAGGAGCAATGGCTTTAACCGTTTCCACGAACTTATCCACATCTTTAGCATCTACTTCGATGTCGAATACATCAATGTCAGCAAATATTTTGAACAGCAGCGCTTTTCCTTCCATTACTGGCTTTGAAGCCAGGGGGCCAATGTCACCAAGACCGAGTACTGCGGTACCGTTTGATATTACCGCTACCAGATTTGACTTAGAGGTATAATTGTATACTTGTTGCTCGTTTTTTTCAATTTCCAGGCAAGGTTCTGCTACCCCGGGAGAATATGCCAGAGACAGATCTCTTTGAGTTGCATGCTTCTTGGTGGGCAAAACCTGAATTTTACCCGGAGTAGGAAATTGATGGTATTCTAAAGCATCTGTTTTTTTAATTTTGGCTCCCATAATGTTCGTTTTGGCTAAGGCCTACAAAGTTAATTTTTTTGAAGGAAGATAGTGCTTCAATCTCATTTTTTTAAAAAGCGTATATTTCTTTGAAAACCATTGAATTTAGTACGCTTAACGGCAGATCGTTTAAAGATTTCCCGAAAAATTTCTTCCGTGATCTCCTCCCATTCGCTCTTGCTGTAGGATAGCAATCTGGGATCAGGCTGAAATTTTTCTTCCTTATTCGGTTTGGAAAATCT
>CP070731.1:63145-72726 GCA_020347545.1 Flavobacteriaceae bacterium | reverse complement strand
GATATGCTTTCCAAATCCTGATGACCCGGCATCCGCCCTGATCACTTTTCCGTTTCCGGTAGCATATACAGGTGTTCCCCTTGGAGACGTAAAGTCCATACCTTTATGCCTTTTACGGGCTTTGGTAAACGGATCGAGCCTCCATCCAAAACCTGAAGCCATTCGGGTCAGGTCTTCCTTGCTTACAGGCTGAATTGCAGGAATCGATGCCAGCAACTCTTCCTTGTCTATTGCGAGATCGATAATCTCGTCAAGTGATTTTGACTGCACATACAACTGCTTTGAAAGAATATCAAGATTCCTCGATGCGTCGATAATCATTTGCGAGTTGTCAAATCCTTCCATCGATTTATAGCGGTTCACACCCCCAAACCCAGCCTTTCTTTGTTCGTCAGGAATAGGGTTCGCTTCAAAATAAGTCCGATAAATATTATTGTCACGCTTTTGAATTCCATCAAGAACTTCTTCGGCCTGGACCATTTTCTTTTCAAGTAATTCATAATGCAGCTTCATGTTTTCCAATTCACGCTTCAGCACTTTTTGTCTTGGAGATTCCACAAACTGGTACATGATAAAAACCATGATTCCGCCCATGAGCGCAGCGGCTGTAAAAAATACTACCGTACGCCTGAATTTATCCCTCTTCCTCAGCTCTATTTTTCTGTAGGACAGGGTATCTGCATCGTAATAATATTTTACCTTCGCCATAACTATAAATATACTATTTTTGCAACTAAAACAGCCCTGTATCAGTCGCATGAAAAACAAATTTACATTTTTTTTGTCAATGATATAACTGTTCGTTAAGGCTTTTAATAATACTTTATGACTTCACAGGAAATCAGAAAACAATTTTTGGACTTCTTTGCTTCAAAACAGCATAAAATAGTTCCTTCGGCACCTCTTGTCAATAAAAACGATCCCAGCTTAATGTTTGTCAATGCGGGGATGAATCCGTTCAAAGAATACTTCCTGGGTCAAAAGGAGCCGGATCAGCCAAGAGTAGCCGATACCCAGAAATGTTTAAGGGTTTCCGGGAAGCACAATGATCTGGAAGAAGTAGGTATGGATACCTACCATCACACCATGTTCGAAATGCTGGGCAACTGGAGTTTTGGAGACTATTTTAAAGAAGAGGCGATAGCATGGGCCTGGGAATTGTTAACCGAAGTATTTAAAATAGACAAAAATAGTCTATATGTAACTGTTTTTGAAGGAGATAAATCAGATAAGCTTGAATTTGACGAAGAAGCTCAAAATTTCTGGTTAAAGCATATTCCGGCCGATAGAATTCTTAAAGGGAATAAAAAAGATAATTTCTGGGAAATGGGTGCACAAGGGCCATGTGGTCCTTGCAGCGAGATCCATGTGGATATAAGATCTGAAGAGGAAAAGAAAAAGGTTCCTGGAAAGGACCTTGTCAATAAGGACCATCCGCTGGTGATAGAAATCTGGAACCTTGTATTCATGGAATTTAACAGGAGAGCCAACGGATCATTGGAAAAACTTCCTGAAAAACACGTCGATACAGGAATGGGTTTTGAAAGACTCTGTATGGTGATCCAAAATCAGAAATCCAATTACGATACGGATGTTTTTATGCCGATCATCAGAGAGATCGAAACCATTACGGATAATGCATATGGTAAAGATGAAAAAATCGATATTGCCATAAGAGTAATTGCCGATCATGTAAGAGCCGTGGCTTTTGCCATCGCAGACGGTCAATTACCATCGAACAACGGAGCCGGTTACGTAATTCGAAGAATTCTGAGAAGAGCCATCAGGTATGGATTTACTTTTTTAAATAAAAAAGAACCTTTTATTTACCAGCTGGCAGATATTCTTGAAAAGCAAATGGGAGATAATTTTCCTGAAATAGTTGCTCAGAAACACCTTATTCACAATGTGATCAAGGAAGAAGAGCAGTCTTTTCTGAGAACCCTGGATCAGGGACTGGTGATGCTGGACACGATCATCTCAAATTCTGACATGTCAAAGATCTCTGGTAAAAAAGCTTTTGAACTGTATGACACTTATGGCTTCCCGAAAGATTTGACCTCCTTGATATTACGTGAAAAAGGAATGGAATTTGACGAGTCGGAATTTGATCAGGAAATGGCCAAGCAAAAGTCACGTTCCAGAGCTGCGGCAGCAGTTGATACGGATGACTGGAATATTCTTATTGATGATAAGGAACAGGAATTTATTGGATATGACTATCTGGAGGCTGAGGTTAAAATTACAAGATACCGAAAAGTGACCTCAAAAAAAGAAGGAGCAATGTATCAGCTTGCGTTCAGCATGACTCCCTTTTACCCCGAAGGCGGCGGCCAGGTTGGGGACAAAGGTTATATTGAAAGCAGAAACGGTGATGTGATCTACATCCTTGATACAAAAAAGGAAAACAACCTAATTCTTCATTACACGAAAAACCTGCCGGAAGACCCTACCGAGATATTCAAAGTTGTCGTGGATGCAGAACAGCGTTTCAGAACCATGTGCAACCACACGGCAACCCATCTGCTTCACCAGGGGCTAAGAACTATTCTGGGAACTCATGTTGAACAAAAAGGTTCTGCTGTTCACGCTAGAAATTTAAGGTTCGACTTTTCACATTTCTCTAAGGTGAGCCCCGAAGAACTGAAAGAGATAGAACAATTTGTGAATTCCAGAATACAAGAGAATATTTCACTTGAGGAAAGCAGAAATGTACCCTTGGCGGAAGCTAAAAAATCCGGTGCCATAATGCTGTTTGGAGAAAAATACGGAGACACTGTAAGAACCGTTAAATTTGGACAGTCAACCGAACTTTGCGGAGGTACTCATGTAAGTCAGACCAGTGATTTATGGCATTTTAAGATCATGAGCGAAAGCGCCATCGCATCGGGAATAAGAAGAATCGAGGCAATCACCAATGATGCTGTTCGCGACTATTATTTTGATCAGGAAGAAACCTACGGGAAGATCAGATCTGTACTTAAAAACCCTTCAGATCCTGTAAAGTCAATACAGAGCCTTCAGGAGGAGAACACACAACTTAAAAAAGAAATTGAGCAGCTTAACAAACTTAAAGCTGCCTCTTTTAAGGATGACCTCATCAAAAATAAAAAGGAGATCAACGGTGTTAATTTTATAGGAAGCCTTCTGGACAGCGATGCGGCCTCTATGAAGAATATTGCTTTTGAAATAGCATCCGAGGTAGAAGATTTATTTTTTATTGGCGGATCTGATTTGAATGGGAAAGCCTTGCTTACGGTTTATATTTCAAAAAACCTGGTGGAATCAAAAAATTTGAACGCCGGAACCATCGTACGCGAATTAGGAAAGTTTATTCAAGGCGGTGGTGGCGGCCAGCCGTTCTTTGCTACTGCAGGAGGTAAAAATCCTTCCGGATTGAAAGATGCCATTGAGGCTGCTGAAAAACTCTTAGCCTAAAAATCAATGAAATTCAGAACTGAGATAGACATACCCAGGGGGGCCGTTGAGATCGATCATCAGTCTGAACTCGTGCTGATTGGATCTTGTTTTTCAGAAGAGATCTCAGCTAAATTTGACTATTTTAAGTTCTCGGCATTTACAAATCCCTTTGGAATTCTATTTAACCCGGTATCCATAAATAATGCGGTGAAACATTGCGTTGAAGGAAGAACCTTTGATCCTTCCGACCTGTATTTTCACCAAAATAAATGGATGAGTCTTTATCATCACGGAAGCTTCGACCACTCAGATCCTGAAAAAGTACTTACTTTGATCAACAGGAATATACGGAAGGGCCAGGAAGCCTTTCAAAATGCTACTCACGTAATCATTACTTTAGGTACTTCCTGGGTTTACAGATTCCGTAGCAATGGAAACATTGTGGGAAACTGTCATAAAATACCACAGAAGGAATTCACCAAAGAGCTCTTGAGTTCAGAAGAGATTCATGCTAATTTAAAAAACATGGTTTCCCTGATCAGAAAGGTAAATTCAAACTGTACTTTTCTGTTTACGGTCAGTCCGGTTCGTCATTTGAAAGATGGATTTATTGAAAATACGCTTAGCAAGGCGCTCCTTCAAAAGGCGGTACACGAACTTAAAAAAGAATCCGAAATCAATTATTTCCCTTCTTATGAAATTATGGTGGACGATCTGAGAGATTACAGGTTCTATAAACAGGACCTGGTTCATCCCAATGAAATGGCAGTAGATTATATCTGGGAATTATTTAAAAAGTCCTGGATCAGTGAATCCGCAAAAAAGGATATGATCGAAATTGAAGGGATTCAAAAATCCCTCGCACACAAACCATTTGACCGGGATTCGAAAGAGCATCAAAAGTTCCTGCTGCAGCTTCAGGGAAAGATCCAAAACCTTAAAAAGAGACTGCCAGGTGTGGAATTTGATGCACCTCCTCAAAGCAATCATTGGGTTCCATAAAAGAAAAAAGGGAAGTCATTTGACTTCCCTTTTCGTTTATTTTTTTCTCTCTTTTATTTGATGCAATTTACAACATTGCCCCAAGGGCCTCCATTAATAGCATCCACACCGTGTTGTTTCAGGATCGTTGCTGCTGACCCGCTCCTTGCTCCACTTCTGCAACATGTAATCACAGGCTTGTTGAGCTTCTTGATCTCATCCACTCGGCTTCCAATCGTATTTAAAGGAATGTTCTTTGAACCTTGTACATGACCTTGTTCAAACTCTTCAATAGTTCTCACATCGATAACCACAGCACCTTTCTCTAAATACTGCTCAATTGAATCAACACTCGTACTTCCTCCAAACAAATTAAATAATCCCATATTTCTTCTACTTATTAAAAATTCTGTGCAAATGTCTGAAAAATCTGTCAATAATGTGTAACGGTCGTTACAATTAACGTGTAAATAACATTTCACGATACTTCACCAGAGGCCATAATTCATCATCTATCATGAGTTCAAGTTTGTCACAATGATATCTTATCGACTCGAAATAAGGCTTTACTTTATCACAATACATGCTTGCTTTTTTGGCTTCATCCTTTACAACATTTGCTTTTTTTCGTTCCTCGACCATTGCCATGGTCTTTTGTGTAATGCCCGAAATATGTTCAGAAATCTTTTTGATCAGATCCATTTGCTCTTTTGCCACGGTTTCAAATTCCTTACCAAAAACCTCTTTCAATCCTCTGACATTTCGGATCAGGGTGTTTTGATAATTCACCGCAGTAGGTATCACATGGTTCAGGGCGATATCTCCCAGTACTCTCCCTTCAAGCTGGATTCTTAAGGAGTAGGCCGCAAATTCAATTTCATGGCGCGCAAGAATTTCGGTATCGTTCATTACCCCCATTTCCTTATACAGGTTCTTGGCTTTATCACTGACTTTTGGCCTGATGGCCTCAGGCGTGGTTTTGTTATGGCTCAATCCTCTTTTCTTCGCTTCCTTTTCCCATGCTTCCCCATAACTATTACCTTCAAAAAGAATATTTTTCGAATCCTTTATATACTCTCTTAAAACATTAAAAATCGCCTCATCCTTCTTAAAGGATTTCTGATCGATCAATTTGTCAACTTCTTCTCTGAACTCCTTCAGTTGTTTGGCCACGATCGTGTTTAGAACCGTCATGGAATTGGCACAGCTTGACATCGACCCTACAGCCCTGAATTCAAATTTATTTCCTGTAAAAGCAAATGGAGAGGTCCTGTTTCGATCTGTATTGTCCAAAAGTATTTCGGGTATCTTACCCACTACATTTAGTTTCAGGTCCGTTTTTTCCTGAGGTGACAGTTTTCCATCGGTTACATTTTCCAGTTCCTTCAATACTGCGGTTAATTGCTCTCCGATAAAAACGGAAATGATTGGTGGCGGAGCCTCATTTGAACCAAGTCTATGATCATTGCTGGCCGAAGCAACTTCTGCCCGCATTAACTCTTCATAGTTATGAATCGCCTTGATGGTATTGACAAAAAAGGTCAGAAACTGTAAATTCCTCATCGGGGTCTTGCCCGGGCTGAGAAGGTTAACACCACTATCCGTGTTCAAAGACCAGTTGTTGTGCTTACCGGAACCATTGATCCCTTTAAAAGGTTTTTCATGAAGCAACACCTTTAACTCATGCTTGGAGGCAACCTTGCCCATGACGTCCATTAAAAGCGCATTGTGGTCAACCGCCAGATTCGCCTCTTCGTGTATGGCTGCCAGCTCAAACTGATTCGGAGCAACTTCATTATGTCTGGTCTTAACCGGAATCCCCAATTTTATACATTCTGTTTCAAGTTCAATCATAAAGTTCATCACGCGCTGGGGAATACTGCCGAAATAATGATCGTCAAGCTGCTGGCCCTTTGCAGATGTTTGTCCCAAAAGTGTTCGACCGGTAAGAACCATGTCTGGCCTTGACATTACAAGCGCCTTGTCAATTAGAAAATACTCCTGCTCCCAGCCCAGTGAGGCGTGAACTTTTGAAACGTTCTTATCAAAGTATCTGGCTACTCCTGTTGCCTGCTTATCTATCGCATGTAGCGCTCTCAGCAAAGGTGTTTTATGATCCAAAGCCTCACCCGTATAAGCCACAAAGATAGTTGGCACGCAAAGAGTCGTACCATATATAAATGCCGGAGAAGTCGGATCCCATGCCGTATAGCCTCTTGCCTCAAAAGTATTACGAATACCTCCACTTGGAAAACTCGATGCATCCGGTTCCTGCTGAACCAATTCATTTCCACCGAACCTTTCCAAAGCTTTCCCGTCCTTGCTCAATTCAAAAAAGGCGTCATGTTTTTCAGCCGTACCACCAGTCAAAGGTTGAAACCAGTGTGTATAATGGGTGGCACCTTTTTCAAGCGCCCAGTTCTTCATAGAGTTGGCTACCTGATCAGCAATCTTCCTGTCTATGTTGGATCCATGCCTCACCGCATTCATAACTCCTTGAAAAGCTTCAGTAGTAAGATATTGCTTCATGGTTTCCTCGTTAAAAACATGGCTTCCATAATATTCTGATCGATGCTGTGATTCGGTTACGGGCCTTAGTTTTCTGTTAAAGGTTTGTTCCAAGGCTCTGGATCTGAAAGTAGACATACATTAAAAATTAAAAAATTCGGGTTTAAAAATACTGATTTTTTAAATGTACCCCTCAAAAAATTGGGTATTCATAAAAATAATATGTTAATATACATATTTACCCCCAATATTTTTGATGTGTGTTTATTATAATTATATTTGCGACGGAAAATTAATTAATCTAGAAATTTATGAGCAAATCGAAGTTAGAGTATATTTGGTTAGACGGACACCAACCTACTCAAGAGTTGAGAAGTAAGACTAAAATCGAAGATGATTTTAGCGGGAAATTAGAAGATTGTAAAGTTTGGTCTTTTGATGGATCTTCAACTGAGCAAGCAGAAGGAGGATCATCAGATTGTTTATTAAAGCCTGTTGCTATCTACCCTGATCCTGTAAGAGACAATGGTTGGTTGGTAATGGCCGAGGTGCTGAACGCTGACGGAACACCACATTCGTCAAACGCAAGAGCTAGAATTGATGATGATGACAACGATTTCTGGTTTGGTTTTGAACAGGAATATTTCTTAATGGATACAGAAACTGATCTTCCTCTCGGATTCCCACGTGGTGGATTCCCTGGCCCGCAAGGTAAGTACTACTGTTCAGTTGGAGGTAGATATACATGGGGAAGAGAATTCGTTGAAGAGCATGCTGACCTTTGTATCGCGGCAGGATTAAACTTTGAAGGTATTAACCAGGAAGTTGCTCCGGGACAGTGGGAATTCCAATTGTTCGCAAAAGGCGCCAAAAAAGCCGGTGATGAGATCTGGGTAGCGCGTTACTTACTTAACAGATTGACTGAAAGCTATGGTTATTATATAGAACTGCACCCAAAACCTGTAAAAGGTGACTGGAACGGTTCAGGTATGCATGCCAACTTCTCAAATACGACACTAAGAACTTGTGGTTCACAAGAAGTTTACGAAAAAATTTGTGAGGCTTTCAGACCAGTTACCGATGAGCATATCAGTGTTTACGGTGCCTATAATGATGAAAGATTAACAGGATTGCATGAAACAGCTCACGTATCTGACTTCAGCTATGGAGTTTCGGACAGAGGTGCTTCAATTCGTATCCCTATCATCACGGTTGAAAACGGATGGAAAGGTTGGTTGGAAGATCGTAGACCGGCTTCTAACGGAGACCCATACAAGATTGCAGGTAGAATTATCGAAACAGTTAAGTCTGCCAAGATCTAAAAATATTTAATTTTGGTTAAGAAAAAGCCTTCTCGAATGAGAAGGCTTTTTCTTTGTTCAGTAATCAGTACAATAAATCCTGTTTCCTGTTGGAGTCAAGTGCTTACTGTTGTGACTTAACCAGTAAACTGATAAAGATGATATAACTTCCTAAAAGTATGAGCCCCTCTCTCCATGACAATTTCATTTTGGCAGGAACGAATACCAGTGGGAAAATGACCAGGGCAAAATAAAGCATCCAAAGTATATCAAATTCTATCAGGCCTTCATCTATAGCAGTAATTGGTGTCACCATTGCCGTAATTCCCAAGACTGCGAGTATATTAAACACATTTGAGCCCAATAAATTTCCAAGGGAGATTGCTTTCTCCTTTTTAACCACTGCAACCATTGAGGCGGCTAGTTCCGGGATACTTGTACCTATTGAAATGATTGAAACTCCGATCAGGCGTTTGGTAACCCCGTAATCACTTGCAAGATTCACGGCTCCTTCGATAAGCAATTCAGATCCGGCCCATAATCCAACAGACCCAATAAGAAGATAGATCAAGGTAGGCCCAATGGGAAAATCTTCATCATCATCGGGCATCTCATCAACAACGGCTGCTTTTTGAAACTTTAACAGGTATATCAGGAAAACCGTAAGCATGATAAACAATACCAAGCCTTCCCAACGCTGAATCACGCCATCAAAAGCAAAAAACCCGTATAAGACCAGAGAGGAGAACATCATAACCGGCCAGTCGTTTATATAAAAGCTCTTTTCAACCTGGATCGTGGAAACCATAACCACGATGGCCAGAACAAAACCTAAATTGGCAATGTTGGAGCCAATAACATTTCCGAGTGCAATATCTGAATGTCCGTCAAGTGCGGCCTTCAGACTTACAATCAATTCCGGCGCCGAAGTGGCAAAGGAAACAACGGTCATTCCGATGACAATCTTTGGAATCTGCAATTTTAGGGATAACGAAACCGCTGACTTCAGCAACCAGTTTCCTCCAAGGATCAAAAGTGCAAATCCACCCAGGATCATCAAATAATTCATAATTGAGAATTTTGACAAATATAGTAGATACAAATGATTGATTTCAATAATATACTGCTCTTAATTTTTTGTTAAATAACTACATTTTTAGTTTTATAACTATTTTTTTAGTTTATATTTGAATCCAGAAATTAAATTAGATGGAAAAACTCACCAATAAGGAAGAAGAAATAATGAGGGTCCTTTGGAAATTAAAGAAGGCCTTTGTCAAAGAAATTGTAGCAGAATTACCTGAACCCAAACCGCATTACAATACCATTTCAACGGTTGTAAGAAACATGGAAGAAAAGGGATTCATTCAT
>CP070731.1:53413-63045 GCA_020347545.1 Flavobacteriaceae bacterium | reverse complement strand
AGAGAAAGTGATACTGATAGGCGTGACTTATGCCTTACTTGACCTGATCGAGAACCGACAATTTCAATTAAAAAATACAGTTGTTATGGAAACAGGGGGAATGAAGGGAAGAAGAAAAGAAATTGTAAGAGATGAACTTCACGCCATTCTATGTCAGGGTTTTGGAGTAGATAAAATTCACTCGGAGTACGGTATGACGGAGCTATTTTCTCAAGCCTATTCAAAAGGCGATGGAATTTTTAAAACACCTCCCTGGATGAAAGTTTTAATAAGAGATACCGAAGATCCGATGACTATATTGAAGCCGGGTAAAACAGGTGGGGTAAACATTGTGGATCTGGCAAACCTAAACTCAATTTCTTTTATTGCCACTCAGGATCTTGGACGGGAAACAGGTCGGGATGAGTTTGAAATACTGGGTCGATTCGACCATTCTGATATTCGAGGATGTAATCTTATGGTTGTTTAAACCGGGCATCCAGCTTTTTGAGCAGGATGAGGCTCAATTCATAGAACAAATAACCAATAAATAAACCGAGAAGCGCTCCCGTTATCACATCCGCGGGAAAGTGAACACCCAGATACATCCTGCTGTAACTGAATAGTAAAGGCCAGATGAAGAAGAAGATCGTGTATTTGTAATCTTTCTTTAAGGTCAAATACATCAACAGGGTAACGGCAGTTGAAGTGGTGGCATGACCTGATACAAAGCTATAACTTGAATTATTTTTAACAATTCTGATAATATCATTAATAGAAGGGTCCCTGTTTGGCCTGAGCCTTTCAAAATAATTTTTCAGAAATACTGTAAACTGATCCGAAAAAGTAATCATTAAAGCCGTGAGTAAAATCATGACAACTCCTTTTTTCCAACCAAAGGATTTGAAAATCAAATAAAAAAACAGAAGGTACAGGGGAATCCAGCTCAGCTGATTGGTAAGGAGCAACCAGAAACCGTCCCAGTTTTCAGAACCCATCGTATTGATAAAGATCAAAAGTTCTTTATCGAAATGAATAATTTTATCTAAAAGACTCAAATTAAATTAAAAGTTTCGTTTGATTGGACCGGTAAGGTCATCTATATTGTCCTGGACCTTATTCTTGATATTCTTGATATCCTTTTTAATATCTTTTGTAAGATCCGTATCTATTCCCTGCTTTTTTGCTCCTTCAGAGATTTCCTTTTTTACTTCATTAGTGGCATTTTTAAGCTGCTGCATACCCTTACCCAGACCACGGGCCAGCTCAGGGAGTTTGTCAGCCCCAAAAAGCATCACTACGATAACAAGGATAATAAAAATCTCAGCTCCGCTAATAAATAAAAACATATTCCTAAAATTACTTTACAAAGATAATATAATTAGGCAATGCAAATCACGTTTTCAAGGACCATGCCATTTTTATTTTTGAAAGAGGTCATAATACTGATTTCAGGTATATTTTCCCCTGTTTTATGTGTGCAGGAAAATGAAATAAACAAATGGAGGCAGAAGAAATTAAGGTAAGGTTTCATGTTCACTATTTTGACATGAAGTTAAGTAATATATTTTACCTTGAGTACGGGCTTATTTTTTAGAAAGCATCCTTTTGATCTCGTTGAGCTTCATCAATGCTTCTATGGGAGTCAGTGCATCTATATTCGTGCTTAAGATCTCATCTTTGATCTCTTCGAGCAAGGGGTCATCAAGATTGATAAAGCTCAGCTGAATGTCTTTTTCAGAGGCCTTCTTAAGTTTTTCCTGTATCTCTTCAGAGGCATGGCTTTTTTCAAGATGACTCATCATTTTATTGGCCCTGTGAAGCACGGGGCTTGGCATTCCTGCCAGCTTGGCCACATGAATTCCAAAACTGTGCTTACTTCCCCCCGGAACCAGTTTACGAATAAATATAACCTTATCCTTAAGCTCTTTAACAGACACATTGAAATTTTTGATCCTTTCAAAAGTCTGGCTCATATCATTGAGCTCGTGATAATGGGTTGCAAACAAAGTTTTCGATCTGGTCGGGTGCTCATGAAGATATTCAGCTATCGCCCAGGCAATGGAAATTCCGTCATAGGTACTTGTTCCTCTTCCGATTTCATCGAGGAGGATAAGGCTCCTCTCAGAAAGATTGTTCAGGATATTGGCCGTTTCGTTCATTTCAACCATAAAGGTTGATTCTCCCATGGATATGTTATCACTGGCACCTACCCTGGTAAAGATTTTATCAACGATTCCGAATTTTGCATTTTGGGCAGGCACATAAGATCCTATTTGACCCAATAAAACGATGAGGGCGGTTTGCCTCAAAATGGCCGACTTTCCACTCATGTTCGGACCGGTGATCATTATAATTTGCTGCTGCTCCCTGTTCAGCACCACATCGTTGGCCACATAGTGTTCTCCAGTTGGCAGTTGTTTTTCGATTACAGGGTGTCTTCCATTACTGATCTCAATTACCGTTGAATCATCAACCACAGGCCTGACGTAATTATTTTGAATGGCGACCTTGGCAAAAGATCCCAGGCAATCCAGTTGGGCAATTATTTTAGCCGCCTTCTGAATTTTTATGATATGAGGATGTAGGTTTTGAAGTAAATCCTGATAGATGGTATTTTCAAGAATTCCTATCTTTTCCTGTGCTCCAAGAATTTTCGATTCATACTCTTTTAACTCTTCAGTGATGTATCTTTCTGCGGATACAAGTGTCTGTTTCCTGATCCAATTTTCAGGCACTTTAGCTTTATGGGTGTTTCGTACTTCAATGTAGTAGCCAAATACGTTATTGAAAGCTATTTTTAGACTTGAGATTTGGGTGCGTTCAATTTCGCGCTCTACAATATGGTCCAGATAAGCTTTTCCTGAAGATGAAATTTTTCTGAGTTCATCTAATTCACTGTTTACACCTTTTTTAATAACGTTTCCTTTGCTGATAAGAATTGGGGCGTTTTCTTCAAGGGTGGAGTCGATTTGCTTTATCAACTCTAAATTTGGATCAATTTCCTCGGCTAATGAGATCAGTGTTTTATGGTTACTGCTTAAAGCGCGGTCTCTTAAGGGAAGTATCGCTTCAAGGGAATCTTTTAAAAGAACAACTTCTCTTGGATTGATTTTTCCCGTTGCAAGTTTTGAGATGAGTCTTTCGAGATCACTGATTTGATCTAAATGATGATTAAGAAATTCCAGATCCTCCTCTTTTTGAATGAAATAGCGAACTACTTCTTGCCGTGTTCGAATTTCTTCAATATTTTTCAATGGAAGCGCAAGCCATCTTTTCAGCATTCTGCCACCCATTGGAGAAATCGTTGAATCAATCACATCAAGCAGGGTAACAGCCTCCGGGTTGTTTCTTTGGTACAACTCAAGGTTTCTGACCGTAAATTTATCCATCCAGACAAAATCATTTTCATACAGTCGCTGGATGTTGGAAATATGTTCCAGCTGATGATGCTGTGTCTCGGAGAGATAATGCATGATTACTCCTGACGCAATAAGCCCTTCTTTCAGGTCTTCAACTCCAAATCCTTTTAAAGAAGCAACTTTAAAATGACCTGTAAGAATTTCATTCGAAGCTTCCTCTTTAAAAATCCAGTCATCCAGAAAAAAGGTATAGAAATGATTGCCGAATAATTCTCTGAATCGAACCTTGAAATCTTTCTGAACCAAAATTTCACTTGGACGAAAATTCTGTAGTAACTTATCAATATACTCCGAGTTTCCCTGTGAAGTAATAAATTCTCCGGTAGAAACATCAAGAAAGGAAATACCGATTATTTTTTTTCCAAAATGTACCGAAGCCAAAAAATTATTGGTTTTTGAGTGGAGTACTTCATCACTCAGTGCCACTCCGGGAGTTACCAGTTCGGTAACGCCTCTTTTGACTATTTTTTTGGTCATTTTCGGATCTTCGAGCTGATCACAAATCGCAACTCTGAGTCCTGCCTTCACCAATTTTGGCAGGTAGGTGTTCAGAGAGTGATGGGGAAATCCGGCTAAAGCAGTTTCACTTTCAGACCCTGCTCCTCGTTTTGTTAAGATGATTCCAAGGACCTTAGCGGCTATTTTTGCATCCTCGCCAAAAGTTTCGTAAAAATCACCAACTCTAAACAGAAGCATGGCATCGGGATACTTGGTTTTGATGCTGTTGTACTGCAACATCAAGGGTGTCACTTTTTTAGATTTAGCCAAGGCCTGAAATATTTAGATTGTCTTTGTTTTACCTTAGTCTTCAGGTAAGATGGACAAAGATATAATATTAATAAGAATACAAAAATGCTCTATTGACGAAAATAACGTCTTTTGATTTTTTGATTCCGGGAAGGCAGTGCGGGAAATTTAAGCTGAACGTTGGTCAAATCTAGAGATGAAGACCGCACTCAGTTTTAGGAGAATTGTTCCATCGGCCTTTTCGGTCTTCCCCGGGAACCGTGCAATGAGAGCACCCTATGGATGCATATCCTTTAGATTTCAGGGGATGGAAAGGAAGATGGTGATCAATGATAAACTGGTCCCGCTCAGCATAATTAATATCCAACAAAGGGTAAAATTTTATAAGACTCTCTTTTTGTTCAAATATATTCAACCCTTTACGATGATCACTTTGCCATTTCATAAGGCCTGACACCCAGATTTTATAATCCTTCTTAATCAGATCAAGAGGCTTCACTTTATTGATATAACAACATCTGTTAGGACTGTTTTTCCACAATTGCTTTTCCTGGCTGAATTTAAATTCTTCGGGTTCAGCCTTTATGCTTACCACATTCAAATCGTAAAGCTGGGTCAGATAATCTTTATAAATAAGAGTTTCTTTAAAATGATATCCGGTATCAATAAAATAAATTACCTGCTCCTTGTTGATATCAGAGAATACCTTCAATAAAAATGCAGAGGTCGCGGCAAAGGCAGAAGTTATCATAATGTCTTCAGCTTTGAAATCATGATACAGCTGTTCCACTCTATTATAAACGTTCAGTTTATTATACCTTTCATTTAGTTTCTCTATTTCGGGCTTATTAAGTATTTCTATCATGCCTTTGTCTTCAATAATAGGGGCAAAAATAACAATATACGTGGGGAACACACTATAATTAATGTTAAAAAAGATATAATCCTATAGGAAAAGTATGATAAAAGTCATGTTTTGCTAAAAAAAGTTAGTTTTTGATGACAATTTAATAGGGAAATTCAATCATCTGATACTTATTTTTTAATTTTGGCCACCTGAAATCGTTTCAATCCTATGCGAAAACTAAAGAACAGTGAGTTAAATCGGCTAAAGATATCGGATTTTAAGAAATCTGAAAAAGTTAAGTTGATCGTAATTCTCGACAATGTCAGGAGCCTGAATAATGTGGGTTCCGTATTCCGAACAGCTGATGCATTCTTAATAGAGAAGATATATCTATGTGGTATTACGGCTCAACCTCCGCATAAAGAAATTCACAAAACCGCTTTGGGAGCAACTGAATCCGTTGACTGGCAATATGAGAAAGATACTGAAGAATTGGTCAATAAACTGCAAGGTGAAGGGGTCACGGTAATTTCGGTTGAACAGGCCGACGGAAGCATTTCTTTAGAGAATTTCGTTCCTAAAAAGGAGCAGAAATACGCGGTAGTTTTTGGGAATGAAGTTAAAGGAGTAGGACAGGGAGTTGTGGACGCATCGGATCTGTGTTTGGAGATTCCTCAGTACGGAACGAAACATTCACTGAATATTTCGGTGAGCTGTGGCATTGTTCTCTGGGATCTGTTTTCCAAGCTTAAATTTTAATACATAAAAGGATTCATTTTAAATTTTGATAATTTTTTAACAGCTTTCACTTCAAAGTTTTATATTTTCGCTAACAAGGAATCATATACCATAGTCAAGAAGCATGACGGAAAAGAAACAGAGAAGGTATGATCGGGCCTATTTGAAAATGGCGATGGAATGGTCAAAACTTTCACACTGTAAGAGGAAACAGGTCGGAGCACTGATCGTAAAGGATAAAATGATCATCTCTGACGGATATAACGGAACACCCACAGGATTTGATAATTGTTGTGAAGATGAAGAAGGAAATACAAAATGGCATGTTTTACATGCCGAAGCAAATGCTATTTTAAAAGTGGCTTCATCAACTCAGGGCTGTAAAGGCGCTACACTTTATATCACATTGTCACCATGCAAGGAATGCAGTAAATTGATTCATCAGTCAGGAATCAGGAGAATGGTTTATGCCAATTCTTATAAAGACGATGCCGGAATTGAATTTTTGAAAAAAGCCAATGTTGAAATTTTATATTTGCCCATAGATGAATAGAAAAACGAGAATATTTCTTCCATTGATCATTGCGATTTCCATCGCTGTGGGTATCTTTTTGGGTACATCCCTGAATTATCAAAAGAAGACCATTACGTTTTTCGGAGGTACACCTCAGGAACGTAAAATTAAAAGACTTATAGACTACATTCAATATGAGTATGTTGATGATGTGGATACTGACAGCTTGCTGGATGGAACCATCAAGAACATGCTGGATAAACTTGATCCGCATTCGGTCTATATTTCTGCAAAAGAACTGGAAGGAGTATCAGAGTCAATGAACGGGAAATTCGTTGGAATTGGTATTCAATTCAGGATGTACAAAGACTCTTTAACCGTTGTAAAAGTGTTAGACAAGGGGCCAAGCGAAAGAGCGGGACTGAAAGCAGGCGATCGAATTCTGGTTGCTGATAATGACACCTTGTTTGGAAGGGAAATAGGAAGCGACTATATACTTAAGACGCTGAAAGGCAAACCTAATACCGATGTCGATCTAATTGTGTACAGAAAGTCTGAAAAGAAAGAGCTGCCTTTTACAATTACCAGGGGTGAGGTACCTATTGCAAGCGTGGATGCGCATTATATGCTGAATCAAGACCTTGGGTACATCAAGGTCAATAAATTTGCCGCGACCACATATGATGAGTTTAAGGAAGCTCTGGATAATCTGATTGATCAGGGAATGAAAAAACTGGTTCTTGATCTAAGGCACAATCCCGGAGGGTATTTGCAGGTGGCGACTAAGATGGTAGATGAATTCCTTGAAGATGGTAAACTCATCGTATTCACGAAAAATAAGAAAGAAAGAATTGATGAAACTTTCGCCACAGGCAAAGGTGATTTTGAAAAGGGCCATGTGTTTGTTCTGATTAATGGAGCTTCTGCATCAGCAAGTGAAATTGTTGCAGGTGCGCTTCAGGATAACGACAAAGGTACCATTGTGGGAAGAAGAAGTTTTGGCAAAGGTTTGGTGCAGCAGGAAATGCAATTAGGTGACGGTTCCGCTGTGCGTTTAACTGTATCCAGATACTATACCCCTACAGGAAGGTCGATCCAAAAACCGTATGAAAATAAAAATGGAGGAGAGTATTTTAATGATTTCGAAGCCAGATATCACAATGGAGAATTAATGAATGCAGATAGCATTAAAGTAAATGATTCTCTAAAGTTTGAAACCCCAAAAGGGAAAATCGTTTATGGAGGAGGAGGAATAATTCCGGATGTCTTTGTTTCCATCGATACGACTATGTTTTTCCCTGATTTTCATTATCAGAAGTCGCGTCAGTTTGTTTTTCAGTATTGTGACAGTCATGTAGATGAATTCGAGGGCTGGGATTTTGAAAAGTTTATGAGTGAATTTGATAGCGACGATCATATTTTTGATGAATATATGGATTCTGTACCCAGTAGTTTTCAAGATTTTACCAGGGAGGAAGAAGAAAATTTCAGGCTGTTTTTAAAGGCACTGTTTGCACAACAAATCTTTGACGTGAATGCTTATTTCAGGATCATCAATGATCAGGACCTGATGATTAAAAAAGTCATGGAACTGGATAGAGATGGCTATCCGCTTGAGCCCTAAACAGCAGGATTATTAAGCAATTCTATTTTGGTTCAGAATCATGAACCATGGCAGTTTGGCCTCCGTTCCAAATGGTTAGGACATCAGTGGCTACATGGGCTCCGCTTCCTGCAGCAGTTGCAAACTGGCTTCGCCATCCGGCCAGAACTCCTGCTACATATAAATTTTCGGTTATTTTGTGATTCGAGTTTTTTAATTGTATTCTCTCTTTTTTTGCCGGTAAATTTTTGTGAGGTTCAATATAGCTTTCCAATCCTTTAATATTGAATAAATTTGATGGCCCAACTGCAATAATCACAATTTTACTCGAATAACTGCCTTTATTTGTAATCACCTTGAAATGTTGCCCTAATGTTTCAACAGCATTCACCTTTTCTTTTTCGATCTGGATTACATGAGGGTATGTCTCCGATAGTTGTTTTTTCCCGTTTTCCAAAATCTCATTTCCTGTTGTTCCGGGAGGAATACCTAAGACATTATTGAACAATGCCCCTTTTAAGGCCGAGGTTCTTTGGTGCATGATAATTCCAATTTTTTTGTCCCTGGCAAAAGGTTTGTTTTTTGCCGAGCCCAGGACCAGGGCAGAAGACATTCCTGCAACCCCGCCTCCTACAATTAACACATCGAAATCCATAACATTTTAATTAAGAAGTCCTTGAATATTTGAAGCAAATAGTTTTACGGCAATTGCCAAAAGAATAACTCCGAAAATTTTTCTCACAACGCTGATTCCTCCTTCACCGATCAATCGTTCGATTTTTGAAGATGATTTTAGAACAGCATAAACAAAAATCATATTTAAAATTATGGCAATGACTATGTTGATGGTGTGGAATTCCGCTTTTAGCGATAAAATGGTAGTCATAGTACCGGCACCTGCGATAAGAGGAAAAGCCAGCGGAACTACACTTGCTGTTTTTGGAGACTCTTCCTTGTAAAGTTGAATGCCCAGGATCATCTCTATAGCCAAGAAAAAAATCACGAATGAACCTGCAACCGCAAACGAATAGACATCAATTCCAATCAGGTTCAAGATCTGTACCCCCACGAAAAGAAATAAGATCATTAACAGCATCGCTACAATCGATGCCTTTTCCGATTGAATATGCCCCACTTTTTTTCTTAAATCTATAATGATCGGAATACTTCCAATAATATCGATAACCGCAAAAAGTACCATAGTTGCCGTTACAATTTCCTTAAAATTTAATCCCATTTCCTTTTGTTTTAACAGTTGCCAAAGTTAGAAAAATTGAATTAATTTGGCGGGATTTGATACAGGGATCTAAATTGGATTATATAGCTTCAATGGATTAGCCAAAAAGGATGTATTTTTGCTGTTCATAATTCGATACTTATGTTTCAGCTTAATAAGACAGTAATTTCCGAGGACATTCTGGATAAGGAATTTGTATGTAACCTCGGCGCCTGCAAAGGCGCTTGTTGCGTGGATGGCGATGCGGGAGCTCCCCTCGAAGAGGAAGAGTTATCGATATTGAAGGAGATTTTACCTAAGGTTAAAAAATACCTGAGAAAAGAAGGGCTCGAAGCAATTGATAATCAAGGTCCTTACACGACCAATGAATTGGGAGAGCATGAAACAACTTTGATTGAGGGTGCCGATTGTGCTTATGTGATTTACGATGACAAGGGGATAGCCTTATGTGGTATTGAAGAAGCCTATAATCAGGGTGAAATACAGTTTAAAAAACCAGTGTCCTGTCATTTGTACCCGGTTAGAGTAAAGCAATACAGCGAGTT
>CP070731.1:43599-53313 GCA_020347545.1 Flavobacteriaceae bacterium | reverse complement strand
ACCTCCACAAAACTTTGAACATGAGCCGAAGTTTTCAAAGAATCCACCATGTGCTTGGAAATCAGTTTCCCCATGCGTGTCATTTCTATAACTTCATCTCCCATGACAGGCTGAACAGGTGACTGAGGCACCGTACTCGCCTTCGTCGGTTCAGGTGCCGGAGTTTTAATGCCTGGCTCTGCAGTTTCAGGAGCCTGCTGTTTGCCATTTTTCAGATAGGCCAGAATATCATTCTTGGTCACTCGATTGTCTTTACCACTTCCTTGAATAGATTCAAGCTCTTCAAGACTTATGCCTTCTTTTTTGGCTATATTACGCACCAGTGGAGAATAAAATTTCCCCGAGGGTGAACTCATATCAACTGAAACAGGAGAAACTTCTTCAATTTTCTCTTTTACTGACTCAACGGTCGGAAGATCAGCCGGCAATTCCACCTCCTTTTCTTGAGGTTCTTCAGGTACAATCTCATCCGAAGAAACATCTCCATCGGTCTCTATCACTGCAATTACCTGTCCTACCCCTACAACATCATCCACTTCAAAAAATCGTTCCAACAAAACGCCTTCTACCTCACTGGGAACTTCAGAATCAACCTTATCTGTTGCAATTTCAACAATCGGTTCATCCATTTCTATGGTATCTCCCACCTCTTTGAGCCATGAAGTTATCGTTGCTTCAGCAACGCTCTCGCCCATTTTTGGTAATTTCAACTCAAATTTTGACATTTCCAGGTAATTTTTGAGGCAAATTTAGTAAATAAAAAAGATAAAATTTAGGAGTTTTTAACTACATAAATATTTTCTAAATTAAATTCAACCAAAACGATAAATTTTTACGAATTCCGCATCTAAATGAAATGTTATTGAGTATCCGGATCAAATTTTACTGACCATGACCTGTTTCACTTGACAGGCCCTTTAGTCTAAAGGTCAATATTTATGGTAACCCTGGTTCCTTTATCTTTTTCAGAATTTATAAAGATACGGCCGTTAATATAAGAGATTCTCTCCCGCATAAAAAATAAACCAAGGCCCGAATCTTTATCGGAAAGACGAACCTCCTCGGTATCAAAACCCTTTCCATCGTCATCAACTACAATACTTAATTTATCCTTTGAATGACTTAAACTGATTAAAATATAATTGGCCTGTGAATATTTAAGCGAGTTGTTCACCGCCTCCTGAACAACTCTGTAAAGGTTAGTTTCGATCAATGAATCAAATCTCCCGTTAAAATCTGTTTTATTTTCAAAATAAATTTTCCTTCCTGTAAGTTTAGTCAATTGGTCCGCCATTTTACCCAGGGTTGCCACAATCCCGTAATCAAATAGTTCAGGAGGAGTCAAATTAAAGGTTACCGCCCTTACTTCTTTGATCAAATCTGACAAATTGTGTTTTAATTCATTTAATCGTTTAGAAATAGATTTCTCATCCTTTGTATCTATTGATTCAAGGTTAAACTTTAAGGCTGTCAGCATCTGACCGATACCGTCATGTATATCTTTAGCAATTCTTTTGCGCTCCTCTTCCTGCGCTTCGACAATCTGGCTCGATTGAGCCTTTTGAAGGTCCACTTCCTTCTTAATCTTTTGTTCTGAAACTTTAACAAGTTCTTCTTGAGACTCTATGCGTCGGGTAATGTCTGTACAAAGAAGCAGTACACTCTTGTTATTCCTGATCTGATTCATGGGAACGATTGACATTTCCAACCAAAGGGTTCGACCTTCCGGAGTAGAAACCGGCAATTCTCCGGTCCAGATGGAATGTCGGTGACTATCGATAAGTTCACCGATGGTCATTGAAGCAAGGTCAGAAGGCAGAAGTATCTGATCAATTGACAATTCCCCTGCATCATTATCAATTCCAAGCAACTTCCCAAATTTCTTGCTCAAATGCAGAATACTTCCATCCGCTCTCAAATTTGCAAAAAGGGCTGTATTGTCTATTGCATAATTCAGGCCCTGGAGTTCCTGCAACGATTTTTCCTTGGATTCGTATAATTCATTGGTTTTAACTACCTCTTTTTTTAACTGATTTTCAGATTGAATAAAATCCCTGATCACATTTTTTATATAAATTGAAATCGGTCTGAATAAGAAAACCACCTCAAGCAGTAAAATGAGCAGCGCAATTGTCAGTAAAAGATACTCCATACGCTTTAAGGCTGCCACCTTTTGATAACTTATCTCGTCATAGGTATTAACGATGGTGTCCATTTTTATCAAAAAGCGTTTCTCCAGTTCGCGCAATTCGAGCCAGTTCACCTCAATATACTCTCGTCCCTTACGTTCGTCATCCCGATATAACAGATCCAACTCCGCAAGCATATTTACGAATTTCACCTGGTCCTGTGCAATTTCTTCGAAAAGCGTACTGAGCTCTGGATTTTTATTCCTCTTGTCTGTGGAATCGAACATGTCTCCTACCAGAAGCCGATGAGTCTCCCGAAACGTTTGAAGATCTTTTGAATAAGTTTGTATTATTTCTTCTGATTCAACTTTTCCGGGAGATGACTGAAGCAGCAATACATTTTTAATCAATCGCTGACTTAACATTCTTTGCCTTCCTGCAATATTTACAATTTTAGAATCATTTAACTGTGAGTCGAGATGTTTTTGAATTAAGATTTGTGATATAACAATTGTAACAGCAATCAACACCAGAGCCAGAATATAAAGTTTTCTAAACTTCAAAAATGTCGTGTGATCTAAGGAATTATTATCATCTCTTTTTGGCATGTTTTCCGGGTATCAAGTATCCAAGGCCTTCTCAATCAGATTTAAGGAGTGATCAGATAATTTCAATTGCAGTGCAGCTTTCTGACCTTTTTCCGACATTTTCTTCCATGTTTTCTGGAGAATATCGATCAGTTTATCTTCCTGATATTTATACGAGAACTTTTCAAAATAAAATTCGAGAAAAACAAGACAAATCACATCCTCCAGAGTTTGAGTCACCCGATCTTTCTTCAGTTGTTTCTTCAGCAACAAAAACTTAACCCTGTCAATTATTTCCTTCTCATAACCAACTTCCTCAAGTATCCGGGCGGCTCCTTCCGCATGAAAAGACTTTAGCTTATTTCTCCACTGAAGGTAACCCACTCGATTCATATCAAAATCTTCTCTTGGGATTTCCCAACGTCTCAGATGCTGGCACCTCACTGCCAATTGCAGAGCTTCATCAGCCAAAGGTTCAAATTCATATAGCCTATCGGTCATCCTCCTGGCATAAAGCAATTCCTTGGGGTACTTTTGACCGTTATGTTCTTCGAAATTCGGGTCCTTACCATTTGCTTCATCAAATAATTCGATTGCCTCTTTAAATCTAGGTGAGTTGATCATACTTCATATTTGATCCAAATTTATTCAGAAAAGCCAATATAAACAAAGTTGTTTTCTATTTTAACCGGATAAGTCGCTATTGAGGAAAGGTCGCCATTAAGGTTTTCTCCTGATTCCAATGAAAATGTTTTTTTATGCATCGGACAGGCTACCTTAGGAATTCCCTGTTCATCTCCTATCATTCCTCTACTGAGAACCATCTCCATCTTGTGGGGGCACAAATTTTGGCAAGCATACCACCTTCCGGTTCGCGTGTAATTAAAAACCGCAATCTGCAGGTCCTTGTATTTTACGCAAAGTCCTCCGTTTGAAGGAAATGCATCTGCTTCTGCAACTTTAAACCAGAATACATCTTTATCGGTATCCCTAATCTGGTATTTCTCAAATAAATTATCAATCATTTTTGTTTAAAATTAAGTCCATTGTTTAGGCATATTTTGCTCTCTAAGCGGAACAAATACCATGTTATCATCTTTTTCGTCGGAATTTACATAATGCTTAAATCGCTGCTGTAATGAATCATCCTCAATCACTTCCTTCCATTCGCATCTATAGGTGTCCACCAAAGACTGCATTTCTTCTTCCAGCTCATGAGCTATTGATAAACTATCCTTAACAACAACCTCTTTTAGCTGCTCTATTCCGCCTTCAAGTTTTTCCAACCAAACTGAGGTTCTCATCAAAGGCTCAGCAGTCCTTATATAGTACATTAAAAAACGATCGAGGTATTTAAGACAGGTTTCGTTATCAATTTGCTCCGCAAGCAATTGTGCGTGCTTAGGTGTGGCACCTCCATTTCCAGCTACATAAAGGTTCCAACCTCCTTCAACGGCGATAACACCGAAATCTTTTCCCCTGGCCTCGGCACATTCCCTGATACAACCAGATACTCCCCCTTTTATTTTATGCGGAGACCTAAGGCCCTTGTACCTGTTTTCAAGTTCAATAGCAAAACTTACACTTTCATCCATTCCATATCTGCACCAGGTTGAACCCACACAACTTTTCACCGTTCTCAATGATTTTCCATAAGCATGTCCACTTTCAAACCCCGCTTCAATCAGATCCTTCCAGATTGCCGGTAAATCATTGAGACTAGCTCCAAACAGATCAATTCTCTGTCCTCCGGTAATTTTAGTATAAAGATTGAATTCTTTTGCTACTTTACCTATCGATATCAGTTTTTCCGGTGTTATTTCACCTCCCGGAATTCTGGGCACAACCGAATAACTCCCATTTCTTTGAATATTGGCCAGGAACCTGTCATTAGTATCCTGAATATTATGTTCATTGTTTGCAGTATCATTATACAAACTTGCAAATACCGATGCTACTAAAGGCTTACACACTTCACAACCGTCTCCGGTTCCGCATGTATCAATTACCTCATCAAAAGATTTCAAGTTCTTTATTTTGATCAGATGATACAGTTCCTGTCTTGTCAGTTCAAAATGTTCACAAATAACATTTTTGACACTTTTCCCGAGAGCACTGAGATTTTCATTAACCAGATCGATGACCATAGGTTTGCAACCTCCACATCCGGTTCCCGCCTTAGTCTTTGACATCACATCCTTTAGATCAGTGTATTCCCCGGATGAAAATCCAGCGCAAATTGTACCTTTTGATACATTTTCACAAGAACAAACCTGTGCTTCATCAGGCAGCTGCATCACACCCATTTTATTCGTAGTACCCTCTTTTGAAGGTATGATCAATTCTTCAATATCCTTAGGCAAAGGCATTCCATTCAAATAGATTTGATGAAGTAGATTGTAATCATTAGTATCACCTACAAGAATACCTCCCAATAGAGTTTTACCATCATGACTGACATTTATTCTCTTATACAAACCTTTCGTCTTGTTTTCATAAACTATGGATAGTCCTCTAGCGGCAGGCATGAATGGCTCACCAAAACTAGCCACATCAACACCTATAAGTTTTAATTTTGTTGACATGTCAATTGCTGATTCCATTCTCGAAGAATTCACCCCCAGTATCTGATCAACGGCCACCTGAGCCATATCATATCCCGGGGCGACCAAACCATAGATCATTCCATTCAGTAAAGCCGCCTCTCCTATAGCATAAATATTGGGATGGGAAGTTTTCATATTATTATCCACGATGATACCTCCTCGCTCACCGACCATCAATCCACCAGACTTTGCCAATTCATCCCGAGGTCTGATTCCCGCAGAAATTACGAGCATATCCACTTCAAGTTCAGTATCATCCGAAAAATTCAAAGCTTTGATACTTCCATTCCCTTCAATATTTTTGGTTGCCTTGTTTAAATGAATATTTATTCCCAGGTTTTCCAGTTTATCCTGAAGTACATTACTGCTTCTTCTGTCGAGTTGTCTGGGCATCAGTTTTGGTGCAAATTCCACAATATGAGCTTCCAGTCCCATATCCATCACCGCCTTTCCGGCTTCCAGTCCAAGCAATCCCCCTCCTAAAACAGCAGCTTTTGGATGATTGATTTTCTTCTTAATGGTATCCGAATAAGCGAGCATTTCATCAAGGTCGTCGATAGTTCTGTATACGAAAACCCCCTCTTTTTCAACTCCCTCAATTGGAGGGACGAATGGAACCGAACCGGTAGCCAAAACCAAATGGTCATAAGAATAATTGCCATAAGATTCAGTTACTATTTCATTCGACTCTTTTTTAATGCCAATAACCTTTTGATCCGTGATGAGTTGTATTCCATTTTTCTCATACCATGACCTTGGAGACAGTTCTAATTTTAAGGCATCTCCATCTTCAAAGTAGGCACTGAGATGCACTCTGTCATATGCAGGTCTGCTTTCCTCTCCAAATACCATTATCCTGTATTCAGAAGCTCTGGAATTGCTTACAAGCTTTTCGCAAAACTTATAACCTACCATACCATTTCCAACGACTATAATTGTTTCCATAAAAAAGAATATTAATATTTAATGCCAAAATTAAGTATTTTTACGTATTTTTGAGCCTTTAAACAATATTATTTTTTAATAATTACGTATTTTTATCATTTAGGAAATCTAACTGTCAATTTTTTAATATAATACATAAATAGCCTATGAAAAATTCGAAAATCACATTGGTGGGTGCTGGTCCAGGAGACGAAGAACTCTTGACCATTAAAGGAATGAATGCAATTAAAACCGCGGATGCCATTTTCTACGATGCCCTTGTAAACATTGAGATTCTAAAACATTCGAAAAAGGATTGTAAACTGATTTATGTAGGAAAAAGGAGAGGTGTGAGACGCTATTCTCAAGATCAGATCAATAAAATGATGGTTGAAGCCGCAAATGAAAACGAACAGATTGTACGCCTCAAAGGAGGAGATCCATTTGTTTTCGGAAGAGGAACGGAAGAACTTAACTACGTAGAATCCTATGGAATTAAAACGGACATCATTCCTGGCATCAGCAGTGCACTGGCCGTACCTGCAAACCAAGGTATCCCGTTAACTAAAAGAGGAATCAATGAGAGTTTTTTTGTCATCACAGGTACTACTTCAGATGGCAGCGTTTCCAGTGATCTAAAATTCGGAGCACAATCCACATCCACATTGATCATTCTTATGGGTCTTAAAAATTTAAACCTTATAATGGAAGAGGTTATTCTCTACAGAGATGAAAACTGCCCGTTTGCCGTCATTCAGAGCGGAACGCGTGAAGAAGAAAGGATTTTCCTTAATACCATTATCAACTATAAAGAAATTATTAAATCTATAGATTATTCAAAACCGGGTATTATTGTCATTGGTGACACAGTAGCAGAACACCCAGCTTTTTTCGAGGAAGAAATTCAGCGTGTCCTTCATTCTGTCATTGAAATTTAAGTTCAAATTGAGAACAGTGAAAGATCGAACTTCTAAATCCATAAAATACTTCCTTTGATTTTTATAAAATATCAATTTTAATATCCAATTATTTGCAATTTGGTTTTTCTACGTATAATAATCAAATAAATTACGTATATATACTTATTTTTTATAGTTTTGCCCAAAACAATTATAATCTATTATGACTTCCGCAAAAGCCACAAAACTAGAATTACTGAATTTTAAAAGTCTCCCTACAAGAACCTTCTGGATCACCTCATTTGCATTTTTTCTTTGCTTCTTTTCATGGTTCGGAATCGTCCCTTTTATGCCAGATGTTGTTAAGGACCTTGGATTGACCCCAAATCAGAAATGGAATTCAATTATACTCGCAGTTACCGGTACTGTTTTTGCCAGACTTCTTATTGGCAAATTATGCGATCAGTTCGGACCAAGACTTGTTTATGCATACCTACTCGCAATCGGTTCAGTCCCGGTTATTCTAATGGGCCTTTCACAGAGCCCTGCACAATTTCTAATCTGCCGCTTTTTAACGGGCTTTATCGGTGCTTCATTTGTCATTACACAGGTACACACTTCCCTTATGTTTGCTCCCAATGTCGTAGGAACAGCCAATGCAACCTCAGCTGGTTGGGGAAACCTGGGTGGCGGGGCTAACAGACTCGGGATGCCGATAATTGCGTCAATAGTTGTTAGCTTTGGAGTGGCTGAGTCCGATTCCTGGAGAATTTCGATGATCATCGCCGGAATAGCCTGCTTCCTGATGGGAATTGTTTATTTTAAATTCACCCAAGATACTCCAGAAGGCAACATTCGAGAGCTCAAGTCTAAAGGTCATCTCAATACCGAAAAAAAGAGCGATCTGAATATATTGAATGTCATTAAGGATTATCGAGTATGGATTCTTTTCTTAGTTTATGCTTCTTGTTTTGGTGTTGAACTTACCGTTTATGGAACAATGGATGACTATCTGCAAAACACTTTTGGAATCAGCCGAGTTAACGCGGGTAACATTGTGTTGTCATTTGCAATGATGAATCTTTTTGCGAGAACTCTTGGTGGCCATTTCGGAGACAGGTTCGGAAGATCCAAAGGATTAAAGGGAAGGGTTATATTACTATCGATGCTACTGGCACTGGAAGGAACCATGCTCATGTTCTTTTCCAATATCAACATATTGGCAGTTGCCATTGTTTTCTTAATTGCTTTCAGTCTTACAGTACAAATGGCAGAAGGTGCCACTTTTTCTGTAGTCCCATTTATAAACAAAAAAGCAGTAGGATTGATCTCCGGCATCGTAGGGGCCGGAGGAAACGTTGGTGCATTTCTCGCTGCATTTCTTTTAAAATCAAAATCAGCGCTTGCAGAGAATGAAGCCATCGCTTTGAATCAAGGAAATTCTAACGAGTTGATCGAACAAGCTCAAGCTTTAGCTTCATCAAGTGCAGTATCCGGTGGATATTTTATTATTGGAGTTGTTATACTATTTAGTGCGGCACTGGCTTTGGCAATAAAATTTTCATCAGAAGATGAAAAGGAGGTTGTCGCTGAAATGAAAATGATTCTCGAAATTAACGCGGATAAATAATTCATGATGAGAAGATCTTCCATACATTGCAGCTCCTGCGAAAATTATGAATGTCTTATTAAAAAAAGTTTATCTACCGATGAAGCTGAAAGACTTGCCATGCAAAAAGCGACATTGAACTGTAAAAAGGGGCAGCAATTTATTATGGAAGGAACTCCTGTCAGTGGACTGTTCTTCATCTATAAAGGAAAAGCCAAGGTTTTAAAAACCGGCATTTATGGGAAAGAACAGATTCTAAGATTGGTTCAGGAAGGTGAGATTATAGGGCACCGGGGTTTTGGTACAAAAAACAAATACGCTATAAGTGCTTCAGCATTAGAAGATGCTATTCTTTGCAACTTCAGCAATGAAACACTTGATTTGATGATGAAAAAAATTCCAGAATTAACCTACGAACTCATGCTGTTCTATGCGGATGAACTCAATAGGTCTGAAACCAAAGTTAAAAAGCTCGCTCAAATGACCGTTAGAGAAAAGGTGATTGATACGATTCTCTTTATTCAACGTAAATTCGGTATTAATCACAAAGGAGGAATCAATCTGCAGCTCAGTCGGAAAGAAATTGCCGATTATTCGGGTACAACAGAAGAACAGGTTATTAGAACCATCTCTTCATTAAAATCAGAAGCCTTGATAAAGTGTTCAGGGAAAATGATAAGCATTCCGGACACCAGAAAACTTCAGTCTGAAATATCGGAACATAATTTTTATCTGGATCAGTAAAATCCTTTACTTCTCTCAAAAAAATCTAACTCGCCAGATTGATACGTAATTATTTTTACTTACACAACTGCTTGACTACCTGTATATTACTTACAATAACTGTCTTTTAGCAGTTTTATATATGTGAAAAAGATTGAATTCAAACGTATATAAAACATCTTTTTCCAGCTTCACTACTTATATATTTGCTACGTCTAAGTATTTATACGTAATTAA
>CP070731.1:33781-43499 GCA_020347545.1 Flavobacteriaceae bacterium | reverse complement strand
GTATTGGTTTTGATAATTCAGAAGATCTTTTTCCAAAGGAAATTCCGCATCCAATGGTGGATAGCCCGGCATATTGTGATATGGTAAAGGATCTACGGTATTACCGGCTGCAGTATTCAAGTCTCCGTCCTTGACCCACCCCACGCTGTGAATCAAATAATCTCGTTTCCAGCCTTTTTTTAGTTCTGGTAAACCAGATGCCTCGAACCGAATACTGGTTTCATCTCCCGCATTAGAAATTATATACATATTATCAGCCTCATTCAACAAAGGAAGAACGTCTCCATAACGGGTATAGCTTCCTGTGAGATCTCTCCATTTACTTTTGGTCTCAACTTGGTTGTAATCAAACCAATGAGGACCGTACCGACCTCCTTTTCTGAATGACCTTGAAAAACCTCTATATTGAAGATCAGCCTCTATCGGGGACAAGCTGTTGGTGTTTAAATTATTAGTATCCACCACATCCCCAAAGAAAATCTCATCCCAATAGATTTCCATATTGGTCCTGATCCTGATTCTGTGATCCCCGCTTAAAAATTTATTTTTCAAATTAACGATAACATGTTTGTCTTTTCCCATTGGAAAGCTCATTTCCGAATTGACAGTTTCCCAATTACCCTGGGAGTTGACCATCTGAATAACCGGAAACTGTACTTTAACAGCATCAGATTGAGCTAAAGCAACGTTAATGCTTGCGTCCGTAGGAAATATCCAGCCTCTTAGAAACAAATGCAGATTTTCAAAATTGTCAGTGTTACCAGGGTCCAGAATCAGATCGTGCCGTTGAGTGATTCCCTGGAACTTACCCGCCACCAGATTGTCAATATACTTATCATCCCTTTCTGCAATCCTGTTTAAGACATCTCTGTTACGGTCATCGATAGCACTTACCGGTGTAATTTTCTCCTTGATCTGTAAAATTTTCATGCCGGGAAACGGAGGAGGCGTAAACTGTTCGGGCACATAGATCTCAACATCTTCGGGATGATCCACAACGACCAGTTCAATTTGATCCATGTAAATGGTTTCCCATAATTCAGAGGTTACCTTGATCTCAAAGAACCCGTCCCTGGCCACCAGTTGATCCGATTCAATTTTGATATAGTCATCTGAGGCATCGGCAAAAGCGTATTGGGTGGTCCCTCCCATTATTCCGAGAGGCATACCAAGAGCGCTACGCCAGGTAATATCTTTTACAAACTCATATTCTTCACCGTTCCAGGTATAAAGAAACGGACAAGACCCCTTTAAAGTCTGGGCCTCAATCAAAGCCTGATCTGCATCCGGAAGTAAAATATTTTGTGGAACTCCGTTAGTCCAGGTAATCCTGATGATATCGGCTCTGGCCCGATCACCAAGGCCAAAATAAATATTCGGATCAGTTACCACCATACTTTGATACAAATCTCCTGCCCGCATCTCTACTTTTGCCCCAATACCAAAGTAATTATTTTTTGCACTACCCGTTCGCAGACCGACCAGTTTCATATTGACAAAATGATTGAGGTTCCCTCCATCATTCCGGAATAGCTTTACTTGTCCGTTTGCCAATGCCACTATGACATCCCGATCTCCATCTCCGTCATAGTCCAGCGCTTCAAGATCACTTCCGATGAATTTGTTTTCAGGAAACAGCTGGGAAATATTTTCAAATCCTCCCGAACCGTCATTGTGAAATAACAATAACCCGGAATTCCCAAGATCCTTCATCTTTCCTGTCATAAGAACATCCTGGAACCCGTCATTGTCAAAATCAAAAAACAAGGCATCATGAAGCTGAAGATTCTCCGAGCTTTTAAACAAAGAGCTCATATTCGTTACAGGATCAAAATTCCCCTTACCATTATTATAGAGCAGTAAACTTTCTCCTCTTTTTTTGGAGCCTAAAAAAAGATCAAGAAACCCGTCGTTATTGATATCTCCAACCTCAACTGAATTTCCTTCATATCCTTCAAGAGCCGGTATAGTCAGTTTTTGAAACCTCCCTTGTCTCAAATTATCGAAAAGGATGGTTCTTCCGCTTTTACCAATAGTAATCAGGTCAACATCTCCGTCATCATCGAAATCACCAAAAGCCGCATCTTCAAAACCCTCCTCTTTGAACGAATCAAAACCCATAGCCTTTGATTTATCCACAAAAGTCCTGTCTCCATTATTTCTAAAAACGGTTATCCCATGATCCCCGGACTGAAAAAGGTCCAAATCTCCGTCCTGATCCATATCAAAAAACAAAGCTTTCTTTATCCCTACTCCTGAAAGGCCAGATTCCGTGGTAACATTCTCCAAAATTCCTTTGTCCTCATTTCGATACAATAGAGCACCTTCCTGATGTGTGATAAACAAGTCCAAAAAGCCATCGTTATCATAATCAGCAAATTCTGCCTCAGACTCACCTCCTGAATGCCTGACTCCCACTTCTGAAGCGCTGTTTTCAAACTTGCCATTGACATTCGTATAAAGAAAAGGAACCTTCCTTTTTGTTGAAGGATCATAAGCACTGAAATAAATATCTTTCTTACCGTCTCCGTTATAATCCCCGGTACTTACCGCAATATCCTGATCCGGAACAGAATCCTCTTTTGCAATTTCATCCATATAACCAAGGCCTGAGGCCTCTGTAATATCCTTAAAACTGATAACCTCCAAAACTGACCTGTCCCCCAAAGCTTCATTATTGACCTGTCGATTATAATTGATCAACGGAAATCCTATCAAAGAACCTCCCGGGCCCTTCAAATCGTCAATTCCCTGCTGATATGGAAACGAAACCTTTAAATAATTGTGAAAAATGGTAAAACTAATAAGAGCCTTCTTTGTATCAGGCAGACGCAAAAGGTCCATCGTCTGATCAAAATATTGCAAGGATTCTTTAGGAAATTCAGGACTTTGTTTTTGAATCACCTCAAGCCTCTCAATCGCTTTATCCGAATTATCCGTTTTTATGTAAATCTCCGTAAGTTGCAACTGAGGAACGATATTCGAAGGAGCTTCTTCTGTCAATCTTGTTAGATACTCCTGTCTCAATACAATGGCCTCATCACCTTTTACCGCAGAAAAAAGTTCAGACAATTCGTATAATATTTTAATGTGGGCGGGTTCCATGAGCAATGCCTCCTGAAGAACCGTAACGGCTCTTTCCGATTTTCCGTCCATTCTGTAAACAGTGGCAAGCAACAATTTAACATCGGCATCCTCAGGATCAAGTTTTATGGCTTTTAAAAGCTGCTCCTCTGCCTTTGGATAATCTCCCATCCTCAAATAAACCAGGCCAAGATTGGCATATCCCAGCTTATCATCAGGAGCCAGTTCGATCATTCTCAGAAATTCACCCTCTGCTTCTTCGAGTTTAAACTCCTCCAGATAGGCAAGTCCCAAGGTCTGGGCCGTCATCATTTCTATCGATTTCTTTCTCCGTTCAGCTTCAGAGTCCTTGCACCCTGAAAAAGCCAGAAACATCGCTAATAATATGGTTAAAAATCCAATGTGCTTCATTGGATCAAAGTTAAGTAATAAATAAATATTTGCGGACTTATATTTTAATTCAAAATCTAGAAAGGAAGGCTAATTCTCAATCTGTTTTCAGCCTTCTTCAATCTTCCCAGGGCATCAAATTCTATCTGGCCCGTAACACCCTGAAAATTAATTTTTGACATCACTTCCCGAGCATTGCTAAAATCACTTTGGGAATTCTGCAAGGAATTGATTAAGGCCATTATACCATCCTCGACGTATCCCTCGACACCACTCCGGTATTCCGAATCTTTTGAATTTTCTTCCAAGTGCTTCGAAATGCAACGGATATTCCTCGGTTTCCTTGATCGCAAAGCATCAAATTCTGATGATCCCGTAGCGGCTACATTCAGGTACATGAGAGGTGTTTCCTTGTAATTTCCATGCAATGCTTTATTAATTTTTAGAATGGGCAGGGTACTTCCCAAAACTACAACCGCATCCATTTCAGTATCTGCTATTTTCCCAAGCCATTCCGACTCGCTGTCGGAGTGTGAGATTTCCATGATCTGAGAATTCATGGTATGGTGCTCGGCTATAGCAGCACGAAAACTTTTCAGGGACTTATGTGCATCATAGGTGTCATCGAGCAAAACAAGAATCCTTGAAGCGCCATTATTCTCATGGTGTATAGCATCCGCCAAAAGTTTTGCCTGCTGATCATCGGTGGGGACCACCGTAAAATACCAACTTACATAGGCTTTGGAAAGTGTGGGATCACTTGCCCATGCCGATACGTATAAAACCTGGGTCTTGGCGATCACCTGTTCTGCGAGGTGCGCGTTTCTGCCATCCAGGGCACCAATGATCCCGGCAACCTTATCTTTGAATACAAGGTCCACGATCTGACTGGAACCTGCTCCCCATGCTCCTTGCACCAGCCTGGATTCCAATTTTAACTTTTTACCCTGAACCCCTCCTGATTCATTGATCCTCTTGATAACCTTTTTGGCTGTATTTATCGCTTGTTCTTCATTCATTTCGTTAACAAGCAATCCGATAGATATCACGGCGTCAGAATCAGTTACCTGAGCACTGACCTCATCAGAAAGGGTCACAAGCAACCCCATGAATAAAAAAATATAGATGAGGGGTTTGAGCATTATTCCACTTTTAATACGATAGACTCATTTATTCAATAACCCGGCATACTTCCCGAATGGGCCCGTTCACCCAATTCCGGGCTTGGACTGAACACAAATTTACCATTTTTGACTTCCGCCATCCAAATATCACCTATATCGTTCCAGCTTTCATCAAAAACAATCTTTCCGGTAACTCCTTTATAGCCTTGAAAAGTTTTAAGATCAGTCAAAACATCGCGAATCAAAACCCGATTCAGACCAACCTGTTCAATGGCTTTCACAATCAGATTCATTCCGTCATAGGCATGGGCAGCAAATACGTCAGGCTCCATTCCAAACCTTTTCTCGTATTGATTCCTGAATTCCTTCAGTTTTTCATCTCCGGAGGAGGGATTATACTGACAGGTACTCACAACCCCCTCGGCTAGTTCCCCGGCCAGGGACAAAAATTCATCAGAAACCACTCTGTCTGAGGCATAAATAGGCTGTTCCATCCCCATCGCTCTTATCTGTTTAAGAATCAGTGCAGATTCCTTTGCATTTGCCCAGATCAGTATTGCATCCGGATCAACTCTTTTAATGTTGTTCAGCTGCATACTGAAGTCCGTTTCACCATCTGCAAACCGTTCCTCGATCATCATGGGGTGTCCCAGCCTTACTGCGGCCCCGGAGTACTCCATGATACCAACTCTACCATACCTGGAATTGGCTCGTATTACCGCTACCCTCTCATGTTGTTTTTCTTCAAAAATATGAGTTGCCAGGGCATACCCGCTCTGTCTGTCATCACTGATTACTCTGATAGCCCAGGGAATATTGGTTTCTGTAAAGGTGGGGTCAGGATCACCCGTATTCACCATCATAATCTCCATTTTCAAGGTGGCTCTTAGGGCTACATGGGAGACAATATCATCTATGGAACCCAACCATGCCCAGACACCTTCCTCATCCATTTTAACCACCTGATTGGCCGCAGCTCCCCAGAGTCCCACATCATTATGGATCATAAGCTGATAAGGCAACCCTTGATATCCTCCTTTTTCATTGGCTTGCTCCAGTGCAAGGGTAGCCCCATTGAGCATTTGTTCTCCAAGGGGAACCAAAGCAGACCCTTCCAAAGGCCCCAGAAAGCCAATCCTGACTTCGGTCAGATCATCAGGAGCCTTCTTCTCTCTACCGGACCCATAAAACTGAACAGGCTCCACAAAATGGTATTTATAGGCCTTTTGAAATTTCTGATAAGGAAAAAGCTTATCCGGAGTCTTTCCATATTTCAATTCCTTTTCCTGTGAAAAAGTCATTTGACAACCCAACACGATTAAAGCTGCAAAGCAAAGAAAGTTCCTGATCCTGAATCTCATAATTATAATTATTGTTTTATTTTACTTTACAAACGGCATACACCTCTAGCTCAACCAGTAAGGTCTCCCAACAAAGTCTTGCCTGAATTCCTGTACTTGCAGGAAGAGGATCCAAATTCATCCATTGGTAGAATGAGGTTCTGATTTTATTGAATTCTTCATAGTCTCTTTCAATGTCCCTCAAATAATTTGTCGTTCTCACTACATCATGCCAGGTCATTCCTTCGGCTTCCAGTAAATTGGTTATGTTGAAATACGTTCTCCACAACTGGGCCTTAAAATCTCCAATATGTTCCGGCTTACCTTCCTCATTTACACTAGCTGTACCTGATATCAGCAAAACCTTATAATCTCCAAAATCAAGTCTTAAGGCTCTTGAAAAAGAAGATGGCTTTTCATAATCGTAAGCTTCATTGATCGTATGAGGCGCATGTACCACATGCTTTTCTATCGGAGGCCGTTCTTCGTGAATAGAGGGATAAACTGTAGGTGTAATTGTATTGTCCTCAGATAAAATACCCAACTTTTTCATTTCAATTTTTTCACCATCGGTAAGTTTATTCAAATCTATTAATAACTTTTTTTCCTGAATGTCTAATGTATTGCTCATAATTCCTACTATTTTCTGTTTATTTAATATGTTATTGATCCGATAAAGCCAGACCAAGATTTTCTTTATTAAGTAATTTTCCTCTGCTTAACCCTTTGGATGTTGCCACCCAGATCTGATCATCTTTTAAATCGACACCCAGCACATAGTTATGCGACAGGGAAGGACTTAGCTTGACTTCACTTACTGATCCGTTTTGCAGTAATTTTGCCTTACCATTCAAGTTCTGATCATTTCTAATATATGTGACCCAGTTTTCACCATCGGTGCTGCTCAAGCCGCGGTCCGTGCAAATAAAAACGTATTTGCCCGAGGCCTTCACAAAATTGATGAAATTACTTGCCAGGCCGCTGTCATGATCAAAATAACCCTTCCATCGCGTTCCGTCATACCTGCTGAGTCCGAAATAAGTTCCTACCCAAAGCATTCCTTCAGACCAGGATGCACCAGTTGTAATATCATGTACAATGCCATCGTCCGGAAACAAGTCGATCTCCATGTTTCCGTCAGGATCCGTGTAATCTCTGAATTGGGACGTTTTTTTATTGTATTCAACAATTCCACCTCCCCAGGCTGCAATGAATATTTTATCATCTCCGGTACAAATACCATAAGTCCATGGTTCGTGCATTGGGGCATTCTCCTCGGTGTAAATTTCCCATTCCTTTGTGTAAGAATCATATTTACCGGCTCCGCCACCTGTAGCTACCCATACGTCTTTTCCATCACAGGCAACGGAATAGATAAGATCATTTGGCATACCACTGTTCATTTGATTAAAATTTTCAAACTTACCTGCTGACCATCTTGACAAACCTCCCATCGTACCTATCCAGATGTCTCCCGTGAGTTCGTTTTGTGCCAGCGACAAAACACCGTTATGTGCAAGGCCATCTTTCGTGGTATAGGTAATCCATTTTTCATCTTGGTAAACAGCCAATCCATCATGAGTTCCAACCAGTATCCTGTCATTATCGATCAAAACACAATAGGTTTTATCTGAAGGCAAGCCGTCTTTTACCGTAAAATGCTTCCATTCTCCGTAAAGTGGCATTTCTTTCGCTTCAGGATCGAGATTTGATCGCCTATCCTGTTTTTCTGTAATAAAGCCAAGTGACATAAGAATAAACAAGACCATGAATATTGCTGTTCCCGAGTAATGATTATGTATTTGTAGTATCTTCATAAAGGCTGATTTAATTTGAAATTAGTAAAGATCCATGTTGTACTTCAACTTGTGAATGTTCATATTCGGGGCTCCTCAATGACTTCAAATAATTGATCAGATCATTTAAATCTGTTTTACTCATGTCATTGACAAGCCCGTGTTTGTCATCTGTTCCATAAATGGTCCAGATCTCTTCCAGGGTTTTGGCTCGTCCATCGTGTAAATAGGGTGGAGAGGCAAAAACATTTGTTAAATGCGGCGTATCAAAAAGAATAGGGTCATCTGAATCCGCAAGGGTGCTTACATCCGCAAGATTAAGGTCGGTAAATAAAGGTGCCGGATGACAGGTCACGCATCGATTGTTTTCAGGGATGGGATTTCCAAATTTATCTTCCGTTCTTTCAAACAAAATCTTTCCTCTGAGCTGAGAAGCAGTTAATTCACCTGTCGGATTATACATCAGATTTGGGGGCTGTTTAATACCCCTCATGATGTATGCTGTTATAGCATCCAGATCATCATAACTGAATTGCTCGGTCCTTGTCAGTACCGTTGAAAATCGCATTCCGTCCTGCTTGTAGACTGTTTGATTTTTACCATTCCATTTAAAGGGAGCCGTGTCCCCAATTTCTCTCAAAGACTGGGTATTTGTCAGATTGCGACCCATTTGCTTAGCCGCCATATTATAGATAAGTCCATCCTCGTGATTATCCGGATGACAGGTATAACAGGAATATTGGTTCTGAAAGGTATGCCCTGCATTATTGAACAATCTTCTTCCCTGGCGAGCCACTGTGACCCGTTCCGGTCCACCGAGGTGAATAGAGCCTTTTTTTGAAAGTGTTTTTGTATCAATAATTGATATGGCATCATTTAACTGTTCGGACACATAAAGTTCAGATCCATCCATCGAAAGTGCCATCCCTTTTGGATTGTGACCCGTCTCAATTCTTTTTGAAACGAATTTTCTGGATAAACCAAGGGTGTTCGCAAATTGGTTTCGCTCTTTAGGGCCACTCTCTTTTAATAGTTTTCGAATTGAATCCACTTCGATCACAGAAATTTTATCCACTCCTGAACTCGACACAAAAAGGCGTTTGCCGTCTGGCGTAATCTCAATATCAAAAGGATCCGGGTAATAGGCATTCGGTTCGTCAAGAAGGAATTGTGTGATCCTGTTTCCCTTGTTTCTTTCAACCACCCCTATTCCGTGAGTCATCATCCATCCTCCCTCAACCTGCACTGACGGAAGTTGATTTTTGGGTCGGATAAGGGTGACAAATGCAAGGTCACCTTCAGGAGCATAAACCGTATTCTCCATAAGATAGGCCGATTCAACATTAATCTTTAAGGCACTATTCCCGGCTGTTTCTATCAGCGTTAGTTCGGTAATCAGGGTCTCGTTAAAATCAGCAAGATTTGCCCGTCTACCGGTTATCAGCATCTGTTCACCCGAAGGAGAGATGGCTATTCCTGTAGGATTACTTCCAGCAGAAAGTCTTTTCACTTCCTTTAGGATTGATAGATCAAAAACTGAAACATCCGATCCGTAGGAATTAACAACATAGAGAAACTTTTTTTCTTTGTCCAGCATGATTCCAGCCGGACCGTTTCCCGTTTTAAGTGATTCAACGATCTCAAAAGACAACAAGTCGATGATACTTACGGTATCAGACCATTCATTGCTCACATAAGCCCTTTGCGCCTTTTCATCAATAATCACAGAATGAGGATGATCTCCTACTTTGATTTTTTCAACAACTTTTTTATTCTCAATATCTACCTTTAAAAGTTCATCCGTATCCTGAGCGACCACATACATCCATCGGTTTTTATTATCAACGGCAAGATTGAACGGAGAAAAATAATCTGCATTGATGATTCTTGTGATCAGTTTATTCTTTGAAATAGGAATATGGCAGGAAGTACAGAGTAAGGGATGATCGGTTACCGCAGTCCTTTCGTTGACATGTTCTTTGGC
>CP070731.1:23274-33681 GCA_020347545.1 Flavobacteriaceae bacterium | reverse complement strand
TGTCATACTGAATTTCCAATGTATAGGCCTGACCTATTACCGGTATGAAATCTGAGGTTATATAAGTGCCATTATTTTGATCCGTAAAAATAAATTCTGTCAGGTCTGAATCGTTGATCACTTTAACTGAAGCGCCGGACACAGGTGATTCCTGAAGATTTTCAAAATAAGGGGTCGAGGTACTCAATTTGATTATTTGCTCACTTCCATCAGTCCCCTTCATCCAGTCAATTGAAGCCTCAACAACCAGCCTGGGAGGAGCATCAGGCACGTCTACATCAATGACGTCCGTACACGAATAAAAGATGAAATTCGAGGCAAATAAGAGTAAGTAGATATAATTTTTCATCTTTTCTAAAATTTAAAATTATAAGTTACAGAAGGTACAATCCCAAAAATGGCTATTCGGGTTGCTTCATTAACCCCGGTTTCCCGGTTTTGCGAAAATGTAATTGATGCGGCATTTCTTCTGTTATAAACATTGTAAATGCTGAATACCCATTCACCTTTCCACTTTTTGCCTGGTTTTCCAGGAACAAGAATAGCCGAAAGATCCAGCCTGTGATAAGCGGGAAGTCGATCTGAATTCCGATCGGAATAACTCGCAATAGATTGCCCCTCATATTCATACTGACCCGTAGGGTAGGTAACCGGCCGACCGGTTTGATAGATCAGGTTGGCGCTTAACCTCCATTTTTTATTCAATCTGTAGGTTCCGGTCATGGATATATCATGGGTACGGTCATAAGGAGTATAATACCATTCTCCATCGTTTATACCAGGTCCTCCTGCTGTCCCACCCGGGGTTCTCTGTTCTGACCTGGACCAGGTATAGGCCAACCATCCTGTAAAATCTCCCATTGTTTTTCTCAGTAGAAATTCCAGTCCGTAGGCTTTCGACTCTCCGTTGAGAATTTCTGTTTCGATGGTATTATTGCCAATGAGGTCCGATCCGTCGATATAGTCAATTCTGTTGGCGATGTCTTTGTAGTAGGCCTCAACTTCCAAGGACAGGCCGCTGGTTTTTAATTTTCTAAAATACCCTAAGGCGTATTGATTGGACAGCTGTGGTTCAATATAAGTACCACTGGGCGCCCATACGTCAAGAGGAGTAACTGAGGTTGTGTTCGATATCAAATGGATATACTGCGCAACTCTTGAATAGCCCGCTTTAATTGAAGCATTTTCTCCAAGTTCATAGGCGAATGCCAGCCTCGGTTCAAAATTTCCAAAACCTTTTATTAGCTCACCTTTTTTATAATCGATGGCATCCGCAGGAGTACCTCTCTTGTAGATCTCAAGAGCCTCATCGTATACCACTGGCTGATCATTTTCGTACTGAACAATTGCCTGCCCGCCCATTCTTGCAAAATTAGAGTAACGGATCCCGTACTGGATCGATAATTTTGAAGAGACCTGATGCTCAGCTCCAATGTACAAGCCACCTTCAAAGGCCCTTTTCTGATCCAGTTTCAAATAATTTACTCCTGAAGTTTCCGTCGTTGGACTGATAATTCCCGGATTGAATAAATAATGGATACCATTGAGTCCAAAATCCAGTTTTATGTCATTATTGAGGTAATAACTCAAAGCGTATTTCAAGTTGATATTGTCAATTTCCGAGAGCCAGTCGAATTCAAAGGCGCTGATCTCAAGCTCGTAGTCATACTTGCTGAAATTAAGCGATAAGTTCGAAAATATCTTGTCGTTAAAGATATGGTTCCATCTTAGGTTACCCGAAGAATTCCCGTAAGAATTTTTAAAATTCTCATTGAATTCGAAAACATCCCTTCCAAAATACCCCGATAGGAAAAGCTGGTTGTTTTCGTTGATCTCAAAATTGGTCTTTAAATTAAGATCGTAAAAATAAGCACTGTTATCCTTCAGATCTTCGTCCAATTTGAGAAATAAATGTGCATAGGACCCTCTGCCCGCCACAAGGAAAGAGCTGCGATCTTTTACTATGGGCCCTTCAACGGCGAGCCTGGTTGAAACGGTTCCGATACCTCCCGTTAGCGTAAAATTTTTGTTGTTTCCATCCTTTTGTCTGACATCCAGAACAGAAGAGGCCCTTCCGCCAAACTTTGAAGGAATATTTCCTTTATACAATTTGATGTCCTTGATGGCATCGGAGTTGAATATTGAAAAAAAACCTAATAAATGTGACGTGTTATAGATTATAGTTTCATCAAGTAGCACCAGATTCTGATCCACGGAGCCACCTCTTACGTTAAAGCCGCTTGATCCCTCACCATTATTGGTTACCCCTGGTAGAAGCTGTATAGATTTGATGATATCTACTTCTCCCAGTACCGCTGGCATTTGTTTGATGGTCCCCACCTTGAGTTTTGAAACACTCATCTGAGGTTTTCTCAGATTAATATCTTCAGATTCCTCTGTCTGCAAAACAACTTCACTGAGTTGATTCGAACTTTCAGAAAGCTCAATATTCAGGTTTTGATCTTTGTCAAGCAGGATTTCTTTTTTTATATCATCAAAACCCAGATAAGAAATTATCAGAGAATAGGTGCCTTCTGTAGCCGTAAGGGAATAAAACCCATATTCGTTTGTTGTGGTTCCAACAGAGGTTCCTTGTATAAATACCGTGGCTCCAAACAAGGATTCACCACTGCTTTTATCCTTAACTGTTCCGCTAAGACGGTATTTAGTTTGAGCTGCCATCAGTCCTGGTAACAGCAAAAGCAGGAATAAGAATTTTTTCATTGTATTTCTCTAAATCATGGTTAAAGCATTTGCTTTAGGGGAAAACCCGTTTAGACAACACTATATTTTAACTGTGTAGCGCTCTGTTTTCAACTGCCAGGCAGGCCTCTTTGATGGCCTCGGTAAAAGTTGGGTGAGCATGGCTCATTCTGGCCACATCTTCACTTGAGGCTCTGAACTCCATGGCAACCACAGCTTCTGCGATCATATCGGCAGCTCTTGCTCCTACCATATGCACGCCTAGAATTTCATCCGTTTTTTCATCCGCCAGAACTTTGATAAGCCCATCTATATCCATACTTGCTCTTGCACGACCCAGGGCTCTCATAGGAAAACTTCCCGTCTTGTATTTTACACCTGATTCCTTCAACTGTTCTTCTGTTTGACCCACAGATGCCACTTCGGGCCAGGTATATACCACGCCAGGGATCAAATTGTAGTCAATATGTGGTTTCTGACCGGCGATTATTTCTGCGGCCATGGTTCCTTCTTCCTCTGCTTTATGAGCAAGCATAGCTCCTCTCACCACGTCGCCGATAGCATAAATATTCTTCACATTTGTCTGTAAATGGTCATTTACCTCTACCTGTCCTCTGTCATTGATTTTTACACCAGCTGCTTCAAGATCAAGCCCTTCGGTAAAGGGCCTTCTTCCCACGGAAACCAAGCAATAATCTCCTTTGATCTCAACTTCATTTCCTTTTTTGTCATCCGCCAGAACAGAAATTTCATCACCTTTTCTGCTGACGGATTTAACCTTATGAGATGCCTTTATTTTGAATTTTGATTTTTTCAAGACTTTGGTTAACTCCTTCGAAAGACTGGCGTCCATGGTGGGTATGATTCTGTCCATATATTCCACCACCGTTACTTCGGCACCAAGCCTTTTATAAACCTGACCCAGCTCCAGGCCTATAACTCCGCCTCCGATTACGATCAAATGTTTTGGAATTTCTTTTAGTTTCAAAGCCTCAGTTGAGGTTATGATCCTTTCTTTGTCAATAGTAATAAAAGGTAAATTTGAAGGTTTACTTCCTGTGGCGATTATTGTGTTTTTAGAAGAAATCTCTTCTAAAGTTCCGTCTTCTTTTGTCACTTTGATGTGCTCTGCATCCTTGAAACTACCCAATCCGTGAAAAACTTCAATTTTGTTCTTTTTCATAAGGAAATCTATTCCACCGGTAGTTTGAGATACTACGGCGTCCTTACGGGCGATCATTTTTTCAAGATTTACCTTTACTTCGCCTGGAATTTCTATCCCATGGGTTTCAAAATGTTTTACGGCATCTTCGTAATGATGTGATGAATCCAGTAAAGCTTTACTGGGAATACATCCCACATTAAGGCAGGTTCCGCCCAAAGTACTGTACTTTTCAACAAGGGCAGTTTTTAAGCCTAATTGAGCGCAGCGAATTGCTGCAACATACCCGCCGGGACCAGAACCGACAACAGTAACATCAAATGATTTCATAAATTTTATTCGTTTTTTGTGCTTGCAAAAATAAGTTTTTTAACCTTATGTAAGAAAGGTTTCAGATATTCATTTTAGATCTTGACATCGCATTCGTATGGAAAGGTTCCATTTTTATTTCAGAAGGCCGGCCCTTTTTAAAAGGGCATCAGGAGAAGGTTCCTTACCTCTGAAACGTTTATACAATACCATGGGTTTTTCAGTACCTCCTTTGCTCAATATGTTTTCTTTGAATTTAGTTGCGACGGATTTATTGAAAATTCCCTTTTCTTTAAAGGCTTCAAAAGCATCTGCATCGAGCACTTCGGCCCATTTATAACTGTAATAACCCGCTGAGTATCCCCCCTGAAAAATATGGGAAAATGCTGTGCTCATACAATTCTCCTTAACATCCGGATAAAGCTGAGTGGAATCAAATGCTTCCAGTTCGAATTCTTTTATAGTGTCGATTCGTGAGGGATTCTTGGAGTGGTAAGCCATATCCAGCATTCCGAAACTTAGTTGTCTCAGCGTGGCTATGCCCTCCAGGAAATTTGAAGAATCCTTGATCTTTTGAACCAGTTCCATGGGAATAGGTTCGTTGCTTTCATAATGTCTGGCAAACATGACCAGAGCTTCTTTTTCAAAACACCAGTTTTCGAGAATCTGACTTGGCAATTCCACAAAATCCCAGTACACACTCGTACCTGAAAGATTCGGATAGGTTGTGTCGGCCATCATTCCGTGCAAGGCATGTCCAAATTCATGAAACAAGGTGGTTACTTCGTTAAAAGTCAAAAGGGAAGGTTTGGTTTCCGTGGGTTTGGTAAAATTACAGACTATCGAAATATGAGGCCTTGAATTCATTTTACCTGCTTTCCACTGGGCTTTATAACTGGTCATCCACGCCCCATTCCTTTTCCCTTTTCGTGGAAAGAAATCTGCATAAAACAATGCCACAAAATTACCTTTGGAATCGGTCACCTCATAGGTCTTTACATCCTTGTGATAGGTATCTACATTTCCGACGGGCTTAAAATTCAGGTCATAAAGTTTTTTAGCGATGTCAAAAACCCCCTGAATGACATTTTCAAGTTTAAAATAGGGCTTTAGTTTTTCATCATCCAGATCGAATTTAAGTTTTTTAAGTTTCTCTGAATAATAAGCACTGTCCCATTTTTCCAGTTTTTCAATTCCATCCTCCAGGGCGAGGTCCCGGATCAGCTGAAATTCATTTTCTGCAGAAGGTTTTGCTTTTGAAAGTAAATCGGAAAGAAAAGCATTGACTTTTTCCGGAGTTTCGGCCATTCTCTCTTCAAGTACATAATGGGCATGAGAATCATAACCCAAAAGTCTGGCTCTCTGATGCCTGAGTGTCACAATTTCTTTGACTATGTTCTCATTGTTGAAATCATTTTTTTGAAATCCTCTGGATCCGAAAGCCTTAGACATTTGTTCTCTGAGATTTCGGTTATCCGCATAGGTCATAAACGGAATATAACTTGGGTAATCCAAGGTGAACAGCCAACCCTCAATATTCTTTTCATCGGCTCTCATTTTGGCAGCCTCCAAAACCCCTTCAGGAAGGCCTGAAAGATCCTCTTTCTTTGTAGTGATAAGTTCAAATTTGTTGGTTTCGGCCAAGACATTCTCACCGAACTTAAGCCCTAATTTTGACTTTTTCTTATCAATCTCTCTCAGCTTCTTTTTGTCTTCTTCATTAAGGTTTGCACCATTTCTGACAAAAGCTTTATAGTTTTTCTCCAAAAGCATATGCTGCTCGGGATTTAAATCCAAGGTTTCCTTTGATGAGTGCACTTTTTTGATTCTGTAAAACAGATCCTCATTTAAACTGATGTCATTTGCAAACTCGCTCAACATAGGTGAAACCTGCTGAGCAATTTTCTGGATCTCTTCATTGGTTTCGGCTGCATTTAAATTAAAAAAAATACTTGAAACCCGGTTTAACTGATTTCCTGAAAATTCCAGGGGAACAAGGGTGTTTTCAAAACTTGGAGCCTCAGGATTCGATACAATCTCATTTATGGCCTTTTTAGCATCTTCAATACAGCTTTTAAAAGCCGGAATAAAATGATCATTTTTAATCGAAGAAAATGGTGCGGAACCAAAGGGTGTTGTAAATTCTTTAAGAAGTGGATTATTCATTTTTACGCATTGTATAAGGCCTTTGCAGCCTTACTGTTTAGAACTTAATTTTAAAATACCGGGAATAATATACAGGTAATTACTGCTTCATTTTTTTTGAAGCGGTCATTACTTTTTCTTTTAAACTTTCTTTATAGGAAATGATGTTTTTCAAAACCTCGGGATCTGATGAGCCGAGAATTTGAGCTGCCAGTATGCCGGCGTTTTTTGCACCATCAAGTGCAACTGTTGCCACAGGGACACCACCTGGCATTTGAAGAATAGATAGCACGGAATCCCAGCCATCGATAGAGTTTCTTGATTTAACAGGGACTCCTATTACAGGCAATTGACTCATGGAGGCCACCATTCCGGGTAAATGAGCTGCTCCACCGGCTCCGGCGATAATTACACTGACTCCCCTTGTATGGGCATTTGTAGCATAGTCAAATAATTTTTCAGGTGTGCGATGAGCGGAAACAATATCAACTTCAGTTTCAATATTAAAACTTTTCAAGATATCAATTGCCTCCTGCATGATCGGCAGATCTGAATCGCTACCCATGATAATTCCTACCTTACCCATAATTTCTAAATTTATAAATCTTGTTGAATTCGACTAATAAAAATCGTATTTTTAAGGGCTAAAGGTAACATAAAAAAGTGTTTTCATAACAATGCAGATTCCATTATTTAATACTGTCTTATCCTGGATTTTAAAAAAAAGAAAGTATCAGGTTGATATGTTTATAGACCATCCGGTAGAGGTGCAAAATGAGGTTTTATACGAGTTGCTTTCGGAGGCGAAGCACACCGTTTATGGAAAGAAGTACGGATTTAAGGATATAAAAAGTTATAAGTCTTTTGCCGAGAAGGTACCGATTCGTCAATATGAAAGTATCGAACCTTTGATCGAAAGAATTAGGAAAGGGGAACAGAATGTATTCTGGCCCTCAAAGATACATTGGTTTGCAAAGTCGAGTGGAACCACAAATGCCAAAAGTAAATTCATTCCGGTTAGCGATGAGGCCATCGATGATTGCCATATGAAAGCGGGTAAAGATATGCTCTGCCTTTTTATCAATAACAATGAAGACACGGAAATTTTCAAAGGAAAGGGGTTGAGACTTGGAGGCAGCTCTGCTATCTATGAAGATAATGATACCTATTTTGGGGATTTATCGGCCATTATTATTGAAAATATGCCTTTTTGGGCCGATTTCAGCAGTGCACCGAGTCAGAAGACGGCGCTGATGAGTGAGTGGGAAACTAAAATGGATGCCATAATAAGGGAAACGATTCCTGAAAATATTACCAGCTTAAGTGGAGTACCTTCATGGATGCTCGTCCTGCTCAATCGTGTTTTGGAAGTCACAGGAAAGAACAATATACTTGAGGTCTGGCCTAATTTGGAGGTTTATTTTCATGGAGGAGTTAATTTTAAACCCTACAGGGATCAATACGAGAGACTGATACCAAAAAAGGACTTTAGATACTATGAAACGTACAACGCTTCGGAAGGTTTCTTTGCTATTCAGGATCGGAACAACTCGGACGAATTGCTTTTAATGCTGGATTATGGAATTTTTTATGAATTCATTCCTATGGACCAATATAAGGGGGAGGATTCTACAGCCATACCGCTTGAGCAGGTTGAAAAGGATGTAAATTACGCCCTGTTGATCACGACAAATTCAGGTCTGTGGCGGTATTTGATAGGAGACACGATAAAGTTCACCAATACAAAACCTTATAGGATCAAAATAACGGGAAGGACCAAACACTTCATAAATGTTTTCGGTGAGGAACTGGTTGTTGAAAATGCTGAAGATGCGTTGGAGGTGGCGTGTAGAGAATACGAAGCTGCGGTCAATGAGTTTACTGTTGCCCCCATCTTTATGGAAAGTGAAAAAAGCGGGGGCCATGAATGGTTAATAGAGTTTAAGAAAGAACCGTATGATATGAATGGTTTTGTTACCTGCCTGGATGCTACTTTAAAATCTTTGAATTCTGATTACGAGGCCAAAAGATATATGGACATGACCATCAAAAGGCCGGTGGTTCATGTAGCACCGGGTGGACTTTTTTATCAATGGTTAAAGAATAATGGTAAGCTGGGAGGGCAGCATAAGGTTCCCAGACTGAGCAATTCAAGAAATTATCTTGAAGAACTTTTATCGATTGCTTAGGGGGCCCCGGGGATTGAGATAATAACATCATTGGTGATCCAGGCCTCGCATAATATTCCAAAATCACCTTCGGTATCTCCTGCTTGTTCCCAAGCTTTATAATCGATCCATAAGAAGCCGTCGTTTCCCCAGTTTTTACCCCAGGAATTAACTACTTTGAACGCATTCATCTGGTCGTTGTATCCCACAACCAGCATGGCATGTCCACCAACACCTTCTTTATATTTTCGATAAACATATTGTCCGTTGGCATCTCTGGCTCCGAAATAACTTCGATCTACGGTTACTCCAATAACTACGGGCTGATCATTTAATAAAGCGGCCTTCGTCTGCTCAAGGATGGATATAGTATCAAGATAAAAGTAATTTTCAATTTTGTTCAAACCGGCAAGGGTAATCTGGAAATCCTGAGGTTGCGTGGAGCATTCATTCTCGTTATAAGGCATCTGTGACCATTCAATAATTCCCTGGCTTACGATTGTGTCTAAGGCCCTTTGTATGACAGAGCCTCCGTCGCATCCCGCAGACTTTACCTGATTATAAATAAAAGCAGGGCTCATTTCGTTGCTATTGGTCGTTATCCCGTTTTGATAGTCTTCATGATTTTCCTGGAAACTTTTTAAATAATAACCGGCTGCCCATGCCACACAGGAGCCTTGTTTTCCTTGTGACCTCACTTCGGGCAAAAATTCTGAGAGATCATATTCTTCAGGAAAGTCAATTTCAATGTCTATTTCAGCAACTTGTGCATCAGGTGTGCTATACCCGTAACAAAATCCTCCTACCGCACCAAAAGTGAACAGCTCTCTTTGCTCAGGAGTGTCCGCATTTTCTATGACCGGATCGCCTTCATCATCTATTGTGTATTTTACGCCACTTTGACGTTCGCCTAAATCAAAATCGTAATCACTGTTGCAAGACCAAAGGAAAGTAAATAAAAAAAGGAGTAGGAATTTTTTCATAAGTTGATCTGCTTTAGCATCTTAAGCTTCAAAAGTTGTGCCATGAAATGTTAAAGTTATTTTTCCCGGTCTATGACATAATTTACCATGGTAAGAAGCGATTCTTTATATGGAGAGGTAGGATATTCGTCTAAAATCTCGATTGCAGCTTTTTGATATTCCTTCATCTTTTTAATCGTATACTCAATTCCGCCGCTTTGTTTTACAAATTCAATCACTTCCTTCACCCTTGTTTTGTCCTTATTATAGTTCTTAACAGAATTAATAAGCCATTTTCTTTCTTTTTTGGAACAGTTGTTCAAGGTGTAGATAAGTGGAAGTGTCATTTTTTGCTCCTTGATATCGATGCCGGTAGGTTTTCCTATTTTTTCGTCGGTATAATCAAAAAGATCATCTTTGATCTGAAAGGAAATACCTATCAGTTCACCAAACATTCGCATCCTTTCAATCTCTTCTTTGTCCGCATCCACTGAGGTAGCTCCTATTGCCGTACAGGCAGCGATTAGTGTGGCTGTTTTTTTTCTTATGATATCAAAATAAACTTCTTCCGTAATATCCAGTTGTCTGGCTTTTTCGATCTGAAGAAGTTCTCCCTCGCTCATTTCACGAACGGCGATTGAAATGTGCTTGAGAATATCAAAATCATCATTGTCAATAGAAAGTAAAAGACCCTTTGACAAAAGATAATCTCCAACAAGAACTGCAATTTTATTTTTCCATAAGGCATTAAGCGAAAAGAATCCTCTTCTTCTGTTACTGTCATCCACCACATCGTCATGTACAAGGGTAGCAGTATGGATCAGTTCTATAATGGAGGCACCTCTGTATGTTCGCTCCTTGAACTGGCCGTTTGATACCATTTTTGCCACTAGAAAAACAAACATTGGACGCATTTGTTTCCCCTTCCGCCGGACAATATAATGGGTGATCCTGTTGA
>CP070731.1:12357-23174 GCA_020347545.1 Flavobacteriaceae bacterium | reverse complement strand
CGATCTTGGAAGTCACCCGAAACGCCACCCGTGCCGGAAAATTCGCTTTAATGATACCCGTTATAACATTTACAGAAGGCCTTTGCGTGGCAACAATAAGATGAATTCCTATGGCCCTGGCAAGCTGAGCCAATCTCGCAATGGGGCCCTCTATTTCCTTTCCGGCCGTCATGATTAGATCTGCAAATTCATCTATTACAAGAATGATATAGGGTAAATACCTATGTCCGTTTTCCGGATTGAGCTTTCTGGCGATAAATTTGTTATTGTATTCCTTGATATTTCTTACATAGGCATTCTTCAGAAGGTCATAACGATTGTCCATTTCAATACACAGGGAATTAAGCGTATTTATGACCATTTTGGTATCGGTGATGATGGCCTCTTCAGAATCCGGGAGTTTTGCCAGATAATGTCTCTCGATCTTATTGAACAAGGTAAGTTCAACTTTTTTAGGATCCACAAGCACAAACTTCACCTCCGCCGGGTGCTTTTTATACAACAGTGAGGCTAAAACAGCGTTTAACCCAACCGATTTTCCCTGCCCTGTGGCTCCGGCCATAAGCAAATGAGGCATTTTCGCAAGGTCAATGACGTAGGTCTCGTTAGAAATAGTTTTTCCCAATGCTATCGGCAGGTCCATTTTGTTGTTCTGAAATTTCTGAGAAGACAAAACCGATTTCATGGAAACGATTGATGGTTTCTTATTGGGAACTTCTATTCCAATGGTTCCTCTACCCGGAATCGGTGCAATAATCCTGATTCCCAATGCCGATAAAGACAAGGCAATATCATCTTCCAGATTCTTTATTTTTGAAATTCTAACCCCGGCATCGGGAACAATTTCGTATAAGGTAACCGTAGGGCCAATAGTAGCTTTTATACTGGCTATTCCAATTTTATAATTGTTCAGGGTCTCTACGATCCTGTTTTTATTATTTTCCAGTTCCTGTTTGTTGATGTGGATATTTTCATTGGAATAATCTTTCAACAAATTAAGTTCAGGAAATTTATAATTGGACAATTCCAGTTTTGGGTCAAACTCTCCAAAATCTTTAACCAGGCTATTTGCCAGATTTTTCACAGTGTGTTCTTCTTGTATCGGTCCCTCGACAACAATTTCGATATCTTCTTCCTCCACCTGCTCTGAATTCCCCTGATCCGTAAAGGACTCTTCATAATTTGAAGTTACTTCAGGCTCCAGAACAACTTCATCTTTGGCTTCCGGTTCAGGGCTTACGGTCTCAAAAGATTCAAGTTCAATATCAATTTCGTCATCCAGGCTGTCATAAGTGGTTTCAGAAATAAATCCCTCCTCTGTTACGTCATCGGTAAAAACATTGCTTTTCCTTTCCTTGGGTTTAGGTTTGGGAATCCACGATTTAATTCGCGATGGAGTGACTTTAAAAGTTACGATTAAAAAGAATATTAATGATAGCATCAGAAGAAGTAAAACTCCTATTCCTCCAATGTAAATTTGCAAAAACTCATTGATCTCGTATCCAACCTTACCTCCCAGAAGAGGATATTGCGGCCTGAGATACGCGAGCCCAAGTGATAACCAAACCATTCCTATCAATCCATTGAACCAGGATTTGGATAACTGTTTTACGGGTATGTGAAGTATAATATATAATCCTGTAAAGAATAGTAAAATCGGAAATATAAAAGTTGCTACTCCAAAACCGTCATAAACGAAAAAATCACTAATACTTGCTCCCAGCTTCCCCAGTAAATTATTGGCGCTAAGTGATTTATTGGAAAACCCTTCCAAAACACTTTGGTCCTCTTTCCAATGCTGGAGAAAGGAGTAAAATGAGATCAAGAGAAAAATAGCTGAAGAAAATACTAAAACACCAAAAACCAAATGCGTTTGCTGACTTTTAAAAAAGCCAAGTATCCTGGATGGTTTTTTTACTTTTTTCTTTCTTCTGGAAGTTGTTTTCTTTCCTTTGGACATAGGTCACAAAAATACACAAATAATTCAGGTTACAAACCCTGCGATTCAAATCGAAATTTAAGGAAAATTATAGAAGTTTCGGTAAGTAAATTATGAATCCGATGATCAAGGCAACGACTGCTGCAAAACTTACTGCTCCCGCCGAAATGTCTTTTATGAACCCTATCTTTTCATCATATTCAGGCTGTACATAGTCACAGAGCTTTTCTACAGCAGTATTCAGAGCTTCCGCTACCAGAACCAATCCGATAGCGAAAATCTGAAATATCCATTCCATTTTTGAAATATTGACCCAAAATCCTACAAAAGTCATCAATACGGCAATTCCTGACTGAACCATGATACTGTGTTCCGTCGTAATCAAAAGCCACAAGCCTTTTAGGGCATATTTCAAACTTTTGATCCTGCCGGTCACAAAACCATTTTGTTCATCCATAATTTCAGATTAAGAATTTCCAATTAATCATTCAAAAATAAAATGGCGAATTTTATTATTTCAATGCCTCAAGAGCTGCATCGTAATCTGGTTCCTGTGCTATTTCCGGAACCTGTTCAGTATAGGTTACAATTCCTTCCTCGTCAACAACAACAACTGCCCTCGATAACAAGCCCTTCATCGGTCCGGTTTTGATGGTCACCCCATATTTGCGTCCGAATTTTTTGGTAATAAAATCTGAAAGGGTAATAACATTTTCTATACCTTCTGCCGCACAAAAGCGAGAGTGGGCGAAAGGCAGGTCCTTTGATACGTGCAGTACAACCGTATTATCCATTCCTGCAGCTGACTCATTGAATTTTCTTAGTGAGTTTGCGCAGATTCCGGTATCAATACTAGGTGTGATATTGATCAATACTTTCTTACCTTTAAAATCTTTTAATTTGGCAGTTGAAAGGTCTACTTTCGAAAGTTTAAATTTAGGAGCCTTTTTACCAATTTTTGGCAGTTTCCCAATGGTTTTTATCTTGTTTCCCTTTAAAGTTATCTTTGTCATAATGATATAAATTAGTTTTCTATCTCAAATTTACGCAAAATAAAACTCCCTAAGCAATTAGGGAGTTTTAAAATTTAAAAAATGGAGTAATTTTTTGCTATTGATCGATGGATCCCATAACACGTTTCATAAAACCATTTAAAGCTTCCTTTCTCGGGGTTCCTTTTTTGATCTCAGCCTGGACTTCCAGGGCACCATACATGTTTGAAATCAATTCACCTATCACATCCAGTTCCTCGTCCTTTAAGGAACTCACCTCCGTAAGGTCTTCTAAAACCTCTATTGCTTCAACAATATAGTCCTCATCGTTCTTTTCGATAAATGTGCTGATCTGTTTGATAATAGGTATTTTCATAACTGAATTCTCAAAATAAGTTCCCTAAACAATTTCATCAACCAGTTCCTTCAAAACATCAAACTTATTGGTTTGAGTCTGATTCACTTTCTGTCCATTAACAAAAGTTGCGAAGGTTGGTAAATTATCCACTTGTGCCAGTTTTCTAGATTCAGGAAACTTTTCAGCATCTACAATAATGAATTCCATATCACCATTCTCACCCGAGAGCTTTTTGAACTTAGGTTTCATAATTCTGCAATTGCCACACCAGGTAGCTGAATACTGAACAACGACCTTGTTCTTTTCAGTAACAAGCTCGTTAAGGTTATCACTGTTTAATTCTGTTAACATAACGGTAAAATTTGAAAGTTTAGAAACGATAAATAGATTTAGTTAGCGCTCAAATAAGAAGCAACTCCATCTCTTGTAGCCTGCATGGCATCCTTTCCTTCTTCCCAGTTTGCCGGACATACCTCTCCTTTTTCCTGCACATGGGTGTAAGCGTCAATCAATCTCAAATATTCATCCACATTTCTACCCAGCGGCATATCATTTACGCTCTCATGGAAAATCTTACCATCCTCATCAATTAAATAAGTCGCTCTGTAGGTTACATAAGAACCATCAATCATTACGTTCCCGGTCTCCTCATCATATTTTTCAGATACTACATCCAAAATACCTAATTGAGACGATAAGTTTCTGTTCGTATCAGCCAATAAAGGGAAAGTTACACCTTCTATTCCTCCATCTTCTTTTGACGTATTCAGCCATGCAAAATGAACCTCTGCCGTATCCACAGATGCGCCTATCACAATGGTATTTCTTGCTTCGAACTCACCTAAAGCATTCTGAAATGCTCTGATTTCAGTCGGACATACAAATGTAAAGTCTTTTGGATACCAGAATAACAGTACTTTTTTACCGTTTTTTACTGCTTCTTCAAATACATTTATTTTCAATGTATCTCCCATTTCATCCATCGCATCTACTTCGAAATTTGGAAATTTTTTTCCTACTAAAGCCATAGTCTATTTTTTTTTTATTAATTGTTAAAATTCATTTTTACGCTTGCAAAAATAACCCATAGATAACCTTGTGAACAACTATTGTTATTTCAATATTTTATACTGAAATAGATTTTCTTTATCGAAGTTTGAAATAGCATAATTCGCCTTTTCCATAGATTTTTTGAAGCTGGACAAAGATAATATGTTTCCTGAATTCCGGCACCGGAAAAGGCCAAAAAATACCTAAAATTTATGTGCATTTCATTCACATAAAAAAAGCACTCCAAGGAGTGCTTTTCAACTAGTTTATTATCTCTGTTATAAGTGGATCACCTCATCGTAGGCATCTGCAACAGCTTCCATCACAGCTTCACTCATTGTTGGGTGTGGATGAACTGCTTTTAACACTTCATGGCCGGTTGTTTCAAGTTTCCTTCCTAAAACTGCTTCTGCGATCATATCAGTAACTCCTGCTCCGATCATATGGCATCCAAGCCATTCTCCGTATTTCGCATCAAAAATCACTTTTACGAAACCTTCCTTCGTTCCGGCTGCAGAGGCTTTACCCGAAGCTGAAAAAGGAAACTTTCCAACTTTAATATCATATCCCTTCTCTTTTGCCTGTTTCTCCGTCAAACCAACACTTGCAATTTCAGGGCTGGCATAGGTACAACCAGGAATATTTCCATAATCAATCGGTTCCGGGTTCAAACCGGCTATTTTTTCAACACAGGTTATTCCTTCAGCGGAAGCCACATGGGCCAATGCCGGTCCGGGAACAACATCACCAATCGCGTAGTAGCCCGGTAAATTGGTCTGATAGTAATCATTGACAAGAATTTTGTCTTTGTCTGTTACAATTCCAACATCTTCCAAACCAATATTTTCGATATTCGATTTTATTCCTACTGCTGATAACACGATATCAGCCTCAAGTGAAACCTCGCCCTTCTTAGTTGAGACTGTTGCTTTTACACCTTTACCCGAGGTATCAACTTTTGTGACACTGGAATTGGTCATCACCTTGATTCCCGATTTTTTCATTGATCGCTCGAATTGTTTTGAAACCTCTTCATCCTCTAAAGGAACAAGGTTAGGAAGAAACTCCACTATGGTTACCTCAGTTCCCATTGAATTGTAGAAATAGGCAAATTCCACGCCTATAGCTCCCGACCCGACAATGATCATTTTTTTTGGTTGTTTTGGAAGTACCATGGCCTGTCTGTAACCGATCACTTTTTCCTTGTCGATAGGTAAAAACGGTAATTCTCTTGATCTGGCTCCTGTAGCAATGATGATATGATTGGCACTGTATTCGGTACTTTTTCCTTTATCATCCTCAACATCCACTTTTTTTCCGGGCTTTATCTTTCCGAAACCATTGATGATATCAATTTTATTTTTTTTCATTAAGAATTGAACACCCTTGCTCATACCCTCGGCAACACCACGACTTCTTTTGACCACAGCATCAAAATCTTTATCGATTTCCTTGGCTTTAAGACCATAACTGTCAACATGCTTTAAATATTCGTATACCTGAGCACTTTTTAAAAGGGCTTTGGTTGGGATGCATCCCCAATTCAAACAAATCCCGCCTAATTCTGCTTTTTCCACAACGGCTACTTTAAATCCAAGTTGAGAAGCTCTGATTGCCGTAACATAGCCGCCAGGACCACTTCCGATAACAATAATGTCGTATTTCATATGTTCAAAATAATTTAATTCTATTTCAATGGACCCAATAGTTCAAGGTCGATTTTAGGAATGCAAATTTAATCAAATTTTATGGCTTTTACCGGACTAATTTTACTTACTATGTAAGAAGGAACTATTAGCATCAAAAAGCATAGTAGCAAGGTGCCGATATTAATATAAATAAGTGCCGGAATCCCAAGGTATACAGGGGCTTGATTAACATAATAAGTTTCCGGGTTTAATTTGATAATTCCAAAATATTTTTGACTGAGCAACAATCCTACTCCGATCAGGTTGCCCCAAAATAACCCTTTGGCGATCAGAAAAGAGGCATTGTAAAGAAATATTTTTCTGATGCTCCAGTTGTGGTTTCCAAGTGCCTTTAAAATTCCTATCATTTGAGTCCTCTCCAAAATTAATACCAGTAAAGCAGTAATCATGTTTATACCCGCTATAAGAATCATGATTCCTATGATCACCACTATATTGGTATCAAAAAGAGCGAGCCATTCATATATTGCCGGAAATTTCTCTGCAGTGGTATACGCATTGAGTGAAGGATCAATGGCTTCATATACTTCGAAACCAGTCTCTTTCAACTTGTCAAAATCATGGATAAACAATTCGAATCCACCAACCTGATCCGCAGGCCACTTGTTGATTCTTTGAATATGCCTTATGTCACCTATCATTAAAGCTTCATCAAATTCTTCAAATCCCGAATCGTAAATTCCACTTATGATAAACTTCCTCGAATTGGGCGCCTTATTCGGATCGTTTTTCACAAAAAAAGTATAAAACTCATCTCCGATTCCCAATCGCAATCTCGATGCGGTTTTAGCCGAGATCAGCACCTCATTTGACAGACTACCTTTAAGATCAGGAACCGACCCTTCCTTGAGGTATTCGTCAAAAAAAGTCCAGTTGTAATTCTCATCCACCCCTTTTAGGACAATTCCTTCAAACTCATTTGGCGTTCTTATAATACCGGCTTTGGTCGCAAAAACCTGAACTTTTTTTACGTTGGGAACCTCGGAAAATTCAGGATAAAAATCTTGATTTTTAGACACTGGGACAACCGTCACACGAGAATTATTGCTGTCAAAATTGATTATTTGAATATCTCCGTTAAATCCCGAAATTTTTTCCTTTATTTTTTTCTGTAAGCCTACACCTGTAGCAACTGAAAAAAGCATCACGACAATCCCAATGGCAATCGCCAGAATAGAGATTTTTATTATAGGCGATGAAACACTATTTTTGTGTTCCTTTGAGGCGATAATGCGCCGGGCTATAAATAATTCGTAATTCAAACTGAAATGAAAAGGTTAATTCGGTCCAAAAATACATATTTAATTTTAGTAACTGAATTAATAGCCTTTGTTCTTTTATTCTCTTCTTTTTCTAAAAAATCCGAATTTGATTCCGCTCAACCTTACAACGAAAACAGACCTTCGGAAGTTCATTCTGACAGCTTGATCATAGTACCCGCTGCCGATCTTATGAATGCCTATCTTCCCTATTTACAGGGAAAGAAAATTGCCGTTGTAGCGAACCAGACCAGTATCGTCAAAAAAGGATCATTAAGCGATAAAAAAGGATACGAGCATTTAATAGATACCTTGCTCAGCCATAATATTGCGATTCAAAAAGTTTTTGCTCCTGAACACGGGTTTCGGGGACGAATTGATGCAGGTGAAAAAGTAGAGGATGACAAAGACTTAAAAACCGGCCTCCCCCTAATTTCACTTTATGGAAAGAACAAAAAACCAACCAGAGACCAATTAAAGAATATTGACTTGGTTCTCTTTGATATTCAGGATGTTGGGGTAAGATTTTATACTTATATATCAACCATGAGTCTCGTAATGGAAGCCTGTGCGGAATCAGATATCCCTTTGGTTATTCTTGACCGCCCCAATCCCAATGGGCACTATATTGACGGTCCGGTTCTGGAATCTGAATACAGCTCTTTTGTCGGTATGCACGAAGTGCCTCTTGTTTATGGAATGACCATTGGAGAATATGCCCAGATGGTCAACGGAGAATTCTGGCTTAAAGACAGTGCTGTATGTGAAATAAAAGTCATTCCTGTTTTGAATTATACACACAAAAGCAAATACAGTCTTCCTGTAAGGCCTTCTCCCAATCTTCCAAATGACAAATCCATCAACCTGTATCCAAGTCTCGGTTTTTTTGAAGGAACAATTATCAATGCCGGCAGAGGATCTGAATTCCAGTTTCAAAGATATGGGGCACCATTCTTCCCTCCTTCTGAATTTAATTACACACCCGAAGAGAATTTCGGATCAAAGTACCCTAAATTCAAAGGGGAGAAATGCTACGGAGTTGATTTGACCAAAGCCAAAACCCAAACAAAAGTGAACCTTAAGTGGCTGTTGGACGCCTATAACAAAACGCCAAAGGATAAGGACTTTTTTGGCAAAACCTTTACCGCACACGCCGGAAATGAAAAACTGAGGAAACAAATTGAAAAAGGCTTGACTTCTGAAGAAATAAGACAGAGCTGGGCGAACAACATTGAGAAGTTCAAAACAATTCGGGAAAAATATCTGATCTATCCCTGATCCTGCATGCTTTGTGCACGGGTTTAATCTTTCTACAGAGGCAGTTTTACCTTTAAAGTTTCTACAATATTATAAACAGCCGGACATATTTCAGTATTCTTTAAGGTAAGATCTGTTAGTTGGGCAAATTTTTTCCTGTTGGTATGTGGATACTCACTGCAGGCCTTGGGCCGAACCTCATAAATAAAACAAGTATTGTCCTGATCCAAAAAAGTGCATGGAGAAGTTTGTAAAACCATAAAATCATCCTCATCTCTCTGTAAATATTGAGACACAAAATCCCGTTCCTTCATTCTCAGAAATTTTGAAATTCTGCTAATATCTTTTTCGGTAAAAATCGGACTCGTGGTTTTGCAACAGTTGGCGCAGGTCAAACAATCTGTATTCTCAAATTCATCTTCGTGTATCTCCTGCATTAATAAGTCCAGACGCTTTCGCTGTTTGCTTTTCAATTTCTTGAAATACTTTTTGTTCTCAGCTCTTTTTTCTAGCGCCCTTTCCGGTAATTCTTTGATTATTTTATCCATTTCAGCCATCGCAGTCATCAAATGTACAATAACTCATCCATTATCAAGTGAAAATAATTATTTTTGCGGCTCTTGTAAATACAATTATCGTGGTTCAAAACATACTCGATCCAATAGCCAAAGAAGGAATCAAATCTATTTATGATATTGAAATAGACAAACTGGAATTCCAGGAAACAAGGAAGGACTTTGAGGGAGATATTACAATTGTTGTTTTTCCCCTTCTTAAACAAATCAAAGGCAATCCATTCCAAATTGCCTCCGACCTGGGGAACTATCTCAAATCAAATGCAGAATTAGTTGCCGATTTCAATGTTGTAAAGGGGTTTTTAAACCTCGTCATTACAGATTCTTACTATCTTGAAAGCTTTGATAAAATATCAGAGTTTGAAAACTTCGGAATCGAAAAAGAGAAGAAAGGAGCCGTCATGGTTGAATACTCTTCACCCAATACCAATAAACCTTTACATCTGGGACATATTAGAAATAATCTTCTTGGTTATTCTGTAGCCGAAATTATTTCAGCTGCAGGCAAAAAAGTGTATAAAACCCAGATTATCAATGACCGTGGAATTCACATTTGTAAAAGTATGATAGCCTGGTTAAAATACGGGAATGGTGAAACTCCTGAAAGTACAGGGCTCAAAGGGGATAAGCTTGTGGGCAACTACTATGTTGCTTTCGACAAGCAATACAAGCAGGAAATCGAATCTCTTGTAAGCGATGGAATGTCTGAGGAGGATGCCAAGAAAAAGGCGCCAATTCTATTGGAAGCCCAGGAAATGTTGCGTAAATGGGAAGCGGGAGATCCTGAAACCGTCTCGCTTTGGAAAAAAATGAATCAATGGGTTTACGATGGTTTTGATATCAGTTATAAGGAACTGGGAGTAAACTTTGACAAGAACTATTTCGAAAGTGACACCTATTTATTAGGGAAGGAAGTAGTAGCTGAAGGTTTGGATAAAGGAGTTTTTTACAAAAAAGAAGACGGATCGGTCTGGATAGATCTAACCGACGAGGGCCTGGATGAAAAAATTGTTTTAAGAGCAGATGGAACAGCGGTTTATATGACCCAGGATATCGGAACGGCTATCCAGAGAATTAAGGATTTTCCTGACATAGATGGACTGGTTTATACCGTCGGAAATGAACAGGACTATCATTTTAAAGTGCTGTTTTTGATTCTTAAAAAAATGGGGTTCGACTGGGCTCAGAATTTACATCATCTATCCTACGGCATGGTGGATCTTCCGGAAGGAAAAATGAAATCAAGAGAAGGTACGGTTGTGGATGCTGATGACCTTATGAAAGAAATGAGCACCACTGCAGGTGAAATTTCTGAAGAGCTTGGTAAGCTGGAAGGGTATTCTAAAGAAGAAAAAAATCGGTTGTATAAGATCATTGGTTTGGGAGCCTTAAAATATTTTATACTAAAAGTGGATCCCAGAAAAAGAATCTTGTTCGACCCTAAGGAATCCATCGACTTTAACGGCAATACAGGGCCTTTTATACAATACACTTATGCGAGAATTCAGTCGATATTGAGAAGGGCAAATTTCAAACCTGGAGCAGATATATCAGTAACAGAATTGAACCCTAAAGAGAAAGAGTTACTAAAGTTATTGGAAAACTTCCCTGTTGTTATTCAAAATGCTGCAGACAGTTTTAGCCCTGCGTTGATTGCAAATTACAGTTATGACCTGGT
>CP070731.1:0-12257 GCA_020347545.1 Flavobacteriaceae bacterium | reverse complement strand
AAATGCTGTTTCCTCAAAGGAAACTCGAGATTATCCTTCACGGTCATCGAGTCATAAAGAGCGCTCCCCTGAAACAGAAATCCAATTTTTTTCCTCAAGACATCAAGTTCGGCCTGTTCCAGTTCAAGCACCTTCTTTCCCATGATCTCTATATGGCCCGAATCAGGTTGCATCAATCCCATGAGGCATTTGATCATGACTGACTTTCCCGATCCCGACTTCCCCATGATCACAAGGTTTTCACCTTCATTTAATCGCATATTGAAGCCATTAAGTACTTCATTGTCACCAAAGTGTTTTACAAGATTCCTTATCTCCAAAATATTTTTTATGTTTTTCTCCTTTTCCATCTTGATCAGCTATAAAAAATATCTGTTACAAAAACCGCAATAAAGTCGATTATGAATAAAAGCATCGAGGTGTATACCACCGCCGCATTAGACGCCTCTCCAACTCCCACAGTTCCCCTTTCACAATAATAGCCTTTATAACATCCAACAAGGCCTATTGCAAATCCAAAGAAGAACGATTTGATGATCGCCGGATTGATATCCGAATATTCCAGGGCATCAAAAACATTATTGAAAAACAGTTGAAATGATACATCTCCCTTTAGGTTTTCAACAAGGGCCGATCCAATCAAAGCAATTGCGTCTCCATAGATTATAAGCAGTGGAATCATTAAAGTTGCGGCAAGAATACGCGTAACTACAAGATATTTAAATGGGTTCGTTCCAGATACCTCCATGGCATCTATTTGTTCTGTCACCCTCATCGAACCCAATTCAGCTCCTATCCCGGAACTTATACGGCCCGCGCAGATCAAGGAAATAATAACGGGGCCAATTTCTCTTACAATCGAAATACTCACCATCGAGGGCATCCACGATTCAGCTCCAAATTCCATCAGTGTCGGGCGGGTTTGCAGCGTCATTACGAGGCCGAGTATAAATCCTGTAACCCCTACCAGGGTCAGCGATTTATTCCCCATTTTATAGCACTGATGCATCAGTTCCCGAAGTTCGAAAGGCCTTGAAAAAACTTCTCTAAAAAAACGTCCGGCAAAAAAAGCCAAATCTCCGACTTCCATCAGAAAAGACCTTATACTTTTTGGTATGTGCATCTCATAATTCATAAGATAGACTTAGCCATTCTACCAAAGTTAGTTAAGGGAATCAATAAATAAAATGATTTCAATCATTTTATTTTCAACATCTTGTATACAGGTCAATTTTTGCATTTGACCAAAGAAACCCTCTGAATCAATACCCATCAATGCTCTAGTAAACAGCCTTGCATTTAGGATAATAAAATCCTGTTCCCTCCGCTTCGGGCTGACTTAAAGATTGATTCCACTATTGCAATATCCTTTAATCCTTCCTCTCCGGGAACCAACGGGCTTTGATTTTGAATTATGGCCATGGCGTCTTCGTCCATTTGCTTGGCTTGCTGGTTTCCTGAATAGGGTAAAAACGATTTTCCTGAACTTGTTCTTCCTTTAACTCCGCTGTACGATTGAAATGGCCTTAGCTCATACCAACCTGAAGAACAATCAATCTTTAAATGATTTATATTCTCAGCGAAGGAGGTTTTGCATTTTGCCATGATTCCGTCAGGGAACTCTAAATCAAAAAAAGTTGTCTCATCAACCTTGAAAAGGTCGGGCCTGGAATTCTCAATTCGAGCCGATACACTGATCGGTTCCATTTGTGTGGCATACCTAACCGCATTCAATGGGTACACTCCCATATCGAACATGGCTCCCCCTCCAAGCTCGGGATGCAGTTTCCAATGACTGCCATCACCTCCGCCATTATAAAAACCGGCCTCAGCCTTCAGTTTTTTTATTGCCCCAAAAGGAAGGGCCCGGGCCATCTGAATTATTTCCTGTGTCACTGGCTCATGCTGCATTCGATAACCTACTGTTAGCTGCACCTTATTCTTCTTGCATGAAGCGATCATTTCCCTGCAATCTTTTGCCGTAGTTGCCATAGGTTTCTCACACCAAACATGCTTTCCTGCCTCTGCTCCGATTATAGTATATTTTTTATGCATGGAATTTGGCAGGACAATGTATACTATATCAATATCATCGTTATTCACCAATTGATGCATATTTTCGTAATTATAGACATTCTTGTCCGCAATTCCATATTTCGACTGCCAAACCGGGATTTTAGAGGGGGTACCGGTGACAATACCCCGTAGTTCACAATTCGAGGTCAGTTGCAAAGCCGGTGCCAAAAGGTCTCTGCTGTAATAGCCAAGGCCCACGAGAGCCACTCCCAGTTTACGTAGGGGTTTTGACATTAAAAAATTAGGAACTGGAAAAACACTTGAAGCGGCCACCAAACCAGATTGTTTTATAAAATTACGTCTGTTGATCATATTCCGGAAGTTTAAACTCAACTTACTTTAACAATAGGATAAAAATCCTCGTTCTTTAAAGTTAGTAAATTACCTTGAACTAATTTCCAAAGTAATCAAAAAGTACACTTCCATATTTCCCATGATGACTTGTAGAACATAATATGTCAGTTTTATGACCATGGAAAAACACCTCAGGAACACCTTGATTCGTCTTATGAATTCCGATTTCGCCAGGGCATTTATTATAGGCTGAAGCAATTTCTTTTTTGAGCTCGCTATATGTGAATTCTGATATAGAAAGATCTGTTTTGTCAGGTACTCTGAATGATTTACAACGGCCTCTTATTGCATTCCCGGATGCCGATGTTGTAATGTATTCTTTTGCAGTTCTGGTGTAGGTCGTGTACTGCCTGGAAACGATATTAACCTTCCCTTCCACATCACTTTGAATATGGCAGTTAAATTTAACCGGATTAAAAATGCGTTTACGAGAATAGTAAAAATCCGCTTTATAGGCACTTTCCTTCATTGACCATAGTCTCCATACAGCAATATCAGGGTCCTTTGACTGTTCAATGTATTGAATCTCCTTTTCAGAAAAAAGCTTGCTGAGATATCCCTTCCTTCTCCAATCAGATCTTCCCCTTGCTTCTCTAAGGTCTACAATATCAACGCCTATCATTTACTTAATATTTATTTCATTTTACTTTCGATGATCTCCATGGCTTTTTGAACTGAAAGCATTTGTTCCATCGATTCATTGTCAATTTCAATGTCAAAGGCATCCTCCACATCAAGAACGATATCTACCAGATTGGCCGAGTTTATTTTAAGGTCATTGATAAAATTCGTTCCTTCATTTAGGTTTTCAAAGGCTTGCTGATCCTGAATATAGGGTTTGACAATTTCCTTGAGCTTTGTGATCAATTCTACTTTTTCCATATGTTAATTTTTATGTTTTCCGAAAATAATACAGGCGTTGACATCTCCAAATCCAAAACTGGCCTTGATAACAGTGTTTACATCCTGCCTTAAGACCTTTCCGGGTACTGAAGACTGATCTATTAGTTCACCAATCTGGGGGTGCAAATCTTCACTATTGATCGAAGGAAATATAAAGCCATGATGTATTTGAAGTACAGAAGCAACACTCTCAATACTTCCAGCAGCTGCCAGGCAATGGCCGGTCATGCTTTTCAATGCGTTGATCATGGGGAAACTGTTGAAGGAACAGCCAAGTGCCTCTTTCCAGTTTTTAATCTCGAGCACATCTTTGGAGGTTGCTGTTAAGTGCCCATTAATTGAATCTATAGAACTCGGATCAATACCCGCTTCTTTGAGGGCTTCGCTGATGCACTTCTTAACGGCTGTGGTATTCGGCGCGGTCATTGTACCACCCTGTCGCTGTCCACCCGCATTTATATGACCCCCAAGAATCTCTGCATAAATTTTTGCCCCTCTCGCTACGGCCGACTCCAGATCTTCCAGAAGCATGGCTCCTCCACCGGATCCTGGCACGAAACCTGAAGCTGTGGCGCTCATAGGCCTCGAACCTTTTTCAGGTGAATCGTTGTACTTATAAGTCATTACGCGCATTGCATCAAACCCTCCCCAGATATAAGGCCCGTGATCAGAACAACTTCCAACAAGCATACGTCTGGCTTTTCCGGATTTTATTCTTTCAGCTCCCATTAAAATGGACTCTGTTCCGGTTGTACAAGCCGAGGAATTTGTAGTTACCTGGTTTCCACAACCTAAAATTCCGCCCAGGTAGGCACTTATGCCACTTGTCATTGTTTGGGCAACGGTGGTGCTTCCCAGTCGCCGCACTTTATTGTCATCCAGTTTATAAATAGCCTCTCGAAACTTATCTACGCCTGACTGACCCGTACCAAAAATAATTCCTGTGTCATAATCAACCTCAGAATTTGGGTCAATTCCCAGTCCTGCGTCCCGCCATGCATCCATGCCGGAGATACATCCGTAAAGTATACCCGAACTGTTAAAATTCTTGCGTTGTAAATCCGTGAGGTACCTGCTTATCAATTCTTCTGAAAGTTTTGGAACCCCTCCAATACAGCAGGAGAAACCAAGATCTTTCAATTCCTGAAAGTAAGCAATACCCGATCTTCCCGTTCGTATTCCCTGGACAAAATCATCTATGCCTACTCCGTTAGGAGCAACAACACCCATTCCTGTTATAACAACTCTTTTTCCCATTATTCGTTAACGATCATTCCTGCAATTTCACCTCGGCATACCATCTCATTCTTGTCATTCAGCATTCGTACAGAACATTTTAATTTATTAAATCGAAAGTAGATTTTTTCGGATTCTACTTTTACCTTTTCTCCCGGATACACCGGAAGATAAAAATCAATTCGATTCGAAGTCAAAGCAATTTTAGGTTTCAATTCAACTTCTTCCTTATCTAAAAGATATATTCCAAGACATACGAGCCCTATCTGCGCCATAACTTCGGTCAAAATAACCCCTGGGGTAACCGGTCCATCCTTAAAGTGTCCTTTATAAAAGAAGCTTTCCTTACGAAAGGTATAGTTCCCTTCAACTCGATTTTCGTCGATGGAACGGATGTCATCCACAAATAAGAACGGTTCCGAATAGGGCAATGCCTTTATGATTTCTTTTTTGGTCATCATCTAACTTAAATGTTCTCCCCCGTCTACAGGAATTATACATCCATTGATCCATGCCGCTTCATCCCTACACAACAGATATACCACATTTGCAACGTCCCTTTCAAGGGTTAGGCGTCCAAAGGGGTTTCTATTTACTGCATGTTTCATTATTTTATCACTATCCGGTATCATTCTCAAGGATTTCGTGTTGGTTACCCCGGCCTGAATACAATTCGCTCTTACCCCATTGGGAGCAAATTCGAGAGCGATGTTTCGGGTAATCGCTTCCAACGAGGCTTTAGCTGCAGAAACGGCAGCATAGTTTTTTAAGGGCCTCCTTCCACCTTCACTGGTAAAACTTATCAGTCTGAAATCCGGAGCCATTCTTTTAGTGGCATAGAGGGCCTTGAACCAGTCATAAAGACTTAATGCCATGGCCTTGATTGTGATTTCAAAATCCAGGTTAGACAACTCCTTTCTGCCTGGAGCTGTCATAGGTTTTAGATTTCCTTTTGCTACACTGTGAATCAAGCATTTAATACTGTCATTCTCACCTATTTTATCAAGAAGTAAATTCAAAATTTCCTCTCGGTTTTCCTGTTTTAACAAGTCTTTGTTAAATGTTATAAGTGAAACCTCATAAGCCCGAATTTCCTTATAATGCCTTTCTATTTCGGGCAGCTCACTTTTCAGATTCCTGTGGACGATGCAAATGTTCATGCCATGGCTTGCCAGCTTCTTTGCCGTGGCCAGGCCCAATCCACTTGAGCCCCCTAAAATCAGGGCCCATTTATTTTTAAACTCCTTTACCATTCCAATAAAATCCTTTGTGCAGAAAACCCGGGACCAAAACTTAACATCAGCCCCTTTTCTCCCGCCTTTATATTCTTTTCAAGAAACCGTTCAAGAACAAACAAAACGGTCACGCTTGACATATTCCCATACAATTTTAGCACCTCTTTAGTGTCATCAATATTCTTACCTGAAGAGTCAAACAACGCCTCCACAGTCTGAACAATTTTCTTACCTCCCGGATGAAAAACCAGATGATCAATTTGCTCGATAGTCAATTTATTTCGTTCTAAAAAAGGATGTATTATTTTAGGAAAATGACTTGCGATGGTCTCCGGAACCGTTTTGTCCAATACCATCTGTAACCCGGTATTTCTCAGTTTAAAGCCCATCATTTTCTCTGCATTGAAAAAATGGTACATCGATTCATCCAAGATTGCCGGCCCATCCTTATCTTCACTGGAGCTAAGTATTACCGCCGCCGCCCCATCCCCAAAAATTGCTGCGCTAACCATATTGACCATTGAAAAATCCTCCAATTGAAAGGTGGCTGTCGGTGACTCCATGGCAACCACTGCAGCACATTTACCCGGATTGGCCTGCAAAAAATTCTTAGCATATATCATACCCGAGACTCCTGCAGCACAACCCATTTCAGTTACCGGTAATCGCACCACATCCTGGCGCATATTGAGTCGATTGATCAAATAGGCATCAATCGAGGGAATCATTATTCCCGTGCAACTCACAGTGATCAAAAAATCCACATCTTTTGACTCAAGAGAGGCCTTTTCCAATGCATCTAATAAACATTTCTCAGCAAGAAGTATAGACTCCCTTTCATAAATATCATTCTTTTCTTCAAACGAAGATTTATGAAAAACCTCATCAGCATCCATTATGGAGTATCTTCGGTCCACACCAGCGTTTTCAAAAAGCTTCTTTATCTTCCTTTGAAACCTAGGTTCCTGATCTTGCAGCCACAGTTCCAGGAAGGGGAGTATTTCCTTAGTATTTCTGGTATATTTTGGCAGCGCCTTTGCTACTGATTTAACTCTAACTTTCATTTCTTGTAAATATTAACCATTGATAGCGAAAGGCCCATTTCCATTTAATTGAAAAAGGCATATTGATCACTTCTGAAAAGTGCTCCAGTTCATTTTTTTTAAAGCCCCTTAAAATAGATATAAGGCCATCGTTTCGAATGATCTTATTGTTGATAAAAAAACTAATGATGTTGAATAAAAAATAAGCGAGTTTGTTTCGATGAAGATCATTGATCACAATTCCCAAACTTGCATTTTTACACAATAAATTTAGTTTACTAATAATGTCTTCATCTTTTAAATGATGCAAAAACAAAGTTGATAGCACAATATCATACTCAAGCTTTTCGAATTCTTTAGAAAAAATATCAAGTTGAAAATAGCTGATATTGTCATGAGTTCCTGAGAGCTCAGTCGCATAATCTATAGTGTCCGCATTTGCATCGATACCGATCAGTTCGAATTGATACCCTTTCCTGAATCCCATTTTGGCGATCCTTCTGAGCATATCACCATTTCCGCACCCCAAATCGACCACCTTCACCTTCTCATTGACATTTTCTGCCTTTAAGATTTTATCAATCCCGTCGATTGTTACATGATTTCCTCCCAGCCACCAGTTAATCATTGAGAGAATATCAAGGTTTTCCCTTAAACCCTTTCCTCTTAAGGTAAAATCATCCATGATTTCTCTTTGATCACTTCTATACTTCGTGCTTATCATATGCTTTCAACAGGTTTACCATGTGTTCTTTTTATGATCTGTTCAATTACAGCCGGGTAGGATTTTAGGTAGTTTATCAATAACAATGACAAGCGCTTGTATTCAAATAATCTGGACAGAAACCTTCCCGTCCTCAATCTGGAAGAAAAAGCCTTTTTCCATTGTATCCTGTACTTTTTCTCCAAATCATTTCTGGTCATTGATGGCATATTAAAATACTCAAGGAGTAGATTAGCAATCATACGCGCACTTAAAATGGCCATGCTCATTCCATTCCCACATAAGGGATGAATCATTCCTGCCGAATCTCCACACATGATTACATGATCTTTTATCAATGACTTCGATTCAAAGGATATTTGACTAATGGCAAGAGGCTTATCAAAAAGCATTTGTGAATTTTGTAAAATACTTTTCAAGGATATATTTTTAAACAAGACCTTTTCCTGAAACTCCTCTATATTCCGGTACTTTTTAAATTCCTTATAACTCACTATATAACAAATATTAAGTGCCTCATTTTCAATCTTTGATACCCCACAGTAACCTCCATAAAAATTGTGAAGCCCTACAACATTATCCGGATATTCACCCCGGTAATGTGCTTTAACTGCCAAATAAGGAGCATGTGACCTAATAAAACTTCTTTTTAATTTAGAATCCAGAGAAGACCTCTTCCCATAAGCTCCCAACACAAATTCAGCCCCTACAGATGGGTTATCCTTAAGTTCAATCTGAAAGTTTTCTCCGTTAAAGTTAATATCTGTAACCGTATCATGAATAATGGCAATTTCCTGCTCTTTTAATAATTCATACATCTTGGCATCCAGTGTATAACGACTCACACTAAAGCCACCCAGCGGCAATACCGCTTTACACGAATCTCCAGTCACAGCAGAAAGTTCAAAGTGCTCCATTTTTTTTGCGCCAAACAGAAAAGGGTCTACTCCTAAGGAGCTCAAATAAGGTAAAACTTCATTTGAAACATATTCACCACACACTTTGTGCCTGGGATACTTCTCTTTTTCAATGAGCAATGATTCTATTCCATATTTGGATAAATGTAAGGCAGCAGTTAATCCGGCGAGACCTCCACCAACGATTACAACTTTATAACTCGACATGAATTTGGGTTCAATTTTTCAACCTAAAAGATACGGCTATTTTTATAATGATTAAAACCTGATTCAAATATAAAAGAAGACCTGTATAAGCATTTAGCCATTTTTAATATACTGATCCCAAAACCTTTTAGGAATCATAAGCGGAAATTTTCCCATATCTTTGATCAAATGGCAAAAAAGAATAAAATTATAATTATTGGTGCTGGTTTCGGCGGAATTACTCTGGCAAAATTTCTAAAAAATGAAAATGTCGAAGTACTGCTTATCGATCAAAATAACTACCATAATTTTCAACCTCTGATGTATCAAATTGCCACGGGAGGTCTAGAACCCTATAGTATTGCCTATCCCGTTAGAAGAATTCTCAGACAGCGAAAAAATGTCAGATTTAGAATGGCAAAAGTGAAATCTGTGGATACGGATAAGAAAAAATTGAAAACTTCGGTTGGAAGTTTTTATTACGATTACCTGATCATAGCGACGGGAAGCACAAGCAACTTTTACGATTTTGACTCAATAAAAAATATTCTTTTTCCACTAAAGTCAATTCCTGATGCCCTGAATATGAGAAGTTTTATTTTTCAAAACCTGGAAAAATCCCTTACTCGACAGAAGGATGAATCCCTTGAAGAAATCCTCAATATTGCAGTCGTCGGTGGTGGTCCGGCAGGGATCGAATTAGCCGGAGCACTGGCGGAAATGAAAAAATATGTAATTCCAAAGGACTTTCCCGATCTGGATATTTCCAAGTTAAGCATCAATCTTTATCAATCTGCACCAAAACTGTTAAAGACAATGTCGGAGGAGGCCTCTCAAAAAACGTTGGAATATCTCCAAAAACTTGGAATAAATGTGTTCCTGAATTCAAAAGTAACAAACTATGACGGTGATAAACTGAGCCTTGCCGATGGAAGCTCCTTCCCTACGGATACACTTATCTGGACTGCTGGAGTAAAGGGAGCTCCAATTAAAGGCCTGCCTAAAAAATCGCTTACAGGTGGCAACAGAATATTAGTTGATGCCTTTAATAGGGTTAGATACACTGAACGTGTATTTGCCATAGGTGATGTAGCGGCTCATATTACCGAAGAAAATCCTAAAGGACTACCTATGCTCGCCCCTGTAGCCAAGCAACAGGGAAAGTTACTGGCAAAAAATATCCTTAGAATGATGAAGAATAAACCCATTCGCCCTTTCGTCTACAAGGATAGAGGTGTTATGGCAACGATAGGTCGTAAAAAAGCTGTTGTTGATCTTCCTAAGTGGAAATTTCAAGGTTCATTTGCCTGGTTTCTATGGATGTTTGTACATATCATATCCCTCATTGGATTCAGAAATAAGTTCGTTGCATTTTTTGATTGGTTTACCAATTATCTTACTTATGATAAACCCCTGGGATTAATTCTAAGGCCTCATAAGAGGAAGTAAAATGAATTCTGTTTTTTTGTCAGGGTGACAAGATTGCAACCTCTGATTTTTGTCAACTCATATCATCGTGCTAACATATCCAAGTTTCTTCACGAAAATATTGAGTCCTAATATATTTGAGGATTATTTCTTTCACTATAAAGCTGATAAACTATTTAAGGAACAGAAGCTCATTTAAAACAATTACCCCTCTTTACCCCTGATGTTTGATTTTTTCGTAGAGATGCACCAAAGAATTGAGTAATTCTACCGGCCTGGTCAATATTTGATAATGGTTTTTTCCAAACATTTGGGGAAGATAGTATTTCGCCTGGGCTTCGATAGCCAATGCATAGGCATTAATATCCTTTTTGTGAAGTTCCCTGATGGCTTGCTTTACGTCATTAACACCATATTTTCCTTCATAACGGTCATAATCATTGGGCTTTCCGTCCGATATCAGAATCAGCCATTTATTTCTGGATTCCCTATTGTCCAGTAAAGAGGCAGAATGCCTGAGTGCTGCACCAATTCGTGTATACCCACTTGGTTTTATTGCTCCAATCTTATATCTGGCTCCCGACCATGGTTCATCAAATTCTTTTAGATTGATGTAAGAAGTATGGTTTCTTGTTTTAGAATAGAAGGCATTAATTGAAAAATCAATTTTAAATTCATCAAGTATTTCACCAAAAAGAATGGATACTTGTTTTTCTACGTCAATTACTCTACTACCCGCAGCATATGCATCACTTGACAAACTTGCATCCAGAAGCAGTAAAATAGATATATCTTTTTCTTTCTTTCTTTTAGACAAATAAATGTTCTCGGAAGGTGTATGCCCGGTATGAATGTCTACGAAAAGATCTGTTATTGCATCCAATTCAAATTCATCTCCGTCATTCTGCTTTCTCTGCTGTTGAAATTTATTATTAAACGATGTAAGCATCTTTCTTAATCCCATAAGAGTTGAGGCATTTTCATCTATAGTGGACTTGTAGAAATCTATATTGTAATCCTCGACTCGTTTAGGATAAACTTTACAAAATCCTTTCTTATAAATTCTCTTGGAAAAATCCCATTCATCATAAAGTAAATGATTTTCCTGATTCAAAGTTTCAGCACTTTCCGCTATAGTCGTATTTTCAGTGAATTCTGCCTGATAGACTGAATGGGCCGTATCATCAACCCTAACCGTAAATTTCATTTGCAGTTCATCCAGGGCGTTCTCATGATCCTTTAAGTCATCATCGCCATCCATATCTCTGAAATTACCACCAAATTCATCTGCTGTTTCCACTTTTTCAAACTGATGCTGTAATACCGCATCATCCAATTGCTTCTGATCTATTTGAACGGAAACGATTTCTTCTACTCCCTTTGCCTCGAGAACTGTTTTTTCCGAATCAGGATCTGAAGTTTTTACTTCTTCACCAAAATTTTTCAATGGATCCAATGAATTGCCCAATCTACTATTGATCATCCATTTTCCATAAATGAAACTGAAATCAGGTTCTTTGTCCGGACTTGTTTTATCCGTATAATGTTGTACTAGTTTTTGATGGTATTCTCTGGTAATTGGAAATTCTGAAAATAATTCTTTTAGCACTAGTTCAGAGGTCAATAGAGCCCTTTTTCTAGATGCTGACAAACTATGTCCATCATCTGATGACCAATTCAAATTAAGATTCTTTTGAACGGATAAATAAAGAATTCTGAAAAGATAATAGGACAGGTTATCCTGAATCGTATTGAAACAAGATATACTGGAAGGAAGGAAAAAATTATTGTCTTTATAGCCCCCTTCTCTTTCAGCTTCAAAAATTTCTATAGACTCTCCGGTTATCGCACGTGAAAACAATAATAATCTAGGTTTAACCTCCTCTAAGTTTACTATAAATGGATCTCTAGCTTTTTTACGTTTATTCCTCCTTTTGAAGAAATAAGCAAATTTTGTGAAGATATATTCATCGGGTTCAAACATGATATCTCATGAACTTATTCTAATTAACCAAATATCTAAATCATCAGATCCGTAAGATCTTTTAATGCCGATAAAGTATCGGGGTCATCAGATAATGGCTCAACAACTCCTGCGTGAACTGCTAGACGCTTTGGAAGTCCTGAATGAATCAGTTTCGCTGCATCAACCAGT